>NZ_JPRH01000026.1 GCF_000737705.1 Chryseobacterium soli | reverse complement strand
TTAAGGGACTGCAAAGATACAAACTTTTTTAAATTATCAAAATTAAATTCCGATTATTTTTTAGTTCATTCCTTATATCAATTACTGTCTCTGCGCTACCTACTATCTCTCGTTTTCAGTGGGGCAAAGATAGAAACTTTAACCCTCACTACCAACTTTATTTAACATAAAGTTTACTTTTAATTCACACAACACACTAACTCCCTCAATAGCAGGTTGTAAAATTTAAACATTTATTTAAGGTTGAGGAGGGTAAGATAGGGTTGAAAAGAATTTCAGAGTAAAATGTACTGGGAATGGCAGGAAGCAAGGGATAATTTTGTGGGATAATTAGGGAAGTATTGGTAGTTTTTCTGTAAATATTTTTGAAAAATTTTAAAAGTGAGGATTCTATGGTTTAATTAATGGGGTAAAGCTTACTGATCATGATAAAAATTAGGGTAAGAATATTGATCGGGATAAAATAGATGTAGGAATATTGGTAGAGAATGACTTTTACGCAAAGATGGTTAAGATATTGTTTTATTAAAAGGGAGCAAAGAAGCAAATCAATTGTATTGATTCTAAGATGCAGGCTGTATAAGCGACTTCGTCGCTATTCTATTTTATTCTATTCTATTCTATTCTACTTGATCTTACAAAATAGATCTTAATTCTTTCTTTTATTATTTACTAAGTTTTCAATATCTATAAGGTAGGCTAGTCTTTTAAATGTAAATGATCTTTAAATATCGTAATTAAATAAAATAACAAAGATCCTTTCAGATCATTCTGAAAATATAGAATCTTATCTTGATTATATTTCTCAACAGGAATAACAATATTTTGAGACCTGTTATATGATTGATTTTAATTTTTGAATGGGATCTGTATTTCGGCTAAAGCCAGTGGATATTTTTGTGGATTATTCATTGATGCGGCCGGGCTAAAGCCCGCCCCTATTGAATATTTACCAGGGATAGAATATGGATAAGGCAGCTTAAAGGATAACTGATACTATTACTTAAATTGCTAGATTGTTAGATTCATTGAGGTATATGCAAAAAAAAAGTCTCATACAACTAAATGTATGAGACTTTTAATAAAAACTGGCGGCGTCCTACTCTCCCGCTTTCGCAGTACCATCGGCGCTGGCAGGCTTAACTTCTGTGTTCGGAATGGGAACAGGTGAGCCCTGCCGCTAAAACCACCCTAAATAAGGTATATGATG
>NZ_JPRH01000025.1 GCF_000737705.1 Chryseobacterium soli | reverse complement strand
GCATCATATACCTTATTTAGGGTGGTTTTAGCGGCAGGGCTCACCTGTTCCCATTCCGAACACAGAAGTTAAGCCTGCCAGCGCCGATGGTACTGCGAAAGCGGGAGAGTAGGACGCCGCCAGTTTTTATTAAAAGTCTCATACATTTAGTTGTATGAGACTTTTTTTTTTGTGTTATACTCATCTCATACTCATACACGAACCAACCCCAATTATCTCAATACTTTAGACACTACACCAATACTTCAATCACTATATCAATCATTATCAATACCTCAAAATGAATGGTACAATGTATTAATCTACCAATCTACCAATCTAACAATCTAACAATATTACAGTATAGATCATATTGCATTAATCGAACTGTTTTCATCAATCCTCCGGATAATGGTATCACTATCTAATTAATTATATCTCGTTTACATCAATTATCCATATCCATATCCATATATCATCAAACCATTAGATTAATCAGATCCATTTGTATCAATCACATTGCTATCTACTAATCAATCCTCTTTCCATCCTTTCTATATATCCTACTGCAGATTATGAACACATTATATATATGTATGCATTAATCCTCCTCTCATATTCATTCCCGTTAATGACTATATCAATTGAATCAACATTGACACCCATAAATCCTCCTTCCAAATTCTATGCAGATGATAATGATTCCATTATTATATTAATGATATCAGCAGTGCTATCCAATAATCCTCTATCCATATCCTATCACAGATAATGATACCATTATTCTATTAATGAAGATCCCCAGGTAATGGCTATCATTATAATCAATCCTTCAGGAACAAGAGATAGATCAATAACAATAACAATAACAATAACAATAACAATAACAATAACAATGTTCTTAGATTGCCATAATTCAACCTCCGGTAATACTATTCAATAGGGGCGGGCTTTAGCCCGGCCACCTCAATGAATCTATCACCATAATGAATTAGTCATAAATTAATCAAGAAATTGATCAATAAAAATATCCACCGGCTTTAACCGAAATCTCTCCCGATCAATATTCTTACCCTCATTTTTATTATAATCAATACCCTTAGACCATTTTTCTATCCCAGGAACTATCCCTTTTAATAATTTTTCAAAAATATTTACCGATAAACCCCGGTACTTCCACAATTATCCCACAAAATTATCTCTTGCTTCCTGCCATTCCCAGTACATTTTCCTATAAAATCCTACTCAATCCTATCTTATCCTCCCCAAATTTAAATAAATGTTTAAATTTTACTTCCTGCTATTGAGAGAGTTAGTGCATTGTATGAATTAAAAGTAAACTTTATGTTAAATAAAGTTGGAGGGGGGAGTAAAAGTTTCTATCTTTGCCCCACTGAAAACGAGAGATAGTAGGTAGCGCAGAGACAGTAATTGATATAAGGAATGAACTAAAAAATAATCGGAATTTAATTTTGATAATTTAAAAAAGTTTGTATCTTTGCAGTCCCTTAATAGGGAGCGCAGAGAGGGTC
>NZ_JPRH01000024.1 GCF_000737705.1 Chryseobacterium soli | reverse complement strand
AGCATAGTAATCATTGGCATCTGTGATTTACAGGGCACCTGCGCTGTTTCTTCCAAAACTTATCCTTACATTACCCAAATGATCTTTATACTGGTAAATATACTTATTGTTTTCAAAATAAATATATAGCTCTTTATATACAAAAACCACTGCTAATTGCAGTGGTTTTTGTATTATTACTTCACCACACGATGTAATCGTGAGGGAGCGATGGATATGTCTGAAACTTATATTCAGCTTATTTTTTATTTGTTCTTTTATATTTTGCCTGACCAACCGGAATTTCATTTACATCTAACCCATACCAAACTTCCATAAAGGTTTTTAAATCAAAGGTATTAACTCTGACCGGAACAAATTTATCGTTTTTCTTTTCTAAGGATATGAAATTTTCAACAGCATCCAATGTAACATCGTTACCTTTTTCGTATTTAAAAAATTCTGATTCCATCAAGTCTTTTTTACTGATCCGAATCTGATTAGATAATTTTTCCATCTGATTTTGGTCAAAAAAATTAGAGCCTTTAAAAAAAACAATTACGATATTTTTAGAGTAATTGTAAAACATAACTCTAAATTTTTCATTCATTTCGAACTGCCCACTCACACTATTTAACTGAGAAAATAGAGTTGGTATATGTGTTGAATAATTAATCCCCACAATCTCTGCCTGCGCTTCATCAAAAATATCATCAAAATCAAAAGTGATAAAAATAACTTTATTTCTTATTTCCGAAGTAATAACTTTGGTTTTGTTTAGATAATCAATACTTCTTTGTACTCCTTCTTTGATCCCACTATTCTTTATAAATGACAACCTATCTTGTGCGGATGAGAGTAGACTTACAAAAAGTAATATAGATATATATATAGTTTTCATTTATTTTATTAAATTAGGTAGTTTAATTTGTTGTCTTTGATTTAGTTTTGGAGAAGCCTTTAATTCACCATTTTTTCCTACAATTATGCTAAAAGGAACAAAGTAATTCTCTCGTTCTTTTGTTCCCGCTCCTGTATAATATATAAAATTGTAAGCATTGGGATTAGAAACCCCAACATCATGAGGCTGCGGCATTGGGTTATATGGATGAGTATGACCAGAATAAATATTATTTTCATATGTAAGTCCTTTTTCTCCAAATGCCCAAGGAACTTGAACTTTATCAGCAATATGAGTAGTCCCAACTAAAAAATTATTACCCTGCCCTGTTCTAAAACCTCCAATTGTCCATTCCGCACTACTGTTGTCTGCTGCAAATTGGAAAACTTTTTTAGCGTCTGTAAAGTTACTAGTTGTTCCATGACTTAATCCACCGCTATCTTTACCCGAAAGTTGGCTTATAAGTGTTCCATCTGAAGGACTGCCTTTTTCCACTTTCACATAATCTTTGTTTTCTTTTCCTACTCCATCTGTTGCTTTTTGTGCATTCCCATTTGTATCTTTTACTGCGTTTCCACTTGAATCACTTTTTGCAGCATAAAGCCTGTCAAAATTATCTTCAGTTTTCTGAATTAGACTAACATTTCCATTTTGATCAACTCCGTAATCGTCATAATTCATTCCGTTAGAATCCACATAGAAAATAGGATTATTTCCAGACATATGATAAGTAGACATTGGTTGATACATTTCCGCCAGTGGATCTATTACACCCCATCTTCCAAGATCCGGCATATACATTCTCGCTCCGTAATCATACATACTTGTCTCCTGCAACTCCTTCCCGTTATATTTATAATTCTTATAACTTCCCTGTCCATAGAATGCATTCCCTGTTTTCAGGTGGTTCATCCCGTAAGGATAGTAATCATTAGCATCTGTGATCTCCAGAGCGCCTGTGCTGTTTCTTCCGAAACTTATCCTTGCATTACCCAAATGATCTTTATACTGGTAAATATACTGATCTTTTTGGTAATCATAAAACCCTTCTGCCGTCGGGAAAAACTGAAGATCAGCTGTTTTGATGGTAAAAACAGGGCCTCCGGGATTAAATGGCGGGTCTATTCCAGGCTCTATAGGAGTCGGTCCTATTTCATCAAGGATAAAAGCCTGCCTTTCCATAGCCAGTCTGGTTTCGGAAAAAAGTTCCGTACTTCCACCTCCGCCACCGCCTGAGCCGATGGTTTCGCTTTTCAGGTACTGGAAGCCATCAAGATAATCTGTCGTCTTTTTTGTCGTTGTATATCCTGCCACCCCCAGGATGGAAGTCGTATTTTCTTTTCGCAGCTTCACCCCGGCAGCCGTATATTTGGTTTTGAAAAGTACCGTTTCAATACCGTTTCTTTCTACTTGCACATCATCCGGAAGGTTAAGAAAATTGTACCCGATCTTGGTGATTTAAACTTCCGTCCAATTCATCAATCTTCGAGATGATACTTTCAAACAGGATTTCTACAGTATGTTCCCAAAAAGCGTACTCGTAGAAAAAAAATACGCTATAAACACAAAAAACCTCACAAAATGCGAGATTTTTTGTGTTTATTTATCTGCTCAAAGTTACAAACTTTGCCATCAGAGGGTTGCTGTTATTTATCCCATCCTATATGGTTTTCTAAGATTACAGGGTCATATATCTTATTAAGTCCTATAGGTTTATAAAACATCAAAGTTATTGTTAAAGGCTTATTCATATAATTACTATCGTTTTCTTTTTTAATTGTATACTGAACATATTTCATTGTTGTATCGGGAGAAAGTCCTGTAGTGTCCTTTATTTTTATATTTTTTTGTAATATTTCATCAAGATTTAAAATTTTATAGTGATCATGTAAAAAACCTAAATCTCCCATTGTAACCCCAGGGAAATTTTCAGAATCATAAATTAAATTATTATACGCTTTTAAATCATTTGTTTTGACAGCTTTCCAATATTCTCGTACTGTATTCTTGATTTGCTCATCATCTTTTTTCTTCTGATTTACACAGCTTACACATAATAAAATTAGAATTAGTGATATGTATTTAATTGTCTTCATTATGGTGAAACTTTTTTATTTGTATTTAGTTGTTCATCAAGAGGCTGTATAGGTAATCTATTATCCCTTAGAATTTGTGTGCCATTCTGAATAATTAAAGAATTTGGCATCAGTCCCGCTCCCGGATTAGGTAATGTTCCGTCGAAGACATAATTTACTACATCATTTCTTGTTTGTGAGGTCATGTCGATTCCGCTTTGATCAACAAATTGAATAGCTCTATCCATTGTTTTAGCCTGAGAGTTTATTAGTTTAACATCATTTGTTGCATTTACATAATTCTCTGAACTTTTAATCGCATCAGGAATATTAGCGCCCAATTTAATTAGGGCTGCAATTTCTCTTACGCCCAAATCTGCAGCAACAGTTTTATCTGCCGCAACCTGCTTAAGATTCCACATCTCGGCACCTGTCTTTGTTGTCGTTGGTCTTTGACGATCACTATGTCCCGGATAATCTTTCATGTTTTGCAGTTGTGCATCACCCACTAAAGGACCACTGTATTTGTAAGAATTTAGCTTTAAACCTGATGAACCGGAAGACATTCTTGCTCCGCCCGGATTATAACCACTTGTTGATAGTCCTATATCTCCAGCAGTAAATGTTGCCCGTCCATTACTTACTTGTGATCCCGGAGCACGAACAACTCTCATCGCATTCCCATGAATCGCAAAAAATCCAGTATGATTTTTTAATAATTCAAGACCTTCCAATTCAACACCCATTCCCAATTTATTTTCTTGGAATGCATATGTAGAATTGTAAGCGTATTTTTCAGCAAGCGGATCAATATTAAAGAACCTTCCCACATCAGGCATATAATTTCTCCACTTAAAGCTATAAAAACCAGTCTCTTGTAATTCCTGTCCTTGGTACTTGTAATTCTGGTACTTACCAGCACCAAAATATGCATTTCCTGTCTTTAAATGGTTCATCCCGTAAGGATAGTAATCATTAGCATCTGTGATCTCCAGAGCGCCTGTGCTGTTTCTTCCGAAACTTATCCTTGCATTACCCAAATGATCTTTATACTGGTAAATATACTTATTGTTTTAAAAATAAATATATAGCTCTTTATATATAAAAACCACTGCTAATTGCAGTGGTTTTTATATTATTACTTCACCGCACGATGCAATCGTGCGCTATTTTGACACCAGTAAGATACTCCCAGCTTAGGGAGTACTGTTTTGACAAGGTTGACAATTTAAACAAGATGCTCCAAATCTGGTTTCTATAAAAGTTTGTCTGTCTTGTACTAAAAATCCCATGTTTTCTAAGTCTCCTGTTTTTTGATTGATAAAAAAAGTGAGATAATTCCTTATATCAGCTTTTGTTTCAATTTCTTTTCTCATTAATCTTTGCTTATCCCAAACTTTATTTTTATTTACTTGTGCAACATAACCATAATTTACGTATCCCTTCAAGTTTCTCAGAATGAGATACACATCCGGTTCTAATTCTATTATATCCTGTTTCAAAACATCACCAAAAAGCTTTTTATCTTCCTCCTTTACTGTGAATTGAACCTTGCCTTTTTCAATCAATATATCTTCAATACCCTCATTATTGACCTCATTTCGATTTATGATTAAATCATGCATATGTTTATTGTAAGGCTCATATCTTCCTGAAACATCTATGATGAAAGGTTTTTTCGTTTGAAGAATACGGATGCTGTCTTCCTTTTTATTAACGGTAAGATATTCTATTTCATTATCTATTGATACTTTAGAAAATTTAATAAAATATTCCACCTCTTTTTTTAGAGTTTTATTGATAAATATTTTATCCAAATCCTGCGAAAAAAAGAAATTGCAAAAAAGCAACCCTAAAGCTATGTAGTATTTTTTATTTCCCATTTTTAAACATTTGAAATTCATTTAGTTTATTCAGATAATTCTTTGGAGTAAAGCTTTGCTTACTGTTAAAACGTGTGACATCTCCTTTTCTAGTTCTCCTCACTCTAACCGCACCAATCCTTTCGTGTGGTTAAAAAACTATAAATTACATTCTGAAAATTACAATCCCATCTAAAAGTCCTTTTTATCAGAATAATCTACCTCATTGTTATATCTATAATTTTATTTTACGTAAAGATATAAAGTGAGGAAGTTTACTGAAAGTAATTATTAATAAAAATGCCACACGAAAGGATCCGTGCAGAAGCTTAGGGAAACGCTTTTATAACAAAAACCCTCGCTTTTGCGAGGGAATTTTATTATTGATTACGAACTCAAATCTGCGACACAGGTTTATTATATTATTTTACTATGCAAATATTTTGATTTTTTTCTAAAGTATAATAATGATTATATTTAATTATGGTTGAATCATTTAAAATATATTCATTGGGAGATTCAACACCATGTTGTATTAAATCACTCACAGGAATTATTTCTAAAGAATAGCTTTTTCCTAATTTAATTTTTTTACAATTATTAGAAGTATTCTCTTTAAATACTTCTATAATATCATTATTATCCGCTATTAATATGTTAACTTCATTATTTTCTTTAAAAGAGACTATTGTCCTTGTTATATTAATAGGTTTTGAACTAACAATTGCATTGTTTGTTTGACAACCGTAAATAATAAAAAAAAATAAAAGAATTGTACTTTTCATAAAATTATCTTTTTAGCCTTTTATCGTCTGCATAAACTCTATATAAAGGAAGCTGTTGTACTTTTCCATTAGCATCTATTTTTCCAGCAAATCCTTCATAATATTTTCTAGAGCCCATTCCTGTAGTTTCGGTTCTTGTTCTAGCTGATATCACTATATTATCATATGGCATCATCGCTCTAGTTGCATCATGGAATTTATTAAAAACAGGATTGGGATTTCCGGTAGTACTAATCGAAATATCACTTTTTGTTTTTAAAGACTCTTGTGTAATAAGCACATTTTCGACAACTTCGTGAGTCATTCCCGTTCCTTTTTGTGTTCCTGCAAAACTTTCTGCATTTCCTAATACTTCTGGATTTGTATATTGTGTTCCTGTACTAATTCCGGTTGCCGAATCATAGTCAGCTCCACCAAAAGATCCTCCCGGAATTAATCCTCCGTTTGGTGTTACATTATTATTTTCAGCATAAATTCTAGAATCAGTATTGGGACTGTTTTTAATACCATCATACAATACTTTATCTGTTTCAGACAATTTATTATAGCCGCTTTTACTTAGCTTTGCAGTATCTAATTTCCCGTTAGAATCCTTAGTCATAGCAAGACTACTATTTGCATTTAATTGCTCAAGTGCTTTATCTGCTAAATTCTCCAGAAGATGAATATCTTTGTTTTCCATTCCATCAGGATCAATAAATCTTATAGGGTTGTTATAAGCATAATTATAAGTTGACCATCTTCTCGAAGTTTCTGCCAACAGATCTACAACACCCCATCTTCCAATATCCGGCATATACATCCTTGCTCCGTAATCATACATACTTGTCTCCTTCAACTCCTTTCCGTTATATTTATAATTCTTATAATTTCCTTGTCCATAGAATGCATTCCCGGTTTTCAGGTGGTTCATCCCGAAAGGATAATAGTCGTCGACATCTGTAATTTCAAGAGCTCCTGTGCTGTTTCTTGTAAACTCACCTTACATTACAGTCGCTTTAATATACCCCACCACATTGTGATGGGGTTGTTTTATTTATCTACAGACACAAGCTTTAAATAAGAATATTGCTACTCATATTCAAAAGGAACCGTAAGCTGTCTAAGCTCAAACGTATCTTTATCTTTATTTAGTCCTATGTACTTTCCATTATTAAGATTAATCCTCAAAATCTCTTTTCTATTATTTAATTTTAAGCTAAACTTAATGTCTTTCTTTAAATTAATATTACATTTTTTTTCAAGAATTATTTCTCCATTTTCAGAAACTGAAATTTTGTTAGGTTCAAAAAATGTTATTATTATTCCAGCAAAACCAATTTCTCGGGAAGTAAGAATTTTATTTTTAAGCAATCCACATTTTCCTAGTTTTAAAGAAACTATATCTCCTTTAAAGTTATCCTGAAAAGATACTTCAAATCTACTGTTAAGATTTTGAGCATTAGAACTCAACCCAATGAGTACACAAAGTATGAAAAAAAAATTTCTCGTTATATTAAAAACTATCATTGTCTTACAGGTATTTTCTGATTTCCATTATTAAGTTTGCCATTATCATATGAGTCTTGCATTTGATTAATTTGATCTTGTGTTACCGTTTTTCCTGCACTTGGCGAATACGTTTGGATCATAATATTTCCTGGTGCTATTTTGGGATCAGGATGTCCTTGTAGATTACCAGAATGCCCTATCTCATGAGCAGAAGTCCGTTCTAATGTTGCAAAACCGCTGGCTGTCTTTCCAGTTCCTGCATATTGTCCTTCTTTCGCTTCTGTCCCATTTAACATTTGAGCTCCAAGATAAACAGTATTTTCGCCATAAGTGGCTTTCCCTAAAGTACCTTCAGGTTCATAACCTCCTAATCCGTTCGGTATCTTTCCGTTATCTACAATTCTAAACGCATGATCTGTTTCAGTCAAAGGATTGTCTTCTGATGCAACTGTAATATTTGTAACTACATTTACTTCAAATTTATCGCCTTTAATACCATAAACATCCTTCATTGAGCTACCAATCCTATCAGCATAAGAATTCATTTGTTCAGAGGTAAAAGCTTTTCCTGAATCATTAATTACTTTTCCTGTAACTGTCATCGTAACTACTGTAGTTCCATCTTCCCGAACAGTTTGTGAAAATCCAATATGTTTTGCTTCTCTTCCATCCGGATCAATAAAATTAATAGGATTGGTAAACGCATAGTTATAAGGACTATGTCGTGTCATTTTCTCCGCTAGCGGATCAATCACACCCCATCTCCCGATATCCGGCATATACATCCTCGCCCCATAATCATACATACTTGTCTCCTGTAACTCCTTTCCGTTGTACTTATAATTCTTATAACTCCCTTGTCCATAGAATGCATTTCCTGTTTTGAGGTGGTTCATCCCGAAAGCATAGTAATCATTGGCATCTGTGATTTACAGGGCACCTGCGCTGTTTCTTCCAAAACTTATCCTTACATTACCCAAATGATCTTTATACTGGTAAATATACTTATTGTTTTCAAAATAAATATATAGCTCTTTATATACAAAAACCACTGCTAATTGCAGTGGTTTTT
>NZ_JPRH01000023.1 GCF_000737705.1 Chryseobacterium soli | reverse complement strand
AGAGAAAAAAACAGGAAGGAAAACATTCCCTTCTGGTTATAAACAATGTAAAGTGTAAAATTATAAGTCGTGCATTTGCCGTTATAGGAAGAAACGAAGCTTTTGTAAATACTTATAAATTTGCAACATAATTTTAACAAATTTTTATTGGTTTTTATCATAGAATGCGGCAGCGAGAGAGACGCTCGCATTAGCTGAAGATTAGGAATTTACAATTTCATAACCTCTCTTTGTAAATTCTTGGTAAAAGTCATCAAATAAAATGTTATCCGAAAAATACTCTTTAAAGTTTTTATATCCTTTTATCTTTAAAATTGGCATTTTTTCTCTTTTTTTAATTGATGCACTAATATTAATTAAACAATCTATAAATGAATTGATTTCGGTTCCAAAATAACCATATGAATTAAAAAAAGCATTTCCGATTTCATAGTAAAAATCCAAATCAGTTTTAACTTTTGATAAGTCAAGTATTATGATGGGATTTATATTGTCTATAGTTTCCCTAACTCCATTTAACAAATAGCATCCTCTCAAATAATAATATTTTTGTTTATTATTTAATTCATACCATTTTATTTTTTCCTTTTTATCGGTAAGAAGTTTGAAGTTATCAACATATCCCTGATTATATATCCACAAAGGATCATCAAGAGTACCTGTTAGAATAATTTCTTGGGTTTTAATTGAAATATCTGAGACATTAAAAGAATAATCATTTTTAAAAGTTTTAAAAGATACTCTGATGATTATGTCCTGCTTTGAGATTTCTCCAAATTGCAGATTGATAAATTTAATATCATCCCTTTTAATAATGGTTTTGTCAAAACCTTTTTTTCGAGTGAGTTTTATGTATTTCGTTGACAATAAAGTTTTTTCTCCTAATAAAAATTCTATTTTCATTATTTAAAAAATGTTATTGTGAATTGTCTATTTCAAAACCGACTCTTTTGAACATTTCATAAAAATCATTAAATAAAATATTATTCGCAAAATACTTTTCAAAACTTCTATATCCCTTAATCTTTAAAATTGGCATCTTTTCTCTTTTTTTTATTGAACCAATGACACTAACTAAACAATCTCTGAAAGAATGAAATTCAGTCCCAAAATAACCATATGAGTCAAAAAAAGATTTCCCGATTTCATAATATACATCCAAATCTGTTCTTACTTTTGATAAATCAATTATGATTGTCGAATCAATATTATCAATAGTTTCTTTAACTCCATTTAACAGATAGCATCCTCTTAAATAATAATATTTTTGTTTATCATTTAATTCATACCAATTTATTTTTTCTTTTTTATCGGAAATAAGTTTGAAGTTATCAATATATCCTTGATTGTATATACCCAAAGGATCATTAAGTATTCCCAACAAAACAATTTCGCTTGTTTTAATTAAAATATCCGAAACGTTAAAAATATAGTCATTTTTAAAGGTTTTAAAAGAAACTCTAATTATTAAATCTTTCTGAGAAATTTCTCCAAATTGTAGATTGGTAGATTTAATATCATTTCTTTTAATAACTATTTTATCAAAATCTTTTTTGCTAATTAACTTTATATATTTTGTTGACAATAAAGTCTTTTCTTCTAATAAGAATTCTATTTTCATTTTATTACCGAACTTGTTGGTATTTGTATAATTTTTGTATAATCATGATTAATAACTAACCCCCATCTTCCATCTGGGTGTTGAACAATTCGACTACTATTTAATCCAATACTACCAGGAACATCTTTTATTTTCCATTCCAATGCTCCAACCCATTTAGGACTTATTCCTGATCTATTTTGTGTTATGGCAGGCAATCCAAATTCATCAAGTTGTCTAACACCTCTTCCTGCTAAAATTTCGACCATATCTTCTGTCACTGTTTTTGGTAAGTTTTTGGGATCAATTCGCAACGTTCCGGCTCCCCAGATTTTCGACATTGCTACTCTTGAAAGAGCTTTTTTTTCTAAACCTTCGGCTGCCGCTTCAGGGTTGATAAAAAGCATAGCAGCCAATCCCACCGTTTCCCTTTCTTCTGCATAAGGTCCTACACCAGCATTACCAATTGCAGAATAAGGATCTACATTACCAAATAAAACCGCAGAAACAATCTGCCATGCTGAAATAGATGACTCTTGTTCGGTAATTTTTTCAACAGGGCCAACTTCTAAATTACCTGAGCTTTTTTTACCAACTCCAAAAATACTTTTAATGAAATTTTTAATACTACTCCATGTGCTATTTTTACTTGGTGTTCCTTTGGTATTAGAGCCATCTCCACCACCGCTTCCGGCAAGCATCGTTGCTCCGGCAAAACCTGAACGTGGTGCATACTCAGAATTTCTAAACCAACTGGATCCTTCAATAGTAGTAGCCGGATCAAAATCCCAATGCATCACATCTCCAGCATCATTGTACATCTGTGGCTTTCTTCCATCCGGATCTACAAAACTTACAGGATTATTAAAGGCATAATTATACGGAGAATACCTTCTCATCTGCTCGGCCAAGGGATCCATAACTCCCCATCTTCCTAAATCTGGCATATAAAATCTTGCTCCATAGTCATACATTCCAGTCTCCTGAAGCTCTTTACCATTGTACTTGTAATTGAAATAACTTCCCAGTTCGCCACTATTGCTTCCACCGATATGGTTCAGACCAAAAGGATAATAATTATTGACATCCGTAACTTCAAGATCTCCTGCGCTGTTTTGGGCAAAACTTACTCTCGCATTTCCGAGGTGGTCTCTATACTGGTAAATATAACGGTTTTCTTTGAAACTATAAAATCCTTCTGAAGTAGGAACAAAATCAAGTTCCCATTTACTGACAGGTCCAGCGATCGTTCCAAGATTTTTGTAAGCCTGTTCTTCATAAGCAGCCCCAGTCTTACACCATAAACATACGGAAGAAGATTCCTGATAGCTATACTGAAAACCATCCAGATAATCTGTTGTATTAGTCTGGTTAATGCTTCCTTTTACACCGCCACTTTTATAGATTTTACGAAGCTTCGTTCCGTCTGCTCTATACAGATAGTCAATCGTGAAATTAACCGCAACACCGAGCGGGCCCATCTGGCTGATCGACATTGTTTTTGGCAGGCTAAGGTAATTATAATCAATACCCTGGATTCCTTTATCCTTCATATCAATCATATTACCATTCAGATCATAAGCAATTTGATTATTTCCACCTTCATACCCTGTATCGTTCAAAGAATTTTCTATCACTTTATCGAGTCGGTTTCCGGTATACTGGTAAACCAGATCATCAACCTGCGTTGAAGTGGTTCCAAAAATTGGGAAAGCATTTCTCTTTAAAGTTTTGATATTCCCGTTCAGGTCGTAGGTAACATTTTCGTTATAATTGTTATTATATGGTAATGCTGCATTCGGCTCTGTATAGATCGCATCTTTCAGCCTACTGAGACCGTCATATCCGTAGGTATATCTTTTCAACACATTCTCTGACGAGGACTTCCAGTCGATTTCTGTAATATTCCCATTGAATTTTCCAGTTGCAATATTGGTGTACTGCGGATTCTGATATTTCAAGGCATACCCAAAAAGGTCGGAACCCAGATTTTCAGGATCATTGATTTTCGTTGTCCATCCCCGTACATTATAAGTATAATCAATTGTCTGTAATGGCTGTGCAATATTAGTTCCGCCTACTTTCTTTTTAACCAATTGAGAAAGTTCATTGTATTCATTTTGAGCCAGAATCTCTTCAGTATTTATGTCTACTTTATGCTTTTGCACCAGCAGCCTTCCCTGATTATCATATTGATAGTTCTGGGTAATGAGTTTTTCAGTATCTGTACTCAGTCTTTTGTGATATACTTTTGTCTGGTTCACCAATCCTGAAAAATCAACATCAGATTCTGTCTTGGTATACCCTCCTAAATGGTTGATCGTTTGAGATCCTACAAGCCTTCCTTTCGTATCATACCAATTATAGTTCTTGGTCCAGTTATCATCTTCTATATTTTTCACCATACTCATGACAGGAACACCTTTGGTATTCATATCAGCAGTCATATTATCCGTCAGAATCTGACTTCCATACACGCTTGAAGGCACAGAAGGATTAAAACTGTATGATGGATAGGTGTCATAATAATTGACACTCAGCAGCTTAAAATTAGTTGTAGGGTACGCTGTATTATTAGTATAATACACATCCATACCACTGTTATTCCAACTGGCAGAACTTCTGACTTCATTATTAAAGGCTAGTTCCTGTATTGCATTTACCTGCTGGATTCTGCCTGGAGGGCTGTCTAATATTCCTGTATAGATTGGTCTTGAAAACTGATCGTATTTAGTAAAAAACCATTTTCCTTGTGCTCTCAAATTGGCATCCTGCGTTAAAACCAATCGGTCTGCTTTATCATACACCATATATTCCCAACCTTTACCGGGAATCTTTTTCTCTACTAAGCGACTCCCTCCGTCATACCTGTACTGATAACATAACTTTTCCAAAACGTCCGGAGTTACTGAAACATTAGCTGCTAAAGGAGGCAGAACATATACTAAATGACCATATTCGTTATACACATAATAGGTATCGGTAACATCCGCAGTTCCTACTCCTTTTTTTACCAGAATAATCTGTCCCTGTTTGTTTTTAAATTCAACAGATACATTTCCATCTTCATCTGTTGCAGTATTCTTCGTCAATGTATTGGCAGGATAATTCCCCAAAAAGGAAAGTGCAGACTCTGTTCTTCCTTCTACCCATGTGGTAGAAACGGTATACTTTTTCACCTCACTTTCTGTATTGGCATTATATGCCAATGTAACAGGATGGCTCTGCCATTCCTGTCCCGGTGAGATTTGGCTCAATGGGCGGCTTAAAGGAGATTTTTCTAATATCGTATGTGAGAAAGGACGACTGTCACCATATACAGTAAGCGCATTACTTTTTACTGTAGTACTGTCCTGTAAAGCGCCTCCCATCGTCGACATCGGTACCGGAAACCAGCTGTCGACTGATCTTCCGTAGCTGTCATAAGGAATGTGCTGTACCATATCTTTCCCGGTCGGGGAAGATTTAATGCTGATGGACTGGTATGGTCTTCCAAAGCTGTCAAAATACTGTACATTTTCCGACGCTTTGGTACAATCGTCATTGAGACAGTTTTTGCTGTATATATAATTTTCTGTATTCGTAAGGCTGGTCTGCGCGGTAAAAAAAACTGCAGACAGTATGCCGAATATGCTTAAAACTTTTTTCATCTTTTTACTGTTTGTAGTTATATTGATATTCCTTTAACTTTTTGTACACCACATCTCCGGAAGCATCTTTTTCCATTTTTTTGACAGTCTTCAGCCTTCCGCTGCCATCATATTCATAAATCTCGCGCTGCCCATTAGGAGTTGTTGTTGTGGTAAGTCCGATTAATGGGTTATAAGTATATACGGTGATCTGATATCCAGTCATAGCACTATCTTTTCGAAGATTATCCAATGCAGTGATCAAAACGCTCTCTGAAGCCGGGTTGATATTATCATCATTAGAGGCCGCAATTACTGCAATGACCAACGGATTATCTTTGATATCATCATACCGGGCACCCTCTATTTTAGCAATAACCTGCGTTTTATTATATCCATACAGGAATGATGTCGGAAGTCCTGCCACTGAAGTAAGCTGTACCAGATTTCCTTTTTCATCATAAGCATCTGCTCTCATCACCTGTTTCATACTTCCATCACTTATACTCGCTGCAAAAGCAGAAGTGGGTAGTAATAAAGAAGTATTTTCATATTTTGTAACTGATTTAGATATCGTCTTTCCATTCTTTTTTTCTTCTGTAATAACAGGAATACCCGTCATATAAGCTGCTTCAAGATGATTGTATCCGGAAAGCCCATTCGGATACGTCATGAATTGTTCTGAAGTATCTCCGTCTGCGAAGCTTTTAGTATAATAAGGTTTAAGGTTCGTTGGACT
Organism: Chryseobacterium soli; assembly: GCF_000737705.1. Lineage (GTDB taxonomy): Bacteria > Bacteroidota > Bacteroidia > Flavobacteriales > Weeksellaceae > Chryseobacterium > Chryseobacterium soli. Next base: position 2,507 of record NZ_JPRH01000023.1, on the reverse strand, counting down.
TACCCAGGTTTCAGATCCTGTTTCCAGCATACCGCCACCGGTAAAAAACGCTTTATTGTTCACCATACTTTTTTTAATATAAGCAGGTTTTGACGTGATTTTATAACTTCCTGTAAAACTATAATCTTCATCTGAGTATTTATCCAATTCATAATCGTATAATTCCGCAGTGAGCAATGTATTCTGCTCATCATATGTTTCTTTTTTAGACATCAGCCCGCTTTTAGTGACATTATAATACGGCCAGAAATATTGTGGTTCTAATGCAGTTCCTCCATTCTGTTGTTTGGGATAATCGTCCGGAGTTTTAAATGAATACCGTACAGATCCTTTTCCTGCTTCCGATACTTTCACACTTTTATACAATGCATAACGTACAAGCACATCCTCTTCACTGTCTCTTTCATTGTCGAACATATAACCACTTGCACTGTTAGGAAGATCAAAAGAATCATACCCATAATTCACTGTTCTATATGCATTGGCATCAGTACTATTTTTATAGTACTTTATATTTTGTATTCTTGTCTGACCTGAAGGATTTGCATTTCTAAAGGGACCAGGGTGGAGCTTGACCTCAGAAGCCCAAAAATTTCCTGTTCCTACAGCCCCTCCTGTAGACACAAATTCAAGGGTATAATTTCCCGGATAATTATTTAGAATGTATTCTTTGTAATACAATATATCCTTTATAGTAAAGGTCGGGATAATAACCTCACTACCTCTTTTCAGGGTAATTTTCAGGTTGTCTACTCTTGGTTTCGGGGGGAACCCTGGGAGTGTTGGGATTACTGTATACTGGTAATCAGAAATATCCAGGAGGAATTTAAAATTCTTTTTTACAGAAGGATCACCAGGGATAGTGAAATTATATTGCAATGACTGATTGGTATCAATGGATGCAGTAGCCATTGTAAACCAATATTGTATCGTAGGATTATAAATTGAACTAGTTCCTTCAAGACTTGCCAGATAGGCCGGATCATTATAATTAAAATAGGTTTCACCACTTTCAAAATTATATTCAGTAACAGCTCCTGTTGGAGAAATGGCCCTTTTCAGTATTCCTTCTCCTGAAGGGGAATTATATACCCAACTATTCTTTTCAATCAGAGCCCCGTTTTTGTCATTCTTGAATACTGAATTCAATATTCTGAGCTTATTGGAAGGCTCCGTTCCTTTTGAAACCATGGTATAGTTAAAGACATAAGAGAAGAGTTCCTCTCCGGCAGGATTTTTTAAACTAATCTTTTGAAGACTGTACGGATCACTGACCGCCTTATCCGTTGTTTTTTTAGGCTCCAACGTGTCATCATATACATAATTAAATGCAACCTCACCGCTTCTGCTGGTGATTGCTTTGAGCTTATTCTGGAGGAATATAAGATTGGTTGTACTGGTGCCTTTATATTTTTTTCGCTCATCATAACTCATGACAGCTGCTTCTACACCTATCGGATTCAATATTTTCGTCAGATAGTATGCTGTTTTATATTCTTTGCCTGAGAAAAGATCTCCGCAATTGTATTTTGCCAGATCTGTCTTATCAAAAAAATATTTGTAGCCATTGTCTGCCGTAACGGTAAAGCTGTCTGCTTTAAAGGTAGCTGTATTACTGTTTCTTACATATTCTATCTTCGCATGATTCGGAGTAAGATTAACTAAAGAAAAAGTATTATTAATGGTATCTCTTTTTATTTTAAACTTACCGGAAAGGCCAGGAAGATTATAGTAATACAAATCGTCAAATTCATTTTTTTTATAGGAAGGTAATGTTGGATTGTCATAACATTCATCCAGATAATTGATCACTTTTTTATAAATTACGCCTGCTCCAAAAAAGGACCACCCGCCTCCTACATCACTTATCACTTCGTCTTCTTCCCCAATATTTCTTACATTATAACTTAAACTCAGCGGCCAGCTAACTCCGCCATCTGAAATAGGAGCACTCAACAGTGAGATCCCAATATCCGGAAGTCCTGAAGACAGTGACACTGATACATCTGAATATTGTGACATCGCCGCCATAGAAGGAGAAGCTATTGGAGTGGTTACCATATCTCCTACTCCGGCCTGTGCATATCCTTTCTGCATCCCAAGGATGAAAAAGAGACACAGCATCATCGTTTTTATATACTTACTTGATTTCATTATTTTCAATCGTTTATTTTTTAATCAATTTTGCATTTGCTGTTTTATTCGTATCCGTTTTCACCACTACCAGATAAGCTCCCTGAATTAAATTCTGAGTATTGATTTTGGTGATTTTGTTTTTGGTGTTTAGTGTTTGGAGTTGTCTGCCGCCCATATCATATAAAATGATTTCAGCATTTTTAAATTCAAAGCCGGTTTCTACATAGGCATAATCCGTTACCGGATTCGGGTAAATTTTAATCTCCTTTTTTTCGATCAACTTATCAATCTGGCTGTCTCCAAGCTTTACGATCTTCCAGTTCTCTTTTCCAAGCTCTTCGGCGCTGGTTCCGGCCAGTATAATGGAACCG
>NZ_JPRH01000022.1 GCF_000737705.1 Chryseobacterium soli | reverse complement strand
TCACTCCAGGCATTACCTACCTGTCTCTGTTCCAGGATCCTGTCCAGGGGTGAGTTTTCAAGGGTCTTTTCGGCATAGATCTTTTCTGATCCGTACAAATCGGTTTGGGTAGCATTGGCCAATGGTGTAGGAACAATGGCACCGTTCATCGTTCCGCCTTGAGGAACGGGAAGGTAATCTTTAGTCTGCCTTCCAAACTGGTCATATTCAATGTGAGAGACAACATCTCTTCCTAATGGAGAAGCTTTGATATTGACCACCTGTTTAGGCCTTCCCAATCCGTCAACATACTGGACGGTTTCGGAAGTTTTGGGCGTTGGAAGTGTTGGATCAGACAAATAAGTCTTTGTATAGATGTAATTTTCTGTAGGGGTTAACTGGGCATGGGCTAAACTCGTGATAAGTAAAGCACCGATAGGAATTATTATCTTTTTCATCGTGTGTTAGTTTTTATAATGGTATTGGTATTCTTTCAGTACTTTTCCGTTGGCATCTACTACTTTTTCAAGTCGGTTGGCGCTATCATACTTGTAAACTTCTCTGATTCCTGAGGGTGGAGTGATGCTTCTAACACCAATTAAAGGATCATAGGTATAGGTACTGATTTGAAAGGCTGACAATCCTGCATTGTTTCTGAAGGCATCCAAGGCTGCTATCAGTGACTGTTCAGAAGCGTCGGTACCTGATATGGCATCGGTATTGGAGGCATTGACAATGCTGTCAATCAATGCTTGCGGGATGTCATAGATCTTTGCTCCTTCTATCTTGGCAATAGGCTGTGTGTTGTTATACCCCCAAATTACAGTTGTTGAGACGCCATTTTTTGCAGTGTACTGCTGAATATTTCCGTTTAAATCATATTTATCAAATGTTACTTCAGTGTCCATTGATCCAGCTAAAGTATTATATGTTAATACAGAAGTAGGAAATATATTTACTGGGTTATCATATTTAGTTTCGGTTTTAGAAATGATTTTACCAGTATCGGATGTATTTTGTTTATTTGTAATGGTTGTTTCCAAAGGAATATCAATCATATTTGCAGATAAAAGCTTTTGATTATTTTTATCAAAAGAATATTTATAAGTGCTTTCTTTTATTGTATTATCTGGAAAGGTAATCTTTTGCGAAAGCAAATTACCCCAGTTTGGGCTATATTGCCCCTGCATTGCCATAGGGTACTCATTATCCGTTTTTGTCGTGATTATCTTGCCGTTGAAATATTCTTTTTTTGTAATAGAGGAGGCTCCAGGATTATAGATAGGAACTATTGATTTATAAACGATATTGTATTGGTTGCTCCCTAGGTAACCACTAGTCTGTACTGTAGTTGTGTTAGAAGCATTGTAAAAAGCAGTATAATTATTATAAAATTGATATTCCTGTGGGATTATAAACATATCACTCGGCGGAATTACCGCACTTGAGAAATCGTAATATACACCCCAATATTGCGGAAGAAAATAATTTGTCCAATTATATTCGTATTCTTCTGAAGTTACTGGTGTATAAGAATTGTTGTTGAATGAATACTGTGTTAATGATTTCAATAATCCATTTTTCATCTCTATGTCATTTTTGATAAAATCAGGCCTATAATCAAAGGCATAATCCCGATAATATTCTTTTGGGGGATTATTAGGATCAGTTTTATATTCAAAATCAAGGCGGAAAATATTATATCTTACCAGACTTTTTACAAACATATTTTGAGGCTCACTGAAATCAGGCGTAGGTGCCTGGAATCCCTTCATTAGGTCATATATACCGCTATAAGTAGTGGGCGGGGTTATATTATAAGTATAGGTGCTTTTTATTTTTGTATTATCTGTAAGATTAGTTGCTATTTCATCAATCGTTTCATAGCCAATAAAGTCATTATCATATGTTGGAGAATTTTTTAATAGGATATAACCATTAACCGTATTTACAGTCCCTTCGCCATTTCCAGCGTTAATAGTAGTTTTAGGTCTGAAATAAAAAAAGTTTGGACGATTTAATAGATAGCCGCTTGAATAGTTTTCCATTATTCCATCATTATTATCATCTCGAGTACTGTGATATATATAATTTTTCTTATATATACCTCCCGAATTATCTGTATTGATCAGGGATTTGATTCTTTGACCTCCTGCAAGATTGAACTTATTTCCATTAATATTATTATTTTGATATAAGGAATATTTTCCCGCATTTGCATCAGATACAAAAGATTTTTCAGGATCATATGTATTATTTTCATATTCAAATTCAGTTCCTCCTTTTGTTGGATAAATAATTTTTTTGAGGGACATCGAATTAGTAAATAGAGGATTAATCTGACGATTAGCTCCCGGAATCGTAACAATATGCTGATTCCCTGTTTTAGCTATAAAAAAGTAATCTCCATAAACTTCAGGTACAGTTAGCGTAAAACTTGTAAATAAATGCTCATTTTGAGGCTCACCATTGAAGTATCCCCAATAATCTATGGCTGTAGAATTTTTAGCTGGTATATATTGGTCATAGTACTCGAAGCCCTCTGTATTAATGGTTTGTTCATTAGCATCCTGATATTCTATAGAATTAAGTTTAAGGCGCTTATTTAAAATATCCTGTCTGTTCATAAAATTAGAAGTTGCTGCACTTTGTTGCCATGCCCCTAATTCTGTTAGCATTGAATTAAAGTTTTTGTCAAAATAGCTTTGGTTTAGCTTTATTTTTTTTATCAGTTTATTTTGTTTATTCTTTAGGCTAATAGCTACTATTCTTTTATCTCCATATAGATCCTGTCTTGTATCATAATCAAACTCAATAACTCCTTCTGAAAATTCAATTTTTTTAATAAGCTTACATTTAAATTCTTTCCACCCTTCGTACATTTTATCCTGATAATAAGGGAATGTTCCAACGGGAGTAGTACCATTATTACCGTCATTGAAAAAATTCATGGGAATCCCCGAATAGTCATATAAATTATAGCTGGGAATAGTTTCTATCAGATCATAAGTGAATTTAATTTCATTCCCTTCCTTAGTTTTTATTTTACTAATGTACCAAGCATTATTTATAGTGACGTTTGTAGCAACACTTCCTTCATGGTCTTGAGAAAAGACAGTTTCAAAATCATTAAATGTATATGCAGTGCCTAAGGGGTCAATAATTTTAAGTTTTTTTAAAGTTGGCTGTCCTTGCACTCCTAAAGAATCAGTAATTTCAATTTTTAATTTATCCTGTATCTTCTCTAAAATAGGAGTCCTATCTCTTTTGAAAATAAATTTTCCAGAATATTTTGGAAGAGTATAATAATAATCATCTGGCATAAAATCAGGATTATTGCTAAAATATCTATCACCTTGTATATAATTTTCCATTTTATAATTAGTAGGCATAATTTTAGTTTCCAATCCTAATTTAATAAAATCGATAGGAGCTACATACCCTGTAAAGTCAGGGATAAGAGTATTATTTTTGGCTTTTGCTGCAAAGTATCTATTGGTGTAATTGTATACCGCATCATAATCCGGTTTGCCGTTGACGTTTCGACTTATCAGTCCAGGAAACCCTAAGTTCCATCCAAGACCTACTCGTGTAGCTTCCTCTCTAACCTTAATTCCTCTTGTACTATAATCTAATGTAATAGGAAATTCAAAACTTCCCTCTTTTATCGTATAAATAGGAACAGAAATATTTGCCAAACCAGAATAAGAGGTTACTGGAATCTGTCCATAAGTTTGCATTTTTGTGACATCAGGTGATGTAGGATATGTAATAGGCATAAAATTATTTGCAGTTTGTGCAAAAGCCATTTTAATAATTATTATACTAATAACTGTAATTATTTTTTTCATACTGAATTGTGATTTTATTTTTTAATCAGTTTAGCGTTCGCTGTTTTATTCGTATCGGTCTTTATCACCACCAGATAAGCTCCCTGAATCAGATTCTGGGTATTGATCTTAGTGACTTTATTCTTGGTTTTAAAGTTCTGAAGCTGTCTTCCCCCCATATCATACAAGGTAATATCCGCTTCTTTGAATTCAAATCCAGTTTCTACATACGCATAATCCGTTACCGGATTCGGATAGATTTTGATTTCCTGTTTTTCAATCAATTGGTCAATCTGGCTGTCACCAAGTTTTACAATCTTCCAGTTCTCTTTTCCGAGTTCTTCGGCACTGGTTCCTGCCAGTATAATGGAACCATCTCTGTTGAGTTTGAGATCAGATAATCTTTCCTCTTTTTTTCTGGATTCTCCTTTTACATGTTTTCTCCACTGCTCATTGCCATCCTGATTTAAGTACAGCATCCAGAAGGTTTCATCATCGCTCTCTATCCGGCCTTCTGCCTGGGTATATCCGCCGAGTAGAATTCCTTTTGAAGATTTATCATCAGCTGAATGCAGGACACTCATTCCCATCAATACATCTCTATCTTTGAAATTATAGGATTTTTGCCAGATCTCTTCGCCTCTTTCATTGAGTGAAATCAGCCACAGATCGGTTCCTTCTTCAATACCGACGGTTTTATTTCCTGATC
>NZ_JPRH01000021.1 GCF_000737705.1 Chryseobacterium soli | reverse complement strand
AAAAACCACTGCAATTAGCAGTGGTTTTTATATATAAAGAGCTATATATTTATTTTTAAAACAATAAGTATATTTACCAGTATAAAGATCATTTGGGTAATGCAAGGATAAGTTTCGGAAGAAACAGCGCAGGCGCTCTGGAAATCACAGATGCCAATGATTACTATGCTTTCGGGATGAACCACCTGAAAACCGGGAATGCATTCTATGGAGAGGGTAGTTATAAGAATTACAAGTACCAAGGACAGGAATTACAAGAGACTGTTTTCTATAGCTTTAAGTGGAGGAATTATATGCCAGATGTAGGAAGGTTCTTTAATATCGATCCTTTGGCTGAGAAATTCCCTTATAACAGTACTTATGCATTTGCAGAAAACAGAGTTATTGATGGCAGAGAATTGGAAGGCTTAGAATGGGTATCAAGTAGAAATTTAGAAACCAAGACTGTCAATTTACATCTTACATATAAGCCTGTAAATAATACCGTAGGAGTTCTTTCTAATGAACAGATGTCTGCATTAAATCAGGAGCGGAATGCACAAATTGTTTCTTCTTTTGGAGGGAAGGATTCTAATGGAAATCAGGTTAATATTACTTTTAGTGAAAGCAATAAAGCTACTATTATAAGAGACTATAATATTGGTTATGATACTAATAACGTGGATGATTTTAAGGGAAAAAGCCAACAATTTATTGATAATGCTGTAGTCCGTACTGATGGAATGACTGATACTAATAATAATACACAAACCAATAGAACCTAAATTAATGTTTATACAACCCAAGAAATGCCTATGGATGCAAATGGGAATTTACTCTTTGATAAAAGGGATAGTAAACAATTTGCTAAAACAGGGACTCATGAAGACCTTCATACGGCTGGACAGAAACATGACAGTAAAGCCACTTTAGCCTCACCTCCGGATAATTTAATGCGAGTGGGAGGTCCCGGTACAAAAATGACTCCAGAACAAAGGACAGAGTCCATAAAACTAATAGAACAACAACAACCAAAAACGAGATAATGAAAGCTTTTAATAGAATAATAATTTGTTTTTCATTTGCTGTTATAAGCTGCTCTGCTGTAAAGACAACTGAAGTATATGGTACAGAGATGGAGATTGTCGATAATGTACGATCAAGAGTTATGATTAAGAAATTTAATGCTCAGGAAAAGAATAAGTCGTTTTTAGATTTTGCATCGCAGTTTGATAATCTTATTACAGTCAAAAATGGGAATAGTATAGTTCTTAATGAAAAAAGTAAAACATTGCCAATGTTAGGATATACAAACTCTTGTGTAATTTTTAATAATAAAGAGGTTGAAATTATTATTGACAATAAGCATAAAATAAGATTAAACAAAGAACAATTACCAAAATATAAATTTATATATATATGGAAGGATAGAAATAACTACAAAATTGAATATACAAATGAAGCAAAGTCTTTTATGTAAAAAAGTCTTTTTATAGAACACAAAAAACCACTGCTATTGAGCGGTGGTTTTTGTATATGAAAAGCTATATATTTATTTTGAAAACAATAAGTATATTTACCAGTATAAAGATCATTTGGGTAATGCAAGGATAAGTTTCGGAAGAAACAGTGCAGGCGTTCTGGAGATCACAGATGCCAATGATTACGATCCTTTCGGGATGAACTACCTCAAAACCGGGAATGCATTCTATGGACAAGGGAGTTATAAGAATTATAAATATAACGGGAAGGAGTTGCAGGAGACAGGGATGTAAGATAATGGAGCGAGAATGTATATGCCGGATATTGGGAGATGGAGCATTGTAGATCCGTTGGCAGAGAAACACAGAAGACATAGTCCATATAATTATGCTGTAAATAATCCAATTCTATTTATTGATCCCAATGGAAGAGATATTAGATTTGGTGACAATGTTTATTCATATCAAAAAGACTGGGATTATAGCAAAATTGAAAATGAATTCGATAGAAATACTTATCAGGCTTTAGATAAGCTATATTCTTCGGGAGGGCATGAAGTGATCCATGGATATAATCATCTTTTTGATTCAAAATATGGAGAAAGGAGACGGAATGATTATTCTACAAAATCTGAAAAATCAATACTTACGCCAGATGGAGCAAATCTTAGGTTTAAAAATGAAGAAGAAGAATTCACAACTACAAACTTAGGTAATCAAATGAATACAGTATTAAATGAAGATAAAAGAACTAATTATGGCATAATACCTTATCCAGTAGGAAGTGTGACATCTATAAAAGAAGCTAAACCACCAGCAACACCAACACCATGATAAAAATAAAATATTTTTTACTAATACTTTTAATTGCTACATCATGTACAAGTCAAAAAGTTGTTCTGTATTATTATAATGGATTAGATTTAAATAGTAATAATACTTTGGGATCCTCGCTTCAAATTTTCTTTTTAGAGAATCGTGATATAATGAAAGTGGTAATAAGAGACAAAAATTTGAAAAATGAAATTTCAATAATTAAAGAAAAAATTACTTCCAAAAATAGAATTATTGTCCCTGATGATGGTAATTATACATTTGCATTTATTAATAAAAAAGATACATTATTTGCAGATGATCGACTCGAATTTTGGAGATATAAAGATAAAGGTATTTTCTATAAGTTGAATAATTCTTCAAAAAACATCATATTGAAGCATTATAAGTTGAATCCTAACCAACAATAAAACATTATTCCGCTCCCGCACAATTACATTGTGTGGTAAAGTAATAATAACAAAACCACTGCTCAATAGCAGTGGTTTTGTATATGAAAACGTTCTGTTTTGTATAAAATCCAATCTGCTGTAAGAATCCTTTCTTGTAGCAGATTATTAATAATTACTTTCGGTAAACGGCCTCATTTTCTATCTTTACGTAAAACAAATTATAGATATAGAAAAAAGTTTATTATTCTGATAAGAAAGGACTTTTGGATAAGATTACAATTTTCAGAATGTTTAATACATAGTTTTTTCTTGCACTTGAAACGATTCGTGGGACAGCCAGGGGGTAAAGAAATATTGAGAGGTATAAATTATTAATGATATTTATAGTAGATTGCCAAAATTTTACATTTACAGATGCCCTTTTCCAAAGCTCTGTTTTCTTAAGTAGTAAAGGTTATAAAAATGAAAAAATATTATCGATTCATCCCTATGATAGTAACTTTGCTTATATTTGGATATTTCTATTTACATAAACATGTATATAAGAATAATAATTATTTTTACCAAAATGCAATTCATTCTAGGATTATAAACGTAGAAAATTATTATGATCAATCACTGCAATTTTACTATACTCCAGAATATTGTATAACAACTTCAAACACTAAAGGTGATACATTGAAAACAGGTGATTCTATATCCAAAAAGTCCCATACACATACATTTGATGTCTACAGAATGAGAAATGACAGATATGAATTTTATAAAAGATATGACTAAATTTTTGGAAGAAATAGTAGAACCAGGCACATTGAATGCCCCCTTTGAAATCAGGCTTTATGTGGATGCACAAAAAGTTTATTACCATTAAGAAGTAGGTTAAAGATTTTGAGTACCATATAATATAGATTTTTAGCAAATTAAATGATAAAAAGAAAACATATTCCGTTCATAGCATCTTTGATTATAGTGATAGGCTGTTATTTCTATACAGGAAACGATTTGCAGGAAAGAGCTAAGAATAATTTTAAACAATTTAATGCGAGTAATTTAGATGATGAGCTTATAGGCATTGACTATTATGCAAAAGGAATAAAAATAATTTTTGTAGATAAAGAATTTGTCTTGCATCCGATTACCGACTCGTTAAATGAGTATACTATTTTTAAAGGGGTAGCTGAAAAAGGAGATTATATCATTAAAAAGCCTTTCCAAAAAATACTCATTGTAAAGAAGAAAGGAGGAAAAGAGTATAAATATAATTTTAGAGAATTTTAATAATCTTGGAGTTGATCAGCCAGCAGGATACGGACAAGATCGTCACATCAGCAAGGTGCATTTGAACAAATACTGGTTTGTTCCCACGAAAAAAATGTTTCAGTATAGAAATTTATAAATCGTTAAAAGTACATCAATACATATATCCAAAACCATATTATTCCCACACTGCCGTACATCTTTATTTTTCTTGAAGTTCCAATAAATAATAAAATCATATCTTTGCAAAAAATTGGGCTCCAAAAGTTGGAGAAACCCATTAATAACTTGTCCTGAGCTTAGTCGAGGGATTATTAAACATTTTTATGTCGAATATTGTCGCAATCGTTGGGCGTCCCAACGTAGGAAAATCCACACTTTTTAACCGTTTACTAGAGCGAAGAGAGGCCATCGTAGATTCTACGGCAGGTGTTACCAGAGACCGTCATTATGGAAAGTCGGACTGGAACGGAGTAGATTTTACCGTAATTGATACCGGTGGTTATGATGTAGGAACAGAAGATATCTTTGAAGAAGAGATCCGTAAGCAAGTACAGCTGGCTGTAGATGAAGCCACTTCTATCATTTTCATGATGAACGTGGAAGATGGCCTTACCGATACAGATTATGAAATCTATGAACTTTTAAGAAGATCAAACAAACCTGTTTATGTCGTGATCAATAAAGTAGATTCTGCTAAGGAAGAACTTCCTGCAACAGAATTCTACCAGTTAGGAATTGAAAAATACTACACACTTTCTTCAGCTACAGGTTCCGGAACAGGAGAGATTTTAGATGATGTTGTTAGAGATTTTCCCACCACAGATTATAAAGATCCGTTTGAAGGATTGCCTAAAATCACCATTGCAGGACGTCCTAACGTAGGGAAATCTACATTGACGAATGCTTTGCTGGATGCAGAAAGAAATATTGTAACAGATGTTGCAGGAACAACCAGAGACAGTATCCAGACGCTTTACAATAAATTCGGACACGAGTTCGTATTGGTAGATACTGCTGGAATGCGTCGTAAAGCTAAAGTTTCTGAAGATCTGGAATTTTACTCTGTAATGAGATCAATCCGTTCTATTGAATATTCTGATGTAGTAATCATCATGGTAGATGCTACACTGGGATGGGAATCTCAGGATATGAATATTTTCGGACTGGCTCAGAAAAACAGAAAAGGAATTGTAATTGTTGTTAATAAATGGGACTTGGTTGAAGATAAGCAGACTAACACGATGCGTGACTTCGAAAAAGTGATCAAAGACAGAATCGGTCAGTTCAGTGATATTCCTGTTTTATTTATCTCAGCATTAACTAAACAGAGAATCTTAAAAGCGGTAGAAGTAGCCATGCAGGTATACGAAGACCGTAAGAAAAAGATCAAAACTTCAAAATTAAATGAAGTGATGCTGCCAATCTTTGAACAGACACCGCCGCCGGCTAATAAAGGGAAATATATTAAAATTAAATATTGCGTTCAGCTTCCTACGCCGTCGCCTCAGTTTGTGTTCTTCTGTAACCTTCCACAATACGTGAAAGAGCCATACAAAAGATTTACTGAAAATCAGTTAAGAAAACAATTCGGGTTTACCGGAATTCCAATCGAAGTCTATTTCAGACAAAAATAAAAAACTGCTTCCGAATAGATTGGAGAGTAATCATATAAACAGGGTAAGGATGTATTTCCTTACCCTGTTTTTTTAATCTAGTGAAGAATATTTCTTATTTAGAACTTAATTTTGGTTGATATATGCCATTTTATACCTATTGTCATTCCGACGAAGGAGGAATCTATTTAATAGATTAGATTCTTCATTTCACTTCGTTACATTCTGAATGACAGCAGAAATAAGCAGATCATACCGTCTGGTGTAAAATTGTATATTCTTACTTTAATTTTTAAAGCCATTTTTCATACAATAACCTTACGGGCTGATAACCCTGTGTCGCCAGCCAACGCTGCATTGT
>NZ_JPRH01000020.1 GCF_000737705.1 Chryseobacterium soli | reverse complement strand
GTCCTGCATTCAGCTGATGATAAATCTTCAAAAGGGATTCTACTCGGTGGTTACACTCAGGCAGAAGGCCGAATAGAAAGTGATGATGAGACCTTCTGGATGCTGTACTTAAATCAGGATGGCAATGAACAGTGGCGGAAATATGTAAAAGGAGAATCCCGAAAGAAAGAAGAAAGATTGTCTGATATAAAGCTTAACAGAGACGGTTCCATTATACTGGCAGGAACGAGCGCCGAAGAGCTTGGAAAAGAGAACTGGAAGATCGTAAAGCTTGGAGACAGCCAGATTGATAAGTTGATCGAAAAAAAGGAGATTAAAATTTACCCGAATCCGGTAACGGATTATGCCTATGTAGAAACCGGCTTTGAATTTAAAAATGCTGAAATCACTTTGTATGATATGGGTGGCAGACAGCTCCAAACACTACACACCAAAAACAAAATCACTAAAATCAATACCCAGAATCTGATTCAGGGAGCTTATCTGGTGGTGATAAAGACCGACACGAACAAAACAGCGAATGCTAAACTGATTAAGAGATAATATGATGAAAAATACTAAAATAAAAAAGTCTTTAAAATTTTTAGGGTTAGTGACAGCAGTCATCATCAATAATAATATAAAAGCACAACAAGAAATTAATTTTGGAGATAACTCACGGCCCGTTCCTTCAGTATCCTCTTTAGCGACCTATAACAATACACCGATGTCAGTTGTTACAGGAATGCCTGGGCTTTCCGTTCCTTTATTTGAACTTCCGACGAAAACGAAAAGAATTTCAGTACCATTGGCTCTTGCCTATAATTCTGCCAATTTAAATGTGACAGAAGCTGCCAGTGATGTGGGAGCGGGGTGGTCTTTATTTGCAGGAGGAGTCATATCCAGAGAAATTATAGACGGCTTAAATGAACAGACGTATAATGATAATCCTGCCACTTACTCAAAGGAAGAATTAAATGATATATTTTATTACAATCTTCCGGGCATTTCAGGGAAATTCAGACTTAACAGGAATTTGGCTGCAGGTACCATTGATATTGAAAATCTTTCCCCTAACAAAGTGAAAATTTCCTTTATACGGCAGCCTAATCCCCTCTATTTTACGATTGCCAGCTTTACCATTACAGATGAGAAGGGCTATAAATATATCTTTAATGATTATAGTGAGGGGACCAATTACGCTTCAGGCATTTATCAGTACAGATCAGCGTTCTTCTTAAGTCAGATAAAACTCGCAGATGATACCACGGTTGCCAGTTTTGAGTACAGAAAAGACAGCAAGCATGAAACTGAAGAATGGACTTCTAATATTGTATACACGAGCTGTAAACTGGCAAAAATAAATTCTGAGGGCCAAGGATCAATATCTATTGATTACCAGTATGATAATACGCTGGAAAAGACCATGAATGATCCCTACAGCATCTCACAAATCCTTCTGAAGGATGCCAGAGCCAATGTAATTTCAGGATATAAATTTAATTACAGCTTAGCCATGATATACCAATCTACATGGGCTGATAATACTGAGGAAAAAGGAAGACGGTTATTGAACAAACTCATAAAAATTAACAAAAACCTTGCAGAGTATGAAAAAACAAGTTTTGTATACAACCCCTTCAACAATTATCTCCCGTATGAAGATTACAATGCTCCGGGATTGTTAAGAAAAATGATCCATCCAACCGGAGGAATAACAGAATATAATTATGAACCGAATGAATACTTTTTTGACAGAAATTCACCGGAATACCTGAATAATGCACTGACGGCTGACTATATGACTGATCCTCTTGTTCAAGAGCTAAGTACTCCAGTTCCGGTAGTCAATATCGACACCAACCAAAGCTTGCAGTACACCTTATCCATTCCCGGAACCGCGGATACAGAAAAAACCTTTTTTTTAGAGTTAAGTAATGTCCAATATTATCCTCCGGGAACGTGGATTCCGGATCCGACCCCTGATCCTGATGATCAGCCTGCTCCAGGATCAGAACCGGGGCCCGGAGGGCATTATCATTTCGAGTTGAACTTTACAGTAAAAAAAGATGGGGTAACCATCAATCCATATGAGCCGACTGCTTATCGTTTGAAACCAGGTAATTACACTGTGACGATTTCCGGAACTGGGGGGCAGGCACAGCTCCTCATGTCTCAGATCAAACTTAAGGATGGACCTTACCCTAATAAAAACAGTACTTATAAATATGGGCCCAGAATAAAAAACATAAAACACTATAACAGCAGTACAGAAACGCAACCTGTAAAAACCGAACAGTACAACTATGCTGCATTTAATGATCCCAACAGCTCAAGCGGTTATATCTTTAGAAATGAATCTGAAAAAAACAACTTGTTCCCAGGTTATATCCTGTACAAAAATGTATCGGTAACAGATGGTGAAAACGGTTTTGTGCGATACTATTTTAAAACTCCGGATGATTATCCCAAAACTCCGTATACCGTGGATGGAAATACGACAAGCTTCTGGCCTTACTATACGATAACAAAATCCGGTGTACCACAGAAGAAAGAGGTGTATAATGCACAGAATCAATTGGTGTCCTCTGATGAGTACGAGTCAGAATTTGAAACGCTTCAAAATCTTCCGGATCTTAAAATAGAAGCATTTGATGGAATCGCGGAGAAGTATACAAAGCCTGCTTATGTTAAAAACACAAAAACCACTACAAAAACCTTTGCAGGCACCAGACAGTCAAAAAGTGTAGTAGAGACTGTTACTAATCCATACAATTTTCAAGCAGCATCAATGAAAGAAATTTCTTCAGATGGCATTACCACTGAAAAATGGATGAGATATGCTTCAGATAAAAATAAGACACAGCTTATTAATGCCAATATGGTTTCGGTTCCTTTAGAAACAGAAACAAAAGTAAACGGAAAGTCAATCGATAAAGTGGAGACCCTATACGACAATGCAGGTAGATTTGATCCTTTGTCGGTTATCGTAAGCAATACTGATAATGGAATTTCTAAAACCACGATTAAATATGAGGCTTATGATTCCTATGGAAATCTTCAGCAGTATTCAGTGAATATTAATGAAGCTACGGGGCGGGGCTTTCCTTCTGTAGCAATCTGGGGATACAATCAGACATTACCCATTGCAAAAATAGAAGGGGCAAAACTTTCCGACATTGGAAATCTGGCTGCCGATATTATTGCAAAATCCAATGCAGACAAAGACGATTCAACCGAAACCGAGCTTATCAATGCATTAGATGTATTCAGAAGCAATGCTGCTTTAAAGAACTTTCAGATCATCACTTATACCTATGATCCTTTAGTGGGAATTACAACGGTAACACCTGCTGATGGGATCAGGGAGATCTATAAATATGACCAGAATGGCCGTCTGAAATCGGTCATAGATGTTAATGGAAATATTCTTAAAGAATACAAGTATAACACAAAACCTCAGCCCTAGATTGTTACCATTTTAAATTAAAAAAAATGAAAAAAATTATATTAATCCTATATCTCTTTTTCGCGGTTTGGGGCCAGGCTCAAAACTTAACACAGGCGGAAAACTATACCTACAGCAGAACTTATTTAGAGGCAGTTACTTCAGAACAGCCTGCTGCTGCCCAGATGCAGATGGTACAATATTTAGACGGGTTGGGAAGACCTGTTCAGAATATAGCCGTAAAAGCATCACCTTCTGCTAAAGACATCGTAGTTCCTGTAACCTATGACAGCTCAGGAAGACCGGCGAAATCTTTTCTTCCCTTACCATCTGATTCACAGAACGGAGCTTATTTCCCAGCTACAAACGGAAATACGGTCAATACCTATTATGGTATCCCGAATGCTTATGTAGAAACAGCTTACGAAAAATCCCCATTAAGCAGACCTGAAAAGCAGGCGTTGCCCGGAGGAGATTGGCAGATGGGCGGATCCCATACCCAAAAAGTAGAATACACTTTGAATAGTGCTGGAAAAGTAAAACGATTTCAGGCTCAAAGTGTCTGGAATTCCTCCGCGGGAATCAATGATGTCTCACTAGTTATTGCATCAGATGATGCCTATACTTCGGGAGGATATTATAATGCAGGTACTTTGTCTGAAACTGTAACAAAAGATGAAGATGGAAATGAAACCCACTCATTTTCCAATTCCAGAGGACAAAATATTCTGGTACGTCAGATCAATACTAAAGCGGATGGTACCTCGGAGAATCTGGATACTTATTATGTGTATAATGAATCCGGGAGCGTTGTTTTTATCATTCCTCCTAAAGCGGCAGCTTCTCCCATTTCCCAGATTATTTTGGATAATCTGTGCTATCAGTATAAATATGACGGGTATAACAGGCTTGTTGAAAAAAAGATTCCGGGGAAAGGCTGGGAATATACAGTCTTTGATCAACAGGATAGACCTGTTTTAAGTCAGGATGCAATCTTGCGAACGAGTGATAATAATTTCGCAAAAAAAGGATGGATATTCACAAAATATGATAATTATGGCAGACCTCTATACAACGGATTCTTTGCCAATAATGCCTCCAGGTATTCTATGCAGACGGCCCTAAATACGATGTCAGTCAATGCACTTAATAATGAAAAGCCAAGCAGTACTCCTTTTGTACTGAGTGGAATGAATATTTACTATACCAAAGAAGCTTTTCCAACAGGAAGCATGACCATTCTGGGCGTAAATTATTATGATGAGTACCCTGCCGGAATTCCTGACAGACCAACACAGATACAGGGCCGTGCGACTCTTTCACCTGTACCCGCCAGTATAACTTCTAATAGCTTATCATCTGTCCGGAGTACTAAAATGCTTCCAACCGCATCCTTTACAAGAAACATCGAAAATGAAAAATGGACTTCATCGGTACTCTGGTATGATACATTAGGAAGAATCATTGGAACTTATGAAGGAAATCATTTGGGAGGGTTTACCCGTACTGAGGCTTTACTGGATTTTTCAGGGAATACAAAAGAGTTTTATACTTTTCATTCGAGAGAATCCTCATCTTTGGAGGTTACGGTAAAAGACAGATTTGTATACAGCCCACAGAATATCCTGATGAAACATTATCAGCAGATCAATACTCAACCGGAAGAGTTGTTGTCTGATTATACCTATAACGATATTGGTCAGCTCACCAATAAGAAAACCGGGGCCGGGGTGCAGAGTATTGATTATTCTTACAATATCAGAGGGTGGCTTACTGGAATTAATGCGGCTGATATCAATAACCTGGGAAACAAGCTTTTTGCTTACAGAATAAAATACAACACGATGGAAGGGGCGGAAGTACCTAACAATTCCTTTACAAACCTTATGGTGAAACCAAGATACAACGGTAGCATTGCCGAAGTTGACTGGAAAACGGCCTCCGGAGCCAATGAACCGCTGAGAAGGTATGGGTATGTGTATGATGGTGCAGACAGATTACTGGCAGGATTTTTCCAGCTTGGTACCAATCCATTCTCTAAAGAATACAGTGAGGTGATGGATTATGACCTTGGCGGTAATATTACTTCGCTGTTTAGGACGGGAGGGACGATCAACGGGCAGGCAGAAGTAATGGACGATCTTGGGTATGCTTATCTTGGTAACAGCAATCAGTTAGACTATGTAAAGGAATCGGGAAGGGGAAATGCCTTTAGTGGTTACCCTCTTGCTTCCGGAAAAGGAGCATCTATAGAATATGATGCCAATGGAAATATGACGAACCATCTGGACAAGAGTCATCAAAAAATCAATTATAACTTTTTGAATCTTCCTTACCAGATTCTTTTTCCTTCCAAATCACAAAATATTAACTATATCTATTCTTCCGATGGGACCAAACTGCAGATGATTAAGGAAGGGACAGTGACAGATTATCTGGGAGCATTTCAGTATACTTCCTCCACTATCTTAGGAGAACAGCCTTTTTTCGTACTTGCCAATGAAGAAGGCTATTATGATTTTACTAATAGCAGGTATGTGTATCAATATAAAGATCACTTAGGAAATGTAAGACTTTCTTATGCAAAAAATACCAGCATTGGACAACCGGTCATCTTGGAGGAGAATAATTACTATCCTTTTGGATTAAAACATGCAGGATACAATACAGGGGATACAACCAATAATAAATTTAAATATCTTTACAATGGCAAGGAATTGCAGAGTACCGGAAATCTGGATTACGGATGGAGACAGTATATGCCAGATCTTGGAAGATGGAACGGGATGGATCAATTGGCAGACAAGTTTCACTCTACAAGCACTTATGCTTATGTAATGAACAATCCTATCTCTTTAATAGATCCGGATGGAAGGGACGTTACTCCGATTTCAGGCGGCTACGAACTCTCGGGAGGTGATATTGCATGGGGGTTGAGTTACTTCGACGGTGGAGGAAGTGTAAAAGACTTTGATACTGCGGTAGCCAATTGGAATTTGGGAGGAGGTTCATTTGGCAGCGATAATGAAACGTTTTGGAAGACTAGCTTTCCAACCACAGCAATACCTGAAATTATAGTCAAAGGAAAAAAAGGAACAGGTTTTGGTGAGGGTACTTATAATGGTGCTGCTATGTATAGCGGTCTTTTAGGAGCATTACAAGACTTAAATACTCAGCAGGCAATGAGTGCCTGGCAAACTGCTATCAACGAAACGGAAATCGGTAAGTCTATAGGTTCATTAGAAAAATTCTTGTTCTTAGAGACACCTTTGAGCTTTGCGGGCGGAGCGCTTCTTTCTGCAGGATGGAGAGCAAGTGGAATAGGGCAATACTTATGCAGACCTATAGGCAGGCTCACCAATGGTCTTATTAAAATCTGCTTCACAGAAGGAACGTTGGTGGCTGCAGAAAAAGGCAGCAAAAAGATTGAAGATATTAAAGAAGGCGATCTTGTATGGAGCTACAACGAAGAAACAGGTAAAAAAGAACTGAAAAAAGTAGTT
>NZ_JPRH01000019.1 GCF_000737705.1 Chryseobacterium soli | reverse complement strand
TTAAATCTGACCCTCTCTGCGCTCCCTATTAAGGGACTGCAAAGATACAAACTTTTTTAAATTATCAAAATTAAATTCCGATTATTTTTTAGTTCATTCCTTATATCAATTACTGTCTCTGCGCTACCTACTATCTCTCGTTTTCAGTGGGGCAAAGATAGAAACTTTTACTCCCCCCACCAACTTTATTTAACATAATATCCACAAAGTGGATAAGTTATTACCTAATGTTTTGATTATGAATTTTTTATATCAATCAGTGGAGTTATCCACAATGATGATACACCTAAAACCGCGGGACATTGCTAGAAAAAAAGAGGGACAATTCTCTTATATATAAGGATTGGTTGCTTTTATAGTATCAATATTTATCAATTGATATATTATAGGGCATTAATTTTTTTATTTTTATAGTCTACTAATTTGGTAGATTAATTAATTGTTTTAAATTTGCTCAAAACAAATAATGAAAAAATTATTTCCAAATCAATATAACCGTAAGCTAATGTATGCATACCCTATTCATAGGATAGTCTGTTGCATGTAAAAAAAATTGTCGGCTTAGTCTATATAATTAATAGACTATGTTATTGCTATTGGATTTTTCCCAGCCTATTAATAACAACTTCAACTCTTATATATTATATGGAATACTTCGTATAAAAATATTTAACAGCAAAAAAATGGAATTTCAAGATAAACAGTCAGATTTTTTACAATATCTATTCACAAAGAAACAGAAGGAAAGTTATCTGTTTCATGAAAAACATCTGGCCGAGAATTTTGTTCAGGAATTATTTGATGTCCTTTTTATTTATCATTTAGAATCTTATCAATCTAGCGAGCAGCTTGAATACAAATTCAATCATCTCCGATATCAACTGCATACGTTAATTAATAAAGTCTCCACAAGTGATTCTATCATAAAGGAACAGGTAGAAAAATTCTTTGATGCAATACCTTATATATATGATATGCTTCTTTTGGATGCGGAAGAGATTCTGCATTTTGATCCTGCAGCTCATTCTAAGGAGGAAATCTTTATTTCTTATCCGGGATTTTTTGCTACAGCAGTGTATCGTTTTGCCCACCAGCTTTATCAACAAAAGATTCAAATCCTTCCCAGAGTGATTAGTGAATATGCCCATAGTAAAACAGGTATTGATATTAACCCCGGAGCAGAGATTGGGAAAAGTTTTTTTATTGATCATGGAACAGGGATTGTAATTGGAGAAACCACCATTATCGGCAATCATGTAAAGATTTATCAAGGGGTAACTTTGGGAGCACTGAGTGTCTCAAAGGATTTAGCCAGTCTGAAAAGGCATCCTACTATTCAGGATCATGTCGTGCTCTATTCCGGAGCAACTATTCTAGGTGGAACCACTGTAATTGGAGAAGGGAGCATTATTGGCGGAAATGTCTGGATTACTCATTCTATTGCCACCAATTCAGTGGTATATCATACTAATCAGATAAAAATAAAAGATAACAATCCTTTTCCGGAGGTTATCGATTTTGTAATATAAAATTTAAAAAATATAATTATGCCATTTCAAAATATTTTAGAAACCATTGGGAATACTCCTGTCGTGAGAGCTTCAAAATTATTTCCACACCATGAAGTATATATTAAACTGGAAAAAAGTAATCCCGGAGGAAGCATTAAAGACCGTATTGCATTGGCTATGGTTGAGGATGCCGAAGAAAAAGGAATTATTAATAAAGATACTCAAATCATTGAGCCCACCAGTGGTAATACCGGAATAGGCCTGGCTTTGGTAGCTGCTGTGAAAGGCTACAAGCTAACACTGGTAATGCCGGAAAGTATGAGTATTGAACGCAGAAAATTAATGGAAGTGTACGGAGCTGATTTCGTACTGACTCCCCGTGAGAAAGGAATGAAAGGTGCCATAGAAAAAGCACAGGAACTCGTTAACGCAACAAATAATGCATGGATGCCCAGACAATTTGACAACCAGGCCAATGTTGAAGTACATAAAAAAACTACTGCACAAGAAATTTTGAAAGATTTCCCTGATGGATTGGATTATTTGGTAACAGGAGTAGGAACCGGTGGACATATTACCGGTGTGGGTGAAGTACTGAAGCAGCATTTCCCTGATCTGAAAGTAATTGCTGTAGAGCCTGAACTCTCTCCAGTCTTAAGCGGCGGCGAGCCGGGACCACATCCTCTTCAGGGAATCGGAGCCGGTTTTGTTCCAAGTATTTTAAATACCTCTATTTTAGACGAAATCATAAAAGTCAGTAAAGAAGAGGCTTTTAACTTTACACAGCAAGCCGCAAAACAAGAAGGAATATTCGGAGGAATTTCTTCAGGTGCTTCATTAGCTGCTGTAGCGCAATTGCTAGAAGGAAAAACTGAAAAAGCTAAGGTATTAACGTTCAACTATGATACCGGAGAACGGTATCTGTCGGTAGAAGGTCTGTTCTAATTACATTCATCTAAAAATATCCTTCCTTTTTGTGTCGGATATTTTTTTAAACTAATAGTCTACAAAAATAGTAGAGAATATGAAAAAAGGAAAAGTTTATTTAATCGGCGCAGGCCCGGGAGATCCGGATCTGATTACCTTAAAGGCAGTAAAAGCACTGCAGCACTCAGACATTGTCTTAGCAGACAGATTGGTCAGTCCTAAAATTCTGGAAGATCATTTTTCCGGAGAAGTTATCTTCGTAGGCAAAGAATGCCGGCGGGGCGCCTCTACTCCTCAGTACAGTATTAACGAAATGATGACAGAATATGCTCTAGCCGGGAAAAATGTTTCAAGGCTTAAAGGCGGTGATGTTTCTATTTTTTCCAATATCCTGGATGAGCTCCAGGTATTGAAAGAACATTCGATCGCCTATGAAATTATTCCTGGAATTACAGCTTCACTCGGAGCGGCATCCTATTCCGGAATACCGCTGACAGCCCGCGGATATTCTACAGCAGTACGAATCATGACCTTTTATAAACATGATATTGTTCATCAGGATCACTGGAAAGATCTTGCAGAAACCAATGATACGCTTGTTTTTTATATGTCTGTTGCTACTCTTCCTGAGCTCATAGAAAAGCTAAAGAATGAAAATATTTCATCTTCTAAAAAAATTGCTGTGATAGAGCAGGCCACTACTCCATTGCAAAGAGTTCATACCTGCAGTTTTGAAGAATATGAAACTTCCCTCAAAAACAAAAAATTTGTTTCCCCATCATTGGTAATCATCGGGAAAGTGGTCGGATTGCATGAAGAATTTACATGGCTTCAGAATGACCATTCCCAGGATCAATATTTTGCTCCTGTAGAAAATCTCAATACTTATTTAACCTATAAATCTGTAGAAAATGCTGTCTGATCTTCAATTACAAAGTTTAAAAAAAATTCTCGGAGGATTTACCCAACAGGAACTGATATGGACCAATGGATATATTGCGGGACTTCTTGCTGAATCACCATCTGCTATTGACCAAAAGCCAACTGTAATAACAAAACCCAGAAAAATAACATTGGCTTTCGGAACGGAAACCGGAAATGCGAAAAGATTAGCAACACATCTTGCTGCATCAGCTAAAAAACAAGGCGTTCAGGTAAAACTTACCGGTGCAGATCAGTACCGGATTACGGATTTACCGAAAGAAGAGTATTTTTTTCTGATCATCAGTACACAGGGAGACGGTGAGCCGCCTATTTTAGCAAAAAAGTTCTATGATTACATTCTAAATAATACGCTTGATCTGTCTAAAGTACATTTTGGAATTTTAGGATTGGGAGATTCCTCTTATCCCGAATTTTGCAAAACTGCGGAAGATCTGCAAATCCGTTTTATGGAGCTTGGTGGAAAAGAATTTTATCCAGTTCAAAAATGTGATACCGATTATCAGAGTGATGCTGAAAACTGGTTTGATGGAGTAATCAACAAATTGAGCAACGAAACGCTTAGTTCTGATAATCTGCAAAAGATAAAGCCAAATTCGTCTTCTAAAAAATATTTTCAAGGTACTGTTGTTTCAAAGATCAACCTGAATGATATAGGTTCAAATAAAGAAACTTATCATATAGAAATCATTACTGAAGATGAAATTGATTATGAACCGGGTGACGCGCTGGGAGTTATTCCGTTCAATACGATACAAACCGTTCATGAAATTTTAAATCTGGTAAAATTTGATTCTAATACAATAATTACAACGGAAAGAGTAACCGCTCCTACAGAAGAACTGTTGAAACATCATTTGAATATCAGTTATCTTTTGAAATCAACTGTAAAAAAATATGCAGCCTTAACAGGACACAGCATTTCGGAAGAAAGATTAGGGCTTCTGGATTTGCTTAAAAAGTATCCATCAAATGTTGATTTTGAAAAAATCATTGGTATTTTGACTCCGCAGGCACCAAGATTATATTCTGTTTCTTCATCTCCCAACGGTCATGGAACCACAGAAATCCATGTCACCGTATCTAAAAACAGATTTACCACTGAAAATGATGAAAAGATAGGAGTCTGCAGTGAATATTTATCTGAACTGGATCTTAATCAAACTGTAGAATTCTATATTCAAAAAGCTAAACATTTTAAACTTCCGGATGAAAATAAGGACATCATTATGATAGGTCCCGGAACAGGAATCGCTCCGTTCAGATCTTTCATTACAGAAAGGGATGCTGTAGGTGCCACAGGAAAAAACTGGCTTTTCTTCGGGGAACAGCATTTTATCTCAGATTTTTTATACCAAACCGAAATTCAAAGCTTCTTACAAACGGGTTCTATAACGAATTTAGATCTGGCATTCTCAAGAGACCAGCATAAAAAGGTATATGTTCAGGACCGCCTGAAAGAAAAATCAACAGAAATATTTGAATGGCTGGAAAACGGAGCACATCTATATGTATGCGGTACCAGAGATCCGATGTATCATGATGTTGAAAATACCCTTCTGGAAATTCTTGAAGACAATGGAAAAACCAGAGAACAGGCCAGGCAATATCTGGATGAGCTTGAAGAGGAAGAACGGTTTGCTAAAGATGTCTATTAGATCATTTCGAAATCAATAATTACTATTTAAAAGAATAAACACCATTATAATGTTGGAACAAAACAATTTATCTCCTGTAGAAAAAATAAAAACAGAGAGTAAAGGGCTGAGAGGAACACTGCAGGAAAGTCTTTCTGATCAGTATACGGGCTCACTGCGGGAGCAGGATCAAAATCTGGTAAAATTCCATGGAATGTATCAGCAGGATGACCGCGACCGAAGGGAAGAAAGAAATCAGAAAAAATTAGAGTGGCTCTATTCTTACATGATCCGTTTAAGAATTCCCGGTGGATTAATAACTCCTGAACAATGGGCAGGACTGCATCACATTGCCGGTGAATATTCTACCGGAACCATAAAAATAACAACAAGGCAGACGGTACAGCTGCATGGGCTTCTGAAATCACAAACCAAACCCACGATACAATCTTTTAATACATTACACCTGGATTCTATTGCTGCCTGTGGTGATGTGAACAGGAATGTGACCTGTACTTCCCATCCTTCCGAATCTCCCCTGCATGGAAAAGTTCATGCGCTAGCGGCTAAAATAAGCGAGCTCTGCCTGCCGAAAACGACTGCTTATTATGAAATATGGCTGGATGAAGAGCAGATAGAGGAAAAGAAAAATCCTGAAGACCCATTGTATCAGAACAGATACCTTCCCAGAAAACTGAAAATAGGTATTGCCATTCCGCCAAATAATGATGTAGATGTTTTTATTAATGATATTGCCATCATTGCTATTATACAAGACGGAGAACTTAAGGGTTATAATATTGGAGCTGGCGGCGGTCTGGGTGCTACTCATGGAAATGCTGCAACGTATCCGAGGCTGGCTTCTGTTTTTGGATTTTTGGATACGGAAGAAAAAGTACTCAAGGCTGTCTATGAGATCATCACTGTACAAAGAGACTATGGCAACAGAAGTGACAGAAAGCTTTCCCGTCTAAAATATACTATTGATAGATTAGGCATCAGTGAATATAAGCGTTTGGTAGAAGAGAGATCAGGTTTTCAGTTTGAAGAAGCAGAGCCTTATGAATTTACCCAAAGAAAAGACCGCTACGGCTGGGAGCAGAACCATGAAGGAAAATGGTATTTCACCTTATTTGTAGAAAGCGGAAGGGTGCTTGATGAAAACGGATATGCATTGAAGTCCGGTTTATTAAAAGTCGCTGAAACTGGTAAAGCCAATTTCCGTTTCACGTGTAACCAGAATCTTATTTTGGCGGATATCCTGCCGGAACATAAAACGGAAGTAGAAGAAATCCTTCATGAACATGGCATTATAAACTATACGGATATATCCAGTGCGATGAGAAAAAACTCTATTGCGTGTGTTGCATTTAACACCTGTTCACTGGCGCTGGCAGAAGCACAACGCTATTTACCCAGCCTTATCACTAACATTGAACCTATTTTGGAAAAATATGGTCTTCAACAGGATGATATTACCATCAGGATGACGGGCTGCCCCAACGGTTGCGGTCGATCTCCGAATGCAGAAATAGGACTTATCGGTACTGCGTATGGAAAATACAATCTTCATATTGGAGGTGACAGGCTGGGAATGCGTCTCAACACAAAATATAAAGATAGTCTGGAGGAAGCCCAAATCCTGGAAACACTGGATGTACTTTTCTCTGATTATGTAAAGGATAAGCTCCCTCATGAAACTTTTGGAGATTTCACCTACAGGACCATTGTCAATCATTTAAATTAAAAAGCACAATGAGATTTAATAAATTGAAAAAAATAAGTTCCACCATACAAAAGAAAGGATTTGTCAGAAATATTTATTTCATGGACATGTGTTGTTGTTATTACCAACCCATGGCTATTTAATCGGAAATACATAATTCAACTGACAAAAAATGAACATTTCAAATCAACACATAAAAAAATATACTTTAGGACTTTTACTTTTATCAACTCTTACTATCAAAGCCCAGCAGCAACTGGTGGAAATTACTGGATCAATAAAAAATTCCGATCATCAATCATTATCCGGAGCACATATTAAAGTAAAAAATACAGCGGAAGAAACAATCAGTGAAGCCAACGGAGAATTCAAGCTGAGAACCAGAGTCAATTTTCCTTTTGTCATTCTGGTGGAAAGAAACGGGTACGAAACTGCTCAGATAGAAGTTTTAAACGGGCAGAATAAAATCTCTGTAGAATTAAATTCCCAGACCCGCATTATTGATGATGTTGTTATTTCTGCTTCCAGAACAGAAGAAAAAACCTTGAAGTCCCCAGTCTCTATTGAGAAAATAGATATTAAAGCTATTCGTGAGGCTCCGGCACCTTCATTCTATGAAACTTTAGAAAATGTGAAGGGAGTTCAATTATTAACGTCAAGCTTAACATTAAAAGTTCCCAATGCAAGAGGATTTAATTCGCCTAATAATTTCAGATTTATGCAGCTGGTTGACGGAGTAGATGTTCAGGCGGCTACTTTAGGTGTTCCTCTAGGAAATGCCATCGGACCGACAGAATTAGATATCCAGTCTTTAGAAGTTACGCCCGGTGCTGCTTCTGCATTATATGGAATGAATGCGATTAACGGGCTGGCAAGCTTACAGACTAAAAATCCATTTAAGAACGAAGGTTTAAGTTTATATTTCCGGGGTGGAGTCAACCACATTGACGATGCGAATCACGGTTCGGCTTCTACTCATGAAATTGCTTTACGATATGCAAAAAAACTGAATGATAAAATTGCTTTTAAAATCAACGGATCCTATATGACAGGTGTAGATTGGATCTCGAATACTTTAACGGATCAAAATCCTAACAATCTTAGTACAGCCAATCCAAATTTTCAACAATTAGATGAAAATAATAATCCCGCTCAGGACTTATGGAACAAATATGGAGATGAAAGGAATAACAGAACTACTGTAAAAGCTACTATTAACGGTAAAACACAAATCTTCAATGTATCCAGAACAGGATATCTGGAAAAGGATCTCGTGGATCCAACGGTAAGAAATATTAAATTTGATGCGGGTTTATATTATAAGATTTTTAATGATACAGAACTTTCTTATACCTACCGTTACGGTCTTTTAGACGGCACCTTCCAACGTGGGAATAAAATCCGTCTTCAGGATGCTACGGTACAGAATCATAAAGTAGAACTTAAAGGAAAAGAATTTGATGTAAAAGGATATATCTCTATTGAAAATACCGGAAAATCGTACAATCTAAAACCTTTGGCCGATAATATGGATCTAACGAATAAGTCTAATAAAGACTGGACGAATTCCTTCCAAAGTGCGCTTCAGAATGAGATCAATTCAGGAGCAGATCTTGCTTCTGCTTTTGCAAGAGCAAGAAAGGTTGCTGATCAAGGACGTGTGGAACCCGGAACTGCAGCTTTTGAAAATTTGAAAAATACCATTATTGGAATTAATAATTGGGACCACGTGAATGCAGGATATCCAAATGCACCCCAAACGGGTGGTGCGTGGCTGAAGCAGCAGTCAAAAACCTATAATGTCGACGCGACTTATAATTTATCCCGATATGTTAAATACTTTGATCTTTTAGTAGGAGCAGATTACCGGGTATATTCCGTAGTTCCCGACGGTAATAATTTTGTGGATTTTGGAAGACCTGTTTCAGAAAGAAATACACCGTTGCCTGATGGAAGTTTCGGAGAAAATCAATTATACAAAAAATATGGGGCATTTGTACAGTTAACGAAAGTCATTCTTGATGATAAACTGAAATTGAATGCCTCTTTAAGGATAGACAGAAATCCCTTATTCAAAACAAAGTTAAATCCCAGGTTTGCGGTGGTTTATTCCCCTTTTAAGCAGCATAGTTTCAGGGCTTCCTATCAAAACGGTTTTAGATTTCCTTCTATTTTTGAAGCATTGGGATATGTAAATAATGGCGGGGTAAGAAGAGTCGGTGGACTTAATCTTGTTAATGAAGGACAAGGATTTCTAAAAAACTCTTACACCTTAGCCTCTATTGACCTATTTAATGCAGGTGTCAACTCTTCTGTATCATCCGGTCTTACTCAATCTGAAGCCGTGCAAAATAATAAAGGGCGTTTAGTAGCCTCCAACCTCCCGGAATTGAGACCGGAACAAATCAATTCTTTTGAAATTGGCTACCGTTCTATTATTAATAACAGTAAAATTGCTATTGACTGGGATGCTTATTACAATATTTATGATCGATTCTTAGGCCAGGTAGATGTTGCTGTTCCTAAAAACGGAAATATAGAAACTGCCGCAGGGATTAATAATATGCTCGACAAAACCCAACAAACCCGTTTTCGTGTTTTTACGAATAGCACCAACAAATATAAAAGTTTCGGTTCTTCTCTAGGCCTTCGTTATAATTTCTATGGAAACTATACAATAGCCACGAATTTGAGTTATAATAATTTACTATCCAACAGTACTAATGATATTTTTATCACAGCATTCAATACCCCGAAATGGAATACAAATATAAGTTTTGGTAATAAAGAGATATTTAAAAACGTAGGCTTTAATATTGTAGGAAAATGGCAGACTGGATTCGACTGGCAAAGTCCTTTAGCCAACGGGTATATTCCCTCTTATGCTACAGTTGATGCCCAAATCAGCATAAGATTTCCTGAGATTTATTCAAATTTAAAAATCGGAGGAACTAATATTTTAAATCATTATTACTATCAATATGCAGCCGGTCCAACTCTTGGAGGATTATATTATATCGCCTACACTTTTGATCTTAATCTTAAAAATCTCAATAAGTAATGAGCAATACTCTTTTTCCTATATTTCTAAAAACTGAACACCTACGTTTCTTAATAGTTGGAGGTGGAAATGTAGGCCTTGAAAAAACTGAAACTTTATTAAGGCAAAATCCAGATACAAAGATCAAAGTTGTAGCGAAAAGTTTTGGAGAAAAATTTAGAGTCCTTTTAAATGACACTCCACACGTACAATATTTTGAAAAAGATTTTGAAGAATCTGATATCAATGATATAGACATCGTGATCGCAGCAACGGATGATAAGGCCTTACATCAAAAAATAAAAGACATTTCAAATTCAAAAAATATCTTAGTCAATGCAGCTGATCAACCTGATCTCTGTGATTTTTATCTGGGATCAATTATCAAAAAGGGGAATCTGAAAATTGCAGTTTCTACGAATGGAAAGTCTCCCACCATAGCTAAACGACTGAGAGAAGTATTGGATGAAAATATTCCTGAAAAAATTGATGAAATATTAAATAATCTTGAACACTTACGCACTCACTTATCAGGTGACTTTAAAAATAAATTGGAAGTATTAAATAAAATAACAGAAATTCTTTCAGACCATCCTGAAAATATAGAATCTTATCTGGCTTATATTTCTCAACAGGAATAACAATATTTTGAGACCTGTTATATGATTGATTTTAATTTTTGAATGGGATCTGTATTTCGGCTAAAGCC
>NZ_JPRH01000018.1 GCF_000737705.1 Chryseobacterium soli | reverse complement strand
TTTGAATTTCAGAAGATATATAGTTACCTTGCGAGAATGCTTTAGTAGAGTTTTTATAATTCTGCCCTAAAACATTAGTATATGCAATTTTTACATCCCCGTCTTGTGTGAACTGAGATACTTTAATACCACCATTATTTGATAGCCTTTCATAAGTATAGAGAACCGTTCCTCCTATTGGGCTCCCGGATGAAAGTAGCTTACCCCAATTATCATATTTATTTGTAACAACAGTACCAAAAGGATCAGTTTGAGTAAGGGTTTGTCCCTGATTATTATAGGTAAATAATGTTTCAAGCCCTAAATTATTAATCTTTTTTTCTACAAAACTTCCTTTTGGCTCATACTGAGATTTCTCTGTAATGATTTGATTATCTTCCGAATTACTACTCATTTTTTGAGTAATATTTCCAAACCCATCATGTGAATAAGTCTCTAATAAGTAGCTAGTATTGTCATTATTCCACGCTTTTGAAGTTTTTAGAAGATTGTTTTCATAAGTATATTCTTCCTTAGAAGATTTAGTGTCATTATACGCCTGTATAGTTTCTATTTTAGATTTTGGGCGACCTACATAATAATTATTTGCTATTCCGGAAGAGTTATGCAGATAATCATACGTTGTAGTTTTTATAGCATATCCATCATTAACGTTTGATACTGTACTGGTTGGAAGGTAGTGATTCTCATAGGCAATATTACTGGTAATCACCGTATGTGTTAAAAAATCTTTTGTCAGTGTATTTTTAGGTACTGTAGCTGTTACGACTTTTGGTCTGTCAGTATCAGATACAGTAGTTACAACCTGCCCGTTAAGCAATTTATCTGTTTGATAAATAGTTTTTTTATAAGATAGTAGCTCAGTGTTATTTTCAGAAATATCAAGTGGGAAAATTTTTGTTTCATCATTGGTTCTGATTGACCATTCTTTTACCGGTACTCCTTCATTTTGTGGATCGATTTCCACCCCACCCCATATCTTTGTATTTTCATATCCATCTGCATACCATGTTGAACGGGCCGACTGAAGAAAGCCGATCATTCCTTTCCCTTGAAAATGCCCTGTCATTCCTCTATATCTAAAATCTTGTTTTCTACCCGCCTGTTTTAATTGTAAAACGGCAAAAGACTGATCGGCACGTTGTAGAGAGAAGAAAGGGTAATATTCTTTTTTAATTTTTTTATAATAGTTACTGTTTGCATCAGGATTTAGTTCAAAATATTCTACAGAAGTAGTTAGACCACCCTGACTAATTGATTTTATTCTTGCCAATTCAGCCAATGAGGTTGGAGCTTTTATTTTAAGTAAATTATCTTTTCTAAAAAGAAATACATTATAATAATTATTATTAGATCGTATCGTATTAGTAATAGGCTGATATAAAGAAAGATCATCATATGGCTGAACTAATGTAAAAGTTCCCGATGATGGAAAAGAATAAATATTTTCAAGATCGAAATTAATACTGCCATCGCTCATATTAGTTCCATTAGATGTAATCGAATTTACGGTAACACCAATTGATCTGTAACTGCTGCCGGATAAATTTGAATAAGAATATACCTGAACAATATCAGATTTTCCATCAGCGTTAAGATCTGATATCGAATAAAAAGTTTTACTGAATTGGAGCCAATATCCGTTATTTGTAGTAGCTACATTTTTATATACTAAAAAATCATTTTTACGAAAGTTATTAAAATCATTTCCTTTATTGATGTAAAATCTCCAATCATCTTTTCCTACTTTTCCTTCAGTAAGAGGTAGTGTAAAATCTAGTTTTCCATCCCCATTAAAGTCTCCAAAAAGTACTGGAAAACCTGAACCTTTTGGTTCTGCTAAATTGCCTGTAAATTTTATTTTTTTCAGGTATTGGGTAGGTGATGTTTTTACAAATTCAAATACTGTATAAGTTGTATTGGAGACATTGATAATGTCAACTTTTCCATCACCATCTGCATCCATATATTTTTGATCAGTATATGAATTTTCACTAAAACTTCCATCTCCTGAATACGTAAAAACAGGATTGGTTGAGTTTTTAAGGTCAATGATAAATCTATCTTGGAATCCTCCATTGGTGAAAGTAAGAAAAAGATCAGATATTCCATCCCCATTCACATCTCCTTCGTTAAAAGCAATACTACAAGTTGAACACGCTGTTGGGATAACCGTTTTTTCAAAGACTTTCACAAAAGCATTATTTCTAAAAATATAGCCTTCGACTTTATCAAACATATATTGTACAATACCATTCCCATTGTATACTTGTCCTTCTTCGTCTACAAGTGCAGGTACTACAACAGCATTATTATTAAAGGATATATTGCTCGAAACAGTAGAAAAATCATCATTAAAAGCACCTAATTTGACAATACCATTAGACATCAAAAAATCAATATAGGAATCTCCGTTAAAATCACCTGTAAGCTTAACATTATTTAAAGATTCACTCCCAAAATTAGCGCCAGCGACCACTGTTCCTGCTCTATTAGGGTAGGAAAAAATGACAGGATTAGCAGGTTCATTATTGCCATTGTATTCTGTTATCTGGTTGACAAACTGATAATTTGTTCCATTTTTTATATAATCAATGGAATATTTTTTAAATTGAGACCCATTTGATTTTACATTAATTTCCGATAAAATTTTATCTTGAACAAATAATAATCCCTTAATATGAGATTCTTCTTTTAAATCTCGATCTGCATAAGTAAATTCAACACTATTAAAATGAGGTGTATTTAATGTTTCATTTCCACCCCAATAAATAGAAGAAATCCTTACAGTAGTAACTGTACTTCTAAAGCCTCCTGAATTTGAATTACCTTCATAATTATATGAAATATAATTTCCTTGTGCATCTTTCCATTTTACTATATTATATTCTGAAGGTGTTGTTACGCTAATACCATTTCTACCGGATCTATAAGCTCCATACCATGCCTGTGAACCATCTTCAAACGTAACTTCAAATTCTGCTGGTCCGGCTAATTGCCCATTAACTGGATATACACCTAGAGATTTTATTTTTACACTGGAAAATTTTTCGGTTACATAGGTTGCTCCGTCTTGTCCATAAGCAGCGGGACTCTCCGGGGCAAGAATAAGTCTTTGTCCGTTAAAACTGTAATAATCAGAATAATCAAGCTGTACTGCTTTTAGTTCTCCATCTTTTTCAATGTTTTTGCTTGTTCTTGTGATAGAAGTAAGTCCGGAAATTGTCCATCCATACCCTGCAATTCCATTATTGGAATTGCTTAAATACATAAGACTGATATTAGGTGATACACTTTTTACTCCTGGCGGAATGGCAATAGGTAATGTATACTGTAACTGCCCACCAGCAGTTACCTCTATTTTTCCCTGAGTATCGTGGTAATTGTTTTGACCATACAGTGTAAAAGCAGTTAGTATACTTAAAAAAAATATAAATAATTTATTCATGATAATAAGAGCAATTTAGTTTTTGGTAATTGTTTTAGTATAAATGGTTCCGTCCGATAAATAAAATTTGAGATAATATACCCCATAAGGATAGCTTTCCATATTAAAAACACAAGAAGTATTACTCGTGTTTTTTACATCAAAAACATTTAAAATTCTAACATCATTGTAAGGAACAAGCTCTATTCGCTTGATGTAATCTTTTATTTTAACATCCCAAAGTATAGTAAGAATTGTTTTTACGGGAACCGGGGCTACCTGTATACTGTTGGCAACTCCTTCTGATATGGTTTGTGATTTGGATTCTGCAAGAGTAGAAATTTTGCTGCTTGATTTACAGGCATCACATAATCCCCGGAGCACTTGGTTTCCGGCTTCGTCATACTCAAAAATTACAGTTTGTGCGGATAAATTGCTTCCTAATGAAATAAGGAATGCAATCATAAAGATAGATTTCATCATATAATATGTGTGTTTTGTGAATTAAAATAGTAAAAAGTTTCAAAAAAAAAGTAAAAAAATTGCAATTTTTTTAAGGCGTTAATATAATATTTTTTTCTTTCTAAATATTAGGTAAAAACCCGATATCTTAATATAGTGATTTCCTGCAAAGCTATACCGGAAGAGCGACAAAACGTGTCGTATTTTAAAAATATTCATGTTGAATTTAGTTTATAGGCATAAAAAAAGCGTGGAGCTATGTCTACCGCTAGGAGGTACTGGTATACCCGAACACAAATAAACAAGCCCACGCCGGAGCGTGAGCATTGCATATTCCTGTGTTCGAATGAAAATTACCAGTTTTCCTAACAGAAAAGCAAATGCTTTAATTTTTTACCGTAAATGTTATTGGGGCTAATTTAAGAAAGATAATTTAAATATCCATTGTCTGTGAAATTTTTCAGTCGTCACTTCCTTAGCCTTCTCGTTTTTTCAAAACGCTTGCCGTTCGTTGCTCCTTAGTTCAAAATTTTTCTGATAAAACATACACAAAATTACTCCAAAAAAATGGTTGTATGACCTATGAATAGGAGCGTGATTGTTTTGGACGTCTTAAACCCTGTGATGCATCCAGCTTTTTGCGAGGGGTAAACCCTGATATATAAATTAAAATTTATGAATAATATTGATTTAGACCTTATAGGTCAAGTAATTTCATTAATCACAGGTGTGATAGGATTAGTTAAAGTTATTATTGATTTAACTAAGAATAAGAAAGAGTAGTAAAACTACTCTTTTTTTATTAAAAGTGAAAAAACATTCTCTTGAAGGTATTAGAGCATAAACAAATAGTAGAGAAGAATTAGTAGTGTTATAGTGGGGGTTAATTTTAAAATCAATGCTTTTGGTTCGTATTGGATGTTTTTGTACCTTCGTTACGAAGACAAAGTCTCTCGCACAGCGAGGGGCTTTTTTTGTGCCATACATCAAGATATTTTGGTGTAACAGAACTTTTTAAAAGGTTTCGACATCTTGCAGAGCGGACGATATCCTACAAAATTATCTTTATCTGAAAAGTGCGTCACAATTTTGTCAATAATCATGAAATATCTTGCAATACCTTTATTCATGGTAATTACAAGAAAGTGAAAAAACGTGTCCTTTCAGGAGTGCGAGTAAATTTTTCTATTTGTTCCGGATAAATTAAGCAAAAAGGTAAAAGCTCCAGTGTGATATTATTTTTGGAGACAGCCTTTTTAAGGGTTAAATATTTAAACGTCGAAAACTAAATTTTTATGAGAAATATTATTAAAAGACCAACAGTCTATGGTTACATCTTTTGGACTATAATAGTTATTGGATTTTTTATACTTGCTGGATTTGCAATTAGAGAAAAGAAGCAGGTAGAATTCCGTATTAAGAATGATTTATTCATTTTAAAAGCAAATGATTAGGCTTACCTAATCATTTGCTTTAATTATTTATTCTCAAAATATTTTTTATCAATAGCAGAATTGATAAGATTTTTGAGACTTATATTTTGTTCTGCAGATATCATTTTAAGAGCTTTCAATTTTTCTGCAGGAATATGCAGAGAAAAAAGGACTTCATTTTTTTTCTCTTTAATCGGTACAACTTTTTGTACCGGAGTTTTGATTTGTGTTTCTTTTGCTTTGCCTATAAGGGCGGTAAAATCTTGCTTTGCCATATTTTTATATAAATATATAATTATATAAATGTATAATTAATTATTAATTGCAACTGTTAAAACTTCTTTTGTAAGGGCATCAATTTGTTTCTGTGCTTTATTGTTTTCCTCTACTCCATTGACCAAAACAGAGCGGGAAAAGGCGACTAAATCAGAAATCATATTTTTAGAAACCCGTACATTATATTCTCCTAATTGATTTTTAATTTCATCGGTGAGAGTTGTATTCGGTTTAACCATATTAAATACAATAACTGCTTTGTGCTCGTTTCCTGATTGTTCAATCATATCAATAGTACTTTTAATTGCCAAAAGATCTAAAACACCTGCTTTTGTTGGAATGATGATAACGTCTGCAAGATTACATAGTTCAGGAAGTTTATAAGACAAATACGGGGGAGTATCAATAAATACAAAATCAAAATCAGAATTCTGAATTTCTTTTAATTTGTCTGCGGAAAAAATAGGAACTTCGGATAAGTCCCTGATTTGGTATAAAGAACCTTGAGCATCAAAATCGATAATACAAACTTTTGCATTTTCTTTTAGGTTTACAGCAAGGTTAAATGATAATGTTGATTTTCCAACACCTCCTTTCTGGTGGGTAGTTAATATAATTTTTGCCATTTATACAAATATATAATTACACAAATATATAAATATATAATAACAGGAGGGTGAAATTATTTTTTTATGGGTAAAAATCCTTTTTTCTGATATACTCCAACCAAGTAGCCGACCGAATTTTCGATTTTAAGTTTTCTCTGTCTGATCTTTTCGTTCAGCTCTGTAATTAAGATGTCAAAATCCTTTTCTTTTTCTTTTCCGGCAATTAGCTCCGCCTGTTCCTGACTAAGACCGTATGTTGTTAATTTTGATACAAATTTTTGGATATTTAAAGGTTTTTCAAAATCAATTTCGAGTTGTTTGAATTTTTGAGAATTAATATTTAGAGTGATCCAATAGAACTCTCTCCCTTTTTTCTTTAATTCATAATCAAACTCAATATCTGTATTTTCTGAAACTTGTTTTCGGGCAATATCCAAAACTTTAATTTTGAAATCGCTTATTCTTTCAAATTGTTCATTTCCTTTTTTATCAATCAATCCGAGCATTTTTTTCAGTTCCGGAATCTCAAATCTTTTTGTTCCTATACTCCGCCACTGACAAGCAATCGCATACAGCCTTTTAGCATATTTTGAAGAACAATTTAAAACAGATTTTAACTGCATTGCTGTAAAATTATTTTTTAGATCAAAAAAGTAAGGTTTTGCTGTTTCGTTTATTTTAATAACAAAAGAGCCAGAACCTTTAATATAATCAACATATTCAAAAAGCCAAAGCTGACGATACTTTTCGGGTGTTTCAATTTCAAACATTCTACTCCCAATATCTTCGGTAGCATCTCTTAGTTGTTTATAATTCCATTTACGCCCTGTAATAGCTTCAATATCATGAGTGTGAATGGTGTACTCTAATTTATCTTTTTCAAGGCAGGAAAGCACCATAAAAAGAATATCAAGCATACAAGCAGAGTAATCATATCTTCCGGAAGTAATTACATTATGTTGAAAAACAAGTTTATCATCTTTGTTTACATCAATCAATTCCATGTCAGTAATTTTATTGAGACAAAGATAATAACAAAAACGACATTTAAAAACATCTGTCAATTAATTATAGCGTATTTAACTTATAAAAGGTCGTTTTTAGCTTATAAAAGGTCGTTGTAAAACTTATAAAAAGTCGTTTTTAACTTATAAAAGGTCGTTTTTAGCTTATAAAAGGTCGTTTTTAAGCTTGTAAAACAATGTTAATCAATTGGTTATAAAGCCTTAAACTAGTAAACTATTAAAGTAGTAAATTTTTAAAAGATACGTTTGTTTCGAAAGAAATTTTATCTGATCTATAGGAGCGAAATTTTGAGGTCATTTTGTCATATGCGAAGTGGAAGAAAAACAAAAAGAAAGAAAAACGAACTTTTCATAAGTCGGGTTGCGCGCGATTGCTATGTTTTACATAGTAAATAACGATAGATAAATTCTATTAAATAGAGATTGCCCTGTGCTGAAAATAGGGGAGTTGTCCGGCTTCTGATCAGTGCGATATCCACTCCGGAGCAATCCTTATTTTTTCCTTCAGCTTTTATTTTTTTCTCCTTTGTTTTGCTGAATGTTTGGCTAGTTTTTTTGTTTCTGGTTCTGATCTGAAGTATTATCACCTACTAATATTTTGACAGGGTAGAGTTGGGCTATGTTCCGGAATCAGAGGAAACTAACCCTGTCAAAATATGGGTAGGTTGGCGGGGTAAAAAGAAAAATGCTACATTTGACATGAAAAAAATATTTATATATTAAGGGCAAGTAGTACCTTTTGACGTCAAAAACATGAATTTACATTCATATTTCCGCCACAAAAGGACAACTTGGTTTATTCCTAACGTCATAAACGGGCAAACAAACCGTTAAGGATTAGAGTACACTTTTAACAGATAGACCTACATAATTAGATTTTATATAGTCGGAAAAAACAATAGGAAATAGGTATAAATAAAAACACCTCCTTTGTGCAAAGGAAGTGAAAAATTATTAATTTATAAAAAATCAAAATTTGGAAAAAAATTATTTCGAGACACTAATATATAAAAAAAGGTGAGTTATGGAAGATCAAAATATAGAGGATTGGGAATCTCTTTTTAAAGAAGAATTTGAGAATATTGATAGACAAAACCAATATCGAGAAAGAGGAAAGCTCGGAGGTCGCCCGAAGATCAGCGAACCAAAAACCGAACGTCTTGCACTTCGTTTTACTCCTGTGGAAATGAAAAGACTGAAAGAAAGAGCGGATAAAAAAAAACTGAAGCTCACCGATTATAGCCGGATCACTCTGCTTGAAAAAGAACTTCCGGACTATGAAAAAAATATTATGCTGACGGAGTATGCAACGAATTTCCGGAGAATCGGAAATTATATGAAAAAGGAAATTTTCACGCCTGAAGAAAGAGCCGGACTGCTCAGGGAGATAGAGGAAGCTATAAAAGGGATTAAAACACAGGTAAAATGGTAATATCTGCATCTACAAGAAATGTAAGCTCCCGATCTATCCAATACCAACAGAGCGACAAGGAGCAGAGCGTTGAAGTGTGCCGGAACGGACTTTCCGGAGAAAAGCCGAAAGAGCTGTTTGAAGAATTTAAACAGGTTGCCGATCTGAATAAAAGAACGGAGAATAAATATGTTACAGCTGTGATCTCTCCCCCAAAGGAATACAGCCAAAATTTAAGTCTTGACGACTGGGCAAAACTGGCAGAGGATTATCTAAAGCGTGAGGGAATCGGAAAGGATAATCAATATTTAGTCCACCTGCACCAAAGTACGGACGATAAACACTTGCATATTATCGCAAACCGCATTGATTATTACGGTAAAAATCAGATAACGAGCCACCATATCGGGGAAAGAGCATCCGGACACGCTGAAGTATTATCTAAAGAGCGGAACTGGAAGACTTTACAGGAGATCACCGGAGAGAAGAAAGCGGAAATTAAAAATGTGCTTCTCCAGGAAAAAAGACAAAGTAAAAGTCTGAGAGATTTAGTAGACCGCATGGATAATCGGGGATATATTATGCAGATCAGCGAGAACTCGAAAGGCTTAAACGGAGCAAGGATCATCCCGAAAGCCGACATCAATATGAATCCTTCCGTTTTAGAAAAAGTAACAAAACAGGGTTTTAAATTAAGCGATATCGACCCGAAGTTAAAGATTAAGGAAATCGCCTTAGAACTCACAAAAAGTATATCGAGAGACAGAGGAATGTCGATGTAATATTAAACCAAAATGGGGCAAAATGTCCACTAAAAAAAATATAAACAGTAAAAAAATATTACCATTATGGAAGATCAGAGCACAAATCAAAATGCAGGTTCCGGACGGCTTAACCCAGTGGAACTGTTGGAACAGTTAAAAACAACATCATCAGCACTGGAAAAGCAAATATCACAACTTAACTCCGAATCTGCTTCGATGCAGGAGCTTACTATGGAAGTCTCTGATATCTTCGACAGGAAAGTACAGGAACTAAAGAAAAATATTTCCGGTATTGAGGTTGGGATCTCCCCTGAAGATGTCCGGAAGCTCGAATCCTACAAAGATTATTTTAAGCACTATAAACCTGTTTTATACATTTCCCTTTTTGTGATGCTATCAGGTTGGGGATTGGCGATATTTGGGGCATATTCCGGAATAAAATATTATAAAGAAAGTGTGCGCACAAAACAGGAGATCAGGGGCGAAGTTCTGCAGGAGATTAACAAGGACGGAAATGTTATTGTAGAAAAAGCTAAATGGGATAGTTATGTAGAGCAGTCGCAGGTTTTAAGGGCATGGCAGAAGTCGAACCCGAAAGACAGCGAATCATTAGAGATCTATTTTAAAGGATATCAGGATTTTAAGAAAGGGAAGAAATAAAAATGTTTTTTCCGACTATTAATCGGCTACGCCTACTCATGTATTTTTCAAAAATTATAAATTTTATCAAATACATTCAGGAGAAAGGGATTATTAATTATCTTAGTATTTTCGAGTGGCAGGAATGCTCCGAAAATTAATTTTTTTCATCATTTGTGTTTTTAGACAGCCTTTGCGCTGTCTTTTTTATATTTATACTATGATAAACGGATCAGGTTTACAACAGCCTTTAAAGCAATACTATTTCTTGTATGCATCGGACTTATAAGTGCAAAAACCAGTAGTATTGACCACTCGGTTTCGGTTTAAATTGATCATTCTCTATAACATAAATTGCTTCGCGAAAAGTTCCTTCATCATTGGCTCCAAACCAAAAATGGGACAAGATTTCCACTTCGTTAAATATCCCAATTTTAGAGTAGGTGTTTTTGATATCTAAAAACTTTAGATTATTCGTTTAAAATAGGGGAAATCTTATCTCAATATTAAGCTATAGCCTAATTTAATACTTAATAAAAATTTCATGAAAATCCTAATAAATTAAGTTTTTATATGTTGTTTAAAATCAATTGCTTATGGCTTGAAACGTACATGTTGTTCCATTTTTGGTTTGAACCCATCATTGAGAAAATAATGGTCACTCAAAATTGAAAAGAAGTGGTCAATGATACTGAAATTTACAGCTAAAATATTCGATGTTAATCCGCCCCTATTTACCGTCTAATTAAATCAGTTTAATGTATTAAAACAATGCCTTTTAATACATTCTATCCTTAACATACAAAATTTTATTTTTCGTCGATTGACCCCTTTATTCGACGAAAATGCCCCGAGGCATCATTCATTTAATACCTGTAAAATTTTCTTTCTATAATTAAGAAATATTATTTTGTAATATTTACAATTATATTTTCAGGATAATTAATTTTAATTATTCTTGAATCATTAATAGAACTTTTATCAAAAAATAATATTCTGTACCTGCCACTATCAGACTTGTTACAATTCAATTCAAACTCTTTTCTATATATTTTTTTAGGTGCAAGATCTATTGTTTTTGCTATATAATTTCTCTGCATTGTTGAATCTATATTGATAATACTTTTCTTTTTTGAGACATCTATAAAACTTGTATAAATTTTGTCTACCACGATTTGTTTAATGTATGGTTTTACTACAATATTTTCATCAATATTCTCTTTTTTCTCTTCTAATATTTCAAAAATAATTTTAGGTGGCACAAAATAAATATTTTTATTGCCATAATTATATACGGAAAATACTAAATTACTATTATCAATAATTAAATCTACTTTTAGATTTTCATTGTAATCTATCTTATTTTTATTTTCTGTAGCAAGTGTTATTTTACATTTAGGAACTTGTTTTTTATTTGTTTCCGAACAAGAAATTAAACTTAAAAACAGAATTAATATTATTCTTTTCATTGTTTTCTTTTTTTGTAAATTAATATGCCCATGGAGATATTGCACCCATTTTTCTATTGAAAACAGGTAAAAGAAAATTTCTTAAGATATTAAACTCTTTAATATTATTACCTGTTATAACATTATCTATAGCGTTTGTTATGAAATCATTATCAATCCCTATTGCTGGATTGGAAGGGAAATTATTAATTGCTGAAAGATAGTTTTCCAAATCAAAAATTGCAGCATGTCCTAAAGTGTTTACTGAGGCATTGTACCCACTAGTAAATAATTTTTTATCATGTAACATGTTAATATAAGAATTACCAGCGTACATAGCATAGGAATGTCCAGTTTCGTGTACCATAGTTGTAAATAGTAACTCTTTTGAAGCAAATGCAGCTTTTGAATAATGTATAGTAGAAACACCTGTGAAAAAATTAGGTCTTGGCGTATAAGCATAAGCCTTTCCGTTGGTTGTATTAAAGAACCCATCAGATGTAAGCTCATAGCTATCTGAACCAACTACATCCTTTCCTACATTATATTTTTGCATACTGGCTGAAGAAAAACTTCCTTTTCTCATCTTTTGAAGAGTTTTATTTGAATATTCTAAAGGTTTCCCTCCACTTGATTCACTCCCTTCTCTTTTATAGCTAAACTCTTCTTTCATTCCTGCATATTTCACCAAATAATTTATTGTATAACTCACTGCACCTGCTGCAGCTCCTATTAATCCTCCTGTATAAAAACCTCTAGCAAAACTTTTACCATTAATTAATGCGTCTACACTCCCGCCTATAGCACCATTAATACTACCCATAACCACAGCACCATTAAAACCTGTGGCGGCATAGGTGGCAGACAGTCCTCCTGAAACAGCCCCTGTAACAGCCCCTACTAATAAACTTTTTCCAAACCCTCCCCAAGACCAGCTGCCAGTAACAAGGGCTTTTATACTATATACCCCTGCCGATATGGCAACCCCAACAATAGCTCCTGTCGTTACGGTTGCCCAAAAAGTACTCATTCCCCAAACTAGTAAAAATTGAAAAACTTCTCCGCTTGGATCGTTATACATTAATGGATTATTCATCACATACCCATATTTATTATAGTTCTGAGTATTGGTAGGGTCCTGTATATTTTCGTCGGCATTTAAGAATCTTCTTAATAATGGATCATATAGTCTACCATTCATATGAATGAGCTCTACTGCATATAAATGTTCATGAGAGGTATATCCACGATCTACTATAAGAGAAGGATTCTTATTAAGATATTCTTCTACTTCTTTCCCTACTAAAATATGGTTTTCTTTAATTTGAAGATGTGTAAAGATACCCCAAGCATCGTAATGTCTGCGTTCTTCTGCCTCACCATTTTCATTACTAATTGCTAAAATACTACCTAGATAGTCTTTATGTAAAAACTTATAACCTTCTCCATCAAGCCCAATATTTCTCGTAAAAATAATATTACTTTCATAAGGCGTACCTTCTATATATAAAATATGTTTTTCTTTTCCATTTTCCCTGTCAACAATAATTTCCGCATCTCCACTTTCACTGTAATATTTTTGATAAGGCGCTTCTTTAATATCTTTAAAATTTCCACCATAATACATGATCTGTCTGCTTTCAGACAATCCATAAGCAAAATCATAGTCTCCGCGAGTTCCGTCAATTTTTACAGGATCATTATTTTCATTGTATGTTACCTGCTGTAGAAGTCTACTCTGTCCGTTCAGATCATAATTTTCTACTCCCTGAGGATTTAGCTTTATACTCATTACACGATAAGGACTTCCTCCTATACTGAATCCTACATCTCCTAACTGATCATTAGCGATAATTCTTCCGGTATTGTCATATTTATTGGATGATATCAGACCTGTTTTAGGATTAGTCCATTCTACAAGTCTGTTATTATCATCATATATAAAATTCTCATCAATCCCAAAATTTTGATGAGTACGATAATTTAGCTCATTTTTTATAGCGTCAAAACTATAATCTAACGTCATAAGATCCGCATTGCCGGAGATATGAGAAGTATGAGCTATAAATCCTAAATTATTATATTGATTACTAATCTTTGTATTTCCTAATTTTGCTCCTAATACTTGTCCTTTAGCATTAATATTTTCAAGTTGCCAAAGAATTTTTCCGCTATTTGTATCAGTAATAGATTCTAAACTGCCATTTGAAGTACTATAGTTATTACTAATAGTAACTTGTGTGGTATTGCCACCAGAATCTAACCCTTGTGTGTACTGCGAAATTCTTCCCAATGCATCATACTTTATATATTTTTTATAGAATTTTCTTTTTTCAAAATTTTCTATATCATCTATTAAACGTCCATTAGCATCATAATTTAAACCATGCGCAAAATATCTTCCATTGGCATAACC
The DNA here is from genome assembly GCF_000737705.1 of Chryseobacterium soli. Classification (GTDB taxonomy): domain Bacteria; phylum Bacteroidota; class Bacteroidia; order Flavobacteriales; family Weeksellaceae; genus Chryseobacterium; species Chryseobacterium soli. Next base: position 590 of record NZ_JPRH01000018.1, on the reverse strand, counting down.
TTCTTTTTGTATCATTTGCCCGAAAGCATTATATTTAAAAGAATACTCTTTTTGCGTGGAAACTCCATCATTAGAGATCTCCCTTACATCAGAAAGAAGCCCATCTGAAGAATAATTGTATTCTTTATACCCTTTTGGACTTGTTTCTTTTTTAAGAATTCCAAACCCGGTATATTCATATTTATACAATCCGTTAGCAGGATCATGGAAAGATGATTTTCTTCCCCAGTTGTCATAAGTAGTCGTTACTGAATTACTGGCGTATCTTGCTTCAATCTGATGTCCTGCGGCATCATATGAAAAACTAATAGTACCTCCTTTGTCGCTAGTTCTTATTATATTACCTAATGCATCGCTATATTGGCTGTTGGTTCTTCCGTAGCCATTCAGCTCTTTTACTGTATTAGTCATACCGGACACCGTTGTTTGCATTTGTTTTCCTGTAAAGGATGTAGCTGTTATTTTAGCAGGATATGTAGCATCATCATACGCAATAGTATTCCATTGAGAAACAGACTGCCCTTCAAAATAAGGTTCAGACTCTTTTACTTTTCTACCTAATACATCATATTGAATTTCAGAAGATATAT
>NZ_JPRH01000017.1 GCF_000737705.1 Chryseobacterium soli | reverse complement strand
AAATTTCTTCAGAAAATGTTTTGTCGGAAATAAAAAACGTTATATATTTGCACCACTGAAAACAACGGTATCGCCGTTATTCAGGAGAGATGGCAGAGTGGTCGATTGCGATAGTCTTGAAAACTATTGACTGTAACAGGTCCGGGGGTTCGAATCCCTCTCTCTCCGCTACAAAAAACTAGTTCCATTAGAATTCTAATGGAACTTTTTTATGCATAAAAGTCACGGATAAAGGATGTGTCTTTTTAGGAATTAGATGGATAAGGTACCATATGGGGGAACTTTAAGATTTCATATCAACAATGCAGGCTTTTTAGAATCAATAAAATTGATTAATTCTTTGCTTTCCTTATGAAACGGCATTATCTAAATCTTTGCGTTGAAAAATGCGATTAGGTAGCCAGAAAGGGAAATGTATTTCGAATGTAGATACAATGTAATCGTCTTTACTTAAGTGAATACCAAAACATAAATCTTGAAAAAATAGTACGTCTTTGCACTAACAAATAATGTTTTGGAATAGCAAAGGCAACGATATTATAACCGCCTTACGCTCTTGCGTTAAAAAATCACACGTTAAAAAATGCATCTGAGAAGGTGTAAGAAAGAATCCCATGACAGATTCTTACATATTGATCATTGAATATAATCGTAAAGAAAAAATGACTGGTAGAACAAATGAATAATAATTTTAAGCACATCATATCGCAGAAATCCATGTACATAGCGATTTTGTCAGCTTGCCTGATCGCAGTTGCTGCATTCGCGGTGCTGAGTGTTCTCATTACCCACGACAGCCGGAAAAATAACGAAGAATTTGCCCGCAAAACATTTGTCCGGAAATATGAAACCGTAGAAAATGAGTTTCGAAATATAGAAGACTATCAATACCTGCTGCGTGCGCTCATTCAAAAAGACGGACTGAAAAACTACAAGGAATATTCTTCCGTTTTAAACGAAATGAACCGGAAACGAAATTTACTTCCTTACAGCTGGTACTCGTATGATAATCCTGTCACCGGAGCATCTGAAAGCAACAGCCCATTATCGGAAGTATTCAGGAAAAAAGAGAAAGGGGAGAACTATATCAAAATAAAAAACAGCGGTCCCGGACATTTCAGCGATTTTTTAATCACCCGGAAAGACAGCATTTATTGGGTAAGTTATGACTCTCTGGCTCTTCCTAATAAAAACAGACTCTATTATGGTTCTGCAGTAAGCCTGGACGATCTCCATCAGTATTTTATTAATATTGATAAGACACCTAACAATTACGCTTATGTTTTCACCAAAGAAGGGATTTGTATTACCCATCCGGACCAGAAATACTTAGGGAAAAATATTTTCGACTTTACCGATATCACCCCAAAAGATACCATAACCAGTACTACAAAATCAGGATACACCGAAGGAAGTACCATTTCAGAATATCTGAAGCTGGAAGTTACCCGTTTCATAAAACCTCTGAAAACAGATAATTTTGAAGGGTACGCCGTTGTAAATCACGTAAACTTCCTGATTGATGAAAGTGTGAATAAGACCAAGACCTATACCGTCTATATTTTCCTGGCAGCACTGTTTCTTATTGTTACCGTTTTTATCCTCTTTCACAGGGCTACCCAGCTTGCCTATCTGGAAAAAGAAAAAATACAGACCGAAAAAAATGTACTGCTTGTTGAGAATGAAAAAATGCACAGGGAAGAAGCACTGAACCAGTTGCAGCAGCTTAAAAATAACATCAACCCTCATTTTCTGTTCAATTCACTGAACTCTCTTTATATGCTGATCGGCATCAACAAAGAAAATGCACAGCGTTTTACCATGAATCTCTCCAAGATATACAGGTACCTTATCGTTCCTCCGAAAGAAAATATTGTTCCTGTGGCACAGGAAATTAAATTTATCCAGCAGTATATGGAGCTTCTTAAAAGCAGGTTTGATGAAGAGCTCGTGTTTGATATGGTCATTTTTAACCCTAAAAGTTTGGAAAAGAAGATTCCCTACTTATCCCTCCAGATGGTGGTGGAAAATGCCATAAAACATAATGTCGCTACGATAGATCATCCGTTAAACATTATGATAACGGTTGAAGAGGAAGGAATCACTGTAAAAAATACCTGGCAGCCCAAAACAGATGAATCGGTACAGGGTGCCAAATTCGGGATTGATTATTTGAATCAGGTTTATGATTATTTTAAAAAGAATTCTGTTAATATATCCGTAGATGGTGAATATTTCATATGTTTTTTACCATTATTGGAATAAAAAATGGAATCCACTCACTCCCGAAATACCACCTCTCACTCCCTAATACTGTTGAGATTATTTCTTTACCTATAGTTTTGCGAGCTGAAACTGAGATATCTAATAATTTGGAATGAATCGGACTATTGTAATGAAGAACTACAGACTGGCACTGTACTTAGGACTCGCTCTGGCCTCACCAGCAGCACTTGCACAGAAAAAAGATACCATAAAAACAGCTAAAGAAAAATCTGACAAAACAGAGGTTTCCTCAAAAAAAGCAAAGAAAATTGAAGATCTTATTAAAAAAGGAACCTATAAGAAGGGGATTTTTAATACGATTCAGGTAAAGACCGATGTGTATTTTGAGATTCCCGACAGTTTGATGGGACGTCAGTTTTTGGTAGTCAATAAACTGTCTCAGGTGCCGATGCAGGTGAATGAAGCAGGTTTAAATAAAGGAATGAATTATGAAAATAAGGTAATTTCTTTTCATAAAGATGCAGTAGCCAAAAAAGTTTGGGTAAAAACGGTGGTTCCGCAGGTATCATCTCCCAAAAACGATGTGATTACAAAATCTGTAAAAGATAATTTTTCAGAATCTGTGATCGAGGTTTTTGATATTGAAGCTCAAAATAGCGATTCTACGTCGGTAGCCATTAAAGTAAACAAAGTTTTTGACGGAAATCAGAAGAGCTTTAATGATGTACTGGCCAATGTAGGCCTTGGCGGATCGGTAAAATCAAGCCTCTCTTACATAGAAGGAGTGAAAACATTTTCTCAGAACCTTGTGGTGAAATCCCAGCTCACCACATCCGTGAATGAAGGAGGAGTAGATTTACCTGTAACCCTTGGTGTTACCAGCAATATCGTATTGCTTTCTCAGGTTCCGATGGCACCGAGAACTGCTGATCCGAGAGTAGGATTTTTCAGTGAAAAACATTGGGCTTTCAACGACCGCCAGCAGAAAATGGATGAAAAACAGTTCATCACCAGATGGCGCCTGGAACCTAAAGATGAAGATAAAGAAAAGTACCTGAGAGGGGAGTTGGTAGAACCAAAGAAACCTATTGTCTACTATATTGATCCTGCAACGCCGATCCAGTGGCGTGAAAAAATTATTGCAGGTGTATACGACTGGCAGGCAGCTTTTGAAAAAGCAGGCTTTAAAAATGCGGTAATCGCTAAAATGCCGGATGAAAATGACAAGGATTTTGATATTGATGATGTAAGGTATTCCGTGATTACTTATGTGGCATCTCCGAAATCCAATGCGATGGGACCTTCTGTAGTGGATCCGCGAAGCGGAGAAATTATTGAATCGGATATTATCTGGTGGCATAATGTCATGACTTCTCTTCAGGAATGGATGAGAATTCAGACCGGAGCGATAGATCCTAAAGCAAGAGGAAATGTATTCAGTGATGAGCATATGGGCGAAGCGATCCGCTTTGTTTCGTCACATGAAATAGGACATACCTTCGGACTGAAACATAATATGGGAGCTTCCTTTGCCTTTCCTGTAGAATCACTGCGTTCCAAGGAATTTACCGATAAAATGGGCGGAACAGCCCCTTCTATTATGGATTATGCGCGTTACAATTATGTCGCTCAGCCTGGGGATGGTGTTACTGCAATAACTCCAAAAATAGGAGTGTATGATAAATATGCTATTGAATGGGGCTACCGTTGGTACCCTGATGAAATATCCGAAAAAAAGGCCCTGAGAAACTTAATAGAGAAAAATCAGGATGACCCGATGTATTTCTATGGTGAGCAGCAAAGCTACCTGGAAACCATTGATCCGCGTTCCCAATCTGAAGATTTAGGAGATGATGCAATGAAGGCCAGCGAATATGGAATTAAAAACTTGAAAATTGTTGTAGACAACCTTCTGAAATGGACGTATGAAGATGGGAAGAGCTATACCGAGGCAGGTAAACTCTATTTGGGAGCGATCGGACAATGGGATCTGTATACGGGGCATGTAATGGCCAATGTAGGAGGGATTTATCTGGATAATACGGTTTTTGGTAGCAAGAAGAAAGCCTATGAAGCAGTTCCTGCGGAAACTCAGAAAAGAGCGGTTGATTATCTTATTAACAATGCAATACAGCTTCCGGAATGGTTATTTTTTAATCCGATTACTGAGAAAACCTATTCTGTGAAAAACTCACCGATGGGACCGTTTGAACAGACTCCATACACCTTAGCAAGAGGAATGCAGTATGGAACCATCTATTCCCTGCTGATGGATGACCGGTTATTGAGATTGCTTGAAAATGAATTGAAACATGAAGTTTCAGGTTCAAAAGAAGAAATCTACACCGTAAATAATTTATTTGATCAGTTAAGAACAGCCATTTTCAGTAAAAAAGGAAGTCTGACAATTCTTGAAAAAATGACGCAGAAAAACTATGTTGATGCACTCATTGTTTCTGTTAATAAATTATTCGAGAAGACATCAGTCAAAGCTTTAAAAGTAGACAACACCCTGAATATGCCGATGATATGTAATTTTCATGGAGAAGATCATGATCTGAGGAATATTAACTATTCATCCATGAAAAGAGTATCTGAAGTCACTACCTACAAAAGAGCAGAACTTCAGAAAGTGTTACAACTATTAAATACAAGACAGTACAAAGGAGATGATGCCTCCAGGGCTCATTACACAGACTTAATTATTCGTATTAAAGAGGCTTTAAACAATAATCAGCTATGAAAAAAACTCTAATACTTTTACCTCTTTTAGCGGCTCAGGTTGCGTTGGCCCAGGAGAAGAAAACCATTACAGGAAAGATCGAAGACGGCAATACGTTTCACGTCATGGCCGGAGCATCTATCAAAATAGAAACACAGTCTGTTTCTACCAAAACCAATCAGGAAGGAATCATTGAAAGTGTTTCAATAGGTACCGTAACCGATAAGAACGGGAAATTCATCCTGGAAATTCCTGCAGATACAAAATCTGTTATGGTGAGTTATTTGGGCTATGAATCCAGAATAATTCTGATTAATGAAGATCAGACCCATTATAATGTAACCTTAATGCCTGTCAGTTCTGAAGTTTCTGATAAAAATAAAATACAGGAAGTTATTATTACCGGATATCAGAAAATTGAAAAACGCAAGCAGACTTCTGCGGTTTCAACGGTGAAGATGGATAACATCAACCAGGCTGGGGTTGCGAGTGTAGACCAGATGTTGGCGGGACAGATTGCCGGGGTAGCAGTAACGCCTCAGACGGGATCTCCGGGAGGCCCTGCAAAAATAAGAATCAGAGGAACGGCTTCCCTTTCAGGACCACAGGATCCTTTATGGGTGATTGACGGTTTGCCACTGGAAGGAAATGATGTTCCCAATTTTACCGATAAAGACAATATAGACCAGCTTCAGAATTTTTCTATTGCAGGACTGAACCCTAACGATATCGAGGATGTCACCATTTTAAAAGATGCGGCTGCCACAGCTATTTATGGAGCCAGAGCTGCGAACGGGGTGATTTCTATTACCACCAAAAAAGGGAAGAAAGGAAATATGAGAGTAAACTTCTCAGCAGATACCTTCGTAACATCCCGCCCGGATTTTGATAAACTGAATCTGCTCAATGCCACTGAAAAAGTAGATTTGGAGCTTATGCTTGCCCAGCGCAGCGACTTGACGTATCGTGCAGATAAAGGAGAGGTGATGAGGATTTTAATGAAAAACGGACAGCTTGATGCCTTCAGAAGCGGAGGACTGGACGGACTGAATTCACTGACGCGCCAGCAGATCGACGGATTGAGAAATAACAATACAGACTGGGGGAAACTGCTGTACAGAACGGCCATCAATAAACAGTATGGACTAAGCCTTTCCGGAGGAAGCGACCGCTCAGATTATTACTTCTCTTTAGGATATTATGATGAAGAAGGAACCACGATAGGAACTGGTTTTAAAAGATATAACCTCACATTAAAGAACAATTATAAAATAAGCGATAAGCTTAATGCCGGAATATCAATTTTCGGGACACAAAGTGAACGTGAATCGTTTGTGACAGATGCTGATGCGTCTATTAACCCTATCAATTATTCAAGAAATGCGAATCCTTACCTTACGCCTTACAATGCAGATGGAAGCTACCGCTATGACCAGGATATAGATGGTTTTGAAAACCGGTATATTCCTTTCAACTTTCTGGAAGAAAGGAACAATACAAGTTATACCCTGAAAAACCAGTCCCTGAAAGCGATCATGGATTTAGAGTATAAAGTAGCGAAAGACCTGAAACTGACTTCTCAGCTGGGAATGCAGTACGACAGCAACAAGACGGAAAAATATGCAGGTCAGGAAACCTATTTTACCAGAAAAATGAGAGAAGGGACACGCTACTACAAAGATGGCGCGTACCGTTACTTTTTACCGGATGGTGGGGTAAAACAAAACTGGGACAACAGCTTTTTCCAGTACAACTGGAAGTTGCAGGCAGCATACAGCACAAAGATTAATTCCGTGCATGAAATTGATGTAATGGCCGGAACAGAAATCCGTAAAACAGAGGACAATACAACACTCACCAGAGCTTTCGGTTATGATGAGATTTCCAGAAGATCTACGGCAATGGTTTTCCCAAGCTCTAATTTTGCAGCAGAAAGAAAGTATGAAACGTACCGTGAAATGCCTCCGGTTGTGAATGCCTATGCGTCCATGTTTGCTACCGCGTCTTATACTTTTGCGCAGAAATATACATTTTTCGGAAGTGTGCGGTATGACGGAACGAATTTATTCGGAGTGAATAAAAAATACAAATACCTTCCGATATGGGCGGTATCAGGTTCGTGGCTGGTGACGAAAGAAAATTTCATGAAGGATCTTACTGCGATTTCTAACCTTAGATTAAGAGCTTCTTATGGTCTTCAGGGAAATATCGACCGTAATACGTCGCCGTTTTTTATCGGAGAATATTATGATACGACGATTCTTCCCGGGACAAAAGAAAATATTATTAACGTAGTCAGTCCTCCAAATGATAAGCTTCGTTGGGAAAAAACCACCAATGTCAACCTGGGTCTTGATTTAGGATTATTCCAAAACCGTATTAATCTTACGGCGGATGTATACAGCAGAAAAGGAACAGACATGATCAGTATGAAAGAAACACCGCTTGAAACGGGGTTTGAATATACTATGATGAACTGGGGAAGTTTAACCAACAAAGGATTTGAACTGGCAGTGTCTACAAGAAATATCAACAATGATAATTTCAAATGGACGACCACGATTAATTTTGCCCATAACAAGAGTAACGTACTGAGCGAGCAGCCGCGTGATAATGCATTGCTTCCTTCCCGTGAAGGACTTCCTGTAAACGCTGTTTTTGCATTAAAGACTGCAGGGCTGGACGAAAACGGAAATCCAATGTTCTGGAAAGGAAATGAAAAAATAAAAGCGGAAGATTTCTTCAAATTATTTGATGTATATGCTGATTTTCTTCCCGGCCAGCTTGTAGACACAAAACTTTCCAATGCGGAACTTAGAAATCTTTTTACATATGTAGGCGACAGAGATCCGAAATTTACAGGAGGGATCATCAATACCTTTAAAGTACGCAATTTCGACCTTACCGTTTCTGCTACTGTCAATTTAAAGCAGACCGTAATGAGAACACCTTCTTACCGCGGCATGGACTTAGACAGAGGGAGAAATTATACCAAAGATATCTACGAAGCCGGAAGTTCACTTCCTGGGATTACCAGTTCTGAAATGGACAGCAATCCGGGCTGGATGGCTAACAAATGGTTTGCTGATAACCGTTCCAATGCCTATAGCTTGCTTGATGTATGGGCAAAAGAAATCAGCTACGTGAGAATCAGCAGTATCCGTTTGGGATATACACTTCCTAAAGAATTTACAAGCCCTATGGGAATCAGCAGTCTTAGGCTGAGTGTTGAAGGGCGTAACTTATTTGTATTCAGCAATGGATATAAAGGATATTTTGATCCGGAAACCTATGGTAACATTTATGCACAGCCTATCGCAAAGTCAGTTACCTTAGGATTTAATATTTCTTTTTAAAACTTAGAGAAACATGAGAAAAATTACAACATTCATTGCACTCGCCGTACTCAGCTTTTCCAGCATCGGGTGTGATCGTTTTTTAGATATACAGCCTGAAGGAAAAATCATTCCTACCAGTGTGGAAGATTACCGTAAAGTACTTACCTCGGCATATGCAAAATATCCGATTCATAAATCATTAACAGCCCTTCGTACCGATGAGGTAAGCCTGGATGAAAATGTAAGTGATTTTATCGCTTACCGTGAAATTGCGATGTGGAAAGATTCCAATACCGACCAGGCAACGACTGAGTTTCCGTGGGTAGGTTTTTATTCGGTGATTTTTTATCTGAACCAAATCATCAATGAAGGAAGTAAAACGATGAAAGATTCTCCTGAAAAGCAGCAGATCCTCGCAGAAGCGTATGCCCTGCGTGCCTATTCTTATTTTGATATGGTAAATCTGTACGGGAAACCGTACAACAGCGCTACAGCTTCTACAGACAGAGGTGTACCGATCACCCTGGAAATTGATCTTGAACAGGTATTAAAGCCATCTTCCGTACAGGAAGTCTATAATCAGATTCATGCCGATATGGAACAGGCAGAAGAACTGATGATAGAGGAGCAGCAGCCTTCCGGTATCCATTACCGGTTTTCAAAAATAGCATTGAAGGCACTTCAGGCAAGAGCGGCCCTGTATCAGAGCGACTGGAATGGAGCATTAAACTTTTCAAACCAGGTGCTGGCGGTAAAAGGACAGCTAAGCAATTTAAATACATCTACTACGGCGCCTAATCATTATGCTTCGGTAGAATCTATTATGGCTCTGGATAATGCTTTGAATACCAATGTGCAGAATGTATCTTTCGCCACTCCGGAACTGCTTTCAAAATATAATACGGCTACAGATAAAAGATTTGCCCTGTATTTTGAGAAAAACGGCAGTAAGTATAAAGTGATTAAAGGGGGAAGCTCGGATTTCAAAGTGTCTTTCAGAACGGCAGAGATGTATTTTATAAAATCTGAAGCATTGGTAAAACTGAACAGGCTTAATGAAGCCAAAGAAACCCTGCTGACGGTATTGAAAAACAGATACAGTACAGAAGGATATCTGGCTGTTCAAAACACCATCAATCCAATGAATACTTCTGATTTCATGAATTTTCTCATGGATGAAAGATTCAGGGAATTTGCACTGGAAGGACAGCGCTGGTCTGATTTAAGACGGGCAAACCAGAAAAAAATTACCCATACCATCAATGGGATCGATTATATTCTTCAACAGAATGACGTGAGATACACCATAGAGTTTCCACGAAGTGCCAAGAAGAATAATCCCTTTTTATAACATTTCATATTAACAACCCCTGAAACCGCTTGAACTTAATCATTTTAGCGGTTTTTTCGTACTTTTGCAGGGTTATGAGAATTGCGATTATAGAAGACGAACTGCTGGCTGTTAATTATCTGAAAGATCTTTTGGATCAGCAAAGCATCGTTCCTATTACCGAAACGGTGATTCTCCGTTCAAAGAAACAGGCAATAGATTTTTTCGAAACCCATTCCGCAGACCTTATTTTTATGGATATTCACCTGGGTGACGGGATGAGCCTGGATATTTTTGAGCATATGGAGCTCTTTACGCCGGTTATTTTTATCACTGCCTTTGATGAATATGCGATGAGAGTTTTCAGGCATTTCACCATAGACTATCTTCTAAAGCCTTTTGAACAGGATGATCTGCATCAGGCATTGCAGAAATTCATTTCCATAAAAGGAAATTTTGATCCTGAACCTGTACTGAAATCTATTTCCACGTTATACCAGACCGATAATCCTGAAAAAATGAAACGTTTTATGGTTCGGGAAGGAAATAAACTGAAGTCGGTAGATGAGCATGATACGGCTTATTTTTTTGCCTCCGGAAAATACCTTTTCCTGACCACAAACGATAACCAGACCTATATTTATGACGATACTATTAAAGATATCATCCATAAATTAAATCCGGACCGTTTTTTTAAAATTAACCGAAAGTTCATCATTAATAAAAATGCTATTATTGAAATTATTAAGCATTCCAGTCAGAAAATAGAGGTGAAGCTTTCTCCAACACCTGAAATTAATTCCGATGTATTCATCAGCAAAAGACAGATCACGGAATTCTTAACCTGGCTGAAAAACTGATGGATAAGTTTTGTAAATTTGATTGTTAACTACAGTTATTTCAATACATCCAATCATGATAGACGAGAAAATCATAAAGATACTTTCCAGAATATACTTACACAGCAATCAGGAAAATTACGACTTTGATAAGAGCGTTGGCACATACAAAATTCCTGATACTCTACAAGAAAAGGTTCTATTACAAAATAGTGGTGTTGAAATCAATAGAATTACCCATTATCAACACGATACTGTTGTTAAAGAATTGAGGAAACTTATTGCTGATAACGATATACGTGAAATTTCTTATCACCTTTTTCTAAAAGCAATCGGAACAGGTTTCCACAGAGGATTACAGCCTGTCATCAGTTATTCGTTTGCTGCCCATATACCAGACCATACTTTTGAAACGTTTGAAGATGAAAGATTTCGCAATCCATGCAGGATTTGCGGAATAACCAAAGAATCCTGGGAAAATGACGGAAAAAATTTATACGATCTGTATATCGGATATTGCAGAATTGGAGGCTATACAGAAACACTCTTAGACCTTCAGGAAGTCCTCACATTTGAAGATATACAATCTACAGAAAATGATCTGAAAATTTTCCATAAGCTCATTGAAGCTATTGATCATGCACCGGAAAATGAAACTCCGACTGAGTTATTGAATAGAATTTCCAAAGAAAAACTACTGCCGAAAAGCAATACTACTTCGAGAACCTGGCTTATCAGGATTTTGGCAGAATTAGGGATCATCAGAAACAGCCTTGTGGCTGATTATAGCTCATTAAACGGTTTTATTCCTTACTGGAAGAAGCTGGAATGGGAGTTGGAGTTGCATAATAAGGCACCCAACCATCGTACAGAAGTTAATTTCCCACTTTCAGCTTGGCGCGGTAAATTAGGGGTAGATCATAATGCTGTTAAGCAGCTATTGAAAATAGATAAAACAGATCACACAAATTAAAGCTTATCAGCAGTACATTAGTTTTTATAGTTTTAATCACAATATGTGGTACCTGACAACTGATTTTTATCGAACAGTTTTTCCTTTTACGATCTTCTTTAAAAGTATCGATCTTTTTTGTATTTTGGCCGTCTGTAAACAGGCGGTACCAATGGCTCATACATAAGTTTAGATATGATTTTTACCGTCTGATTATAATTTGAACTCTTATAAAAAGATGATAAACCATTTATATTGCATGAAAAAAACTATGATGATGCTTCTTATCGCAGGAGCTGCCTTTCTGAATGCCCAGAAAATTGAGATCAAAGATGACAAGGTTTTACTGGATGGTAAAGCAATTCTTAAATCAGAGAAGATCAATGTGTTCCAATATTCATTTTATACATTAGATGACAATGAAATTGTAATGTTCAGAATGTTTGACAACGAAACTCCGCAATATCAGGCTGATGATTATTATGTAATCAACTTTATTGAGCAAAGGGTTAAAGTTCAGTGTACCGATTTCAGCCGGGTAGTGAGTGGATTGGGAATGAATTCTAAAAAAAGCATGGAGAAGCTGATGGCCTGGCTTTTCAAAGAAAAAGTATTAACTCCGGAGGGAACAGTGAATCCGGATAGAGTAGGCGTTTTCTATGATAAATATGATGAAAAAATTCTGGAGAGAACAGTAAGATAAACAGTAGTTCGGAAGATGCTTATCGTAATTCTATAAAGATTTTTGTTCGATGGTCTTACTTGATGATTTTTTATTGAAAAATTTGGTTCTTCGAATCTGAAATATAAGTCTGATTGTCAGAAATCAACGTTGAAAACTGTGATTTTTTTAGTGAAGATGCCGAAAAATATTTTGCAGATAACAAAAAACTTTTTATATTTGCACCACTGAAAACAACGGTATAGCCGTTATTCAGGAGAGATGGCAGAGTGGTCGATTGCGATAGTCTTGAAAACTATTGACTGTAACAGGTCCGGGGGTTCGAATCCCTCTCTCTCCGCTTAGGGAGACGTTTATATTTAAACGTCTCCTTTTTTTACAGGTTTTGTGCATTGATTTACAATGCGTTATATTTGACTAAAATTATGTGAATAGGTGTTCGAGTTTTTCAGTATTTATCATCATAAAAAAACACAGGCCTTAAAATACCCCTATTCTTCATCATTTTGTGTTCGATATTCGTTTAACCATTCAATCTTGTAACTCATTAATATTTTTCAAAAAAGCTGCTAATATATATTGAAAATCCTGGATAATGTATATATTTCGGTGAAAGTGGTCCCTCCTATTCCGGGCCAAGTTCGACCATAGTTTTCGTTGAGGCAGATATCTGTTGATAAATAATTATTATCTAGTAATTTGAAAATGAATTTAGGTTAATATGAGATCATATACTCTAATCTACAGATGGTTTATGTCAAGCATTACGCTAAAAACATTTAGTCTAAAAAATCCTTACCAGCACTAGATCTATTAAAAGGAACCAAGTAAATAAAACAACCATTTCAGGACATGTCCTGAAATGGTTTGTTTCAACTTGTAAGGGATATTTTTTAAATACCTCTGGTAATTTTAGATGCTTCATCTACAACCGGAATGGCAACTATTTTTAAGTCTTTTAAAAATGGTAAATGAGCAACCACATCGATTTCTGGTGTCGCCATAAAGGCATTCATGTCTTCTTTCGTTTCCCATAAATAGAAACTAGAAAACTGATTGTCAAAATCTGCCATCCATACTTTTGAGATTAACCCTTTGGCTTTAGAAATGGTTTCTGCAAATGGATCTACGAATTGTTTGATATATTCTTCTTTAGAATCCAATTCGAGCTTGTAAGTGAAAATTTGTCCGTATTTCATAACTAATAATGTTTTATTACACTACAAAATTGGAGGAATTTACATGAATGAAAAATGAACTTTCACACTTTTATTTTGTGTGATTTATCACATTTTACTCAACCTGCTTAACATTTCTCTTGACACACCGATATAGGATGCGATCAAGTATTTTGGAATAGATTGAATTAGATTTGGGTATAGCCTGTTGAAATGGTTAAACCGTTCTACAGAAGTCAGATTGAGCATAGTCAGTATCCTTTCCTGTGATGCCACATAACCTGCATTTGATTTGACACGAAAAAAATGTTCCATTTTATGAAATTCGGCACTTAGCTTTTCCAGATCTTCATTACTAATATACAACAGTTCACAATCTGTGATACAATCGACGTTGATGGTTGCTTCTTTATTATTAAAGAATGCATTATAGTCTGTGATCCACCAGTCAGGCTGTGCAAATTGTATAATATGTTCTTTGTCACTTTTATCGACATAATAAGATTTTAAAATTCCACTTAGGACGAAATATTTATTGACTTTCTGCTGTCCAACTTGTATAAGAAACTGGTTTTTCTTCATTTTCTTATAATGGAAGTGTGCGATGATGTACTCAAATTCTTGATCTGAAAAGCTTACGATTTCTGCGATATGGTCTCTAAGTTTTGTCTTCATTATTTTACTTTCTGTCAAACTATTATATAGTTACTCAACCATAGCAACATTTAGTTTTACTGTCTGTGGAAAACATTATATTCTAACTACATTTAAAATTTCCATTGTGACTCTTACTGGATTTAGAGGTGACATTTAATCGATTTCGATTAAAATAAATCTGTGTAGTCAATTCGGTCAGGGACGCTTCACTTATTGATGCTATTACTATTAGCTTGTAAATATAATATTTTTCAAAGATATCACCTTTTAAAATATTCCTGATGTAATAATTGACTCAAGGTAAAACGACGCCTTTAAAAAAAATCCTAAAATATCAACCATTGTTGTTTGTAATTTTCGATCATTATCATAAGATTTTCAAGATACTTTTCGAGTATCATCACTATGAGTGAATCTGGAAATACTACTATATTTGCATAGTAATAAAGTTAAGCATAAACCGAGGCAAAATATGAAAAAGCAGGAAAAGGAGGCGATTTACGAATATCATTTACACGCTGATTCTCCAGGTAAAATGCAGTTTGAGGTCCAGTCTCTACAAGATGGTATTAAAGATCATCAGGAAGATATGTCCAAACCTCATATCCACAGTTTTTATCAGGTTATCTGGTTCAAGTCAGGTAATGGAAAACATTTTGTTGATTTCAACGAATACGATGTATCGGAAAATACGATCTTCTTTATTGCTAAAAACCAGGTTCATGCTTTTGATCATAATCCAGATTACCAAGGATTTGTTATCCATTTCTCTGAGGATTTTTTGGTTCAAAAGGAAAACGATGTTGATTTTTTCCTGAAGTGCAGCATGTTCAATAATCCCTATCAGATTCCTTCATGCTGTGTAGGAAGTGGAAATGAGTACAAATTGGATGAGTATATTGTCCAGATGCAGACTGAACTTAAAGAGCATGATAAATACGGTCAGGAAGAATTGCTTAGGCTTTATCTGAAAGCATTTTTGATTCAGGTTCAGCGCCGTAAATATGAACTTGAACAACTCAATAAGGGACTTGCGCCTTTTATTGTGGATGAGAAACGTACCCAGTTGATCCATTTTGTCAATCTGATCGAAGAAAACTATACCAAAGGACTTCCTGCATCTCAATATGCCGAAATGCTTTTTGTTTCCCTAAGAACGTTATCGAATCTTACACTGCAACTGCTCAATAAAAAACCATCTGAAATGATCCATGAAAGGATCGTATTGGAAGCAAAAAGACTATTGCTTCATTCAGAGCTCAATGTCAATCAGATTGCTGATAAAATAGGTTTTGAAGATTCATCTTATTTTATCAGATACTTTAAAAAATATACCGGTCAATCACCAACATCTTTCCGAAAATCCTTTCAATAGTTGGCCGGGCAGGAGATTCTATTGGGATATGGATATTGTAAAACACATCAGCCAGCATAGCCGGAACTTGATTGATGGACTGATGCATTCTTCCTTGGAGCAAAGAAAAAGTTTAACCATAGCCCTATTGGGCTTTTATAGTCAATTGCCCAACTTTAAGGATACCTTCATATCAACATAAAAAAACGGCAGCTAATCTCCGACATCCGCACTGGCCATCTTCAAAATTACGTAGATACTATTGAAATAAGTAATGCTGAAGCAGACGTGTATGCAGACAACTATGAAGAGCCGGAGCCAATCGAACTCTTGATCTTATATGCATTTGCTGGTATCACTTCTGATTTGAAATTCTCTGCACCTTTAGTTCCACTTTTAATTGGAATTATTGACACCTTGGACTATTATGAAAATTTTTCTGATCGTCCTGAGTTTTGGCACCAGTTGTTAGAGAAAGAAGTACAGTTTCAAAATGAAATCTTAATTCAGCTCCGCTCAGAGCAAACTTTTCACGCTTCGATCTATGAAAAAAGATATGAACATGTAGAGTTTACTCACCTATGATTTGATTTCTGAAAAGCTGAAATTGTGGTTCTTGGGGAATTTCAGTTAAGTCCTCAAGTAATTTGATTTGCCCCTGTTTCTTATCTACCTACCCCTAAATCTTTGATTATTTATATCTGAATAATAATTGCTGTTAAGGGAGAAGAACGATCATGATCAGGAATCTTTCAACAGTCAAAATTCATCTACTGTTAAGTCTTAGGTATTCGTTTTAAAAAAAGGTGGCATTCCATGTGCAGCAAAAACACGACCACCCAGCTTGATGTTGTCCTCTTATTATTAGTTCATTACAAAGTTGTCGCGTGGAAATTTGAGGGGGTAATCCGATCAATAAGTACCACTTGTTTTCAGTTTTGTCCATTTTCTAGATGCTTTCCAGCCGCTACCTTTGTAGTATAAAATTTAAAAACAGATGCGTACTGAGCTTCAAGACCGTATATGTTCTTCCTTACTTGTAGATTGTCGATAAAAAACTAAAATTTAATCTCAACAATTTCTAAATCAAAGAAGCATTACACTTATCAGTAGCTGTCATTCATATTAAAAAAAGGAGAATTATGATACCTATATCATTATTAGAATTAGCGTTCATTTCTGAAGATAGCAATGCTCGTTCTACATTCGGAAAAACTAAAGAATTGGCCCAATTGGTCGATAATTTAGGATATAAACGTCTGTGGTTGGCTGAACACCATAATATGGCTCATGTCGCCAGTACAGCAACTGCAGTTTTGATTGGACATCTTGCTGGCCACACGCAAAATATACGAGTTGGCTCGGGAGGTATCATGTTACCCAACCATTCGCCTCTGATTGTTGTTGAGCAATTTGGAACCTTAGCTCAGCTTTATCCCGATCGGATTGATCTGGGTTTGGGAAGAGCACCTAGAAGCGACATCCAAACAGCTTTAGCTATTCAAAAAGATTTTTATGAGCAATCTCAACGGTTTCCTCAAAATGTGGAAGCATTAGAAATGTATTTTTCTCATAAGAATCCCTACGCGAAGGTGCGTGCTTTTATAGCGGAAGATACACATGTTCCGATCTGGATATTAGGATCGAGTACAGAAAGTGCCGCGTTAGCGGCATCCAAGGGATTACCGTATGCTTTTGCGGGGCATTTTGCTCCAAGACAGATGTTGGAGGCCTTTGCACTGTATCGTCAGAATTTTAGAGCTTCTGATGTTTTGAAACAGCCTTACACGATAGCAGCTGTGAATGCTACAGCTGCAGAAACGGATCAGCAAGCAGAAATCTTATCCACCAGTCTGTATCAGATGTTTCAAAGT
The DNA here is from genome assembly GCF_000737705.1 of Chryseobacterium soli. Classification (GTDB taxonomy): domain Bacteria; phylum Bacteroidota; class Bacteroidia; order Flavobacteriales; family Weeksellaceae; genus Chryseobacterium; species Chryseobacterium soli. The sequence goes on along the minus strand of NZ_JPRH01000017.1, from coordinate 51,290 downwards.
TTAGCACAAAACTCAGGGAAATTTTTACAACCTCCAGTGGACTCGTTAGCAGGGCTCTTGGACAGCATGTATGAGCAGGTGCGTTTACAAGTGAAGCAAATGACGGCCGGTTCTTTTGTTGGAAGTAAGGAGAAAATCAGTCATGACTTAAAGGCCTTTTTAGGACAGACAGGTGTGCACGAATTGATGATCCATTCGCCTATCTATGATCATCAGGAAAAATTAAAAAGTATGATGATCATGAAAGAGGTGATGGATGATTTAAATCGCTAAGTTTCCCTTTTTCTGTAATCAGGTAATGCTTGTTTAAGAGCATATTTAATGACTCACATGATCATTATAAAAAGAAATATTCTGCATTGCCTTAATACGATACAATACAATACAATACAATACAATACAATACAATACAATACAATACAACTGTTAATAATTTAAAAATATAAAACAATGGATTTAGCAAATAAAATAGAATCGGAACAATTGACCATGGTTAATTTTCATGCGACTTGGCGTCCTCCATGTGTGGCCATGAAACCAAATTTAGATGAAGTGGTTGCAGAATTTGATGATGTTATTCATTATGAACGTGTGGATATCGATAAATATCCAGATTTAGCAACCCTATTTGAAATCAGAAGTGTACCGACTACGATGCTTTTCAAAAAAGGAGAAATGAAATGGAGACATTCCGGTGTTGTGCCCTCTCATGAGCTTGGTCAGTTGGTAAAGGAGAACCTTTAATTCTATAAACTTGAACTTAACATGAAAAGATTACTGCACATTATCAGTTCGCCGAGAAAGGAAAAATCTAAATCAGGAGCCATCGCTCAGGAATTTATGGAACAGTATAAACTGTTGAATCCGGATGCTGTTATAGATGAATTGAATCTATGGGACTTAAGCATTCCTACTTTTGATGGGGACAAAGCTGCGGCCAAGATGACTTTCTTCGGTGAAGGCACGTTAAATGAGGAATTAAAAAGTTCATGGGATAAAGTTGTGGAAGTAACGGAACGTTTTTCCTCAGCAGATGAATACCTCATCACTGTTCCTATGTGGAATGGTGGTATTCCATGGGTATTGAAACACTATATCGATACCATCTCACAGCCGGGCTTGACTTTTGGCTTTGGAGCAGAAGGGTACTTTCCATTATTGAAAGATAAGAAGGCATGTGTTATTTATACTTCAGGCGTATATGGTGCAGGCGTACCGATTGAACTTGGATTAGATTTCCAGTCTACCTATTTAAACTGGTGGTTAGAACTTGTAGGTATTACTGAAGTTCATTCGGTTAAATTTTTAGGAAATCTAGTGAATCCGGATGCGGATAAAGAGTTTTCAAATGCGCTTAAATCAGCTCACGGTATTGCAAAAGAATTTTTTGCAGAGTAGTTCATTAATGCTGACTTGAGGAGTTTAGCTCTAATAAAAGATTTTGTGAAGAAGTCAAGTGAGCTATTTATCCTGTTGTTATCCGAAACTAAATTACGTCATTCAAAACAGCAAAATGCCTCTTGATAAGAAGAAAGTTTCCCATAATTTGGGGAACTTCCTTTTTTTATAAGTGTAAGGTAACTAATGATTTGATTTTTCAATTAAAGTGGGTTCGGATGGTCCGACCTATCTTTTCGCCAATATCTTTTTGAAATGAAATTTGACTATCTAAAGGGGTAAAATCGGATCAATAAGTGCTATTTGTTTTCAGTTTTGTCCATTTTCTTGAAGCTGTCTAGCCAGTACCTTTGTAGTACAAAATTTAAAACAATTGGTTATGTTAAACAATGTAAATTTAGAAGCATTAGGAAATTATGTAGAAGTAATTACTAACAAACCTGCTGAAGCAATTGCAGCATTAGGTGTAACAGCAACCTGGAAAGGTGGTGTGCATACTGAAATTACCACTCATAGTAAAAAGATAGGAAGAGCTTTCGTTGAAAAACAATTCAAATATCAGATCGGCGAGCCCGCAGAATTGTTGGGAGACAACCTGAATCCGAATCCTCAAGATTATATTTTAGGCGGTTTAGCTGGATGTATGATGGTGGGTTTTGTGGTAGGGGCTACCAGTAAAGGAATCAAGCTTGACAGTGTTAACTTAACTATTGTAGGTAATCTTGATCTCCGTGGGTTTTTAGAAGTTGATCCGAATGTTTCGGTTGGATTTGAAGAACTTCAATTCAATTTTGAAGTTAGCGGTAGCGGAACTGAAGAAGACTACGCAGCTATTGCGGAACATGTACGTAAAGTATCTCCGGGATACAGAACCATTGCAGAACCCGTAAAAATTAGTATCAATAAGAGCTTAAATGCTGTGATCTAATTTCGTGTATGACAACAGCGATGTTCCGAATCGAAATGTTGCTGTTGTTCTCCATTTTAAAATATCAGAAAAATGAATTTAGCTAACAAAATAGAATCTGATCAATTAACCATGATCAATTTTCACGCCTCTTGGTGTGGTCCATGTATCGCCATGAAACCGCATCTCGATCAAACCATAGCAAATTATGGCGAGGCGATTCATTATGAAAGGGTTGATATTGATCAGAACCCGGGTTTAGCAGAAATATTCGAGATTAGAGGAGTACCTACGACGATGCTGTTTAAAAAAGGCCAAATGAAATGGAGACATTCCGGTGTACTTTCATCTGAGCAACTTACTGAAATCGTGAATAAGAACCTCTAAATAACTTTAAAAATAACAAGACAATGAAAATACAGGTATGGTCGGACATCATGTGTCCTTTTTGCTACATAGCTAAGAAAAATTTTGAGCAAGCGTTAGCAGATTCTTCCTTCAAAGATCAAGTGGAAGTAGATTGGAAAAGTTTCCAGTTGGATCCTACTTTAAAAGAAAGCTCTGGAACTTTGAGTATCAGTGAGTATATGATGAATCGTAAAGGTTTTTCTAAAGCTCACCTTGATCAGTTTTTGAATCAATTAAAAGAAATGGGTAAAAATTCTGGAGTAACTTTTAATTACGATCAGGTCATTGTTGCTGATACTTTTCCTGCTCATAAGTTATTGCATTTGGCAAAAGAACATGGTAAAGCTGATGATATGGAAGAAGCTTTATTTGAAGCTCATTTTGTCAACGGAAAAAACATTGCGGATGTTAAATTTTTGGCCTCCCTTGCTGAGGAACTTGGCTTAGATCAATCCAAAGCCCGAAAAGTATTAGCTGAAGATGAGTACAACTATGAAGTGAAACAGGATATCATGGAGGCACAAAATCTAGGAATAACTGGTGTACCCTATTACCTTCTTGATGGTAAATATGCCGTTTCAGGAGCACAACCTGTGGAACTTTTTGCTAAGGCCCTTGCACAAACCTACCAGGAAAGCATTGTCGATCTGTCTGAAGAATCTGGAGATAATATGTGTGGAATTGATGGATGTAGCATCTAATTTCAACATATAAGTCATTTCGTATTCACAATATAAAAAATTAAATAAAATGTCACAAATAATAGCAACTACCTATGAAGGTAAATATCATTCAAGCACAAAATCACCATTAAGCACTGATCCAATCCAAGTCGATTTAAAATTTGGTCCTATTGATCTTCTTATGGGTTCATATGCAAGCTGTATGCTTGGAACAGTAGATTTTTATGCCAGAAAAAAAGATTTTGAGGTCAATGGATCAAGAAGTGAACTTTCTTATGACATGTCAGCAGAAGGCGGACAAGTCGGAACGATCCATGTGAAGATGTTCTTTGACAAAGCATATACTGCAGAACAAAAAGAAGTCATCGAGCATTCGGCAAAAAACTTATGTCACGTAGGAAACAGCCTTAATCCTTCAATCGTCAAAAACTACGAATTCTTTTACGAGGCAAAATAAAAAGAGTAAATCTTTTACTAATCTGAACGTTAGAAAAGATTTATTTACAACTGAATGTTATGCGGTCACCATTAGAGATCGGAGCAGATGTAGCGTAGGTGGTGTCCGCATCAACATTCTAAATCAATACATATTAATAATAAAAATTTAACAACATGTCACAAGTAATAGCAAGTACCTACGAAGGTAAATATAACTCAAGTACAAAATCAACATCGAATGCTGATCCGATTAAAGTAGATCTGAAATTTGGTTCTATCGATCTTCTTATGGGGTCATATGCAAGCTGTATGTTAGCTACAGTTGATTTTTACGCCAGAAAAAAAGATTTTGAAGTAAACTGTTCAAGAAGTGAGCTGTCTTATAAAATGTCAGTAGAAGGAGGACAAGTAGGAACGATCAACGTGAAGTTGTTCTTTGATAAAGACTATACAGCAGAACAAAAGGAATTGATTGAAAATTCAGCAAAGAATTTATGTCACGTTGGCAACAGTCTTAATCCTGCTATTGTAAAAAATTATGAATTTACTTACGGTGCTTAATCCGAAGGTAAGATCACATCAAAATTAATTTTAATTATTTCCAAGACGGAAATAACATAACGAATATAAATAATATAGAAAAATGGAACAAGCATTAATCGTAGGTGGTTCAACTGGAATAGGTAAATCCACAGCAGAATTATTAATTGGAAGAGGAGTTGAAGTAGCACTAGTAGGAAGAAGTGTTGAAAGCTTGAATAAAGCTAAAGCAGAATTGGAAGCAAAAGGTGGTATAGTCAAGATTTACTCGGTAGATCTTTCCGATATGGATGCTGTCGTTGATTTCAATAGTAACCTAAAAAATGAATTGCCAAATTTGAAGTATTTGGTTAATGGGGCAGGACATTATAATCCAATTTCATTTTTTGATCATACGGAGAAAGACTATGATAGCTTTCAAACGTATACCAAAGCTTTCTTTTTTATTACACAAGCAGCGGCTTTAATTATGAAAGAAAATAAAGGTGGATCTATTGTTAATATTGGTGCGGCATTGATGCATCATGCGCTTAAAGCAGGACCAGCATCAGCCTATATGGTTGGAAAAGCTGGATTGGTAGCACTTACGAAACAATTGGCTATTGAATTAGCTGAATTTAACATCCGCGTAAATTCTGTCAACCCAGGATTTGTGGTTACCCCGATCTTCAAGACCTTTATGCCAGAAGATAAAATTGCTGAAAATCTATCTGCATTTGATGCATACCATCCATTAGGAGGTGTTGGTCAACCGGAAGATGTTGCCAAAACCATCGACTTTTTACTTTCAGACCAAACAAGCTGGGTTACCGGAGCAACTTGGACTGTTGACGGTGGATTACTAGCAGGACAAAACTAAATTTCAATCCATTTCATATAAAACATGGGTGTACATGTATATCCATGTTCTTAATTAAGTAAATCAGGCACTTTTCTTTCATAGCTTAAATACGCTGATTTCATAAAATGTATGGTTTATATAGTATCAACGTTTTAAGAGCATTGTTTTATTTGAAATAAGATCAAAAAGATTGTGAAAATGAGTATTTAAGGTGGAGTATAGGATTTATCTAAACATCTTTGAACTGAAGAAGGCATCAAGGCACCTGGGTTACCTCCAATAATAGTTATTATTATATTTTTCAACATAGTCTTTTATATGAATCCCATAAGGTTTTCGATAATTTAGATTGAATTTACATCAGATCAATAATTCAAAAAAATCATCAAGTAGTGATACTGATAAAAATATAGTTTATAGTATCTTTGAAATTTATATATTTAATTGCAACTAGTTTTTTAGCTATTTAATTCCATTTAGAAATAATAGAAATGGTATAAGGAGTTCGACAGGCCTCCCGCCCATCCGCTTAAGGAGACGTTAATATTTAAACGTCTCCTTTTTTTATAGGATTTATACACTGATTTACAATGTGTTATGTTTGCGTAAAATTATATGAACAGGTGTTCGAGTTTTTCAATATTTACTATAATAAAAAAACATTAGCCTTAAAATACCCCTATTCATCATCATTATGTGTTCGATATTCGTTTAACCATTTCATAAATATCATTAACATCCTTCAAAGAAGCTACTAGTATATATTGAAAATTCAGGATAATGTGTATATTTCGGTGAAGGTGGCCCATCCTATTGCGGGCCAAATTGGCTATTAATCTGTCTGTGGAGTGGAGAATGCTATATAAGGATGCTCAAATATAAATAAACCTTACCAATCTCTTTTCCACTCTCTATGAATCTTAATTTCTAAATCACTAAACTTGATACAATAGAGTAGAAGAAAATGCTGGCGAAATTAATGGCAGTTTTTAAAGCATAAAAAGCTGGTTCCATTTGCATCTTAAAGACATAAAAAAATGACGTTTATTGTTATTTGTGGTTATTAAGCAGCTATTTATTACAATTACAGCCGTGTTTTTGTCTGTATGTTACTTAGTTCAATAAAAAATCTTCTACCAGTTTTAAATACCTTTCGGTTTCTTCATATATTGGGGCGTGTCCTGAAAATTGTAATTCCGTAAATGTTGCATTTGGAATTAATGTTGTGATTTCCTTTCCATCTTTTGGAGGATTTAAACCATCATACTTTCCACTTATTACAAGCGTGGGAGCTGTTATGTTTGGTAAACCCTTCCTGAAGTCAAAATTTGTTAAGGCATTGTTGGCGGCTGCAAATTGTTCAGGTGTTAAATCTGTTTCAAAAACATCAAGGTGTTCAAATCCAAAAATAAGAAATCGTAGTCTTTTATTAGTAAAAAACAAAACCGCTCAATTTTGAGCGGTTTAAAAATTATTATTTATTCTTCCTCATAGACACTTAAATACAAGGGCTTTTCTTCTGCTAAACATTCTTTTATAATTTCATGGAGACGTAACAAATCTCGTATTGCTTTATCATTATCATTATCATTAATATCAATTGGGCGAATATCAAGCTCAATCGTTTCCTCTTTATAAGTTATGGTATCTGTCCCTTCTTTAATAGGAATATGAACCCTTAATGATAACCAATATTCGATTTGCTCTTCTAGGGCCTCATTAAAAGCTAGTATTTCTTCTTTAGTAAGAGGTGAATCTTTGTAGCCTATGATTTCTAAACGATTAGGAATAGACTTACGAATTATTTGCAGATAATCTTCATCAGAGTACATATATTTTGTTCCATGTACATATCTGTTCGCTTTATTTGCAATAAAATCAAAATGGTCTTGACTATGCTTCATTGCATTACTAAATATAATTTTCATTTTATTTTTTTTAAAAATTAATTTGTAAAACTAAAAACGGCTCCTAAGAGCCGAAATATTAATTATTGTCATCTGTAATACTTAAATAGATAGGCTTATCGTCATTCAGACAAGAGTCAATGATTTCTATTAAGTTATACAATTTCCAAATCAAATGATCGCTATCGTTATGACCAGTAGGACGGGGATCTATTTCTATTTCTTCTCCAGAAAAATTAATAACATAAACGCCTTCTCCTTTTTTATAAGGCTCTCTTTGTTTTAAAAGTTCTGTTACTTTGTTTTCCAAAATAGATTTCATCTCTTCAGATTCATTCTTTGATAAGGGTTCATCTTTGAACTTTTCTTTTCCTATTCTTGAAAGTACACTTTTAGGAATCATAAAAACATTCTCCATTCCAAACGCGGAGTATTTATTTTTAAAATTTTTAGTGAAATCTTCAAACGATTGATTAAATCTAATAGCATTTGAAATTAATATCATTTCCATATTTTAATTTTTTAAAAAATTAACAATTACTTCGTTTTCTTTAACTGTATTTTTAGGTGTGTCATATCTTACCTTCCCAAATCCTTTTGCTTTCATTTTAGATCCTGTAAAAGTTTCTAAAGCCGCTTTATCATATGGCATTCCTTTCTCCACAGCTTCTCAGAATTTGGTTAAATTAATAGATTGTCCGCCATAATCAGTATAAATATCAGCCTTTATCCAAACACTTACCGTTCCATCTACTTTACCATACTTTTTTAGCATTTAAAAAATATTTTAATAAAACTTCAGAAATTAATGATGCAAAAACAAAAGGCTGCAAAAGCAGCCTTTAATTAATTATCATCTTTGGAAATGCTGAGATATACAGGTTTATCTTCTTGTAAACATTCTTCACAGATTTTGTAAGCTCTAAAAAAATCGTTTATCCAGTTATCTTGGTCATTTTTTCCAAATGGTGAACCATTTAAGCCTATTATTTGTCCTAAAAAGTTAATCTTAGTTCTTACATTAGGTTCTGGTTCTCGAGTAGATAAGAGTTCTTTAATTTTATTCTCAAGAATTATTTTTAATTTTTCTGTTTCTTCTCGACTTAAAGGGTCATCTTTAAAGGGTACTTTTGATAGTTTTTCTTTAAATAAATCTAACGCCAAACCTTCTGCAAAAGCAAAATTTTTCCAAGAAGAACCTCTATAATTATCATTTTTTGTCCATTCATCTATTGTTTTATCGCTTTTAGTAGTGTTATGTATATTAATTTGCATAAGTAATTATTTTAAAAAGTTAAGTTCTACGTAATTTCTAGTTATTTTTTCATCGTCCAAAATTCTTACTTTAGTGAAACTAAACTTTTTGGCTTGCTTTCCGGCAAAGGTTGAAAAAGCAGCTTGTTCTATGCTCATTCCAGCATCTCTTGCTTTCCAGAATTGATCCAAGTTTATGGATTGTCCTCCATAATCAGTATAAATATCTGCCTTTATCCATGCACTTACAGTTCCATCTACTTTGCCATACTTTTTAGCATTTAAGAAATATTTTAATCCATCCTCATAGATGATCTGTCCCAATGCAGCATATTTGTTTGTAACTTCCTTCGGAATATTAAGATCACCATATAGCAAATGTTCTCCTTCTTCTATTGGCAAACCTCTTAACCTATATTTATCATCCAAAAGTTTAATCATACTTTTAATATCAATTTCTTTACCTCTAAATATCAATTTATAATAAAGTTCATTTTTATTAGGTGATCTAACAAGCTGTCCTATATTGTTACCTAATTCATCAAACAAATTCAATGACATTTTCACCCCTTTTACTGGTGCTTTTCCTAAAAGTGAAGCATCTTCTACAGAAACAACCCTTCTTCGGTTAAAGATATCTTCTAAATATTTCCCAACTTCTTCTGAACTATAACTTACCTTTTTTAAGTCCATTAAAACTTTTTGATAAGCTTTGTCATAACGGCTTCCTTGGGCTACAATCTCACTGTTGTACACCAATCCAAACTTTCTATTTGAACTTACTGCGCCTATTACATCCGGATTAATACCCTTGTTCATGCTTTCCATAATAGATGCTGTATCCAGTTCCATGAAGAATGCACCATTCTGCACTAAAGCATCACATTCTGAAGTTTTTGAAAAGAACCCTGCGCTTGGGATTACCCATTCTGATGGTTGAAACATCCGAAGATCTTTCCTCTGGAAAACTCCGCTGTTCAAATCCAAAAATACGGAAATTGCCATTGCCCGCAAACCCTGTCTTACATTTTCTGCAGTCTGAGGTAATCTAAGTAAGCTTAAACAGCCTCGATAAAACCCAACTACGAGCTGTGGTGCTGCTATAATGACCCCTCCGGTATTATAAATTAGATCCCATTGTCTGAGGAATTCTTCACCACCTTCTAATTTAGCAATTTCTTCCCTCAATGTCTGTATAGTTAAGTCAGGTAATACTAAACTGAGGTCTGCCGCCGCTGCCAATAATACATATGGATTTCCTGAGAGAGCCAGCGTTCCAATTCCTAAAACCACTCCTACCATATCCGCTACAATACGAATGGTATCATTGATATCTTCCCAGTTTTCCGCATCAGCCAATGCTTTTACATAGATAGCAGGAACCATCATTACAACAGTACCTTCTTCATGTCCAGTTTCTTCATTTTTGACTCCGGATTTGTTTTCATCCATGAAATAGACCATTTCGAGCGGGAAATATTGTTTCCCTTCCTCTAAATCTTGTGTTGCCAGCTCTACTGCATTTGGATCTCCTTCTTTAGGAATAACTTTAGCAGTTTGAAGTACTTCTTTCTGCTGTTGCAGGAAAAAACTTTTTTCATCCGATTGTCCAAAACCAAGAATAGGCCCCGAAAGTTCCATAACATTGGTACTTACTTTAAAATTTTTTCCTATTCTGAAAGTGGGAGATCCCACTGTTGGACGATTGGGAGAAAACAGACAATATTCCATCAGAATAGTGGCAAAGATGATACGGTTGGATTTCATTTCTCCGTTCATCTCACTTACCCCGTCTAAATTGAAATAAATTCTGTTACAAAGCTCAGGGTTATCCTTAAATTTATCAAGCAAAAAAAGATGATCTGAAAAGGCTTTCAATATATTTACCAATGCGCAACTCCCATCTGACCATCCACTGAATATTCCGGTATCATCCAGCTTTGTTAAGGCGAGCAAATGTCCTAATATCGTTTCATTGGCAAGAGCCATTCCTTTAATTACAAATTCAGGGGTATTGGTGTAGAGAAATTTCAGTTCTTCAGCGCTTTTGGCTTTAAGAAAGTGCACTTTAAAAACTTCGATAAAATAGTTTTTATACTCCACATAGTTTTCAAAGTCATCATAACCAACATACATGACCAGATTCCTAAATTCTTCATAGGAAAAGGTTTCAAGTATAATGGCTTTTTTTCTTCTCAATTCCTCTTTGTCTGCTTCTCTATGATAAAAATATTTAAGTTTACAGGACATTTCTTCATTGGCAGCATCAATATCAAAATCTATTTCACATTGCTTTTGTGATAAATCTACCAGTTCAACATTTTTATTAAGGTAGGTTTTGAGTTTTATTGGGTTATTTTTTTCATCTTTTATATTTTTTTCTTCAGCAATTCCATCGTAATCGGTAATATTATAATCCAAACGAAAACGTCTTTGAAAATCATTACCATATCTTAGTTTATTACAGAGCAGCTGTTTTCTTATATAATCATCAGTACGCCAGTCCTGACTTATGAGTTCTTTAATCTCCAGAGTTTCCATTGTGTTTTTCTTTTTTTGTTAAACAGTCCAGCTCATTAACCGGAAAAAGTTCTTTGGTGATCTTATTTTGGCAAAATTGTTTTATCTGGTTTTCACCCAACACCAAAAGATCCAAATGATAGTTTTTATCTACCAGAACATGGGCATTTTTTAGCTTACATCTTGCCTGCACGACAATATCCCAGTCTTTTCCTTCCAGCTCATTCCATTTTTCGAAGGGAATTCTGCCTCTGCTTCCGAAAACCATTATCTTTTCCACGGCAGTTATCTCACTAATCTTGTCTTTAAGACTCGTTAGGATATAAGGCAGCACTTTATCGTGCTGCCAAATAGCTTCAGGTTTTACCTTGCTCATCTTTTAAATTATAAATCTTTAGATTATAGATTATACCAGGAATTTGCTTAATGATACTTTGTTCAGGTACTCGGTTTCAGGAATAATCTGTCCGTTTTTGTCCAGGATTCTTTCTCTTCCATACTTATTGAATTCCGGAGTAGTAATTTTTAGCGTTGAAGCATCCAAATCAACCGAAAATTTTAATGTATCATGTCCATCGTCATTACCCGGTTTTATAAAAGTGAAAGTTTTAATCTTGCTTATATTGATTCTGAAAGTAATACCTTCATCTCCTAAAATATAAGCTTCGACTCCCTCAATAGAGGAAATTTCTTCTGCTAATATTTTGTGGATTTTAACTATAGAATCATTTGGCAACCATGATGCATCTCTATCAATGATAATTGTATTGTCCAAGCACTTATAAATTCTGGGGAAAGCATGGTCAAAATCTACTTGTCCAATGGTAGTATAGGCATTATCTAAATCACTAAAACTAATCTCCATCCATTTATCGGAAGACTGACCAATCTGATTGTTGTTTAGTTCAAAATTGCTTCCACACATTTCTCCCAGACTATCATCGAATTTCACTCCCGGTTCACAATTACAAGGCAAAGCCTTTTCTACTTTCAAGCCAATAGAATCAGCCTGAAGAATAGTAAGCGAAGTCGGGATCTTTTCTCTCCATGGTTCGCCTTCTTTTGTAGCTTTCGGGGAACGCATTTCATCAACAATCGACAAGAATAATTCATCATCGATCACAGGGACTTCTCCGCCATTCCAGATTTGTCCTGTAGAAAGGAAATGCCTTACCGCTTCTTCAAATCCCGGTCTTACCGTAACAATAACTCTTGCCATACCGGACTGCATAAATGCTCTGAAGATCGGATCATTATCATCAAACTGATATAGATCTGACCATGATTTTCTTTCTCCCCAGTAATAAGAATAAAAATTATAGCTCATGATCTCCCATTCAAATGCCTGTTCCATGAATTTTATGAACGCTGAATACTGGTCCAGTTCATGATTTACTAAAATATCTGCATTTGTAAATGTTTCGGTCGAAGAATTATCATTGGTATAATATTTCTTTTTACCGAAAGTCAATAATGCGTTTGGATTCTGATTCAGCATATAAGAAATACAGTTTCTTCTCAGAATTGTATTTTCTATCTTTCTGTAGAAACCAGGGTTTGTGCCCTTAATCTGAACACCTACTGCTTTTGCATCTGCTAAAGCGGCTTCATATTTGGTCAATTCCACTTCATAGGCTTCTATGATCTTATTGAAAGCTTTCTGCAACCATCCGTTTTTGTATTCTTCCTGCAAAACACATTTAATATTAATCGTGGCATGGAAATAATGGGCATTTGTTGTGGCGATAGTAATTGGAACTTCTCTTACGAATTGCAAGAATGCATTTGCAGCGTTATTTCCCCCTACAAGTAAACTTGCCCCATTACCCCATCCGTTATAACCAGGGAAAGCATCACTGCGGCTCACAACATAAGATTCAGTAATATAATGTTCAGGAATTGCAATTAAATCTGATTTTGAAGAAGCCTGTTTCGATTCTGTAGAAGAATAATCAATTGATTTTCCTACATAAACTATAGACTCTAATTTTTCATCGACTTCCACATTATAATGTCCTAACCAGTATTTCAGCTTTGTCGAATCTGTCAGAGCGCTCCAGTCTTTGATCTGCATGCCAGGAACTTCTCTTGGATCAATGGGCTTTACTAATTGGTTTTCGGCATTATTGCTTACTTTCATTCCCAATGAATGTAATTTGGCAGGTTCAGGAACCATGAATTCAAACATCATACGTTTCCCGTAGTTAAAAATCTGGTTTTTTACCACCTTATCCACCCAACGGTAAACGCCTACAACATGACTGCTTCCCTTTGTATTATCAAAGCCATGTTTGTTGTTTTCTTCATATTCTTCAAGAATTTTATCAATACGTTCTTCCTTTACTTTAGTAATGATTCTGTCTAAGGCTCTTGCAGTAACATCTTTGGCTTCAGTAAGAGCCTGTCTGTTGCTTTCCTCTCTGGAGTTATGAGTCGCATAGTTGGCAGCCGTATTCAGCATAAATTTTGGTGAAACGCCGCTTCCTGATCCCCATGATGCGCTAAATCCTGCCTGTGCTGCAAAATCTTTGGATTCCTGAAGGATTCTGGAAACTTCACTTTGCATTTCGTTTCTCTCGGTAGAAGTAGTATCTGTAAGCTTTTCCTTTTCAGACTCTGTAGATTTTGTAACCTGAGATTCACTGCGTTTTAATCTTCGGGTAGCTCTTTCTTTGTACTCCCTTGCCATAATGTTTTCGATATGTGCAACATCTCCTTCCACGTAGCAATATGTACTTTGTTCTACTTTTCGATAATCAGCAATTCCAATATTTTTCATTCCAAATCCTGAAGGAATAAATATATCATTCGGATTAGTCGGTATTTCGGGATCGGTTGGATCAGTGGGGTCTGTCGGATTATCTGTACCTCTGTTTTTTAATGTAAATGTTCCTGGTCCTTCAAATTTGTAGGTATTATTTCCTGTCCAATTTAATGTAGCCTGCATGATATATACAAGCCCATTATTAAGAGTAACTTCCCCTTCCAATAATAAAACTTCTATTTTTTCAAGATTTTCTTTTGGAATAACCTCCGCACCACTAAATAGGGTAGTTACATTGGGAGCATCGTAGGTATATGCCATAGAAGCACTGGCGATAACCTGTTGATTATAAGCTTTAATTTGGTAATTCCCACTTACAATATGTTTTGGATCATTAATATCTGTTACAATAAGCATGGTATGAGCATACCAGCTCAGATACATAGTTCTTGCAAAAAAAGGAATAACCTCAACATTACCTACTGAGTTAGTAACAGGAACAACCACTCCTCCTACTGTTGTTGATACCTGTTGATTTAAAACAGTATTGTTCAGAACTGTTTGTTCTAACATTTGATTGCTTTTCGCAATAGCTTCCGAAATCTCTGCAAATGTAGAAATTCCTGTTAATGCTGTGGCAGAATCTGAGGCACCTACTACTCTGTATAAAGCGAGAATATTTTTCTGATCTAGGTTTTTCAATAGATCTTCTCTCTGGATTTCCGGGCGAAATTCGAAGGTAAATTTCGGGACTTCAGGAACCGGAATATATTTTAAATTAGAAAGTCCTTCTTTGTTTTCTGTCGCAAGAAACATTTGTTTCTGATGTTCCTGCTCATTAACAAGACTTTGATACTCTGCCTGTATAGGTCTTACCCCTTCTACATATCTGTTGTAAGTATTTTTATAAGCTTCTTCATATTCTTTGTAGTATGATTTTTCCAATTTTTCCATTGCAGATGACAACTCTCGGTTCGCTTTGAGATTAATGGTAGCTTCTGCAAAATTCATGTCTGTATTATCATAAGGTATGATTTGAGAATTTTCTTTTCTTTTGGAAACACTTCCATTTGCAGAAGTGGGATGATTTACTTTGAAAAGTTCTTTCGGAAGAACTACTTTTGCTTTTACAACGTCTTCATACTGATCTTCATCAGAGCCATTATAATTCAATAGAATATGATTAAGATGCAAAAACTGCATTAAAGTTTCCTTTGCATAAAAATCTTTTTGTGTCACTACCTGGTAGATTAAGTTATCCCAAATTTTAGAATCAATTAAAATATCCTGATGCTGAAGGGTTTTGTAATCGTTGATTTTTTTGTCAAATTCTGCTTTTGTAGCCTTAGCTTTATTCCTTGCTACCCAAACGGCCAGTTCATAGAACGCGGGATCTTGTTCTTTTAGAGAGGTCTCTGTTTTTATAATCAAGTTGGTAGGCGTCTCACAGACTCTTTGCAAGGATTCACCCAACTCAACTCTTTTATCAATCAGCCCTTTTTGGGTATCATAGTCTCTAAAGATGAATCTTCTTTCTTTGTTTTTAGGATCGGATAATTCAGCATTTCGCATTGTAGCAAACCTGAATAGTGTTTGTGAGCTATTATTTTGATTAATCGCTTCCATTTTTTGTGTAAATTTGTTTGGTTTTTTTAGGTTAAGATTTGAAGGCTCTATTTATGAGAGTGACTTCAGATTTTAGCCTTATTTTTTTACGTGGTGTCAGGCAAAAGATATCCACCCTAAAATCTAATCTCGACTTTCATTATATTGTGTTTGTTACTCTATAATGCAAAGATCAATGCCGGAAGCGACAGAAGTTGACGTATTAAAAACAGAGATTATATTTTTATGGATTTTAATTTAATGCACTGATGATTAGAGTTAAAAATAGGTAATGATTGTGATGAAATATTACAGAAAGTATACAACGTTTAATTGCCCAAAGCTGACGTATTAAAGTAAAAATTGATAGACTAGAAGAAAATAAGGAAGGAGTTTTAAATGATATTCTTTAACATACAGATGGGGGTATAATGTGCCCCTAAATAAGGACAACTGATTAAAATGTATCTTTAAACAGTTGAACAATGAAAAGAGAAAGAAGAAAATTTAGTGCAGCATTTAAGACGAAAGTGGCTTTAGAAGCCATTAGATAGCGTGATACGATGCAACCCCTTGCCTCCAAATACGAGGTCTATCCTAACCAGATATCGATTTGGAAAAAGGAATTTTGAGACGGTGCAGAAGCGATCTTCTCAGGAGAGCTTCCTTCCAAAAAAGAAGATGAAGACAAAGAGAAGGAGCGTTTGTATGGAAAATCGGGCAACTTCAAATAGAAGTTGATTTCTTAAAAAAGGTCTTGTGCAAATGAGCCGCTTGGAACGTCGTTTCCAGGCATCAGTTGAATGTAAGTCCCTGAGTTCGTCAATGTAATTTGCTTGATATCCATCGTTCAGCTATCTACTTCAAATCCAGGCAGGAAAAATGGCTGAATATGGAGCTCATAAATGTGATCGATCGAAAGTTCACCGACTGTCCGTTCTATGATGTTCGGCGTATAACCAGAGTTTTTACTTGAAGACTTGGGGTCTGTTGTCAACCACAAACGTATAGAAAGGCTCTACAAGAAAATGGGACTGCAAACCATCTGTCCAAAAAAGGATCTCTCTAAGCGGAACAAGGCGTATCCTGTTTATCCCTATCTGCTCAAGGATTTGGTTATTGATCGCCCCAACAGGTGTGGGAGACAGATATTACGTATATCCCTTTATTCCGTGGATTGATGTATATGGTAGCCATCATAGATGTATATAGCAGGCGCGTGATGAGTTGGAGTATATTGAACACGATGAATGTGGAGTGGTGTAAAGAAGTATATCAGGACGCCATCGGGATGCATGATAAACCCGAAATTCTGAATTCTGATCAGCGCTCGCATTTTACTTCACCTGTTTTTACACAATTCTCCATTGATAAACAGATCAAAATTTCAATGGATGGCAAAGGAAAAGCTTCGGATAACATTTACATTGAACGTTTTTGGAGAAGTATCGAGTACGAATATGATTATTTAGGCGACTATATACAATTTTACACCATTATCATTCTGACGAAGGAAGAATCCCATGATAGCTTAGATGCTTCATTTCACTACGTTACATTCAGAATGACAGAGTCATAATAATAAGAGAGTAGGGTTAATGTAAAATTGTATATAATTACCTTGATCTATTATCAGAAGGATTGAATGACTTTAAAAAGCAGATGCTGATGGTATACGTACAGAAATATCTAAAGTAAAAATATAGACTAGGTAGTTTTCATTGATAATAGCAATCCTATTCTGGAATACGCACTATATAATCTGTTACAGAAAATTGATGGAACATCTTGCTCAAACTAATTGTTTGAAATAAGGCTCTTTTTTCCATTCATCAAGAAAATAAACTGTTTGGTCATATTTATTATTAGTTTTTTAAGTGTAGAATTACTTTTGAGCTACATAAAGAATTTACTATGCGTAGATATGATCTGGATAACCTAAGGGTTATCGCTTTTGGTTTGCTAATCTTTTATCATGTAGGAATGGTATTCGTACCATGGCCCAACCATATAAAGGACGTTAAAACCTACGAAGGATTTGTTTTTCCGATGCTTTTCCTAAATCAATGGAGACTTTCCATTCTATTCGTAATTTCAGGTATGGGAACATATTTTGCGATGTCACGAAGAAGTGCACGCCAATTGGCCAAAGAACGTATGAAGAGACTGCTAATACCGCTACTTTTCGGAATGGCATTTATTGTCCCTCCTCAGGTATATTTCGAATGGCTCGACAAAGGGATTTTTGAAGGGAATTATCTGGAATTTTATTTAGATAAATCATTTTGGAGGCCGTATCCTGAAGGAGGAGCTATTTCCTGGCATCATCTATGGTTCATACTTTATCTTCTTATATTTTCTTTGATAATGATCCCTGGTTTTCAATATTTAAGAAAAAATCCTGAAGTGTTGCTTATCAGAAAACTACAATCGTTAAGCAGAAAAACTTTTGGTCTATATGTGTTCATCATACCATTTTTTATTTATGAACAATATCTTGCTCCGATTTTCCCATCCACCCATGCGCTAATCGGAGACTGGTATAACCTAATCAATTACGGAACTTTTTTTATTTTCGGATTCCTGCTTATTTCTCTCAAGGACGTATTCTGGCATACGGTAACGAATAACAGAAAGCTGTACCTGTCGTTTGGTTTTATAGCATTTCCCCTTTTGATGGTCTTATGGTTTGCCACTGATGATTTCCATGGAAAGTCCTATATCTCCTCTTTTGTAAAAGTATTTAATCTCTGGTCCTGGATTCTGACCATATTTGGATATGGATCTGCCTATCTCAACAAGTCCGGTAAATTTCTCAAATATGCCAATGAATCCGTATATCCACTTTATATTTTACACCAGACGGTCATTGTGGTTCTATGTTATTATTTGAAGCACACGGGATGGGACCTTGCAATAAAATTTTTATTAATGGTTCTCGGCACATTCGGATTCAGTTTGATTATCTACGAATTCGGGATCAGGCGTTATAAATGGGTCAGGCCTTTATTTGGGTTGAAAACATAAATTTTCATATTTTGTAATTTTACGTTTAATTAAATACTTTTCTAATAAATGAAAATATCACTGCGCCGTATATATCCCTTTTTTCTCGGGCTTATTTTGTTCAATACGTTGCGTGCAATCACAGACCTCACCAAACATGAGGTCTTTTGGTCAGGCAGTATAACACTACATTTGATAGGTATTAGTTTTACAATCTCACTCTGCTATTTTTATGATTTCCTATGGCGAAGGCAGGTCAACAGTTTTGCTTTCCCAGAGGGTCATCAATCAATAATAAAAGAATATTTGCAGATACTTTTACAGTTATCCGGCATCAATTTATTCCTTTTAATCGGACAATGTGCAGGAATATTCTATATGGGGAGCGGCTGGATTGATTATATGCTGATCAACGTATGTTTTATACCGTTTCTTCTGATCTATTATACGCTGATAAGAAATGAAAAGGTAAGCAGAAATTACAGAAGCAAAATATTGATTATGGAGAAACTAAAGTCGGACAAATCTGAGTCAGAGCTCAAATTTTTAAAATCACAGTACCATCCTCATTTTTTATTCAATGCTTTAAACACTATTTATTTCCAGATCGATGACAATAATATTGAAGCCAAGCGGAGCATAGAATTATTATCTGATCTATTGCGGTACCAACTTTACGATATAGAGAAGGAAGTAACCTTTGAACAGGAGATCAATTATCTGCAGGCATACATAGCTTTTCAAAAGATAAGAATGAGCAGCAAACTTTTATTGAATGCGTATTTTGATCCTCAATTGAAAGAGCAAAAAATACATCCCATGATCTTTCAGCCGATTATAGAAAATTCATTTAAATATGCCGGAGGAGAATATAAAATAAAGATAGAGCTTAGAATGGAGGATAATAAGATCATATTTTATGTTGAAAATACAACATCTTCAATTTGGCAAAACGAAGAAAACACCAATGCGGGAATAGGCCTGGATAACTTAAAAAAACGTCTTGATCTTTTATACCCTGGTAAGTATAACTTTTACACAGAACATATCAGCAATCTATTTATTGCAAAACTGGAAATTAATATAGAGTAGTATGGAAATAAAATGTGTTATCACAGATGATGAACCTCTAGCTAGAAAAGGATTGAAGGGCTATATTGAAAAAATTGGATTTCTATCTTTGGTTGGTGAGTGTGAAGATGCCTTACAACTCAGTGCCGAACTGAAAAACCAATCTGTAGATCTTATTTTTCTGGATATTGAGATGCCGGACATGACTGGATTGGAATTATTGAATACCATTGAAAATTCGCCCAAGGTCATAATCGTCTCTGCTTATGAGCAATATGCACTTAAAGGCTATGAATTTAATGTAGTAGACTACCTTCTGAAACCCGTATCCTTCGAGAGGTTTTTTAAATCGGTCAATAAGGTTTATGAGATTTTTCAAAGAGAACAAAAAGCCGATAAGAGGGAATATCTTTTTGTAAAAAGTGGAAAACAGTTAAAAAAGATACAAATTAAAGATCTACTTTTCATAGAAAGTATGGAGAACTATGTGATTATTCATACATTAAATTCTAAAGAGATTGTGAATACGACACTTAAAAAAATGATGGAAAGGCTGCCAGAGGATATTTTCCTACAGGTTCACCGCTGCTATATTGTTAATTTAAATCATGTCATTGCTATTGATGGAAATATTCTTAAAGTTGATTCTCATCAAATACCGGTAGCGAGAAGTTTTAGAGATACCCTTATTAATCGTATTGTTTAAATTATACCACAAAGTGAGGTTCATTAATTCTAATGCTAACTCATTTACACTACAGAAACTTAAAAGGCGATATACTTAAAATACGACCTTATTCGGTGATCTTAACAAGAATTTATTTTGAGACAGGTTTATTATATGATAATCCAAGCGCATTTTTGATAGATTATACTCTGTTGTTAAATTAAAATTTTTGATACATAGAAGTATATCATTACAAAAAAAGGTTTTGATGATTTCCTTGATTTTTGGCATTGACTTTACTGAGCATAATAAACTTATGCTACATCCGAAGTATGGCATCATGTAGTGAATTTGTATAATCAATCCTTCAAAAGAAACATTCGAAAAAAATCCTGAAAAATCATTTACAGCTTTCATATAATAAAGTTTCAAGAAAAATAATTGAGCAATTACAGATCTTAACAAAATAAGCGTTGATTGGTAAGTAAATAATCGGTGACTTGTAGGTTGAAACACATTTGTTTATTTTTGATCATGAAAAACATCCTCCTGCTTCCATTTTTGTTCATCACTACGTTTGTCTTTGCGCAGTCAGATAATAGTATTGTAAAGCTAAGCAACCCGTCAGAAGTAAATTCATCTAAAGGCTATTCCCAACTTGCAGAAGTTAATTTGGGTACAGGCAAAATGCTCATCCTTTCAGGCCAGGTGGCGTTTGATGTTAAAGGCAATCTGGTAGGTGCAGGCGATATTGGCAAACAAACCGAACAGGTTTTCATCAACATAAAAAATATAGTGGAAAGTGCTGGGGGTAGTATGGATAATGTGATTAAGCTAAACTATTTTATGAAAGATGTGAACCAGATAGGTGCAGTAAGACAAGTGAGGGATAAATACATTAATACCAAAATACCACCAACCAGTACGCTGGTAGAAGTGAGTAAACTTTTCAGAGACGATGTACTGATTGAAGTTGAGGCTACAGCGATAATTCCTTCTACAGAATAATTATCACTGATTAATTGTTTTCGGCTTCGGGTATTGACAAGTATACTGCAAGTATATCGATACTTTCAGTCACATCAAAATCGATTGGATCGTCAGTAGTGAATGGTTTGGTGTAAGATCCCGAGCATTTGGTAAGTATATTCAATATTCCGGCTAAATCGATCCCATTTAATGAATAGTATATTTTCTGAAGGTCTTTTTTTGTTACTTTTTAAAGTTGTAATAATTTTTTTCCATTCAGATCGGTTAAAGTCCTTTGCTGAAAAATCTTCTCTGAAGATTCCTTTGACAACAATTTGATTCTGCTCACAATATTTCAACAGTCTATCTTCCTGTTCTGGGAGAGAATAGCCATTTCTCATCTGTTCATCAGTACTCACTCTGACATAAATACGCTGATTTCATAAAATGTATGGTTTATGTAGTATCAACGTTTTATGAGCATTGTTTTATTTGAAATAAGATCAAAAAGATTGTGAAAATGAGTATTTAAGGTGGAGAGTGGGGGAATTGTTCCTAACTTAAAATCCCACTTTAAAGTATTGTATCGAGGGGTAGAGATTGGTGACTCACCGAATCACTCACCAATCTTAATATCTTTTATAGCTGCAAATGCTGTATAATAAATTTAGGTATAAATGTTTTAAAACAAAAATCTTCTCCAACATGATAGGTCGCAGAAATTTTATGCTCAGAAAGTTTGTCTTTTGGACATAATTCATTAAAAACTAATAGAGTGTTTTCCTAAAAAAAATTAACTTTAATCATTATGGGAAGACCCAAAAAAACAATCCCCGAAAATTTTATCAAGGATGTACGTCGCAGTACCCGAAGAATCTTCACTGCAGAATAGAAATTTTGATCGTGATGGAAGCGCTACGTGCAGAGAATTCTATCGCCGAGATCTGTCGTAGGCACAGTATTAACTTAATACAAATTTACAGACATTTTTATTAAGTGGTAGCAATGAAAGCGCAAGAACTAAGAGCAGGAATAATCGCAGTATTTTTTATAAATTTGTATGATCTTATAATTGGCATAGGTTGACCGAAAACACTGGCATCAACATTCCGAAATGCCCAAGTGATTAAATATTGAAGCTGTAATCTTGCAAAATAATACCGAAATTAAAAAAATGGATAAAAACCGTCCTTCGCTCATAATGAGAATATCAAAAATATTTTTAAAAACAATCTTAGGAATTGTAGCCATAATCGCTATCCTACTCATCACGACATTCCTGATTCATCAAGTCAATTCAAGCATCGAATCTGATAAAATTGAAGATTATGGTCAAAAAATAAAAATTTTTGACGGTACAATGAATATTACAATAGATGGCCATGATCCAGACACGATTGTGTTACTCACCGGATTTGGAACGGCAAGCCCAAGATTAGATTTTGAACCATTAATCAGAAAATTAGACAAAAAGTATACAGTGATCACGATTGAACCTTTTGGTTATGGATTGAGTAGTGAAACAAATCGTGAACGCAGTTTGAATAATATGTCGGAAGAAATCCATGAAGTTGTGAAACAATTAAATCTTAATCGTTTTATATTAATGGGGCATTCCATTGCTGGGCTTTACAGCTTAGCATACATTAACAATTATCCAGGTAAAGCAATCGCATTTGTAGGTGTTGATACCAGTGTACCAACACAACCTTGGCCGGGTTATAATTCTACACCTATGGACTTTTTAGCCAAAGTAGGTGTAATGCGTGCATTTTTAAAGTTTTTTGGAAATGAAAAACCTAAAGAAGAATCAGAAGTACACCGTTTTGAACAAGAACACATGATTACGATGAAAGTAACCGGAAACAATACTTTGCACAGAGAAGCAACTTCATTAAGTAATAGTTTTAAAGATGCTCAAAAATTATCTTTCCCGAAGGATTTACCGGTTTTATTATTTGCAGACGAAAACTCAGCTGTCAAAGGCTGGACAGAACTGCATCAAGCGCAAGCCAACAGCGTGGATAAGGGAAAACTAATCTTATTGCCTGGTTCTCATTATCTACATCATACACAATCTAAACGAATTGTAGCAGAACTTGAGTCTTTTTTAGGAAAATAAAATAATTGATCCCGTCGTAGCGCTTCCTTGTTTGAAGTGTATAATAACAGCAATTAAATGTGTATAACATTCACTACTTGGATGATCTCGGTAAATCACACGAAGAAAAAAGTTCACAGTGATCAAGGTGGGTATTTCGGGAAAAGTGGTCACCTTATTTCGTATCAAACTGGCCACCCTTGGTTCTGCCTTAATTATTAGAAAGTACTGTGGCATCGATGCCAAATGTCATTAAATTTCGAGCTTTGAGCTCGCTCGCGTTTATCAGATCCTGCTAGGATTTCTCAAGTGATGTACTTGAATGTACCCTATATAAAGTATTTTTGGAATAGTTTTATTTTGAGATAATTCAAGTGTAATTGTGATATGTCATATTTTGGAGTGAAATTAAAAATTTTGGTACATAGAAGTGTATCATTGCCTTAATTTAGGTGATGATATACTTTAATGTAATAATTTTAATTCTAGCATTGTTTTAAGGCAAAAAATATATGAAGGCTTAATCCCAAAAAAGACCTCCACACTAATTTCATAAACTGCAATTGCTGGTACATTAAAGTTTATTATTATTTTTATTATCTAATTTTAATTGGTTTGAAAAATAGGGAAGTTTACCCTTTGCGATGTTGATGATTTTTAGCACAAATGTTCAATAGATTACTCCCATTGAAGTTTGTATAAATGTTTCATAGAAGCACTTCAGTCATCGTAATACAAAACCGATGCTAGTCTAATTTTTTATTTTCGCTTAACTCTTTTTTCAAGCTGTCTGTCAATAAGTTATTTTTTACTAAATAACCACTTATCATTTTCAAAAATACTTTTGCTTTCTTTATATACTCCTTCTCGAATTTTGCACAGTCAACAGCTGCTAGATTGCTATATGCTCTCATAATGAATCTTCCAGTATCTTCGTATTGCTTACTTACAAATAGTGTCCCGACCATAGAAATATAAGAAACAAATTCGTATTGAATATGATTTCTTCTTAAATACTCAATTGGCAGATTTTCATTCATGCTTTGAAAGTGCGAAATTATTCCGATGTCCTTCAAGTATTTCTCTTTTTCAATTACAAACCAGTCATCTATTACATCTCCATTCAGATTAGTTTCAAGCTCGTAATAGCCTATTGGTTCTATATTGTCAAGCCAATCTTGACTTTCAACGTAGAGACCTATTTTAGTTCTGATAATAGAATCTCTATGTCTTCTGTCAATTAGATATTCAAAACCATCAAACTTTGTAATAATTTCATCTTGAATAAAACCATTGAAAAAATCCTTGTTCTCTGAGTTGTCAGAGAATATTTTGTTTAGAGTTATAAATGCAGTTTTTTTCAAGTCAAACATCTCAACTCTTTCTGTCAATAATACCTCAAGTTCTTGGTCTGTCATAAGGTGGCTGTTAACGCTAAATTTACGAATTACACTAATATAAAATATGCAATTGCGCTAATATTTTTGTGCCTTAAAAATCTTATTATTTTATGATACTTTTTTTAGATTCTGATGGTAAGTATAATGAAGTTGTTTAAAGTAAGAAAGAATGATATTTTGATATAAAAGTTGTATCATTCTTTCAAAAAAAGCTTAGAAGGTAAAGATAGATTAAAAAAGAGCTATGCTGCTAATTATCACTAGGTATTAAGAAAAATAATGCAAAAGTATTACTGTTACAAGTTGTGGATGCTATCTTATATCGCTTAAAAACAGGATGTCAGTGGCGAGAACTACCGTGTAAACAGTTTTTTGAAGTAGAATATAGCTGGAATAGCGTTTATCAGCATTTTCGTCGTTGGTGTAAAGATGGTAGTTGGGACAATATTAAAAAAGAACTCTTTGCCAAGTATAAGAATAGATTAGATATGAGTTGTATTCAGTTGGATGGTTCCCATACTCCAGTTAAGCGAGGAGGTGAATCCTTTGGATACCAAGGAAGAAAGAAATGTAAAACCACTAATATGCTTTTTGTATGTGATAATCAGGGAATACCTATTGCGTATAACCAACCTCTAGCAGGGAATCATCATGATACCTTTGAACTGGAACAGCTTATGGGGGAAGTTATTGAGGATATTAAAAGCTCAAATATCAGGACTGATGGACTTTTTCTAAATGCTGATGCTAGGTTTGATACCGATAAGTTCAGGAATTACTGTTTCAGTAATGAAGTCTTTGCTAATATTGACTTCAATCCCATAAATGGAAAAGTATCTGAAAGAGAGTATATTTTTGATAACACTTTATATAAAAGAAGATTTGTAATTGAACGTACAAATGCATGGATAGACGCTTTTAAAGCATTTTTGGTAAGGTTTGAGACCAAAGATTTACATTGGAGGTGCTGGCACTTAATTGCTTTTTGTGCTAAACTAATCAGGAAACTTTAAATAACTTCATTGTATTTTATAAATTAGCAAAAAGAAAAAAAGGTTTTGCTTGTGATAGTTATAAATTAAATTTTTATGCTTTTTTTTATGATCCTTTGCCAAACCGTTAACAGTAATCTTAAAAAATCACTTGAATCAAAATGAAGACAATAAAGACATTTACTTTCTCAATTCTGATGTTGATGATGATGTCATTTAATGAAAGGCAGAAGGAAACTAATATTGATCCACAAAATAATCCGACTGACATTTTGAAAAAAACTGTTGAAAAACTGAATAATTTAAAAAATGTTAATTATTCATATTATCGTAGTATAAACTATTTTTCGGAAGACTATCATTCCGAGACAAGAGGAACAACATTTATAAATTTTGATAAATCTAATACAAGTTTAGGCTTTAAGTTCCAATTAGAAGATGAGGATATGAAAATAGTATATAATGGCATTGAGTATTTTTCTTTAGATAAAGGAGATAAAACAATTTCGATAAAAAAACGTCCGCCATCAAGCAGCTTTGAAAATATATCGCTTTTCTTAAACTCATTAATCACATTAAAAAAATCATTACCAGTAATTATAGCTGACAGAGAAATTCATAAAAATCTGTCTGATACAATAATTAATAATAAAAGTTACCATTTAGCTTCATTTGTTTTGAAAAATAAAACACTTAGCGGTCTTGGAAATTTTTCGCCAATAACATTGAAACGAAATTTTCTATACAAAATTGTTATAGATAAAAGTAGCTTTCTTCCTCTTCAGGTTATTCAGACAAACGATGCAGAGCCTAAAGATTATATGTTGACTTCTTTTGATAACATTCAAACAAAAGACAATATTCCATCCGAATTATCTTGGTATTATTCTACATATAATGAGTATGAACAAAAAACAGATAAGCGGCTAACTATAATTAAACATAACGAAGTAGTACCACCCTTTAATTTGCCCTACTATGATAACAATGACACAATTTCTTTAGCTCAGCTGCAAAGCAAATTTGTATTAATTGAATTTTGGATGAAAAATTGTGGTTATTGCATCCAATCGATCCCAACAATAAATAGCCTTTTAAGTAAATTTGATAAAACAACTTTAAGTGTTATTGGTATAAATAGCTCTGATAATAGCAAGGAAATTGCATTTTTTTATCAAAAAAATAAGCCTTTGTTTAAAACGTTATTGGATGAAAATGGAAAAGTTACACGGGATTTCGGCGTTGATGCATTTCCTCAAGTGGTTCTACTGGACGGGAATAGAAATGTTATTTATTCTGGAAGCTTGAATATTGAAGAAATAGAAAAACTATTGTCAACAAAATAATTTGAATCGTTTCCTTTTTTTACTTTAAATAACTTCAATATCTAATTTCTGGTATCTCTTGATTTTATAGCTGATTTTATAAAATTACCAAATCCGGACTCTCTTTTCAGGGGATATATAAAGCTTATCTCCGGGACTGATATTGAAAGCTTTATACCAAGCATCAATATTTCTAACAACACCGTTTACGCGGTATTCTGCAGGTGCGTGATAGTTCTGTGATACCGTTATACGGTATGCTTCCGGTGTATAAAGGCTACGGCTGGTTTGGGCAAGAGATAAAAAGTAGCGCTGATCAGCTGTATAGCCGTGCAAAAGTAACGACTCATCTGTATGATCAGCAAGGTACAGCTGATAAGCTTCATAGGCAACAACTGCCCCAGTCAGATCGCCTATGTTCTCTCCAACAGTTTGTTTTCCGTTCACATGAATTCCCTCTAAAGGTGAAAAAGCATTGTACTGCTCAATAAGTAGCTGGGTGCGCACTTCAAATTGTTTTCGTGTCTGAGAAGTCCACCAGTCGCGTACCAGACCCTGGCCGTCAAATCTTGATCCTTCATCGTCGAAGCAGTGGCCTAATTCATGTCCGATGACCGCACCAATCGCACCAAAGTTTACTGCTGGATCTGCATAAGGATCAAAAAATGGAGGTTGCAAAATACCGGCAGGAAATTCGATTGAATTATATAATTTACTGCTGGTTGCATCTACAGTTTGTGGAACCTGATACCAATCTTTACTGGTAAAAGCCCTTTGAAGCAGAGAACGTTCATAGTCCCAGCTTGCTTTTGCAATAAGCTGTTCATTACGGATAGGATTCTTCGAATCAAACTTTATGGATGAATAATCACGCCAGACTTCAGGATAGCCTATTCTTACGGTAACAGCATCCAGTTTAGCCTGAGCTTCTTTCCTGCTGCTGTCGTCCAGCCAATCCAGGTTTTTAAGCCTGACTGCAAATGCCTGTCGGATATAGTCCACTAAATCCTTGATTTCTTTGATGTATTCAGAAGGGAAGTATCTTTCTACGTAGAGCTTTCCAACTACTTCTCCCAGACGGTTATTAACATATCGGATTGATTTTTGTTCTCTGGGAATATCATCTGTAACACCTCCCAATTTAGCAGAGTAAAAGTCAAACTGGCTTTTGCGGAATTGTTCCGGCAGAAGTGTAGAGTGGTTAACGATCCAATGAAATGCCAGATAAGATGACCAGGTTTCTATAGGTATATTCGTAAATAGGGCTGCTTTTGCTTTTATCGCAGAATCGGCCTGCAGTATTACTTCACTTACACTGCTTACTTTTCTTTCTGCCAGAAAGGTTTTCCAGGGAAATCCTGGAGCGTAGGTATTCAGTTCCGAAATCTTCATCAGGTGGGAATTAATCTTACTGTCACGCATTTGCGCGGGCGTCCACTGTACTGCTGCTAATTTAGTTTCAAGTGCAAGTATATCATTAGCACGTTTATCAGCGTCTTTGATACCGGCAAGTTGAAAAATATGGCTTATATATTCTTTATAGGCTGTACGGTAGCGGGGATAAGGACCATCTTCTTTTTTGTACCATTCAGGTGCAGGCAGTCCAATACCGCTTTCGCTTAGTGTAACAAGAAATCGGCTTCTGTCATTAAGGTCCGGTCCGGTATGGATCGCGATGATTGAGAACGATTTTGGGTCTGCCATCCATTTTGTGACCCCTTCATAACTTTTTAAAGCAAGTATATGTTTTAAATCCTTTTGAATCGGTTTGAGTCTCAGTTTCTCGATGTTATTGGTGTCAAGGTAGCCTGAATAAAGTGCGCCTACCTGCTGTAGTGGACTATTGGCTGTGCCGGTAGCTTTTGTTCCATTATGAATTATCTGTGCTATTCTTTCATTAATTTTATTAGCGGCATCACCATAGTTGCCGAATGTTGAAGACCCTGCCGGAATAGTTTTTGATTTCAGCCACCCCTCATTAACATATTTATAAAAGTCATTGCCCGGCAGCACTGATTTACTTATAAACTGAGTTTCAATACCAAAATCTCCGAAGGAAGCTTTTCTTTTATCAGATTCATTCAACTGTGCCTGCATGTAGAAGGGACTGGCAGAAAGTACAGCAGTCATAATTATTTTTAACATTAATCCTCCTATTTTTGATCCTTGATCTTTTCGGTTTTGAGATAGTATAGACCGGTCTGAATGTCTGATTTTATAATTCATATTATATTCATTGTAATGTGCCGAAGTTACTTCTAGATTTTGAATTATGATTGTATAAATGCGAACAGGAAATTATTTTTTTAGTGTTAGCAGATAATCTGCTTTGTTGAAATTTTTAGGCGTTGTCCTTATTACAGATGCAAACGTATTATTAAAGTGCGGCTGGTCATAATAGCCATTTGCTGCAGCTAGCTGTGTCATTGTTATGGAGCTGGTATCTGGGTAGACAATATTATCAAGCACTTCCCGTAATTTTATGATGCGAATGAATACCTTGGGGCTTATTCCTATGTAATTTTTAAAAATTTTTTGCAGATGACGTACTGAACAGTTTAAAGAAGATGCAATTGATGAAACTTTTATATTTCCTTTATTGGCAATAATCATTTGTGTGCTTTCAATAATCAAAGCAGTTTTTATGGTATTCCTAAACAAAGGGTAAAAAGCTTTTGTAATATAGCTGCATATTTTTTCACTGCCTAATCCAATCATTGCAGTTAAATCCGATACTGGGACTACCCCTATTTCACTAATGGAACAAATCTTATCAGTAAAGATCTTGGCATTTGAAATTCCAAAATGTGCAGGTGTCCAGGGAAAAAGCTGGATCATTATAGCTTTTGTGTCTGAATGAATATCAATATACATCGTCTCGGTGATCTGACCACAGAAGTAAACGCCTTCTGGCATTGTTTTAATCTGATTTTGATGCTTTATGCTTAGTCCTTTTCCCTGAATAACAGCTATCGTAAAGTTTTTACAAATTATATGGTACACCAGTAGCTAAAGATATTATGCCTATGATTATAACTTTGGAACAGTAGTGTTGCAACAATACCAACTTTATATTAAACATTATTATATGATTTAAAAGGTTATTTAAAATTGTTAAAGTTTGTAAGCGTGATTTTTTAGCGAGTTTGATAATAATCCTATTTCGATCAGAATTACTTTATTTGATTTTTTGAGCCTTATCAATGATTTTCATAATAACGTTTCCAATAAAGAAAGTATTTCCAATAAAGATTTTACTTTAGCGATTCCTCCACTATAATTAATTTAAAACTTGGGCTGTAGTATCGCGGATTATATTTTGCATAATTGGATGATGATTCATAATAATGACTCTTTTTTTTATCATTATTTTCAAGACTACACAATCTTTAAATAAAAAAATGCCCCGAAGATAGTCGAGGCTCTAAATGTTTTCACAACGGAAAAATCCTTATTGTGAATTGCTTTTCAAAATTATTAATACAAATATAAGTCAAAAAATCATTACTGATTTACGGAAATCCACAATTTGAATAAATTTTTAATTATTACTTTTATAAAGTATCAAAAAACTAAAAGTAATGACTAAAAATATATTGGGTTTAGATGTAGGAGTTTCATCAATCGGTTGGGCACTTATTAACGAGGATATTGAAAATCCAAAGAATAATAAGATTATAAAATTAGGGGTTCGTGTTAATCCGCTTACTGTTGACGAGCAAATCAATTTTGAAAAAGGAAAGCCTATAACAACTAATGCGGGAAGAACTTTAGCAAGAGGCGCGAGAAGAAATCTGCAGAGATTTAAACTAAGGAGATTTCATCTTATTGATATTTTACAAAAAAATAACATTCTGAAACAAGCTGATTTGCTTGCAGAAGTTGGAAAGAATTCAACATTCCAGACACAGGAAATACGGGCTAAATCTGCTAAACAAAAAGTAGAATTATCTGAATTGGCCAGAATTTTCCTTTTAATTAATAAAAAAAGAGGGTATAAAAGCAGTCGTAAAGCCAAAAATGAAGATGAAGGACAGATTATCGACGGGATGTTTATTGCCAAAAAATTATATGATGAAAAGCTGACTCCCGGAGAATATTCTTATCAACTTTTAAAAGAGAGTAAGAAACAGTTACCCGATTTTTATCGTTCGGATTTACAGTCGGAATTTGATAAAATCTGGAATTTTCAAAAACAGTTTTATCCGGAAAATTTTAGTGATAATCTTTATAAAGAATTACAAGGGAAAAATAAAAATGCCACCTGGAAGACTTTAGAAATACCTTTTTCACTAGTCGGTATCAAGCAAACGGGAACTTTGCAGGAGAAAAAACTGGAGAAATATTCTTGGAGAAGTGATGCTGTGAAAAAACAGCTTGACTATGAAAAATTAGCAGTTGTTTTTCAGGAGATTAATAGTAATATTTATAATTCCAGCGGATATTTGGGAGCGATTAGTGATAGAAGTAAAGAACTGTATTTCAATAATCAGACGGTTGGAGAATACCTGTACAATCAAATTAAAGAGAATCCTCATACGAAACTCAAAAATCAGGTTTTTTATCGTCAGGATTATTTGGATGAATTTGAAAAAATATGGGAAACCCAATCCAAATATCATACAACATTAACGAAAGAACTGAAAGAAGAAATCCGTGATATTATCATTTTCTATCAAAGAAAACTAAAGTCTCAGAAAGGATTGATAAGTATTTGTGAGTTTGAAAACCGAGAGATTGAAATTAAAGAGAACGGAAAAATTAAGAAGAAAACAGTTGGATTAAAAGTAGCTCCGAAATCTTCACCATTGTTTCAGGAGTTTAAAATCTGGCAGATTCTTAATAATTTGCAGTTTCAGAATATTGAGTCTAAAGAAATATTTCCAATTGATTTAGATTTTAAAGAATCAATTTTTAATGAAGTCAATATAAAAGGAAGAATTTCTGCGAAAGCAGTTTTAGATTTATTGGGATATTCAGGTAAAGAATGGAATCCCAATTTTAAAGATATTGAAGGAAATAATACCAACGAAAATCTGTATAATGCTTATTTAAAAATAATTGCTGACGAAGAATTTGAACTTCCAAAAGAATTTAAATTGAATGGTGATGATGATCTTTATGTTTCGAAGATTGCCTGTTCTGCAAGTAAAATAAAGGATTTTGTTAAAGAAAAATTTTCCGAAATAGGAATTAATACATCTATTTTAGATTTTAACCCTGAACTTGAAGGGAAAGATTTTGAAAAACAAGCTTCTTATCAATTTTGGCATTTACTTTATTCTTATGAAGGTGATGATTCTCAGTCCGGAAATGAAAAACTGTATGAGCTTCTGGAGAAAAAGTTTGGTTTCAAGAAAGAGCATTCCAAAATACTGAGCAATATTGGATTTCCTCTGGATTATGGAAATTTAAGCACGAAAGCAATGCGAAAAATCATTCCCCATTTAAAAGCAGGTTTGTCATTTGCTAAGAAATCAAAAGAAGATAATATTCTTTCTGCAACTGCAATGGCAGGTTATAATCATTCAAATTCATATACCAAAGAAGATTTAGCAAAAAGAGTTCTGAAAGAGAAGTTAGAAGTTTTTCCTAAAAATTCATTGCGAAATCCCGTTGTAGAAAAGATTTTGAATCAAATGATAAATTTAGTAAATGAAGCCGTTGAAGAATATGGAACAATAGATGAAGTAAGAATAGAATTGGCCAGAGAGCTCAAAAAAAATGCTGAAGAAAGGGCAAATATGACTTCAGAAATAGGTAAGGCAACTTTACTTCACCAAAAGTATGCGGAGATTTTAAAAAAAGAATTTGATATTCCTGTTCCATCTCGAAACGATATTATTCGATATAAATTATATTTGGAACTGGCAAATAACGGCTATAAAGATTTATATACAGATGTTCAGATTAAAAGAGAGGAACTTTTCACAAATAAATATGATATAGACCATATTATTCCGCAATCGCGATTTTTTGATGATAGCTTTTCTAATAAGGTTTTGGTTCCGAGAGGTGCAAATCTTAAAAAAGCAAATCAGACTGCATTTGATTATCTGGAAAATGAAGACAAGCAAAAATTAGAAAAATTTCTCAATATTATCAAAAATCTTTATGATAAAGGTGAAATAACAAAAGCTAAATATGAAAAACTCCAGAAAAAGGGTAGTGATATTGGCGAAGGTTTTATTGAAAGAGATTTACGCGATACCCAATATATAGCCAAAAAAGCCAAAGAAATACTTTTTGGAATTACTCATTCTGTTATTTCTACTTCAGGTAAAATCACCGATAAACTGCGTGAAGACTGGAATCTGGTGAATACGATGAAAGAGCTTAATTTGGATAAATATAAAAAATTAGGTTTAACGGAAACTTTACTAAACTCTAAAGGTGAAGAAAAAGAACGAATTATAGATTGGTCCAAAAGAAATGACCACCGTCATCATGCAATGGATGCTCTCACAGTTGCTTTCACTACACATAATCATATTCAGTACCTTAATTATCTCAACGCGAGAAAAGATGAAGATCATAAGCAGCATAAAGTAATATCAAATATTGAAAATTTAATTACTAAAGTATTTGAGAAGAAAAATGGTGCAAAGCAGAGAAGATTTATAGAGCCAATTAATAATTTCAGAGTGGATGCCAAAAAACATTTGGATGAAATATTGATTTCACATAAAGCAAAAAATAAAGTTGTTACTAAAAATATAAATAAGATTAAGAAAAAGGGGAGTGTGGTTGCAAAAACTGAGCTTACTCCAAGAGGACAGCTTCATAAGGAAACCATTTATGGAAGTTCTAAATTTCTTAAAACTAAAGATGAAAAAATTTCAGGAAAGTTCGATTTAGAAACGATTAATAAAGTTCAGAATGAAAAGTATAAAAATGCTTTATTGCAAAGACTAAGAGAATTTGGGGAAGATTCTAAAAAGGCATTTACAGGTAAAAATGTGATTTCAAAAAATCCGATATATCTTGATGAAGAAAAAACGCTGCAAATACCTGAAAGTGTGACTTTAGCCTGGTATGAAATGATATATACCATAAGAAAACCGGTGAACCCGGATAATTTTAAAGATTATAAAAACATAGACAAAGTAACGGATGAAAAGATTCGTGCTGTTTTAACTGATAGATTGCGAAAGTTTAACGGAAATTCAAAAGAAGCATTTTCAGATTTAGAGAAAAATCCTATTTGGCTGAACAAATCCAAAGGAATTGCAATAAAAACGGTTACGATTACCGGAATGAGCAATGTGGAAGCGTTGCACTATAAAAAAGATCATCTGGGAAAGGAAATCTTAGATAAAAAGGGTGATAGAATGCCTGTTGATTTTGTAAGTACAGGGAATAACCATCACGCCGCTATTTATGAAGATGCAAAAGGAAACTTACAGGAAAGGGTGGTAAGCTTCTATGAAGCTGTTGAAAGGGTAAATCAAGGACTCTCTGTTGTAAATAAAGATTATAACGCTGGTTTGGGATGGAAGTTTTTATTCACAATGAAACAAAATGAAATGTTCTTATTTCCATCAGAAGATTTTAATCCTAAAGAAATTGATTTATATGATGAAAAGAATTTAAAACTGATTGCTAAGAATTTGTTTAGAGTACAGAAGTTTGGGGAGCTTTCGAAGTCAGGGTTTTGGTTTAGACATCATTTAGAAACATCAGTTGATGTAAAAAAAGAATTAAGAAATTATTCTTATTTAGACTTTTACAGTAAAGATTTTATGAAAACAATCGTTAAAGTTAGGCTTAATCATTTAGGCAAAATTGTACAGGTAGGAGAATATTAAATTAAAATTTGAATCATGATTACACGCTCAATCTATATCGGAAGTCCTGCGTATCTGAAGCTCAAAGACGAACAGATGAAAATCCTGTGTCCTGAAACCAAAACGGAAAAAGGGAGTGTGCCTGTGGAAGATTTAGGACTTTTGATGTTGGATCATTTTCAAATCACCATTTCTCATAATCTTATTCAGAAAATGATGGGTAATAATGTGGTAGTGGTAAGTTGCGATACTCATCATTTACCACACGGGATCATGTTGCCGCTATACGGACATACCGAACATTCGGATAGAGTAAAAGATCAATTGGAAGCAAGTGAACCACTCAAAAAACAGCTTTGGAAGCAGACGATTGAATGTAAAATTGAAAATCAGAAAAATATTTTGATGAGGTTGGGGAATTATTATGAACCAATGATTGATTATCAAAACAACGTGAAAAGTGGAGATATTACCAATATGGAAGGTATCGCGGCCCAACATTATTGGAAATACTTAATTAGTCTTGATTTTCTCAGACAACGTTTTGGAGATTCTCCCAATCAGTTCTTCAACTTTGGCTATGCAGTACTGAGAAGTATTGTTGCAAGAGCTATAGTGGAAACGGGACTACTTCCTGTATTGGGAATTTTTCATAAAAATAAATACAATCCTTACTGCCTTGCTGATGATTTGATGGAGCCTTATCGACCGTTTGTAGACTTGTTGGTGATGCAGTGGCTTGAAGTAAATTCTGATAAGGATGAGCTTGCAAAAGATTTTAAGGCTCATATCCTGCAGATTGCAACAAGAGATGTAAATATTGACGGGAAAAAAAGACCACTTTTGGTAGCTGTAAAAATCACAGCGAGCTCGCTTTATAAATGTTATACTGGAGAAAAACGTCTGATTTCTTATCCTGAATTAGTATGAATACCGAAAGGTTTAATGCTTACCGAATTATGTGGGTTTTAGTATTATATGATTTACCAACTGAAACTAAGGCTAATATGAAGGATGCAAATCGCTTCCGAAAAGCTTTGATTGATGACGGATTTACATTGTTTCAGTTTTCAATGTATGTTCGCCACTGTCCGAGTCGGGAAAATGCAGAAGTACATATTAAAAGAGTGAAATTTATGCTTCCTAAAGCTGGAAAAGTTGCAATAATGAGTATTACCGACAAGCAATTTGGCGATATTGAAATCTTCTTTGCCAGAAATAAAGAAGAGCCACCTCCAACCTTTCAGCAACTTGAATTATTCTAAATTTTAAATTCTAAAAATAAAAACAATCTACTGATTGTCAATAGATTGTTTTTTGAGGTTGTGACTAATCACGAAGGTAATAATTTTTGAAAGCAATTCACAACATGCAGTTCCCTGTGCTGCCAAAGTATTAAGCTGTGACTAATCATGAAGGTAATAATTTTTGAGAGCAACTTATTATGATTTGTTCAATATTAACCATTCAATTCGGCGTTTCATTTACAGTATCAGCCTTCTTGAAAGAAGCAGCTAACATATATAGAAAATCCAAGATAATGACTGTTTCATCTTCATTAACGCGTATTCCATTATGCCTTAATATTTTTAATGCCTGATTAGTGGAGACCATTCGTCCTGAAAAAGATTTTGTAATTCGATTGATACTTTTTTCAATAATTTTTAATGGTTTATCAATTTCTTTTTTGACTATGCCGTCATGCATTATAATTTTTTTTAGAATTGGATTTATTTGTAAGGATTTGAAATTTCCTTTTGATATAGTTATTTCTGAAGGTGTAAACATACTTACGATGAACCTTTTACCTACATAATCTTGGGTGCTATAGGATTGAAAAATACTAATTCCATTATCTGACCATATATCTGCAAGTTCAGAATTATCTCCGATCAGTTTCTGTGTAAGATGTTGTAACCTATCATTTAAGTAGTGCATAATTTGATTATGTTCTTTTTTTGTATCCCTAAAATCATCAAAGTCTATTTTTCCAGCAAGTAAGTATCTTCTTGCTTTTGATATGAACTCCTTATGCTGGGAAATTTCTACAAGAACGGCTTTTCTTTCATTCAATGACTGCCTTCTTGCAGAGAATATATTTTCTTCTTCCAATACAAGATTAAAAAGCTCGTACACGTTGGGAAGGAGAGTAATTCTTTTTAAGTAGTTTTCATACGAAGCTTCCAAAATATCTGCTCTATATCTGCCTTTGCATTTCGAAGTGGTACAATGGTAATATCTGTATTTTGCAAGTTTGCCCTGTGAAGTGCTTCCCGTAAATCGTCGTCCACAAAAAGGACAAACTAAGAATCCTCTAAGTGGGAATAAGAACTTTGTTTGAAACTTTGCTTCATTCTGTTTGCGTCTGCTTTTGAGCAGGAGCTGGACTGTTCTGAAAAGATCTTCAGATATGATAGGTTCATGGATTGCTTTTACAAATTGAACAACTTCATCTTTAATTGCTTTAACCGTAATTACTCCACAATAAATAGGATTATGCAATATCTTCCAAAAATTATTCTTACTACATTGTAAACCCTTATGAACAGTCATCATTCTAACCTGATTGATCGAATATGTACCAGTTGCAAACTGCTCAAAAGCCCATTTAATTAAATCTGCCTGTGGTTGTTTAGGGCTCATGATTTTTCTGCCTTCTAGTGTTGACTGGTTTATATATCCCATTGGAGCTCTTCCTGGCCATCTCCCCATTTTTCGAGCCCTACGCATTCCATCAGACGCGTTTCTACCCCTCCTATTGTTTTCGGCTTCGGGTATTGACAAGTATATTGCAAGCATAACGATGCTTTCAGGCACATCAAAATCGATTGGCTGGTCAATAGCGAATGGCTTGGTGTTTAATGCTCTTAAGATACCAAGCATTTGATAAGCATATTCGATATTCCGACTAAAGCGATCCCATTTAATGAATAGTATATTTTCTGAAGGTCTTTTTTTGTTACTTTTTAAAGTTGTAATAATTTTTTTCCATTCAGGCCGGTTAAAGTCCTTTGCTGAAAAATCTTCTCTGAAGATTCCTTTGACAGCAATTTGATTCTGCTCACAATATTTCATCAGTCTATCTTCTTGTTCTGGGAGAGAATAGCCATTTCTCATTTGTTCATCAGTACTGACTCTGACATATAAATACGCTGATTTCATAAAATCTATAGTTTATGTAGTATCAACGTTTTAAGAGTATTGTTTTATTTGAAATAAGATCAAAAAGATTGTAAAAATGAGTATTTAAGGTGGAGTATAGGAGGGTATCTAAACATCTTTGAACTGAACAAAACATCAATTTTACCTGGGTTATCTCCAATAATGGTTCTTATTATATTTTTCAACATAGTATTTTATATTAATCCCATAAGGTTTTCGATAATTTAGATTGATTTCATTTCAGATCAAAAATTCAAAAAAATCATCAAGTACTGATACTGATAAAAATATAGTTTTTAGTATCCGTGAAATTTATATATTTAATTGCAACTAGTTTTTTAGCTATTTAATTCCATTTAGAAATAATAGAAATGGTATAAGGAGTTCGACAGGCCTCCCGCCCATCCGCTTAAGGAGACGTTTATATTTAAATGTCTCCTTTTTTTATAGGCTCCATGTATTGATTTTCAGTGTGTTATATTTGAATAAGATTATGTAATTAGGTGTTCGATTTTTTCAGTATTTACCTTAATAAAAAAGCATTGGCCTTAAAATACCCCTATTATTCAGCATTATGTGTTCGATATTCGTTTAACCATTCAATTTCGTAAATATATTAATTTTGTAAGTGCCTTGTTATGCAGTAGTCTAACATTGCCGCCCTCGCCAAAATTAGACCTTATCGACTTGATCTGTTAAATTTTATCGTTAAAAGGTACAGTAGTGGAAGTCTATTATTTGATAAAAAATTGTCAGCATTATACTTCACATAAAAAACACATGGGTGAGGTTTAGAGGGTTACCAGATATGAATATTGCATAAGTTACAGTATCTCTTGTAAAACCTATTTTAGAAACAGTTATAGTAAAGAATCATAATAATTTTTAATAACTTTTGGTAGTTATGTACTTGAATGAACCACTGTATAAAGTATTTTTGGAATAGTTTTATTTTGAGATAATTCAAGTGTAATTGTGATATGTCATATTTTGTAGCTAAATTAAAAATTTTGGTACATATAGGTGTAAATCGTCAGCTGGCAAAACATTTTAGATTAAGCAGAAACTCGGTGGCAAAATGGAAGAAGCTTTTTATTATATGAATTGACAATATTAGTGGTATTGATTTTTAGTACAAATTATATGCTTTAAAATATAGACTACTATAATACATTCGTTCCAGTTCCATTTCCAAAATTTTGTTTGGATTGAATGAATAGTTTTTAAGGAATGTGGAGAAATAGTACTAGAAATTAGGAAATGTGGTTATAATGTGCCGCTCTGTTGACGCAGGCATTTGCGTCAACATTTTTTATGCTTATTTTATCAATTTATGGAAGTTGATCAGTGTTTCGGACTTAATAGCTAAGGGTTTAAAAGCGAGAAATAAAACCTGCCTTTTATATAAACACGCAGATGCTGAACCAGGAGGCTATAACTCCGATTAGAAGTAGCTTAAGGTATATATTTCTATCACGAGGTGTTTTGTTGAGAAAACAGGCAATTAGCATACAGATCATTCGCACAGCAATACAGGCAAAAAGTACCAAACCGTAACTCCAGATAAATCACAGGCTCGGCTCACATAAATTATTAATTCTCGACCGTATACACCTTTAGCAAGAAATGTCCTTTTTTTACATGTGATCGTTAAGAATCATGACACTTTCTCATTTTGAAGCTCTTTAATAAAATACGAAGGAGTTATACCTGTTTCCTTTTTGAAAGCGTTTAGAAATACCCGAGGAGTAGCATATCCGCATTCTTCAGCAAGGTAGCTTATTTTATATTTCCTGTAATTCGGGTTTTCATAAAGTTTGTTAATAATATAATTGATTTTAAGCCTATTGATATATTCTGCAAAACTATTATCTCTGTGTATTTTAATACCTTCCGCCAGATATTTGAGATTGGTGTCAAGATGGTGGGCAAGCCAGCCTATACTAATATCCTTTCTAAGATATTTTTCAGATTTCTCAAATTTTTCAAGTTTTTGAAGCAGCGAGTTTGAAATGTCGTCTGTTATAAGCTGGGTAATCTTGGTTTCTTTATTTTTTACATTTGCATTTGCATTTGTCTGGATTTCTCCTTCTTTATGGCTTAATTTAGTAACCAATGTATCATATTTTTCATGAAAGTGCCTGTTTTGTCTTCTCCAAGAAAATAACGCGAGTGCAGCTACCATAAAAACAATTCCTGTAATTAATATAAACTGATTGTAGGTCTTTTTCTCCTGAGTTTTTATAGAGTCTGTAAGTAATATGTTATATGCCTTGTCTGTATTATTTTTTTCTCTAATTCTAATGCTATCTTTAAGATAAGAATATTTATTCATATACATATTTGCGTTATTAGTATCTCCCATTTCAGTATATGCAGTAGCAAGAAATTCGAAAGATTCTACTCTATTATTTGGATCAGGAAATTGTCTTTCAAGATCCCATGCCATCTTTGCATATTCTATTGTTTTTTGATAATCTTTTTTTTCTAAATATAACCAACTGAGCTGATTCAATAAAAGTACTTTATCAGCTTCAACTAAATTATACTTATTCACAATGTTTAGACTTTTTGTAAGGTATTTTTCAGCAATTTGAATATTTTTGGGTTTATCAGCTTCTTCCAGATAAAGTATTCCTAAGCGGATATAATTAAAGGAAATAAGACTGTATTTTTTTTCAGTTGTGATTTCTTGATCTCCATCTTTGATGAGCTTAGCTGCCTCAAGACTTTTTTTATGGTAGTTGATAACCGAATCTTTGAATCTTTTATTTTCAAGTCTTTTGTTAAAAAAATAAATTGTCATCTGTTCGTATACAAGTGCTAAAGTATAATTTTTAATGTTAGAATTATTAATTTTTTCTGCATATGTTATTGATGTTTTAAAGTCTCTTATGCTGGCATCATCAAAACCTAAATATCCTAAAGCTAATGCATTAGATCGATAGATATTTGCGATTGTTCTATCTGCTTGCGGGCCCGCGTCAATCTTTTTTAATTCAGTGGCCAGTTTTATAATCTCCTTATTTTTATTTTGCTTTTCATATATTTCTATGATGCGGCGTCCGCTTTTTAAAATTCCCCATTTATATCCTATCTTTTCAGATTCAGATTTTAGTTTATATAAATCTTTTTCTTTTTCTACATCGGAAATTTTAGTATTAAATCTTATATCTTCTAGTTTCTTGTCAATAATTGAGATTTCCGTTTTCGGAAGATTTTGTGCTTTTATACCGGGACCGGATATTAAAAATAAGAGGATAAAAAATAAATATTTCATATCATAAAATAATTTTAACAAAGATATGAATACCTACTTGACACTTTTTCAATAATGATTGTTAGAATGACTATTATTATTACGTTTGATTGTAATGTATTGATAATTAGTTTTTTGTAAAATATTATGGTCGGTATTATTCCAGAATAATACCGATTTGGATCTTGTGTGCGCCTCTTTAAAATGATAGTATTGCAGCATTATTTCAATTGACCGCCAGATATGTTCGAAGGTTTAATTATACAATGATGCACTGATATGAATTCTGAAAATATAACGATGAAACGAAAATCTTCCCTGTCTTGTGATAGGGTAAGATTTTTTCTGTTGTTTTTGTTATTGACAGGATGCCAAATCATTCAGGCTGCTGACAGTCCGAAAGAAGCCTATACCCGAACGGAAATTGATGGAGATGCAAGAATAGTAATTTCAGAAGGCATATCAGTTTCCGGATTGGAGAATCTTCGTATTATTACTGTGGAAATAAATAAAACTCAAAATCAGTCTAAAAATAGTAAGAAAACAAAGACTGTAAAAAAAATACGGTCCCAAAAAACGGAACGTAAAATCGCTAAAACTAGGCAAACCCCAAAAACCGCCTATAACTTCAGTAATAATCCAAAATCAGATACGCATTTATGCCATCCGATACTTAGGGGTACCAGTTTCGCAGGCCCATCGTTCAGCTTCAAATGCATCTTAGCAAATGAAGTGAAGATTCTTAGCATACTGCTCGTAATTACGGGTATTTTTCTTATCAATTTCTATAAAAGCCGGTCATTCTCCGGTAATTACTTTTTACAAAATTTTCAAAGGCCTCCGCCGGAGCTCATGCTGTAAAGACAGTACACTGTCATCCTGAACGAAGCTGAAGGATCTCAACATAAAAAATAAAAGATGTTTCAGCAGGCTCAACATGACAAAGAGATGCTTCCTCTGTCAGCATGACAAAGTGAAGACGTGCATTGTCATCCTGAGTACAAATGAAAAGCAAGTGAAACTTGTTTTGAAATTTGCGAACGAAGTTCAGAAGCGGAATCGAAGGATCTCCACATAAAAAAAGAGATGTGGCAGGCTCAACATGACAAGGAGATGCTTCCTTCAGCCTGTACCAAACCTGTTGAATATAGAAAATCAATAACAAACAAAATTTAACACATAAACAAAATGAAAAATAACATTATCCTTTTAGGAGCAGTATTAATTTCAGGTATTGCATTCTCGCAGGTGGGTATCAATACGGACGCACCAAAAGCAACACTGGATGTTGTAGGAAAAGCAACCGACACCAGTTCGTTAGACGGTATCATCGCACCACGGCTTACAGGAGTGCAGTTGAGAGCCAAAACCTATACCACAGACCAGACAGGAACACTGGTATATGTAACCACCGCAGACACGGCACCTGCAGGACAAACCGTAAATGTAACCAGCATTGGTTATTTCTATTTTGACGGTGCTGTATGGCAGAAAGTAGGCAACGGTGCAGCAGCTCCTGTAAATATCTACAATGCAAACGGAACTCTTACAAGCGGACGTACACTAACACAGAATGGTTTTAGTCTTGCTTTCTTAGGAACCAATCAGTCTACTTCATTTTTCCCGAACAATGGGATTAGTCAGACAGGTATAGCAGGAGGTAAAAGAGCAAGCATAACATTAACGTCAAATGACAATAACAGCGACGGGGTAAGTTCTAATATGCAATTATTCCAAGACCCTGAACAATTGTCACAAATAATCGTCGGCAGTGATTCCCGTGGATTAAGTATAGGCACATCATTTACGACACAGCCTGCCCCTATAACATTTATAACAAATACAGGAAATACAAACGGAACAGAAAGAGCCCGCATAACACCTACAGGTAATTTCGGAATAAACACACAAGGATTTGCAAGCGAAAAATTGGATGTAAACGGTATAGCAAGAATAAGAACACTTCCTTTGAACGGCATCACTAATGCCATTAATACAACATCCGGAGGTACGGCTTCTGCAAGCCAGGATCAAACATTTACTGCAACACGAACCGTTGTGGCAGATGCTAACGGTGTTTTGGGATACGTAACGGGATTACCAACTACTGGGGGAGGAACCCCACCTACAGGATCTATTAATGTCGGACAGACTATTTCAGCTGTATATTCTGTGCCGAATGCAACAGCAACTGCAGGTAGTGGTGCTTTCAGATTGGGAGCTTACGCAACTGCCAATGGGCTCACGGCTTTGCCTTCGTTAGATGGAATTCAGATCGATTTGTTAGGATACGATGCAAACTATTACGTTCCGATAATAATCAATACAGCCTCAACTGCTCAATTGGTTAGTTTGCAATCCTTTGCCACTGTAGTAAATTCAAACAAAACTCTTCTGAACCAATCGCTCTCACCATGCCCTTTTGCAGCAAATACATTTACTTCCAATCTATGGGCTGGTAATGTTACTTCCGGATGGCTTAGTGTTGATAACGATAATATTGTGTACTGGAATACAGCAAACGCAGAAGTAGAAACTACCAATGTGCAGGTACAGGTAGATGCCAACACCTATAGGTGGTATGAATTCAAATGGTGGTGTATGGA
Source organism: Chryseobacterium soli (assembly GCF_000737705.1). Lineage (GTDB taxonomy): Bacteria > Bacteroidota > Bacteroidia > Flavobacteriales > Weeksellaceae > Chryseobacterium > Chryseobacterium soli. Next base: position 7,680 of record NZ_JPRH01000017.1, on the reverse strand, counting down.
GGTAAGTGGTTTCAAGAAAATATTTCTTTCCGTTACCCGTAAAGCTTAACACCCATGCCGCTAAGATGATATTTTGAGTATTCTCAATATGCAAAGAAATGCTTCGTGACACTCAGGATAATAGTATAATGCTATCCTGAGTTGGGAGCACAGCGAAACAGTCGAAGAATTTGGCTTCCTCTATCAGCATGATGAAATATATAATGATTAAATAATACAAACAAATGAAACACTCGTGTGGTCTTTTTGGAAACCCTAGTCTTTGAGGCTTCACAGAATTGATAATTTTTTTATGTTCATTATCATTAAAAAAATCATTAAAAAACTATTAAAGATATACCAATGAAAAAAATTCTACTAACATTATGTACAGTTTTGCCCATGCTGTATGTATTTGGGCAATCTCCGGGAGGATTTACTGCACCAGATTTCTGGGTGAAATCCAATGATTCGGGAGCTATTGCCACAGCATGGAAAGATAATTCGAGCAGTGCAAATAATATCCCGAATGTAGGAGGAGTAGCATTATCGGCAGCAGACAGAAACCACAACTTCTATCCATATACCACAGGATATACTGCTGCTAATTCTTTTATAATAATGCTTCGGTACTGAATCCTACTAATGTAGAGTTACCAAATATTAGTACTTCTATTTCTCGGCAGTAAGACCAACGTAATCCTAAAAGTACACAGAATGAATTTTAAGGAAATCCATATAGGAATTTTAATCAGCAGAGCAGTTGCGGAAAGAGGGATAGAAAGTTCCCGTATCTGTAACTTTTTAAAATGTACGGAAGAAAAAATTGAAGAAATGTATAATGCGAAAAGCCTTGACTCTGAAATTTTGCTAAGGTGGAGTAAACTTCTGGAGTATGATTTTTTCAGATTATATTCTCAACATTTGATTTTATATGCACCACCAAATACGACAAACGATAATGTAAAGGTGAAGAAATCTTCTCTCCCGAAATTCAAAAAAAACCTTTATACCAAAGAGGTCATAGATTTTATATTGGAACAAATTGAACTAAACAAAATGACAAAGGATGATGTCATGATAAAATATAAAATTCCCAAAACTACTTTATACAAATGGATAAGCAAATTCAAAAATTAAAAAGTCTGGTAGATGATTACCTTCATAGATCAAGTACAGATGTTTTGAAAGAATGGGGAAAACCAGTTAAAACATTTAAAAGCTCTGATAATGAAATTTGGTTTTACAGCCAATACCGTTGGGGAATTTTCAAAGACGAGATTGCATTTATTTTAAAAAAAGATTGTGTGGCGGATATTATGATAGGGCAATATTTTTTTTGGAAAGAATATAAAAATATATTCCACTATGAAGGTCAGACTCCTGAATATAAGGTGATAAAGTTCTAATATCAATTTACAAAAGCACAAATGAACATTGCCGTAATTAAAACCCCTGGTAAACTTAAAGGAAAAGCCAAAGGGGAAATGCTTTCAATTTTTGGAGATAATTATTATTCGGAATATGGAAGAGATATCTGCATCTATAATATTAAAAATTGCAATATAATTTATTACAAAAAAAATGAAACAAAACCCAGATACCTATCCTGATTATAAAGCTATTTATAAGGATATTTTGATTGAGAAATTTCCGGATAAAATCGAGAAATGTTTGCCGCTGCTTGATAAAAAACGTTTATCTGCCATCGATATCCTCAATCTTAACCAAAAGATCTTTGGGCAATCAAAACCAGAGTCCTCAAAAATAAACCAGCAGCTCCATTCCTATTGCAAAGATGATATACTACAAATATTAGGTTACCAGAAAAAACATAAACTGAACAATACTAAGTTGGCAAACCATTTTAAACTGAGTAGAAATACAGTTGCAAAATGGAAAAGAATATTTTTGGGATGATGGATTGTACGATGTTGTATTAAATAAACAATTCTCTGTTAATGTTAATAAACCATATTACAGCGATATCTTCCGATTTCTTCAATCGGAAATTTAGCGTAATGGCGGACTGCAGGACGCGAGATGCAGTAACATTCCCGGTAATCAAATTGGTGGACAGTTTGGCCCGAAACAGAGGGGTCACTTTCACCGAAATATACATTTAATAAGGTCTCCGAAATAATTGGCAGATAAATTGAGTTCGGGGGCAAAATAACTTACTTTAGGATGTTAAGCATGTCGGAATGGAGATAAGCATTGAGAAAGGTTATAAATAAGTGAAAATGGTATTAACTTCCGTTACTTCTATACATTTGGATGGTTCACTTTTCGGAAATTTGTACTTTTGCTTGAAAGCAAAAATGTTAGATGAAATATTTATAAACAATAATCGCGGCAACTGTATTTAAATAGGATACTTCTTGTCGCAACCCTAAACAATAATAAATTATGGAAACAGCAGTCCCAAAAATCAGTGATTTTCCTACAGGAGAGGAAAACACCGCTTATGCACAATATTTTTCCGGAAAATCGTGGCTAGCACCTCTTACTGCAAATAAAGATCTTAATGTTCCAATAAACAATGTAACATTCGAGCCTGGCAGCCGTAACAACTGGCACAGTCATACCGGAGGACAAATTCTCATCGCTGTAGGTGGAGCAGGTTATTATCAGGAACGTGGAAAAAAGGCTCGCCGTATTGAATCTGGTGACATTGTTGAAATCGCTCCCAATGTGGAGCACTGGCATGGAGCGGCTCCTGACTCGTGGTTTTCACATATTGCCATAACAGCCAATCCGCAAACAAATGAAAATCAGTGGTTGGAGCCAGTAAGCGATGAACAGTATGCAGAAGCTGTTAAGTAAAACATTTGGATTTGATAGATCTCATTTATTTTAAAAGCATGTACGTATTGCATAAACCAGTTTGATTGATCCCCATTCCACCAATTTTAAAGCATAGGGAAATTAACTGTAAACCAGTTGATTGCTAATTACATATTTTTGGTGAAATGGGATCAATGTTTTGTGGTTTTTCCTGCTTATCCTCGTTGCAATTTTCTGCTATGGGCTTCATCACCTCGTATCATATTAAGAGGCTTACATAGATTGGGCACCCAATCTTTTACCAGTTATTTATATTTTGAGATTTCTCCATGATTTGTTTTAAAAGTGAATTAAAATGATTGTTCAATCCAGAATATGCATCTTCAAATCTTACTTTTCCATCATCTTCAAAAAGATATAATTTAGATTTTCCGACTTTTACCAGTTTTAGCGTGACCCATTCATCCCCAGTCCAACCACTTGCCCCTCTGTAAGTACTTTCAACATATCGTCTAGCCTCAAAATCAGGACTGTTGATGCGAATCTTACCATCTTTAAAAAGAAAGGTTAGTTTATAGGATAAATCATATTTACGAATTGATTTTCCGAGCCCATTAGAAAGCTTTATAGGCAGAACTTCCTTTTCGTACGCTGTTATACTAATACTTTCACCTTCAACGACACTAAGTCCTTTTTGTGGATTGCTGTACATGGAGTTAATGGCATTCAGTACATTCTTGTATAAATCTTTTTGTTTCGCATTCGGTACGTTGACTACCGTAAAATCACTATTGTCATTTGAGACAAAGCCCTTGGGTATCAGTTTAAAATATTGAGCGAAGCTCAATTGTGCGAGAAGTAAAAGGATAGCGATACTTAGCGTTTTTTTTCATAGTTTTTTAGATTTATTGTTGTTAAATTTGATTCTGGATTGTGCAAATCATTGCGGATATCCTTAAGAGGTTAATTATCTATTGGTAAGTTTTCCTTTGTTACCACAACAAAAATAAAAAAATATTTTAGGCACCTATACAAACGATAAGACTTATGAATGATATATAGGGCTTCATGAGAAAGTAATCTCATTGAAAACAATATGTCTTCTTAGTAATAACAGGTCAATTTAATAGGAGAATTTCTAGGATATACGCTGATTTTAAGAGCGCTTATTTAAGTAAATGCGAAATTAAATACTTTTATTTAGGAGTCGGTGATGAAAATTATTTGATAATACTTTTACGAATGCATCATTTCTGATTTATAAAACATCCTGGTGTAGTAAAATAAGTGGCTACAATTGCCATTATTCCAATTGAAGCAATTTAAGGTACCTGTTTCCATCTCGTGATGTTTTGGTTCCAATAGTATTGGAGGATTTTATGAGGTTAATTCTCTAGAAAATGCACAGAATTTTGCGTGGAATATTTTTCCATTTGAACTACGACAATTCCATTAAATCAAAGCAACATCCAGAGTTAAGAATTGTTTTTATTAATAAGGGAAAATGGCGTGGTCTGCAGATTATGGATATGTGGTAATAATTCCATTATAGGTGCTAAAATTTCCACCTCATATTCTTCGGCACGTTTTTGCGAGGCTTTGCCGCTACTGAATATTGGACTGACTTTATAGCTTTTCAGAAACTGTTTCTTCTTTTTTCCTAAGCAATAATACCAATCTCCAGACTCGGTGCGGGTAAATATTATTGCTTCGTCTAAGAGCATTAGTTGTCGTCTGCCAAACGGTTTAGTTTCGCGATAGATCGCATTATCGTCCTTATCAAAAATATAACGCACCGGTACCCGAAAAAGGACAGTTATCAATAGGTGGGCAATAATGCAGGCAATGATTGCAAGATAACAGAATCTACCACCTTCACCAATTTTTTCTTTAAACACCAGAAAAACAAGGATTAACACTACCATACCCACCATATCCCAAATAAAATTGGTAACAATTTTTCGGTTGGGCTGCAGTGAAATGCTGTGGGAGGTAATTTCAAATTTCAGTTTGTCTTTGATACTCATCACCTAATATTTCGTTTACATCGTTCAGGATATGCTGTATCGGCCTGGCAAAAAAAGCTTGTGCCAGCACAGTTGTTTTATCTTTGCCTTTGCTGTTGACATAGTTTGCAAGGAGCTTTACATTGATAGTAAGGATGCCGTAATGCTTTGTCTTAAGAACTGTAAAATCCTCCAGGCTCTCCAGCGAGATTATTCTTGCTCTCCCAAAAAATCCAATCTTTGTGCGTATTTCCTTCTGGTCTAAATTTATAATCAGGTAACTGCTTAAAACTGATATCAGCAGCAAGATACTGATGCCCAGCATCCACCACTTAAAAGAGGATTCGGGTATTTTCGCAAAGCCTACGATTGTGAGAATGATGAAAGCCCCGATCAATGGTATATTCATTCCCCATTGGGGTTTCAGCTTATACAAGTTTCCCTCTATTGTAAAATTTTTCATTTACCTGTTTTTGTTATAAATAATAAGACCCGGGATAAGTATTGCCAATGTTCCGATTATCAGTGGCCACTCACCATAGGTAAACAAAAAACTGGTTTCCTCAGCAGGGCCCATTTTAAGGATAATCGCTAATACAACCCCAATAAGGATTAGGATAACACCAATTGCTTTTTTCATATTTTTAATGCTTATTTATATTTTAACGCCTACATATTGCACGCCATAAATAGCTTCTTTGGTATTCACGCTTACACGTTTCTTATTCATTTTTGTAGTACCCGTAGAAGTTTTTTCATTGGTGCGCACTGTTACTCCGCCGGCTTTAACTCCGTCCTTTACTACAGAAATATCGCCATAGCCTGATTGGGACATTCTTGTGCAACTGCTCTTATCGTTAAGGGCGATGACAACCTGTTCCTCTTCTTTGTCAAATACAACACAACCCATATTTACAGCATAGCCAGCTATGTTCTGCGGAGGAATGTTGTAAACTTCTTTTTCATCATTTGCAGCATTTCTTATCGCATAAAAAGCGGTGCTTCCTATAAGGTTACTGATCCAGATCTTTTTGGACATGGTATTGTCCTTAGTGATGACAACATCGCTCTTCATCATGTTCCTGATCTTGTCCGGGGCGATGATTGCAGATTCTTCATACTTTCCGGTGATACTTTGCCCGAAGCAGAAGGTTAAACTTCCTAAAAATGTTAATGTTAAAATTGTTTTTTTCATGTTCTTAATATTATTGTTGCATTTTTGTCCTATAAATCTCTGGTTCCGAAAATATATTTTCGATTGTAAGAACTTCTAATTTAGGGTGATTACTTAATAATTTTGAGTTAAGTATTATCAGATCTTACTATCGAAAGATTTTTCAGAAACGATTATTTTATCCAGTTGTTTCATGTAGACAATTTATGGTTTAAGAAACTCTTCTAATTCATTGCATAGTTGTTGCATGCACCTTTTTCCGAAAGATTGTCCCAAAAGATGACGGTTGATTTTCCCGTTAGCATTAATAAAACGTCCATGAAGCTCTGTATTTAATGGAATACGCAAATAATAAACTGTTTGCAGTTCAAAACCGTCAAAGTCTGAAAAGCTATATTGTATAGGCGCTTTTCTCCATACTCCCGTATCAATGTTGATGATTTTTTCGGAGGGTATTATCCTGTTTTTGGATGACTTTAGCAACATCAGTATTAATATTAACGAAGTAAAAGCAATAATCGTCATTGCAGTTTTCAGATAGGTGCTGTACACTGTCATCGCAATTCCGGCAAGCCACCATGCTACAAAAACGACATGATGCAGTGAAATGAAGTTTTTTATTTTGTAATCGTTCCCCTCTGGAATGAGATATCTATAATTTATTATCATTTTGCGTCTAATTGATTAATTATAATGGGCAGGATTTCCTTTTCAAAAAGTGCCGTTATTTTCCGTTTGGTTAGATAAGGGCTGATTTGATAGGCTCTTCCGTATGGATTGCTTTTATGGGCGATGGCCATGAACTGCTTATAATTTGCTGACCTGCCAACGATTTCTACTTCCTGTTTATTCCAGATTTCCCGTTTTCCGAAAATGGTTTGCACGCTGATCATGCTTCCATCTTTAGGAATGTAGATTTGCTTTCGTACAGCCAACAGGTCATACACCGTTGCAGAAACGGTAAGGCATCCGCCCAGAATTAAGGGCATCTGCCAGAAATCGCCGACCCTTATAGACAGGTAAAAAGCCAGCACAAGCAGTAGTAAACCTACAAAGAAAAAGGCTTTCGTTTTTTTGCTATAACAACGGTTCGGTGTCACAACAAGGTCACCGCCCTGCCAATGCATCAGTTGTTCTTTCATCGTCTACCAAGTAACGCCTCGGTTTCTAAAAGTAACGCTTCCGTAACTTTGGTGTTCATCAAACTCTGTCCTAACAGAAGACCTCTTTGTTTTTTGGAATGCTCAATAATCGCATAGGCCGATGAAATCAACAAGACTGCGTAAATCTTGTTATTGATGGAAAAACTTTTGATATCTCCAAACTCAATCGTCTGCCCAGATGAAAGTAGCCCTGATTTTTGGACGATTGTCTTCCTGTTCAGATCTATGACAACAGTACTGCCCACTTTGGCAATGAATTCACATGCGAATAGAAACATAATTCCAGCGAAGACATAGGCTCCTGATTGCGGTCCTTTTATTATAAAAAAAACAGCACCGGCAGCCAATAAAATCGCCACCATACCAATGCATTTTATGAGCATATTCAATATTCCGACTAATCGATCTCACTTACTGAATAGTATATTTTATGAAGTCTTTTGTTATTTTTTAAAGTTGTAATAATTTTTTTCCATTCAGGCCGGTTAAAGTCCTTTGCTGAAAAATCTTCTCTGAAGATTCCTTTGACAGCAATTTGATTCTGCTCACAATATTTCATCAGTCTATCTTC
>NZ_JPRH01000016.1 GCF_000737705.1 Chryseobacterium soli | reverse complement strand
ACATCCGCTTTATAATTAATAATCTTAAAAATTTAACAACATGACTCAAATCGAAAAACCAAGAGATCAGGACTTCTTTGACATTAATATTTATTGTCCACAGCAGCCAACTACATCAACTTCAGCTTTATAACCTTTAAAACTAAAAACCATGACTCAAATTGAAAAACCAACTGACGTCGATTTCTTCGATATCAATGTGTACTGCCCACAGAGGTAATTACCCCCTTACAAACTAATCTTATAAATAGTAGTGATCATTGATCCACCCGGTCACTACTATTTTTCTTTCTTCAACAACTAAAAATTAACACTATGAATATTTCACACAATTTCTTTTTATATTTCAAAAACAACGAACCTGTCTTATTCAACTACAAAGAAAAAAAGGAGTACAGCGTAAGAAAAGAATACCTGAAAACCCTTATTGACCACTCTAATACAGGTGAAGAAAAAACAAATGAAGATATTATTGTCAGAGATTTTATCAATGCTGACATCCTTACCGATAAGAATAATTTAGAAACACCCTATTTAAATTATTACGCCCACATTTTCCATAATATTACCAAAGATACCTCGGTTACCATGTCGGATTCTACAGAAGAAGAATGGGCAGGCCAATATTTGGAGGTATGCAAAAGAGTAAAACAGGAACCGCTTCCAAGAAGAGGAAAAGTAGAAGATTTTGAAGTAGTCATCAAGCTACCCGCACCGGATGAAATCAATCTCAATTTAGTAGATACTCTTAAAAAAAGAAAAACCGTAAGAGAGTTTGAAGAAACGGAAGTTGATATCAGACAACTGAGCAACCTGTTGTTTTATACTTTCGGATATATCCACGGGGAAGAAGAAGAATACGGAGAGTTCAGAAGAAGAAGCAGCCCATCAGGCGGATGTCTTCAGATCATAGAACCCTACATCACCGTATTCAATGTAGAAGGCGTGAAAAAAGGAGTATACTGGTATGAGCCGGAAACACATTCCTTATGTAAAGTGACCGACGAATTTTCCTACCAGGATTTAAGAGACTGTTTAGCAGGACAGTTCTTCGGAAACAAATGTTCATTCGGAGTCTTTTTTGCCGCCAATCTTGAAGTACTGGCCTGGAAATATAAAACCCCGAGAAATTATAAAGTGGTGTACCTGGAAGCAGGACATTTCTCTCAGACTTCCCAGCTGATCGCCGTTACGCAGTCGCTTAATACCTGGATCACAGGGGCGTTTACAGAATCAGCCATCGAAAAACTATGTCAGATGGACGGCATTAAGAAGATACCTGTCTTTTTTACCGCCTACGGAAAAGGAGAATTATTATCCATGCATTCCATCATGAGAAAAAAACTAGATGAATATAGCACCAATTAAAATACAGATCTGCTATGTGAACACGATACTAATCAAATTTAATTGATATGAATTCACAAAAAGAACTATTAAAAAGATTTTCAACCTATATCTATCCGTACATTAAAGAAGAGATCATTCTTTTTGTCCTTATGATTCTCTCCAGTGCCGGATCTTTGGTTACTCCCTATATGCTTAAAGTCATTATAGATGATGTGTTTCCAAAAGGAAACTTTCACGATCTGGCAATGCTGCTCGGGATTCTGGTCGTGATCTACGTACTGCAGATTGTTTTTTCCATGATCTCAGATGTAATGTCTACGACGGTCAGCAAAAAAATATCCTCAGATATCCGGGAAGAAGCGTTTGTGAATATTTTGAGTAAAGATGTGTCTTTCTTTAAAGATTCCAAAGTAGGAGAGTTGGTTTTCACGTTAATGAATGACGTAGATAATATCCAGCAAACCATTTCTTCACTGCTGATACGTTCGATAAAAAATATTATTGTTCTGATCGGAGTAGTCGTCATGCTTTTTATCCTCGACTACCGGCTTGCCCTCATGAGTCTTCTTTTTCTTCCGGCCATCATATTTGTACTCAGAAAATTTACCCCATACATCAAAAAGAATTTTTTGGGAATCCAGCAGATGGAAGGCGGACTGAATAATTACTTAGTAGAGAGAATAAAGAACATACGGGTGATTAAAAGCTATGGAACCATCCGGCATGAAAACCGGAATATTAAAAAACAGCACGATGATCTCGTTGCTAAACATTCAAGAGGAACATTGGTATCGGGGTTAAACACCAGTATATCATCACTGCTCATGTCACTGGCTCCCATTTTAGTATTATCGTATGGAGGATATCAGGTCTTTCAGCATACCATGAGTGTAGGCGTACTGATCGCCTTTATACAATATTTGAACAGATTATTTGGACCTACCATAGAAATTGTAAGTACCCACAGCCAGTTTTCAAAATCCCTGGTTTCTATGAAAAGAGTAGCGGAATATTTTAACGGTAAAAACCCTTATGTAGATCATCAAAACGACGGTATAAGAACTCCTGTAGAAAAGATTACCTTCCAGAATGTTCATTTACATCATGGTGAAACGGCTATTTTAAAAGAAATAAACTTAACGTTCAGTCAGGGAAAAACCTATGTGCTAAGTGGAAAAAGCGGAAGTGGAAAATCTTCCATCATTAACCTGCTTTGTGGTTTTATAAACCCGATAGAAGGCCAGATCCTGATCAATACCCAAAATATAATCGACAGTGCCTATTGGAAAAATGAATACTGTCTCATAGAAAAAGAAAATCAGCTCTTTCATGATACCCTGAAAAACAATATCCGGTACGGAACTCAGGAAAGCAAATTTGAAATTGACGAAATTCTAAGATACGTCCAGCTGGAAGATGCCGTAAAAAAACTGGAAAGCGGAATGGAAACTACCATATCCTTCAGTGGCGGAACATTGTCGGACGGGCAAAAACAGCGGGTTTCGATTGCAAGAGCTATCAACAGATCGCCGTCCGTATTTATATTTGATGAATCCACCGCATCACTCGATGCAAAGCTGGAGAATGAAATCATTAAAAATATCCGTGGCCTGTTTCCCGAATCCATTATCATCATAGTCTCACATCGACTGGAAACATTCGATCTTGCAGATTATATATTCAAATTGGATAAAGGTAAGGTCGTACAGCATGCCATGCTTGCAAAAGCGATATAAATTCAGTTAATAAAATTAATAAAATGGGGCTGGAAGTTGGAAACGAGAGGCTCGAAGGTATGCTTTCGGTCTCAATTACTTCCCTCCTCCAGCTTCAAACTTCCTGACATTGTTAAAAAAGAAATTTCCTCCCAAACTCAGATTAATTATTTAAATTACAGCATCATGACGAAGACATTGTTAGCATTTCTACTGCTCATTTCAGTACAGGTTTTTTCACAAAAAATACCCTTTAAGTTATTGCCTTCAGGACACATCGTTGTACAGGCGAAAATCGAAGGAGTAGAAGGAAACTTTATTTTTGATACGGGAGCAGGAATCAATCTCTTTTTTAATGATTTTGCCGCAAAGCTGCCCTCTAAACCATCCTCGTACAACTTTTTTACAGGGTTCCGGGCAACAGGAGAACGTTTAGACATTCCTATGTTTAAAAATAAAGAAGTACTTTTCGCAGGAAAAAAGTTTACCGATATTCCTTTCTCTACTGCCGATATGAAAATACCGGGCATTGACGGTCTTATCTCACTTAAAATGTTCGAAAATACAGATGTTGTCATAGATTATGGAAAACAGGAAATTAGTTTTGCCGACGCAGCTCCTTCATCCTATTCAAAATCAATTGACATTTTCCTTTCCACTCAGGCAGATGATACCGTTGATATCTTTACCTACGCAGTACTGAACGATAAATACAAGATCAAAGTGATGCTGGACTCCGGAGCAGGAAGCAATTCTTTCTGGCTGAGTGATAAGCTGATCAAAACGCTTGGTGTAGATATCAGCAGTATGAAAGTCTTCGAGAAAGAAAGTGAATTCAATTCATTAGTAAAAACAAAAATATATACAGGAAATATTGGATCTATTTCCAACCCATACGCTCACGTGGACAAGCCCGCTGTAACATTTGTTGAAAACCTTATCTATGAAGGCAAAACAGGGATCAACTGGCTCGGAAACAAGATCGTAATAAGCATTAAAGACAGGAAGATATATATTATCGGATAAAATTATATAAAACAGTAGTTTTATCCGTAAAAATGGATAAAATATACGATTCAGGTCTTTAATCAATTCAAATAGTGTGAAACTTTTTAGTTGCAGTTAGGTAATTATATGATATTTTTGCTGAAACTCTACATTCTTAACAGAAGATAGATCATTTCACAATGATACCATGAAAAAATATGATGCCTACAACAAATATGTCATAAGGAAGCCATTGTTTTCTTATGACATATTGTTTAATGCCGATAAACAGACAAAAAACATAGAAGAGACCGTTAATGAGCTCATACACAATGATGATTTCATAACATCAGTCTATTGGAGCTCGCCGGACGTATACCAAACCATCATCTGCTATAAGGAAAACAGGTTGAAAGCCGATAAAATTCCTAAACTTATCCATACCCTGAAAAAATATGCCATCCGTGCCAGTACAAGATGTACACCGTACGGAACTATGGCTGGTGTAGCCATCCAGGACCTGAAAAATCCGGTACACAAAAATTCAGTCAGCCGTAAAGCCAGAATCGATATGGAATTCCTGGCAGCCATAAAATACCATATTGAAAACAATCCCTACATAAGGTATAATCTAAGATATAAAGCCAATAACACTATTGCTGCAATCCCGGGACAATTCCGATATGCAGAACCCATCGAAAAAGGGGAGAAGTGGACAGATCAACTTTCGTCACTTGAGAGAAACGAATACCTTGATACGTTGTCTGAAATTTCCGAACCGCTGAGGTATGAAGACATCAAAAAACACTTTTTATCCGATTTTGAAGAAGACGAAATATCCGATTTTCTTGGAGAGCTGATCAGTATGAAATTTTTGGTAAGTGAACTGCAGCTTACTCTTACCTCAGATAATACCAGGAAGATCAGAAACGTTTTACTGCGATTACAACAGGAAGGAGTTGATGAAGTTGTCCGGTATCTTGATATTTTTCATGCAGTAGATCATTGTATTGCGATTATTGAAGATACTCCGGTCGGTTACCTTCCACTGGAAGAAATAGAAAAAATTAAAAACCTGGCAGGAGAGATTGGTATTCATAAAAAGCATCTATTCCATGTCGATCTGAAACATGATTCAGAAAGTTCTTTCACCTTACCAGATAAAACCCTTCGGAATATCAATACTTCATTGTCCCTGTTACACAAATTTGGGACGGCAAATCCGGTACAGAAAGAACTGGATCATTTTAAAAAAATCTTTACCTTAAAATACGAATCTAGGGAAGTTCCGCTGACGCAGGTGTTGGATTCCGAGTACGGAATAGGCTTTCCTGCAGATCCGCAAATAGGAAATCTTCAAACCAGCGTCCTTTTGGAAGGTATTGCAACGGGAAAGGATAAAGAAAATAAATCAAATGAAACAATTCACTCCAATATCCTTTTAGATCTCATTGAAAAGAATACAGAAGAAACTCTTTATCTGGACAAACAAAACCTGGGAGAACTGGATGAAGAACCCATTAACTCTCAAAATTTTTGTGTAGTAGGATCACCATTTGGAGGAGACTGTTTTCATCTTCAAAATGTGGGAGTCTCAGGAGCGAATAGTATTTTGGGAAGATTCGGATTGCTGGATGAAGAAATTGAAACTTTAGGCAGAGAAATACACCGGAAGGAAGAAGAACTTAGTTCAGACCTTATTTTTGCAGATCTTATCTATATCCCAGAGAAAAGAACAGGAAATATAGCCAGACGTCCTATGCTTTCAGTCTATGAGATCCCTCTTTTTGCAGACAGTGGCTGTACGATAGATCATCAGATTTTATTAAAAGATATGATGGTTTCCGTAGACAGAGAGGAAATTGTGCTACGGTCAAAAAAATTAAACAAAAGGATTATTCCAAGGCTTTCCAATGCCCATAATTTCCATAAAAGCGAAAATGCGGCCTATCGTTTTTTGTGTTCAGTGCAAAGTCAGAACCAGAAAAATATCAATTTGAATATAGAGTATTCAAAGCTAAGAAAAAGATTTTTCCCAAGAATAGCCTATAAAAATATTATCCTCCACAGAGCCTGTTGGATCCTTCACGAAGATGATCTTCACAGCATAAAAAAAGCGGCTTCACCCATAACGGCTCTTCGAGAATTTTTCCAGCAATGGAAAGTGACTCAATATGTGGTATTGGTTCAGGGAGACAATGAACTGTTTTTAGATACCACCCATGAAAGCTACCTGCAGTTGCTGCTGGAAGAAGCAAAAAGCAGTACAATGATCCAGCTCGCTGAATGGCTCCAACATGCTGATGATGGAAACTACAGTCAGCAGATCATTCTCCCTCTTGAAAATAAAGGTTTTAACAATGAAACGAAAACTTCGCAATATACTTCATCTTCAGTACAAAGAAGTTTTGCACCTGGAAGCGAATGGCTGTATCTTAAATTGTATTGCAGTTCCAGTATTTCCGATGCTTTATTGCGTTATGCCATAAAACCTGTTCTGGATCAGCTGGCAAAAGATAAAATAATACAATCATCATTTTTTATACGGTATACGGATCCCCATCATCACTTACGAATCAGATTACAATTAAAAAATAAACAGCAGTATTCTGAAGCTATCCGGCAATTGCATGAAATGTTAGATCCTTATTTTCAGGAAGAAAGCATATGGAATATCCAGGCAGATTCTTACCATCGGGAGATTGAAAGATATGGAGCAACCTATATGGAAGCAACAGAAGTGATGTTTGGATATGACAGCCAATTGATTTTAACCCTGTTGGAAGATGAAATTTTTGCTGTAAGTGAAGAAATAAGACTGTTTTCTGCCGTTAAAAATATAGACCGGTGGCTTTCCTTATTCCATTTCTCATTACCTCAAAAGCTGGAATTCTGCCAATCCGTAGAAGATGTTTTCTTGAAAGAATTTAATCCCGAATTAAGAGCTCACATCACCTCAAAATACAGGATTTTGAAAGATGATCTCCATTCTTTTGTTGCAAGTTCTGATTTTGAAAAAGAATTCAGTGAACGTGATAGAAATATAAGTCAATTGACATTGGATAAAAATAACCTGTCCAGTTATATCCATATGAGTCTTAACAGATGGTTTCCCTCAGAACAGCGGGCATTAGAATTGATGACATATTCATTCGCTGTGAAATATTATAATAGAATTTTAAATCAATCCAGGTAATTTATGTATCAGCCAAGTAACACGATAACTCCGTTTTTGGAGAAAATTTCAAAAGTAAACTTCGACAAATATTATACGCCTGGCGTTAAAATACTTTGTCATGCATTTATGTGGATTTTCTTTTCCTCATTGCTTTTCATGAATTATTGGGTAGAGTTGAAGCTTTCTTTTGATTCCAGTTTCTTGCTTACAGCCCGGGGAACAGTGAATAATATGGTGGTTTTTTACATATTTTTTTATGTCATTGTTCCGAAGATTTTCAAAAGCAATGTGCTGGGAGTTTTTTTGGTGTTGATCTGCCTTCCCATCTGTATTTATATCTGGCTTTCCGTTAATTACCTACAGTTTGTCGGGATGAATTATTTTGGAATAGAAATTAATAGTGGTCCGTTGCAGAATATTGTCAGCAGAAATGCTAAACAAACTGTTGCAGAAGCGCTGTCCTTTAAGAATGTTTTTGGAAATGCGATGCTTGTGATCTATTCTTTCTCACCTCCTTTCTTTGTGAAGATGCTCTTTGATATTACCAGGTTATTCAACAGGACTATTTATTTTCAGAAGCAGACCTCAGAACTGGAACTCCAAAACCTGAATATTGAAAAGGATTTTCTGAAAGCCCAACTGAATCCCCATTTCCTTTTTAATACCTTAAATAATCTGTACGGATTGGTCGTGAAAAAAGATCCGTCTGCCCCTGAAGCGATTATCAATATTTCAGATTTAATGGCCTATACCTTATATGAATCCAATACCGAGCAGGTGCCGCTGGAAAAAGAACTGGATTTTATCCGAAACTATTTTGCACTGGAAAAGATGAGGTATTCTGCAGATAAAGAAATTGAACTGAATATTTCTGCTCCCGAAGATCTTCAGCACATAATGATTGCTCCCTTGCTGACCTTTACCTTTATTGAAAACGGATTTAAATATGGGCTAAAGAGTTCAGACCGCAATTTTTTAATAATAAATATCAATTTTGTTAAAAATATTTTTTACTTTTCCATTGAAAATAATAAAGACACTAATATCCATAAAAACAGCCCCTTCGGAGGCATTGGAGTGAAAAACGTTGAAAAGA
The DNA here is from genome assembly GCF_000737705.1 of Chryseobacterium soli. Lineage (GTDB taxonomy): Bacteria > Bacteroidota > Bacteroidia > Flavobacteriales > Weeksellaceae > Chryseobacterium > Chryseobacterium soli. The sequence goes on along the minus strand of NZ_JPRH01000016.1, from coordinate 22,686 downwards.
GACTAAATCTTCTCTATCCGGCTAATCATAACCTGAAAATAGAAGATAGAGAAAACAGCTTTTTCGTTTCGCTCTCAATAAATTTGACTTAGATGAACGAGAAATTAAAATGTATTGTTATTGATGATGAGCCTATTGGCAAGGAACTGATCGTAGATTTTGTAAAAACCATTCCTTTTTTAGACTTGCAGGCTTCCTATGAAGATTCTATGGAGGCATTGGCTTATCTTCAATCCAATGAAGTAGATATCATTTTCAGTGATATCCAGATGCCTAAAATTAATGGGATTGAGCTGATACGCTCACTGTCCAAGCAACCTTCCATTATATTTATTACAGCCCACAGAGACTTTGCTCTTGAGGGGTTTGAAGACGGGGTAGTGGATTATCTGGTGAAACCGGTAGCGTACAACCGTTTTTTGAAAGCGGTTAACAGAGCTAAAGAACGTATACAAAGTGCTGCGGCTCCTGCGAAAACAGAAACATCAAAGCCGAAAGAAACTGCTAAAGCGCCGGTAGACCGCATTTTTATTAAAGTCAATGGCAAGCTGGTAAAAGTCATTCTGTCTGACATCCTGTATGTGGAAGCATTAGGTGACTATCTTAAAATCGTTACCGATACAGAATCATTTACCACATTGGCCACTTTGAAATCCATGGAAGACCTTTTGGTTCCCCCGATATTTTTTAGAGTGCAGCGTTCTTTTATCGTAAAGCTTACCTCTATAAAATCTGTTTCCGGAAACGTCATTGAGCTGAATAACGGAAAAGCAATTACCATCGCTTCATCAAAAAAAGATGAAATGTTTAGTTTACTCGGAATATAGCTTCTGCTTTTGCATCCATAATTCTGCTGATCTCATCAACAAATTGACTGTAGATGATATGTTTGGTTAAAGTGCCTACACAAGGCAAATGTTCCTTTTCAAATAATTTAGTGATGACATCCTTGGAAAGCAGGGATGAAATAACGATGATGATAGAACCAAACCCTACTATTTCTTTAACGTAAGAAGATTCTATATTTCGGGTATCTACATCCCAAAAGATGATCTGCTGATCCGCTCCGTTCTCTGTATTTTCATGCAGTAACACTAAAAAAGGAGTTTGGATGATAAACTCCTTAAATTTAGTGTAAAGGAGTGGATTACTTGATATTATTTTACAGTTTACCCACATAAGCAAATATGAATTTAAAAAAATGATGAACTTATTGATATTGATGTAGGATTGGTTTCAAAACCTCCATCTTTAGATTTTAAAGAATAATTTTTGATAACTTTTTTTCTGATTACTAATTTCTTGTCTTGTGATTGAGTAGAGTTTTTCATGGTGTTTTAATTTATATGTCAAATTTGCAGCATATAACATTTTAAAACAATTTGCTTCGGTAGAATGAGTCATTTATCCGGTGAAATATGAATTAATACCGATGAAAGTTTTTGCAGTTTCTTCTTGAATGATTCGGAAGATGTTGAAGAAGGGAGAAGGTGATAAAATCCCTGACCTTTTTACTTTCCATGAAAATATTTAATTCCAGAGATAATGAAGAATGGTAAACTTACGTATTGATTACAATTTTATCATTGTTATTCAATCATGCGTATATTTGATTTTGTTCAGTATTGTATAAACAATTCGAAAAATATGAGACAAATTATTACAATTCTATTTATAGTATTTTCAGTTACTATATTTTCTCAAAATAAAATTGAGTTTGATAAATTTCCCTTTGATATTGAAGCGTTAAAAGATTTATCCTATAAAAAAGATTCAATAATGCCAAAATTTATTGGTGACAAATTTTATTATATCAATATAAATACAAATAAAAAAATATCTGAAGCTGGTTTTGTAGCTGCATATCCCTTTGTTGGCAGAAAATCAACAATAATAAAAATGGAAGATAATTTTGGGGTAATTGATATGAATGGTAATATATTAGTTAAACCGATTTACAAAGTATTTCAATTATGGCATACATCAATGCGTGAAAATTTTGTTGCTTTATGCCATATAAATAGTTGTTCTTCCTTTGATGTTTTCGATTTAGCTAAAGGTGATTATATTGTTCCAGGTCTGGGCTGTGCAGTACCTTATTTTGAAAGAGAAAGATTAATATCATTTAGAGGGAAAAATAATAAGTATGGTGTAAATGGGGTGGATGAAAACTATCAAAATCCCAAAACTGTTTTAAAACCTGTTTTTGATTCCATTTATGATATCAGAAGAAATTTAGTTATTGCCAAAAAAAATGGAAAAATAGGCATAGTAAATGGAAATAATAAAACGATATTACCCTTTACATACGACAAAATTATCCTTTCAAACGAGATACCTAATCTTATTGGTTTAAAAATCAATTCAATTTGGGAATATTATGATTTATCCGATAAACTAGGTTTGATTTTAAAAAGTAAATATGAATGTAAAAATATTGGTGAAATCATCATAAATAATGGTTTTGGAATTTATAAAGTAAATGATAAATACAATATTTTATTTAACGATGGGACTTCATTAAATAATAACTATGATTGGATTTCCAATAAAGGTACAATTGCAATAGACAATAATAAAGTTTATATATTCGGAAACGAAAAAATACCTTTTCTATATTACGAAAAATAAAAAAACCATATAAATCATTGATTTATATGGTTTTAAGTGGAGTTGGAGGGATTCGAACCCTCGTCCAAACAAGCAATACATAAGATTTCTACATGCCCGAAGACAAAACAGACCCATTGTTTTAGGCTTATCTTTTAGAGTTCGGATACAATTTTGGGAACAATTTTGAATCGAAAATTTATGGCATCAGTTAGTTTTTTTAACAGAGGGAAAGTTGAAAACAAGTATAGTACAGTTTGGGTACGATTAAGAGATAAGGAGGTGGATGTAAAAGTACCTCTATCTCACTTAAAGTGTAAACCAAAGGATTGGAAAAATGGAAAATGTGTAATAAGTTCACGGAATGTAAGCAATGAATTGGTTGAATTAAACATTGAGCTAATTAGAATTGAGACAAAAATAATTTCGGAATACATAAGTTATAAACCTGAAATGGATTTAAAGGGTTGGCTTGAAGCTACTATCTATCCTGAAAAAGTTATTTCAGAAAAGATAGAACCGCAGTTAAACAACATACTTTCGTTTATTGATGACTACATTAATCTAAAGAAAGATACTGTAAGTGAGTCAACCATTAAGAAAGCAAACGTAGTTAAACAGTTGATAAAGCGTTATTGTGATGACCTAACAGCTAGGAAGAAAACTTTTAAACAATTGAAGTTTTCTGATTTAGATAATTCTTTTAGGGTGGATTTTGAAAAGTATTGTCTTCGGGAGAACTATAAGACATCTACAACTTATCGAAATCTTAAATTTTTGAAAATGATTTGTAAGGTTGCAGAGTCTTTTGATATAGAAGTACATAAACATGCTCTTTTGTGGAAGTTTGATATAGAAAAAGCATCAAGAAATGTCCCGAAATCTGTCTATCTTAATTTTGATGAGCTTGATAAAATAGAAAGAACGGAGATGCCAAGTGAATACTTGGATAATGCCAGGGATTGGTTGTTGATAGCTTGCTATACAGGACAGAGGGTTAGTGATTATTTGAGGTTCAATTCCAGTATGATTGTACAAGATGATGAGAATCAATCTTACATAGAGTTTAATCAAGTCAAAACGGGAACTAAGATGCAAATTCCACTACTACAAAAAGTACAAAATATTTTGTTGAAAAGAGGAGGTGAATTTCCACGCAAGATTTCTGATGTAAATCTTAATCTATATATTAAAGATGTTTGTGAACTAGCTGGTATAGATGAGGTTCTGTACAATGGCAAGGTTCTGACAATTGAGAGAGAGGGTTTGTCAAGAATCACTAGGAAGGTTTTTGGTAACTATCCAAAGTATCAACTTGTAACTTCTCACATTGGAAGAAAAAGCTTTGCTACGAACTTCTATGAAAAGATTCCTATTACTTACTTGTTAAATTTTACAGGACATAAAACAGAGAGACAACTTCTTACATACATAAGTAAAACAGATGTGGAGAAAGCGAAATCAACTGCGAAAATTTTTAAAAGTCTTGGATTTTAACAGGTTTACACCAAGCTAACAAATTACTAATAAATAATATTTTCATACTTTTAATACACCTATTTAATAGTCAGTTTTTTATGACTATTTATAGGAAGTTACAGGCTATAGATTGATAGTCAAGTTATAATATGAAACCTTTTTGAATTGCTTAAGATTTGAAATCGAGGGAAAAATGGAGCTCTTAGATTGTTCAGTCTATAACTCTTCCTAAGAAGAAAAAACATAAGTTGTTGAATCCATATTAGATTTCGTGGAAGAATTAGTGTAAATTATGAAATAGTTACTGTGTTGGAAGATAGAAGATTAAATTGGGTTAAATCGGTTTACCCTGACTTTAGTGACAAGAAACATTTTTATGAAAATGTTTATAAACCTGAAGACTTTATTTATAGAGATTTCTTTATTGAGCAGCCAAAGCGATATAAAAGCAAAATTAATCCTCAACGTATTGTCGGAATCAGCTATGGATTTGCTTACAATTGTTACAGGAAAATAAACTGGCATCAGCTTTTAAATGAACTACACAGATTTGAAAGAATTATGAAAAACTTTAGTTCAAGGGAAGATATTATAGATAATCATATCCTCCGTAAGTATGATGAAGATACTGAAGGAAAAAATGTCCTTAAATTCGGTAGTCATTATTTTACCACTTCAGGTCAGCATAGGCTTTGTTTAGCTAAGTTTTTGGAATTAGAAAGTGTTGAGGTGGAGGTAACTGAATTTAAATTAGATAGAGCAAGAATCGTTAGATTTAAAAGGTTAAAGACTGGTATTGAAAAGTTACGTAAATACAAATTGATTGAATACTACACATTTGATGACTTGGTAAAAGCATCTGAATTCGAAAATCTTTACTTAAACAATTTTTCAACAATTTTCAGAATTCGCATTGCTCTTTTAGCTAAGTTTATTGAGTACTACGAAAAGTTTTATATTTTTAAACCATTGGCTAGGCTACAATTAATTTTTGCAAGCCACCTATACCCGAATCGGATTAATGAAACAGTTGATATCTTTGAAGAAGAAGATTTCAAAAGGGCTAACTTTTCAATAATAAAACACAAAAGTAATTTAATGGTTCAAATGTAATTGTTAGAATATCAGAGGTTTTAAAAAATACATCTTAAAATCTATTTTTGGGGAAAATATTCCATTTTTCTCTTATATGTCAAGTAAATCAGTTGTACCTTTTTGTTCTGAGATTATATAATTTTCAAAATGTTTAAGCCTCTGATTAAATTTATCATAATAGGATGTACATGCTGATATTATTAAGGAATCTTCAAAAAAGTTGATAACAGTTGGATTGGTTAAATCTGATTGTGAGATTTTGCATATAGTGATATTTTCATCATCATATTCATTTGTTTCCGATTTTTCCTCAAGTAGTAAATTAAATTCCATTGAATCCTTTAATGTTGCATTCACTACACTAAAACTAACATCAGGATGATTATTTTCAATCAAAAAATCAATTATAGGATTATTTAGACTTGCTATTCCTTCTAAATGAAATGAATTCTCATCACTTGTTAAATGGCTATTTGTGAATAGTAATTCATAATCTAGAAGTTTAAAGATTTCATTTGTCTTTTCAAACTTATCATTTCTGTCCCTATTAAAATCAAAATTTGGGTTGTCAAATATTAGCAACTTTAAGAAAATTATATTATCTAGTTCGAAACATAAATTATAAAAATTTGAATTGCCTCCGTATGATTTTTCAACCATTGTTCCAATTTTCTTCGTAAAGACCTCTTTTTTTTGGTTGTAATCTAGAGATTTTATTAATAGTGCTGCAAAGTATTCTTGTAATGATTTATGGGGGAAAGTATATTCGGTACCATCTTTAATTAACATTGATAATGATACACTTAAATCATAAATTACTTTTTCTAAATCTGGCTTACCTTCAATTTTATTAGCGATAATTCTTTGAATGTTACTTGTTAAATAGTTTAAATCAAAACTATAAGAGCCTTCAAACAGAGAAATATAAGAAAACCAACATAAGATTTTTTCCAGTTCTTCATTTTTTAATCCTGATTGCCTTTCATGTTGCCATCCTCCAGCTTTTGAAAAAGAATCATGTCTAGTGCATAATGTATCAAAAACATTCCAGTAAAACTTACTTCGTTGTTTAGGAAGCTCGGGATAGTTTTTAAAAGTAAAGATAAACATTGACAGAAGTAGTGGACTTGATAAGTAATGTTTAAAATCTTTATTTACAGGATTTTCAATTTCTTCTTGAATTTTTTTTCCTAATTGCCTATCATATTTATCTAGTTGTAGTTTCACAAATTTCTTAATGTCAGTGCTTTTTAAAGCCCCAATTGAATAATTATCGAACCTTTGTAAGGATTCAACTCCAGCTCCGGGACGTGATGTAATTAAAAATTTATTATTACTATATTTATCTACAAACTGCTCTATGTCACGGGTAATTTTCTCCTTGTTTTGTGAGAATATTTCATCGTAGCCATCTATTATAAAGATGAAATTGCCTTCACTTAGAATTTTTTCAGTTATCTTATCACTAGGTGAAATATTATTATTTGTGATAATTTTTGTAACTAACTCTTCAATGGTGGTTTCATATGTATTTAGCTGTCTTAGCTCAATCATTATAGGTACTGATTTACTACTTTCAACACAAGACATGAATATATGTTTCGTGAGCATGCTCTTACCACTACCAGCATTACCAGAAATGGTTATATATTTTTTTTCTTCAATTAATTCAATTACATCCTTTACAGGTTTTTTGAAAGGTGTAATAATTGAAACGGGATAAAAGACTTCATAGAACGGAACTCTTGTATCTCTGTGAATGAATGTTTTAATCTTAGAGAATTTGTCCAAGTAGTTATCAATATATTCAATAAGACCATTCTGATAAATGAATATATACTCATCGCCATACTCCTTGGCTTTTTTAAAGAGAGGTTCTTTAAGAGCATTTATTAAGGCTATCCCAGCAGTAGCAAATCCCATAATTATTTATAAGTTTAATTGAAATATTTTATTAAGGCATGACCGTGTTATTTGCAAATTTTTCTAAAGTACTTAGTGAAGGTGGTATAATTCCGTTTTCCTTATATACTCCACTAATGTATTGTTTTAATTTAATAGCATGTTCAGAAGGTGTCATAACCATTAAATCGTGACTTTCTGCAAACTTTTTTGAGAGAGCACTAAGGCTAAAATCTTTGTCATTAGCCCATGTATGTCTTGCATAAGTAATTTCATTAGAAGAGTTGTTTGCTTTGTTAATTTTAATATTTTGAATTGATTCTTGTAACTCATCAAGTCTTTCTAAGATAAATTCATTTGGTGAAACATCTTTAGTGTGCAATTCTTTAATAACAAACTTTCCGAAATCTTGTAAGTACATTGAGTGATTAGGTTCTTGTGATTTTTCAAATGTTGCAGTTAATTTAGAACGTAAATCCTTTTTAAACTGTTCAATTGATGAAAAACGTAAATCCTTTCGGTAGTTAATGTGTTCCACAGGACTCGTATCGAATGAATATCCTGTCTCATCATCTTTTATAATTACTGCCGCTTTATCGAAAGCAAATCTTAACCCTAGTTCAAACATCACGTTAGGGTTTTTCGAACTTACATCACAGATTATTATATCATCATCAAAAACGTTCTGTACAATAGTTTTCTGGATAACACGTACGTCTTCGCTTTCACTAACCAGCCTTGTTCTAAATCCTGCATCTTCAGCCACTGAAGTTATAATTTTTTTAACTTCTTTCCAGTGTCCTGTGGGATAGCCGTCTGTATCAGCGATTGGCATAATTAAACCACAGACTGGACGCTTGTCTTCATTCTGACTGTTAGCTTTCTCTTGTGCATTATTATCATTTTTTAATTCGTCACTTTTTTTGGTCATGGTTAAATGTTTATAAAACAAATATAACAAAAATACTTATGTAAGATTCTTATAGATGAAAAGTAAGCAGAATGAAATTAAGAATTCTCATCATATAATTTTCATAATAATTTAAAACAAATTTTAATGTGACAAGTTTTGTCGTTACCCCTATCTAGCTTTGGCTAAAATTAAGTTTAAGACAGGCAGTAATTTTCACAATCAATTGAATTTTTGTAAATTTACGAACCTTTAATAAGCACAAGAAAAAAGAGTATTTATGATGAAAAGACTACAAGTTTTCCCTTTGTTGTGTATCAATATATGTGTATTTGGACAGATTCCAAATTTTCCAACTACCTCTACACCCAGCGCAAGTAGTATTCAAAATTACTCTAATCAAAGCTATAGTAACCCAGCAAGGTCAAATGTTCCCTCAGTTCCTTATGGTGGTTTATACAATCAAAGAAATTCACAGATAGACCAGCAAAATATGAGAATGGTTCAGGAGGATTTTAAAAGGGTTGCTAAGGAACAGGAACTTACAACTAAACAGGAAGAATACACAAGATTACAAGCCACAGAAGATTCTTATTACAATTTACCCTCTTTATCAGGAAAAGAAGGCACACAAGCCTATTATGATGCTTACAATCAATTAGCCTCACTTAATACTGACAACTACACAGTAAGTCAAGCCAATTTCATTGTGGAAAATGCTTACTACGGGGGCAAACAAAATTTTAATCAATTTAAATCTGGAATTCAGAAAACTGCAAAGCAACTTTTGCAGAAAATGAAAGAAAGAAAAGAGGACATAGAAAGTAACACAGATAAAAATCTAATGATATTTGAATACTTCTCTAAAGACATGAAGCTGGGAGGAGTTCAACATAAAGCCTACAAATATGATTTTGAGGATTATATGGGACAAAAAGACCATTCCAAGATGTTTGTCGCCAAACTGTTAAAAACAGGTTCAGGACAATGCCACTCTATGCCTTTATTATATCTGATGTTAGCAGAAGAAATGAACACAGAAGCCTCTTTAGCCTATGCACCTAATCATACTTATATCAAGTTTTTAGATGAAGAGGGAGAGTGGCAAAATGCAGAGCTTACGAATGGCATTTTTACTGCCAATTCTTTAATACTGGAATCAGGTTATATAAAATCAGAAGCTTTACAAAATGACATCTACATGAAAAGCCTGAGTAAAAAAGAACTTTTAGCACAGTTCTATGCAGATTTAGCCAATGGTTATGCTCATAAGTACGGTATGGATGAGTTTGTGGGAAAATCTTTGGATAAAGCACTTGAATACTCACCCAATAACATTTATGCCAATCAACTTAAATCCATGTATCAACAGGCAAGATTGACTTATGTAGCCAATCAATTAGGAATTAAAGACCTTGAAAACCCAGAGGAACTCCAAAACATTAGATTTTATCCTAAAGCACGGGCTTTACTACAGGAAGCAAAAGCCCAATTTAACAATATTGATAACTTAGGATTTGTGATGATGCCAGAGGGAGCTTACGAGCAATGGTTAGGTAATATGAAAGGTGAAGCCAACAGACAGAAAAGTGAGGCTCTTGCTGAAAGAATGAGACAGATTAATGCTGAAAAGCAAAAGCAGAAAGAACAGGAAGCCCAGAAACAAAAGAAAAAAGAATCCCAGCAGTCTAAGGAGAAAGCCCAGTATTTCCCTATAGACCCAAAACACTTATAATGAAAAGACATTTACCATATAGAACCTTATTCCTATCCATGCTATTTGTGTGGCTGAGTACTGGAATAGCTAAGGCACAAAATAACCAGTTTTATAACGAAGCCTACCAGACCATAGACAACATGCTGAATGATAAACAGCAATACAGCTTCAAAGAGGCTGTTTTTAGTGTGGAAAATGCTTACTATCAAGGTAAGTTAGATACAGATAAATTAAATCGAGAAATAGCCTTTTTAAAAGGCTTTGCTAATGCTATTGTTCAGAGCAGGGATTTAACCTATAAACTTTCAGACAGAGACAAAGTAAGCAAGTATGCAGCAGTCTATTCCATCATGTGCCAGACCTTACCCATTGCTATTAAAGATACGGTAATCCAGTACAAACCTTTCAACTATGATTTTGAGGATGTGTTCGGACATAAAGACATTACCAATTTATTTGTATCTAAACTTCTGGCTACCAAAAAAGGAAATTGTAATTCTATGCCTTATCTGTACAAGATTTTAGCTGAGGAATTGGGAGTAGAAGCTAATCTGGCATTAGCACCCAACCATGTTTATATCAAACATCAAATCAAGTCTGATGGATGGTACAATACAGAGCTTACGAGTGGGATATTTCCACAAGATTCGTGGTTAATGGCTTCGGGGTTCATTCACTTAGATGCCATTAAAAATGGGGTGTTTATGAAGGCACTGAACAATAAAGAAAGTCTTGCTTTATGCTTGTTTGATTTAGCACAGGCATACAACAGAAATTTTCCTGACAATGATGGTGAGTTTGTACTAAAAACTGTAAACAGAGCCTTAGAAGTTTACCCAAACTTTTCTAAAGCCCTTATCTTAAAAGCTGAAACACACAAAGCACAGTTTGAAAAATTAATGGATAAACAGAATTTGAGTTCCACCAATCCTGAAAACATAAAAAAGGCTCAACAAGACCCAAAAGCTAAAGAACTGATGGGGCTAATGACTAAAGAATATACTCACATTTATGCGATTGGTTTCAGGCAGATGCCAGAGGAAATGTATCTGGATTGGCTAACTTCTTTAAAAACAGAAAGAGAAAAATACGAGAATAAAAAATTATTAAATAACTTTACGAAATAACCAAATGACTATGAAAAGAATTGTATTGACTGCTTTTATACTTGTTGCAGGATTTACACAGGCACAAGTAAAAAGTAAGCCCCAGACTAAACCAAAGGCAGAGAAACCATACATCAACCCTGTAAAGCTGACTAAAGAAGAAAGAAACAGACCCTACATGGATGAGGTTTTAAAATCCAGAGACCCTTTAACTCCAGAGGAAGCAGAAAGGAGAAGAAAGAACATTGAGGCTGGAAATCCCTTTAAGAAATATGGCTACTATCCAAAAGTAGCTACTTTGAGTAAAGGAAAGTATTTAGAGTTCCATGACAAGGATTCTATTGTAAGTATTGGTTCTGTAAGATTCAACAGAAAGACCAAAGAGATTGTTGAGTTCAGAGAAATAGATTTGAGTGACCCAGATGCACAACCCTACTTAGATACCTCAGGAAGATGGTTTTCTCCTGACCCTTTGAGTGAGGAATATTCAAGTTGGTCACCTTATAACATGGTGTTAAATAACCCTATAAGTAACATTGACCCTGATGGCAGACAAGTTTTTACAGATTACAAATTATCATTAGATGGTAATGTTACTAGGAAAGACCCTAATGATGGAAGTGAAAATAGGAGTGATGACAGGTTATTTGCAACAGATAAGAAGGGGAATGTTACAAATACAGCTCCAGTTGTAGTAGATAAAGCCAAACCAAGTGATGGAAGTGTCATTAGTGATTTGAGTCAAGCTACTGGCTATTTAGGAGGTATGAGACCAATAAAAGATGGTACAGTTTCAGCAGGCTACACAAATAATGTCAATGATGCTGTAAACGTATATAATTTTCTTAATAATAATACTACTGATGGAATTGAATTTGGATTGGGAAGGTTTTCAAGAGGTGGAAGTTCAGAAAATTATTTAATTACCACTCAACACTCTATAGATAACAACACCAAAGGGTTTAATTTTATGACACAATATATTGGAGGCTATGACAATTTAATTTCATTTTATCATAATCATGATGGTTATGGAGGTGCAAATCCTGACAAAATTGGAAATCAATGGGGAGCAGACCAAGACACAAGGAGAACTATACATGGGGCAACTTTAAAGAATAGTAGTATGTTATCAAGATTCTTTACTGTACATGAAGGATTGGGAAATAGGATAATTGAGTATAATCGAAATGGGCAAAAGAATACAGGATTAAAAATGACACCAGCTAATGTAAAAAGTTTTAATAAAATAAATTACTACAATGTTAAATAAATCATTTTTATTAATCTTAATAGTTATGCTGACTCAGAGTTGTAGAAAGAATTCAGAAAAAAACCTTTTAGAAAAAAAAGTTTTTAGTACTGTAGATTCAATGTCATCGAGTTTTCCAAAGGAATATCCAGTAAATCTATTTACGGTAACCCATCAAAGATTAAAGAATAAAGATTACATTAAGATTTCTACAGCAGAGTTTTTCAATAAAGATTCAGTTTCAAGTATTAAATTTAATAATCAAAAACTCATAGTCTATTATTCAAAAAACTTTTTTGAACAGAAACAAGAAAGCTTGGGTTCTTATAAGGATTTTGAATACACTTCAAATACCATATCTCTTTATCATTCAAGATATGTGGTTTTTGAAGTTTTGAGAGATAATATATACAGAAACATTCCTCTGGAAAAAAGTATTGAAATGAAATTATTTGATTTTGGAGATAGGTATATACCAGAGCCAGCACCAACTAAATAAGCGATATTTGTTCCTCGGTTCGAAGTGATTTTTATTAGAATGTTACAGAATTTACACCTGAATTTGTGTGCATTTTTGGTGTCAAAAAACAGTAAAAAAAGAACTAAATTTCAATCTTCCATTTGTTTTCAATAAAATACGTTTGACATTTTACATTGGAAAAGCCAGTCAAATTGACCAGTGTTTTTTGGAGTAAATTGACCACTCATTTCAGTTCAAATTGACCACCTAGTATCTGGGTTAAATTTGCAATAAAATACTACAATTGTTTTGCGTGTGCTTTTAGGGCTGGTAGTGGATAAAGTTTAAAATCTGATTTTTTTTCTTATGAATTATCTCTAGGTGAATTTCAGAGTTTTATTAAATCAGGTTTTGAAAAGACTGATAAAAAACTCTTTTGAAAAACAATAGTTGCTTTTAAAGGCGATAATAAAGATTGGGGCACTGACTTGAACCATGCTGCTACGTACCTTGGGACTTCTAAAAATGGAACAGAATGAACTATTTTGTAAATCCAAAAATTGAGACTACAGATGCTTTGAAAAAATAATATGGGAATAAAGTTGGATATTGGAATAAAACTAAGTAAAATTAGCTCTATGAAAATCATTTACATTCTAAGATTTATATTTATTGGATTACTTTTTTTAAACTTCATAGCTCATTGCTATGTAAATATTTCCATTAATAAATTTTTTATTGATTCCACTAACTTGATAATTATTCTATTAATTGTTTCTTTATTAATAGAAAAACCTCTCTTTTCTGTAATCTTATTTCTATATGCTGTAGCTGTATGTTTATTAAATTTTTCTTCAATGTTTATGTCAAAAAAAGCTGTTGAGAAAATTTATTATAATATGTTTTTAGGATTGGAACTGTCATCATATATTCGTATTAATATTATTAATAAATATTGGTTAGTCAATCCAATAATGAATCTTTCTTTTTATTTGGCTGGTTATATTGTTTTTTTGGAAATTCCATTTAGACAATATAAAAAGAATCTTTTTCCATTTAATAGAAAATCATAAGCAAAAACCTCTTAATTATGTAGTTTGAGTTTAAAATTAGATGAAAATCCAATTTGCTATTTGTTTTCAATAAAACACTAAAAATCATATGTTTGATGTGTTTAATATTGAATAAATTGTCTTACGAGGGTAAAATAGTAAAACTTCTCTCAAAAAATGGGAGAAGTTGTTGTTTTATGAAATACAGTAAAATGCTTACACCTTGATTTTTCTTTATTTTTTCAACATTAAAAAGTGATGACAAATAGGTGAAATTTCAATCTGCCTTTTGTAATGAGAAGTGTGATGAATATCAGTAACTTAAATTAAAAACAAAGCCCCTAAGTCGTTACGAATATGCTAATATCAAAATTTCGTCTAAAAATGAGGAAATTATTTTTTCTGAAAATAGCCTAGACGGGCTACGTCTGTTTCTTGTCTTATTTAAGAAATTGCTTTTTCTGTAACAGTAACTATATAATTCGGTTCCGTTTCAGCAATCATCAATGATTCATTGAAGTATCTCTCATATATACAATTTAATGGATTGGCATTTATAAATCCTTTTATTTCATTATCAGTGACTAATTCATAAATTCTGGTTTCCACAATATTACCGTAATTATCACCTATAATCTCTAATAGATTTGGGTTAAGGAAATATGTAATATTATATCTACCCCTTTTATCATTGTTCAATGAGATTTCACAAAACGGTGTTACGAAATGATAAAGTTTGCCTTCATGACTAAGTCTATTCTTAGTAAAATTACCTTCAATTCTGATTCTCAATTTTTCATTTTCTAAAAAGCCTTGAATTAGAATTAATAACCGTCTAGTGTTCCAGAATGTCCTATTCAAATTATTGTTTGATACTTGAGCTTCTCTTGGGTCAGATTTAAGCACTTTAGGAAATAACCAACTATTCACTTTATCATAAACTCTTTTCAATATTGCTTTGATTTTAGATTAATATTTAAGCACAATTTTAATCCTTGTTACAGGGTTTATGAGTGTCAACTGTTGAAAATCTTTTAAAAGGTATGCTGGTTGCTTGTTTTCAGCAATAAGGCTGACCTTTACTTCATCACCATAAATGTAAGGCACTTCAATAGCATCAAATGTCAATTTATTGCCATTTTGAAACTCAAAGAAAATCTTTACAGCATTGGTTTCATAGTAATTCATGATAACCTTTACTTTATCATAATCACGTCCCATTAATCGTTCGGTATCAACATTATACTGCTCCTGACGGTTATAATTTCCTAATACAACAGATTTAATAGGTTCATAACCAGTAATCTGTTTTAGCTTGTTAAAGAAATTTTTCATAGTAAAATTATTTTATTCTTTATCCAGATAAACAGGAGGAATTGTATTGCCTACCCATTGAATACGTGTATCACTGATTTTCTTGAATTTGTATTGTCCATTAGAACCACCAGTAGTGATAGTAAACTCATAGTAAAGGTCAGAAATTTGTTCATTTACCTTTGCTGTTTGTCCTGTGGCTGCTGTCTGAGTTAAAATTGCTTTGTAACTTGTGTAAGGAGTTACTAAAATGAAATCATCCGAAGAAAATTTAAAGTAAGCAGAATTGCTTCCAGAGATTTTCCAACTACCTTGAATCCATGCAGGAGGGTGGAAATATTGGGTGGTTACTGGATTGTTTTGCTGTGGTGTTGAATCATCATCGTTGCCAGAACAGTTAACGAAAGAAACAGCAATTATAGCTGTAAGAAATAAATTTTTCATATAAATTGAATTTTATTGTTTATAGTCATTGAGGTATAAACAACAAAAAAAGCAAGTGGGTTCTCACATGCTCTAGTCTTGTTGGCTCGGCAAAGCCATATCACATAAAACAGGATAGCCACTTGCCATAGAACATGACAAGTGTGCTAAACTATTTGCATTTTGTGATAAGGTTGAATTTTGCCGATTCACAAGACAAAAGCAAAAGTTTACACTTTTATTTTTTCGTTGAAGTAAGGAACAAAGATATTAATTC
This sequence comes from Chryseobacterium soli, assembly GCF_000737705.1. Lineage (GTDB taxonomy): Bacteria > Bacteroidota > Bacteroidia > Flavobacteriales > Weeksellaceae > Chryseobacterium > Chryseobacterium soli. The sequence goes on along the minus strand of NZ_JPRH01000016.1, from coordinate 7,089 downwards.
AATCTGAAACTTTCAATTCTATTTCTTGTAAAATAGCTTTTTGATTTTTCCAATATGATAAATATCCTTTTATTTGTTGATATATTATTCTAACTCAATTTTGGGGCAATTCCCAAATCTCGAAATAAATGCTTCTTCCAATTTTAACTTAGAAATATCAATATTTTTTTCTTGTACAGCAATGCAATCATGAATTGTGAACGTTTTAATTTTTTGCTTTATTAAGCCTCTTGCAACAGTATCAACAATTATATCAGCCTCTAAATCGAATAACTCATTTGTAATAATTGTGTGGTCTCCTTTTTTCTCTTCACGTATCAAATCATATAAGATTGGGAACAAAGATTTAAATACTTTTTGTTCCTCTATATAATGATTGTTTCTTGCATAAAGCATTGAAATGAAAAGTTTTTTTGTTAAAGCTCTATCTTGTTTATATAACCCATTGTAATCTTCGTTGAATTCTTCTTCATATTTGAGAGTCCATTTACTTAAACCTGTATTATTCTTGAACGGGTCAATAAAATGGTCGTATATAATTCCCTTAATAGTGAGTGTGTTGAAGTTTGTAACTTCTTTATCCATAAGGCTTTTAAAGGTTTTCGTCGAGATATAGTTAGAGTATAACTTTTCTTTTGAGTTAATCTCTTCTGCTGAGGTGAAACTTTTAAAGCTTTCAGTATAAAGTGTAGCCAAATTGGAATTATCATTTAAATCCTTTGATTTACTATAACTATTTGAATACAGATTACTTTTGGGAATCCAGTTACCTTTAGTTGTCTTATGAAACCTTTGGCTGTGATTTGTAACTTGTGAATCTTGTTGAACAGAGGGATGAAATTTTTTATTAAATTGATGAGAATGGCTATAACTATACTGAAATAAACTTTTAGGTTTATCTAAAGAAAAGTATTCGCTATAGCCCTGTTTTGATAAATAACCACCTGTAATAAAACTTCCTGTTGGTTTTTGTGGAAATAACATACCATACTTTTCAACAAAATATTTTTCTATCCAATTGGTATATAAATAGTCTTTTGTCGTGTAGCTTATATTTAATTCGTATTTAGTTTTGAAATCCAAGCAGTTTTTAAGTCTTTCAATTCTTTTTTGATTTATATTGGCTATTTTAATTAAATGTTGTGATAATAGGTAAGGAAACATATTTTTCACATCTAACTGTTGCAGCTTTTCACCCTCATAATAAAGTAAATTTCTTATGTTTTTATTTAAATTAGTCATAGGTGAGTAAAACCTACCAGAAGGTTTTCTTTCGTAATATTTCTTTTTTCTAGTAAAGCTATATTCACCATTTAGAAATTTCTTCAATTGTTTTAAGGAACCATGATATGCTGAATATTTTTTATCTGAATTATGTGGAATATTATCAAAATATTTACTAAATAATATATTTTCAGCCAGTTTAAAATCAATTGAAAATTTAGTTTTATCAAAAAGATTATAAAATGTTTCCTCACATTTTTTTGTATAAGAGTTATTAAAGTAATTATCAAATTTAACTGACTTTGTAGGATTAAATACAACTAAATTTAATCTTTTAAATAAGTGGAATGATGTAAATCCATAACCGAAAGTTTCTCCTTTCTTATCTATGCTATAAGGACTTCTTGTTGAAAGAATTTTTTCGTCATATAAAAAACCATAATAGGTTGTATAATCATTTCCTAGTAATTTTTTCAATTCACCACTGTGAATATTCCCTTTTTTATGAGAAGTATATTTACTTTTATCAAAATTATACTTAACAGTCTTTGTAACTACTAAGCTTATAAAAGATAGTAATTTGTTAGTATCTATTTTTTTGTTGTAAGATGTAGCAGAATTAATAAGCTCCTCAACATTAATAGTTGCAGGAATTAAAAAGATTATCTCGTTTTGGGAAAGGGCTCTTGGTATTGTATTTTCAGTCATTACTTTTTAATTTAAAATCTTTTTTACTTTTTGTACAGTCCCTAGACTAACATTACACAGTTTAGCTGTATTTCTTAAAGATTGACCTTTCTTTAGATATTTGACAACCTCTTTATATTTATCCAAAACCTCTTCGTCTGTTTCTTTCGAGCCTAATTCGCGACCTTTGTAAACTCCCTTTGCTTTTGCTAATGCAATTCCCTCTCTCTGTCTTTCTAATAGCGTATTCCGTTCCATTTCAGCGATGTTCCCCATAACCGATATAATCAATTTAAAAGCAGAATTAGGCTTATTATTGACTAAACTTTTTAATCCAAGATTATCAACTTCTAAAACAATTTTCTTTTCATTTAGAAGCTCTAAAGTGGTTAAAATATCAAATAGATTTCTTCCCAATCGGTCTATGGAATGCACACTTATATAGTCTATTAAACCATCTTCTATGTCTTCGAGCATTTTTTTTCCCTCTGGTCTTTGGCTGAATGGCGTAGCTCCACTAATGGTGTCAATGTAGAGTTTTTCATCGGGGTGGTTCTTTTGTAACTGTCTTTGTGTGTTTTGATTTCCTGTGGAAATCCTTACATATCTTGCTTTCATTTGATTAAGGTTTAAAGCACCCTGATAACAGGGTGCAAGGTTGTTGTTAATTCCTAAAATAGTACCCGTTTGAGGTTGAATAATCATACATTAGATGCCTTGCTGTAGAAGTCCAGTCAATGTAAATGTATGAGGGTAAATTTTCGGGAATGCTACCATCTTGTTCTAACATTTCCTGAACGAAATTTTCATCTGAATCAAATTTACCATAATAAGAATCTGAAAGACTCTCCAAAAGGTCTTCCACCTCCTTATGGTAGTTGCTCATGCACTCCGCATAAGCTTCTATAACCTCGAAATCATAGTCTGAACTGTCGATTTGTTCGGCTACCTCGTAAATGTCCTTTGAAATATAGCTTTCACTTATTAAGCCTTGATTGATAAAGAATTCTGGGGTTTCATAATCCTGAAACATAAATTCGGGGTCTTCTTCATCAGAGTGCAATTCATACATTGCAGTAATTAATTCGTCATAATCTGAATAATCCGAAAGATTTAGCCATTTTCCGTACAAACTTGAATTGTTGTACTTGCGATACGTTCCCACATAAATGCAGGCACTTTGAAGACAATGTTGTAACTTTGCCATAGTCGATAATTTTAGTAACGTTAAAATTTATTGATTTGCCTTGTTGTGTACCACCACACCAAGGCTTTTTTATTAATTCAAATATACACATTTTTTTTAAATATACCAAATTTAGGATAGGTCTTTTTGATATATTTTAAAACTTTTATAACATCTTTTGAACAAAGCTTTTCTGTGTCAAGTTTAGACTTTAGTCTAAAAATATTACTAACATAAAAATAAATTTCAAAAAAAATATAAATGATACTTTTTGCAAAACCCACAACAAAAATCTGAATTTATAAATGGGGGTATAGGAAAAAAGGAGGAAGAAGGGGGGGATTGTTTTCTATATCACTACTGTTGTAACATAAATTTGAGATATTTCATTATATTTATCGTGAATAACCTATAAATTTTCTTAAAATGAGCGGTGATAAAGATATATTTATCATAAATAAAATTTTTCCAAACGCAAAAGATATCTTTGCTGTCTCTGGAAGACCTACTACTGAAATAAAAAATGATTGCTTATTTATATTTGATACAAACTCTTTGATACTACCTTATACAACAAGTTCAGAAAGCCTTGATGAAATAAAAAAAGTGTATACAAAAATTATTAAAGAAAAGAGATTTTTTATTCCTGGGCAAGTTGCCAGAGAGTTTGCTAAAATACGACCTGAGAAAATTAAAGAAGTTTTTCAACAATTAACAAAAAGTAGAAATAGTATACCAGTATTAGGGATTGGCAAATATCCTTTATTAGATGGCATAAAAGATTATGATGAGCTGTCTGAGAAAGAGAAGGAAATTAATTCTTTAGTAAAAGATTATGCAAAACAACTGGGAAAACTTATTGAACATGTTAAGGAGTGGTCTTGGAATGACCCAGTAAGTCAGCTTTACAAATCTTTGTTTACCGATGAAGTAATCTATGATATTGAATTGGATGAAGAGAAAATAAAGGAACAACTGGAGTATAGATATGAAAATAAAATTCCTCCTGGATATGAAGATAAAAACAAAGGGGATGGAGGAATAGGTGATTTATTAATTTGGTTTACAATTCTAGAGTTAGCGGAAAAGTATAAAAAAGATATAGTTTTTATATCTGGTGATGAAAAGAAAGACTGGTTTTACCAAGTTGACAAGCAAAGTTTGTATCCTAAATTCGAATTAATAGCAGAGTTCAGAGGTAAGGCACCAGGTAGGTCATTCCATATTTTAAAACTTTCTGAACTTCTAGAAATGTTTGGTGTAGATAAAAAAGTGGTTAAGGAATTCGAATTTGAGGAACAAGAAACTCTTATTTCAGATTCATTTCTCCCTAATAAATCTGATATTCAATCTAAAGTTGAAGATTGGGTGAAAAACAACTATAAATTCAAGTATTTTGTCAAGTCTGATAATGGTTTCCCAGATATGGTAATCATGAATGAAATCGGACAGGGTAAGATAGGAATTGAAATAATAGAATTTAGAAGTTTGGGTAGTCTTTCATCTAAATTAACAAGAATATTAAAAAAGATTATTGAATCTACAACTATTTATGAAAGATTTGTTTTTATTATAGTTTACGACAATTCGTTAATGATGGACGTGGTACTTACTAGCCTAAATTTATTAAAATCAATGCTTTTAACTAGTGATGTAAATTTTGAGATAATTCCTGGACATATCAGAAAAGATAAGTTCGAAAAAATTCTCCAATCGTAGTTGAATTTTAAAGTATGACTCTATTAACTCTATTGTTGCGTTATATTCTATAGAAGTTTTCAAATCATCGTTTGGAGCTCCAATTCTTTAGTATTAGGGCTTCCCGCAAATTCCCATATTTCAATTATTTCGGACCATTTGATTTTATCAGGTTTATAAAATATATTGTTATAATTTGCTAGTGTCAAATTTACCGAGATATAAAATGATTTAATTTACGGGTTTCCATAATTTTATGTTATTGACAGTTTGTATATTGAGTGCTGATAAAAATAGTATATTGCATATAAACAAACTAATAGCCAATGTCTCAAAAGAATAATTATCCAAGAGGTTCTGAATGGAATCGTTGGGAGCTACATATTCATACTCCAGAAACTAAAAAGCAAGACCATTTTATAGGTTCAACACCTGATGAAAAATGGACAAACTATATTCAAAGTATAAATAGTTATAGTTCAGAAATTAAAACTATAGCAATAACCGATTATTTATGCATTGACAATTATTTCAAGTTCAAAAAATATTTTAATAATAAAAGTATTACTAAGACATTCGATTTAATTCTTCCAAATGTTGAATTACGAATTTCACCTGTTACACACAAGAATAATCCAATTAATATACATTGTATATTTAATCCTAAAATTGATAGTAGATTAAATGACAAGTTTTTTGCTAAACTTAAATTTGACTATCAAGATGTAGGTTATTCAGCTACAAAACAAAGTTTAATAGATTTTGGCAAAAAACATTTAGGTTCATTTTACAAAGATGATAATCAAGCTCTAATAAGAGGTATTGAACAATATGTGATACCTTTTGAAAATCTAAAAAAGGTTTTCAATGAGGACAAGGAATTACGTGAAAATACAATTATTGTAGTTGCAGGTGGAAGCACAGATGGAGTCAGTGGCTTAAATGGTCATTTCGAACTATTAGAAGGTGAAAAATTCAATCAATTAGATGCAACAAAACAAATATTTATTTCTTTTGTGATGCTTTATTTTCATCAAATCCTGGTGATGTAAAATATTTTATTGGTGAAAAAAGAAATCAAAAAGGAGATATTATAGATGATGAGATTACTATAAAGGAAAAATTTGGCAAATTAATGCCCTGCTTTCATGGTTCAGATGCTCATTGGAATGATAAAATATTTGAGCCTGATGATAAAAAGTATTGCTGGATAAAAGCTAGTCCTACGTTTGAGGGATTGAAACTTGCTTTATATGAGCCTAAATCCAGAGTGTATATCGGCGAAGAGCCTAGTGTAATAAAAAAAGTTAAAGAAAATAAAAACAAATACATTGACAAATTAGAATTATACAGTATAAATAATTATGATAATTCAAAAGGTATTTGGTTTGATAATCAAACAATTGAACTAAATAAAGAATTAGTAACAATAGTTGGTAATAAAGGTATGGGTAAAAGTGCTATTACTGATATAATTGGATTATGTTGTGACACCAGTACATATAATAACTTTTCTTTTTTAACCAATAAAAAATTCTTGAAAGATAATATTGCTTCAAACTTTGAAGCTAAGCTTTTTTTTGAAGCTCCAAATGATGTTATTGTAAAAAGGCTTAATGAAAAAGTAAATAGTAATTTAGAGGAAAGGGTAAAATATTTACCACAAAGTTATTTTGAAAAACTATGCTCAAGCATTGACAGCAATAAAGAATTTCAAGAGGAACTTGAAAATGTTGTTTTCAGTCACTTAGACCCGCTTATCAGAAATAATAAGCTAAACTTTCAAAGCTTTATTGAAGAAGAAAAAAAAATAATCTCAAACGAAGTTAAGAGATATATTTTAGAGCTTGAAGAGGTAAATTTTAAATTAGTAAAATTACAGGAAAAGGAAACTAAAAAGTATTTGGAAAATTTAAATAGTCAAATATTACTTAAATCCAAAGAAATAATAAGTCATTGGGGAAATAAACCTATAAAACCTGAATTTGAAAATGGCATAGACATAACACAAGAAGAGAATATTAAACATCAACAATTAGAGATAATTAAGAATAATTTAAATGCCTATACAAGAGAATTAAATCAAAAAAATGAAAAATTCTCAATTTTGAATAATCAACTTGCAGAATTAAACTTAATTAAACAAAGTATTGAATTGGAATTTAATAGAATTATTGAATTTAGGAATTCGTTGAATAATAAGATTAACAATTTTAATATTGATATTAACATTATTTTTCCATTGCCAATTATTCAGACACAACCAATTATTCAACAAATAAGTTCTATTGAAC
>NZ_JPRH01000015.1 GCF_000737705.1 Chryseobacterium soli | reverse complement strand
CCCGTTCCTCAAGGCGGAACGATGAACGGTGCCATTGTTCCTACACCATTGGCCAATGCTACCCAAACCGATTTGTACGGATCAGAAAAGATCTATGCCGAAAAGACCCTTGAAAACTCACCCCTGGACAGGATCCTGGAACAGAGACAGGTAGGTAATGCCTGGAGTGACAAACCTGTAAAATTTAATTACGATGCTAATGTTTCAGGAGAAGTGATCAAATATACGGCTCCTACCGCCTGGGAGAATGGAGCCACAAAATCCGGAATCAGCTATAACGGTACCTATGGAACAGGACAATTATATAAAAACTCGGTGAAAGACGAAGACGGCAATGAAACCATAGAATTCAAAAACGGAAAAGGACAGACTTTGCTGGTAAGAAAAGTCTTAAATGCCTCTGAAAATGCTGACACCTACTATGTCTATAACGAATATGACCAACTGGCATGGGTTGTTCCGCCACTTCTTGCCAAAATGCAGACCTGGGGACTGGCAGAACAGAATGCTTTAGCCTATGAATACCGTTACGATGGAAGAGGAAGACTGGTAGAAAAAAAACTTCCCGGCAAAGGCTGGGAATATATGGTGTATGATAGAACAGATCGTCTTGTGCTTTCTCAGGATACCAATCTTAAAACCCAAGGTAAATGGATCATTACGAAATATGACCTTTTTGGAAGAGTGATCTATACCGGAATTTTATCTTCTGGTGGAGAAAGAGCAGCAAGACAAAATGAAATCAATGATCTGGCCATTACTGAAAGCAGAAGTACGACAGGATTTACCAGAAATGGAATAACGGTTTATTATACAGACAATAATTTTGTGGGTGAAATTCCTGCCATCCTTAGTGTCAATTATTATGACACCTATCCATCCTACAGTTTCAATCCTGCATTTCCTGCAGACATTCAGGGAGCAGCTCTGCTGACGCAGACGCCTTCCAGCGATGGAAGAAGCACCAAAGGACTTCCTGTGATGAGTTTGGTGAAAAACATTGAAGACGATAACTGGACTAAAAGTTACACCTATTACGATACCAAAGGAAGAGCGGTGGGAGGATATTCCATCAATCATTTGGGAGGCTATACCAGAACTGAATCCCAACTGGATTTTGCGGGCGTACCATTAAAATCCGTTACAAAGCACAAAAGACTTGATACCGATACAGAAAGGGTCATTACAGAAACCTTTGAATATGATCCGCAGAACAGACTGAAAAAACACTATCACCAGGTAGACAGTCAGCCTCAGGAACTTTTGGCAGAAAACAGCTATAACGAATTATCCCAGCTGAAAAATAAAAAGGTTGGAAACAATCTTCAGAGTATTGATTATGCTTATAACGTCAGGGGCTGGATGACCAAAATCAATGATCCTGCCAATCTGAATGGAAAATTGTTCGGGTATGAGATAAAATATGATTATCCAATCGATATCGAGAAAAGGTACAACGGAAACATTACCGAAGTAGACTGGAGAACTGCATCAGATGATGTCTTCAGAAGATATGATTACCGGTATGATGGGCTGAACAGACTGACCCTGTCACACTATCGCGAACCATTATCAACAGTTTCATATAATAACTTCTATAATGAAGAGACAGCCTATGACCTGAACGGAAATATCACAAGAATGTGGAGAAACACCAAGAATAGCTACGGTACAGCAGAATTGATCGACAACCTTACCTACATTTATGCAGGAAACAGGCTTACTTCGGTCTCAGATATTTCGCAAAACCCTTCAGGCTATCCTTATCTTCCTGTTCCCAATACCATCGTCTATGATAATGGGAACAGTGATGGAAATGGGAATATGACCAGCCATATTGATAAAAACATTAAAACGATTAGTTATAATTTTCTCAATCTTCCTAATCATATAAGTTTTACCACTATTCCTGGAATATCCATAGAAACAGCAGTAAAGTATGTATATAATGCAAGTGGAGCTAAAATAAGAAAACAACATGTGACACAAGTAATGCAAACTACAGATTATTTGGACGGATTTCACTACACCCAAATAAAGTTTTATCCTGCAACATTAAATTTCGTCCCAACTTCGGAAGGATACTATGATTTTGAAAAAAATAAGTATATTTACCATTATACAGATCATTTAGGGAATGTAAGATTAAGTTTTTTTAATAACGATTCACAGGTAGAAATTCTTGAAGAAAATAATTATTATCCTTTTGGATTAAAGCACGAAGGATACAATGATATTTCCGGAAACTATTCTTATCAGTATAAATATAACGGGAAGGAATTACAGACTGAAACTGGGATGTATGATTATGGAGCGAGGTTTTATATGCCGGATATTGGAAGATGGGGTGTTGTGGATCCGCTGGCGGAAACAAGTAGAAGATGGAATCCTTATAATTATGCTTTTAATAATCCGATACGTTTTGGAGATCCCGATGGTCGTAGCCCGCTGGACTGGGTTAAAGGACAAGATGGCAATTATTTTTGGGATAGTAGGGTAACCAATCAATCAAATGCTGAAAAATATTGGGGAAAAGGTGCTGAACACTTTGCTCCATATAAGACAGGATATGATCATCCTTCTGGATATGTCTCATTAGATGATAATGCTCATTGGATTCAAAACGGCATACAACATACTTCTCGTGATATGGCAGGAACAGAGCCTTTAGGTACAAAAGTCGAAAATTTTTTATCTGATCATATAGTTTTAGAAATTGAAGGCAAGACTTCTTTTGGTCTTCAGGTTGGTGTAAAATCTAGTATTGGTAATGCTGACATAAATGCAGTGTCTTTTGATGTAGCAGGAGGAAAAATAGATTTAATTAATCCAAGTAACTCTACTGGTGGTTGGCTTAATGAAGCAGGTAGTACAAAGTTTAAAAGCAGTATTTCGATAGGCGCTGGATTTAAAAAGACTCCCATAAGTGCTAGTGTAGGTGTCGAACATACATGGACGGAAGGAACCAATTCTAATCCTTTTGGTTATAATAGCCAATCAGCTCAAACTAATGGTGTTGGACAAATCGGATTTTATAAAAAAGGTAAAGGATTTGGAGATGATAGCTATATGAAAGGCGGAAATCTTACGGGATCTGTAAGGTCTAGCTGTGGAGGATGCATTAACGTGGGAGGTGGTGTGAAAGCACTCTTGGGAATAGAAGCTAATTTAAAAATTGGAGTAAAATGATGAGTGAGCTTACATTTGAAATGATAAATAGGGGTGATTATTTACTTCGTTTTGATGACAAAGAAATTTTAGTGAAAAGAAATCATGGGGGTTTTATCTTTACTTCAAAGTTTTTTATAAATAAGGAGCATATACTAACTTCTAAATTAAAACAAATTTTATTTTATAGGAAATTGAAAATAGAATTTTCAAAATTTATTCCTGAAATCTCTATGATTGATAACAATACCTTTAGAATAAATAATGAAATTATTACCCATAGATATAAAGCATTAAATATTAATCCGAATTACAGTTTTTATAGTAATAATAATCTAATACTGGAATGCTATGTGCCTAAAATATTTTCTTCGAATAAAAAATACAGACTTTTAGTTTATAATAAAAATGAAAATATGATTGCATATATAATTTGTTTTTTTATAATTTTTAGTCTTGACAATATATCTATAGAATAAAAAAATGGAGGACAAAAAAGTCCTTCATTTTTTTATTCTATTTTTCTTCTACTAATCTTTCAACAAAACCCTCAAGACTATACTGTATCATTGCATTTATAGGGATCAATTTTATCATAGATGAATTGTGATTTTCATTTAATTTCCTAAATAAAACAATCATATCCTCTAAATTTTCTTTAGAATCTCTTGCAAAAGCATTATAGATCGTAGCGTTGAAACGCTCAAAATTTACACTGTTGACAATCTCTTGTTTTTTCTTATCATCCCAATTATTTTCCTTAGCCGTTTGTTCTATTTTTTTCTTGCAGTAATTGTTAAAATAGTCTTCAAAATCCGTTACTTTAATAAGTTTATCGATAAGAATTTTATTTTCGTTAGTAGGCATTGATGGCGGTGGCGGAGCAACCTGTGCAGAACAAAGAGAAATAGCGAATAGAGAAAAGAATACAATAATTTTTTTCATAATATGTGTTTTAATAATGAGGTAATACCATATTTTATTAACATAACAAATATAAATATTTTATGAGTTAAATAAACATCTAATATTTTTTGTGAAATATATTTTATAGCATATTTATTGTGCGGTAGCTTTATTAATAATTACTTTTTAGTAAACTACCTCATTTTATATCTTTACATATAAAATGCAAATATGAAAAGTAGTAATAAAATAATGTTTTTGATTTCCCTTATTGGTTTTATTTTTTTGTTCATCTATTTTAATTTAGAAAAGAAAGGTGTTTCTGATTTTTTTGAATCGGATGAAAAACTTTTCTTGAATGATTTTTCACCAATTGAAATGAACAGATATAAATACTTAGGAGAGGTTGCAGATACAACAAATCATATGAATGCTTATATGAATTTCGGGGAAATATGTTTGCCATTACTTGATCAGTGGAGGAGTAAAATAGAGATAGGAGATTATGTCTCTAAAAAGAAAGATAGTTTAACATTATTTATTGAAAGAAAAAATCAAAACTATTACCTACATTTTGATGATAAAGATTTTGATGGAGCCCCACCTCCATGTAAATGCAAGAAATTAAGTAAAAATAATTAAACTAACTTTTAAAGTTACCCCATTATGCAAAGTCCTGATTTTTTAAACAGATATAAAATTTTAGATAATAAAAGCACAAAGGATTTGCATAACCTGAAGTTTGTAGCTTAGAGATATATTTTAACTTTCAGGAATATTTTTTGATAGGAAATAATATACCATCAAGTGCTGTAAACCATTGCTTCTATTTCCCGGAGACTGAAATAGTAAGAATCATATCAGTCGGGAGCGGTTTACGACTACCTCAAAGTTCCAGCAGGTATTGTTTCTCAATGTAAAGAAGCAAGATCGAAGGGTAAATTTTTAAATATAGTTATCAAGCCAAGATTTCAATATCATAAAATACCTTAACCCTTTTTAAACAAAAAATGCCTCCATATGAATGGAGGCATTGATATTATATATTGATTAAAAATTATTTAATAATCAATTTAGAAGTTTTACTGTCTTTCCCGTTAGAGATCTGAACCATATATACTCCTTTTTCAAGCTGCTGATTAATCTTGAAGATTCCGTTTCCTTCTTCACTTACTGAAGGACTTGCAACCAATCTTCCTGACATATCAGAAATAGAAACTTTTAAGTTCTTTCCATTTTTAGCTTTAATGAAAACTTTATCACCTGTAGCAACCGGGTTAGGATAGATAACTAAATCATTGTCATCTGCTTTCACTTCAGATGTCCCTAAGCTAGTAACAAATTTAACAGTATAATCTTCAGCTTGCCCCCATTTCAATTGCCCACAAGGAGTAATATTTGCATTATTATAATCCACAATTACTCTCATTCTCAACGGAGTATTTAAAACAACCGAAGCTGGAGCAGTAAAATTAGCATTGAAAACACCTATCAAAGTAGTTGGGTCAATAGTAATATTATCACCAGTTCCTACTAACTCTGAAGCTTCAAAAGTACCATTGTTATTATAGTCAATCCATGCACGTACAGAATTACCTTCATCCGAAACATTTACCTGAAGGTTTTGAGACTGGCTTGCTAACAATTGAGTAGAAGTAGCTCTAAGACAATTTGCACCGGTAAAATCTTCATAATAGTTAGGAGAATACATCCAAACCCCAGTACTCGCATTATTGATATTTCCCAGTTTAACCAAAGTAGGTCCAACAAAATAATTATTAGTAGCAGGATTAGCCAAACCACTTGGAGTACATGCAGCAATAGGTGTACCTATACTAGCAGTTGATGATGGAGCTGTTGCACCAAGAGAAGTACTCAATGAACCCTTCATTAAAAAGAAGTAAGTAGCAGATCGATCATGCTGTCCATTGGTAAATTTAAACGCAGGAGGATTTGTATAATTCATCATATTGTACTGAACACCTTGATAGTTCGAACCTGTACAATAATTCATATCATTATTGGTTAAAACAGGAAAATCATTAAGCATACTTCTTGATGTTTCTGTATCGCAAACACCATCATCATCTCTAGTACAATCATTATACGTTAGTACCGGGCAATAAGCTGTAGAAGCTGTTCCTGCCGGTGCTTCTGCATTAGCATTTCCGAAAGTATGGAGTAATCCCATGCTATGCCCAAATTCATGTGCCAGAGTAACATCATCTTGAAGCGTAACAACGAAAGACTTCATGAATGACTCATATGCAGAATCTGGATTTTGTGGCAGACCTGCCCACCCCATAATTCCGTACGTCCCACCACCATCTACCTTATTCATAATATAGATATTAAAATAAGAAGCTTCAGCCCAGTGAGGCGCAATTGTTTTAATCTGTGCAGTTGTCACCCCATTAGCCCCACTTCTTTTGACTCCATAAGTATCATAATCCGCAAGGCTACCTCCATTGTATCTTACAATTCCTGTAGTAGGGTTACAGTTGGGATCTCTCTTTGCCAAAACTAATTTTATTGGCATTGTAGCAGCTGTTCCAAAATCTGCAGGAATTGCTTGCCCCCATTGATAAGTACCAGCATACATTTGGTTACAATGATCTAACCACGCCTGAATCTGTGCATCAGTCTTATTATAAGAAGATCCTATAGCAGCACCTGTCGGTACAATCACATGTACAACTACAGGGATTTCATAAACGCCATTTACTGTTTTATTAAAAACATTTTGACTGCCAACATCAGTTTTTGCACTTTTAAGAATTCTATCACGAATCTTGTGAATCATATCATCAACTTCTTTATTCTGTTTTTGATACACATTCTGTACGTTGTCAAAATCGCACGTCCACTGTCTTTGCTGAGCAAAATTTTTAACTCCCAGCAAACACAAACCAATAAAAATTACTTTTTTCATTTATTACTTATTTTCGCATGCTAAATTTAACCTTTATAACAATAAAAATCGATATTATATGAAAAATACAAACAATAATCAAAAAAATAAACAGATCAATAATAAAAAACAATTAAAATAAAAAATAATTCATTAATAATAAAATTACATTAAAATATAAATTTTAAAAATTCAAACAAATAATTCTCTATTACATCAATTAATTCATAAATTAGTTAAAAACACTTAATAGTTATTTAATATTTTGATAAAAAGCAAAATTAATAACTGATAAAATACATTATACACTTTCAACCAATAATGGCAATTTAATATTTAAATATTAACAGACAATCGTAACCATATCTAAATTCTTATTTCTACATTCAGTTATAATTAGAAAAATATTAACCTCAACTCACAATATAATGATAGTACAGCAAGGAAAATCAGCTCCGGATTTTGACCTTCCTGCTACTCCCGATCAGAAACTCAAACGTTCTGATTTCCTAGGTAAAAAAACCATCCCAGTCTTTTTTCCTTCAGACTGGAGCCATGTGTGTGGTGATCAGGTCGCCCTTTACAACGAAATGCTCAGTATTTTCCATAAATACAATGCAGATATTCTGGGGATTTCCGTAGACAGCGCATGGTGCCATGATGCCTTTATGGAAAACAGAAAACTTCATTATCCTTTACTGGCAGATTTTAATCCGAAAGGAGAAGTCTCCAAGGCGTATGGAGTATATAATGAAGAAAACGGCACTTCAAAAAGAGCCTTATTTGTAATCGACAAAGAAGGAATTATCCAGTGGAGTTATCTTTCTCCGGATGGTATTAATCCTGGCGCTGACGGAATCATAGATGCATTGGAAAATTTAACTCAAAACCCATAATTATGTCTATTTTAAGAATTCCTGTTGGGCCTAATGACCATGTAATAGGAGATATTGATACCGCAAAAATTGTATTGGTGGAGTATGGGGACTATCAGTGTCCTTACTGTGGACATGCCTTCCCTCTGGTCAAAAGATTTATTGAAGAATATGCCGATGATGTTGCTTTTGTCTTCAGAAATTTCCCTTTAACGGATGCCCATCAATATGCAATGGCAGCAGCCACCATAGCCGAAGCGGCTGGAAAGCAAGGAAAGTTCTGGGAAATGCATGACCTCATCTACAGCAATCAAAATATTCTGAACGAAGAAATGCTTAAAGGCTATGTTACTGCTTTACAGCTGGATGTCAACAAAATTGAGAACGATATCACCACTTCCGATCTTCAAGATAAGATAGAAGCTGATTTTGAAGGAGGAGTAAGAAGCGGTGTCAACGGAACCCCTTCCTTCTTTGTTAATAATCAAAAATGGGAAGATTACGATGGAACGTATGATTCTTTTATTGAACTAGTTTCTTAGTTTACACCATAAATAAAAGCTGCACAGATCTGTGCAGCTTTTATTTTGTATAGGGTATCAATTATTTTAGAAAGAATAATTGGGAGCTTCCTGTGTGATGATCACATCATGCGGGTGAGATTCCTTCAATCCGCTTCCTGTAATCATGACCATTTTAGTATCTTTCTGTAAAGCTTCCACATCTTTTGCACCGCAATATCCCATACCGGCTCTTAAACCACCGGTAAGCTGGAAGATCACATCTTCTAGTTTTCCTTTGTGAGGAACACGACCTTCAATTCCTTCCGGAACGAATTTTTTAGCTTCACTCTGGAAATATCTTTCCTTTCCACCTCTCTTCATGGCAGAAAGACTTCCCATTCCCTGGTAAGATTTGAATTTTCTTCCCTGGAATATAATCTCTTCTCCCGGAGCCTCATCCGTCCCCGCTAAAAGAGAACCCAGCATTACTGCTCCTGCTCCACTTGCGATAGCTTTTACAATATCTCCTGAAAGTTTGATTCCACCATCAGCAATTACCGTTACATTCTTAGATTGAGCGTATTCGTACACGTTGTAAATAGCAGATAACTGAGGAACACCTACTCCTGCGACTACTCTTGTCGTACAGATAGATCCTGGCCCCACTCCTACTTTAAGAACGTTGGCTCCAGCTTCGATAAGGTCTTTGGCAGCTTCTGCAGTTACAATATTTCCTCCCACGATATCCAAATCCGGATATGCTTTTCTGATATCAGAGATTTTATCCAGTACACCTTTAGAATGTCCGTGTGCAGAATCGATTCCAATGATATCTACTCCGGCTTTTACCAAAGCAGCAATTCTATCCATCGTATCTTCTCCAACTCCAACTCCGGCACCTACGATAAGGCGTCCCTTTTCGTCTTTGTTGGCATTAGGATATTCAAGCTGATTGTCGATATCTTTAATCGTGATCAATCCAACCAGTCTATTGTCTTTATCTACGATAGGAAGCTTTTCAACTCTGCTTTTAAGGAGAATTTCTTTCGCTTTTTCAAGATTGGTATTTTTATCTGAAGTAATCAGATTATTCTTTGTCATGATCTCCTCCACCTTCATATCAAGATTTTCCTGATACTTTACATCTCTGTTGGTAATAATCCCGATCAACACATTATCTGCATCTACTACAGGAAGACCTGAGATCTTATATTTGGCCATAGTTTCTTTAGCTTCGGCTAACGTATGGTCTTTAGAAAGGGTTACGGGATCGAAGATCATTCCGTTTTCGGAACGCTTTACGCGATTAACCTGTGCCGCCTGTTCAGCGATCGTCATGTTTTTGTGGATGAAACCTAAACCTCCGACTCTTGCCAGCGCAATAGCCAGATCTCCTTCAGTAACGGTGTCCATCGCAGCAGAAACTATCGGAACATTCAGCGTTATTTTGTCGGTAAGTCTTGATTTTAATGATACCTGATTAGGTAAAACTTCAGAATAAGCAGGGACTAGAAGAACGTCATCGAAAGTGATGGCTGTCTCTACAATTTTGTTATGAATAGACATCTTTACTTTCTTTGCAAAATTAGGTTATTTGAATGACATATGAAAGTCCTTTTCAATAGTTTACATAAAAATTAATAATCAATAACTTAAATCAAAAAACCGCCCCAATTTGGAACGGCCTTACACAAAATAAAATGTATATGAAACTACTTGTCTGAAGCTGAATTAATCATTCTTGAAATATCATCTGCCGTAAAGCTTCCTTTTACATCTACAAAAACCAATTCTTTATCGGAATTTACGGTGATGAGCATATTTTTGATGGTTTCGCCATCCTGTTTTACTCTTATATTCACATTATCTCCATCATGTTTTATGGTTGCCCATTCCTCAAACTTATCATTATTTAAATATTGAGCATATTCCTGCAGCATACTGCGGTCACCATTTTCTACCGTCAATACTTTAATCTTGGAAACTTTTTTAACCAGATTTAAAATCTCTTCACTGTCTTCATCTTCTTTTAAAGCTTTTCGTATAAAAGGTCTGGCTACAAACATCGGAACATTGATGCTTACAAACTTTGCTCCTTTGAAATCGCGCTCAGAGCTTCTGAAAAAGGCCATATTGGGCCTTTCTGAAACCATACAAGACTGTAAAAGAAATACAACACTGAAGGTCAGAATTATTTTAGGTAAAGTTTTCATGGCTAATAGGTTTTAGTTAATAGGTTTTAATGTTCCCCCGGAAGTTTTGCTGATCTTAGCATCAATTTCCGGATTTCCTTTATATTTTACCAGACCTCCTGAAGAGGCTCTTACTTTAAGCGTGTTTCTTACATTCACAGTAAGACTCCCTCCTGATGTAGATTCTGCTTCCAAGTCATCAAGTTTCAGATTTTCAGCTTTACATACTGCACCACTGCTGATATCGATCACTCCAAAGTTGGCTTGTCCTTCAATAACGGTATCTGAACCACTTGAAGCTTTTATGATGATATCTCTGGTAGTAATATCTGCTTTCACATTGGAACCTGAAGTTGCACTGATATTCGTGACATTAGAAACCATAAACTTTCCTTTCAGAACAGATCCTGATGACGCTTCTACATCCAAATTTTCTTCCCGTACAGAATTCACCGTTGAAAACGTTGCTCCTGAAGAGGTTTTAATACTTCCCATTCTTGGAGAGGAAACGTTTACATTTAAGTTTTTAAATCTTAAATTTTTCACCCCCTTATTATCTACATAGACTTTCAGTATACCATCTTCAACTTTAGTAACGATGTATTGGAGTTTATCTGCATCTGCGATTACTTTTATACTCGCAGGGCTTTCCTGTTTGTACACTACATTCACTCCAGTACTCACCTGGATCCCCTGAAATTCTCCTACATTTCTGGCTTCTCCGCTCAGATACGATGAATTACTTTCAGAGGTCATACTGCTTCTTGTTGTATGGGTAACAGAACTTATTTTGGTCTCGCTTGAGTTGATAATTTTATTAAGATCATCCATGGAAAGCCTACCATCAAGCATCACTAGGACATTTCCTCCGGTTCCGCTATCAATGCTCAGCAATACATCATCCAGTACTCCATCTTTAGCTTCTGAAGAAAGAAATTTTATTTTGCTTCCACTGCTGTTCACTGTCATTATTTCACTGTAATTCAGTGTATTCAGATAATTGGAAATATCTTTATTAATTTGAGACAGATTAACCTGTACACGTTTACCGTCTTTGGTATTGATATTCTCGGGATTTTCTGTGATCAAAATTCTAAGCCCTTTAATTTTACTCAAGAGAGGCTTTATCTGATCAAGCTGAGAGTCATCTATATTCAGGCTGCTAAGCATACCGAACATTGGTTTTGCAATTTTAATGGAGGTCACACCTTCTACCTGCTGATATTTCTCAAAAAGCTTGTCGAATTTATCTTCCTGCCCGTACACATTAAAGAAATGTGAAAAGGCAAATGCGAATATTATGAATATTTTTTTCATGAGTCAATTTTTATTTTTTGTCGAATTACAGTCGCCTGATCAGGTCATTATCTATTTTTAGTTAATAATCGTCGTCTACTACTTTAGTCTGTACTAATTTTTCACTAACGTTATTTGCAAATATCTGAAATGAGTATTTAGTCACATTAATTGCTTCTTCTACGTTGTCTATTCTTTTGCCGTTTACAATAACATAAGAATTTTTATACCCTGTAGAATCTGAAGCTTTATTATTTTTAAAAGAAGTATTATTTACAAACCTTGGTTTTGCTTCTTTTTTCAGTCTTCCTCTTTTCGGCAGGATTCCATCCAGAACATCTTTATCCGCAACCGTATTTTCCTGAAAGATGGAATCTTTTTTAGCTTCCGGAATAGAATCGGTATGATTGATTGCCACCTGTTCCTGATGATCGTTATTTTCTTCAATAAAGCTTGATTTTTGTCTCAAAACTTCATCCTGCACCAGTTTTTCTTTATCTCCCGCATCAGCATTTTGAGTCGTATTAAAGATAAAACCTATACTGAAAAGCATCACCAGACCCGCTGCCATCCAAACCCATTTCAGGGAAGATCCCTTTTTCTTTTGAATCGGGATAATCGGCGTTTCCTGATGCTGAGATTCTTCACTTTCTACCTTTTGAAGAAAATCTTCAAAGCTCCAGTCCATTTTTTCTTCCTTTATCTCCTGGAAGATCTCATCGTATTTATCTTGAAATTGATCTTTGTTCATAATTCATCAGTTGTGAAATTTGTTCCTTTACTTTTTGTCTTGCCCGCATAAGATTGACTCTTACTGCATTTTCTTCCATTTCCAGCATTTCAGAAATTTCAGACACTTCGTACTCTTCTACATCTTTCAAATGGATCACCATTTTTTGTTTTTCGGGGAGCTGGTTGATAAACCCTACGATATGCTCCTTCAGATTATTGACCTCCATACTGTAGAGCTCGGATCTGTGCAACTGCATATCTGCAAACCCCTGCCTGACATCGTGATGTTTCAGCCGGTTCAGGCATTCGTTCCGGACGGATTTCAAAGCATAGGATTTTAAATTTCCAAACTTCTCGAGCTCATCCTTCTTCTGCCAGAACTTCACCATCAGATCCTGCACTACATCTTCTGCTTCATCACTGCTCATGACAAATCTTTTCGCAAAACGACACATCTCGTTTTTGAGAATAAATACCGTATCCTTAAAGGTTTCCTGGGTCATGAGCTTTGTTTCTATTAGTAAGACAATTAAAATTTTAATTCTATTACATCATAAAGTAAAAAAACTTCAAATAATTTGAAGTTTCCTTTGTATATCGGATTAATACGTGTCAAAAATATATTTTAAAACCGCCTTGTCATCATCTGTTAACGGCACTTTTCTTCTGGCCATTACTTTTTCTGCTACTTCATAGGCCTTATCCAGTTTAAATCTCTCATCTCCTTTAAATCCGCCCCAGGAAAAATTTTCCACAAGGTTAGGAGGGAATCCTTCTTTAAAAATATTAGAGGCCACCCCAATGACAGTCCCTGTATTTAATTGAGTGTTGATTGCTGTTTTGGAATGATCTCCCATAATAAGTCCGGTAAATTGCAATCCTGTGTCTTCAAATGCTTTGGTTCTGTAGTTCCAGAGTTTTACGTTGGCATAATTATTTTTAAGGTTAGAAGAATTGGTATCTGCACCCAGATTACACCATTCACCGATCACAGAATTTCCAACAAAGCCGTCATGTCCTTTATTAGAATATCCAATAATAATAATATTGCTTACCTCACCTCCCACTTTACAATGAGGACCGATCGTGGTAGCACCATAAATTTTTGCTCCTAAGTTGAATTTAGAGTCTTCACAAAGGGCAATAGGACCTCGCAGATTACATCCTTCCATCACCTCTGCATTTTTGCCGATGTATATCTTCCCGGTTTTTGCATTAAGCGTCGAAAACTCAATCTGGGCTCCTTCTTCAATAAAAAGGTCTTTTTTATCTCCCAGAAAACCATTGGTTAAAGATAATTCCTGAGAAATTCTTCCTTTGGTAAGCAGTTCAAAATCGAAATCGATTGCTTTATGATTATGGGTAAATAGATCGGTTGGTTTTTTAAAAAAGATAAGCTCTTCCTTAATATCAGTCATTTTCTCAATCTGGTTGAGTGAAAAACCTTTCATATTAATCTTGGCGGCAATCAGTTCGTCTTCATAGACTAATGCCTCCCCCAGTTTCAGATCTTTTATTTGCTGAATGATGGTTTCAGTAGGCAAGAAATTGGTTACCAGGAAAAGGCTTTCCTTTGCTTCGGGTTCTTTAAATTTTGCCTGCAGGTAATGCTCAGTAAAATAAGAAACTTCTGTATTCTCTAAAATTTTTTCCCATCTCTCTGCGAAAGTAAGAATTCCGCAACGCATGGCTGCAACAGGACGGGTAAAAGTAAGCGGAAGAAAATCTTCCCAATATTGTGCATCCGAAAATACTAACTGCATATTTTTTTAGCTATTTAAATATTAGATATCGGTAACGGACATATATATTCTGGTTAATAACAGATAAGTTCGTTCTCTAAAACAAAAATACAATAAAAAAGTCTCCCAATAATTTGGAAGACTTCTATATTTTCTAAATACAAAAAATTACTTAGCGAATTTTTTGTATTTGTTCATGAACTTATCAACTCTACCTGCAGTGTCAACCAACTTCACTTTACCAGTGTAGAAAGGGTGAGAAGTAGAAGAGATTTCCATTTTAATTAAAGGATACTCTTGTCCTTCATATTGGATAGTGTCTTTTGTTTCTGCAGTAGATTTGCAAAGAAACACCTCGTCGTTACTCATATCTTTGAAAACAACAAGTCTATAATTTTCTGGGTGGATTCCGTTTTTCATAATACAATTGTTAAAAAAATTAAAGTTTTGCTTTCGAAATAGTAATGGATATTTCTCTGCTAATTTTAGGGTGCAAAAATACAATATTTTTTTTAAATTCCAAACTCTAGGTCCAATATTTTTTTTCTTGATAAGAAATTCAAAGTATTTTCGTTAAATTTGGAATCTATATTAAACTTTACTTTCGATGAAATTCAAATTATTACTGGCTCTTTCTTTTTGGATGCTTCTTGCAGCAGTATCATGTAATAAAGACGATATTACCTTTGATGCTCCTTCACAGCAGCTACGTTTTTCAAAAGACACCGTATTCTGTGACACTGTATATCATCAGGTACGTTCTGAAACTTACGTGGTAAAAGTATACAATAATGAGGACAAAGATATTTTGATTCCAAGGATTAACCTGGAAAAAGGTGCTGCTTCTCTTTATAAAATCAATGTAGACGGAAAAGCCGGTATTGACTTTAAAGATGTTCCGTTAAGAAAAAAAGACAGCCTTTATATTTTCGTTGAAATTGCCCCTGAAGCGACAGGCCCTGAAGCGATTGCTGAAGACAAAGTACTGTTCACCAGCCCGGCAGGACAACAGCACGTGACGTTATTCTCCGTCGTTCAGGATGCTGAATTTTTCATCAAATCATCCAGTAACCCCAATGTGATTGCCAGCAATACGGTCTGGGATAATACTAAAGCAAAAATCATCTATGGCGATCTCACGATCAACCCGAATATTATGCTGAATATCCAGCAGGGAACCAAAGTATATTTCCACAAAAACAGCGGAATGAAGGTTTCTTCCGGAGCAACCCTGAACATCAACGGAGCTCTGGATCACGAAGTAATTCTCCGTGGTGATAGGAACGATCCTTACTATGATACGATTCCGAAAAACTGGAATTCTATCAGAATGGAAACGGGTTCTATCCTTAACATGGCTTATGCAAGACTTTTCGGAGGAACAAGAGGCCTGGATATGAGACAAACGAATGCGACGATCAGCAATTCATTTATCCATACTTTCCAGGAATACGGAATTTATGCAGTAGGATCTACCGTTAATGCCAAGAATTTAGTGATGAACAACTGTGGAGAATCCTGCATCGGAATTTTCAGAGGGGGTAATCATAATTATACCCATGCTACGATTGCTAATTATTCTAAAACGCTGGGTTCATTCAACAGAATGGGAATCTTCGCTACCAACGAATGGAAGAATGATGCGGGACAAACCGAACAGGGAGCATTGCAGAACCTTAGCGTCAAAAATTCCATTGTCTATTCTGACAGGGATAATGCGGTGAATTTCGAGCAAACGCCAGGACAGCAGTTTGACTTCCTGATTCAAAATTCTTTATTAAAATATTCAAGTACCTCGGAAGCAGGCTTCCCTTTTGACAACAATGTTAATGTAGTACAGAGTATTAAGAATCAAGATCCTCAATTTGTTAATTACTTTACGGCAAAACAGAATTTAAGAGTAAAAACGGCTTCCCCGGCTAGAGGTAAAGGAAATGTTGCAACTGCAGGAACGGTTCCTTTTGATATCGTGAATGTATCCAGAACGTCTAACCCTACTCTAGGAGCCTATCAATAATGGAAATAACCCAACTACAGCAACAGGTCGACGAATGGATCAAAACCATCGGCGTCCGCTATTTTAATGAACTCACCAATATGGCGATGCTTACTGAAGAAGTAGGCGAAGTGGCAAGAATCATCGCCCGGAGGTATGGTGAACAGAATGAAAAGGAAAGTGATAAGACGAAAGACCTCGGAGAAGAATTAGCTGATGTACTGTTTGTAACGCTATGTCTGGCCAACCAGACCGGAGTGAATCTACAGGAAGCTTTCGATAAAAAAATGAAGATAAAAACTGACCGCGATAAAGACCGCCATCAGAATAATGAAAAATTAAAATAAGATACCGGAATCAGATTTCTGATAATAGACTTTACTATCTGAAATCTGAGGTCCACAATCTGAAATCTGAAGAAACAATGAAGCTAGAAAAATCAACACTATTAGGAAATAAAACAGTCCAAATCAGCGGTTCGAAAAGTATTTCGAATCGTTTATTGATTTTGGAAAGTCTGTTCAACACTATAAAAATCGGTAATTTATCTAATTCCCAGGATACCCAATTGCTTAAAAAAGCACTGTCTGAAACTACTGAAATTGTAGACATACACCACGCCGGAACTGCTATGCGTTTTCTTACCTCTTATTATTCCATTGCAGAAGGGAAAATAACGGTTCTTACCGGTTCAGGAAGGATGAAAGAACGTCCGATCAAAAATCTGGTCACTGCCCTGCAAAATCTGGGGGTAGAAATTGAATACATGGAAAATGAAGGTTTTCCGCCTTTAAAAATCCATGGTAGAAAGATCACTCAAACTCAGGTAAATGTTCCTGCGAATATTTCAAGCCAGTTCATTACTTCGCTTTTATTGATCGCCGGAAAACTGGAAAACGGACTGGAAATCAATCTTGTCGGCGAAGTGACTTCGAGGTCTTATATCGAAATGACGCTGGATATTTTAACAAAATTCGGTATTAAAACTCATTTTACAGGAAGTACCATCCAGGTAGAACCATTCACAACAGATGCTGAGACGACCACAGTGAATTATGAGGTTGAAAGTGACTGGAGCTCTGCTTCTTACTTCTACTCGATCTGTGCGTTAGGAAGAGAAACTATCCACCTGAAAAGTTTTTACAAAGAATCAACTCAGGGAGATTCTGCCATTGCAAAAATCTATGAAGAGTTTTTCGGAATTAAAACAATTTTCTCAGAAGATGAACACAAGCTTACTCTTCAGCCTCATCCTAATTTCTCATTTCCGGAAAAGATTATTTTGGATATGAATAATTGTCCGGACATCGCGCAAACACTTTGTGTAACAGCAGCCGCTTTGAAAATTCCATTTGATATTTCAGGATTGGGGACGTTAAAGGTAAAAGAAACCGACCGACTTTCAGCTTTGCATATTGAGTTGAAAAAATTAGGAACTGAAACTGAAATCACAGATCTAACGGTCAAATCGATCAGCTTCAACGAGCCGCAAGAAAATATTTCTATTAAAACGTATCAGGACCACAGAATGGCAATGAGCTTTGCACCGTTTTGTTTAATTAAAGAACTCAACATTGAAGAGGAAGAGGTAGTGGAAAAATCCTATCCGATGTTTTGGAAGGATCTCGAGAGTATATTAATCAGATAATTGAAGACGTAATAATTAAATGAAAAAGTATTTAATCTTTTTATCTTTTCTTATTCCCGTTTCATTGTGGGCGCAATATCTGTTGCCTAATGAAGAAGTTATCTATTCATTTGAAACTAAGAATGGAAAAAAAATGTCTTTAGTAAAAGATAAGCAGAACCAATATATTCAGTATCGATTTGGAAACAAAAATACTGTTGAAATGGAATTTCCAAAAGATAGAAATAAGGAAAGCTGGAAGCAGTTTACATACAGTTCTTACCATAGAGGCGGCGGAAAACAGAACGCAGGAATGGACCTCAATTATCTGTCATTTAAAAATAATAACTACACTTATTTACTCTTCAGAACGTACTCTGCGGAAGATGATTCATTTTCTACAGGTATCACGGTAACGGACAGTAAAGGTAAAGAAACCGAGATTACAGGAATCTATAAAACTTTCAAAGGCTGCCTGTGTGATCTGGAAGGCACGGATGTAAAGAAAGAAGATTTTGGGCAATAATTCAATAATGCTTACATGAAAAAACTGATTTCTTTTGTATTCATTTCATTGACCTCAATTCTTCACGCTCAGGAATTGAAAGATTTTTCAGTTCCTAAAAACGATATAAAAGTACTGGAAACAGAAGGAGATTTAGATAAAGACGGAATCAACGAAACTGTAATCGTATTTAATATCGGTGAAAAAATTGAGAATGAAGGGTATCAAAGAAAATTTTATATTCTAAAAAAAATCAATGGAAAGCTTAAAATCTGGAAAGAAAATTCATCTCTGCTCGATGCAAGTGAAATCGGTTTTTATCCGGAAAGCAATGAGCTCAAAGTGAACATAAAAAACAACTGTCTTGTTATTTCGCAATCACTCTTCACAAATTCCAGGCATACTGCTGCAAGCAAATATACCTTCAGATTTCAAAATGGGGATTTCTACCTCATTGGTGCCCTCAATACATTTGATGATACCTGTGAATTTAATTTTCTGAATGAAGTCAACTTTTCAACAGGAAAGGTAATCATTGATGAAAAATATTCTGACTGTGATGGAGATGAGGAGAGAAAGATTCCAAAAGATGTGCACAAAGAATTTATCCATACATTTAACCCTTTAATAAAAATGAATGATTTTAAAGCTGGTAAAAACCAGTTCAAAATTCCTAATTCAGATAAATATTTTAATTACTAATGTCAAAAACTATAATCATCACAGGAACATCTTCAGGAATCGGTTTTGTATTAGCCGAATATTTCGGACAGAAGGGCCATAAAGTATACGGATTAAGCAGAAAACATACGGAAAGTCAGTATTTCACCTCTATTCCAACTGACGTTACCGATAACACGGCGGTTCAAAATGCTGTTGCTGAAGTACTGAAAACAGAAACCAGAATTGATGTCCTGATCAACAATGCCGGAATGGGAATGGTTGGTTCTGTGGAGGATTCTACGAAGGAAGATATTTTAAAATTATTCAACCTGAATCTGGTGGGAGCAGTTCAGATGATGAGTGCTGTACTTCCGAAGATGCGTGAAAATAAATTTGGAAAAATCATCAATGTTTCCAGTATCGGAAGTGAAATGGGACTTCCTTTCAGAGGATTTTATTCTGCTTCAAAATCTGCATTGGATAAAGTGACTGAAGCCATGAGATATGAAGTGTATCCGTGGAATATCGATGTATGCTCACTGCATTTAGGAGATATTAAAACCAATATTGCTGAAAACAGGGTAAAAACCAAAGTTTCTGAACCCTATAAAAATATTTTTGATAAAGTGTATACATTGATGAATTCTCATGTAGGCGATGGAACAGAACCTCTGGAAGTTGCTGAATATGTTGAAAATCTTTTGGGTAAGAACAAATGGAAAGCCCATTATTATTTTGGTAAATTCGGGCAGAAAATTGGAGTTCCGTTGAAATGGATTCTTCCTCAGGGAACGTATGAGAATTTAATGAAGAAATATAATAATTTGAAGTGATTTAAGTTTAATACAATTATATCATGATAAAATATTTATTATTGTTTGCATCTTGTCTTGTTTTAGCCCAAAAAGCAACTCTTTTCCCAGTAAAAAAAGGAGATAAATGGGGCTATGCAGATAATAAACAAAAATTCATCATTGCTCCTCAGTATGATTTTGCCAACCCTTTTGCTGAGTATAATGTTTATGATCCTCTGCAAAAAAAATACAAAAAGGTAATGGCGGCAACTGTAAAGCTTGAAAAAAAGTCTAAATGCATTTTAGAGGATAATACTGAAATAAGCTGTGCAAAATTAGAAGATCTATCAACATCAATTGGAGCTTCTATTTATGAATTTTCTGATGATGATTATAGAAAAGGGCGTAAAGAAATTGAAGATAAAAATCTTGAGGTCATCAATCAAATTCCCCAAGATATTCGGAATAAATATCAAAAAATAGAAGTGTTTAAAAATGGATTACTCCTATTTCTAGTTAAAAATAATGAAAAAAGCGGTATTATTGACAATACCGGAAAAATCATTGTTCCACTTGTTAATGATTTTATAGAAGGACATGTTTATGAGACGACTACTCCCGGAAAATATGAATTATATTTTGTAGGAACCAACTTGAAACCCCTGCCTGATAGATATTACTTACGAGATGGAAAATTTCTTATTGAAAGCTATTCTCCTTTTTCTGTAGCGTCTATGAGTGGAAGCTTTGTTAAGGTTTCAGACAAAAATAGAAAGATAAAGATATATAATGTAACGCATCAAAAATATATTAACGACAAAACATATGATAAAGTTTTAAATACCTTTTCAAACGGAATGATGATAGTAGAGCGTGATGGAGCAGAGTTTTATATCGATGAGGCTGGAACAGAACATAAAAGCAAATAACCTTTAATACCTCTATTTGATTCGCTTATATTTCATATTATTACTTTGTTTCTGCCCTTTTTTTAAAGCGCAGAAGAAGCATTATTTCCTTATTGACACAGAAACAAAAATCACAAGAAAGGTAAAAGATTCTACTTCTGCTGTGAAATTTTTAGATTCCCTGGCACAGAGTAATTACTTCTTCACAGAGCTTAAGGATGTAAAGAAAAAGGGAGATACGACTGAGATTTTCTACAACAAAGGAAAAAATTACAATGAAACGTACGTTGAACTTTCCGATTCTATTGTTCAGAAATTAAAAATTCAGAAAGGCTTTTTCACTAAAAGTTTAGATTCTACAAAAAAAAGCATCAACAAAAGATATATTGATGAAGGCTATTCTTTCAGCAGGATCAAGTCTAAGTTTAAAGGCCAGAAAAATGGTTATCCCATTGTAGAGCTTGATATCAATAAAAATGATAAACGGACCATTGATGGTTTTGTGGTGAAAGGCTACGAAAGAATTCCTAAAAGATTTATGAAAAATCTTGAAAAAGAATTCAAAGGAAAAACGTACGATGATAAGAACCTTATCGCGATCAATAAAACATTTCAGACTCATCCTTTCGTCACATTGGAACGGCAGCCGCAAACGTTATTCACCAAAGATTCCACCCAGATCTATCTTTTTATGGAAAAGAAAAAGACCAATACTTTTGATGGGGTGATCGGATTTGGAAATGACAAAACAGAAAAATTCACCTTAAATGGTACCTTGAACGTTAATTTCAGGAATATGTTCAACGGTTTTGAAGCCATCAATTTATACTGGCAGCGAAATCCGGATAAAGGCCAGACTTTCGATCTGCAGGCGGATATTCCGTATCTGTTTAAATCGAACGTAGGGCTGAATATGAAAGTCAATATTTACCGCCAGGATTCCACTTTTGCCAATGTAAAGATGCTTCCGGCCCTTTATTACCATCTCAATAACCGGAATAAAATAGGTCTGAGAGGAACGTTTGAAACCTCGAGTATTATTGATACGCTGTACGTTCAGGGGAAGGATTACAACAAAAAAGGGATCGGACTCTGGTTTGAAATGACAGAGCCCACTGATATCGATCTTTTCCTTTATAAGACCAAAATCAGTGCTGGGTATGACTTCCTGACTACGACGTATACAAAAGATAATATTAAAGCGAATCAAAATCAGTTGTATTTCTTTGGGGAACATAACTATCATATTTCGGGGAACCATTTCCTCAATATTAAAGCGGAAGGAGCCATGATGGACTCCAAAATTGATTTTTCCGCGAATGAATTGTATCGTTTCGGAGGCTGGAATTCCATGCGGGGATTCAATGAAAATTCTCTCGCCGGCGACTTCTATTATTATGGAGGTTTGGAGTACCGTTATCTGATCGGGAATCAGGCCTTTTTTGATTTCTTCGGGCAATATGGACAGCTGAATAATAAATCGCTCAATGTAAAACCCAAGCTCTATAGCGTGGGGCTGGGTTTCAATTTCTTTATTCCACTCGGTTTGATGAGCTTCCAGCTTTCGAATGGTAATGAATTTGGAAATCCCTTTAAATTCAATGATATCAAAATCCATTGGGGAATCCTGAGCAGATTCTGATATCAATACGGATAAAAATATCTATTTAAAATAAAGTGAAAATCCCTGATATAAGCTCTTTTTCAGCTTTATTATTATATTAACTCTTTATGTTAAAAACTATTAAAATCGTATTTTTATATTAATACCTAATTAAACTTCAGGTAACAGTACACCGCTAAATTTGCCTTCAAAAAAAATGAAGAAGACTTTAGCTACTTTTACAATTTTTTTGCTCCCCCTCTATTTAACAGCACAAGAAATTACCATTTCCGGAAATGTAAAATCCGAAACCGGCACTACTGTTTCCGGCGTGAATATTACTGACAAAAACACAGGAAAATCGGCTACAACCGATGAAAACGGTAATTTTACAATTTCAGCTAATCCCAAGGATATTCTTGAGTTCTATGCCCCGGACTTTTCTGCCTACACCATCGAAGTTTCTTCGAAAAGACAATATTCTGTTGTCTTAAAAAAATCTAATGAAAAGCAGATCGAAGGCGTTGTGATTACCGCTTTAGGAATTGCAAAAAAGAAAGAAAAAATTGGATATGCCACTCAGGAAGTAGGTACAAAGCAGTTTGAAACCATCACTACCCCGAGCATCGGAAATTTATTCTCCGGGCAGGTTGCCGGGTTAAATGTTTCTAATCCTACCGGAATGCAACAGGCACCCCAATTTACTTTAAGAGGAAATTCGAACCTTGTTTTTGTTATTGACGGCGTGATTGTCGAAAAAGAAGTATTCCAGAATCTGGATCCTAATAATATTGAAAACATCAACGTATTGAAAGGCGCAACGGCTTCTGCATTATACGGTTCAAGAGGAAGATACGGAGCTGTTTTGATCACTACAAAAAGTGCAAGAAAGAAGGGTTTCACCGTAGAATTTTCCCAAAACACAATGGTAACAGCCGGATTCACCAATCTTCCGAAAACACAGACTGAATATGGAAATGGGTCCCACGGAAAATATGAATTCTGGGACGGTGCCGATGGTGGAGTGAATGACGGTGATATGATCTGGGGGCCCAAGTTTGTTCCCGGCTTGAAAATAGCACAATGGAACAGTCCTATCCGGGATAAAGTGACCGGTCAGGTTATTCCCTGGTATGGTGCTGTAACGGGATCTCAATATAATGACAAATCAAGATATGAAAGGGTTCCAATTGACTGGCAATATCACGACAACTTAAGTACTTTTTTAAAGCCTGCAGTGATCAATAATAACAGTTTTGCCATCAGCTATAAAAACAATAAAGATACCTACAGACTTTCCGGAAATTTCATGAATTATGATGACCGGGTTCCGGATTCTTATCTGCAGCGTTATGGGCTCAACTTTTCATCTGAAAACCATTTAGGTGAAAAATTAATTTTTGACACTAAATTTAATTTTAACCAGACTTTTACACCCAATATTCCCAACTACGATTATAATCCGAGTGGACACATGTACACCATTCTGATCTGGATGGGCGGCGATGTAGATGGAAGAGCACTTAAAAACCATATGTGGATTCCGGGTCAGGAAGGAAAGGCACAAGCCAACTGGAATTATGCATGGTACAATAATCCATGGTTCGGAGCTGAATATTATAAAAATAAAAACAGGACGGATGTTATTAATGCCCAAACCGGTTTAGAATATAAGGCTACTGAAGATTTTTCTGTAAAAGGAAAGGTTTCTCTTGTCGAAAACCACAATAAGCAGGAAATATTAAGCCCTTATTCTTATTTCAATTATAGTGCACCCCGAAGTGGCGGTTATATTTTGAATGACACCAAAACATGGAATCTTAACTCAGATATTTTAGCGACTTATAAGAAAAAAATATCCGATAATTTTGATATTGCCGTCAACGCGGGTGGTTCTGCATTTTACTTAAAAAATGATATTGATAATGCTTCTACAGACGGCTTGAAAATACCCGAATTGTACAATCTGGATAATTCTGTGGGAGCGGTAAAATATTATGACTATCTTAAAGAGAAACTGATATACAGTGTTTATTCTACGATTGATATCGGTTTATACAATGCATTTTTTATCAATGTTTCAGGCCGTAATGACTGGTCTTCTACCCTGCCGAAAGCCAACAGATCTTATTTTTATCCGTCAGCTTCCTTAAGTACGGTTATTTCTAATCTGGTCAAAATGCCTGAAGCCATCAATCTATTGAAAGTATCGGCCTCATGGGCAAAAGTAGCTTATGACTTCCAGCCCTATTCAATTAGAAATTACTACCTGAACAATAGCGGAGTTACCTATAACGGAAACCCTACTTTCTATTATCCTACCACTTTGAATTATGAGAATTCCTTAAAGCCGGAGCAGACCAAATCATACGAATTAGGGCTAAGCCTGGGTTTGTTTAAAAATAGAGTAACACTGGATGCAACGTATTTCAGGACTTTAGATTATAATAATATTCTTCAGTTCCCAAGTGCGCAGTCTTCGGGATTCACCTCACAATATGTGAATGGCAATGAATATACGACCCAGGGTCTGGAGATCTCATTAGGATTGGTTCCGGTAAAAACCAATAATTTCACCTGGAAATCTTTGATCAACTGGAGTACGTATGAACAAAAGCTGACTTCTATCTATGGTGATATGCCGAATTATAATAACATCAAACTGGGCGAAAGAATGGATACGTATTATGATTATACCTGGCAAAAATCTCCTGATGGAAAAGTGATCCTGAATGCGAATACCGGTATGCCGACAAGAGCTACCACCCCAAGCAATTTAGGACATTTCAATCCGGACTGGACTTTTGGGTTCAATAATACCTTTAAATACAAAAAATTAAGTTTAAATATCGGAATCGACGGAAGCATCGGCGGTGTCATGAGATCTCAGGTTGTAGAAAAAATGTGGTGGGGAGGAAAACATCCTAATTCCGTTGCCTACAGAGATCAGGAGTATGCCAATCCGGGAACCTACTATTTCGTGCCAGATGGAGTGAATTACAATGCCGCAACAGGAACATATACTCCGCATACCAAAGCAATAAGCTTTCAGGACTGGGCGCAAAACTATCCATACCAGGCCCGAGTGACTGAAGATGAAAGTAAATTATTCGCCAATGTATTCGACAGGACGTTTGTAAAATTAAGATCTGTAGTCCTTGAATATGATTTTTCATACCTGCTTAATCCGAAAGGAATGGTGAAAAGTTTTACCGCTAACGTTTCAGCATATAATCTTGCCATGTGGAAGAAATCTAAAAACCTGTATTCTGATCCGGATTTCCAGATTAAAACAGGTAATGACATTCAGGACCCGTCCAGCAGATGGTTCGGCGTTGGATTTAATCTTAAATTTTAATTAAAAGCATTTCAATACAATGAAAAACAGTATAAAATCATTATTTGCTGCAGGATTGTTTGCGCTTATCTCTTGCGAAACCAATCTTGATACGATCAATGAAAATCCTAACGACAAGGCCAGCATTGATCCTAAGTTTCTTCTTACTTATGTTTCCAAGTCTGCCTTTCAGGTAAACGGTGATAATATGTATGCCTCCAGAATGATGATCGGGACGGATGGAGAAAATATATACCAGTACATGAAGTGGAATGATGCTTCTTTTGACACTTACTCTTCTGGTCTTTTGAATACGGTAAAAATGATTCAGGAAGCCCAAAAAATCAATAATAAAAATTACCAGGCGATTGGCAAATTTTACCGGGCGTATTATTTTTTTGATTTAAGCATGAAGTTTGGAAGTATTCCGTATTCTGATGCTGTAAAAGGGGAATCTGGGATTACCCAGCCGAAATACGACAGTCAGGAAAGCGTAATGTCAGGAATTTTAACAGAATTAAAGGAAGCCAATGACCTTATCAATACTTCTGATAAAATAGAAGGTGATATCATTTATAACGGCGACGCGACGAAATGGAAAAAACTGATTAATTCTTTTCGTTTGAAAATTTTAATCAATCTTTCAAAAAAAGCGAATGTCGGAAATTATAATGTTGCAACAGAATTTGCATCGATTGCAGGAAGCCAGACATTAATGGCTTCTATTGCAGACAATGGAGAGCTTAAATTTGCTGATGCTGCAGACAGCAGATATACAATGTTCAACAACAGTGGTTATGGATCGAGCTTGTATATGGCAGATTATTTTATCAATTTATTTAAAGCAAGACAGGATCCACGATTGTTCACTTTCGCAGCACAGACCACAGCCGCCAAAGAAGCAGGGAAACCAATTACCGATTTCACAGGATATAACGGAGGAAATCCAACTTCTCCTTATTCCGATAATGCAGCCTTGGTAGCAGCAAAAAATATCTCTAAAGTAAATGACCGCTTCTACAAAGACGCAACGAATGAGCCATCATCGGTATTGAGTTACTCCGAACTGGAATTTATTCTGGCAGAAGCTACAGCCAGAGGATGGATCTCCGGATCGGCAAAAACCCATTATGATAATGCCGTGAAAGCAAGCTTCAATTTTTACCAGACGTATGTTAAAAACGCTAATCTTTACTTCAACGGATTTAATGTGACGACTTATCTGACAACCCCGCTGGTAGTATATGATAACGCAGCCCCGTTACAAATACAATTAGAGAAGATTATGACCCAAAAGTATATGACCATGTTCCATCAGGCACAGTGGACGTCTTATTATGATTATCTGAGAACGGGATATCCTAATTATCCGCTCCAAACCGGAGTGACAGCACCTTTCAGGTTCAGATATCCACAGGCTGAATACAACTATAACAGTGTCAATCTAAAAACAGCTCTTATCTCACAGTACGGGGGAAATGATAATATCAATTCTAAACCATGGTGGCTGCAGTAAAAATCTAACTATTTTTAATATCAAAAAGAAATCGCAGAAAATTCCTGTTATCTTGCGGTTTCTTTCTTATTATTTTGAACATGAACAGAAGAGAATTTTTAGAAAAATCCAGCCTATTATTAGCTGGTCTTGGAACTTCCAGCGTCCTCCATCCATCTATTTTAAAAGCTTTAATGATTGAGCCGGCAGCGGCATCTACTTTCTATGATGCAGAACATGTTGTTATTTTAATGCAGGAAAACCGTTCATTCGACCATACTTTCGGAGCCCTAAAAGGGGTAAGAGGTTTTCTGGATAAAAGAACTTTTGTAAAGCAGGATGGACATTCTGCTTTTTTTCAAAAAAATGATGCAGGACAATATGCTTCACCCGCCCGTTTAGATTTAAGAAATACCAAATCTACCTGGATGAGCTCGCTCCCTCATTCCTGGAGCGATCAGCAGAAAGCATTGAATAAAGGAAAATATGATCAGTGGCTGCAGGCAAAAGCCTCCGGGAACAAAGAGTATAAAGATATTCCGCTTACCCTGGGATATTACAACCGTGAAGACCTTCCTTTTTATTATCAGCTTGCAGACGCATTCACCATATTTGACCAATACTTTTGTTCATCCCTTACCGGAACAACTCCTAACAGGCTTTTCCTTTGGTCCGGAACGATTCGGGAACAGCAAAACGGTAAGGTAAAGGCCAATGTATACAATGATAATATCGATTATGATAAAGCCAGACAGGCAAGATGGAAAAGCTTTCCTGAAATTCTGGAAGAACAGAATGTCTCATGGAAAATTTATCAAAATGAAATAAGCCTTCCGAAAGGAATGTCCGGTGAACAGGAAGCATGGCTGAGTAATTTCACCGATAACCCGATCGAGTGGTTTTCAGCATTTAATGTAAAATTTTCAAAAGGCTATTACCAAAACATTCCTAATGTTATTCAATACCTGAAGCTTGAAATTGAGAAAAAACCAAGTCAGAAGGAAAGGCTTGAAGCACTCATCTCTGAACTTCAGGAAGATCTGGTACAGTACCATCCCGATAATTATTCGAAACTTTCCCAAAAAGAAAAAAATCTTCATGAAAAGGCATTTACCACAAATTCCGGTGACCCCGATTACTGGAATCTGGAAATAGGAAAGGATGACAGCGGAGAAAGGTTGGTTGTTCCGAAAAGTGATGTCCTGTTCCAGTTCCGGAAAGATGTAAAAGAGAAAAAGCTTCCTTTGATTTCTTGGTTAGTTGCCCCGGAACATTTTTCCGACCATCCGGGATCCCCCTGGTATGGGGCATGGTATATTTCAGAAGTTTTAAATATACTGACTCAGGATCCTGAAACATGGAAAAAAACCATCTTTATTATCAATTATGATGAAAATGACGGCTATTTTGATCATGTCCTTCCTTTTGCACCCCCGGTAAATCCCAATCAGCCTGTTGATATGAATGGGAAAGAAGGTGCCGAATATGTAAATAAAACTCAGGAATATATGTCTTCCCAACAATTGAGGGATAGTGAGCGTATTGAAGGAACGGTAGGGCTGGGATACCGGGTTCCGATGATCATTGCCTCACCCTGGACCAAAGGAGGTTTTGTAAACTCTGAAGTTTCAGACCATACTTCGGTTCTGCAGTTTCTGGAGAAATTTATTAAGAAAAAATTCAATAAAGATGCAACCATAGATACCATAAGCGACTGGAGAAGGGCTGTTTGTGGAGATCTTACATCAGCATTCCAATCATCCAGCATAAAAATCCCTCAGATGGATTATTTGGATCAAAAGGAGTATGCAAAAACGATCAATGCAGCAAAAAACAAACCTGTTCCCCATCTGAAATGGTATTCTGAAAGTGAACTCAGCCCACATTTGCTGGAAATTCAGGAAAGAGGAACGAAACCGTCTAATCCGCTTCCATACAATTACCAGGTGAATCTTGAGCACGGAAAAATTAATATGGTTAATTTAAAAGAAAATGGTGTCCCATTATTGATTTATGACAGAACCCAATTTAATGGGCACCACTTGAATTTTTCGTATGCCTTATATTCAAAACAGACCTTATCTCATCATATTGATACAGATGTATATGATTATGAAGTGTTTGGTCCCAATGGTTTCTACAGGCATTTTAAGGGAGAAAAACACATTCAACTAGAAATTTCGCTGAATAATAATATTTCAAAAAACGAAGTTGAATTGATTTTCAGAAAAAGCACAAAGGAAACCGTCACCGTAATGTTAGAAGATTTGTATGAAAACATCCGGAAGAAAATTTCTTTACATAAGACTGAAGAAAAGATCGTTTTTCCTCTTACTAAAAATAAAGGCTGGTATGATCTAAAACTCAATTCAGGAGAAAATATCTGGCAATTTTCGGGAAGAATAGAAACAGGAAAGACATCTATTTCTGATCCACACTGGTCATAAATATAGGATAACTAAAAAAAGAAGCCTTACACTACTTGTCTAAGGCTTCTTTTCATTACTCTGATTTCAGTCATAAAAACGTACTGTTTTTTTTCATAATATAGATTATCCAAAAACATATTTTTTAAAATAGTAAGAATAATTAAATTATAATCCAAAAAAAATATATTTAAACACCACATATTATTGAATTTTTATTAACTTCACTTTACAAAACTATTACCACCATGAAAAATTTCAAATTTTCTCTATCATTATCTTTAATGGCCCTAGCCATCTCTGCTGGCATGAATGCACAGGATACCAATACGGACAATCATACCATAGCAATCACGATTCCGGAAGTTGCACTGGTAGACATTGAACCAGCAGCTACGAAAAATATTACGTTAGGTTTTACCGCTCCTACAGAAGCAGGACTTCCTATTATTCCGAATGCAAGCAATACCACACTTTGGCTGAACTATTCTTCCATTAAATCTGTTGCTGATCCTACCCGTAATGTCTCTGTAAAATTAAATGCTGTTATTCCCGGTATTGATATCCATGTAACCGCAGCAGCAGCTACAGGTGCTGGGGGTGGAACATTGGGTACCCCTTCCGCACAGTTGACATTAAGTGCCGTTGATCAGACCATTGTTTCCGGAATAGGAAGCGCTTACACAGGAAATGGCGCCAATAACGGACATAACCTTACGTATGCACTCGCTGCAGGAAGTGGTCCTGGTGGTGTAGCAGTTTATGCCGATCTACAGGCATCCGCCACTACTGTTGCAACAGTGACGTATACGATTTCAGATAACTAATTCTGAATTTTTCACCTTATAAGTAAGAAGAAATCGATTTATCAGTTTCTTCTTAGTTTTCTATTGCTCTCAATTAACCTAAACTTTACATTCAAAATGATAAAGCGCATTCTCTTTTTTGTTTCCTTAATAATCCCGTTTACTATTTTACAGGCAAGCATTGTCATTCTCAATGGGCTTACCCATAATTATAAAGTAGAAAACGGACAGGTCTATAAGGGTAAAATTGCGATAGAAAATACAGATAACAAACCGCAGAATGTAAAAATATTTTTACAGGATTTCATGTATCAGTCGGATGGAACTATTAGTTATACAAGTCCTCATACAAACGAGAAAACGAATACAGATTGGATCAGGCTCAATACGAATTTCATTACTTTAAAAGCTAAGGAAAAAACAGAAATCTATTATGAAATTATTATACCCAATACTGGTATCAATGCAGGCAGTTATTGGAGCGTGATCATGGTAGAGCCGGTAGAAGATGTAAAACCAAGTGACAGTAAACAGGGAGTTAATATAACTTCTATTATCCGCTATGCCATCCAGGTAATTACAGATTACGATGCTGAAAAAATAAAACCTGATCTTAAGTTTGAAAGTGTAAGAATTGAAAAAGAAGAGGGCAGACAGACTGTAAAAATAGCCATAGCCAATAAAGGAAATATTTATTGTAAGCCTACGGCAGTAATTGAAATCTATAATCGTAAAACAGGGCAAAAAGTGGGAACATTTTCCAGCCAGGCTATGGGGTTATTACCTAAAACATCTAAATCATATCATATTGACATCAATACAATTCCTCCCGGTCAATATAATGCTGTGATTATAGCAACCGATGAAGACGAAAATGCATTCGCCCTCAATGTGGAACTAGAAGTAAAAAATGATTAAAAACTGGATTCTATATTGTATCATTCTATTATTCCCGGTACTTATTTTTTCTCAACAACCTAAAGAATTTGTCAGCAAAAAAGATAGTCTACTGCCTGGAACGGCTACTTCTATTTCCTTTACGATAGAAAATAAAACTTCTGAAAACAAAATCTATGACATTCGGATAGAAACATCCGGGCAGTATATCCAGCCAATCATCACAAAAAGTGAATATTCCATTCCGGCAGGCCAGAATTCGCTCTATATTGTTCCTTTACGTATTGCAGCAGAATGCCCTCAGGGTAATTATACAGTTACCTTACACGGGACAGAAAAAAATAATGGAAATCCACTTCTTCAGTCTTTACCAATATTAGTTGCCGGAAACAGGAAGCTCTCCGTAATGGCAATCAATGCTCCGGAATTTGTAAAAGCAGGAGAAACTATCAAATCTTCTTTCCTGATAAAAAACAGTGGAAATGTAACTGAGAATCTTTTACTGGAAAGTAAAAATGCAATTGTAGATAACGGACCTTCTTTACTTCTATTACCAGGAGAAACAAAAATAGTGACCGTTAGCAAAAATACGAATGCCGATTTAGGAAAAAATGAATATCAGAATCTCAATTTATCCGTTTCCTCTGCTGATCATCCTAAAGAAAATCAAATGGTTTATTCCAGCACCCAGATTATTTCTACCAAACCCATTGAAGAGGATATTTATCACCGGCTACCGGTTTCAGCCTCTTTATCTTTTATCGGAATGCAAAACAGAGGAATGTATCATGATGGCTTCCAGGGAGAAATTTATGGTAAAGGAAGTCTCGACAAAGACAATAAAGGGCAACTTGAATTTCATGCCGTAACTAAAAATCCCGTAGAGTTTAACTCTTTCACTCAATATGAAGAGTATTTTATCAATTACAGAAGGGAAAACCTTTTTGCTCATCTCGGCGATAAAACATATACTTCGTCTTATCTCACAGAATTTGCCCGGTACGGAAGAGGTGCAGAGTTTCGTTATAACTTTAAAAAATTTAGCATAGGCAGTTTTTATAATCATCCCAGATTTTTCCGGGATATTAAAGATGAATTCAATATCTATTCGACCTTTAAGCTGAATAAAGAATCTGAAATTACAGCAGGTTATTTATATAAAATCCCACGAACTGAAGATCCTGGCTTTAGTCTTAATGGTCTAAAATTGGACTCTAATGCTCATCTTCCATACGCAACAGGAAAATTTAAACTGAATAAAAATCTTGATGTCTCCGGTGAAATAGCTTACAGCAAGACAGACCGAACAGAAGGCAGCGCTTATATGATGCAGTTTTTGGGAAGCTTTGAAAAATTCAATGGGAATATAATGTATATGAGATCAAGCCCTCAATTCGCAGGCTACTTTACCAATACAAGTACATTTAATGGAAATCTTCAATATAAATTCTCAAAGCGCCTCAATTTATTTGCCAATTATGTACAGGATGCCAGAAATTTCCAAAGAGATACTTTATATTTAGCGGCACCCTACAGACAATATCTTCAATACGGCATCAATTACAGGTATGCGAAAAAAGGATCGGTGATGCTTTACAACGGATATCAAAAATATCAAGACCGTCTGGAACCTAGACAATTTAATTATTATGAAAGATTTTTCAGACTCACCATCGACCAGCAAATAGGGCTATTTCAACTAAACCTACAGAGCCAATGGGGTAAAACGGATAATTATCTGTCTGGATTTACCGGAAATTCAAGTTTCTATACTGCTAATCTGGCTTTTGAAAAATTTAAAACCTCTTTTAATTTATATGGAAGTTATGCGATAACATCAAGGTATCAAATGCAAAATGAGAAGCAAATTTACTATGGAGCGCGCATTCTAAGCAGATTTACTGATAAAAACTATTTAAGTATTTTTTACCAGAATAATTATCTTCCGGAAGAATACTATAATGACCGGAACCTATTCGAGATTCTTTTTCATCAACAGATTATTCAGGGACATGAGGTTGATATTTCCGGACGTTATGCTTTACAGAGAGGAGAATTGGGAAATAAAGATTTTATATTTTCATTACGCTACACATTGCGCCTAAATGTACCGGTGCAGAAAATTGCAGAATACACTACTTTATCAGGAAACATCCGCAATATGGGTGCGAAAAAAATAGAAGGGATAAGACTAATGATGGGAAGTCATCTTTCCATCACAGATAAAAATGGTGATTATATATTTAAAAATGTAAGCCCCGGAGATTATCTGCTGGAAATAGACCGCTCAACAACCGAAATTAATGATATTGCTGATATATCACTACCTGTACAGATACCTTTAAACAATAAAGAGAACATTTTCAATTTTGGATTAACGACGGCCTCAAAAATCCAGGGATTTATTCAATTTCATGAACCTGTTGAGAATAATCAGCTGAGCTTTGCTCAATATCAATTTAAAAAAGAGAAAAAGAAAAGGGAAAGTATCATTATTGAAGCATCGAACGGAGAACAAATCTATAGAAAAGTAGGTTTTATAGGAGAAAAATTTGATTTCACCTATCTGCGCCCGGGAAACTGGAATGTAAAATTATACCGAAACGGACTGGATAAGCGGTATAAGATCTCAGTAGATACCTTTAGCTTTATATTAAATCCTTCGGAAACAAAAGATCTTACCATTAATGTCGTGAAACAGCAAACGGAAGTTAAATATCAGCAAGAGTCCATAAAAGTAGGATATAATGAAATAAAAAAGAAAAAATGAAAAATCTAAATGTCATACTATCTATATTTTTCCTGCTACTATCGGGCACCTTATTTTCACAAACTACCGGAAGTAGTTCAGTTGCTGTAACATTACCTGTTGTAACATTAATGGATATAGAACCCACCGGAAATATAACACTCAATTTTGTTGCTCCTACAGAAGCAGGACTAGTAATAGTAAATCCCGCTGTCAATACGACCAAATGGATTAATTATTCGTCTGCTATTGCTCCCGCAGGGCTTACCCGAAGAATTACCGCTTCCATCAACCCGGTCATTCCCGGTGTCAGTATAAGAGTACAGGCCGCTGCTGCTTCCGGATCGGGTGGCGGCACTTTAGGAACGTCTTCAGGGCTGGTCACTCTTACTGCTACCGCAGCTACAATTATCAGTGGAATTGGCGGAGCATTCACAGGAAATGGAATCAATAACGGCCATCAACTTACTATTAGTCTTATTACAAATACATATGCCAACCTATCAGCCCGCACCAGCACTCCGGTTGTTATTACTTATACCATCACAGAGTAAATTAAAATATTATGAAGTCTAACTGCTATTTTTCCGAAAACTGTTTTCTCACAAAATATCTATCAATTTTATTACTTCTTCTATGCAGCTATTATGTGAAAGCACAAACCTTAACAGTTACTGGTACAGCCTGGACTGTCCCTATCACTGCTATTACTGAAGCAGGTACTAATTACACAGGAACTTATCAAAGTGCTGCCAATCAAGTCTTATTAGCTGCAAGTGTTCCATTAGTTCTGGGAAATGCCAAAGTTTCTGTACATTATCAACCTAATCCTACATGGAACAGTGCTCTGATTTTATCTGCCAGAAGAACAGGAAATGGAACTACAGTCTGTGTATTATGCAGCATAACCGGAGGTACCACCTATGTAACACTTACACAAACGGATATTGAACTATTCCGAATCAGTGCAGTTCTCGCGCTTGGAGCTTATAATAATATCCCAATACAGTTGGAATTATCAGGGGTATCTGTCACAATCCCGGCAACAAACTATAACAGTAATGTAGTTTTTACAATAAGTGGTATTTAATCTTATTTCAATATCGACAGGAATAATAATATTTTGAGATCTGTTCTATAATTGATTTTAATTTTTGAATAGGATCTGCATATTTCGGTTAAAGCCGGTGGATATTTTTATTGGTTGATTAGTTATGATTAATTAATTAATTTATTGATTCATTGAGGTGACCGAGCTAAAGTCCGCCCCTATCGAATATTTCCTACGCGGGATAGAATATAGGGTTTATGAACTGCTGTTATTGTGATTTATTGTGTGCGATTATCGTTTGCACCAGCAAGAGTGATGTTAGTGATATAATGATAAAGTTATTACCTGAAATAGAATGCGGGAGGAGATTGATGTATATTAATGGATAACAGTATAATATTGCTTAATCTAAATAATTTGGTGTGGTACAATCAATATGGGAAGAAGATTTATGGATATGTTCGCTCCTATTGAATATTTCTTACGCGGGTAGAAAGAGATGATTGATGCAATTAATTGTATCTACACTGTTACATTCTTACATTGGTACATTAATACATTTGAAGTATTACACAAAAAAAAGTCTCATGCAACTAAATGTATGAGACTTTTAATAAAAACTGGCGGCGTCCTACTCTCCCGCTTTCGCAGTACCATCGGCGCTGGCAGGCTTAACTTCTGTGTTCGGAATGGGAACAGGTGAGCCCTGCCGCTAAAACCACCCTAAATAAGGTATATGATGCAGCATGTATCTATGTAG
>NZ_JPRH01000014.1 GCF_000737705.1 Chryseobacterium soli | reverse complement strand
GATAAGCACAGTAATAATGAGTTAAAAAAAGAAAAATTTTATACCTCTTAATATTAAAAAAAGAAAAAACTATATGAAAAAACAACTACTTTTGATGGGAATATTTCTTATTTCCAATGTTTTTTTAGCACAAACAAGCCGACTTTGGAAGGAAGTGTCTCAAAAAAATACTTCGGAAATCTTTGAAAATAAGACCGGCATTCTTCACCCCAAAATTTATAATCTAGATTTTAATAATTTAAAGAATGTTTTAGCGAAAGTACCCAAAAGATTTACTGTTAAAGGAAAGTCTGATGTTATTATTTCTTTCCCAAATTCTAATGGCAATCTTGAAAGTTTCAAAGTAAGAGAAAACTCAAATTTCGATCCTGAATTAGCAGCAAAATATCCGGATATTAAATCTTATGTTGGTGTAGGTGAAGATGACCCTAGTTCTAGTATTTATTTCAGTATTTCACCATTGGGATTATCTTCAATGGAGATTTATGGAAATAAATCAGCGGTTTTTATCGAGCCATATACTAAAGACCTTTCAACCTATGTCGTTTATAAAAAATCAGACAAAAAAGAGAGTTTAGATAAATTTGAATGCACTGTGCTTGATGTTGCTCAAAAAGGTCTGGATAATTCCAGTCTTACTGCAAGACCAAATGCTGATGATGGAAAATTAAGAACTTTCAGATTAGCCTTATCTTGTACAGGTGAATATACAACCTATTTCGGAGGAACAATAGCGGGTGCATTGGCAGCGATGAACAATACAATGACTCGTGTAAATGGGGTTTTTGAAAAAGATTTCTCTGCAAGAATGATCATTATTGCAAACAATGATGCTGTAATTTATACTAATGCAACTACGGATCCTTATTCTCCTTCAGCCCAAATGAATAACTGGAATGCTCAGCTACAAACTGCTTTAACTGCGACGATTGGAGAGGCAAACTACGATATCGGCCATTTATTTGGAGCAACCGGAGGTGGTGGAAATGCGGGCTGTATCGGTTGCGTGTGTACCAACGGATCAAAAGGAAGCGGATATACTTCCCCGGCAAATGGTATTCCATCTGGTGATAGTTTCGATATTGATTATGTTGCTCATGAAATGGGGCATCAGTTTGGAGGGAATCATACATTTTCTCATAATATTGAGACATCAGGTGTAAATGTGGAGCCAGGTTCAGGATCTACAATTATGGGGTATGCAGGTATTACTAACCAAGATGTGCAACAACATTCAGATCCGTTTTTCCATGCTATAAGTATTCAGCAGATTACTAATAATATTAAAACTAAAACCTGCCCGGTAGTTACAAATACCGGAAATACTATTCCTACAGCTGATGCTGGATTAGATTATATCATTCCGAAAGGCACTCCATTTATGCTTACAGGAACGGGCACTGACGCAGATGGAGATGCTC
Source organism: Chryseobacterium soli (assembly GCF_000737705.1). Taxonomy (GTDB): domain Bacteria; phylum Bacteroidota; class Bacteroidia; order Flavobacteriales; family Weeksellaceae; genus Chryseobacterium; species Chryseobacterium soli. The sequence continues at coordinate 39,976 of NZ_JPRH01000014.1, read as the reverse complement.
TAACCTATATTTGGGAGCAAATGGATAACGCTGCAGCCGGGCAAACCGGAGCAAATTCTGCGGCAACTGCAACAAAAGCTTCTGGACCTACTTTCAGGTCCTGGACTCCACAAACTACTCCTATCAGATATTTTCCAACAATGACTTCAGTATTAACTGGAGCAACCACCACTCAAGGTTTAGCAATCCCTGTAGAAGCTTTATCAAATGTTGCTAGAACCTATAACTTCAGATTTACCACTCGTGACAATAGAGCGGGAGGTTCTGGAAACAATTCTGATGATATGGTCGTTACAGTGAATGCAGCTGCAGGTCCGTTTACCGTAACTTCACAAAATACTACTGGAGTTATTTGGACTGAAGGTCAGTCATACGCAATTACATGGAATGTTGCCAATACAACGGCGGCACCGGTAAGTGCACCTAATGTAAAAATCCTTTTGTCAAAAGACGGTGGTCTTACGTTCCCCATTGTTTTGGTGGCAAGCACTCCTAATAATGGTTCTTATAATTATACTGTTCCAGGCGGTCTTGGCACAATTACCAATAATGCCAGAATTATGGTGAAGGCTACTGACAATATATTTTTTAATGTCAATTTACAAAACTTTACCATCAATTCGTCAGTAGTGGTAGTACCTCCCACTAATCCTCCGGTGGTAACAATCCCTACAAGAATATACAAGGGGCTGATGATATATCCCGTGCCTTCCAATGATGGGTATGTTTATATTAAAACTGACTTCCCTAGACAAGTTCCGTTGCGTCCTTACGTTGTTAGTTACGAAATATTTTCAATGGATGGAAAGCTGATTGTTCCTAAAAAGACGAAATATATTTTTGATCAGGATCTGCAACAAATTAATTTAAAACATTTACCTACTGAATCCTATATGATTCATGTTTCCGTAGATGGAGAAAAAATTGTTAAGAAATTAATGATGATACCTAAGTAAGTCATTCGAATAAATACTATAAAAAAAACCGTTCAGCTGAACGGTTTTTTTTATTTTTAATTAAAATTGCTATTAATCCTTATTAAATTCACTGATGAAATGCAGTTTTACATTCGGGAATTTTTCCTGTGTCATGTGAATAGTAAATGAAGAATCTGCCAGGAATACCAATTGGTTGTATTTATCTCTTGCCAGGAATCTCTGCTTTAATCTTGCAAATTCTTTAAATTCTTCTGATTTTTCATCGGCCTCTACCCAGCATGCTTTGTGCATCGATAATGGTTCATAAGTACATTTTGCACCATATTCATGCTCCAGACGGTATTGGATTACTTCGTACTGAAGAGCTCCCACTGTTCCGATGATCTTACGGTTGTTCATTTCAAGAGTAAACAGCTGTGCAACGCCTTCATCCATCAACTGATCGATACCTTTTGCAAGCTGCTTCGCTTTTAACGGATCATTATTGTTGATATAACGGAAATGTTCCGGAGAGAAACTAGGAACTCCTTTGAAGCTTAATTTTTCACCACCAGTTAACGTATCTCCGATTCTGAAACTTCCGGTATCGTGTAAACCTACAATATCACCCGGGAAACTTTCGTCTACCACTTCTTTTTTATCCGCAAAGAAAGCATTTGGAGAAGAAAACTTCATCTTTTTGCCTTCTCTTACCAATAAATAATTTTCGTTTCTTTTAAAAGTTCCCGACACAATCTTTACGAATGCCAGTCGGTCTCTGTGCTTAGGATCCATATTCGCATGGATCTTGAAAACGAATCCTGTGAATTGATTTTCTTCAGGCTTTACAAGACGGGTATCGCTCTCTTTAGGTTGCGGCATTGGAGCAATTTCGATAAATGCATCCAATAGCTCACGAACACCAAAATTATTTAATGCAGAACCAAAGAAAACAGGCTGCAAATCACCATTCATATATTCCTCGCGGCTGAATTCAGGATAAACAGACTTTACCAGTTCAAGCTCTTCTCTTAAAGTCTGGGCTGCTTTTTCTCCAATCACCTCATCGATGGAAGGATCATTAATATCGTCGAATTTTACAGTTTCTCCAACTCTCTGTTTCTTTTCCTCCAGGAATAGCTGAATGTTGTTTTCCCAGATGTTATAAATTCCCTGAAAATCACTTCCCATCCCGATCGGAATAGAAAGGGGAACCACTCTTAATCCTAGTTTCTGTTCTACTTCATCCAACAGATCAAAAGCGTCCTTACCTTCACGGTCAAGTTTATTGATGAAAACCAGCATCGGGATATTTCTCATTCGGCAGACCTTAACTAATTTTTCAGTCTGCTCTTCAACTCCTTTTGCAACGTCTATAACAACAATTACAGAGTCAACGGCTGTTAATGTTCTGTACGTATCTTCTGCGAAATCCTTGTGTCCCGGAGTATCAAGGATATTGATTTTGTGATCTTTATATTCAAAAGCCAAAACGGAGGTTGCTACAGAAATTCCTCTCTGTCTTTCGATCTCCATAAAGTCGGAGGTCGCTCCCTTTTTTATTTTATTCGATTTTACAGCACCCGCTTCCTGAATTGCCCCCCCGAAAAGCAGCAGCTTTTCTGTAAGAGTGGTTTTTCCGGCATCGGGGTGAGAGATAATCCCGAAAGTTTTTCTTTTTTCTATTTCTTTGATTAAATCTGACATATCTTATTTTGAAGTTGCAAAAATCGTGATTTTTTATGAGGATTTCAAATAAAAGTTGTCTTTAGTAGGCAAGCGCCTTATTCAAAGATTGGTTAAACGAACATTTGCAGTAAAATCACAAGAAGATAGATCAGTCCAAATGCTGTTAAGGCTAAAAAAATCGTGGCTATTCTGTCTTTGTTTTGATTCGCTTTGCTGTAAAGCTGGGATTTTTGATCAATATAATAATTGCTGTAAATAAGATGGTCGATGGTAAGTTCAGGGCGGAAAATGTGTATTCCTCTTATAAAATGAGCATACAGCATATATTTGTTGCTGAGGATATTGAAATCAAGTTTCATAGCAACGATAGCCTGTACGATCAATCCGTTTTGTTTGAGGTTGACTCTTAAATTTCTCTCTGCATATTTTTGATTGGAATAATCCGTGAATACATCTTTTTTATAAAACTTGGTTTCGCCTTTCAACAGGTCTGCATACAAAATGCTGTTCACCATTTCATGCTTCGAATTATAATAGAGAATCCCTTTTTCATTAACGATGATTCTTACAGGAATTGTGGTCCAGTTTTTCCGGTAGAATTTGATTAAACCTGCTGCTATCAGCAATACTAAAATCTGGGTTGAAAGAACTGTGAAAAAAAGTTCTTTATCATTTTCAATATAAAATAAGATGCCTTTTTGATTGATATAATAGAGGGGAAATATAAAAAGTACAGTAAAAATTACCGTAAAAAATAAAAGTGAAGAAATTCTTGCAAGCAACGTGAGCGGCCTGTTAATTTCAGATTCTATACTTTGGAAGTCTTTTTCCATAACTGAATGCGTTTGTTAAAAGAATGAAAAGATCGGGCCAGATCAATAGAAAAGTGACATAAACTACTCTTTCTATGGATTGGCAGGGCTCACGGCGGATAAAATATTTTTCAAAAACTTCTGATCTGTTGTTTGATCAGGGTGGAAGATAGAGCCTCCTAATAACAAGTGAGCATATAACTGTATTATTTTTGATAATGCTTATGGGAAGGTTCATCTCATGATATTTTAGTCGTCTTTTCTTCGTTTCTTAGATACTTTGAGGCTGGAGGTAACTATAACTATTTCCTTTTTTAGTTGCCTGAGGCTTTCAAAAAAATTATCTTTGTTCAATAATTTTTTACAGAAAATACATGGAAAACAGCAGGTATCCGAAATTCACGTTTACATGGATCGGCGGTTTGGTTTTATTGGCAGGATTAATGGTTGGAACGATGTCTGTTTCCTTTTTCAGCACCATCTGGAAAATTGCTTTTAAAGAAAACCTGCAGCTTAGAGATTGGTTTTTTATGCTTACCAATGCAGCAGGCTTTGTAACAGCGATTGCTTTTTTTGATTTTATCATTGTAAGGCCAACGACTAAGAAAAAGCTTAATTTTAGTTTTTCACCGACTAATTTTTATACATATCTACTTATCTTTCCTATGATGATAGGGATGATGTTTATTGCGGAATTTATTACGGCACAGATTCCTACTACAGGTCCGTTCTTCGGGAAATATTATGAATTTTTCTCAGAACTGATGAACCAGATTACCTATGATCCTGTGCTGATGATTATCATGACCGTAATTATGGCACCGATTTTTGAGGAGATCATCTTCAGAGGAATCATTCAGAAAGGATTGATGAATAAAGGGGTAGCGCCATGGAAAGCGATTATCTATGCCTCTGTTATTTTTGGATTGGTTCATGGAAACCCCTGGCAGTTTGTAGGCGCTGTTCTGTTGGGTTGTGTGTTAGGCTTAGTCTATTATAAAACAAAATCTTTATTGCTACCGATGCTGCTTCACGGCTTTAATAATTTATGCTCATCATTATTAATTACCTATACCAAAAATGAAAGTTTTTCAGAAGCGTTCAAGGTTTCGGAATGGATCATATTAGCAGTTGGAATTGTACTTTTTTCACTATTCTGCTACCTTTTTACTACAAAATATAAAGTACATTATTCTGAAATTTAATTAAGTATGCGAAAGAAAATTAGAATTGTTTCATTTGTGCTTGTGGGGCTTGCGATATTGTTCTCTGTCTGGACTTTTATATCTGTGAAACCTGATTTCATTGAAGCAAAAGTTCCTGGGGAATCTACAATTAATGTAAGTAAAGGAATATATACCGTTTATTTGATGAACAGCAGTACGGACGACATAGGAAGCAAAAAATATTTTTTCGAATTGAAAGATCAGAAAAATAACGTGCTTCAGAAGTTTCCTGATCCGGCCAATACTGACGTGGTGTCTTCAATTAAAAAGATCCGGCAGGACGGGAAGACATATATTGCATATGCTGATTTTACGATAGATGTGGAAGGAGATTATCTTTTACAATCGTATTCGAAAGATGCAGGCGTAAGAGAAATAGCTATAAAAAAAGAAGGCTATTCAGATACGCAGAACGTCAATCTTTATTTAATATCCCTGATCCTTCTTGGGATTTCAATCGTCACTTTTATCATTAGTTTTTTTATAAAAAAATAGTTTACATGGAATTATTAGTAGCCACCCACAACGAACATAAAAAAGAAGAAATTCAGCAGATTCTGGGCAACGATTTTATCGTTAAAAGCCTTACCGATTATAATATTCACGAAGAAATTGTAGAAGACGGCGATTCTTTCAATGCCAATGCTTTGATTAAAGCAAAATACTGTTTCGAAAAAACAGGAATTCCAAGTTTGGGAGACGACAGCGGTTTGGTGGTAGAATCTTTAGACGGAAGACCCGGGATTTTCTCAGCCCGTTATGCAGGAGACCATGATTTTGCTAAAAACATTCAAAAAGTGATCGGCGAAATGGATGGTGTTGAAAACAGAAAGGCCTATTTCATTACGGTTCTGTGTTATTACGATGAAAATGGGGCAAAATATTTTGAAGGCAGAGCCCACGGAAATTTACTGACTGAAAATAAAGGTTTCAAAGGTTTCGGATATGATCCTATTTTCGTTCCTGAAGGACATGAGAAAACTTTCGCAGAAATGAATACTGAAGATAAAAATAAGATTAGCCACCGTAAGCAGGCACTGGATCTGTTTCTGGATTTCCTGAAAACAGAGGATAAATAAAGAATACGTTCATTTATGGGCGTAATTGATAAAGCTATTCATGGAATTTTAGTTGAGAATCAACCCTAAATTTAAAATCCACGTTTAGATTTTCTGTCGTACATTTGTCAGTATAATAAACTTTTGATTTGAGTACTTATTTAACGATACTAGGCTTTAATTCAGCCATTCCTACAGTGAATACTTCACCCACCGCTCAGCTTTTAGAAATGGAAGAACGTTGCTTCCTGATAGATTGCGGTGAAGGAACTCAGGTACAGCTTAGGAAAGCAAAAGCAAGATTTTCAAAAATCAACCATATTTTTATTTCTCACCTTCATGGAGACCATTGTTTTGGTCTTCCGGGCCTTATTGCCTCTTTCCGTCTATTGGGAAGAGACGTGCCGCTGCATGTATACGGTCCGAAAGGAATTAAAAAAATGTTGGATACCATTTTTACCATTACAGAGACCCATCGGGGTTTTGAGGTGATTTATCATGAACTTGATAAAGATTATTCAGAGAAAATCTATGAAGACAACAGGGTAGAAGTATATACTATTCCTTTGGACCACAGGATTTACTGCAATGGTTATCTTTTTAAAGAAAAACCGAAAGACAGACATCTTAATATGAAAGAAATTTCCAAATACAAGGAAATTGAAACCTGCGATTATCATCATATCAAAGCAGGAAAGGATTTTGTATTGAGTGATGGATATGTCCTTAAAAATGAAATTTTAACGGAGGATCCGGTTCCGCCTGTATCATACGCCTTTTGCAGTGATACCCGTTATCTTGAAACGGTAATTCCGATCATTAAAAATGTAACGGTGTTGTACCACGAGTCAACGTTCCTTCATGATTTAAAGGAAATGGCTGATTATACAGGACACACTACCGCGCTGGAAGCGGCTATTATTGCCCAAAAAGCAGAAGTTGGAAAGCTGATCTTAGGGCATTTTTCTAACCGGTATGCAGATTTGTCTGTATTTACGGATGAAGCAAGAACCGTTTTCCCCAATTCATTTTTACCGAAAGCGTTGGAAAGCGTAAAAATTTAATACCTGTATGCTGAATTTTGAAGATTTAAAGAACTTTTTAGACGAAAAAGCAGATCAGTATAATACGCCTGACTTTATTGAGAATGATCCTTTACAGATTCCGCATCGCTTTTCTTTACAGCAGGATATTGAAATCGCCGGTTTTCTGGCGGCAACCATCTCGTGGGGAAACCGGAAATCAATCATTAATTCTGCGGAAAAAATGCTTGATATCATGGGAAATTCGCCCTATGATTTTGTACTGAACTATTCTGAAAAAGATTTGGAGTCCATTCAGGATAAAAGCATTCACCGAACTTTTAACGGTCAGGATTTCGCCTATTTTATCAGGCAGTTCAACCGGATTTATAAAGAACATGAAAGTCTGGAGGCTTTGTTTGCGGTCAGGGATTCAGAAACCAATTTTCATCATGCTATTGAACGGTTCAGGAGTCATTTCTTAGAAGAGGAAAAACACAGGAGCCATAAGCATGTAAGCTCGCCGTATAAAAATTCCTCCGCCAAAAGAATCATTATGTTTCTGCGCTGGATGGTGCGAAAAGATAAACGTGGTGTAGATTTTGGAATCTGGAAAAATATTGATCAGAAATATTTGTCCATTCCTCTGGATGTCCATACGGGAAACATTTCAAGAAAATTAGGATTAATTACTAGGACGCAGAATGATTGGAAGACGGTGGAAGAGCTTGACGTGGCCATCCGGAAATTTGATGAACAGGATCCTGCGAAATATGATTATGCATTATTTGGATTGGGAGTGACTAAAGAATTATTTTAATCTTGGAACAGAATGAAAAAAGACATCGAAAAAATTGAAGTTTTAGAAAAAATTGCAAATGGGATCACTTGGTGGATTGGTTCTATTCCTTCGTTGATCGTGCATACTCTCTTTTTCGCGATTTCATTTCTTCTTCCTATACTGCATATTGTTGAATTTGATAAAATGCTTTTGATTCTTACCACTGTTGTATCATTGGAAGCTATCTATCTGGCTATTTTCATTCAGATGTCTGTAAATAAAAGTCATGAGAAAATAGAAGATATCCAGGAAGATATCGAGGAAATCAGTGAAGATATTGAGGATATCCAGGAAGACATTGAAGAAATCAGTGAAGATATTGAGGAGATCAGTGAGGATATCGAAGAGATTAATGAAGACATTGAAGATATTCAGGAGGATATTGAGGAAATTAACGAAGAAGAAGAGGAAGAAGAGCGCAGTGAACGTGCTAAAAATGTCATCCTTAAAAGTAATGTAAGTTCCAATAAGAACGAAATAAAAGCTCTGAAAGATATTATTGCCCAGCTGAAGGAGGAGATTGATCAGCTGAAAAAAGAATAAAATCTGCAGCATAGGGAAAAATCATTTCTACGATAGCAAAATAGACCAGCCATGAGCTGGTCTTTTCTATTCAATACAGCTAAAGTTGTATCCCTATTCTGCATTTAACATTGTAAAATATGTAATGATAAACTTTAATAAATACAATTAATATAAGTTATCATATAAGAAATGATTGGGAAAAGATAAATTTTATGCAATATTTTTGCTACATTTGGGCAAACAGTAATAAAATGTTAAAATATAGATTGAAAAACTACTTTTTCTTTTTAGTATTGCTATTCGTCTCTACTTCTGTATTTTCTCAAAATGCGCCAAGAAAGCCCATTAAAGAAAAGTTTACTTCTGAAAGTATGAAAGCCGGAGCGTTTATCAATGTAAATGTACCCCCTTATCCCGCCTCCAACTATACTCCCGAGCAGCTTGTAAAGGATATTTTGATCAATGGCGGAACTACCTGTACCACGGCTAATGTCACCAATGTTACCGTTTCTCCGAACCATCTGGTCGGAAATACGAACCGTTTTTGGGGATATTTTCATAAAGGCACGACTAATTTCCCTTTTGAAGACGGTATTGTTCTGACGACAGGATATGCAAAAGATGCCGGAAATACAGCAATTGGCCAGCTTAGTTCAACGGTAGGTTCAGGAAGTGATGCAGACCTGGTCGCTGCAACCAGTCCACCGTATGCGCTTCAGGATGCAGTTGCCTTAGAATTTGATTTTGTACCTAACTCTAATCAGGTAAAGTTCAATTATATATTTGCATCTGAGGAATATTCTTCCAATTTTCCTTGTTCAGGATATTCTGATGCATTCGCTCTTTTGCTGAAGAAAGTGGGAGATCCTACTTATACCAATCTTGCGGTTCTTCCGGGAGGTGCAGGTCCGGTGAGCGTAACTAATATTGTCCCTGCTGGGAATGGTTTCAGCTGCGGTCCTATTAACGCTCAATATTTCGGAAGTATGAATACGGCAAATATTGAAACCAATTATAACGCTCGAACCGTTCCATTAACAGCAATTGCTGATGTAATTCCCGGGCAGACCTATCATTTCAAAATGGTATTGGCAGATGCCAGAGATCCCGGCTATGATTCAGCGGTATTTTTAGAAGGTGGTTCTTTCGATGTGGGAATTAGAATTGTAGATGAGAATGGCGTTCTGCTGCCGAATACGATTAATATGTGCGACAATACGCCGCAAACCCTAAAAGCACAGGCGGCTACAATACCCGGAATGACCTATCAGTGGTTTAAGGATGGTGTTGCAATTCCGGGGGCAACGAATGTTAGCTATGTGACTAATCAACCGGGCGTTTATGAAGTACAGGTAATGATTCCGGGAAATCAGTGTCCGGGATCAGCAATAGTTACGATTGTAGGAGGAACGAGCCCGACGGTTCATGATGCTGTATTAAAGCTATGTTCAACACCTACACTTACTACTTTTAACCTGGAAGATGCGAAGCCGCTTATCAGTACAACACCGGGCGCGGTTTTCCGTTTTTATACTACTTTAGCAGCTGCGCAGGCTCAGAATAATACCAATATAACAGCCTTAACCAACTATAATGGAACTGACGGACAAGTTTTGTATATCAATGTTTCAAACGGTGCGTTTTGTAGCAAAGTGGTCACTTTAACACTGAAAAAAGAAGAAACACCTACTGCCCAGCTTACTGCTCCAAGATTAAAAATATGTCTGGGAGAATCTTTAGTTATCACCGCTGCAGGTGGAGTAACCTACCAATGGAGCGATACTTCTACTACTGCAGGGGTAAGAACGGTGAGTCCTACACAGACTACCACTTACACAGTATATGCAATAGGAGCACAGGGATGTAAATCTCTGCAACCTGCCAAAATTACGGTTGAAGTAGTTCCTGCAATCGTTTCTGATCTTAAAGGCGGATTTATTTGCCAGGGAGATCAGATCATTTTAGATGCGGGATCAGGTCCAAACTACACTTATATCTGGAATACGGGAGCTACCACCCAGTCCATCAGCACCTCTGTTCCTGGAGAATATATGGTAACGATCAGTAACGGTGTCTGCTCAAAAGTATTTAAAACCCAGGTGATCCGTGCGGTGATTCCTGAAATTATAAAAGTAGATTATAACTCTAACGGAACCATGATCATTACTGCAAGTAATCCAAGCAACGGAGTTCTGGAATATTCTGTAGATAACGGGTTAACATGGCAGTCTTCCAATATATTTACGAATGTTCCTAAAAACAAGGTGATTTCTATCCGCGTTAAAGTGAAAAGTACAAGCTGTATAGGATTCCTGGAATACTTTACATTCGTTATGAAAAATGTAATTACTCCTAATGGAGATAATATTAATGATATTATTGATTTCAGTGGAGTAAGTGATTATAAAGATTTTAAAGGGATTGTTTCTGACCGTTATGGAAGAGAAGTCTTTAAGGCAGAGAAAACAAGACCTTATTGGGATGGATATTTCCAGGGTAAACGTCTGCCTACTGCATCGTATTGGTACCAGGTGACCTATCAGGATCCTGCAAGCAAACAACTCGCTGTAAAAACAGGATGGATACTTCTGAAAAATATAGAATAATTTCTGAATGATATTGAAAAGGCTGACCCATGGTCAGCCTTTTTTTATTGTATTAACCGTTCCATACTGCTCACTGCTGTAAACGTCAAATAAATTTGTTAAGCCTCATTATTCCTGTTATTATGAAGATTTTGAAATGTTTCAGAGGAGCTGAGAATGAAAATAATTTTAAAAACATTGGAATGGATGATAGTTTTACCTTTATAATTGAGTGTAACACAAAAAAAAAGAATTAACTCATTATTAAGTGAAATTAAAAAGCTGTACAAGTATTATTATCATTGATAAATTGTCACTTTATTTTTGAATAATTATAGTGTATGTCGTATTTTTTTGATGTTTCATTATTTTTTCATAACAAAGAAAATTGATACTTTAAGATAAGTAAGTTTGTATAAGTAATAATGTAAAGCATGTTGAATGGAATTTCAATTGAAAAAAATAGTATTTTTGTTTAAAATAATATAAAATGTTAAATTGGAAGACAGGAAGTTTATTTTTGGCTTTATTTTTGGCTCTTACCGGGAATTTTGCCTTTTCCCAAAATACACAGAGAACAGGAACTCTAAAACAACCTACACCGTCATCTATGAAGGCTGGTGTTTTTATAGATGTAAACACTCCTAACTATCCAGAATCTAATTATAGTGTCACTCAATTAGTAAAAGATGTTCTGATATCCGGAGGAGGATGCTCTACAGCGAATGTAAGTAATGTTACTGTCGCTCCTAATTTACCAACGAGTGATCAAAACAGAAGCTGGGGCTATTTTAATAAAGCTACGACCAATTTCCCTTTTGATAAAGGGATTGTCCTTACAACCGGATATGCGAGAAAAGCAGGAAATAATTTCCAGAATACCTTAAGTGATCCGCTTCCTTCCGGAGGAGATCCAGATCTTGCGGCAGCATTAGGAGTAAATAATACTGACCTGAGAGATGCTACCTATATTGAATTTGATTTTGTACCTTCTTCTACCGAGATTACATTCAGGTATTTATTTGCTTCCAAAGAATATCAGGGACAGTTTACCTGTAATATTTCAGATGGTTTTGCCCTGTTGCTTAAAAAATCTACAGACCCTACTTATACGAATCTGGCAGTCCTTCCCGGCACTACGGTTCCGGTAAGTGTAACGAATATTATTCCTGCCAACTTACCTTGCGGACCTAAAAATGCCGCCTATTTTGCAGGATTGAATAACCCTCAGATCGAAACCAATTTTGATGGCCGTACCGTTCCTCTTACTGCAAAAGCTACTGTAATTCCGGGGCAGACGTATCATTTTAAAATGGTTCTTGCGGATTATTCAGATGTGAATTTTGATTCAGCAGTGTTTCTGGAAGCTGGATCTTTCGATATTGGTGTAAAACTTCTTGATCCAGCGGGTGTGCAGCTTCCTGCTTCCATTAATGTATGTGATAATGCACCACAAACCCTTACAGCTTCTGTACAGGTTCCCGGAGCTACCTATCAGTGGCTGCGTAATAATGTTCCAATTCCGGGGCAAACCAGCGCCACTTATATTGCTACCCAACCGGGAGTGTATACGGTTCAGGTGTTTATCGCAGGAAATTCCTGTCCTGGAACAGCAAGTATAACCATTGTGGGCGGAACTTCACCTACCGTGCAGAATGCTACTTTAACAGCTTGTTATACTGCGGGAAATGCTATATTTAATTTAACAACAGCTCAAGCTTCTATAAGTACAACACCAGGAGCTACATTTTCATATTATGCCAACCAGGCAGATGCTAATGCGGGAAATGCAAATACAATTGCAGCACCTACAGCATATTCCAGCGCAGGAGGGCAGACGGTATATGTTTTGGTTAAAAACGGATTCTGTTCCAAAGTCGCTCAGCTTCAGCTGGTAAAAGCACCGCAGATCACCCCAACCATCGCAGCTCCTACAGCACTTACGTGTACTAATTCACAGATCACTTTAAATGCATCTGCTTCTGTTTATCCTGCAGGATCTACTTTCAACTGGACAACAACCGGAGGGAATATTGTTTCTGGAGGCAACACATTGAACCCTGTTATAAATACAGCCGGAACTTATACATTAACAATATCCAATATATACCAGCCTGGAAACATTACCTGTACTGGAACAGCAAGTGTGACGGTAACAGGAGATAGTGCTCCGCCTGCAACAGGTCTTACAGCAAGTAAGATACAGATCTGTAATGGAGAATCTGTTGTTTTAACGGCTACCGGAGGTGCTGTATACAATTGGGTAGGACTGCCGGGAACCGGAAATATACAAACTGTTTCCCCTACCACAACTACTACTTATACTGTAACTGCAGTAGGAGCCAATGGTTGTGTTTCTCAAAATCCGGCAACGATTACTATTGAGGTTTCACAACCGATAACGGTACAAAATGCAACGTTATTTAAATGTTACCAACCGGGAAATATGACGTATGATCTTACGACTGCTCAAAGTCAGATCACAGGAGTTGCCGGGGTTACTTTTACCTATTACGTAAATCAGGCAGATGCTAATGCGGGCAATGGCAATTTTATTGCTGTTCCAACTGCTTATTCACCTCCAGCCAATCAAACCATTTATGTATTGGTGAAAAACGGAGGATGCAGCTATGTGGTTTCTCTGCAATTATTGAGAACTGCTGAGACTACCCTTACAATAGCTGCACCACAAACTATTACCTGTACTACCAATCAGATTACCTTAAATGCTTCAGCTTCTGTAATACCGGCAGGCTCTACTATTGCCTGGACGACAACAGGAGGAAATATTGTTTCCGGGGCTAATACCCTGAATCCTGTGGTTAATGCCGGGGGAGTGTATACCTTAACGGTTACCAATGTATCGCAGCCGGGAAATCTAAGTTGTAGCTATACATCAACGGTCACGGTGACTGAAGATAAAACGCCACCGGTTGCAGGACTTGTTTCATCCCATGTTCAAATCTGTGTGGGAGAATCTGTAACGCTTACTGCTTCCGGAGGAGTGACTTACAACTGGGGTAATGGACTTCCAGGAAATGGAAGCACACAGGTAGTTTCACCTAACACGACGACCGTGTATCAGGTATATGCTGTTGGAGCTAATGGATGTATTTCTACTACTCCTGCAACCGTTACTGTAATTGTAGGACCACCGGTAGCAGGGATTTCTGCCAATCCAACGAAGATATGTGCCGGAGATTCAGTTACCCTTACCGCAACAGGAGGAATTACCTATAGCTGGGTAGGATTGACGGGGAATGGAAATACCCAGGTCGTGTCACCAACGGTAACTACAACATATTCTGTATATGCATTGGGTGGAAACGGATGTAGCTCTGTTAATCCTGCTACCATTACCATTCAGGTAGTTCCTGCCATTGTTTCAACCCTAAAAGATGTGTATGTATGTGTAGGAGATAAAGGAACGCTTGATGCAGGTGCCGGACCTAATTATACGTATTTATGGAGTACGGGAGCAACCACCCAAACTATAACAACAAGTGTTACAGGAACCTATTCTGTTACCATAAGCAATGGAGTATGTTCTAAAGTATTCACGGCAAAATTATTAAACCCGGATCTTCCTCAGTTTACCAATGTCGTTTATGACAAGCATATTCTTACTCTTACAGCAAGTAACCCGACGGGAGGTATTTTAGAATATTCTATAGATGGTGGGGTAACCTGGCAACTTTCTAATATATTTTACAATGTTCTGGATAATACCAATTATAACATGATGGTAAGAGTGAAAGATGCACAATGTAGTACAGCATTAGATTTCTATACTTTTGTCATCAGCAATGCCATTACTCCAAATATGGACGGAGCCAATGATACCATAGATTTTTCTGGTATCAGCGGATATAAGAATTTCGCGGCCTCTATTTTTGACCGATATGGTGCTGAACTTTTTAAAGCGGTAAAAGGGGATGCGGTCTGGACAGGCACGATGAAAGGAATAAATCTTCCTACTGCCACTTACTGGTATAGAGTCCAGTGGGAAAATCCTGCCAGCAAAAAGCTTGAGCTGCGTTCCGGTTGGATATTATTGAAAAATAGAAACTAAAAAGTATAAACCTCCTAAATTTAGGAGGTTTATTTTTTTATATAAAAAACTTAAATATATATGTGATATATTTAAAAAAAAATTAAATTTGTTGAAACAAAAAGTATTATGAGAAGATATCTACCGTTTTTTTTCTTTTTTTTATTCATTTCGACATTTTTACATTCACAAGATATAGACCGTAAGAGACCTCCAAAAGAGAAAATCTCAACACTGTCCAAGAAAGCAGGAGCGTTTATTGATGTTAACACCCCTTCTTATACAGAATCAAGCTACTCAATTACCCAACTGGTAAAAGATGTTTTGATATCATCAGGAACCAATACTTGTGTTACTCCCAATGTATCCAACGTAAAGATTACTCCCAATCATGCAGTAAGCAATGCGGACAGAGCCTGGGGATATTTCAATAAAGCAACAACAAATTTTCCTTTTAAAGATGGAATTGTTCTTTCTACAGGTATTGCAAGAAGAGCCGGAAACAATATTGAAGGCAATTTAAGTGATACCAATGGCGGAGGTACAGATTCCGATCTGGCTCAGGCAACCGGATCTACCGGATATTTAACTGATGCCGTACTGCTGGAATTTGATTTTACTCCTACTACTTCACAGATTAAATTTAACTATATATTAGCCTCTGAAGAATATACAGGTTCATTCCCATGTAATTATGCCGATGCGTTTGCCTTATTGCTCAGACCTACTTCAGGAGGTCCTTATCAGAATATGGCTGTGCTTCCAGGTGGAGCAGGGCCGGTAAGTATTACCAATATCCGTCCGGCAATACCAGGTTCTTGTGGGGCAGCTAACGAACAGTATTTCGGAGGCTATAACACCGCAAATATTGAAACCAATTTTGCTGGAAGAACCGTTCCCCTTACCGCAACGGCCACAGTAACTCCGGGACAGGAATATCATTTTAAAATGGTCGTAGCGGATTATGGTCCCTATGGAAATGACTCATCTTATGATTCTGCTGTATTTTTAGAAGGTGGATCTTTCAATATTGGAGTAGAACTTTTAGATCCTTCCGGAGCTACCCTTCCGGCGGAAATTAATGTGTGCGACAATGTTCCTCAGGTGATTACAGCTTCTGTAAGTGATCCTAATCTTTTATACCAGTGGTTTCTTAACGGAAATCCTGTTCCGGGAGCCACCACGAATTCTATTACCGCAGTACAGCCAGGTTCCTATACGATTCAGGTAAGTGTTCCCGGCAATCCTTGTCCGGGTACGGCAACGATACAAATTCATGGGGGAACAACTCCGCAGGCGCAGGATGCTACTTTGCTCCTCTGCAGCACTACGGATATTACAACCTTTGACCTCAGTGATGCGATGCCGTCTATAAGTACAACACCTGGAGCTGTATTTAGATTTTACGTTAATCAGGCTGATGCACTGGCACAGAATGGCAATTATATTCAGACTCCATTAAATTACAATGGAACTGACGGTCAGATATTATATGTGGTTGTTTCAAACGGAGGGTTCTGTAGTAAGCTTATAGAATTAAAACTTTTAAAAGAGGCAACTCCTGTCGCGACCGTAAAAGCTTCCAGAATCAAAATCTGTCCGGGAGAAAGTGTAACATTAACAGCTGATGGAGGTACGACCTATCTGTGGAATAACTTCACAGGTACAGGTAACATACAAACAGTTACTTTATTTCAGACTACAACTTTTACCGTGTATGCTATTGGAGCGAAAGGATGTCAATCTTTAAATCCAGCTAAGATAACTATAGAAGTTACTCCGGAGATTACTTCCCCTCTGGCGGACGTAGAGATGTGTATAGGAGACCGTGTTACCCTGGATGCGGGTGCTGGTCCAAACTATAAGTATCTATGGAGTACAGGGGCTACTACACAGACTATTAATGTAGATCAGTGGGGTATTTATACGGTGGAGATAGATAATGGTTCTTGTAAAAAAATATTTAGCGTTAAGGTAATGGGAGCAACGACTCCTTTCGTTACCGGCCTTAATTATAACAGTATTAATAAATCACTGACGGTAACTGCAGAAAATCCACCAATGAACAATATTCAGGGAACTCTTGAATATTCTATCGATAACGGCATAACATGGCAGACTTCAAATGTATTTACCAATTTGCTGGATAATACCAATTACACCATTTTATTAAGAAGAGTAGGGACTCATTGTGTTGGAACTATCGATTTCTACACCCTTAATATCAAAAATATCATTACACCTAACGATGACGGAGTAAATGATGTGCTGGATCTTACAGCTCTGGGAGATTTCAAAAACTTTACCGGGTCAATCTATGACAGATATGGTGTTGAGATGTTCCGATTCTCAAAACTGACTCCAATCTGGAACGGAACCGTTGGAGGCAAAAGGCTGCCTACGGCAACCTACTGGTACAAGTTCAATTTTGAATATCCTAAATCGAAAGCCCAGGTTGACTGGTCCGGATGGATTATGTTGAAAAACAGAGAATAGCAGAATCAGAATATTCAGATATAAAAAAGCCTTTCCATAGTGAAAGGCTTTTTTATGCTTATTGATTTTCTTTCCAGAGAATCGTAAAATTAATGAAATCATAGACACTGAGTTCCTCTGCTCTTTTGTCTAAAAATTCATGCGTTTTCAGTGCTTCAGGAATATTTAAAACCTTTAGAGAATTGGATAGTTTTTTTCTCCTCTGATTAAATCCTGCTTTCACAATCTGTTTAAAAAGAACTTCATTTCCGGCCAGTCCTTCTTTTGGATTTCTTGTCAGCCTGATTACTCCTGATTTTACTTTCGGAGGTGGATTGAATACATTTTCATGAACCGTAAATAAATACTTTACATCATAATATGCCTGAATAAGAACCGTAAGAATTCCGTAGTCTTTTGTTCGGGGTACAGCTGCCGTTCTTTCGGCAACCTCTTTCTGGAACATCCCTACCATTTCAGGTACAAGCTGATAATAATCAACGATTTTGAATAATATCTGTGATGAAATATTATAGGGGAAATTTCCAATAACGGCAATCTGCTCTCCATTGATGAAATTGAAGTCCTGTTTCAGAAAATCTCCTACAAAAGTATCGTCTGTAATGGTAGAATAGTTGTTTTTCAGGTATTCGATAGATTCTGTATCTATTTCTGCAAGATAGGTAGTTTGTTCCTTTTCAAGAAGATATTTGGTAAGAACACCCATTCCCGGGCCTACTTCCATGATGTTGGTATAGTTCTCAAAACTAAGCCCTTCCACGATTTTTTTCGCGATGTTTTCATCTGTCAGGAAGTGCTGACCAAGATGTTTTTTTGCTTTTACACTCAAAGTTTTTATGATTTTATTAACAATGATTTTCCTTATTTGGTCTCAAATTTCGGAAGTTTTTTTCTATTTTAGCCAAAAATTTTAATATTAATGGCTAAATCTGTAGATGAGTTTAATAAGAAAAGGCTTCGGTCTAGCAATATTACAGTAGTGATAAGTATTGCCTTAGTGTTATTTTTGTTAGGTTTAATGGGGCTTATTTTAATTAATGCCCAGAAATATTCTGACTATATCAAAGAACAGTTGGTGGTAAATGCTTACTTTGACGAAAATTATGATGCTAAAGATTCTGTGAAAATTGCTAAACTAGAGGAAGAAACTTTTAAAAAAGTACAGACTTTAGCTCCTGTGAAGAGAGCAACCTACATTTCCAGAGAGATGGCTGCGAAGGAAGCAAAAGCAAGTATGGGGATTGACAGTGATGCGCTTTTTGAAGAAAATATTTTTCCTTCATCTATCGAAATTGCTTTAAAACCGGAATATGTAGATCCGGCGAAAATTGATGCAGCAATAAAAACCATTAAATCAGTTCCGGGGATTGTAGATGTAAAAAACAACAGTACCCTGATGGTGGATGTGTACAATAACCTGAACAGGATTTTAAAATGGATTTTAGGGTTTTCTATTCTGTTTTTAGTCCTGGCAGTAGTCCTGATTAATAACTCCATCCGTCTGAAAATATTCTCCAAGAGATTTATTATCAAAACCATGCAGCTGGTAGGAGCGAAAAGAAGATTTATCCTTAAACCTTTTATCGTTGAAGCAATTGTATTGGGTGCTATCGGTTCGTTTATCGGGCTTCTGGCTTTGTTTGGCGTATGGTATTACTTCACGAGCCAGATCGGATCGGCATTCGTACAGGAGAATCAACAGTATTTCTGGTTGGTCGTACTGATCCTTGGAGTGGGGATTTTTATAACGGTATTAAGTACCATTGTTGCCACCTGGAGATTCTTAAAATCAAACGTTGACGACTTATATTACTCTTAAAAATGAGCAAAAAAACAAATAAATTTTCCGCTTCAGAATTTGGAAAGGAAACTGAAGTTCAACCGGAAAACACGTTTTATTTCGGACAGCAAAACTTTAAATGGATGCTGATAGGACTTGCATTTATCGTGGTAGGATTCCTTTTAATGATGGGACCCGACGCGAACACTGTTGATGGCAAATTTGACCCCAATTCCTGGAACGACGGTATTTTTTCTATTCGAAGAATTAGAATTGCACCTTTGTTTGTCGTGATAGGTTTTGTGATAGAAGTTTACGCTATCTTAAAAAGAAAATAAACAATAAACTTTTAATTTAGAGATTAAGAAATTAAGAGATTTGGGTCATTAGATCTGAATTTCAAAATCTCTTAATCTTTAAATTTTTATATAGACACATATGGATTTAATCAAAGCAATTATTATTGCGATCATCGAGGGATTAACAGAGTATCTTCCGATTTCTTCTACGGCACACATGGGTTTTGCAGCAAGCCTGATGGGTATGGAAGACACTGAGTTTTTAAAAATGTTTCAGGTTTCTATTCAGTTTGGAGCCATTTTATCTGTGGTAGTAGCCTATTGGAAAAAGTTCTTTGATTTCAGCAATATCAAGTTTTATTATAAGCTGGCTTTTGCGGTCATTCCTGCATTGGCTTTAGGATATCTTTTTGATGATAAAATTGAAGCCGTTCTGGGAAATCAGATTGCTATTTCCTCAGTTCTGGTACTGGGAGGTGTTGTTTTGCTGTTTGCTGATGAGTGGTTTAAAAATCCTAAAATTGATGACGAAAAAGGTGTTTCCATAAAGAATGCTGTGATCATTGGATTCTGGCAGTGTCTTGCCATGATGCCGGGAACCAGCAGAAGTGCTGCGTCTATCATCGGAGGAATGAGCCGAGGTCTGACAAGAAAAGCCGCTGCAGAATTTTCCTTCTTTTTAGCTGTTCCTACCATGCTTGCCGTAACGGTATACTCGGTTTTTGTGAAAACATGGGGTAAAGAAACTCCCAACCCACAAAAAGGCTATGAAATGATTATGGCATCACAGGATCACATCATGATTTTCATCGTAGGAAATATTGTGGCATTCATCGTGGCTTTAATAGCAATCAAAGCATTTATTGGAGTCCTTAACAAGTACGGTTTTAAGCCATGGGGATGGTACCGTATTTTTGTAGGAATAGCTTTATTGATCTATTTCTATTTTTTTAAGTAAACATTACGCATTATTAATTACTCATGACAGCTGAAGATCTGCAAGCAGGACATATATTTTTATTAGACAAACCATTGGACTGGACTTCTTTTCAGGCTGTCAATAAAATGAAATATAAACTCAAAAGAGAGTTTAACCTTCCAAAGAAATTTAAAATAGGACATGCGGGAACATTAGATCCCCGCGCAACCGGATTGCTGATTGTCTGCTGTGGAAAATTCACAAAGAAAATTTCTGAAATACAGGATGCTCCCAAAGAGTACTGGACAGAAATAAAAATAGGAGTACAAACCGAATCCTATGACACCGAAAAGCCGGAAATCCTGAATCAGGATATTTCTCATATTACAGAAGAACAGGTAAAAGAAGCTTTAGAAAAATTCGTTGGTGAAATAGACCAGAAACCTCCAGTGTTTTCGGCTATAAAAATAGACGGAAAAAGAGCTTACAATATGGCCAGGGCAGGAGAGGAAGTAGAAATGAAGTCAAGAAAAACGACGATTTTTTATCTTAATGACATTGCGATTGATTTTCCTATGATAAGTTTTACCGTAGGATGTTCAAAAGGAACGTATATTAGAAGCCTGGCTCATGATATCGGACAGGAACTGGGAGTGGGTGCCTATCTTACGCAATTAAGAAGAACAAAGATTGGGGAATATAAGATTGAAGATGCCACAGATCAGTTTTTAGACAATGAATTTAGATTTGAAAGTTTATGAAAAAAAATCTCCTCTTTTTATTAATCCTGTTTTCGTTTTCGAAAATTTTTTCTCAGGAAGCAGATGCTAAAAAAACTACAATGGGTTTTTATTTTAATCCATCACTTAATATTGGCTACAACCTTAAAAATAATAAGAACGACGTCGTTAATAATACTCAGTATATAGTGGCCAAACCACTGAGTAAAATCACCTATGGAGTCACAGCAATTGGAGGTTATAATTTTCTTCCTAACTTTGCATTGGGAACGGGTATAAAATATAGCTTTGTAGAAGACAATTACCATTTGGTATATTGGGTACTTCAGCCAAGGATTATTTTTGCGCCGGGTGACCAGCCTTTTTATATCGATCTTAGCTATGGAAAACAGCTTAATCATTCTGTGGTTTCTGATGCTGATTTCTGGGGTGCAAGGTTGGGGATACAGGTTTCATATTCAAAAAGATTGAGCCAGGAAGGAGGGATTGTTTTTGAAAGACATCAGGTAGGAGATTCTAATGGTTTCTTCATAGGCTTGAACTATGGAATTACCATTTTCAGTAATAAAAATTATACCGGTTACGGTGAAGATTAATGGAAAAGACACGTATCAATAAATATTTATCAGAAGTGGGATACTGCTCAAGAAGAGCAGCAGACAAATTATTGGAGGAAGGCAGAATCACCATCAACGGAAAAGTTCCGGAACTGGGAACAAAAGTTTCTGATGATGATGTGGTGGAAGTGGATGGAAAACCTATCCGTGAATCGGATGATAAACCGATTTACATTGCTTTCAATAAACCGGTAGGAATTGTATGTACTACAGACACCAAGAGGGAAATAGACAATATCATCGAATACATTAATTATCCTAAGAGAATTTTCCCGATCGGCAGACTGGATAAACCGAGTGAAGGTTTAATCCTTTTAACCAACGACGGAGATATTGTAAATAAAATCCTGAGAGCAAGAAACAACCACGAAAAAGAATACTTGGTAAGAGTGGATAAACCTCTTAATCCTAAATTTCTGGAAAAAATGAGAAATGGAGTTCCTATTTTAGATACGGTCACTAAAAAATGTGAAGTAGAAAAAATAGATGATATGACGTTCCGCATCGTTCTTACACAAGGTTTAAACCGACAGATCCGAAGAATGTGCGAATACCTAGGCTATGAAGTAAAAAAGCTGAAACGTATCCGTATCATGAACATCAAGCTTGACCTTCCTGTGGGAAAATGGAGGGATTTAACAGAAACAGAATTCAGTACATTAAATATGCTTCTGGAAGATTCAAGTAAAACAATCGATTAATATTATACAATTAATAATAAAAAATAAGCAGGAAATATCTTCCTGCTTATTTTTTTAATCTGTTTTTATTGGAACTTCTATCTCCCGGTAATTCATCTGAGGAAAAGCAATAGAAAAGATACTAAGTAGGTTGTCTATTGATAATATTCACATACTAGTGTAATATTTTTAGTTTGTTAATGGAAATATATTATATTTATAATAAACTAAAAAACTAAACCCATGAAATTAAAATTTAGCCCACTTTCCCTTCTTATTATTTTAATTACACTGTGTAATTGTCAAAATGATGACCATAATTCGGAGCTCCCGCACGATACTGCTTTTTACATCGACTATAGAAGCCTGAATGGATTACCGGATGGAATAGCTGTAATTGAACTTGATCCTGAAGCACCAAATTTTGGAAGCATTAGCAGCAAACTTGAATTAGGGGTTGGTGTCCTGCCTCACCATCTTTATTATAATCAGAGTGCAAACAAATTATACTCCACTGCTTTAGGAGGAAGCTATCTCTACCAGATAAAAACAGAAAAAGACAAAAACGGACAGCCAAAATTAGTTAATGCAACGCCTATTGATACAGGAGAGAATACGGTAGGAGAAAATTTGTTTTTTACCAATGACGGAAGATATTTGATGACTTTTATGGGCGGAGCAGGAGGGCCAAAAGATGGCAGTATAGGTGTTTTTAATGCAAATACTAACCAGCTTATCAAAACTATTAAGGCGCCGATTCAAACCAATCCAAATCAATTTATTATGTACCCGCATGGTATTTCTGTAAATGAAGAAAAAGGAATCATGATGGTAACCTCAACCATTCACCCGGATCTTACTACTGGAATGGGGAATACTTGTACATTATTAGATCTAAATACCTATGAATTAAAAGAAACCTATCTGGTAGCAGACTCACCAACGGATATGTCCAGTCCTGTTGAGGTTCTGTTACTACGCGGAAAATTTCCACAATATGCCCTTGCAACAACAATGCTGGGTGGTGATATCTGGACTGCTCCATACAATGCGACCACCAAAAAATATGATGCTTTTACCAAATTGTTTGATGGGAATACACTAGGGTTAGGCTGGACACTCGAAATGTACATCGATGATAACAGCAGGCTCTATGTAAGTTTTGCAGATCCCGGAAAAGTTTTGGTCTTTGATATAAGCAACCTTCCTCAGCTAAAACTTTTAAAAACCCTTACCGCAGATAAAGGAGCCCATCATATGGTTTTCTTTAAAACCAAAAAAGGAAAAGAAGTTGTCGCAGTACAAAATAACTTGTTGAATATTCCTAACTTAAATTCCGGCACCATCAGCGTCATTGAAATCGAGACGGGGAAAACGTTAGGGACAGTCGATTTACGCGGCAAATATGGAATACTGCCCGAATCAATTGAAGGAACCAATGGGCCCAGCAGCTATATGCATCACTAAAACTTAAAATAATATCTCAGATGAGAAACTACCCAAAATAGCATCTGTTGTTTTGGGTAGTTTTTGCTGTAAGGTTTCCAGTTATTTTAAATATAATTTCATTCTTTCCTCATACTCAGGTTTTAATTTTAAAAGCTTCAGAATTTTCCTGTCATCAGGATAGGTCGTCCGGTAGAATATTATTTTATCAGCAGAATATTTAAAATAAGGATGTTCCTTCAGCCATTCTTCAGGAGCTGTAACCAAAGTATACCTGGCAACTCCGGAATTATCGAGCTGGCATGTAGAAATTAATTTTCCGACGATTTCCTTATCAATATTATACGTATCAAGAATTTGTTGCTTATTGATAAACCCACCCAGCTTTTTTCTGAAACCCAGAATGGATGCCGCTCCTTTTTCATCCAGACCAAATTCCACAAGCTGTTTGAACGTAATCGCATTCAGATTGATTTTTGAAAAATCAGTTTCCTGTTTGGGTTCTGTCTTTTTTGCAGCAGTTGCAATAGATGGGATAATTTTAATATAAGGTTTTAACTCTTCAAATTTTTCAGCAGAAATCATAAAGCATTTTTGAAGGTCTTCAGGGTTTTTAAAACTTCCTTTTAAGATTCTGTCCCGGTAATTGACAATACTCTGAGCTTGTTTTTCAGAAAATCCCAGCGATTGCCATCCGCTTGCATCCAGACTGTTGGGATCAAAAGAGTGATACTGGATTTTTTGTTGCTTTATATTGTAGTTTTTAGAGAAACTTTTATAATTCTCAGGCGTTTTTGCAGGAAGAAGCAAATAGGGTTCTAACTTTTTATAATTCTCCGTGGAAATAATAAAACAGTCTTTAAACTTCTCTTTGCTGATAAAGCTTCCGCCTAAATAATTTTTATATTTTAAAATAGCTTGAGACTGTTTTTCGCTCAATCCCATAGCCATCCAGTCATCAACAGAAAGTTCGTCAGGATTGAATTTTCTTGAAATTGTAAGCTGTCTTTTCTCAAAACTTTTAAATGAAGCTCCAGAAGATACTCCGCCATTTTCCGGAAGAAGAATATATGATTCCAGGACTTTGAATTGGTCGCTGGAGATCGCATAGCATTTTTTTAGCTGTTCCTTGGAGGTGAACTTTCCGCCCACTATTTTTTTATAGTTCAGAATGGTTGAGATCTGCTTTTCAGTAAAGCCGAGCTTTTGCCATTGATGCTCATCCAAAACATTAGGGTCAAATTCAGTTAAGTCAAGAGGAATCTTTGCTTCTGTAATGAATTTTACATCAGAAAAATCTCCCTTGTCTTTGCTCGTAAATTGCTGAAAAATCAACAGGGCAATGGGCAATAATCCCATCAATGCCAGTTTTTGGTAATAGCTTTTCTTCATCATATCGTAAACTTAATGATAAAAGAAAAGTGAAGCAATGCAAAAGATAGAAATGCATTATTTTAGAATATAAATTCTTTCTGATGATTTTTAAAATACACAAAAATACTTTTTATGATGAATGGTTTTAAACTATAACCTAAAGATTCCTAGGTCGTTGAGCACAAAAAAAAGCCTCCAAAGGAAGCCTTTTATTATGTATTTTTGATTACATTATTCAGAATCTTTCTCTCCCAGAGAATCTTTAAGCTTTAAAAGCTCAGCTTTTACAAACTCCAGACGGTCAATAAGGGTTACGGTCTCAGAAATTTTACTGTTTGTTGTCAGTGCAACACGCGCACCGTCTAAAGTATATCCCTTTTCCTTTACCAGATGATAGATCATCTGAAGGTTCTTGATGTCTTCAGGAGTAAAGTAGCGGTTCCCTTTCTTGTTTTTTTTAGGTTTGATTATTGGGAATTCCTGTTCCCAATAGCGTATTAATGAGGTGTTTACATCAAATGCTTTGGCTACTTCTCCTATTGAATAATACAGCTTATCAGGTAAATTTATCTTCATTGTATGAATCCTAAAAGCCAAAGATAAAAATTTTTTAAAGTTTAACCCAAATATGCAGGGTCAAATATTTGTTTAAATGTTCTGTAGCAACTGTTTCCTTCACTTCGAACGGCTATATTTCAGCATATTTTCAATTTGATGATGCCAATTTCTTCATTCAGTACAGGCAGAACTTGCAGCTTGCTTTTATTTATAGTATTTTTATAATCAGCAAATCATTTGTTTACTAAAAAAAATATAGGTGGTAAATTCGATCTCCGTACTTCATATTGATCTTTTCCAGCCGGGAACCAATGCCTCGAATTTTTATTTCAACTCAATGAAAGACCATTTGGTGTTGGGTCATAAACATATTGAAAAACCTCACCGCCATGATTTCTATGCAGCCGTTCTTTTTACCAAAGGAGAAGGCGTTCATGAAATTGATTTCCAAAAGTACGAAGTTTCCTCAGGAAGTCTGTTTTTTCTGTCACCGGGCCAGATCCATAGTTGGGAGCTTTCGGAAGATATCGATGGGTATATTTTCTTTTGTTCTCAGGAATATTATGAGATGCATTATGTTAATCAGAAGCTTAAAAATTTCCCTTTTTTCGGTTCTGTGGCATTTCCCAGAAAACTTCAGTTGCAGTCTGATGATCTGAAGAAATGCATTGCTCAGTTTGAAGAGCTGGGAAAAGAATACCATTCACAGCATTTAATGAAAGAATCCTATATTCTCTCTGTAATGTCACAGATTTTCATCCATGCAGCCAGACAGTTTTCAAAAGACTATCACCATTTAGCTTCACCGGCAAGCATTTCTTATTTTAAGCACTATCAGCATTTTGAAAACCTGTTGGAACAGCATTTTACTACTCAGAAATCTATGGCGTATTATGCGTCCTTGTTAGAGATTTCACCCAAGCATTTGAACAGAATCGCCCAAACCACCGTTCAGAAAACGGCAACGGACGTGATTACAGAACGGGTGATTCTGGAAGCCAAAAGAATGCTGATGTACCTTGATGAAAGTCTTGGAGAAATTGCTTTTCGGTTAGGATATGAAGAATATTCCTATTTTGTGAGAGTATTCCGAAAAAATTCCGGAATGACTCCCACGCAATTTATAAAGAAATATAAGGCTTAATAATTATAGAGAAAGTTTAAAAGGACCTTCAAAAGTAGTGTCGAAAGAATCCAGCATTTCCCCTTTTTCATCGAAAACACCAATCACCATATTCTGTTTTGAAAATTTAATATCGTCTTCCGGAAAAGTGATGTTGATATTTCCTTTCAGAATTTCATCCCCTTTCAAAGTGATTTTGTCTGATCCGAAATAGGTAATTTCAGCATGTTCAGGAGTCAGTACTTTAATCGTAATAGTCTTTTTCTGATTGGTTTTGTTTAGAAGCGTATAAATGAACGTATTGGTTATTTTACCGTTTTTAATAAAGAAGGTAGATCCTGCAGGCTTGATGAATTTTGCTTCCATTGATCCTCTGTCGTACATCAGGAATCCAAGAAATCCAATAAGCAAAGCAAGGAAAAGGGTAGTGACTTTCATTCTTGCGGTAAACTTGAACTTTTCCTGATTCTCTATTTCAGCTTCTGTGGCATAGCGGATCAACCCTTTAGGCATCCCGACTTTTTCCATCACTTCGTCGCAGGCATCAATGCAGGCGGTACAGTTTACACATTCTAATTGCTGTCCATTTCTGATATCGATACCGGTTGGGCAAACCACCACACATTGATGGCAATCGATACAATCGCCCTTTCCCTCTGTTTTTCTGTCTTCATTATTTCTCCATTTTGAACGGTTTTCTCCCCGCTTAAAATCATAATATACATTAATGGTCTGCTTGTCTATCAATACTCCCTGAAGCCTTCCGTACGGACAAACCAGTGTACATACCTGCTCACGCAGCCAGGCGAAAGTAAAATAGAATGTTGCCGTAAAAGCCAGCATCCCCATAAACTGGAAAGGACTTTCTGCCGGACCCTGCATCATGATATTCAAAACTTCTTCATAACCTACAATATACATGAACATAAAGTGACTGATGAGCAATGAAGCTAAAAAGAAGACCGACCATTTTGTCACTCTTTTCCGTATTTTTTCTGCATCCCATTCCTGTCTCTCCAGCTTCATCTGTTTATTTCTGTCACCTTCGATCCAGTATTCAATTTTACGGAAAACCATTTCCATGAACAGGGTTTGCGGACACAGCCAGCCACAGAATATTCTTCCAAATACAACGGTGAACAGCATAACAAAGATTACGGAAGTCACCGCTCCCAGAGCAAGAATGAAAAAATCCTGAAGATAAAAAGGCTGTCCTACGATGAAAAACTTTCGGTCGATAACATTAATCAGCAGGAAAGGATTGTTGTTGATCTTGATGAAAGGCAGTCCGAAAAACAAGGCCAGCAGCAGATAACTTGTGTAATTTCTGTAATTGGTATATTTTCCTTTAGGCTTCCGGGGAAACACCCATTTCCGGCTTCCGGTTTCGTCCATTGTTCCTACTGAATTTCTGAAATCTTCATTTTCTATAGCTGAAGTTGTTATATTTCCGGGCTCTATGCTCATTGCTGTACTTGTATTACGCTTAAAAGATTGTCATATAATCTCTTAAAGCTTGATTAATATCCCATTTGTTGAAACATTTTCATCAGAAAATGAATCCTCATTTCGTTTATGCAAAGCTCTGAAATAAACTATTTTGTTACTAATATTATCTACTTGTAAAATAGGACTATTAGGACATTTTTAAAATAATCTGGTACATCATGACTAAACAGATTGTTTAAAGTATATGGACAAATAATTGATGGAGATGCTGTGATTTTTATTTAATGAATCAAAATGAGAGAATAATCTTGGTATTCTATGAGTCCAATTCGTAAATTGTGGATTTTAAATAAGGAAATGAAAAATATATTTAAAACAGGGCTGATTGGTTTGGTTTTCGCATTAGTAAATTGCAAATCAGTAAATTACAAGAACATGTTTTATGATGGGGTACAGCCGGAAGTAGTTTCGGATCAATTTAGTTTTACTGAAGGGCCGTCTTCGGATAAAGAAGGAAATGTTTATTTTACGGATCAGCCGAATGATAAAATTTATTATTGGGACTGGAAATCTAATAAAGTGATCGAATTTTTGAATAAAACGGGAAGAGCAAACGGTACTCATTTCGATAAAGATGATAACCTGATCACCTGTTCTGACGACCAGGGAGAAATGTGGAAGATCTCGAAAGATAAAAAAATACAGGTTTTATTCAGAGGTTTTGAAGGCAAAAGACTGAACGGACCTAATGATGTTTGGAATGATTCTTTCGGAGGAATGTATTTCACGGATCCGCTGTATGAAAGAGACTACTGGACCAATTTTAAAAAAGAAATCCCAGATAAAAGTCTGTATTACAGAAATAAAAATGGGAAAATCACTAAACTGGACACTTTCACCCAGCCTAATGGAATTGTGGGAAGTGAGAAGTTTAAAAAATTATATGTTTCGGATATTGATGCCGGAAAAACATATGTATATGATATTCTAGGCGAAGGAAAATTATCTGAAAAAAGACTCTTTTGTGAAATGGGCTCAGACGGCATTACGGTAGATAAACACGGAAGTCTTTATTTAACAGGAAATGGAGTGCATATTTTCAACCGTGGTGGGAAAAAGATTTATCAGATTCCGATTCCTGAAAAATGGACATCTAATGTTGCTTTTGGGGGTGAGAATAATAATGTTTTATTTATTACCGCTTCAAAATCAGTGTATATTTTACCTACCAAAGTAAAAGGAACAAAATAATTTATAATTGTTTATCAGCATAAAAAAGTTCATTGCCATTTACGGCAATGAACTTTTTATTTATAGTCTTTGGTAAAGCTCTTTAATAAGCGACTTCCATTTTTACTTTTTTCCCTTTCAGCTTTTCCGTGGACAATTTCTTCAGCAAAGCATTTACTTTTGCCCTTGCAA
The DNA here is from genome assembly GCF_000737705.1 of Chryseobacterium soli. Classification (GTDB taxonomy): domain Bacteria; phylum Bacteroidota; class Bacteroidia; order Flavobacteriales; family Weeksellaceae; genus Chryseobacterium; species Chryseobacterium soli. The sequence goes on along the minus strand of NZ_JPRH01000014.1, from coordinate 10,347 downwards.
CGGCAACATAAGAAGTTGTGTCTTTTACTTCAATCAAACCGATATCTTCCTTTTGAAGTTCCCCTTTTTTAATTAAATATCCTACAATGTCTACTTTATTTACTTTATCCTTTTTACCGGCACTGATATAAACCGTTTGGAAAGGTGTTTTTCCTGGTATTCTGTCGAATCCGGCAACTGTTTCTTCCGGAGTATTGTTTTTAATAAACGGGAAATTCTCTTCCGCAGTCATGATTAAGTAAGCGAAACCTTTAGCATTCATTCTCGCTGTACGTCCGTTTCTATGAATAAAAGCATCCTCTTTGGAAGGTAATTGATAGTGAACGATAGATTCCACTTCAGGAACATCAAGTCCCCTGGAAGCAAGATCTGTCGTTATTAAAATTCTGGCAGAATCGTTTCGGAATTTCAGCAAGGCACGCTCTCTTTCATCCTGTTCCATTCCACCGTGGAAAGTTTCTCTGTCGATTCCTTTGTCAGCCAGAAGATCAGAAATACGGTCTACCGCTTCACGGTGATTACAGAAGATCAATGTTCTTTTGTTGCCGATTTTACATATTAAATTGAATAAAGTATCCAGCTTCTCTTCCGAAATAGTCATTACTTTTCGCAGTTGAATATTGGGTTTTACTTCACTCAATTTTAAAAAGTCGATAATTTTTTCATTTTTTAATCCTGTAAACTTTGGAATATCATCCATAGCGGTGGCAGAAGTTAAAATTCTTTGAGAAAGGCCTCTCAGAGAATTTGATATAAATTCCATGTCCTCATGAAAACCTAATTCCAATGCCTTATCAAACTCATCCAGTACCAAAGTTTTAATCGTTGAAGGATCAAAATTGTTATTTCTCAAGTGGTAAACAATTCTTCCCGGTGTTCCAATTAGAACAGCCGGAGCTTCAATTAAATTATTGACTTCAATTTTTTTGTCGTGGCCGCCATAGCAGACAGAAACCTTAAAATCAGTTCCCATTGATTTGAAAACCTGTTCAATCTGAAGCGCCAGTTCTCTTGCCGGAACTAAAATCAATGCTTGAATTCCTGAAACATCTTTTTTAAGATTCCGAAGAACCGGAAATAAAAAAGCGAGTGTTTTTCCTGAACCCGTAGGAGAGAGCAAAACAACATCAGTATTATTTTCAGAGGTTTTATACGTAGATTTCTGCATCTGATTCATATCCTGAATCTGCAGTTTTTGATAAATTGATTCTAATTCCATGCTGCAAAGTTAAAATAAAGGAACGGTTTGCGAATGGGAAATGTAAAATAAAAAGCAATAAACAGGCAGAAATTACTTGCCGATTCTATTCAGCATTTCTTTTCCACGCGTCAAAGTAACAGTATAGGCCTGGTCGGGATTGCGTATTGCTTTCTCATACAATTCTCTTGCTGTATCTCTGTTTCCCTGGATAAGATTCGTAAAGCCGGATATTTCATACATGAAATTTTGAAGCTTAGGATCTGAAGAATCTTTAGCAGATAAATACTGCAGCAGCTTTTGCGCTGCATCTATTTTAGGATCTTTGTATTGCAGTACTTCATAGCCTTCCGGCACACTGAACCAATAGCCCCACATTCCGCCATTGGTATGGGCATTCCATGAGTATTTAATAAGCTGTAATGCTACTTCCAGCAAAGCAGGGTCAAGATTTTTGTTGGTGGCTGATGTTTTTTCGCTTTCTGCAATATAATGATCAACAGTTGGATTCAATCCTTTGTCTGTTATTTCCTGAAAAATAGATTCTTTAAGATAGAGCGCATGATTTTTTGAATAGTTTTCATAGGCAAAATTGGAAGAAAAATGATCTGCAAGATTCTCTATTCGATAGCCCTTTTTCAGTTCAGCTTTTAGGTTTATGGTATACGCTGTATTGAAATTATGAAAAAGATAGACATAGATGATTCCTTTTTTCAAATCATAAATAGTGGAGTATAGGGTGTTGAGTTCCCCTTCCTGATGTGTTTTATCCAGTATCGTTTTTAAAAACTCTACACCGTTCTGCTTTGAACCTGCAAGCATTTCGTTGGCTATATCCGGTCTTCTGCAGGATAATTTTCCATTCAGCATATTGCAGTTGGCATTCACCTGAAATTCACCCTTCTTTTCAATAATCTCTTTTGGATTTACCACCATAGAGTTTCCTTCTCTGTCTGCAATTAAAATCTTGGCCTGGCCATAAAAGTTATATTTCTTGAGATACACCATCGCTTCTTTCACATTTTTGCATTTTCCTAATATTTCCCACATTAGAAATCCTTTATGAAGATTCGGGGCTGCTAATTTACTGAGGTCATAATTGGCAGCAGCGAAATCAAAAAATAATCCGTGTTCATTCATCGCTGATGCGACCTGCATATCCGGTCCCCCGAAACAGACTGATCCGTAGCGGTCTTTTGTCGCGGGATTATACCATATTCTGGTAAAAGGAGTGGTGTCATCTTCATTAGCTGCGGCGAAAGCATCTCCTCCTCTGGAACAGGAAAAGATGGTACAGGCTTTTATTGTATGGCTGCTATAAAGCAGGATGCAGGTTAATAATAGAAAGAAATGTTTGTGCATGATTATATTGTTTTATGCATGGTTTGATTAGAATAAAGTCAGGTTGTTAAAGCGCGGCTTAAAATAAAATATTGATTTATAAAGCAATAGAGAAGCAAATGCTCTGGGTTACAGGGGAATATTTTTGTTGATTATTAATTATGCAGAGAAGAAATATCTGTTGTTCATTGTAAATAAATTTCATATCTTTGCACCACTTTTTGTGGGTAAGGTTTGAAAAGGTAAAATATTATAAATTAATTACTTCCGTATTTTTTAAATCCACATTTATTCAGACCATTAAAAAAGAAGGAATACAAATTTTATTAGAAAATGTCAAAAGAGACAAATTCAGCAGAGGTTATTTTAAACCAAAACGTAGCACCAGAACAATTTGATTGGGATTCTTTCGAATCAGGTCTTGATGCAGACGCAAGAAAAGAAAAAAGCGATTTAGAGGAAATCTACAACGGATCTTTAAGCAGTTTAAATGATAACGACGTTATCACTGGTAAAGTAGTAAGATTAACTGATAAAGAAGCTATCGTTGACATCGACTTCAAATCAGAAGGTGTTATTTCTCTTAACGAATTCCGTTACAATCCAGGCCTAAAAGTAGGTGACGAAGTTGAAGTAATGGTAGACAGAAGAGAAGACAAAACAGGGCAGTTACAGTTATCTCACAGAAAAGCTAGAACGCTTAAAGCTTGGGATAGAGTAAACGAACTTCACGAAACTGGAGAAATCGTTAACGGTTTTGTTAAGTCTAGAACTAAAGGAGGTATGATCGTTGACGTTCACGGAATCGAAGCATTCTTACCAGGTTCTCAAATTGATGTTAAGCCAATTAAAGATTACGATCAGTTCGTAGGTAAAACTATGGAGTTCAAAGTTGTGAAAATCAACCCTGAGTTCAAAAACGTAGTAGTATCTCACAAAGCATTGATCGAAGCAGATATCGAAGGTCAGAAAAAAGAAATCATCGCTCAACTTGAAAAAGGTCAGGTTCTTGAAGGTACTGTTAAGAATATTACTTCTTACGGTGTATTCATCGACTTAGGAGGTGTAGACGGATTGATTCACATTACAGATCTATCTTGGTCTAGAGTGAACCACCCATCTGAAATCTTAGAAGACGGACAAACTGTGAAAGTGGTTATCCTTGACTTTGATGATGAGAAAACTAGAATCCAGTTAGGTATGAAGCAATTAGAAGCTCATCCTTGGGATGCTCTTTCTGCTGACTTGAAAGTTGGAGATAAAGTAAAAGGAAAAGTAGTAGTTCTTGCTGACTATGGTGCATTCGTAGAAATCGCTCCAGGTGTAGAAGGATTAATCCACGTTTCTGAAATGTCTTGGTCTACTCACTTAAGATCTGCAGGAGATTTCGTTAAAGTAGGTGATGAAGTGGAAGCTGAAGTACTTACTTTAGATAGAGAAGACAGAAAAATCTCTTTAGGTATGAAACAATTATCTAAAGATCCATGGGAAAATATCGAAGCTAAATACCCAGTTGCATCTAAGCATGTAGGAACGGTAAGAAACTTCACTAACTTTGGTGTATTTGTAGAATTAGAAGAAGGTATCGACGGATTAATCTACATCTCTGATCTTTCTTGGACTAAGAAAATCAAGCACCCATCTGAGTTCTGTGCAGTAGGTGATAAATTAGATGTTGTAGTGCTGGAATTAGACATCCAGGCTAGAAGATTATCTCTAGGTCACAAGCAATTGACTGAGAACCCATGGGATAAATTCGAAACTAAATATGCTGAAGGAACTATCCACGCTGGTAAAGCGGTAGAAGTTCACGATAAAGGAGCTTCTGTACAATTCGAAGATGCTGAAGTTGAAGCATTCTGCCCTTCAAGATTATTAGAGAAAGAAGATGGATCTAAAATCAAAAAAGGTGAAGATGCTCAATTTAAAGTAATCGAATTCAACAAAGAATTCAAAAGAGTAGTAGTATCTCATACTGGTATCTTTAGAGACGAAGAGAAGAAAAACGTAAGAGAATCTTCTAACAACAGATCTAATAATACATCATCTTCTTCAAACAACGAAGAAAGATCAACTCTTGGAGATATCGATGCATTAGCAGAATTGAAAAGAAAAATGGAAGAGGGTAAATAATCCTTACACCATATGAATATCTGAAGCCACTCGAAAGAGTGGCTTTTTTTGTGGAATAGTGTTGATCTTTAAAGGAAACATGCATTTCTACCAGGCATATATTACACAGGCTTAAACTGATTTGTTTATGCCGGAAACATAATTGTTTATATATTATGAAAAGTGTAAAGTCATTTTTCATGTGGACTTTTTACGTGTAGTTTATTTATTTTGTAGATTTTTTAAATAAAATAATTTCTGAATATGAATTATTTGTAAATTAGCGCCTTTATTAGTAGAAATGAAAAAGATAACTTTACCCCTTTTATTTGCTGTATTCGCAGTAATTCCTTCCTCCTTATTTTCACAAGATAACGAGAGGCTGATTAAAGACTATATTTCTCAAAACAAGATAAGAGAATATAAAAAGTCTGACCTTACCAATTTTATTGTCGACAATGTTGATAATTCAAAATCATTGAAAGGAAGTGTCGTCAAATTTCAACAGATGTATAATGGGCTGCCCATTCATAGTTCTGTAGGGACCGCATTGGTTAGGGATGGTAAAATAGTGTATTATGCAGATAATTTTATCCAGGATTATACTTCATCAACTTCTAATAATGCGAAAATTACGCAGAAAGATGCTATTGATAAAATTGCTGACAATCTAGGAAAAGCAGAAATCAAAGCTTATTAAATAGTTGGATATTCTGATGCTGCACCTCAAAACACAGACATAGCTAAACAAAGATTAGTATATGCTGAAGATCAGGGCAGTTTAAAGCTTGCCTATCAATTTTCTTTTCAGGATCCTAAAGCCGCTAGTTATTGGGAAATATTGGTGAATGCAAATACAGGAGAGATCATCAATAAATTTGATCTTAATCTGTCTTGTGATTTTAACCATGATGCCTATTCTCACAATTATTCGACAGATACTACAGCAGATTTTATCGGTCCTTTGAAAGGGGAGAATATGTCGTCATTATTATTGGTACCTGATAACGCTTCATATAATGTATTTGCTTTACCATTAGAGGCTGCAACATTTGGATCTCGATCATTGGTTACAAACCCCTGGATGATTGCATCTTCTCCGGAAGGATGGCATTCTGATGGTACCAATCACTATACTAATACCAGAGGAAATAATGTATATGCTTATGCTGACTTAACTGGAACTAATGCGGTAGGTCCTACTGCAGAAGGTGGAGCTAGCAGAAATTTTAATTTTCCTTTTAGCATCTATGAAACCGCTGCCAATAACTTGAATTCTTCTATTACAAACCTATTTTATATCAATAATAAAGTACATGATATTTTTTACAAATTTGGGTTTACCGAATCTGCAAGAAATTTCCAGCAAAATAATTTTGGACTTGGAGGAGCAGGTAATGATTATGTAAATGCTGAAGCACAAGATGCAGGCGGAACTAATAACGCTAACTTTGCAACTCCTGCAGACGGTCTTAGACCAAGAATGCAAATGTATATGTGGTCATCCACTAACAGGTTGTTTTATTATAATACTCCCGCTGCTGCCGTACCTCGTCAGCCATTGGCAGGAACTGCTGTATTTGGAAATCCTTTAGATGCAGCTGGTGTTACAGGAAATGTTCAGTTGTCTTCTGTTTTAGATGGATGTACAGCTTTGCCGGCTGGTTCATTAGCAGGTAAAATCGGATTGGTTGAAAGAGGGACATGTTCTTTCGTAGTCAAAACAAAAAATTTACAGGATGCAGGTGCTAATGCTGCCATTATTTACAATAACCTGGCAAATGGTTCTACTCTTAGTAATATGTCTGGAGCAGATCCTACAGTTACCATTCCTACTGTATTGGTTACAAATGATGAAGGAGAATATATTAAAACGCAGCTCACAGCAAATACAACAGTTAATGTAACACTGAAAAATGATCCGTCTATGGCTATTACTCCTGACGGAAGTTTTGATAACGGAATCGTTACTCATGAATACGGTCATGGAATTTCTAATAGATTGACAGGTAATGGATCAACTTGTTTACAGGCATCAGTTAGCTCAGAACAAATGGGTGAAGGCTGGTCAGATTTCTTTGCCTTAATGTTAACTAATAAACCTGGTGATAATGCTTCTGTACCAAGAGGTATAGGAACATATGCTTCAGGAGAATCAACGACAGGTGATGGGATCAGACCTGCTAAATATTCCCCTGATTTTACAATCAACAGTGCTACATATGCAGATACTAACGGAATGGAATATGTAAATACAAGCGGAACCTTAGTTCCTGATGTCCATTCTATAGGATTTGTATGGGCAACCATGCTATGGGATCTGCATTGGAAATATGTTGAAAAATATGGGTATTCATCAGACGTTACAGCAAATACAACAAACGGAAGCTCCAGGGTGCTACAATTGGTAACAGATGCGTTAAAGCTTCAAGCATGTAATCCAACCTTTATTGATGGAAGAAATGCAATCTTAGCTGCTGAAATGGCAACTACCTTAGGACAGGATAAATGTATGATCTGGAGAGTCTTTGCTAAAAGAGGACTTGGAGTAGGAGCACTTGCTGGGGTGAAAACCAATATTAATGATCAGACAGAAAGCTTCTTATTGCCGGATGATTGTTCTGCACTTTCAACAGAAGAGATCAAAGCTGTTAAAAATACCATTTCTATCTATCCAAACCCTGCTAAAGACGAATTCTACATCAACTTCCCAAGCAATACCCTTGGAAAAGTAAGTATTGAAATCTATGATATGTCAGGTAAGTTGGTTTCGTCTGAAGATAAAATTTCTCCGGATGTTAAAAAAGCAATCTCTACCAACAGATTAGTTAACGGAACATATATGGTTAAAGTAAAAGGCCTTGGTTTCGATGCTTCATCAAAAGTGATTGTTAAAAAATAAAAATTCATCTCATTAATGATAAAAATCGTCTCAGGCATGCCTGGGACGATTTTGTTTATCTATCATACCAATGCTGGCGGTGATTTAAATTAATATGTCGTAAATTTGCGGGCTGTTAAAAAAATATATGAAGAAGAATATACTAAAAGGAGTTTTATTTGTAGGAATCGGGGCCAGTATATATGGTATGTTAGCAACATTTGTAAAGATGTCTTATCATGATGGCTACACGACTTCTGAAGTCACCACATCACAATTTTTACTGGGAATCATAGGACTTTTAATCCTTAATTTTATCCAGACAATAACGTCAAAACAAAGATTATCATCACCAAGTTCCAAAGAAGTAAAAATGCTTATGCTTGCCGGAACCTCTCTTGGGTGCACCAGTCTGTTTTATTATATCGCGGTGCAGTATATTAATGTATCCATTGCTATTGTACTTTTGATGCAGTCAGTGTGGTTCAGTGTTGTTGTAGAAAGTATTTTGGCAAAAAAACTGCCGAATGCCAGAAAGGTAATATCGGTAGTTATTGTTTTATTAGGAACAGTTTTAGCCACTAACCTTATCAATATGGATATTGAGCTTGACTGGCATGGAGTCTTCTGGGGATTAATGGCAGCGGCTTCCTATACTATGACAATGTTTACATCCAATACCTTAGCTACTCATCTTCCAGTCTTCCGGAAAAGTATTATTATGCTGTTGGGAGGATCTGTTGTTGTACTTCTGTTCTTATTTTTTGCTCAGATAGGACCACTTTACTCAGATGGATTAAAATCAGTATATTTAAATTTTACAGAAAATACAGAACATATCCACTCATTTAATTACTCAATATTCTGGACATACGGATTTATTCTGGCGTTATTCGGAACCATTATTCCGCCTGTCTTATTCAATATTGGTTTTCCAAATGCAGGATTGGGGTTGGGAAGTATTGTGTCATCATTAGAACTTCCGGTTTCTGTAACCATGGCCTTTGTATTGTTGGGTGAAAAAGTCTTTTTAATACAATGGATTGGAATTATTCTGATTCTTTTTGCCATTGTTTTAATGAATCTGCCTAAAAAAGAACTTAAAGTAGCAGAATTATCTTAAAAAAAATAATAGTTTAAATTAAAATAACAGTCGAAAACTGCTTCTTTTGAAGCGGTTTTTTTAATTTTATACCTAAAATAAGATTTCATGAAATACTACAAACATATAATAACACTAATTATATTGTTGATGACAACAACTATGATATTCTCCCAGATAAAGCCTTTGGATGCTGTACTTTCAAATTACCAATATCCCTATAAAGTCCATTTCATTGATCTGCAGTCTCAGGATAATAACTTAAAAATGGCTTACATGGATGTTCATCCCCAAAACTCTAATGGAAAAACAATCATGCTGCTTCATGGAAAAAATTTTAATGGAGCCTATTGGGAGAGAACGGCAAAAGACCTTTCAGATAAGGGGTTCAGAGTTATCATTCCAGACCAGATTGGATTTGGAAAATCTTCAAAACCTCATAACTATCAATTCTCTTTTTCTCAACTCGCTGAAAATACAAAAGCAATTCTAGACCAGCTTAAAATTGATAAAACTATCGTTTTAGGACATTCAATGGGAGGAATGGTAGCTGTACGGTTTACACTGTTGTATCCGGAGCGCGTGCAAAAATTAATTCTTGAAAATCCTATTGGTCTGGAAGACTATAAAACATTCGCTTCTTATCAAACTATCGACCAGGCATACCAGTCTGAACTGAAAAATACGGCTAATACTTACAAAAACTATCAGATGAAATTTTATTACGATAATAAATGGAAAGAGGAATATCAACCTTGGTTGGATCTGATCGCTGGATGGACATTACATAAAGACTATCCACAAGTAGCTTGGGATGCTGCACTCACTTCAGACATGATCTACAACCAGCCGGTTTGTTATGAATTTAAAAACATTAAAGTTCCTACCTTATTAATTATTGGCACCAGAGACCGAACTGCCATAGGAAAAGATAGGGCACCTAAAGAGCTTCAACCTAAAATGGGCCAGTATCAGGAATTAGGAAAGAAAACCCAAAAAGAAATCTCCGGATCAAAATTGGTAGAGATTGAAAACGTAGGGCATCTTCCTCACATAGAAGTATATTCAAAGTTTTTTGATGCTTTATATAATTTTGTTAAATAAGACAGTCTTACTTAAATACCATAAGTTTAAAATTAGAATAAGGTTGTAGTACTACCTATATATAGTATAAAATAAAAAGCAGAAAGATCCCATAGAAATGTTCCCCATATTCTATCCAACATAATAAATATTCAATAGGGCTGGGCTTTAGCCCGGCCTAAATAAAATTAATCAATAAAAATATCCACCGGCTTTATCCGAAATACGAAGGTTCTATGATGCATATTGAATTTATCCTACTCACCCTTAAATAAATGTTTAAATTTTACCTTCTACTAGTGAGGGAGTTAGTGTATTATATGAATCAAAAGTAAACTTTATGTTAAATAAAGTTGTTGGGGTAGTTAAAAGTTTCTATCTTTGCCCCACTGAAAACGAGAGATAGTAGGTAGCGCAGAGACAGTAATTGATATAAGGAATGAACTAAAAAATAATCAGGATTTAATTTTGATAATTTAAAAAAGTTTGTATCTTTGCAGTCCCTTAATAGGGAGCGCAGAGAGGGTCAGATTTAAGAAAGGATAGGAGATTAGGGTTACTTAAAAAACTTTAAAATTTTGTTCAAAAAGATTTGGCTGGTTTAGAAATAAGCATTACTTTTGCACTCGC
>NZ_JPRH01000013.1 GCF_000737705.1 Chryseobacterium soli | reverse complement strand
TCATATTGTAATTTCAAACCAAAAGCATGAGTAATGGCCTTATCGATACTTACATAGGCAGAATATCCAAAAAGGTTTTTCCCATTACCATTCTTTATAGACGTTAAATCTGCTGACTGCATAAGTGGTACTCCAGCACCTGCTGAAATAGACCAGTCGTTGAATCTCTTTGATTGGTTCGTAAATGGGGAAACATTGGCAGAACCGGAGGAAAATGTGTTTGGATATTTTCCGTTTGAAACTGCTGTTGAGTCTTGTGCATAACTAGCTGTAGGTACAGCCAATGCTAATGCAACAATTGCTAAACTTAATTTCATAGTGTTATTTTCTTTTTAGTTAATTTAAATGATTTATCTACTTGAGAAAACAATTTTTACATCGTTAGTTCTCTAAATAGCTGTCAATAAAATTGATATATTTTATATCTATTATTCTGAAAATTATATAAAGGTAAATAAAATATTCCGTAATGAAAAATAAAATACATAAACCGAAAACTATGATTTTCGGTTTATACTGAGTATTAATAAATTACTTTTTCTTTTTTGCAGATACCTTTTTGATCGGTTTTTTTACAGGAGCTTCTTCATAATCTTTCTTCTGTATAGAATCCCAATCTGTATTTTCTATAAATCGTACCGTAACTTTTCTGTCAGCTAATCTCTCAGCATCAGAAGCAGAGGCAGGAACTCTCGCTTCTGCAGAACCAACTCCTTTTGACTTAAGCACGTTTTGATCAATTCCTCTGTTTTCTAAAGCAGCAACTACCGCTGCAGCTCTTTCCTGAGAAAGTCTTAAATTATAAGCAGCACTTCCTTTGATATCGGTATGGCCTGTCAATAAATACTTCCCTCCATTTTGCTTGATAATTTCAGCAGCCAAATCCAATTTATCGTTAGATTCAGGTCTGATCGTGGCTTTGTTGAAGTTAAAATAAATATCTTTCAACGTTTTCTCTACTTCAGTAGCGGTCTCACGATTATCTTTTTTCGGATATGGACAACCGTTATTTTCAACAGGTCCAGGAACGGTTACACACTTGTCGTAAAGGTCAATTACACCATCAAGATCCGTGTCAAGGGCAACACCTGCACCGTCAACTCTTGCGCCGGCAGGAGTATCAAGTTGTCTGTCCCAATCGTCGCATACTCCGTCGTTATCAGCATCACCTTTTTTACAAACTTCAATATCCTGATTTTTGTTAGCCAAAACATCCAGTTTGTAATAGATCTCCTGAAGCGGATCATGCCACATTAAGTTAGATTCGTGCTTTCCTAATTTTAAAGTAACCCCTAAAGTAGCGTTGAAGAAGTTATCAGATACCTGCTCTTCGCGTTGATTGATTGCACTGTAATTAGCACCTCCACCATCGAATTCATCATCACCGGTTACTACATACATTAATCTACCTTCGATATCGATTCTTCTGTTTACTTTAAATTTCAAACCAGCACCCGCCTGTGCGAACATAGAGCCTAATTGGAAAGGTTTGACTTCAGTAGCCAGTCTTTGACCGGTCGCATCTTTTTGGTAAGCTCTGTAAGCAATGGTACCAATACCTGCATATCCGTGCAGTGCCCATCTGAAAGGAGAGTGGTTATCAACTCTTCTCAAAAGATTGGAGAAGTTGATGTCTCCTAATAAAGAGAGTGCATCGTATTGAGTTCTTGCCCCTACTGCTGTTGCATCGGGAGCAGCATCTTTTGTATTAAACCAACCCTGTCTGGTTTCACCTCTGTCATATTGTAATTTCAAACCAAAAGCATGAGTAATGGCTTTATCGATACTTACATAGGCAGAATATCCAAAAAGGTTTTTCCCATTACCATTCTTTATAGACGTTAAATCTGCTGACTGCATAAGTGGTACTCCAGCACCTGCTGAAATAGACCAGTCGTTGAATCTCTTCGATTGGTTGGTAAATGGAGAAACGTTAGCAGATCCGGAAGAAAATGTATTTGGATATTTTCCGTTTGAAACTGCTGTTGAATCTTGTGCATAAGCGGCTGAAGGGAGAGCCATTGCCAACGCAACGATTGCTGAACTTAATTTCATCGTGTATTTATTATTTATGAATAAATGATTTGTGTTTTTTATTATTTTACAGGGCAGCCATTATTTTCTACCGGTCCGGGAACTGTTACACATTTGTCATATAGATCAATAACACCGTCAAGATCCATATCCAAAGCAACACCGGCTCCGTCTACTCTTGCACCGGCAGGAGTATCAAGCTGTCTGTCCCAGTCATCACATACGCCATCGTTATCAGCATCACCTTTTTCACACACTACAAAATCTGTACTGGCGTTTTCTAGAACGCTGGTTCTGTAGTAAGCTTCCTGAAGTGGATCATGCCAAGCTAAATGAGATAAATGTTTTCCTAATTTGAAAGAAACTCCTAAGCTCACTGTCCAAGCATTGTCTGATCTTGATTTTCTGATCATGTTATACTTTGAAACGGTTGATGCAGGATCGTAATCAGCTGGACCAGCCCATCCGCCACCATCAAATTCGTCGTCTCCACTTATAAGGTACATTGTTCTTGCCTCAACATCTATAAGTCTTGAAACATTATATTTCACCCCCATACCGAATTGGTAGAATAGAGAGTTGATATCAAGGTCCTGGTGGATAAATAAAGGAACTCTTTTTGGAGTTTCGCTCCATCTGAATTCATTATTGTCATGCAAAGAGGTATTGTACCCCTGGAAACCAATTCCTGCGTAACCATGGAAAGCCCATCTGAATGGAGAATGATTATCTACTCTTCTTAATAAATTAGAAAAGTTAACATCTCCCACTAATGATACCTGATTAAACTTTGTGGTTGCAGTCCCTACACCTGCTAGTTGGCCTGCAGCTCCTGGTAGTTGAGCTGTTTGCTTTGTTTCACCTCTCATATACATTACGCTTAATGCGAAAGTATGAGTGATCTGCTTATCAATACTTACATATGCGTTATATCCCCAATTGATCTTTTTTTCATGCAGAGATGTAAGATCAGAATGGACCATAAACGCCGTACCACCACCAACAGAAATAGACCAGTCGTTGAATCTTCTGGATTTATTGTCAAAAGGTTTTACATTGGCAGAGCCTGAGGAGAAAGTATTAGGGTACTCGTTTGAGGAACTTACTGCGATGCTATCCTGAGCATAAGATGCAATAGGAAGTACGGCTAATAATAATAAACCTAATTTCATACGATATGTTTTATGTTTTATTTAAATAAAATCTTTTAATAATACACTAGAAAACTCCCTTTCAAAAAGATGTTTATGATGAGGGATTTCTAACCTTTTTGATTTGAAATTCAATTCGTCATATTTGATGATATCTATATCTATTATTCTGTCAGCATAGCCTCCAGAGACTTTTGAATCATTGACTCTTCCCATCTCAATTTCAATACCTTTAACGAAATCAAGCAGTTGAATAGGTCTATAACGGGTGAATATTACTAGTGCAATATTACAAAAAATATTGGAACTAACAAATTCTACAGGTTCGGACATTAAAAATTCACTGATTTTTAACATTTCATTCTCGCCTTCACTAATCTTCTGTACAGCAAGTTCTATATTTTTTTTTTGATCTCCGAGGTTACTTCCCAGTAACAAAACTACCTTATGTTGCGACATATTGGAAAATTGATTGATTTTATGAAAAGCTTTTTAAAAAATGTCCTGGCAAATATAGTGGCTATTGTTCTACTTTTTGTCGTGTTTTTCTTCTTTTTCATTATGATGCTTGTGTTTAGTGCGATGGGGAATGATAAATCTGTGGTGATAAAGAAGAATTCTATTCTTACCATTAATTTAAAAACAAATATTATAGACAGCCCAACGGAAGAACAGGTAGGCTTATTTAATATTAATAACCAAAATAAAAACATTCTGCTTTATGATGCCTTGGAAGCTATCAATAAAGCCAAGACTGATGATAATATTAAAGGAATTAGTATTGAAACAGATAATTTGAATGCAGGTGTTACTCAAATTGATGATTTAAGAAACGCGATTGAAGATTTTAAGAAAAGCGGAAAATTTGTATACGCATATGGAAATGCAGTTTCACAGTCTGCCTATTATTTAGGATCTGTTGCAGATCAGTATTATCTTAATCCATCGGGGATGATCGAATTGAAGGGACTTGCAACTGAAGTTACTTTCTTTAAGGATTTTGCAGATAAATATGGGATTGGTATCGAAGTGATCCGTCATGGAAAATTCAAATCTGCGGTAGAACCTTTTTTAAGAAATGATATTTCACCGGAAAATAAAGAACAGCTGAGTACACTATTGAATGATCTTTGGAAGAATACCTCTGCTAAAATGGCTGGTTCAAGAAAGATTGATTCCACTCAGTTCAAAACGGTGGTAGATAGTTTATATGGTATGATTCCTGAATTAGGAATACAATATAAACTTGCTGACAAGCTGATTCAAAAGACACAATATGATGAGATCATCAAGGCTAAATTAAGTTTAAAAGAAAAAGAGAAGCTTAATAAGATTTCTCTGGCCAATTATATCAGTTCTTATTCCGATGATGATAAATCCGGTGAAAAAGTAGCGGTATTGTATGCTTCAGGATCAATTAATAACGGAGACGGATATAATGATATCAATTCTGAAAAGTATATTAAATACATTAAAGACCTTCAGGATGATGATAAAGTGAAAGCAGTTGTGTTCAGAATAAACTCTCCGGGAGGAAGTGCGAATGCTTCGGATGAAATTCTATTTGAACTTCAGCAGTTGAAAAAGAAAAAACCTTTAGTGGTTTCTTTCGGAGACTATGCGGCGTCAGGAGGATATTATATTGCTATGGCGGCAGATAAAATTTATTCAGAGCCTAATACACTTACCGGGTCAATCGGAGTTTTCGGAGTGATTCCTTATTATAAAGATATTGCCAACAAAAACGGAATTCGTTCAGACATTGTTGCTACGAATGCCAACTCTCAGTATTATTCTGCATTAAATGGGGTGAGTCCTTACGGGGTAAGTCTTATCACAAGAAGTGTGGAAGGTACTTACAAAAGATTTGTACATTTTGTTACTCAAAACAGAAAACAGACTTTTGAGCAGATTGACAGTGTAGGGGGCGGTAGAGTATGGAGCGGTACTCGTGCCAAGCAGATCGGTTTGGTTGATGAACTGGGAACATTGAATGATGCGGTGAAATTTGCAGCACAGAAAGCAGGATTGAAATCTTACAACGTAGCTTCTTATCCTAAAAAGATGTCTCCGTTTGAACAGATTTTCCAGGACCTTAATGAAGACGGGATTTCTGCAAGGATTATTAAAAATAAGATCGGAAAAGCCAACTATGAAATTTTACAACAGATTACCGACAAGAAGCTGAAGTCTGAAGTAAAAATGGAAATGCCTTACCAGATAAAGATCGAATAAACTAAATTATATTGTATACAAAAATCCCGGATCTGAATTTCAGATCCGGGATTTTATTTTGTATGTAATGCTACTAGCTCTTCTTTGTGGCCATTCCATATACCCAAAGAACAATCAGTGCTCCTCCTACTGCTAAAAGCATACTTCTGAAATCGAAACTGTCTGTAGTTCCCCATCCTAAAGTACTGCCTATAAATCCACCTACGAAAGCTCCAACAATTCCTAAGATAATCGTCATTAACCAGCCACCACCTTGAGTTCCCGGCATAATAAGTTTTGCAATTGCACCTGCGATAAGACCAAATATGATCCAAGTTAAAATTCCCATAGTTTCAAATTTTTTAAGTGTTAATATTGTGAATTTGTTGAGTTAACATAAGAAAAAACATGATAGAAATCATCTTTTCTTGAAGAATGAGTCTACAAATTCCGTACCATTAAACAATTGCAGATCCTGCATCTTTTCTCCTACACCAATATACTTAACCGGAATTTGGAACTGATCGGAGATACCGATAACAACACCACCTTTGGCAGTTCCGTCTAACTTTGTTACTGCCAGTGCATTTACTTCAGTGGCAGCGGTGAATTGTTTTGCCTGTTCAAAGGCATTTTGTCCTGTAGAACCGTCAAGGACAAGTAGAATTTCATGAGGTGCATCAGGAATAACTTTCTGCATTACTCTTTTTATTTTTGAAAGCTCGTTCATCAGGTTGACCTTGTTATGAAGTCTTCCCGCTGTATCGATGATCACAACATCCGCGTTTTGAGCAACAGCACTTTGTACCGTGTCAAAAGCCACAGAAGCTGGATCTGAGCCCATATCCTGCTTTACAATAGGAACACCAACTCTTTCGCTCCAGATCGTTAACTGATCGACTGCTGCTGCTCTGAAGGTGTCTGCAGCTCCAAGAACTACTTTTCTGCCTTCAGATTTAAACTGATGAGCTAATTTCCCGATAGTGGTAGTTTTTCCAACGCCGTTGACGCCGACTACCATGATCACATAAGGTTTTTTGGTCTCATCAATATTTCCTGATCCTGCATGAGGATTTTCCAGTAAAAGTCTTGATATTTCTTCGCGAAGGATAGAATCCAGTTCACTTACATTTATATATTTATCTCTGGCAACACGTTCTTCAATTCGTTCAATAATTTTGATGGTGGTTGATGCGCCAACGTCGGATGCGATAAGTATTTCTTCCAGTTCATCCAGTACTTCATCATCTACTTTGCTTTTGCCGACTACGGCTTTAGTCATTTTTTCGAAAAAACCCTGGCTGGATTTTTCCAACCCTTTATCTAAAGTTTCCTTTTCTTCTTTTTTGAAAATGTTTTTAAACCAACTCATACTAGAATTTTGAATATATATAAGATGTTGTGATAGATCTCTTTATCACAAAGATAACAAAAAAACTACCCAAAAGATGAGTAGTTTTTTATATTGTAAATAAAGCGCAGCTTATTTTTTCAAATAAGCATCCACTTCGTCTGCATTCATTACTTTTTCTTCGAAAACGTAAGCTTCTGATTTAGAAGACTTCACCATTTTCACAACTTTAGTCATTTTTTTTGACTGTCCGCTTTGTAGGGTTGCTACTACTTTCTTTGCCATGGTAAATTATATTTATAAATTACTTGATTTCTTTGTGAAGAGTGTACTTTTTAAGAACAGAGTTGAACTTCTTAAGCTCTAATCTCTCTGTAGTGTTCTTTTTATTTTTTGTAGAAATGTATCTAGACATTCCTGGCATACCGCTCTCTTTGTGCTCTGTGCATTCAAGGATCACTTGAACTCTATTTCCTTTTTTTGCCATGTTTTAATTCTTTTTAATCAATCCGTTTCTAGTTGCTCTTTCTATAGCCTCTTCGATTCCAATCTTGTTAATCACTCTCAATCCATGAGCTGATACTTTCAGTGTTACGTGCTTATCTTGCTCCGGAAGGTAAAACTTCTTCTCCAATAAGTTAATTTCAAAACGACGCTTCGTTTTGTTATTAGCGTGAGAAACGTTGTTACCAACCATTGCACGCTTTCCTGTTATTTGGCAAATTCTTGACATATCTCGATGTTCTTATTTGTATAATATTTGAGAGTGCAAAATAACGAAGAATTTTTTAGATAGACAAATATTTTGCAAAATATTTCGAAATAACTGCCTGATTAATACTTTAAAATTGAAAATAGAAAGAAACACCAGAAACAGGGCTTTTTCAGACTGATAAAATTCATATATCCTTTCTACAGAGCGGAGAACTTAATATTATACCTTTGTTTTTAATTAATCTAAATAAAAATAACATGAAGAGGATCTCTATTCTTTTATCGATGCTTCCGATAGGTCTGGCAGCACAGAATTTTACTGAAATTCAGACCGGTATGAAAAATTTTTACTATTCTGCCAGTGATATCGCTGATATTGATAATGACGGTTTTCAGGATATTGTAGTGAATGGGGCGATCGATTCTGACGGAGATGGAAATGTAGATACAAGTTTTAATGAAGTCTATAGGAATAATGGAACAACACTGGTTCCTTATGCAGATCTTGGCGCTGATGCAACGCACCTTGGAGATATAAAATTCATTGATTATAATAACGATGGACTGCCGGATATTATTTCTACCGGATTAAGCTATATGGATATTGTGAACTATAAGCATTATCGATTCCGGAATACAGGAAGTGGCTTTATAAAGGAGGCTGACCTTCCGGGAAAGATTTATGGTTCTATGGATGTTTTTGATTTTAACCATGACGGGAAACTCGATTATGCGCTTAACGGAACCCAATATGATGGGACCGGTTTTGTAAACAAGCTCGACTATTATCAGAATACAGGAAATGGTTTCCAGCAGTTTGCAGGCTGGATGGAAGGAACGCAGAACAGCAGCTTTAAAATGGTAGATCTTAACAATGATCATCTTCTTGATATGGTGATTCTGGGTTTTGATCAGAACAGTAACCCGATATGTAAGGTGTATTTGAATGAAGGAGGTAATTTAACGCTTTCTCAGACACTTACTCCGTTATCGAGCGGTACTATAGAGTTTGCTGATTTCAATGGTGACGGTTACCAGGATGTAGTTGTTTCCGCTCAGGATTCTAATTATGACGGATACCTTGCTGTTTTAATGAATAACGGAGCCGGACATCTTACGGCGCAACAGCTCAATATTCCTTCAATTTCAGATTCGTCTATAAGTGTAGGGGATCTGAACAGCGATGGATATTATGATTTTATGATTTCAGGGAATGATGAAAATAATGATGCGGTTGTGAAATCTTTTATTTATGATTCCACCAATCAAACATTTACTGAAAATATACCTACAGGTTTGTATACTTTAGGAGGTCCGGGTTTTGTACATTTACTTGACTCTGACAATGATCATCATCTTGATGTTCTGCTGTCTGGATTTGATTGGGCAGATCCGGATATGCCTTCACTTACTAAAATCTTCAAAAATGCTTCTGCCGAAGCCAATTTGAAGCCCGTACCTCCTTCAAACCTTAACCTTACAAAAAACGGAAACAGATTTAATTTCTCATGGACCGGAGCTTCAGATGACAAAACTCCTTTGAATGCACTTAGGTATGAGATTAAAGTAGGATCAACTCCGGGAGCTCATGATATTGCCAAATATATAGTGACAACCCCTTCATGGTTTTTAGAGTTGGATCCATCCATTCAAAATGTGTATTGGAATGTTCGCTCCATTGATGCTTCCAAAACATATTCTGATTCTTCCACGGAAGGTACGCTGGCAACACAACATGTTTCTCTTGAGGAACAGTTCAGTATCTATCCTAATCCGGCTTCTGAGAAAGTCTTTATTAAAGGAGGAAAGGTTTCGTCGGCTGAAATGTATTCTGTAGACGGCCGAAAAATGAATATTGTTTTGAATAATGATCAATCCATCAATATTTCCCATCTGACAAAAGGAACGTACATTTTACAATTAAAAATAAAAGAAAAAATAACCACTGAAAAACTTATCATTAAATAGTTGAATCATTTGTTTTATCCATTTTATCCATGTGAAAAGCCAGACGTCCAGCTGGCTTTTCTTTTGTATATCAGTCCCGTCTTTCTTTTATAGAAGGGAAATTATAGTATTTGTAGTATCAGGATTATTTCTTCTTTTGCAGTTTGTTCTGAACCTTTTTAATTAAAAAATAGAACAGTAAGAAACCTAAGGCAAATATTGAAATTCTGGTCAGAAAATCGCCTGTTCTTACATAGAAAGTCTGCTGGTCATAAAGATTTACTTTGGCATACAATGCTGTTGTATCCCCATAAAATGTATCTTCTGTAATTTCTCCTTTTGCATTGATGTGTGCAGAAATTCCACTGTTGGCAGCACGGGCAATTTCTCTTCGGGTTTCAATAGCTCTCAGTTTAGCATAGGAAAGAAGCTGTTTATGCCCTTCCGATACACCCCACCATGAATCATTGGTCATGATTGCCAGGAAATTAGCGCCTTTTTTCACATAATCCGTTACAAATTCTCCGTAGATACTTTCATAGCAGATAATCGGTGCAATTTTTCCTTTGTTGTAAGGATTTGAAAAAGCCACTCTTTCTTTATCGGTTCCTAGGGAAGCCACCGTTCCGCCGAGGTTAATCATAGCGTCGCCTAAAAGAGGTTTGAATACACTCATGTAAGGGAATATTTCAACGCCTGGAACCAGTTTTCCCTTATGATAAACCTCCACTTTCTGATTAGGAACAATCTGAACTGAAGAATTATATCTTTCTACCCAAAGTCCGGGATTAAGTTGATAAGCTTCTTTTGGAAGGTTGTTCTGGTTAAGATAAAACCGGTGCGAGGAAATTCCTGTTGCAAATACAGAACCGGGATGCTGAGTTAAAAATTCCTTGACATTATTTAAAAGAAGACTTTTTTCAAAAGCAGTTTCAGAGATAGAACCACTTCCCGGAAGAGCAGTTTCAGGGGCAATATAATAATCAATCTTTCCATTTGAATTTTTTCTGGCAAGATCAAGCAGGTCTTTTTCTATCGTAAGACTGTCTTTAGAATATTTTTCGTCATAAGGATCAAGATTCGGTTGAAGAAGTAATACGCTGACCTGTCCGATAGGTTTTTCATTGAAATTATTGTATTTAATCAATGAAATAATCATTGGAAGTATAATTAACAGTCCTGTAATGGAAGAGTTTAGGATAAGGTCTTTTCTTTTTCTTCCTGCTTCCCAGGTCCGTATTGTATAAAACACCAAAACATTGATCAGCAGGATCCAGAAACTGCCTCCTGTGGCACCTAATGTATCATACCATTGTATTAATTTTGGATAATCGGAAAATACATTTCCTAAATTCAGCCATGGCCACGTAAATTCCCAGTTCAGGTGGAATTTTTCAAAACTCATCCATATGGCAATTAAAAATCCCAGTCCCCAATACGTTCCCTGGGCATTTTTGTACCAGTGGTAGCATTGAAAAACCAGCGAATAGAGAAGGGAATTGACCAGCACTGGAAATACAACGGCCATCATAGAATGGCTTCCATCAGGATTTTTTGAGCCATACAGCCATCCGGTGGTTACAATATTCCAGATTACAAAACAAACATAGGAAAGTCCGAAAACAACCCAGCTTTTTCTTTTGTATGCTGAAAATTTAGAAACGCCGTGTTCCATCATCAAAAGTGGAACGAGGGCAAAAAAGATGAAGAACGGAACTCCATAAGTCGGCCATGAAATGGACAGTAGCATCGCTGAAATGAGCGTAAGTAAGACGTATTTCATTAAATTTATTTAACACACAAATTTAATGTTTTTGAAATGAATAAATTTGCAATTGATGTTAAAGAAATTTTATAAAATTATTATCATTCCTTATACTTTGTTTTTGCTGTATCTCATGTTTTTGGGAATGGGCAGAACGCAGTATGAGGATAACCTTTTAACGGTAGCGCCTGTTATCTCTACCATTAATTTTATTAAAGGATGTATTTCCTGGAAAGATATTATAATGATTGTTGCAGGAAATGTCGTGATGTTTATTCCTTTTGGGTTTCTGGGATGGATTTTTCCTCGGTGTAAAGAATTGAAATCACTGCTTTTTTCCTTTATTTCTGCAATCACTATCGTAGAAGCGCTCCAGTATTTTACCAGAATGGGAATTTTTGAAGTAGATGATATTATCCTGAATACTTTCGGTGTGTTTTTGGGGTGGATGATCTGTAGATTCCTTGAAAATAAATTTCCCCGTTTTGTCTTTTAATGTTGTAATCCCATGTCATTAATTCCCCAGTCCTGAATTGTATACAGTATGGGCATGAATGATTCTCCGTATTCTGTGAGGGTATATTCAACACGGGGCGGAATTTCAGCGTAAATTTTTCTTTCAATGATTCCATCTTCCTCCAGTTCTCTTAATTGATTCACCAGCATTTGCTTACTGATCATAGGGATTGCTTTTTGCAGGATTCCGAACCTGTTGACCTTTTTGCTGATTCCATATAAAATTACGGTTTTCCATTTTCCACCTACCTTATTGTAAAAATGAGTTACCGGACAATTATTGGGATTGAAATCTTTGTTTTTCCTTTTATTTTCCATTAGTCTAAAAAAATGTACTAGATGATAAAATAATAACTAATATGAGTTATGGGACAAATGTAATAATTTTGTTTCAACAAAAAACAATTAAAAATGAGTAATAAAGAAGTGGTTCTGAAAGCAATTACAGATGTATTTATTAAAAGGGATATTTCAGCTTTTGATACCTATTTTGTTGAAAATTATATTCAGCATAATCCGAGAATTCCGAACGGAACAGAAGTATTGAAACAATTTATACCTTCTTTACCTGTTGATTTTTCCTATGAACCGGGTATAATGACTGAAAATGATGATATTGTCATGATTCATGGATGTTATAAAAACTGGAACGGAAAAAATATGATAGCTGTGGATATTTTCAGAATAGAAAACGGAAAAATCGCAGAACATTGGGATGTGATGCAGGAAGAAGTGGCCTCCGATCAATCGGCAAATGGTAATGCAATGTTCCCGATAAAATAAAAAAATAGTAATATTATTTGTAAAAGGATTTGAAGGAATTTTTCACTAAATATTAAAACCAAAAGGAACTTACTTATCAATCATTCTAGCGTAGATTATAAGGCAAATACACTACTTTTGATATACTAAAAACAATTAAGGATGGATAAAAAAGGATTATTCTCAGAAGAAATTAAAAAAGAAGCATTAGGCGAATGGAAAAGTATTGCAGTTGAAGTTCGGCCCAGTGCGTTTAAAAACCCGGACGGCAGTTTAAAACCATTTTACCTGACAAGGGAATTCACTTTTTTGCAGGACGATGGGTTTCAATTGGAAATCATCAATTACGCTGATGCTTTGGGACAGATTCCGCTGGTGAAAATGCTGATCAAAGGCAGTACAGAGTGGGAGGGTGATCATCCTATTGCAGCAGGAGCTCAGAAGGTTAATTTTACAGCAGATAAAGCATATGAAGTAACTCCGCTTAATGAAGCTTTTACTGGAATTTTAAATACGTTAGCCAAAGAAAATTTTAAAACATGGGAAACTGGCCATGCCCAGGATTTTTTTAAGAAAACATTTGTCCCTTTTGGATTAAAAGAAGGGGATGTTTTTAAAGAATATGATCTCATTTACCTTTATAACGATATGATGTTTTGGGGTGCAAGGAATATAGATGGAAGAGGTTTTGATACTGAAGAAAACCGGCCTGTCAATTTGCAGATTCCGATGGTAAAAAAATAAAAAGCAGGAAATTTCCTGCTTTTTTTATGGTTATCCGTTCAGTTCTCTGGCGCGTTTTTCAGCGTTTAGAATTCCTTTTTTCAAGGTTTCTTTGAGGCTGTTTTCTTCAAATGTGCGTAAGGCGGCTTCAGTTGTTCCGCCTTTTGAAGCCACATCTTGTATAAGTTCTTCCAGATTTTTTTCGGAATTATTGATCAGGTGAAAAGCTCCCAGCATGGTCTGTTTAACAAAAAGCTTGGAAAGATTTTCATCAATTCCCATTTCTACACCGGCTTTTATCATGGCGTCTACAATATAATAAAAGTAAGCCGGACCACTTCCGGAAAGTGCTGTAACCCCATCCAGCAGATCCTCATTTTCTAAATATACCGATCTTCCGGTGCTGTTCAATAGTCTTTCGATATTGATGAGCTGGCTGAAAGATATGCCTTCGGCTGCGGTGTATCCTGTAATTCCCATTCCTAAAAGAGTAGGGGAATTCGGCATCGCCCTTACCACAAGCGGATGATTCAGCAACTTTTGAATTTTTGAAATTTTCATGCCTGCCATGATGGATAAAACCATTTGGTTTTCTTTCAGTGTAAAACGAAAGTTTTCGGCAACATTTTGAAAGTCCTGGGGTTTGACGGCAATGATAATCAGATCCGCATCCAATTCCTGTACCTCTTCAAAAGTGGAGATTTTTGACTTGGGAAATTCTTCAGATATTTTGGAGAGTTTAGACTGATTTCTTGTAATTAAATGAAGGTTTTCAGGCTTTATCAGTTCATATTTTAAAAAAGATTTTGAAAAGGATAAACCCATATTTCCTGCTCCGAGAATCGCTATTTTCATACTGTGTTCTTTTAATAGATAACTAAAATAGTGTTTTTTCTTTAAAACTGAGAACTGAATAAGGAGACAAAAAAAGACAGTTTGTAAAATAACTGCCTTTTTATATTATATGATATTCACTTCCCGTTCGAGTTCTATACCAAACTTGTTTTTGACGGAATTTATGATCTCCGTAGAAAAATCATAAATTTCTTTTCCGGTAGCATTTCCTGTGGCATTCACAATCACTAAGGATTGAAGCTTATGAGAGGCAGCATTTCCTATTTGCTTTCCCTTCCATCCGCATTGTTCAATCAGCCATCCTGCAGGGACTTTTACATTATTCCCATTAGGGTAGCCTTGGATGTTTTCAAATTTTTGCTGAAGGTCTTCAAACTGAGCCAGAGGAATGGTTGGGTTTTTGAAAAAACTTCCGGCATTTCCCATTTTTTTAGGATCCGGGAGCTTACTTTGTCTGATACTGATCACGGCCCGGGAAATATCCTGAATGGTAGGGTTTTCAATTCCTGCATTTTTTAATTCGGATTGGATGGCGCCGTATTCGGTTTTAATATGATGGTCTTTTTTAGTCAGCCTGAAGGTAACATCCAGAATGATATATTTTCCTTTGGCTTCCTGCTTGAAAATAGAATCCCTATATCCAAACCTGCATTTTTCAAGATCAAATTGCTCTGTTTCCAGTGTTTCTAAATTCAATACACTGCAATTAACGAAAATGTCTTTTATTTCTGTTCCGTAAGCCCCGATATTCTGCATCGGAGAGGTTCCTACATTTCCGGGAATTAATGACAGGTTTTCAAGCCCACCATAATTTTTTTTCAGACAATACATAACGAATTCATGCCAGTTTTCTCCCGCTTTTGCAGTAACTAAAACAGTGTTTTCATCTATATTTTCTTCGGAAATTCCTCTTAAACCAAGTTGTACCGCTAAGCCTTCAAAATTTTTGGTCAGCAGAATATTGCTTCCGCCTCCTAAAATCAAAAGGGGAAGAGACTGCGATCTCGAAAATTGAATAGCATCTTTTAATTCTTCAATGCTGCTGGCTTGGGTAAAGTATTGGGCACTCACATCAACGCCAAAAGTATTAAACGGCTTTAGAGAGAAATTTTCCTGCATGTTTATTGGTATTCTTGCGGTAGCAATTGGTTGATTTGATCTTTAAGGTGTTGAAACTGCGGGTAATGGATCGTATCTACATAAGAGTTGACGTAGAGATGAGACTTTTTCGGAGTTCTGATCTGAAAAGTCTCGTCGAGTCCATCGATAGACTGCATACTGGGAGAGCTTTTGATTTTGTCCAGATCTTTGACATGAACAGAAGAAATCAGCAGCTTCCAGGTTTGAGCAGATATTGCCGAATTCCATTTTTCGTGGGTTTTACGGGCTGTAATTCCTTTTTCTGCTGTAATAGAATCTCTTGTGACTTTTATAATTCTGTAATGGCCAAGTTTTCCGCCGATATTAGACACACTGATAAATGTGATTTCACTGGAATTTTTATCGGTGAGGCTTTGTTCAGGCTTTTTCTTATCACAGGAAAAAAACACCGGCAGTAAAAAAGCTGAAAATACGATTCTCAAACCAAAGTTTTTTATTGCCGGCATTGTATTATTTTTTATAGGTGAGATTCCAGTTTGTATTGTTTTAAAGCGCTTTCAAGGATTTGAACGCTTCTTCTCAAATCCTGCTCTTTTAAAACATAAGCAATTCTTACCTGCTTTTTACCCAATTCAGGGTTGCTGTAGAATCCTCCTGCCGGTGCTACCATAATGGTTTCGTTGTTGCTGGAATATTTTTCCAACAGCCACTGGGCAAATTTTTCAGTATCATCTACCGGAAGTTCAGCGACGCAGTAGAAAGCTCCTTTAGGCTTAGGACAGATTACTCCGGGAATAGCATTCAAAAGATCCACCAGGATATTTCTTCTGTGGGTATATTCTTCTCTTACCGCTCTGATGTAAGCGCCGTCATTCTGGTGTGCCGCTGTTGCTGCAATCTGACCCAAAAGAACCGGGCTTAGCCTTGCCTGTGCAAAAAGCATGGCTGCATCATGGATCTTTTTTGAACGCGTGATCATGCATCCGATTCTCACACCGCACATAGAGTAACGCTTGGATTCTGAATCAATGATGATACAGTTTTCGCTGAGTTCAGGAAATTCAAACATTGATATTTGCTGCTTCCCGTCATACACGTATTCTCTGTATACTTCATCAGAAATGATCACAATATCATATTTCAAAGCAAGTTCTGCAAGCTGTTTAAGCTCTTCACGCGTGTAAAGATATCCTGTTGGATTTCCCGGATTACAGATAACGATTGCTCTGGTTTTTTCTGTGATTTTTTTCTCGAATTCTTCAATGGGAGGCAGTGCAAAACCTGTATCAATAGTTGACGGAACAGCTACTATATTAACGTTGAAAGTACTTGTAAATCCATTGTAATTGGCATAATAAGGTTCCGGAATAATAATTTCGTCACCATCATCACATAAGGTAGAAATGGCAAAATTTAACGCTTCAGAACCTCCATTGGTAACGATAAAGTTATCAGGAGTTAAATCTGAAAATCCTAACGAATGATAATAGGTGGTAAGGGCATTTCTGTATTCGATATTTCCTTCTGAAAGTGCATATTCCAATACTTTTAAATCAATGTTTTTTAAAGCATTTAAAGCCGTTTCCGGAGTTTCAATATCAGGCTGTCCGATATTAAGATGATATACTTTTATTCCTTTCTGTTTTGCTTTAAGGGCATAAGGAACCAGTTTTCTTACCGGCGATGGTGGCATGTGCTGTGCTCTGTTTGAAATATTCGGCATTGTTCAAAAAATTTGTATGACAAAAATAAGATTTAATTTTCCAATATTAAAATATATAAAGAATACATCGTTACAAGGATATCTATTTATGGTTTTCAAATTTAATTTTACGTTTTCTACTAATGGCTTATATATCTGTTTTATTGGTTTTTCTTGTTGATTGTTTGTTTTTATTGTTTAATTTTTAATAAATAATACAATAAACTTTGTTTTTGTTGTTTTTTTTATAAATTTACAAAAATCTAATAGTTAATAACCATGAAAATAAATCGACTTTTTGGGGCCTTAAGCCTTTGTGCCCTATTTTCAGGATCAGATATCCTGGCGCAAAATTTTCAGACGATGCCTGTACAATCCGGATACACAGCCGATGTCATTGCAAACGGAATCGGTTCATCAATGACTTCAACAACCATGGATGTGGACGGAGTTTCTTTTGCTTTCGTGGCAAGAGATTTTCAGCTGACATCCTCCAGTACAGCACTTACTTATGGAATTCCGACCAATGGAATTATTAATTCAGTTGTTGCGAGTACTCCGGGACTGAGTTATCAATTGGGGAGTTTAAGTGCCAATAATTCTTTAAGACTTGCCAATACTGGAGATTCAGGAACCCTTACTTTCGGGACCCCAAAAGCTGCTTTTAAACTGTATATGCTTTCTACCAGCGGCAGTGGAGCTTCTGCTGTAAATGTTACTGTAAATTTTTCAGATAATACCACTCAGGTATTTTCAGGGATTAGTCTTTTAGATTGGTATAATGGAGCTAATTATGCCATTCAGGGAATTGGAAGAATTAACAGAACGAATGATGTTTTGGAGGCTAACTCAACAAATCCAAGACTCTATCAGTCTGTATTAAATATTGATGCTGCCAACCAGGCAAAGACTATACAGAGTATCACTGTATCGAAAAGTTCAGGAGTTGGAATTCCAAATATCTTTGCTTTTTCTGCGGAAGCTTTTACAGACTGCTCTGCTCCCACCTTGCAGCCTGTAGGGGCACTTTCATCAAATTCTGCTCAGGTTTCATGGACGGTTCCGGCCACCACACAAGCGGCGAGTTATGATATTTATTACAGTACCACCAATACGGCGCCAACCAGTACAACGACTCCAAATATTACTGGAATTACTGGAACTTCTACTACAATTGGCAGTTTGTCATCCATCACAACTTATTATTATTGGGTAAGAACAAACTGTAATACGGCAACCAGTCAGAGTGCCTGGTCGTTTTCTGGTACTTTTACAACTTTATGTGGTAATGTGGTTCCTCCTTATACCAATACTTTCAGTTCTGTTCCGGGAGGTTGCTGGAATGCATCTCTTTCAGGAGGAACTCCGGCATCAGGGCCAAATGGTACTATCGCATATTGGGTACAGGATGGGTTCTTAAATGCAGGTACAACTGGTGCGGTAAGAATGAATCTTTACAGTACAGGAAGAGCAGGATGGTTGAAAACAGTTCCATTTGATCTTTCTGCGGGAGGATACAGAGTGAAATTTGATTATGGAATAACAACGTATTCCGGCACAGTAGCTTCTCCGATGGGTTCTGATGATATTGTACAGTTTTTGGTTTCTAATGATGGTGGAGTTACATGGAATGTACTGAAAACATGGGGTGTTAATGATACTCCGTCCAATGTATTGGCTACCTATGTGTACAACTTAACCGCTAATACGGGTGCTAACACCGTATTTGCATTGTATGGAAATGATGGAGCGGTAGATGACTCTCAGGATTATAATTTTTATATTGATAATTTTACAGTGGAATCTGCACAGCTGGGTACTTCTGAAGTAAATGCCCAGAAGAAAACGGTGAACATTCACCCGAACCCTTTTAAAGAGACTGTAACAATCTCAGATACCAGAGACATGAAATCTGTAACTGTTACTGATGTTTCAGGAAGAGTTTTGAAAACGATTGAAAATCCAACTAAGGAAATTAATTTAAGCAGTCTGAATGCAGGATTGTATTTATTGACGATCCAGTTCAAAGATGGCTCTACTTCTACAGTGAAGGCTATTAAACAATAATTAACCCTAAAAATAAATAATAAAAAATGGCTGTACTTTGTGTATAGCCATTTTTTATTTTGAATAATTTTAGATGAAAGTTATTCGTAAATTTTGTTATTTTGGAAACTATAAAAAACAAAACTGAAATGCAGATCCCCGCTGATTCTATAGAAGACTATCTCTCCAAAATTCCTGAAGAAAGACACGAAGTTTTTAAAGGACTTTTTGATGCCATCCATGATAATTTACCGGACGGTTTTGAACAGGTGATGAACTACGGAATGATTGGATGGGCAGTTCCTTTGGAAACATATCCTGCCGGATATCATTGTGCTCTTGGCTCACCTTTACCTTTTATCAATCTTGCTTCCCAAAAAAACTTTATTGCATTATACCATATGGGAATCTATGCGAAACCGGACCTGCTGGAATGGTTTGTCTCTGAATTTCCTAAATACTCCAAAAGAAAATTAGATATGGGAAAATCTTGTGTAAGATTCAAAAAAATGGATGATATTCCTTTTAAACTCATTGCTGAACTGAGTAAAAAAATGACCGTGGAAGACTGGATCAGTATATATGAATCTAATTTTAAAAGATAAATGTATTCAAACAAAGCCCTGAAATGGTCTGTTATTTCAGGGCTTTGTTTATTATTTAGAAATCTATATCCCAGATACCGGCGCTGCGTTCCAGTTCGATAAGAGCGGCTGCATGATCTGCCTGTACCTGGAAATATTGTATCCTCACCTCATTATAGGTTCTTTGAGCGTTTAAAACCTCCAATATTGAGCTTTCTCCTCTCTGATAACTGTAGTGAATTCCTTCCAGAATGTTTTTGGCATCATCAAGCATTCCATAATTAAACTGTCTAAGTTGTTTCTGTAAAGCCTGATAGTGCTGGTATGCCTGCATTACCTCGGTCCGGATGGTATTTTCAATTTGCTTGTATTCAATTTCTGCCTGAGAACGGCTCATTTCCGCTATTTTTAAATCGGCATTTTTCCGGTTTGAAAATTTCAGGGGAATGCTTGCTCCCAATTTGATGGCATTTACAGCAGGAGAGGGGGCAATTTCATTGGTGGCAGTGGTGTTGTGCTCCATTCCTAAACTTAACCCCAGATCTATTTTTCGGTTGGCTTTTTCAAGCTGGATACGGCTGAGTGCAGCATTGATATTCTGCCGGGAAGCCAAAAGATCCGTTCTGCTGTTTACCGCCTGTAAGATAAGGTCTTCCATATTGAAGTTTCTATTGAATGCATTGAAGTCTCCCTGTACATTTTTTTCTTCCGCTGGATTTCCAAGAAAAACAGAAAGCGCTGTATGTGCTTTTTGCTGGCTGCTTTCTGCGGTATATACTTCGTTGAGTAAGGAAGAGGCTTCCAGCCTGCTTTGTTTTGACGTAACCAGAGAAATAACGCCCATCCTGTATCTTATGCTGTCGGATTTGGCCAGTGTGAGCATCTTTTGATAAGAGTCCTTCCGGATTTCAAGCAGTGCTTTTGACTGTAATGCTTCAATGTACCCGAGAGCGGCATCCGCAATCAGGTTCCTTACAAAATCCTGAAGCTGCAACCGGGTAAATTCAGCCTGGTTTTTGGCGAGTTCCACTCTGGCTTTTCTTTTCTTTCCGGTTTCCATCGTCCAGCTCAATCCCGTTTCCATAGTGTACCCCATATTTCGGGATACCCCATTATCTGAAGTTGCGATCTCAAGTTGTGGATCGGGGCGGATTCCTGCTGAAAGAACAGCAACTTCTGCCATGCTGATATTGTATTTTTGGGCAGCATAGCTGAGGTTTTTGTTTTTAACTTTATTCAGGTATTCTGCGAAGCTAAAACTTTCTTTTTCCTGTGCTTGTACAAAAAAATTAAATGTCACACAGAAAAACAGGATAAATATGATATTAGATTTCATCTGATGGTAAATTTTGTTTTTCGAATTGATTTTCCGCTAAATAATAGATTGCCGGTAATACGAATAAGGTGAGAATTGTTGAAAACATCAACCCATAAACGATGACGGTTGCTAAAGGCCGTTGTATGTCAGAACCGATTCCTGTGGCTAAAGAAGCCGGGAAAAGCCCTATTACAGCCACCGAAGCAGTCATTAATACAGGTCGGAAGCGGTCTTTTGCACCTTTTATAACCGATGTCTTCAGGTTGATTCCTTCTTTTCGAAGGGTGTTGATATGGGAAACCATAATAACCCCGTTTTGTACTGCCACCCCGAATAATGCAATAAATCCGACGGCTGAGGAAACATTCAGGGATATTCCTCTGATATTTAAAGCCAGCATTCCGCCAAACAAGGCCAGAGGAATGATACTCATCAATACCAAAGCCTGTCTGAAGCTGCCGAATGCACTGTACAGCAGAATAAACATGATCGCCAGTGCCAGCGGTACAATGAATGCCAGCCTCGCATAGGCCCTGTTTTTATTTTCAAACTGTCCGCCCCATTTGATCTGGTATTTTCCATGATCATACTGAATATTTTTCTCAATGGTATCCTGGGATTCTTTCAAAAATGAGGATAGATCCCGGTCTCTTATATTTAATTTTACTGTAAGATGTCTTTTGTTCATTTCCCGGGTAATAGTACTTTCTCCGGTGCTTAGTTGAATAGTCGCTACCTGGGAAAGGGGGATTGCTGCTCCAGAGGCTGAGGTTAGCATGAGATTTCCAATTTTATCCGGGGTATTTCGGCTGTCCTCAGTATAACGGCATGAAATGTCATAGACTTTATTGCCGATAAAAATCTGAGAAATTCCTTTTCCTCCCAGAGCAGTTTCTATAAGATCTGCTACATCAGAAACATTCAGTGCATATTGGGCTATTTTATCCCGGTCTGCGATAATTTGCAACTGGGGAAGTGGCGGTTCCTGATCTATTGCAAGATCTGCAGACCCCGGAATTTTTTGTAGGGTTGATAATACACTTTCAGCAATCTTCCGGGTTCCGGAGAAATCGTCTCCATATATTTTGACGACCAGTTCACTGTGAGCTCCTGAGATTTTATCCATTACTCCATCGATCATCGGCTGCGAAAACCCCACAGAAAATCCCGGCATTTTTTCATAATCTGCAGATAATTCTTTGATAAGATCTGCTTTGGTTTTTCCTGATGGCCATTCTTTATAGGGTTTTATGCCTACGGAAACTTCAAAATGAGAAGCGGTCCACGGATCTGTGCCATCATCATTCCTTCCGGCCTGCACCATGACGTATGTTACTTCCTGATGTTTCATGGTTTGATCTCGTAATGAATCACTCATTTCTTTGGCTTTATCCAGAGAAATTCCCGGGGGAAGCTGTACCTGTAGCCATATTGATCCTTCATCCAGCTCAGGAAGAAAATCTTTACCAATGATAAAAGAAAGGAATCCTGCAGACAATAATATGATTCCTGCCGGAACCAGTACTTTTTTCGGTGCAGCCATTATTTTTTCTATCCTTTTACCATAGGCTTCAATTGCTTTTTCAAGCCAACGGTTATGGTATATTTTTCTTGGTTTTTTATAGATGAAATAGGCTAATCCCGGAATGACCAGCAAAGCAACAGCCAGCGCTCCAAGTAGGGCATATCCTATCGTAAATGCCATTGGGGTAAACAGTTTTTTCTCTACTCTTTCAAAAGCAAAAAGCGGCAGATAAGCAGTGATAATAATGATCGTGGAAAAGAAAATGGGTTTGACAATATCAGCCGCTTTTTGGATAATGCTTTTTTCTTCCAGTATTTTTCCCGGGTGATCTTCTCTTTTCCTGAGAATGGCTTCAAGCATAACAATGGAGCCATCTACAATAATTCCGAAGTCGATTGCTCCCAAAGAAAGGAGATTGGCAGGAATATGAGTGAAATGCATCAGAATAAATGCAATAAGAAGAGAGAGGGGAATGGTAACCGCTACCAGTAAAGCACCTCTCCAGCTTCCAAGAAATACAATTAGTATGATAATCACTAAAACAATTCCCTCTGTAAGGGTGTGGGAAACCGTAGTCAGTGTGGTTTTCACCAGGTCGGTTCTGTCCAGATATGCATGGATCTTTACATCAGGAGGAAGAAGGGAAGTGTTAAGTTCCTCAACAGCCAGGTGAACCTGTTCCAGCACTTGTGAAGGATTTTCCCCTTTTAGCAATAATACAATTCCGCCAACACTTTCAGGATAATTCCTGTTTCTGTCCGTATATCCTAAAATTCCTTTTCTTTCGAGGTTTCCGTATGTAAGGGTACCCACATCATTCAGGAAAACAGGAACTCCTTTTTCCGTTTTGATTACAATTTTTCCAAGATCATCAAGATCTTTAACAAGTCCTATTCCCCGGATTACGTATGAAAGGTCTCCTCTGGAAAGCATGCTTCCTCCCGCATTGCTGTTATTTTTAGTAATAGTTTCCGTAATCTCGGATAGTGAAACTCCATAATGTTCCAGTCTGTTGGGATCTAATTCGATCTGAAACTGAGTGGTAATCCCGCCAAAATTAGTCACGTCCGCAATACCTGATACCTGCTTGATTTTAGGAATAATGACAAAGTTTTGGAGATCGGTAAGTTCCCTGAGGCTATGGTTGTTGCTTTCAATGATGTAGCGGTAGATTTCTCCCACTGGAGAGGTTAACGGATCCAGACCTGGCTGTGCCTGATACGGCAGGCTGACTTCCGATAGCCTTTCCTGAATGCGCTGTCTCGCCCAATAATCATCAATACCGTCATCAAAAACGATTGTAATAATAGAAAGTCCGAAAGTGCTTTTGCTGCGCATAACATGCATGCCCGGAAGGCCATTGAGAGACCTTTCCAAAGGAATAGTAATCTGCTGTTCAATTTCTTCGGCAGCTAATCCCGGAACCTGAGTAACCACCTGAGAGGTAGCATCAGCAATATCAGGATACGCTTCAACAGACAATTTCGTCCAGGAGTAGTATCCAAAAAATCCTAGTAATAAGAAAAGTACGGAGATAAGCCATCTTTTCTGTATAGAGAGTGTTAATAATTTTTTCATAGATGAGGTTGTATGATCAAAAGGGAATATTTCCTTTTGTATGGTAATGGTATACTGTAGTTCTATTATCTAACATCTGAAATCTGAAATCCAGCATCTGATGTCTACTATCATTTATTTCATATCCGGCATGTAAATTCCGCCCTGGCTCACGATCATGTCTCCTGGTTGGAGTCCTGAGGTAATTTTCACCGTGTTGTCAGTCGCTTTTCCAGTGGTCACAAAACGTTTTGAAAATTGATTTCCCCTGGTTTTTATCCATAGATACTGACGGCTGCCCTGTTGAAGTAGTGCTGAAGCAGGGATTATGATCGCTTTCCCGGAACCTGTTGAATAAATAACTGAAGCAAACATGCCCGGTTTTAATTTTTTATCAGGATTGTTACATTCTATAAGTACTTTAATACTTCGTGTAGCTTCATCCATTATACCACTGACATGATACACTTTACCGGTAATTTTTAAATCAGGATAGGGATTTACCTGTATTGAAACAGAATCTCCGGCATTGATAAAACGAATGTCTTTTTCTTTCACATCTCCGGTAATCCAGACTTTGGAAAGTTCTGCAATAATCACTACAGGAGAAGCATCATCTTTTAAATACTGTCCGTTCAC
Source organism: Chryseobacterium soli (assembly GCF_000737705.1). Taxonomy (GTDB): domain Bacteria; phylum Bacteroidota; class Bacteroidia; order Flavobacteriales; family Weeksellaceae; genus Chryseobacterium; species Chryseobacterium soli. The sequence continues at coordinate 28,747 of NZ_JPRH01000013.1, read as the reverse complement.
CACAGTATTGGAAATAATTTCTCCACTGATTGGAGCTTTTATCAAGAGCCTGCCACCTGATCCTTTACTGTTATATACCTGTAAAGCTGATGAAATACTGGATAATGCATATTTTCTGTTTTTGTACTCTGTTTCTGCTTCTTCCAGTTCCTTTTGTATGCCTACACCATACTTTATCAGGTCTTTCTGGCGATGATAGTTTTTTTCAGCAAGTTGAAGATCATTGGATGCATCGGAATAGTCTTTCTTTATGGAAAAGTAATCTGGAGAAGCCATCTCAAATAGGGGGCTTCCTGCTTTGACAGGCTGCCCGATATAAACAAAAGAACGGATCACTCTTCCGGAAAAAGGACTGGCTATCTCCGCATAATGGGTTGGAATAGTTTCTACCGTTCCTACAGAAGTTATGCTGTTGGTATATTCTTTTTCCATCACGGTTTCTGTAGTTATTTTTTGTAAAACCGGATGGTTGGCGGGAATAATGACCTGGCCGTTCCGGATAGTCATATTGTTATTGTTGGAAATTTCTGCTTTTTTCTTCTGGCAGGAAATGATAAGAAACAAAAGAAGATATAGTGTTATTCTTTTCATAGAAGCTATATTTATTGGGATTGATTGGATTTTTTGATAGAGCATATTTTAATTATTTAACTAATGAAAATCAGTTAGCAGGATGATTATGGATAAGAAGAATTGATTGCCTTTTAATAAATAGTATGATTCGTGCTATTAAAAACAACTAAAAGAAACCATGATTCAGGTTGGGATAAAATGAATTTTCTTTATTCGTAATGAAAGGAGTCCTTCAACAGAATACATTTCAAAACTGACAATAAGGTTGTCTATGTTTATGGGATCATCACAGGTGAGAAATTTCGGAAGATCATCTTTAGTGGTTTTGTTGTCAGATAAGTAGATCAGGGCAGCAAAAATGAGGGCCGTCCATAAGTGGATAGCGAATTCTAATGTATTCATAACTTTTTGTTGTTTCAGCCTTTTTCAGGCATACGGAAAGTTATGCTTGAGAAAGTGTTAAGGTTTTTTGTAACTGTAAGGATCAGGATCCATAGGTTGTTTTTATTTTGATGCAAAAGTAAAAAGAGAATATCGTTGAAGCTCTTAGAGATGCTTTAGAATCCTATTAGAATCCCATTAGAGAAAATAAAAAAGGGATAAATAGAGAGTGAACTGATGCTTCTGGGCGTCAATTTTTATGCTTTATGAAAAAAAGGAATACTAAAATACTACAATCTATCAAATAGCAGTCAGTTTAGAATCTGGTATCCAGTATCCAGTATCTAACATCTACTTCCATACAAGTTGAAACGTCGTAGTGTTTTCTTCAGCCGACACTGCAATCAGAGCATGATGAAGTGTAATGATTTTGTCTGTAAGATGAAGACCTATCCCATATCCTTTCTGATTGAGAGAAGTTTCCGATCGGTAAAAAGGTTTAAAGATATGCTGGAGATCTTCCTGTGCAATAGGAATTCCCTTATTAGTAAATTCTATTGATACATGACCTGAAATTAAATACACACGGATGGTACAGGTCTGATCTGATGAATATTTACAGGCATTATCGATCAGATTATTGAAGGCCACCATCAACAGATACGAATTTCCGGTGCGGATGAGGTGCTGTTCTTCAATCTCATCATCAATCGTTAAAGATATTTTATAATGTAGGTTTTCTTTTCGCACTTTAGCGTAAGAATCCAACAGAACTTCATCAATCCTGATTTCGGAAAAACTGATTTCAGCAGGATCATAACTTGCTTTAGCCAGATCCATCAGGCTGGAAGATAATTTGCTCATGTTCTGGGCATCCTCTAATGTATGTTGAATAACTTTCTGATACTCTTCTGCCGTGTATTCTTTTTGAAGTGCTAGTTCCAATTCGGTGGTCATAGAAGCAAGCGGAGTATTAAGCTCATGGGAAATATTGGAAACAAAATGTTTTTGAGCATTAAAAGAATTGTCTAATCTTTCCAGCATCTGGTTGAAGCTTTCTTCGAGGGCATAAAATTCACCCTTTGTTTCTGAATAGTCTAAACGCAGCTGCAGTTTTCCGGCGGTAATTTTTTTAATCTGGTCAACCATTTCAACAGCGGGGTTCAGTGCTTTTTTCGAAAGAAAAAGTCCGGCACAATAAATGAGTACCAGGATGGTAATAAATGAAATAATACTGATCATTAATAAATGTTTGACGGAATTATATCCATATTGGTCATATGCAGCAGCAGTTATGGCATACTGTTTTCCATCATGGGAATATACCATGCCTATGACCTGCAGATCGTCCAGAAAAAAAGAAATCTGTTTATTTTTGAAAATTCTGGAAAGCATGTTTTTATCCTCCTTTACAAAATCTACCCTGGCATCATCGTGATAGATCAAATTGAATCCGGAATCATATACAGCCACCTGAACCTCATTTAAGGTTTGGGTGTTATTTTTATACAGCTTGTGCATTTCACTTTCAGTGAGTTCCCCCTGGAAAAATAGATTTGCTTTCGCTACAGCTTCACTTTTAAGTTCCGCATAAAACGACACTTCACGTGCTTCCTTTGAAGAATAATACACCACAATGCCGTAAAAAATCATCAGCATTGCAGTCACTAAAGTAAACAATAAGGTAAGTCGGGTTCTAACTTTCATGTGATCACGAGGTTTTTACTAAAAATGATCTTCGTATCCTTTTTTCAAGATAAACCCCATTCCTGCTTTCGTATGAATCAATTTGATATCAAAATCTTTGTCTATTTTTTTTCTGATGTAATTAATGTACACATCAATGAAATTCGTTCCCGTATCAAAATGGGTTTCCCATACTTTTTCTGCAATTTCAAATCGTGAAAGTACCCGTTCAGGATTTTCAAGCAGGAATTTCATCAGGTTGAATTCTTTTGGAGTCAATTTGATCGGGGTTCCGCTTCTGCGTACCGTTTTCAGCCTCAGGTCCATTTCAATGCCTTCATACTGTAACAGAGATGTGGTATTTTGGCTCTGTTGGGAAGATCTTTTTAATGCAACTTTAATTCTGGCAATAAGTTCACGCATTTCAAAAGGTTTGGTAAGATAATCATCAGCTCCGGAATCAAACCCTTCCAGTTTGTGGTCTGTTGTTCCCAATGCGGTCAGCATAATAATTGGGATATCAGGTTTTAATGCTTTAAGTTCACGGCAAAAATCAAGTCCGTTTTTAAAAGGAAGAATAATATCGGTGATGATAAGATCATAGTGTTGCAGCGCGGCCAGTTCTAAGGCTTTTTCCCCGTCGTAGGCAAAATTTACGTCAAGATCATGCTCCATCAGCCCTCTTGCAATAAGCTGTGAAAGTCTTTTGTCATCTTCAACTAATAATATACGAGGCATAGAAAATCATATTATATTGCGGTTGTATGCAAAGTTAGCTAAGTATTTTCATATACCCGTAATGAATTCTATTTTGTAAATTTGGCCACAAAGATCATTATGAATCCTATGATAAAGTTAAAAACAGTTGTTCCGGATTTCAAGACAGCAGTTATCCGTTCAGTTGTATTTGTTTTTCTTGCCATGCTTCAGTGCTGTGCTTCTTCAGCAGCTGAAGAATCAGTAGAAAACGGCGACCTTCTGTTTGTCACGGCAAAAGAAACCGGACTGTCGGGAGCCATCAATAATGTCACCCAAAAACAGAAAACAGCTTCTTTTGACCATATTGGAATCGTGGAAAAGGTGAAACATCAGTCTTTTGTACTTCATGCCGCTCCCAAAGGCGGTTCCCAGAAGCAGCCTTTAGCTGATTTTATGAAAGATCAGGCAGCAGATGGACAGAGAGTCGTAGTATATCGTTTAAAACCCCAATACCGGAATACGATTCCTTCTGCCATACAAAAGGCTGAATCTATGGTAGGGAAGCCCTATAATTTTAATTATATCCTGAATGAAAATTCCTATTATTGCTCAGATTTTATAGAAAGAGCTTTTAGAAAAGATCATATTTTTAAGCTGGAACCGATGTCCTTCAAAGATCCTAAAACCGGTACTACCAATGTATTTTGGGAAGAATTTTACAGAAAAAAGAATCTGAAAGTTCCTGAAGGAGAGCCAGGATGTAACCCCAATGGATTGGCGGGGTCGGATAAATTAGAAAGAATCAGAGAATTGTAAAATAATGAAGGAGTGAATAACTTCTCTTTTTTTATGTTAAAAGTAAAAAATAATAGTCCACTAATTTGGTAGACTAATATTTTTTTATACTTTTGTGAAAGATTTAAGGCCAATAGGTCTGAAGAATGTCTAACCAAAAAAAATGTTGAGTTATGATTACACCTAATACAAACCTGCAGATATTGCAAAGCAAAATACATCTGCCTAAAAAAGAATTAATAGTAGAAATTGAATTGAATGGCAAAATGAAATTTGAACATTTAATGAATACGATCTACAATCAGTTCGGGATTTGTCACAGGGTGTTATCTGCCAATGTAGAATACATGAACGGGAATAGTTTTGGTTCCGTCCAGTTATATATCAATGTCAGTTCAGAAGATTATCAGCAGCTTGAGATCTATCTGAATAAAAATAAACTTTTGAATACTTCTGTAGAGTATCTGTGCAGAAAATATTCTTAAGCCAGTCCATATAGTTTTAATTACGAAAGTGTCCATATATTGGGCACTTTTTTTATTTTACGAAAGAAGTAAAAAAAATACTATTTTTATAACATACATAAAACATATACTTATGATTGCGATTATTGTTGTAATAGCTTTAGTGATACTATTTCTTCTTTATGGAGTTTCCATTTATAACCGTTTGGTAAAACTGAGAAATCTGGTTCAGGAAGCCTGGAGCAGTATTGATGTGATGCTTAAGAAACGTCATGATCTGATTCCGAATCTGGTAGAAACCGTAAAAGGCTATGCCACTCATGAGCGTGAAACACTGGAAAGCGTTACCAGAGCAAGAACACAGGCAGTAGGTGCTGGTTCTGTTGAAGCTAAAGAAGCTGCAGAAAAGAATCTTAACCAAGCCATGATGAACTTATTTGCCGTAGCAGAACAGTATCCTGATCTGAAAGCGAATGCCAATTTCCAGCAGCTGCAGGCAGAACTGACTTCCATAGAAAATGATATCGAAAAATCAAGAAGATACTACAATGGAACGGTAAGAGAAAACAATACACTGGTAGAGTCTTTTCCAAGTAATATCATTGCCGGTATGTATAAATTTGAAAAATCTCCATTCTTTGAGCTTGATAATATTGCCGAAAGAGAAGTTCCATCTGTGAAATTTTAACCTATGAAAAAGGGAATACTGCTTTTTTATCTGCTGTTTTTTACAGTCGGCTTTGCGCAGAATGAACTTCAACGAATTGATCAGACAACGATCGTGGATGGTCCGGAAAAAATTCTCTCTTTCCATTCTAATATCGATGTTGACAAAAATTCAAGTCTTACCATTACTGAAAATATTAAAGTTCACAGCTTAGGAAATAATATTAAAAGGGGAATTTACCGGGCATTACCGCTGTCCAGAAACTTAAATAATAAGACTCAAAAAGTAAAATACGACATCATCTCCATTAAAAAAGATGGAGCGGAAGAAGATTATCATGAGGAAATAGAAGATGGTTTTCTGAAAATATATGTAGGAAATAAAGATGTGATTTTAAGTCCTGGCGATTATACCTATGAAATACAATATAAAACAAAAGATCAGATCGGTTTCTTTGATAAGTATGATGAATTATACTGGAACGTTAATGGAACTTATTGGGATTTTGATATTGATACCATTTCTGCAAAAATCAACCTTCCGGAAGGAGCGGGAATTATTCAGAATTCCTGTTATACGGGAGCGTATGGAAGCAACTCCCAAAATTGTACAGCAACTGTTCTGTCTGATCATTCCATTGAATGGAGTGCTTCCCATCTCAAGGCTAATGAAGGACTTACCATAGCTGTAGGCTTTAAAAAGGGAATTATGGTTCCCCCGCCGCCGCCAACCTTTATTGAGAAATACGGAATTTTAATAGGAGGGATTATATTATTCCTTGCCCTGATATCTTATTATTACAATACCTGGAGAAAATATGGTGTGGATCCCGAAGCTCCGGTTGTGTATCCGCAGTTCAATGTTCCGGAAAACCTTTCACCGGCTTCTTTAGGGTATCTGAAAACAGAAGATTTTAAAAATAAATACCTGACTGCAGCTTTAGTGAACCTTGCTGTAAAAGGCTATGTTAAAATCATTGAAGGGGAAGATTCCGGGATTTTAGGAATCTTTAAATCCAAAGTATTTACCATTCAAAAGCTAAAAGATCCGGATACCTTACTCGCAAAAGAAGAAATCAACCTGATGAATACACTTTTTGTGGGAAACAGCGATACTGTAGAATTTGATGGCAAATACGATCCGCAAATCGAAAGGGTAGTCACTAACTTTAAAGAGACTTTAAAATTCCAGCATGACGGATTGCTGAACGAAGGAAATAATACTAAAAAATTGTATCTGCCGGCATTTCTCATTACCATAGTATATGCGCTGGGATTATTCCTGAGTTATACCATGTTTCCTGAAGCGGAGAAAATCATTATAGGAGTTTTTCTGTATGGGTTTTTCTTCATTGTTTTCATTGTTGCGGCTTTCTTGTTTAAATCTTTTCCGGGATTGTTTAAGTTTTTCTTAGTCGTTCCTGCTATTATTTTCCTGTTCTTAGGCAAGCTTATTTTTAGCCATCATGAACTGACTATAGACAATAATTTTACGATCTGCTATATATTTATTATGCTGGGCTTTACCTCGCTTATTATTTATCAATACCTGATTAAAAGACCTTCCGAAGAAAAATTAAGAAAGCAGTCCCTGATTGACGGATTCAAAATGTACATGGGAGCCGCTGAAAACGAACAGCTTAAATTCCATAATCCTCCTCAAATGACTCCTCAGGTTTTTGAACAGTTACTGCCTTTCGCCATGGTGTTGGGAGTAGATGAGATCTGGGGGAAAAAGTTTGATGAAATGCTTAAAAAAATGGCCACCGGATACACCAATAACTGGTATGTGGGACAGAGTATGGGTTATTATGCCTTTGGCAATTCACTGAATTCAAGTCTTACCCAATCCATAAAATCTGCGGCTACACAGCCTTCAAGTTCCGGAAGCGGATCCGGCGGTGGCGGATTCTCCGGTGGCGGCGGTGGCGGTGGCGGTGGTGGCGGCTGGTAGCAGATTATCATTCGTTTTCAATTGTTTCTCCTAAATAACTAAATAGAAATCCCCGAAAAGTAAACCTTTCGGGGATTTTTATGTGATACTTCTCTCTTGGAGATTGTTTTCTTAAATTCTTTCGATATCAGCACCAATCGCTTTCAATCTTCCGTCGATATTTTCATATCCTCTGTCGATCTGTTCGATGTTGTGGATAATCGATTTTCCTTCAGCGGATAAAGCGGCGATCAGAAGGGCATTTCCAGCTCTGATATCCGGAGAAACCATTGTAGTTCCCCTTAGTGGGTTTTCCTGGTTTAATCCGATTACTGTAGCTCTGTGCGGATCACATAAAATGATCTGCGCTCCCATATCGATTAATTTATCTACAAAGAATAACCTGGATTCAAACATCTTCTGGTGTACCAAAAGACTTCCTTTAGCCTGAGTAGCCACTACCAGAATGATCGATAATAAATCCGGAGTGAATCCCGGCCATGGAGCATCCGAAATCGTAAGGATCGATCCGTCAATAAATTTTTGAATCGTATAATTTTCCTGAGCCGGAATAAAGATATCATCATTACTCTGCTCAAGTTCTATTCCTAATTTTCTGAAAGTGTTTGGAATCACACCAAGTTGGTTCCAGTTAACATTTTTTATAGTAAGTTCAGACTTTGTCATAGCAGCAAGACCGATCCAAGAACCAATTTCTACCATATCTGGAAGCATAGTGTGTTCTGTCCCGTGTAAATGAGCTACTCCCTCGATCGTTACTAAATTAGATCCGATTCCTGAAATATTAGCACCCATTCTGTTCAGCATTTTACAAAGCTGCTGCAGATAAGGTTCGCAGGCTGCGTTGTAAATTCTTGTTTTGCCTTTTGCTAAAGCGGCGGCCATTACAATATTAGCAGTACCTGTTACAGAAGCTTCTTCTAATAAAATGAATTTACCGTTAAGCTCCTTAGCTTTTAATGAATAGAAATATTCTTCCTCATCATAATGAAACTCAGCACCTAATTCTACAAGCCCTTGAAAGTGAGTGTCTAATCTTCTTCTTCCGATTTTGTCACCTCCGGGAGTCGGCATATACGCTTCACCATATCTTGCAAGCATAGGGCCCATAAGCATAATAGACCCGCGTAATCTGGCACCGTCTTTTTTGAACTCGTTGGATTTGATGTAATCAAAATTTACTTGATCTGCCTTGAAAGTATAATCTCCCTGGCCATTTTTTGTTACTTTTACTCCAAAGTCTCCGAGGATTTCAATCAGTCTGTTTACATCATGAATATCAGGAATATTTTTAATTCTAACCTCTTCATCTGTTAATAAAACTGCACATAAAATTTGTAAAGCTTCATTTTTTGCCCCTTGTGGAGTTATTTCGCCATGCAGCCTTTTCCCTCCTCGTATTTGAAATGTACCACTCATTTACTTTCTGTTTTTATGGTTGTTGTTGCTATTGTTATTGTTGTGCCTTCTTTTGTTAGGTTGATTTCTGTTATTGCCGAGGTTACCTGTGTTCCGGTTGTTGTTATTATTGCTGTTGCTTCGGTTGTTGGTCGTGTAATAAATCTTGCTCTTTTCCAGAGATTCTATTCCCGTCAGATCCAGTCTGTTTTCCGATAATTCTTTTAAATGACGGAAAATGACATCATCGGTAACATGTTCCTTATTATATACATTATAGGATTTCTTCATATTGTTGGCAATCACTTCGATTAAGGCTTCCTTTTCGTCGCCCGGTTCCAGTTCGATCGCTTTTTCTATTAATTGAAGAATACTTTTTCCGTAAAATTTAAATTCACCTTGAAGTTTAGGGTATTCCATTGTTTTAGGTTTCTCTGCCAGCTGTTCTCTGGTAGGGAAAGGATATGGAGAATCTACATCCAGATCATAACTCGCTAAAATAAATAGATGATCCCAAAGTTTATGTTTATAATTATCTTCGTCACGAAGTTGTGGGTTTCTTTGACCCATAAAATCGATGATTGCCATTGCCATTTCGCTTCTCTCATTCCTGTCAGAAAGCTCTTTGCAGCGCTCAACCAACTGTTGAATGATTCTGCCGTATTCCGGCATATGAAGCTGTGTTTTTTGGGTATTGTATTCCATAGTGTGCAAATATATGGAATATAAGAAAAATTGTTCAGAAAATATTAAAAGTTTATGATTTTTTAATGAAAGTTTATATTCCCGTTCTTAAATTATTATTGTTAAAAAATGAAATTATTTCACTTGATTTAGAATTCAATTCAATAAAATTGTATTTTAGTTAATAGATTAACAATTAAAACAATTGTATGAAAAAAACACATTTCTTTCTTTCAGTGCTGGCTTTGGGGCTTTTTAGCTCCTGTCAGAACAATGATGAAATCAGTAATGCCAATCCTAGTCAGGCAGAAGTGCACGACAAAACAGTACAGGTCACCAATCATGATGGCAGGCCTTTTAGTACAGGCAACGGTTCGGCCTACAGTAAATTTGTATCCGGACCGGGCGGTGGAGTATTAATGCAAGGCTTTTACTGGGATGTCCCCGATGGTGGAAACTGGTGGAATACCGTGACGGATAAATTATCAGCATGGTCAACTGCCGGAATCAGTGCAGTCTGGTTACCTCCTGCTTCCAAAGCTCAGAACGGCGCCTATTCAATGGGATATGATCCTACCGATTATTTCGATTTTGGAAATTTTAATCAGAATGGAAGCGTAGAAACCCGTTTCGGATCAAGAGCCGAACTGGAAGCTTTAATTACCAAAGCCCACACGGAAAACATGCAGGTGTACGCAGATATCGTTATTAATCATAACAGTGGCGGACAATCTGAAGCGAATCCTTATACGGGAACCAACACGTGGACCAATTTTTCGGGAGTTGCCTCAGGAAAGTTCCCAAGAAGCTACAATGACTTTTATAAAAATGCTTATGGAAATAATGATGAAGGAGCCTTCGGTGGTTTTCCCGATCTCTGTCATGCCAATCCTTACGTTCAGGACTGGTTGTGGGGAAGAGATGATTCCGTCGGAAAATATTATAAAAATGTGATGAAATTCGACGGCTGGAGATTTGATTACGTGAAAGGTTTCGGTCCCTGGGTCGTTAATACCTGGAATTTAAATGTTGGTGGTTTTTCTGTCGGTGAATTATGGGATTCTAATGTCAATACCCTGGAATCATGGGCTAATAATGCCAATAGTTCCGTATTTGATTTTGCCGCCTATTATAAAATGGACGAAGCTTTTGATAACGGAAATTTAAATGTATTAAATGACGATATGATGTGGAAAAGAAATCCATACAAAGCCGTTACTTTTGTGGCTAATCATGATACCGATATTATTTACAACAAAATGCCTGCCTATGCCTATATCTTAACACATGAAGGATATCCTACTATTTTTTACAGAGATTATGAAGAATGGCTGAATAAAGATAAACTGAATAATCTGATCTGGATCCATAACAATAAAGCTACAGGAACAACCGCTATTTTGTACACTGATAATGACGAATATGTGGCAAGACGTAACGGCTACAATGGAAATCCAGGTTTGGTTGTGTATATCAACAGCTCTTCAAGCTGGCAGGAAAGATGGGTTGAAACCAACTGGAGCAATCAGCAGATTAAAGATTTCACAGGCAATTCGACCTGGTATCCGACTACGCAAGGTGATAAATGGGTGAAAATCCAATGTCCGCCAAACTCGTATTCTGTCTGGTCTCTGAACCAATAATGATAATTCAACTGCTCCCTATTTGGAGCAGTTTTTTATTTTATTTAACAATGAGATTTGATACGTCTAAATTTTATAGAAGATAAAGTCTTTGTGCATTAGGGATTAACTAAAATTTAGACTTCAATAAATTTCTTTTTCTGATGCTGATCTGGCAGAAAACACTTTTGGTTAGCCAGTTTCATTCTGTTTCTTGAAACTACATCATAAGCTTTATCGCTTAGAAATACCGGCAGTAATTTTCCAATGCCCGAAAGTTTATAAATACCACCCAATAAACTCGCGATTTGTAAGATAGCCCTTGATTTTATCAGATAATATTCTTTTGGCTTCCAAAGATACATGGTATTAAATTCTTTCGTTTCAAGCCCTCTTTCTGATAGAAATTTTTGTCCGAAATCAGACTGCAGGGAAGCAAACATAAAATAGTCTTTTTTGTCTCGCTCCAAAATCCATTGTACCCAGAAATTGCATACGCCGCAATCTCCGTCAAAAAATACAATATATTTATCTTTCCAGTTTTCCTGCATACTATTGATTTTTTAAAAAACCATTTTTCGTTCCGTATCTTCTTTTACTTTTTTGAAATAGGCAACCAGTTCCAGCCGCTGCTGATCAGTTAACTTTGCATCCTGATGTCCTATATAATACGATTCCAGCGGCATTTCTTTTTTCTCAATCATTTCTATACATTCTTCCAGTTTATGTGCCTGCCTTTTGGGTTCATATACTGCAAAGGTAGAGAAATTGAGATGCTTTCTTCCTTCTACTACATGATTTTTAAGAAACCAGGAAGAAGGGGCGATACTCGAATACCATGGATATTTTGTTTCATTGGAATGGCAGTCATAACAGGATGTACTGATGATCTTGGCGATTTCAGGCGGAGTATCTTTAATCCTTAAAAAATCCATTCCCGGAGTTGCCGGTGGATTGGTTTTATCAATCGGGAAAAACTGGATCATAATGAAAGCGACCAAAACAATAACAATTATTTTTTTCATGGTAAAATCTACATTTGCTATCTATAAAAGTAATTAAATTTTATCAGAATACCCATCAGTTTATTATAAAAGTGTTTGCGTTTTCTTTGAATGATTCTAAATATAAACGTTTTTAAAGCCCTTTTATTCTGATTTACATAAAATAGTATTAACTTAATTGCACAGAAGCAACCATGGCGGAAGAGATATTTTTTAAGGATAAGGTATAGTTTTTAACTATCATAAAAATAAAATCAATAGATCGTATTTATTGATTAAGTGTTTGTAAGTTTGTCTTGTTCAAAAATTCAAACTATAATATTCAACATCAAAAATATAAACAATAATGGAAAATGACCCAAATGACATCAGTAAATGCCCTTTTCATAACGGAAGTATGAAGCAGCCTGTTGCAGGTGGCGGTACCCAAAATCAAGACTGGTGGCCGGAGCAGCTTAGAGTAGATATCCTTCGTCAGCATTCCGCGCTGTCGGATCCTATGGATAAAGATTTTGATTATGCTGAAGAATTCAAAAGCCTCGATCTTGAGGCGGTAAAAAGAGACCTTCATGCATTGATGACCGATTCTCAGGATTGGTGGCCGGCGGATTTTGGACATTATGGTCCTTTGTTTATCCGTATGGCCTGGCACAGTGCCGGTACTTATAGAGTAGGCGACGGAAGAGGAGGGGCCGGAGCCGGGCAGCAGCGTTTTGCCCCGTTGAACAGCTGGCCGGACAATGTAAGTCTTGATAAAGCCAGAAGATTATTGTGGCCGATCAAACAAAAATATGGAAGAAAAATTTCCTGGGCTGATCTTCTGATCCTGACCGGAAATATGGCATTAGAATCAATGGGCTTTAAAACATTCGGATATGCCGGAGGGCGTGAAGATGTTTGGGAGCCGGATATGGATGTATATTGGGGTTCCGAAAAAACATGGCTGGGAGGCGACCTTCGGTATGCACATGGTTCAGAAGGGGTGGATAAAAGTGGAGGAGTTCTTCCTACTGATGACAATGCAGATGGAGATATCCATTCCCGTAACCTTGAAAAACCTTTGGCTGCTGTACAAATGGGGCTTATCTATGTGAACCCGGAAGGACCGGACGGAAACCCGGATCCTATTGCAGCTGCTAAAGATATCAGAGATACTTTCGGACGTATGGCAATGAATGATGAAGAGACTGTAGCATTGATTGCAGGAGGACATACTTTCGGAAAAACCCATGGGGCAGGACCTGCTGATCATGTAGGTAAGGAGCCGGAAGCTGCAGGAATTGAGCAGCAAGGTTTGGGATGGAACAGTTCTTATAAATCCGGAAGAGGAACAGATGCGATCTCAAGCGGTTTAGAAGTAACCTGGACTGAAACGCCGACCCAATGGAGCAATTATTTCTTTAAAAATTTATTTGAAAATGATTGGGAACTGACGAAAAGTCCTGCCGGAGCTCATCAATGGGTTGCAATAAATGCTGAAGAAATTATACCTGATGCATTTGATCCATCAAAGAAACACAGACCGACGATGCTTACGACCGATCTTTCTTTAAAATTCGATCCGGAGTATGCTAAAATATCAAGACATTTTTATGAAAATCCGGAGGCTTTTGCCGATGCTTTTTCCCGTGCGTGGTTTAAACTTACCCACAGAGATATGGGACCGAAAGCAAGGTATCTGGGACCCGATGTACCACAGGAAGAACTGATCTGGCAGGATCCTATTCCTCATGTGGATCATGAACTGATCAACACAGCAGATATTGAAGCATTAAAAGCAAAAATACTGAATTCAGGGTTGAGTATTTCACAACTGGTTTCCACAGCCTGGGCCTCAGCTTCAACTTTTAGAGGAAGCGATAAAAGAGGGGGTGCCAATGGAGCGAGAATCCGACTGGCGCCTCAAAAAGATTGGGCAGTGAACAATGTTCCCCAATTACATCAGGTACTTACTATACTTGAAGATATTCAGAGAGAATTCAATGCTTCACAAGGAGGAAATAAAAAAGTATCATTAGCGGATCTGATTGTATTAGCAGGAACAGCAGCGGTGGAAAAAGCGGCGCATGATGCCGGACACCCTCTTTCTGTTTCTTTTGTACCGGGCCGTATGGATGCTTCTCAGGAGCAGACCGATGTAGAATCAATGGGGTACCTTGAACCGGCTGCCGATGGATTCCGTAATTATCTGAAAAGAAAATATACGGTATCTACTGAGTCTTTATTAATAGATAAAGCCCAGCTTCTTACCCTTTCCGCTCCGGAGCTAACAGTGCTAATCGGAGGAATGCGTGCATTGGATGCCAATTTTGACGGTTCAAAACATGGCGTATTTACCCAACGTCCGGGTGTTCTTACCAATGATTTCTTTGTTAATCTGTTAGATATGGGAATACAATGGAAGGGGATTTCTGAAGATAATGAACTGTATTTGGGAACGGATCGTGTAACAGGACAACCCAAATGGACGGCAACCCGTGCAGATTTGGTATTCGGATCCAATTCTGAATTAAGAGCAGTTGCAGAAGTCTATGGCAGTGCCGATGCACAAGGGAAATTTGTAAATGATTTTGGTGCAGCATGGACGAAGGTCATGAACCTGGATCGCTTTGATCTGAAATAAGTATTGATTTTTAATATATGAATAAGGGCAGCAATTGTATTGTTGCCCTTTTTCGTTCAGAGATCCTTGGCAAAGGCCATCTGATTGTTTTAAAAGACCATAAAGCATTCTAATTTCAGATAAATTATAATACGACATCTCCTGTCGCTTTTTAGTCTTTTCTTTACATTAATACTATACATAATAAGGCTTGATGTTAATTATTTTAACAAATTCTTAACAAATATGTGGAAAATCAGTATTTTTGCAGCGCTTAAAAATTAATAACTAACGAATTCAAATAACACGGGAATGAAAAAACTCTATATGAGTGCACTTTCAATGTGTACCGTTCTGGGAGTATCAGCCCAGGAAGTGCTGTGGCAGAAGGATATTAAATCCAATACACAGGATTTCTTAAGCCAGGTTACCACCACTATCGATCAGCAGTACATGATCACCGGAAGTTCCATTGAGGCAGGCAGGGGAAAACAGTCAGCCAACAACACTCAACCATCAACCCATCAAAACAACGGCTACGATTTTCATTTGATTAAACTGAACCAGCAGGGTGACCAGGTCTGGGAGAAATATTTCTCAGGAAATAACCACGATTTTCTATCCTCAACGGTTGCGACTCAGGAAGGAGGATTTCTTCTGGCCGGAACTTCTTATTCCGGAAAAGGTTTAGATAAAAAAGACGAATCCAAAGGAGGTTCTGATATGTGGCTGGTCCGGATCAATGAATTTGGAGATGAACTTTGGCAGAAAACATTGGGAAGTTCTTCCGATGAAGAAGCAAGATCTGTGATTCAAACCACGGATTTAGGATTTTTTGTGGCAGGAAATGTACAAAATTCAGCCAGAGGCTATGGTTCAAAGGATATTTTAATTATCAAACTTGATAAAAATGGAAAAGAACTCTCCCAATTGATTCTGGGAGGAAAAGGTCTTGATGAAGTAGAGAAAATGATTCCGACTAAAGACGGCGGAGCATTACTTGGAGTCTATTCAAGAAGTTCAGCGGTACCCAGTAAAACACCAAATGTACAAAGTACAGAAACTGAAAATACATCCGACACCCGACATTTTACTACTGTACAGAAAAATTCTGAAAACTTTGGCGAAGGAGATTACTGGATCATCAAACTTTCAAAAGATGGGAAGGTAGAATGGGAAAAGAACTACGGAGGCAAAGGAGATGATCATTTGAGAACACTGGCATTAACCTCAAACGGATACATTATCGGTGGAGAATCCAGATCCGAACGATCAGGAAATAAAACTGTGGGTATTGAAGAAGGCACTGATCTATGGCTGATTTCACTCAATGAAAGAGGCGAAGAGATCTGGCAGAAATCCTATAATTTCAAAAACAGAGATGTGCTGATGGGAATGAGTGTACTTCATTCAGCAGACAATACATCTTCAAAAGGAATTCTACTCGGTGGTTACACTCAGGCAGAAGGAAGAATGGAAGCGGATGATGAAAGGTTCTGGATGCTGTATGTGGATCAAAATGGAAATGAGCAGTGGAGAAAATACGTAAAGGGCGAGTCAAATAAACGTGAAGAAAGATTATCCGATCTCAAGCTTAACAGAGACGGTTCCATTGTCATGGCAGGAACCAGCGCCGAAGAACTCGGAAAAGAGAACTGGAAGATTGTAAAGCTTGGCGACAGTCAGATTGACAAGCTTATTGAAAAACAAGAGATCAAGATTTACCCGAATCCGGTAACTGATTATGCCTATGTAGAAACCGGCTTTGAATTTAAAAATGCTGAGATCACCTTGTATGATATGGGCGGAAGACAGCTCCAGACTCTACACACCAAAAACAAAATCACCAAAATCAATACCCAAAACCTGATTCAGGGAGCGTATTTGATGGTGGTGAAGACGGATACAAACAAAACAGCAAATGCGAAACTGATCAAAAAATAACACAAGATGATAAAAAAATTATGTACACTTTTATTGCTATCCATTGTTTCATTTGGATATTCTCAAGCCGGAATCGGTGCTAATCCCCAGCAGAGTAAGGAGTCTCTCTTTTTTCCTACTTCTTCAGAGGCTTATGCATTTGACAAAGTCGGAAAGCTTCCCATGGATCTGTTTAATGGAAAAGCTAATATTTCTATTCCTATTTATGAGGTTAAAATGGGTGAATTTACATTTCCGATTCAACTTTCTTACAATACAGGAGGAATTAAGCAAAATGAAGTTTCCAGCTCAGTAGGGCTGGGATGGGCTTTGTCTATTCCAAATACAGTGACCAAGAATGTTATGGGGAAAGATGATGAGTTTACACCGGTTTATTTTAAAGATTATAATCTTGCACTTCAACATTCCTCTGTGAGTCTTTCCGGAGACAATGATAAAAAAGAAGTGCTCCAATGGCTGTATGAAGGCGTGTATGATACAAAACCGGATTTGTTTATGTATAACCTTCCGACTACCGGAGGCAGTTTTATACTGAATAATAATATAGGGTATACCATTCCCCATGAAGAAACAAAAATAGAGAGGTCTAGCGGAAATTCAGTTTTCAAGATTACGGACACGAAAAATAATAGATTTTGGCTATCCGGCAAAAATTCAGTCACTACAAGAAGAGCACAGGTAACGCCCCAGATTTCTGTAAATTTATACGCATTAGACAGTTTAAGAACCAATACCAATGATTACATTAAAATAGAATATGGGAAGACTCTGAACTATACAGAGCAGGCGAAGTATGAAAGTAAAATTATTTTGTCTGACGGAATTCCTCCCGGTTATGAACCTTTCCCACCTGTCAATACAGATCCGCCTGTAAGAACAGATCAAAATACCAACAGGGAAAAACTGATTACCAAAATTATTTTTAAAGATGGTGAAGTTAATTTCAGATATTCGGATGATGACAACCTTAATACGATTGCCGGAGAGCAGTATCGTAAAGATATCAATTCATCTCAGGGAGTTGCCTTAAGAAGAATAATTGTAAAAAATAAAGCTGGTAGGATTATCAAAGACATTTCTTTAAATTATTCTTATTTCGAATCCAATAATGTCAATAAAACATATCCGGATTATAGGCTTAAACTAATGAATGTGGTTAATAATCTAGATAATACCAAGCATTCTTTCACCTATAATGAGGAATACCCTCTGCCGGCAAGAAATAGCAATGCAGACGATTACTGGGGATATTTTAACAACAATATCAGTGGTAACAGCGGGCTGCCTAATGCAGTTGTTGCCCCTCAACTTGGAGTTTATATTCCAACGGAAAAACTGCCTACAGGTAGAAATAAAAGTACCAATCCAGCCTATGCCCAATTAGGCGTTTTAACAAGTATACAATATCCTACAGGTGCTTCTAAAAATCTATATTACGAAAGCAATACCCTTGAAAGCAGTCACAGTTTTATGGAAGATGCATATGAATCTCTTGGAGGACTGGGAAATGACTATGATCCTGTTGCCGATATTCCCTTGAAAAATTCGGCGATTACAGTCCCTTTATCCGCCTATGCAGATAAACCAGGAGCTGTTTTTGAAGCCCATTTCGGAAATGGCTGTCTAAACAATGGAAATGGAACCGGCGGACCATCAGAAGTGACACCAACGTTTTGCAGGGGAACAGTTACCGTTGATAATACATCAAGAACTTCTACCGGGGCTCCCTTTACGTACACATTCCCGGTGAAACCATCACCAATACAATTGAAGCTTATAAGAAGTGGAGACTGCGGATGCCAGATTTCTTTAAAAGTAAAATATAAAAAAACGGTCACTTCAATTGATACCCAACATGTCGGAGGACTGAGAGTGAAAAAAGTAGAAGATGTAGATCAGAACAATATTTCAAATGTGTATAATTACAGTTATCTGAAGTTTAATGCCCAAACATCAAGTTATAGTTCCGGTAAGCTGAAACAGCCGTTCCAGTTTGTGAAATCCTTTTATAGAGTAACCCATCCGGAGCCAACGATGGGAATGGGTGCTGACTACATCGACAAAGGATATACTATAGAAAATAGCGGTAATGCCTATACTTCTTATAATTCATCCAATATTGTTACGTATTCTAAAGTGACAGAATTTAATGATTTAGGGGAAATAGTCTATGAATATAATGATGGAAGCGGAGCCGGTAATGTGTATACCAATACAAGTCAGCCTTATGACAGCTGGCGTTACGGAATGCCCCTTAAAATTACCTATAAAAAGAATGGAGATACGTTAAGAAAAGAAACATTTAAGTACGAGTTTAATCCTATAAAAAATAAATTATCAGGCTATAATAACGTCATTGATGACCAGATTGCATTTGGTTTAGACGTTGATATTGTCCCTTATACCGTGGGATATCAGTTTGGGAATTATTTGTCAACCTATCAGGTAGATATGAGGCCTATTGATATTTATGGTGCCAAAATAGAGAAAAAGCAATCTAAAACCACAGAATACTTCCAGAATAATAAGGTGATAGAATCGGTTACCGATTATAATTATTCAGACACGGACGTTAATAAACCGATTACCCTGAGGAGTACGGTCAATACACTTCCGTCGGGAGAAAGTATACTGACCACTTATCAATACGCTCATGACAAAGCAAACCAGCTGTTGATCGGAAAAAATATGATTGATACTCCACTGGAAACCCAGACGACGCAGACGATGGGCGGAGTGTCCAAAAATATATCAAAGACAGAAACCATTTATCCGGTATCATTACCCAATGCATCAGCAGGCAATCTGATCTTGCCGGTCGCAGCAAAATCTTATGATCTTAACAATAATACGACCGCATATACAGAAGTTACCTATGATCGTTATGATGATAAAGGCAATGTAACACAGTACACCACCAAAAACGGAATGCCGGTGAGTATTATTTGGGGCTATAATAAAACCCTGCCCATTATTAAAGTTGAAGGTGCACTTTATGATGACATTAAAGGCCTTCGCTATGTATTATCTGCCATTTCTGCATCTAACCAGGATTTCGCGGATTCTACCCAGGAGCCTGTATTACTGGGGACGTTGTATGATGTAAGGGTTGATGCAGCATTTCAAAACTATCAGGTCAGTACCTATACCTATGATTCTTTACTTGGGGTAACGAGCATCACTCCACCCTCAGGAATCAGAGAAGTTTACAAGTATGATAGCGCCAACCGACTTGAAAAAGTAGTAGATGCCAACGGAAAAGTACTGAAAGAATACCAATACCATTATAAAAACTAACACACGATGAAAAAGATAATAATTCCTATCGGTGCTTTACTTGTCACGAGTTTAGCCCACGCCCAATTAACAACTATAGAAAATTACGTCTATACAAAAACCTATTTGGAAGATCCCACGGCAGCAAACCCAAAAACCTCTGAAACCGTTCAGTATTTTGATGGATTGGGAAGACCCAAGCAGGTGGTGAATATTAAAGCTACCCCTTTAGGGAGAGATGTTGTATCCCGTATTGATTATGACCAGTTCGGAAGACAGACCAAAGATTACCTTCCCGTTCCTCAGGGCGGAACGCTGAACGGAGCTATTGTTCCCTCTTCATTATATGATACTGCTCAAACCAATATATATGGATCAGAAAAGATCTATGCCGAAAAGACCCTTGAAAACTCTCCACTGGACAGAATCCTGGAGCAGAGACAGGTAGGTAATGCCTGGAATGATAAACCCGTAAAATTTAATTACGATGCCAATGTTTCAGGAGAAGTGATCAAATATACGGCTCCTACCGTCTGGGAGAATGGTGCCACAAAATCCGGAATCAGCTATAACGGTACCTATGGAACAGGACAACTGTATAAAAACTCGGTGAAAGACGAAGACGGCAATGAAACCATAGAATTCAAAAACGGAAAAGGACAGACTTTGCTGGTAAGAAAAGTCTTAAATGCTACTGAAAATACTGACACCTATTATGTCTATAATGAATATGACCAACTGGCATGGGTTGTTCCGCCACTTCTTGCCAAGATGCAGACCTGGGGACTGGCAGAACAGAATGCCTTGGCCTATGAATACCGTTACGATGGCAGAGGAAGACTTGTAGAAAAGAAGCTTCCTGGCAAAGGCTGGGAATATATGGTGTATGATAGAGCAGACCGGCTTGTACTTTCGCAGGATGCTAATCTTAAAGCTCAGAGCAAATGGCTTATTACAAAATATGACCTTTTTGGAAGAGTGGCGTATACCGGATTTTTAACTACCGGTGGAGAAAGAGCGGCAAGACAAAATGAAATCAGTGATTTGGCCATTACTGAAAGCAGAAGTACGACAGGATTTACCAGAAACGGAATAACGGTTTATTATACAGACAATAATTTTGTGGGTGAAATTCCTACGATCCTCAGCGTCAATTATTATGATACCTATCCTTCCTACAGTTTTAATCCTGCTTTTCCTGCTGACATTCAGGGAGCAGCTCTGCTGACGCAGACGCCTTCTGCTGATGGGAGAAGCACCAAAGGACTTCCGGTGATGAGTCTGGTGAAAAACATTGAAGACGATAACTGGACTAAAAACTACACCTATTACGACACCAAAGGAAGAGCGGTGGGAGGATATTCCATCAATCATTTGGGTGGCTATACCAGAACTGAATCCCAACTGGATTTTGCGGGTGTACCATTAAAATCCATTACAAGGCACAAAAGACTTGATACCGATACAGAAAAGGTCATCACAGAAACCTTTGAATATGATCCTCAGAACCGACTGAAAAAACACTATCACCAGGTAGACAGTCAGCCTCAGGAACTTTTGGCAGAAAACAGCTATAACGAATTATCCCAGCTGAAAAATAAAAAGGTTGGAAACAATCTTCAGAGTATTGATTATGCTTACAATATCAGAGGCTGGATGACCAAAATCAATAATCCGGCTACTTTGAATGGAAAATTATTCGGATATGAGATCAAATACAATAATCCTGTTTATACCAATATTGCTTCGGGAAGATATAACGGAAATATTGCAGAGGTTGATTGGCAATCAGCTAAAGATCAGATTTTAAACAGATATACTTATCAATATGATGCTTTAGATAGGTTGAAAAGTGGGATTTATTCAGAACCTAATACATCTATTCCACAAAACAATTATTATAATGAAACGTTAAGTTATGATCTGAACGGGAACATCACTTCATTGCAAAGAAACAGAAATGCCTCCAATATTGGTGTTGAGCTCATTGATAATCTAAGCTATTCCTACTTAGGAAACAGGCTTAATTCTGTTACAGATTCTTCAGGAAATTATTTCGGGTATCCGGATGTTTCAGGAAATCCGATTGCCTATGATAATAATGGAAACATGATAGATCATGTAGATAAAAATATTTTACAAATAGATTATAATTATCTTAACATGCCTACCTACATCAAGTTTAGTAGATTTGTGACCAGCCGTTTCGGAGTCTCTTACGAAAACACGAATTACATTTATAGATCAGATGGAGTAAAGCTCAATAAACAGTACAATTATTTCTATGGAAAAAATAAAAATAGCACTTCAACTATTACAGATTATTTAGATGGGTTTCAGTATACATCTGAGGTAACAGGGATTATCTTGGGAGATATACCAATGATTTTACAGTTTGTTCCCACTGCAGAAGGATATTATGATTTTGTGAAAAATAAGTATATTTACCAGTATAAAGATCAGGTTGGAAATATAAGACTTGCTTTTTATAAAGACGTATTGGGAAATCCCGTTATAGACAGAGCCAATGATTTTTATCCTTTTGGATTAGAATTTGGAGGCGGAGGAATGGATATTTATAATTCTATATCACCGAATTATACGTATAATTTCCAGGGGCAGGAGAAACAGGCGGATTCAGGTTGGAACTCCTATAAATGGAGAAATTATGACCCTACAATGGGAAGGTTTTTTAATGTGGATCCTTTAAGCGAGAAATACGCTTATCAATCTCATTACAATTTCTCTGAAAATAGAGTGGTTGATGGTAGAGAGCTTGAAGGGTTAGAGGTTTTTTTACTTAAAGATAAACCGGCTAATCAACCTATACTTGAAGCAGCTGCTAGTGGTGACTATGCTGATAATCCAAATACAAAAACAGTACATGTTTTTGCTCATGGAAATCCAAAAGAATTTTATAACGAAACAATGAAAGGAGAAACAACAATTAATGACGGGGCAGATTTAAATAATGTATTAAATCAAGGAAGTGAGTTGTGGAAAAATTCTAAAAGTCATGAAGGATTTACAATTGTATTACATGCTTGTAGAACAGGAAGATGTACTATTGATAAACAAGGAAACGTTATAGACCCTGTTGCTTCTGAAATATCTAAATCTAATTTAATGAAAGGCGTTACAATAGTTGCTCCTGATGAAAGAGATGCTTTCACTGCGAATGGTAAGGAATTAGGGCCAAGAGAATCCACAAATGTTGACCACAATGGAAATCCTTTACCGGGAAAAACTCATAAAGATATAAAAAGTACACATAAACAAGGTTTTTGGAATTCATTTCAAAATGGACAAAGAACTAACCAACAATCTGGTAACACAAAACCAGAGGGAAAAGACCAAAGAAGTTTTTGGAACAAAATATTCAATTAAAAAAACTAATTATGAAATATATAACTATAACAGTTTTGTTTTTATTAACCTTATTTTCCTGTGAGAAAAGTAAAATACCTACTGAGCCTAAAAAGAATGAAAGAATTATTACTATGAATCAAATTACTACTAATTATGACACTCTTGTCAATAAGGTTAAGCTTAAAGGAAGTATTGATGCCTATGATGAACTGTTCTTTTCATTCATGGATTCTAATGAAGCTGAGAGAACAGACAGTATGATGGTTTATTCAAAAATAATGGCTGAAAAGTATAACTATCAAAAAGCTTACCTAGACTATTTTAAAGCTCTATGTGAAAAGTTTAATATTTACATCGATTATCCTCATTATGATAAGCTTGATATTTCAAAAATGCCAGAGGATTCAAAAAAACAAGCCAAGGGATGGCTAAATCAAATGCTGGAAAAGAAAATTATTACAAAAGAGCAATATGATGCAATAAAAAAATAATTCGTCCACTCTATGAAAGTATGTGACTTTTAACCATCAAAATAAACCACTGCATCTGATTTTATTTGCAGTGGTTTTGCTTAAAATATCTAATCTTTAACTTAGCAATGTAAATATTTAAAAGATAAATAACTACAATGATTTTTATCCTTTTGGATTAGAATTTGGAGGCGGAGGAATGGATATTTAATTCTATATCACCGAATTATACGTATAATTTCCAGGGGCAGGAGAAACAGGCGGATTCAGGTTGGAACTCTTATAAATGGAGAAATTATGACCCTACAATGGGAAGGTTTTTTAATGTGGATCCTTTAACAGAAAAGTATAATACTTGGTCGCCCTATGCATTCAGTGGTAATAGAGTTGTTGATGCCCGGGAATTAGAGGGATTGGAGCCATTGATAACAAACAATACTAATGATAAAATGACTGTAGATTTTCATGTGAATGTAATACCTAAAAATGGGATGACATTGCAGAGTGTTCAGGATCATTTAAGTTCAGTTTCTGCAATATTATCTCAGAATTCTGGATTACAAATTAATATGATCAATAATCCTAAAGCTACTTTTGGTATTGATATGACTAAGAAGTTTCAATCGATGCAGCTAATAACCGATGAAAAAGGAAATATAATTGGACAGAGATTTGTTTTAGGTGAGGCAAGACCGGGAAATCCTGTTAATGAAAAAATTACTTCCAATGGTGAAACAAAAGTAACAGCTCATGAAATAGCTCACAGCTTAGGTTTACAACACATATGGGAGGATACTAGCGTACCTAATACTCCTGAAAATAGAAATAATTTACTAAACTCAGATGATAATCTTGATAAATCGATGAAGAATAATTCAGGAACAGATATTTTACCACAACAGGTGAACCAAATGAAAAAAACTATAGAATTAGTACAACCAAAAATAAAAAAAGATGAAATTACTCAATAGAAAATTTTTTGAACTATTTTTCAGCTTCATAATAATATTATTTTTATATAATAGTTGTAAAAGCGCTGCCTCCGAATTTTATTATAATGACAGGGTGGAAAAGACGGAATATGAAAAAATGGCTGAAGAAAGTTATTTTACTAATATCCCTAAAGAGCAACAAAAAACGGACAAAGATGTTTTAGTTATATTTAGTGGCTCTGCTTTTAAAGGAAAGACAGTAATTATCAATAAAAAAGATTCATTGTCATTTAATCTACCTCCAGATCCAACAGGATGCTATGGGATTTTATTTAAAAAAATTCCAAAATCAACAAAAAAAATAAGAGTATCAGTCGAAGGCAAAAAAGATATTTTCATTCCTATTATTGATAAGTCTGATTATATAGATATTGGAGACGCAAAACAAAATAAATGGGGAGTTGGTTATAGTAAAAATTTCCCAAGTTATTTCTGTATGTAGATTTGTTATGAAATTACCCAATATGGGGGGGGGTTGCTTATGCAGAAGTTAATGTGAAAACTAAAAAAGTAATTAAATATACTCACGGAGAGTAATCTTTAAATACTATAATATGAAAAATTAGCGTATTAAGTAATGCGCTAATTTTTTTTAATTTAAACATGATGAAGTTCTTTTAAATGACGTAACAGCATTCCGGGACTGGGGAGGTTCTTTAATATCGATCCTTTAAGCGAGAAATATGCTTATCAATCTCATTACAATTTTTCTGAAAATAGGGTTGTTGATGCTGTAGAATTAGAAGGTTTGGAAGCGTATATATTATTTGGTTCTGAAAAAAGTGCTCTCATAAATTTTGGAAGTCAATATAATGGGAAATCAATTAAACAAGGTGTTGAATATGGAACAAATGTTTATAAGAAAACCGCCTCAGATGGAAAGGTGTACTACTATTATGAAGAACCAAATAAAGGAACTGCAGCGAGTGTAAAATTACCTTCTACTTTTTTAAATGAAGGCGATAGAGTTTCTAGTGTTCATACACATGGAGAATATTTGAAGCAATATGATAACGGTAATTTCTCCCCTCAAGATAAAGCAAATGCAGAGAAAAGAGGTGTAGAAAATAATGTTGTTACTCCTGATGGTTCTCTAAAAAATTATGATGTGAAAACTAATAAAGTAACTACTCTCAGTACAAGTATGCCAAATGACCCCAAAGACCCTGAAAGGAAAAATAATGTGTCACCAAACGAAAATCCGGCACCAGCAAAAACAAAACTAATAGAGTCTAAGAAAGTAGAAATTAAAACTGACGGAGAGATCGAGTATAATCACGTACGAATAATGTAAAAAATATTTATGAGAAAAATAGTTTTATTTATAATAATATGTATTATGTTTTCTTGTGTGGATAAACACAAAAAAATAATTTTAGAAAAATCATTATGCCTAAATAATGAAGATGACGCTATCAAACTTGCAGAAAAAGAATGGTTACAATTATATGGAGAAAGTGTTTATAAGAAAAAACCTTTTAAAGTACAAATAAAGAATGATAGTATTTGGATAATTAAAGGTACTTTACAAAATGATTATGATGGAGGTATACCCTATATTGAAATTAATGCTAAAAATTGTAAAGTACTGAATGTCTATCATGGGAAATAATATATTAGTAAAAAAATGCCAACTGTAGAAGATTTGTAATCCCTGACTGATAAGAACTACAAAAACTATCACTTTTGTGGTAGTTTTTGTAGTTTAAAGAGCAGTTAAATTTACTTTAAATTTTATATGTATAATTCGATATTAAGAAGTCGATAGGTAATTATTCAAAATAATGGTGAAGAAACAAAAATGGAATCATATTAAATATCTAGTATTTATAAATTTTGAATGCAGATTTCAAAATAATCAAATTTCCGTTTACGATATGGGAATTTGAGGTATTTTTTATTTAAAAGATCAAAAACGGAGGAATGAATGTTATAATTCTCTATCACCGAATTATACGTATAACTTCCAGGGGCAGGAGAAACAGGCGGACTCAGGTTGGAACTCTTATAAATGGAGAAATTATGACCCGACAATGGGAAGGTTTTTTAATGTGGATCCTTTAAGTGAGAAATATGCTTATCAATCTCATTACAATTTTTCTGAAAATAGAGTGGTTGATGGTAGGGAGTTGGAGGGATTGGAGTGGTCTAAATCTACAGATGGTAAAAGTATGCATATCCATGGAGTAATTAGAAATCAATCTTCATATAATGGAGACCTAAAACCAATAGCTGAAACTATAAAATCCGCTAATGAGAAAGCTTATTCTGTAGGTGGTGTAAAGACCACATTTTCTTATGAGTTTAACCAGGATGCAGACCCTTCTAAACAATACGTCTTTACATTATCAAATCCTCTAGAAACTAAAGTTACTTTAAAAACAGATGAAAAAGGGAATATTTTAGGGTATGAAAAAGTAACTAAGGCAGGAGAGGCATTTATGGATAGTCCAACAGTTAATGATGTGAGTGTTGTTGTAACAAAAGGAAAAAATAGTATGGAACTAGAAAATTTAGCTACAATTGGGCAAAGATCTGTACATGAAAATGGACACGGTGCAGGACTAGACCATTCTTGGGAAAAAAATTCGGGAGTTAATATGGATAAAGTATCACAAGAAGCTAATGCAATGAATTCTGGACAAAAAGAGTCTGCTTTTCCTGTTTCCGATGCCTCAAATAAAACAATAACTCCGAAGCAAATTCAAAATATTTTAAATAATCCTAAAATACCACAAAGATGAAAAAAATAACTTTTATCATGTTGCTATTCATGATTTTCAATAATGCACAGACACATTCAATTTTAAAAAAAGCAATCTTTTATCCAGTAAGAATTTCTTTTGAAGATACTATGTATATTAATAACCCATATAGACAATCTTTCAAAAATTATGTAGAAGAAACAAAATAGGATAGTATTAAATATCCAGTTCTTGTAAATTTTGAAGGAAAATTTAAAAATAATCAGATTTCCGTTTATGATATGGGAATTAGAGATATTTTTGATCTAAAAGAATTTGATTTAAAAAAAATTATAACTTTAAAAAATGTTACTACAGATGAAATGCTTGGTACAACTAATGTTGGTTTTGTAGTAAATAATAATATTAAAAGAAATTCTTTTTTAATTCAATTAAATGATGGAAAGAGTTTAATTGTTAATGTTAGTGATAATTATCATTTTATAAATGTATATTTTAATAGAGAAAAGAAATATTGGCATTTGGTTTATAGTAATTACATTTCGGTTCATGCCTAATAATAATTAAATATGAGGTATAGCTACAACAATACTGGCTTTGCTAATTCTTTTTTCTTGTCTAAAAAGAAAAACTTCTCCTAAACCTCAAATTAACCAAGATAAGGTCACTACTATGAGTTCTATCTCAAATTATGACACTATTTAATCTTGTAAAAGGTAAAGGAGATACAATAGCTTACAGCAAACTTTTTTATTTTTTAATGGATTCTAATAAAGAAGGTAGAACAGACACTCTTATTTACTACTCAAAAATAATGGCTGAGGATTTTAATAATGAAGGTGCATATTTAGATTATTTTAAAGCTATTTGTGAGAAATATGATATTAATGTTGATTTTGGCAACTATTCTTCAATTGATATATCACCAATGAATAAGTTTTCAAAGGAAAAAGCTGAAAATTGGTTAAAAAAAATGTTGGCTAAAAAGATCATCACAAAAGAGCAATATGATGCAATTAAAAAATAATTCGCTTACTCTATAAAGTCTGTGACTTTTAACCTACAAAACAAACCACTGCATCTGATTTTATTTGCAGTGGTTTTGCTTAAAATATCTTATTTTTAAATTAACAATGTAAATATGAACGCCAATGATTTTTATCCTTTTGGATTAGAATTTGGGGGAAGTGGAATGGATATTTTTAATTCTATATCACCGAGTTATACATATACCTTCCAGGGGCAGGAGAAACAGGCGGATTTAGGTTGGAACTCCTATAAATGGAGAAATTATGACCCGACAATGGACGGTTTTTTAATGTGGATCCTTTAACAGAAAAGTATAATACTTGGTCGCCCTATGCATTCAGTGGTAATAGAGTTGTTGATGCCCGGGAATTAGAGGGATTGGAGCCATTGATAACAAACAATACTAATGATAAAATGACTGTAGATTTTCATGT
>NZ_JPRH01000012.1 GCF_000737705.1 Chryseobacterium soli | reverse complement strand
AATCCATTCGTGTGGTTTAAGTATTATAAAATAAACATTCTAATAATATAATCTAAAAGCCAAAGTCACACTATACAATCGTGCAGTAGCGAGGGAAGCACAACTTTTTTTTGCACAAAAGTTCAATTGAAGAACTGCCGTTGAACTTTGCAGTTTCACCCTACTATTGCAAAACCCTTGTTACAGGCAGTGTTTTCCTATTTTGTCAGTTTAAAAACGTAATTATTGCTTCTCCGTTTTTTGTTGCGACTGCAAAAACATTTTGTAAAGTTGAAAAGCCGTCAGCAACATAGTCAAACGCATCATCTCCTTCGTCCCAAATTGTTGGATAAACCTCTAATTCACTCATTTTTTCAGGATTGAATTTTTGTTTTAGGTCAGCAATTGTAATGGTTGAAATTTCATTATTTAATTCAGCAACTTGTTCCGGTGTTAAATAGTGAGCTGGACCATAACCTAACTCTTGTTCTTCGTCAATAAGTTGTCCACTAAATAAAACTCTTACTAGATTATTATCCGCAGTTGCAAAACTTTGTCCAGTTAATAAAAATATAATTCCATCCCACGATTTATCAATGTCAACTAAATTTTCGTTTTCAGTTTCATCGTCATAAATTTTGTTTTCCAATAATGAACTGTCTTTTAAATAATCTTCAAGTTCAGATTTTGTAACTCGAAGTAAATTTCCTACCATACTCATAATTCAAAATTTTTTTGTTATTTAATTTGTTCGTGGACTTTTGTTTTAAGGTTGCTGCTAACGTGCAAATTTACGCATTGCGCCAATATATAATAGTACAATTGTGCTAATGTTGTTATGGTTTTTATTTTGAAGATTTAGATTTTTTACTATTCAATGCTTTCTGTTGTATCCATTGTACAGCAGTATCAAGAGGAGCTGTTTCATTGCTGGAAGAAGTATTGTGCCCCAGTTTAGGAAAAGAAGTATATTCGAAAGGTTTTCCTTGTGCTTTAAGGGTGTTCAATTGTTCTATACACAACTTTACCGGAATCTGTATGTCTTTTTCACCAAAAAGCCAAAGCCCGGGAATTGAAAGGGTATTCAGATAGGTTTTTGGGTCAGTTGCTGCAAATTGGTACCTGTCCGGATCATTTTTAGTATGTTCAATGGCATCTGCTTCTGTATGATTTTCCCAAAAACTATTGTTTCCATTGGTATAAAACTGAAATCGAAGCTGTTCCAGCGTGGTAATGGTAGGACCGCTAAATAAAACCATAAATTTAATTTGCGGATTTTTGCTTGCAGCCATTGGGATGATCCATCCCGCCTGGCTAAATCCGACTAATCCAATGGGTGTTTTTTTATCTTTCAAATAGGTCTGAAATGTTTCTGCAGCTGCATTAGCATCCTGAGCCAATAAGGTAAGATTGGCAGTGTCAATATTATTGGTACCTACAGAAGGTCCTACATAGACACCACCAGATTCTCCAACTCCGCGTTTGTCGTAGGTGAATACAGCAATGCCTTCTTTGGCAAGACGTTTTGCGAATTCCATTTCTCTTTTTACCGGATCAGATCCGTGAACAATGACCACTGCTGCATATGGTTTTTTAGGTTGTAAAATGGAGCCTGCGAGAGTGATACCCTGACTTTCAAACTTTACATCCTGAATGGTAAAGTCGGCCGATTGTGAAAATGCCATTTCTGGTAAAGCTATTAGTAATAGCCAAATGTATACGTTAGAAAAAAAGTTGATTTTCATGAGTTATAGTTATCTGTCAAATATAACAAAAAAACCGCCCTATAAAATAGAACGGCTAATATATTAAATGGTCTTATTGATAGAAAAAGCAGTAAGCAAAAAGTTTTTTGTTTTTAGAATTAAAATTTTTCATCTGCACCTTTTTTCGTTGAATTGTATTCAACTAATGTTTCAAATGCTTTTTCTAATCTTTCAACTAAAGCCTGGTCTGTACCAAAGTTAAAAGGTGATCTATACTTATTATAGTTAGGCCCACTTATAGAAATATAGTTGTAATAATTTCCTTCGCCTGCCCTGTCATAATCACAGTGAGCAAAAAGTTGATTATTTCCCGAAACAAAAAAATCAGAGTATTCATTCTTCATTCCAGTAACCTTATTCAAGTCATAGCTATATTCACAAAATTTACTAGCTCCGGCATATTGGCTTCTATAAACAAAAACCCCGTCTTTATAAGAAACAAAAGTTCGGTCATTATAGGTGGCTAAATTTTCTTTCAATTTTCCTGCAATCCAATCCATGGTTTCCTGTTTGGTGGGTTTTGCGGTTTTGTTTTCAGTGGATGGTTTGGTAGATTTTGCAGTTGTTTTCTTTTGGGCATTTACACCCATGCTTGCAACTGTTACAAGTAGTACAATTGCCAGCTTTAATTGTTTGGTCATAGTTTTAAGTTTTATTGAATGCTTACTACTGTTGTGGGGTGTCTGTTCAGCTTATTTCCCCTGTGTTCATTTTGATTATTTTTTATAGGATTTCGTTTTTACTAAACGACTTCAATAATTCATATGGCTTGCAAATTTATAAATTGTTTTAATTTGCCAATATAACATTCATTATTTTATTTCAGAATGGCCAACCAAAATACACAAAGAAAAACCGCCCTACAAAAAGTAGAGCGATTAATATATTAAATAGTCTCAGCGACACGCTATTACATCATTCCTTGTATTCTACCTCTTATTGGCATAGCAGGTTCAGCGCTATTCAATTCAGTGATTACGCACTCAGTTGTAAGAAGCATTCCAGAAACAGAAGCTGCATTTTAAGGGCAACTTGTTACTTTCTCATTTTTATTTACTCATCTCTTTTTCAATTTCTTTGATAAGTTCAGTGGCTTCGGGTTTTGTATTTTGGTCATAAACCCTTATGTTATTCTTCCCTAGTTTGACAAGAAATTCGATGGTCTTTTTAAATTTTGGGTCCGAATATAATTTTTCTTCGGGTTGATCTGCATTTTCTATCATTTTATCAAAACACTTAAACAGAAAATCATTATAATATTTATCAACTTCGCTAATTGCCGGTACAAATATTTGGTAATAATTCAGGATTTTCTGTTTTAATTTTTCGTTTTCAATGTAACCTATTTTACCACTTGACTTAAAACCTTCATAATTAGCAATATTCATTTTCGGTCCATGTGAATAAATTGGGAAATCAACTTTATTTTTAGACTTATAAATACTGTCAAGTTGGGGAGTGGTTAATGCTAAAATTTTTTCATATTTTATGTTTGATTCCTGGTAAGCTTTCTTTTCAATGTCGATATTTTTTATGTCATTTTCCAGGTCATTCTTTAAATTACCAAGAAATACGGATGCTTCTTGTTGTTGATGTCTATGTTCACTCCAACTGTGTAACCATATTGAAAGTGTTACAGCAAATACAATAATGAAAATTTCAGTCAATACTTCTTTTACTTTTTCTTTCAATGAATGCTCTTTATTGTTCATAGCAGATTGTATTTTCTTTGAGTGTTTTATGATTTCGTCTTGCATGTTTTTGTTTTGTCGTTTTAAGTTTTGCTATTGGTTTCAGTTTATTTTAGTACGGTATTTAATTCAACCAGTTCGAAGTCGTCATTATTTTGCAGCAGGTGTTTTAAGATAGGAATATGCCCCTGTCCAAATATGAGGATGACGTATTTGTCATTGGGATTGATTTGAGTAATGATATTAGAGTAAATTGCTAAATTCCTCAAATACCAATCAGAAACTGATTCCGCACCAATATAATTCTCTCCGGCACCAATTTTTGCATAATATTTTAAGTACAGTGATAAATTTTTCTGCAAAAGTTCTTTTGTATTGATATATTTCAGGATTCCGGTGATTGAATTTTGTTTTGTTACACGATCTATCTCACCCATAAAATTATTCGCAGTGGTCCCTAATTCATTTAATATATATAACTGATTTTTTTCTTTAGCCGTGACAGAAACCAAACTGTCATGTTTCATTCCGTAAAAAATATCTACGCAATTGATGTGTTTTAAATTTAATTTTTTAGCTAATCTAAAACCGATTTGCTCCCGTTCAGAAACGGTTAATGTATACTTGTTTTGAGAATAGGCATTATACAGACTATCAATTTGCTTTTGTTGATTCAGTGGTTTTTCTATCATCACTTTATCAGCATTTGTCCGTTTTAAAATTTCGGTCAGTTCTTCCAGTTCCTTCTGTCTTTTCGGAGCTAGAAAATCGTCAGTCTTTAATTCATACGTATCTAAATGAGGGGTTTCGAAGTGAATGGTTCCGATTAATAAGATTTTGGTTTTATGTTTGGATTCTTGTCCAAAAGTTGAGGTTACAAATAAAAGCGTAATTAAAAATGTAGAAATTGTTTTAATGAAAGTCATTCTTTAGGTTATTAGTTTATTTTTTGTTAAAGATAAAGCTTCTTGCGAAACGTAAAGATGAATTCACCACAAAATTCGTAATTATGTGAAACGGCTGTTGAACTGAATCTCCGGTAGCTTTTCTTAATTTACTGTTTTATTGACTTCGTTTTATTATTATTCTGAACAAAAAAACCGCCCTGAAAACAGAGCGGTTTATATATTTAAAGCAGCGGTGATGATTACATCATTCCTGGCATTCCAACTCCCATTGGCATAGCAGGTTCAGCGCTCTTAATTTCAGTGATTACGCAATCAGTTGTAAGAAGAAGTATTCCAGAAACAGAAGCTGCATTTTCAAGGGTAACTGTTGTTACTTTCTTAGGGGCAATGATTCCTGCTTCAAGCATGTTTACATACTCGTCAGTTTTAGCATTGTATCCGCTTTAAATGAATTGTTGAACGAAATCATTTATTTTTAAAAGTCAATGTGCTTTTTGAAAATGTAAACCCCATTTCTGTTAACGGTTCTCAAATATTGCTAAGCGCCTGTTAGCGGTTCGTTGTTATTCTCGATCAACTTGTTATTATGCAAGTTGGTATATGATATATAGGAAAATTTAATGAGTTTGCAACAAAACATAACTCATTTGCTTTCTTATGAATTTCATTGGCTTTTTCGGTCATTAAAATATCTGTTATGGTAACTATTGGGTTTAAAGTTGCTTCTGTAAATTTTCCACCGCCGTTTGCAGTTTCAATCATTATTCCTGTTGCATTGTCAATATAGTCTGTTACAATAATGCCTGCCACAGCACATAAATGCAGATACCACAGCATATGACAAGATGAAATAGACGCTAATAACATGTCTTCTGGATTATGTTTTGTTTTGTCACCACGAAATGCAGGGTCAGAAGAACCCAAAATTTCAGTTTTATTTGCAACAAAAATAGAATGGTTTCTTTCGAATTCTTTATAATTTGAAGTCCCAGTTCCTGTGTTGCCCGTCCACTTAACTGTCAAGTTATAATTATGTTGTTTGTTCATAAAGTTGTTTTTTAACTATTTAACTCCATCATTCTTTCATCCATTCTTCCGATACTTTTTTACCTTTTTCATAATCATCCACAACTACAATTAATTGATTGGAATGGTCGCTGTATTGTACTAGAATATTTACGTTAGCTTCTGCCATTCGTCTGCAAAACATTCCTAGCTGCCCTGCAACGTCTTGATGCAGTTTTTGAATAATCACATCGTTTATTTTCACGACTTTAATTTGAACCTTTGCTAATTCTTCTTTGGCCTTCTCTGCTTCTTCCACTAAGAAATGGGCTATTGATATTTCTCCATTTTGAAATACACCACCACCTTCAAGGCTGATTTTATTCTTGCCTAATATTTCACCCATTAAAGCCAACGCGCCAGGTTTGTTTTCTAATAAAATTTCTATGTCTTGCATTTTTTATTTTTTTGGTTGTACAAAGGAAATACAATTATTACTTTTACACTTCATTTAAGACTGAACTATGAATGTGGAAGATAAATTTGTTTCAATTTCCGCTTTGATGTGTGAACCTACCAGAGCAAGAATGCTTTGGAATTTGCTTGATGGTAGAGCATATACAGCAAGTGAGTTGTCTATCGTTGCAGATACTTCGCCCACATCAGCCAGTAATCATTTGTCAAAATTACTTGAGGCAGAAATAGTTAAAGTTGAAATTCAAGGAAGACATAGGTATTACTCACTTTCAAATTCCGAAGTTGCTTATGCAGTTGAAGGATTGGCAAATCTTGCCAACAATAGTGCTACTAAAATTGTAAAGAAAGAATCTGATAAAAATGGTATAAAATATTGTAGAACTTGCTACGACCATTTAGCAGGTTTTGTTGGTGTTAAAATTGTTGAGGCGTTAGAAACGAAAGGCTACTTAATAAAGTCAAAGAATGTCTATTTAGTTTCTGAAAGCGGCTGGGAATGGTTTCATTTTTTTAATATATCAAAAGAAGGTTTTAATAATAATCGTCGCCCTGTAACTCGTCAATGTCTTGATTGGTCTGAACGTCGTCCTCACTTAGCTGGTCAGCTTGGTGCAGAATTTTTAAACAAAATGCTTGAAAGGAAGTGGTTTAAAAAAGTTGAATTTTCAAGAGAATTAGTTGTAACTTCAAAAGGTCGCCAAGAACTTTATGATTTGTTGGGAGTCGTTCTACAATGACCGCTAACGTTTTGGGGCTTTGCGTTCGGGCCGGAAATCGAAGCACAAAAACCGATATTATATTCAATTGAAAACTACTGTTGAGTTTTGCACTTTAGCCCGCTTGATGTGAAACACGTGTTGGCTGTTCAGGCATATTTTAGTATTGTCTTACGGTAAACTATATTTTACATCAAGACCAAAAAAAACCGCCCTGCAAAGCAGAGCGGTTAGTATATTAAATGGTCTTAGCGACACACTATTACATCATTCCCGGCATTCCACCTCCCATTGGCATAGCA
This sequence comes from Chryseobacterium soli, assembly GCF_000737705.1. Taxonomy (GTDB): domain Bacteria; phylum Bacteroidota; class Bacteroidia; order Flavobacteriales; family Weeksellaceae; genus Chryseobacterium; species Chryseobacterium soli. The sequence goes on along the minus strand of NZ_JPRH01000012.1, from coordinate 172,529 downwards.
GGTTCAGCGCTCTTAATTTCAGTGATTACACACTCAGTTGTAAGAAGCATTCCAGAAACAGAAGCTGCATTTTCAAGGGCAACTCTGGTTACTTTCGTAGGGTCAATGATTCCTGCTTCAAGCATGTTTACATACTCGTCAGTTTTAGCATTGTATCCGAAGTCTCCTGTACCTTCTGCTACTTTAGCAACGATTACAGAACCTTCACCTCCTGCGTTGGCAACGATTTGTCTTAATGGCTCCTCGATTGCTCTTTTCACGATTTTAATCCCTGTAGTTTCGTCAGCATTGATTCCTGTAAGGTTTTCTAAAGCTGAGATTGCTCTTACTAAAGCAACACCACCTCCTGCAACGATACCTTCTTCAACGGCTGCTCTTGTAGCGTGAAGTGCATCATCTACTCTGTCTTTTTTCTCCTTCATTTCAACTTCAGAAGCTGCACCTACGTAAAGTACGGCAACACCACCAGCTAATTTAGCCAATCTCTCCTGTAGTTTTTCTCTGTCGTAGTCAGAAGTAGTAGTTTCCATTTGAGCTTTGATCTGGTTTACTCTACCTTTGATCTTGCTTTCTTCACCACCACCGTTTACGATGGTTGTGTTATCTTTATCGATTGTTACTTTTTCAGCAGTTCCCAACATATCTAAAGAGATGTTTTCCATTGTGAAACCTTGCTCTTCAGAAATAACCTGTCCACCTGTTAAGATGGCGATATCTTCCAACATTGCTTTTCTTCTGTCTCCGAATCCTGGAGCTTTTACAGCAGCAATTTTAAGAGAACCTCTTAATTTGTTTACTACTAAAGTTGCTAAAGCTTCACCTTCAACTTCTTCAGAGATAATTAATAAAGATTTTCCGCTTTGTGCGATAGGCTCAAGAACCGGAAGTAATTCTTTCATAGAAGAGATTTTCTTCTCTACTAAAAGGATGTAAGGGTTTTCTACTTCAGCTACCATTTTTTCAGGGTTAGTCACGAAGTAAGGAGACTGGTATCCTCTGTCGAACTGCATACCTTCTACAACATCAACTGTTGTATCGATACCTTTAGCTTCTTCTACAGTGATTACTCCTTCTTTACCTACTTTTCCGAAAGCTTCAGCGATCAAAGATCCGATAGTTTCGTCGTTGTTAGCAGAAACGGAAGCTACCTGCTTCACCATTTCTTTAGAATCTCCAACTTCTTTAGACTGAGCTTTAAGACTTGCAACAACAGCAGTTACTGCTTTATCGATCCCTCTTTTTAAATCCATTGGGTTTGCACCAGCAGCTACATTCTTAAGACCTTCTCTTACGATAGCCTGTGCCAAAACAGTAGCGGTAGTAGTACCGTCTCCTGCGATATCATTAGTTTTGGAAGCCACTTCTTTTACCATCTGCGCTCCCATATTTTCTACTCTGTCTTCAAGTTCGATTTCTTTTGCTACAGAAACACCGTCCTTAGTTACGTGAGGTGCACCGAAAGATTTCTCGATCACTACGTTTCTACCTTTTGGTCCTAACGTTACTTTTACTGCATTAGCTAATGCATCAACCCCTCTTTTTAAAGCGTCTCTAGATTCAATATCGAATTTTATTTCTTTTGCCATTGTTTGTTGTATTAATGTACGATGTACAATGTACAAAGTACTTGATTTACTTTTTTAATATTTACTTTTATCAGTTATTAATACATTGTACGTTTTACATTGTACAACGTACAGATTTTTATCCGATGATTCCTAATAAATCAGCTTCTTTTACAATTAAGTAATCTTTCCCTTCCAATTTCAATTCAGAACCTGAATATTTTCCATAAAGAACTTTGTCACCTGCTTTAACAGTGGTAGGCTCGTCTTTTTTACCTGGACCTACTGCTACTACAGTACCTTCTTGTGGTTTTTCTTTTGCGGTGTCCGGAATAATAATACCTGAAGCTGTTTTAGTTTCTGCCGCGATAGGCTCGATCAAAACTCTGTCTGCTAGTGGTTTAAAGTTTACTGACATAATATATCTGTTTTTTTAATTATTTCTGGGTTATAATTCTCTAAATGTATGCCAAATGAAGTGGAGGGTGTATTGTGGAACATTAGGGTTGAAAATGGCAGAGTTTTATTTTGGGATGTGAAATTTTGGCAGAAAAATAAAAACATAAAGCCGGAAATTTCCGGCTTTATGTTTAACTCTACTTTTTCATTGAATTATGGTAAAATACATTTCCCGCGATCATGAGCCTGCAGCCAACCAGGTCTCGTTGCTCCTGCTCTAATTATTTAGTCATTTCCAATGTCATTTTTCGTCCGTTGAGATCCATATCCTGTTTTAGAACTTTTCTGGTTTCAGGATCAATATAATAAGTAACGATCGAAGTTTTATCTGCAATATCATCGGTTGTTTTTACAGCCCAGGCTTTTTTTCCAATATAATCCACTTTTTTTACATCTAATACATATGCTTTTATAAGACCTTTCTTAGCATTTGGATTATAATCGAAAATAGAGATTTCTGCCTTGTAATTTTCTTTCAGGGGAATGAAGCGCAACATCACAGGATAGCTGCTGCTGTCAAAATAATCTGCGGCTTCCATTTCGATATTGTCTTTTTTCTGGGATTTTTTGTCAAGAAAATAGCCGGTTACTTTAGTCTTACCGGACTTCAGAACCATATCCCGCATCATATTAAAAGAAGAATGATAAACGGGTTCGAAATTAACTGTTTTCACGATGGTGGAGTCTGTCCACTTAGCATCAGGAGCCTTTTCCAACCTTACACTAGTTCTGATAAGCAGATCGGTTTTGTTTAATTTTTTAAGCTCAGTAGTGATCGTTCCGATTTTTATTTTTTGACCGGCATTTTCAGCATACCAGACTGCATCTGACGTTTCTTCTTTGATTAGCTTAGCATCAATAGTACTGTTATTTGGATTCATCAGCTTCTGCGAAAATACACTAGTGCTGCTTATGAGCAGAAGGATAAGAAATGTTTTCATGATTTTTTAACCAATAAGTGTTTCTCATTTTCAAAAAGTTACAGGTAGAGGATTTGTTTTTATTGCTTAAATGAAATCATGCAGAATGAATCTGATTTTGATTCAGCTTTGAAATGATAGCTCCGGAAACCGCAATACCAATAAAATTGGTTACCGATCTTGCTTCATTCATAAAGCGGTCTACGCTGTACAGCAGGGCGATATCTGTCAACGGGATTTTCCCAAATCTGTTTAACGTAAAAATCAGTGCCAGAAATCCTGAACCGGGAACGCCGGAAGCTGTTTTTGACGTAATAGAAATAATAATGAAAAGCCAGATGTAATCATTAACACTTAAAGAAATACTATAGAACTGGATCAAAAAGCAACAGGCTACAGAAAGATAAATGCAGGCACCGGCCAGATTGAAATTGTATCCTAACGGAATAATAAATCCCAAGATTTTCCGGTTATATCCCTCAGATTCCATTTTTTCAAAAATCATGGGAAATGCTGTTTTAGAAGAAGAGGTTGTAATAACCATAATGATTTCTTCTTTGATATTAAGAAGGAATTTCAAGAGGTTAAACTTAAATAGGTAAGAAACGAATCCTAACACACCAAAAATAAAAACGATATCGGCAAGGTATACGGTAGCAACCACTTTGCTTAACGGTAGAAGAGTATTAATCCCATATATTGAAATTCCATAGGCGATGTTACAGAAAATAATCAACGGAAGGATAATGTATACATATTTAATGATGGTATAAAAAGCACTGAGTGCATAATCCAGAATCTTTAAAAAATGCTCTCTTTTTGTAGACCTGTTCATGGAAACTCCAATAATAATAGAGAGCATAAGAAAAATACCATGCCTGTTGAGATATAAAACCGAACCGATCGAACGGTCATCGATCTCGAAATTTTCAGGAAGTGCTGTATTGAGTTTTGTAATATCAATTCCTGTATTAGCTCCCGGCTGTACTGCAAAACCGAAAATAAATCCCAAAGCAATCCCAACAGAGCTGATGATCAGAAAATAAAGAACAGTCTGCCAAACAACCCTGCTGGCATTTTTTATATCAGATAAATGACAGATTCCATAGGTAATAGCCATAAAAATGACAGGCAATATAAGCATTTCCAGCACTCTGAAAAAATACTGGCTTACTACCCCCAGTTTAATGCTGAGCTCAGGAGCATATTGTCCTGTAAGCACCCCGCCGATAATGGCGACAAATACATATAAAGTAAGGTTCTTTAAGTATTGGCTGGTGAATGTTTTTCTGGTTTGGAAAAGGCTCATTGGAAAACTTTTTTTCTCTGCACAAAAAGATAGTTATATTCTGGTTGATATGGTCATTAAGACCTCCGAAATATAATCATTATAAACGAATTCAAATTATATGATTCCAAGAAGAAGAGCTCCCAGCAGCATTACAATAGAAGAACCGATCGCCCATTTTAGAGTATATTTTAAGTGGTCTGAAAACTCTACTCCTGCCAGTGATACCAATAAATAAGTAGAAGGAACCAGCGGACTCAAAAGATGAGAAGCCTGGCCCACAAGACTGGCCCTTCCCAAAACATCCGGAGGAATACCCAACTGTTGTCCGGTAGCCGCAATAATAGGCAAGATTCCAAAATAATAGGCATCATTGGTAAGGAAGAAAGTAAGAGGGACACTGAATACGGCAGTAATGATATTTAAAGAGCCACCCCAGCTTTTAGGCACGATATCGATCATGCTGTTTCCCATGGCCTGCATAATGCCGGACCCATTTAGGATTCCCGTAAAAATTCCGGCCCCGAAAATCATTCCTGCTACCGATAATGCATTGCCAGCATGTTTGGACATGATTTTTTGCTGGTCTTTCAGTTTTGGATAATTAATGACAGAAGCAATGCAGAAAGCAATCATAAAAGCAATACCCAATGGGACAAGATCAAGGATCATTACCGTTAAAAGAATAAGGGTAAGTCCCAGGTTGATCCAGATCAGTTTCGGACGCAGGAGCTTTGGATCTGCTTCACCGGCAATATCACTGTTGCTGTAATGGGTATATTTTCCGTGTTTTGCAATACGTTTTTTTTCTTTCACTCCCAAAATATAGGCAACAAAAACTACCCATAAAATTCCTAAAACCATAATTGGAATCATCGGAACGAAAATTTCTGTATGTCCCAATTTCAGTGAACTCATAACTCTTGCGGTAGGCCCGCCCCAGGGAAGAATATTCATGATACCGCCTGCCAGCATGATAATACAGGTAAGAACTAAAGGGTTTAATCCCTGTCTTTTATAAAGTGGAAGCATAGCCGCCACTACAATGATATAGGTGGAAGAACCGTCACCATCCAAAGATACCAATGTCGTAAGAATCGCTGTTCCGATAGTTGTTTTAACAGGGTTATCTCCAACTGCTTTTAAAATGGTCTTGACTAAAGGTTCAAATAAGCCTGTGTCGATCATTAAACTGAAATAGAGGATAGCAAAAATCAGCATCACACCGGTGAGGGCTATTTCTTTGACTCCGTTTTTCATCATATCTCCAAGCTCGGGACCAAAGCCTGCAATCAGAGCAATAATTACGGGCACAATAACCAAGGCTGTAAGCGGGGTCATTTTTTTGTTCATAATGAGAACCATAAAAATGATAATCATCAGAAATCCTAGGAATGTAAGCATAAGTGGGTGTATTTTTAGGAATCTATTTTTTTTCTTTTTTGCGCCAGTCGAAGTTATTTCTATATCCGATATAACCGTAATTACTGGTAGATCCGGTTTCCAACTGATTGATAAATGCGAGTTCTATCGCAGAATTTTTTCCGGTTTTTATCCCTATCCCTGCGGTTAAACGGTTGCTGTCGAACGGTTCATCTTTTACCACATTCATCCTGATTTCATTTTTCAGTATGCCATACAGTTTTTCTTTTTCTCCGGCTCTGTTGAAGGGAATTCTCAGAGAAATAAGATAACGCAGCCTTACGATGAAGTCATTTGGATTACTGATGAAACGTTCTTCCACACGGAAACGGTGGGAAATAGACGTTCTTCCAATATTACCTCCTAAACTGACCTGCTGGAAAGGTCTTTTTTCATACCTCTCTTTTTTGGTGTTATCAGACTTGTAAGAATCCAGTACAAGAAACATAAATCCTGCTGCGGGTTTTACGTCATTCGCAACTTCATAATCTACATAGGCAGAGACTAAGAAAAGTCTGGTGTCATACGCCAGGTCAAATGACCGGTATTGTGAAAGTGCGGTTAATGTGCTCTTATCTGTCAGTTTAGCCGACAACAGGTATTGAAACCACATATTGTATTTGTCACGGCTTTGAGCATTGGCCAGTGTACTGAAACCTGCTAGTAAAATGACAATTAGTTTTAATTTAATTTTCATGTAATATTTGATTAACATCCGATTTCTCAAATATATCCAGAAGAGTAAATCGTTAATTAATTTTTCAATCAATGACAGTTTTTATCAGTAAACTGCAGTATGGGCAGAAAAAGATGTTATATTTGGAAGATTGAAAATCTGCCTTTTTAGATGTTTTTAATTGTAAATATTGTACTTATACTGCTGGTTTTTAGGATTTTATTTAATGGTAAGATTCTAAAAAAACTCATGAAATACCATTGGGGCTTTTTGTTGAGGTTTCAGCATGTTTTTTTCTTTCTAGGGTTTATTATCATAACTTTTTTCACCGAAAATTACTTTCTTGATGTCCCGGAACTGATTTGGAGTGTATTATCTGTAATTATTTTTAATATTGGAATTTATTATTTAGTGTATTATTATCTTGTTCCTCAGTTTTATTTATCGAATAAGTACCCGGAATTTATCCTGTATGCCTTAATATGTTTTTTGGTATCCAGTCTTTTCAGAATTTTGCTTGAACCTGCCGTTTTTAAAATGAATTTCAATGAAACCCTTTCCAATACCAAGTTTTTATATAATGTCTATACGGCGCAGGGAATCGTTATTCTTACAGCCTCATTTCTGGGCATTACAAAAGATAAATTCCTTATAGAACAGGATTTTAAAGATTTGGGTGAAGAAAAAGATCAGCTGTACCTTGATCTGCTGAAATCTAAACTTAATCCCCATTTCCTGCTGAATACCCTTAATAATATCTATGCAAAAAGCTTTCAACCTTCAGAAAACACATCAGAATCCATATTGCAGCTCAGCAAATTGCTTCAATATGTTATTTATGATACCAATAGGGAGAGAATAAGTATTGCTCAGGAATTTTCGTCTATCAGGGCGCTTATAGGATTATATCAGTTGAAATTTAATAATCTGCTGGATATTACTTTTGATGTTCAGGATGAGGAAACTTTGGAACTGATAGAGATCCCGCCTTCGATTTTTCTGACCTTGTTCGAGAATGCTCTGAAACATTCTGCGATAGGGATAGAAAAAGAAAGTTTTATACGAGTAAAGTATACAATACAAAATCATGAGTTTTTTTTTGAGATCGTCAATTCGGTTGCGAAAAAGAAAACTCTTGTGAATGATGTTAATAATCATGGATTGGGAAATGAAGCGGTAATAAGTATCTTAGAAAAATACTATGCAGGAATATATACTTTTGTTTCCGGTGCAGCAGCAAATAACGATTATCAGACGATGTTAAAAATTAAATTATAATGGCTAATCTGACCATAGTAGGGGTAGACGATGAATATCCTGCCTTACAGCTTATCAGGCAATACTGCGATCAAATTGAAGATATCAGTCTGCTGAATACGTTTCAGAATCCGGAAGAAGCGCTGGAATATCTTAAAGAAACCAGGGTAGATCTTGTTATCCTGGATATCAATATGCCCTATATGAGTGGCATTGAGCTTTTGCAGCAGCTGCCCTACAAACCGCTCTGTATATTTCTTACCCTGGAAACACAATATGCTGTTAAAGCTTTTGAGCTGGATGTGGTACATTATCTGGTGAAGCCTGTAGATTTTGAAACTTTTAGAAGGGCGGTGAACAAAGCAAAAGATTTTTTGCAGTTTAAAAATTCTTCCGAGAATAAAAAGCAGGAAGATTTTATCATGTTTAAGTCTAACTATATCATGAATAAAGTTTTTCTGGAAGATATCCGATGGATTCAGGGGTTTGGAGAATATATCATCCTGGTTACGCCCCTGAAGAAATATATGATCCTTGAACGGATGTCGAATTTTGAAGAGAAATTTCAAGACCTTGGGTTTATCAGGATTCACAAATCTTATATTGTACTGGCTGCTCATATCAGTTCCTATGATGCTGCAAATGTATATCTTAAAGACGGGGAGAAGCTCCCGCTTGGCAGAACCTATAAGAGCTTTTTAAAAAGTTATATGCAGTAAATTACCAAAAAAACTGCCCTATAAGCAGTTTTTAGTTGATGGATTTATAAGTTGTGTAAATTTTGAATAAAAATTCACTTTTAATTTTTGATTATTTTCCTCCTGCAGCCTGCATTGGATTCACTCTTCCGTTGGAAGCTCCACGAGTGGCTCCAGCTCCCTGTTTTTGTTTGAACAGTTGGAATTTTGAAACTTGGGCATTGCTGCCATCAAAGCTCCAGAAGTTATTGGAAGTATCTATATCTGCTGTTTCTCTCATCGGATCCAGCTGGATCGATTTCAGTTTTTTATCAAAATAATAAGTCTTTGATACCTGTTGTTCATTCAGTCTCCAGATTTGTGCAGATGATTTGTCATATAATTTTGAACCGTCTTCAAAAGTGAATTCAAGAATGATAGGCATTACCAAGCCTCCTTTATTCGTAAAGTCAATTTGATAAGCCGTTATATTTTTAAACTTTTCTTTTTCCTTACCGTCCAGTGCAGAATTTCCTTCTGCTTTGAAAGTATACTGTTTGTTGGCGTCCACTTTTTCCTGACCTCTGTCGTAACGGTAATAGAAATCCTGGGCCTCTTTATCCTTATCTACATAGAAAGAAATGTTTTTATCTTCTCTGTTTTTAATTTTTGAAATATCTTCAAAGCTATTCTGTAAAGGTTTTTCAACCGTATACTGCAATTCTTTGGTTTCTTTTGGAGGCAAGTCCATATCAGGAGTGGCAATAGTTACCTTATCGATGGCAATATCTACAGGATCTGTTCCGTAAAACCATCCTCTCCAGAACCAGTCCAGATCTTCACCGCTGGCATCTTCCATTGTTCTGAAGAAATCTGCAGGCTCAGGATGTTTAAATGCCCACCTTTTGGCGTAGGTTTTAAAGGCTTTATCAAACAATTCTCTTCCCATGATGGTTTCCCGAAGGATATTCAGACCCGTTGCCGGTTTAGAATACGCATTCGGTCCGAACTGTACAATATTTTCCGAATTGCTCATGATGGGCTCCAGCTGATTCTTAGGAAGTTTCATGTAATCAACAATCGTCCATGCCGGACCTCTTTTTGAAGGGAATTTATTGTCCCATTTTTCTTCGGTAAGATATTCTGTGAAAGTGTTTAGGCCTTCATCCATCCAGGTCCACTGTCTTTCGTCGGAATTGATGATCATCGGGAAGAAGTTGTGCCCAACCTCGTGGATTACCACTCCGATCATTCCGTTTTTGGTTCCTTCAGAATACGTTCCGTCTTTTTCCGTTCTTCCGAAGTTGAAACAGATCATCGGGTATTCCATTCCGTTGGCCGCTTCTACAGATTGTGCAACAGGGTAGGGATAAGGAATGGTAAATTCTGAATAGGTTTTAATAGTGTGGGCAACAGCTTTTGTAGAGAATTTTCTGTACAGACCGTAAGCTTCTTTAGGATAGAAGCTCATCGCCATTACTTTATTATTATTTTCAGGGATCACAACACGCATGCCGTCCCAAACGAATTTTCTTGAAGCTGTCCATGCAAAATCCCTTACGTCATGAGCTTCAAATATCCAGGTTTTTCTTTGTTTTGAGTGATTTTTTTCTGCTTTTTTAGCTTCGTCTAATGTGACAATTTCTACAGGCTCATTCGCCGTTTCAGCCTTTCTGTATCTTGCCAGCTGGTCAGCTGTTAAGACCTGATCGTAGTTGCGGCATTCTCCGGTTCCTCCTACAATATGATCCGCAGGTACATTCATAGAAACTTTAAAATTTCCAAAAACCAAAGCAAATTCACCTCGTCCCGTAAACTGGTGGTTCTGCCAGCCATGGAAATCACTGTAGACACACATTCTTGGGTACCATTGTGTGATGGTATACAAATCGTTTCCGTCTTCAGCAAAATTTTCATAACCGCCCCGGCCTCCCATTTTTATACGGTTAGGAATATTGTAATTCCAGTCTATGGTAAAAACTATTTTTTCGCCTTTTTTCAATGCTTTTGGCAGATCAATACGCATCATGGTCTTGTTGACCGTGTAGGATAAAGGAGCTCCTGATGCATCCGTTACTTTTTCAAGACTAACACCATATCCATTATCTTTTACCGGAAGATCAGTTGTTTTCAGCTGCTGGTCACTGGTTGATGAAGGAAGGGTAGAAGAAGAGGCATAATCTGCTTTCTTAACCGTTGACTGCTCGTTTTCATCAAGCTGAAGCCAAAGATAATCCAGATCATCCGGAGAATTATTATAATAGGTAATTGTTTCGGACCCCTTTAAGTTTCTTTTATCCTCATCCAGATAAGCTTTGATGTCATAATCAGCTTTATTCTGCCAGTATCCGTGCCCTGGGGATCCAGATGCAGTTCGGTAGATATTGGGAGTGGGGAGTATGGTGCCCAGCTGCTCAAATTTATTTCCGTGATTGCTTCCCGGATTGTTTTGAATATTCTGAGCGGTAATGCCAATAGTAGTGAATACAGAAAGCAGCGTTACTTTTAGTTTCATGACGGAAATAATTTAAGAATCATCAAATATAATAATAAGTAGATGAAAAATTAAAAATATTTAATCCTTAAAAAGGAATTCTTTCTAACGCCATTTTGAGAGATAAAGCAAATGCTGCCGATGAAACAAACAGAATCCAGTCTTTTTTATTCACCTTAAATAGGTTGAGCAAAATGAACAGCAGAAGTAAAATAGCAATGACAATAACAATTTGTCCGAGTTCTAACCCAACATTGAAGCCGAGCAGTGGAAAGAAAATACTCTGACTTTTTGCGATCATCACCCTTGCCGTATTCGCGAAACCCATACCGTGAATGAGTCCGAAGATCAATGCCAGATAATAATTCGCCCGCATCAGGGTTTGCTTATGGTTTTTCATCAGGATATTATCCAGAGAAGTCAAAACGATGGTCAGCGGAATTAGAAATTCAACCCAGTTGGAAGAAACTCTGAAAATATTAAGCGTGCTTAAAGCCAATGTAATGGAATGCCCGATAGTAAATGCCGTTACCAGAATCAGAATTTTTTTCCAGTCACTATAAGAGTATACTGCAATAAGTGCTAAAATAAATAATTGATGGTCCAGTGCATCCAGAGAGATGATATGTTCCCAGCCCAGGTGTAAATAAAATATAAAATCCTGCATCATAGCGTAAAAATATAATGCGTACGAAAATAATGATTAATTTCGGAACAAATTTTAAATGTCAGGGTTTATGAAGAATTTGTGGCTGTTTCTTATTCCGGTTGTGTTTTTATGGTCTTTCAGCAAAGCGAAACACCCTTATCATGTGGGATCTGTGGAAATTAATTATAATACGAAATCAAAGACTTTTGAAGTCACCGGGCGTTTTTTTCTCGATGATCTGGAAAATGCTCTCAGTAAAAAATATGGAAAACCTTTTCATTTTAACGATCCGGCCTATAAAGTTCGGCTTAATGAAGCTTTAAAAGACTATTGTGCAGCCTATTTCAAATTGAAATCTGATAACCGGTTCCTGAAAGTAAACTATGTCGGGTATCAGGAAGATAGCGAATCTGTTGAAGTATATTTAGAATCCGAGCAGTCAGATTCTCCTAAAAAAGTAGAAACAGCAGTCAGTTTCCTATATAATCTGTTTGATGATCAGATGAATATTGTTCACATCATTGTCAATAATGCCCGGAAAAGTGAAAAACTGACGTATCCCAACCGTTATCTGTTTCGGGAATTTTAGTAGTTTATATACAATCAGTTTTCCAGTTCCAAAAGAGCATTGATCCCCTGTGCATGAATGAATAAATCCGGGAAAAACGCATCATAACATTGTTGCAGAATTTCTTTATTCTGAAGGAATAAATCAAAAACCGGCAGATCTTTATCCAGATATTTAGCTTTGTGAAGAACATTCTGAATGCTGAATTTAATGCCCTGGTTTTCACGGTAGTTGTAGAGCCAGTCATCTTTTTCCATTTTGGCAAGCATCATTTTAAAATTTTCAGGCAGCCATTTTTGGTGTTCATTAAGAACTCTGTATACTTTTAAAGAATGGGCTTTCCATTCCGGCAATGAATTCCTGCTGAGGTCATTGGCTAAAAAATAATCCATTGAAACATCTACAAAGGCTCCGGCGTAAAGCCTAACAAGCGGACTGAAAACTTTTTTAGCTTCGTGAATGGCTTCATGCGAATCCGTAAACGTATCAATAGCCCGGTGCATCGTAATTCCATCCTGAATTTCCTTTGGAAAAGAGAAGCGGTCTTTGTTCCGGATAAAATCTTCCAGAAACTGCCCGACGATCTGCCCGTCAGTGAATGAAAGAAAAGAGTGAGCCAGATAATTCATACTACAATATAGGGCATAAATTTAAAATCCCCCGAATAAAATTAAAATATTCGGAGGACTTGAATCAGAATTTGTTGAGAAAATTTAGTGTACAATAAACTTTTTGCTTCCTGTCATGGTATTTTTTTCGTCATAGATGTTTATGAAATATTCTCCCGAAGGCCAGTTTTTCAGATCAATGCTTCTTTCGGTGGTTGTTATCATTGGATGTCCCAAGGCATTAAATACTTTAAAAGTATATTTTCTGCTGTCTTTTGCTGCAATATTGATGTTTTCTTTTGCCGGATTTGGATACACGGCAAATTCCTTATTCTGAAGTTGGGTATCCATTGTTTTTAACGCATCTGCCGGAGACATAAACTGAGAAACGGCACAGTTATAAAGGGAAACTGAAAATCCGGAAGTGCCTGTATAATTGGTGGGATTTGTGTTGACGTATCCTAAACCGCAGGTATTCGTTGGGGTAGAAGTGATCAGTGAACAGATATCTGCTCCATACGTTGTTCTCAGGGTGTGGATATTATCCATATAAGAATCATTATTGGTTCTGAATCTCGTAAGATCAGTACTGATATTTCCGGATTCTGTATAGGCAATCTCACCTGAATAGACCAGGTTGATCGTTACATTGGAAACGCCGGAATTGGTGAGGGCTGTATTAAAATTGGTTACCGCAGTAGCTATAAAAGCATTACTTTGCGATACGCCTCCCCAGGCTGTTTTTGCTCCTGTGGTAAATACCACCATCACATCAATTGTGGTTGCCGCACAAACCGGAGTGGTGTCCAGACATACATTGGAATTTACTTTAGAGAGGGTGCCGGGAGGAATGTCCAGAATGTAATCATCTTTGGAGTCCTGGCCGATTAATTTTGAATTGCTGACTGAAGATAAAGCGAAAATATCAGCCGAAGTCTGGTGAAACATTACTTTTTCTCCGGATCCTGAAGAATACATTCCGGCTACGGTATTGTCATATTTTGAAAGGACCAGCTCGGCTTTCGGATCATTATCGATACGATAAACATATGATTCACTTTTGTTGCTGTAAGGATAAGCCCGGTCCAATCTTGCCGTAATTTCCCTACCATCAGGCAGCGGTATCTGAAGATCGGATTTCAGGTCGAAAGAAGCCTGCCTGTAATATTGGGTTTTAATATAACCGGAGGCAAGGTCTTTAGTGATTTTTTGTGTGGAGCTGAGGTTGTTTTCCTGAACGGGATGCTGGAAAACACGGTTCTGTGCAATAAGTAGGGTTGCACAAAAAAGGGCAAGTACAGTAAATTTAGTTTTCATGAGGTTTTATGGATTATTATATACAAATATATATAATATTTCAAATATATGTGATAAATTTTCAATGCAATAAATAAGGATAAATTATTCAATTATAAATAATAAGTATGCTGGATAGAAATGAAAAAAGCAGAAGAACGACGATGGACTTCTGCTTTTTTAGTTTTATCTTTTATTAAAAAAGTCTTTCGTGAAAATCTTCAATTTTGCTCACCTCCTCAATCTTAATGCCGAATTTTTTCTTGGGAAGTTTATTGAGATTAGAAATAAAAATTTTCTCATACCCTAATTTTTCGGCTTCGGTAATTCTCTGTTCTGCCTGGGCAATCGGGCGGATCTCGCCGCTTAAGCCAATCTCACCGGCAAAACAAAAATGTTCGGAAATTGCAATATCTTCATTGGAAGAAAGGATTGAAGCAACTACAGCAAGATCCAAAGCCGGATCATCCGTTTTGATTCCTCCCGTTATATTCAGGAATACATCTTTTGATCCCAACTGAAAGCCGGAGCGCTTTTCCAGAACAGCCAATAGCATATTCAGCCTTTTGGCATCAAAGCCTGTACAGCTCCTTTGTGGTGTTCCATAGACGGCAGTACTCACCAATGCTTGTATTTCCAAAAGCATGGGGCGGTTTCCTTCTAAAGTTACTGCCACAGAATTTCCTGACAGCTCTTCAAATTTCTTGGTAATTAAAATCTCAGAAGGATTTTTAATTTCCTTTAAACCCTGGGAAATCATTTCGTAAATCCCAATTTCAGCAGTGGAACCGAAACGGTTTTTATTTGCTCTTAATAATCTGAAAAGATGGTTTCTGTCACCATCAAAGTTCAGAACAACATCTACCATGTGCTCCAGTACTTTTGGACCGGCGATCTGTCCGTCTTTGGTAATATGACCCACCAGGAAAACCGGGACATTGTTTTCTTTGGCATATTTGATGATTTCATTGGAACATTCGCGGATTTGAGAAACCGTTCCCGGAGAACTTTCAATAAGTTGGGATTGTAACGTTTGAATGGAATCAATAATAACAAAATCAGGCTCCAGTTTTTTGGCTTCATGTAGAATCTTTTCCAGTGAAGTTTCTGTATACAAGAAACAGTTGGGATTTTGGACATCCGTTAATCTGTCAGCCCTCATTTTAATCTGAGAAGCACTTTCTTCCCCAGAAACATAAAAAACTTTCTTCTTCATCTTCAGCGCAAGCTGCAGCAGTAATGTCGATTTTCCGATCCCGGGTTCACCGCCGATCAAGGTAACGGAGCCTAAGACTATTCCGCCTCCCAACACACGGTTAAGTTCTTCGGAAGGAGTTTTTATACGGGGCTCTTCAACGGTTTCTACCTCGATGATATTAATGACATGTTGCTTGGTCTTCGAAAAAGGTGGGGTTTTGCTTGATGTTTTTTCAACAACTTCTTCCACCAAAGTATTCCATTCTCCACAGTTTTTGCATTGTCCCATCCATTGAGAATACTGGGTTCCGCAATTTTGACAGAAATATGCTGTTTTTAATTTTGCCATACCGCGAAGTTCAAAAATTTTTTTGAATTTTTCTTTCGAAATTTTATTTAATTTTCAGAGATGAAAAATATACTCCTGAAAACAATCCTTGTATTTGTGGTGATGACGATTTTCAATACAGGTTTTGTTGATGAAACTGTGAAATTTTTAGAACTTCCCGGCGGAGATTTCGGAATGCTGTCTCTTTCCATTCTCATAGGATGTCTGATTGTTTCTGTAGTGGGATTGATAACCGTATTTATTTTTAAACAGCAGTATCATTCCCTATGGAAAATTGCTCTTTTATTTGAGGTTCTTTATCTTCTCATGCTTATATTATCTGGGACTAATCCCTTTACGTATTTTGTGGAACATACTAACCCTAAGTTACTTAATGTGTTTTTGTGTGTCAATTCAATAGGTGTCTTCCTGATTATGGTACTTTTTGATCTGGTGTATTCAAAAGTAATGAGATCTAAAAGTAAAAACTAACATAGGTCAATGTACGGCTGCATTTCAAGGTCTACCTTTACCAGATTAATAATAATACAATATATAATACAATGAAAAAGGTATTTTTAACTTTCGTTTTTGCTTTATTAAGCGTTGTGGGCTTTGCTCAGACTGTATGGAATGTAGATCCGATGCACTCATCTGTTAACTTTAACATCAAACACATGGGCATCAGCTTTGTGCAGGGAAGGTTTGATAAATTTACGGGAACGGTAAACACTAAAGGAGATAATCTGGATAATGCCGCTTTCGATTTTGCGGTAGACATTAATTCTGTGAATACCGGAGTTGAAATGAGAGACAAACATTTGAAAAGTGATGATTTCTTCTCAGCGGAAAAGTTTCCGGAAATGAAGTTTAAAAGTACTTCTATCACAAAAGATAAAAACAATAATTATATCCTGAAAGGAAGTCTTACCATTAAAGATGTTACTAAAGAAATCAGTGTTCCGGTAACTTTTGGAGGAGTAACGAAAAACCAACAGGGAAAAACTGTTCTTGGGTTTCAGACCAAATTTAAGGTTAACCGTTTAGATTACAATATTAAATATGATCCAACCGGAGCTGGGGTAGCAAAGGACGTAGATGTTAACTTATACTTTGAATTGGTAAAACAATAATTCTTAAACATCATTTGATTTTAAGTAAAAAGGCTTCTCATTGAGAAGCCTTTTTTATGATAGTAAGACAAAGATTTAAGCATTAATTTTACCTGAAGACACGGTGAAAATTCCGAAGTCATCAATCAGCATATTTTCTTTTTGGATGCCGTTAAAAAGCATTACGCGGTCAAGTTCTTTTTGTGAGCGTCTTCTCATGATCCAGTCTTCATTTTTATGATTATTCAGGACATAAGCAATCATTTTCAGTTGGGGATGCCATGGCTGTCCCGTGTAAACTACATAAGAATTCTTTTCAGAAACAGAAGCAACGCCCTGGATTGCTTTGCCTGCCATTTCATTATCTCCGAAAAGTTCCAGAATACCGGAAACAATTGTAATATTCGGTTCGAAGTTTAATTTTTTATAAGTTTCAGGATCAAAGCAGTCGAAATTCGTGAAGCGGATATTTTCATATTTCTTTTCCTGAATCACCTTCTCGCCGATTTCAATATTAGCTTGTACAAACTCATTGATAACGATTTCTGTCTGGGGATATTTTTCTTTAATATCAAATAAATAATTTCCCGTTCCGCCGGCAATATCCAGTATTTTTACTTTCCGGCCTTCCTTTAAAAGTGTTTGGATATTATGTTCTAAAAGCTGTATCAAATGCTGTTTCCGAATTCGGATTCCTTTCCACCCGATAGCTTCCAGATAATTTTTATCCATCATTTTTCCGAAACCTAATTTTCCCTGCGGTTGATTATGGTATACGTAGTCTAAAGAAATCCCGGAATCAAAGCCATGTTTCAGGCCGATCGCCATTCCGGTGCTGATCTTTCCGATTTTTGATAGGGACCATTTTTGGAATTTAAAATTTAAATTATTGCCAAGCTTATTCTGAAGGTTCTGGTATTCTTTTACAGAAAAGCGGTCAGGAGTAAGAGACGGCTCTTCGGGAGTATGCGCAAAACATTTTTCAGCAAAATCTCTGATCCGGTCGTACACCATTTCTTTTCCGGTTTCAAATAAAATTCCGTGGAAGAAATTAGGGAGAACGGTATATTCTTTCAGATCAGTATCTATTTTATAATGGAAATTTTTCTGTTCTTTATTGAAGACTACCTGATCTTTTTCTGCAGATAAAATAAGCGTGGGAATACCAATCGCCTCGGCATCATCCACCAAACGCTTTCCTGCTTTTGCGAGGTCAATTAATAATTCCGCATCGATGGATCTGGTGATCAGCGGATCGGTATCATAGGCTTTCTGCTGTTCGGGATCATGTGTAAGCATCGAGGATTTTACGTAGCTTTTAATAATCAGTCCTTTTTTCAGTTTGGTTCCTAAGGTGATCATTTCATTGGCTAAAGGAACGATGAGGTTGATCTTAAAAGCGGGTGCAAGAAGCGTCATTCCTGCAATTCTGGGTGCGAAATCATGAGCCCATGCCGAAGCGATAACTCCTCCGATACTGTTGGCTACCACAAAAATATCAGAAATTTTTACCTCATATTTTGACTGTAAAAAGTGGGCAAATGAGTCCATATCACGAACGTAATCCATAAAAACAGAAGATGTTTTTGTCTTCGTATGCCCATGGCCGCGCAGATCGAATGCGAAAATATTGTAGTTGGAAAATTGTGGCGACTGGGCTATATCGTTAAGCCTTTCAGAATGCTCATGTCCACGGTGGATCATAACGATGCTTTTTTGCTGAGGCTGGTAATTCCATTCTCTGTAAAAGAGCTCGTTTTCATCAAAACTTTTAAAAATTCCGCTGTTCATAATAAGTAAAATATTTCAAAAAATCCTCTGCATACGAATGAATAATCGCATTCTTATTGACAGATTTCATGTGGGTTATTGTTTGGTCTAAGGGTAAAGATAGAATATTTTTAATTACCAGCGTACCCATGATACTGCTCCGGGTAAAGCCCATTGTGCAATGGATGAGTATTTTTCCATTGCTTGGAAGCTGTTTGTAATTTTCCGTGATTTGATGAACTAATTTTTTCGTCTCCTCTACATCAAATGTCCCGATATCTAAAAAAGGTGCAAAGTAGTATTTTGATCGTTTTTTTATTAAAGAAGTCTCTTCCAGTTCAGCAGATAAATCATAAACAAAAGTATTTTCATTAATCTCCATCTGTTGTATATCTGCAGCAGACAGTTTGGAGGAAATATAAATATTTTGCATGATTTCTATCGGTGCTTTATTCTTCCTCAACCATTTCCAGCATAGGTAATAGATTAACTGGTAAGGAGCATAAAAAATCTTTTTCCATACAGGAATATTCCCATTCTTATCTTTTAAAAAATGAACGGCGTTGTTCTGATAATGATATCCTGTTAAAAGCATCACCAAAGCTGGCCACAACAGAAACAGCCATACTCCTCCGAAGAATTGATTAAGGACTAATGAGCTTAAAAAAATGATCCATCCGGATAGAAAATAAAAATTGGCAACCTGGAAATTTCGGTATCTGAAGTTATTTTTCTGATCCGGAAATACGATAAAACTAATGTGGGCAAGGATGATTCCTGTGATGATATCAATAAAATGATGTTGGTAGGTCGTTAAGGTAGAAACGCCCAATGCAATGAGCCAGACCATTGAAAATAGTCTCAGTTTTTGATTGAAATTCCTGAAAATAGTCCAGAAAATAAAAGCATAAGCAATATGTAAAGAAGGAGATTGATTAAAAGGAGAATCAAGAATTTTCAGGACCTGAAAAGAATATCTGAAAAGAGCATTGCCTATATCAGGCTTCTGCAGAGAAAATCTCAAAGGAAATAAGACAAAACATATGCCAGCGATGATGGTGACAAAAAGCATTCTTTGGGTTAACAGCTTAAGTTGTCTTTTGTCAGAAGATATTAAAAATACTACACAGAAAAGGACTCCGCTGCTCAGGTAAGGGATGATGGTCCATGGAATAAAAGGAATGTATTTTTCAAAACTAAAGACAAATGAATACACATTTTCCAACTTGGAAACATACCATGCTGCAGTATTATAGATGATGGTAAATACCACTGCGCAAATCAGCAGCGCATAGAATTTATCTTTACTTTTTATTCGTTTTTCATCCATTTCGCTTTCCTGAACATGATTAGGTTTAATAAGGAGGAGGGAAGTACAGCTAAAGATTTCATCATCCATTTCATTTTTGATGGAAAAATGATGAGTTTTTTTTGTTTTTCAATGGCATCAGCAATAAGGGTTGTTGCAGTTTTAACATCGATAACGAAAGGTTTTTTACTCAGATCGTTATTGTTAAGATCCCTCAGCTTTGCCGTATCTACATATCCTGGTGCAATGGTGGTTACGGAGATTCCAAAAGGTTTCAGCCCCCGGCGATACGCGTCTGCCATTTGAATGACCGAACGTTTTGTTTTGGTATACAGACTCGAGTTTTCATATTCCAGAATCCCGGAAACAGAAGCAATAACGGCAATCCTGCCTGTAAGCTGTCCTTTCATTACCCTTCTTGCCACTTCAAAACAATGAGCAGTACCAAGAATATTGGTACTCAACATTTCTTCTGCTTCTTCATAAGAAATTTGTCCGGCCACATCTTCCGCATAACTTCCTGTGCAGTTGATGAAAATATCTAAATCCTCATTCTCCGGGAGAAAAGCCTGTACAGCCTGCAACAGATCATCTATCTGATAGACATCTGCTTTAAATGCTTTTAAATTTACGAAATTATGGTCAGGGATTTTATTCAGGTCTCTTCCGCAAATACCGACACGATATCCTTTTGAGAGATAATGTTCAGCAAGAGAGTAGCCGATTCCCGAAGTTCCGCCTGCGATAAAAACATTCATGAGAAGGTTGTGTTTTTCAAATTAAGGTAAAAATAAATGTTATAAGTGAAAATAATGGTAATTGCAGACAATTTATTTATCTGGAAAAAGTGGGTGCATGTAAAATCATAGAACTTTTGGATATAAAGGGTATATTCAATAGAAACGGGTTTTAACCCGTTTTAATTTTAATCCAATCATAATAAAAATAATTGGCTTTAGCCAAAATTATTTATGCCGGTAGTCGTTTTCCGTTGATTCCTTTCATCGTCTGATCAAAACCATACTGCCATTGTTTTTCCTGATCTTCCACAAATTGTTGGTGGCTTTTAGGGAGAGAAAGTGCGATTTCAAATTTTTTCCAGTCAATACTTTTTTTAATATAATGCCCTTCCAATACGTGTTTGATATTCGCCGTGTCAATCTGTAAGTCCGGAGCCTGTTGTTCAATTTCTTCCAGTCTTTTATTACCGCTATATCCTAAAACAGCCTGTACGAAAGCTTCTTCAACAGGACTGTAGGATTGTTTTTTTTCAATGATAACCTGATCTGCAAGATGCCTTGCCAGCTCCACAGGAATCAGATCAACCGCACCGCCGGCAAAATAAGTTCCGTGAAGAAGGGCGGGGGCTACATAAAACATATCAGAAATAGAGATTCTTGTGGCGTCCAGCATTGAAACATCCGTTTTGAGTTTCGGAATCATTTCTATGGCGCTCTTTTGTAAATTTTCAGAATGGATCATCACCTTTTCCGGACGTATTCTCTTTGCCGTTTGAGCATCGGTGAACATTATTTTTTGATATAGCTTTTTATCATTTCGTTTCTGACCTGTTTCTGAAGGAGTAAAAAGAAGCTCTGAACCAATAACAACGGTAGGAATTTCCTGAGAAAGCTGAGTGTGTTGCAAAGACGGGAAATCTTCAGCCAGATTCTGGTTCATTTCTACCAGATACCGGGTGAAAACATCTTCGATATAAGGCGCATTTTTGTTGTGTATTAATTTCTTTAATGAAAAAAGTCCTATTTCAGATAACTTCCGGTGTTTTGTCAGGGTGGTATGGGAAACAAACCGATAATATTCTTCTGAGGTTAAATAATTTTTCCTGGAAAGATTATCAGGAAAAGCATTGATCACTGTGGCTGCAAAAGCACCACCGCAGGAAGCAATCAGGACTTCAGGTTTCATTCCGGCTTCTTCCAGGGCTGCGAATACTCCGAGGTAGATCATGAGCCGGGTTCCGCCGCCTGAAAAAATAAGTGCTCTGTTCAACTTTTCATTCATACATTCTAGAAATTAGATTTCGGATCGTAATCATACTATTCATCTCTTTAAAAGAAAAGTGAGAATGCAGAAAAACAGGGGGGCATTAAAAATTAAACTGTCCATTCTATCTAATAAACCACCATGTCCCGGAAGAAGATCACCAGTATCTTTGACCGCTGCTTTTCTTTTTAAATACGACATAAATACATCTCCGAAAAATCCAAAAACTCCTAACAACAATCCAATAGGGGTGTTAATAAGGATATTGAAAGGTAATAAAAAGTACCCTAAAATATTACTTAAGATTATGGTAAGAAATACACCGCCGAGAAATCCCTCTAATGTTTTATTGGGGCTTATGCTGGGTACAATTTTATGCTTTCCGAAAAATTTACCCATCAGATATTGGAAAACATCATTCAATTCAGTAACCACCACTACAAAAATGATGGAGTATATTCCTGAATCATGATCTCTGATGAAAGCTAAATGCGGGAAAGAAAATAAACAGACGATCAAGGCCATAGCTATTCCCGAAAGCTGTTGAAAGGATGCTTTTAGAATAAAAAAATACAATAAGAAGATAGCTGTCAGAACAGCACTGCAAATAAAATAATCTTCATCTTTCAAGAAATACAATAGAAAAAATTGTGAGATTCCAACCACAAGGGAAAGGAAAACCAGGTTTGTTTTAACCTTAAACAATTTTAAAAACTCAAAAAAACATTGAAAACTGATCCATGACACAAAGACTTTCATGGCCAGAGGATGAGAAATCGCCAGGGAAAAAGCAATAATGATATATCCCCAGGTCTTTACCCTCAGCGGAACATCTGCAAATTTATTTTCAGGGGTTGGACTTTCAGGCTTCATTCAGAGATTTCTTAAGTCTTACGTAGGTGCTGATGAAAAGAAGGAGAATGATCAGCCTGAAAATATATTGGGAATAATCAGCAATATTGGCTCCGAAAAATACGGCTAATCCATATATTCCAAGAATCAGGGCGCGGTCGCTTTTTCCCATCGGTCCTTCATACCGGCGTTCTTTTCCTATCACTTTTCCCATAAGTCCGGCAAATTCGTTGATGATGCTCATCATAATGAATACAATAACTATATATAAACTTTCTGGCTGAAATTTAATAAGCGGAAAAAATATAATCACATCAGAAACAATATCTCCGATTTCATTCAACACTTCACCCAGCTTACTGGTCTGATTAAATTTTCTGGCCATCATTCCGTCCAGAGCGTTCAGTGCCATCCTGATGAAAAGTCCTATCGGCAGACTCAGGAAAAACCATTTTGAAATATCGGCGTTCCAGAATAAAATCCCAATAAGTACAGAAAGCAGAATAGAGCTTACGGTAATTTGATTAGCAGTAATCCCATGTTTGTGTAAAAATAACAAAACAGGAGTCAGCAGCTGCTGGAATTTTGGTTTTAATTTATATACCGAAATCATTGTGTTTATTGAATTTTTGAGTTTTTGGTGAAATCAAATGTAGATAAAATTTTTCATCAAATCTAAAGTTCTTTTTTGATTACCTAATCATGAATCAAAGTTAAATTAAGATTTAAAAGTGCTACAAAATTGCTTTGTATTTCTTTTTCCCCTAACTTTGCACAAACCTAATCTAATGAGTAAAAAGAATACAAAGTACATCTTTGTGACAGGAGGTGTAACTTCATCTTTGGGAAAGGGAATCGTTTCTGCTTCTCTGGGACTTCTACTAAAATCACGCGGCTTTAATGTAACGATCCAAAAATTAGATCCTTACATCAATATCGACCCAGGAACATTAAACCCTTATGAGCACGGAGAGTGCTATGTAACCGAAGATGGTGCAGAGACGGATCTGGATTTAGGACACTACGAGCGTTATCTGGACGCTCCAACTTCTCAAAACAACAACGTTACCACAGGAAAAATCTACCAAACTGTTATTGAAAAAGAAAGAAAAGGAGATTTCTTAGGAAAAACAGTTCAGGTAATTCCTCATATCACCAACGAAATTAAGCGCAGAATTAAAATGCTTTCCAAGCAGAACTACGATATCATTATTACCGAGATCGGAGGAACGGTAGGAGACATTGAATCTTTGCCTTACATTGAAACCGTTCGCCAGTTGAAATGGGAACTGGGTGAGAAAAATACGATGGTTATTCACCTTACTTTACTGCCTTATCTGGCATCAAGTGGAGAATTGAAAACAAAACCATCACAGCATTCCGTTCGTCAATTGATGGAAAGCGGGATTATGGCAGATGTGTTAGTCTGCAGAACAGAACATACCATTCCAAAAGATCAGAGAGCAAAATTGGCTCAATTCTGTAACGTACCTTTAGATAATGTTATTGAATGTAAAGATTTGGAAACGATCTATGAAGTCCCTATTTACCTTCAAAAACAAAACTTTGATGATGTAGTTCTGAAAGAATTGGATCTTAAAAGTGATAAAGAAGCAGATCTTAAAGACTGGAAAGTTTTCCTTAAGAAATTCAAAAATCCAAAAAGAACCGTAGAAATTGCATTGGTAGGAAAATATATTTCGCTGCAGGATTCTTATATTTCTATTGCTGAAGCCTTCAAACATGCAGGAGCAAGTCAGGAAACTGAAGTGAAAGTAAGATGGGTGTACAGTGGAGATATTACCGCTGAGAATATCAATGAGACCTTGAATGGTGTTGACGGAATTCTTGTTGCTCCAGGTTTTGGAGACCGAGGAATTGAAGGAAAAGTACTTACAGCTCAATATGCAAGAGAAAATAAAGTTCCGATGTTGGGAATTTGTTTAGGAATGCAGATCATGACTGTTGAATTTGCAAGAAATGTTCTGGGACATACCAAAGCAAACTCAATGGAATTTGATACCTCTACACCGGATCCTGTAATTTCCATTATGGAAGAGCAGAAGAATATTGTAGATAAAGGAGGTACAATGCGTTTGGGAGCATGGAAATGTGCATTGAAAAACGGTTCTAAACTATCCGAAATCTACGGAACTAAAAATATTTCCGAAAGACACCGTCACCGTTATGAATTCAACAGTGAATATCTTCAGGAATTTGAGAAACACGGCTTCCTTGCTACAGGTACCAACCCTGAAACAGGATTAGTTGAAGCACTAGAAATGCCGGATCATCCGTTCTATGTTGGGGTTCAGTATCACCCGGAATACAAGAGTACGGTAGCAACACCGCATCCATTATTCAAAGCTTTTATTAAGGCTTGTGAGAAGAAATAAGGTAATTCTTTAATTACAAACGTCATATAGTAAACTCAAGTTGATTATTATCAGCTTGAGTTTATTATATAGTAATATATTATAGGATAGAGTTTTGATAAAAAAACAGTATTTTTGTCGACTCGAATTATGAACATTGCTCTATATACTATAGAACATTGCTCTACAGATAAATAGGTAAAAAATTTAATTACAATAAAATGCAACAGAACAACGGACTCGATAAAAGTCAAATGATTAGTTTTGCGGTTTTATGTTTGGTACTCTTCGGTTTTATGTTTTATTTCCAAAACAAACAGTCAAAAGAGGAAGAGATAAAAGCTCAGCAACAAAAGACTGAACAAGTTAAAAATGCTGTAAAACAAACTCAGGCAAGCAATATCAATCCAAATGTAACTCCAAATGAAATTCAGACGGCTGCTTTAGCAAACAATGAATTGAAGTTGGAATTTTCCAGCCTGGGAGGGCAGGTTTCTAAAGTAGAGCTGTCAAAATACAAAGCATACGATCATACATCGGATAGAGCAGATCTTCCGCTTTATCTTATCAATAAAAAGAACTCAAATTACGGGTTCCAGTTTAAAGATAAAACAGGGAAAGTAATTAATACCAAAGACCTTGTTTTCTCTCCGGTTGTTAAAGGAAATGCAGTAACCCTTACTGCTAATTACAACGGAGCGGTTATTCAGTTCATCTATACATTACTTCCTAAATATACCCTTGATTTTAAAGTAAGAACGCAAGGTCTTGCAGCGGTAACTTCTGATACCAAGGCAGATTTTATCTGGGATTATAATGTAAGAAATCTTGAAAAAGGACGTGCTCAGGAGCAGTCACACTCAGAATTCTCTTATGCGTTCAATAATTATAAATCATATGATTATGACGGAAGAACGACCATGGAGGAAGAAAAAGAAACCCTTAACTGGATTGGTGTAAAACAACAGTTCTTCACTTCAGTAATTGAAGCTAAGAGCGGATTTACGCACAGTAAAGGAAATCAGGAATCTATCGAAGAAGGAGAATATTTGAAGAAATTCAACTATGAAGGATTTGTTCAGATGACAGGTAGTGAACTTAACCAGGATTTTACCTGGTATTTTATGCCGCTTGATTTACCTCTGTTGAAATCTTATGATAAAAACTTTGATGAGATCTTACCATTAGGTTGGTCACTGATTGGTTGGATGAACCGTGGGTTCTTCATGCCAATGTATAACTTTATTGCGTCTTGGGGACTTACAGCAGGTTGGGTAATTTTCTTACTGACCATTATTGTAAAGCTGATTCTATCACCAATTATGTACAAGCAGCACAAGTTGAGTGCCATGATGAAAGTAATCCGTCCGGAAATTGATGAGGCGAATGCTAAATTCAAGGATGCAGATCCAATGAAAAAGCAGCAGGCAACAATGGAAATCTATCGAAAGGCAGGAGTGAATCAGATGGCGGGATGTTTGCCGGCGCTGGTACAGATTCCTATTTTCTATGCATTGTTCCGATTCTTCCCGAACTTTATTGATCTGAGAGGACAAGGATTCTGGTTTGCAAAAGACCTTACCGCTTATGATGACTTGATAAAACTTCCATTTAAAGTTCCATTCTTAGGAGATCACTTAAGTGTATTCGCTTTGGCATGTACTGTGGTTATCTTAATTTACACCATAATGACTTCAGGAAATATCCAACAGCCTCAGCAAGAGGGTATGCCTAACATGAAAGTGTTGATGTATATCTTCCCGGTTACATTCCTTTTCTTCCTGAATACTTCAGCATCCGGTCTTTCTTGGTATTACTTTATATCCAATGCCATTAACATCTTAATTATTCTGGTGATCAAATACTGGATTTTAGATGAAAAGAAAATCCATGCACAGATTCAGGCAAATAAAGAAAAGCCTAAAACTGAAGGCAAGTTCCAGAAGAGAATGAGAGAAATGATGGAGAAAGCTCAGGAACAGCAAAAAACAGTTGAGCAAAAAGGTAAAAAGAAATAAACTTACTTAATAACAAAAAGAGAAGCATTAATTAATGCTTCTCTTTTTTTATGTGTATAGCTGTAATGAATTATTTAATCATACTTTAATCTGAAAGACTGTCGGTGATGAATAGTCGGGCCATTCTTTATCAGGGCTTCCTGGTGTTTTTTGGTAGCATAACCGAAGTTGGTATTCCATCCATATTCCGGATGTTCTTCATGAAGCTCGATCATAAGCCGGTCTCTGTAATTTTTAGCCAGAATAGAAGCCGCAGCAATCGACAGTACTTTTGAATCACCCTTAATGATGCATTGATGAGGAATGAAATTGTAGGGATGAAATTTATTTCCGTCTACAAGAATAAGTTCCGGTCTTATGGTTAATTGATCCAATGCACGGTGCATGGCATGAATGCTGGCATTCAGTATATTATGCTCATCAATGAATGAAGGGGGTAGCTCTGCAATGGCATAATTCTTAACATTATCTTTGATGTAGCTGTCAAGCTCCATTCTTGTTTTGAATGTCAGCTTTTTGGAATCATCCACCAGGCTTTGTTTAAAACTATCATCTAAAATGACTGCGGCAGCAACTACAGGGCCACTCAGACATCCTCTTCCCACTTCATCACATCCTGCTTCGATATAAGCATTTGACCAGTTTTTTATCAAATCCATTGCAATTGTTTCTCTCTAAATATTGAGGGATAAAATTAAAAAAAATAAAATGTATTGGAGAATCCGTCATCATAAACTTTATTGAAATCATGTCGACTCAAATTATATGAAAGTCAAATTCTGAATTTTTTCGAGTGTTTGTCTCTATTTTTTCATTTCCTAAGACTTTTAGGCATTTTTTCTCTGTGAAAAAACATATGCATAGCATTGTTGTTTTATATGGAATGTTTATACTTCTTTAGTATTTTAAAGTACACACGGCTGAAAATCAGTTGTTAGTGAGTTATTTTCTTTTAAATTGTATAGATAATATCAATAATTATTATTGTTGCAATATTTCAAACAAAAGTGATATTTAAATAAATTGATTTTGTTAAAAAAATGTTTTTTAACTTAATTTAATATATTTTAAGCTGTTTTGATTGTGTATTGTTGAATAATTCGTATTTTTTTTGCATTTTGTTTTGTGTTGTTAATAAAGTTTTACAAATTTGTAGCACTACAAAATTAAATTTGATATGAAGAAACTAACAGCAGGTGTTCTTATTTTGGTGTTGTCTTCGTCTGTCGCTATTACGAAAGCTCAACAGAAGAAAAATGATACTATAGACACCAAAGAAATTGAAGGGGTGGTTGTTACCGCTCTCGGAATTAAAAGAGAGAAAAGATCTCTTGGTTATGCTACTCAAGAAGTAAAAGGAGAAGCCGTTAACAAAAATCCAACGACAAATTTCTTAAATAATTTATCTGGTAAAGTAGCTGGATTAGATATTAAACAGAGTACAAACTTTGGTGGATCAATAAACGTTGTAATTCGAGGATATAAATCATTACTAGATAATAACCAAGCTCTTTTTGTTGTTGATGGGGTACCTGTAATGAATAAAAATATTAATACAGTTAATCAAACAACGGGCCGTGGAGGGAGTGATTATGGAAGTTCGGTATCTGATATCAACCCTAATGACATTGAAACTATAAATGTTCTTAAAGGGGCTGCTGCGACAGCATTATATGGATCAAGAGCTCAAAATGGGGCAGTTATTATTACAACAAAAAGAGGAAAGAAAAATAAGGATGAATTAGGGATAGAATTTTCTACATCGCTCACAATGTCAACAATCGACAGATCCACTTTTCCTAAATATCAAACTCAATATGGGCAAGGGTACTATGGAACAAGTTTTAGTGCGACGCCATATCAGGGAAGCCCAAGAGTAGCATTTGGAAACGATGCATCTTATGGTTCTGCTTATGATGGTTCAATGGTATGGCAATATGGAGCCTTTATCCCGGGATCTGAAACTTTTGGACAAAAAACACCTTGGCGTGCTGCTAAAAATGGACCAATTACCTTCTTTGATACAGGAACTAATTATGTAAATAATATCTCATTGGGAGGGGCTAGTGATAAAGCTACTTACCGTTTTGGATACTCTAATACTGCTGCCACAGATATTATGCCAAATAGTGAATTGATTAAAAATAATTTTAGTGGTAATGCATCTTATAAATTAACAGATAATTTAACCGCTAACTTTTATGCTAATTATATAACACAAAAGACAAGGGGAAGAAATACAACAGGCTACAATGATAACATTATGAGTAACTTTAGACAATGGTGGGGAACTAACATTGATCTAAAAGAACTTCAACAGTTATATGGGATTTCCCACCAGAATTATACCTGGAATATGACCAGTCCTACAAATTTGACACCTGCATTCTGGGATAATCCTTATTTCCAAAGATTTCAAAATTATCAGAATGATACCAGAGACCGATTTGCCGGTAACTTCAGTTTAAATTATGATGTTTCAAAAGATTTTAATGTATTATTCAGAGCTGGTACCGATGGATATACAATGGTTACTGAAGAAAGAAAAGCGGTTGGTTCTTACACAGGAAATACTTTTGGTTTGAATGGAACTACCAATCAGCCGTCCGGATATGCTACAAGTACATACAGATTCTCTGAAACTAATTATGACCTTATTGGAACTTATAAGAAAAATTTAACTGAAGATTTTAGTATAAATGCATTATTAGGAGGAAACATTAATGTTCAGAAGGCATATGCTAATCAGCAATCTACATCAGGAGGTCTTTATATACCAGGGTTATACACCATTTCAAATTCAGCCTCATCACCTGTAAGACCTTTAATATCAGATCTTTCTAAATATGTGTATGGTGGGTTTGCACAGGTTTCTTTAGGGTATCAGAATACCTACTTTTTAGAAGGTACTTATAGAAGAGATCAGTCTACATCACTTCCTTCAACAAATGATGTGTATTGGTATCCATCATTATCTGCAAGTGTGGTATTCTCTAATTTAATAAAGGCAGACTGGCTTAACTTTGGAAAGATACGTGGTGCTTTCGCAGAAGTAGGTTCTGATACATCAGCAGATCAATTGAATAATAGATATTTTGTACAGCCTTCTTATGGAGATGTCCCAATATATGCTTATAACACATCTCTTCGAAATGCAGAACTTAGGCCTCAGAGATTAAAAAATATGGAATTTGGTGTGGAGGCGAAAATGTTTAAAAATCGTTTAGGATTTGATGTTTCATGGTTTCAAAATAAAGCCTTTGACCAGATTTTGGCATTACCAGTTTCTTTAGCAGGAGGAACTCTATCTAAAATTCAAAATACAGGTGAGCTTACTACTAAAGGATTTGAAGTTTCTATTAATGCTACTCCGCTTAAATCTAAAGATTTTTCTTGGGATCTTACTTTGAACTGGTCGAATCCATGGACAAAAGTAACATCCCTCTCTCCAGGTATCGAAAATATAACGATGAGTGGGGCGACTCCATTACAAGGTGGGGTAAGTATTAATGCTCCTCTAAATGGAGATTACGGATCTATCTGGACTACCGACTATGTGTATGACGGTAATGGAAATAAGATAGTAGGTCCGAACGGAATGTATTTGTCTACACCGCAAGCCACCTCTAACCAAGGAAGTTTCCAGGCAAAATGGATGGCCGGATTAAGCAATACAATTAATTATAAAAATTTGTCAGTTAGCTTTTTAATAGACTGGAAACAAGGAGGTAAAGTGTATTCATTAGATCAGTTTTATGGATATGGTACCGGTATTTATGATAATTCTGTTGGATTAAATGATTTGGGGAACCCTGTCAGAAATACCCTGGCAAATGGTGGAGGTCAAGTTCTGCCAGGAGTAATGTTACAAAACGGAGTGTACGTACCGAACACTATTAGATTGGACAGATCTCAGTCAAGTCAGGTATTGGGAACAGATTATCCAGGCTCTGCTTATGTATATGATGCCAGCTATGTGAAACTAAGAGAAGCTTCTATTACTTACCGATTTACGAAAGAAGTGCTGAACTCAAAATACATACAGGGCTTATCTGTAAGCTTAATAGGAAACAACCTTTGGATTATTCATAAAAATCTTCCATACGCAGATCCAGAAGCAGGATTGTCCTCTGGTAACTTACAGGGTTATCAGTCTGGAGTAATGCCGACCACAAGAAACATATCGTTTAATGTAAAAGTTAATTTTTAAATAATGAAAAAGTATATATTAACATTAGTTTTTGCATTATCACTAATAGGTTGTACGACCAGTGATGATGTAAATTTAGACCCACATGCAACTTATAATACGACCGCAGAATCATTGGTAACATATTCACAAAAAGAACTTAGCGACTATCTTAATACGCCAAACGTAAATGAAAATAATTTCAGGCTGACTATGCAATATGCTCAGGAAACTATTTATGTGAATGAAAGTAACTATGATTTTGCAAACCGAAATGTTTCCAATTCTGTTTGGCAGGATAATTATGTGAATGTTTTAAAAAACCTTGATCAGGCAAGAATAATTACGGAAGCATACCAGCCTTCTCCTTCCGAAAATGCGACTTGGCCAGTGGAAAAAGCAAATAAACTTGCAGCGATAGATATCATGAAAGTATTTACTTATCAGGTTTTAGTAGATACATTTGGAGATATACCCTACGTTCAATCTCTAGATATTGATAAATACCCTTTACCTAAATATGATAAAGCTTCAGATATATACGCTTCACTTATAACCAGACTTGAAACTGATTTAGTAAACTTATCTTCGTCAGGAACAGTTTTAAGAGGCGGTGATATTTATTTTAATAATGATAATGCAAAATGGAAGAAATTTGGTAACTCATTGTTGCTAAAGCTGGGAATTGCTCTGGCTGATATTAATCCTACTTTGGCTCAAACTACAATTAATAAGGCAATAGCAGGAGGTTTAATGACATCTTCAGCCGACAATTGTGAGTTTAAATATTTAGGAGCATCTCCTAATGAAAACCCAATCTTTCAAAGTACTGAAAGCCGCGATGATTTTGTAGGGGGAAAAACATTAGTAGATTTTATGAATAATACTAATGACAGTAGAATCACTAAATATTATGGAGACGTAAATGGTGCATATATTGGGCAAGTAATAGGGGCCCCTGCTGAATTTGCTGAATTTTCTCCTCTTGGAGAGTTTGCTTATACACCTACTACACCAGGTACTGTTATGAATTATACAGAAGTATTATTTTATCTAGCAGAGGCTGCTGCGAGATGGGGAATTGGAGGAAATCCTGCAACCTTATATAATCAGGCAGTAACTTCTTCCTTTACAGATTGGGGACTTGCTGCTGATGCTGCAGCATATATTGCAGCAAATCCTTATAATGCAGCGAATTGGAAAAAATCAATAGGAGAACAAGCTTGGGTTGCTATGTTTAATCAGCCAAAAGCATCTTGGAATTTTTATAGAAGATTAGATTACCCTGTATTATTAGCACCTCCAACAGCAATTAATAATGCCGAAGGTAAAGTACCAGTAAGAATGACTTATCCTTCATCAGAAGCTACTACGAATGGTACTAACTATGCTGCTGCTAGTGCTTCAATAGGGGGAGATAGATTAACAACTAAACTATTTTGGGACGTAAACTAAAAAATAGTATAATAAAAGAAACCGTCTTCGGGCGGTTTCTTATTTGTATAATTGACTGAAAGATTATTTTAATTAAACCTTAACAAAAGAAATATGAAAAATTTAAAAAAGATTTCAAATGAAAATTTGAAAAAAATTCAAGGCGGTTCAGCTCCAAAATGCTGCTTAGACTGGGATCCTAAAACAAAAAATTGCTCACAATGGGATTTTAATTGTCTTCCTTAATGTAATCTTAAAGGTCGTTTTCTGTGAAACGACCTTTTTTTATGTTTATTTACTTTTTATGTAGTATCAGTTAAAAAAATGTGAATATAAAATAACGGTAACTGCAACGACAGGATCACACAGGCATTCTCTATCTGCTTTATTATATTGTATTTAAACAGTCTTATCATGAATTTTAAATAAAGTGTATGAGATAATCTCAGGTAAGCTTAATAATACAATACTGCTGTGCCAAATTTCAATTTTCACTAGCACTTCGTATGTTTTTATTTAAAGAATTTTAACGATTTTAATCTTTTTTTAATAAAAATAATTATGCGAAGCATTGCTTTTTTTAGTTATCTAAATTCTTTAATTTGATTATTATTTTGTTTTAAATGATTGGAAATCAGAAATTAATAAATTTTTTTCCTATTCATTATTAAAATGTTATTAGCAATATCTATTGTTATCATATTTTCATGTATAAAAACATATTTAAATATCTTTTTTTGTAAAAAAACTATTATTGGCCTTATTTTTTATTTTTAATTGATATTATGTTGTATTTTATTGAATTATTCACATTTTTTAGCATTTTGTTTTGTGTTGTTGATAAAGTTTTACAAATTTGTATAAGTAAAATTAACTTGACAATGAAGAAACTAACAGCGGGTGTGCTTATTTTAGTATTGTCTTCTTCTCTAGCGGTAGCAAATGCTCAGCAAAAGAAAAAAGATACTATAAAAACACAGGACATAGAAGGTGTGGTAGTAACCGCCCTTGGGATTAAAAGAGAGAAAAAAACAATTGGGTATGCTACTTCACAAGTAGGAGGTGATGATTTGAAAAGATCAGGTGAATCTAATATTATCCAAGGGCTCGCAGGTAAAGCAGCAGGGATACAAGTTACAGGATCATCCGGTACACCGGGGGCATCCAGTAAAATATTAATCAGAGGTCAGAAATCAATTAATTTATCAAGCCAGCCAATTATTGTTTTGGATGGTCAGATTATTGATAACTCTGTCAATAATAATGCAGGACAGAACAGCAATTTAGCAGGTGTGGATGATTCTAACAGAGCTATTGATATCAATCCTGATGATATTGAGAGTGTGTCAATTTTGAAAGGAGGTGCAGCAGCAGCATTGTATGGTGAGAATGCCAGAAATGGAGTGATTATATATACCAGCAAAAAAGGAAGAAAAAGAAAAGGAATCGGAATAGATTTTTCTACCTCAACTTCATTTGATATGATTAGCCGCTTACCAGAGCTGCAAAAAACATATGCTGCCGGAACGAATGGTAAAACCTATCTTGCACCGGCACAATATGGTTCTGATGGTTCCATAATAGCTAACGGAACTAATCAAAGTTGGGGACCACTAATTTCTAGTGTACCAGGTCTCCAATCTTATGATAATGCAAAGAATTTTTTTGAAACCGGAATGACCAATAATTATAACCTTGCTTTGTCTGGGGGTGGAGATTATGGTAATTTCAGAGCATCTTTTGGACATATTGACCAAACAGGTATTATTCCTAATACATCACTTAAAAAAACAAGTTTTGGAGTAAATTCTGAATTTAATTTGACGGATAAGCTAAAAGCGGGTGCGGATATAAAATATTCAAATACCAACGGTTTAAGAGCACAAAAAGGAAGTAATACGGCCGGAGTAATGTTATCTTTATTGAGAACACCGGCATCCTATGACCTTAGAGATTATGAAACTGTACAGGGATATAATAAAAACTATTTTGGATCATATGACAATCCCTACTATACTGTAAATAGAAACCCTTACACAGATGAAACTAACAGATCAATAGTAAGTGGTCATATAACATACAATTACAGCAAAGCATTAAATATGTTGTTAAGAGCAGGGGTAGATACCTATACAACCCATGCACAGCAGAATTATTCGTTTTCTAGTAATGGAAATTCAACAGCAGACGGCACAGGGCAAGTGGTTGTAGATACCTATACGCAAAGCCAATATAATCTAGACTTACTTTTTAGTGGACTTGTCAATATAATACCTGACAAAATTACTTTAAATTATAATGTAGGAGGTCAGATAATATCTAAATTTGGAAACGATCAATATACTCAAGGGTCTACAATGTTAGAGCCTAATCAGTTTAACCTTTCCAACTTTACTACTTTTCTGGCAAATAATACAGATTCCAAACAAATTAAAAGAGGAGTATATGCTTCTGCAGAGTTAGGATTTTATGATCAGTTCTATCTAACACTGACAGGAAGAAATGACTGGAGTAGTACATTACCCAAACAAAATAGATCTTATTTTTATCCTTCTGTTTCGGGATCCTGGATATTTAACAAGACGCTTAATCTACCAAGCTGGGTAAATATGGGTAAGGTGAGAATGGCTTATGCAAGTACCTTTGCATCAGCTAATCCATACAATCTTACAACTACTTATAATAGACCAATCTATTTTGATACGTTTGGACCACAGTTAACAGCTCCATATTTGGGAGTAGGAGCTTACGGACTAACTACAATTGCGAAAAATCCGAATTTAAAGCCTGAACGTAATAAAGAATTTGAAATTGGATTGGAATTAGAGCTATTTAAGAGATTGCATTTGAATGCAAGTGCTTATAAATCTACCAATTATGATTTACTAATACAGTCGCCTGTACCTCCATCTTCCGGGTATCAGAATTATTTCACCAACGGACCAACGGTAGAAAATAAGGGATTAGAAGTAGAATTGGGATATGATATATTGAAAAACCAAAATTTCAGCTGGAGTGTCAATGTAAATTGGGCGAAAAATATAAATAAAGTAATTAATATACAAGACAATTTAAATTTCTCTAACGAAGGTGTTGATTTCTTTTCTGGTAATGTAGTTCCTGCAGTTATTAAGGGGCAGCCTTTAGGTGTTCTTTATGGTACAGCTTGGGAAAGAGATTCAGCAGGAAACTTAATTATAGGGACTAATGGACTACCGCTGGTTTCTGCTGAATCTCAAATTATTGGAAACCCAAATCCTGACTGGTTAGGAGGAATCAGAAATAATTTCAGTTATAAAAACTTGTCATTAAGTTTCTTATTGGATATCCGGAAAGGTGGAGATATTTGGAATGGAACCCTGGCAAGACTTAACAGACTTGGAGTTTCGCAGGCTTCTGCAGATAACAGATCTGCTACATATGTAATACCTGGAGTAACAGAATCCGGGGCCCCTAATACCGTAGTAATAGATAATAAAACATACTATACGAGTTTTGTAGGAGATGGATCTGGTAGTGCTAATGAGCAGCAGGTAGAAAAAAATATCAATTGGGTAAGACTAAGAGATGTTAGTTTATCATATAATTTCGGTAAGTTATTGTCTAATACGGAGTCTTTATCATTTATAAAAGATGCTCAGGTGACTTTCTCTGCCAGAAATCTATTTTTAATTACCAATTATAAAGGGGTAGATCCTGAAACTTCCATTGCTGGTGCAGCTTCTAATACCAATGGGTTTGATTATTTCAATAATCCCGGAACAAAAAGCTATACACTATCACTTAAATTTACTTTTTAATTATGAAAAAAATAATATACATACCTATAATAGTTGCGGGACTGTTTCTGAATTCCTGCCAGCATGAATTAGACACGTTTAATGAGAATCCTAACAGCCCTACAACAGTTACCTCCCCTAAAACTTTACTTACGGGAGCTGAAATTGGGACCATTAACAATGGGGCTGGTAATCTTACAAGAGAAATAAGTTTATTTACCCAGCATACTAATGGTAATCAATTTCAATCTTTGGATGCAACCAATTATTTTTTAACAGAGCTGGATAATGAAGGTGATTGGGCAAATATATACCAGGCAGGAGTAAATCTTAATCAGATTATTAAACAATTTGGTTCTGGTTATCCATATTATTCCGGAATGGCTAAAATATTAATGGCAATAAACATAGGTTATGCCACCGATGCCTGGGGAGATGTGCCTTTTACAGAAGCCTTCCAGGGGGACGCTAATTTTTCACCAAAATTTGATTCTCAGCAATCTGTAATTACCCAGATCCAAAGTTATTTGGATAGTGCAATTACAGATTTATCAAAACCTACAAGCGCTAACTTGGGCTTACCAGCATCTGATGATATATTTTATGGAGGTGATACAGATAAATGGAAAAAATTAGCCTATGCAATGAAGGCAAGGTATGCGATGAGATTAACGCAAAGAGACGGCAGTGCAGCCGCAGCTCAAAAAGCACTGAATTATTTGCAGAATTCATTTACCTCTAGCAGTGATAATTTAGTTGCTAAATTTGATGGTGGGAATAACCAAAATTTATGGTATGCATTTAATAACCAAAGAGGAGGTTATATGTCTATGGGTAAATATTTTGTTGATCTTTTACAAAATAATAGTGACCCAAGATTATCTTATTACGCAGCATTAGATGCTTCAAATGGGTATTCAGGTTCTGCTCCGGAAGATGCGAATAGCGATGCTTCTCCATTTGGAAGTTATTTTGCAGGAGGTCCTAGTACATCCAACATATTATTTAGCTACAGCGAAATAAAATTCATAGAAGCAGAAGCGCAGTTCAGATTAGGAAATACAGCATCTGCCCAAACAGCATTGAAGGCTGCGGTTAGCGCATCTTTAATAGATGTTACAGGGTCAGATAATTCGGCTTTTGCAACTACAGCTTCAGGTACTGTTTCACTACAGAATATTATTACCCAAAAATATTTGGCTTTGTTTACAACAATGGAACCTTATAATGATTGGAGACGTACAGGTTTTCCTGTATTGACGCCTAACCAGAATAGTCAGTCAAAAAAAATACCTCTGAGATTAATGACACCTAAATCAGAAAGAACATTAAATAATAATGCTACCGTTGTTAGTGATGTTAGTTCACCTGTTTGGTGGGATAATTAAACATAGTTGATCTTTTATAAACCGCCTCCGGGCGGTTTTTTTATTTTCGTATATTTTTATTTCAAATAAGGAAATAAAATCATTGGAGAAAATTTTCACTTTCAAAATGATATGGCAAGGCCATTCCTTGAGGCCATTAAAAATAAATAGTAAACATGAATATTAAAGATATGGTAGAAGAAAAAATTTCGGAAGTTATTGTAAATGTATATATTATTTATATTTGACTCACCATTAACAACAAAATATCTATGAAAAATTTAAAAGCACTTTCAAAAAAAGACCTTACAAAAATTCAGGGCGGACAGGCCCCTTTATGCTGCTTAAGCTGGAATCCAGTGTTAAGAGAATGCAGAAGGTGGGACGAGGGTTGTCTTAATCCTTAATAACTTTTTAAAGGCTTCATTTTATGAAGTCTTTTTTATTTCACTAAATTTGTATTTCAAAATCGGGAAATAAAATCGTTGGAGAAAATTTTCACTCTCAAAACGATAATTGATGAGGCCATTTCCTGAGGCCATGAAAAAATAAATAGTAGACATGAATATTAAAGATATAATAGAAGAAAAACTTTCGGAAGTTATTTTAAACGTATATCAGTTAAAAGATATTAAACTGGAAATTCAGGAAAATAAAACTGAATTTGAGGGCGATTTTACCATCGTTACCTTTCCATTGGTAAAACAGCTGAAGAAAAACCCTGAAAGTATCGGAGTTGAGCTGGGAGAAGCTTTAACGGAGCAGACTGATGTATTGGAAAGTTTTAATGTAGTAAAAGGTTTCCTTAACGTAAAAGTTAAAAATCAGTTCTTTATAGATAATTTCAGATCGGTGAGTGAAAACTTTTCAACCATAGAAAAGAAAAACGCGACGGTAATGGTAGAATATTCTTCTCCAAATACGAATAAGCCGCTGCATTTAGGACATGTGAGAAACAATTTATTAGGATTTTCTGTAGCTCAGATCTTAAAAGAAGCTGGATATAATGTCATCAAAACTCAGATCATCAACGATAGAGGAATTCATATCTGCAAGTCGATGCTGGCTTGGGAAAAGTTCGGACATGGAGAAACTCCTGAAACAACAGGTGAGAAAGGAGATAAATTTGTAGGGAATTATTATGTGAAATTTGATCAGGAATATAAAAAGGAAATTGCTGAACTTGTTGAACAGGGAATGACTGAAGATCAGGCTAAAAAAGAAGCTCCGTCGATGAAGGAAGCTCAAAAGATGCTGTTGGACTGGGAAAATGGAGATGAAAAAGTAAGAGCACTTTGGAATGAAATGAATTCATGGGTGTACAAAGGTTTTAATGAAACCTATACAAGACTGGGAGTTGATTTTGATAAAATTCAGCATGAAAGCAATACCTATATTTTAGGAAAAGATCTTATTCAGACAGGCCTTGATAAAGGAGTTTTATACCAGAAGGAAGACGGTTCCGTATGGTGTGAT
Source organism: Chryseobacterium soli (assembly GCF_000737705.1). GTDB lineage: Bacteria > Bacteroidota > Bacteroidia > Flavobacteriales > Weeksellaceae > Chryseobacterium > Chryseobacterium soli. The sequence continues at coordinate 133,440 of NZ_JPRH01000012.1, read as the reverse complement.
CTTACCGACGAAGGATTAGATCAGAAATTGTTGTTGCGTTCAGACGGAACCTCTGTATATATGACACAGGATCTTGGAACTGCGGTAGAGAGATTTAAAGACAACGATATCCAGAAGCTGATCTATACCGTAGGAAACGAGCAGGATTACCATTTTCAGGTATTGTTTAAGATATTGAAAAAACTGGGATATGCATGGGCAGATCAGTTATTCCACCTTTCTTACGGAATGGTAGAACTTCCGAACGGAAAAATGAAATCCCGTGAAGGAACCGTAGTAGATGCAGATGAATTGATGCAGGAAATGCACGACACCGCAGCACAAAAAGCAACAGATAACGGAAAACTGGAAAACCTTAGCGATGAAGATAAAAAAACGTCTTATGAAACCATAGGAATGGGAGCTTTGAAGTATTTTATGCTTAAAGTAGATCCTAAGAAAAAAATGCTGTTCAATCCTTCAGAAAGTATTGAATTTAATGGAAACACAGGTCCGTTCATTCAGTATACCTATGCGCGTATTCAGTCTTTAAAGGCTAAAGCAAACTATGAATATAAAGATATTTCTGAAGTAGCTGTAAATCAATCAGAAAAAGAATTGATCATGCAGTTGGCGAATTATAAGGCAATTGTAGAAAAAGCAGCAGAATCATTGAGTCCGGCTTTAGTGGCGAATTATGTATATGATGTAGTGAAATCTTATAACTCATTCTATCAAAGCAACCCGATCCTGATTCAGGAAGATGAAAATAAAAAACAGTTCCTTTTAAATCTTTCAGATGTAACAGGGAAAGTAATCCAGAAATCCTTATCTCTTCTGGGAATAGAAACGGTCAACAGAATGTAATAAAAGATGTTTAAACTTAGACATATCAAATTTTATCATGACAACGTCAAAATAAAAAATAATCGGTAACACCGAAAAAAGCCTCCTGAATTTCAGGAGGCTTTTTGTATCAAACTTGTTTGAACACTTAAGATTATTTTAAATTATAAAGCACATAATTATCTGTGCAAATCTGAGGTAAAAGAAACCACAAAAATTTCTCTAGGTAAGTTAACTTTAATTTGTAGAATCACATTCCCCTCTTTTGGAGGGGTGGCAAATCGAAGATTTGACGGGGTGGTTTATAAGAAAGCATACCTATATCATTAAACTTGAGGAGGCCTATGGCTATCCGCATATAATTTGGCTGCACTCCATTTTGCATGTTTGGAAGGAGCAATTTTATATCCTTTCTTATAGGAATATATTTTGGTAAATTCGGCTCCGAAGAATACCAGCATACACGAGTAATTAATCCACATCATAATTAAAATCACCGTACCGGCAGTTCCAAATGCTGAAGTGGGTTTAAAATTACTGAAATAGAGACTCAATAAAAACTTACCTAAAGTGAATAAAATAGTCGTTAATAAAGCTCCTTTCCAGACAGGTTTCCAGTTAATCTGTACATCCGGAAGCACTTTAAACATCAATGCGAATAAAAGCATGACCAGTACAAAGCCTATCCCGAAATTTACTAATTCTACCAGCATATAAGTTTCAAACCCAAAATAATTCGTAATCCAGTTATTAAAAAGGCTGATCATCGAAGATAAGATCATGGTGATCATTAATAAAAATCCAAGGATAAGAATCATTCCTAATGAATTGGCTCTGTCGAGAATAAACTTAACTAAAGCTTTTTTGGGAGCAGCTTCCACATCCCAAAGAGTATTCAACGAATGCTGCAGTTGAAAAAATAGAGTAGTAGAACCGAAAACTAAAGAACCGATCCCCACTATTTTCATAAAAATATTCTGTTTGTCGATCAGCGCACCTGCAATCATACTTTGAATACTTTGGGCAACATCTGTTCCCATCAATCCACTGATCTGACTGCTGATTTCTCCGCGGATGGCCTCTTCCCCGAAGAAATATCCGGCAATCCAGATGATGATGATCAATAATCCGGGAATGGAAAAAATCGCATAATATGCAAGACTCGCCGAATCCCTGGATGCGGAAGAATCATTCCATTCAGTAAAGGTTTCTTTTAAAACGTCCCAGAAAAATTTTATATTTTTTATCATATTAAAATGGATATCCGATGGCGATATTTAAAACAAGATTATCTTTTCTCCAGCTGCGGTCTCCAAAATTAATTCGGTCAAAAGTCCATCGGTCGCCTTTTTCATAATAAGGAACCCGCACTGGCATGGCTAAGTCTAGTCTTAACACTAAAATTGAGAAATCAAGTCTTAGGCCAACTCCGGCTCCCACTGCGACTTCACTTAAAAAATCTTTGGAAAAAGTTCCTCCTGTTCTGCCTTCAACATCATTGATTAACCATACATTTCCGGCATCCACAAAAGCAGCGACATTTAAAAATTTGTACAAATTAGCTCTGTATTCGGCGTTCATTTCTAGTTTAATGTCTCCGGCCTGATCAAAAGCAAAACCTTGCGGCAATGTTCGCGGATCAAAACTTCCCGGACCTAAAGTTCTCGCACGGAATGCTCTGATACTGTTGCTTCCGCCCACAAAAAACTGTCGGGAAAAAGGAATCTGATCCGAGTTTCCATAAGGGTAAGCGACCCCAGCGATCAGCCTTGATGCGAAATTGGTTTTTTCGGAAAATTTATGGTAAAACCTGATATCATTTTCAATTTTGGCGTACTGGCTGAACGGAACACCGAATATATTTTTCTGTTTATCCTTTTTTACATTGGCTCCGGTAACTAAACCTGTAATGTTTCCTGCCAGATCAAGGGTACCTTTATAATAAAAAGTATTCGTCCTTGGCTCCATGGTATTAGTGTAGGTGTAGCTATACGTAGGCCCGAAAATCAGCTGCTTGTCTACTATTCTTTGTTGAGCCGGATTGCCCAACGTTTCCTGTCTGAAAAGATCAGTAACATTGGCAGGGGAGACCAGCGTAATATCAATAACTTTCAGATCATGCTCTTTTCTTACATTTTCTTTCCATACATACCCAAAAGAAGCCGTAAAATTATTAAGCGTATAATACTGGGTACGGTTCTGGAATTCATAACCTAATGTGATATTTGTTCTGGGTACGAAAGCACTCGAAGAATGGAACCTAAACGGTGCCACAATTCTTGGAATGGAAAGCTGTACATTAGCTCCCGCACGGTACATGTTTTTAGCATCAGACTGTCCGCCCATTTGTACATCGAAAGCACCGAAGACAGCTGCTTTAAACTGTTCAGCACCGCGGAAAAAATTTCGGTGGGTCCAGTTTAAATTAAGCTCACTTCCCGCATAGCTGGCAGAATTGGTTCTTCCCAACGCTTCCAGACGCAGAGACTGTACCTGTCTTGGAGTCAGAAGATAATAAGAATCAAATTTATGTTGTAAAGAATCAGAAACGATGAATTCATTTTTTACAAATTTAAAAACCCCTAAACTGATCAATCGATTCAAAGAAAGATTATGATTCGTACGGTTGTAAAGATCTCCCTTTTTAAAATATAAGGCTCTGTCAAAAATCTTTGGTTTGAATTTATGCTCCGGATCGATTACATAAATATCATCATAAGCATATTGAGCGAGAGAATCCGTATCCATCGGAATTTTATATTTTCCCTTTTTTACATCCTGAATATTATAATTGGGAAAAACAATTACTTTATCAATAGAAAACTGTTCCGTTGCCAAAGCTGGAGTATTGTCCTTAAGCTTTACATTCAGTTCTACCTTATGGTTTTTACTTACAGTACTGTCCGCCTGTACAATGATATTGTCGGAATGGAAGTAGTAAAACCCTTTTTCTTTCAATCCATTGTCAATGCGGTCTCTTTCTGCCTTGATCACATCCAGATCAAAAGGTTTCCCGTTTTTAAGCAGTGTTTTATTCTTTAAATTTTGAATTTCCTGATTGACCAGCGTAGAATCCTGTTGAAATTTCACATTACTGATCAGGTATTGGGCACCGGGTCTTACCGTATAAATTACTTTCGCTTTCTTATTCTTGGAAATCGTGTCATAAGTAGCCTGGGCGTTAAAATAGCCTCTGTTCTCAGAATAATTCTGAATGATATCCTTATTGAATTCACGGTCTACATCACCTAACAGCACAGGTTTCTCGCCCAGCTTATATTTCAGCCAGTATTTAAAACCTTTATCTTTTTTAGGTTCAGAAGTGATATTGTAAAAATATAATTTGGGACGAAGCCCTAATATCGTTGCATTAGGTTTAGGCGTTAAGTTTTCCTCCAGCGCTGCCTGAAGCTCTTTCTTTTCTTTTTTGGAAATGGTGTCGTTTTCGATCTTGACCTCAGCTCCCGTGTACAGCATCTGACCTTCTTTCAAAAATCTTGTGTTGCTACACGAAATGACAGTTGATGCCAGCCCGGAAGCGAACATATATTTACAATAGATATGGAATTTACTTTTCATTATTTAAATTCTACCACTTGGTTATTCTTATTTTGTTTTTTAGATCTGTCTTTTTTTGATTTTTGGAAAATTTCACGGAATTTATCATAATCCAGTGTAATGATAAAACCAACTCCAGTTTCCACAATCTGACCTTGGAGTGCTACCTGATATTCATCCTTACGGTACGCTCTCAGCATATATCTTCCATCTTTGGAAAGGCTGTAATCTACGGTTACATTTCCTGCAATATTGGTTGTATTTTCATTTTGTCGGGCATCACCTTCCAATCCAAAATTACTTCCTACCGTCACTTTCAGACGGTCATTAAGAAGTTTTTTGCTGATGTCTACATTCAGGTCGGTTCTGGTGTTTTTCTCTCCGCTTGAATAATCTTCCGAAGAATCCAGTCCAAAGTTTAAATCTACCCCTTTGATAAGTCCCGATGCCAGATTATTAAGCTGCTGGGAAAGAAGTTTACTCACACTCTGTCTGGCCATCGCTTCAGCAGAAAGTCCGGCTCCGCTTTGGAAAGGATTTTCGCCTACAAAACGGCCTAAAAGAAGCATGGCAAAAACCTGTTTATTCATTTCGGCCTCCTCCGTTCTCAACTGGGCCAGTTTAGCATCTACCGTACTTACGACAGAAGAAGCAACGGCATTATTTTTATCATCCGTGGTAATGTCGAAACTGATCTGTGGTTTTAAAAGCTCACCCTTCATTTTCAGTAAAGTGTTGAAAGGGATTCTTTGTTTGTACATATTCATTTCGGAAGAAGACATCCCGCTGATCTGCTGTTCCACCAAATCAATCGGAGCGACATCAGTTTTATAAACCGCCGTAATATCCATTATGGCAGTCGTAGGTTCACCCGTCCAGGTGATGGTACTTCCTTTTTGAATATCAAATTTTCTCTTTAAAAGACTTACAGAAAGTTCGTAAGAACCCTTTTCTACCTCATAAACCCCAACCAATGTGATTTTCCCTGATGGATCTACACCTCCGGTAAGCTCAGCGTCACCCTGGAGTTTTACAAAATCTCCATTGGCTTTATCAATGACGATCGACATTTTAGCTTCTTTGCTTACTTCGATATTCACACTCACATCCATTCCTTTGATGCGGCTTTCGGCTTTCAGAGAATCGGTTTTAATGGTTTTATTTAACACTACCTGATCCTGGTCGATAAATTCTACAATCCCATCTCTTTCCTGCATCGATGGCGTAGATTGAGGAAGGACAAAAGTAAAATCTGTATCATCCGAAACGGCCAGTCTTCCATCTACTTTAGGAAGATCTAAATTACCACGAATGTGAAGTCCTGCATCAATAGCGAGGATTCCATACATCATGGCATCATTGGACTTTTCTGAGTTGACCACGCGGAAGTCTTTCGCATTCACATCAAGGTTGAAGGCGAAATCTCTGTACGTCTGCGTCAAAACCTGTCCGTTTACAACCAGAGAATTTCCGTCTTTATCATTCACTTTAAATTTGTCAAACTCAATTCCACGGCTGGTAAAATCAATTTCATCGTTAAGTTTTCTGAAATCACTTCCTGTTTTGGCAATTTCCAGTCCTACATCATTGAATTTTACTTTTCCTAAAATATTCGGTTTATCCGTACTTCCTGTGATCTTCAGGTTTCCTGACAGATACCCTTCCGTATTGGTGAGGGCGTTCATCGAGAATCCCTGAACGCTTTTCATCTGAAGTTTGTTGATTGCCATATTCAGGTCAAATGTGCTTGATGCTGTATTGTAATCCCCTAAAATTTTCACATCATTATCATTTCCTGAAAGTGCAATATCAGCATTTAAAAGTTTCGTTGAAGTGCTGTTTACTTTCACTGCAAGATTTCCGACAGGATTTCCATAGACAATAAGATCAGAAACATTTAAATCTGAAGTAAAGGTCATATTTTTAGTGAAATCCCGAAGCTGAGCCGTTCCATTGATGGTTCCTCTTGCCAGGATCGTATCTTTTTTAATGATCTCCGTAATCGTTTCTATTTTGAAATCTTTCAAAGAGATATTAAGAGGGCTGTTGGGCGTATTGCTTTCCGACTGCAGGGAAATTTCACTTCCTGAATTGGATAATCTGAAATTATCAGCTAAAATTCCTTTACTGCTGATCTGAATTTTATTATTTTCTGCAACTGTCCAGTCGCTGTAATTTAATTTTAAACCATTGGGATTTAACGAAATCTCCGTAATATCATTCATCGATTTCGCGTTTCCTGCGATCAGGAACTGGGTGGCGTCCTTAGCATCCTTTGTCGTGATGTTATAATTAATCGTATTGTTGGCAACATCTCCGTTCACACTTACTTTATTCAGTGCAAAACTGGAACTCTTTAAAGCAGCTACGTCAAGACTGTACTGTAAGGCCTGATTTTCATTGGTCACTTTTAAAGAACCCTTTTCAATCGAATTTTCACCATACAGGAGTTGTGGAATTTGTCCGTCGATTTCAATTTTTTGAGAATCTGCATCATAATTTCCAGCTAGATTGATGGTTTCAAAGCTTTTCAGATCCGGAACAAATTTTCGGATAAGATCATCGTTTTTGATTTTTGCATTAAACGTAAAATGCTGGCCCGGATCAATTTTCTCTGCTTTACCAAGCTTTTGAAACTGGTAATATTGATTGAGGGTCTGTGTTAAAGATCCAAAGATCTGGGTAAGTTTATATTTTCCGGCTAATTCTACATCAGCAATCTGCGAATTGAAAACAATTTTAGTGGAATCATTCGTTGATGTGGCTTTTAAATTCACTTCTTGGATAGGATAAACTTCTTTCGTATCAGAAAATGCAAAATTCTGAAGATTCAGATATCCGTTCAGGTTATCAGGATCCAGGTTGGTGAAGTCACCATCTATTTTTCCGGCAATGATCATCTGTTTTTCGTAGAAACCAAGCTTGTTGAGGTCTAACTTAATGATCTCTCCGTTTACTTTTACCGTAGGATTTTTTTCGTTGTAGACTCCGGAAGCCGTTAACTGTAAATTGGCATTCGGATCTTTTGAGTTTAAAACGATATTGTATACTCCACGGTTAATTTTCCCGATAAGATTCATGTTGCGGTAGCGGTACCCTTTATACACGGCAGAGCTTACATATCCTTTCAGATCTGCATTTGCATTTTTGAAATCAAAGCTTTCCCCCTTTGCTGATATTTGTGCCGTAACTGCTCCGATATCTTTATTCTGAATAATTTTTCCTACCTGGATATTCTGCAGATTAGCTTTTACGTCATACAGTTCATGATTTTTCCGACGCATATCGACATTAGCGATCACTGCGGCATTTCCTAAAGTAGAATATAGGTTAAGATTGGCATTCACCATCTTTGTTGTTCCCTTTGCAATCCCTTTAATACTGAAGTGGGAAGGAAGAGAAATATTGGAAGGAATAGTATTTTTAGGTGCTAAATTAAAAATCGTTTTTGCTGATGAAGAAGCCTCACTAATGTTGAGGTCATAATACAGGTTATCAGGATTCATTGCATTTTTAATTCTTCCTGAAGCTGCCACTCTTAAATCATCCAACCCTGAAACTTTAAGATTTTTGATCAGAAGATCGTTGACGATTCCCTGTACATTAGCATTTACACTCAATATTGCATTGGGATATTTATTGAAAGGAACGGTATTCCTTAACGTAGGAACGAGGTTTAAGATATCTGAAAAACCGATTTTAGAATTCTTAATGTTTGCCGATATTTTTACTGCACCAGGATTAGAACTCAATTGCTCGATTGAATTGTAGTTTACAATAACCTCATCCCTCAACAGCGTTTTCGGAGTTTGAAGATAAAGGTCTTTCAAATACGCCTGCTTTTCCCCATATACAAAATCAGTGTTGAATTTTTGAATGTTCAGCCCTCTTGCTTCCTGAATTTCAGCAGAATTCACTGTTCCGGCGAATGTATTGTTTTCCATTTTAAAACTGCGGACTTCCACATTCATTTTGGAAAAATTCAGGTGGTTGAAATCCATTCCCTGTTTGGTCGGTGCTATTGCCGTATTATTGTAGGCTACTTTTACATCATTCAGTACCAGTTTTCCCAGCAGCAATTTCATGGCTTTTTCCTGATCGGAATTTTTTGAAGGTTCCGGTTCTTTTGTATTTTTTGGATTGGCATTTTGTGCCGGAAGATAAAGGTTGGCGTTAATATCAGCCCCAGAAAGAAAAACAGTTCCTACATTGTAAGCATTGTTATCCAAGTCAAGTTTGTTAACTTTCGTGCTGAGTTCTTTAAATATAACCTTTGCAAAAGTTTTGGTGTTGTTATCGCCATAATCAATATTGAAATTAGTCAGTTTGATACCTCTTAACCCAATATTCATTGTTTTTTTATCATTAAGGGAATCTACTTTTTTCTCTACCTTTTTCGCAACTTCTTCTACAAGATCCTGTTTAAGTTTTAATTGTAATCCATCAAGATTGATGTCATTCACCGCGTAGGTGTTTTTACTTAAATCAAAAGTTTTAACCCTTGTATCAAATGATTTAAAGTACAATTTGATGTCATTTCTCGACTGCTGATCGTTGAAAGTAACCCCGATATCTTTTAATTTAATTTTATCAAGCGAAATAATAAAGGGCTTAGACGGACTTTCTTCTTTATCATTCGTTGCAAAAGCATTCATGATATAATCGAAATTGAATTTTCCATCCGGTTTTCTTACCACATTGGCACGGCCACCTTCGAGATCCACTGAAGTGATATCAGCCGTAGAATTGATCAGCTTGAGCATATTCAACCCAACATCCAGTTTTTTTACGGCCAGAAGCGTATCGACATCTTGTCCTTTTAAATAAAGATTTTCCATAACAAGACTGTTTGGAAATCCTATGTAAACCCTTTCCAGGCTTACTTTTGTTTTGATTTTTTTCTCCAGATAGACCACCAGTTTATCCTTAATGAAGTTTTGAACGGCTGGAAGTCGTAAGCTCAGTATAAGCAGCGTAAGAAGTACCAGTATAGAGATAATGGTAATTGCAACACGCTTAAAGAGTTTTCTTTTGTTGATTTTCAGTTTCAAGTGGAAATGGGTTTAAAACAAAGATAATGATAGTATTTTATAAATTCTTTGTTGTGGTACCCTACTTCGAATACAAAAACCCTGCCTTCGCTGACTCATGATGGAATTTAGTCTAGTTGTCGTGAAGTGAATTAGTTGATAGAGAACAACGAAGGCGTGGATTTTTTTTCTTTAAAATACCCCCTTTTTATCATTTTTTTAATGTTGAAAAGGCTTGCAAAAATGAAATTCAAATGTTAGTGTAATTTCAAAGGGGGCATAGCATGATTTATATATATGGAGGTAATAAATTTTATTGGTTTCCGTTTTCCCATTTCACCTCTTCACCCTGTGGTGTAGCACCACCTTGTGCCGGAGTAATAGGGGCTGTTTCCTGATTGATATGATATACATACGCTGCGATTTTTTCAGCATCCCTTCCGGAAATGGTTCCTTCTTTAATGAAAGGTCTCATGGCAGGATTATTGGGAGAACCGTTTTCAAGCATCCAGAAGACGTTTTTGAAAAGACTCTTTTCTTTAATATTGATCCAGTGGGTATCCGTAAGATTCGGTCCGATGCCTCCTTTCCCGGCGTCTCCATGACAGGTGACACAGTTGGTCTTAAAAAGCTGTTCTCCTTCTGCAATATTATCAGCACTGTATTTTGCGGTTTCAAGATTAATTTGTGGAGCATTTTTCTCAAAATCTTCGATGGAAGCCAGCATCATTTTGGTTTCATGATCATATTCTGCTTCGGGATGGGCATAATCGGTGAAAATAAAAGCAAGCATATAGACAGCGCAGAAAATACATCCGAACCAAAAAAGACCTATCCACCATTTTGGAAGTGAATTATCAAGCTCTGTGATCCCATCAAAACCATGGTCAATAAGAATATCTTTTTCCTCCGTAGCAGACTGCTTTTTAAAAGCAGAGTTCCAAAGTTTCTGATAATACGGCGTACTTTTCTCTGCCAGATAGTTTTTTTTCTCCTCTTCGGATAATCTTTTGAAGTTTTCATTTTCAAGAATATCGCCGATAGAGTTCATGATCAGAAGCAGAATCGTTGCGATAAGCAGCAGTGCCCAGAAAAAAGGAGAGGAGAAGTAGCCTGAATCCTTGGCTAACATTTCGAACGCCATAATCGTTAAACCAATGGTTACCGCGATATATACTGAAATGGGGGTTCTCGTTTTCATTACTTCAATTTTTTTGAGTTACTTAATGCTTGCTGTTTTAATATCAGTTGTTTTAATATCCGTTCCTAATCTTTGCAGATAGGCGATCATCGCTACAATTTCTCTTTGTTCAAGAGGGATAAAACCAGGTCCTTTTGCAGTTTTTTCCTTTTCCATCTGGTCTTTTACATCCACAGCTTCAGAGTAGATTCTTTTGACAATGGATTTAGATTGGTTGTCCGCCCATTGGTTGGCAGAATCGATTTCAGCTTTAGTATATGGAATATCAAAAGTGTTTTTCATCAGAGACATTTTATCTACCATTTGAGAGCGATCGAGCTTATTGGCAATCAGCCATGGGAAACGCGGCATAATGGAACCTGCAGAAGTAATTCTTGGGTTGTACATATGTTTAAAGTGCCATGAATCCGGGTTTCTGCCTCCTTCTCTGTGAAGATCTGGTCCCGTTCTTTTTGATCCCCACAAGAAAGGCCTGTCGTAGATGAATTCTCCGGCTTTGGAATACTGCCCGTTCTTACCGTCAAATCTCATCACCTCATCACGGAAAGGTCTTATCATTTGTGAATGGCAGGAGTTGCAGCCTTCACGGATATAGAGGTCGCGGCCTTCCAGTTCCAGTGGAGAGTAGGGCTTTACTGCTGTAATCTGCGGAAGATTGCTTTTTATTGTTAAAGTAGGGACGATTTCTACCAGTCCACCAATTGAAATAACAACGAATGCTAATATAGAAAGCAGTTTTGGTGTTCTTTCCAGCCAAAGGTGTGCTCCTTCGCCTTCTTTTCTGCCTGTTCCGATATGAGCCAGTGCAGGTGCTTCTGCCGGAACTTCTTTTTGGAATGAACCTGCTCTCACCGTTTTTATCACATTCACAACCATTAAAATTGCTCCTGAAAGATAGAGTAAACCTCCTAAAAATCTCATTTTGAAGTAAGGAAGAATCGCTGTTACCGTATCCAGCCAGTTTTTCCATAATAAAGTGCCGTCCGGATTAAACTGTTTCCACATTAATCCCTGGGTGAATCCTGAAATATACATTGGAACTGCATAGAAGATAATTCCTAATGTTCCCAGCCAGAAATGCCAGTTGGCCAGTTTTTTAGACCAAAGCTCCGTTCTCCACAGGACGGGAATCAGATAATAGATGATTCCGAAGGCCATAAAACCATTCCATCCTAAAGCTCCAATATGAACGTGCCCAATTACCCAGTCGGTATAATGTCCTATTTTATTTAAAGATTTTGTGGCTAATAAAGGTCCTTCGAAGGTTGCCATTCCATAGCAGGTAATAGCAACGACAAAGAATTTAAGGATAGGATTCTCCCGTACCTTGTCCCAGGCTCCTCTTAAGGTCAGAAGACCGTTCAGCATTCCACCCCATGAAGGTGCGATCAGCATGATGGAAAAACCTGTTCCCACCGCTTGTGCCCAAGCAGGTAAGGCTGTATATTGAAGGTGGTGAGGACCTGCCCAAAGATAGACGAAGATCAGTGACCAGAAGTGGATGATAGAAAGTTTATAAGAGAATACCGGACGTTGTGCGGCTTTCGGCATAAAATAATACATCAATCCTAAAACCGGAGTTGTCAATACAAACGCAACTGCATTATGTCCGTACCACCACTGAACAAGAGCATCTTTTACTCCTGCATAGGCAGAATATGATTTCCAACCTGTAAAAGATAGAGGGACTTCCAGGTTATTGAAAATATGAAGCATAGCTACTGCGATCCATGTGGCAATATAGAACCAGATGGCCACATACAGGTGTCTTACTCTTCTTTTGGCAATAGTTCCGAACATATTGATTCCGAAAATAATCCATGAGAATGCAATCAGAATATCAATAGGCCATTCATGCTCCGCATACTCTTTAGAAGTATTGATTCCCATCAGGAATGTAATCACTACGGCTACGATCATAATCTGCCATGACCAGAAATGCAGCCATGAAAGCGTATCGCTGTACATTCTTGTTTTTAAAAGGCGCTGCATGCTGTAATAGGCACCACAAAAAAACGAATTACATACAAACGCAAAAATTACGGCACTCGTATGAAGCATTCTGATCCTTCCGAAGCCCATCGCTCCTTGTGTATTGATTAGCCCTTGAATATTTCCGCTTCTTAAACTGTTGATAGTAGTATCATCCGTACCGAATAAAAACTCAGGCAATTCAGGATAAAAAAGCATCAGTGCGGCACTAAGGCCCAGTAAAAAACCAACGAGTCCGAATACGATAGTAGCATACAAGAATGCCCTGACAATAGAATTGTCATAATTAAATTTCTGCGTCTCCATAATTCCTAGTGTGTTGTACTGAATTGATATTTTTCTGATAAAAGGGTAGATTTCAATATATTTTTACCCCATATTTTTCTTTTGAAATAAATATCATGTAACGTGTGTAATGTTTTGCCAAAGGTATTTATTAACTTTGTGAGAGACTATTAGATATCCTTCTAAACTATACCAAAACCTACTAAAAACAAAAGCGATGAAAATATGTGGACAAAACATCAGGAAAATTCGTAGAAGCAAAGATTTTACCCAGGAATATATGGCTTTTGAAATGGGTATTTCCCAGAAAGCCTATTCTGATATTGAGAATGCCAAAGTAAAAATCAATATTGATATTCTTAACAGGATATCAGTTATTTTGGACATAAAACCTTCCGATATCTGCAGCATCTCTCACAAATGTGGTACGAATGATTATGAAGATAAATATCATGATCTGCTGGAGTATATGAAGAAAAATAATATTTCAATTCCGGAAGAGTATCAATAATCAAAGGAATTACAGGTTTTTTGGAAGTAATATCTAAATTTTTTATTTGAATAAAGACCGGTCAGGATTGAGGTCCTGAAAAGAATAACCGTTTTGTTAAAGGTCAGCACTGAACTCAATTGTATAATACAGCGATTATACAGTATTTTAATTATTTTTTTCTGGATTTTTACGTAAATTAGTAACGGGATGTATTTCAAGTTATAGCTATAATTTATTTCTGACAGGCCGAAAACCTAATAGTTCGGCTACACACCCATTTACCATAGACACCACCAAATTATTATATTATGATAAATTTATTTCAATCCTTTACAAACTCTATTAAGAATTGGTATATTCCACTCATCTTTGGAATTATTTTTCTTGTTTGTGGCATTTATGTCTTTACAGTGCCTCTTGCTACGTATGTCACACTATCAGTTATTTTCAGTATTTCATTTTTAGTTTCGGGAATTACTGAAATTTTCTTTTCTCTAAGAAACAGTAAGTTTCTGCAGGGTTGGGGATGGTTTCTGGTAAGCGGACTACTTACGGCGGCAATCGGGATCTATTTGATAGCCAATCCTACAATTTCAATGGCTGTTCTGCCATTCGTTATAGGATTTACGTTACTTTTCCGGTCATTCCAATTGTTGGGTTTTGCCTTTGATTTAAAAAGTCATAAAGTATTAAGCTGGGGAAATATTGCATTGACCAGTGCGGGAGGGATTATATTTTCTTTATTGCTCTTATTCAACCCGATATTTACAGGAATATCTCTGGTTACCCTAACGGGAATATCCTTTATCTTCATAGGAATTGCTTCCATATTCCTTGCATTGGATCTCAGGAAGATTAAAAATTTTCCGGCCAAAGTTAGCGATGAGCTACGAAATAAGATAAAATTATTGCAGGATGAAATCGATGACCTGAGAAATCAGAAATAAAAACAGATCAATAGTACAATCATAAAAGAAGCTTTTTTTCAACGGAAAGCTTCTTTGTTTTTGAATAGAAACAAACCAGACTAAACTGTATATCGCAGGTATGCTGATCATTATAAAAAAAGGATTTGAGATGAGTATTTACCGTCATTCTTTTGAGTTTTTGTTCATGAATTCCCACATTCTTGAACTTTATCCTCCGCAACTGAATTCTTCTGAAGTTTTTATATATTTAGGGGAATAAATCATTCTATGAGCGACGAAAAAAAACCGGAAGAAAATAAATCTTTAGTCAGAGGATTAACCAATCGACATATTCAACTAATTGCCCTTGGCGGTGCCATTGGTACCGGTCTGTTTCTCGGGATAGGCCCGGCAGCTGTTTTAGCAGGTCCATCTGTTATTCTCGGGTATGCGTTAGCTGGGATTATTGCCTTTTTTATTATGCGTCAGCTTGGTGAAATGGTGGTTCAGGAACCGGTTTCGGGAAGTTTTAGTCATTTCGCCTATAAATATTGGGGCAAGTTTCCGGGATTTGCCTCCGGATGGAATTACTGGATTCTCTACATATTGGTAAGTATGGCTGAACTTACAGCTATTGGCCATTATATTCATTTTTGGTGGCCGGAAATTCCCCTCTGGGTTTCCAGTTTATTCTTTTTTGTACTCATCACAGCCCTTAATCTTGCTTCTGTAAAAGTATATGGAGAAACCGAATTTTGGTTTTCGATTATAAAAGTAGCAGCGATTATTGCGATGATTGTTTTTGGTGTTTATCTGTTGATAAGCGGTACCGGAGGTGATAAAGCCAGTATCCAGAACCTATGGAACGATGGCGGATTTTTTCCGAAAGGATTATTTAATAAAAATGAAAACGGATATTCCGGACTTTTTGCAGCAATGGCAATGATTATGTTTTCCTTTGGTGGATTGGAATTGATTGGAATTACCGCTGCAGAAGCCAAAAACCCTGAAAAAACGATCCCTCAGGCGACCAATCAGGTGATCTACAGAATTTTGATTTTCTATGTAGGTGCTTTAGTTATTTTATTTGCTCTGAGCCCCTGGAGACAAATTACAGAGGGATCGAGCCCTTTTGTAATGGTTTTTCAAAATTTAAATGGACTTGAATTTACCGTTTTTGGAAAAGTAATACAGTTCAATTCATTGATTGCAAATGTTCTCAATCTGATTGTGTTAACGGCGGCTTTATCCGTTTACAACAGCAGTGTATACAGCAACAGCCGGATGCTTTTTGGGCTGGCCCAGCAGGGAAATGCTCCTAAAAAACTCATGAAACTGAATAAAAATCACGTTCCGATTAACGCGATCATTGTTTCTTCCTGTTTCGCAGGAATTTGTATCATCATCAATAAAGTGATGCCTGAAAAAGCCTTTGAATACTTAATGGCTTTGGTGGTTTCTACCTTAATTATCAACTGGCTGATGATCTGTTATACCCATTTGAAATTCAGTAAAAGCAATCGCAATGCAGGAATCAAAACAAAATTTCCATCGCTGCTGTATCCTGTATCCAATTATATCTGTATCATATTTTTGCTGATTATTTTAGTATTAATGTGCTTTACAGGCATGGAAATCCAGGTGATTTTAATTCCGATATGGCTGGCATTTCTGTTTGTGATGTACACCTTGTATAAACCTAAAACCAAATAATAGTACGTAAAAATTAACAGGACTTTACCGTTAAAATACCAATACAGATATTATTAACACGGATTCTGGTATGCTGATTAATAAGATAAAATCAATAAAAAAATAAAAAGTAATTGTTTTTCAATAAATTATGTGTATATTTGTAAAATAATCAGGCTCCTGCCAATGCTTTTTCTGAAACTTTTGAGTATACTCTTTTTCTCAGTCTTCGCTTTTACAGCCGCTAATTTTGTCATCAATATAATAGGTGCATTACCTTTTTTTAACTTGAATATTTCAAGATTCTAAAATATTAATATCCCTTCTTGTTTACAAATCGATTTATTATTGCTTAGATGGATTATCAACGCAGTAATGGCAATAGCCAAAAACATATCAGTAAATACAATAATTTTATAATACAATACAATGCAACAAGGAACAGTAAAATTCTTTAACGAAACTAAAGGATTTGGTTTTATTTCACCTTCAAATGGAGGTCAAGATGTTTTCGTACATACTTCAGGATTAATAGATAGTATTCGTGAAAATGATGTCGTAACATTCGAGTTACAGAACGGAGCAAAAGGCGTTAACGCAATTAACGTAAAGATAGCTTAATCTCTTAAGATTAATAATCTTCAATTGATATATGCAGATAAAATTTATTTTATCTGCTTTTTTTTGTTCTAATAATTATTTTTTTCCGTTGTAAAATTGGGATGACTACTATTGTCCTGTCAACATTATATACTTAAGCATTGGGTCAGCTGTAGGTCCGATTGGAGAGAAAATAAGATGCTTTTTTACGACGCAAAGTTTCTATTGATCTCTTTGTATGATAAAGAACAAAAGGATGGCTTGTGCATTGCTGTTGAAGCTGCCGGATAAAATACTTCTTTTTCGATTAATTATGGATTGCTGCATTCTTGCGAGAGTATTCTGCTAACAGTTAGAGATTAATGGATAATGGCAGATTTCTTTCAGTGTTGCACCCTTGATCTTAATTTCCATCAGAATCCGCATTATCCAGTGATAAAATAAAAAACCATCCTTAAAAAAGGATGGTTTGTAGACCCACAGGGATTCGAACCCCAACTGACGGTACCAAAAACCGGAGTGCTACCGTTACACTATGGGTCTGTTTTATTTTGGTGGTGCAAATTTACATTTTTTTTCTTTATATCCAAAAATATTCATCAAAAAAATTAATGTTTTACAATTGAAATGCAGTAGTAGCCTGTCTTTTTAGAAGTTACGTTGTGAAAAAAATCTAAAATTCTAACTAAGAATAGACGTGAAGTTATCAATCATACATTGCGATCATCTGAGGGAATAAAGATGGATGAGTTAAAGGTTAAAAAATAATTTTAATTTAATCTGTAATCTATACAGGAAACTCACCTGATAATCAAGAAGAGAATAGATTTCATCAGAAGTATGATATACATCTGGAATCTGCCTGTTGTGTATGTTTTTAATATTCCTTCTTTTCATGGTATCATGTATCACGAAAGCAAATGAATCCTTTGCGACATGTTTTGTACTTTGCTGTGAAATTCCACCGGAATGAAGCCTATATTTATACAAAACTTTGTTGATAAACATTACATTTCCCAATTCTAAAATCTTCAGGTATAAATCCTGATCAACAGCACTTCTTAAGTTTGGATTGATTCCTGAAGTTTGCAGGTAAGTATTTTTTTTAAACGTAAAAAAATGGGAGAATTGAATAGGGAAATTGAAGAAATATCTGTTGTTATAAATTTGCTTGGTACTGCTAAATTCTTTCTGATCAATCAGGTTTTCATCACACATCATCATTTTGGAGTAGGTGGCAACCATACTGTCGTTGGTATAGGCATTAACTGATTCTTCCAATGCTGTGGGGTAAAGGGCGTCGTCAGGATCCAGATATCCGCAGATCTCGCCGGTAGCATACTCCATGCATTTCCGTTTGGTGAATCCGCAGCCTTTATTCTCCGTGTTTTCATAAAGGGCAAATCGGTTATCATCTTTAATGATTTCTTTAATGACTTCTAATGAATTGTCTGTAGAAGCATCATCAACAATAATAACTTCCCAGTTGTGGTATGTTTGGCTAATCAATGAAGCATAACAATCTTCAAAATATTTTCCATTATTATAGTGTGCAATAAGCACCGAAATTTTTTTCATCAAGTGTGTAGGGGATTATTATAAATCCGCATGAAAAAATTACTTAGCAAATTTGATGCAGAAAAGTCTATCCATAAGAATATTTAGAAGATCAATTATTATGTGTCAAATAATATGTATTTTAATTAATTGATAATCATTCATTTATTATTTTGCCTTTAATGAAAAATATTTATCAGTTTTGGGGAGTTATTTTGTCTGGCAGAATGTTATTTTAGAATATTTAGTGTAGAAATAATAAGTCAGGGTCTGAAAATAAAAAAACCATTCTTAAAAAAGAATGGTTTGTAGACCCACAGGGATTCGAACCCCAACTGACGGTACCAAAAACCGGAGTGCTACCGTTACACTATGGGTCTGTGTTATTTTGGTGATGCAAATTTATAGCTTTTTTCTTTAGATACAAGAACTTTTTAAAGTTTTTTTTAAATTTACTTCGTCATTTAGAGAAGATAAACATGCTGATAAACTTTAAGAATCTCAATACTAATAAATTATCCTTCAAAACTGAATTTGAAAAAAAAATCATATTTTTTTTAGAAGAATGGTTTTCAAAACAGGAAACGGTCAACGTGCAGACTTCGGGGTCTACGGGGACACCTAAAATTTTTGCCATTCAAAAAAAGAACATGATCAATTCTGCAGAAATGACCTGCAATTTTTTAGGATTAAAAGAAGGAGATACTGCATTGATCTGTCTGCCCATCGAATATATTTCCGGGAAAATGATGGTGGTAAGGTCTCTGGTAAGAAAATTACAACTGACCGTTGCAGATCCTTCTGTAAAACCCATTGCCGATTTAGACACTCAAATAGACTTTTGTGCAATGACTCCTTTGCAGGTGGAGAATTCACTGGACAAAATTCATTTGATTAAAAACCTGATTATTGGCGGTGCAGGAGTATCAGAAAACCTGAAAGCTAAACTTTTAAAAAATAAAGAACAAAAAGCGACCACTAATTTCATTTTTGAAACGTACGGAATGTCTGAAACGCTTTCCCATATTGCCTTAAAACAATTAATGCCCCAGGCTGAAGACTATTTTACTATTTTTGAGAATGTTGAAATTTCCAAAGATGAAAGAGGCTGTTTAAGGATTTTTGCTCCCAATGTAAATGCTGAAGTACTGCAGACTAATGATTTAGTTGAAATTAAAGAGGGAAATAAGTTCAGGTTTTTGGGACGTTTGGATAATGTCATCAATTCGGGAGGCGCAAAAATTTTCCCAGAAGAACTTGAAGCATTAGTGAAAAAAGAAATTTCCAATGAAGCTGTTTTCATAGGAATACAGGATGAACTTCTGGGACAGAAATTAGTATTGGTGATCGAAGGGAAGGAATCTGAAGAGATCACAAAAAAAATAATGGAAATTCCCTTTGAAAAAAAATTTCACAAGCCAAAAGAAATTATCTTTATCGAAAAAATACCGAGAACACCGAATGGTAAAATCAATAGAATCGAACTGCGTACAGCCATTGAACAAAGTATGTAGCTTTCTTTGTGAATCCTGAATTTTTACTCTCAACTATAAAAAATGAAAGACTTTTCAAAAGAACTCAGTTTCAAAACTTCCCGAAGCAGCGGAGCGGGAGGACAGAATGTGAATAAAGTGGAAACTTCCGTAACCGTACTTTGGAAAGTCGCAGAATCTGAATTTTTCAATGACAGACAAAAGGAATTAATTCAAACCAAATTAAAAAACAGAATCAATGCTGAAGGTTTTCTTTTTTTAACGGTTTCTGAAAGCAGAACCCAGTTAATGAATAAAAATAAAGCCATTGAAAAGATTCTTGAAATAGTCGCCAAATCCCTGATTATTCCCAAAACAAGAATTGCTACAAAACCATCCAGAGCCAAAAAAGAAAAAAGATTGAATACCAAAAAGAAACTCTCCGAGAAAAAGGAAAACAGAAAGTTTAAGATGTAATGAAACCCTAAACATTTGCTTTCTAGCCGCTTATTTGCTATCTTGCTTCAAAATTAAAGTAACAATCTTATGACAACACTTATCTCTTTATCTGCAAAAAGCCGTTTCTCAGGGTTTTTGTTGTCGTTGCTTTATTTGCATACCGATTCTTTTCTGAAAAGTTCCAAAGACTTCATTAATTAAGCCCTGTCAGGATCCAAGGCAGGGAGTATTCCAAATTAATATTTTTACTTATTGTTTTGCAGTTTTCCATAGCGGAAATGCTGGCGTATGTCTGTATCGCTACATTGGATCATTGGAATGGCTGCAGCTTATTCATCTTAAAATTAAAAAAATGACCAGTAATATTATTGTAACCACCGGAATATATGACGCTATAAAAGATACCCTTAGACGGAAAAAAGTCAGCGTTGGGGAAGAAAAGAGGCTTGCAGAAGAACTGAGAAAAGCAAAACAGGTGCGGAGAAGAGATCTTCCTGCTGATGTAGTCACTGTGGATAGAAAAGTAACGCTCAAAGACCATACGCAGAACCTCGAAAACGAATACATTTTTGTGTCATCAGTGAAGGCAAAACCAAAGAAAAATAAACATTCTATATTTTCTGAAATTGCCCTTGCCGTGGTAGGCTATAAAGTCGGTGATATTATCGATTGGCCTTTTAAAGATGGAGAACGGAAAATTGAAATTCTAAAAGTAGAACCCTGGAAAGGTTAGAATTTAATACAGAAATAATCAAAGTACAGTTTAGAAATAAGCTGTACTTTTTATTTCAGAGGGAAAAAAGTGCCTGATAGAAGAGAAAACAAGCACTTCAAGTTTTGAAATGTCATTGAAAATACTATTTTTGCCAAAATTCGTAAACCATGATTAAAAAATTAATAGCACTAAGTGCTTTTTCGATTTCCTGTATGTTTTCAGCCCAGAAAATTTCAATAATACCCTCTATAGGATATGCCTGGAGAACAGCTAAGATGCCTTCCGGACTGAATTATCAGGAAAAACAATATCTGAAAGGCCTGAAAAAAGGAGTCAATTTTGATATTTCGGCTTATTATAACCTTAATACCCAGCTTGGATTAGGGGTGAAATACTCTAATTACAGTGCATCCAGCGATGGAAGATTATCTTTTTCGGATAACAGCGGGCAGATCTTTACCGCAACGGTAAGTACTAAAGATAAAATTACTTTTTTCGGTCCGGCTCTTATGTTTTCTAATTTTAATGAGCCTACAAGACATAAACTTTTTTATGATATAGGGCTTGGAGTGATGACGTACAAGACCACAACAGGAAACATAGAAGGAAAGGGCTCTACTCTTGGTCTGGAAGCTGATTTCGGGTACCAATACCAGGTTGCCAAACAGTTTCTCATAGGTCCGAAGTTTGGTTTTACCGCAGGAACACTGTCTAAAATGACGTATAATGGAATGACTTATGATTTTCCTGACGATGAAAAAGAGGGCTTAACCAGAGTTTCTTTGAGTGCGGTTGCTACATTCCGTTTTTAAGTTTTATCTTTGCAAAAATCAAAATAATGAGCAAACCGATTACTGAATTTATAGAAAAATATTATCTGCACTTCAATGCAGCGGCTTTGGTGGATGCATCTAAAGGATATGTTGCCCATCTTAAAGACGGAGGGAAAATGATGATCACGCTGGCAGGAGCGATGTCTACTGCTGAATTAGGGAAGATCCTTGCTGAAATGATCCGTCAGGGTAAAGTAGATTTTATCTCTTGTACAGGAGCCAACCTTGAAGAAGATTTAATGAACCTTGTGGCACATTCTCACTACGAGAGAGTTCCTGATTACAGAGACCTTACGCCTCAGCAGGAGTGGGATCTGTTGGAAAGAGGATTAAACAGAGTAACGGATACCTGTATTCCTGAAGAAGAAGCTTTCAGAAGACTTCAGAAACATATCGTGGAAATCTGGAAAGATGCAGAAGCGAAGGGAGAAAGATATTTCCCGCATGAATATATGTACAAAATGATCCTTTCAGGAGTTCTTGAGCAGTATTATGAAATTCCTAGAGAAAACTCTTGGATGATTGCTGCAGCAGAGAAAAACCTTCCGATTGTAGTTCCGGGATGGGAAGATTCTACCATGGGTAATATCTTTTCTTCATACTGTATCAAAGGAGAGCTTCAGGCTTCTACAATGAAATCAGGGATCGAATATATGATGTATCTGGCTGACTGGTATACAAAAAATTCAGGAGGTAAAGGAGTTGGGTTCTTCCAAATCGGTGGAGGTATTGCAGGAGATTTCCCAATTTGTGTAGTGCCGATGTTATATCAGGATATGGAAATGCATGACATTCCTTTCTGGTCTTATTTCTGTCAGATCTCAGATTCTACAACGTCTTACGGTTCTTATTCAGGAGCAGTTCCAAACGAAAAAATTACATGGGGTAAACTGGACATCACTACACCGAAATTCATCGTTGAAAGTGATGCTACCATCTGTGCGCCATTAATGTTCTCTTATATTTTAGAGAATTCTTAATTAATACAACTTGGTAAGCCTCAGTATATTGATGTTTGCCGTTTAAATAAGAAAAACGCTTCAACCTGTTGGAGCGTTTTTTTATTCGCATTGATTGCAGAATCTGCTTTATCAGCTCAATCTGCGAGAGAAAACAGATCATTGGGGCGTGCCCCTTTCCATACCATATCCTTCGCCAGGGTCGGGCTGCTCCGGGTTCCACTTCGTTCCGGTATCCTGCCTGTGCTCAGTCCGTCACAGGATACTGCTTGCTTCGCTCGCACCCTCCATATCCCTCACGCAATATTAGTCAAGAGAATGTACCAGAACGAAATACCGGTAGGCAAGAATTCCCTTTTGAATTTTGGTGAGTGTATTGGGATCTTTATTGCTTAATTTAGGAAGAAGCATTTTATTAACGCTGTTCAGCATCCTGAAAAATGATTTTTTCATAACTTTATAGGGTAATGTGAAACATCATTGAAATAATTGTACTCCAAAAATGATGCAAAATCATTATAAATACAAAATATAAACTTATATGAACGAAATATTCAAACAGCAGGTATATGAAATTACAAAGCTGATCCCGAAAGGCCGGGTTTCAAGTTATGGAGCTATAGCAAAAGCGGTAGGTTATCCCAACCATTCACGTCATGTAGGAAAAGCAATGGGAGGGTGCCCCGAAGATGTTCCTGCCCATCGGGTGATATCAGCTTCAGGCGTCCTATCTGTTCCTGAATTTCAGCCGAGACTGGAAGCAGAAGGAATTACAGTTGAAAATTTGAGGATAAAAGACTTTAAAAAACTATTCTGGAACGCACTGGAAGAAATTTAGTTTAAGATAAAAACTTATGTGTTTGAAAAAATTTTGTGACTTTGTGGTTTAAATTTTTACAACCACAGATTTCACAGATTCACACAGATGAATCCTAAATATTACGCAATTTTTCAGACGCTCGCAGATCATACAGATTAGGCAGATTTTGTCCGCATAGTAGAAAAAAGTTAATAAATAAAAAAGATTCCAGCGGCGAAGCCGCTGGAATCTTTTTTATTTATTAAGCTGTAAACCGAATAGGTTACAAAAATGTGTAAAGCTTTTAAATCAGATATTAAATATCAAAATTATCTTTTTCTGGTCGGGCTTTTCAATTCCTCCTTCAATCGCTCATTTTCTTCTTTTAATAAAGCAATATATCCCTGAAGATTTTCAATAATAGAACCTGGAATGCTGTTGAATTGATTATTAATATTTCCACCCGAAGAGTTGTCATTATAAACTGGATGATCATTGTTAACGACCACTTTAGCATCTTCATCTTCATAAATCTCTTCCATTGAAACATCCAGAAAACGTGCGATTTTTTCCCATTCATCATGGATAATCCTTACATCTCCACTTTCTTTTCTGCTGTAATTGGATACGTCAGTCGCGATAATATCAGCGATCTGCTGCTGTGTATATCCCTTTCTCTTTCTTAATAAACGTAATTTTTCTTTTTGCATATCCGTATTTTATACAAAAATGGAAAAAAACCGCAATGTGTACAACACTTGTACAATAAAAATTCAAAAAATATGCACCAGGACTTTTATCTTAAATAATTACCTAAGATCTGTTTTTTTGAATTTGGAAATTTTTTTGGATGATTTAATGATGCGCTTTTCTTTAGAAAAAAGCATTTTCATATATCCTAAGAAAGCCGGAATAAGGAGTGTTACAAAAAGACTACAGATTCCCAATGCCCAGATTGGCATGTCATTTCTTTTTCCTTGAAAATATTCCCAGATCGCCCAGGACATTGCTCCGATGAAAAACAGCATGGCGGCCGGAAAAACCAGATAGCCGACAAAACCCATACCTATCCGGAAAACAATAGAATAATCCTTTCCCAAAGAATATAATAGAATCCATGTCATGGCAAGTCCCAATACAAAAAGAAAAAGAGCAACCATGAATATGATCAGTTTCTGGGTCCCGAAACTTAAATTAGTAACACTTTGATTTCCATCTTTATATCCAATGGTTATTATTTTTCCCATGTCTACAGGATCACTGCTTCCGTAGTTTAAAGGTTTTTTAATCAGTTGGTTTTTATCATTTTTGAATTCAACAACCGCCACTCTGGTTTCATCACTGTCGCTGGATTCCATGGTTTCATAACCTACAACTTTGGCTTCATATTTAGGTTCAGACAGAAGGGAAATTACCGGAGAAGAGATCATGGCTATCAATCCGAAAAATAAACTCGAAATCGCATAGACTACAATTCCCGGAAAGATAAAAGAAGCGAGTGAAACCGTCTCATCATGCTGGGATTTCCTCCTGTAATTCATAAAGAGGATAAACAGGGTAAAAATGAGAGGTGTTAATAAGATAAATTTTCCCATGTTTCTGTTTTTAACGTTTTTGTTTGTCTTTTAATTTCGGAAGATCTTTTAAGAAATTTATGGATTCTTCTGTATTGAATAAGGTAAAACCCGTTACACAAACCAGAATGGAGAAATAGATCAATGCCAGTTTTAATTTTTCAAAATCAATAAATGCCGAGAAGAAAACAAAAGGAATGAAAACAATTACCGACAAACCGAAGGTGAGAATAATAAACTGAAGAATTTTTTTAATAAAATATACTTTCCTGAAAACGCTGTAAAGTGCAAGCAGTCCGATGGTAAGAACAGGGAAACCAATGGCCAGGCTTCCGAAAAACTTCTCAGAATTAGAATTAATGAAACTGCCTAAAATACCTAAGTCTATTTCCATAATTATAATGTGGTGGTGTTATATTGTTTTTCAGCATCAGAAAATTGCAGCATTTCCATTTTCCGGTAATTCATCATTTTAGCAAAGATAAAATCCGGGAACACTTCAATTCCGGTGTTATACAGATTAATAGAATCGTTGAAATATTCCCGTCGGTCTGCAATAATATCTTCCAGTTCACTCAGTCTTTTCTGAAGTTCGAGAAATGACTGGCTGGCTTTTATTTCAGGATAACTTTCTACGGTGATCATAAAAGATTTTAACCTTCCGTCAATACTATCAGCAATTTTTATTTTTTCGTTATTTTCTTTGGTGTTTAGATATTGAGATCGAAGCGATACGAGTTCTTTTAAAATTGTGTTTTCGTTCAGTGCGGTTGCCTTTACTGTCCTTACGAGATTAGGAACTTCATCGGCTCGCTGTTTCAAAACCACATCGATATTGGCAAAAGCTTTTTGAGAATTATTTTTCAGCATCACCAGCCGGTTGTAGGTATTGATTAAAAAAGTAATCAGACCGACAGCAACGATAATGATAAGTAAAAGGGGGATCATATGTTCAGAAGTATATTAACGGTTAAAAATACCTTCAAAAGGGTTGGATTTCAGTATTTGTTTCCAGTTTCGCTGTTCAATCACCATTGTATTTCCATTCATTGTAATCGGAGTAAAAAGAATCATCGCTGCCAATACTGCGATACAGGCTAATGTTGTTAACGCTCTCAATTTTAAAGGCCTCCATTTATTCGCAAAATTCACAATATCCAAAGGAGCAATTCCAAATACTTTCTTTCCTTCATCAAAGCGAAAAATAGAGGTAGAACCTTCATAAAAAGCCTGTCCGATCAGAAGGAAGTCTGTTTTTTCATCAAGGATAAATTCCTGATACCGTCTTGAGCCGTCTTCCCTTGAGTGGGTAGGTGAAAAGCTAATCCACTGTAATTTGTCGGGAATGATTTCTATTTTTCCGGTTTCGTCTTCAATATAAAAATTGTTAAGATTTGTTTTTCTTGAGATCTCATGATAAGAAGTGGACGTTCTTCCATCGTCATCGGTGGAAGTACTGATTTGATCAACCGTATAAATATATCCTACACATACAGTATCAGTGTCGGGAGAAGTTACTGGCTGAATGGCTTTTGCTTTCCCTGAAATTTCAGCAAGCCCCATGGCTACACTTTGGATCGTGGAAGTGGGAAGGACTCTTTGATAAAAATAAAAACGATTGGTCGTATTGGGAAGAATAGCGCTTAAAATGATCACGGAAAAAATAAGAAAGAAAGAATAGATTCCTAAATAGAAAAAAGCGAGGTAAGCGAAAAGGGCTAACAATGCGCCCCCAACAATTTTCCAGACCGGAGTTTTCTTTTTCCGCTGTTCCCTGAAAGATTCAATGGTAGATTGAATTCCCTGTTTTATAATTCCTATAATGCCCATCACAAAAACAGACAGAAATAATCCCATGAAAATAAATCCTGATTCTTTTTGGAAAAACAGGAATGCAATACCTAAAATAGCGGGATCTATAACAAACATAACCCAGCTGGGTTTTAGCCGGATATTAAAAATTCCCGATAAAATGAATGTATGGAACAAAGCAATCCCCAAGCTGAACAGGAATAGAATGGGAAGCATTCCAAGAGATATTTCGAACATGGATTACGTTTTTCACAAATGTAATCATATTCAGGATAATAGATTATAAAAACGGCATAGATGATAACACTATGCCGTTTTTGATGATTTTATTTTTCTAGCTGCTTATAGCTTCTCTGGATAAAGTCAGTAAGATCTTTCCCTTTCAATAAGTTTTGGGAAAGTTTCGCCAGATCTAAGGCGTGTTGTATCAGACTTACTTTTTCCTCAGTATTTTCGGTCTTTAAGATCTGATTGGCAAATTCGCTGTTGGAGTTGACGATCAGATTGTACATCTCAGGGAATCCTCCCATTCCGAACATTCCTCCGCCACCACCTGTAGCCTGCATGTCTTTCATTCTTCTCATAAATTCCGGCTGTGTAATCGTGAACGGTGCATCATTGCTGTCCATATCTTCAAGCTGTACGGTGAATTTAGCATCGCTTATTGCCTCTTCAACATTCCTTTTTAATGATTCCTTGTCGGCCTCATTTAATTTCGAAATAACCGGCTCATCTTTCTTGATCAGATTGTTGATGTGGTCAGCATCCACTCTTGCAAATGAAACTTTTTCTTTAGACGTTTCAAGTTTTTGGATGATATGCGAAGCGATAGGAGAGTCTAATAAAATAACTTCATACCCTTTATCTTTCGCAGATTGAATATAGCTGTGCTGTTCGTCAGCATTAGTAGCATAAAGAATCACTAAATTACCGTCTTTATCCGTTTGTGAAGGTTTGATCTTCTCAGTCAGCTCATTCCACAAGAAATACTTTCCGTCAACAGTAGGGTATAGGGTGAATTTATCAGCTTTTTCGTAGAATTTCTCTTCAGAAACAATTCCGTATTCGATAACGATTTTGATGTCGTTCCATTTTTTCTCGTAATCTTCACGGTTTTCATTGATCAATGAAGACATTTTATCAGCTACTTTCTTCGTGATATAAGAAGAAATCTTCTTCACTGCACCGTCAGCCTGAAGGTAAGAACGGGAAACATTTAACGGGATATCCGGGGAATCGATAACTCCTCTCAGAAGCATTAGGAAATCGGGTACAATACCTTTCACCTCATCCGTTACATATACCTGATTCTGGTATAACTGGATTTTATCTTTATCAATATTTAAATTATTGCTCAACTTCGGAAAGAATAGGATCCCGGTCAGATTGAACGGATAGTCAACATTCAGGTGAATGTGGAATAAAGGCTCTTCAAACTGCATAGGATACAGTTCATGGTAGAACTTCAGATAATCCTGATCAGTAAGATCACTCGGCGCCGTTGTCCATGCCGGAGTTGGATTATTGATAATGTTGTCTACTTCTTCAGTTTCTGCAACCGTGCCTTCCGGAGCATCTTCCGGTACAGGAAGCGTCTGGGTTTTAGTTCCGAATTTAATGGGAACAGGCATGAATTTATTATACTTTAATAATAATTCGCGGATTTTAGACTCCTCAAGGAATTCCGTAGAATCTTCAGCGATATGGAGAATGATTTCAGTTCCACGATCTGTCTTATCGGTTGTTTCTTCAAGTGTAAATTCAGGACTTCCATCGCAGATCCAACGTACTGCAGGTTCGTCTTTATAAGATTTTGTAAGGATTTCTACTTTTTCTGCCACCATAAACGCAGAATAGAATCCAAGACCGAAATGGCCGATAATTCCTGAATCTTTTGCCGTGTCCTTATACTTTTCAAGAAATTCTTCAGCGCCGGAAAAAGCAACCTGGTTGATGTATTTTTCTACCTCTTCAGCGGTCATCCCAATTCCCTGGTCAATGATGCGGAGCGTTTTCTGCTCTTTATCAACTTTAACCTCAAGCTGTGGATTTCCGTACTCTACTTTAACTTCACCTATACTCGTTAGGTGTTTTAACTTAAGAGTAGCATCCGTTGCATTGGATATAAGCTCTCTTAAGAATATTTCGTGATCACTGTAAAGAAATTTTTTAATAAGTGGGAAAATGTTTTCCACCGATACGTTAATATTTCCTTTAGTCATAATATGTTGATTTTTGATTATAGTTCATTCTCATCTTGCACAAAAAAAATACCACGCCCAGAAAAGTGACAGATTGACAGAATTAGATTAAAAGATAAAAGATAAAAGATTTTGGTTATTCAATAGAAGTGGGTTTTAACCCACTTAAAAAAAACAAAAAATCCATCTGGCTTTAGCCAAAACCACAATATTATTAAATAAAAATCCCACAAACCCCATATTCAAAATAAACATAATCATCTGTGAAAATCCGTGCAATCCATGGTAAAAAAGAGTATAACAAAAAAAGACAGCCCGAAAGCTGCCTTTACATTATTACTCATTGAAAAATTATTTTACTTTATTTTTCAATTCTTCTTTGATTTTGTTTTCCAATTCCTCAGAAAGTTCAGGGTTGTCTTTCAGAACATCTTTTACCGCATCACGGCCTTGTCCTAATTTAGTTTCCTCATAGCTGAACCAAGAACCGCTTTTCTTTACAATTCCTAAGTCTACCGCCTGATCAAGGATCTCACCTGTTTTAGATACACCTTCACCGTACATAATGTCGAATTCAGCTTGTTTGAAAGGTGGAGCTACTTTGTTTTTAACAATTTTCACTTTCACACGGCTTCCTACTGCTTCATCACCATTTTTAATCGGTGCACTGGCCTTTCTGATATCAATTCTTACAGAAGCGTAAAATTTCAATGCATTACCACCGGTAGTTGTTTCAGGGTTTCCGAACATTACTCCGATTTTTTCTCTTAACTGGTTGATGAAAATTACCGTACATTTCGTTCTTGAAATGGTAGCTGTTAGTTTTCTCAATGCCTGAGACATCAATCTTGCATGAAGACCCATTTTTGAATCTCCCATTTCACCTTCAATCTCTGCTTTTGGAGTAAGAGCAGCAACAGAGTCAATAACGACAATATCAATCGCTCCTGAACGGATCAGATTATCCGCAATTTCTAAAGCCTGTTCACCGTTGTCCGGCTGAGATATAATTAAGTTTTCCAGATCAATTCCTAGTTTTGCAGCATAGGTTCTGTCGAAAGCATGCTCCGCATCAATGAACGCTGCAATACCGCCAGCTTTTTGTGCTTCAGCAATTGCATGAAGCGTTAAGGTTGTTTTACCTGAAGATTCAGGGCCGTAGATCTCAATGATTCTTCCTCTTGGGTATCCACCAACTCCTAGCGCAATGTCTATGCCCAAAGAACCGGAAGGAATTACTTCTATTGTATTGTCGACAGTATTGTCGCCCAATGTCATTACAGTCCCTTTTCCGTACGTTTTATCTAACTTGTCAAGCACCAATGCAAGTGCTTTTTTCTTATCATCAATATTGCTCATCTCGATTAAAATAATTTCTCAAAAATACATAATTTAAACATCAAAAACTAATATTATTTCTCTTGAAAAGCTGTTTTAAGCGTTAAAAAATAATAAAATTGAAGATGCTGATCAGGTTCAGAACGAAGCTGATGCATCAATACATAATCTGAAAATATAAAATGAAATTTTACGGAAGAATATCAGAATATCATTGTTTTATTTAATGAAAATTCGAATTTTTTGTGACCCTTAAATAGTCTTCCAACACTTTTAACTGGTCTTTGTTCCCCTTTTTTATCCGGGCTTCACGACTCACGGTTTTGTCGTATATTTTATTGATCACCTTTTTTGTTACCGGAAATAAATTCTTATTGGGAACATCCGGAATCTGCAACCTTTTGCAAACTTCATCGTCCAGTAAAAACCAGGTGCAACAGATATGCAGATAGCGAAGGTTTTTTCTCTGAAACTGAAATTTCAGGATTGGATTTTCCAATGATTCATTCAGTAACGAATGGGCCAGTAAAACCGAATCTTTGTCGGAAGATGGTTGCACAGAGGTCCATAGATAAAAATATTCAGTAGCCTGTTTTTTATTGTCAGGCATAAGGTTTTCAGGAATTCCCAGCAGATACCCTACATATTTCCAAAGGTGGAAAAGTCCTTTTTCTTCATCTTCAGAAAAAGTATTGCCCAATTTTTGGAGACTATGAAGAAAAACCAAGCTAAAGCCGATGTAAGTCGCCATCATATCCCATGAATTAATAGGTTCACCCCAGTTTTCAGTGTCCCAATCTTTATAATGCTTTTTAATGGAAAGTCTTGCGTAAGAATGAATAAGGCGGGTTTTAATAGCAAATTCATATCCCTTTGCATGAATTTCCAGCGCATTATACCTTGTTACATTCACCCAAAAATCTAATGTTTCGGAGAGACGTTTCACCGCTCCTTTTTTTAAGGCTTCTGTCACAATTAAAGGTTTGTTGAGGTAGGCATAATCATAACCACCCATCAGGCAGTAATCCCGTAAGGAGATCAGAGAATCGATATTGCCTCTCATGCAAAGCTCTGCACCGCTTTTTAATAGATTATGATCCAGCCATTCGGGAATATGCTGGGTTTGGGTAAAAAGCTTTTTTACGCTTTCCGGAATAGGATCATTTTCAGAAACACCATTTCGGATATACTGTTCGATTTCTTTAGAAGCTTCCTGGAATTTTTTAGTGAAGTACACCTCTTTTACAACATCATCTCCTGCTTCATCAACATGGTAAAAGTAAGGAGAAAATTTTTCAAAATCCTTAAAATTGATCTCAGCTCCGGAGAATTCGATAAGCTGTTTTCCGTTGCCGCTTTCCCAAAAATCTTTGAAGTGAGGTGAATCTTTAAAACGTGGTGGTACAGTAAATCTTTCCATGATGTATAAAAATACGAGTTTTATATCAGAATTTCATGGTGAGATTTGTCAGGCATTGAGAATTTTCCAATAATGAGTATAAAATTAAAGTAAACCCCATTCAAAAGCTTTTTTTAATAGTTCTTTGCTGTTTTTAGAGTTGGTTTTCCTTAAAATATTCTTTCGGTGGCTTCGGACTGTATGCTCAGATAAGATCAGTGCTTTGGCTATTTCCGATGCCGAAAAGCCTTTTAGAATAAAAGACAGCACTTCCGTTTCTCTTTTCGTTAAGTTTTCGAAAAAATTAGTAGACTGCGAAAAATTACACAATTTTATTTGATGGAAATCGTTTCGCGGGCTTATTCCTGTCACCAAAACGGTGTAAGGATTTTCTTTCGTGATATGATTGATATTTGTATGGATATTGATGGCCTGAATAGGCTGGCCGGTTTCATCTTCCATCGTAAGAATGGCCTGATGATGGAACATTTCATAGTTACCGTTTGCTGTTTTCATTCTGAAGCAATAGCTTAGTTTTAAATACAGCTGATTCTCAAAACCGATTTCTGCCATTTTTTCAATAACTGTTTTTTCAGCTTTTATTACAAAAGGTATATCGTCAGGATGGGTAAGATCAAGGACCTCTTTTAGATTTTTCGGATATTCTTTGAGTCCATGGAGCTTTAAAATATTTTCATGGTGATGGGAGAGGGTACTGTTGGTAAGATTTAAAAGATAATAATAAAACTCACCGACGGCAAACATTTCACCAATAATGCGCTCAATGGATGGTGTATTCAGAATTTCTCTGCTCGCATTCCTTACACCTGGATAGGTGTCCCAAACTTCAATAAGAGAATGTTTTTTTTCTGAATTTTTCATGCATACTTAGTTTAAAGGCTAAAATAATTAAAATCTAAAGAAAATCCCACTAAAGTGGGATTTTTTTATGTTAATAAAATTCCAACATTTGTACAAACTAATAACCAGGAAAACCCAATTGATGATAAGCTGTATAAATGGTACGGTTTTATATTTTTCTGTGCTTCGCTTTTTAGCTGGGAGAATATGGAAATAGAATACGGTAATCTTGTTACAAATCAAATAGATAGATCAAAATCTATGAATGAATGTTATAAATAAAGTTTAGCTTTTTCTTGTTAGTTGTTTGAAAATGATAAACGAACGGCCTCTCAATGCGTTGAGAGGCTTTTTATGTACATTATTCCTTCCGCCAATAATCAGAGTGAAAACTACACAAACGGGTACTTTCCCCGCACGTATTAAATTCCAACATTTGTTTAAAATTAATAGCCATGAAAACAAATGTATTAGTACTATTTCTGCTGGGATGGGCGGGAATGGTTTTCGGACAAATAAGTGTAAATGGTACAATGATAACTATTTACGCTGACATGCCAGTGAAATCTTTCGAAATAATTGTAGAAAGCGGGACCTATAATTATAAGATTGAAAATCCAAAGAATTATAGTATTTCTATAACAAGAAATGCAGCTTTACAGCATCCTTTATCCACTGAGATTAAAAAAAATGATAGCAGTCGAGATGATAAAAAAAATAGTAAGGAAATGAATAATAAGATGGTCTACAGGAAAAATACTGAATACATTATTACTATTTATGCGGATGATGAGCCTAAGGAAAGAATTTATAAAATTAAAAGCCAATCTGACTGGAGCTGGACTACCTCTTTTGGGGCCAATGCCATCTTATTTACAAATCGTTCCAAGTTTACCTCTTTAGATAGTAAGGTTATTGAAGTAAGAGATGGAAAAATGATGGATTTAATGCCGTCAATAATGTTTACATTTATAAATAATCATGAAAATTTATCTCCTGGTTTTACAGGTGGTTTAGGTTTTAATTTTGAAGAATTATCAGTTTTTGCTGGTGGCGCCTTGGGTATAGGGCAAAATATTATTTTAACAGCTGGTATTGCAGTACATAAACAAAATCGACCAAACCTTGATTATACCATAGGACAAAATATCGACAGCTCCGTAACTTCCGATAATCTTAATAAAATGCAGTATAGAGCTAATCCGTTTATAGGTATATCATTCAGATTTGATAAAAATCCTTTTGTTAGTAAATAAAATGTGCATACCATTATTATTTATGACGTTTTTTGTTATTGAAAACATTTCGGAATCAGTTGCGAATGTTGGTAATTAAAAACAAAAAACCTTCCCATGAGGAAGGTTTTTTTTATAGTATATTTCTTGTAACGTATTATAAAGAAGCAGAATGTACAAGCATATCTACTAACTTGTTTGAATAACCCATTTCGTTGTCATACCAAGAAACAAGTTTTACAAAGTTAGGAGAAAGCATGATACCAGCATCTTTGTCAAAGATAGAAGTTCTCTTATCTCCTACAAAATCCTGAGATACTACTGCATCTTCAGTATATCCTAAGATTCCTTTTAATTCTCCTTCAGAAGCAGCTTTGATAGCAGCACAGATCTCCTCGTAAGAAGTTGCTTTTTCCAATCTTACAGTAAGGTCAACAACAGAAACGTCTACCGTTGGAACTCTGAAAGACATCCCTGTTAATTTTCCGTTTAGAGAAGGAATTACTTTTCCTACTGCTTTAGCAGCACCTGTAGAAGAAGGGATAATATTGTTTAATGCAGCTCTACCACCTCTCCAGTCTTTCATTGAAGGACCGTCAACTGTTTTCTGAGTTGCCGTTGTAGCATGTACTGTTGTCATTAGACCTTCTACGATTCCGAAGTTATCGTGGATTACTTTAGCTAAAGGAGCTAAACAGTTAGTAGTACAAGAAGCGTTTGATAAAATTTTGATATCGTCAGTAAGTTCTTTATGGTTTACACCCATTACGAACATTGGAGTATCATCTTTAGATGGAGCAGAAAGGATTACTTTTTTTGCACCTGCATTAATGTGAGCCTGAGCAGAATCTTTTGATAAGAAAAGACCTGTAGATTCTACGATATAGTCAGCTCCGATCTCGTTCCATTTTAGGTTGTTCGGGTCTCTCTCAGCAGTTACTCTGATTCTTTTACCGTTTACCACAAGATCGTTACCTTCTACAGATACTTCTCCAGGGAAAATTCCGTGTACAGAATCATATTTTAACATGTAAGCCATGTATGTAGCATCGATAAGGTCATTGATTCCTACAACTTCGATGTTGCTTCTTTCAGTCATTGCTCTGAAAACAAGACGTCCAATTCTACCAAACCCGTTGATACCTACTTTAATTGTTGACATAATAGTTTGTTTTAAATTATAAAATATTAGATTGCTAAAATTTCTGAAATCAGTAAAAGATCTTTGTTGATTTCATTATGTTTTTTAATGGCATCTTCAATGGGTGTATACACCATATCGTTGGAACGCATTCCCACCATTACATTTGTTTGTCCTTCCATTAATCCTGTCACAGCACCATAGCCCAATCTGCTTGCCAGTACTCTGTCTGCGCAGCTAGGTGATCCTCCTCTCTGGATATGTCCTAAAATAGCCACACGAATGTCATAATCAGGGAATTCCAGTTTTGTTTTTTCTGCTAATTCGTAAATGTTAGCCAGCTTTTCACCTTCAGCTACCACAACAATACTTGATGCTTTTCCTGTTTTTTCCCCTTTTCTGAAATTGGCGAAAAGATCAGATATGCTGTCTTTTTTCTCAGGAATTAAAATATCCAAAGCTCCCGTTGCCAGTCCGCTGTTTAAAGCAATAAAACCTGCATCACGCCCCATCACTTCAACAAAGAAAATTCTGTTGTGAGAAGTTGCCGTATCACGGATTTTGTCGATGGCTTCCATAGCAGTATTCAACGCAGTATCATAACCAATGGTGTTATCGGTTCCGAAAATATCATTATCGATGGTTCCCGGTACTCCCAATACTCTGATTCCGAATTCTTCGTTAAAGATCTTGGCTCCGGTAAAAGTTCCGTCTCCACCAATACACACCAAAGCATCAACACCGTGTTTTACACAGTTGTCATAGGCTTTCTGACGGCCTTCTTTGGTTTTAAATTCCATGGATCTGGCAGATTTAAGAATGGTTCCGCCCTGGTTGATTATATTTTTTACGGAACGAGGTCCCATTTTCAGGAATTCGTCATGGATAAGGCCGTTATAGCCTTCTCTTACTCCGTAGCATTCGATATTATAGTAATTAGCGGTTCTTACCACCGCTCTTAATGCAGCATTCATACCCGGAGAATCGCCTCCTGAAGTAAGAACTGCAATTTTTTTTACAGCACTCTCTTTCATCTAGTAAAAAATTTCGAACACAAATCTACAAAAACAAGTTCAGATAATGGTAGTAACTTGATAAGACTTTTGAATATAAATGATTAAAATTGTCTAAAATTTGTGGGTTTAAAAATATATCTCGCAGTTTTGGTTTCTGAAGAATTTACATCAAGATCGTACCACGGCGAAATGTTTTTATTAAAAGGATTGGAAAGCAGGTGAATCGATTGAGCAGGAGTGAAGCCTTCTGTTAATAAAAATAACTTTTTGCCTTCTTTATTTTTGCAGACTCCGGCAATCATTACCACATGTCCGGGACTGCCCGCTGTAATTAAAATATCACCCGTTTTCAGATCAGCATTTTGGGATACCGGTTTTGTTTCTTTGTTAAGAGAAATCGTTCCGCCATACGTAAAAACCAGATCCAGATACTTTCTGAAATTCTGATAGGAATCATCAAAGCCCGCAGTTTTTCTGAAACTAACGGAATTACCGTTTACAAATGCCCTTATCCCATTTTTATAATCATTCCATGTGGCCAGATCTCCGCTGGTAAAATGAAACTGTATATCATCGAACTTTTTAGTTGTAAATAAATACTCTGCTCTCAAACGGATAACTGCATCAGCGCATTGTTGCAAATCTTTATTTCCTGTATCGATATTAAAAACGGCTTCATGAAGATGTTGTGTAGCAATTGGAGTTCCGTCATATTTTACAATCTGACTTCCGTAGGGTTTCAGTTTAAAATTTTCAAGAAAATATCCGAAAGAATCAGGCTGTTCTTCAACCCACGTATACTCTTTGGGAGCAGAAAACCGTTCCTTAATTGTGCTTTTATCATTGTGAATCTGAACGCTGCTTTCCAGAACTGAAGCTCCGGCAATTTCGATTTTACTGCCGGATGAATTTTGGTCATTCTTGCAACTTGAAATAACTATTACAAGAATCAGGAAGAAAATGTTTTTTTTCATGTGTTTTTATTTAATCACAAATATTAAGATTTTAAGCAATAATTACAATAATAAATCTGCATTAGCTGCTCAATCTGCGAGAGTATAGAAGATCAGTTGTATCCGGATGTATGAATGAAAAACAGACTTTAAGCTTTTATATCTTCGGGAATCAAAAGTTTCCCCCAGTCATTCAGCTGCCAAAGGATCAAAACCAGTTTTTCACCCAATTCAGTAAGCTGATATTCAACCCTCGGAGGTAATTCATTAAAAGATTGTTTGGTTAAAATACCGCTGTCAACCATTTCGCCAAGCTGCTGATTCAACACTCTGCGGTCCACTTTAGCAATTCCCCGTAAAAATTCGCTTGGACGTTTTTTACCTTCATGAATTTGCCATACGATAGGAATTTTCCACTTTCCGCTGATAGAATTAACAGCAACCTCTAACGGACAAATTTTATTTTCTTCAGCTCTTTCCTTTGTTTTCATATCATTGACTTTTTTATCCCTATGGGAGAAAATTATGCGGTATTGCCTATTCTCATTCACTTGCGGATCTTTGTAAAAGTAATAAATTTATTAAAGAGCCTGTTTACATAATGAAAGAAAGAAAAGGAGCGCGTTCCATAAAAGATATTCCCATAGATATTTTAAACAGTCTAAACCGTGGGGAACTCGAAACCGTTAACCTTACAGAATGGCTGGCGGTAGATCAGAAAATGTTACTGGAACATCTGCTTACGGAACATAACCGCAAAGAATATTATATTCCCCTTGTTGAAAAGATTAGCCGTTTGAAAAAGCAAACTGTCAATACGGTTAATGAAGCAATAGGAACAGGGATTTTAGAGTTGTCTGCAAAACACAATGATCATGAAATTATCTCTCTTATTTTAAGACATCCTGCCGATCTTATCCGTTGCTGGTCGGCTTATACCATTGGACAGAATGATCAGGTAACGATTGAAGAAATGCTGGGACAGATTAAGAAATTGGCTGCGGATAAACATTTCGGAGTCCGGGAGATCAGCTGGATGGCAGTAAGGCCGGCAATAACAAAAAATCTTTCGGAAAGTTTATCGATACTTACTGACTGGACGAAAGCCGAAGATGATCATATCAGACGTTTCGCCAGTGAGTCAACACGTCCTCGTGGCGTCTGGTGTGCCCATATTGAAAAACTTAAGCAAAATCCTGAATCAGGACTTATCATTTTAGAACCGCTGAGGTCTGATCCTTCAAAATATGTTCAGGACAGTGTAGGAAACTGGCTGAATGATGCGAGTAAATCACAACCTGTGTGGGTAAAAAATATTTGTGAAAGATGGATGTCAGAATGTCCTGCAAAAGAAACAAAGTATATTTTCAAAAGAGCTTTAAGAACGATTGAGAAAAAATAGGAGGGTAATTCAGTAAATATTATTTTCAATCAAAAAAATCTGCGTGATCTGCCCAATCTGCGAGAGTAAAAGACCGGAAATCACCATTTCTCCGTCAGATACTTCCAATACCGTCTCGGAACATGCTGGATATGAAGCTTCAGGTTTTTTCTTTCCACAATGTTGGTCTTCGTGAAATACCGCTGCCAAAGCTTTTGATACTGATTTTCCTCCTCATGGAACTGCTGCTGATACCTACTAAGATCTAATTTCTCTTCAGGATAAAAAAAATCACAGGTTTCCAGGTCGTATAAAATTCCGTAATTTCTTCTAAGATCATAAATCATCCACTTTTGGTCCTGATAGCGGTCTTTGAAATGTTTCCGTATAAGAGGAAGAACGTTAAAGTCGGGATCTATTTTAGCGAAAAAAACATTGTCCTGCATTTTTTCAAACCGTACAAAAGCAGTCATTCGGTGTCTTTCCCGATCGACAGATTTACAGATTTTTGAAATCGCCAATATGTCATCGTCTGCATAATTTTGAAGAATATTTTCCGTAGGGTGCTGAATGGACTGTTTTATGGCTGATAGAATCAGCTGTTCCAGTAACGGATCTTCGGACAGAAAAACTTTCAGCAGCTGATGAATTCCCGATCTGCCGATATTCTGTTCTAATTTGTTGAAAACACGCTCCGCTTTATCATTCTGCGTAATGACTTCATGAATCTCAGCAAAGATATTTTCCTGATAAAAGTTTTGCTTACTGAATATCTCCACGTCTTTATACCGGTATTCGAAAACTTCAAATACTGATGTTAAAAGTCCGTCAAAACTTCCGTCATAGAGTAGGGTGGTCATTGGCGTTGTGTAATAATTTTCTACTTTTTGTTATGCTGACGAAGGAAGAATCTCTGTAATTTAATTTAGATTTTCACTCCACTTCATTCCGTTTAAATGACAACTCATTGTTTTCAATTTGTGTTTGAATTTAAAATAAAGTCAGCTGTTGCGAAAACTGATTATGAAACTTGGATGAACTTCCTCCAATTAGCAATTTCCTTAAATTCTGATCCGTAAGATATTTCAGATACAAATTTCCGGCATTAAAATCTATAAAATACTTTGCGCGATTTACGGCAGCGCCTAGTTTTTTGAGATGGTCCATATGTAAAACCTGAAAATGTCTGGCGCTCACAATTTTTTTTGCTGTTTTCACTCCAATCCCAGGGATTCTTAAAATCATTTGGTAATCGGCAGTTTGTAGATTTACCGGGAATTGATCCAGATGCCTCAAAGCCCAGCTTAATTTTGGATCTACCTCAAGATCAAGGAACGGCATATTCGGATCCAGGATCTCTTCCGCTTTGAAGCCGTAAAATCTC
The DNA here is from genome assembly GCF_000737705.1 of Chryseobacterium soli. Classification (GTDB taxonomy): domain Bacteria; phylum Bacteroidota; class Bacteroidia; order Flavobacteriales; family Weeksellaceae; genus Chryseobacterium; species Chryseobacterium soli. The sequence continues at coordinate 93,767 of NZ_JPRH01000012.1, read as the reverse complement.
ATCAGCCAGTCAGACTGATACAGTCTGTTCTCTCTCAGCATCGGAACTTCTGTCGTTAATGAAGGAAGCCTTTTATCTTCCAAAACCGGAACATAGCCAGAATAGTAGACTCTTTTCAGATTAAAATTTTTATAAAAATGGTCTGCGACTTTAATGATCTGCAGGTCATTTTCGTTGGTGGCACCAACGATCATCTGGGTCGACTGTCCCGCAGGGGCAAACTTCGGAACTTTCCTGAAAATTTTCTTTTCATCATTATATTGTGTAATCCCTTTTTGGATATACCGCATAGGATTGATCATATCCTGGCGGTTTTTTTCAGGAGCCAGAAGCTTCAAACCACTTTCTGTAGGAATTTCAAGGTTGATGGATAACCTGTCGGCATACATCGCCGCTTCCTGCATCAGCTCATCGCTTGCTCCCGGAATAGATTTTAAATGGATATATCCGTTAAAATTTTCTTCCAGACGAAGTTTCTTGGCTACCCTTACCAGACGTTCCATCGTAGTATCTGCATTTTTGAAGATTCCGGAACTTAAAAACAGACCTTCAATATAATTTCTTCTATAAAAATTGATCGTTAAATCCACCGCTTCTTCTACCGTAAAAGCAGCTCTTTTAATATCATTTGAACTTCTTGAAACGCAGTAAGCACAATCGTAAATACAGTGATTGGTCAATAAAATTTTGAGAAGAGAAACACATCGTCCGTCTTCCGTATAGGTATGACAAATCCCGCTTATGGAGCTGTCTCCTAAAGCACCTTTGGTGTTTTTCCGGGTACCTCCGCTGGAAGAGCAGGAAACATCATATTTCGCAGCATCAGCAAGGATTTCAAGCTTTTCTTTTAGACGGTCAAAATTCATTTTTAATTAAAAATATCAACTTGTATATCTTATTTATGTTCAAAATTAGGTCCAAAATTGAGAAAAATCACATTTTTTTAAAGAAAGTTATCAACAATAGAAAGCTGCAAAATCATTATATTTACGGTTCACTAAAGTTATACTATGAATCATCAACCAATCGAAGGTTTTTCCAAGCTTACGAAACAGGGAAAAATCGACTGGCTCGTTAACGAATATCTTGAAGGAAACCAGGAATATCAACATATATTAAAACAGTACTGGAACGAAAATACTGATCTTCAGAAACTTCATGAAGAATTTTCTGAAAATACCATTTCCAACTTCTATATGCCTTATGGAATCGCACCGAATTTCTTAATTGATAATAAACTGGTGGCACTTCCTATGGCTGTTGAAGAAAGTTCAGTAGTTGCTGCAGCTTCTAAAGCGGCAAAATTCTGGATCGATAAAGGAGGTTTTAAAACAACCATCATCAATACCGAAAAACTGGGTCATACCCATTTTATATTCCATGTAGAACCGCATAAACTATTACATTTCTTTAATTTCAATTTAAAGAAAAAATTAATGGCAGCTACGGAAAGCATCACGTCCAATATGAGAAAGCGTGGCGGCGGAATTTTAAATATTCAGCTGATTGATAAAACTTCAGAAATGCCTGATTATTATCAGCTGAAAGCAAGTTTTGATACCGTAGATTCCATGGGAGCGAATTTTATCAATTCATGTCTGGAACAGTTTGGGAAAACACTGAAAGCAGAAATTGCAGACAGTACAGATTTTACCCATGAAGAAAAAGATTCTCTACAAATTGTGATGAATATCCTTTCTAATTTTACCCCCGATTGTATCGTAAGAGCTGAGGTTTCCTGTAAAATAGAGGATTTAAAAGACGACAGTGGAATTTCCAATGAAGAATTTGCGAGAAAGTTTAAACAGGCCGTTACCATTGCTGAAATAGAACCTTTTCGTGCAACGACCCATAATAAAGGGGTAATGAACGGGGTGGATGCAGTAGTAATCGCTACGGGAAATGATTTCAGAGCAACGGAAGCTTGTGCACATGCATATGCAGCGAGAGACGGACAATACAGATCTTTGACCCACTGTACAACAGATAACGGTGTTTTCAGATTCTGGATTGATCTTCCGATTTCTGTGGGAGTTGTGGGAGGTTTAACGAATCTTCATCCTTTGGTAAAATTCTCTTTAGCTTTACTTGGAAAACCTTCTGCTCAGGAATTAATGAGTATTCTGGCCGTTTCCGGGTTGGCTCAAAACTTTGGAGCATTACGTTCTTTGGTGACGACAGGGATTCAAAAAGGTCATATGAAAATGCATTTGTTCAATATTTTGAATCAAATGGGAGCTACGGAAGAAGAGAAACAGCATTTTGTGACGTATTTTAAAGATAAAACAGTTACCCACCACGAAGTTATCAACGAATTTAACAGATTAAGAGCTCAATAATGCTTCAGATTATCTTACCCATTATATTTATCCTCTTCGGAATCTTTTTAAAAGTTACGAAATCAAAAGGGTTTCAAAGTTCAAAGAAATTCTCCATTATGTTTATCATCTTGGGGATTTCTACATTGGTAGCCCGGTTTATTATCCTCTATTTAAAATCAAAATAGTGAAAAGTAAGATTTTATTTTTTTTGCTCATCTCCGGTTTAAGTTTTTCACAACAGAAAAATTTAAAAATAACTGATTTGAAACCGAAGTCTGAAGATTCTGTTTTTCCATTGGTTTCTTATTCAGTGAATCCTAGGGTCGAAAATAAAATCAATACTTTTTTGCAGGTTGACCAGTTGGAGTACATTCCCGGAGCAGAAGGAAATCCTTTCAAGCTTGTTTCTGCGGGAAAAACGTCATATTCCAATTACGTTTATTTTTATAGTTGGGAAAAGCTGGAAACCCCTAAAAATATTTTAAGTATTGCGCTGGATGGTGAAGCTTCAGGAGCTTATCCTGAAAGTTTTTTAATTTGGCAGAATTTTGATTTGAGAACAGGAAATTTTATCAATGCTAAAGATCTTTTCCAGCCAAACGCCGTTAAAGAAATTGAAGGTCTTATTCAGAAACAGGTAAAGAAAGAAATTGATGATTTTCTTGTTCAGTTAAAATCAGAGAAAAATCCTTCAGAAGAAGTTTTGGATCAGATTGCTATCTATGAAGGGTGTTTTACACAATATACTCTGGGAGATATCAAATATTATTTCGGAAAGGATAAAATAAGATTTATTGCAGGCAGATGTGCCAATCATGCAATGAGAGCTTTGGATGAGCTGGATAGTCATGTTGTTGAGTTCTCTTATAAAGAACTGGATACATATTGGAGTTCTTATGCGAAAAATTTGTTGTCAGGTTCTGCACAAATTGATAAAACAAGTCTAAGCAATACATTATATAAAGGAAAAATTGATGGAAAATATCCGATTACTGTTTTTATCAAACAGCTGTATGAGGATGGTAGTTTTTCTGCGATGTACTGGTATGACAAAAATAAGAAACTCATCGAGTGGAATGGGAAGATACAAGGAAACCATATTTCCCTTACGGAAAGCGATTATTATAGTGAGGAAGCCAGACAATGGATGCTTAGAGGTTTTGTAGAAGCAGATGTACAAGGTAATAAAATCATAGGAACCTGGCAGGATTATAAAACAAAAAAATATTTAAATCTAGAATTAGAAGAATTATAAAAATGAAAACAATAACTTTAGTCTTTGGTGCTGTTTACGGCATGCTGTCAGTAATTTTAGGTGCATTCGGCGCGCACGCTTTAAAGAAAATATTATCTGTTGAAAGGCTGGAAAGCTTCGAGACCGGAGTAAGATATCAAATGTATGCTGCATTCTTTTTATTGATTGCTGGGTATATTTTAAAATTTGAAACTTCATCAGAAAAATGGATTTCTATATTAATGATTGCAGGCACCATGCTATTTTCATTCAGTATCTATTTCTTAAGCATGCAGGATTATTTGGGAGCTAATTTAAAATTCTTAGGACCTATTACCCCTCTTGGAGGATTATTGATGATCCTGAGCTGGGGAATGCTGATTCTTTATTTTGCTAAGAATAGAATTTAGCAATCAGGATTTGAGCTATAAAATGCCAGGCTTAGGATTTTACCAAAGAAGTATACAATGAACAATCGTTTTTTATTATTTTTTCTTACCCTTATTTTTTCTTCTTTAAGTGTTCAAAATATCAATGCACAAGAGAAAAATAAATTACTGGATAGAAATATTTTAAAGGAAGTAAAAAATATACAAAAGCGTTTTTCTGATAGTCTTAATCGTTATGACTACAAAAAAGATTCTGCTGTATATCTTGTAAAATACAGAATTTTTTATAGTGAAAAAATAAAAAATCTGGAAAATCTTTATCAAAAAATCTATGATAAAGAAGTGATGATTGGAAAGATAGATCCAAATATTTCATTCAAAATAATCAATGGAGTACAAATAGAAAATAATGTATCTGTGGAAGGTGCAAAAAATAAATCTATTGATTTTACTGAGGTTGAAAATTATCAGCAACTTGAAGAGTTGAGAAAACAGCTCACGAAGAATTTTCCTGTTTATTTACTAGAAGATTATGAGGGCGGAATATATCGGTGTATTTTAAATTTCAACATTGATGTGGATGGAAAATTCAAAAATGTAAAATACAGTGGATCGTCTAATACGGAATTCGGTATCATCAGTGCATTGTTTCTGTATGCGATTGGGACGCTGGAAAAACCTTTGTTTTACAACAAAATTCCTATTGCTCGAAATTTTTCGCAACCGATTGTGCTAAGGTTTGAGTAAATAAAAAGATATATGTAAAACAGACATAATCAATCCTGATTCAGATCTTAAAATAAAAACAAATGATGACATTCCTTATTTTTAAAATCAATTAAAATGAAGATTAATAGAAGAAGAAGGATTATCAAAACATTCGATCTTTTAGATCAGCCGATAAAGTTCAATCCTTTTGTATTCAGCCGTACTTTTTTCATGTGGGCGCTTACGGGTTTAGTAGGAGGCGTAATCGCTGGAGTATATTGGATTGTGTTGGAGCATTTCACGGAATTATTAGCACACTTTCATGGCTGGATGGTTATTCCTACCATGGCAGTCTGCGGGCTTCTAGCCGGGCTTGTGATTCATTGTATGGGTGATCCGGGAGAAATTCATTTGATTGTTGATAACATAAGGTTTAATAAAGGAAAATTAGATCCTAAAAATAATCCTTCGATGATTTTATCGTCGCTTTTTTGTGTTGCATCAGGCGGAAGTCTGGGACCTGAGGCGCCTTTGGTCCAGGTAACGGGTTCTACAGGAAGCTGGCTGGGAAAAGTTTTCAGGCTGAAGGGAGAAGAATTACGTTCTTTAAGCATTGCGGGGATGGCGTCCGGGTTTACTGCCTTATTTGGGGTGCCGCTCGGAGGAAGTCTTTTCTCGCTGGAAATATTACATCACAAGCATGCTGTAGAGTATTATAAAGCAATTATTCCTGCTTTAGTTGCCAGCTGTTTCAGCTATGTGGTTTTTGCATTGATCATTCATTTGGGAATAGGAGCAACATGGGATTTGAAAGCCTATCATTATACCGGAGTTTATGATTTCGCCTATGCAGTAGCCTTTGGTGCGGTGGGAACACTTTTTGGTTGGATCTTTATTTTTGTTGTAAAGTTTTTCAAGAAAATTTTTGAATACAGGAAATTTCCCATCTACATTAAAACACTAACCGGTGGAATTATTCTGGGGATTATCGCTTTTTATTTTCCACTGACCAGATATTTTGGGCATAATGAGATTAATCAGCTCATCAACGGAAATTTTGCATTGAACTTTTTAATCAGTATCCTTATTTTTAAAATACTGGCGATTGCTATTACCGTAACATCCGGCTGGAGAGGTGGTTTTATTATCCCGCTATTTTTTGTGGGAACAACACTAGGACTTATTATCCATCAGCTTTTTCCATCAGTAGATACCACGCTGGCAATTGTAAGCTGTATGGCTGCTATTAATGCCTGTGTGACCAGAACCCCGATGAGTACAACAATTATTTTGGGAACATTAACCGGTTTTACGTATTTCGTTCCTATTCTTTTTGCAAGCTTAACCGGTTATTTTCTCGCTCCAAAAATTCCGTTTATCGGTTCACAGTCTGAGAAATTAGCCGAAGAATAAGGCAGATTTGAGAGATATGTTAAAAATCAAGTTCGCAACGCTTTAATTTTTAAGCCAAGAATCTTGAACTTCCATGTCTTTTTAGTAAATTTGTCAACCTTTAAAATTTAAAATAAAATAATAAAAATAATATGAATCTTCACGAGTATCAATCAAAAGAGATTTTATCAAAGTACGGAGTAGCAATACAACGTGGTTTCGTTGCTAATAATGTAGACGAAGCTGTAGCAGCTGCTGAAAAACTTACGGCTGAAACCGGAGCGAAAGCTTGGGTAGTAAAAGCACAAATTCACGCAGGTGGACGTGGTAAAGGTGGTGGTGTTAAGTTTTCTCCAAATATGGATAAACTTAAAGAAAATGCACAGAACATCATCGGAATGCAGTTGGTAACGCCACAAACTTCTGCTGAAGGTAAAAAAGTACACTCTGTTTTGGTTGCAGAAGATGTTTATTATCCTGGAGAAACTGAAACTAAAGAATTTTATGTTTCTATTCTTTTAGATAGAGCTGAAGGTAAAAATACAATCGTATATTCTACTGAAGGAGGAATGGATATTGAGCACGTTGCAGAAGTAACTCCTCATTTAATTCACAAAGAAATTATTGATCCTGCTTTAGGATTACAAGGTTTCCAGGCTAGAAAAATTGCTTTCAACCTGGGTCTTGAAGGAAATGCATTCAAAGAATTCACAAAATTCATTACAAGTCTTTACAATGCTTATATTGGAATTGATGCTTCTCTTTTCGAAATCAATCCTGTATTAAAAACTTCTGATAACAAAATTATCGCTGTAGATGCTAAAGTAACGTTAGATGACAACTCATTGTTCCGTCACAAAGACTTAGCTGAATTAAGAGATACAAGAGAAGAAGATCCAATGGATGTTGAGGCAGGTGAAGCTGGTCTTAACTTCGTAAAATTAGACGGTAACGTTGCTTGTATGGTAAACGGTGCCGGTCTTGCGATGGCAACGATGGATATCATCAAATTATCTGGTGGTAACCCTGCTAACTTCCTTGACGTAGGAGGAACTGCTGATGCTCAGAGAGTACAGACTGCTTTCGGAATCATCTTAAGAGATCCAAACGTAAAAGCAATCTTGATCAATATCTTCGGTGGTATCGTAAGATGTGACAGAGTAGCTCAGGGTGTAGTAGACGCTTACAAAGCAATGGGAAGCCTTCCGGTACCATTGATCGTAAGATTACAAGGAACGAATGCTGTAGAAGCTAAAAAATTAATTGACGAATCAGGTCTTCCTGTACATTCTGCAATTACTTTGGAAGAAGCTGCAAATAAAGTGAAAGAAGTTTTAGCATAAGACTCCGCTTATAAAATAATGAAACCCGCTTTTATACAAAAGCGGGTTTTTTATGCGTAAAAAGTATTAAATAAATATAAAAAATTGCTAGATTTACAATACACACTCATGAAATGAAATTTATTCTTTGTTTTTTATTGATTTCCTTTGCGAATTGTCAGTCATTAGCTGTCAGAAAAATTGATAGGTCTGGCATTACCAATATTCCCTTTGAAGATCAATTCCATTATCCTTTTTCGCTAATTAAAAACAATTTTCTGGTCATTGATACGCAGGAAAAAATGGATCAGATCTTTGCTGTTATCCATCAGAAAACGGATGGCGGAAGGCTTGCTCCGATTCCCACCGTTACTCCCTATGAAACCTATATTATTATAAAGCCTGTACTTAAGAACAGCAACGACATTATCATACAAAATGTGTCTCTGAATAATAAGGTATTAACGGTTACCATAAAAGAATTTGATAACCCGGACTTCAAAAAAGAGAGCCGAACTTCACCGGATGTGCTTTTCAAACTGATGAAAAAGGTTTCTGTTAAAAAAATAACCACTCAATATTAATATATAAAAATTACACCTCATGACAAAAAGAATTTTTACTATTCTTTGCCTTTTAGTAGCTGCGATGGGCTTCAGCCAGCAGAATTACTGGGCAAAAATTTCCCGGACGACCAATAAGGATCTCAGGCCAAGGATGACAACTCCTACCGTTTTTTCTTTGTATTCATTAGATTTAGAAAAAATTAAAAAGGATCTAGCGAAAGCACCCCAACGATTTTCAAAGGATAAAAGTTTAGTCATTAAATTTCCTGATTCAGACGGGAATTACAGAGATTATATTGTACAGGAAGCCTCGGTAATGGAACCTGAATTACAGGCGAAATTTCCGGATATCCGTTCTTATATTGGATGGCAGAAAAACAATCCGCTGCATACCATCCGTTTTAGTCTTACCCCGTCAACAGGAATGAACATCATGTATTTTGATGGTTCTGACATCAGTTACCTGGATGGCTATGCGAAAGATAACTCATCTTTTATTCTGTATAAAAGAAAAGATCTGCCTAAAAATGACAGAATCTTCGAATGCCATGTTGAGAATGAACTGGATAATGCCATAGAAAACAATACGGTGATGAAAGCTCCTTTAGTTTCTGACGGTCAGTTCAGAACGTATAGACTTGCCGTAGCTGCGACCGGAGAGTATACTGCTTTCCAGGGCGGAACAATTCCTTTGGCAATGGCTGCAATGGCGACTACAATGACAAGAGTAAACGGAATTTATGAAAAAACAATTTCAGTGACGATGGTTATGGTGGCTAACAATAATCTTATTGTATATACCAATGCCACTACAGATCCGTATACCAATGGAACACCGGGAACGATGATCACACAGAACCAGACTAACATTAATAGTATTATTGGTGCAGCCAATTATGACATAGGACATGTTTTTGGGACCAACAGCGGAGGTCTTGCCGGACTTGGGGTAGTGTGTACGACTTCTAAGGCAAGAGGGGTTACCGGTTCAGGAGCACCGGTAGGGGATCCTTTTGATATTGATTATGTAGCTCACGAAATGGGACATCAGTTTGGGGCTAACCATACTTTCAGAGCGAGTTCAGGTTCTTGTAGCGGAAATGCCAACAATGCCACAGCATATGAACCGGGGAGCGGAAGTACAGTAATGGCATACGCGGGAATTTGCGGTACAGCCAATAATGTTCAATCAAACAGTGATGCGTATTTCCATGCTGCAAGTGTGGTTGAAATGTATGCCGTTTTGCAGCGTTCAACAGACTGTGCTCTAAAAGTATCCAATAATAATGGAGTACCTACAGCCGATGCCGGAGCAGATTATATTATTCCTAAAGGAACTGCATTCGTGCTGACAGGACAGGGTACAGATCCTGATAACGATCCTGTTACTTATCTATGGGAGCAATATGACAATCAGAATAATACACAGCCGCCGGTTGCTACAGCTACGGTAGGTCCGGTATATCGTTCATTAACTCCGGTAGCAGCTCCGACAAGATATTTTCCAAATATGACTTCTGTGCTGGCTAATAATTTAGTGCCGAAATGGGAAGTAACCCCTGGCGTAGCAAGAACTTTAAATTTTTCACTTCTGGTGAATGATAACAGGCCAACAGGAAATCAGACCGCACGCGATGCAATGGTTGTCACTGTAACGAATGACGGACCTTTTACGGTAACTTCACAGGCTACTAATACACAGTGTTCAGGAGGAGTTCCCACAACGGTAACATGGGATGTTGCCGGAACCAATACGGGCACTATCAATACCCAGAATGTTACCATTTTATTATCGAAGAATAGCGGCGCTAATTTTAATACTGTGCTGGCTGCAAGTGTTCCCAATAATGGTTCTGCGGTAGTCAACTTGCCAAATGAAGATGTAGCTTCTGCAAGAATTATGGTGAAAGCAGTTAATAATATTTATTTTGCGGTAAATGCTTCCAATTTCTCAATTGGGAAAACATTGGCAACACGGGAAACTGCTGACGTGAAAAGTTTTGTCGTATATCCTAATCCTTCCCAGGATGAGGTTAATATTCTTCTTAAAAATTCATCTCAAAAAGCAGAGTATGCTTTGCTGGATGCTTCAGGAAGATTAGTTAAGAGCGGAAGCTTTAAAGGAGAAACAAAAGTTACACTGAATAACGTAACGACAGGAAATTATCTGATTAGTATCACCCTAGAAAATGGAGAAAAGTATTCTGAAAAATTAATAATTAAAAAATAAATAAACATATCATATCTAAAACGAGAAAAGGAGCCAAAGGGTTCCTTTTCTTGCTTCTTGCTTTTCATCTCCTAAGCTTCTTTCTCTCCCTCAGCAACCGGCTGGCTGATGCTAATGCTGGTCGGAGTAACAAGCTGAATACTGTCTGCATCCAGACGTTTTTTAATCTTTAGGAAAGCCTCATCCTTTACATGGACGATATTAGATCCTACTTTGATCCAGAATTTTGCCTGAAGGTTGAAAACACCCTGTTTTAAATCGGTAAATATGACCTCGGCGGTATCAAGCTTGTCTACATCTTCAAGATTTTTAACAACATCTAAAATTCCTTTTTGAGCTTTGCTGATATCTTCATCTGCAGGAATTTCAAAATTTAAAATGATTTTTCTTTGAGGAGAAGCCGTAATATTTGAAAAAGGAGAATTAAAAATAACCTGATTCGGGATGTATACTTTTTTGCCGTCGTCACTGATTATTTTTGTGGTAAGAAATCCTATTTCCTGTACTGTACCGGAATTGGCTCCAATACTCACATAATCTCCCACTTTAAAGGCTTTGTCAATTCCAATCAGCATTCCTGAAAAAATACTGGATACCAAATCTTTCAGAGCCACCCCGGCAATCACCCCGGCAACTCCCAAACTTCCGATAAATTTCCAGAGAAATCCACTGAAACCCATGATTTCTAACGCGATAAAAGTTCCCATGATCATAATCAGGAACCTGAAAACTCCTATCAAGGTAACCAGAGAACTTTCTTTTTTGCTTTTAGGAAAGAATTTATGGAATAATTTTACAGCGATCTGGCTTAAATACTTACTCGTAAAAAGGAAAAAAGAAAAAACTAAAATTCCAACCACCAGTTTCGGGGTGAGCTCGGCAAATTTCATATACCAGTTCTCCAAAACTCTATACACAACTTCGATGTAGCTTAAACTATTTTTCTCCATGAATGATTTTTTAATTAAATATATACATTTTCAACAAAAATTTTGCCAGTTTCATTAGATAGACTAATAAAAATAATTGTGAATTAACAGAGGAAATCATAAAGACAAGGGTTATGCTTTACGGTTCAGTCTTTGGTTCCGATAAGTTTTAATAATAAAAGTATAAATTTTTCCAAAATAATTTGCCAGTTCGAAAAAGTCTACTAAATTTGTAGACTAATAAGAACGAAATATTATGTCAATTAAACTAGGAGATACAGCACCCAATTTTCAGGCAGAATCAACTTTAGGTGATATTAATTTTTATCAGTTTCTGGGAGATTCCTGGGGGATTTTATTTTCTCATCCTGCAGATTATACGCCGGTATGCACTACAGAATTGGGATATACTTCAAAATTAAAATCGGAATTTGACAAAAGAGGGACAAAGGTTATCGCCTTAAGTGTAGATGGAGTAGAAGACCATCAAAACTGGATTAAAGATATCAATGAAACCCAGCAGACAGAAGTATCCTTTCCTATTATTGCAGATAAGGACAGAAAAGTTTCTGAACTATACGACTTTATCCATCCTAATGCTTCAGCAACGGCAACGGTTCGTTCCTTATTAATTATAGACCCGGAGAAAAAAGTAAGATTGATTATTACTTATCCTGCTTCAACCGGAAGAAATTTTGATGAAATATTACGGGTGCTTGATTCCCTGCAATTGGTAGACTCGCACAAAATTGCAACACCGGTAAACTGGAAAAACGGGGACGATGTTATCATACCGCCAGCCATTTCTACGGAAGATGCAAGAACAATATTTCCTAAAGGAGTTACAGAAATAAAACCTTATCTGAGATATACTCCACAACCTAATACATGATTTATTTGATTTTTTATAGTTTAGTTTTAATTTGTACGAAAAGCGCCTCGAAATATATTTTCGAGGCGCTTTCATTTAAACTATATGTGTAAATGTGATTTCGTAATGGTGATTACTTTACGTCGTTAATAACCTGCTTACCTTTAGAAGTTGGTAAATAGATACTAAATCCTACATTAAATGTAAGTGTAGAAGTTAACCCTTCGTTTCCGAAACCTGCAACACCATTGTATTTTACAAGACCTTCAACACCGATATTTGGAGTGATGAAATAAGAATATCCAGGACCTGCACCGAAGTCTAACCCAGTTGTAGAGTTTCCTCCTTCAGTAGAAGTTCCACCAACACCAACGTTACCTTCGAAGAACCAACGTCCGTGGTTTAATAGATTATCAACACCCTTTTCTCCAGGTGATACATAATAACGTCCTAAAGCACCTACTTTGTAAACAAAGTTTGTAGGAGATCCTTTTGCAACCTTATTAAATCCTAAATCAACATATCCACCAACAGCTACATTATCTTCAATAAAGTAAGCTGCTTTTGGCTGTAATGAAATATTATATCCACCACCTGTATTTAATCCAAAATTACTTGCAACAATGCTACTACCTACCATCCAGTTACCTTTTTGAATTTGAGCGTTTGCAGTTGTAGTTAAACCAGCTACTGCTATTATTCCTGTTAGAATTAGTTTTTTCATAATTTATAATTTTAATAATTAATGCTTATTATTCTATAGCTGGTGAAAATCAATAAATGTGCCAGAATACTTATTTTTACTTAATTTTTCTAAATTAATGTTAAATTGGGAAGAATGAGGAATAGTTAAAATAATAGCTTTTAATTATCTATTCTATAATATTAAATAAGCAAAAGAATGATGGAAACCACAAGCCCGGCAATTGTAAATACCATCCCGCGTTTGAATGCTTTGGTTTTAGGATTGAACATCCAGAAGCTTGAAATCACAAAGAAAAACAAAGCAAAACCAAAAAAAGCGTTAAGAGGAGATAAAGTGTCTTTAGACTGTGCTTTGTGAAGTTTGGTCATTTTGTCCAATAGAAAAGGTAATTCTTTTTTAGCATAATCAGCTTTTCCGGTAGCCAGATTATAAGTGCCCTGCTTGAAATGTACAATATCGCCTTCAGTTTTTTCTATTTCCAGGTTTTTGATCTTTAATTCTTTTCCCAGTTCTTTTTCTGAAAGGTTTTTCTCAATTGTTTTTTCGTACTTTTTTTCGTTTTTTAAGAAGTCGGTATCTCTGTAAATCAATAAAACTCCGCTTAGGGCATACACTGCCATAATCCCAGCCAGGAAATATCCCAGATAACGGTGTGTGATTCTCATGAAACTTCTTGTGTCTTTAATCTTGTCCATATCTTAATCGTATTGTTTATCTTAATTGTAAAAAGTGGAAACTGCAAAAATGCAACTTCCACTTTTAATTGAAAAATTATTAATCGTATTTAATGCTACAATTTATAAGTAAGCGTAAAATAATAGTTTCTAGGTGTAATAGGGTTTACAGAATAGTTTTCATGAACGTTGTAGCTAAGAACGTCAAATAAGTTACCCACTTTTCCCTGAATTGAGAATCTGCTCCAGCCATATCCTACACTGATGTCTACTGTGGTAAAGCCTTTTACATCAATCATTCTGGTTACTTGTTTCTGACCTTTTACATCATTCCATCCTGCTTTTCTGTCACCGGTATAAAATGCGGTAGCCCCCAATTTAAGTCCTTTTACAAAAGTTGTAAAAGTATAGAATGCGGATGCATTTGCGGTGAATGCGGGAGTTCTTACCAGTCTTTGGTCTTCAACAAAACCATTATCAGGCGTTTTGGTGTAGACTGCATTATTATAAGATGCACCTCCTATTAAAGATAGATTCTTCATTGGATTACCGGTAATATCCAGTTCAACCCCTCTGCTTCTGATATTTCCGGCATATACTCTGTATAATGCCAGCGCTCCGCTTGGAAGGTAAGGAGCGGTATAAGCATTGGTATTATTGATTTGGTAAGCTGTTAAGTTTACAGCAATCGCATTATTCCATAGATTTTTTTTGATTCCTACTTCATATTGATCTACGGTAGATGCTTTCAGAGAATGATCAAATTCGTCAAACCCTGCATTAGGGGTAAATGAGTTTGTGTATGTTGCAAAAACAGAAAGGTTGTCATTAGGATTGTAAATCAACCCGATTTTTGGTGAAAATGCATGATCCTGTGCACCACTCTTAGCTGTTTCAGTGTCCAGGTTAGTGATAAAATCTCTAACTTTTGTATCGTCATTTTTAATGTAAGACCATCTGACACCGGCTAATACTTTAAACTCTTTTGAAATGCTGATAAGGTCCTGCACGTACAGTCCAAATCTTTTTGTTGCAATTCTGTTTCTCGATGATCTGTAAGTATCCGGCATAGCTCCATCATTAGTCCATGTAGAAGAAGGTTTGTCCAGAAAGATAGATCCGAAACTACTGGCCGCAGAATTTGTAAATTTATAAGCATACGTATCTGCCAGTCCATAGTCACCATCTGTCCCAATTAATACTTTATGATTAATGGTTCCGGTTTTAAATTCTCCGTTTAGATTAATCTGTAATGAAGTATAGTTTTGTTCCGTATAGTTTCTTCCCAATGGTCTCTTCCATTCCGGACTGAAATTGCCAACTGCTGAATTATAAGCCCATGTTGTTCTTTCCGTAGAAAAATAATCTTTCGTATAATTTTGATAAGAAGCAACAGCATTCAAACTCCATTTACTGCTGAATTTATGGTTTAAAACAATATCTGTTGTCGCCTGCTGATTCGTTTGATACTGCCAGCTGGCTCCTAAAAATTGTTTTCTGTCAATTTCTGTAGCCAGTCTTGAAATTCCGGTAGCATCATCTATCACACTTCCTACTCCAAAATCAGGAGTGAAATGCTGATACAGATAATCACCTTCTACAATAAGCTGTGTATTTTCACTAAGGTTAAAAAGGAATGAAGGGTTGAAATAATTTTTTTGTGACTTTACTAAATCTCTGAAACTCTCTGCATATTCATAAGTACCGTTCATTCTGAAAGCAATGTTCTTGCTTAAAGGTCCGTAAATATCAATCATGGGTTTATAAGAGTTCCAGCTTCCTGCGTTGAATCCGACAGAACCTCCAAAATCGAATCTTGGTTTTTTAGTGATAAGATTTATAATTCCCCCAGGACCTACGTTACCATACAGCATGGCGTTAGCACCTTTCAGAACCTCCACTCGCTCAAGACTGCTTACTTCGGGAAAAACTCCACTGTTTACTTTTGCTCCGTTTTTAAACGTATTGTCATTACCAAAAGTAAATCCTCTTCCTCCAAAACTATCCTGTGAACCTCCTCTTGCAGAAGTTATATAAATACCATTTACATTTCTGATGACATCACTCAGTTGTTTTGCCTGCTGCTGCTCAATGATTTCATGAGTAACAATAGCAATAGGCTGGGGATTTTCCATTACCGTCAGGCTGGACTTAGTAGATAATGGAATTGCTTTATTAGGATTTCCTGTTTTATGAAGATTCACATCTTCAATAGTCTGAATTCTGATTGTATCATTGTCAGATTTGTGACCCATTTGTGCGCTAAAAGACACGGAAATCATTAATAAACCTAAAGCAGTAATTCTTCTTTTCATCTTATTTTTATTTAGAGCAGTTTTAAATAAGCTGCAAAAGTAGGAATTCAAGTCTTATTTTATTTAGAATTATTAAAAATAATTATCTGATTTTTGTCATATTTTGACAGATAGCAGATTGACGGCGTTAAAAAGTCTGATACAAGTCTCTGAAAACTTTTTTATAAATATATTTGTTAAAAAATAGAGATATGCAATTGGTAAGAGTTGGGCTTTGTGCTTTTGGGATGAGTGGGAAAATATTTCATGCACCTTTTTTGAAGGAACATCCCGGATTTTTTATTTCTGCCATAGTGGAAAGAAGTAAAGAGGATTCTAAAGAGAAGTATCCGGAAGCTGTGATCTATCACTCGGTAGAAGAAATGCTTCAAAATGCAGATATAGAAGTTGTTGTCATCAATACACCTGTTCAGACCCATTATGAATACGCAAAAAAAGCGCTGGAAGCCGGAAAAAATATAATTGTTGAAAAACCTTTTACCGTAAATGTAGAAGAAGCCGAAGAATTGGTGAATTTGGCAGAACAAAAAGGACTTTTTTTGAGTGTGTATCAAAATAGAAGATTCGACCGTGATTTTCTGCAGGTACAAAAGATATTGAATGATAAAAAATTAGGGGAGATTAAAGAAGCTGAGATCCGTTTTGACAGGTTTCGTACCGAACCAAGTGGAAAGCAGCATAAAGAAAATCCTGAACAGACAGGTTCCGGCTCTCTTCATGACTTAGGTTCTCATCTGGTAGATCAGGCCGTGCAGTATTTCGGATATCCGGAAAAGCTTTTCGCAGATGTTTTTTCTATGAAAGGAGCAGATTTTGCAAACGACTATTTTGAAATTCTTTTGTTGTATAAAAATAATATGAGAGTGAGGCTGAAGTCTTCTGTTTTCAGCAAAGAAGCCCATTATGCTTATGTAATTCATGGAAGTAAAGGAACTTTTCTTCAGGAAAGGACAGATAATCAGGAAGCCGAATTGGTTTCCGGTTCTATCCCGGTTTATGGAAAAGACTGGACGAAACCAATTACAGGATCTGATGGGATTTTAAATTTCCTGAATGAAAATAATGAAACAGAAAGAATAGTGACATCCAGTGAGCCCGGAAATTATATGAATTATTACCAGCAGATTTACGAACATATTGTTTTCGGATATCCGTTGCCTTCACCGGGAAAAGAAGTTATTCAGAATATGAAAATTATTGATGCAGCTATTGAAAGCAGCCAGCAAGGTAAGATTATGAATTTAATATAATAGCATATAAACATAAAAAAGCTTCAATTCTACGTATTATGGAATTGAAGCTTTTTTGTATATAGTATAGATTACTCTTCGCCTAAAACTTCCTGTAGTTCAAGCCATCTCATTTCGTGAATTTCTAATTTCTCCGAAATACTCTCTAATTCAGCTGAAAGTTTGGCTACTTTTTCATACTCAGTTTCATTATTCAGTTGGTCAAGGATAACAGTACGTTTTTTCTCCAGCTCAGGGATTTCCTTATCAATCGTTTCCAGTTCTCTCTGTTCTTTAAAAGAAAGTTTTCTTTTAGGAGCCTGTGGTGTTGAAACAGGAGCCGGAGCAGGTGCTTCTACTTTTTTCTCAACGACAGCTTTTGGATTTTTTTCCTCTAATTTTAAATTTTTTCTGTATTCTGAGAAATTCCCGATGAAGTCTTTTATTTTTCCATCCCCTTCAAAAGCCAGAATATGATCAACAATACGGTCCATAAAATATCTGTCGTGAGAAACAATAATCAAACTTCCCTGAAAGTTAAGCAGGAAATTTTCCAATACCGTTAAAGTAGGAAGATCAAGATCGTTGGTAGGCTCATCAAATATCAAAAAGTTTGGATTTTGATACAGAATATACATCAAATGCAATCTTCTTTTTTCACCTCCCGACAATTTGGAAATCGGCGAATATTGGGTTTGATCATCAAATAAAAACAATCTTAAAAACTGGGATGCAGAGATTGTTCTTCCGTTTGCTAAAGGAAAGTTTTCAGAAATTTCTTTAATAAAATCAATTACTCTTTCATCTTCTTTATATTTAAGTCCTTTTTGTGAAAAGTAACCGAATTTGATAGTTTCTCCGG
This sequence comes from Chryseobacterium soli, assembly GCF_000737705.1. Lineage (GTDB taxonomy): Bacteria > Bacteroidota > Bacteroidia > Flavobacteriales > Weeksellaceae > Chryseobacterium > Chryseobacterium soli. The sequence continues at coordinate 76,019 of NZ_JPRH01000012.1, read as the reverse complement.
TTTCAATTTCTCCGGAATCTTTTGGCTCAAGTCCTTGGATAATATTTAATAAAGTAGATTTCCCAGCACCATTTTTTCCTACAATTCCTACTTTCTCACCTCTCTGAAACTGATAACTGAAATCTTTTAGTAGTAATTTATCACCATAGCTTTTAGAAATATCTCTAAGTTCAAGAATTTTATTTCCAAGCCTTTTCATTTCGAAATCAAGCTCCAGAGATTCTTTTCTTGTATCGGTTTTGGCTATTTTTTCAGTTTCGTAAAAGTCATCTTGTCTGGATTTCGATTTTGTAGTTCTCGCTTTGGGTTGTCTTCGCATCCACTCCAGTTCTTTTCTGTAAAGATTATTGGCCTTATCGATGGTAGAATTCATATTATCCTCACGGATCATTTTGTTTTCAAGATAAGTCGCATAAGAACCATTATGGAAATACAGATTTTTATCTTCCATTTCCCAGATAATTCCACAAACTGCATCTAAGAAATATCTGTCGTGGGTTACCAGTATTAATGTGATTTTGGCCTTGCTTAAATAACTTTCCAGCCATTCTACCATTTCCACATCAAGGTGGTTGGTAGGCTCATCCATGATCAGAAGAGTGTGTCTGTGTTCCGCTCTGGTTTCTGTCAATAATTTTGCCAATGCAACACGTTTGATCTGTCCTCCGGAAAGCGTTCCCATTTTAGCATCAAGATCTGTGATTTTCAACTGAGACAGAATTTGTTTCATGTCGTTCTCCAGATCCCAGGCCTTATGAATTTCCATTTCTGCTAATGCTTTTTCAATGAAATCATAATCTGTAGAAAGAAGAGATTTATGATAATTTTTCAGTGCCTGAATAGGTGCAGAATCAAGAGTCATCATAAACTCATCAATCGTCAGGTCAGAATCAAAATCAATCTCCTGATCAAACAAAACAACCTGAATATCTTTGTTGATGTTTACGGTTCCGCTGTCAGCAATTTCTTTGCCCATCAATATTTTAAGAAGGGTAGATTTTCCGCTTCCGTTTTTGGCAACAATAGCAATTTTGTCTCCTTCGTTCACATGGAAAGAGATATTTTCGAACAAAACTTTGATGCCATAAGATTTGGTGAGATTTTCGACAGAAACGTAATTCATTGGATGGTAAGGGTTTGATTTTGATTTTCAATTGAAGCGCAAAAGTACGAAAATACAGCAAGAAACTTCCGAATAAACTTACAAGACTGATTTTTGCTGCGGGCTGATTAAAACTAAATTCAATTTATCCAAAAACAATTGTTGGTCGGTATTTTAAATATTTTTATAATTTTTGACAGATAAAAAGATTTTTTTTACCATTAATTTAACTAAACGGTTCTTAAATTTAATACGTCGTTATGATTGTTTGATGTGGGAAATAGAGATTTTTGCTTCAAATTTTTACCATGAAAAAACTCAATACTTTATTTCTGCTCTTCTCTGCAGTCTGCTTCAATGCTCAGGTCATTTCGGGAACTGTTGTTTCCAAGGCTGAAAACCAGCCGGTTCCCTATGTAAGAATTGGGGTTGAAAAAGAAAATGCTGGAACGGTCTCCGATGAGAAAGGAAATTTTTCTATTGATCTTTCCGGAATGGATGCTTCCCGAAAACTCAGAATAGAAGTTCCTGGCTATGAGCTCTATACTGAAACCGTCCAGAATTTCAGAAAACAGGATCAGCAACGGATATTTTTAAAAGAAAAGGTTAAAAATATAAAGGAAGTCAATATTAAAGTTAAAAAGCTGGTCGATAAAAACTGGGGTGTTACTACCAAAACGAAAAGCGTTCTGTATTCCGTTAATCCTAAATTCAAAAAAGAAGATTTTTTAGGTGAAACGGCATTGGAATTTAATGCCAGCAAAAGATCAAAGATTAAAAATATCAATCTGAATATTGCCAGCTATGCTTCTGATAAGCCGGTTTTGATGCGATATAGTATTTATAGTGAAAAAAACGGATTTCCGGATAAAAATATTCTGGATGAAGAAATCACAGTGGAACTTACAGAAGATATGATCAAAGATGGAACGTATACGCTTGATGTCAATGACCGTAATATCTGGATTCAGGGTAAGTTTTTTATAGGAATTCAGTTTTTGAAAGAATTTGAAGGAAAGGTTAATATCAGTGCTGCTTTATTCAGAACCGGTTTTATCAGGAAATTTTATGGCGACTGGGAAAAAATGACACTGGCAGCACCTGCTATTAATATCGATGTAAAAGTGGATAAAAGTGCAAAAAATACTAAAGATGAAACTGCAGCGCTGGGAGATGATCTTGAGGAAATGGTTTCTGATACTTCGCAATATCAAATGGAATCAAAAAATTCTATATACGGAAAAAATAAATCTGCGGGGGCATATCTTCAACTGAAAGACACCAAACTTTATTATGAAGTCTACGGTGAAGGAGTGCCGCTTTTTCTTCTTCATGGCAACTCGGGAAGTATACAGGATTTTTACCAGCAGATCCCAGTTCTTTCCAAACATTTCAAAGTGATTGCTGTGGATACCAGGGGGCAGGGTAAAAGTGCTGATACTTCTGAAAAATATTTTACCTATAAACAATTTGCTGAAGATGTAAAAGCGCTGACCGACAAGCTGAATCTTCATAAAATTAATGTTATCGGATGGAGTGATGGAGGAATCACAGGACTTGAGTTTGCTTTGAAATATCCTGAAAATCTTAATAAATTAATTACTGTAGGCGCTAATGCTTTTCCTGAAGGTGTCAACGAAAGATTGGTTTCACGGATGAAAAATCAGCTTCTCGTATTGGACATAGAAAATAAGCCAGGGACATTCAACGAACGCAGACTGGTAGAAATCATGCTGAATGAGCCACACATCAGTAAAAAAGATCTTTCAAAAATAAAAAGTCCGGTGTTGGTGATAGCGGGAGATAAAGATGTAATAAAGCAGGATCATACTGAAATGATAGCAAAAGAGATACCTCATGCTGAGCTTAAGATCTATAAAAACGCTACCCATATGATCCCTTTTGAGCATGCAGATGAGCTGAATGAAGATGTTCTGAAATTCCTGGAAAAATAATGATTGGGATGAAAGAATGAAGTTGGAAAGAGGCTGGTAGATATCAGATTGATTTCTCTTGATTAATCCAGTGTCAGTCTTTTCAACGACCACGTACTACCATTGTAGATATCCAGATCTACTTTGGTATTGATCCCGTGAACGATTCCATTTTCGGTAAACTGCCAGAAATCCCAGTTACTGTCCGGTGATGGAGTAGGAACATCATTATAATTAGCCAGCCACAAAGGATAATCATCAAATTCTCCTTTTAAAAAATCTTTATAATAATGGTAGTAAGTATAAATAATAGGTTTTTCACCATAGGCTTCCTCAACAATCTTGCACCAAACCTTTAAATCTTCAATCAGTTTTTTATTGGTCTTACGTTTCGGGATTTTTTCAATGTCTAAAATAGGGGGAAGATCTCCGCTTTCCAATTTTACATTTTCCAGAAAATTATTGGCCTGAATCACGGGATCTTCATCAGCTCTGTAGAAATGATAAGCTCCGCGGATCAGGTCATGTTTTTTGGCCAGTCCCCAGAATTCCCCGAAATGTTTATCGGCGTTTCGATTTCCCATAGTGGCGCGCATTACCACAAATTCCAATGGAATGGTTTTATTTCCGATACTCAGGCTGTCCCAATTGATATCTTCTTTATTTTGATAATGAGAAATATCAAACCCATAGGTTTTATCTAGATTATTGGAAAGTATTTTTTGAATCCTCAGTGTTTCCACTTCATTGTTGTGAAGCTTTTTATGTGAGAATTTATTGAAATATAATGCGTAATAGTAGCTTACAGACTGCTTTAAATAGAACCCGGTTCCTATTAATGCCAAAATTAAAATCGCCAATACCACTTTTCGCCGGAAAAAATAATTTTTTCGCCGGGTATCATGAACCTTTTTGGCAGTTTTTTTGGTGTACTTTTTCGGTGTCATAAAGTTTTGCAAAACTAACTTTTTTCACTACTAAATGCTAAATAAAATCAGTAAATTTGTCTATTATGGAAACACGCGAAAAAATCATCATTATAGGAGGAGGATTTGCGGGGCTGCAGCTTGCAAAAACATTGAATAACAAGAACAAAAAGGTAATTGTCCTCGATAGGGTCAATCATCATATGTTTCAGCCTCTTTTCTATCAGGTGGCGTGTGGAAGGATAGAACCGTCTAATATTTCCTTTCCCTTCAGGAAGATTTTTCAGCAGTCCAGAAATACACAGTTTCGTTTGACAGAGGTTAAAGAAATTGATCCTGTTAACAATAAAGTGATTACTGATGAAGCAGAATTCACCTATGATAAATTAATTATCGCAACAGGCTGCAAAACTAATTTCTTCGGTAATAAAGACTTGGAAGGCAAGGCGTTTGGGATGAAAAACACTCAGGAAGCTATAAGCATCAGGAATCACGTGTTGATGACTTTCGAAAAGCTTATTATAGAAAAAAGCAGAAGTGACAGCGGAAACTGGAATATTGTGATCGTAGGAAGCGGACCTACAGGCGTAGAACTCGCAGGAGCATTTGCCGAAATGAAAAAAGAAATCCTGCCGAGAGATTATCCTTACATGAATTTTGATCAGCTCAAAATCATTTTGGTAAGCTCTACAGAAAAACCACTTGCCGTAATGAGTCCCGAAGCTCAGCAAAAATCTGAACAATATCTTAAAGATCTGGGAGTGACTTTTATGAGTGGAGAAGTGGTTACCGAATATGACGGAGATAAGGTCTTTATGAAAAGCGGTAAAGAGATTCCTTCCAATAACGTAATTTGGGCAGCCGGAGTTACAGGGAACGTGGTAGATGGATTTTCTCCGGAAAAATTAAATAGAAACAGATATATCGTAGATCGATACAATACAATAAAAGGCTATAATAATATTTATGCAATCGGAGATATCGCCTATATGGAAACTCCTAAATATCCACAAGGTCATCCTCAGGTTGCGAACGTAGCGATTAATCAGGCGAAAAATTTAGGGAAGAATCTTTTGAAGAAGAGCGGAGAAAACTGGCAGGAGTATGAATATGATGACAAAGGCTCTTTAGCAACCATCGGTAAACACAGAGCTGTAGTAGATTTACCATTTGTGAAATTCCAGGGATTTTTCGCATGGTACTTCTGGATGTTTCTGCATTTAATGCTTATTTTAAGTGTAAGAAATAAACTTGCTGTCTTTTTCAACTGGATGTGGAGCTATTTCAACAAAGATTCTTCTCTGAGACTAATCATTTTGCCAAACAAAAAAAACGGAACATTACAATGAGAATTGATATTATAAGCGTACTTCCAGAATTAATGGAAAGTCCGTTCAAAACTTCTATTTTGAAGAGAGCAGTGGATAAAGGAGTGGTAGAAGTTCATTTCCATCAGCTGAGAGACTGGGCTATCAATAAACACAGGCAGATAGACGATGAGCCTTATGGAGGCGGAGCCGGAATGGTGATGATGGTTGAACCTTTGGATAAATGTATTTCGGAGCTTAAATCTCAGCGGGATTATGATGAAGTAATTTATCTTACCCCAGATGGTATTACGTTAAACCAGAAAATAGCCAACACACTTTCTATTAAAAATAATCTGATTTTTCTGTGTGGACATTATAAAGGGATTGACCAAAGAGTGAGAGATCTTCATATCACCAAAGAAATATCAATCGGAGATTATGTGCTTACCGGAGGAGAATTGGCTGCCTGCGTCCTTGCAGATTCAGTAATACGACTGATTCCGGGTGTTTTAAATGATGAACAGAGTGCATTAACAGACAGTTTTCAAGACGACCTTTTGTCGCCTCCAATTTATACAAGACCTGAAAATTATAAAGGATTAGGAATTCCTAAAGTTCTGTTAAGCGGTAATTTTGCTCTCATTGAAGAATGGAGACATGACGAGGCGATAAGAATTACTAAAGAAAAACGTCCCGATTTACTCTAAAAATACCTTTTCAAGTTAAAAAACTGGATTATTTTTTTATCATTTGAATACCTCTTTTTGAAAATGGAATAATAATTGCTCTGAATAAATATTAGAGTAATTTATTTGTGCCAATATGGGTCACAAAGTAATTTTATACAGGATATTTTAAAAATCTTATATTATTTTAATTTTGTATAGTGTTATGATATTGTTGATATGATTAATAATATCATTATCATAATTCAAAATCTATAATAATTTTAATGAAATATTCCGTGTTTTGAGTATGAAATTAATTTAAATATATTGTAAATTAATTAATGAAATTTCAAAAAAAATAATAAATTTACACTCTGAAATTGAAGTATTAAAAATTTAAGAACTGAAATGCGTGTAGATGGAGCTGTTCTCTTTTTATAATGTTGAAAATTTATTTCTACCTGATCCTAAACCGATTCATCCATTGGATCCAACGAAGTCAGGCCTGAGAAATTGGGATGAGAAAAGATATAAGAATAAGCTTTACAAAATATCACATGTTTTTCAATTGATGAAGGAGGAAAACGGAGTGTTACCGTTTATGATAGGACTGTCCGAAGTTTCCGGAAGGAAAGTCTTGGAAGACCTTGTGGAAATGGAACCTTTTAATTCAGAATATGGAATTATTCATTATAATTCTATGGATGAAAGAAAGGTAGATGTAGCCATGTTATATGATAAGAGTAAAGTAGAAGTAATAGACTCAGAAACCATTACCTTCTTCTTTGAAATTACAAATAAAAACACAAAGTATTACGACACAACCAGGGACGTACTTTATTCAAAAGTTAAATATAAAGGAGAAGTTATTAATGTTTTTATCGCCCATCTTCCCTCCAAGCGAGAAAAAGATGTTAATAAGCCTAAAAGAACTTTTATACTTAATGAAATCCGGCAACGGATTATGAATATTGTACATGAAGATAAAGAACATGTAGTTTTGTGTGGTGATTTTAACGAGAACCCAGATGATGAAAATTTAGTGAAAATTCTCTATGACAACAATCAGGAGACGGTTTTAATAAACCCTTTTCAAGAGTTGTTCCTTACCAGAAATTATTCTACTTTTCATTATAAATCGGGGCTGCTGTATGATCAGATCATCTTATCAAAATCTCTTTTTGATAATAACGTTTTGAATTTTCAAAACGCACAGGTGTTCAATATTGAGAATATTAGCAGCCGAACCAGGAATTTTGAAGGCCGACCCTTCCGAACTTATGCCGGTACACGGTATTTAGGAGGGTATAGTGATCATTTCCCGGTTTTTGTAACATTTAAAGAAAAACATAAATAATAAAAAAAGTAGAGAATGAAAAATTCAAGCAATGCAAGCTACCATTTAGATTCAATTGACAAAGAAATCATCTACATGCTGATGGATAATGCTAAAACCTCTTTAGCCCATATTTCAAAAAATGTGGGAATTTCCACAACGGCAGTACATCAAAGGATTAAAAAGCTGGAACATGCAGGAGTAATCGAAAATTCGATCTCCTTCCTGAATCCAAAAAAAATCGGGTATAAAGTAATTTCTTATATTGGTGTGTTTCTAGATCAGCCAAGCCATTATCCTGAAGTTGTAAAATCATTGCATGACGTTAATGAAGTAGTGGAAGCTCACTATACAACCGGTAATTATACAATTTTCTTAAAAGTTCTTTGTAAAGATAATGACCATTTAATGCAGATTCTTAACAAACTTCAGAAGCTAAAAGGGGTAACAAGAACGGAAACTTTCATATCTTTGGAACAAGGTATTTATAGACAACTGAAAGTATAACGATATGAACATTGCCCAATATTTGGATTCAACCTATTTGAAGACCCCTGCACAGTCAGGATTATCAAACGAAGAAACATTACAGATAAATAAAGATCTTGCACAAGTAGCAATAGATAGCAATATTTTTGCTGTGATGATACGCCCGGATTACGTATCTGAGATTAAGAAGTATATTCAGGAAAGGAATTCAAATGTTGTGGTGGGAACGGTAATAGGTTTTCATGAAGGGACTCATTCTATTGACGAGAAGCTTACAGAAGCCTTAAAAGCTATCGAAGACGGAGCTGATGAATTAGATTTTGTAATTAATTATCAAGCCTATTTAAAAGGCGATTTGGAATTGGTAAAGAAAGAATTCGTTACCTGTACCGAACTGTGCCTGAAGCATGATAAAATAGTAAAATGGATTATTGAAATTGCGGCTTTAACAGATTCGGAAATTGCTGACCTTACTAAAAACATTTCCAATTGGGCAGAAGAAAACTTTAGCGATAGAGTTGCCAATATATTTGTAAAATCCTCAACCGGTTTTTATGAAACTGCAGATGGAAAGCCCAATGGCGCTACATTTGAAGGGATAAAGATTATGCTTGATCATGCAGGAAGACTTCCTGTAAAAGCGGCAGGTGGTGTAAGAACTCCGGAAGATGCTGAAAAAATGGTCAACCTGGGAGTAAAGAGAATCGGAACTTCCTCTGCATTAGCGTTAATCAAAAATCAATCCGCTTCAGAAGGATATTAAACACTTATACACACATACAAAAAACCATCAGTTCTCTGATGGTTTTTTTATTTATAACTATAGCTGTGCTTGATATTCTTCGTAGAACCTCTGGGTTTCTTTAATCAATACATCCATTTCTTCCAAAGTAAAGACTTCCAGGAATTTTTTTCTAAAATCTTTGAAATGCGGAACTCCACGGAAATAGTTGCTGTAATGCTGTCTCATTTCAATCAGACCTAACTTTTCCCCTTTCCATTCTGCGCTCCATTCTGCATGTTGGCGTACAGCAAGCAGCCTGTCTGAAATGGTAGGTGCAGCAAGGCGTTCACCTGTTGCAAAGAAATGTTTGATTTCATTAAAAATCCATGGATAACCAATGGCAGCACGGCCTATCATAATCCCGTCACATGCATATTTCTGTTTATATTCCAATGCTTTTTCAGGTGAGTCGATATCCCCATTTCCGAAAATTGGAATTTCAATATTAGAATTTTGTTTGATTCTCGAAATATGCTCCCAATCTGCTTCCCCTTTGTACATTTGTCCGCGGGTTCTGGCATGAATGGTCAATGCTTTAATTCCTGTTTCCTGAAGACGCTCTGCTACTTCATCAATGTTGATAGAGTTACTGTCCCAGCCTAAACGGGTCTTAACAGTAACCGGAAGATGGGTAGAGCTTACAACGGCCTTTGTAAGACGCACCATAAGATCAATATCTTTTAAAACTCCTGCTCCCGCTCCTTTACATACTACTTTTTTTACCGGACATCCAAAATTAATGTCCACTAAATCAGGATTTACCGTTTCTACAATTCTTGCAGACATGGCCATCGCTTCTTCATCTCCACCAAAAATCTGAATCCCTACGGGTCTTTCGTAATCAAAAATATCGAGCTTTTTACGGCTTTTCATCGCATCACGAATTAAGCCTTCAGAAGAAATAAATTCTGAATACATCAAATCTGCACCATGCATCTTGCATAAGCGTCTGAAAGGCGGATCGCTAACGTCTTCCATTGGAGCTAACAAAAGCGGAAATTCCGGCAGTTGTATGTTGCCTATTTTTACCATGGTGCAAATTTACGAAATTCTGAAATGACTAGTGCAAACTCTTTCACGAATAAGTTTTGGGGCTAGTTAAAATAATTAATTATTTGATTATCGATGATTTAGAAGCTTGCTTTCACCTGCATACTTCCAATGTGAATGGTTCTGTCACCGGAATTTCTGCCTTCATAATTTAAATTCAACTGAAGGAAAGAGTTAATGGCCTGCTGAATGAATACACTCCAAACCTGGTTTTTCCCTGGCTTTAACCCGTCCAGCATCTGGTTTCCTACAATACTGAAATTATTTCCATTGAAATTGTTATTGATGAAAGAAAAGTTCCCTCTGATAGACGTTTTTCTACGTTCCCACTGAATAGTTCCTGTAATATCAAACGCTTTCAGAAGCTCTTCGCCATCGACTCTTTGTTTTTGTCTGAAAGCGGACGAAAGCTCTGCCTGAATGGCATCTGTGAATTTATAAGTAGCCTTAGGTTTTGTTTCAAAATTATTCAAACGGTAATCTCTAGTGGCAAAAAGCTGTGAAGAATTTTTGAGATCATGTACCGAATTTTCCCAGTCGACCCTGAATTCTTTGTTAAACCAATACCCGATATTCAGAAAATGAGAAGTCTGTTCGCGTTCTTCATTGCTGAAATTGGCATTGATAAGATTATCATTGGAAATAAAACGGTAATTCCCGTTCCAGCCAGATTTTTCTGTCGGATTAAACTGTATGGAAGCTAAGATATTTTGGTTTTTAAGGATCTGGTCTGCATTTTTTTCAAAAGGATTCAGAACCAATACCTTGTCTTTTTTATAGAATGAATTTTGAGAATTCAATGAAATATTAAAATTCCAGCGCTTTAAAAATGAATTTTCTGAGTTGAGGACAATGGCCGGATTCACAAATAGAGCCAGCTGTATTTTGTTTTTATTGGAAGGAATGTAGCGTACAGAATTGGTGTACACTCTGATATATTGTGCTAGATCAGAATATTCCGCAATCTCAAATTCATCGAGCTGCTGGATGCCGTCTCCGTTATAATCCGTCCATTTGTAAATACCCTGTCCGTCTGTTACTTTCAGATATTGGAATTCCCGCTGTGCTTCCTGTCCGTTTCCAAGTTCATAAAAAGCCTGAAGTCGCATTCCGTTTCTAAAAAGCTGCTGATTATAAAGAATATTTCCGACTACAAAATCATTATTTCGGGTAACATCAGTGGCATTATCAGCCTGATAAAAGAATTTTCTATAATGAACTAAAGCATTTAGGGTTGTTTTTTCAGTTTTGATTAATTGACTTTCGGCCATAATCCCCAGAATATTATTCATATTTTGGAGTTTATTGTCGCGTACAGAGTCGTTATCTCTCATATATACTTTAGCCAGTAATTTCGTTCTTGTACTGTCACCAATTTTCTTTTGCACAAAAAGCTCTTTCCAGCTGAAACTGCTCACGTCCATCAGCTGGGTATCATTGTACTTTTTCTCATTATGCTCCATGCTTCCCCCGAGTGCCCAGCTTCCTTTTTTGCCGGTATATTCTGTAGAAACTCCACCACGGATAAATTTGGTGTCCTGAAGGATTGCATTGGTATTAAGATAAGACAGATTTCCTTTTGTCAGGAACTTATTTTTGATCCAGCTGAAATCAAGATCATTTTTAAGTCCTTTATATGAATTCTGTTCATCTAAATAGTTGACACGGTAATTCAGGGTAGAGGTATTATTCCATTTATTAAGGAAACTGAACGTAAACCTGTTCTGGGTTCTTTGACTGAATTCCTGAGCTAAGTTAAAATCCCTGGAAAATTCTACATCATTGATTCGGTCTAAAATATGAAACTGCTTGTCTATATATTGGTATTCAAAGCTTGGAGTACCTTTCCATTTGTTTTTAGTAAGCGTTTTATTCCCGAAAATTCTAAATGCATATCCCATATTTTGATCTGAATCTTTTGATGAAAATAGATTAAGATCATAATTACTCAGTGAGAAATCGGCTCCTATTTTCCCATCTTTTAACAGATATTCAGAGTTAACGGAATATACCTGAGATTTTTGAGGGGAAGGAAGCTTCCGTACCGCTCTATAGTCTCCCATATTGGGACCTACATATTCAAAAACACGCCCGTTATTAGTGGTTTGTGTAATTTTATAATCTCCGAGGTTAACGCCAAAATAAGTAAAAGAAACCTGATATAGGGTTTGTGCTGCATCAGTTGAAAATTCATAGAAATTTCCATTAGGATTCAGACGGTATAAAATTTTATTCACATCATATTCGGTAACCACACCAGAGGGTGCATACATTAAGTTGGTATCGTTACCTGCATTGGCTAATATCTGTTCGTCTTCTTTTGATAAATTCAGGGAAAGTGGTGCATTTTTATTGTCATTTTCCATGAACCAGCTTAAACCTACTTTTAATTTTTCTCTCTGATGTTCAAGCTTTCCTGTGAATAAATATCTTGAATAATTTCTATTGGCGTAATTATAAGAAATGGTGATGAAATTCTGTTGGAAAATAGGACGAAAACTGGTAAAAGTTACTTCGCCAGTGTTGTAATTAATGACATAATCTTGATTTTCACCACGTTTCATTAAAATACCATCAATGAAAACCTGTTCAGATCCTGAGATTAAGGTAATAAACTGTTCCCCGTTTTTCCCCGTTAAACGGTAAGGTCCCTGGTTGCCTTCAACCCCCTGAAAACGGACTCTGAAGAATTCACTTCGTGCAACGCCCATAGAGACATCTACAAAGGTTTTATTTTCTTTTCCAAATTCTGTCTGAAACTCAAGTCCCATACTTCGTCTCTGGTATTTTGCAAAATAATTTTTAGATTCCACCAGATCGAGATGTCCCGCCCTAAGGATGGATTTATCCTTAATATTAAGCTGCATATAAATCTTATCAAACTCTTCCAGGGTCTGCGTGTATCCATCTGCCTGAATAGGGAGATTATGGTCTGAAATACTTGCTAAAATAGTAACATCTTTGGAAAGCCTTCCGGAGATCTGAAGATCCATTGAACTTTGTACAGACTGCCCCTGATTATTACCGAATGTTATTCCGCGGATAATGGAACCTTTGGAATTAAGCTCTCCCAGAAATCTTTTTTTATCGTTTTTGGCGAGTACGGCTTCGTCTATAACTATTTTGTTATTGGTTCTTACGAAGTCTAAAGTGTCTTTTGCGAAAATGTCCTGTTCAAGCATGGCGGCAAGAATACTGTCCTTCTTTATGGTATCCTTGGGAAGGTTGGGGTTTTTCCATGAAAATATCTGTGCGCTACCCGAAAATATGCCCATGAAAAAGAAAGTAAGGAGAAGAATAAAATTCCGCAAGTTTTTTTAAAATAATTCGTAAAAATAGCTAAAAAATGTTAACGGGGAGGGTTTTAGCATTATTAACAGAAAATTAATCTAATTATTGTATGATAGGAAAAAATACTGCTATTTTTGCCGTAGAAATTATTAATTATTGAAATAACTAGATTATGAGAAAATTTTATTCTTTAGCTTTGGTTGGGTTAGCCAGTTTTGCTTCTGCACAAATTAGCTTACCGGCACTTAATACGGCATACACTCAAAATTTTGATGGGCTGGTAAGTACGGGTACTGCTTCTACGACCTTAACAGGGAGTCTTGCAGGCTGGAGTATTTCAGAAACAGCTGCTGGTGCTAATACAACATATGCTACGAATAATGGGTCTGTAAATGCTGGAGATACTTACAGTTTTGGTGCTACAGGAAGTACTGACAGAGCATTAGGAGCTATTGCAAGTAGTAATGTATTATCAAGATGGGGAGCTCAATTTAAAAATGATACCGGCAGCACTATTACTCAATTATTGATATCATATACCGGGGAACAGTGGAGAATGGGAGATGCAACCAGAGGGATTAATGATCAGGTTAATTTTGAAATCAGTACCAATGCAACTTCACTGACTACAGGAACATGGACGCCTGTTACTGCTTTAACGTATAACAGTAATGAAATCACTGGAACTGCAGGACTTAGAGATGGAAATGCATCAAATTACAGAACAACTTTAACTTCCACAATTACAGCATTAAGTATTGCTGCAGGGCAAAACTTCTGGATCAGATTTGTGGATGTAAATGTTGCCGGAACAGATGATGGTTTGGCAGTTGATGACTTTTCTTTAACGCCTCAACAGTCTACATCATTAGCAACCACTGAAAATACTGCTTCTAAAAAAGTGTTTGTAAAAACTACTTCAGTGGATAATGAAATTCATTTCGGAGTAAAATCAGAGGTGAAAATTTACTCTGTAGCTGGTCAGTTATTGAAAACGGCTTCAGTTTCTGAAAACGGAGTATTGAACATCGCTGATCTCCAGAAAGGGATTTATATTGTCGCCGGAAATGTAGATGGGAAAGCCGTTTCAGAGAAGATTTTAAAAAAATAAACTTTAACAATATGTTAATTTTGTACTGTTATTAAAATTAACTGACTGTTTTTTTGTAATTTTATCATATAAATTTAAAACTATATTTTATGAAAAAGATTTTTACTATTTTAAGTATTATTTCGGTATCTGCTATTGCAAATGCACAAATTGTAATCAATGAAATTTATGGAGCAGGAGGTGGAAGTACTTCTTCTATATTGTATAAATATGATTTTGTTGAATTAAAAAATATTGGATCTACTACGGTTACTTTAACTGGTGCTTATTTACAATACGCTGCTGCTGCGGGTAATTTTAATGGGGGGAATAGTAATCATGCTCTTCCTACTATAACATTATCGCCTGGACAAACTTACCTATTACAAGAAGGTAGTGTCGGAACAGCTGGAGGAAATTTACCTACTCCGGATGGCATTGGAACAATCAATTTATCAGGAAGTGCAGGAAAAATTGCATTAACTACTAATAGTACAGCTCCAACAAGTGCTACAAGCTCGAATGTTATTGATTTTGTAGGTTATGGAACTACTGCTAGCGCTTTTGAAGGAACAGCACCTGCGACCGCACCATCAAATACAACTTCTATTGCAAGAACAGCGGGGGATACCAATAATAATTCTGTAGATTTTGTTGCAGGTACACCAACGCCTCAAAATTCTAGTTCTGGAACACTAGCTGTTTCTGATGTAAAGAATGTAAAAGGAAGTTTCGTTAAAAATACTTTTGTTAAAAACAACGAAATTACTTTTGGAACCAATGCTAAAGATGTAAAAGTGTACAATATGTTTGGACAGGTTGTAAAAACAGCTTCGGTAAAAGAAAATGGAACATTAAATGTTTCTGACTTGGCTAAAGGAAACTATATCGTAACAGGTACAGTAAATAATGAGCCGGTTTCTCAGAAGATCTTAAAAGACTAATCTAAATTCTTTTTAAAGAACATATCATCCAGCCATTTCATTGAAATGGCTGGATTTTTTTGATAAGTAAATTATCATTTATCTTTTTTAATGTATTAATAGGAAATATTGTTATTTTTTAGATTTTTTTTAAAGTTGTGGTATTGTTTTTGATATTTTTCATGATATAACACAAAGATTTTATAGTTATGAAGAAAATATTTACTATTATTGGATTAATATTAATCAGTTCATCTGCTAATGCACAAATTGTGATTAGTGAAATATATAGAGGAAGTGGAAATTCAGAATCAATAGTAAAGAATAATTACATACTATTAAAGAATGTGGGGGGATTCTCAGCTTCATTGTCGGGTGCGACCATACAATATGCGCAGGAAGGAGGAAGTTTCACTCAATACCATACTTTGCCAACCCTTACTTTAGGTCCGGGACAATCTTACCTGATTAAGGAAACAGTAAGCAGTGAAGATGATGTTGATTTTCCTGCTGCAGATTTTGCACCAACCGATGTGGTTAATTTTAATGGTACTCTTAATGCTTCTAAAGGAATAGCATTAGCCACTTCAGGAAAAATCGCGTTGGTGGGTAATACAACAATGGTTACAGGACCAACAGGAGATCATATTCTGGATTTTGTAGGATATGGACCAATGGCCAATCAATTTGAAGGGAGCGGTCCGGCTCCATCGCTGAATGGTACTGTAGCGATAAAAAGAATAGCTGAGGATAACAATGATAATAAGACTGACTTTGTAGTATCAACAGTACAACCTGTTAATTCTTTAGGGAATACGCAAGCTGTAGTAGATACACAGAATGTAGGATCAGGCTTTGTAGAGAATGCTTTTATTAAAAATAATGTAATTAATTTCGTGACGGAAATTAAAGATGTGAAAGTTTTTGATAAATATGGGCAGGTGGTAAAAAAATCTACTAAAAATGCAGTTATTACCTTAGATGTTACGGGAGTACGGAAAGGAGATTATATTGTTACCGGAACCATTAATAATGAACCGGTTTCTCAAAGAATTGTAAAAGATTAATTTTCAAAATAATTTTTGCTGAGGGAACAATTGTAGTATCTACAGTTGTCCCTTTTTTTTAATACCATCCCCGTCGGGCTGCATTGATAACTGCACCCAGATTAATGACCAGTGTATATCTGATTCTTCGGGCATAATCTTTAAATGAAGGTTCAAAGCCTAATGACGACTGCACCGGAAAATAAATTTCAAGAAAATCAGGAATTAATTTTACTTTGATCCCACTATCCCATATGAATTCAGTAGGACGGTTTTTATTTTTATAAATTCCGGCATCTGCATACACATGGAATATCTTCCAGATACTTGAATCTACATTAAAAGAGGTAATCCACTGATTAACACTTCCGGGGATAAATGATTTAAAGCCACCATCTGCCAGAATAAACTGTTGCGAAAGAATACCGCTATTGGCACTTTCTCCTAAAAGATTATAAGAAAAAGAATAATTTGAAACCCTGGAAATTCCATAATTAAACATACTGTTCCTGGTCTCATTTCTTGCAAAATATCCTGCAAACACACGCAGACTGAGTTTTTGTTTAGGCGCAAATTCCCATCTGTAGAAACCTTCAGCTGTAATTTTATTAAAGTCTTCCATGCCCTGTGTACTTATGCTTAAGCTTTTCTCATGGATCATCTGGCTGTCGCTATATCCATATCCCACACTCCAGAGGTTGTATTTTCCATAGTCTTTGTTGGCAACCATGAGAGGACTCAAATCTCTTTCCAAATAATTATAAGATAGTCCAATCCCTCTGCTTACCGTACTTCTTGGGTTTTTTCTGAAATTGATATTGGAAAATAAAGATCCCTTTCTGTAAGCAAGCCCGTAATCATAATGGTAGTAAGAGCCTGAAACCCCAAAAGTCAGGCTTCGGATAATACTTTCAGCCGGTAAAAAAGAGTAGGCTACAGAACCTGAACCTGTCAGTTTACCTGTCCCTGAGCTGTAAGTAGGGGTAATAGAATAGAGGAATTTCTGATCAAATAAAGACTGGTTCTTAAAATTCACACCAAAAAGAAATTTATCATACGTATTATTAAAACGTACTCTGGGGCTTATATAAATTTCGTTGTATTCAGGATTGGGAATGTCTTTTATAAATTTAAATTTGATTTTTTTCGTGTGAGAAAAGAAACCTTTTGCATACAGAAAATTATCACGGTAATTCGCTTCAGGAAATATATAATCGTTATTCAATGTAATTTTAGATACGTCCTCAGAGGCAGGAAGAGATACATTTTTGATCTTTTCATTCTCTTCCGTTTCTATCCAGAAGGTCTTTCTTTCGCCTTCCCGTGTTTGGGTTTCCAGCTTTACAGGAATATCGGTATCCGTATTTCTTGCAATGTTGATGTGAAGTGAATCTCCATCTTTTTTGTAATTTTTCAGACTAAAGTTAACCCTGTTTTTCTGTTCCAGGAAAGGTGTCAAATACGTTGTTGCCTTGTCCTTCTCTGCAATTTTTTTTAGAAAATCTCTTGGATTGATCTGTTTGTCAGTGTTTTGGGTAATGTAATCTTTTACTATCGCATTGAAATTTTCATAGCCCATTTTTTCCGCTGAATAATTGAACAGACTTCCTGTTTCAAAACTGCTGATCGCCATATCATTGAAATTACTCAATGCTGTAAAGTGTTCGTCAATTTTCTGATCCAGATTCTGGGACATGATGTATTGATACGCCAAACCATACCGGTCAAGCAGCTTAACTTTTGAAGCATGGAATAATTTTAAAGGCTTAATTCCAAAAATACTGTTCTCAGGCAAACTTCCCAGAAGTTTGGTGTCCGCATAAAATTTTTGCAGATACTGCATCTCAAGATAAGATTTTAGTCCATTTTTAAACCAATGATCATTTTGTTTATCAGCGATAATGCTTTCATCCAGGATTTTTTTAGCAATGATTCCAAAATAATCCATATCGGTTTTTTCTGCATCATTAAATAACTGAAACCTGAATTTCCAGAAGCTGATATCATTATTTCCAAAAAAATCCTCTTTCGCCCTGAATTTATCAGAAATAAAAATCCTATCCGGAACAAAACCGATCTTTTCTTTAATAAATTGAAGATGCAAAGGAAGATAAAACTCCAGATTCTCCTTTTCTTCAGGTTTTAAATTATATCCGAATTTAATTTCGGTATGGATACCTTCCGTATTGATTTTGATAGAGGGAAATTCGTTTTGAGAGATTAAGAATTCGGGATCAGAATCCAGATATCCTTTGAAAGAATTCATTTGTATCTGAGGCAGGTTGCTGTCAATAAAATGATTCACCGGGAGATCAAAATTAACTGTCCAGTAGGTATTGAAGTTGACGGATTCCTCGATATCGTTATAGCTTCTTTTGGAAATATTGTCCGGATCAAAATGATCCGGAACAATAAAGAAGTATTTTAAGGCAACGTTTCTATCGGATGTTCCATAACCGGTAAATTTCTGGTTAGGAAGCTGCATCCGGTAATGCAATTGCAGTTTGATGCTTTCGCCTGGCCGTAAAGCTTTAGACAGAGGAAGAAAAAGATTCTGGTCTGTAATATTTTCTACAGGAACAGGCTGGCTTTCGGAATTCTTAATATCCAATTCCAAAAGTTTGCCGAGCTGCTCCTGTTTTGCAAAATGCAGATCGCTGCTCCGGTCTTCCAGTTTCCGGTAGACCAATGATGTTCCTCTCTTGTTATAAGCTGAAACCCAGTTTAAAAGTTTTATGTTGTTTACCTCTTTGTCAGAGTGGTTGTAATAGATAAGCTCCTGATTAATTTCCAGTATTTTTTTGTCTGAAGATAATTTAGCTTCAATATATATACTGTCTTTTTGTGCAGAAACCTGTACAACTCCCCAAAACAAAATAAGGCAAATGCTGATCTTTTTCAATATTCCTGATAAAGCCCAAATATAACTTATTTTGAATATATTTCTTAAGATTTTAGTTTGGAATTCCTTTTTTTTATAAAGATTTCACATAGGCATTCCAACCTTCGTTTTTATAAGCTACAGCGGCAGCTTCCGGATTCTCAGATTTGTAAATTCCTCTTCCTACAATGATGAAATCCGTATGAAGGGTTTTGAAAACATGCTCCGGAGTATTGTACTGTTGTCCCTTTCCATCCCCTGAATCTGCAAGGTTGACTCCCGGAGTGAATAATAAGATATCATCCGGAATTGGGTTCTGAGAAACCCCGCCAATAACATTAGGATGTGATAGAGCTACTTTAAGCGCTTCTTCACGATAATTATTGGTTGTTAAAGTTCCTTTGGAAGACATTCCGATAATGGCCACAACACCTACATTTTTGAAGCAGTCTAAAGATTCAAAACCACCGATAACCTGTGAGGTTACAAAATCTGCCCAGTCTGTAATTTTAAAAACTCCGCTTGTAAACTGAAGTTCCTGAGTATTTCCAATATCCGCAAATTTTCGGTCTTCCATCAGTAAAAACTGGTGTTTTGCTGCTAATTCTTTCAAAGGAGTGATTGTTTTTTCGTATTCGAAATCCGAAATAATATCGATATGCGTTTTTAATGCAATAATATGTGGTCCTACTTTATCAGCAAGAGCTAGTAATTCCTGCGTAGTGGTAACATCTGCAGAAGCAATCAGGTTTGATTTTTTTGCTAAAGCTGTTTCTAATAGTTTTTTTGAAACCGAATGTTGAGCCTGTGTTAATTTCTGTTCATAAGAACATCTGGTTTTTTCTTCAAACTGGATATGGTTTCCCAAAAGGAAATCCTGAATTCTTTTTACTTCTTCCTCAGAAAGATCTCCGGTTTCCTGAAGGATCGTGCAGACTTCTGAAATATTGAAAAGCGTATGAACTCTGTAGCCTTTACTTTCCAACAGTTGTTTTCCGCCCTGCTCTCTGTCTAATACCACAACGATATCAGAAACATTAAGGTCTTCCTGCTCGATCTCCGGAATGGTTTCTAACAGAGATTTTCCGGAAGTGATCACGTCCTCTACCAACAGACAGTTCTGTCCTTTCTGGTAAATTCCTTCAATCATTTTTTTGGTACCGTAGTCTTTCGCTTCTTTTCTTTTAATAATTAATGGAATATAGCTTTCCAGTGACATGGCTGTAGCCATTGGAAGTGCCGCGTAAGGAACCCCACAGATTAAATCAAAATTATCTAAAGGAAGCATTTCCAATAAATAATTAGCGAGATTTTTTAAGATCTTAGGATCTGAAGCCAGAGGTCTTAAATCTACATAAAAAGGGCTTTCGATACCGCTTTTTAAGGTAAACCTTCCGAATTTAATGATGCCCAGCTTGTAGCACTCTAAAAAGAATTCTTTTTTACTTTCCATTATTTTTTATTAGATATTGCAAATTTAACGATTTGAAATAAGGCTTAAAAATTTATCATCATTTTCTCGCAAAAAAGCCATTTCAGTATGCACTGGAATGGCTTGAAATAGTAGGGATATACTATTAGTTTATAATTTCGGCATCTATTACTTTAGTGATGCCGCTGTATTTTTGTTCAGCTTCCCAAAGAAGAAACTTATCAACCTCTTTGATCAACTTAGGAATTGTTAAAGATAGAACCGCTAGGTCATCTAAAACTCCTAATACCGGTACTGCGACTTCCGGAAGAAGATCTATGGGAGAAATCACATACAGAATTCCCAAGAGGGGAAGAATAATGTCAATGGATTTTATAGGATAGACTCCTTTTTTCCACATTCTTACCATTCTGAAAATGTCCGGGATTTTTTTTACGAAGCCCTTATGGCTGATTGCTTCTTTTGCTAAATTTAATTTTGAATATTTCATTTTGTGTTTGGTTTTAAAATAAAGTTCCAATGTTGTAAATTTCGCAAATTTTATACCAACTCAGGATAAAATTTAGTTAAACTTATTTAACAATGTTATCGATAAACTGATGCACAGATTCCGTATTCCAGTCTCTGTAGGCATCTTCCTTGATTAAAATCCTACCTGTTTTGTCTAATAAAAACGTAGTAGGGAAGGCTTTTGGCAACAGGTTTTCAGAAATTGGACTTTGTGCGATATATACAGGAACCGTATAATTATTATCCTTTAAAAATTTTTTTACCGCTTCTTCCTGATCATTCATTGCAATCAGTACAAAATCTACATTTCCATTTCGGGTATCATAGAGCTTCTGTATCGTAGGCCATTCTTTTCTGCATGGCGGACACCAGGTTCCCCAAAAATTTAAAAAGACCGGTTTATTCTTAAAGTTTTTAAGATTGGTATTGGGTGCATTGATTCCCTTTAATTCAATATCATAATCTTCGTCACTTATATGCACGGCTTTTTCAATGGCTGCCACTGGAAAAAACTGATCTCTTAAGAAATCTTTTACGCCCGGAACAAAAGCAATAATACAAATAATGATGATCAGTATAAAGTAGATGATATTTTTTTTCATGAATTATTTTTTATTGTTGTGGTCTGCTGCATTACATTCATCATATTATAACAATTCTAAAATTTCCTGAACGGCATCCTTACCTCTGTTTTTAGCATAATACAATTGCAGGTCATTATAGAAATTATCTTTTGGATATCCCTCAGGATCGGCTTTATGCTTCATAAGTAATTCATGTCCCTGCTTTGGACGGGGTCCCCATGAATTTTTTACCTTAAAATCCTGATCTAAAATAATTACTTTCGGAATTGACTCTGTGCCGTTGGTTAAAAACTGATTGATTAAGCTTTTATCACTGTCTCTCAGGAAAATTCTGACTTCATTATGACCTTTGAAAAATGTGAATAGTGCAGGTACTGTTGCGCTTGCATCACCACACCATGCTTCGGAAATAATTAAAATCTTACCATCAAAATTTTTTGATGCCAGTTCTTTCAACTGTTCTTCATCCGGAACATACTTTTTCAGTGTTCTGTCCATTCTCTGAAGTCCCAATTCATAGTATTGCTTATACTCTGCTTCTTGCTGATTAGATGGATTCTCTAATCTTTCTTTTGCGATTTCTATGTATTTTTCAAAATAAATTCCCTGGTCCCAGTAATTTTTCATACTATAAATCTTAGGTTAAAAATTATTTATATTTCTTGTTTTGTTGATCAGAAACAGATCAGCCAGTACAAATGCAGCTAAGCTTTCCACTACAGGAACTGCTCTCGGAACTACACATGGGTCATGACGGCCTTTTCCTTCTACAATAACAGGATTCCCATATTTATCTACACTTTCCTGAGGTCTTAAAATTGTAGCCACAGGTTTGAAAGCGGTACGGAAATAAATATCCATTCCATTGGAAATTCCTCCCTGGATTCCTCCCGAAAGGTTAGATTGTGTCGTGAAATCTGTATTAAAGGCGTCGTTGTGCTCTTTTCCCGTCATTTTTGCTCCACAAAAACCGCTGCCGTATTCGAAGCCTTTACATGCGTTGATATTCAGCATTGCTTTTGCCAGTTCAGCCTGCAGTTTGGAGAATATCGGTTCGCCAATACCTACAGGAACATTTTTGATGACACAGGTAATGGTTCCTCCGATCGTGTTACCTTCTTTTTTGATTTCCTTGATTTTAGAAATCATTTTTTCAGCGGTTTCAGCATCCGGGCAACGAACTTCATTGCTTTCAGTTTTCGAAAAATCTAAAGCCTGATATGGTTTTTCACAAAAAATTTCGCCCACAGAAGATACATAGGCATTGATTTCAATGTCTGATAACAATTGTTTTGCAAGTGCACCCGCTACGACCCAGTTAATGGTTTCTCTGGCTGAAGATTTTCCGCCTCCGCGATAATCTCTTACTCCAAATTTTTGATCATACGTAAAGTCTGCATGGCTTGGACGATAAGAATCAGCGATATGATCATAGTCTTTTGACTTCTGATTTTCGTTTTCGATGATAAAACCAATGGGAGTACCGGTAGTTTTTCCTTCAAAAATTCCTGAAAGAAATTTTACAGTATCACTTTCTTTTCTTTGTGTGACAATAGCTGATTGCCCAGGTTTTCTCCGATCCAATTCATATTGAATTTTATCGAAATCTACCGTTAAACCTGCCGGGAAATTATTAATGATTCCACCATAAGCCACACCGTGACTTTCTCCAAATGTTGTAAGACTGAGAAGATTACCTAAAGTATTGAACATAGTACAAAATTACTTTTTTTTCTTCAGATAAGAAAGTTTCGGAATTTGTTCTATTAATGAGTGTTTTTGATACTATAAATAATGTTTTGGGTGTCTTTTATCTGTTTGGAATTCAGCTTTTTCCATATAAATCCTTTTTTTACATTTTTTTCATCTATATACTGAGGAAAAATGCCTGCATGAATGTCATCTATAATATAACTTCGGGAAATTGCAGGGATAGGAGTATCAAAATTATATGGATAATTTTTTGAAACATTGAATTTTAAGTTGCCTGTCTTAAATGAGTCAAAACTTTTATAGTGATAGACTGAAGGGCTGTACAATTGTTTTTTTTCAAATGGTCCCATAAAGCTTCCCAATCTGAAACTTGGAAGATACTGTTGAAGAAGAGTTGGAAAGGTTAGAAATATGATAAGAACAATACTTAATCCTGAAAAAGCAGCGATTGAAGTTGTTTTATTAATCTGTTTGAAAAACAGGACAAAAAAGATTACAAAAAATACATCGATAAAAAATCTGTATTGGGCAGAGAATAAAAGGACAAGAATACTTTTAATAAGAATAGATATCAAAATAAGCGTTACCATCTTGTTTTTTTTGAAGAAAGCAAAAATGGTGAATACTAATAAACTTAGGATAAAGAGGATATTGATCTTCGATTTTATTCCATTTAAAAACAACCAGTTTTTAGCATATTCCCACCATGAAAAATTTTGAATTTCCTGATAACTGTACTGCATATCATACGTTTTTAAGATCGCGTATTGAGACGACTTTTGTAAAATTTCGGGATTAGGTTTCCAGCTTATCCCCAGATCGATTATAGAAATCGGAAAAATAGGATACCCGAATGTCCATATATTTTTTACAAAGAATAAAAGCAGGACTGCTCCTCCAAATAACAAACTTTTGAAATTAGATTTTACAATCAGAATAGAATAGAGAAAGCTTAGTATCGGAATCCATATCATCGTAGGTTTAATGGCAAATACAAAAATTGAAAATCCAAACAAGAGATCTGTTTTTCTGTTTCCGGATACTATTTCATTTAATAGGATAAGAGAAAAGACAACCACGGGAAGATCAGGACTTGGTGATTGGGAAAATAAAAGAAGTACAGGAAGAAAACACAGCTGGGCCCAGCTTTTCTTTTCTATAATATATATGGTATAAATGATCAATATAACAGCATTCATTCTCAAGAACGGATCTGAGAAATTCGAAAACCCTGCCTGGAAAATATGCCATATCGACATCTGTCCCAAAGTAAGATCAAGGTTGGACATTCCCTTTACCATGCCATATTCCGTAAGCCATTGAATGGTGGGTACATAATATCCAAAATGGTCTAATATATAAGGATAATAAGAACTGCAAAACGCAATGATAAGAATAATGCTTAAGGCTAAAGCACTCTCTTGTTTTGAAAAATGATACCATTTCAGAAATAATTTTTCTTTAAAAAAATAAAAAAAACCTATCAGAAGAGTTGGGATTTCTATATAGATATTTAAAGGAAGGAAAAATGCAAGAACAGACCAGATTAGACTGATTCCTACTATTCCGGATATTATATTCCCTGAAATCCCGGTATATAAAGAGCCCAGAAAAGATTCCACAACTTTCCCCAGGCCCATTAAAGCCGGGATGATGAAAATGGAAGAAAGGAGTAATAAGATCATAAAAAAAGATTGCTTAAAAATAAGCAATCTTTTATTCTTTCTAAAAATATTAATTATTTGGGTTGTACCCTTCCGTCTTTTCTATCGCCGGCTCTACCGATGGTATATCCCGTAGCACCCCCTACAACACCGCCTATGACAGCACCAAGGCCTCTGTTGTTCTTACTGATAATGGCTCCTGCTGCGGCTCCACCTACCGTTCCTATAATCGTTCCTTTTGCAGCTTTACTCATTCCTTTTTTCTTGGTAGTTCCTTGGGAAGCGCTACTGCTGCTACCGTTATTGGCATAAGTTCCGTTACTGGAATTTGAACTGGATGCTCTATCTCTGTAAACGGTTTTGGTTTCTCTTATTACCTGTGGTCTTGAATTATTTTCTGCGACAGCTTTTGTTTTTTTATCTGCTACTATACTGTCTGCTTTCTTTTGTGCTTCATACACAATTCTTTCTTTTTCAATAGCCAGCTTTTGTTTTTCTATATCAAGCTGTCTGGCCTGAAATTCAATTTTCTGCTGTTGCAGAGACTTTTCTGCGGTCTGGTTATCCTTCTTGCAGGCTGTCATTACCATGACGGATATAAAACCTGCTAATACTACCTTTTTCATAATTCAAATTTTAATACGTAAGATTCAATTAAGCAATTAAATCTTTACTATTATTTTCAATTATGAAGCCAAGTTTTAGTTAAAGGATGTTAAAGTTTAATTAAAGTATCATTGGCTATTCAATTAAAATGCTAGAATATGCTGTATTAATTTTTGTCTGAACCTTAGGTCGAAGGTATTTGCAGGGAATGTAATTGTATATTAATTAATAGTTTTTATTTGATTCATATGAATTGGGTATTTTTGAATTACCAAATTATAATAATATGAAAAACGTAATACTGAAGGTAATAGCCTTCACAGGTTTGTCGGCTCTGGCTGTCTCATGCTCTTCTAATGATGAATTGCTTGTTGAATCTCAGCCCTCAGCTCAGTCTGTTGTATCGAAAGAGGCTTTAAAAACAAAAACGTATAAAATCCGGTATGGACTTCTTTCTAAAAGCGGGACGAAACTTCTTTCTGGAAATTATGATGTAGGAAGTTTTATTGCTACTGATACCACTACAGGCGTTGCCTATGATACCTATTATAGCGGAGGTTTTCAATCTCTTCCGCAATATTATGGGGGTATTCCGGCGGGAACATATGTTTTTTCTGCTATGCAGGGACAAGGGGGCTGGATAGGATATGGATCTGTATCGGCAGTAGTGTCGGATGCGCAGGTGGATGCAGATGGATATGTTACAGTATATATTCCGATAACTTGGGAAGAATAACTTTGTGGAAATAAAATATTTACCTAAATTTACGCTCTTTCAATAGAGGGTTTTTTTGATGAATTTAGTGGCATAAGTAGTTTTTTATTCACATTGTTAGGATATTTATAGTAATTTTAACATAATTAAAAACTGAAAAACGATTGTACTTATGGACATTTATGACTATTCATTTATTTTTAAACTCATCATTTTGTTTATTTTATTAATGCTTGTTGTTTTTGGTTGTAGCCTTATTCT
The DNA here is from genome assembly GCF_000737705.1 of Chryseobacterium soli. Taxonomy (GTDB): domain Bacteria; phylum Bacteroidota; class Bacteroidia; order Flavobacteriales; family Weeksellaceae; genus Chryseobacterium; species Chryseobacterium soli. The sequence continues at coordinate 49,704 of NZ_JPRH01000012.1, read as the reverse complement.
CCGGAAGATAAATCATACCTCCGATTTTTTATTTTACAGTTATGATTTTCCATATTGGAAAAAGTATAATAATAAAAGGAATACCAGATAACAGCTTTTACAATATTCTGTTCGGATTTTCTGAATAGATTTTTTTCATCATTTGTGTTTTTAGGCCTCCTGAAAAGGGGGCCGTTTTTATGCAGAATTATTAAGCGCGATATTTTTATACTACTAATATGACTTTTGGAAGGATTCCAATTATTAGAGCATAAAAAAACTCCTCATAAGAGGAGTGTAATAGATTATAGATTTAATGTAAGTTTTAACTTATTGATGAATCGATGTACTTTATTGGTCTGATAGTTCAGCAGCTGGTAAATTTCCTGAGCATTAGTATAATGATCAGGAACTGTTCGATTGTTTATTTTTCTTATTCCTCTTCTTTTCATCGTTTCATGAATCACCTTGGCAAAAGATTCTTTTGCGGTTTGTTTGGAACTGTGTTGCGAAATTCCGTTAGAATGAAGTCTATAAAGATAGAGTGGTTCTTTGACAAATGTTACTCCGCCATGCTCAAGAATTTTCAAATAGAGATCCTGATCTACTGCACTTTTTAGGTTTGCATTAATACCGGATGTTTTAAAATAGGTTTCTTTTTTAAATACAAAGAAATGAGCAAACTGAGTTGGACAGTTAAAAAAGTATCGGCTGTTATAAATTTGTTTTGTGCTGGCAAAAACCTTATCCGGAGTAAGATTTTCATCACACAGCATCATCTGGGAATACAAGGCTACAATATTTGTATTCTTGGCAAACTCAAATGCGCAGGTCTCCAAAGCTGTACTGTAAAGGGCATCATCAGGGTCCAGATATGCACATATATCACCCTGTGCATATTTCATGCATTCTCTCTTGGTGAAGCCACATCCTTTATTTTCTTGATTATGATATAACTTGAAACGATCGTCATTTTTTATGATATTTTTAATAACTTCAACAGAGTCATCGGTAGAAGCATCATCGACAATTATTACTTCCCAGTTTGTATAGGTTTGACTGAGAAGTGAGTTATAACAATCAGCAAAATATTTTCCATTATTATAGTTGGCTATAAGTACAGAAATTTTTATCACAATTTTATGAATTAAATTATTTCATAAAAATAGGAATTAAAATAATTAAAAAACATGACCCTAATCATTGGCTATTTGATATTTTTTTCTTATCTTTTACCTGTTATTGATGTAGATTGATTGTTAATAATTATTTATTAGTGTTAAAACAATAATAACAAAATAGTCTGCTGATTTATAATTCCGTTCATCTTTCCTGTAACTTTATCGGAAATTAAGACTGATTTTAGGGTGTGTTTTCTCTTATGTAGGTGAAATTTTTTGGTTTGCAATATTTATATAGATACTTAATATAGCATATGGATTATAAGCAGGACTGAAAAATGAGGAATGTAAGAGGAGTTGCCGATTAATACTCATATTGATATAATAAATTATGTGTTTATGAGTACAGTCATAAAATATAAAAAAAATACATTGTAGTTTTGATTAGAATTTAATGATAGATAATTATATTTCTGATATAAATAAAAATTTTTTTTTCATCATTTGTGTTTTTGAGGCCTCCATTGTTGGGGGTCTTTTTTTGTTTGATTCTATTTTGTGCAGAAAATTGGATTAATTATGATTAATATGAATATATAAATGAAATTGAGATAATTAAACAATTGTTTGATTATTAGTTGTTTGCATGCATATCATTATAGGATTGAAATTACTTGAAGCTCAATATAAAAATTATTTTGAAAAATATTATTAAAAATTAATTTTTGGCACGATATTTCAATGTAAGAAGCCAACTCATGTTTAATTTGAGTTTTCATGGTTATTAGTTTTTATCCTCGGAGAAGTCCGAGGATTTTTTTTATTCTTTTCTGTAGAAATTTCTATCTCTTTTTTATACCCCATAATTTTATCAAGATTTATTTTTTATAAAAATATAATTTTCCTATTGTCTGCTTTTTCAAATATGAAATTTGATATTGTTAAGATGTGGATAACTTTTTTATTTGCTTAATGTATAGGTGTTTATAATGTTAATAACTTGTATTTTTATAGTGAATAACTTTCTTGTTTGATGAAATAATTTTTAAGCATTGGGAATATTCTTGGGTAATAGAAGAGTTGATTTTTCTATTATTAGAATTGGTTGTATTAAAAAAATCTTAAAATATAATCCGTTTGAAATATTGGCATGTTTTTTCAATATATGAAAGTAACTCATGTTTAATTTGAGTTTTCATGGTTATTAGTTTTATCCCCGGACTTGTCCGGGGATTTTTATTGATTCCCATTAATAAATTTACTCGTACTTCTTTCGGATGTATGATCATTAAATATTAGATCTTGTTATTCCTTGCTGATCTTGTGAGGAGGCTTGGGTTAGATCTGTGGCTTTTTCGATATTTCTTAAAATTCTATTCAGTTTTTTCCATTTGCTGTATTCTATTACCCGAAGCTTATTTCATTAATTGTTTTAAGTTTTTAATGTAAATTTTTTTTGTGGTTAAAAGAGGTGTTAATGCGCTGTGTTTTATTTAATTATTAAAATGCTGATTCCATGTTTGTTAAAATGTGGATAACTTTCATATTAGATTTATTATCAGTTATTTATAATGTTGATAATTTATAAAATTGTGGTTGATAACTTTTATATTACTGAAATAAATATAGGTTAATTGGGTGTTTTTCAGTGATAAATGCGAGAAAACTATTTATTATAAAACTCAATATGGATAACTCTTATTTGTTAAGATGTGGATAACTTTATTATTGTGCTTATTTTGAGATTGTTGTATTCTTGATAAGTCGGAAAATTAAAGTTGATAACTTTCTTTTCAAGGCAGAAGGTGGTGTTTTTGTGGTTATGGTATTAAGAGGAAGACCTGAGATTATTTTTTTGTTTCTGAATTTTGAACCTACGATTTGAGAAGTATTAAAAAAATCATAAAATATAATTTAATAAAACTATTGGCACGTTTTTTCAATGTAAGATAGCAACTCATGTTTAATTTGAGTTTTCATGGTTATTAGTTTTTATCCTCGGAGAAATCCGGGGATTTTTTATTTCTGTAAATAAGAAGTTGGATTGTTGCAGTATTAAGGAACCTATGTGTTGTGTTCAAGCTGTATTTTCTACTGCTTGCTAATGATATTTTTTAGCGGGATTAATCAGAGTGCAGCCAGATAGTCTAATGTGTGAGTTGGGAATAAAAAAACCTCTAATCATTGATTAGAGGTTTAAGAGGTACCTAGCGGATTCGAACCGCTGTAGATGGTGTTGCAGACCACTGCCTAGCCGCTCGGCCAAAGTACCATTTTTGAAGTGTGCAAATATAACAAAAAAATTCATTCAACAAAAGTTTTTTATGCAATTTCTTTTGTGCCGATGGCGTTTATATCGCTTTTTGCCTGTCTATCAGCCTCATATTTTTTGATGCTAATCACTCGTGTGTTGCTCCAGTTGTCATGCCATCCGTTATATCCGAAAAAAGAAAATGGATCAAAAGGAACAAATCTCGAGATTGTTCGGATAAAATAATCCTGTAATGTAGGTTGGGTGCCGTCAGTACTCAAAACTTTCGTTCCGGTGATATACTTTCCTACTGTCCTCCCTTTTGTAAAATATTCCATTGAAAATAAATAAATGAAATAGACTGCTGATGTTAAAAGGATATCCTGAATCCTGTTCATTGAGCTCAGTTTATCTGTTATATTGACGAAAAATTCAATATTAAGCAGTTCATAGATCAATACAGAAAATACTCCGTATAGAAAAAACAGTAAATAGATCATAGCCCTATCTATCAGCAGATTTGCAAATCTAATACCTAATGAAGCTTTATTATCTTACGATTTTTAAAATTTTTTTCATGGTTATGTTTTTAGTTTATAAACTTAAAATCCGTTAACGATAAGCCTTAATGTAGCATTAGTATCAATTACAGCGGTGATTCCTAAAGGGTTCAAAAGAATGCTGCTGGGTTTCACATTGAAAACTCTTCCGGTCATCTTTAAGCCCTTATAATATTCTTTATTGAATGATTCTTCAATACTTTTTTTGGAAGTCTGTTCCAGTTCCAGTGTAGGAATTCCGTATTCCTCTTCAATCATTTTTACAATTTTTCCTTTAAAGAGCAGGGTAGCGGTCTTCTGTAAGATATTTGCAGTCCTAAGATTGAATTTGGTATTAGACAGCACAATTTTCTTTTTTACTTCATCATATACCGGTATTCCCGAGATAAAAGCTTTTCCATTAACGTAGCCTTCCGTTTCAGCTTCGATCATCACGCGGTTTTCTACGCCGTATACTTTAATATCTTTGATTTTAATTTTGGAACCTCTTACATCATATTCTTTGTTTAAAAACATATTTCTCGCAATATTCGTTGCTTCAGAGAAAGGAACATTCGCTGTTGTCTGCAATATAAAATGATCTGCAAGAACGGGGGTGGCAAGAAAGTTGGGTGGTGTTTTCACCGGTTGGGAAGACGTTGGCTTACTTCCTGTAAACGTTTCGGAATAAATATCAATTCCAATATTAGCATCAATTTGGTTAGCGTAAAATGTAAGCGGAGTGATATTTACTCCTACAGGGCTTACTTTCAGCCAGGTGTTGTATTCTTCTGAAATATTGAAGGGTTGCGAAAAAACATTCCAGGCCATTACTGCATACTGCTGGAAGTTCAGCTGTGTTGCCATTTGCTGGTCAATTGTTTTAGCAAATTTTTCCTGTTGCTCCTTAAGATTTTTTTCTACCACAGAGGTAATGGGAATTTTAATTTTTCCATAGTCCAGAACGGGTTTTGTAACCCATTTAAAACCGTTGGGCTGGGTATTGGTAGCAATCGTCCAATTATTTCTTAAGCTTAAAGAGGTATTAAAAGACATTACGGTTTCAAAAGTTGTATTCTGATAGGTGTACACTCCCAATGTGCCGATTCCTTTTTCTGCCCATATTTTTAATGGAACTTCAATCAGGAGATTCTGATTGGTACCACCTACCAAGCGGATAGGTCTTGTTTTCCATACTTTAACCTTAAACTGGTCATTGTTATTGTCTGTGTAAGAATCATCCTGGTAGATCAGTTCTTTTACAGACGCATTAATCATATTACTGATTTCCGAAAGCGGAATGGTAACAGGCATCGTAATACTTGACTTGATCTTTGGAAAATTGTAAGCTGCCAGCTGGTTGTCGACATTGGTCTGCCCGAAAATACTAATACAACTTAATAAAAATATGATGGTGATAAGTCTCAATTCTTTATGATTTTTATGTGAAAATAATACTATTTTACTGATTGGACGTAAAGCTTCGCTCGAGTTCAATACTTGCTCCTTTCATTTCTCCCTGCATCGGCGGGGATGTTTTGGTAATTTTTAATTTGATATAGCTAACCTGGGGAAAACTGTTATGAATCTTTGAAATGATTCTGCCGGCTGCATGTTCCAGTAATTTTGATTTGATATTCATCTCGTTATGGATAATCTCATTGATATCTGCATAGCTTATGGTATCGTGCAAATCATCTGTTTCAGCAGCTTTCCATAGATCGGTGTGCAGTTCCGCATTAATAATATAATAGGTGCCAATGATGTTCTCTTCCGGAAGAACACCGTGGTAGCCATATATTTTTACATCTTCAAGATATATTTTACTCATTGCCTTAATTTTTGTCAAGCAAAAATCGTTTTAATTCTTTAAAATCTGAATTAATTTCCACAGTTTTTTTCTCTCTGCTCATTAAATCTCCCAGGGAATCCGGAATCTTAATTTCGACCTTTGTTGCTTTTTCCACGGCATCAGGAAACTTTACCGGATGGGCAGTACCTAAAATAAACCCTTTTTTATCAGGATGTAGGGTAAGATATTCTTCCAGAGAAGCATACGCAACAGCAGCATGGGGGTCAAGCATATATCCATATTCCGTATACACTTTTGCAATAGTTTCCAGGGTTGTTTTATCATCAATGGAATAACCAGACACCGTGTTTTTAAGGGTGTTGAATTGATGGTCAAAAAGTTCCAGGATTCTTACGAAATTACTTGGATTGCCTACATCCATGGCATTGGAAAGGGTGGCAACAGTAGGCTTGATGTTAAGGGTTTGTGTTTTAAGATATTGAGGAATTACATCATTTTCATTACAGGCTGCAATAAAATGATCGGCAGGCAGTCCCCGGAAATGAGCCAGCAGCCCGGCACAGATATTTCCAAAGTTTCCGCTTGGAACGCAGATCACGGGAGCTTCTTTTTCAGATTGCTGCCACTGCTTTAAGGCCAGCAGGTAATAGATTTGTTGCGGAAGCCATCTTGCCGCATTAATAGAATTAGCGGATGTTAATAGGATATGATGATTAATTTCTTCATCTGCAAATGCCTGTTTTACCAGATGCTGACAGTCATCAAAACTTCCGTCCACTTCTAATGCTGTAATATTTTCACCGAGAGCGGTAAGTTGTTTTTCCTGAACTTTACTGACTCTGTTTTTGGGATAGAGAATCACCACATCGATTCCCGGAGCTTTATAGAATCCATGGGCAACAGCACCACCGGTATCTCCCGAAGTAGCAGCTAATACAGTGACCTTCTTATTTTCGTCTTGTAAGAAATAGGACAGACATCGACTCATAAAACCTGCACCCACATCTTTAAAGGCGAGGGTAGGACCATGAAAAAGTTCAAGAACAGAAATGCTGTCATTGATTTTTTTCAACGGAATATCAAACTGTATGGTTTCAGCAGTGATTTTTTTTAAAACTTCAACAGGAATCTCGTTGCCAACAAAATCTGCCATACATCGCCAGGCAATTTCTTCATTGGAAAATTGAGATAAATTATTAATGAATTCTTTTTCAAACTGAGGTATCACTTCAGGGAAAAATAATCCTTTTTCTTTTCCCTGTCCTTTAATAGTAGCTGTTTTGAAATCAACCTGCTCGTGTCGGTCTTTTAAATTATAGTAGTTCATTGGATTATTTTTAGTTAAGGGGCTTGTTGCCTTCAGTTTCATTAATGATTTCGATTCCTATTAGGTTAATTTTGGAAACATATACAAAGCTGTCAATTTCAATTTTATCGTAGACCTCTTTCATCATTTTTGCTATATGTTGGGCAGTTTCTTCTTGTTCGGCAAGCATGAAAACGGAAGGCCCCGAACCTGATATGCCGCCTCCCAAAGCTCCCAGCTGAAGGCTTTTTGTTTTGATTTCATCAAATTTTGGAATGAGAATACTTCGTACCGGTTCTATGATCACGTCATTCAGGCTTCTTCCGATCAAGGCATGATCATTTTTTTCTATTCCGGCTACCAAACCGGCAATGTTTCCCCATTGTTTAACAGCATCTTTGAGTAAAATGCTTTTTTTTAATATTTGTCTGGCATCAGAAGTTTTTACTTCAACCTGAGGGTGAACGGCTGCCACAAATAAATCCGGAGACTGTAGGGGGATAATATCTATAGGATCTGAAGATTTTACCAGTGCAATACCTCCATAGATACAGGGGGCAATATTGTCTGCATGCCGGACTCCGGATGCGAGCTCTTCCCCAAACATAGCAAAATGTACAATTTCTTCCTTAGATAATCTGTCTCCTAGCAATATATTGGCTCCAAAGGCGGCTCCGGCGGCACTTGCCGCGCTGGAGCCGAGCCCGCTTCCAGGCTTAATATTTTTATGAATAATGACTTCAAAACCGTGTTTGAGATCAAGTTCTTCCTGAATTTTTAATAAAACAACTCCGGCAACATTTTTTGAAGCTTCTTCGGGGAGCCCATAATGATCCGTATGCCTGATGATGATCTCTGGATTTTCTGAAATACTGATTTCCATTTCATCATAAGGTTCATGGACAGCCATTCCTAAAATGTCAAAACCACATACAAGATTGGCGACTGTAGCAGGAACTTTTATTTTTATCTTTTTCATATTTTTTAGGTATAATGATTATTTTTCATCATCTCATGATCAATAATAAAAGATGATGATAAGTCTAAAGTCTGGAATCTGATGTCTAAAATCTGAAATCTAACATCTATTATTCCCTCAAACCGCACGCACAATATCTGCAAAGACACCACTTGCGGTAACGTCAGCTCCCGCTCCGGCACCTTTCACAACCAGTGGCTGTTCAGAATATCGTAGGGTTTTAAAGATGACAATATTATCTTTTCCATACAGGTGGTAAAGATCGTCTTCAGGAGCAATATGCTGCAGGCCTACCTGCGCTTTGCCATGGTTGAAGGTGGCAACATATTTTAATATTTTATTCCCTGCTTTCGCTTCTGCTACCAGGTTTTGAAAATGATCTTCATATTTCAGCAACATCTGGTAGAAATTGTCCACATCTCCCTGCATACATTCTTCCGGAAGAAAACCAATATTTTCAATCTGGTGGAATTCCAGCGGATATCCGGCTTCACGGGCGAGGATCAAAATTTTCCGGGCAACATCTGTACCTGCGAGATCCAGCCTTGGATCAGGTTCTGTATATCCTTCTTTCTGTGCCTGGGCTACCACTTCCGAAAATGGAATGTTTCCGTCATAATTATTGAAAACAAAATTCAATGTGCCACTTAAGACCGCTTGTATCGACGTAATTTTATCCCCGCTTCTGATCAGGTCATTAATGGTTCCTATAATAGGAAGACCAGCCCCTACATTGGTTTCAAAGAAAAATTTACAGCTGTGGTTCTTAGCAGTATTTTTAAGACTCTGGTATTTTTCAAAATCTGATGAAGCGGCAATTTTATTACAGGCAACGATGTTGACACTTTTTTTAAGAAGGCTTTCATAAATCTTCGGAATTTCTGCACTGGCGGTAACATCTACAAAAACAGAGTTTCGAAGATTACGGGAAATAATTTCTTCAGCAAATTTTTCGATAGAAGCTTTTTCTCCATTTTTGAGATGCTCCAGACATTCGTCTTTAGAAATTCCTGATTCCGGAAAGCACATATTCCGGCTGTTGGAAAGTCCTGCAATCCGAAGATTAATCAAAATATGTTCTTTAAGATATTCATTCTGTTCGTAGATCTGCTGGATCAGTTTATGGCCCACATTTCCGATTCCGCAGAGGTAGAGATGAACTTGCTTTATTTCGGATTCAAAAAATTCTTCATGAAGAACGTTGACCGCTTTTTTGATATCTTTTTCTGAAATAACAATGCTGATATTTTTTTCTGATGATCCTTGGGCAATTGCTCTTATGTTGATACCGTTATTTCCAAGGCAGCCAAACATTTTTGCACTCACACCGCTTCTGTTTTTCATATTTTCCCCCACAAGCGCTACGATTGAAAGTCCGGTCTCTATTTTTACAGGAGCGATTCTCTTCAGTTTCACATCGTCTGCAAAAGAAGAATTCACTGCTGTTTCTGCATGTACAACATCATTTTCATGGATCGCAAGAGTAATGGAATGTTCCGAAGAACTTTGTGTAATGAGCACTACATTAATTTTTTCCAGGCTCAGGCATTGAAATAATCGTGCTGAAATACCGGGAATTCCTACCATTCCACTGCCTTCAAGAGTTAACAGGGCAATATGGCTCATGTTGGAAATTCCTACTGCCACCGGACTATTTTCTGAATCTGAAGCATTGATATTGTGAGTAACCAATGTTCCTGCAGCCTCAGGTTTAAAGGTGTTTTTTATCCTAAGGTCTATATTTTTTATCATGACCGGCTGGATGGTTGGCGGATAGAGAACCTTCGCTCCAAAATGAGACAGTTCCATGGCTTCATGATACGAAATTTCGGGGATAGGTTTTGCATTAGATACCAGTCTTGGATCTGCGGTCATCATACCGCTTACATCTGTCCATATTTGAAGTTCGTCAGCACTTAAAGCCGCTGCCATAATAGAAGAAGTGTAATCTGATCCTCCTCTTCCAAGCGTAGTTATATTTCCTTTTCCATCTTTCGCAATGAAACCGGGAACAATTATAATATGGTTCTGATGTTCTTTGCAATAGTTCTGTATATTCTTTTCTGTAATTTCAAGATCTACTTTGGCGTTAGTAAAAGCGCTGTCTGTAAGAATATGATCCATCGCATTCATCCAGATAGCATCCAGTCCTTCATACTGCAATCTGGCAGCAATTATATTGGAAGAAAGAAATTCGCCGTAAGAAGTGATCTTATCTTTAATTCTGTTTGTGAATTCTCCTAAGACAAAAATGCTGTTGCAGAGATCTTCGATGTCATTAAAATGTTTTTTAACAAAACTCAGCCATGCGCTTTGATCTAGTACCGGAATCAGTTCTTTTACGAGATTAAGATGCTTCTCTTCAAGTTCTTTGATAAGCCAAATATAGCGTTCATCTTTATGAGAAGCGTAGTTTGCGGCTTTGATTAATGAATCTGTTGCGCCTTGTAGTGCAGAAACAACAACGATGATTTTGTTTTGTAAGGATTCTTTTTTTATAATGTTTTCTGCCTGCAGGATGTTGTTGGCATTGGCAACAGAAGAGCCTCCGAATTTTAGGATTTTCATCACTTATTTTTTTAGGTTATGATCAATTGAATAAATTACTCTTTAAAAAAAGAGCAGGTGTACCTGAAATAATATGTGAAAATATACCCCGTTATGGGGTAGTTGTTGTAGTTGTAATAGAAATAGAAGATACTCCGGAAGCAGAAAGCTTCGCGGTAGAAATATCAGATATGTTTCTTAAATAATTCATTATTACAGAACAAATGTAGAGATTATTTTAGATAACAGGCATTTTTTTTCAATTTTAACATTTTATTTTTGATGGATAAAAGAAATTATAATCCTTGTAAAAGATACTATTTTATGGATGTTTTTTATATTAATTCTTTTAATAGTGATTAATTTTAGTTTCAAATGAAATATTTATTATATTTATAAACTAAACTATATCAAATTATTATGAAAAATCTAAAAAAATTAAACAGAGACAATTTGAAATCAGTAAATGGTGGTGGAACTTGTAATTATGTATGTCCTCCGGGACCTTACGGACCTGGATTCCCAAAATCATGTGCAGATTATGATGCGCTGCCAACGTGCTGCAAGTCTAAGGTTTTATTGAGCTACGAATGTTCTCTTGACTAAAATATAAAACACTGTAAAAACAGTGTTTTGTTAATTCTTCTACTGATACTTTTATCACCACCAAACTAAATTACCATGAAAAATTTAAAAAAATTAAACAGAGAAGACCTGCGATCACTTAACGGAGGCTTGTTGGTCGATTGCCAGAGAGATCTGGATTGCGGGCCTACGGGTTGTGCCTGGTGTACAGATCTCAGAGGACGCAGGGTTTGCCTATACTTATATGATCCGCTTGCGTGTCCGGTTCTTACTCAATAATCAACGCAAATACTAAAACTAATACCATAAACGACTATGAAAAATCTAAAAAAATTAAACAGAGAGCATCTGAGAGTGATTACCGGAAGTATACAGCCTGATCAATGTCAGAAAGATCTTGATTGCGGACCTACAGGCTGTGCACTGTGCGGGGACTTAAAAGGACGGAATGTATGTTTATACATTAACAATCCGATAACGTGTCCTGAAATTGCTCCATTATAACTCATAAAAAACTCAACAAATTAAATAAACAACCATGAAAAATATAAAAAAATTAAACAGAAGAGATTTAGAACAGGTAAACGGATCGGGAGTTTCCCGTTGTGACGGTTGTCCTAGTCATATTGTTTTTGGTCCTGGAGGAGGAGGTTATAATACGTCTAGTGCTTCTTGCGAAGCTTATTTTGGCTTGTCTGAGACCTGTAAAATGTGTGTGATGGTGAGCGTAGATTGTTTTGTTCAAATCTCTGCGATTTAAAAAATGTCGTAAGAGTGAGATTCTATATTTTTAATCTAAACTAAATAAATTATGAAAAATCTAAAAAAACTCTCAAGAATAGAACAAACAAAAATTCAGGGAGGCTTCACGCAAATTCAGATAGATGCTTGTGGTGGTGAAGCATATGTATGTTTCCGAAAAGGAGGCTGGGGTTGTTGGCGAAATCAAGGAGGAACTTGTTATACACCTTTGGTGTAATAGAAATAAAAAAGCACTGTAAAAACAGTGCTTTTCATTTATTTTATACTTTTCGAAAGATCGAGCATTGCCTCAATTGGCTTTAATGCTTTCAGACGAAGTTCTTCTTCGATGATAATTTCAGGAAGTTCGTATTTCATACACAAATACAATTTTTCCATAGTATTACGTTTCATATAGAAACATTCTGAGCAGTTACAGCTTTCATCAAAAACTAAAGCCGGAATCAACTGCTTATGCGGTGCACGTTTTCTCATTTCGTGAAGAATTCCTTCTTCGGTAGCAATGATGAATGTCTGGCAGTCGTCTTTTTCTACATAATCCAAAAGGGCAGAAGTAGAGCCTATAAAATGAGCCAGCTTTAAAACAGCTTCCTCACTTTCAGGATGGGCAATCATTTTTGCATTAGGGTTGTCAGCTAATTGCTGCGCAATTCTCTCCATAGAAAAAGCTTCGTGAACGATGCAGCTTCCATCCCAAAGAATCATATCACGTCCTGTTTTTTTAGACAGATATCTTCCCAGGTTTTTATCCGGAGCGAAAATAATCGGTCGGTCTTTAGGAAGAGCTTCAATAACTGTTTCTGCATTGGAACTTGTTACGATAATGTCACTTTCCGCCTTCGTTTCTGCATTACAGTTAATGTACGTTGCAATTAAAGCATTGGGATGCTGCTCACGCATTTTTCTCAATCCTTCTCCTGAACATCCATCAGCTAAAGAGCATCCTGCCATCGTATCAGGCAATACTACTTTTTTCGTTGGGTTAAGGATTTTTGCAGCTTCCGCCATAAAGTGTACTCCGCAGAATACAATCATATCAGCGTTGGTATCTTTTGCCTGTCTGGCCAGCTGTAAAGAATCTCCAAGGAAATCAGCAATATCCTGGATTTCTCCAGGCTGGTAATAATGCGCTAAAATAACGGCATTTTTTTCTTCTTTAAGCTTAAGAATAGCCTTCACAAGCTCTTTTCCTTGAGGAATCGCGATATCTTTTATATCTAAAAATCCTCTTACAGGAATCGCAGATTTAGCTTTTTCTAATGTTTCGGTACTCATATCAACCTCAATGTTTTGTTTCTTTAAAAGTAGAAATTTTCTAAGCGTTTTTAATGACTACTGATAAAATTTTTTATTAAACTTTCTATTTCTTTTTTGGCGTCGTCCAAATCATTATTGATGACGATCTTGTCAAATTCTCCGGCATATGAAATTTCTTCTTCTGCTTTTTCTACACGGGTTTTGATGGTTTCTGCATCATCTGTGTTTCGTGAAATCAATCTTCGTTCCAGTTCCTCGATAGAAGGGGGTTCAATGAAAATAGAAAGTGCTTTTTCTCCAAAGTATTTTTTTAGAGAAGTACCACCTTTCACATCTACGTCAAAGATGACTACTTTTCCCAGATTCCAGATTTTTTCGACTTCAGATTTTAACGTACCGTAATATTTATCAGTGTATACTTCTTCAAATTCAACAAATGCATCTTCTGCAATTTTTTGTCTGAATTCATCGGGACTTAAAAAATGATAATCTACCGCATGAATTTCACTTCCTCTAGGTTGTCTTGTCGTGCATGAAATTGAGAATTCCAGTTCTGAAAATTGTTCTAAAGAATGTTTTACAAGGGTTGTTTTCCCACTTCCCGACGGCGCCGAAAATATAATAACTTTTTCCATATAGCTGCTGGCTGACAGTTGATAGTTGCCGGTTTTTATGTATCAACAGACAACTATTAACCATCAACTTTTATAATACGTTTAGCGTTTGTTCTTTAATTTTTTCAAGATCATCTTTCATCATTACGACTAATTTCTGAATTTCAGCATGATTGGCTTTTGAACCTAATGTATTGATCTCTCTTCCGATTTCCTGAGAAATAAAACCTAATTTTTTTCCGTTGAAATCTTCATTATCCATTACCTCCTTATAGTATTTCAAATGCTGTGTCAGTCTTACTTTTTCCTCAGAAATATCCAGTTTTTCAGTAAAATAAGCCATTTCCTGATAAAAACGGGTTTCATCTACGTTTTCGAATTCTTTCAGAGACTTCTGGTAACGTTCTTTCACACTGTTGATTCTCACTTCTTCAAAAGGAATGACTTCAGATAAATATCTGTCGATATTCTGAATATTCTTTTCCAGTTCTTCGTGTAAGATTTTTCCTTCTGTTTTTCTGAAGTTTTCAAATTTATCTACAGCGTTGCTCACGATCTTTGCCAGCGATTCCCATTCTCCTTCTGTAAGCTCATCAGGTCTTGATGTGATCGCATCCGGAAGACGTACTGCCATTTTAAGATACTCAAATTCAGGAGCATCGGAAGCAATGTTGCGAAGTTCGTTCATATAAGAATCAATAAGATTTTTATTGATTTTTACATCATTGGATTCTTCAAGATTCTCGATATTGATATAGCAATCTACTTTTCCACGGATAATTCTGTCGTTAAGAATTTTCCTGATTTCAAATTCCTTCTCTTTATATCGCAACGGTATCTTGATGTTTAAATCAAAGCTTTTGCTGTTCAGTGACTTAACATCTACGGTTATTTTTTTTCCTTCAAAAACATCTTCGGCTCTACCAAAGCCGGTCATTGATAAAATCATAGTTTTTTATTGTCGTACAAAGATAAACATTTAAATTAGCACTGTGAAATCGTTGTGATTTGGAAAAGACAAACAATAATGGAGATTTACGATTCCATATGACCCTTACAAAACAAATAAAATAGCCTACCTATGAAAAATTTGATTTCTGTAGTAGGACCCACCGGAATTGGAAAAACAAGGCTGGCTATTGATCTTGCTAATTATTTCAAGACTGAAATTATTTCTTGTGACTCGCGTCAGTTTTTTCAGGAAATGAAAATAGGTACTGCTTCACCATCAGAAGAGGAACTTGCCGAGGCACCTCATCATTTTATTGGAAACCTATCGGTACAGGATTATTATTCTATCGGGCAGTATGAAGAGGATGCCCTGAAAAAACTCAATGAGCTTTTTGAACATCATGAAACCGTCATTCTTGTCGGTGGAAGTATGATGTATGAAAAAGCAGTGATTGAAGGATTGAATGATCTTCCCGAAGCCAATACTAAAAATCAGGAAAAATTACAACAGATTATGGATACTGAAGGAATTGAAAAACTTCAGGAACTATTGAAAGAACTGGACCCTGATTATTACGAAGTCGTAGATTTTCATAACCACAGAAGGCTTTTAAGAGCAATTGATGTCATCTGGCAGACGAATAAAAAGTATTCTGAACTGATTGCTGTTTCCCAGGATTCCAGAGATTTTAAAGTTATCAGAATTGGGATTGAAGCTACCCGCGAAGAACTGTATGACCGGATCAACCGAAGAGTGGATATTATGATGAAAAAAGGCCTGCTGGAGGAAGCCAAAGGTCTTGAAAAATATAAAGGTCTGACGGCTCTAAATACGGTAGGCTACGCTGAATTATTTAAGTATTTCGACGGAGAGTGGGATTTAGATTTTGCCGTTTCTGAAATTAAGAAAAACAGCCGGCGGTATGCAAAACGCCAATTGACCTGGTACCGGAAAGCGGATGATATTCATTATTTGAAATTGGGATATTCGCAGGAGGATTTTGATAGATTGATTGAATATATTACTCTACAAACTCAAAAATAAATGTAATTTTTAACCATTAAAATTTTTATTAAGAGGTTAAGAATATTAAGTTTGGATTTGTCTTAAGTCTTAAAATCTATTTTATTTTTCTTCATTGTCCTTAATGGTAGAATTGTCATTCTGACGAAGGAAGAATCTTTTGCACGCTAGAAATAGATTCTTCACTTCACTTTGTTTCGTTCTGAATGACAGTAACAGTATAAGTGGAAATAAATCTTTCTTTCAATTAAAACAAAAAATGCGATCCCGAAAGACCGCATTCCATTAACAATATAATTTAATTTACTACTTCCAACCGCCACCTAACGCCCGGTATAAATCTACAATGCTGCTTAATCTCTGTCTTTTTACGGATGCAAGATTAAGTTCTGCCTGTAAAGAATTTCCCTGAGCGGTAATTACTTCTAAATAATTTGCCATGCCGCCTTTATAAAGCATTTGGGCACTTTTTATACCGTCTTTCAACGTTTGAACCTGCTCTGTAGCTTTCTGTTCCTGGACTTTTAAACTTTCATTAGAAACCAACGCATCAGAAACTTCTCCCACAGCATTTAAAACAGACTGACGGAACGCCAGTACATTTTTCTCTCTCTGAAGTTTAGCCACTGCCAAATCTGTTTTCAACTGTCTCTTTTGAAAAATAGGCTGGGTAAGTCCTCCCAATACCGATCCGAATAAAGATGCCGGAATCTGAAACCAGTTGTCTATTTTGAAAGAATTTACTCCTCCGGTAGCGGTAATTTTCAACGCAGGATACATATTAGCCTGAGCAATCCCTACCATCGAGTTGGATTCTAACAGAAACAATTCCTGCTGACGAACATCCGGACGACGGCTCACCATTGCTGCAGGAAGTCCTGCTGAAATACTTTGTGGCAAAGAGGTATCAGACATTTCGATTGTTCTGTTGATGGTATTTGGATTTTCACCGACAAGGATGCTCAATGCATTTTCCTGAATGGCAATATTCTGTTCCAGCTGAGTAATCAACAGTTCTGTAGACTGCTTCTGTGCTGTTGCCTGCTGTACACCGAGAGAAGTTGTATCTCCGCTTTCCCACATTTTCTGGGTAATAGACAACGTATTGCTGCTTAATTCCAAATTGGATTTTGCAATATCCATTTGTTTGTCAAGCATCAGCAGGTTATAATATCCTTGGGCAATTGCTGCGACCACTTGTGTCTGGATCGCTTTAGTGGCTTCATATGTTTGCAGGTACTGCATTCTTGAAACCTCCTGTTGATTTTTAATTTTACCCCAGATATCAGCTTCCCAAGATAAATTGAATGCTGCATTATAATCTTCAACATAGTCTTTTCCTAAAAATAAATTAAGACTCTGCCCGTTCATGCTGTTTTTGGAAGGCTTGGAAATCTGTGCTGAAACTCCGAAACCAACATCGGGATATTGAAGATATTTCGCTTGTTTCAGTTTTTCCTGTGAAGAAGCCACTTGCTTTAATGCAATCTGAAGATCGTAATTATGGGTAATTCCTTTTTCTATCAGGTTTTGAAGAATAGGATCACTGAAAAACTGTTTCCATTCCAGATTGGCAATACTTGCCGTATCAGCAGTAGCTGTAAACCGGAATTCCTCAGGAAGCTGTAAGTCCGGTTCCTTGTATGCAACTTTTGTTACACAAGAAACCGCAATGACAGCTAATATAATGGTTAGAAAAATATTCTTAATTCTTTTCATAGTTTTTATATAAACTTTTAATTGAATACAAAACTTTGAGAGATCTTTTATACAAAGTAGTCTTTAGTAGGAGATATGCTTTGCTTTTATAATCGCAGTTTGAATAGTTGCTGCTCTATTTTTTATTGACCACTGATTTCACAGATTTTCACAGATGACTGTAGCTATTTATGAAAGGTTTGTGGTTTAAAAATATTCTCAAAGTTTTGTAAATCATTTTTATTAATGAGAAGATGCTAAAAGTTCTTCCTGTTGTTTTTGTTTTAGCAATCTTTTATTTTTTCTGCTTGGCATTTTTTCATGCAGGTACTGGAAGATCACATACATCACCGGAATGATGAACACTCCGAACACTACTCCTGTAAGCATTCCTCCTACGGTACTGTACCCAATGGAATGATTACCTTGTGCAGAAGCTCCCTGAGTCCATATCAGCGGAAGCATCCCTACAATAAATGCGAAAGAGGTCATTAAGATAGGTCTTAGACGCAGTCTTGAAGCCTGAAGTGCCGATTCAATCAGTGTTTTCCCTGCTTTTCTTCTCTGAACAGCAAATTCTACAATCAGAATCGCATTTTTTGCCAAAAGCCCTACAAGCATGATCAATCCTACCTGAACATAAATGTTATTATCAATTCCGGCTAAACCTGTGAAAGCAAATACTCCAAAAATCCCTGTAGGAATGGTAAGGATAATCGCAAACGGAAGGATATAGCTCTCATATTGTGCTGCTAACAGGAAATACACAAATAGGATACTCAACATAAAGACGAATATAGTCTGTCCGCCTGTTTTGATTTCTTCACGGGTAATCCCGGTCCATTCATAGCCATAGCCTCTTGGAAGCGATTGTTTGGCTACTTCTTCTACCGCTTTAATGGCATCTCCGGTACTGTAACCCGGTTTAGGAGTTCCATTGATGGTTACTGCATTGAAGAGGTTGTTTCTTGTTACCGTTTCAGGTCCGAAGCTTCTCTTTAAAGTCACCAGTGTTTTAGCAGGAACCATTTCCCCGGATTTATTTTTCACATAAATTCCTTCCAGAGAATTAATATCCGTACGGTAAGCAACGTCTGCCTGTGCCATTACTCTGTAGTATTTACCAAATCTGTTGAAATCCGACACGAAACTACTTCCGTAATAAATCTGCATCGTCTGCATCAGTTCCGTTACAGAAACCCCCAGCTGATTTGCTTTATCCGTATCTACATCAATAGTGTATTGTGGGTTTCCGGCTGCATAAGTGGTAAATGCAAACGCAATTTCCGGACGTTTCATCAATTCCCCGATGAATGCCTGTGTGGTGGTTCCTAACTGTTCAAAAGAACCGTTGGTTTTATCCTGAAGCATAAATTCAAAACCGGAAACGTTCCCGAATCCCTGAATAGTAGGGAAGTTGAAGAAGAATGCATTGGCATCTTTTACCTGGCTCACTTTTCCTGTTAATGTTGCGGCGATTTCGTTAGGATCTTTCATATCGCCACGTTTATCATAATCTTTAAGTTTGATAAAACCTGCAGAATAAGGAGAGGCGTTGGCGTTACTGATAAAGTTCATTCCATCTGCTACCCAAAGGTGATTGGTTGCCTTTTCTCCATTGATGATTTTATCAATCTGGGCAGTAGCTCTGTGGGTTCTTTCCAGTGAACTTCCCGGAGGAGTATTTACCGCATATAATACAAATCCCTGATCTTCCGTAGGAATAAATCCTGAAGGAGCTTTTTTAATTAAGAAAATACTTGCTGCGGTAATAAGGACTAAACCTCCTACGGCAACCCATTTATTTTTAATTAAAAATTTAAGACTGTAAATATATTTTTTAGTCATATTGTTGAAACTCACATTGAAGGCATTGAAGAATCTTGCTCCAAAACCTTTTTTATGACCGTGTTCACCATACTCTCCCTGAGGATCATTTAAGAACATTGCACATAAAGCTGGGCTCAACGTTAACGCATTGACTGCAGAGATCAGAATCGCAATCACTAAAGTGAAGGCAAACTGTCTGTAGAAAACTCCTGCAGGTCCCTGCATGAATCCTACCGGAATAAATACCGCACACATCACCAGGGTAATGGAAATAATAGCCCCGGAAATTTCACTCATGGAATTCTGTGTTGCCTGCTCCACCGGCATTCCGGTTTGTTCCATCTTCGAATGGACAGCTTCTACGACCACAATTGCATCATCCACTACAATACCAATGGCGAGTACCAATGCAAACAGGGTTAACATATTGATACTAAATCCAAACAATTGAAGGAAGAAGAAGGTACCAATAATCGCAACCGGTACGGCAATAGCCGGAATTAATGTAGATCTGAAATCCTGAAGGAAAATAAATACAACAATAAATACAAGAACGAATGCGATGACAAGTGTTTCCACTACTTGATGGATAGAAGCATCCAAAAAGTCTTTGGAATTGTACATGATGATCGGTTCCACTCCTTTTGGAAGTGTGGTTTTAAGCTGATCAACCTGTTTCTCAATTTCCGTTAAGATTTCGTTCGCGTTTGAACCTGCAGTTTGAAGGATCGCAAATCCGGCAACCGGTTTTCCGTCTACTCTGTTCGTTGCAGTATACGTATAAGAACCAAATTCAACTCTTGCTACATCTTTTAATCTCAGGAATGAACCGTCACTGTTGGCTTTAATCGCAATACTTTCGTAATCTTCGCCTTTATTCAGCTTTCCTTTGTATTTAAGAATGTATTCATACGTTTCTTTACTCCCTTGTCCAAGACGTCCTGGAGCAGCTTCAAGATTGTGATCCTTAATCGCTGCAAGCACTTCCTGTGGAGAAAGATTGTTGGCTGCTAATCTATCCGGTTTCAGCCAGATTCTCATGGAGTAATCCCTTGTCCCGAACACCTGAGCCTGAGCAACTCCCGGAATACGCTGAATCTGAGGAATTACGTTAATTTTAAGGTAATTCTGAAGGAAAAGCTCATCATATTGTTTTGGATCATCACTCGATAATCCCATGAACATGATCATACTGTTCTGTACCTTCTGAGTGGATATTCCGGCCTGAACAACCTCCTGAGGAAGCTGGCTCATTGCTTTTGATACCCTGTTTTGTACGTTTACCGCAGCATTATCGGGATCAGATCCCTGCTTGAAAAATACACTCAGTGTCATCGTTCCGTCATTACTGGAGTTGGAAGTCATGTAGGTCATGTTTTCCACTCCATTCACGGCTTCCTCAATCGGAGTTGCCACAGAACGCGCCACTACCTCAGCATTCGCTCCCGGATAAAAGGCGGTTACCTGAACACTCGGTGGAGCGATATCCGGAAAGAGGGCAATGGGTAAATTAAAGAGAGACAGTGCTCCCAATAATAAGAGTATTATGGAGATGACCGTAGAGAGTACCGGTCTTTCTATAAATTGTTTTAACATAAGAAGTTTATTTATTTAAGTCTTCTGTATTAGTAAAGATGTTTACAAAGGTTTTGCTTTCAGCAGGCTGTCAGAAGAGATCGGTTTCGGTTGTATTGAAGCGCCGTCTTTTAAGCTGCCAAGTCCTGTGTATACAATCTTATCACCTGCAGAAAGTCCTTCAGAGATGAAGTAATAACTGTCTGTTTTTCCAGAGATGGTTATAGGTTTGCTGGTTACTTTATTGTCCTTGCCAAGGATATATACATAGGTTTTATCCTGAATCTCAAAAGTAGATTCTTGTGGAATAACCACTACGTTGGTCAGGAGCTGAGGTAAGCGCACTCGCCCTGTATTTCCTGTTCTTAATGTACCATGTGCATTAGGGAATACGGCACGTACACTGATGGCTCCCGTACTTTTATCGAACTGGCCATCAACAATGCTCATTCTTCCTTTTTCAGAATAGGTACTGTTATCAGCAATTACCAAATCTACCATTGGCATGTTTTTCAGCTTTTCTTCTACGGAAGCTCCGGGATATTTATTTTGAAAAGCAATAAAATCCAGTTCGCTTAAAGAAAAGTAAGCATAAATCTCGCTGATATCAGACAATAACGTCAAAGGGTTAGGATCTGTTCTGGAGATTAAACTTCCCTTTTTGTAAGGAATTCTTCCGATATAACCACTTACAGGTGCTGTAATGGTCGTGAATCCTACATTAATTCTGGCACCTCCTACCGATGCTTTGGCCTGAGCTGCTGAGGCAACTGCTGCTGCATAATTAGCTTTTGCAGTTTTCATCTGTACTTCAGAAACTACCTTTGCGGCTACCAGTGGCTGTAGTCGGTCTACTTCCACTTTAGCTTTCTGAATGTTGGCATCAGCAACCTGTAAATTAGCCTGTGCCATATTCATTTGTTCTCCGTATGCTCTTGAATCTATTTTAAATAACGGCTGTCCCGCTCTTACAAAAGATCCTTCTTCTACATATATTCTGTCCAGGTAACCGTCTACCTGAGATCTTATTTCTACATTGTTTTTCCCTTCCAATGCTGTCGGGAATTCCTGATATGTTGTAGCTGGAGAAGTAATTACCGTATAAACCGGCAATGCTGGTGCAGAAGGAGCCTGATTTGAGTTTTCAGCGGCTTTACTGCAGTTCTGTAAAAGGATGATACTTGATATAAGTACAATAATCCCCGTTTTTCCAGGTATTTTCATTTTTAAGTTTAAATTTTTAATGAAGAGTTTGAAATTAAAGTATTGTAATGTTGTTTTTAATAAATCCTGTTAATTTTTCTAACACTGTTAATAATTAGTTCAAAAAAAATTACAGAATTCTTAATAGAGTGCTAAATTGTCGTTTCCATAATTGCAGTTTATTTGTTTAATGTTGATTGTATCTTAACGATTGGTGATGTTATTTTTCCTAACAGTGTTAATGATAAGGGAAAAAAATGGCATATAATAGTGATATGAAATTAGTTTTCATTTTAAAGTTTATTTTAATTTATAATTGGATAATGTTAAATTATTCCATGTTATTTTTCCTAACAGCGTTAATTTTTGATTCAAAAAAAATTTACAAAGACTTAACAAAAGCTGCTACTGTTTCATCAAGGGTAGTTTTGTTCATCGTTGCCGGAATATCTGTATTACGCATCATCATAATTGAAATAAGGCCGTGTACTGCTGAAAATAACGCGTGAGACATATGACATGCATTATCAGGATTCGATCCGTTTTTCTTAATAATCTCATGTGTGCAGTCATAAATCATATCCTGGAACGAAGAAAATTCTTCTTTCATCATTCCTTTACCGCTGCACTGCATTCCAAGACCAAACATCAGCTGATAATATTCTTTATTTTTAAAAGCGAAGTTCCAGTAGGTATCTACAATTGCGATCAATTGATCCTCGGGATTGTCATGTTTTTTCTGAGCTTTTAGCAGCTCTATATGCAGACAATGGAAACCGTTTAATGAAATTTCATATAAAATGGCTTCTTTATTTTCAAAATAATCATAAACAACCGGTGCACTGTACTCAATAGCATCCGCTATTTTACGAATGGAAAGTGATGCCCAGCCCTCTGTTTTAGCCAATGTAAAGGCAGCCTGCAAAATATTTGCACGGATGGATTCCTTCTCTCTTTGGCGACGTTCATGTAGGCCCATTGATTATTTTTTACTAACAGTGTTAGCAAAACTACAAACATTTACCCATACCAACCAAATAATATTTGGATTTTAACATTTAACGCAAGTTTATAAAACACGAATTGTCAGTTCATAAAAGAAATTTTATCTTTGCCGTAAAGAAAAATAAGGATTATGAATACCCCTTCAAATATGTTAGCATTAGGAACAAAGGCACCTTTCTTTGAACTTCCGAATCCATCAAAAACTAATGAAGTTCAGTCATTAGATGATTTGAAAGGAGAAAAAGGAACTTTGGTCATTTTTATGTGTAACCATTGTCCGTTTGTTCTTCATGTAATTGATAAATTGAATGAATTATATGAAGATTACAACGAAAAAGGAATAGAATTTATCGCCATCAATGCCAACAACGTTGAAAAATATCCGGCAGATTCTCCGGAAAAGATGATTGAATTCCAGATCGAAAGAAATTTCGACTTTCCTTATTTATACGATGAAAGCCAGGCGATCGCAAAAGCATATGATGCGGCATGTACCCCTGATTTTTATTTCTTTGATGAAAAATTAGATCTTGTGTACAGAGGGCAGATGGATGATTCAAGACCGGGAAATCATAAAGATGTTACCGGTGAAGATCTTATCATCGCTTTTGAAAACCTTTTATTAGGTGAGCTCCAGGAAGAGATTCAAAGACCAAGTATGGGATGTAATATTAAATGGAAGTAGATTTCGTTGATTGCTAAGAGTTATCAGTTGATAGCTTTTACCTGCAAAATAGAAAAAGCTGTTCTCTCAGAGAACAGCTTTTTTATTTAATTTTAGTAATGAATGATTTTATTTACACTCAGGAAGTGATAGGAGATTATTTTTTGTTGAACTATCTGCTTCAGTTTTTAAGTACTTTGTTCCATTACTGGTTTCAGCAGTAATAACTTTTACTTTATTATTGCTATCTGTAACATAGGCTATACCATTTTCATCCTTTATCCAATTGTATATTTCTAATCTGGTATTTTTAACTAGTTTCCCTTCCGTACTTATCCATCCCAAATGGGTAATTGCTAAATTAGGATTTTCATGGTTTCCACTGTCTTTGTTGATACATGTAATTGTAATTGCCATAATTTTGTAATTAAGATTGTTGATATTATTTTTACGAAAATAAATGATCCTAATTGCTTATCCTTACGGCTTTCCATAAACAGAAGAATTATTTGGATTAATCTTTAAAAACTAGCTTTAACCTTCACCTCGCTCTCAACCTTCAAGTCAACTTTCACTTTATTATGGGAATGGTTTTTAATAAATTCAGATGGTGTTTTCTCTGTATATTTTTTAAACATTCGGTTAAAATAAGTCACATTATTGAATCCGCAGCTGTAGCTGCATTCTGAAATACTTTTATCCTGCACCATTAATAAACAGGCTTTATTGATCCGGTAGCGGTTTACAAATTCTGTAAAGGTGATCTGGGTCGCTTTTTTGAAAAAATTACAAAAGGCGGGTAAAGTCAGATTGGCGAGCTTGGCTACATCATCAATATTGATTTCTTTTTCATAATTGTGCTCTACATACGTGAAGATATTTTCCAGACGGGTCTT
Source organism: Chryseobacterium soli (assembly GCF_000737705.1). Lineage (GTDB taxonomy): Bacteria > Bacteroidota > Bacteroidia > Flavobacteriales > Weeksellaceae > Chryseobacterium > Chryseobacterium soli. The sequence goes on along the minus strand of NZ_JPRH01000012.1, from coordinate 25,105 downwards.
ATTCTTTGAGATAATCGTGTAGGGCATGATTTCTTTATTCAGCAGATCATAATCATTACATTGGGAAAGCTCAAAAAGGATTTCCAGTAGGAGCAAATATCTTTTATAGCCTTCAGATTCTACCATGAGTCTCAACTTGGGAAGAATCGATTTTTTAATCTTATGATGAAAATGAATCCCGTATTTTGAAAGTTCCAGTAAATTTTGAATCGATCGGGCTTCAACCTCTTGTTGTGGAAACTGCAGGATCTCTTCCCGGAACTGCAGCACAATTTCTTCATGCGGATCAATAGAATTCAGTCCAAAACCAGAATGTGGAATATTTGTTCCTATCAGGACGAGATCACCATTCGAATAATTGCTTTTATGATAGCCAACATGGCGGGTTCCGCTGCCGGAAGCCACGCAGACCAGCTCAATTTCCGGATGATAATGATACTCCCATTTAAACTCTGAAATAGGAGAGTTGTTGTGAAGGGTACGGAAAGAGCTTTTTTGATTGGGAATGATCCTTTCGAAACTAACTTTCATTCAATTAATGTTATTTATTCAGTAAAAATAATAATTATATTAATATAGTTCAAATATATGTTTACTATGTTAAATTAACGTTAAGACAAATGCTTCTATCTTAGCCGTCAAGAAATTATTTTAATGAAAAATTTCAATATTAAGGCAGTTTTATTTTTGAACTATTTCGTATTTGCGATTCTGTTGAATTCTGTAGGAACGGTAATCCTTCAGGTGCAGCAGAATTTTGGAATATCGAAATCTTCAGCAAGTGTTTTGGAAGGTTTTAAAGATCTTCCCATTGCGATCTGTTCATTTATTTTAGCCTCATTTTTACCCAAAATAGGAATCAAGAATTCGATGCTGATTGCTTTATTTTTGGTGAGCTGTATGTGCTTTGTGATGCCTTTTTCAAATGATTTCTGGTTTTTCAAATTACTTTTTGCCATTGTGGGAATTTCTTTCGCTCTGATAAAGATTTCGGTTTTCACCTCTATAGGTCTTGTTACGGATACCGATAAAGAACATTCCAGTTTTATGGGATTTTTAGAAGGATTTTTCATGATCGGAGTATTGGTGGGAAATGTCATTTTCAGTCTGTTTATTGATGATCATAATCCAAAATCTACCCATTGGCTCAATGTATACTGGGTATTGGGAATTCTGTCAACCCTGTCATTTTTGTTTTTGTCCTTTTCTAAACTAAATGAGAAAGAAGCGAAAAGTGAAAAAACAGATCTGTTGGGTGATATTAAAAACAGTATTAGTTTATTCAGTTATAGAAAAGTCTTGTTCTTTTTATTATGCGCTTTCCTTTTTGTGTTGGTAGAACAAAGTTTTCAGACCTGGACTCCTACTTTTTATAAGGAAATTTTAAAAGTTCCAACTTCAATGAGTATACAGGCGGGTGCTGTTTTGGCGGGAGCTTTTGCGCTGGGAAGATTTTTATCGGGATTCTTCTCGAAAAAATTCAGTTGGATCTATGTTGTTTCCTTCTGTGTAATTGGCTTTGCGGTCAGCCTTATTCTGGTATTGCCTTTAACCCATAGCGTTCATATTGATGCCACTACCAATTGGTTTAATGCACCTCTAGTAGTATATCTATTCCCATTAATGGGCGGATTGCTGGCACCAATTTATCCAAGCATTAATTCTGTAATTCTTGCTTCGATTCCAAAATATTTACACAGTTCAATGTCCGGGCTTATTGTTGTTTTTTCTGCCATTGGCGGAACGGTAGGCTCCATCATTACCGGTTTTGTATTTCAGGAATTCAGTGGACAGCGGGCATTTTATCTCTCCCTGATCCCGTTGACCTTATTGATCATTTCTGCAATTTTCATGAATAAATTAAAAATAAATCCTAAAAAATAAACATGAGCAATCAACTATACATAAACGAAATTCAAAGTCTTTTTGATGATGTCCAGCGGTCGAAGATTTTTTCAGACCAAAAGATGATGACTGATGCTGTTCCGTTATTTCCTATTGCTGAAATTAATGCGAAATATGAAAAGGAAAAAGAGACTGATGGTTTTAATCTGAAAGATTTTGTACTGAAGAATTTTGATTTTTTAGGAGCAAAAATTTCCATTCAAAGAGAAAAACAATTACCGATTGACCAGCATATAGAAAAGCTTTGGGATGAATTGACGCGCACGGCATATGAAGAGAAAGGGACATTGCTGAAGCTTCCTAAACCTTACATTGTTCCCGGCGGCCGTTTTAATGAGTTTTTCTATTGGGACAGTTATTTTATCATGCTTGGACTCCAGGTTTCCGGAAGAGTGGAAATGATGGAAAATATCATTGAAAACTGTTCTTACCTGATTCATAATGTAGGATTTGTACCTAACGCAAGCCGGACTCATTTCTTAAGCCGTTCCCAACCGCCTTACTTTTCGCTGATGCTTGATCTGCTTTTTGAAACGACAAAAGATGAAACCATTTACACGAAATACCATTCTACTTTAGAAAAAGAATATGCATTCTGGATGGACGGAGAAGAGGGGCTTGAAAAGGATTCAAGTATAAAAAGGGTAGTGAAAATAAATTCGGGTGATGTTTTAAACCGTTATTATGATGCTGAAAACACCCCGCGACCAGAAAGTTATGTCATAGATATTGAAGATGCTGAAAATGCTTCCGGTGAGCAATTTTACAGAAATATAAGAAGTGCCTGCGAATCCGGCTGGGATTTTTCCAGCAGGTGGTTTGAAGACGGCGAAACGATACAAACGATAGAAACACTGAATATTGCTGAGGTAGATGTAAACTGCCTGTTATGGCATTTGGAAAAAACATTGGCAAAGTCTTCAGCCCTTCAGGGTTTCACAGAAAAAGATAATTATTTTACTCAAAGAGCAGCTGACAGAAAGCGGATGATCGATCTCTATTTCTGGGATGAAAATACCGGAATTTATAAAGATTATCACCTAAAAAAACACAAAAAAACATCTTCTGAACATATTGCTGCTCTTTACCCTTTATTCCTGGGATTGGCCAATGAGGAACAGGCAAAAGCTGTTTCTGAAATCATAGCTGAAAAATTTCTGTACCAGGGCGGACTTGTGACGACTACGAAAAATAGCGGACAGCAGTGGGATCTTCCCAATGCATGGGCTCCTTATCAATGGCTGGGTTATAAAGCAATGATGAATTACGGCTTTACAGCAATAGCAGAGGAAATAAAAAATAATTGGTGCTCCAACGTAGAGCGGGTGTATAACAACACCGGAAAACTGATGGAAAAATATAATGCATTAGACACGGAAACGATTGCGGGAGGTGGAGAATATCCTAATCAAGATGGATTTGGCTGGACAAACGGAGTCTATTTAAAGTTGAAACTAAACTAAACAAATATAAAAAAGTCATGACTATGAAAAAAAAATCGATTTTTTTACTCGCAGCCACTGCCACACTGTATTTCAATAATGTGTATGCGCAGGAAACTCCACAAGATTCGATAAAAACATCTTCTATTGATCAGATTGTTATCACCGGGAACTCGGGGCCGAAAAAGAAAATTGAATCCAGTACGGCGATTTCTACTTTCACCGCAAAAGAAATTCAGAAGCAGAATCCTATCAGTGCTGCTGCTTTGTTGCAGCGTGTACCAGGATTTGCCGTAGAAACTTCAGGAGGAGAGGTTGGAAATAACCTTTTTGCAAGAGGGATTCCTTCCGCAGGAGCCTATGAATTTGTACAGGTACAGGAGGATGGTCTTCCTGTTTTTGAAGACGGTGCATTGCAATTTGCCAATGCCGATAACTTTTTCCGTGTCGATAACAGTGTGAGCAGGCTGGAAGCTTTAAGAGGAGGTTCAGGTTCTATTTATGCCAATAACTCTCCCGGAGGATTGATTAACTTTATTACTAAGGAGGGTACGAATGATTTTAAAGGAACTGCTAAACTTGAAACCAGTACATACGGATTAATGCGTACCGACCTGAATGTAGGGGGAGCTTTGGTGAAAGATAAACTGTTCTTTAATGTCGGAGGTTTTTACAGAACGGATGACGGAATCAGAAAAACAGGTTTTAAAGCCAATAACGGAGGCCAGATCAGAATGAATTTAAAGTATGTATTTGATAAAGGCTATGCTAAAATCTATTACAAAAAGCTGGACGACAGAAATACATTCTATCTTCCGATTCCTTTGACCAATGACTTAAAAGAATTCCCCGGTTTCAATGCCAATTACGGAACATACAGCTACAGAACCATCAGCCAGCTTAACATTCCGCAGCCGGGTGGCGGATTCTTCAAAAGAAATTTAGAAGATGGAATTCATCCGAAAGTAGACGCGATTGGGGCTGAATTTAAATATGACCTGGGGAATAATTTCAGTGTTTTAAACAAAACGAGATATACGGATATCAATATGGCGTATACGGGAATATTCCCGGCAGGAGCTCCTAAAACAGCTGCAGCATTTGCCAATAGCAACGGAATCGCCGGAAATAATTATCAATATTCTCTGGTATCTAATGGTGCTGCTATTAATCCTCAGTATGTTCAGGAACTAGGATATTGGGCTATTGATAAGAAAATGAACAATTTCGTCAATGACCTTCAGTTCAGCTACAAATTTGACAAAGGAAATGTTACAGCAGGTTTTTATAAATCCAACTGGAAATCCAATCAGTACTGGAACTGGAGTAATATTCTGACTACCGTATCAGATAAACCTCAGCTTCTGAACTTGGTAGATACTTCTCTAACTCCGAATTCTACAGGATACTCCAAAACGTATAATGGAGTTACCGATATGTCTTTTCTCCTTAGAGACTCACAAACACAGGGAAGCTTAAATGATCTTTACTTAAATCTTGATTATAAAATTACAGACGACCTGAGCTTCAATGGGGGAATCCGTTACAGCCGTGATTTTTATAAAGGATATTCAGTCAATACAACGACAGCCAATTTAAATAATTCCGGATTAACGACTGACGGAACGCACAGTTTCTTAACGACTACAGCAGACGATAATATGTCTGTGCTGGGAAATAAATACAGCTACTGGAGCTATAACGTAGATAAAGTATCCTATACGCTGGCATCCAATTATAAAATCAATAATGAAAATGCAGTCTATGCACGTTTTTCTCACGGTTTCAGATCTCCAAACGAAGAAGCATATTACAATTATTTCACGTCAACTCAGGATGGACCTTTGAAAACGGTAACGACCAATCAGCTGGAAGTTGGATATAAATATTATTCGCGTACTTTCGATATCGGGGTGATTCCTTTTTATTCTACGCTTAAAAACCTTTCCTTTACCGATGTGTTCTCTGATGGTACTTCAGAAAATAAATTTGCCAACACCAGTAACCTTGGGGTAGAAGTAGAAGGATATGCCAGATTATTTAACAATCTGCTGGAAGTTGGATTTAACGGAACCTTCCAGAATCCGAAATATAAAAACTTTACAGGGAAAAATGCTGACGGAACCATATTCGATTATGACGGAAATACGGTAAGAAGAATTCCTAAGTTTTATTTCAACATTGCGCCTTCAGTAAATATTACAAAACAATGGCGAGCGTATGTAAGCTATAATTATTACGGAAAACGTTTCCAGAACGAAGCGAATACGGAGGATTATGTATTGCCTGCATTCAGTGAATTCGGGGCAGGAACTTCCTATCAGCTTGGCAAAATACGTTTTGCGATCGACGGAACCAATATTTTCAACACCATCGGAATCACAGAAGGAGATCCAAGATCTCAGGATGCTTCTGTATCCAATATCAGAATGGCAAGACCAATTATGGGAGCTGCTGTAAGAGGTTCTATTACTTTAGATTTCTAAGAATAATTTCTTTATAATATAGAGAAACCGTCAGAATTTCTGACGGTTTTTATGTATATTTTAAATCAAACAATCTTTAGAAAAAAGGATTGTATTGCCTTTCAGATCCAATTGTCGTAGGATTTCCGTGCCCGGAGAATACCTGGGTGTCATCTTCTAAAACGAAAAGCTTAGTTTTGATTCCATTAATAAGCTGTTCATGATTTCCTTTATACAAATCCGTTCTGCCGATGCTTCCTTCAAAAAGAACATCACCTGAGATCATGAATTTTTGATTTACATTGTGATAAACCACACTTCCCGGAGAATGCCCTGGAACATGATAAATCTTAAATTTTTCCCCGTCCAGATCAAGCTCCTCTCCTTCATTGATGTAGTGTACATCTACTTTTACAGGATTGATGTTCATTCCAAATCTCATTCCGCTGGCCTGAAGCATATCCAAAACATCCTGATCCTCCTTATGCATATACACAGGAACTTTAAACTTGTCAAAAGCCCACTGCAGCCCCAAAACATGATCGATATGAGCATGCGTTAAAATAATTTTCTGGATTTTCAACCCATTTTCTGTAATAAAATTGTCGATCGCCTTTGTTTCCTGTTCATTTGCATTCCCCGGATCGATTAACCAGGCATTTTTATTTTCATTATAAACTACATATGTATTTTCGCTCGCAAAATTGAATACGAATCCTTGTATCTGAAGCATAGGTTTAATATTTTTTTATCAAAAATACGATATTATTAAGAAAATGGCGATTTTTTGGTATCTTCGTCATAATGAAAACTTTGCGAATACTTTTACTTTCTTTGAGCGGATTGGCTTTTGGGCAGAACATCCAAAGCATCCAGTTGTTCAATCCCCAAACCAACGACGAAACTCCGGTCATCAGATTTAATGAAAAACTGGTTTTAAGCTTTGACGACCTTACGAATTCAAGCCAGGTTTACAGATACACATTGAAACATTACGACAGAAACTGGAATGACGACAATCTTTTCTTTACAGAATTTGCCAATGGAAGTTTAAATGATTTATTAGATCAGTTTCAGTATTCATTCAATACCCTGCAGCCTTATACCCATTATAAACTTACTTTTCCGAACGAAAAGATACAGCCGAAAATTTCAGGAAACTATGAGCTGATCGTTTATAAGGATTCCGCAGATAAACCTCTTTTTAAAAGAAGATTTTATTTGGTGGAAGACATGGCAACTTTAGGATTAAAAGTTTCAAGAATTGCAGATGCAAAAAATCCAAATGTCAATCAGAGAGTAGAAGTACAGGCTGTTTCCAAAGGCGGAGACCTTTCCTCTAATGTGAATTCTATGAGTCTCAAGGTGATGCAGAATAACAATCCCAATATCACAGTCAGTAATCTTAAACCGAGTGCTACACTGGGAACTCAGCTGCTTTTTCAGCAGATGAGTCTGACGTTTCCGGGAAATAATGAGTTTTATTATTTCGATAATAAAAATATGAATGTCGCAGCAGATATGGTTCAGGCAACTGAATTAAAAGATGGCGTCAATCAGACGTACCTGCATCCTGTCTGGGCGTTTCCTTTAAATTATCAATACCAGCCGGACGTAAATGGAGCCTGGTATTACAGAAGGAATGACATTGGCCGTGAAAGAGATGCGGAAAGAGAAGCTGATTATTCTTGGGTATATTTTTCACTAGAATCTGATCCTGCGGATAAAGATATTTATGTATTGGGTGGTTTTAACAATTTTACTCCGAGTAAAGAAAATCAGATGCAATATGACGCTGCCAACAAAAGATATGTAGCTAAGATTTTCCTGAAGCAAGGTTTCTATAACTACCTTCTGGCAACAAAAGGAGCTGATGGATCTTTGAATTTTGGGGAAATCAACGGTAATTTCTGGCAGACGGAAAATCTTTATCAGGGATTTCTATACTATGCTCCTTTCGGAAGAAGTTATGACGGTCTTATGGGGTACGGTGAATTTAGAACCCCAATTGGCAAATAAAATACTATGCAATGCATGTTGAAAAAAATATTTCATAAAAAAGAGAATTATGTAAAAATTATTAGTCTATAATTCTTGTAGGAATAAAAATGTTTTATCTAAGTCGTAATGCTTTGAAAAATCTATTGAATTATAAATGGTAATTTCGTTTATAAGTTATGTTTTATTTAATTTTAGTATTGTTTTATTGTGAAAAAGCTATAAATTAGTTTTTCACAATTAACAATATATTTTTATGAAAACGAAATTTATCTTTGCAGTAAGTATTGCTGCTTCTGCCTTTTTATTTGGGCAAGACACCACACCATCAAAAATAATCTCCGGTAAAAACGGACTTCATGCGGAACTGATCAGGTTCGACAAAAACGGTCCTGACTTTCAGGGAAGCCCAGTATTATTTGATGAAAAATCAAATAGGATTTCTCAGGGGCAAGGGGTAAAGGTGGGCTTCGAAAAAGATGAACTGGGATTTGAAACTCACAGATTTCAACAGACGATCAATAATATCCCTGTAGAATATGGGATGATGGCTGTACAGACAAAAGGAGGTAAAATTGTAGGTGAAACCGGCAAGTGGCTTCTGAAAGTACCCACTTTAGAGAAGAAAGCCGGAATTTCTGAAAGTATTGCGCTGCAAAGTGCCTTATCTTTTGTAAAAGCTGATTCCTATAAATGGCAGAATAAAGACGAAGAAGATTTTATTAAAAAAGATTCTAAAAACCCTAACGCCACTTTTGCTCCTAAAGGAGAATTGGTATACTATTCAGATCCTTCTGAAGAAAAATTAGGGGAATTAAAACTGGCATATAAGTTTGATATCTATGCGGAAAAACCATTAAGCAGACAGTATGTATTTGTAGATGCTAAAAACGGTGAAATTCTTGGAACGGATGCCTTAATTCATGATACCAATGCTCCGGGAACGGCAACTACCGTTTATAGTGGAAGCCAGGCCATCGTAGCTGATTCTTATAACGGCAGCTATAGATTAAGAGAAACAGGACGTAATGGTGGAACATCTGTAGAAACATATAATCTGAAAAAAGGTACTAATTATGCATCTGCTGTAGATTTTACAGATACGGATAATGTATGGAACAATGTAAATACAGGCCTGGACCAATATGCTACTGATGCGCATTGGGGAGCAGAAAAAACCGTAGATTATCTTAAAACAAAATTCAATAGAAATAGTATCGATAACAATCATTTTGCGATCAAATCCTATGTGCATTACTCAACCAATTATTTCAATGCATTCTGGGATGGGACGAGAATGACTTATGGAGATGGAAGCGCTTCAACCAATGGCGGAAAACCATTAACGGCTCTTGATGTTTGCGGCCACGAAATTACCCATGGTATGACTTCTAAAACAGCAAACCTTGCTTATCAACGAGAGTCCGGAGCATTGAATGAAGGCTTTTCTGATGTTTTTGGAAACAGTATAGAATTCTGGGCAAGACCGACTAAAGCGAGCTGGAAATTAGGAGAAGATTTTAATTATGTTATCAGGGATATGTCTAATCCTAATGCGTATAGCCAGCCGGATACCTATATGGGAACTTACTGGAAGACTACAACTACCTCAGGATGTGCATCACCTAACCAGCAGAATGACTATTGTGGTGTTCATACCAATTCAGGAGTTCTGAATTTCTGGTATTATTTATTAGTAACCGGCGGAACCGGAACTAATGATAAGGGCTTCGCTTATAACGTTTCAGGAATTGGACTGGATAAGGCTGGGGCAATTGCTTATAGAACATTGACCACATATCTTACTTCTTCCTCTACCTATGCTAATGCCAGAACCTATTCGCTTCAGGCTGCAGCCGATTTATACGGAGCAGGCAGTAATGAAGTAACACAGACGACTAATGCCTGGAACGCAGTTGGAGTTGGCGGAGGTACTTCTGCGGCGGGAAAATCTGCGGCGGTAGCTAATGTATCACTTTATACGATCAGTCCAAACCCGGCAACCGACAAATTCACAGTAGGTTTTGAAGGAAAAGAAGGGAACGGACTTGTTGAATTGATTGGTTTAACAGGAAAAAGAGAGATTTCAGAAAGATTTAAAATAACAGATGGGGTAAACAAATTAGAGGTAAATCTTCCATCCAATATGCTTCCAGGAGTGTATATAGTAATGGTGAATGGACAAAATGCTGGAAACTTACTTAAGAAATAAGAAACAAATTTTAATATTGACTCATCTTACATAGGTGTAGTACTAATCCGGGAAATTAAATTTCCCGGATTTTTTATGGGTTATTAATCTTAATAATTTTCTTAACAATTCAATCTTCTTTAAAAATTGCAGTCACCAGCAAGCTGTCTTCATTTTCAAAAATATAATGAATATGAACAGGGAAATTCTGCATCTTATTAACGGTAATCTGTTTTTCTATTATCAGCCGGGTTTGGGAATGTTCCTGGATTTTAGTGATGGATTCCTTTAGATCATCAAGAAATTCAATCCCTTTATTTTCCCTTTCCGCATTGAATACCCTCATCAGCAGTTTGATGTCATTTTTGGCGATAGAAGAGAGGAGTACTTTCATCAGGCGATGCTCTTTTTCAGCTCGGAAATATTTTCGTAAAAATCAAGTTTTGTTTTAGGGTAGTCATCATGAAACTGAATGCGGTACAAAACTTCATCCATTTGAAACTGTGGAATAGACAGGCTGTTTTCCATTTCGAGATTTTCTACCATTGTTGCAACGGTTTTCAGTAATTCGGGGGTAAGATTTTCAATCTTCCGCTTTAATAAGTCGGCTGTAGTATGCATCATTATTATTTTTTAAAGTTAATAATGTTTTTGATGGGGTAAAGGTATGAAAAAATATATAATTTGTAATTTTAATATTAAAATTATAGGGGTGTATTTAAATTATTTAAAAAAAAATAAATTAAAGTATGAGATTTTTGTGGGGGTAGTTGTGTTTTTGAATAAAAAAAGCACTTAGTTAAAAACCAAGTGCCTTGTATGTATATCGCGAATTTGTATCAAACCAGATAAAACTCATTAAGCTTTTCTTCACATAGTGTTTTTACCACTTCAATCCATCGGTCTTCATCATTCAGACAAGGGATATAATGGAAATTTTCTCCACCCGCATGCTGAAACTGCTCTTTACCTTCCACAGAAATCTCTTCCAGGGTTTCCAGACAGTCTGAAACAAAAGCCGGGCAAACAATCGCTAAGTTCTTGATGCCTTTTTTAGGAATCGTTTCTAACGTTTCGTCGGTATAAGGTTCCATCCACTTGTCTTTTCCTAATCTTGACTGGAAGGACACAATTACTTTTTCTTTCGGCAGACCCAATTTAGAAATTACAGTCTCTGTTGTTTTAAAACATTGATGTCTGTAGCAGAACTGGTGGCTCGGATTTTCATCTCTTGAACAGCAGTCGTTTAAATTGCAGGTTTTTGTAGGATCCGTTTTATAAATATGTCTTTCCGGTACGCCATGATAGGAGAATTGTAACGCGTCAAAGTTTTCAGGAAGTTTTTCCCTGATGCTATCCGCCAAACAGTCGGTGTAGATCTCTCTGTTATAAAAAGGCTGTATATAATTGATCTTTACTGTCGGGAATTTTTTCTTTCTTACTTCCTCTGCCTTATCAATCACTGTTTCCGTAGTACTCATAGCGTATTGCGGATACAATGGGAAAAGAACAATTTCAGTAACTCCTTTATCAACAAGTTTTTGAATTCCGGCTTCAATACTTGGCTGCGCGTATCTCATTCCTATTTCTACAGGAACGTCAACAATTTTCTGAAGTTTTTTCTGAATTTTTTCTGTAATGACGATCAGGGGAGAACCTTCATCTGTCCATACTGTTCTGTAGGCAGCAGCGGATTTTGGAGGTCTTGTATTTAAAATAATTCCCTGTACTAATAATGCACGAAAAATCCATCGGTAATCAATTACCTTTTCGTCCATTAAAAATTCATCAAGATATTCCTTTACATCCTTTACTTCCGTAGATCTTGGAGAACCGAGATTTACCAGTAAAATTCCTTTTTTAGCCAATATTTTTAATTTTTAATTATGAAATAGAGTTTTCGAAATCAACTATAAATTTTGATACTTTGGCTAAAGTACTGTCTTCAATAATGCCATCATTGTTGACTTTTCCCTTTATGCCTTGTATGATCAACTGATTGTTATTTTCTAATGCTGCACCCAGGGTTTTCAGAATCAATACTAATTCTTCATGTCCCTTTTCTCCATTTGCTGATGCCGTAATGACAGCTGTCGGCTTTTCAGAAAAAATGGTGGTGGAAACACACCATTCCAATAGGTTTTTCAACCTGCTGGGAATACTGAAAATATATTCCGGAGTAGAAAATATAACGCCTGCCGAATGATTAATATCGTCTCTGATCTTAAGTATTTCTGCAGGTGTATTAGAATCTGTTAACGAAGTATCAAAATGGGGTAGCATAGAAAGATCATCATAAATTTGAAAATCAGTGCCATTGTCTGATGCAATAGCTTGCTCAATTAACTTCATATTACTGGAGTTTTTTGAAGCACTGCCTATAATGACTACAATTTTTTTTCTATTACCCATTTGGTTGTGATTATCCGTTGACAGCTTCTACTCTTTCTACCAAATCAGGAACGAATTGTTTTAAAATACTTTCGATTCCGTTTTTTAAGGTAGCGGTAGAACTTGGACAACCTGAACATGCGCCCTGTAAAAGCATTTTTGCTGTTTTGCTGGCTTCGTCATATTCCATTAAAGAAATCTTTCCACCATCATTTTCTACAGCAGGAGCCACATATTCATTCAATATATCAGAAATCTTCTGTTCGTCGTTTGTATACTCTCTGTTGATAATTTTTTCAACCGGATTTTCATGTCTCTGAGCTTCAACATTGGAAATTTCGCCTCCATTTTGTAAATATTCAGCGATCAGTCCGCGTACAGCCATCATTACCTGGTGCCATTCTACAGAATGATCTCTGGTTACCGCCACGAAATTATCAGAGATAAAAACTTCTTTAGTGAAATCAAACTCCTTAAAAATAATCTGAGCCAAAGGAACACCTTCTGCTTCGTCTCTAGATTTTACTTCAACAAATCCATCAATCAGCAATTGGCTGGAAACAAACTTCATCACATTAGGATTGGGAGTCATTTCAGCATAAATCTGATACATTTCTTTCTTCTTTTGAAGATAGATTCTCGGATTGGCAAGCAATTCATCTTCAATAACATTTTTAAGGCTTTCCACTACATGTTCCCATTCAATAGTATCTTGCTTTGCAATTGCTACAAAATTGGCTGTGATGAAAATTCTTTCTACAAAAGGATAATTGAAAAGCTCCTGTGCAAGAGGAATTTCTGAAATATCTGAACTTCTGTCCAATTCTAAAGATCCGGGAATCAAGTTGTAATCAACAACAAATTTCATCACTTTTGGGTTTTCAGTTGGTTCTATAAGTATCGTACGCATTTTTTCGTTAAATTTGAGATACAAAAATACGCAATTAGAAGTTAGAAGCTAGCGATTGGAAGTTAGATTTTTGCTATCACTGCGATTTAGAAAAAATGAGAAGGCTAAAGGAAGACAGGGAATGTCACGCATAAAAGCTGACCGGCATTGAAAGCAGCAATGATAATAATCAAATTAGCGTATTTTCAGATTAACACAATTTAATTTATCAAATTAAAAATATGGCGCTTGTAAAAGAACTTTTAGGAAAAACACCACAGATTGGTGAGAATACATTTTTAGCGGAAACAGCAATTATCATTGGTGATGTTACGATGGGAAAAAATTGCAGCGTTTGGTATAATGCAGTGATAAGAGGAGATGTAAACTATATTACCATGGGTGATAAGGTGAATGTTCAGGATAATGTGATGCTGCACTGTACCTATGAAAGATTTCCTCTGAAAATCGGGAATAATGTTTCGATCGGGCATAACGCGATTGTGCATGGATGTACCATTCAGGATAATGTATTGATCGGGATGGGCTCTATCGTTATGGATGACTGCCTGGTAGAGGAAAATTCTATTGTAGGAGCGGGTTCCGTCGTAACGCAGGGAACTCATATTAAATCCGGAGAAGTTTGGGGTGGCGTTCCTGCCAGAAAAATTAAAGATATCTCTGCCCAGCTGTTGGAAGGAGAAGTGAATAGAATAGCAGATAATTATGTGAAATATTCTTCTTGGTATAAAGAATAACAGAATTTAGAACATTATAAAAATAAAAGCTTCATCCGAAAGATGAAGCTTTTTAATTAAATCATTAATGATCAATCCAATGGATTGAAAAGGGATATCATATGTTACTGTGCAGGGTAAATTACTTCCGCTTTTCCATTGACACATCGTATTCCTGCGGGTTCTCCAACTAAAGTACAGTCTGAAGTGATTCCAAATTTGGTATTGAAATCTTTTTCTTTGTTATTGTAATCTTCAATTTTAGGTAAGATGGAAGCTTCTAATTTTTTAGGATAGGCGATATAAGACTTTGGTCCGCCGCAGGCTTTTGATCCCATAGGTGCAGATGCCCATTCGTCGGTGTTGCCCGTACATTTTTCCTTGGAAATTTCACTGTTTATCGTTGCCTTTAATTTATCCAGCTGCGCCTGATCATATTTCTGGCTGCTTTCATCGGCAGGTCTTTCAGAAATGTCTTTGGGTAAATTTTCTGTCGCAGGAGTTTGGGTTTTACACGAAATAACGGTTAAGCTAGTACATAATACTAACAGAGGTATTTTTATGAATAAGTTTTTCACAATAAATCTTTTTTTCTGGTCAATAATTTTCAAAACGTATGCCAAGATAGAAAAATCAAATTCATTTACGTAATTTTGCAGCGATGAACAATCATTTTTTTGACTTAATAGAACATACCAACCGAAGTGTTTTTCTTACAGGGAAAGCGGGAACGGGTAAAACAACCTTCCTAAATGATTTTGTAAAAAAGACAAGGAAAAAACATATCGTGGTAGCACCTACGGGAATTGCTGCCATCAATGCAGGTGGCGTTACCATTCATTCCATGTTTGGTTTGCCTTTGCGAACTTTTTTACCGACTACAGAACGGATCGATGAGAGCATCGGGAATAATATTGCCGATCTTATGCCTCATTTCAAATACCGGAAAGATAAGCTTAAGCTGCTTCGGGAAGTAGAAGTTCTTATTATTGATGAGGTTTCTATGCTTCGGGCAGATGTTTTGGATATGATGGATTTTTCTCTGAGATTCATCAGACGGAACACCCAGCGTTTTGGCGGGGTTCAGATGTTGTTCATCGGGGATCTTTATCAGCTGCCACCGGTGGTAAGGGATGAGCATATTTTAAAAATGTATTATCAGTCTCCGTTCTTCTTCGACAGCCTTGCAATCAAAGATATTCCTTTGCTGACGATTGAGCTGACCAAAGTCTACAGACAGTCTGATGAAGGCTTTTTAGCTATTCTGAATGCCATCCGTGACGGTGATGTAGACAATATTGATTTTGAACATCTTAATGAGAGATATGATCCTGGTTTTAATGCGGGGGAAGATTCATATGTTTATCTGTGTTCACACAATAAAATGGCTGATGAGATCAATCAGGAAAAACTGAAAGAGATCAAAGTGGATGGTTCTACCTATGAAGCGAAGCTTTTTGGGGAGTTTAAAGAAAATCAGTTCCCGAATGAACAGTTTTTAGAATTGAAAGTGGGAGCCCAGATTATGTTTATCAGAAATGATATCTCTCCCGAAAAAAGATATTTCAACGGAAAACTGGGTGAAATTGTTGGTCTGGATGAAAGCGAGATTAGAGTCGTTCTGGACGGAAGCGAAAAAGAAATTACCGTAAAAAGAGAAGTTTGGGAACAGAAAAAATATTTTCTGGACACCGATAAAAATATTAAAGAAGAAGTATTGGGAAGCTTTGAACAGTTTCCAATCAAATTGGCCTGGGCCGTGACGATCCATAAAAGTCAGGGACTTACTTTTGATAAAGTGATTATTGATGCCGGGAAAAGTTTTACCGCAGGTCAGGTGTACGTTGCTTTATCGAGATGCCGTACGCTGGAAGGAATTGTTTTAAAATCCAAAATCACTCCTGAAGTTATTTTTAAAGACAACAGGATCTTGCAGTTTCAGGGATCTACTTTTGCCAATGATAATGTAGAGGCTATCCTCAACCAGGAAAAATATGATTACAGTATCAAAAAAGTGTTGCGTACACTGGATTCAAGATGGTTTTTACATGAAGTGGAAAAGTGGAATAAACTTTCTATGGCTACAAAAAGTATTGACAATGCAAAAAGCAACCAGCTTTATCTTCAGTTAAAACATGAAACGACCCAGCTTGGGAAAATTTTTGAAAAATTGGAGAAAATTCTGTTTCAGAAAGTCAGTAATTTCATTATCGAAAAAGAAGAATGGACGGAGATTGAAACGAAGTCAAAAGGAGCTGTTAATTTCTTTTTTATGGCCGTTAAGGATAAAATTTTTAACCCTTTAAAAGAGTTTTATGCTGAAATTAAAGGGGCTAAAGGACTGAAGCAGTATAATGACGAATTAAGGGACTGGCTGGAAGATATTGAAGAATATTTGAACAGTTTAAAAGACATCTACCTTCTGGAAACCCGATTGCTGGACGAGAAAAATGATAAGGAAGTTAGCATGGTTATTGCAAAAGTACCTTCTCAGGTGCTTACATTCCAACTATTTGAGCAGGGAAAAACGATTGCTGAAGTCGCTTTTGAAAGAGGTTTGGTGAAAGAAACGGTCATTGGACATTTGGCCAAATTTGCCGAGCAGGGATTATTGGATATTTCAAGAGTAATCACCACAGATAAGATCAAGGCTTTTGAAAATGAATTCTATAAAAACCCTCATGAAACCTTGTCAGAATGGAAAGCTGCGTTACCAAATGAGTTTGAATTTAATGAAATCAGGATTCTGATTAATCATTATAATTTTAAGAAGCAAAAGTGAACTTAGATTAATAAAATTTATCTATTACGTGTAAAATGATAGTGTCATTTACTTTAAATTTTCTGTCACTATCGGATTTTTCGATAGTTAATTTTTCTAATTTGTGAGAAACTTTATTAAAAATGAAGGCTTGATTTGTTTCTAATAAAAAAGCTGTATGAAAATTTAATCTTCGGCCTTGTTTTAAGCTATCTGCAGTTTTGTAAATATTCCAAGGATTATTATTTTCTTTTTTTACTATTTCATTATATAAATTTGTATCCTCTTCAATAATTGAAGTGTTATATTTTTGACTTTTTAACCATTTTTGGAACACTCTTTTAATGTTTTCTTTTGAAGTATAAACAATATATTTGTTTGTTTCCATCAAGGTTGCACTATCTTCTTTATATGGGTTGCAACCTAGAATGAAAGACATTAGAAATGATATAATAATCGGATAACACTTTTTCATTTAATAACTATTTATTAATTTTCTTCGATTATTATCATAGAAAGTTGCCTGCCGACTTTCGTCTCTAAGTTCAATTTCAGCATTTTCATTAATGTCAAAACGTGTTTTATCAGTTTTGCTGAATTCGGTTATTGTATATTTTTGTTCATTGATTGTTTTAAAATCTACCAATTTTAGATATTCTTCGATTGAACTTTTGTCGAGCATTATTTTTCCACTGCCTAAAGGGTGGCGGTCCTGTCCATTTTTTTTAATACCAGAAACCCAATATTCTTCTCCTGTTTCTATATCAAAATAATTCCCGCTGATTCCTGATATTTTAAGCTTTTTCAAAGCTTTATTATCAAAATAAACTGTTTGGCCTGATTTTGAAAACTCAACAAAACCAATCCAAGCCAATCCATTGTGGCCATTTGATTTATTTTCGAGATACATTATTTTAGATTTCATAGTCACGAGTATTAATTGTTGGGTTTATTTATTTAACATATCCTGGTTAATCCTATATCCCACAATTTTAATTGTTCCATTTTCTTCATGCATTGAAAAAGTTTCCTCTGTTTTACCATTGCTTCTTTTAATGTCATAGGTAAGGTCGTATTCACTTTTTGAATTACTTCCCTTTACAACTAAGGTTTCCCATTTCACCAGATTACATTCTGTAATCGGCCCGATTTCATTTTCTGAAACGGTAATCATTTTATCAAGTGTTTCTCTGTTGGTCACTTCAAAAAACTTATCACTAAATAATTTATAAATTTTATCATGATCGGTTCCATATCGCAGTTCCCAATAAAATTTTTTCGAAATCTTTTCAGCGTCCTCTTTATCCGATTCTCTATTAGAAAAAGTTTGATTAAAAGAACAGCTGGTTAAAATGAATGTGATCATTAACAGATAAAATTTTTTCATTTCTAGTTTAAATTTTAGTTTTTATTTAAATGTGTAAATAAACTATTTTTTTATTACAAAAAAAATAAAGAAAACTAAATAATTCTCAATAGTTTTTCTCTCACTACAGCCATTAAACATATCAATTACAAAAAGTAACTAATGCAGTTTATATGTTTTACATTTGTTTGGTTTTAGACCAACAATGTAAAGATTATGAAAAATTTTGAAATTTCTGTGTTAGACCTTGCTCCCGTAAAGCAGGGAAAAAGCATTCATGATACGTTTCAGGACAGTTTGTCTTTAGCAAACCATACTGAAAATTTGGAATATAAAAGATTCTGGCTTGCCGAACACCACAATATGGAAAGTATTGCAAGTTCTGCCACGTCTGTGTTAATCGGTTTTATAGCCAATGGAACAAAAAAAATTAAAGTGGGATCAGGTGGTATCATGCTGCCCAATCACAGTTCACTGATCATTGCCGAACAGTTTGGAACATTGGAATCTCTTTTCCCTGGAAGAATTGATCTGGGAGTGGGAAGAGCGCCGGGAACAGACGGTTTAACCGCTCAGGCATTAGGCCGAAACCCAGCAATCATTAATGAACAGTTTCCAAGACAGATCCTGGAACTGCAAAAATATTTTTCCAAAGAAAATTCTAATGCATTGGTGCGTGCCATTCCCGGCGAAGGATTGGATATTCCGATTTATATTTTAGGATCCAGTACCGACAGTGCATGGCTGGCTGCAGAATTAGGGCTTCCGTATGCATTTGCGGGACATTTTGCTCCTGAACAGATGGAGATGGCTTTCAAGATCTACCGGGAACATTTTGAACCTTCAAAACAGCTGGATAAACCTTATATTTTAGCCTGTATTAATGGGATAGCCGCCGAAACATCCGAAGAAGCTCATCAGCTTTCAACAACATTATTCCAGGCGTTTATCAATATTGTAAGGAACGACAGAAAGCCTTTTGCACCACCGGTTGATGATATGGACGATATCTGGTCGCCCATGGAAAAATCTATGGTATTGCAGAAGCTACGATACAGTTTCATAGGAGATCAATCAGAAATAGAAGAAAAGCTGAAAAATTTTCAGGAAAAATTCAATGTTGATGAATTAATGATCAACTCCCATATTTATGACCATCAGAAAAGACTTGAGTCTTACGATATATTCAGAAAGGCAGCAGACTCCTTATTCAAAGCTTAATAAACCGTTTATATTAATTGGCAGATGCTTATTATTATGAGTATCTTTGCAAAAATCAAAAAGTAAAAATGTCTGATATTAAATTAAATACTATTCCAGAGGCTATTGAAGACCTTAAAAATGGTAAAATAATCATAGTAGTAGATGATGAGAACAGAGAAAACGAAGGTGATTTTCTTTGTGCTGCGGAACTTACAACTCCTGAGCTTATAAATTTTATGGCCGTTCATGGAAGAGGCTTAATCTGTATGCCGCTTCCGGAAAAAAGATGTGACGAGCTAGGTTTGGATATCATGGTAAGCAGAAGCAGCGATCCTAAAGAAACTGCATTTACCGTATCCGTTGACCTTCTTGGAAATGGAACTTCTACAGGTATTTCTGCAGGTGACAGAGCAAAAACGATTTTGGCATTGATGGACGAACGTTCAAAGCCTACCGATTTCATGAGACCTGGACACATTTTCCCGCTTCGTGCAAAAAAAGGAGGTGTTTTGAAAAGAGCCGGTCATACTGAAGCTGCAATTGATCTTACGAATTTAGCAGGATTGAAAGAAGGAGGGGTGATTTGCGAAATCATGAATGAAGATGGTACCATGTCCCGTTTGCCTGATCTTTATGCATTTGCTCAGAAACATGATATGAAGATCGTTTCTATTGAAGATTTGATCCATTATCAGCTTAAAAAAGGAAATCTTATCGACAGACTGGAAGAAAGAAAAGTTAAAACCCATTACGGAGAATTTGATTTTTATGCTTTCAGAGAAACTTCCAACGAACAGATTCACTTTGCATTGGCAAAAGGATCATGGACCGTGGATGAACCTGTTTTAGTGAGAGTTCAGTCTTCAGATTCTTATTTTGATGTATTGACAAGACTTAACAATGGTGAAAAGCCACTATTGGAGAAAGTGACCAATATGATTAATGAAGAAGGGAAGGGTGTCATTATTTTCATCAATAATGTTTCCAATTCTGAGAATACATTAAAGAAATTACAGCAGTTTCTGGATTATCAGGATGGTCAGGAAAAACGTCCAACGTTAGCATACAATTACAGAGATTACGGTATCGGAACACAGATTCTGAAAAATCTGGGAATTAATAAATTCAAAGTAATTACTCAGAATCCTGATGTTAAACCTCAGGTAGGAGGATATGATGTTGAGGTAACTGAGCTGGTTCAATTATAAAATACATGTTTGCTATTTGAATATTCAATTTTACTGATTATTTACAGTGTTGTTAACTTATTATTGAATATGGCTTTCGACGAAATAAAAATGGCTTGATTTATCAAGCCATTTTTATTTCGTCGAAATTTCTGAATCCATTCAGAAAATCTTTAATATTCATTCTTTTCTTTCCTTCCAGCTGCAATTCCAAAGGCTCATAAAATCCATCCTGAGTATAGATCTTAAAGCTGTTTTTGGAAATTTCTAAGGTACCGGCAGGTTTTCCGTGGTTTGCAATTTCAAATTTTCCGGCATATATTTTCAATCCTTTTTCCTCATCTCCAATTTTTAATGTGGTAAATGCTGCAGGATAAGGCGACATTCCTAAGATAAACTGATGAACCGTTTTTGAAGGAGCATCCCAATTTATTTTGGTATCTTCTTTAAAGATTTTATAGGCGTTTTTCGGGTGTTCTACGTGAGGCTGCGGTCTTTCTTCAATAGCATTTTCTACTAATCCGTCCAACGTTTTTACCACCAGCTTAGAACCCATTTCCATAAGCCGGTCATGAAGACTTCCTGCATTTTCATCAGGCAGAATATTGATTTCTTCCTGCAGAAGAATATTTCCTTCATCTATTTTTTCATTAATGAAAAATGTAGTGGCTCCTGTTTTTTCTTCCCCGTTGATCACGGCATAATTAATAGGGGCAGCACCTCTGTAATCGGGCAGGAGAGAAGCGTGAAGGTTGAAAGTACCCATTCTAGGCATTTCAAAAAGAACTTTAGGCATCATTCTGAAAGCAACGACTACAAAAACATCAGCATCTAATGCTCGGAGTGATTCCAAAAATTCTGGATTTCTTAATTTTTCAGGTTGAAAAACCGGAATATTATGTTCTGCTGCATATACTTTTACCGGAGATTGATTGATTTTTTGTCCGCGTCCGCTGGCTTTATCAGCAACGGTTACTACACCTACAACTTCATGATTTGATTGATGGATGGCTTCCAGTGAAGTCTTTGCAAACTCTGGAGTACCTAGGAAAACGACTTTCAATGATTTCATACTGCAAAGATAGGAGTCTTTTGATTATTGAAAAATAAAAATTGAAGATATTGATGGAGGGTGGTTGGTTGATGATTGATAGTTGTTGGTTTTTAGTATTTGGCTGGTAATTTTTGGTTGGCAGTTGATACTTTTTAGAATTTGGTTAAGTATTTTCACACTAAACACTAAACACTAAACACTAAACACTAAACACTAAACACTAAACACTAAACACTAAAGAAAACACCTACGCCAGTGCATACGTTCTGAAATTCACCATTCTTACCTTTCCGGAATCCAACAAAAAAATTAGATTTTCTAAAATGTTCTCCTTGGAATGGTAGCTCAGCTGAACAGACAGTTCTTCAATCGTTGAGGCTCTTTTGGATAATAAATTAATGATCTGCAAAGAAATATTTTTTCCAAAAATCGATTGTTTATTTTTCTCACAAACAGAACACTGGCCACAGTTTTTAGAATTCTTCTCTCCGAAATAAGAAAGAATTAATTTCATTTTGCAGTAATCTTTGTTCTCTACATAAAACTTCATTTCCTCCCACTTCTGGATCTTATTTCGCTGAATGTGTTCAAACAACTTCCAGTAGGCAGCGTTAACAGCTCTTTCGTCTCTGGGTTTTAAGAATTTTATACTTGATAAAGCACCATCCACATATTCCAGATAATTTTTCTTCTGCAATTCCTTTAGACGTTCTTTAATCAGGTCGATACTGATTCCTAATTTATTACTGGCCTGTTGTTCACTGAACATTACTTTATGGGTAGTAATACCGGAAATGGTACGAAGCATAAGCTCTATGAAATAGGCGTCTTTTTGAGGCAGCTGATCAATCTCATCAGCCTGCATTAAAAGCTGTAAAGAAGACAGGCTTTTGTTGTCGTTAAAATAAATGATTTCCTGGTTGTGCAGGAAGTTCAGTACATTATTAATTTTAGCTCTGGATAACTTTGTAAAGTTTTGGATTCCGACTGTATTCAGCTGGAATACTTTTTCAGGTAATTCGAATTCTGCCACCTGGAAAATAGAGTAGAGGTAACTGACAATTTTCAGAAATTCTGCTTTATTAGGAATCTGATTTTTTAAGATCTGATCGAAATTTAAAAGTTCCTGCTTATTCCAAAGCATAAACGCAAAACTGTCTTTTCCATCTCTTCCCGCTCTTCCGATTTCCTGATAATAATTTTCAATGGAAGGAGCCGGAGAATAATGGATTACAAAACGAACATTATCCTTATCAATTCCCATCCCAAAAGCATTGGTAGAAATCAATACATTAGTTTCACTGTTGCTCCAGATCGTTTGTCTGGCATTTTTCTCTTTTGTCGTTAATCCTGCATGAAAATAATCAACATTTTTCAGTTGGTTTTTATGTAAATACTCAGTTAGCAGTTCAGCTTCTTTTCTTGTACGTACATAAACGATTCCTGAATCATTGGTATGTTTTAAAATGTCAAAAATACGCTGGAATTTATCAGAAACTTCTTCCGTGAAAATTTTAATATTCTCTCGTTTAAAACTTTTTTGAAAGACCTTAGGGTTTTTAAGTTCCAGTTTGGTTTTAATTTCCTCCAATACTTTTGGAGTAGCAGTTGCCGTTAACGCCAGACAAGGAATTTCAGGGATATTTGTTCTGAAATTTTTTATATTCTGATAGCTTGGACGGAAATCCTGCCCCCATTCTGAAATACAGTGTGCTTCATCTACGGCAATAAATGACAATTGTATTTCCTGAATATTTTGAAGGAATTGATTGTTTGTTAATCTTTCAGGAGAAACATATAAAAGTTTTGTTAGTCCTTCCTTACAGCGGCTGTAAATGGTTTCTGCATCATATTCATCCAGTTCAGAAGATAAATATTCGGCTTCTATCCCGCGGGATTTAAGTTGATTGACCTGATCTTTCATCAGGGCAAGCAATGGAGAAATAACAAGACATGTTCCTTCTTTCAGTAGAGCTGGAAGCTGGTAGCAGAGTGATTTTCCGGCACCGGTAGGTAAGAGAATCAAACCGTCTTTTTCGTTGATAACAGCATTGATAATTTCTTCCTGAGAATCCCTAAAATCATCATATCCCCAAAAATATTTTAGGGTATCATATTTTAATTTTTGAAAATCTTGCTGAGAAATCATGAGGTAAAAATAAGGAAAGTATTACAACAAAAAAAGTCACGCATAGCGTGACTTTTATATAATTTACTAAAAGTTTATTATTTAGCTTCGAAGTAAACTCTTCTGTTTGCTCTGTTTTTCCATTCAGGACATTTAGTAGCAGGTTCACATTCAGGGTATTTAAGGTCTTTTTCACCTTTTCCTAAAGCGTTAATCTTAGTAGACTGAACTCCGTTTTTGATTAAGTAATTCTTAACGTTATTCGCTCTTCTTTCAGAAAGCTTTTGGTTGTAAGCATCAGTACCTCTTGTATCTGTTGCTCCAATTACACTGTAAGAACCAGTTGAAGAATTGATATAGTTTACTGCGTTGTTTAGAATTGGAGTATTTGATGGTAAAATTCTATCAGAATTTAAATCAAACTCAATCCCTTCTAATTTAGTTTCCGTTTCTACTACAGGTCCTGTAGGAGTTGTAGGACAACCGTTGTTTTCAACAGGTCCAGGAACGGTTACACATTTATCGTAAAGGTCAATTACGCCATCAAGATCCGTGTCAAGGGCAACACCTGCACCGTCAACTCTTGCACCGGCAGGAGTATCAAGTTGTCTGTCCCAATCGTCGCATACTCCGTCGTTATCAGCATCACCTTTTTTACAAACTTCAATATCTTGATTTTTGTTAGCCAAAACATCCAGTTTGTAATAGATTTCCTGAAGCGGATCATGCCACATTAAGTGAGATTCGTGTTTTCCTAATTTTAAAGTAACCCCTAAAGTAGCGTTAAAGAAGTTATCAGATACCTGCTCTTCACGTTGGTTGATTGCACTATATTTGTCACCACCTCCATCGAATTCATCATCACCAGTTACCACGTACATCAATCTACCTTCGATATCGATTCTTCTGTTTACTTTAAATTTCAAACCTGCACCCGCTTGTGCGAACATAGAGCCTAATTGGAAAGGTTTGATTTCAGTAACCATTCTTTGACCGGTTGCATCTTTTTGGTAAGCTCTGTAAGCAATAGTACCAATCCCTGCATATCCGTGCAACGCCCATCTGAAAGGAGAGTGGTTATCAACTCTTCTCAAAAGATTAGAGAAGTTGATATCTCCTAATAAAGAGAGTGCATCGTATTGAGTTCTTGCCCCTACTGCTGTTGCATCGGGAGCAGCATCTTTTGTGTTAAACCAACCTTGTCTGGTTTCACCTCTGTCATATTGTAATTTCAAACCAAAAGCATGAGTAATGGCCTTATCGATACTTACATAGGCAGAATATCCAAAAAGGTTTTTCCCATTACCATTCTTTATAGACGTTAAATCTGCTGACTGCATAAGTGGTACTCCAGCACCTGCTGAAATAGACCAGTCGTTGAATCTCTT
>NZ_JPRH01000011.1 GCF_000737705.1 Chryseobacterium soli | reverse complement strand
CTCATCTATTATGTGTTTTAAAGTTAATAGTCGTTTTTATTATTATAATTCTGCAAATTTAACATTTTTTAGCAATTATTAAATTCACGTTAAAAAGATTTAATATGAATCTTATCACATGGTGTCTTTTCTTTCTTGGCATTTACTTTTATTACAAATCTATTTCTCCACCACGTCAAAACCCGTCGTATTAAAAAAGCTTCCAACACTTTTAATACTAGTATGCCCAAAGTTTTTCACGTTAAAAAAGTTATATCTGATCAAAAAAATACCCCGGACATTTTCATGTCCGGGGTATTTATATAATTATTTCTAGTTCAGTTTAAAAATTAACTATGTGAGAATCCTGTGATTTTGGCTTCATCAAAATCCAGCTGCATTTCAATCGTTCGCATTACATGGTCATCAAATATTTTTTCACGTTTCATACGGTGAAGTTCATTTCTCTGTGCCTGGATAACCTGGCGCAAAACATCTTTATTTTCATTCATTGCTGAAACATAATCTCCCGTTGAAGCCATGCACTGTGCTTTATCAGCCATCATCATCATTTCATTTTCCAGTTTATGTTTTTGATGGCGTACCAGGCTATTTTTTTCTGCAAGTTCGGAAAAATCCGTATCCAGTTTCTGTAAAGCAGTTTCTTTTAATTTACGCATAAGAATCACTTCCTGTTTTTCTTCAGGGAGTTCACTTCCGGCGTCACTGATTTTTAAGAATTTCAATATCGGGCTTAATAATAAACCTTGTCCTACTAATGTAATCAATATGATAACAAATGTGACGAACAAGATGATATTACGGTGCGGAAATGCATTACCATTCGGTAAAAATGCAGGAATTGAAAGAGCTGCAGCCAATGAAACCACTCCCCTCATTGCTGCAAAACTGATGATAAAAGGTTCACGCCAGTCAGGTTTCGGAACTTTTAACCTTAATTCTTTGGAACAGATCCTTGGAAAATACATCAAAGCGTAACTGTATATAATTCTTGTCAGAATAATGGCACCACCGATGACTACACTGTAAAAAATCCCTTCTGAAATCGTATAATCCTTCATGGCAGCGACTACTACCGGCAGTTCGAGTCCGATAAGGATAAAGATGATGGTATTCATGAGGAATATCAGAACACTCCACACATTTCCCGACTGTATTCTTGAGGTATGACTCAAATAACAATGTGAATTGTATGACATCAGCAGTCCTCCTGCTACTACCGACAGCACTCCTGAAAAATGAAAATGTTCTGCTCCCACATACATAATGTAAGGAACGATAAGTGTAATCACCGTATCAATATTAGAATTGGAGGGAATAATTCTTAGCAAAGCGCCAAATAACAAACCTACGCCCACTCCTACTGCTACCCCACCAATAGCCATCGTGACAAAATCCTGAACGGCATCCCGGAAAACAAACTGGCCGGAAATTACCGCTGCCAGGGCAAATTTAAATACAATTAAACTGGAAGCATCATTAATAAGGCTTTCCCCTTCCAAGATACTTGTAATTTTTTTCGGAATCTTCATATGTTTCAACACGGAGGTTGCTGCTACAGCATCCGGCGGAGAATTCACACCACCCAGCAAAAATCCCATGGCAACCGTAAGCCCCGGAATAATCGATGAAGAAAGATACGCCACCACTATTGAAGTTAAAAACACTAGTCCGAAGGCCATCGAAAAGATCTGTTTCCTCCATTTATGAAAATCCTGCCATGAGGTAAACCAGGCAGCCTCAAACAAGATCGGAGGCAGGAAAATAAGGAATACCAGATCGGGCTCTATTTCAATATGCGGCATTCCCGGAATAAAACTGATCAGCAGACCTGCTATCACCAGAAAAATGGGATAAGCAACCTTCAGTTTTTGTCCAATCATCACCAATATCATCACAGACAAAAGCACTGCAATTGATATTATAACATAACTGTGAATCATTTATTTAGTTTTTAATATTAATTGATTGTTTTTGAGTAAATCATTTTTAATTTCCTCTTTCTTTTTTCTACCTCTGCCTGTTAAAGAACAATATTATTCTTCGGGAGCACTGCGGAAGGAAGATCCGGCTCATCCAGCATATCTCTCATATCAATTTCAATGGTACGACTGATCTGAGTAATGGGAACATCATTTGGACTGCCTTCAAAAGGATTCATGGAAGACTCTCCTACCGTATCCAACGTATGGAAACACCAGGTAACCAAAAGTGAAAATGGAATATTAAACCACAATGTATATCCTTCCAGCATCGTTCCATCACCTAATTTATCAAGTTCTTTGATCAGTCCAAAAGGCACCGAAATAATAAATATCAGGAGAAGATAAGTTGCTATGGAAGAGAAATTTCTTGGATAAGGAAAATTCTTAATTCTTTCTGCTTTTCCCTGATTCTCAGTAAATTTCACCAGCTGCTGGTTGATTTGCGTCCATTGAAAATCGTTGATTTCTCCTTTTGCATAGGCTTCAGACAATGCTTTACTTTGAATTGCCGTGAGCTGTGTTGCTCTGTTTTTTTTACTCAGGATGTACTGGAGCTCCGATGCTGACAAATACTTTTTCAGCTCATCTTCCAATTTGGAAAGTCTCTCCGGGATCTCATATTTTTTTGAATACTCATCAAACTGTGCCGTATCCATATTCTCCCAAGCCCTGGATTCGCGGAGCTGAAACCTCAGCGCAGTAAGCCATGCATAATGACGAAGGAACATCTCTTTTACCTTATCTGCATTTTTTTCGGAAAGAGAATCTCTCAGAATGAATCCGAAACTTCTGCTCTCATTAATAATCGCGCCGTAGATTTGTCTCGCTTCCCAAAGTCTGCCATAACTTGCGTTATTTTTAAAGCCTACGATAAAGGCAACAGCAGTTCCCATAATAGCTATCGGCTGCCAGGGAATAGAAATAAATTTCCAGCCAAAAAAATACAATACGGTCGGAATAGCCGATAATACTGTCAAAATATAAATACTGCGCCTTGTCCATATCGCGAACTCAAGCGCTCCAAATTTTTTCCCTGAATGCATACTGTGTTCTATTTTGTTTTTGTGTATCTTTTATAACATCATGACCGTAATTAATATAGAGATGTGAAGCTGCTTCACTTTCTTATATTTAATTTTTGGTAAACGGAATATTATTATAAAAACCAACCTGAATCTGCCCGCGGTTTTTATTTTCCTGAATCTGATTCATATATCCTGCTTCAATTCTCATGTTCTTATTGATTACATATCCAAGTGCCCCATACACTCTGTTTCTGTCGAAGGTTGGACTGTTGAAATAAAAGAAATATCTCATTATACACTGAAGCATACAGCGCTTTTGGGAGCATTTCTTTTTGAGTGATCGGAATATTTACCCCAAGCATATACCGGAATCTCATTCTAAAATCATCCTGGAGAAAACGTTCCTCCAACCGATAGCGATGTTGCAGATTAAAACGTCCGAATTTCTGTTTTGTAATAAACTGCTGGAAAATACGGTGTTCAATATTTTCTTTTTTTTCTCCGTTTACATAAGGCCGGCTCAAAATGAATCCATATCCCAATAAAACATTGTTATTATTTTCCGTAAGATCGTAGCCAATTCCTGTACGGATCAACAGCTGTTCCAGATCTCCGATTGCATCAAAATTCCGGTACTGGATCTCATTATGCCAGTTCAGTTTTTTGTTGATCTTGTTATTTCCAAAATACATATACCAGGCGCCTACATCATTTTTCTGAGCAAATGAAAAGGTTGCTCCTAAACAAAATACAGTGAAAGCCAGCTTCGTAAAAATCTTTTTCATATCTTTTGATTACTATTATCTATCGTATTTAACAAAAATAATACTTTAAATCAATAATAGCAAACCCTATTTTCCGACCAAAAACCAGAAAACGACTGAAAACAAATCTCTTATTCTACTCTTAACCCGGAATCTGTTCTATCAAAATTTCATTTCCTTTTTGATCAAAATAAGTACATTTCATCATATCCAAATCCATTTTCCATCCTTCAACACCACTTTCTGCACAGTCGTTGCAAAAAGTAAGATAATCTGTACCACCTTGCTGATGAAGTTTTAATCTTAATTTGAAATGGCTAAGGTTTACTGTTTCGCTGACTGTCAACCGATCATATTTGCCTCCTGTATCTGCCGATTGGTTTTCGGTGTCTGTATATTCAATATTTCCGTCTGATACATAAGCCGTGTAATGGGAAACTCCTAATTTTTTTATGGCGTGAATGTATGCCGGAAAATCTGCACCGCTTTTTACTTTTTGGTGCTCTGCTTTAATTTCATCAATGGTAAACTTCATTTGTCTTTCTTTTTTTAATGTTTAATGTGTTCCTGTTCCAAATGTAAAAAATTCTGGACTGCAAATGTATTATAAAATAAAAACCGACAGATGATCTGCCGGTTTATTGTAACTATATGCTGTATACAAAATATGAATCTTACGGATGTTGCTGCACTTTTGCAGGATCATCATAGTTTACCATCCATCCGATGCCGAATTGATCGGTAAACATTCCAAAATAGGCGCCCCAGAAAGTATCTGCCAACGGCATAGTTACCTGCCCTCCCTCTGAAAGTCCATTAAACAATTTTTCTGCTTCTTCCTTAGAATCCGCATTGATAGAAATAGAGAAGTTATTTCCTGCCTGATAGCGGGAAGACCATTCTCCACCAGTATCACTTCCCATTAATATGGTTTCTTTGGAGATCGGAAGAGAAACGTGCATAATTTTGTCTTTGTCTTCTTCAGAAGTTTCTTTTCCTTCCATCGGAGGCATTTCTCCAAAAGTTCCGATGTAAGGGTATTCGCCACCGAAAACTGATTTATAAAAATCAAATGCCTGTCTGCAATTTCCATCGAACGTTAAATAAGCGTTTACTGTTGCCATAAAGTGTTTTTTTAAGTGTTTTTAATTATTTTTATCCTGATTAAGGTCTTTCCGCGATTTCTTTTAATTTCGAAAGCCCTTTCTGATAGTCTTTTCCAACAGAGCTTTCCAAGTCCATAAACACCTTCATTAAGGTAAAAGGATAAGGAATTTCTGATGTGAATCCCCATGTCACCTTACTTCCATTTTCTTCTGAAACAACCTTTACATACGCATTGGCAGAACTTTCATAAGGCGGTGCATAGGTAATGGATGTATCGATTCTTTTGTCTGCTGCATCTAATTTGGTGAGTTCCTGACAACCTTTCACGGATGTATTTTTACTGCTTATCCAGCACATTTTTTCACCCGGCTGCCCGGTTGTCCCTGACCAATCTTTTTTCATTTCGGGATCCGTAGAATTCTTAGGATTCCAGCCATCCATTGCTTTTAACGTATTGGTATACTGCCAGACTTTTTCTGCCGGAACATTGATAGTAATGGATTTCTCGTATTGACATTTTCCGGAAACAAAAGCGGCCATAACGAGCCAGAGAATAAGTAGGGAGCCAAGAACAATGATAATTCTTCTTAAAATTTTCATAAATATATATTGAAATTATCGGTGTTGGTCTATTAAAATCATATTTCCATCCGGATCTTTCAGGAAAATGTGTTCCGGACCTGAAGTTGTTTCATCTGCTTCTTTATCAAGTACAATCCCATGCTCTTTTATATGTTTCTGAATATTTCTTACATCATCAAAATCTTCCAGATTCTGAGCATTTTCATCCCATCCAGGATTGAAAGTAAGCATATTTCCATCGAACATGGCCTGAAACAGTCCAATCAGGGTACTTCCGTTTTTCATGATTAAATAATTCTGTGCTGCACTTCCAGCCATCACGCTGAAACCCAGCTTTTCATAAAAATCTTTAGATTTCTGAAGGTCTTTTACACTCAGGCTGAGTGAAAATGCTCCTAATTTCATATGTAATTTTATATATATAAATTAAAATTTAAACTACAAAAGTAGCCTGTTTGATTTAAACCACCCCGTCAAATCTTTGATTTGCCACCCCTCCGAAAGAGGGGAATGTGATCCTACCAATTAAGGTTAAATGAATTGATTTACTTACTATTTCTTAAAAACTTAGAGATTCTTAATGCTCATTATTTTTTAACTCTCGCAGATCATGCAAATTGAGCTGATTTTCTTTTATAATCATGTAAAATCTTTGATTTTTTTAACTCACGTGTACTTTTATACAGTAAATTTTGATTTATAAACTCCCTAAGCATTTAAAACTTTGTGACTTTTGTGGTTCAACATATAACCATAGATTTTTCAGATTGACACAGATGATTCTTTTAAACTCGCGCAGATTACTCAATATGATTATTGATTTTTCAGGCGCGTTGTGAAATCCAGAGTGGCATCATAGCTTTTCCAGTCACCGGTAAATTCAATATTCTGGGCTTCTATTTTTTCGGTTTTCTTATTCCATTTGAAGGTATAGGTGAATTTCCCTTTGAAAATACCGGAATGTTTTCCTTTATTTTCTTCTGCCAGTTCATAGTCTCCGAATACCACGCCTCTTTTCCCTGAATCTTTATATTTTGTGATGGCTAATTTGCCTTCAAACTTGGTGTAGGTTTTATCAACAAGAGAATATCCTGCAATAAAGTATTCCTGATCATTTTTTTTATTCTGTTCAGAAATATTGATTTTAAGTTTGAGTTCCTGCCCTTTATTGCCAATCGCTCCCGTATAAGGTTTGCTGTTATTAAGCCAGACATTGGAAATATCAGGCATTTGTGCACATACAAAGTTGGAGATCAGAATGAGGAATACAATAATTTTTTTCATAAGGTTTACCGTTATACGCCAAATTGCGACAGGTGATGATTCAGGTGTTTAGCAAACATATTACTCCATTCATTTGAGGTTAATTTTCCGAAGGAAAAAGATTCTTTGCCATCAAAAGCAGGGGCTCCCAGCTGCTGGGTTTTTTGGATAAAACCAATCAGTCTTTTCTTTTCTTCATTAAAATCTTTTCTTCCGTTAATGAGAAACTGAGGTGCCGTAGGGGAATTTCTTGGGTATGCTTTTTCGCTAACGACTTTAGGTTTCACGAAATTTTTTAGAATAAACTTGGCAATTGATCCCGGTTTTTTATGTTTTTCAGGCTCATATACCATTTCATAGGAAATACAGCAGTGTGCCAGCATCTGATCAACGGTCATTTTACCCCACAGGCCGTGCGTATCTTCAATAAGTTTATTTATTCTATCTATGTAATTCTGAGCATCTTTTGCTTCAAATACGTTTTCCATAATGTGTTAAATTGTCTACACACAAATATATTAGTTTTTTTCTTTTGATTTTCTAATCTTTTAAAAAAACGAGGTATTAATTGTAAATTTCCAAATGCACTAAGAGTTCCGAAGATTGGAAATAAAAGATAGAGAAAGGATACATAAATTATTTTACTGTTGACGTAAAAATTATGATAACCGTATCATATTAAAAGGAAACAAAAATGTTTTATATTTCCTCGAATTCTTCATCAGCATTTTCTTCTATGGACTTTACATACCTGAATACGAGCCAGAGTTTGATTTTAAGGGCAATCCATCCAATAATTGCATACACGACCAATAAAATACTCAAATGCCTCAGATACGGAAAGGTAAGTTCTACGGAACCTTTTTGAATCAGTAAAATTTTAAAAGCCTGTAAAAATGGGGTCAGAGGAATAATATTCGCAATAAACTGTACAAAAGCGGGCATCGCGCTCAAAGGCCATGTAAATCCGCTGATAATAAATGCAGGAGAAGCGATAACCATCAGTATCTGTGTTGCTTTCAGGGCATCCGAAATTAATATACTGATAAAAACGCCTAAAAAGGATACTGAACCTACAAAAACTGCGGTCAGAAGAATGAAATTAAAAATTCCTTCCGGCATAGGAACTCTGAATATCATGTGCATGAAATAGTAAATACTGACAATAAGAATAGAGAATACCCAAATTGGAATGACTTTGATGAGCATGGTTGGAAACGCCCACTTCTTCATTTTAAAATATTCTTTCACAAAAGATCCACCCTGGAATTCGGCAGCAAAACTTACCGCCATGGCGAGCAAAATTACCTGCTGCAGCACAACAGCGAGCATGGCAGGCCACATAAAGATAAGATAATTTCCTGTGGTATTAAAAAGGGTAATATAATTGGCTTTGAACGGTTCGTATTGGGTAGCGGCTTTTACAGCCGGCATTCCTGCTTTTTGCAGTGCTTTAATGGATACTCCGGCTGAAAACGTTCCTATGGTAAGCTGCAGTGCCTTGGAAGCAAAATTAGCGGTCAATACATTTCCGGTATTCACATATACATTAAGCTCGGGATATTTTTTCTGCAGTATTCCCGCTTCAAATTTTGAAGGAATGATCACTACCGCCGCTGCTTCATGTCTAATTACTTCATCTTTAATGCTGAAAGGCTCTTGGACATACCGGATAACTTTTACGCTTTTATTATCTTCCAGCATT
This sequence comes from Chryseobacterium soli, assembly GCF_000737705.1. Taxonomy (GTDB): domain Bacteria; phylum Bacteroidota; class Bacteroidia; order Flavobacteriales; family Weeksellaceae; genus Chryseobacterium; species Chryseobacterium soli. Next base: position 86,400 of record NZ_JPRH01000011.1, on the reverse strand, counting down.
TCTGTCAGCTGGCTGGAAAGAGGCGTATTGTCACGGTCTATGACCAGAATGGGTGTGTTTTCAACTTTTCCGGTTTTGTAGACGAAACCCAATAAGGTGGCATAAAATACCGGAGCCAGAAAGAATACGGTTCTTAAGGTAGAATTGCCGATAAACATCTTGAATTCACGTTTTAAAAGTCGGAAAAATTCTTTCATAAGTAGTTGAAATTAGGTAATGAAACGTCTGGAAAAAGTCTTATATCTGATGTCTGGAATCTGAAATCTCCTGTCTATTTAAGGATAACATTTGCATTGACCAGAATATTCTTAGCCTTATTCATATCGGCAGGTTTTACTTTAATTTCATATACAGCATCCTGCAGCTGATAATCGGGATAGGCAGTGGTAATATCAGCATATCTTGTCAGTTGTTTGATATAGACAATGTTTCCTTCCAGGTTTTCTTTATTATACACTACCTGCATATTCACAGTCTGTCCTTTTTTGTATTTTGAAATCCTGCTTTCGGGAACCGTAAATCTGAAATAGGTGCTGTCAGGGATATACCCATTAAATAAGGCAAAACCTGCTGTAGCCAGTTCACCGGTATTTAAACTGATGGTTTCTATTTCCATATCGTTGGTGGCAATGATATATCTTTCGGAATAGGCTACATTGGCTTCCTGCAAAGCTCCTTTGGCCTGGGACGCCTGCCCCGCTGCCATTTCCACTTTCTCTACACGCGTGCCTCTTTTTACATCATCAAGTTCTGCTACTACGGCATCATACTGTGCTTTTGCGCCCTGCATTTTAGCATATACCTCATCATAGGCCTGTGGAGACATTAAACTGTCGCGGTACATATTATTTGCTCTCCTAAAGGATTTTTGGGCAAATTCATATTGTTCTTTCAACCCTTTATATTTTGCCTGAAGCTGTCTCAACTGGTCTGCAGTAGCTCCGTTTTTAGCCATCTGTTCCTGTGCTGTCGCAGCACTTACTGCACCCTGGGCCTGTGCAATTTTTGCCGAAACTTCCGGTACATCCAGCTGTGCCAGTGTATCACCTTTTTTTACGGTCTGCCCTTCTGAAACATATATTTTCACAATCCTGCCGGTTACTTTCGGAGCAAAAGAGATAACGTCTTTTTTTGTTTTGCCTTCGGAATCATTGAGGTTTTCTTTTTTATCATTACAACTACCCAGCAACAACAGAACAGCAAATACGAAAGATATATTTTTGTGCATCATTTTAAATTTTAAGATTAATACAATTTGGCAATATTCAGTTCCTGAGTGGATCTCATCAGTTCTATTCCCGCTCTTCTCTGGTTGAAAATTGCATTTTGATATTCAAGTTCTACCATCTCCAGATCATTTTCCGCATCAATAAGCTGAGAAGATTTGCTGAGTCCGTATCTGAATTCTTTTTCCGCCTGAACCAGTGCATTTTTGGCGAGTTCTTTTTCTTTCGCCTTCAGTGTGATCTGTGCGCTTGCGATATCATAATTGGTTTGGTTATTAGCCAGATTCAAGGTGAGTTTTTTCAGGGCGTCTTCTTTCTGATTCTGCAGGATTTCCTTTCCGATTTTCGCCGTTTCTTCGGCGTGTTTTCCTTCTTTTCCGTCAAAGATTTCCCATTTAAAGCCTATTCCTGCGGTAAGTAGAGGGAGAATGTTGATATTGGTAGGTCTCCAGTCGAGTTTTGCACCGCCATACCCCAATGCGGGAACGGCCGGTATGATATTATCTGAAGTTTTAATTCTGCTTCCATACAGCCCAATATAATACGCGGATGCCATCAGCTGTACTTTGGGAATCATCCAGGTTCTTTCTGCTTTTATTTTATAATCGGCAGCGGTGATTCCGTGTTCCAATGCCCTGATCTCGGCTCTCTGTTCGATTCCTTTTTCTGCAGAAAGCAGTTCTACAGGGGACAACACCGGATCAATCATCCTGAGGCGCTCTTTATGGATGCCTGTTAAAATATAGAGTTGGGTCAGAAGCAGTTCTTTTTTACCTTCATATTCTACCATCTTGGCATCCAACGTTGCCTGGGCGAGTTCGATTTTTTTATGGTCGTAAGGCGTAATTAAGCCGTAGCCTAATGCTTTATCTGCTGTTTTACGGTTGATATCAAGCCTTTTTTTACTTTCATCCAATACTTTTTTAGACTGATGAACCAATGCAAGCTGATCATAAGCTTTGGAAATACTGGCTACCACCTCATCTCTTGTTTTTTCAAGAAGGATATCTTCAGACATTTTTTTCTCTTCAATGGCCTTTTTCAGATATTTCACTTTCCCGCCTGAATATACCAGCATTTTGGCATCTGCTTTTGCAATACCGGAAAAACCTGATACGTTCAGGTTATTGTTGAAACTTCCTTCGGGAATATTGATGAAAGGTCTGAGATTGATTTCCGGAGAGGTCAGCCGTACGGTACCATTTAGATAACCTGCCTGCCCACTGAGTTCCAGTGTGGGAAGAAAAATGTCTTTCAGTTTGTGTTCATCAAGATCGGTCAGCTTATTTTGGGTAATCTGCATTTTGAGGTCAGAATCCCGAACCATGGCACTGTCTAAAAGTTCTTTGAAGTCCGGCGCAGATTGTGCCCATCCGAAGAGAGGAAGCGCGATAAAACCAAGCGTAAAAATCAATAAATTGTTTTTCATGGTTCTTGTTTATAACAAATATAGTGCAAAAAGGGTTTATTTCATAGAAGAAAAGCCACGAAACAGTGAATTTAAAATACGTTTATCATACGTTTAACGTAAATCCTCTATTCATCGTTGTTTTAAAGGAATCGTTTAAGTTTTATTTAAATTAAAAAAAGTTGATTTTTTTCTTTACTTAAAGCTTTAACAACAAAAAAACTCCCCACAAATGCGGGGAGTTTCGTATATAAAAAAGGTCCTTACTATTTTTGAACGGCTTTCTTCATTGCTGTGTCGGGACGTAAAATTCTGTAACGAACTTCAAGGTCTTTAGGAACATAGAATACCAACGGCAGCTTGCTGTTGTATCTTACGATTTGTGGCTGCAGGGTTACAAACTTTTTGGTCTTTTTCTGATCGAGACAAGCCATAAGGGTACCCCCTGCTTCTCCTTTAGATTCTACTTCGTAATAATTGTATCCCCATCCCTGAAGATCCTGAGTTTTTACGTCTCCTATCAGAAAGTACTTATTACAGTCGAGCATTTTTTCTGCTCCTACAAAAAACTCAACCTTTAAATCGTCTTCATTTTTTGCTACCGGAAGCTGAATATACACCTGCTTGTATCCGTCTTTTGCCTTAGGAAACATTTCAATCTGTAGTTTTTCAAACTTTTCTGCTTTCTTTTGTGCGAAAGCATTTACTCCTACCAACATTACCAATCCAGTAATTAAAGTTTTTGAAAATTTCATTTTGTTTTATTTTTAAAAATTTTTACTACAACCCTATAGCCAAAAATCATTCCACAATCTGAATATTGGTGCCTTTTGTATGAGCATTCATCTGCGGTGCATAGTAGTTTTGTATCGTCGTAATCCCGTTAGAGAATTTTCCGGATGCATTAGCGATGTAATCATATTCAAATACATATTTGCCTTTTGGCATGGATTGAATATAGAAGTTGGTGGAAGCATCTTTGGTTGACTGATAGTAACCTAAATTATTTTTCCACTGGTACCCGGACAATACATCTACCGGTTCAAAACCTGCAGCACGCATATCTTTAATATGGATAAATTCCATCGCTCTGTCGGTATTAAGGATCATTCTTACGGTTACCTTATCTCCTACTTTTAACGGAGTTTCCGGTGAAATTTTCTGAAGTTCTTCCCCGTTTACGGTTTTCACTTTTTTATACAGCTCTTTGGTCACTGAGATGTAGTTTTCAGAAGATTTTATTTTATCCAGATCTTCATAATACTGCCAGAATAATCCACCCTGAACAATCCCAGGACCTGGTTTCGTAACGGTAACGGTTGCTAAGTTTTTATCAACGGTTTCTGTTTTTACCGTTGATTTTACATATCCTGTTGCCTGGGTTTGAGGATTCAGTTCTTTTCCTCCCCAAACGATGGTTGCTTTATCACTTTCGGCACCCGTCCATGATTTTCCTGAATTCAAGATCGTAAAGATCACTTCCGCAGTTCCTCTTGAACTTCCCCATGAGTTGACTTCTTTCTGAGTCACCAGCCAGATTTTCATATCCTCAATCATTTTCTGATCGTTTGGTTTCAGGGTATTGAACGCTTCCAATGCGCCGGCATGGTTTACCACTTTGGAACTGAACCAACCCCAGTCATCCAGGTTCTGCTTCCAGTATACTCCTTGTGTTTTGGTATCTGTGGAAGTTTCTTTCAGGTAGGTCATCAGTTTATCGGAGGTAGTTTTCAATCCATAATCGTTCATCAGTAAGGCTGCACGGTGTAGTCCAAAGAATGTAAAATCGGTAGTCTTAACAGTTTTAGCCTGTTCTTTTACCAAGGCTTTCAGGGTTGCACCTTTTCCTTGTAACGGATATTGCTTTTCCCAGTAATTTCGGGTGTTAAGATAATCCAGTGTCCAGTTGTTCCAGACATTCTTTTTCTTCACATCCCAATATGTATTAATCTCATTATCGACATATTGTATCAGCTTGGCCACCATTTCATTTTGTGCTGAACTCTGATAGTCTTTTGCATTGTCTTTTAACCAAAGGTTGATTTTCCCTAAATTCTTAAGAATATACAGTGAAACTCCATAAGAACTTGGATATCCGGAATACCACGAGAAGCCTCCATCAGGATTTTGCAGCTTTTTGAAATAATCCCAATCCTGGTTGATAGAATTTTTCATGGTATTGGCATCGAATAACAAGGCCAGTTTCTGCATCTGCTCGCCTTCATTTTTACTTTCCAGCACCCATGGTGTTTCTTCCAGTAATAATTGTTTCAGCTCCTGGTTTTTTTCAAGATTTGAATTCAGTAATCCTTTGCTTTGGTATTCTTCGAAAACCGTTTTCATTTTTGGATTGGCCTTAAATATTTCTGAAGCCAGAACATCTGCAAACCATTTATTAAAGATCACATCCGCAGAACTGTTCTGGTCGTTTTTCAGACTTGGAAGGGTAAACATGATTTCCCAGATCGGGTTGGTGGTCAGCTCTAGGGTATTGGAAACATTGGAAACCGTGGCAGAGTTTGTATTCTGAAGGTTATCCAGTACAAATGTTTTAGTTTCGCCTTCTTTTACAAATACCGGAACGGCATCGGTAACCAGCATACGGTTCGGCAGAATAGCAACGGCTTTTTGTTCTCCATCGGAATACGCTCCTGCTTTGGCAACGACTTTTAAAATAATTGATGAAACATTGTTTGGAACTTTCACCTTCCATGTTAGTGCAGAATTTCCGTTTTCATTAAGCTCAAAATTCTGCGTAGCTGCATTAAGCCCAAATTGAGAAGAAATATCTTCATTGGTGAATGCATCCAGAATCTGCAGGTTGGCAGAACCGTTTAATTTTTTACTGGTTAAGTTGGATAGTTTTGACTGTAAATTCAGCTCATCCCCTTCTCTTAAAAATCTTGGATAGTTTGGTGTTACTGAAAACTCTTTCTGGGTAACCACCTGTTTTTCCAAAGTGGCTGCACGAGCATCTTTTGTATGTGCCAGGAACAGTAATTTCCATTTTGTTAAGGCTTCCGGAGAAGTAAATTCAAAGCTTACATTTCCTTCCGCATCTGTTTTTAAATCCGGGTAGAAAAATGCTGTTTCATTGAGATTTTGGCGTATAGGTACATTGCTCAAAACAGTATCAGTTGGTGGCAGGCTTTCTACTTTAGGAGCCTTTAAAGGTTCTGGAACAACATTTTGAATAATTTCATATTTATCTTCGGCATAAACGGCTTCACTATTTCGAGCCATCTTAGCTTTGGCAACAGCCGGTGCTGGTTTTTGTAGGCCCGAAACTCTTCCTCTTATCAGCATTTCCGCACCTCCCAGACCGCCATCAAACCAATTAAACTGAGGTACCTCAACAGAAGTCCCGTCCAGATATTGTAATCTTTTCTGATAATATTTCTGAAGAAGATTCTGTCTGATATCATAAGAAGTCACGATTGCATATGGATAGTACAAGTTCTGCCAGTTGAAGCTGTTTGATGCAAACTGATCCAACGACATGTCATACATATTAGCCAATACTTCGGCGTTGATTTTTTCTTTATCATTACCGGCTACTTTTACGGTCCATTTTTCTTTCACATTCGGTTCAAGCTTATCTCTGAAAGTAACGGTTTCAATGGTCAGCGGCTGTTCTGCTGCTTTAATTTTCAAATTAACGGATTGTGTCTGTACATCATTGAATGCCACCACCTGAAACTGAATATTCAGAGTTGATACACTTTTATCTTTCGGAATATCTGCGGTATATTCCAACACTCCGTTTTTAAACTTCTGTACTGTTGAAACTGTTTTCCCGGATCCATCCTGTAAGAATACATTAACCAATGCATCAGGAATGGCAGAATACACATACACTTTAGCCTTTTCTCCTCTTGAAAATTCATTTTTAGGTTCTATCACTGTAAGGAATGGTTTCTGATAAGACGGTAAAACGTTTTTGTTCCAAACACTGAAATTCTGGGAAGATTTGATGGTGTCTTTTCCTTCGATATTATACAATTCCAACTGATAGTCTCCGGCGCTCAGTTTTCCAAGATCAAGGTTTTCTGACGGCTGCTGCACTTTGTCGAAAAGTACTTTTTCTACTTTCCAGTTTTTCAGTTCTTCATTTTTATCAAATATATCGTGCGGGAATTTACTGATGAACTCTTCTTTTGAATATTTCGGTAGATTCTGTACTTCAGATTTGAAGTTATCTCTGAAAATCCGATTAGGAGTTTTCAGTTTTGACAGTTTCGCCTGGTATGCTTTTTTCAGATCCTGTTCATTGTAATTCTTGGTTTCTACTTTTAATTTTACATTTTCATCAGCAAAAACAGTATTGATGGCATCTGCTTTTATGTAATGGGAAACCGAAGCTACTTTCAGCTGTGTATTTCCTGTTTGCGTTTCGCCATTGATATCAGTAACGGAAGCATTAATTTCGTAATTATCAATCTGAATACCGTCCAATTTTTCATCTTTCTTAAGGTCTAAACGGATAACGAATTCTCCTTTTTCATTGGTTTTAGCTTCTCCCAATATTGAGTTTTCATTATCATTACCTTGCGGATACCACCAGAAATATCTCCAGCGGATGTTGTGTTTCTTAATTTCATACTGTACGGTAGTGTTGCTCAATGCAACTCCGGAGAACATCATGGCTTTCCCTTTCAGTTCTATGGTTTGTCCGTATTTGTACTCGTCTTTTACCGGATCAAAAGTAACTTCGAATTTCGGTCTCTTGTACTCTTCTACCCTGACATCCTTATACCCTTCCCCATTATCGGTATGCAGATAGAAAATTCCGTTTAATTGACCTTTTGGCAGGATAAAACTTCCATGGTAAGATCCAAATTCATTGGTCGTGAAATTCTGAGAAGACACTTCCTGGCCATTGGCATCTATTAACGTTATTTTCTGGCTGATTCCTGATGCTACGGATTCTACCTCTTTATCAATTTTCGTATTGATCGTTTTAAAATAAACTGTCTGTCCCGGTCTGTAGATCGCACGATCTGTAAAGATCTGTGCTTTGGTTCTATTTTCCTTATTGGGATTGTAATCTTCTGCATTTCGGTCATTTCCATACACCTGCATGATCTGGAAATCATTGGATTTCGGCTGCTGAATCAGTAAAGTCCTGTAATAATCGGTGCTTTTGGTTGCCGGAAGTTTGAAAACCCCATTTTCATTGGCTTTTCCATCAACTTTATTTAAGGATTTTCCGGAAACAAATTCATAGAAGGTAATATTTTCGTTAGCAGCAGGCTTTCCGTTTTCGCTGTTCACCAGTTTCAACTCATTGGAAAGCTGGTTTCGGTCTGTTTTAGTTTGATAAATAATGGTATTTCCTGATACCAAAAAGTAAAAATTCTGTCGGGAATCCTGGTCTTTGAGATCTGCACCAGCTACAGAGTATTCTGCAAGATAGATCCCAGACGTAAGAGGCTTAATTTCCAAAGAGGTTTTATGAAGCTGATAATCTTTAGGATCAGAAAGCTGATACGTTTCTTTTCTTACCAGATTCTTTTTTATTTTACTGAAAGTGTCTCCATAAGAATTCTGGATGTATTGCATCGCTGAGGCATAATCTTCCTTTACTTCATAAATATTGATTGAAAATTCTGAAACATTTTTATATTCTGCCACCAAGTGAATCGGCAGATTGTTTTGGGTCTGCGGTTCATATTTAACGGTCAGATAAGGATTTAAGATTTGATTTTCCGTGTTTTTAATATTTCCAATAAAAGGAGATTTTGGATATTGCATTTTTGCCTGAGCAGCAACCGCCAACGCTTCTTTATCTTTCTTTTTTCCGGTAAGTTCATTCATGATTTCTTCCATGATTATTACCTTGTAGTCGCCTTCAACATTTGATTTCACAAGATTCTGAAGCTGTTCGATCTTATCTTTACACTGATTGAAATTACAGTTTTCGTTCAGCTTTTCGTTCATGAAAAACAGCTTGGAATTCCCACTGTTCATAGTGATCAGCTCATCGTATATCGCATTGATTTTACTTCTGTTTTCTGTAAGCTCATTTTTTGTGAAAAGATTATTATCTGATAAAAAGCTTACTTTTTTCAGGGAATACCAGTCAAGCAATGTTGGGAAATAAGCAACGTCTTTGATATTGGTAAAAACATCGCTGTATTTTTTCAGTGCCACATTTTTCATGTCCTGCTTCTGCTGATCAAGTTCCTGAAAGCTTTTGGTAAGATAATTTTTAAAATCAAGCTTACTCCAGGTCTCTAGCTGGGAAACATCCTGTGAATTAAGATTGTTTCTGCCATTGACTTTCCAGGAATTCTGATTGTAATAATCCATGAAAAAACCTTGCAGCAAAACACTGTACACCAATTTTTCTTCTCCTTTCAAATGGCTGTCTGCACTTTGAAGTTTAGTAAAAAACTGGGAAGCGGCATTATTCTGATCATCATCCTGGGTTTGGTTGACGATACTGAATTCTGCTTTCAGGGAACGGATGAGCTGCAGTGCATTATTTTCTTTCATAGCCTGTTTTTGTATGTCTAAAACAATGGGAAGATTAGATTTAAAGGTGCCTTTCTTACTGTTTTCTGCTATTTTTTTCCATTGGTCGTCGTAGTATTTCTGGGCGAAGACCGCTGAAAAGTTGAGCATTAACAGCAAAAGCATAAAAATCTTGGAAAATCTTTTCATATATGTTATTTTTGATAAATGAATTTCTTAAAAATACTCAAAAAATCCGTTATAGACAGTCAAGTTTACGTATCCTTAACGGGAACTCTTTTTGCAGTATTCTTCATGGAAGAGCAAAACACATTCCGTTTCCCTTCTGTAGCTTTGATTTTCATTACTTATTTCAGTGGTTATCTGTACACTAAATACCAGTATACACGGCACTTTTTTAAAATTCTGGTCTTAAATGCAATCGCCGGAATCATCTGTGCTTTTCTGATCATCCATAATCATAATGAGATACGGCTGCTGAAGTGGTTTATTATTGTGGTATTAGGACTCCTGTACAACAGTTTTTTTCTGGATGTGTATATCCGTAAAATACCTTTATTAAAAGTTTTTTACGTAGGATTGGTCTGGGCACTGGTGAACTGCTGGCTGACCTTACCGGAATTTGATCTTCCAATTTTCCTGATCAGTTTCTTTTTTATCACGGCGCTGGTCCTTCCTTTTGATATCCGGGATATGGAAAGTGATACAGTACAGACCTTTCCCAGGTTAATTGGGGTTCAAAATACAAAATACATTGCCTATCTGCTGGTTTTTGTGAGCAATATTCTGGCTGCACTTTATTTAAAACCATCGTATTCTCTGGCATTTTTTTTATCAGGGATTATCACTTATATTCTTATTTATTTCTCTGAAAATAAAAGAGATGACGCCTATTTTTCATTCGGCATTGAAACTTGTTCTGCACTTCCTTTTTTATTTCTACTAATAATGGAGTATTTTTGACGAATGATTATCAAGAAGCTTTCTTTATATAATTTCAAGAACCATTCAGAAAAGAAGTTCGAATTTTCTCCGCAGATCAATTGTTTTGTAGGAAATAACGGTGCCGGAAAAACCAATATCCTGGACGCGATGCATTATCTGTCCGTGGGAAAGAGCTTTTTGGGAAACCGAGATTTTAGCAACATCAAAAAAGATGAGGATTTTTTCACGATTGATGCCGAGATTCAAAATGAAGACAGCGAGGATATCATCAAAATTTCCCAGCCAAAAGAGGGAAAGAAACTTGTGAAGAAGAATGATAAAAGCTATGACCGTCTTTCTGATCACATCGGATATTTACCGAGTGTCATGATCTCGCCTTATGACTCCAATTTAATTTCAGATTCCGGGGAAAGCAGAAGGAAATTTCTGGATTCGATGATTTCACAGACTGATTCTGGTTACCTTTTTGATCTTATTCAGTATCAGAAAACGATTCAGCAGCGAAATGCATTGTTGAAATATTTTGCTAAAAACAGGGTTTGGGACAAAGATTCTCTGGATATTTACAATGATCCTATTACCCGTTTCGGAACGAAGATTTTTGAGAAAAGAAAAGAGTTTGTAGAGCAGCTGAATCCTATTGTTCAGAATTTCTATACCATTATTTCCGGCGGAAAAGAATCGGTTTCGGTTTATTATCAGGCAGATTTGGCGGAAGGTTATGATCCTACCTACCCTGAAACTGCTTTTCAGGAGCTGTTGGCGCAAAGTGTAGAAAGAGACCGGATGCTGACCTATACTTCAAAGGGAATCCATAAGGATGATCTTTTGTTTGAAATGGACCATACGCTCATCAAAAAAATAGGTTCACAAGGACAACAGAAATCGTTTCTGATCTCTTTAAAACTGGCCCAAATGAGCCTCATCAAAGAACTCACGCACAAAACTCCTATTCTTCTATTGGATGATATTTTTGATAAGCTGGATGACAGCCGTGTCTCTCAGCTCATCGAACTCGTTAATCAGGAGAATTTCGGACAGATATTTATTACGGACACGCATAAAGAACGTACTGAAAGTGTAGTAAAAAAAATTAATGAGGAAAGTATTATTTTTGAGGTGTAAGATAGATCCCAGATAGCAGATTCTAGATTTCAGACATCAGATTAGTCTTAAAATGATCATTACATTACTCCTTGTAAACCAAGCCCCATGAAGAAGAAAAAAAACCGTGAATATCAGTCATCAGATCTTGTGAAATCCTTTGCAAGAATCCATGGATTTGAAGATAAGCTTGTTGCTTTTGAAATTAAAGATTTCCTTGAAGACTATCTGGATGAAAGCCTTTTCAATGAGATCCAAAGTGTGAATATTGAACACCATATTGTGATCATCAGAATCAATTCTCCTTTGCTGAAGAATGATTTTAAGATGCGTAAAAGTTTTTATCTGAAAAAATTTCAGGACAAGTTCGGTATAGAAAAATTTAATGATCTTCAGATTTTGTAGAAATCGTACTGTTCATTAAGTCATCTGCTTTTTTATCAAGACCGGAGCGCAGCGGAAAGAAAAATTTAAACGGATGCTTCCTGAAGTATCTGAAAATTTCTTTATAAATCTCACTTACCTGTCCAAAGTTCATCTTTCTGGATCTGAAGGCCAAAAACATAGACAGTGAAAAACTTACCAGGAAGTTGAAAAATCCTATTAAGAACACGGTAAAGAAAGAAATCCAGAATGTATAAGAATCTACGGAAAAGTCTTTTCCATACAATCCTAATGCGAAATTCCCCGCAGCGAAAGTAATATGTCTGATATCCAGATCAAGCCCAAAAAACAGTCCTACAGGCGCCGTAGCTCCCAGGAAAACACCGAACCAGAAGTTGGAAACGATGCCCGGCCAGTTTTTAGCGTAATACTTAGACAAGCCTTTCGCAAATTTCTTTCCTAAGAAGTTTCTGATCGGAAGGTTTTTGGCAATCCTTTCCGGAATCTGATAAAACACAGAATTGTTTCCGATATTCCCTGAGATAATCCCTGATATAAAAAGATAAAATCCAGCAATACTTGCGTGGAGAATAGCTTTTGATTTAAAGGGATCTAAGTCCATCAGTAATTTATCGGATCTTTCTACCGCTAAGTTTTGGGAGAAAAATACATCCAGTCCATAAATAATTGCCAGAGCAATCGGAAAGGAAAGCAGCACATTTCCTACAAAGGCAATAAACTGGCTTCTAAAAAGCTTTGAAACAAGGTGAGCAAATTCTGTATTATTTCTTTTATTATTTCCTTCTTCGGCCAGGACTTTGGTCATAGTAGCCGCTGTCATGGCAGGCTGCTTGGTCGCCAGCGTGAATCCCATCAGGTAGATCATTACAAATCCCATTGCATAATTCATCGAATATAAAAACGCATGGGAAAAATCACTTCCGGGAATATAGCCGTACAACATTTTGAGCACACAGAGCGCTCCAACAATGATTCCGCCGCCACTGGCTTTGTAGAACATCGTCATGTATTCTTTCCGGGTTGAAGTAATGTAGTGGGTACCGGTTTCTGCGGTATGATTGGTGATCAGGTGGGAGATCAGACGTGTACTGTCGTTGATCAGATCTGCAATATTATTTTTATGGGATTTATACCTTACGATATTAAAAATCAACTGTTTAGATTTGACAATAATATCTTCTTCAGTATCAATAACCAGCAGCTGAACGATTTCATAAATCCTTTCGGTCTGTTGGCGGATCTTCAGCAGTGATTGATTAATTTTTCCTGAAATTCCATATTTGGCGGAATTTTTAAACGCTATATTTACAAATTCCTGACAGTGCTCTGCATAAATCTTGATCTGTTTATAGCGGCTGTCTTTGGAATGAAGCTGTAGATAAGGATTTTTCTCCAACTCTTCAGCCAGTGCTTCCAGCTCATTCTGGAGTGCCAGAAACGGATTATCAAAATTACGGTATTCGGGAGCCATTCTGACTACCTCAACTTCCATAGCCATCCCGGTTGCCCGCCAGGAAAGGATATTCATGGAAAAAATAAGTTCTTTCTTTACGGCAGGACTGGTGATAAAATCTGCAATTCCTAAAAGCGTAAGAAATTCATTTACTTCATTTTCCGGAAGATTGTGGAGGTATTTCAGATCTTTGTTAGGTCTTAAACTAACGTTATCGATCATGTACCACACTGTATTTTCATTTTCTACAGGTGGGAGAATTTTATTCAGTATTCTTTTTTTAAGCTCAGGAAAAAAGGCATTTTCCGAGAGAATATTGGCTTCCGTTAATGATAAATTAAAAGGTCTTCCGTCAAAAATATTCTGAAGATAGAGTTTAAAGTTTTCCGTGTACCCTGGATTACTTCTGAAAAAATTCAGAACATCCGTAAAATCGCTCCTTTTAATGCTTTCTATAAACTCTGCAAAGGGTTCCAAAGAGCGTGTTTCATTCTTAAAAGAGAAATATTTTTTAAGAACGGATTCAAAATTTGTACTTGAAGTAAAGAATTTCATTAGTACAAAGATACTATTTCAAACTTACATTCCTCATTTGTCTCATAATCCAGTTATGTTTCTTTCTTAAATAGGGCGATGGATTTTTAGGATCATACTTTTTAGGATTAGGCAGAACGGCCGCAATCCATGCTGCATCTGAAGCACTTAAGTCTTTGGAAGATTTCCCAAAATAATATTGGGAAGCCGCTTCCACTCCAAATACCCCTTTACCCATTTCAATGGAATTCAGGTATCTTTCAAGGATAATATCTTTAGTCCATACTTTTTCTATGATAAAGGTATACATGGCCTCCAGTCCTTTTCTGAGCCAGCTTCTGCCCTGCCAAAGGAAGACATTTTTCGCTGTCTGCTGAGAAATGGTGCTTCCGCCCCGAATTTTCTTTCCTTCTTCATTATGCTTCATGGCTTTTTCTATCGCTGTATAATCGAATCCGTTATGGATAAAAAACTTTTGGTCTTCGGAAGCAATGACGGCTTTTTTCACATTATTCCCCATATCATCATAGGAAATATAATCCCGTTTCAGCTTCCCGAATTCAAAAAGCGCTCCGATCTGCGTAATGGTAACCGGCGGATTGAAAAACCTGCCCCATATGATAAACACTACATTCAGAACAAGAACGATAAAGATGAACTGTTTAATTTTTTTCCACATAACTTTTCTAAAAAAGAAGTACAAAAATAAGCAAATAGTCTGAGTTATTGCAATTCCTTCATATAGGTTAGCTGATAATCCGGCAAAAGTTCCGGGTGAAAAATTTTAATATAATCTTTCAGAATCAGATCTGCCCGTACTACACCGCTCTCAAAAAAGTCATTGGCTTTCTGTTTTTCTTTTCCGGTGATCACATAGATATGTCCTTTATTGAAAACATCCAGCTTTCCATAAAATGGATTCATTCCCAGCATTTCCTTTTTGGAAGTATGGTTTCCTGCGTTTACCCAATATTGTACACCGCTGGATTTGGCATAAACTTCTTCAAAGCTCATCGTTAAAGCTTTTTCTTCGGTATTATCTTTTAGAATATAAGCTGCATTCGCATCGGAAATATAATTAGCCACAGAAGTTTTACCTCCCGGAAGATACCAGACATCGCCATACATTTCGTTTGCCAGTACTGCAGGTCTTTGTTTTGCTTTTGATGCCAGTTGCTTCAGACTGTTATAATTCTTTTCGATTTCCTGATATTTATCGGCTGCTTGTTTCTGCTTTCCTAACAATTCTCCAAAAAGTTTTATATAAGCTGTTTTTTCCAACGGTTTCTGTTCCATGTATTCATCTAGAAAAATCACCTGAATTCCGTTATTCTTCAATAGTTGATATGCATTATCAAAGCTGGCAATATAATTCGTGAAGATCGCATCAGGTTTCAGGGAAATAATTTTCTCAATATCATATTTCTGATCACTTCCTACATTCTGGATTTTTCCTTCTTTAATAAGCGATTGAATTTTTTCTGAATAAATATATTCCGGGCTTGATACTCCGATAATCAGATTTTCCGCACCAAGCTCTGAAATATAGCCCGCCATACTAGCATTTAACAGGATAATTTTCTTAAATGGAGTCTGATTTGATTTAAATTGATAGGTGAAATTCCCCGATTTTAGCTCCAGTACTCCGTTATTCTCTTTGTACTGTGTTCTATTTGATATTGATGACCCATCTGTGGATGAAATTTTTTGTTCTCTTTTACAGGAGATTAGCGCTATAACTGTAAATAAAAGTAAAATTCTCTGTTTCATCTTTCAAAGAAAGGAAAAAAGTGCTATATTTGCAAACCCTTAATCAACAAGGAAACAACGGCCTCGTGGCGCAACTGAATAGCGCATCTGATTACGGCTCAGAAGGTTACAGGTTTGAATCCTGTCGAGGTCACACACAGCCAAATGGCGCCAGCTTGAAAATAGCCGGCGCCATTTTCATTCACTTTCTAAACAAAATTTTCAGCATTAAACTTAGAAATATACAGAAGCAATTGTTGCATGTGGTCAGTTAGCAGCAAGTCCAGATGTATTTTTCTTTCTTAGTCAGATATAAGTCTCTCAATGCTTATTATTTCTTACAGTTCCTATTCTACATTTTGATAATTCCTGCAAACTCCTTGCTATGTAATACTTATATTAATCTCCTAATGGATTGATTCCGATTTCATAATCTGGTGTAATTTATTGTAATCATTATATGAAGCTCCAATTATCTATGTTCGATGAAATATATGCATACATTTTGAATTTGGTAATTGTATAGAAAGCTCTCCATTCAAGATCATTTCTTCTGCAATATCGTCACCAACGATTTCCCACTTTGTAATGCTTAAATGCTTCTGCAAATCTGCTGCTAAAGAGTAGGAAGAAATATCTGTAACGTCATAATAACAATTAGTTAATTAACAAAAAACGATAAAGGCCTTGGTCATATCAGATAATGTTCTTAGATTTAATCTTGATTATGTTTGTTAGTATAGCCATTGTAAATGACAATATTATCTTACGAATCTTCAAATTTACCCAATCATGAAAAAACGAATCTTTATCACTGCCCTATCTCTGGGAGCAATCGCTTCAGGAACAGACCTGGCCCTGGCACAAAATTCGGAACAGGTTAGTTCATCAGTAAATATTATTTTAGCAGATGTTATTGCAATGGATGTAGGAAGTGTTGCTTCAGGAGGCACCATAGATTTTAATTATGTGAATACAACAGATTATAATTCTTCAAAAAATGTGACGGTGCCCAATAGTTTAGTCATCATTTCCTCCAAAAATTTCGATGTAAAAGTAAAATCTGAGGGCGCAAACTTTGTAAGTGGCGCAAACGCAATTCCAGTAGATATATTACAGGTAAAAGCAATACCGGGAAGTTTAACTGGAACCCTGAATGAGGTCACCTTATCTACAACCAATCAAGCCCTGGTAAGTAATGCAAGTCCAGGGGCAAAACAATCTTTAAATATTGCCTATTCTATTTCAGCTGAAAAAGCATCAAACGTACTTCTGGGGAAACCTAAGGGAACCTATACGCAAACGATAACTTATACTGCCACTGCATTGTAAGTAAACACCAATTTAAAAAAAAGCCCTCAACACCTTCTACGTGTTGAGGGCTTTTTTTATTTAAACCAAATGAATAATCCTGTAGTTATTTTACTACATGAACTTCCATTTTCCACTACAAAGAAACTTTTTTTGCCGCTGTAGATTTGTAATGTTCAAAAGAGAACAATTAAACGAGAATAAAAATTAAATAATATTATCATGACAAAACAAATCGCAATCGCAGCCTTAACTATCGGAGCAATCATAGTAGGAACTAACAATGTTCAAGCTCAAAACACTACTGCAACCACAACTGTAAACATTACCCTGAATGATGTAATCTCCATCGACGCGGGAAGTACTGCAATTGGTAATACGGTTGACTTCAACTATGCTACTGCAGCAGACTATAACTCTGATCAAACGATTACCAAAGCCAACTCTTTAAAAGTGACTTCAACGAAGAACTTTAATGTAAAAGTAAAAGCAGGAGGTGCTAATTTCATGAATGGAACTAACCTGATCCCTGTAAATGTTTTGACTATCAAAGCAGCTACAGCTCCCGGAACTATGGGCGGAACAAAAAGCGCTGTCGTTTTATCTGCAACGGATCAAACTCTAGTATCAAACGCACCGCTTGGAAGCGCATTAACACTGAATTTGGACTACACCATTCCAGCGGCTAAATCATCTTCCTCTGATATTTTAGGTAAACCGGCCGGAACTTACACACAAACAGTAACTTATACTGCAACTGCTTTATAAAAAAACACGGAAATTTTATATATGCCCTCAACACTTTCTAAGTATTGAGGGCTTTTCTGTTTACACCAATGAATAATCCTGTAGTTATTTTACTACATGAACTTCCATTTTCCACTACAAAGAAACTTTTTTTGCTGCTGTAGATTTGTAGTGTTCAAAAGAGAACAATTAAACAAGAATAAAAATTAAATATTATTATCATGAAAAAACAAATCGCAATCGCAGCCTTAACTATCGGAGCAATCATAGTAGGAACTAACAATGTTCAAGCTCAAAATACTACTGCAACCACAACTGTAAACATTACCCTGAATGATGTAATCTCCATCGACGCGGGAAGTACTGCAATTGGTAATACAGTTGACTTCAACTATGTTACTGCAGCAGACTATAACTCTGATCAAACGATTACCAAAGCCAACTCTTTAAAAGTGACCTCAACGAAGAACTTTAATGTAAAAGTAAAAGCAGGAGGTGCTAATTTCATGAATGGAACCAACCTGATCCCTGTAAATGTTTTGACCATCAAAGCAGCTACAGCTGCCGGAACTATGGGAGGAACAAAAAGCGCTGTTGTTTTATCTGCAACAGATCAAACTCTGGTATCAAACGCTCCGCTTGGAAGCGCATTAACACTGAATTTGGACTACACCATTCCAGCAGCTAAATCATCTTCTTCTGATATTTTAGGTAAACCGGCCGGAACTTATACGCAAACAGTAACTTATACTGCAACTGCTTTATAAAAAAATTTTTTAGTTTGTAAAGGTTCCTTTTGTTACGTTTTCAGTAGTTTTGGGAATCTTTATTTTTAAATAATTTACACCATGCGCAAGTTTATTTACCTTTTCATTTTCTTTATCCTCACAGGATCTTCTTCAATTCTGGCACAAAGTATCTCTATGTCGCCTACACGCTTGTTTTTTACCGGCAATCCAGGAGAAAAAGTATCAAAGACAGTCACGCTTCAAAACACTTCGGATAAGGATTATGTTTTTAATCTCAACTATAAAGACTGGGTTAGAGAAGAAGATGGAAATAAGGTTTATCTTGATGCAGGCAGTTCAAAAACCTCCAATGCCAATTGGATATCCACCTTAGAAAACTCTGTAACAGTCCCTGCGAAAAGTACAAAGGAGATTGTGGTAACCATGCAGATTCCGGCAAACGCATCAAAGTCTGCCGTTACGAACAGCATGTTGTTTTTCACCCAACTTCCTCAGCAGGCAGATCAGGCACGTATTCAGAATGGTATTGGTATCATTACCCTATTTGAAGTGGGACTTCACATCTTTTATACTCCACCAGGAAATCATGTAAAAAGTTTGGATATTACTAATATTTCAGAGGTAAATAATGACAATGCAAGGAACAGAAAAGTTGCAGTAAACATCCATAATGATGGAAACACCATCAATGATGCCACCGTTGAGTTTGAACTAACCGACACAGACAGTGGTAAGGAAATAAAATTACCCGCAATTTCCATCTCCATGCTTCCCGATACCAATCAGGTTGTGCAATTTTCTTTACCAGAGAATATTTCAGGGAACTTCCTTGGCGTGGCTATTATCAAAATGGCAGAATCCAATGATATACGCGTAGGCGAAAAAAACTTTAAATTTTAAAAATTAAGTCTTGAAATCACAGAATGGAATATCGATATCAATCCTAAGAAGAACCATCTTATTTTTTGCATTGGCTCTTCTGCACTTTTCATTGGCCTTTGCGCAGGAAAAGAAGGATATCCAGATCCATTTTGAAAATGAGATTGTAGCTGTCGAGAAGGGTTCTACTTTTACTGATTTCCTGGTCATTGAGAATACAAGTTCTGAAGAGATTACCATTCAGAATATCATACCTGAGGAAAAATATCCGGGATTGCTTTTCTATCCCAAAAATGACTTTACTTTAGGTGCGGGCCAGTCTAAAAATCTTCCTGTAAAACTGATTGCCAATGTAGATTTTATGAAACTGAGATCCAATGAGATCAAATTCCAGGTTTCATATACAACCCCAACGGTCACCAAAACTGAAAACGCCTCGTTCTTCGTAAACAAAGGCGAAAATAAAAATATTGCAATTTATACAGAAGCATACGAAAATTTCATTAATCCTGCTTCGCCCGACTCCTCCATTCTACTGATTGTAGAAAACCAAGGCTATAGTAAACGAACCGTTAAGATTGATTTGCAATCTATTCCTGATGGTTTGGAAATGATGCCAAAACAACAAATCTTATCTCTTGAAGGTTTAGAAAAACAAACGGTTGAGATCAAAATTGCGGTAAGAAAACAGAATACGCTTTATCCAGAATTTAATATTAATGCAACCGCCACAGACCTGCTTGATAATAAAATCGTAGGAAGCAACACGCTCTATTTAGTTATTTTATCACACAATAGACAAATTACTCGTGGAAATGAAGCGGTAAGCGGAAGTAATTTTGCGGAAATTAGCTATAATGAAAACAGTTCAGGTCTCAATTATTTTCAATTGAGGGGAAATACAGCGTTCCGGGTGGCTGATAATTTGAAATCCCAATTCAATATTGGTGCGGATTATTATCTTGACGGCCGCTATAACCTGTATGATACCTGGCTGGAACTGGAAAGAAAAAATACGGCATTAAGGGTGGGAAATGTTAATAGTAATGATTACGATTATCCGGTTTTCGGGAGAGGTGGGAGACTTTCTACTAAATTTGGTGAAAATAATCAGATTGAAATTCTTGCGCTGGAAAATAATTATAATCTGTACGGTACTTATTTCCAACAAACACAAGGATCTACCATGGTGGGAGCAAAATATGGTTTTGGGAATGCTAAATCTTTCAATGGGAAAGTGTCCTATATATTCGACCATGATCCGCGCTTTAACGTAGATACACAGGTGGCAAACGCGGTATCATCATTTTTAATTAACGACAAACACATCATCCGCACGGAGGTGGGCCTGAGCCACGAAAAAGGGCTCTCAAACAAAGATGAAAACGAAGGAGCTTTAATAGGAGCCAATTACGAGGGAAAAATGGGGAAATGGGATATACAATCTGTTAATTCCTTTGCCTCCAAAAGGTATGCAGGGATCAAAAGGGGATCTTTTATCTCAAATCAGCGGATCGGCCTCCAATTTTCTGATTCTCAGCGCGCTTTCATACAATATCAGAATTCGCAGGTAGACCCCGAATTCCTGAGTTTCCAAAATGCGCCCATCCAACCTGGGAATACCGCTAATCTGCGTTATTATTTCAACAGTACAGAAGTGTTGGGATCAGGTTACCAGTTTTCTTTAAAGAAATGGAATTTTCTACTGGCTCCAAAGGTTGAAAGGCAAAAAACAGCCAATTTTTATACATCGCAGGAACTTTTTTCTTACCGGCTGGAAACCAATGTAAGTGCTACATTCGGTGTTCACGGATTGAATTGGACCGCGGAATATTCTTATTCAAAAGCGAACAATAGAGACGATTGGTTCAACAGTCTGAAAACAACCTTGTCTTACAGGTATAAATCTTTCTCCCTAAACGGAACCGCCCAATGGAATGCAACGAGTGTATTTGATTTAAATTCTTATTACAATGCAGACCGTAATTTCGCCAACTATAATGTATACGCTTCGTATAATTTCCAGATGATGAATAATACTCTGACTGGATCTTTTTCAGCAGGAACTTCCTATTCGGAACTTTATAAAAACTTAAACAGCAATGCAAGCGGTAATCTGGAATATAAGATCTCGCCCTCCTGGTCCACCACAGGTTATTTTAATATTTCTGGATATAAATCTACGGCTGAATATGCAAGCAGTGGCAGTTATTACCAGTTCAGAGTCGGGATTAAAAAATATTTTACCGGAGGTACCGCCCTTGGAAATTATAAAGTGACCTTCCAGCTATTTGAAGATAAAAATTTCAATGGACTTCTGGAGGCCGGTGAAACGGTACTTGCAAATGAAATAGTGAAACTGGACAATTTTGTTGCATTGACAGATAAGAAC
This sequence comes from Chryseobacterium soli, assembly GCF_000737705.1. Classification (GTDB taxonomy): domain Bacteria; phylum Bacteroidota; class Bacteroidia; order Flavobacteriales; family Weeksellaceae; genus Chryseobacterium; species Chryseobacterium soli. Next base: position 65,021 of record NZ_JPRH01000011.1, on the reverse strand, counting down.
GGAAAAGTAGTGTTTCAGAATGTGCCTGAAGGTACTTACACACTGAAAGTGAACGAAAGTGCGGGTGCCCGATTGATGATGGATCCTGTCATTATGGTAAATAAAAATATTAACCGTAAAGTGGGCTTGGTAAAAAACATCAGGGTAAGTGGAAAATTAACAGAGATTAAGCAGGCCTACGATGTTTTGGAAACGGATGTAACTGGAATAGTAGTATATGCAAAAAGTGAAGATGGCGTGATCTATACTGCCGTGGTTAACCAAAAAAATGAGTTTGAGTTTTTCCTGAAAGATGGAAAATACAACCTCTATATTGAAAATGACAAATACAGCTATACACAACCGACCCAAACTATTCAGGTGACAAAAGAAGGGTATTCAAAAACCGTGGTTTTTGAATATAAGAAGAAAGACACTACCATTAAGGTGAAAAAGTTTTAAATTTAGATGCATGAAAAAGATAAAGGCTTTTTTTATAGGAATTTTTACCGTATTCTGCGGATCTACAGTCACGAAAGCTCAGGATGTATACCTGTCGATTCCTGAAAATAATATTTTTAACAGAAGTGAATTTACCTCAGTACCTACAAGGGTAATGATGAACCCCAACAGAACAAACTGGGATTATGCCTTTTTGGGATTAATCCCCACAGCTCCTACATTTACCTCTGTTTCCGGACCCACTTTTACGCATTCTTCTTCTTCCTCATTTACTTTACCCAGTTCCACTCTTCTGTGGCAGCTAGAAAGTATGGGCGGGCAGCTGCCTTCTACCGGATTTTCAGGTTCTTTACCCGGTTTTCAGTCGTTCAGTACAAGCGCTACAAAATGGTTTGAACCACCATCGACCAGTCTCGGAGGAGGATTCAACCGGGGAAATATCAATTTTACATTTAAAATTCCTGCCGCACAGTTTGCTGCCAATGCTTACCGAGCCGGAAATTACTCCATGGATATCACTCAAAATTATAATGATTTCACACCACGTAATTTTAAAACAATTTTAGTCATTCCTTCATCCATCAGATGGATCACAACATCTTTAACAAAATACATAGAGATATCTTCTTTAAATGACTACCGAATCACAGGGACGAGGGTGCTGAATTTGGATAATGCGGAAATCGCGCATACGGTTGATTTCAATGTATGGGCGAAAGCTGCTGCCACAAATATTCAGTTCACTTCTTCTAAAGGTGTTCCAGGAACCAGAAACATAGGAGCCATTAAATTGGGTAGTAATGGGTCTACGCTGACTACCAAAGCCTTATCTGCCGATTTTCAGAATTTTTCCGCGGCTAATTTCAGTGTTGTAGCGGGAAACAGAAACAACTTCAGTCCAGAGCTTTATGTGTCTGCGGAAGATTTTAAAACCCTTTTTTTTGAAGCCGGAACCTATACGTTTGAACTGAACTTTAATTCCAAAAGTACAGATAACTCAATTAATAGTTTGCAAAATACAGCTGTTCAGTTAAAGGTGCTTCCTCTGTCGGAGATCACCATCCCCAGTTCCGGGCGGAATGTAAACTTCAATTTTAATACAGCTGCCCAGTACACCAATGGCCAGTCACAAGTGATTCCAAACCAAATTGTATTGTCCAATAATGAGAGTTTTGAACTGTATGTGAAATCGGACGAAAATTATTTCAAGAAAGGCGGCCTGCAGACCGACATCAATTCCAACATATTACAAATTGGCGTGGATGGAAGTTCTGTAAATGCTCCCTTATCCAAAACTCCCCAAAAAATACTTTTTAACGGAACACCGGTTTTGGACCGGGGACTGAACATAAAATACACCATACCCCCTGCGGGTGCCCAAAGTTTGGTCGGTAAGGAAAATACCACCTACTCCATCAATGTTTATTATAGCTTTACGGCAATTTAACAATGCTTCCGCATAAAACTCTTCTTTATTATTCCCTTAATGGCAATAACCAATTGCCGGACCAGCACTATATTGATACATTACATGTATTCGAAAAAAATATGACGATGCTTTTTTGGTTTATTAATTTTCCCAGCTTCTAAGATAACGAACATGAAGCTTTGTACAATGAATATTCCTTCGAAAGGGTAAGTCTATGTTCTCACTTCCAGTGATCCATTCCTGAATGAGATTTATCCTCAGCATGGGCAAGTCTGAATTCGATGTGATCATTCTGTATCAGATGCCCGTTATGGATGGCATTGAAACCATTAGAAAAATGAAAATACAATTCGCGACGCCACTCATGTAGCGCCGTGCATTGTTGTGTACATCTCTTCCGATGACATTAATTGACAGGATGCATGTGACAAATTGGAAATAGAAAATCGGCTTGTAAAGCTTATTCGTATCACTGAAGTGGTTGAAAAATACCCAAAAGAGGGTCATTATCTATTAATATGGATATTTAGATGCCTCATCTAAAAAGCATTGAAACAACCAAAACAATAAGTCTTGGAAAAATGTATCGAAATACCTATTATTGCAGTGAGAGAAGGGATTCTTAGTAGAGAGAGATGTTTCTGCAAGCCGGAATGCCGGACTTTTAATCAATCCTTTATTAAAGTGGTATAATTCTAAAGGGCTTGGCATGGAAATCCAAAAAAATAAATAATAAAATATGCTTTAAAGAATACTGGATCAGATTTTTTAAAATATTAATACAGAATTTATGAATGACCTTATCAACGAACTGCAATTAAAAATCGAAAGACTGGAAAACGAAATCAGTTTTAAGAACGGACTTATCTCGATATTGTCTCATGATTCAAAAGAAATGTTTGGAAATTTTCTGTGGCTTATAGAAGCGCTGGAAGATAAGACCATAAATGAGGAAGATTTTTTTAACTTGTTGCCGCAGGTAAAAAGCGATGCAAAGAAGAATTTGCAAACCATTCAGGACAGCACCGCCTGGTTAAAAACACAATACGGTGACTTTAAGATTAAACCTGTAAAAATGCTGGTGATTGATCTTTTTCACCATTTCGAAGAAAAATATGCTGCTCAACTAAAAGAAAAAAACATTAAATTTTATTTTAAAGGGGATCCCAATGCATTTCTTACAACTGATCGCTTGTTAATCGAATATGTTTTAGACAGAATTCTTAATAATGCGGTGAAATACTCTTTCTCCGGGCAAGATATCTACCTGCAGGAAGCTACAGAAGGTGATCAGATCATACTTTCCGTCATCGATTGTGGAACGGGAATGGCTGAAAAATATGTATCTGCGATCTTCTCTTATGACAATCCGGTATTCCAGGGAACTTCTGGTGAGAAAGGAGTTGGATTAAGTTTGAAAATTGTTAAAAATTTTGTATCCTTGATGCATGGAAACATCGAAATCATTTCCGCTGAAAATAAAGGCACCACGGTTTCCCTTTTTTTACGTAAATTAATAGAATGATGGGTTTAAAAGTAAACGTTCGTATTATTGTAGCAGACGATCATGGGATTGTCCGGATGGGATTAGTACAAACCATCAAACGCCTCCGACCTGATGCTATAATTTCAGAAGTAGAGGATTATAAGTCGCTATACAAAGCAATTTTAAAAGAAGAACTGGATTTAGCGATTATGGACGTTAATATGCCTAATGGCTCGGTTCAGGAAGCGATCGATTACATAAAAATGCACCAACCCGACTTAAAAATTCTCATATTTTCTTCTCAGGATGAAGAGTTGTACGCAATGCGTTATTTAAAGATGGGTGCTGGAGGTTATCTAAGCAAACAAAGCTCTGCTGCAGTCATTGAAACTGCTTTAACGAGGATGCTTAGTACAGGTCGATATGTAAGTGAAGACTTAAAAGAAGCAATGTTTTTAGAATCATTGAATGGCGCAACAAAAAACTCACCCTTTGAAGCCCTATCAGACCGCGAACTGCAAATTGCCAATAAGATTGCAGAAGGTCTTCCCCTCAAAGAAATTTCTAATCAACTTAATCTCCATTCATCGACGGTCAGCACTTACAAAAACAGGCTGTTTGAGAAGCTGAAAATACGATCCGTACCCGAGTTGGTGGAGATTCTTAGGCTGTATCATCAGTAAACATTTTATTATTTCCCAATTTGTCCCCGAGAAATTGTGGGATCTTGTAGATTACAACCAGATTCTTCACTGGCTGCCTTCAGGGTATGTTCCGTGAAACCACTTTGTACTGACAGAAGCCAAGCTCACAAATTCCCTGTGCTGTCAGAAATACTTTTTTTCTGAATCGTCCCACCTTTAAAGAAAAAGTGTTCTAAAAGATCTTTAGCACCAAAATATTAAATTGTGAATCACCGGTGCTTTTCATGCGCATAAATGATAACCTTACATATTTTCTTATCAATAATACCGGACCAGATTATTGATAAGAAAATATGTAAGCTCACTTGTTTTGAAAATCAGATCATTATCTTCGGAGATCAAAATTAATATAGCTTTTGATTTTACTTTATTAAATTTTTTATTAGGTCTAATCCTATTGTTATTTCTTCTTTTATTTCTTTCTCCATCGCTGAAAAATCTATATTTTCATCAGCTTTTTGCTCCCATTTCAATGCACAATCTGAAAGCCTGAAAAGACCGGCAGTTCCGGCAGTACCTTTAAGCTTATGAAGAATCATTTTGACATCGCCCGCATTTTTTACTGCTGCTGTTTCAACAATATTATTCTCTGTCTGTATAAGCTCGTTAATCACAAGGTTTAAAAAAATATCTTTGAATTCTTCATCACCACCAATCTGCTCATTCAGCATATCCATGTTGATATATTTCTTGGTTAATATTTTAGCTTCTGTTTCAACATCTTTATCTTTTTTAATGGCAATATACTTTTTGAGCATTTCCAAAAGATCTGCCTGCCGCAAAGGTTTGGGCAGAAAATCGGTCATCCCAGATTCCATACATTTTTCTTTCTCTCCCAAAACGTTTCCTGCTGTTACACCAATAATGGGTACGTTTTGGTATCCGGGTAAGAGGCGAATCTGTTGTGTAGCTTCAATGCCGTTCATTACCGGCATCTGTACATCCATAAGAATAATAGAGAATTCTTTTTTCCTGCATTCTTCCAAAGCTTCGAGACCGTTTACCGCTTCTGTAAGGTGTGCGCCGGGAATAAGTAATTTCATCATTTTATTATTCAGAACCATATTCACCGGGTTATCGTCTACTAAAAGAACTTCTAGCTCTTTCATAAAAGAAAACTGGTCTTTTTCAAAATGTTTCGGAGCAGCAACTTCCGTCACGGTATTTTGTGCCACACGTCTAAGTGTTTTATAAAGATCATCAGACTTAATGGGCTTTAAGAGAAAATAAGAATTGTCTTCCTTACGGAAAGAATTAATGACATCATGCTCCTCCGAAGAAGTATGAAGAATTACCAATGGCGAGATCTCATTCCGTTCAATAAATAACTTTTTGATCTTATCAATTGTTTCCAAACCAGAAATTACCGGCATATGATAATCCATCAGTATCACATCGAAATGTTCACCTTTAAGCAATATCTGCAAAGCTTCCATTCCGTTGGCAGCCAGTGTAGATTCTATATTTTTATAGGTAAGCATGTGTTGAAGAATGATTCTGTTTGCTTCATTATCATCTACCACCAGCACTTTTTTTATGGTGAGATCATCTTCTTCCCTCAATTCGGATATTTCGTAAGGAATTTCAATATCGAAGTAAAAAACAGAACCTTTCTCAGGTGTACTGATCAGCGATAAATGACTTCCCATATATCCAAGAATATTGTTTGAAATGGTAAGGCCGAGACCAGTTCCTCCGTAACGCTTACTGATAGAGCTGTTTTCCTGTGTGAAAGCATCAAAAATATGTTTCTGCTTTTCCACAGGTATGCCAATCCCTGTATCTCTTACAGAAAACCGTAGAACAATGTTGCTATCATCCATGCGGAGTTTTTCTACTTTCAGCTCAATTTCACCTTGCCCCGTGAATTTTACCGCATTACCCAAGAGGTTAATAAGTATTTGCTTTAATCTGGATTCATCAAGTAATAAAGTTTTTGGAAGTCCCTGCTCAATATTAAGAAGAAGTTCAATATCTTTTTTCTGAGACTGATACAGAATCACATTAATAACCTGACTTACCATGTCATAAACATTACTTTTCTCTATCAGAAGCTCCATTTTACCGGATTCTATTTTAGAAAAATCCAGAATATCATTAATAATGTTCAAGAGGTTTTCCCCGGATTCATTAATGTAATTAAGATATTGAGTCTGAATATCGTTGAGAGGAGTGCGCAAAAGAAGATCAGAGAAACCGATCACTCCATTTAAAGGTGTTCGTATCTCATGACTCATATTAGCAAGAAACTCTGATTTTGCCTTGCTTGCGATATCAGCCATTTTTTTCGCATTTTTAAGTTCTTCATTGGTGTGTACAGAATTAGTTATATTTTGAACAGAAACAATCACCCCTCCAATTTCATTATCTGAAAGATACCATGGACCAACCTTAAGGTCGAAATGCTGAATTTCTTCTTTGCCCTCAATACTCATCGCAAAATCTTCATTTATATAAGTTTTACCTTGTAAAGCAGCGCGATAAATTTCTTTTCGTTCTTCAGGAATGTTTGGTGATATAACAAAAAGATTCTTTCCGATTATATCAGTCTCATTCATTTTGAATTCATCTTTCCATCTACTGCTTACAGAAATATAATTAAGATCTATATCAAACATCGCCACGGCAACCGGAACATAAGTTACGAACGATTGCATCATTGCTTCTTTTTTAGCAACATCAAGGAACATATTTTTGAATACATCAATATCCTGAATTATCCCGTAAACCCTGTTGCAAACGCCATTTTCAAATTCCGGAATTCCTTTTACCCTTACCCAGATCATAATCCCATCATTACGCACTAGCTGAAATTCATCATCATACGGAACTCCTTCTGTTACCGCTCTGTTGAATAAAAATTTAACTCTTTCTCTACTATCTTCTTTGTAAAAACCGATAGCGTTTTCTAAATTAGGCTGAAAATCATCACTTATCTTATGAATTTCTTTAGTACTTTGAGACCAAAATACGGTGTCTTTTTTCAAATTTACTTCCCAACCCCCAACTTGGGCTACAGAACTTGTCTGCTCCAGCATTTTTTTGGTATGAATCAGATCTTTCTCTAAAGTCATCCTTTCGGTGACGTTCAATGCTGTGCTTATTATATAAGGTTTCCCTTCTTTATCTATCTCAACCAGATTGTGGTACATCCAAATCTGCTCTACCCCATTCTTTGCCTTGAGAATCATGGTTCCGAAATCCTCCTTGTTTTTATTAATCCTATCAAGATACTGGTACAGAGAAGACCAATTATGCTCAGGAACAAGGTCTCTAAGGTTTAATTTTTTTACCTCATCTATAGAATAATGAAGTGTTTCTCTACCTTTTTCGTTAACAGCGATAATGTTGCCCTCCATGTCATGCATACTCATCAAACCGATGGCATTTTCAAAGAAACTCCTGAAACGTCTCTCTGAGCTTTCCAACTGACGTTTTTCTTCAGTCTGCGCAGTAATGTTGATTCCGAAGCAAAAAATTTCAGAAAGTTCCTGATTTGGCTTCAAAACCCATTCTACAATCACAGAACTTCCATCTTTAACTATGGTAGAAGTAGTAAAAGATACTTCCTGGTAACTCTTCGCAAGATTTTTAAGCTTTGAAATTTCCTTATTGCCTTCATCGAACACCTGATTGAAATCAAGCCCAATCATTTCTTCTTTCTTTAATGAAAAGACTTTTTCTACGACCGGATTGAAATCTTTAAACTTTAATTCGTCATCTAAAACACAGATCAGATTATTGGATATATTGAAGAGTTGCTGAAAATATTCTGCATAAATTGTCTTTCTCTTTACCATTAGAAGGTTAGAAATAACATCTGAAAGTTTTTTAAGTGCTGCAATCTGTCTGTCTGTTATAGTTCGGGGCTTATAATCAATCACACAGATTGTTCCTAATGCAAAACCTTCGTCGTCAATACATGGTATGCCTACATAAAATCGTATCCCTCCTTCCAAAATTAGTGGGTTGCTCCGGGATCTGTCATCTAAAAGCGTATCATTGATAATCACCACTTCTCCGCTTGCTATCGAATACTGGCAAACCGTATTTTCGCGTTGTACAGAGTCGATCTCAAGACCTATACAGCTTTGGATAGTCTGCGTTTCACTTTCCATGATTGCAATTAAAGAAGCAGGACAATCGGCAATGAGACATGCAGTCTCTGCAAAAACATCGAATTGAGGGTCTTTGCCTAAGTTCAGGAGATCAAAAAATTCTAATTTTTTCAATCTTCCTAACTCATTATCAGGAATGATATTTTTCATAATATTAGTCGCTAAATTATTTAAAAATTAATAAATATCATTATAATATTTACACAAATAACTTTTTATAAAAGTTTGAATTACAAATAGAATAATCCCTACTTATTCAGAAAGTATTATAACAAATTTATTAATCCATATACGTAAATATTATATAAAAATGTATGGAATATCTCTACTACATATACCATATTAAACAAAATGTGATGATAAAAAAACCTATCTTTCAATAAAACTATTCGATAAAAATAAACTTTGTAATTCTTGTTTAATCTGACTCAATCGAACTAAATCATCTATAAAAGTGTTTGAAAATACGCTCTTCCTCATCATTTAAAGAGACAACTATTTGATAGTTGTCTCTTTTTTTATGGCCATAAAAACCTCTTTATCAATAACAATCTTTCATACAATATCAAAAAAATCCCGAATGAACGGGATTTTAATTTTCATATTTACATTTATTTGATCTCTACAGGAACTGAGATCTTATCCCAATCCATTGTAAATCCATTATTGTTTATTTTATACACTAACGTTTCCTGTGTTGCCGGTAAAGCTTTTGTTTTAACATCAACACGTAAAGCATCTTTTGCTTGTTCGTATTTATAAGCACCCCACTGTTTTGGCTCTTTGTTAAAAATTGCAGTCCAGGTTCCGCTTTGTTTAGGAATTAAGAAAAAGCTGTATTTACCTGCAGGAAGTTTTTTGCCCTGAACGGTAATGTCTTTATCTGTTTCAAAAGTAGTTGCTTCATTGGCTCCCGCACGCCAAACTTTATCATAAGCTTCCAGACCGCCCCAGATGGTACGCCCTTTAACAGAAGGACTGCTATAGGCAATTGTAACAGTTGCATCTTTAATTTTTCCCGTAACAGTAGCCGGAGGGCTGGCAGGTTTTTTAGTGTCCTGTGCAAAGGCATTTAAGGAGATTGTCATTGTCGCAACAAGTACGGCAGCAGATTTAATGATGGTTTTCATACTATTTTTATTTGTTTGTTTTTGTTATTATTTGTTACGAATTTACTGCTTTCTGCTTATAAAACAGCAATCCGATTGCCGAAAATATAATGACTGCCGCTGCGCCGATTACATTAAGCCAAAGGAAAGAAACGATATCGAACTTATAAACGGCAATAACCGCAATTTCTGATAAAATGGCGGAAATAAATACATTCGCGCCATTGATTTTTTTATAGTAAAATGCGACCAGAAAAATCCCCAATATCGGGCCGTAGAAAAGAGAACCTAATACGTTAACCGCTTCAATAAGGGAGCCCATTTGAGTGGCAAACATGGCTACGCCGATTGAGAAGATTCCCCAGACTAAAGTGTGCAGACGACTGTACTTCAATTCGGTGGCTTCATCAGGAATTTCTTTTTTAAATATCAAATGAACATCTTTTAATGAGCAAGCGGCAAGGGAATTTAACGCTGCGGAAATGGAACCCCAGCTGGCCAGAAAAATGACAGCAAACAGTAAACCGATCATTCCTACCGGCAGGGTATTTTTTACGAAATACAGGAAAATGTAATTGGTATCCGTTTTCTCAGCATTATAGTTTGAATGATTGATCGCTTCCTCTACCCTGCCGTGAAGTGCTTTTACCTGAGTTTGTGTGTTTTTAAAATCCTGAATTGTTTTGTTAAGCTGAAGAGAATGAGTTTCTTTCAACCTTAGAATTTCTTTCGATTCTGCATTAAATTTTGTTTGCAAATCCTTATGCTCTTTTTCAAAAACCGCAGCCTGTTCAGGTTTTGTTTCCTTTAAATGTTGATAAGAGCGTTCGTTAAAATAAATCGGAGCCGGTTTTAGGGAAAAGAATGCGAAAAGCAAAGCACCGATCAGGAGAATAGCAAATTGCATCGGAATTTTAACCAATCCGTTCAACAGCAAACCCATTTTTGCATTGGTATTGTCTTTCGCTGTAATATACCTCCCGACCTGACTTTGGTCAGTACCGAAGTAAGAAAGTGCCAGAAAAAAACCACCAATCAGGCCGCTCCAAATATTGTATTTATCCTTCCAATCGAATTCTGTGGTGATGACATTGAGCTTTCCGGATTTCCCCGCCAGATAAAGTGCATCGTTAAAACCAATTCCATTCGGCATATTTTGAATAAGCAAATAACCTGCAAAAGCCATTGTTCCCAGAATAATGAGAAACTGTAATTTTTGGGTGTGAGCGATCGCTTTTGCACCGCCAACATAGGTATAAATCAACAGAATGCCACCTGTTAAAACATTCGTTAAATAAATATTCCAGTTTAAAACGCTTGATAAGATGATACTCGGAGCATAAATGCTGATTCCTGTTGATAAGCCTCTGGAAAAAAGAAAAAGCAGCGAAGTGAGTACCCTTGTTTTTTTATCAAAACGGTTTTCTAAATATTCATACGCCGTGTAAACATTTAAGCGCTGAAAAATCGGGATGAAAGTAATACAGATGACAATCATCGCCAAAGGCAGCCCAAAGTAATACTGAACGAAACGCATACCGTCTGTATAAGCCTGCCCCGGTGCTGAAAGAAATGTAATGGCACTTGCTTGGGTAGCCATAATACCTATAAGTACAATGTACCAGGGCATTTTATTATCTGCTTTCAGGTATGATTCGTTGCTTTTTTGGCCACGTCCGATAAATACGCCGTAAACTACCACTGCAACCAATGTAAAAATAAGAACGGTCCAATCTATACTACTCATGCCCAGAATTTAGTAAACAAATAATAAAATGCGATCTGCAATACTAATGCAGCTGCGAGTAATATGTACCAGGTATTCCAATTTTTAAGTTGCTTGTTCATCAGTTTTTCTGTGCAGATAAAAAGTTAAAAAATAAACGTGCTGCCCCCACATTTCCCGCAGGCAGCTGTCTGAAAAATGCCAACGGGGTATAAATAAAATTACCCTTCCCGTATTTAGCATATAAAGTTGATCCCTGAAGAACTTCTTCACCGGTATCGTGCATTTCAAAAAGCGGTTCATACGCTGCATCCCATTGAGCAGGGAAATAGGCACCACGCTCCTGTACCCAGCCTTTAAAATCATCCGCAGTAATTTTGTTCGGAAAATTCAGTAATTTATGATTTGGATTTAAAAACGTAACTGCAGCATTTTCTTCGGTAACCCGCTTATTGGCAATGCTGAAATTGTATATTCCCAATTGGTCAACGGTTGTATCCTGATTGGTGTTATACTGCATCACCAAATTACCTCCGGCTTTTACATAAGACCATAAAAAAGGCATCCAGCGGCCCAGTTTTTTCTCTGTGTTATTGGCGCGAACACCTAATACGATGGCATCATATTGCAATAGCTTATTTTGACTGCCGTTTCCGCCAGATTCATCTAAACTGCCATAAAAATCTTCGTCTTTCAAGACATCTACCTGAATACCTGCAATGCGTAGGAACTCAGGAATGAAATCGCCTGCTCCTTCTATGTACCCCACTTTTTTAACTTTCGCCTGAATATCACCTTTCATTACGGTTACCGTGGCAGACGAAAAATATTGTAAAGAGGGTAAATGCGGATACTGAATTAATACTTGTTTTTTATTATAAGTGACTCCATCTGCAACAAAATTGGCATCCAATTGCAAGCGGGATGAATGTATTGCGGCAAGCTTAGTTTTTGGAATAACGTAATTGATGGTCGTATCTTTTCCATTGAGCGAGCTTACATTAGCACCGCCTAATCGTTCTCCGTTATACATCAGATTTAGAATACCGTTACTGTACTGTTTGTTAGAATTAACCTTAACATTTAAACTCAAATGTAAATCTTCATTTTCTTTGACCACATAAAGGGGTTGTGTAAATTTCAGTTCCAATGCAGGAACGATACGCAGGGCTTCGACCACATCGCCACGCACCGGATCTAATTTCTTGAAAGATAAAGGAAGTTTAACCTGAAAATTTTCCGAACCGATTTTTAAACCAAGCAAAACATTCAGTGGTGATTCTGCCTCAGGCAAACCGATTAAAGTATCACTTGGAACAGAGAAAGTTCCCGCGTTCGAGGCTGGTTTTGCCAGCCAGTAAGGTTCTGTGAGTGCGGCATCTGCAGGAATCTGAATTTCGTGCTGAATTGTAATTAAAGAATCTTTTGATAGTTTTCTGTTGAAGCTTTCTGACTTGCTTAACCATTGTACATTTTCTAAAACGACAGGATTTTCAGCTCTTGAAATCAGATTTAACTTAAAATTGTAGTTATCCCCTGCAACAGCTTCAGCCTGATTAGTAACTACCTCGCCCATAAACCCTGCACAGCTTACAATGATATTGTCAAGAGATTTAATTTTATCATTTTTCAGGTCTGCATCTTTTAGAGCCATGATCTTTTTCCGCAAAACAAGCAAAGCAGGTAAGCTGAGATCAGGATTATTGAAATTGAAAGTGGAAATAATTTTATCTAATGATTCGTCAATATCAGCGTTTCCTTTTGCAGTCCAGGTCTTAGTTACTCCGTCAAAAAGTGTTGCTTTTGCAGGTTCACCAACAACATGGGCAAAATATTCAGTTCTGATGCCGGCTACAGACTGTGTTCCCGCACCCTGGCTTTTATGTAAACTTCTGCTTAATCCAGCTAATTCACCATAGCCCATTCCCAGTTGCGCATCATATTGCCCAACGGTAACTTTCAGTTGATTTTCAGCTGTCGTATTGACTCCACCAAAGCGGAAGGTATTCCACAATACACGTTTTGGCTGCCATACATTAACATATTTGAGTTGATCCTGGAAAGCCGTTTTATCGCCTGCCAGCTTAAAAGCTTTTTCCGCAACCACAGCCGAAGCCGCATGTTGCCCGTGACCAGCCGCAGCAGTAGGAGGAAAACGACAAATAATCACATCCGGACGGAATTTACGGATGACCCAAACTACATCTGCTATAATGCTATCCTCATCCCATTGTTTAAAGGTATCAGTTGTATTTTTAGAAAACCCGAAATCAATTGCCCGGGTAAAAAACTGTTGGGCACCGTCTAACTTTCTTGCCTCTAAAAGCTCATGCGTTCTGATTAGACCCAATGCAGCCCCTTGCTCTGTACCCAATAAATTCTGACCACCATCACCTCTGGTTAAAGACAAATAACCCGTTTCTACATTTTGGTCGTTGATTAACCAGGAGAGTAATCCTGTATTTTCATCATCGGGATGAGCCGCAAGGTATAAAACTTTAGGAAGCTGTTTAAGGGTTTTGATTTCACGGTAAATTTCAGATGATTTAGAGGGCCGAACCTGCTGGGCCGAACAAAAAACCGTATAAAAGCCAAGAATAAATACAGTGCTTACTTTTTTGAACATTTGAATTTGCTTTGCGAGCAAATATAAGTAAATCGTTTCTTTCAACCTTAAAAGAATTATACTCTGAATTTTGTGAAAAAAGCTGTTTAAACTTTTTTATTAAACTACAAAAGGCCGAAAAGCTTTTTAAACACTTAAGCTATTTAAGTTATATACTTTGTGTATAAGAAGTGTACTAAAGTTTTGTTGAAAATCAAAGATTTTAATCTTATATGAACTTAATGATGCGGTATTTCCTTACACTTTCTAAAGTGTTTCAAAGTGTATAAAAATAAAAACTTTTGTGACTTTTCTGGTTACGTTTAAACAGACTTATCTCTTCAGGATATTAGAACCGATTGGAAATAAAATAATGAGTAAAAATATCTATGTATTAAGCAAAAATTATCTTATTCCAGAGAAAAATACTGAAATTAAAAAACATTACAAATCAATTCAAAATTTTCACATTTTAATTGAATGTTAATAATTAATTATTTTTCCTCAAACATAAAGATGTTTTTTTTATTTTTTCATAAAAAAATTTTATATTTGACTTACCAAAAATCAACATTACCATGAAAACAAAATTTACACGATTCAGTGCTATTCTTATCTCTGGATTCTCATTTGCACAAGTAGGAATTAATACAGCTTTACCAAAAACAACGATGGATGTATCTGCTAAAAGAGATAATTCAGGAGTCATTACGGATAACACACAAATATTCGGATTACAGGCTCCGAGGCTTACAAGAGCTGAGCTTACAGTAAATACTGCTACCTATGGCAGCGATCAGAGAGGAGCATTAATTTATATTACGGATGTTACCGGTGGAGATGCTGCAGGACAACGTATCAATGTTACTGCTATCGGCTATTATTATTTTGATGGAACTGTATGGCAAAGAATTACACAGGCAACCAATACCATCGCTCCGGCGATTTCCGCATTGCAATGTACTACAGCTTATTTAAATCCTTCTACTTATACTGCCGGTACTCCTTACAGCGGCAACCTGAGAGTTACCTACAGCCAGGGAAACGGAGGTGCGTATAATTCAGGAGCTCCTTTTACCGTAAACGGATTAACCTTCCAGCTAAGACCCGGAACTCTAGCGTTTGGTGATGGCGAATTGGTGTTCTCAATAACCGGAACTCCTACCACTTCGAATACTATGAATCTTCCTCTGAGCAGCACTACAGTTCCTTTCTTAACAGCAGGACAAAACTGTACCGCTACAGTAGGAAATACCAGCCGTGCAGACATTACATCTGTCGCTGTGATGGGATATTCCACCCTAACAACCGATTCTAACGGGAAACAAGCCTATACTTTCCCTCTTGCTACCCCAGATGGTAATTATTCGATCAGGGTAATATTTGATACCACAAGTGGTACAACCGCTGCAATTCCTAATGTACAATTGTATAATAATACAGGGGCTACTGTTAATCTGTATTGGAATTATAATACAGAATATGGTGGTTATATTGGTGCAGCTGTAACAACAACTGCTATTACTTCAGGAGTATGGGGCGGTATGGCAGATTCATCAGCTACCTGGTATCCTCAAGGTACTGGGGCAGTGGGAAATTCTTACTGGGGGAATGTTGGGATTATAGATGGAGCCAGTGGCGGGCCTGAGCATAGAAGATATACCTGGATAGACAGTAATCCTTCTTTAAAAACCGCTTATACTGCAACCATTATGGCAGGAGCTCCCACTTCAGGCAGTGCCCAGCCCAACCTTACTAAAGTCTTCATAAAGATAGAGCAGGTAAAAGCACAATAATGTAATGCCCCTTTTTTAGGGGCATTTCTTATTCATCTACAAAGTTTACGGTACATGTACCGATGTAAAATTATAAGTGATGTTCTCATCACCTGCTCTCCGAAATCTTTTGATTTTGAAGCAAGTTTAAAGAGAGCTTTTGCGCTGCAGAAGCTGATCCACAACTTCCAACCTTTTATTTACGCTCAACCTTCTTATCTTAAATTGGCGTCAGCCAGCTCCTTTTCTCTCCTTCTTTGAAGAATAAGATGTGCGGCATCCAGCATTTTAACCGTATGGATGTAGGGCATAACGATATTCCTTTCCGGTAGATTTTCATAGACGCCCATTGAGAAATAGACGATTCCGGACATAAAATAATCAAATTCTTTGAGGGTGTATTCCCTGAATGCTTTTTTGAACACCAGCAGCGGATTCCGGTATTCCTTCTCTGAAAGCAGGCCAAGAACCCACGGGGAAATCTTTTCCGGCCGGGTATCGACAATCCATTTTCTTTCCTTCAGCATGATGAGATACCCTGCCCGGATCAACGACCTCATCGAATGGTAAAACTCAAAGATCACCGCCGGATCTTCATGGATCCAGCTATTCCTCTTTACCGCATAATTCATCAAATTGCTGAGCCTTTCTTTGGAAACATCCAGCTCATTGAGCTGAAAGAACGTTTCCATCAGCTGCAACCCGGAGTGCTTCTTGTCTGCCCGAAACCGGGGAGCAAAATCTGTTTTTATCTTTTTCATGAGTTTGTATTTTTTTATAAATGTAAGAAAAGAAATTTAATTACGGTCGATCGACCGTAATTTTTTATTATTTAATTATTTCATTTGTTCTATGACAGATATAAACGAAAAAATTTGTTCATACATTACAAAAAAATGGTTGATACCTTGGCTTCAAGAAGGCAAGTCACAAAATTCTTTTGCCAAAAATCATGGCGTAGAAGAAAGTACCATAAGAAAAATTAAAAGTGAAGAAACTTACAGAATACCTGTTGAAACACTTTTTAAAATATGCGAAGCAAGAAAAATTAGTTTATCTGATTTCTTTAAACTTATAAATGAATAATCCTGACGAAAGTTGGGATTTTTTTTGTGATGAAATTTTCAAAATCTTTAAGAAATTCCGTAAAAATACTGATTGAAAATTTCAAAGTGGTTTTTATTTTTGTTGTTTACGGAAAACCGTAAGATAATATAAGTATTCATTTATAAATTTGACTTAGTTAACAATAAAACTTTAATATTCGTATAATTAATTTATTAAAAACCATGAAACCAAGAACATCCTTACATGTAATCAATTATGATCTTCCTGGACATTTGTCAGACCTTCTTAATCAAGAAGTAAATAATATCAAATACCATGAAATCGATACCACAGAAAACAGAGAAGCTAAGCTAAAACAGATTCAAGAAAAATTGCTATGGCAAGAAGTAGAAATCAGTGATTTCAAAGTTATAAATCATAGATCTGAAAAAATTAAAATTAACCAATCGTGGGAGAATCCTTTTCCTGTGAATACAGAAGAAGAAGTATTTTTTATAACACTTGAAGCAGAAACGACAGGAAGCTCTGAATTATTTAATTATTCTCCGGTATCTTTTCAAATTGATTCTTCTATGGATCCCAATATATATGATCCAACTGATAATAAAATTGTTCTGGAACTGAAGTCAAAAACATTGGATAAAAAAGAAATTATTAACCAAGCAAATAAAACTTTAAAATTAACAAAATCTTTTATAGAAAGCAATAATCACTGGATTAATGATTATAATAGATCATTTATAAACACAATAATAGAACGTTTTAATAAAAAAGCTGACGAAATAGAAAGATTATATTCATAAATAATAAAATTCCCACTATACACAAATTCTTTCTTGCGGTTTCAATATTATTCTGCTCTCCGAAATTTCCTGACTTTCGAGTAAGTTTAAAGGAAATAACCTTATTTACTAGCTCAAAAGTTGGGAGACTTTGCGTAGCAGCTGTTTAATATACCTCTACTCATAATAATATAAAAATGAACAAACATTTAACTGATCTTTTTAAAGCTTCATTTAATCACTTTTTACAAAAAAATGTTAATAATATTCTCAATGATGTAGCAGAAAGAAATCTATGCTCGCGACTTGGATATGAATTTGAATTACTTTTCCCTGATTATGACATAGTAGGTTATTATGCGGATAGTGAATATAATAGAAAGCAAGAAGGTCAGGTTAAAACAATTCTTGATGATAAAATGGAAGTTATTCCAATTCAATGTGACCTAATCATTCACAGTCGTGGAAAAATTGTTTCAAATGATAACTTAATTGCCATAGAAATGAAAAAATCTACAAGACCAGATTCTGAAAAGATCAGTGATAGAAAAAGATTGAGAGCATTAACCAAAGAAAGTTATGATGATATATGGTCAAACGATGGAATAGCTCTTCCTGAGCATGTATGCGGTTATGATTTAGGAATATATTTAATATTAAATATTCAGAAAAGAAATTTTGAAATTGAATACTTCAGCGAAGGAAATTACATCAGGACAGAAAATATAACCTTTTAACTGTTGAATCCTACTTATTGTATTACAGAGTGCAAAATAAAAGATTAAAGTCTCCATATATTACACAACACATAAAGACAGAATTATTTATTTAATTAAAACTAGCACTAATATTATGAATGAACAAAATGATAAAGACACTAAATTTATTACATTTTTTGAAGAATTAAACAAAATCCCTCTTCCGGGATGGATCAAAAATAACATTCTCATCGCATTAGGAAAAGGAATCGGCAAATTAATTATTTCTGGCTTTGATTGGCCGACAGCCTACTTGGAATCTAAATCATTAAACATAAGAACAAAGGCAGAAGGAAATAGAATAATACAAATTGAAGCTGCTAAAAATGCTTCAGAACTATTTAAAGCGGATTCTGAACTTGCCACTAGAGCGTTACATTATTACGCTGAAAAAATTGTTAATTATCAAAATAATAGAGAAGATATAGCTACGAACTTTGTTAAACAAATGCAGACACAAAAAATTAATGAAGAAAATCAAAATATTATTGATGAAGATTGGCTTGACATTTTTTGGAGTATTGCAGAAACGAAAACAAATGAAAATTTGAAATTTATCTTTGGTAAAATCCTTGCTCAAGAAATTACTAACCCAAAAAGTATTAGTCCCATAACTCTCCAATTGATAGCTGCCATAAATAGTAATATAGGGGAAATATTTACAAAACTTTGTAACTTATCAATTGATACTGGAAACCTTACTTTTGTTGTTCACCCAAAAGCCAATACTTTATTTAGTAATTATGGAGAGTTATCCGAATATGGAATTAGTATCAATGAACAAATGGAATTAGAAGGTCTAGGACTTATTAGGTCAATCAATTCAGTAAGTGTTCAAATAAGAACACAGGAAGGACTTGTGGAAGCAAATTATGCAGGGCGTAAAGTTGAATTTAATTTTGACAAAGGTGTAAGTATAATAGATTTAACAAGAGCTGGAAGAGAAATTAGAAATCTACTTGATCTTACCCCTAATCAGAAATACACAGATTTTTTATTTAATATGCCTGACAACTTTATAAAATTCAAAGAGTAATCCCCTTTCTTCAAAATCTTCCGTCTTTCAATGGGGTTTCAAGGAAATAGAAAAAACTGCCTAACTCTCCAAAGCCTACTAAATTCAGAGCAAGTTTAAAGGAAACAATCTTATTTACTAGCTCAAGGTCCGGAGACTTTGCACAGCAGAAATTAAAACAAAAAAATATCTAATCCTGTATTCTTATAAGGTTTATATTATTTTTTCACCAGCTCTAGTCTATGGTTTTGCGCCTTTCCTTCTTCATAACTATCATCTGTATATCCGTTAGTAAATACCTGTAAAACGTACAATCAGCTGTGGCAATTTTATGCCTTCATATGTTTTAATATCCAGTTTAAACATTCTTTAGAATCCATGATACTCCAGGAATGAGGATGTCTTGTACCGTCCGGACGAATTCCACGATCATTGGTGATGACAAGATCAGCATTTTTGTGGCCTTTTAGTCGTAATAGATTAATCATAGCTGTAATATCTGCCACATTAAGGTCGTAAATATCCCTTCCTCTGTTTTCCATCTGCCATATAATCCCCGGTTCTGTATAAATCAGAATAGGGATATTCAGAAGATATTTTGCATTGCCACCATCTTTTTCACGATAAGAAAACATAGATTCTCTTACGTAATTGGCTCTGTTTTTATCCGGTGTACCCATAGCATCAACCATTTCAGCAGTCAAAAATTTAGCTTCATTAGTTCCAATATCAGAATAGTTTCTTTCCATCTCTCTCTGCAATCTGTAATACATATTCTCGTAATCTAACGGTGCGTCAAGAGCGAATACAGAATTGGGTATAAAATAAGTGTTTTTGTCCCTGATTGCCCTTTCAGCATAGGTAAAAGCCAGCATTCCTCCGCCGGAAAGTCCTCCCATTGATATTTTATCTTTGGAAATTTTATGCTTTTCCACTGTATCTTTTACCATTCTGTCTAAAAACTTCTGCTCTATATGAAATCCAAAATCCCCATCTTCCCAGGTTGGGAGTAATACGATAAGATTCTTCTCCAACGCCAGATCATCCAGATTAATCTGATTCATTACTTTTTCGCCATTTTCACCTCCACCCGGTAAAATAACAAGTATTCCTTCAGGTTTATCCTTCGGAAGTAATTTCAAATAATGGTTCTGCGTATCTTTAAATGTGATTTTTTCAGGAGTCTGTCCAAAAAGGTTAGTACAAAATAGGCCCAGGAGAAGGGTAAAGTATCTGATGTTCATCATTAAATAGGTTATTAGTGGTTATAACGCTGATTCCCAAAAAATATTTGATTCATAAAAAGAAAACACTTGCTCTCCAAAACCTCCAGACTTTGGAGCAAGTGTAAAGGAAATAATCTTATTGACTTGCCCCAAAAGGGAGACTTTGCACAGCAGACTGTTGACAGTATCGATGTTGAAGAGACAAGTGGCAATTTCTTTACCTCTCTTTCCACTACTGCTCACTGATGGCTCATCATTAGCTGATATCTTCATGCGTAAGGGACGCGATGCGGCGGCTTAAATTAGTTTTCACTCAAGCAATATCCCTATAATTTCCTCATACAATGCCCGTAACTGTTCCTCTTTTATAGCATCGAAAAGCGTTCCCGCGTTGGTACACAGGACGACGCTGGTATTTTTGGAAGGAAAATAAAAAGCATTGGCACCGGCTCCGATACCACTACCCTGGTGACCGATGGCCTGCAGGCCGCCATTGGTTTTATAAAAATGTAGCCCTAAGCCATATATCGGAGTACCCTGATCACTCACCGTCACCTTCATTTCTTCCAGCGATACGGGTGAAAGTACCGTTTTGTCATGAAGCAGCTTGTAATAAAATCCAGCTATATCCTGAACGGAAGCCACAATACCATCATCGCCAATGAAAGTACGTACTGTACCCAACTGCAACTCGCTCACATCGTTAAAGGTGCCGTCTATTTGCAGATAGTTAGCCGTCGTTCCTTCAGGAGCCGTAGGGCTTGCCGAGCCCGCTATATAATAGGTGTTGGAAAGTCCAATGGCATTAATTATTTTGTCTGTAATATACTTTCGATGTCCGTTTGGAGTCACACGATCAATAATAAGAGCCAGCAAGTGATAATTTATATTGCAGTACCCAAATGAGGTGCCAGGTGCAAATTTTGCAGGTTGATTGTATACATAGCTCAACACCTGTTCGCTCGTCATAGGCAGTGGCCCTGCAACAACATCGTTTAAAAACTGATCACTATCCAAATAATCAGGAAGGCCTGATGTCATCGTAAGCATTTGCCTTACCGTAATGATATTTCCGTTGGGCAGATGATTACAAATGTCAGGAAGATAGGTGTTTACTTTGGCATCGAGATTAATTTTGCCCTCCTCTTTCAGTTTCAGGACAGCCACTGCGGTAAAGGTTTTTGAAATACTCTGCATATAGTGAAGTGCAGAAGCAGCCATCGGCTTTTCATTCATGACCGCGTCTCCTGCAACCAGGGTATAACTCCCGGAAGCTGTTTTTACACTAAGGCTTAAGCCGGGAAAGTTGGACAAAGCTGTAGCAAGTTTTTGCTGCGCCTGCGCTTTTCTATCAGGTGATGGATTTGAATCGTCATGGCTACATGAGGTGATCAAAATAACAACAGCTATTAATAAAAACTTTTTCATAATAGGTAATTTGAATTATTTAAATGCAAAACTCAAATAATTCAAATTAGAACAGGTTTCAAAAGCTTAAAAGTGCATAAATCGGTACTTATTTGCTGGTATTTTTATATTCGTTGGGTGCCTGACCGGCATTACTAATCTGAATATCAATAGATCTATTAAAAACGGTAATTTAACTTAAAAGTCCTTTTCCCGCTCTTCGAAGTCTCCTGACTATGGAGCAAGTCTAAAGGAAATAATCTTACTTACAAGCACAAAGCCAGGAGACTTTCTACACCAGAGCACAATATTTAAAAAATGATGATTGCCAACCATTTCTCTTTATGACTTATATCCTATTTTTGTAAAAAAACTAATGGACAAATTAAGTTTTCTGGAAGTTATTGCTGCGATGGCCGTTTTTGTATCGCTGCTGCTTGCCGTATTTTTGTTGACGGTAAAAACAGAAAGGAAACTGGAAAACAGATTATTTGCAGCGTTCCTGATCATCAATGCCATTGATATCAGCGGAATTTTCATGCACCTTTTTGTGGATAGTTATAATCTGAAAGCTTTCAAAATATCTGCTTATTTATTGGTAATGCCTCTGTTCTATCTATATGTGAATGCCGTTTGTTACTCTGATTTCACTTTAAAAAGAAAGCATTTACTGCATCTTATTCCTTTTATTGTTGCCAACTTAATGTTGGTTCCAAGACTTTATCTGGCAGAAGGTGCTGCTAAAGAAGCTTTCTTTACAACGATGTGGCAATCTCCTGAAATGTTTATATATCAGCTCATCGGGGAACTGCAGTTTTTCTTTTATATCGTTGCCGTATTCATGATCCTCAAAAGATACAAGAAGATTTATCTTGAAAACTACACGAATCCCAACACTTTGCTGTACAAATGGCTGTTTCAGCTTACCCTCATTTTCTTATTCATCCATGTCTGTATTATTTTTAAAAATATCATACGGTATACCGCATACAACGATCTGTTTATCTGGCTGCATATTCTGGCAGGAACCTCCTTTTTATTGGCTGCGTGTTGGTTTATCTTAAAGGCATTACATTATCCTGAGCTTTTTCGCAGAATTGATTCTACCTTACAGCCTACAAAAGATTTTGCTGAAATGCTGGAAACGGAAAATACAACCGATGAAACAAAACGTTTTCAGATCGAACAGCTTAAAAAATTCATGGTTGAAAAAGAACCTTTCCTGGAACCTTCATTAACGATTCAGGAACTGGCAGATCAGGTGAATATTCCTGTTCGTGAGTTGTCTGTATTAATTAACCATCACCTCAATCAGCACTTTTTTGATTTTGTGAATGAATACCGCGTTAAAAAAGCAATGACTATGCTGAAAGATCCCACGAAAAAAGAATATACGGTGTTAGAAATTTTATATGAAGTGGGTTTTAATTCAAAATCTTCGTTTCACACCTCTTTTAAAAAATATACGAATACAACGCCAACCGCATTCATAAACAACTGATAATTAAACCATTGTAAACAATCGAACTTTGAATTGCAGATAATCGGACTTATTTTGTTGATTAAAATGAGTCCGACTTTTTTATACGGACTTTTTTCAGGATTCTCCACAGCATATTTGCATCAGATTATCAATATCAAATTAAAATTCTGACCATGAAATATGTAATCCCTATTTTATTTTTGGCCTTACTTGGGTGTAAAAGTGTTCATCCCATCCATACACAAAATGTTGAAAATGCCATCACTAAAAATGCGCTTCAGTTATTGGAGGACAAAAGATTTCATTCGGTTTCCATTGCCGTCCTTAAAGATAGAACATCCACCATCAAACATTTTGGAGAATTAACGATTGGAAAAAGAAACAAACCCAACGATTCTACCCTTTATGAACTTGCTTCTGTCACGAAAACCTTTACCGGTTACATCGCTGCTAAAACCGTACTTGATCAAAAAATACATTTAGAGGATGATATCAGAATTTATCTTGACGAACCTTATCCCAATTTAGAATATAAAGGTGAACCTATAACAATCAAACACCTGATCACCCATACCAGTGGATTTCCGAATTTCCCTATAAAAAGTGAAAATAAAAAGGCTTTTTTGGAAGGATTAAAGCTCATCAACATTGAGACAAAACCCGGAGAAGTCTATTCCTATTCAAACACGGCTCCGGAACTGACCGCGTATATCCTTGAAAAAGTGTATCAAAAATCTTTTGAGGAATTGGTCATTGAATTTGTCTTGAAACCCAATAGTATGAATCAAACCAAGTTTACACTCAATGAAAATGACAGAACAAGACTGGTAAAAGGTTATAACGATAAAAACGAGCTAATGCCCAACTTCAACAGAACGTTATGGGGCGGCATTTCAGGATTGCACTCTACGACTACGGATTTGGTGAAATATATGAAATTGCAACTTGACCCATCCAATCCTATTGTCAACGAGTCTCATAAAAAATTATATAAAGAAGGTTCTGATTTTTGGGAAGGTTATCATTGGTACATCATAGAAAATGGTAATCAATTACTATACAGACATCACGGAGGGATCTACGGAATGCAAAATTGGTTTGTGATTTATCCTAAACAAAATATAGGAATATCCATATTGACCAACACCAGCTTTAATGAAACAGGAGAAATTTTAGAAAAAGTAGTGGATAACTTGTTTGATGACATTATAAAAACTAAGAAATAAACAGCACATAATAGCAGCTTGTAAAATTTCATCATCTTCTTTTTCCCTTTCACATAAAGAATCTGGTGACATCTACTAGCGGATTACTTCTCTATGTTACGTTTATCTATTAATAATTGGGCTTAAACGAACGAAATCATCAATAAAAGAGTTTGAAGATCAATGCTGTAATAGAATCTAAATAAAAGAAAACTCCATTGTGTATGGAGTTTTCTTTTATTATCGAAATATTTAAAATTATCAAATCAGTAAGCATTCTGTTTTAAAAATTTCACGATTTCAGAACTTTCTATTTTAAGATTTGCACCTGAGTAACTCGCTACCAAAGCACCGACAGCACTTGCAAAATTAAGGGCTTCATCCGGATTTTGATCTGAAAGCAGTTTCGCAATCAGGCTTGCCAAGAAAGAATCTCCTGCCCCTACCGTATCTGCCACTTTCACAGGATAGCCTTCGTGTCTGTATAATTGATTATTCCATAGCAGGATAGACCCGTGTTTTCCTAAAGTTACACAGATTGCCTTAGTATTTGTTTTTTCTGATATAAACTTGATGTTTGACTCCAGATTATCGGACTCAAATCCCATTCCGGCAGCAATTTCCAGTATTTCCTCATCATTAAATTTGATAAAGTCTGCCCTGTTCATAAGCTTCTCCAGAAGCTGAATAGTGTAAAATGGCTTTCTTAAATTCACATCGAAAACTTTAAACATTGTATCATTGGAATCTAATAGAGAGAAAAGCGTCTTTTGAGAAACCTCATTTCTGCAGGCAAGACTTCCATAGAAAAAAACATCAGCCTCTTTTACGATATCCATTATTTTCTCATCAACACTAATAAAATCCCACGCAGAAGGAAATCTGATCTCGTACGTTGCAGAGCCGCGTTCACTTAAGGAGACCTGAACAATTCCTGTCTCGTATTCCGGAGAAACAATGATTCCGGCAGTTTCAAGAGCATTTTCTTTGGTGTAATCCAGGATTACTTTTCCGTCTTCATCATTTCCTACGGCACTGATCATTGCCACGGGAAAGCCATACGAAGCCGTTCTGAGAGCCAAGTTGAGAGGCGCTCCGCCAATTTTTTTCTCTTCTCCAAAAACATCGAAAAGTACTTCTCCAAAACTTATTACCTTAATTTTATTATTGATATACATTAATTGGGATTTTTGATATTGATATTACTGAACGAACTCTCTGCAGAACTAAAAATACTCCATTTTTTATTAACAATACTATAAATTCTGTTGGTGAAAGCGATCTTATCATTGATATAGATCACACAAACATCATTGCTTATGGAAGCCGTTACAGTATAGGATGTCCCTGAAACAGAACTTAATGAATAAGAATTCATAAGATCCTCCGAACCGGAATTCATGACATACGCTGCGATTCTGTTATTTCCAGGTTCAAGTGCAATCTTAACTCCGCTTCCGGCGTCGGTATCCTGTGCCAGAATCATTCCTGATTTTCCGGCAGATGCATTCAGTGTAAAGGTAATCTGATTGGCTTTCTGAAGCTTCGAAAAAGTAACCTGAGAATTGGCGGATAAAGTAAAGCTACTTCCATTTTGAGAGGCATTTCCAGTGATTTTATCAACGGTCAGTACAGCATTCTGACCAAATACAGAGGGTAATCCTGAAACCGGTTTCACAGCCAATGTTCCGTCTGAATTCTGAACCAGTCTGTGCGCAACAATATTTCCTGCCCAGTCTTTTCCACCAGTATTATTTTCAGGAGTTTTTCTTGCCGTCCATCCTACCAGATAACGGTTTATATTATCCGAAACAGTTTTGGCAGCATAGAAATAAGAGCCGTCAAGACGGTCATTCTGAGGTGTTGTCCAGGGCCCATTTGGTGAAGTCGAAATGCGGTAATGCGTTCCGGTATTGCTGCTCCAGTTTTCAGAAAAAACAAGATACCAATAATTGCCCATCTTGAAAAGATCGGGACATTCCAGCATAATATAATTTTCGGAAGAGCTGGTCGTATAAACCGGATTTTCTACAGTCCAGTTTCCGGTTGCCGGATTGGTGGTAGTAAATTTCAGTACGACTGCTTTTTTGTCAGAAGTCTGAGCAGAGACCAGCATCCAGTATTTTCCGTCTTCGGAATTAAAAAAAACGTGCGGGTCGCGGAATTCATAATCATAATATCCTGCCGGAGCAGTGATTTTAAAATTCCTGATCTTCGTCCAGTTTTTCATATCCGTACTTGTTGCCAGCAGAACACTCTCCCGTGGATTACCTGAAAGGAACGAAGCTACTTCATTATGCCCCGTATAATAGTAATAATAAGTATTCCCCACCTTTACAAGGCTTCCTGTTCCCACTCCAAAATCAGCTTCTGATGAAGTTCCGTAAGGAATCTGTCTTCCCTGATACGTAAAATCCGTAAAATTGCTGGTCTCAAAGCTATGAATATCGTGAAATCCTTCTCCTGCGGGTTTTGTTTTTGCATCGTGAAGAAAGAAAAGATGGAACTTCCCGTTTTCATAATAAGGCATTACATCGCCTGCATAGCCTTCTGTATAATAGGGATTGTTCTCTCCCATCCACTGGTTGGGCGGCTGCGGAAAGATATTGGTTTTGCTGTAAATATCTTCCGGATTCACCCCCATATCAGAATCGTGATTCTGACAGGAGAATGTTGCCAGCGCAAGTACAGTTGCTGCATATATTTTTTTAATTGACATGGGTTCTGATATTAATGGGTTACAAGATAATTGAGACTGTTCTCCGTCATCTTTTTGATGTTATCCTGAAACGAATTGGGCTGGCTAGCATTCCCGTTTACGGTTTCATTGTACCAGTCGTAAGCACCCGTACAGATAACCATACATTTTTTGTTGGCCGTCCCGCCAGGAAATTCTGCAATGGCTACACGTCCATCCAAAGTATTGTCCCAGGCTTCACTGGCAATGTTATTACCCCCTGTCTGGTTTCTCCACCCCGCACCATTTACGTAACCACCCCAATCCGGAAGGAACCACCAGGATGTATGATTCAGACGGAATGTACCTTTCTCAAGCAGATTGGCTTTCCCGGATTCGTACGTCTGAAGACCATCGAAAACAGGATGATTCTCATATCCTTTGAAAGAGATTCCCCAATCACTTCCTGTATCTATAAATCCGTTGGGAAGAAAATCTCCGAAAACATTATTCGGTCCTTTTCCTGCAGGAACTATTCCCAATGCGTCAACATATTGCGCCGCAAAGCTTGTAAGCAAAATATTTCCTCCGCCATTCAGATATGTCTTGATTTTAGAAATCATATTCTGGCTCATCGCATCTGCCGGTAAAGTGGTCGCAGAATCGAAATGCCACCAGATCACATCAATATTATTGAGGTTTGCCGCGCCGCTTACAACATCAGTAACCGAAACATACACTGCCCCTGAAAATTTCCCGAAAAGCCAGTCAGAAGCTGCAATCTCATCGGGATTTGTCAATCCTGTTCTTGTAGCAGCCGTTCCAAGGAATGCAACGGAAGGTCCGGAAACAGGCGTTGTTACCTTAGCCGTATACACTTCTGTAAGACTGCCATTAGAAACAGTAAACGAAACCGGGCTGGTAAAGTTAAGAGTTGTTCCCGATGGAGGATTGATGCTGACGCCATTTCCGGTTTCTATTACGGGCTGCAATGCGGTAAGATTGGTTCCTTCCGGCATTGTAAGAGAAATGGTTTTGCCCGAATTATTGATGGTAGCCGATAATCCGTTGATCTTAAAGCTGAGAATTGGATCCTGAGCTTTTACAGTTACCTGATAATCTTTGTAGATATTTCCATTTTTCACTTTGAATTTAACCGGCTGTGAAAAATCAATCATTGCTCCTGATGCCGGCGAAACTACGGCACCCTGAGGAATTTCAATAACCGGAGCTAAGGTCTTAACACTTGTTCCATAAGGAAGCGTAACTGTGATTTTATCATTTTTATGATCAATTTCCCCAGAAACACCGTTCACCCTGAAAGAAGAAATATTGACGGAAACATTCGTAACAAGGCCATCTTCCATCTGACTGTCGCAAGACCAGATAAAGGCCACAGACATCAGCAGAATGATGATAATATGAGTTTTTTTGAATATCGTTTTCATTCGTATCTTTTTTTAGTATCCGTTGTTTTGTTTGTACAGTCCCTGGCTGAAATTGATCTGTGCCAAAGGAATCGGACAGTATTCTTCAATTCCGTGGTCAAATCCCGCCTGCGAGTAGTAAGACCTTTTAGTTTTCTCAACAGAATAATAACTGTTCATCGTTCCTGCGGTAACGCCCCATCTCACGAGGTCAAAGAAACGGCTTCCTTCCATGGCAAACTCCATTCTTCTCTCCCATCGCAACGCTTTTCTTGCAAAATCCTGGTTCCAGGTACAGTTCACGCCCGGCTCATATTTGCTGATCAGATTGTTGGAGGTATAACTTCCTGTCAAAACCGTACTGTTCGCTGCTCGCTGTCTTACCTGATTAATTAATGGCAATGCTTCGTTGATTTGTCCGAGTTCAATTAAGGCTTCGGCTTTCATCAGCAAAACATCGGAATATCTTATGATGATTCTGTTTTTGGAATTACCGTAGAAAGGATCTACATTTACGGTACAGCCACATCCTACAGGTACATTTTCCTTTAATGAAGAATAATACCCATAAGTTCCCGGACTTCTGCTCCAGCTTTCCTGAAAAATTTTGTTTTCTTCATATTTCCAGGGCAGGCCGGGCAATGCAACAGTATGATACAATCTGGGATCTACTTTGTAACTGTTCAGTTGGTTGTAATTCAGATCCACATCGTTAAAAGTATCGAACATCGGTAATCCCTGCGCTGTCGTTTTGAATGCGTTCACCAGATTCTGGCTTGGCTTATGAAAATCACAGCATCCCAGACCTTGCGGCAGAGAAAGCATATCACCGTAATTGAGTCTTCCGAAAAGCGTTCCGTCATTGGCAGAATATTGAATGGAAAAAACTGCCTCCGGGCCGTTCTCATGTGCTCCCGGCAGGAAATTATATCCAAAATCCGGCTCCAACGTGTAATTTCCGATCACCTGATTGGCAGCGTCAATAGATTTCTGAAGCGTAACCGGATTTACCTGCGTTACCGTATAGTTGTCATCCTGCTCATACGCCTGATACAGCCTTACTTTAGCAAGATAGGCATAAGCAGCGCTTTTCTTTGGTCTTCCGACTTCCGACTGTGTTGCAGGCAGATTAGCGGCTGCGAATTCAAAATTAGAAGCAATAGCCTCCCATAACTGCTGGTCTGTCTTTGCCCTGTTAGAAATTTTCGGATAATCATCAATGGATGTATTTTCATCCACATAAGGCACGTATTTAAATAATGTTTTCAGTAAAAAGTAGTAATGTCCTCTTACGAAACTCATTTCAGCGATCCGCTTTTGCTTGTTCGGATATTCGGAATCTGAAAGCTGCTTAAGTGCGGCAATCGCTTTGTTACATCTGGAAATCCCTACATAATTGAGATACCATAATCTGTCTAATTCACCAAAATCCGAACGGATATTGTTTGAAATCTCAAAAAAGTGAAAGGTCTGAATATCATTGGTTCCGCTTCCTCCTTTGTACGCATCATCAGAACGCACGTTTCCGTAAGGCCAGAGACTGAAAGGAGTATCATAATGGTCGTTTCCGAGAGATGCGTAGGCTGCAACCACAAAACCATCCACATTCTGAGGGGTTACCACATCAGCTTCCGACAGGACACCTCTCGGCTCATTGTCCAGAAAATCATTGCAGGAAGTAGTTCCCAGCAAAAAAGCAAAAGCTATTGTTAAAAGTATATTCTTTTTCATTTTTTATTATTTAAAAATTATAGGGAAAAATTAACTCCAAAATTAAACGTCAGCGGTAGCGGGTAGCCGAATGCCGGCGTTTCAGGATCTATTCCTGTAAAGCTTTTCGATTTTATCGTCCAAAGATTCTGAACACTTGCATACATCCTGAAATTAGCAATGTTATAATGCTCCGTTAAAGATTTCGGAAAGGTATAGCCCAACTGTAAAACCCTCAGTTTCAAATAACTTCCGCTTTCTACATAATACGATGAGAATCTGGATTCTGCATTGCTGTCCACTGTCGTAAGCGCAGGAATATCCGAATTGGGATTCTGCGGAGACCACGCATTCAGAAGTCTTGTTCCTTTATTGGAACCTACATCATCCACGCTCCAGAAATCAGTCTGGTATTTTTTTGAATTGATGACATCTACATCACTGATCCCCTGCCAGAATGTTGAAAGATCAAAGTTTTTATAGGAAAAGTTGAGGTTGACACCATACATAAATCCCGGATTAGGATTGCCAATCCACGTTCTGTCTTTATCGTCAATTATTCCATCACCGTTTAAATCTGCATAGCGGATTCTTCCCAAGCCTTTACCTGACTGGCTTGCAGAATTATCCACCTCTGCCTGAGTCCTGAAAAGTCCGTCGGCAACATACCCGTACATTGAGTTCACCGGGCGTCCCAGGATATTATCTGTTGTTCCGTTTCCACCGTAATTGTTGATAACGGATTGAGGAAGTGCAGTAATTTTGTTGCGGTTCATCGAGATGTTCCCTGAAACTTCGTAGCGGAAACCACCTGCAGTTTCATTCTGATAGGACAATGCAACTTCAATCCCTTTATTCTCCATAGATGCACCATTGATCCATCGATTTCCTCCTTCTCCGATCACCCCCAGATAAGGCGGTAATACCAGGATGTCTTTTGTTGCTTTTTTATAAACATCAACACTACCCGTCAGTTTTTGATTAAAGAATCCGAAATCCAGACCAAGATTGGTTTGTGTGGTGGTTTCCCATCTCAGGTCGTCATTTTTTGTCTGAGTTGCAATAAATCCTGATGGCAGTAAGCCGCTTCCGACACCGGAAATATCGTAAGCCGTACCGTAAGATGTTGCCCACGTTGGGTTTCCTCCTGCATAGTTTGCTATATACAGCGAATAAACCGCCGAATTGCTGATTTCCTGGTTCCCGGTCTGTCCCCAACCTGCTCTTAATCGCAAATCTGAGAAGAATGGAATCAGATGTTCTGCAAAATGTTCTTTATTGATTCTCCATCCTGCCGAAAATGCTGGAAAGGTTCCGAAACGGTTATTCTTACCGAATCTTGAAGAACCGTCATAACGCATTGTTGCAGAGAAAAGATAACGGTTGTCATAGTCGTAAGAGAATTTTCCGAAGTAGGACAACAGGCTGTAATAGGTGGAACTTCCGCCGTTGAAAGCATCTCCTGTTCCCGCATCGGGATACATATAATCCGGTGTCTCTATCAGGAATCCTTCTTTTCTCAGCCAGGTATTTTTAAACGTATCCTTGTACATTTCCATTCCGCCCAACACATCAAAATGGTGTTTTCCTGCTTTTGCGGTGTATTGTGCGGTATTGGACCAGGTCCATTTCTCGGTGTCCGACTGGTCGATGTTCACTGCATTGGTTTTGTTTTGCAGATAACCCGAAACATAACTTCTTTGCAGCATTCTTTTGTAATAATTGGAAAGATCTATTCCGAAGCTGGATTTTAAGGTCAGATTTTTCACAGGCTGTAATTCTGCATAAACATTTCCAAAGAATCTTTGGTATTCGTAGCCGTTGTCTTTATTGTATTCCAAAAGCCGGACAGGGTTTTGCCTGTCATTCATTCCGCCAACTGGTCCGCCCCACCCGATTCCGTCTACAGTATGAACCGGAATGATGGGCAAAGCGCGTAAAGCAGGGTCTAGAACACCCGGATCCATCAGTTCGTTGGTTTTGTTGAAGGTGAAATTTTCCCCGATTTTCAGTTTTCCGTCGAAAAAGTTATACGAAGTATTGACCCGGGCAGAAAGTCTTTTGAAATTGGTAAGTTTTACAATTCCATCATTGTCGTAATATCCCAGAGAGAAGTAGTAAGAACCCTTTTCTGAAGCACTCGAAGCAGAAACATCCAGCGAATTGGCAACCCCGGTCTGCGAAACCTCATCGTACCAGTTGGTATTGGCTGACTTAATCGTTTTTCCCGCATCCAGATATTCCGGAACATAGCTGTTGTATAAAGTTGGAATGCCATTCTGCACCCCCCAGTCAAAACTGTAGCTCAGATTGTTACTATTCGGGTTCAGCCCGTCATTGATATTGGCCTGCCAAAGCACCTGTCCGAATTGTTTTGCATTCAGAACTTCTGTTTTCTTTGCATATTGTGAATATGCCGTATAATAATTGAGGTCGATTCTCATCTTCCCTTTTTTTCCTTTTTTGGTCGTAATAATGATCACACCATTGGCAGCCCTGGAACCGTAGATACTTGCTGAAGAAGCATCTTTCAGTACCTGCATCGTTTCGATGTCACTTGGGTTAAGCTCGTGCATTCCGGCTTTTGTAGGAACACCGTCTATTACATACAGTGGATCTGTATTGTTCAGCGTTCCAACCCCGCGAATCAGCACTTTTGTATTACTGCCGGAAGGAGATCCGTCGGCTGTAATATTAACTCCCGCTACCCTTCCCTGCAAAGATTTGATCGGATTGGGTTCGGCCTGCTTGTTCAGATCTTTCATATCTACCACAGAAACCGCACCGGTAATGTCTGCTTTTTTCTGCTTGGTATACCCGGTTACGATCACTTCATCTATGCTTTTTATTTTCTCTGCAGCTAAAACGATGTTAAGAACCGTCTTTTCATCCACCACCACTTCACGGGTGGAATAATCCGGATACGTGAAAACTAAAGTGTTTCCTTTTTGCAGGTCATTGATCTGAAATGCACCGCTGCTGTCTGTGGTGGTATTGGCTCCGGTTTCCGAAACGGTTACGATAACTCCGCTTAACGGTTTCTGATTTGAGGAAACTACTTTACCTTTAATGATTTCCTGCGCAAATACATACGAAAAAGGCAGAAGGCAAAAGGCGATGGCTATTTTGTATTTCTTCATACTATAGTTTTTATTTGATATTAATCTGATGAGCATTAATGTTCATAGTACTTCCTTTGGTATCTGTGGATAAGCTCAACTCCGAAAAGCTTTCATTAGGGAAGAAGATTTCGGTCATTACCTTTTCGCCGTCATTGAAGAAAATTTCGATGGAAGTTTTATCCAATACAATTTTGAATGTTGCGTTTTGGTAATTTTTTGCTAGTGGTGCTTTAGAAATCCTGTCTGCAAAATTGTTCTTAAAATCGGTTTTCCCGGATTGGGTACGATCAATAAAAAGTTCTTTCTTGTTATTATCAATTCCGAAAATCACACGTTCTCCCAATGAATTTTTCAAAGCAAAAGTGTAAATGCCTTTGGTCATTTTTTTGAGATCAACATCTAAAACTGCTTTGGAAAGATCTATTTCTTCTTTGCTGATGAGCTTTTTATTCGAAACAAGGTTAATTTCTTTTGTAACTGCCTTTCCTTCGTAATTTTTAAGTTGGGAAACAGGAATATTTTTCAGTATGTAACCTTCTTTGGTCCTTTTCAAAGTCACTTCACGAGGAATAGTAGAACTTCCTCTCCATTTTTCCGTAGGCACATCCGGTGAATAGTCCCAGTTTGACATCCAGCCTATTATTACTCTTTTGTTATCCGGAACGTTATCAAAAGAGACACTCGCATAATTATCGCGCCCCCAATCCAGCCAGACCACTTTTTCTTTTTCGAGCTGTTTTGTAAAAAGATCATCCATTTTAAAGGTTTTTCCGTCAAAATCACCAACAAAATACTGGGCAGCAGAACCTCCGTTCGGACCACCCGGATTGATGTTAACGATAAGCACCCATTTTTCTTCGTTGGTTCCTTCTACCTTTATCGGGAAGAGATCCGGACATTCCCAAACCCCACCGTGTCCGCCGAAATCTTTACCAAATTCTGAAAGGAAGGTCCAGTCTTTCAGGTTTTTTGAGGCATAAAAATGCTGCCTGTCCTGTACCGCCAATCCCATTACCCACTGTTTTCTTTTGGCATCCCAAAACACTTTCGGATCCCTAAAATCTTTTATTCCTGGATTTTTCAATACCGGATTGCTACTGTATTTGGTCCAGGTTTTTCCATTATCCAAAGAATAAGCGATTGCCTGAGACTGTGCGTCAATTTCTCCGGCTTTCTCTTTCTTCATATCGTGGTAGGTAAAAATTGCTACCAACGGAATATTTTTCCCATCGCCAAAACCTGATGTATTATCCTTATCCACAACTGCACTTCCTGAGAATATTGCTCCCTTCTCATCATAGGCAATAGCAGGATCCAGTTGTTCCCATTTTATAAGATCTTTACTGATGGCATGCCCCCAATGCATCTTACCAAAATCCGGCACGCTCTGAAACGGCGTATACTGGAAAAATAAATGATAAGTTCCGTTGAGATAAAACAGACCGTTCGGATCATTCATCCAGCCTTTTTGAGGCGTAAAGTGATAGTTGGGCCTGTAAAGCTGCTCTTCAGACGTTTTCGAATCCGACTGTGCGTTGAGCCCGGAATAAAACGTGGAAGCAATGATTAAAGTTGATATGATTTTCTTCATTATGATTATTTAATAGGAAATTTTTGAATTATTTAAAAACACATTATTCAATTTATTACGTTGTTCTCCGCCATGATTATATTGATTTGTACCTCTATTTCGTCAGTGTTTTGCTTAATTTTTCCAATGATATACCCTTTGTTTCCGGCATCATAAACATCACGAATAATAATTGGAATACCATTGCAACGGTAAAGACCAAAAAGACGGTCCCGGCTCCGATGGTGGAAAATAATGTAGGAATCAGTGATGGAATGATCGCTGCCAGAAGCCAGTGTGTAGAACTTCCAAAAGCCTGCCCCGATGCCCGCAGATGATTCGGAAAAATCTCCGAAATAAATACCCAAATCACGGTTCCCTGACCAATTGCGTGAGAAGCAATGAAGAGGAACAGGAAAATTGGAATCGCCAATCCCGACCAGTGGAAGTAAAACGCCATAGAAACCAGTCCTAAAGAAATGATATACCCTACGGAACCCAAATACATCAGTGTTCTTCTCCCCACTTTATCAATCAGATTGACTCCAACCAAAGTGAAAACCATATTCACAACACCAATCCCAATACTGCTGAGCAGTGCTGTTTTCTCGCCCAGACCTGCCTCACCAAAAATCCTTGGTGCGTAATACAAAAATGCGTTAATCCCCGACATCTGATTGAAGAAGGCTACGAGAAAAGCCAACATCAAAGGAAAACGGTATTTTCTCATAAAGATATTTTCCTTTGGCGATTCGGCGTGGTCATCTTCCATCTGAGTGATCAAGGTGTCAGAATCCTGATCCGGACTCAGGATTTTCATTACTTTTTTCGCTTCTTCTATTCTGGAATGGGAAACCAGCCATCTCGGACTTTCCGGAATGGTAAGCACACATAATGTATAAATAGCTGCGGGAATTGCCTGTACACCAAGCATCCATCTCCAGTCGTTGTCGCCAATACCGCTTAATAAATAATTTGATAAAAATGCAATCAGAATCCCCAGAACAATATTGAATTGATACAGGGAAACCATTCTGCCACGGTCTTTTGCAGGCGCAATCTCTGAAATATAGGCCGGTGCAGCAATCGTAGAAGCACCAACTCCTAAGCCTCCCATAAACCTGAAAAATGCAAACAGATAAGGATCATTGGAAAGTGCCGTTCCTATGGCAGAAAACGCATATAAGACACCAATGATCAAGAGTGTTTTTTTTCGTCCTAATGTATTGGTCGGGATTCCGCCGAAAATAGCCCCTATTACGGTACCCCATAATGCCATCCCCATCACGACCGCTCCGTGAAACGCATCTGAGCTGTTCCAGAGTGTCTGCAATTTTTTGTCTGCGCCTGAAATCACAACTACATCAAATCCGAAAAGAAATCCTGCCAAAGCTGCCGTGATAGACCACATAAGAATTTTATTCATCTGTTAAAATATTTATTTGTTTGTGGCTAATATATCCCGGGGCAGCAATCCGAAGGTTTAATTATGTAACTAAATATTTCAGCAAGGTTAATTATTTGTTAAATAAATTTAATTAACTGAAAATCAATAATTTATTGAAAATTAATTTTATTACTATTTTATCAGGTTACAAACATGTAACATGGTTTTATAAAAATGTTACGTGCATTTTGGAGTATTCAAAATTCAGGAACAAGTAGTGTTATGAAAATGTTAACCGAAAAACGGGTCAAGGTGTATGGTATTTGGCTCAGAAACTTTTAGGAATTTCATATAGGGTTAATACGTACTATGTACAAGTACGATCATCAATCATGCGGAAGCTCTTTACTCGTCCGAATGAAGGTGCATTGTTGAAAAAGTGCAATAAAAAAGCAGCAGCTTGATGTGCTGCTGCTGAATATGATACATAGCAGATGTGAAAATTAATCTTACCTATAGAATATGCTTCATATTTTTTTATTACATTATTACATTCAAATAGGTGATCATTTGATTGTATGTTTTTATTACTCTTTCCCTGCAGATTTTCTAAACACATTCGGGGATATGCCAAACTTATTTTTAAAAACAGTGGAGAAATAATTCGGGGAAGAAAACCCGGTTTTGTATGCAATCTCTGAAATCGTCAGCTCAGGATTTTGCAGCATTGATTTGGCCTGTTCCAGACGGAAATTGTTGATATAATCGCTCACGTTTACATCAAACATTGCTTTTATCTTTCTATAAAGCTGAATTCTGGAAATATTGAGCAGGTCTGCAAGATTTTCTACTGAAAAATCGGGATTGTCGATATTGGTTTTGATCAATTGATTCAGATTGTTCACAAAGGTTTGTTCTATGCTTCCAAACGACTTGCTGTCAGCAATTCTGCCGATATTGTTTGTATAGTAATAACGCAGTTTTTCGCGGTTGTAAAGCAGAGCACGCAGCGACTGTATCAGAATCGGGTAACTGAAAGGTTTTGTGAGATAGAGGTCAACGCCGGATTTCAGTCCCTGGAGATACGATTCTTTATTGTCCAAGGCAGTCAGAAGAATAACCGGAATATGTGATGTCCGAAGGTCGTTTTTTAGGATTTCACAGATTTCAAAACCATTTTTGTCCGGAAGATTGACGTCACAGACGATAATATCCGGAATTTCACTCAAAGCCTTATCGATTGCATCCGTACCGTCAGAAACCATCACCTCAAACTCATTTTTAAGCTTTTTGCTTAAAAAGAAGGACAAATCTGAATTATCTTCGACCAAAAGCAGCGAATAACGTTCCCTATCAGATTCATGCATTTGGGTAATAGTCTCATCTTCAAATCCAGTAAAAACAGCATCGTTTACAAAGCTTTCTGCATCTGCGAGACTGGGTTCTTTTACCATCTGGTCTTCGTTAAAGTGCTTATTTCCCTTGTAAAGACTGAGGATAAATTCCGTTCCCTGAAAAGAGCTCACTTCTATCTTCCCAAGATGAAGCTGAATGAACTGCTTGCTAAGATGAAGCCCGATTCCTGAACTGTTTTTTCGGTTGTTGGAACCTTTGAAATATGCTTCGAAGACATTGATAATCTCTTTTTCAGGGATTCCAATTCCATTATCTTTGAATCTGATGACCGCCTGATTGCCATTTTCCTGAATCGTAATTTCAATTTTTCCGTTATCCGGTGTAAATTTGAAAGCATTGGACAAAAGGTTGAAATAGACTTTATCCATAAGGTTTCGGTCGATATAAAGCTCAAGATTTTTATTCTGTGAATGAATTTCGAATTTGACATTTCTTTTCTTAGCTTCATTTTCAAAATCACGAAAAACGGCATAAGTAAAATCGTAAATATTCGTCCTGGAAACTCTTAGGTTAAAAGTCTGATTTTCTATTTTTCTAAAATCCAGCAAGTTATCCACCAGTCGTAATAATCGGTTGGAGTTTTTATTAATCAGCTCCAGTTCATAGGATGGTTTTGTACCTTTAGTTTTACCTGAATCCATCAAAGATTCCAATGAACTGAGAATAAGCGTAATGGGTGTTTTAAATTCGTGGGACAATCCCGTAAAAAAATTAACCCTAGCTTCATTGCTGTCTTTCAACTCATTAGCAATGGTTTCAATCTGATTTCTTTGGATTGTAATTCTCTCGTTGGTAAGTGTAAGCTGCTTATTTTTTATCTTAATCGCATAAATAAGGTAAATCGAATAGGCAACCAGACAAAACATCAATACCAACAATATGATAGACCATCGGAACAATTCTTTTTGTGAAGAGTAAAGCTCGATCTGCTTTTTAACCGCCTGTACCTGATTTTCTATAACACCCTGCTGTTCGATGATTTTATCAAACTGATTGCGCATAATTTCCGCATTCATCCGGTCAATGATCGTTGTGCTGAGCTTAATTCGTTTCGGCACAGCAACGCCGTTATGAATCTTAATCGCAGTCTCTATGGCTTCTGCTCCACCAGTCGGATACAATAAAGTGGCGCTCAGTTTTCCGTCCAGAACCATTTGTATTCCGCCGTCTTTTGTATTCAGTCCATCAACGCCAATAAATTTGATTTGTTTTTCCAAACCTATATTCCGTGCAACTTGCCACGCGTTGGTGGCAAGCTCGTCATTAAAAGCAAAAACGTACAGACTTTGATTTCCCAAGGAATCCAGCGTTCTCCTGAAAGCGTCTGCCGGAAGACCTTTAAATGTTTTTATCAGATCTGTGTTGGGATTGTTTTTGATAATTTCCTGAAAGCCCAGACTTCTTTCTATGGTTGGGGAAGATTGGTCATCACCTTTTATTTCGATTATTTTTTTATAATTTTTGGAATCTGAAAGAATATAATTGGCCGCTTCTTTACCAATCTCCAAGTTATCGGCACCTATGTAGGTCGTATATTTTTCTGAATTGATCTTCCTGTCGAGCAAAATAACCGGAATATGTTTGGCTGCCGCTTTTTCCACCACAGGAACCAAGGATTCGGGATCAATGGGTGAGATGATAATCACATCCACCTTACGATCGATCATTTTTTGTATATCTTTAACCTGTTTTTTAACAGAACTTTCTGCTTTCTGTATATTGAGATCTACTTCGGAATGAAGCGATGCCTGTATCTCCATAGAATGATTCATTGCCAGTCTCCATGGATGATTTCCCAGACCTTGTGAAAATCCGATACTAATTTTGTCAGAAGTTTTCTGAGATTCTTTACAAGAAAAAAAAACTAGGAAAAAAAGAAGAAATAACATTCTATAAGCCTTAGGAAAACCGAAAACTTTCAAAAATTTCATTGTTAACATATTAACACAATATTAATAAAGATGTTGCAGACAAGCAATTTTTAATGGTAATATTTTGCATTAAATCTGCTCTATTGATTATGTGCATATATTGTTAATAATTTACAGTTTATACCTGCTGGAACAATAAAAGCTGAAGTGGGTAACTTCAGCTCCTGTAATAAAAATTGTATTTAGTTATTACTCATTCTTTACCTATAATTATATTGCCGGTACAGCTCCGATTTGAGTCAGTAAACCAAGCAAATCAGGTTGTCCTACTTCTTCTATGATCTGGTTTTCATACAAACGGTAAAAATTCATTGCACTAACTGCGATCGGTTTTCCGGTTGCGGGTACGCCAAAAAAAGTTCCTTTATGAGTTCCTTTCATGGTAAACCTAACTGCTACTTTATCATTCTCAGCGATCATTTCTTCAATACTCCACTGAATATCCGGAAAGCCGCTACGCATCATTCCGATAATCGTCAGATAACCTTTAGGCCCCTGCAATGGGTCAGCCTGAAAAGGCACGTGGAACTTCGCTGCCGGGCTTATTAACTGTTGTGCCAGATCTTCGTCAGCAGTATTGATGAACTGTAAAAATTGATTAAAGAATTGTTTTGTTGCTTCCATTTCTATTTTTTTAGTTGATAATATCGATTGGTTTTACCATGCAAAGATGGTTCACAATTGTCTTTCCAGCCAATAAACAAGCTTAAGAAATAGTCTTAATATAGTTTAAGAATATCTATTATTTTAATGTCCTGTTTTTTCTGATCTTGCTGAGAAATTCAGGTGTGATGCCTAGATAGGAAGCTATCTGGGTGTTGGGTAATCTCGAAGCTAGCTCGGTATATTGTTCTAGGAAATCCAAATACCGCTGCTCTGCATTTGAACTGAAATTTTGTAACAAACGGCTTTGAAGCTCAATGAATTTTTCCTCCACGATCACCCGAAAGTTTCTGTCAAACTTTGGTGAATTCATAAAAAGATAGAGCAGGTCCTGCTTCTCAATTTGCAGAATGGTAGAAGGTTCAATTGCTTCTATGAAAAGTTTGCTTGGTTTTTCCGAATAGAAACTTCCCAAGTCAGCAACCCAATCATTTTCTGCTGCGAACATCAGATTATGTTCCGTCCCTTTTTCATCGATACCGTACATTTTAAAGCAGCCTTTTTCAACAAATGTATAATGTTTACAAACGAAGCCTTCCTGCAAGATCATTTGTCTTCGTTTTATGTTTCTAGGTTTTATTCTTTCGGCAAGCAAAACTATCTCCTCAGAGTTTAGAGGAAGGTACTTTTTAAAATATTCGATTAATGATTGTATCGTCAACTTTTGATATTGATTATGATGAGTATTTAAATAAATTACTGCTTTACAAATATGATAAAATTGAATTATAAAAGTTACATCAAATTATTAGAACTTTCATACAAATAATATATAGGAGAAGTAAATATCAGCAGATAAAATGCCCCAATAGATAAAGCGTTCTTTTAACTGTTTGGTGATAACAGTGTAAAAGTGTTGAGCATAAGCTCGTCCTGTTCATAAAAAGCCAAATGGTGTTATTTTTATATACTATACTATTATATTTACAAGCACTAAAAAAAGATCAGCTTCAAAAGTTGGGATAGTCTGAGGAGAAATAAAGTTTTCAATTAAAATTCTGGAAATAATGATCTAGAAATAAATGAGAGTTAGGGTTGTATAAAAAACTTGGTGATCAATATTTTTTTAAGGACAATGTAACTAATTAATCATCATCTTTGTCTTTCATATAATAGACTTTATCTAAGTGACACAATCAGTAACCTATACCAATATAAAACTATATAAATATGAAACCCTTATATATAATTCTTTTGCTTTTAATAGCACACATTGCGCACAGTCAAATACCACAAGGTCATTATGAAGGCGCTTTAACACGGAATGGATCTGTTCAGTTAATTTCATTTGATTTTAATAATGATAAAACAACTTACGACATCCCGGAAATTGGGTATATGGATGTGGCTACAGAAAAAATATCGCAGAATAAGGATACTTTGAATGTGAAAATATTCTATGGCGATTTCCATTGTTTTTCAGA
Source organism: Chryseobacterium soli (assembly GCF_000737705.1). Classification (GTDB taxonomy): domain Bacteria; phylum Bacteroidota; class Bacteroidia; order Flavobacteriales; family Weeksellaceae; genus Chryseobacterium; species Chryseobacterium soli. Next base: position 23,357 of record NZ_JPRH01000011.1, on the reverse strand, counting down.
TCCTAAAACAGGAGATCTAACTGGGGTAAGCAAGAATATCAATCCTGAAATGAGGATCCATTTGAAAAAGACAGAGGCCAAAGACAAAAACTTTACCGAAGAAGAAATCAAATTTTCAAATGCAAACATCTCGCTTGCAGGCGTTTTGTACAAGCCCAAAAAATCTGATAGGCCTGTTCCATGTGTGATTTTGGTACATCGCTCCGGATGGGAAGACAGGGATACACCGTGGTATCATTCCCTGGCTTATATTCTGGCAAGCAAAGGAATAGGCGTTTTACTTTATGATAAACGGGGCACCGGTAAATCAGCAGGTAATTTTTCATTGGCTGATTTCAATGACTTTGCAGAAGATGCTGCTTCCGCCTTTAATTATCTGAAGGCCCGAAATGATCTGAATTATACAAAAATAGGCTTCATGGGCGCAAGCCAGGGCGGATGGGTCGTACCATTGGCGGCTAATAAAGTCTCTGATTGCGGCTTTGCCGTTTTGATTGTAGGTCCCGCAGTTTCTCTCTACGAACAGGATATTAACCGGGTTCAGTATACCCTGACCGAGCAAGGATACTCAAAGGAATCCATTAATTCTGCCCTTCATTATTCCGGACTTTTTTTTAAATATATTCAGAGTAATACTGCAAAAGACTGGGAAGCCCTTAATAAATATGCCTCTGAAATAAAAGGCGAGAAATGGATAGATCAGCTAGATATCCCGCAATCGCAAACCGGAGACGATGTCTTATGGTGGAGAAAAAACAAGTATGATCCTAAAGAAGCTTTAAGTACAATAAAATGCCCTGTATTAAGTATTTTGGGGGAGAAAGATGTATTGGTGCCACCTGCAGAGAACAAAAACAAAATGGATGCTTACCTCACAAAGGCAGGCGTGAAACACAAAATCATTACCATAAAAGATTGCGGGCACGACATGATCACACAAGGTAAAACGAATGGTGCAGAAGAAAACTGGCCCCATACCTATTGGCAATGGCAGAAACAGCCAGAGGAATTTGTCAATTCAATTTTTGAATTTATAAAAAAATAAAACCAATAAAAATACAGCAGGAAAACAGTTGTATCGGATCAGAAATTCCGGATCATTTTGGTGCATCAGAATAAAATAGTATATCATCTTTAAGCAAAATAATATTATAAGTAATTGTTTGATATAAGAAATTTGTTATTTTCTATTAATCTGACTTAAAGCGGAACAAATCATCTATAAAAGTGTTTGAAGAAATGCTTGTCTTGGTCGCACAAAGCAAAATGGCGCCACTTTAAATAAGTGGCGCCATTTTTATTAAATGATTTTTTAATGCATTAATATTCAGTAAAATATTTTTTACTATATAATCTTACCCGGTTGCTCTCTTTCTACAATCACTCTTAGAGAATTAGTCACATATAATCTAAGAATACAGCCCGGCTCAATATAGTATATGGCATTGCCATATACTTTAACTTCCATGACATTATTTTTCAGGTCAAAATTATAGATAACGATCTGTTGTTTTGGATAGATTTCCCTGAAATTAACCACCATTTTAACCTGCTCCCCAATAATATGAATGAGTCTGTTTCTATCGTTTACTTCAAGCTCACCAGAAGAATCGATCTCATATTCATGTGGATCCAATCTAATTGCATAATCAGATTTGTCATTGATAATCTCATCTCTGAGAGTCGCTAACTGTCCATCTGGAATGAACATTGTGTCAGCTTCTTCGTCTTTTGATTTAAAGTTCCCTATTGCTTTAACGCAACCTTCTACCCTCACTTTGTTATCAGAGTCGGCATCTCCGCCAATTCCCACATTCTTTATCTCACGATGATAATTGATTCCTTCTAATCCGTAAATACTGCTTCCATATTTATAATATCCATCAATCTTACCAGCTATCATTGCTTTTTGCTGATTATCGATCATTCCGGATTCTCCACCGAAATGATTATCATATATTCCTAAACCATATCCTGTATTATAACTAAATTCTTGGTTCAATATGATACCATTAGTCAAATTATTCCAAGCGTTAATATGAGATTGGCTGAAATCTTTTGAAGTCCATATTTTTCTTTCGGCCATCCACTCACCACTGTCTGATCTTGTCTGACTTAAATAAAAATCCTGTTCAGTATTATTATTGTCAGCGGGTCCCATTATTTTCCAGGCTTTGTAGGAATCAGTCCATCCTTTAAAAATTAAAGAAGAACTCCAGCCTAACTGAGACGTGGTATGAAATAATGGTAATGCTTTATGATTAAGTGCTGATATTCCTGAGTTTGGTAAATTAGCTGAACCATTTCCACCTAATCCGTTGCCCTGCACCCTGGAATCAATAATACCAGTACCCATTCTCAATTTATCAAATGAACTTCCATCATTTCGGTAATACCTCGTCCAATCTCCATTAATATCATTATAGTTTAGAACGTCTGATATCGTATGATTATAAGTAAGGTTCCATAGATTTATATTTCCCTGAGATAAGTTTGCTTTATCCCATACTTCTATCCAACCTGATTCTTTGCCATCCTCCATTTTTCTGTATTGAAGAGAATTACCTCCTGTCATCTGAACAGCAATCTCACCATTATAACCGGCTGAATTTTGGTGGAGCATTTTAAGCCTGTAATACCATTGAGAATCGGGGGCACCATTACCTGCCGTATTTATATACCCCAACATATTACCATAAGTGGCATCCATTAATGATGTGGCACCATTAGAATTAAAAGAACGCCCAAAATAACCTGGATTTGATCCTAAACCTAATGAGGAATTTAACCATGTATCTTTCGCATTTGAACCATCTCTTAAAGCAAAGCTAGTCATCATATTATTAATCCAATTTCTTGTAGCTACTACATCAGAAGGTAAAATAATGATATTAGTATTATACGAGTCAAAATTAGATTCTATAGCATGAGACCACCCTACATTCCAATCTAAATTATAGTTCCCATACTTAGCTTCCACCTTAGCGACTTCAAATGAAAAATATCCATTCCAGAATGTATCTGGTTCTCCTAATAGAATACTAACATATCCATCAGATCCAATTCCAACCCTTGCCATAGTTGTAGGAAAGTTATCTGTTATTTCCCATATAGCTTTTGAACCATTAGAAATCATAGCACCCGATACATATTTATAAAAAGCTACATTAATTTTTCCTAAGTATTGACTTTCATATCCATAAATATTAATATCAATACTAAACATAGCTTGATCTGGGGAGGCTTGTGGCATTTTAATAGCTAAAATACCTGTATGTCCTCCATAATCATAGTAGCCTTGATAAACTTTATTAAATATTCTTACACTATTTTGGTGTTTGCTTATAGCTCCTCCTCCCTCAAATTCTAGATCCTTTGCCCCAAGATTAACATCTTGTGTTGCACCATAATACGGAATATAATTATTTAAAGTTGATTGCTTAACAAAAGTTGACGGATCTAAATTATGAGAATCCCAAACCACTCCATTTACTCCATTTTTATAGTGTATTATATCATAGCTATTAGATTCTATTATAACATTAATAGTAGGATTTCCTATATATAATGTAGATGCACTAGTATAATTTAAAACCTGGCTATTTCCTGTAGTAAATGAAGTAGAATAAATACCTTGTTTAGAATAAATTTGACCTGATCGTCCCAGAAAATGGGTAGGATGATCTGTATCTCCAAAATGAAAACCTACCCCTTCATTCAAGCTATTAGCTTTTCCTTGATAATAAGAAAGTCCATACGCATCTGCGTTGGCAAATGACCAGATTCTATTTCTTTCATCTGCTTTGTAGAATCTGTTTTGAAAACCTTCATCTGTTTGCACGAAACCTTTTGCATGAAGACCGTTAACCGGGATATAATCCTTATCCATATAAGAATCTGATGCTAATAAGCCTCCGGACAACATTACTTGCGCGCCATTTCCATTGAGCCCAGCTATAGGTTTATCAGAATCTAATGCCCAATAACCGCCAACATCTTTCTTTTCCCAAAATAGATTTTCAGAAACAAGTTCTTCTTTAGTAAGTAAATGTTTTAGATTAATCTGTACTCTTTTTGTACCTACCGGATCTGGATTATCCGAAACTGAAGTAACTCGATTTTTACCTTGGTCTAGACCTCCATATCCTACAGTTACTTTTACATCAAACCCCTGCCAATAGGACAATTGAGTAAACCAAAAACAAAGCTTTCCGTTTAAGTTTAAAGCAGTAATTGAATTCCAATAATATAATGTAGAATAACCACTATGAGAAATAATAGTCCCATTATAGATATAACCTTGAATCTTACAATCTAGAGGTTGATCACCTCCGTACATATTACCTTTAATCTCTAAAAGAAATTGATCACCATAATCTACAGAATAGTCTACATCAGTTTCAATCAATGTCCCTTGTGGAAAATTTCTGCCAGAATGAAACCAAGAGTCTTCTTTTTTTCTTGAATCATAGTCACTACCTCCCCCTGTTAAGAAAAAGTTATCCGAAGAATTATTCTTTCTAAATCCCTCAGCCTTTACGGAGTCATAATGATTATTTGCTCCCACTCCAAAGTGAAAACCATCATTTCTTAAAGTAAGTGCAGATGAAATGTAACCCGTTTTCCAAAATGTTATTCCCGGTTCTGAACCATCTTCACTTCTTACCCATAGATTATTAGCATATTCATCAGGTGAACCTAAACTCATAAAAGACTTTTGACCATATACAAATTGATTTGTATGTAAAGTCATTACATCTAAATCGGAAATTATTTCCGCATGTGTTCTCGTTGATAATTTCTTTGTTGTTGGATTCCAAACGACTACAGAACCTGTGTCGTTTGGAACTCTTTTCACAATAATTTCGCCTTCTACGGCGATATGATTGTTAAAATATTCAGGAGCTATTAGTGATGCCATTAATCAAGTCTTACAGTTAAAGTAATTCTATATTCATTCGGAGTAAGAGGTGCCAAAACATCTATTTGTACATCATTTGCAGAGGTAGGCACGCAGCTTACATTTATTTTTCTATTATCAGCATTACGATAGCAGATAAAATCAACATTCAAGGTATTCCAGCCATGGGTGATTGGAAAAGTAACAGAAGAGCCATCTCCAATTTGCCATGTTTTAGATTTAATTTTTGCATCCAAAACAGCTTTTGTTGATTTTGGAGTCATTGCTTTAGTAGAATTGGTTCCCGTAATAGCTTCAACGTCTGTAGCTATTTGGATAAGTCCTTTCACTGTATCTGTAGCATCTACAATATCAGGAATTCCCTTTTCAATAATTTGATAATTGGCAGGAACATTGGAAGCATTATCGGTATTGGCAATAAGATGATCACCAACCGAAACGGGTTCATTACCCACCCAGCCGTTCGCTGTAATAACCCATACCATCCCTGTTTTAATGGTAGCAGATGTAACTGGGGCCGGAGCGGTCATTGAACCTTCAGCCGTAGACGGAATATAGCCTCCCGGCTGATAAATTAATGCTCCTGTAAGGCTTTGTCCTACTAAATTTTCAATATACGTTTTAATCTTATTCGATGACCATGTAAATGTACCTGACTGAGTGGTATCATTCAGGAAAATAGAGACAATATCTGCATTGGTAAGATTTCGGCCTGCTATTTTAATAACATGCCCAGAACTGTTAGTCAGAATCTGACTTAGCAAGAGAAGTCCACTTGTCTGATCTGTTTGAAATGGATTATTGGTCAGCGGATAATCCGGATGTACATAGTTTTGAGCCAAATTAACCCATTCAGTTCCGTTCCATTGATGCAACTGACTGTTATAATCAATTATCCAACCCGCAGGAACTCCATCCGTACTGGGAAGTGAAGTAAACTGTTGAAAGCGGGTACGTTTCAGCTCTCCAAAAAAATTATCCTGATGTGCGTTGTTACTTATTACTGCGTTATTATTCATAGTTTTATATTTTTTTATGGTTTAACTTTTAAAATGAGAATATTAATGGGATTAACGGTGTCGCCCAACATGTTAACCTCTATGGTTTGGTTGGTAGCATAATCGTCAATATTTATTTTTTTACCGGTAACACTATCCCGGGCCTGAATGATTACATTTTCCGTTTCAAGGGTATTGGGAAATACTGTACTTCCTGTGACCTGTACCACTGCACTGGTAGGAGTCTGTGAAATCAACAAAACCCTATCATAGATTTGCTTATTAAATTCCTGTTGATTTTTCGGACTGCTTAGCCCATCGTAGTCAAATATTAGCTTTACTTTATCTTCCCTTGATTCCCCTACCGGAATAGCCTTTAAAGCTTCAATATCCGCACGGCTTTTTTTAATGAAATCAACTATTTCCTGTAGTTCATCTAAAGACAGATCATTGGATAACAGTATTTTTTTAATATTTCCGATCTCCGATGCTAAGTTTTTATCTGCATCTTTCAATTCATCAACAAAACCATTTACCTGTATTTTAGTGTATACATTACCCGACTGATCAGAACTGTCAACCGTAGCCACATTGCTGATTCCAAGTTTACTTTTCCAGTCATTAACATGAGTTGTGGTTAGGTTACTGGCATTAAGTAAAGCCAAATATCCCGAGTGAGCCCTTGGGTCCGTTAAATGCGCTTGAAATGCTTCTGCACTGGCAAATAATTGAAAAATTTCTTCAAATCCTTCAATACTTTCCATAGGGATTAAGGAATCTTTATGATGAAAAGATGAAAATGTTTCTTTAAACTGCGTTTCTGTGGGAAAATCTCCAGTTTCAAACCAGCTGAAAATTATATGTAATGGTGTACTCATTGGATTATTGAAAATTAGTTTTGATAAAATTGATAATTGGGGAAAGGTCTATACTGTTCATAGGCTGACCGCCCTAAATGAAATTCTATATTTTGAGTGATTTTTGATTTATCCCTCTTTTATCATCCTATTTATTAGTGAATAGGGTATGCTCATCATCAGGAACAGCATGTATTGTGTATAAATGTTTTGTGATTTCATATCAACAACAAGACTTATATTATCCTGGTAGTATTTTTTGAATTCAATGACGATTCACATTCTTTAGAGCTCAAATTTCAGTTTTATTTGTCTTTTATAAAAGTTTTTTGGCCTCTCTGTTCTGTAGTTGCAGTAACCTTTATTTTTCTGAAATGGGATGATATTGCTTTGTAATTTCAATGTTCAAAATTCATTTTTTTTTTATTCCTGTGAAAGTTTTTTGGCCTCTCCATTCTGTAGTTGCAGTGGATGCAGAGTATTTCAAAAAAAATATAAATAAAATTCTCAGGCCTCATTTTAACACATTCAGGACCAGATTTTTTTCTGAAAAGTCCCTGCCAGCGGATGAAAAACCAATTTTTGTAAAGGCATTATTCTCCCCTATTTTCTGGATGAAATTTCAAAGATTCTGTCTTGGTTACTAAACACCAAACGGCGCCAATGAAATCATTTGGCGCCGTTTTTTATGCGTGATTAAAATATTTTATAGAATTTCCAACGATCAAACCCAGATTCATCAATTTAATAATTCACTGAATTTCAATGCGGAATTTTAGTCTTCTACAAGATTCCTCCTTCGTCGGAATGACAAGCTGGCATTTTGAAGCCGGAAGCTGGAAGAAGGAAGTTATGAAAGTCATACAGATTACTTATCCTGCTGTCATTCTGAATGCAACGAAGTGAAGTGAAATGAAGAATCTGATCTACAAACGAGATTCCTCCTTCGTCGGAATGACACAAGCTGGTGTTTTGAAAATTGCCTTGTTGGAAAATCGCAAAGGCGCAAGGGTTATGAGCTCTACGGATAGTGTAAGGCGCGAGAAAATCAAAGATTTTCAGACAGGCATTCATTATGAAATAAACCATATTTGATGGTATCAGAGATCATATTACGTTTTTTTAACGCAAAGGTTTTTATAAATCCTGATGATTGTTAGGAAAGCAAAGATGCCGGATTCTCCGCTGGTGAAGCAGACGGATAAACACTCGCTTCATCGAATCAATCAAAGATTGATTACTTCTTTGCCTCCTGCTACTCTATGCAAAATTATAGTAAATCTTTGCGTTAATGAAATTTCTATTCGTTAATGGTATTTCTTCCCTCTCCTTTCCAAAATAAGCTGCGCTGCATCCAGCATTTTAATCAGATGGATGTAGGGATTTACGATATTCCTTTCCGGGAGGTGATCGTAGATTCCCAGTGAGAAATAGACCATCCCGGACATGAAATAATCAAACTCCTTGATGCTGTATTCTCTGAATGCTTTTTTAAAGACCAACATCGGATTTTGGTATTCCTTCTCCGAAAGCAAGCCGAGAACCAACGGAGAAACTTCTTCCAACTGAGTATTGACAGCCCATTTCCTTTCCTTCAGCGTGATGAGATAACCTGCCCGGACAAACGACTGCATCGACTGCCGAAAGTGAAAAAGAACGGGCGGATCTTCTTTGATCCAGCTATTCTTTTTGACCGCATAATTCATAATGTTATGTAATGTCTTTTTAGTGGTGGCCAGGTCGTTGAGCTGAAAGAAGGTTTCCATTAGCTGGAGCCCGGAACGTTTTCTGCTGTCTGCCCAAAGACGGGTTTCAAAGTCTGTTTTAATTTTTTTCATGTGTGTGTATGTTTTTACAGCCTGTAAAGGAGGAAGTCCGGGCAATGCTGAACTTCCTGCCCATACAAGACAAAAAATAAAGGGTATTGTATACAATTTTACATCACCTGTCATTCCGACGAAGGAGGAATCTCGTTTATAGATTAGATTCTTCATTTCACTTCGTTACATTCTGAATGACAGTAAGTAGACCATACAGTCTGGTGCAGCATTGTATATTCTTACCAAAAAAATATGATAGAATTTGTGTTTTTATAAAAGCCCGAAAGCCGCAATGGATTGTACACCCCATTGTAACATCTCATGATACTGTATGTGGTAAAGCAGGCTTAGAAAAAGATAATTGTAGAAAAGCAGAACAGCATAAAATAAAAACGGCATGGGACTCTACAATATCCGCCCTGAGGTACTGGTATACCTTACACACAGATAAGAGAGCCCACGCCTAGGTCGTGAGCTTCCTGCTTATCGTCTCGTGTGTTAAAAATTACCAGTTTTCGGGCGAGATTCTAAGCAATAGCTTCTAATATTCTTTGAAGTATCGCAAAGTTATTTTTATTGTAACTTATTTTACAAATGTAATAAAAATATTTTAATTACGGTCGATCGACCGTGTTTTTTTATTTATTAATTATTTCATTTGTTTATATGACAGATATAAACGAAAAAATTTGTTCATACATTACAAAAAACTGGTTAATACCTTGGCTTAAAGAAGACAAGTCACAAACTTCTTTTGCTAAAAATCATGGTGTGGAAGAAAGTACCATTAGAAAGATTAAAAGTGGAGAACCTTACAGAATACCTGTTGAAACACTTTTTAAAATGTGTGAAACTAGAAAGATTAGTTTATCTGATTTTTTTAAACTTATAAATGAATAAATCCTGACGAGAGTTGGGATTTTTTTGTGGCCAAATTTTCGAGACTTTGAAGAATATCTTTTTAAATTTCCGTGAAAATACGGATTGAAAATTTTGAAAGACTTTTTATTTTTGTTGTTTATGGGAAACCATAAATGAGCTGGAAAAGTAATTTGTACTTTGGCGTTGTAAAACAATCGGATTCGTTTGATTGAATTTTGAGCCAAAGTTCGTCGAAAGTCTAACCTTAACAGTACTTTTTCGTATTGCAATTTCAAAAAATAATACTCTTAAAATGATTGACAAAATACACATTGGACAAAGAGCAAATATTAATGTCAAACACACACCAAATAGTGAAGTAATTATTTACGAAGATCATAGAACAATTCTAAATGTTTTATTTGCTAAGAAATTGAATAAAGAAATTGAGTTTCCTGTAAACATTATTTTATTTGATAATCATGATGATTTTTGCAAACCCAACGAATCTGCATTAGCAATTATTAATAGGTTCAATGAAAACGAGCCATCGATAAGAGACTTCTGGATATTTACAGAATTTGACCTTAGAGTTTTAGATGATGATTGGATAAAAGCAGGCATGGAATTAGACTTAATCAAAAATGTTTTTTTATTTAATGCAACCGAAACTTCTTTAGGATTTCTCAGCAGGTATGAAACCACTAAATTTGGAACAAAAAAATTATATAACTTAGGTTATATTTGGGATGCAATATCAAATAAAGGTTGTCTTAATGATATAATAAAAGATGACGAATTTGGAGAGTTTTGGGAAGATTTTGGTTGGGTTAACGAAAATGGTGAATTCTATTTCGACCCAAGTTCTAAATTTATAGTTGATTTCGACTTAGATTGTTTTTCAACCGAAATATTAGACAAAAGACTTGCAATTCCTGACGAAATTCTGGATGAAAAGTTGACATCCTCATATCCTCGAGATTCTCACTCATTTTATAGTAGTCAGGAGTTGATTAAAGAAATGATTGAAAAGTCTGAAATAACTACTATTTGCTTTGAAAATCAATTTTGTGGAGGTTTTACCGAAGTGTTTAAAATATTTAATTATATTAATAAGACTTTTTTTGAAAATAAAATTAAATAGAAAAAAGCAAATAACAAACATTGTATTGGTAAATATAGTGTTAAACGAAAATTAAAATTACGTGATTTCAGAATTATTACAGACAATTTTAAAATCTCAGTCCTACTGGGATTTCTTTACTTTTAAGGAAAACCATAAGACTTATAATAACTTGTTTAATATATTTGAGTTTTAACAATAGTTTTATGATAATCTATCTTGATTTAAATATTTTTGACAGAATAGAAAAAATTGATTTTCTAGAGGGAAGTGACAAAGATGAATATCTGCAATTATTAGACTTAATTTCCAACGATAATATTGATTTGCCTTATTCAAATGCACACTTAAATGACCTTTTAAGAGGCTGGAAGAAAAACCCTAATTACATTAATGGACATCTTACAAACATACAGAAATTAACAAAAGATTTATGCATTTGTCAATATTGGGGACAAAAGAATGTATGGTGGCATAAAAGAGATATTTTTGATTTTTTTAATTCAAAAAAGGATGATTTAGACATTTTTGATGAAACTTTGGATGAAATGTTTGATTTTGGCTTAGGTAACAACAGCCCCATCCATCTCACTAAAAAAGTTCCTCTTCCGTATGAATGGGTATCAAAAATTAAAAAGGATAAATTTGCACAACTAATGTTTCCAGCAACAATTCAACAAAGCTCATTATATAGCTTATTTGCAGACTTATACAGTTTTCAAATTAGGCTAAAATCAGACTATAGTTTTTATAAAGTTTTTAAAGCTCAATTATCAAAATATATTTCCTCTCTAAAAAATAATAAAGATGCTATAAACTATATAAGAAAAAATGATCAAGCTCCTAATCACTTAAAATTGGATTTTTTTTCAATCATTGATGCTTACAAACCTAAATCTGAAATTAAAGAAAACGACAATGAATTGTATTATATGGTAATTGAAACATTTTACAAGTTTGATTTACAAGGATATAAAACCGATGCCAATTTTAACAATATGTTTGATGATGGATTACATACTTTTTATGCTTCGCATTGTGATGTCTTTATAACAAATGATGAAAGGTGTAAGTATAAGGCGGAAAAAACATTCGAAAAATTAAACATTAATACCTTAGTAATAAAATCAAATGAAATTGACAAAATAAGTGACTTAATAACCTAACACTGATTGAAAATACAATGTGAATTTTATGCCAATAATAAATTTAACTCTCGACCTATTTTATTACCAAAGAAGAAACAAAAGGATCAGAAGCTTTTGTATAGTTTACAAAGTCTTTTATACTGGTTTAATATCTCGAACAATCCTATAAAAAAATTCATGTAATTTTTTTTCAACCATAATTTTCTTTAACATTGCAAAAAAAACCATGAAAAACTTAAAATTAGTATTGGCAGTTGTTGTTATGCTATTCTCGGCGGTGAAGGTAACGGCTCAAAAAAAGAAACCGGCGGCTCCGTCACAACGCGGGCCGATGGAAATGCCTAAAGATGCTGAAGTTCAGGTCATGGCCGGAGGCGAAAAAGGTATAAGCTACTATTATAAAACCAATGATCGGGTTACCTTTACCTATGATGCCAGCTCTAAAAATGCCGATGTATACATTACGGAAGACGGTACCAAAAAATTAATGTACAAAGCCACACTGGATGGTACAGGCGTAGATACCAAGCTAAAAGCACGAATCTATCATTATAAAATATACAGTTTAGATCGTAAAACCCTTTTATTCACCTACGAATCTGAAACAGCAGTAACCAGCTTAGTAAAAATGATCGCGGTATCTCCGGCAAAAACCTCTACCATTCTTGATTTCTCCGAGGCATTCGGGCCTGCCGAATATACGCTTGGTAAAACAGAAACGTTTGAGAAATTCCCTGTTTTCTTATATTATTCCATATTTGATGCACCCAAAAAGTAATTGCAGTATTGTACAGCATGCTTTTCTTTTTTCCAGGAATTTTATTTCATTTTAGTATATTTATACTCCCCTTTTATGTTTCCAATATAGGAGCATTACTACTATATTTAGATAACAATAACGATGTATTTAATTATTTAAAAGATTAGATCATGAATGAAGATAACTGGAAATTTGGCATTTTTTACTATAATAAAGATGACAAAAGGCTCTTTCCTCCTAAAAGAAATAAGTTTTTAGGGTGGACTGTTAATTTTGCTAATCCTTATTCTATTTTAGCAATGATTCTAGTAATTATATTGTTGGTATTAGTAGGAGAATCTTTAAAAAAAATGTAATCTTTTTTATACACATATTTTTCATGGTACGAAAGATGTTGATAATACATTTTGATCAAAAGATTATACAGACCATTTCTTTATTTCACCGCATTATTTGATCTTTTGCCCCAACATCTCCCCACCAGAAAACCAACCGACGGAAACAGAAAAGAACAGCACATCCCGATAAACAGAAAAGTAAAATCACTGCTGAACAAGGAGAGATCTAAATGACTTAAATAAGTCCATTGCATATTAAGCCCGGCAGACGCCAGGAAAAAACCTAATGCCTGGTTGTCACCGAAAAATGAAGCATCTCCGGTGCCTCCATTTGAAATAATATATCCCAATATCAACAGGATATTGACGAAGAATATCCAAAGAACAGACCGGTATTTCATGTGATGTTTTGCATTAAGAAATCCTCCGCAGATGGTAATTAATAAGGCCATAATGAAACATACGGTCCGTAAAACGGAAAGATCTCCGTCAGCAGACCAAAATGCATCATATCCCAAAGGAATGCACACAAGATACAGCAGTAGTGAATAATTGATTTTCAAGGTTGGTTGGTTTGTGAGTAAGAGTGGTTAAAAACCTGCTGGCCAGGCTGTACATCGAGGGAATTTTATTCCTGTTGTATCCATTCCGGTTTTCCATTTTTCCAATAGATGACACCGCCGCCGCAGGCTTCCTCCTGATGAATAAAAATCCCGTCATTGGGCAGTTTGATTTTATCGGATTCCGGTACATTTTCTTCGCCTATGATTTCGCCTTCATCATTCACGTTATTCCAGTAGATTTCGCCTTTGGGAGCTTTTTCAAAAACTCCTACCCAGTCTAAATCATCAAATCCCTGACCTAAAATATCTTTCCCCATCCCCAGATATTCCACTTTTTTATTGCCAAAAAGAATTTCCAGCCCGTATTTTTTATTTTCCGTATTCTGAACCAGGTTCACGGTATCCGGTACATGGTCTCCATCCAAATCGCAGGAAATAGAATTAACATGATGTTTTTTCGATAAAACTATGATGTCCTTTGTATTTTTTTTATTTGAATGCGTCAAATTACTTTCCTGCGGTTGGCTGGCTTTTGTATGGTGGGTTTGTTTTCTGGTTATTTCGTTTTTGGGTGGTTCTTTCTTTTCATTCTGACAGCTTAATTGGGTCAAAGCAGCAAAAAGAGATATGATTAAAAATCGGTTATTGATCATGGTGATAAGGATTTCAGGCTGGTTTTAAAAAATACAGAATCGTTGTGGCTAATGCTGCATTTTTAACGGTCGGTTATCAATATATATTTTATACAGATTCATAAAATTCATACTGAAGATCAGCTTCCGTGATCTGTGTATCTAATGAATTGTAAGCATCCGGCTCCTGTGTTTCTGCGAGTACTTTAGAATCCTGAATCAGCTTTCCTTCCGTATCATACATTTTTACGATAACCCATTTTCCACTGCGTTCCAGTTCTTTTACCCCGGATTCGGATTTGTATTTAAGTTTTCCGCTTTCAATAAAGCCATCTTTTACAACCGCTTTATTGGCAGGTTTTCCTTTGGTATACTGTACAATCTGTGCGGTGAAACCATCACCCCGCTCTACCGGATGGGTGTACGTGTACGCAACAGCTCCCTTCTCATCATAGATAGTAGAATTATATCCCGTTTGATCTGCATTAATTTTTGTTTCGGTTTTTAATGTTCCGTCCAGTCTTAATGACTTCGAGTACACTAAAACACTGTCTTTATAATGCTGTTCGACCAATCCCTCGTACAGCGTACCATTATAAGGCATATCATCTTTATACGTTACAGTTCCTTTGGGTTTTCCGTCCGGATAATAATATCTGATTTCCTGGGTTACCTCATCTTTTAACACCTGCTCGGAAGATAATTGCCCATTTTCATCGAAATATTTATTCAGAACCGCCAACCCGTTTTTATAAACATTAACAGCCGTGAATCCGGAAAACTCATAATTAAACTGATACTCTTCCCCGTCCTGCGGCATGTAATAGTCTGCTTCTTTATCATAGACGTAGGTAAGACTGCCTATCTGCTTACCCGTTTTGTCATATGTTTTCTGATAGCCGCCTTTTTTATTTTTCTTTTCTTCCTGCAAAATGCTTCCTTCCGGAGAATAGATGGTACTTTCTGTGACCTTTCCGTCTTTATTTTGCTTTTCGATTTTGGAAACCTTCATCGGATCCTGATAATACTCTACCGTCACCTTATCGCTGGAATCGCCGGAACGATTCGTACCGATATATTTTCCTTTTTCACCATAATATTTAGTTTCATACAGCTCTTTACCATCACTTACAATTTCATAGCGAATTCCTTTGATGTCTTCATCATACACCACCGATTTGAAACTCTCAGGAGTTTCATACGTTGTAATACTGTTATGATAAGACATTTCGTCCGGATTTTTATAGGTGTATATTTTACCTGTAAAAGTACCGTCCGCTCTATAAATTACATCTTCCAGAGGTCTTCCCTGCTCATCAAAAGTTTTAGCAGGCCCAATTTGCTGCCCTGCAGAATATGTTCCTGAGCCCACTACTTTACCATCAGCGTTGTACCAGGTAATTTTACCTTCATACACCTCACTGCCCGGCGTGGTATCCGAAACAAGACCTTCCATCTGAAGGGTTCCGTTTTTATAAAAGTCTCTGATTAAAGTAAGCTTGCCTTTGTTTTCCGTTTCACGGTAAAACTCCATTTTGTCCTGAGTGGTTTTCTCCCAGTTCTCATCAAAATAGATTTTTTCCTGCGCATTTACGTGGATGCTTATGATCAGGGCGAAAACCGCTGACGTAAATAATTTCTTCATGTTTTTAAAGATTTAGATAGATGCAAAAGCCACACAGAACAGCTTCTGTCATAATTTCATCATTGTGTTTTTTGGTGTTCTGAAATGACAGAAACAAAGATCTGTAAAATCATCATCGCATAAAATCCCTGCTTTCAGCTAATTTGTGTCATTATAGTTTCGAAATAATAATAGAACAGGAATGTATGCATTCGTTTTACAGATCATATTTTAAAAAATGAGTGTATCCAATCGTGTGGAATTGAAATATAACAGTGGTTTTAGCAATCAAACTGAATGGCAACTTCAGCTGATTTTTTAATGAGTTTTCCTTTTTTTGCCTGGGAAGAAAGGTATAAGATCACCCGTTCTTCTTCATAATCTCTGTTGGCGCCAAAAATAAAGTCAGGTTTTCCATCCCGGTCAATATCTCCTATGAAAAGCAGTTCGACAAAAGTATCATTAAACGATTCTTCCTCTAAAAATAAGGTTTCCGGAGCATTATTAGCTGACAGGTAGAGCTTATAATTTTTTACATTCTGATAAAGTTCTTCTCCATTATCGGTCTGTACTTTTTCGGATGAAAGGACTTTTCCTTCCGCACGCAATGTGTATTCTTCATTTCCAAAATGAAATTTTAATTTTTCCTTTGGCCAGATTTTATTTTTCTCAATCTTAACAGTCTTTACTTCACCCATTGACAATCGTGAATTCCCAATCAGTAAAATGGTGTTGTTTTTAGAATTAATAATCCTGGTAGAATCTCCTGAACATTCAGAATATCCTCTTGCAACGGTATAATCAGCTTTACCCACATAATATTTTCCGTTTTTCTGATACAAATCCAGCCAATTATTGGTGAGCTCATTTACTTCATTTTCCTTACCCGCGTCACGGTATTCTTTAGCTAAAAGAATTT
Source organism: Chryseobacterium soli (assembly GCF_000737705.1). GTDB lineage: Bacteria > Bacteroidota > Bacteroidia > Flavobacteriales > Weeksellaceae > Chryseobacterium > Chryseobacterium soli. The sequence goes on along the minus strand of NZ_JPRH01000011.1, from coordinate 6,793 downwards.
TAACATGTTCAATAGTCTCTTTATCCGGATTCAGTCCCAGATCTGCTGTTTTTTTATTGGATTGAACTTCCTCCTGATGCTGTCCTGATTTTTTGGGTGTTTGTTGTACCTTATCTTTACAGGAAATGATCACCACGAAGGATAGAAAAATTAAAATTGTTTTCTTCATTGTTTTGCTCTTTTGGATTCCATCCATACAAAAGACAAATATGTGAAAAAATATCATTGTAAAACATCCCTGTTTTCAGCCAGTTTATTAAATCCTGTATTCAAAAGAAATTCACAGAAAGGTTTTCCTGTGAATACTGACTTAGCGGAATTCCACCGTATAAATCGGTTTTCTGTCAACTTATTTTAGGCCGAGACCATTTTTTGGACAAATGAATAAATCATTTTAGCAGTCATTTTCAATCCCTTAAAAAAGTCATCAGTATTAATATACATTCGTTTTATCAATCCGTATGAAAGAGCTATATTTAAAAAATAATTACCATGACTTGCCAAAGCAATTCTTTACAACAACTTTTATAAAAAATTGATTTATACAACACTTTTAAATATTGCAATTTTCCAGGGAATAATCTTAGGCTTAGTTATTTTAAAGTCTTCCCTATTCAATAGTAATTCAAATAAATATTTAGCATATTTACTATTTGCACTTTCCTTTGTTTTACTAAATTATGTTTTTGAACTTGAAGGTACATTTACGTCGTATCCTTTTCTACGTTTTATAGACGATATCGAGTGGATATTTTTATTGCCCGTCTTCATATTTCTGTTCATTATCAACCGGATTGACGATACTGTAAAGAACAGGCAGAAGCATTATTTGTATTATATCCCATTTGCGTATTCCTCTATTGTTAGTATTACATACGATCTTAGTAATGTTGCAGGACTTTATAAAATTCCAGATTCAAGCATTTTTCTAGTCAATATACTTAGACTAATTCAGGTTTTATTTGCCTTTATCATCATCCCGTTTCTACCTCTTTACTCTTATTTTATGATAAAGCATTTAAAAGACCCACAAGAGAAAAAATGGGTCATTACTTTATTAACCATTATCTATTTGTTGCTATTTATCTGGCTTACTACCTATATGACTGGTCTTTTTTTTGGATCAGACATTTCCTCTATCATGAGCGTCCTGGCTTTATGTGCAACATTTGTAATGCACTGGACAGCTTATATAGGTATTTACAAATACAAACTTGCCAAAAACAAAGACGCCATCTCCCATTTTCTAAATAATAATTCAGCTGCTTCCTATGCTCATCTGCAAGTTGCACAAAATAGTATACCACAAGATTATAAGGAATCTATCACGGCAGACAATCTTTATTTTCAAAAACTGGAACTTCTTTGCAAAGATGAGCACATTTATACCGACAGCACATTAAACAGAGAAAAAGTGGCTGAAAAACTGGGCATCAGCCCGGGATACGTTTCGCAAATTGTAAACACAATAACGGGTGACAACTTTGCCCATTATATCAATCAGTATCGGGTGGAAGCTGTGAAGGAAATGATATCAGATCCGGAATATGAAAACTACACTTTGCTGACGATGGGATTAGAATCCGGGTTTACTTCAAAAACCACTTTTTATAAAGCCTTTAAAAAAGTGACCGGCCAGACGCCCAATGAATACAAAAACACCAGCAAATAGGTGCCATTTTCTCCATTTTTAAGCTTTTGAAACCCGTTCTAATTTGATTTATTTGAGTTTTGCACTTAAATAATTCAAATTAATTTTTATGAAAAAAACCTTCTTATTATTCATCATGTTGTTTGCTTTTTATGCTGTAAAAGCTCAAAATGAAAATGGAACTGATGCAAATCCTTATCAGAAAAACAATGAAATTAAACTGAATCTTATCTCACCGTTACTCGGTGCTGTGGAAGCAGGTTTTGAACGGCACCTCAACAAAAATTCATCAGTGGGGATCTCTGCATTTATTGTGTACGATGACAAAAAAAATGAGGATATGAATTACTATATCTCCCCTTATTACAGATATTATTTTGGTAAAAAATATGCTTCCGGTTTTTTTGTCGAAGGATTTGGAGCGTTCACTTCCATTGATGGGAAAAAAATATATTCAGCAGACCGCCTGACATTCACTGAAAATAAAGATGTGTATGATGTTGCATTGGGTGCAGGTCTTGGATGGAAGCTAGTCACAAAAAAAGGATTAGTTTTTGAAGCCAACGCAGGCTATGGAAGACTTCTATTCAATGCAGATAAAACAGATCATGACGTGGTTGCAAAGTTTGGATTGAGCATTGGCTACAGATTTTAATAGCAGCCCGGTCTAAAAACTAAAGAATGAATACAATCCTGACGAGAGTTGGGATTGGTTTCTGTAATGCTACAAATACATAGAAAAAGTTAGCCAAACCTTAAGTCAAAAGTTCAATAGAAATAATATTAATTGGGATAGCTGTTTGTACTGTCAATAGCGTTTCTGATTTAAAAACTCTTGCAGGCAGTAGTTTTTTCTACTTGTTTTTTAAGGAAATCAGACAGTTTTTGTAGGTATCAATCAAAGCTTCTGCTACCATTTTGGGGTCTTGCTGATGTATTCCGTGGCTGTAACGCGGCAACAGGATAAGCCGGCTATTACTGTTATTTTTTATCATCTCTGCGTAATGGTTTATTCTTAATTGATCCAATTCTTTCCACCACGGGACTAAGTTGATCCCTAATTTCAGCTTTTCGTTCATTTCTGTTTCATAATGTTCAATATGCTTGTTGTATGAAATCATTACGGTTATGGGAACGTCTTTAAGAGGCTGTAGAGATTTATATTTTTTAAAGAAGTCTGGTGTGCTTTCATTCAGTTCTCTTTGTGCTTCATTTCGAAAACCGTTTGATGTGGAAGTGTCCTTAATAATGTTTTTAAGGTTTATCGCAAATAATTCCCTATACCCTGTAGCGCTTGATGTATTTATTTTCACTCTGTTGTCTTCCTCTTTTGTAAGCATAAAATCTGTCGGGTCTATGAAAAATAGGCCACAAACTTCATTGGGATACATTGAGGCATACAACCGTATAAACGGTCCGCCTATCGAGTGTCCTACTAACAGATAAGGCGGGCTTATTTTTAAAGCTGCCAACAAATCGTGAAGTCTTTTTATAATATCTTCATCTGTTTTTATCGAAGTGTCGATTTCTGATTCTCCAATTCCATTCCGATCATACACTATCCCTGCAAAGCTTTTTTGAACGAAAGGGAACAAACTTCCATAGCCTCCTCCCCCCGAACCAAGACCACTTTCAAAGACTACAATGGGCTCATCAGCTTTTCTTTCATCAAGTCCAAAAGTTTTATAGGCCATTTGCTTATCGTTAATGGATATAAATTTTCTTTCAGAAGTCTGCGAAAAAACTAATGTTATTGAAATAAAAGTAATACATACAGCTATTATGATAGATTTCATCTCTTTTTTTTGGTATAAATTTCAGGTCTTAACACCCAATGTGCATTCTGAACGTTTTAAACAATATTAATGAATTATCAAATTCAGATTTCATTAATTTAATAATTGGTTGAATTTCAATGCGGAATTTTAGTCTTCTACAAGATTCCTCCTTCATCGGAATGACAATAGATGTAAAATTGCACATAACAATCTTTGATTCATTAAACTTTATCGCTTAATATTCTGCTGTCATTCAGAATGCAACGAAGTGAAATGAAGAATCTGATCTATCAATGAGATTGCTACTTCGTGGGAATGACAAGAGAGGTAAAAGGGCATGTACTACCCCTTTTATTTTATAGTGACTGCCAGTAATTATAACTAAGAGTAACTTCCCGCTTCCTTCTTCCAACTCCCAGCCTTTTAAAACTGAATCCTCCCATTATTAAAAAAACATCAATACATCACAAAATATTATTGGGAAAAGGCATTATCATTCAGCTCAGCTATTTCCGCTTAAAAATGTATCCCTGTTTTTTATTACCTCCAGGAGTTCATTTCATAGTTTGAAAAATTCACGTTCATATCTTCTATCCTGTCTTTAAGGGCTTTAATTCCTGTATGTCCATATTTTTCCTTTTCAGATTCGTTCAAAATATAAATGACATCGAATCCTGGGGCTGGCCTGGAAATGGGAACTGATACTATAATATGGCGGTCCTCCTCAAAAATATAATATTCCCATTCTTTTTTTTCGAGTAATTTCTTTTCGTTCATCGTTTCAATTGATTTTTAGGATCCCTTCTTTTTATTTCTTCTGAGTAAATATGTACTTCCTTATTTCGGCAAAACCAGTATTTTATTACGTCGTGTAATGACAGATCCCTTCTAAAAACAACAGATACCTCCCCGACTGATATTCTCCGTAGGAAAACAGGTAGACTGCCTCAGCATTTTTATGATAATAAATTTCTAATCCATTTTCAGAGAGATACTTTTCAACAAAATTATTAACCAGATTGAATTTACTTTCTTTCATTAGGGTGTCAAAACTTTTATCCCTTATTTCTTTTTTTAATTCTCGTAATGGATTGTTGTAAAAATCACTGAGTTTGATTTTTTGATTTTCAATTTCAAAAACTTCTTTCAGACCTGCTTCTTCATCTCCATCAAATATTTTCCGCTTAACAATTTCAATGTTTTCAAACATAGCAGGATATAATGATATACCCCAAACGATATCTTGCAGCATCATTGCATACTCCGTATTGGCCTCTTCACCAAGAAAATTCCTTACGACCATTACAGCCATTGGATATTTTTGATATGCTTCATCTTCCGTATATACTTCATGATCATCAATGACTGTTTTTTTTATGTCCAGTAACTGATGATAAAAAGAAATGTTCATGCCATCATTGGGAAATTGCTCATATTCTTCTTTTGCCTGAGCTAAAGCTTTTCCCACTATTTCACGGTAATATTTTTTCGTAAACCGGTCTTCTAAATCGGTATACATCTTTCTGTTCTGATTCATTGAAATTTTGTTTGGGTAGATTAATTGGGTTGGCAACCATGCCAAGGTTTTGAACCTTAACATGGTCTACTTTTTTCTGCTTCTTCTATATTATACGTAATCCTGTTATCCTGATTGATCAACGTTTTAAAAATACCGATGTAGGTATTAAACAAATTTTGGTCATAATGAACAAGTACCGGAAATAACTGACTGGCTTGGTAATATCTTTTGTTTTGTAAAGCATTTTGCATGGCCTGTTCTATTTCCTTCAAAAGAGGCCGGCAATCTTTCTTTAAGAGAAAGTCCTTCAGGTTAGATTCAAAAGACCGTTCACCATATCGATGCAAAAACTGTTTGATATAAGGATATAATTCCTGTTCGGTTTTTCCATTGAATGTTGCAATGTACAATGCATTGGTGATGACATCATATACATTATCTTCACCATGGAATCTATGGGGTTCAAATTTTTCTTTTTCGTCCCATTTTTCAGCGATGAACCGATCAAGGAGTTTAAACCCTTCGGGTATAGACCATGCGAGTAAAATAAGCATTGCCTGATAAGCAACATACCGGTCTTCATTATGAAGAAGCTGTTTTAATTTTTCAACCCTGTCAAAATCTCTTTTTTCAAGGAGTTGTACTTCGTTTAAATCGCATCCTTCGTATCCTTCCTCATTATAGTAATAAAGAAGTTCATGGAGTTGGTTGTTCATTTCATTAGCTTTTATGAGTGGCTTGAATAGTGCATGAAATATTCAATTCAATATTTTAAAAATACTCCCGTTACCGGACGAATTCTTTCGTGTGGTTTTAGTATTATAAATTAAACATTTTAATAATATAATCTAAAAGCCAAAGCCACACGAAAGGCGGCAGCGAGGAATTGCGTTCGGGTTGGTTTCGAAGCACAAAGCTCCAAGTTTGCACGTCAGCCCGCCTGGCGCAAACCCATGTTACGCCTCGTTTTTATGGCTGTCATAATAGTTATTCAAAGTGTCGATTAGTTTGTGCGAAGTAATGTCAAGTCCAGAAGCCGCAATATTGAAAGGGGAGTTATAATTATTAATATTAAATTGCATTAATTTTCGTCTAAATCCGCTTGTCTCTTTGTCAAGCCAGTACTCAGGATTTTTCACTCCTACAATTACAATTTGTGTGTTCTGTATTTTGATTTCTTCAAAACCATTTATGTCACTCCATTTTATGAATTCGTTCAATGATTTCTTCGGATTCATATTTAGCCCTTTGGTGTCAATAATTAAAGCAATTTCTGATTTAATCAGTCTTTTTAGTCCTATAAAAACGCCGAGTCCGAAAAAAAGAATTGAAGCAATTCCAATTCCTCGAGTAAAAATTGGGCTTCTAGCTTTCCAACCAGTCAAGTTGTTCGCTTCTAAAAGTAACCAAAAACCTAAAACAACAAATACAATTGACACAATCAATAGCATCAATGATTTCTTTTTACTTGAATATATTTCAATTCTATCCATTTTGGTCTGTCTTTTTAAAATGAGGCATAACATCCAAATTTATGTATTGCACCAATATCCAATATATACAATTGCGCTAAAGTTGTTTTGATTTTAGCTATCTGTTTGTCAATCATTAAAAATATAAATATACTATTTCCTTATGGAAAAACAAAAAACCGCCCTATAAAACAGAGCTCCCCGCTACCGCATTCTATGATAAAAACCAATAAAAATTTGTTAAAATTATGTTGCAAATTTATAAGTATTTACAAAAGCTTCGTTTCTTCCTATAACGGCAAATGCACGACTTATAATTTTACACTTTACATTGTTTATAACCAGAAGGGAATGTTTTCCTTCCTGTTTTTTT
>NZ_JPRH01000010.1 GCF_000737705.1 Chryseobacterium soli | reverse complement strand
GTTTTTTGCCAAAGCTCATCTCCGAATTCATTGATCCGGATCAGCCAGATGTCAGATCCTCCTTTGGATTCGTCTTTTTTATCTAATCCTTTTCCGGAATAGGAGGTGCCGGCCAGAAGAAATCCTCCTTCCTGGGTCGCTACAGAAGCAGATAGAAAATCATGGTTATTTCCTGAAAAATATTTTCCCCATATCTCTTTCCCTTGCTGATCAATTTTTACCAAATGAAAATCGTAACCGTTGTTTTGCTTATTACCTTCTGTTTGAAGTTTACTGGTCTGAATTGAGCTTCCGGTAATCAGGTATTGCTGATCGATGGTGGTAGTGACCTGGCTTAAGAAATCCTGAGTATTGGATTTAATGTCTTTCTGCCACAACACTTCCTGGGCACATATACCTATGATAGTGCACATTGAAAGTACACTCATGTAGAGTTTTTTCATAAATTGTGTTTATTAAAATTTATCAAATATAATAATTTCACGATCCCTGTAAAGAATTTATTATATGCAAATCTCATAATCCGTAACGACAAAACATGACGTGTTATTTATTTTTTTAAGGTAACAAAAAACCCTTTGAAAATTTCAAAGGGTTTTGCTTATTTATCACGCTCCATGAGTACAGCTTCAATATTCGCCATAGAAAATCCTTTTGTTTTAAGGAGAATCAGAAAATGATACAGGAGGTCTGCTGCTTCATTTTTAAACAGGTCTGCATTATTATCCTTAGCTTCAATAACCAATTCTACAGCTTCCTCTCCTACTTTTTGAGCGACTTTATTAATGCCTTTCTGATACAGTGAATAGGTATAAGATCCTTCCACCTTTTCCTCGATCCGGTTTGAAATGGTATCTTCTAATTGATAGAGAAATCCCTTATTTTCTCTTTCTCCAAAACAACTGAAACTTCCGGTATGGCAAACGGTATTTTTAGGAATTACTTTTATTAAAACAGTATCATTATCGCAATCAATTTGAATACTTTTTACCGTAAGAAAATTACCTGATTCCTCTCCTTTTGTCCAGAGTCTGTTTTTGGATCTGCTGAAAAAAGTGACAATTCCTTCTTTTTTTGTTTTCTCAAAAGCCTCTTCATTCACATAGCCTAACATGAGAACCTGCGCTGTGATATTGTCCTGAATAATGACCGGAACAAGACCGTTATTTTTATCAAAATCTATTTTCATCTTACGTTTATTTTTTTAATTTTTAGTGTTTCCTTCAAGTTCTGAATCTGTATTTCATTAAAATGGAAGACCCTTGCCGCGAGAGCTCCGGTTGCCTGGGTCTCTTTAAAAACCGTTTCAAAATCTTCCACTTTCCCTGCTCCGCCAGAAGCAATCACAGGAATATTAATGTTTTCGGAAACTATTTTTGTAATATTGATATCAAACCCGTTTTTTGTACCATCTCCATCCATGGAGGTCAAAAGGATTTCTCCCGCACCCAGAATTTCTGCTTTTTTTGCCCATTCTACGGTCTTTAAATCAGTAATTTCTCTTCCTCCTTTTACATGCACGAAATGATCATTATTAATAAATTTCGTATCAATGGCAACAACAATACACTGACTTCCAAATTCTTTAGCCAAATCAGAGATCAGTTGTGGATTTTTAACCGCGGAAGAATTAATACTGATCTTATCAGCACCGGCATCCAAAAGCTTCCGGACATCTTCTAAGGAAGAAATTCCGCCGCCAACTGTAAAAGGAATGCTTAATTCTTTAGCAATATCTTTTACAAGTTCAACAAATGTTTTCCTTTCTTCAATCGTGGCTGTGATGTCCAGAAATATCAGCTCATCCGCTCCTTCCAATTCGTACTTCTTGGCCAATTCTATAGGATCGCCGGCATTCCGGAGACCTTCAAAATTAATCCCTTTTACGGTACTGCCGTCTTTAATATCCAGACATGGGATGATTCTCTTTTTAAGCATTTGCAATGAAATTTTGAAGTTGTTGTAATGTTATTTTTCCTTCATAAATCGCTTTTCCGATAATCGTTCCTGAACATCCGGTTTCCTTCATGGTATACACATCCTCAATGCCGGAAATTCCTCCGCTGGCAATCAACTGAACAGATGTCTGTTCTACAATATCTTTATAAAGATCAGTTGAAGGTCCTGCCAGCATTCCATCCTTCGAAATATCAGTACAAATCGTTTCCTTAATCCCTTTTTTCATGTAATCAAGAATAAAACTGATGACTTCTATATTGCTTTCTTCCTGCCAGCCAGAAGTCTTTATTTTCCTGTTTTCGCAATCGGCTCCTAAAATAATTTTTTGAGCACCATACTCTTCAATAATCTGAAGGCAGAAATCAGGATCCTGAACTGCTATGCTTCCAATTGTGACCTGCTTCGCTCCTGAATTAAAAGCCATTTCTATATCCTGACGGCTTTTTAAACCACCTCCAAAATCAATCTGTAATGAAGTTCCGGAGGCTATTTTTTCCAATACTTTCTGATTCACAATATGTTTAGATTTTGCTCCGTCCAAATCCACCAAATGAAGAAACTGGATTCCGTACTCTTCAAATTCTTTGGCTACTTCAAGGGGATTTTCATTGTATATTTTTTTGGTGTTGTAATCTCCTTTTGAGAGACGGACGCACTTTCCGTCGATAATATCAATTGCGGGAATAATTTTCATCTTAAAGTTTTAAAAAGTTATTTAATATTTCATTTCCCACTCTTCCCGATTTTTCAGGGTGAAACTGTGTGGCATAAAAATTATTTTTCTGCAGAGAAGCACTGAACGGAAGAATATAATTACAGACCGAAGTCGTATACTCCGACAGTTCACAATAATAGCTGTGAACAAAATAAAGATCATCCTCCGATTCTATTCCTGAAAAAACTGGTAATTGACATTGTGAAAGGGTATTCCAGCCCATGTGCGGAACAAGATCTTCAGGTGGAAATTTTTTAACCTTAATATCAAAAATGCCCATTCCTTCGGTATTTCCTTCTTCATTGCTGCCACACATCAGCTGCATTCCCAAACATATCCCCAACACAGGCTGCTGTAACGTGGGAATAAGTTTGTCCAACCCTTTATACCTCAATAATTTCATGGTGGAGGAAGCCTCTCCAACACCCGGGAAAATCACTTTATCAGCATTCTTAATCAGATCAAAATCATCGGTAACGATAGAATCTGCATTCAGTCGTTTCAATGCATTCTGAACAGAAATTACGTTTCCGCCGTTGTATTTTATAATAGCAATCATGTTATAAACTTCCTTTTGTAGTGGGTAAATTATAGTTGGGATCCGACTGGTTTACTGCCATTTTCACTGCTTTTGCAAACGCTTTGAAAATCGCTTCAATCTTGTGGTGCTCATTATCTCCTTCCGCTTTTATATTTAGATTAGATCGGGAAGAATCAGTGAACGATTTAAAAAAGTGATAGAACATTTCCGTGGGTACATCACCTACTTTTTCTCTTTTAAAATCGGCATCCCAGACCAGCCAGGGTCTTCCTCCAAAATCAATTGCTGCTTGTGCCAGGCAATCGTCCATCGGAAGCAGAAAACCATACCTCTCAATTCCTTTTTTCTTTCCCAACGCTTTTAAAACAGCTTCTCCCAGAGCAATTCCCGTATCTTCCATCGTGTGGTGTTCATCAACCTGCAAATCTCCTTTAACTTTAATTTTCACATCCAAACTTCCGTGTTTCGAAATCTGTTCCAGCATGTGATCAAAGAAATGAAGTCCTGTAGAAATCTCAGATTGTCCTTTTCCGTCAAGATTCACCTCAATATCAATCTCTGTTTCATTGGTTTTTCTTGAAATCCGGGCTTTCTTTGGCTGCTTTTTCAAAAACTGATAAATCTCTTCCCAGCTTTTGGTTGTTAATAATGCATGATCATTGGGTTGTTCACCAATAAAAATAGCTTTTGAACCCAGATTTTGTGCCAGCTGAATATCGGTAATACGATCTCCAATCACATAGGAATTGGCTAAATCATAATCTCCGTAAATATATTTTGCGAACATTCCGATTCCAGGTTTTCTGGTAGGCAGATTTTCGTACTCAAAACTTTTATCAATTAAAATTCCATCGAATATAATTCCTTCATTTTCAAAAGCTTTGATCATCTTTTCGTGAGGCTTACTAAAATCTTCAACAGGAAAACTGTCTGTTCCCAAACCATCCTGATTGGTAACCATCACGAGTTCATATTCCAGTTCTTTGGCAATTTTCGCCAGGTTTTGAAAAACACCGGGATAAAATTCCAGTTTTTCCAGGGAATCAACCTGAAAATCAATGGGAGGTTCTATGATCAACGTTCCGTCGCGGTCTATAAATAATGCTTTTTTCATAGGGTTATGTTTTTTAAAACTCGGATTAACTTTTCATTTTCTTGACGCGTTCCGATATTAATTCTGATACAATCCGGAATGGCAGGTGCTCTTTTGCTTGTAAGAATCTCTTCTTCCAGCAGTTGTTGATATACTTTTTCAATATGCAGAAATTCAATCAAAAAGAAATTGGCGTCTGTAGGAAATACTTTTGCAATACATGGTATATGCTGAAATTCCTCCCCAAGCCATTCTTTTTCATGTAAGATGTTCGCTACATTTTGTTCTACCACAAGATCTTCGTTGAGATGTTTCAAAATCAATTCCTGGCTTAAGGAGTTGACATTGTAAGGAGCTTTTACGGTATTAATAAAGCTGATAATCTCTTCTGAAGCATACGCTACTCCAACTCTGGCTCCTGCTATTCCCCATGCTTTAGAAAATGTCTGGAGAACAATTAAATTAGGATATGTGTTAAGGAATTCCAGACTTGATCTTTTTCCTGAAAACTCAATATAGGCTTCATCAACCACTACAATTCCATTAAAATTCTGAAGGTAGAATTCAATATCTTCGATACTGTTTCCGGTAGGATTATTGGGAGAGCACAGAAAGAAAATCTTTATATCATTCTCTTTGGTGATCTTTAGAAAATCATCTTTCACGATTTCAAAATTCCTATCTAAATTGAGTTTTACTACCTTATTTTCATTAATGGAAGCATAAAAACCATACATCGCAAAAGAAGGATTCATCATCAGGATTGCATCTTTTTTAGGTTCACAGAAAACTTTAATGATCAGATCAATCAATTCATCGCTTCCGTTCCCCAACGCAATCTGGTTTGTTGAGATTTTTTTTAATTCTGCCAATCGTTTTTTAAGCTTTTTCTGAGTAGAATCCGGGTACCGGTTGAATGTTCCGAAAGGACTTTCATTCGCATCCAGCAGAACCGGAGCATTGAATTCATTATGATCCCTGAAACTGATGTAAGGCTGTAATTCTAGAATGTTCTTTCTAACTATATTATTGAGTGTAAATTGTTTCATTGTATTATTTTAATCGTATCGTTACTGCATTTTTATGAGCAAATAGTCCTTCTTCTTCCGCCATGATTTCTATGGTATTTCCTAAATTTTCCAGTCCTTCTTTTGAAAGATGCTGGAAAGTAATTTTTTTCACAAAACTATCCAATGAAACTCCACTGTAATTTTTTGCAAAGCCGTTAGTAGGAAGTGTGTGATTGGTTCCACTGGCATAATCACCGGCACTTTCGCATGAATAATTTCCAAGAAAAACAGAGCCGGCGTTTTGGATAAATGGAAGGTATTTTTCAAAATTATCTATTGCAAGAATAAGGTGTTCAGGAGCATACAGATTACTGAATTCAAAGGCTTCTTCAATAGTATTAAGCAGAATACAATAACTGTTTTCCAATGCGTTTTTTGCCAATTCATTTCTGGGAAGCTGTAGAACCTGTTCTTCAACGGCTGCAATCGTTTCGCTAAAAACTGTAAGATCAGTGGCAATAAAAACAACCTGACTGTCACTCCCGTGTTCCGCCTGTGAAAGTAAATCTGCTGCACAAAATGCAGGAACCGCCTGCTGATCGGCAATAACCAATACTTCACTAGGACCCGCAGGCATATCAATTGCGACTCCATAACGCTGAGCATATTCTTTGGCTGCAACCACAAACTGGTTCCCTGGGCCGAAAATCTTATACACTTGCGGGATACTTTCCGTGCCTAATGTCATGGCTGCAATTGCCTGAGCTCCGCCAACTTTAAATAGTCTGGAAACTCCGCAAAGCCGGGCAGCATAGAGAATAGCAGGGTGTACATTTCCATCTTTATCCGGCGGTGTACACAAAATAATTTCTTTGCAGCCTGCCAATTGAGCGGGTATGGCAAGCATTAAAACAGTAGAAAATAAAGGAGCCGTTCCTCCCGGAATATAAATCCCTACCTTTTCTATAGCGCGGGTTTCTCTCCAACAGGTTACCCCAGCTGTAGTCTCAATTTTTTCAATTGCTGATTGCTGAGCGGCATGAAATTTTGAAATATTTTCTTTGGCCTGACGGATTGCCTGCTTCAATTCTTCGGAAATTATATCTTCTGCTTTTTTGATTTCCGCTTCTGTAACGGTGATACTTTCAAGACGTACACCATCAAATTTTTCATTAAAACTAAACAGTGCCTGATCTTTTTTCTCTGTCACTTCATTAAAAATAGCAGCGATCGTTTCTGAAATTTCTTCTCTCTTAAAAACAGGACGTTCTACCATTTCCTGCCAATTGTTTTTTGAGGGATATCTGTATATTTTCATGTTTAAATAACCATTTTATCGATTGGAATAATTAAAATATCTTGTGCGCCATTGGCCTTTAGTTCGTCAATCACGTCCCAAAAACGCTCTTCATCAATCACGGAATGAATACTGCTCCAATCCTTTTCTGCTAACGGAATGACGGTAGGACTTTTCAAAACCGGAAGTACATTCGAAATTTCAGCGATCTTCTCATTAGGAACATTCATCAGAATATATTTTGATTTTTTAGCTTTGAGCACAGACTTGATTCTGAATAGAAATTTTTCAAGAATGGCATTTTTTTCCTGGCTTAACTGTGGGGTTTTAGCTAAAACGGCTTCTGATTTCAGCAGGGTAACCGTTTCTCTTAATCCGTTTTTAAATAAGGTACTTCCGGAGCTCACAATATCACAGATTCCATCTGCCAGTCCTATATTCGGCGCTATTTCCACGGAACCGGAAATAACGTGTATATCGGCTGCAATGTCGTTTGATTTCAGGAAATTTTGTAAGGTATTAGGGTATGAAGTAGCAATCTTTTTGCCCTGGAAATAGGAAAGGCTATCGGTTTCAATTTCTTTTGGAACAGCAAGAGAAACACGGCATTTGGAGAACCCCAGATATTGTACAATCTGAATATTTTTCTGTTTTTCAGTCAGTAGATTTTCACCTACGACAGCGATGTCTACCACTCCATCTTCGAGATATTGAGGAATATCAGAATTCCGCAGGTACATGATTTCCATTGGGAAATTATCTACAGACACTTTAAGCTGGTCTTTTCCGTTGTTGACAAAAATTCCGCAGTCTTTCAGCAGTTGTAAGGATTCGTCGTACAGACGGCCACTTTTTTGAATTGCAATTTTTAATTTACTCATTTCTATTTTTTTAGCCTGAGTAAATAAAACTGATTAATTGAAATTTCTAAGGAGAATCCTGGAAACAAAAAAACCGTCTATTGACTCAGACGGTTTTTAATTATTTTTGATTTTAACACATGTAAATATCAATCAATTCCGTCTTAGCAGAGATGATGATAATAATGATGTAGTGTTAAAAAATTTGGTTTCATTGTATTGAAAATTGTGGTACAAATGTAGTATTTATTTTTAAACTGAAAGTATTTTTTACATAATTTTTTGATAAAAATGCATCAGCTGTGCAGCGATAGGCTGGTCATTAAATTTCTGAACAAACTCAAAACCCTTATCAGCACGGCGTTTTCTTTCGGATTCGCTATCCCATAGAAATTGTATTTTAGCTTTAATATCTAGATAATTTGCAGGATCAATATATACTGAATCTTTTCCCCCTGCTTCGGGCAGGCAGCTGGTATTGCTGGTAACGGCCACTGTTTTTGAGAAAATAGCTTCTATCACCGGAATTCCAAATCCTTCAAAGAAGCTTGGATATACGAAGATATCGGCCAGTTTATAGATGGCAGCAAGTTCATCCATGGTCACACCTTCAAGAAAGTGGACCTGCTTTTCCATCTTACTTTTTTTGAGGTACTGCTCTATTTTTGTGAAATATTTTGTCTTTCTGCCGACTACCACAAGAGGAATTTCTGTTTCATTGACTGCTTTTACAATATTGAGGAGATTTTTCCGCTCTTCGATAGTTCCTACGTTTAAAATAAATCTTTCAGGAAGCTGGTATTTCTGTTTTGTATATTCTATAAAATCTTCTGGCTGCTGTTCTTTAAAAGCCTGGTGGCAGCCTTGATAAATAACTTCAATTTTGCTTTCCGGCACTTTTAAATAAGTGATAATATCTTGCTTTGTCTGCTCGGAAATCGCAATGATTTTGTCCGCAGATGCTGCCGCTTTTTTAAATTTCCAAAGGTGTATTTTTTTGTCAAAAAATGAGTAATACTGGGGATACCTCATAAAGATAAGGTCATGAATAGTCACTACTTTTTTAATGGGTTCTTTCCCCCATCGTAACGGTAATTCTCCGGACAATCCATGAAAAATATCGGCATGCTGTTTCTGGGCATCTTTACCCATTTTCAACTGACGGGAGAAATTTCCTTTTGATGTTTCTATATAGTAAACATGGGGTTTCTCCAGAATATCTTTTCCTCGTTCAGAGTTGTTTTTGTTCAGCAGGAGGTATTCATTTTCAGGATAATATGTAGAAAGTATTCTTACCAGGTCTCTTGAATAATTGCCCAATCCGGATGTATTGTAAAAAAAACGTTTTGCATCAAAGGCAATCTTCATAATCTTGTTTATTTTTGAATGTGCTGGAATGCTCCAAAAGTACAATTTTTATTGGTATATTACATTGGCTTTTTCTATTTTAAATCTTCTTGTATAAAGCTAGGAATCAAAATACCTTTCCTATCTGCGTTACGAGGATTATCTTTATTATTTCCATCTGTTATCTTTTAACAATCTAAAAAATTGTGATTTATTTTATTTGACCACAGATTTCGCAGATTTGCACAGATGATTATGGTAAACTCTCGCAGATGATTCTTATTATATTACAAAATATAAACCCTAAATAGATATTCAGGGTTTATAGTATTTATTTTTAATGTTCTTTCTGTTTTAAAAACTAGACAGCTACATTATTTTCTCTTAAAGCATCATTAAGAGATGTTTTCTTATCTGTAGATTCTTTTCTCTGACCAATGATCAAAGCGCAAGGAACCTGAAATTCTCCAGCCGGATATTGTTTTGTATAGCTTCCCGGAATTACAACTGAACGGGCAGGAACTCTTCCTTTGATTTCGATAGGCGTATCACCTGTAACATCAATGATTTTGGTAGAGGCTGTTAATACAACATTAGCTCCCAAAACAGCTTCTCTTTCTACATGCACTCCTTCTACAACGATACATCTTGAACCGATGAAACAGTCGTCTTCGATAATAACCGGAGCAGCCTGTAACGGTTCCAATACTCCACCGATACCCACTCCACCGCTTAGGTGAACGTTTTTACCGATCTGTGCACAACTTCCTACGGTAGCCCATGTATCAACCATGGTTCCAGAATCTACATAAGCACCGATATTAACGTATGAAGGCATTAAAATCACCCCTGAAGCAATGAAAGAACCTTCTCTAGCTACTGCATGAGGTACCACTCGTACTCCTTTTTCCGCATAGTTTCTCTTCAATGGAATTTTATCATGAAATTCAAACGGACCCACTTCAATGGTTTCCATTTTTTGAATCGGAAAATACATCACTACCGCTTTTTTCACCCATTCATTTACCTGCCATCCGTTTTCTGTAGGTTCTGCAACACGAAGTGCACCGGAATCCAATAAAGAAACAACTTCTCTGATGGCTTTTTTGCTGTCTTCATTTTGCAATAAATCTCTATTATCCCAGATGTTTTCAATAGTTTGTTGTAATGACATATTTCTTATTTAATTTATTATTTTTACTGTATAAAGTATGACTCTATTATAAGGATCAAAAATACAAAAGTTTGGTCTAACCTACAAATTCGATGGAATAACCTCTTTCCTAGCGTCTTCTTTCTTTGTCTGAATCATGACCATATTTCTTTACTCACAAAGGATAAATTCCATGGTTTTTTCAATATGCTTTTCTGTAACGATTCCTTTTGCATATTTACTATTATGCCCAGTATTATATTTTGTTAAATATGCCTGATTGATTGCATCCGCCAGCTCATCTTTATCATGAGGAATAAATCCGTTAATGGTAAATTGGAAATCCCCGCATTGAATCTCTCCTATCGGATTTTTGATAAAACTATTATACCAGCTCTTTTCCGCCAGTCCCCAGGAACGGGCAAAGATCCGGTCTTGAACTACCACCATCCATATTTCTAAAAAATTCTGGCGTTCATAACCTGCTTTAATTCCTATCAGGTTATGTATTTTAATGTACTCTAAAGCTTCTTCTTTGTTCATTGCAATTCATTTTTAAAGCAATGTAAAAGGAATAAAAGAAGCCGGCAATTTTATTATGCAAGTTGTGGAAAGTATTATTTAGTATGCTGGTTTGTTGATGTGGACGGTTACAGCATTCTATTCTGAAGGGTATTAGAAAGACATTCGCGATAACTTTTTGCAACGGTAATTTTCATCTCTTTTATGATGATATGATTATCCTCAAAATATTCAATGTTCGTGAGGTTCACAATATAAGAATTATGAATACGCATAAATTCATTGGGAAGATTTTCAATGAGATCTTTAAGGCTTTTGTAGTAGGTGTATTTCTTATCGTGGACGGTATGAATTTCCACATAATTTCCCAGCCCTTTAATTACGGTGATGTCGTTAAAGAATAATTTAACCAGTTTTTTATCTGTTTTGATAAAAGCAAAAGCAGTATTTTCCATTCGGATTATCGATTGAAACCCTTATAAAACTCTTTGGGCATGCAGGTAAGCCTTATTCCAATATTTTTCGTTTAAGGAAGAAATCATTACTCCTTTTGAAGTAGAAGCATGGATGAATCTCACTTCTCCATCACTTCCGATATCATGTACAATTCCTACGTGAGAAACTCTGCTTCCTCCGGCTGTAGCAAAAAACAACAGATCTCCAGGCTTTACGTCTTTAATATCAATATTTTTACCTGCTTCGGCCTGATCAGAAGATCTTCTGGGCAGAGAAAAGTCATTTTCTTCAAAAACTTTTACCGTAAAACCGGAGCAGTCGAAACCGGAAGAAGTATTCCCACCAAATTTATAGGGAGTTCCCAGATATTTTTCGGCATCTTTCAGTACATCATTAATTGATCTTGAAACTTTACCGTCAAATTTTGAATCCAGTTTTCTGAGATTTTCAGCTTTGGCAACGGATTTTGTGCTGGTATTTTTCTTAGAAGCTACATTTTTTGAACTTCCACAGGAAACAATCAGTGAAGAGGCAATCAGCAAAGCACAAAACTGCTTTATTCTATTTTTTTTCTCAAATAATCCAGGTATCATATCTGTCTGATTTTTACTAAACTAACTTATATTATGACAAATATACATAATTATATAATAACTATACTTTAGCTATACTACAACTATATGATAAATATATGTTAAAATTTTGTATTCTCTTAATTATCATTATATTTGATTCCTATTATAAGATATGGCAACATATGAAAGTTTAATTAAAATAAAAGGAACGGTTGGAGGTCTTGTTTTTTATGAGCTGAACGGAAAAAATGTAGTAAGGAAGAAAAGCGGGTTCAATAAAACAGCTTTTAAAAAAAGCCCTGCGTACGAAAAAGTACGGCAGAACAGTTCTGAATTCGGACACTGTTCTAAAACCGGAAAAGTGATAAGAACAGCTCTTGACGCCTACATCAGGCAGGCAGGAGATCCCCTGCTCTATCAGCAGTTTGCGAAAGTAATGACCGAGATTAAAAACCTGGATCTTATTTCTGAAAGAGGAAAACGTACGGTTAAAAAGGGATTAGAAACAGAACAAGGGAAAGCGCTTCTTAAAGCATTTACTTTTGGAACGAAAGCAAACCCAGGATCTGAAATGATAATGATAAAGAATAACACTATTCATTTTGGGCAAAATTGCTCTGCAAAAGAAGCAGTAATTGTCACTTTAAAAATTGATTTTGAAAGGTACACTGCGGAAACCATTGAAAAAAGTATTGCCATCAATAATCGTGATGAAATCAATTTTGAGAATCATTTTTTGGAGACAGAGATTCCGATCTACTTTATGGTTCTGAAAAAAAACGGAGATATTACCCATATGGGATTCGTTTAAAAATAGAAAAGCCTGCAATTAATTGCAGGCTTTTTTATTTATTTAAAATGCATTATTTCTTTTCTCCTTTCCAGGTACCGGTTCTTGTAGGTGTAGGAACTGCATTAGACCAGTTTCCGTTTCCAGTTTTATCGGTAGTCAGTGTTCCTTTAAAATCTCCATCTGAAGGAAGCCCTATACTTGCGTTAAGCTCTCCTGAAGTACTTAGATTTCCGGAAATATTATAGTTTTCGTTATTCACATCAGAATGCATTGTTCCTTTCACTTTCCCATCACTTGCTACTACGATGTTCCAAACCCCTTTGTCACTGCCTTCGTAAGTTCCAGACCATGTTCCGATGTAATCATAAATAGTGTCATCATCAGAACTGCATCCGATTGATATAAATGTCATTAACAAAAGTAAAAAAAATTTCTTCATAGTTTTTATAATAGTTTTATAGAATACATTTTCTGTTATTCTTTCAATTAATCTTATAGATCTTTTGGCTCCGGCAAATATATAATTTAAATTTTATTTCTCTACTTTTTATACGCTTTATTTTACGAAACCATTATTAAATTGAGAATATCTCATTAAAAATTTATTATTATCCATTTATTTTACAATTGAGGTTCCACCTTTTTTTTCCAGCCTGAAAACTGACAGGAAATAAGGAATAAACATTCTGATTTTCCAATTTTAAATTTCCATCAATTTTGCATTATGAATTTTAAATTATTGGTTATAAACCTATACTACCATTATTATTATTTTTTAATAAACAATATTTATTTGTATAAAATTTTTTCGTTTTTTTATTTATTTCTATATTTAGGGAATAATTGTAAATACATTTAAACTATAACTACACCATGAAAACAAAAGCTTTTCTTTTTTTAACAATTACCTTTATCAGTTATTCTTATGCCCAGGTAGGTATTAATACAACTACTCCTACCAATACTCTGGATGTAAATGGTAGTACAAGAATAAGAGGTTTATCAAATACCGAAAACAAAATTGTTGTCGCCAACGATCTTGGCGTTTTAGGACTGATCACACCGGAGGAAATTTTCTCTCCTAAAGCGCTGTTAAACACTTCTACCAGTTCTGCAGAACAGAGACTTACTGTATATGAAGGAAAATGCTTTGTGCCTACAGATAATGCTTCGTCCTGCACGGTAAGTGTCAACCATTACAGTTCTTGTGCAGGATTCAACAGATCTGTAGACACGCAAATTATTGTTGGACAAGGCATCAATACTGGAAATGGACAGTTTCTGGGAACGTGGTCTGCCCGTTATATTGATAATAAAGGATACATTGGCGGAGCAACAGCAGCAGAACAGGTTGCGCCGGACTTCCCAAGAATATCATATCCCAGTACGAATGTAGCCAATTATTTAGGAAGCGGTTCTTTTAACGGGCAATGCAATACCGATTTAGTAGCAACAGTTAATCAAACCACCGGAGATGTAAAAATAGAATCTGTAAAACGAAGTATGTTTGCTCATTTGGTGTATCTTATTTCGGTATCCCGCTCAAGAAGCTTATAATGCATCTTGTTTTACTGATCTTAAATAAACTTATGCTGGGTATCTAAAAAAAGATAGGTAAAAAAATCCGTCTCAATAGCTAATTGGGACGGATTTATAATTTATCAAACAATCCATTATCCATACATATTTATTAATTAAATAAAAAATGATAAAATATTTGCATATATAGTTTAAATACTTATTTTTGTACCGCTTTAAAAAATGGCACAGTAAAATACAACTGGGGAATTAGCTCATCTGGCTAGAGCGTTAGACTGGCAGTCTAAAGGTGACGGGTTCGATCCCCGTATTCTCCACCAAATCAAAGAGTTACAAAATAAATTGTAACTCTTTTTTATTATATCTTATTCCACAAATTTCTGATATTCTATTTAGAATTTTTCAATTGCAGGGCTCTTTGGTAGAAAGACTGTTCAGCAATCTTTGTTTCCGCTTCATTGATGGCAGCCAGCAGGTTGTTTTCATTGTCTGCGATCTCACCCAATACTTTTTTAATCAGCTCCCAAACCGGCTTCATTTGCTCCACGAGGGCTTCTCCTTTAGATGTTACTTCTATCAGGCGTTTACGTTCATCCTGTTTGTCTTTTTTGGACAGGATTAATTGTTTATTTTCAAGCTCCTTCAGCAGACTGATGGTTGAAGGATGGGTATACCCTATTTCATGGGCGATCTCTACAATGCTCAATTCCTTTTTGTGATGGAGCGTTAATATTACCGGAAACCATTTCGGTTCAAAATCAATCCCGAATTCTTTGTAAATCAAAGCACCGTCTTTTCTCAGCTGTTCGCTGAGACGCTGTAACCGGGTTGAAATGGCCAGAATGCCTGATTCATCAATTATGTTCATCTGTTTTCGTTTATTTTGAGATGGTAAAATACATTATCAGCATTCATCAAAGGAAAACTGGCAGGCAGATTTTCTTTCTGAATTTCATGAAACTGATTTCTTTCGTAAAACCGAATTGCAGCCTTTAATATATTTACAGTTCCCAAATATAGGTTCTCTATTCCTTTTTCCCGACAGAAAGAAATTAAAATTTCCAATAAAAGCTGTGCAATATTTAAGTCTTTTCCTCTGAATTCTTTTTTAACGAACATCTTTCTTATGGCTCCTTCTTTTTCATTAAACTTTACCAACGCGATGGTTCCTGCCAATTCCCCATTGATGAAAGCTCCCCAAAAGTTTCCTCCTGCTTCAATATAAAAACTTTCGATCTGAGCCAAGTCAGGCTGATCATGAATGGTAATCGGGACATTGAATTCTTTCTGCTGAATATTCAAAATAAGATCGGTTGCTTGCTCTGAATAAGAATTGTCTAGGGTACGGATCTCTAATTTCATAAGATGATTTTTTTACCATACAAAACTACGTAGTTAACTACATATATGCAAATTTAATTGAGATGAAACTCATTTTATTTATATTAACTATAAAAAAAGCGTATGCCATTACTGACATACGCTTTGTATCGATGATTGCGGTTTTACTTATTTCCAGCCTCCGCCAAGAGCCTGGTAAAGATCTATTCCTGCTTTCATTTTACTGTATTCGGCATTAGAAATATTAAGCTCAGCATTCAATGAATTTACACTGGCATTCAATACTTCAAGATAGTTGGCCATCCCATAGTTCACAAGTTCCTGAGAATAATCTACTGATTTTTTGTAAGCATCAAGCTCTTTTCTTTTCAGGTCGATATAAGAATCCTGAACAGAGAATACTCTGATGGCATCGGAAACTTCTTTCCCTGCGGTAAGAACCGTTTTTCTGAAGTTCAGATAGGCTGTTTCCTGATTGGCTAAACTTACATCGTAGTTGGTTCTGATCGCTCTTTTGTTTAAAATAGGCTGTGCTAAACCACCCACCACACTTGCAAACAGAGAGTTCACACTGAACAAATGATCAATATCGAGTGATTGAATTCCTCCGCTTCCTGTAAGTTTTAAGGTTGGATAAAACTGAGCTTTTGCTGCATTCGTTAATTCAAAAGCATTCATCAGGTTATATTCTGCTCTCATCACGTCAGGACGGTTTGCCAATAACTGAGCCGGATATCCCAATTTCAGATCGATCGGAATATTCTGGGATTCCAGTGTAGATCTTTGAATAGAATTGGATGGCACCCCCATCAGTAAACTCATGGTATTTTCTAAGAGCTGGATCTGGGTATCGGTATCAATCAGCAAAGATTTTGCATTGAAAACCAACGCTTCACTCTGCTGCACGGCAACTTCCGTAAGCGTTCCTGATGCTTTTAAAGCTTTCGTGGTTTCCAGATTTTTCTCACGCACGGCAATCGTTTCTGCAATGATTCTTTTTTGAGCATCATAGGTTAACAATTGATAATATGCAGAGGCAACAGACGCTACCAGGTCACTTTTTACAGCTTTGTGGGCTGCAACAGTTCCTAAATATGTTGCCAACTGTGCTTTTTCCTGAGCTTTCAGTTTCCCCCAGATATCAGCTTCCCAACCTATACTTGCCGTAATATCAATCTGGTTGATATATCGTCTGTCTCCAAATAGTTTCCCGGTTTGGGTATTCAAAGATTGTGTCTGGAAAGTATAGCCCGGTCCTACTGTTAAGGTAGGTTCATAGGCTGCTTTGCTTTGCTTTAAATAGGCTTCTGCAGAAGCAATGCTCTGCAATGCAATTCTAATGTCTAAATTGTTTTCCAACGCTTTGGAAATATGCCCTTGCAGTATCGGATCCGTGAAAATTTCTTTCCATGAAACATCCGCCATATTGATACTGTCTGAAGGAAGCATATCTGTTCGGAAAAGCTTTTCGTCAACAACATTTTTCGGTCTTTCGTATTCTTTTCTCGCCATACAAGATGAAACGGCTGCCAGAATTGCGACTGAAAAAGTTATTCCTTTTATGATGTTTAATAAACTCTTCATTATGATAAATCTTAAAGATTTTTATTCTGCTAAATTGATCTCTTCTTTCTTAATAGGTTTCACTTTTTCTTGTAAGGTTTGGAAAATAACATACAATACAGGAATTACAAAAAGTCCTAAAATAGTACCTATTAATAATCCGATCGCAGCACCTGTTGCAATAGATCTGTTACCTACTGCCCCAATTCCGCTTGCCAGCACTAGCGGTAATAAACCGAATATAAAGGCAAATGATGTCATCAGAATAGGTCTTAATCTCGCTTTTGCAGCATTGATGGCAGACATGACAATGGTTTCCCCATGGTGTCTTCTCTGGACGGCAAATTCGATGATCAAAATTGCATTTTTCGCAAGTAATCCCACCAACATAATCAATGCAATCTGGAAATAAATATTGTTTTCCAAGCCCATTATTTTCTGACCAAAATATGCTCCCATTACCCCAAGAGGAAGTGAGATCACCACCACCAGCGGAAGGATATAACTTTCATACTGAGCAGAAAGAATGAAGTACACGAAGATTAAACTTAATCCAAAGATCAAAAGCGTCTGAGATCCTGAATTCAATTCTTCTCTTGTTAACCCCGTAAACTCTACATCATAATTTTGATTTAATGTTTCCTTCGCCACATCCTGAACAGCTGTAATCGCATCCCCGGAACTGTATCCTGCAGAGTTAGCCCCTGTAATTTTGACAGAAGTAAACAGGTTGTATCGGCTTACCGATTGCGGACCATATGCTTTTTTCAGCGTTACGAACTGAGAAATCGGTGACATCACTCCTGAAGCTGTTCTTACGTACAATTCATTTAAATTTTCAATACTCTTTCTGTTTTCCGGAAGAGCCTGAACCATTACCCTGAACTGTTTCCCGTATTTCGTAAAGTCGGCGGTATACACCCCTCCTATATATCCCTGCATCGTGCTCAGAATCGTGCTTACAGAAACTCCAACCTGTTTAGCCAAAGGAACATTAATGTCCATCTGATACTGAGGATATTTTGTATTAAATGAGGATTGAGCAAATTCAATTTCGGGTCTCTGCATCAGTTTTCCGATGAATTGATTGGTTTTGTCATCAAGATCGGCATAATCACCTCCTGATTTATCCAGCAACACCATCTCAAAACCTGCACTGTTACCAAAACCTGGTACACTTGGCGGCTGGAAGAATACGACTTTCGCATCCGGAACTTTTCCTGAGATCCCAAATAACTGTTTTGTAATATCTTCAGATGTCTGGCCTCCTTTTTTTCGTTCATCAAATGGTTTTAATTTAATGAAGGCAAGACCGTTATTACTTCCGTTTCCGGATAAGAAACCTCTACCGGTAGAAATGGTAACGTTTTGTACTCCCGGAACTTTTAATGCGTTTGCCTGAAGTGTTTTCAATACGTTATACGTTCTTTCCATAGAAGCTCCCGGAGGAAGCTGTACGTCTGTAAAGATGATCCCTCTGTCTTCTGTAGGTACGAAACCTTTTTTCATGGTAGTACTTGCCCAGTAAAGAATACCTCCTGTTACGGCAAAGATGATAAGTGTCACCCATTTATGTCTCAACAAGAATACAAATCCTCTTCCGTAACGGTCTGTTGTTGTTTTGAAAGCAATGTTAAACTTGTAGAAAAATTTCTGTAAAAAGTTTAAGTTTTTATATTCTGCATGATGCGCATCGTGAGGCTTTAAGAACAATGAACATAAAACCGGACTTAACGTTAATGCGTTAATCGCAGAAATGATAATCGCTATAATCAGGGTAATCCCAAACTGCTGGTAAAAAACCCCTGTAGGACCTGTAATGAAAGTTACCGGAACGAATACCGCTGCCATTACCAACGTAATGGAAATAATAGCTCCTGTAATCTCATCCATCGCCTCTACGGTTGCCTTTTTAGCATCGGAAATACCATGTTCCATCTTGGCGTGAACGGCCTCGACGACGACAATCGCATCATCTACCACAATACCAATTGCAAGAACCAATGCAAATAGGGTTAAAAGGTTTAATGAATATCCAAATAAATTCAGGAAGAAGAATGCACCCACAATAGATACCGGAACCGCAATGGCCGGAATTAAAGTAGATCTGAAATCCTGTAAGAAGATATACACCACAATAAATACCAGGATAAATGCTTCTATTAAGGTATGAACTACCTTTTCAATAGATGCATCAAGGAATTCGTTGGTATCAAAGTTAAAAGTATATTTTACTCCTTCAGGAAAGCTTCCTTCTGCTGATTTAAGATAGGTTTTAATATTTTTAATAATCTCCTGAGCATTGGAACCCGGCGTTTGGAAAATCCCCATACTGATCGATGGATTATTTCCGTTTTCCCCGATTCCGGTGTAAGACTGCCCTGCCAGTTCAACTTTAGCAACATCCTTCAGCATTAAGTTCTGTCCGTCCGGAAGTGCTTTAATGATGATATTGTCATATTGATCTTTTTCGTTGAATTTTCCGACATATTTAATGATATATTCAAAAGAACTTCCACTGTTTTGTCCGATAGAACCCGCTGCTGCTTCTCTACTCTGCTCATTGATTGCCGTAGTAACATCATCCGGAGTTAATCCGTACGCTGCCATTTTTGAAGGATCCAGCCAAACTCTCATTGAGTAGTTTTTACCTCCGAAAACGTTGGCATCACCTACTCCATTAATCCTTTTCAAGTTTGGAATAACGTTGATATTCAGGAAGTTTTGAAGATACACATCGTCTAAGTCTTTGTTTTCAGAATAGAAAGACATATACATCAGGGCACTCGTCTGCTGCTTCTGTGTTACAACTCCCGAACGGGTTACTTCACTTGGAAGTAGTGGTGTTGCTCTGGTCACACGGTTCTGTACGTTTACCGCAGCAATATCGGGATCAATTCCTTGTTTGAAGAATACCTGGATCTGTGCTGAACCGTCATTCCCTGCACTGGAAGTAATGTAGTCCATTCCTTCTACCCCATTGATCTGTTCCTCCAAAGGCACTACAACACTTTTCATTACAGTCTCCGCATTGGCACCGGTATAGTTTGCTGTAACACTTACGGTAGGCGGTGCAATATCAGGATACTGTGTAACTGGTAAAGAGATCAGTCCCAATACCCCGAGTATAACAATAAGAATTGATATAACGGTGGATAGAACCGGTCTGTTTATAAAGTTTTTTATCATGTTAGAATTTCGGTTTTATAGATTGTACAAGACTGTCCATTTTTACAGGCTGTTTTTTAATCGGAGTTCCTGATTTTAAACCACCAATACCGGCAGCCACAATAGTCTCGCCTTTATTTACCCCTGATTTTATTAAAGCCATATTGTCGATTCTGTCGATCACATTAATGACTACGTTTTTGGCAGTATCTTTTTCTACTTTATAAACGTAAACAATACCTTGTTGCTCATAGGTTGCACTTTCAGGAACGACCAATACATTATCATATGTTTTTGGAAGTCTGATAGATCCACTGTTTCCGTTGCTCAACAATTTCTGAGGGTTGTTGAAGGCAACTCTGAACTGAATAGTCCCTGTAGTAGCATCAATTTGTCCTGTAATGGCTTCAATTCTACCCTTTTCGGAATAAATACTTCCGTTGGCCAATTGCAATTCTACCATCGGAAGGTTTTTGATCTTCTCAGACATTGTAGAACCCGGAGATTTTTCCAGAAAATCAAAATACTCTTTTTCATTCATTGAGAAATAAGCAAACAACTGGGAAGTATCTGAAATCGTAGTTAATGCAGTCTGATCTGTTGGCCCAACCAAACTTCCCACTTTTAAAGGAAGTTTACCAATAACCCCAGAAATGGGCGCACGGATAATGGAATATTCAATATTCGCTGCTACTCCTTTGTAATTGGCTGAGGCTTGTTGTTTTGCCGCCATAGATTGTTGTAACTGAGCCTTTGCCTGAGCTAAATTAGCCTGTGCCGTCTGCAGCTGAACATCACTGATGATATTTTTAGCCACCAGAGGTTTTAATTTATTGACTTCAACCTGAGCGGCATTTACCGCTGCCTGTGAAGCTGCAATGGTGGATTCAGCCGCACCGATTCCGGCTTTTGCTGCTGCTGCATTTTCTGTCAGGATATTGGTTTCAAGACGAAACAAAGGCTGCCCTTTTGTTACATACTGCCCCTCATCCACTAAAACCTGAGTGATATATCCCTGTATTTTCGCACGTACATCATTATTTACTCTACCCTGGATGGTAGCCGGAAATGTCTGATAACCTACGATATTCTTTGCCTCCACATTAACGACAGGATACGGCTTTGCACCATCCTGTTTTGGAGCTTCTTTTTTGCAGGCTGTGAGTGAAAGCGCTGCAATAGAAAGTATAACTAGTTTATTATTCATTTTATAGTTTATTAAGAGATTCCTGAATATTTAAAATGTTTTTATTTAAAAGTGCTTTGTAGGCTTCAATTTTTTCATTGTAATCTTCATCCTGAACTTTTTTGAAGTGGTTGAGATCATCCAGCAGCTTTAGTTCATCCTTCATTTTCTGAACTATTTTTTCAAACCGTATTTTTTTATACTCGTCGTTGGTGAAAAAATACCTTTTCCTTTCGTCCATTTTGTTATGATCGATGATCAGCTGTGCGTTCAGTAATAAAGAAATACTTGTAGAAACGGAACTTTTGCTTGCAGACAGTACTTCTACAAATTCATCAAAAGTAATCCCCACTTTTTCGTAATCGAAAAGCAGATAAGCATATATTTTTGAAGCTAATGGGGGAATGTTAAAAATAGTTCCGTAGAATTTTACCGCATCTTGAAAAATTTTCTCATCAATTTCTATACTTTGGTGCATATTAGAAAAATTTCACCAAAAATAGAAAATTAGTTCAGAACTAAACGAACAAACCCGATAGAGTTTATGAATACAGGATGTTTTAAAAATTCAATGGAAATGGATTTAACTTTTCCCTTAAATTATAATCTTCTCAAAAGCTTTTCTTATTCCCCCTGCTAAAACAACTTCACCACAATATGAATATCCTTTGCTTTCAAGAATTTTCAACATGGCTATATTATCATGATTAGTATCTACTTTAACACTTTGAATTCCATGAGATTTGGTAAATTCTTCAATATGATCAAATAGCTTTTTTACCAGTCCTTGCCCCGCAAATTTTTCATCTATAGCCACTCTGTGTACCACCACAAACTCGCCATTACTCAGCCAGGCCCCTTCAATAGTGCTGTAAGCGGGTTCGTCATTTAAAATCAAAGCGGAATATACTGCAGGTTCTCCATCAACAGTAAGAATATAGCCGAACCCTTTTGCAATATCACTTTCTACGGTATTGATGTTAGGATAGCCATTCTGCCACTGCGTACTTCCGTCCTGTCTTCTTCGTTCAATGGATTGCTGAATCATTTCCCAGATGATTTCCCGGTCTTCAATTTCGGCTTTCCTTAATTTAATTTCTGCTGAATTCATTCGTGTGAATATTAATTTAAAATGTAAAATTAACGGTTTAATAATTAAAGCCCACCTCAGTAGGATTGGGATGAACTTTATTTTTCAATGGTACCATTAAATTTGGTAGTTATTATTTGAATTAAAAAACCGAAAACTAATTAAAATTAATTTTCGGTTCGAAGTAGTAAAATTTAAAATTATGAAATTGTTTTTATTGGTTTTCACTTTGTTGAAGATAGGCATCAATAATTTCGAATGCTTTCTTCTCCTCTTCCAAATCTACCATAATCTTTAACGATGTCGCCGTGGGCGTCGTTGTAAAAGTCAGGTAACTGTTTTCGACTGCATTTGTAATTTGTGCATCATCCAATTTAGATTTGATCAACTGAATTTCTGAAGGTTTATCACTTTCAAAAACGGATACTCTCGTACTTCTTTCCATAGTTCTATAACGTTTGAGTATCTAAATGTACAATGTTTTTTTTTAAATTACAAATCTTCGGTTTTAAATTTTGTTAATATTATTTTCAATTTTATCCAGCGCTAACTGAATTTCTTCTTTGGTAACATTCAGGTGAGGTCTGAAACGAATCGACTGATCTCCACATGATAAGATGATCAATCCATCTTTGAAAAGCTCGTTAACCAGATGATTTCTATCTGCTGCGGAAGGTAAATCAATGGCACACATCAATCCTCTTCCTCTGGCATTTGAAATTTTTTCAGGATGTTTCTGAGCTAAATTCTGTAAGCCTTCCAGTAAGTATTCTCCGACCACTCTTGCATTTTCTACAAGGTTTTCTTTTTCGATTACTTCCATTACCAACTGGAATCTCAGCATATCGATAAAGTTTCCTCCGAAGGTAGAATTGATCCTTGAGCTTTCTCTGAAAACGTTATTCGGGATTTCGTCAAATTTTTCTTTGTTGGCCAAAACGCCGCAAACCTGTGCTTTTTTACCGAAAGAAATAATGTCCGGTTTAGCAGTAAAATGCTGGAATGCCCACATTTCACCAGTAATTGCGATTCCTGTCTGAACTTCATCAAAAATCAACAAAACTTCATTATCATCACAAATCTTTCTCAATCCGATAAAGAATTCGTCTCTGAAGTGATTATCGCCACCTTCGGCCTGAATAGGCTCAATAATGATACACGCTACTTTGTTGGGATTCATTAAAATAGATTCTTCAATCTGCAGCAAAGCCAGTCTTTCATTTTTGATCGTTTCCTCAAGATTTTCTTCTGTGATCGGGAAAGATAATTTAGGGTTTAAGATTCTCGGCCATTCAAACATCGGGAAATATTGATATTTTCTTGGGTCTGAAGTATTGGTTAAGCTTAAAGTATATCCGCTTCTTCCATGAAATGCCTGTCTGAAATGGATGCAAATTCCTGCCTCGATATCAAGTCCTTTTTCAAAGTTTTTACGGGTTTTCCAGTCAAAACATGCTTTCATCGCATTTTCAACACCCAATGTTCCGCCTTCAATAAAAAAGGCATACTGCAATTCCTGAGGAATCACCACTCTTTCGAAAACTTCTAAAAAGTGAGCGTATTCTTCGGAATATACGTCTGCAAGGGTTGGCTTATTAACTGCCATTTTCCCTAACCATGCTGATCTTTCAACAAGATAAGGGTGATTGTACCCTACAGAAGCCGATGCAAACATGGAAAACATATCTAAATATTCTCTGTCAGAAAGTTTATCATACAGCCATGATCCGTGGGATCTTTCTATATCCATCACGAAGTCGAAACCGTCTGCCAATACGTGTCTGCCTACCGTTTCTTTTACTTTATTTGCTTTTATATCAATTGTTTGTTCCATAGTTAACTGTGTTTGATTTAAAAATTGAATGGTTAAAAAGATTTAAGCATTCCAGGTTATTAATTTTTAAATCGTTAAATGATTTAAATTAGAATTTTACAAGTCAAACTTAATCCCCTGTGCTAAAGGAAGTTGAGCTGTGTAATTTATAGTATTGGTTTGCCTTCTCATATAGTATTTCCAAACGTCAGAACCGGATTCTCTACCGCCTCCGGTTTCTTTTTCACCACCGAAAGCACCTCCGATTTCAGCACCTGAAGTTCCGATATTTACGTTGGCAATTCCACAGTCTGAACCTGCATGAGAAAGGAATAATTCTGCTTCTCTTAAATTCTGAGTCATGATTGCAGATGATAATCCCTGAGGAACATCATTTTGAATCGCAATCGCTTCTTCTAATGTTTTGTATTTAATCAGATATAAAATAGGAGCAAAAGTTTCGTGCTGAACGATCTCGTAAGAGTTTTTAACTTCTGCGATACAAGGCTTCACGTAACATCCGGATTCATAATCCTTGCCTGACAACACACCACCTTCTACGACAAATTTACCGCCTTCTTTTTTGCATTTTTTGATCGCTTCTTCATATTGATTGACAGCATCTACGTCAATA
The DNA here is from genome assembly GCF_000737705.1 of Chryseobacterium soli. Lineage (GTDB taxonomy): Bacteria > Bacteroidota > Bacteroidia > Flavobacteriales > Weeksellaceae > Chryseobacterium > Chryseobacterium soli. The sequence goes on along the minus strand of NZ_JPRH01000010.1, from coordinate 196,835 downwards.
AGAGGCCCTACATGGTTATTTTCATCCAGTGGATTTCCTATTTTCAGCTGCCCGTATGCTTTTACCAGTCTTTTCTTCACTTCATCATATACACTTTCATGAATGATCAGTCTTCTTGTGCTGGTACATCTTTGTCCTGCAGTTCCTACAGCCCCAAAAACAGCCCCGATGATCGACATGTCGATATCAGCATCTTTAGAGATAATAATCGCATTATTTCCACCTAATTCAAGAATTGATTTCCCGAATCTTTCTGCTACTTTAGAAGAAACCATTCTTCCTACTCTTGTAGAACCTGTGAATGAGATTAATGAAATTCTCTTGTCTTCCACCAATCGCTGCCCGATCTCATGATCTGCCACCAATAGACTGGAAATACCTTCTGAAAGATTGTTTTCTTTAAGAACTTCATTCATGATATTCTGACAGGCAAATGCACAGAAAGGTGTTTTTTCTGATGGCTTCCAGATCGTAACGTTACCGCAGATCCAAGACAATGCTGTGTTCCACGCCCAAACGGCAACCGGGAAGTTGAAAGCCGTAATAACGCCTACAATCCCAAGTGGATGATATTGTTCGTACATTCTGTGACCAGGTCTTTCGGAATGCATCGTATATCCATGAAGCTGTCTTGACAGACCTACTGCAAAATCGCAGATGTCGATCATTTCCTGAACTTCACCTAAACCTTCCTGCAAAGATTTACCCATTTCATAAGAAACAAGTTTCCCTAAATCATCTTTATACGCTCTTAATTTTTGACCTAACTGTCTTACAATCTCTCCTCTTTTCGGTGCCGGGATTGATCTGAATTCCTGAAATGCCTTTTGAGCAGTAGTAATTACTTTTTCATAATCACTCTCTCCGGACATTTTTATGGTACCAATTAATTTTCCGTCTGACGGTGAATAACTTTCGATAGTTTTTCCTGAAGCAAAAAACTTCCCACCTACCGAAGTTCCTTTATTTTCATCTTTAATACCTAGATTTATCAGAGTCTTTTCGATCCCGAAATCCTTTACTTTTTTAGACATAAAATGTTACTTTTCGTTTCCTCTAAAGATAAAAATATTATGTGAATCACAAAATTTTAATTTTTTTAACAAATTTTTATTTGGACTAGTTATAAACATGATTACCTTTGTACAGTAATTTTATAATTTCAGTGATGGAAAGTAATGCACCTATAAAAGAACCTGTAGAAAAAGAGAATCATTCGAAATGGAAACAGTGGGTTAAGCGTTTTGGCGTAGGAGGAATCATTTTTTTTACGGTAAAAGGTATTATCACTTCTACTTTGATTTATTTCCTGGGTAAAAATTTCTGGACTGTTATCAGCTCGTATTTTTCGTCGATTTTTGAATAAGCTTATAAACATTCAACATAAAAAAAAGGAAAGCAGAGAATATTCTCTGCTTTTCTTTTTTTATTAGTAATTATATTATTTATAGATCGTTAGATCTTTTTTATCCTTCTTTCTTTTTTCTCCCGGAATCTATAAGACTTTGATGAAGCATATACTCAATCTGCCCGTTTACACTCCTGAATTCATCACTAGCCCATTTTTCGAGGAGTTTGTAGGTAGACTCATCAATCCTCAACACAAAAGATTTTTTACCTTTTGAGGTGCTTTCAGATGGATTTTGAGCTTTTTGTTCTTTCATTATATTCTAGTTGCTATCCAGTTTAATTTAATTATATAAAGTTCCGGCATTCACAATAGGTGTTGCCGCTTTTTCGCCGCATAAAACAACCATCAGATTGCTTACCATCGCTGCTTTTCTTTCATCATCCAACTCTACAATGTTTTTTTCTGAAAGTTTGTTCAACGCCAGCTCAACCATTCCTACGGCTCCTTCTACAATTTTTGTTCTTGCTGCAACGATCGCTGTAGCCTGTTGTCTTTGCAACATGGCGCCGGCAATTTCGGAAGCATAAGCAAGATGTGAAATTCTCGCTTCCTGAATGATAATTCCCGCTTTTGAAAGACGGTCAGTCAATTCCTGCTCCAGGATAGAATTGATCTTATCTCCACCTTCTCTTAAAGTAATTGGTGCGTGATCATCTTCGAGGTTGTCATAAGGGAAACTCATTGCCAGATGACGTACCGCAGCTTCACTCTGCATTCTTACGAAATCTGAATACCGTTCTACATCAAAAGCCGCTTTATAGGTATCTCCTACTTTCCAAACCATTACCACAGCAATCTCGATTGGATTACCCATTTTATCATTAACCTTCAGCGTTTGGCCCTGTAAGTTTTCCGAACGAAGCGAAATTTTTTGTGATGAATACAATGGATTGATGAAGAAAAGCCCATTATCTTTTACGCTTCCTACATACTTTCCAAAAAAATTCAATACTCTGGAATGATTCGGCTGAATGATCATCAGGCCCTTCATGAAAAAACAGAAAAGCAGAAAACAAAGTACCGAAAGTACTACAAAAGGAATGTTCTGATCAACTCCGCTGATGAAGAAATACACTGAGGCTACAAACAATACTAAGCAGATAATTAATGCTAAGTAGCCTGACATTGGTTTTAAAACTTTTTCCATAAATGTAATTTATAATGATATTAATTTGATATCATAAAGCTAAATATAAATTTTGGTTTATGAGATATAAATTATGAATTTTTTTACCATGAAGATTTTGTAGTGTGAATGCATTTTTCATCAAATTTCTTTCGTCTTAAAACAAAAAACAAGAGTTAGAGACTGAAAAATGAATGCTAAAATCCCCAAAATCGTGCTGGTCTGCTTTCCGTTCTTCAGTCCCAAACTCTGTCCCGCTCTCAAACAGTGGGAACTTTTAAGGAATTAGTTTTTAATTTTCTTAACGCTTTACTTTCCTAAGTCGATTAAAGTATAGCACAAAAAAAATCCCGAAAATATGATTTCCGGGATTTTTTTGATATAATGAGTTGTCTTATTTTTGATTTAAAACTTTAAACTTAAAGTAAGAAACAACAGATAATAAAAGCATTGAAGATAATCCGATATATACCCAAGCCGGAACCGGAACCGGATCTCCTGCTGCATACGAGTGAAGACCGCTTAAGTAATAGTTAACTCCGAAATAAGTCATTACCATTGAGCAGAATGCAAACATTGTTGCTACGTGGAAAGCCCATTTGCTTCTTAAGCCCGGAACCAATCTCATGTGAAGTACGAAAGCATATACCATGATCGAGATGAAAGCCCATGTTTCTTTCGGGTCCCAGCTCCAGTATCTACCCCATGATTCATTCGCCCAGATCCCTCCTAAGAAGTTTCCTACTGTTAATGCGAACAGACCTATCGTAAGAGACATTTCAGATACGATGACCAATTCTTTTAATGTGGTATCGTGGTGAAGTTTATACGTCTCTTTATTGGCAATAATGAAGAATACCAGACAGATTACTGCAATGATCATCGACAGGGCAAAGAATCCGTAACTGGAAGTAATAATTGCAACGTGAACAATCAGCCAGTATGACTTCAGTACAGGCACAAGCGGCGTAATCTGCGGATCAAGCGCTGAACCTCCGTGTGCAAACCCCATCATAATAACCGCCACCATAAATCCGGCTGCCGGAATTAAAGCGTTGGAGTTTCTATACAGCACTAAACCTGCCGTAATACCCACCCACGAGATAAAGATAATTGCTTCATAACCGTTACTCCAAGGAGCATGTCCTGAAATATACCATCTGGCAACAAGCCCTAGGAAATGTAACAAATATCCAACTGAACCAACCGCAATAATTACTTTAATTATTTTGTTTAATCGCTTATTTGATTTGAATAACTCAATAAATCCTAAGATCAGAAGAAGACCACCAATAAGAGTATAGAAGATCAACAATTTGAAGTTGATATCTGCTTTATTCATGAATACTTCAAGATCTACTTTTGATTTTGCAGGAACTACACTTTTCCCCCATTTCTGCTGATAGTCTGATAGCTTTGCCAATTCAGCATCCGCTTTGCTCCAATCTCCTGATTTCTGAGCTGCCAGCGCTTCTGCAAAATAAGGCCCCATCACTTGCTGAGATTCCATATCCGGTTCGAATTTCTGATCTAACCATGAATGCCAGGTATGGTTGGCGTCATTTTTCACAGGAACAATTCTCATAAACTGACCGCTAAAGAACTCATTGAAGATCTGTACTCTTTCATTTACAGCAATTACTTCTTTATCATAGTTAGTCTGTTCAGCAGGTTTTTTACGGAATGCCGTGTTGTAATCATGTTCTAAGATATAAGTAAGATTACCGTTAGCATCTGCCGGGAAAAGATTCATCAAAGAAGTGTATCCTTCCTCATCAGCCTTTGTTTTATTCTTTAATTCATCTCCGCCTTTTGTTCCCACTTTAATCATAGGAACCATAGTCCAGCTTGGAGTATCTGTATTTACCGAAAGAAACCATTGATTGGCAGTCATTGTTTTTACTTCAGCAAGACCTAACTTTGCCAGGAACTTTTTCCAAGGGCTGGCCTCTTCAGTAAAACTATCTTTCTTGTATAGTTTTCTTAAAACATCCAATGCTTCTGTATTAATAGGAACAATTCTTCCTTCAAAATTCTGAACCAAAAGATATCCAAATTTATCTGCATGTTCTTTGCTGATTTTATTTCTCGCAATGATCTCATCCGCAGAAATCAGTTTCATTTTGCTTAACGGTGCTGCCAGAGAATTCTGTTTTGGTGCTGCACCTTCCTGTACATGTGCCGTTTCAGGAGCCACCGCATGGGTGTGTCCGTCACCTTCTACATGTACATGCTCTCTGCTTCCATCGCTTGTTCCGTGGGTTTCAATTTTTTGAGCCTGTAAACCTAAACTTAAAAACAGTAAAAGTACACCGGCCGCTCTTTTCTTATTAACATCGGTAAGCATTTTATTCAATTTCCAGAAATGGGTTCCTTTCCAGAAGAAAATAATAAACATTCCTAAAAACAGAAGGGTATATCCGATATAAGAAATCAATGTTCCCCAGAAATCGTGGTTAACAGAAAGTACAGTTCCCATTCTGTCCGGATCGAAACTGGATTGGAAGAAACGGTATCCGCCATGGTTAAGAACGTGGTTCATATAGATTTTATAAGGAGTTTCTTTACCTCCGTCAATAATTTTAATGTGACTTTCATAAGCACTCGGTGATGAACTTCCCGGATAGGTTTCCATAACGAAATCATCTAATTTCAATGCAAACGGAGTATTGTACACTTTAGGGCCGTAACCTACCATCATGTTCAGCCCATCCATTGTTACCTGCTTAAAGGCATTAGGGTTTCCTTTTTCTACTGACAAATCAACAAGACGTTTTGTTTTCGGACCCTGAATTTCAATTGTCAGCATATCCGGAACAGCCTGATCTTTCTTTCTATCACCTTCAAAGGCCAACAATCTTCCTTTTTTAAGACCTTCAGGAACTACCAGTTTTAATTCATTGATGCTGTACAAACTTCTTAATGCAAGAGGCTGGAATTCATCTTTAACTGTATTTCCCGTAGCTTGTGTAGCCATGGTCATATAAGTAGCATCCACAGGAGTTTTAACAAATAATTTCCCGCCTTCATTTTTAAATTCTACAGCACCGTCAATCGATCTGTTAAAGGTAACCAATGTTCCGTTTATCGATTTTGTTTCTCCCGGTTTAATGTAAATATTCTGTCTTCCGGTCTGCCCTGTCGACACCAAATGAAGATATTCCGCACCATTTGGATCAGCAATCAGGCTGTCTTTTTTTCTCTGAATGTATTGTACTGCAGAAACTTTCACTTCTTTTCCATGAAAATCATATGATGCATTAAAATCTTTATGCAACGGAGACATCAGGTAAGGAACATCCTGATAATTAAGAACATCTCCTTTTTCTTCAATCTGAATCTTAAAGAAATTTTTATCGGTTACGATTTCATTTGAAGTTTCCCCTTCTCTGATGTGCATCTGCCCTTCAAAACTGATGTATCTTGTGATAGCACCCCCAATGAAAATTAAAATAAATGCAAGGTGAAACATTAAAACCGGCCATTTTTCTTTTTTCCAAAGTCGATATCTTGCGATATTCCCTATGAAGTTAAGAATGAGCAGCACCATGATTAATTCAAACCATTTTGCTTCATAAATTAACGCTTTCGCAGTGGGCGTTCCGTAATCGTTTTCTAAGAACGTAGCATATGCCATCGCAAATGCATAGATCAACAGCAACACAGCCATCGTTCTGGTTGAGATAAGAATATCTTGGAGCTTCTTCATGAATTTTTTTTACTTGACATGCAAAAATAAGGATGATTAAATAAAAGGTCGATAAAAAAAACTGTTTTTTATCATTTTCAACCGTATAATCGTTATTTTGAATTGTTCTTAATAATATAAAAAATAATACCGAAAATTCAATATCAAAAACACTTAACAAAGCGCATGAAAAATAGCTATATCTGTTATTGAGTCAGTCTATTTCCCTCATGCATTTTCACAGTTATTTTTTCTGAAAATGTATGGGAGTTTTTAGGATGTATTCTGAATCGGTTCAAAAAAAATGAAGTGCTTTTTTAATTTATTTTCAATATTTTTAAACAATAATGCTTTATATAAAGCAGATCAACTTTCAGAAACTGAATATATAGTAACCTTTCTTTTTGATGAAAAAAGATTCTTTTAGTATTGAAAAAACATTAAATTTGCCTCATTGATATTATGGATAAAAAGACACAAACAAAGCAAACAGAATCACCTGAAACAGGCAGAATTTTATCTAAGCCACGTATATTTTTCGGGCTTACTTTTGTACTTCTTTCCGTTGTCCTTGCCTTCTCGTTCATCTCTTATTTAATGAACTGGAAAGCAGACCAAAGCCAGGCCGGGACAATGCTTGACAAGAGTATAAAATCTTCAAATATATTTGGTAAAATCGGCGACTGGCTGGGGAATATTTTTATATTCGAAAGCATCGGCATCGCTTCCTTTATCATTGCATTCCTATTTTTAGTAGTGGGCACACTGATTCTGAAAAAGAAAATATTCAAACCCTGGAAAACCATAGGACATTCTCTGTTCTTCATTTGCTGGCTTCCTATATTTATGGGAGCATTAACAAAAGGCCAAGGCGTTTTAGGAGGTGTATACGGATACCAGATTATGGATTATCTGAATGCTATTATTGGAACAGTTGGCCTTTGGCTGGTGTTGGCATCAAGCATTCTTTTATATTTCATCTTAGAATTTAACCTTCGCCCAAGTTCTATTAAAGCGAAATTCAACAGTATCAATGAAAACACCATTGGAAAGGTAAAATCCATGATGCCTAATTCTGATGAAAACTTTGAGGCTGATGAAGAGCTGGAGGAAGAAGTTCACGAAACTCCATCCAATATCACGGTAACAGATACCACTGCCAAGCCTGTGAAAGTTCAGGAGCCTGTGGAAGTCCCGAAAGGTTTTCCTGAAGTTCCTATCGCTCCAACAGTAGAAACGACGATTGTAACCCCTAATCATACTTCTTTTGAGGATGAGAAAAATTTTTCCCAACCTCTAAATGTAAATCTTAACACAAAACCTCAGGTTCCGCTTTCCACTCCGGAACAAGCTTTTGATATAAAACCTCCGGTTTCTACACCAGTGGTGACTCCGCCACAAGAAAACATTAAGTTTAATGTAGAAGTAGCACCGGTTATTGATGTACTGGACGAGTCGGATAAAAAATCTCAGGAGCTTGTTGACAAGCACGGTTTGTATGACCACCGTTTAGATCTTGCAGGTTTCCAAATGCCTACTATTGATTTATTGAGAGATTATGGAAATGAAGAAATTTCTATCAACCAAGAAGAATTAGAGGAAAATAAAAATAAAATTGTAGGCCTTCTGAAAAACTTTAACGTAGGAATTTCTGAAATTAAAGCAACGATAGGACCTACCGTTACTTTATACGAAATTGTTCCAGAAGCAGGAATCAGGGTATCTGCCATTAAAAAACTACAGGATGATATTGCCTTAAACCTTTCTGCATTAGGAATCAGGATTATTGCACCAATGCCTGGAAAAGGAACGATCGGGATTGAAGTTCCGAGAAAAAATCCTACTATGGTTTCTATGCGTTCTGTGATTGCTTCCCATAAATTCCAGAATACGGATATGGACCTACCTGTTGTTTTCGGAAAAACGATTTCTAATGAAGTCTTCATGGCGGATTTAGCAAAAATGCCGCACTTGCTGATGGCCGGAGCTACAGGACAGGGTAAATCGGTTGGTATCAATGCCATTCTGACTTCCCTACTCTATAAAAAGCATCCGAGTGAACTGAAATTTGTAATGGTGGATCCTAAAAAAGTGGAACTTTCACTATATTCAAAAATCGAAAGACATTATCTGGCTAAACTTCCGGATACAGACGATGCCATTATCACGGACACCAACAAAGTAATCAATACGCTGAATTCTCTTTGTATTGAGATGGATACAAGATATGATCTTCTTAAAAATGCATTCTGTAAAAACCTGAAGGAATATAATAAAAAATTCACGGAAAGAAAGCTAAACCCGGAAAACGGCCACCGATATTTACCTTATATCGTCTTAGTGGTTGATGAGTTTGCAGATTTGATCATGACGGCCGGAAAAGAAGTTGAAATGCCGATCGCCAGATTAGCACAGCTTGCAAGAGCAGTAGGAATACACCTTATCGTTGCAACACAAAGGCCTTCTGTGAATGTAATTACCGGTATGATTAAAGCCAACTTCCCGGCAAGAGCAGCTTTTAGAGTAATTTCAAGTGTAGACTCCAGAACAATCCTGGATTCTCCGGGAGCAGATCAGCTGATTGGTAAAGGGGATATGCTTTATTTTAACGGAAATGAAATTTTAAGACTTCAATGTGCTTTTGTAGATACACCTGAAGTGGAAAGAATCGCAGAATACATCGGAGAACAAAAAGGATATGCATCAGCATTTTTACTGCCTGAATATGTTTCTGAGGATGCTTCAAGTACAGTAGGAACCTTCGATCCTAACGAAAAAGATGCATTATTTGAAGAGGCAGCAAGAATTATCGTTTCTACACAGCAGGGATCTACTTCAATGCTTCAGAGACAATTGAAGCTGGGATATAACAGAGCGGGAAGAATTATGGATCAGCTAGAGGCAACCGGTATTGTTGGAGGCTTTAATGGGGCTAAAGCAAGAGAGGTGATCATTAGTGATCTTAATTCTTTGGAACAGTTTTTGGAAGATCTGCGTAGATAAAGGAAAATAACATGTTTATCCTTATCAGTTAAAAAAAATCTAAGAGTATTTAAATTAAAAAAATGAAAAGTATTATTTCAAAGGTTATATTAGGAAGTTTTGTTGTAGGAGCAGTAGGATTAACCAATGCACAAAAAATTGATGCAAAGGCTAAAAAGATATTGGATGACATCACAGCCAATTACAATTCCAAAAAGAATTCTTATTTTAAATTTTCTTTTGGAAGCGGAGCCAATGGACAGGTTTCTAAAACAGAGCCCGGAATTTATTATTCAGCCGGCAACAAATACAAGTTGAAGATTATGGATACCGAGCAGATTTTTGACGGGAATAAAATCTATAATATCAATGCAGACGATATGGAAGTAACAACAGCAAAACCCAACGGAAGCAGCAGTATGTTCTCCCCGATCAACTATCTTACTACTTACAGAAACGACTATAATGTAACTTACAACGGAAAACAAATGGTGAATGGTGTGAATGCAGACTTCATTAAATTAACCCCTGTAAAAGCAAACGGAATCAAGTACGTATATCTTTTTGTAGATTCTGCAAAAAAACAGATGGTAAAGCTTGAACAGCACGGAAATAACAATGATGTAGCTGTAATTGCGATCAAAGAATATAAAGAAAACCAGACTCTGGATCCGAATATGTTTGTTTTTGATAAGAATAAATTTAAAAATTACGTGATCACAGAATTGTAAACAGCATCAGACAAACAGCAAACGCAGAAATTATCTAATGCAAATCAGATTTATTTAAAAAATCATAAAATATAGAAAGCCACAAGTAAACTTTGTGGCTTTTTCATTAATTTTGGCAAATGTTAAAAATACTAGACCGATATATCATAAAAACCTTCTTTGGACCGTTTTTCTTTATATTCAGCGTATTGTTTTTCATCTTTATTGTAAACATTATCTGGGTTCAATTGGGGCAGTTTATGGGAAAAGGATTAACCTACTGGCAAATCCTTAAACTTCTTTTCTACCTTGGAGTAAGTGTAGTCAGTTTGGTACTTCCGCTTACTATTCTTTTGGCGAGCATCATGTCTTTTGGAGAATTTGGGGAGCGGTATGAATTAGCAGCCATGAAAGCGGCCGGAATTTCTCTTACAAGAGTAATGGCTCCTCTGCTGGGTGTCGCTGCTGCGCTTGCAGTCATGCTTTTTTTCTTTTCCAATAATATTATTCCGGATTTCCAGAAGAAGGCTAAAAACATGCTTTTCAATATTGCCCAGACCAAGCCGGCACTGAATTTTACTCCGGGACAGTTTATAGACCAGATTCCCGGATATATGGTGAAATTCGATAAAATCTACGGAGAAAACGGAGAAAATATAGAGGGGGTTTTTGTACATAAAAAAGCAAGTACCTACCAGGATCAGCAATCTATTGTGGCTGAAAAAGGAAAGTTTGTCCCTGCTGCCAATAAGAACTTCTTAAAACTGGTTCTGTATAACGGATATGTATTTGAAGATAAACTGGAAGGAAAGCCGGAAAACGCGAAATTAAGACAACCCGATCAGGCTATTAAATTTGATACACTGGTATCCCATTTTGATGTGAGTGAAATCATCAATAAAGCTATCGAAAAGGAGCAGATTACAGATGACTACCGTTTTCAGACCTACGGCCAGCTGAATGAAACGATTGATAAAAATAAGAAAGACAACGATAAGTTTTTCAGCAATATCAGCAATGATGTGTTAAACCAGACCAGTGCTGTCGTTACTTATATGGATAAAAATACAAAGTCCAAAGCAGCGGCAAAGCCTCAAATAAAACTGGACACCGTAAAAGGAGAAAAAAAACTGGAAATCATCTATAATGCCTACAATAGATTAGATAATTTGAAGTCTACAGTAGAAGGGAAAAAGAACGAACTGAGTCCAAATATCAAATATTTCAGCAAAATTGTTATTTACCAGCAGAGAATTGTTTCTTATTCTGTTACCTGTATCATCTTCTTCCTTATCGGTGCGAGTTTAGGTTCCATCATCAGAAAAGGAGGAATGGGACTTCCTGTTATTATTGCGATCGTTATTTTCATTATTTTCTACGTCATGAACCTGGGAATTGAAAATATATCATGGAGTGGAAAAATGAGCCCATATCTTGCGGCATGGCTTCCCAACCTGATCCTTCTTCCTTTCGGAATCTGGATGACTTATAAAGCACTCACCGATTCGCAGCTTTTTGATGCTGAAAAATACAAAGTATTATTTAAACCGATTACGAAGCTATTCAGTAAAAGTAAAGAACATAAAAGGTATCAATAGCTATCATTAAAAGATTAAAAGATTTAATAATTTAAATATTTTACAGGCCCGATTTTTTCGGGTCTTTTTTATTGACAATGTGGTATTTTATTACATTCCATGCTAAGCGATAAAAAGCTATATTTACAAAAATTGATAAAAAACGATAACCTTATGAAAAAAACACTACTTCTTGGATTATTTACATTCATGACTTTTCAGGCTTATGCTCAGGATGACAATAAAGACTATGACTTAAGACCCAATGAGACCTATGGCTACATTATTGATAAGAGCGGTAAAAAGATTGAAGGTATTGTAAGATTAGCCGGAGATGCTATGAATCCCTGGCAGAACCAGAAAAAAGTGAAATTTGTTGCTGCTTCCGATATTGATCAATCTAAAAAGAAGCAGAAATTCAAAACTTTTGATACAGATGACCTGAAAGAATATGTTGCCTTTGACGAAAATAACAATGAAAGGCATTTCGAAATGGTAAAATACACCAACACCAAAGAAGGCTTCAATACGGCAACCGGAGGATTGAGCGGTAATTTAAAAGCATTCAATAATCTTACAAAATCCACTCAGTTTGCAGAGTTGGTAACAGACGGAAAAATCAAGGTGTATAAACTATACGGATATCCAACTACTTTTTCGGCAGGAGGCCAGATCGCTGTAGCAGACAAAGAAAATGAGCGAATGAGAAACTCCCCTTCTTATATCTACAGCAAGAAAGACGGTAAGCTGGAGGAGCTAACACTTGCCAAAGCTAAAATAATCATTGCAGACTGTAGCTATGCAAAAGGAAAACTCGCAAACGGCTCATATGCTTCACTGAAAAATGATGAAAAGAAAAGAAAAGATCAGGATTAGGAAGATTGATTAAAAGTCAGATTGATGATGTGATGTCCAATGTTCCTCAAATTGTAGATGAAGTTATTGTCGATTACAACGAAAACTGTAAATAAATAGATTCCAAGATTAAAAACCAGATAGTGGTGGTCGGAATTTCTTCCACCACTTTTTTATTTAGTTTTAAAAATATCCGTTGACCAAATGCTTTACATTGATAAGCCAGATTATCATTTTTTACGTAAATTGAGCCCCAGTAATGTATTTATAGCTACTATATATAATAATTTATTTTACTGGCCGTTCTTACATACACTTTTGATAGACAAAATATTTGGCGATATATATAATTAACACCATGAAAAATTTCAAAATGATTTCCGGCCTCGCACTATTCCTTGCTTTTGGGTTCGGTAATGCTCAAAAAATAGGGGTTGTAGATACCGATGCTATACTACAAAAAATGCCTCAATATAAAGAAGCAGAAGCAAGGCTCGATGCACAGATCAATACCTGGCAAACAGAACTTCAAAATCTGCAGTCCGAATATGAAAGGAAAAAATCAGCCTTTGAAAACGAAAAAGTATTATTAATCGGAACTCAATTAACAATGAGGGAAAAGGAAGTCTTAGATTTGGAGAAAAACGTTAAAACTACAGTGAGTTTAAGATTTGGAAATAATGGCGAAATTAAAAAACTTAAAACAAACCTAGTAGTCCCTTTTGAGGATCAGATACACAATGCCATTACAGCTGTAGCAGAAAGAAATAAAGTAGATACAATGCTGGATAAAAACCGAAACAATGTTCTTTATCTTCAAAAACCATTTGATTATACAGACAGAGTATTACAGTTTTTGTTAAAAGGAACTCTTGAAACTGATAATGATAAAAAACAAACCCCGACAAAAGGGAAAAAGTAGTTTTGACTATTTAATAAAAAAGTCGGAAGAAAAAATCTTCCGACTACAGTAACTTCTAAAAAAGTCTTTTTTTATTTTCAAAAACTGAAAATTATACTTTCATAATTTCAGCTTCTTTTGTCTTAAGATGATCCTCACAAAGCTTTACATGCTTGTCAGTAAGAGCCTGTATATCTTCTTCCACTCCTTTTATAACGTCTTCAGAAATACCTTCCAGTCTTTTAAGTTCTTTCAAACCATTCTGTCTTGCATTTCTTACAACGATTTTTGTATCTTCAGTTTCACCTTTAGCCTGTTTTGCCAAATCTCTTCTTCTTTCCTCTGTTAAAGGCGGAACATTCAGAATAATATTCTCTCCGTTATTAGAAGGTGCAAAACCTAAGTTAGAATTGATAATAGCTTTTTCAATGGCACCGATCGCTGTTCTATCCCAAGGCTGAATAGAAATCGTCATCGCATCCGGAACAGAAACATTGGCAACCTGATTAATTGGAGTCGGAGCCCCGTAATATTCCACCATAACATCCTGAACCATAGATGTAGAAGCACGTCCTGCTCTAATTCTTTGAAATGCATGATCTAAATGTTTAATAGCTGCATCCATGTCCTGCTTTACAGATTCTACTATAAGATCTAATTCTTCCATTATATATTTAAAATTTGATAAGTTACACATTAATCCAATCGCTCTGAATATCAGCACACAGCCCTCTTAAATTCTACTTTTCAAAGGTTTTTATACCGTTTTTTTACTATTCAGTGGTGCAAAAATAACATTTGTTTTTAATTAAGTAAAACTTTATCAATTTTATTTTAATCATTATTTGCTGAAAACGTTCCAGTCATGACTTGATATATCTTTTTACTCATCATTTTTTCAAATAATATAACCTCTGAAATGGGTTCTATACTGAGTGAACAATTCGTTCACAATCCATCATCTCAAAAAGAAACAGCCAATAAAAAACCCTCTTAAAAAAGAGGGTTCAGTTATTATCCTTTTACCGGTTTGGGAATACAACCACAAACACAATCATATTGATCAAATATTGGATCACATACCCCTACAGCATCACATCTGTAAATGTATCCAACCGGGCATTGTGGAATAGAAGTTCCACCTTGTACCTCTTTTAATTGATCTCTTGAAATTTTCTTTAAATTTTTCATTGTTAAATAGCTAATTTGATTAGGTCTCAAATATAACAATATTCTACAAATGAGGAATTATTTTTTAAAAAAATTACAATAATTAATGAATGTCGTAATATATACTCCGTTTTTCCTGTTATAAATCAACCAGAGTTCCTACATTTTCTCCATCTACAATTTTAACCAGATTACCGTCCTTGTTCATATCAAAAACAATAATAGGTAATTTATTTTCGTGGCTTAAAGTAAAAGCAGTCATGTCCATTACTTTAAGATTCTTTTCAAAAACTTCATCAAAAGATAAGGAATTGTATTTTACTGCATTTTCATTCTTTTCCGGATCGCTGTCGTAGATTCCGTCTACTCTTGTTCCCTTCAGGATAACATCAGCTCCAATTTCAATAGCTCTTAAGGTAGCAGCAGTATCTGTTGTAAAATAAGGATTTCCGGTTCCGGCACCAAAAATGACCACTCTTCCCTTTTCCAGATGTCTTACTGCACGTCTCTTAATAAAAGGTTCAGCTACTTTATCCATTTCAATAGCAGACTGAAGCCTGGTTTTAATTCCTGCATCTTCCAAAGCGCCCTGTAATGCCATTCCGTTAATTACGGTTGCCAGCATACCCATGTAATCTCCTTGTACTCTGTCCATTCCTTTTGCAGCACCTGCTACTCCACGGAAAATATTTCCTCCTCCAATTACAATCGCAACCTCACAGCCTTTGTCTACAACTTGTTTTATTTCCGCAGCATATTCCTGCAGTCTTTCATTGTCAATACCGTATTGTCTGTTTCCCATTAAGGCTTCACCACTCAGTTTTAGAAGGATTCTTTTATATTTCATCTTTAATTTTTAATAAACTTTTACCAGGGGAATTTCCCTGAAATTTGATTTTGCAAATATAATCATTAAAAATATTGGTAAAAGAAAAATATTTAACTCAAATAATATGATAAATATTTTGTTAAGTACGAAAAAGGATTATTTTTGCATTAATTATAAATTGAATTGAAGAAAATTGTCATTCTTTCATTATTTCTGTCAGGAATTGTTTCTTTTGCACAAACGGGAACAAATGTTTATCCGTTCTTAAATATCCCCGTATCTGCCAGACAGGCAGCCTTAGGGGGAGATGCAATTTCCATAAGAGATTATGATGTTTCCTTTGCTATTGCAAACCCCTCATTATTAAACAAAGATTCAGATAACCAAATTTCTGTAAACGGAGCCGCCTATCTTGCTGATTCAAAATATGGAACTATCGGCTTTGCCAAAGATTTGGATAACGGACATATAGTGACCGTGAATGCCAGGTATTTGAGCTACGGAAGCATTCCAAGAACTGATGAAAGCGGATATGAAAATGGTGAATTCAAAGCTTCAGATGTAGCGGTGGGTGCCGGATATGCCTACCAGTTTGAAGAAGACTGGACCATTGGTGGTGGCCTTAACTTCATCACTTCAAAAATTGATAATTACACCTCCTCTGCCATTTCAGGCAATATGGGCGTTACCTATTATAATAAAAAAAATAAAGAAGTCCTTTCCCTGGTCCTTAGAAACTTTGGGTTCCAGCTGAAATCTTTTAACGGAGTAAAAGAAAATCTTCCCTTCAGGGTAGATTTGGGATATACCAGAATTTTAAAAGTAATTCCTCTTGCTATTACTGTTACTGCCCACGACCTTCAGAAGCTGAACATCTCTTCAGATTATAATGTGAACGGACAGGAAGTTAATTTGGGAAGAAAAATTGCCGATCACTTTTCGGTAGGAGCAGAATTATTCCCGGAAAAGGGCTTTAATATCAGACTGGGTTATAATGTAAAGAGAGGAAACGAACTTGCAGTGGCAGATCAGAGAAACTTCTCAGGGCTGTCCGCCGGATTTGGAATTAAAATTTCAAAGTTCCGCATAGACTATGCCCATGTGAGATATCACAACTCTTCAAACGTGAATCAGATAGGGGTTTCCATGGATCTTAGCGGCCACCAATATTAAGAGCTATCAAAAAATACTCAAAATAATTCATAAAATTTCTCAGTCTTTCTTGGTTTTTTAAAAAAAATCTTGAAATTTGCGGTATGAAAAAACCTGTAATAGCTATCGATGGGTACTCGTCTACCGGAAAAAGTTCAATATCCAAAGTCATTGCTGAAAAGTTAGGACTTATTCATCTGGATACGGGTGCGCTTTACAGAGGAGTAACCTTGTTTGCTCTACAGAACTGTACCAATGAAGACGGAACACTGGATTTTGAAAAGCTTTTTTCTTCTTTTGGAGACATTCAGCTTGAATTTAAAAACGACCATGGAGAACTGGTACTTTACCTTAATGATACTGATATTTCCAAGCAGATACGTTCCAATAAAGTTTCAGATAACGTAAGTCTTGTCGCAAAACAAAAGGAAGTGCGTGACTTTCTCTTACAGGCACAACGTTCTTTGGCAGAAAAAGGCGGCATTATGATGGACGGACGTGACATAGGGACAGTAGTTCTGCCAAATGCTGACTTTAAATTTTTCCTTACCGCAAGTATTGACGAAAGAACCAAGAGAAGATACGCGGAATTACTGAGCTTAGGTATTGATGCTGATGAACAGCAAGTTAAGCAAAACCTAATTATAAGAGATAAAATAGACAGCGAGCGGGAAATTGCCCCTCTTAAGCAGGCTGAAGACGCTATTGTAATAGATAATACTACATTGAATAAAAAAGAAACAATAGAACTTATTTTATCTTATCTTAAAAATATTTAACACTTTTTAATAAGGGCATAACCCCATTTGGTATACAAATTGTAATCTTATATACTGTAAAAACTAATCTTTTATTAACTATTAAAAAACGAAAAATGTCTAGAAAAGAGAAAAATACAGCAGGTATATTAGCAGGACTTCTTGCAGGAGCTGCAGCAGGAGTAATTTTAGGAATGCTTTATGCACCTGAGGAAGGTAAGGAAACTAGAAAAAAAATAAAAAATAAGGCTAACGACCTTAAAGATCAGGCCAAAGACAAGTATGGCGAGGTTTCTGAAAAAGTAAAAGATCAATATGGTAATATCTCTTCTACTTTCAAAGAAACAGCAAGCAGTGTAGCTCATACCGTAAAGGATGGATATGACAAATACAAAGATCAGATTGTTTCTAAAACTGCAGATGTAGTAAAAGATGTAGAAGCAGAATTAAATGATCTAAAAAAATAAGTAATTTATTTTTTTGAGTAAATTATGGGAAGGAACTTTTTGCAAGAAGTTCCTTTTTTTGTAACTTTAAAAAAAAACAATGATAGAAACTATTAAAGAATATGCGTCAAAGAGAATAGACCTTCTAAAAATTGAAGCTACTGAAAAATCTTCTCTTTCCGCGGGGCTCATTACCTATTTTATAGTACTGCTTGTTGCTTTTGCTTTTTTTATTATCCTTTTTAATTTTGGAATTGCATTTCTCATTGGCAAAGCTCTGGATAATACCTCTTATGGATTTTTAATTGTCGCCGGATTCTATTTTTTATTGATGATTTTTGTAGTCGTATTTAAAAATAAAATTGTAAATTCTGTGGCAGATCAGGTTATTAAATTTTTAAATCATTAAGCTATGAGTAGAAAGTACGAAAGTATAGAAGAATTAAGAAGAAAGAAAAGACTTTTAAAAGAAGAAATCAGTGATTTGGAAAACCTTCTTACCTTTAAAAATACCAAAGAAAGTTTAAGTGCTTTTACCAATGGTTTAACAGATCAGTACCTGCAGGAAAATGTAGATGAGGACGGCGATGAAAAAATTACTCTAAGAAAAGATGTTATTGCAAGACAGCTTACTTCAGAAGTAAAAGACATGCTGATCAGCAAAAATACTGCAGTAGGAATTGCCAGTTCAGCATTCAAAGGTAATGTGGCGGACGGTCTTATCAAATTAGGAATTACGGCACTCGTAGGAAACTATGCCAAAAAGAATATGAAAAGTCCTAACTGGAAGAAAAAACTGCTGGGTGCGGCCATGATCTACCTCGCTCCTATTGCGTTGAAATTCGTCAGAAAAAAACTAGAAAATTATCAAAAGAATAAAAGCGTTTCCAGTATGGAACAACTTATATAATTTATTAGACATCAGATGTCAGATTTTTTAATCGTGAAATAATAGAATTATTATAGACTATACAGGCTAAAATCTAAAGTCTGACATCTGATTTCTAAAATCCAGGACTTACTTTGAAAAAAGCTGTCCTAAAATGATTCCTGCTGCCATAGATACATTAAGACTTTCTGTGGACTGTGATTTTCCAAATCTTGGAATACTTATACTTTTCTGAAGCAACTTTTCCGTCTCCGGTCTCATTCCGCTTCCTTCGTTCCCTAAAATCAAATTCATTTTTTCCGGCCTTTCAAAACGGTAAATATTTTCTCCTTCCATATCCGTTCCGATATTTATATTTTCTGTATTGGAAAGATAATCCACAAGATCACAATACACGACATTGACTCTGGTAAAAGATCCCATACTGGCCTGAATTACTTTTGGATTATAAAAATCAACCGTATCTTCACTGCATATGATCTGTTCTATTCCAAACCAATCTGCCAAACGGATAATGGTTCCCAGGTTCCCGGGATCCTGAATTCCATCCAGTACGAACTGAATAGTCTGATCTTCAAGTTTTTCCTCCGGCTTTAGATAGCATACCGCTACAGAATCTTTAGGATTTTGCAGGAAACTAACTTTTTTAAGCTCATTATCAGATACATGAGTAACAGGGCAATCGGTCCGGTCCAATTTTTGCGGATCGGTTGAGAATATTTCTTTAATTTTAAAATTAGAATTGGGAAGTTCGCAAATGATTTTATTACCTTCAACCAAAAACAAATTGTATTTTTGTCGGAACTTCTTTTTATCTAAAGATTGTAAAACTTTTATTGTATGAGCTGTAAGCATTTTAAGAATTCTCCTCAAAAATATTATAAAATTATCTCACTTGCAACATTTGTTGGTCTCCTTTATGCTTGTAGTACAACAAAAAAAGTTCCAAACGGCGAATATCTGCTTACCAAAAACAATTTTGAATTCGAAGATAAAAAAGAATTTTTTGATGATGAGCTAAAAGGATACGTCCAACAGAAACCTAACAAAAAGCAGCTTCTTTTTATGCCGCTAAGTTTGGGGTTCTATAATATGGCTAATCCTAAATACGACACTATTCTCAATGAATACATGACTTATCCTAGTGAGATGAGGAATCAAAAACTTAGAGATTCTCTTTTCATTAAGTACAACATGAAAAGCAGTGTGGGAAAAAGCTTGTTTTTAGATCGTCTTCTGCACAGCTGGGGAAGTCTACCGGTGATTTTAGATCAGACCAGAACGGCAAAAAGTGCTGAATCCATCGATAAAAGACTTACATACAGGGGATTCTGGGATGGTCAGGTAACCTTTAAGCATGATCTGGACTCAACCGCGAAAAAAGCTGCAGTAACGTATTTTATTAAGCATAACGACCCTACTTATATTAAAGACTATTATTTTAATATTCCCGATCCCGGTATCAAAAGTCTTTACATGCAAAAGCTGGATAAAAGCCTTATAAGATCAGGACAAATTCTTGACCAGACTGTTCTTGAAAAAGAGGTAACCAGGATTAATGAGCTGATGAGGGAAAAGGGGTATTATCGGTTTAATAATTCCAATGAGGAAATCTTCTTTGTAGCAGATTCTTTAAAGAGCAGAAAGCAGGTTCCTTTAACACTTGAAATCCATAGGGATTCTGCAGATCACCCTTATAAAGTGGCCACTATAGGAAATATAGATGTCGCCATTGTGGATGAGGCAGGTGATTATCCTAAAAACACGATTAAAGATAGCTTAAGAAGGATAAGATTCCATAAGATGAATAATAATTATAAGACATCATCATTATGGAGAGCAGTTATCGTAGATCACAAGCAGATATACGATCAAAAAAAACTGGATCTTACGAAAAGAAATTTTCTGGCAATGAATAACTTCAGTATTCTAAAGGCCAGAGATTCTTTAAGAAGAGGTGGCGGAATTTCTCCTAATGACAGCATTATTGATGTTTTATACATATTGAAACCACTTCCTAAATATGAATTAAAATTGGGAACGGATATTAATTATTCCCAGATTTTGAATTTAGGGGTTTCTCCTTCTGTAGACCTTACTACCAGAAATGTTTTTAAAGGGGCAGAAAACCTCTCAACAAGCCTTTCAGGGACCTTTGGTTCTATCAGAAGCACCAAAGATATCAGTAACAGAGTTTTAGCTTATGAGATATCTGCACAGGCTTCTCTTAATTTCCCAAGACTATTACTGCCTTTTGATTATTATAAGCTCCTGCCTAAAAGGTACACTCCTACTTCATCTATTCTTTTAGGAGCATCGATCCAGAATAATATTGGTTTGGGAAGAGTAAACTTTAATACAGGGCTTAATTATCAGGCTAACGTAAACGATCAGGTATCGCACAGACTAACCCTTTTCAATACTCAGGTCAGCCTTACCAAAAATAAAGATGCCTATTATGATTATTTTGTAAATGATGATAAGGTAAGAAGTGAAATATTTGATAATTATTTTGTGCACAGTCCTGAGACCGAGACGAAGTATAAATCTGGTGCACTGAGTATTGATAATGTATCCCGTATGATCGTTGAAGACAAGGAATACTATGCAACGCTGAACCAACAGGGTGTTGATCTTTTCACAGCCTTTAGGGGAACTTTGGTCAATAAAGACCGCCAGACACAGGATATTCTTATCTCTTCCATGCTCTATAATTTTGTATATAGTGAAATTGGTAAAAAAGATTATCCCAATGCTTTTTACTTCAATGGAAAGCTGGAGCTTGCCGGCAATATATTAAGTATATTCAACCAGAAAAGGGATGAAGGGGGAATTGTAACGAACCCGCAACGAACCATTTTCGGAATACCATATGCACAGTTTGTGAAGTTTGATATTGATACCAGAAAATACTTCAAATTCGGTAATCAGACTTTGGTACTACGTCAGTTTATAGGAGTCGGTATTCCGTATGGAAATTCTAAAAATATGCCTGTTATTAAATCGTATTTCAATGGAGGTTCCAATGATATCAGAGCCTGGGTGGCGTTCGGAGGACTAGGTCCTTCAGACTCTCAGGTAGATGAAAGAGTAAGGACTTATATGACGGATAATATAAAACTGACTACGAATATAGAATACAGAGTTCCTTTCAGCGATATGTATGAAGGGGCGATCTTTACAGATATTGGAAATACCTGGAGTGTTCGTAGTTATAACGATGGATTCGGAGATGAGTTTAAATTCAATAAATTCTTAGGGCAAATGGGTATCGGTAGTGGATTCGGATTGAGAGTGAATGTTGCCTACATCACATTCAGACTGGATCTGGCTTATAAGATTTATGATCCGAATAAACCGGATGGTGACAAATGGAGATTTAAGAATTTCCAGCCTTTTAAACCAACCTTAAACATTGCTTTCGGATATCCTTTCTAATCCGGAGAAATACCCAACGTAAAATACACTACAGCAATCACTCTGGCGAGTATCTCTCTGGATTGATTTCTGTAGTAACTTTCAGGTTTGGTGACATCCTGAGCATCAAAGCCCAATGCATTCATATTGTTGTTTCTTGCAAAAAACAAAGCTCGTAGGTTATGAAAACCCTGAGAGACTATAATGACATTCTTCTTTTTATAAACGTCTTTACAGCGTAAAATACTTTTATAGGTGTTAAAACCTTTAGGATCTTCAATGATGATTTCTCCCGGAACCCCTTCCTGATAAACCAGATAATTTTTCATGGCAGCAGGTTCATTATAACCTTTGCTTTTTTCTCCGCTCACAATAATTTTTTTGATCTTTCCGTGATGGTATAGAAGGGCTGCGGCATCCATTCTTTTAGTAAAATAAGGATTAGACAAACCTGATCTCATTTTAGGTGAAGTTCCCAGCACCAAAGCTATTTCACGGGGTGGTATTTTTGATATTTTAGTATAAGTTCTCCCGTTTGTAAGACCAAAAACCCAGGCATTACAAAAACATATCAACAGAATTCCTATTTCTATTGATATAAAAGTTAAGTTAAATATGTTTTTTACGGCTCTCAACTAAGATCAAAGTTAAGCTTTATTTTCTTACTTTTTGCAATGGACATGCAAGCTAAAATCCGTCCCTGCGCTTCTTCTTTTTCCGTTAGATATTCATTTTCTAGCAGCTCTACTTCTCCTTCTTCCAGATAACACTCACAACTGCCGCATATTCCGGATTTACACGAATATGGAACCGGAAATTTTTGAGCCAACAGCTGTTGCAAAATCTTTTCTTTATTGTCGGGAAGTACTGTCTGATATGTTTTTTCCAACATTATACATTCTACTTCGATCTGTTCAATCAAAGGGAATTCTTTTTCAACCGGGTAAATATCGTCATTAAATTCTTCAAAAAGTTCAAAATGAATATTCTTTTTAGGAATTCCATGATGATAGCAGGCATTAGCCAATGTTTTGATCATATCCCCTTTTCCGCAAATAAGAACTTCGTCTACCGCATCCCAGATCGTAGATTCTTCATCCGTATCATCCAGATGCAGAATTTGATTAATAATTAAATTGAGTTTTTTAGCATCCAGCCTTCCATAAAAAAATGGGTCAGCCGTATTTTCCCGTGAAAAGAAGTAAAAAATCTGCAGTCTGTCTCCATACTTTTTGGTAAGATTGTCCAAAAGATCCCTGTAAATCAATTCCTCCGAGCTTTTATTTCCGAAGAATAAAAAAAGTCTCGTTCTCGGCTCATTATGAAGAATATTTTTGAAATGGCTTATGATCGGAGTAATCCCAATACCGGCAGCAAAACCAATAATCGTTCTGAATTCACTCGGTTTAGATCCTAATGTGAATCTGCCGTTAGGCTCTCCCACCTGCAACTGATCGCCCACTTTATAATTTTTGAAGAGTTGGGAAGTTGTCCCGTCAGGAGAATTTACTTTAATTCCCAGACATATTTTTTTTTCATATGGAGCAGAGGTCATCGAATAATCATGAATCACTTCCTCTCCATAAGATTGAAATTTTACACTTACATACTGACCTGCCTCAAACTTGAAATTCTCTTGTAAATTCCCCGGAATATCGAACTCCAGAGAAAAAGTATTTTTGGTTAGTTCTTCCTTTTTCGCTATTTTTAGCCAATGAAACTGTATCAGTTTCCCTTTATAGATTTGTTGTTCCATACTTCAATTCAAAAATAGATAAAAAATAATTTATGAGAAAGATAATTTTAGCAACGCTTGTTTTGTTTGCCCTTTCAAGCTGTAAAAAAGAAACTCAGAAGACAGATGCAGAAACTAAGCCATCAGACTCACTTTCTACCACAGAAAAGACTGGTTCAGAATCAAGTGCCTTTGTTTCTCCTGAAATTTCTTATGAAAAACTAGGCCAGTATTTAGCTAAAAATAATGACACGTTATATGTTACTAATTTTTTTGCAACCTGGTGCGGACCTTGTATGAAAGAAATCCCTCATTTTAAGAATAAAATGGCGGAACTGAAAGGAAAACCCGTAAAATTTACTTTCGTGAATCTGGATGAAAAATCAGACTGGTCCGGTGCTGTGAAAAAATTTGCCGATGAAAACGGACTTGCTCATAATATCGTGTTATTAGACGGTAAAAAACTGGATCATACCTTCTTTGCAAAGAACTTTAAGCAATGGGACGGTGGCTCCATACCTTTCACGTATATGAGAAAAGGCAATACAACCGATGAATTTTTGGGAATGATGACAGAAGAGACCTTAAATTCCAAGATCGCTTCTCTTTTAAAATAGAACCTACATCGTTTATTCAAAATAATGTCAAAAAAATTTAAAATCCTGTGTTTATTTTCTTTAATCGCAATTATTATTGCCGCGGTTATGAATATGAACACAGGGTTTTTGAGTTTACACATTCAGGATTTTTTTCAAAATTCAAACCATAGCCAGATCGCTGAAATTCGGGTCAATCGTATTTTAGTTATGCTTCTGGCGGGAATTTCAATTCCAACATCGGGATTTTTAATGCAAGAGTATTTTCAAAATCCATTAGCCGGACCGGACATTCTGGGAATTACTTCTGTAGCCAGTTTATCCGTCGCTTTTTATATTTTTTTTTCACATGATTTCCTTCTTCCTGAATTTCTTCAGAACAGTTTCCTGAGTTTATCAGCCATTGCCGGAAGTTTTGCACTGATGCTCATCCTGCTATCCATGTCTAATAAATTTCAGGATAAATCATATCTTATTATTTTCGGGTTTCTTGTTTCGGCATTTGCAGGAGCTATTGTTTCCCTGCTTCAGTTTTATGCCGAGAATCAAAGTTTGAAAAACTACATTTTATGGTCTTTCGGAGCGAATAATATGGTGACGAGAAATCAGATTTTCTTATTATTTATTTTAGTGTCCATAGGTATGTTTATCTGTTTTAAAACCATAAAACCCTTAATTGGCAATTCATTGGGAAGTTCGTATGCTCAAAGTTTAGGAGTGAATTTACAACACTTAAAACTTCTGATCATCATTGCCTCTTCCCTGCTTTCTGCTTCTATTACGGCATTTTTAGGACCTATCCTATTTATTGGAATTATTGTACCTCATTTTTGCAGACTCATTTATAATCCCGCAAAGCTTTGGCAGCAATGGATCCTGAATATGCTGCTGGGAATGTTGATTATGTTGCTATTTTCCACTATTGCAGAAAAAACTCAAATACCTTTGAATGTAATTAGCTCTATTTTTGGAATCCCTGTAATTCTCATGATGCTTTTGAAGCAGAATAAAGTATGATGCTTTGAAAATGCACTTGTTGGTGAATCGCAAAGACGCAATTTTATTTTATCTTTTTATGTTATTAAGGCGCAAGGATTTTATCGCCGATAAAATTTAAAATGTATATTTATTATGTAATCATTTAACACGATGCTTGCTGAAAATCTTTGATTTTCTTGCGCCTTAAAAGCAGTATACAAAGTGAAAGATTTGCGTCTTTGCGTTAAAAACTAAATAATTACAAAAAAAACACCACACAAATGACAGAAAATGAATTATCAAAAATTGTTTTTGAAACAGGTTTAAAAATCCATAAAAAGTTAGGTCCAGGATTATTTGAGCATGTTTATGAAGAATGCATGTTTTATGAATTAGTTAAAACTGGATTATTTGTAGAAAAACAGAAACTACTTCCTATTATTTATGAAGAACTAAGAATTCAAAATGCTTTCAGACTGGATATAATTATAGAAAATAAATTAATACTAGAAATAAAAACTGTTGAATATATCAATTCTATTCATAAAGCCCAACTTCTAACTTACTTGAAAATGACAAACTGCAAACTAGGTTTATTACTCAACTTTCAATCTGATGTTTTTAAAAACGGAGTAACAAGGATTGTTAATAATCTATAATTTAAAAACATTAATTTAGCAAAATATAAGTATTGATTATATACTTTAACTAAATCTTGCTGAAAATCTTGAATTTTCTTGCCCCCTTAAAAATAGGACTTTGCGATAAAACAACAACAATGCATCTACAAATCAAACAAGCTAACATCGGTTATGATACAACTCTAATTTCAAATGCTGAGGCAGGCTTGAATTTAGGAGATGTATGCTTGTTGATCGGGAATAACGGAGTAGGAAAAACAACGCTGATTAAATCTATTTTGCATCAGATTCCGTTATTGAATGGTGAGATTTTTATTGATCATAAAAGCATAAAAAACCTTTCTGTAAAAGAGATCGCTGAACATATTGCTATTGTTTTCTCAAAATCTGTTGTTCCTCAGAATTATACCGTTGAAGATCTCATTTCATTGGGCAAATACATTTACTATCCTTTTTATTTTGAATTAAAAAAAGAAGACCGGGATGAAGTGTCTGCTATTATTGAAGAGCTGGATTTAAGTCGATATAAACATACTCTTCTTAAAAATCTATCCGATGGGAATCTTCAGAAAGCATTTATAGGAAGAGCATTAACACAAAACTCTCCTATTATCATTCTGGACGAACCAACCACACATCTTGATGAAAAGAATAAAATAATCATTCTCAAAACCCTTAGAAAATTAGCAAAAGAGCAGCAAAAACTCATTTTGTTTTCTTCCCATGACTGGCGGCTGGCAAAAGAATTTGCAGATAAGATTTGGTATGTAAAAGACGGCTATTTACACTCAGGAATTGTTGAAGATGTCCTGCTGCAACATGATGAACTCACGAATGCTTCTTTATTTCAGGTAAATGAAAATTTTATTCCACCTAAAATTACAGCTCCTGATTTTTATAAGGAAATGCTCTATTCTTTGTTACAAAAAAACTTCCAAAAAGACCTTTCTTCTTTCCATTTTGAGTTCCAGGATCTATTTTGGACAATCTCTAAGGAAAGCACGAAACATCAATGCGAATCTTTTGAAGATATCGTTGATTTCATCAGAAACATTCATTAATACTTAGTTTTCATTGATGTATCGATATACTATGCATGCATAGTATTATGCTAATCATACAATTTAACCATCTACATATCAGGTTATTAACAAAATTTAACGTTAATAAATACTATGCATGCATAATATTTACTAAATTTGGGTAAAACCATTTCAGGAAAAATGATGGATCATAACAAAGATAAAATTGAAAATGTAGATTTAGTATTAAAACAGACCTGGTTAGCTGTTTCTAAAATGTACACAGAACTTGCCCAAGAGCATGATTCTACGGCCGTTCAGGCTCTTACCCTCCTAAAGATCGATCCTAAAGAAGGAACCAGAAGTACCAATCTGGGACCTAAAATGGCCATTGAGCCTACTTCTTTAACACGGATCATAAAATTATTGGAAGACAACGGATATATCTATAAAGAAAAGACGACCACTGATAAAAGAGAAGTGATCATCAAGCTTACAGATAAGGGATTGAATTCAAGGAACATGTCCAAAGAAGTTGTCGTCAATTTCAATAAGAAAGTGATGGAAAAAATTGCACCTGAAAAAATAGAAGTATTTAAGGATGTAATGCATGAAATCATGAAAATTGCCAACGAATTATTGAACAACAGAAAATAAATTATAAAGAAGCCGCAAGGTTATCTATGATTTTAGAAATAATAAAAATTTACATATGAAAAGAAGAATCAAACATGTAACGGTTCTTGGCTCAGGAATTATGGGAAGCGGGATTGCAGCACACTTTGCCAATATTGGCGTAGAAGTATTGCTGCTTGACATCGTTCCTTTTGAACTGACCGAAGCAGAACAAAAAAAAGGTTTGACCAAAGATGACAAAGCAGTAAGAAACCGAATCGCTGCCGAAAACTTTGAAAAACTGAAAAAAGCAAGCCCCGCACTGCTCTATTCTCCAAAATTTGCAGATAGAATCAAAGTGGGAAACTTTGATGATGACTTACAAAAGATAAAAAATACAGACTGGATTATTGAAGTAGTAGTGGAAAGACTGGACATCAAAAAATCAGTGTACGAAAAAATTGAACAGTTCAGAAAACCGGGTACCTTGATTTCTTCTAATACCTCAGGAATTCCTATTCACTTTTTAACAGAAGGAAGAAGTGATGATTTCAAAAAATATTTTGCAGGAACTCACTTTTTCAATCCGGTACGATACCTTCCTCTTTTAGAGATTATTCCAACTAATGATACGGATCCTGAGATTATAGATTTCTATATGACTTATGGCGCTAAGTTTTTAGGTAAAACGACTGTTTTAGCAAAAGATACCCCTGCATTTATTGCCAACAGAATTGGGGTTTTCTCTATTATGGATCTTCTTCATAACGTTCAGAAATTAGGATTGAATGTTTCTGATGTTGATAAATTAACAGGTCCTGTTATCGGACGTCCTAAATCAGCAACGTTCAGAACAGCGGATGTGGTAGGTTTAGATACTTTGGTGATGGTTGCCAACGGTGTACGTCAAAGCGGTGCTGAAGCCAATGATTTCAATGATGTTTTTGCTCTTCCTGATTATATCCAGAAAATGATGGATAATAAGTGGCTGGGGTCTAAAACGCAGCAGGGATTCTATAAAAAAGTGAAAACGGCAGATGGAAAATCTGAAATTCATGGATTAAACCTTGAGACTTTAGAATATGAACTTCAGGGGAAATCTTCATTTCCTACGTTAGAATTAACAAAAACAATTGATAAGCCTATCGACAGATTTAAAGTGTTGATCGGCGGAAAAGATAAAGCCGGAGAATTATACAGAAAATCCTTGGGCGCCCTATTCGCCTATGTTTCTCATAAAGTTCCTGAAATCTCTGACGACATCTATAAAATTGATGATGCCATGAGAGCAGGTTTTGGATGGGAAAACGGTCCGTTTGAAATATGGGATGCAGTTGGCGTTCAAAAAGGTATTGAATTAGCCAAAGATGCAGGTTATGAAGTTTCAGATTGGGTTAAAAATGTAGAAACATTCTATAAAGTTAATGATGAAGGGCAAAGCACTTATGTTGATAAAAATTCCGGCGAATACAACAAAATTCCGGGACAGGATGCCTTCATTATTTTAGATAATATCAGAAAAAACAAAACACTTTGGAGCAATTCCGGAGCTTCCATAGAAGATCTTGGAGACGGAATCATCAACTTTGAGATCCGTTCTAAAATGAACTCTCTTGGAGGCGAAGTGCTTGACGGATTAAACAGAGCCATCGATTTAGCTGAAAAAGAATATGACGGTTTAGTGATCGGAAATCAGGGAACAAACTTCTCTGTAGGTGCCAATTTAGCAATGATCCTTATGATGGCGATTGAGCAGGATTGGGACGATTTGAATATGGCGATTGCTTACTTTCAGAAATCAATGATGAGAGTACGTTACTCCTCTATTCCAGTAGTCGTAGCTCCTCACGGAATGACTCTTGGTGGTGGTTGCGAAATGACTATGCACGCAGACAGAGTGGTTGCTGCAGCAGAAACGTACATCGGATTAGTAGAAACCGGAGTTGGAGTAATCCCTGGTGGTGGTGGAACAAAAGAATTAACATTGAGAACTTCCAGAGAATTCCACAGTGATGATGTGAAAAACAACAGACTTCGTGAAGCCTTCATGAATATCGCAATGGGAAAAGTAGCCACTTCAGCATACGAAGCATACGATATGGGAATTCTTGAAAAAGGAAAAGACATCGTTTCTGTAAGCAAAAACAGACAGATTGCAGAAGCTAAAAAAATAGCAAAACTGTTAGCGGAACAAGGATATACACAGCCTATCGAACAGAAAGTAAAAGTATTAGGTAAGGACGCATTAGGAATGTTCTATGTAGGAACAGACCAAATGTTAACCGGAAAATTCATTTCTGAACACGACAAGAAAATTGCCGATAAACTGGCCAATGTAATGGTCGGAGGAAATCTTTCTGAACCAACCGTCGTAACTGAACAATATTTATTGAATCTTGAAAGAGAAACGTTCCTACAGCTGTGTGGGGAAAGAAAAACATTGGAGAGAATTCAATATATGTTACAAAACGGAAAACCATTGAGGAATTAATTTGTATAATGTCGGTTGTATAGTGTAAAAAGTATTGGCATGCATAATTTTAGAGAATTGGAAGTCTGGAAAAAATCTATTCTACTTTGTAAGGAGTATTATATTATTTCTAAGAATTTCCCTAAAGACGAATTATTTGGATTGACATCACAGTCAAGAAGAAGTCTTTATTCAATACCTTCTAATATTGCTGAAGGAGCAGGAAGAGATACCAATCCTCAGTTTTGCCAATTCTTAAACATCGCATTAGGTTCTTCTTTTGAATTTGAAACACAGGTCATTATTGCTAATGATCTGGATTTCATCAATAAAGATGACTTTGAATCACTAATGAGCGACATCAGACATATCCAAAATATGATAATTAGGTTAAAACAAAATTATTCTAACTAACGTACACTGTACATTTTACATTGTACATAATACATTTTACATAAAATGAAACAAGCATATATAGTAAAAGGATTTAGAACAGCGGTAGGAAAAGCACCTAAAGGTTCTGTTCGCTTTACTCGTCCCGATGTAATGGCGGCAACCGTAATTGAAAAATTAATGGCTGAACTCCCGCAATTAGACAAAAACAGAATCGATGACCTTATTGTAGGAAATGCAATGCCTGAAGCTGAACAAGGCTTAAACGTTGCCCGTTTAATTTCTTTAATGGGTTTAAATACAGACAAAGTTCCCGGAGTTACAGTAAACAGATATTGTGCATCAGGAAGTGAGGCGATTGCAATTGCTTCTGCAAAAATTCAGGCAGGAATGGCTGATTGTATTATTGCAGGAGGTACAGAATCAATGTCTTATATTCCGATGGGGGGTTATAAACCGGTACCTGAAACGGAAATTGCAAAAACAAACCCTGATTATTATTGGGGAATGGGTTACACTGCCGAAGAAGTTGCAAAACAATATAATATTACAAGAGAGGAACAGGATCAGTTCGCTTTTGAATCTCACATGAAGGCTTTAAAAGCTAATGCTGAGGGTAAATTTGCCAACCAGATCGTTTCGATTCCTGTAGAATATAATTTCCTGGATGAGAATCAGAAAATGCAGACTAAAAAGTTTGATTTCTCAGTAGATGAAGGTCCAAGAAAAGATACAAGCTTAGAAGGTTTAGCAAAATTAAGACCTGTATTTGCCAATGGAGGAAGCGTAACAGCCGGAAACTCTTCTCAAATGAGTGACGGAGCAGCTTTTGTAATGGTAATGAGCGAAGAAATGGTGAAAGAATTAGGACTCGAGCCGGAAGCCAGATTAGTAGCATATGCTGCTGCAGGTCTTGAACCAAGAATTATGGGAATGGGACCGATTTATGCGATTCCAAAAGCTTTAAAACAGGCTGGTTTAGAACTAAAAGATATTGAATTAATCGAATTAAATGAAGCATTTGCCTCTCAGTCAGTGGCAATCAAAAAAGAATTAGGTTTAAACCCTGATATTTTAAATGTCAACGGAGGAGCAATCGCTCTTGGTCACCCGCTTGGATGTACAGGAACCAAATTAACCGTTCAGCTTCTTGACGAAATGAGAAGACGTGGAAACAAGTACGGAATGGTTTCTATGTGCGTGGGAACAGGACAGGGAGCAGCTTCAATTTTTGAATTGCTTTAGATTTATAAATAAATGTCAACAGGTAAAAAGATTTCCATATTTATTATCCTTTCAATAATATTAATAATTTATTTCTTTGGTTATAATTATGATTATAAAAGTTACAGCATTTCTGTTATATTCATTCTTTTGTTATTATTTAGTTATATAGGATTAACATTGCCTGTATATGAAAGAATAGCTGGTGAAGATCCTGGGAACTTCTTTTTTAATCCTTGGAAAAAAATTAGATATGTTATTTTAAGTTCTTTATTTATTATTACAATTCTAATTTTAATTTTCAGTACAGTTTTTATTTCGCTGGAATTATCTGAAAAAAGAAAAAATCATTTTTTAGATTCTTCACAAACAAAAACCATTGAAGGTATTATATCTAAAACAGACAGTATTCCGCTAAGATATAGCAAAAAACCTGTTGCATATTTACATTATAAAATTAATGATCAAGAGTTCGAGTTTGAACTCAATAATCCAGATAAGAAATATATAATAAAGCAAAAAATTAACCTTAAATATTCTTTGGAATATCCAAGTATGTTTAAAATAATTGAATAATCTCAAAATTAAAAAACAAAAAAACATATGGCTACATTAAAAGGAGGAGAATTCCTGATCAAGGAAATCCCTGTAAATGAAATTTTCACTCTTGAAGAATTGAGTGAAGAGCAAAAAATGCTTCGTGATTCTGCGAAAGAATTTATTGATAGAGAAGTTATTCCGCACCACGATCGTTTCGAGAAAAAAGACTATGCATTGACAGAAGAAACAATGCGCAAATTAGGCGAAATGGGATTGTTAGGAATTACCGTTCCTGAAGAATATGGCGGCCTTGGAATGGGATTTGTGAGCACAATGCTGGCTTGTGATTATGTTTCAGGAGGAAACGGCTCATTAGCAACAGCTTATGGAGCCCATACCGGAATCGGAACACTACCAACTCTTCTTTACGGAAGTGAAGAATTAAAAAAGAAATATCTTCCGGATTTAGCTACAGGTACAAAATTCGGAGCGTATTGTTTGACTGAACCGGATGCTGGTTCTGATGCAAACTCAGGAAAAACAAGAGCAAAATTATCCGAAGATGGAAAACATTACATCATCAACGGGCAAAAAATGTGGATTTCAAATGCAGGTTTTGCAGATACTTTCACTTTGTTTGCTAAAATTGATGATGATAAAAATATCACAGGTTTTGTCATAAACCGTTCAGAATTAGAAGATCCAAACAGTTTAACATTTGGTGAAGAAGAGCATAAATTAGGTATTCGTTCATCTTCTACTCGTCAGGTTTTCTTCAATGATATGAAAGTTCCTGTAGAGAATATGTTGGGTGAAAGAAACAATGGTTTCAAAATCGCTTTGAATGCATTGAATGTTGGCAGAATTAAATTAGCTGCAGCAAACCTTGACGGACAAAGAAGAATCCTAAATCACTCGATTCAATATTCAAACGAGAGAAAACAGTTTGGCGTTTCAATCTCAACTTTCGGTGCAATCAGAAAGAAATTGGCAGAAATGTCAACTGGGGTTTTTGTAAGTGAAGCTGGTTCTTATCGTTTAGCAAAAAATGTTGAAGACAAAATTGAAGAATTGGTTTCCGGCGGAATGGATCATCAACAGGCTGAACTAAAAGGAGTTGAAGAATTCGCGGTAGAGGCTTCTATTCTGAAAGTTTTTGTTTCTGATCTTACTCAAAATACAGCCGATGAAGGAATCCAAATCTATGGTGGAATGGGATTCTCAGAAGACACTCCAATGGAAGCTGCATGGAGAGATGCAAGAATTGGAAGAATCTATGAAGGAACAAATGAAATCAACAGACTTCTTGCGGTTGGAATGCTAATAAAAAGAGCAATGAAAGGAGAATTAGACCTTCTTTCTCCTGCAATGGCTATCAGCAAAGAACTGATCGGGATCCCATCATTTGAAGTTCCGGATTATTCAGCGTTTATGAGTGAAGAAAAGGCAATTATCGCGAACCTTAAAAAAGTATTTTTAATGGTTTCCGGTGCAGCCCTTCAAAAATTCATGATGGATATTGAAAAACAGCAGCATCTATTATTGAATGCTTCTGAAATTCTTAACCAGATCTACATGGCAGAATCAGCAGTATTAAGAGCAGAAAAACACTTCTCTCAGGATTCTGTGGAAGCAGCAATGGCTCAATTGAACCTTTATAAAGCAGTAGAGAAAATCAATGTGGCCGCTAAAGAAGGAATTATTTCTTTCGCTGAGGGTGACGAACAGAGAATGATGCTTTCCGGATTAAGAAGGTTCACAAAATATACCAACCATCCGAATGTAGTGGCCTTAACTGAAAAAATTGCCGCTCACTATGTAGAAAAAGGAGCTTATTAGTCTTTTATATATATTTGATTTCAAAAGCGTCTCAAATGAGACGCTTTTTTATATTGTTGATGGTAAAAAATTGAGTTGATTATTATTAAATCTCTTTACTCATTTCAAACTGTACTACTTTTTCTGAAAGCCCGATTTTCTGTAAAAATCCCAGGGAAGAATCAGAATCATGGTCTACGTTATAGACATACACCTCCTGACCTTTTCTCGCTGTATTAATCCATTCAAATAAGCTGCTGCCAATTCCCATTCTACGGTAGTCAGCAGACACTGCAAACTGATGGATCTTTCCTGATTCCGCATTGAAAATGACATATCCTACAGGTACATTATCCCTATATGCTACAGCGGTAGTGTATAGACTTTTACCATTTTCTATCGTCTGAACCGTATTTTGCCAGGATGGAAGTATATCCCAGAAAGACATAAATGTATCCCACTGAAATTCAGAAACCGATTGTACCGTCACTTCTTTATTGGATTTCAGAATATCCA
This sequence comes from Chryseobacterium soli, assembly GCF_000737705.1. Taxonomy (GTDB): domain Bacteria; phylum Bacteroidota; class Bacteroidia; order Flavobacteriales; family Weeksellaceae; genus Chryseobacterium; species Chryseobacterium soli. Next base: position 162,376 of record NZ_JPRH01000010.1, on the reverse strand, counting down.
GTTTTCCTGAAAAACAGTCCAGTTTCCTCGAAACGGTATACCCTATTTTTTCATAGGCTCTAACAGCGGGTTTATTTTCCTGTATTACTTCAAGAATCATCTTTTTAATATGTAACTCCTGTAAGTGCGGAAGCAATTCTTCATACATTGCACCGACTAATCCTTTTCCTCTGTATTCGGGTATTACTCCGGTTCCGGCATTATAAACTGTTGGTACAGCTGTATTATTTCTTAAGCCATGAAGCATAAATCCTATGATTTTACCAGATTCAAAAACACCCAGAGATAATTCAGGTTTGATATCTTCCGCTATAATTTTAGATTTCAATTGCTCAACAGTTAATCTGAAAGGCACAATATAATCTGAAAATGACCGATTAAAAACAGCAACCAATTCTTCGACCGAAGTACCTTTTAAATTCCTAATTTCCATAATTCAGCAATTTCTTTTTTTTTGTTTAAAAATTTGTAAAATAGCCCATCAGATCAGCTATTCCAGGCTGTATAAAAATACTTCATTTCTTCGAGCCTCTCTACAATTTTTAAAAACTTTTATGAATTTGAGCTAACGTCATACAATTCAGGGAGAAAGAAAAAAAACGAGCTGCCCCGGTTGAGACAGCTCGTTTTTTATAAAGTACCATTCCTTATTTTCTAAGTCCGAAATTTTTTGAAATACCAATGTTAATGGATTTACCAAAAGAAAAATCGAATGTGCTGGTTTTTGCATCAGAATTCTTATCGTTCAAATTGTTATATCCAATTCCCCCGATATTAAAGTTTAGTCCGAAACTGTTCTTAAAATTGATGAATAAAGCCGGTGTGAACTGTACATACATCCCATTAGCCTTAGAAACAAAATCCTGATTCAGTATCGTTTGGGTAGCTTTCTGACCCTGATATCCAATCCCTAGGTCGCCATATATGGCAAATGTATCGTTAAAAGGCTGGGCATATCTTACAAACCCTCCTATTTTGTCCGTATTCACTTTATAAGCATCCGATATTTTGTTCGTACCAAAAGAAGCGTTAACCCCTGCAGTCCAATGATCGGCAAACTGATATCCTACTGTCGGAGAAAATTCGAACTTGTTTGTAGTACCTGAATTGTTGAGTGCATCTGTATTTTTGGTAGAGCTGTATGCGATGTTACCGCCTACTAATAATGTGTTTTTTTGAGCACTAGCTAACCCGAAAAAGGCAATCGCCCCGGTTAAAAATAATTTTTTCATAAATGTGTTTTAAATTTTGAGTGACAAAAATAATTTCTTTTATATCAATACAATAGACATTTTTTATGATTTTAATCATATTTTTTAAGATTTCTTTAACACTACTACAATTTTTAATTATTGTAGTTCACTGAATTTTCCTGATAAACATTCGTTTTGCAGACCAAATAATATTCAAAATACAAAAGTTTAGCTACTTATTTATCAAGTAAACAGAGCGGTAAGAACATGTAAAAATAATTTCTTAAAAAAATGCTTTATTATTTCTCACATTTTTTATTTTTGTATCCTATTTTCCCTTGGAATGACAAAAGAAGAAATGCTCCACAGAGCAATAAAAATAGCCGATAAGGCACATAAAGGACAAACTGATAAATACCATGCCCCTTACATTGCCCATGTAATGCGCGTAATGGACTACGGAAAAACAATGGATGAAAAAATCGTTGGAGTTTTACACGATGTGGTAGAAGACCATCCTGAAGAATTCAGTCTTGAATTTCTAAGAAGCGAAGGCTTCCCTGAAAATATCATTTTTGCAGTAAGCTGTCTTACCAAATATGATCCGGAAGAAGATTATGATGAATTTATCAGAAGAACTGAGAGATCACCTCTTTCCGTTGCCGTAAAACTGAATGACCTGCGTGATAATATGGATCTGCGAAGAGTCAACCGTGAGCTGACTCCGAAAGATATTAAAAGATTTAATAAATATTTGAAAGCGTATCGCTATCTGACTGAAAAATATTAATCTGCCCCAGGGAAATCATAGGTTTTTACAGGATGTTTTGTTCCGTCTATATTGATGTTTAAAGCAAGATAGATAAAATGTAGGTTTCTGTTTCCTGCAGCATCAAATTCACGCTGCCAAAGATATCCTGTAAGAACTCCGAAATAATCGTCGATCTGATATCCAAATCCGGCATACACCCTGTTTCTTGCAAAAGTGGGCTTCATTGGGCTTACAAGGAATATTTCGTCATAACCATTCGCAAATACAGTTCCTTTTTGAATAGTTTTTGAATTTAAAGGGACACTTACATTCAGCCGGTAACGGTAACGCATTCTCTGAGAAGTTTTATCAGTATTCGGCTCATAAAACCAGCTTTTTTCAATACGAAAACGGTTTTCAAATTTTACGATTCCTTTTTTCAGATCAATCACATCCTGAAGCCAGATTCTGAATTCCTCTTTGCTTAAATCATGATTTTTATAGTTAACATATCTTCCAAGACCTACAAATGGTTTGTGATTTTTGGTAAGATTATATCCTACTCCTCCTTTTATCTCGTAGTAATCAGGATACGTGTAATCTTCATTACCACGAAGCTGGCCTTCCCCATACAGGAAAAATTTGGGATGAAACTTATAAGTCAGAGTCACGGCATTGAAGCTGGAAATGTGATCCTGCGCTTTAAAAAAACACATACTGAAAACTAAACTCAGGCTTAAAAAAAGTTTCATAAAAATTTTTTGCAAATCTAATTTATTTAACAATTTGTTAATATTAACTTTTATTAATATCAACGTAACATCTACTTAATATTGATGTTATAGGAAAACCCTATATGAAACCATCTTTGCGGCATTGCCACTCCAAAAGCTTCCGTGTATTGCGTATTGGTAATATTGTTGATTAACACATATACCGAAAAATCTTTCTTGGAAAAACTAAGCTTTTCATCAAGAAGATTGTAAGTTCCTAAATTGACCCTTTCATTGTACCGGTAGACCAATTCATTGGTGAAATATTTCAAAAATTTCGTCTCCAGTTTAGTAACCAGCTGATGCTTCAGGTTGTCCAGAATATATCGTGAAACAAAGCCGTTAGACTCTTTAAACTTACTGTCCAGATACGTATATCCTACAGAATATTTCAGCCAGTCCAATACCCTATGATTCACTTCAGCTTCAATTCCTTTGGTATCTATTTTTCCGACGTTCTGGGCATACCACACTGGATCATTTGCGGCATTTTTCACCCAGTCGATAGAGTTATTCGAATTCCTCATAAAACCACTGATCTTGGCCAGAATTCTGCTGTTTTGGAACTGATACCCAATTTCCGATGAAATCGCATTTTCAGGAAGCAGATTGGGATTTCCATGCTCTGTCATGCTTACATAATACAGATCTGTAAAAGTGGGAACACGGTGAACTTTAGCAACATTTCCGTATACTTTATTATTTTGATTGAAATTATATCCTACATCCAAACCAGGATAGAAGAAATTTCCTTCTTTCGAATAATTGGCCCATGAAATTCCCGGACTGATATTCAATTTTTTATCCAGCAGCGAAAAATGGTGTTCAAAGAAAACCTGGGATACAAAACGGTTTCTTTCTCCTAAATTATTACTTGCTAAAAATTCTTTTCTTAGCTCAACACCAACTCCGGTTATTCCTAATCCCCATTGGTAGCTGGAATTAACTTCCCCACCGGCATTATTTCCAATGTGCATATTTCTGTAGAAATCGGGATTCTGTCTTTGATAAACATACATATCCTGTCCTCTTCTCCAGTACACATTTGAACTCAGTTTCAGGTTCCCGAAAGTCTGCTGATGCGCGACACTCACAATAGAAGCCTGGGTTTCTTCATATTGATCTATTGCAGTTTTGGAAGCATAAAAACCATTGGCTCCGAATTTTTTCTCTGAAAAACCTGCCTGCAACTTTAAATCTCCATTCTTTATACTTAATCTACTCTGATAAAATACATTTCTGATCTCGTAATCTGTATTGTACATGTATCCCTGCGAAGTTGAGGAATTCGCCTGAAGTGAATTGGAAAATTTTTCATTTCCCAGCTGAGCATTAAATCCGAAACCATAGGTCTCATAATCTCCGCCATCGGCACTGATCTTCACATGCTTTCCCGGATTAATTTTAGTAATAATATTGATAACCCCGGCATATGCATTCTGTCCGAATCTTCTTGCCGCAGGTCCTTTTATAATCTCAATTTTCTCAACATCATCAAGATCCACCGGAATGTTCAATGAATTGTGTCCGGTCTGGGAATCATTCATTCTGATTCCGTTTAACAGGAGTAATACCTGTTCAAAAGAGCTTCCTCTGAAACCAATATCACTCTGCACTCCATTCGCTCCTCTCCTTCTGATATCCATTCCCGGAACCTGCTGAAGAATTTCATCGATACTGTTCGCCGGAGAATTGACAATATCTTCTTTGGTGATGACTGTAATATTCTGGTTCGCACTTTTATAAGGCGTAGAAATGAATTTACCCTGAAATTCAATACTTTCTATGTCTGTTGTTTTTTCCTGCGCCTGAATGGTCAATATGGTTCCAAGAAAAACAGCGGTTCCCAGCTTTTTTATCATGTCTTTATTTTACTTTTTAAGATTTCGTTAAGATTTCCCAAAAGTAGCATCGTTACTTAAAATAGGCAAATGATAGTTGTCATAAAAAAAGATGCAGTACACCAGGCACTGCATCTCTTGTTTTTTGGGAAGTAATCTTTATCTTTTTCTCATTAAATGTGTAACTAGATCTCTGAATAATTTTCTCATTTCTATATTACATATTTATGAATACAATTTTAAATAATTTTAAAATATAAAACAATAGAAAAATGAAAAAAGATAAAAAAATTGCATTTTTCACAAATTCTATTTTTGATATGAAAAATACAACGGGATGAATGGTAGATATTTATCACCCTCCTTCCCTTCCCAGCCCTCATTAATTCTACATTTATACATCTGCATTTCAGAATGGATCAGATGTTGTACACATCCCTATTTTAAAGATAAAATTTTCACTAAAATTTCGTAATTTTGTGGGTCTTAATTTTACGATAAAAATAAGAAGCCTTGAAGTGGTGTATACTTTTTATGAATAAATAAAACATGGCTAAAACAATAGAAATAGATATAAAAAAACAGGTTTTCGTAAAAAACGCACACCTGAACAACCTGAAGCATATCGATGTCCTGATCCCGAAAAATAAATTGATCGTGATTACAGGAGTTTCCGGAAGCGGAAAATCTTCTTTGGCCTTCGACACTATTTATGCAGAAGGACAGAGAAGATATGTTGAGAGTTTAAGCTCTTACGCACGTCAATTCTTAGGTAAGCTTGAAAAACCAAAAGTTGACGATATTAAAGGTCTGGCACCTTCCATTGCCATTCAGCAGAAAGTAATTTCTTCAAACCCCCGTTCTACGGTCGGAACATCAACAGAGATTTACGACTACATGAAGCTTTTATTTGCAAGAGTTGGAAAAACTTTTTCTCCCGTTTCCGGAGAAGAGGTGAAGAAAGATTCGGTTTCTGATGTCGTGGATTTTATTAAATCTTCCAAAAAAAATACTTCATTTATATTAACGGCACCTTTAGAATATGATGCTGCTAATTTTAATGAAGCACTTAACGTTCTGAAACTTGCCGGATTTACCCGACTTGAAATCAATGGAAACCTTGCAGGAATCGAAGATTTGGAAAGCTTTGGATTCACTCCTGAAAAAGGAATGACCATCAACCTGGTGATCGACCGTTTTTCTTACGAAGAAGATGAAAATTTTCTTCAAAGGTTGGCAGACTCTATTCAGATGGCCTTTTATGAAGGTCACGGGTATTGTTCACTTAAAGATGCAGATACAGGAGTTGTTAAAGAATTTTCGAATAAATTTGAACTGGACGGGATGGAATTCCTTGAGCCTAACGTTCATTTTTTCAGCTTTAACAATCCTTACGGGGCTTGTCCTACCTGCGAAGGCTACGGTAAAGTAATCGGTATTGATGAGGATCTTGTGGTTCCCAACAAAGCACTGTCGATTTTTGAAGATGCGATTGCTTCCTGGAAAGGCGAAACGATGAGTGAATGGAAAAAATTATTCATCAAAAAAGCAGGTGACTTCCCTATCCATAAACCTTACCATCAGCTTACCAAAGAGCAGAAAAACTTTTTATGGAAAGGAGACGGTAAAGAAAGCTTCCCTTCTGTCAATAATTTCTTCAAAATGCTTGAAGAAAATCTTTATAAGATTCAGTACCGTGTTATGCTTTCCCGCTACAGAGGAAAAACCCTATGCCCTACCTGTGAAGGATTGAGATTACGGGAAGAAACAAGCTGGGTGAAAGTAGACGGACACAACATTCAATCGATGATCGAACTTCCTCTGGATGAGCTTTTCCCAATGATAGAAGGATTAAAGTTATCAGAACACGATAAGGAAGTTGCTAAAAGACTTTTATACGAAATTACCACCCGTATCCAATTTTTATTAAAAGTAGGATTGGGATATTTAACATTAAACAGAACATCCAATACCCTTTCCGGAGGAGAAAGCCAGAGAATTAATCTGGCCACAAGTTTGGGGAGTTCTCTGGTGGGATCTATTTATATTTTGGATGAACCTTCCATCGGACTGCATTCCAGAGATACAGAAAACCTGATCGGAGTTTTAAAAAACCTTCGGGATTTAGGAAATACCGTTATTGTGGTTGAGCATGATGAAGATGTCATGCGTGCCGCCGATTATATTATAGACATTGGCCCGGAAGCTGGCTATCTTGGTGGTGAATTGGTGTTTGCCGGCGATTATAAGGAATTAAAGGACGCTGATACACTGACCTCAAAATACCTTACCGGAAGGCTGGAAATAGAAGTTCCCGCCAAACGCAGAAAAGCAAAAGAATGGATTCATATTAAAGGAGCAAGACAAAATAACCTTAAAAATATCGATGTAGATGTTCCTTTGGAAAGCCTTGTCGTTATTTCAGGGGTTTCCGGAAGCGGAAAGTCTACTTTAATGAAAGAAATTCTTACCAATGATATCCAGATTCAGCTGGGAATGGGCGGAAAAAAAGGGGAATATGATTCAGTAGAATTTCCTAAAAAGCTCATCAAACATATTGAACTGATTGATCAGAATCCTATCGGAAAATCATCCCGTTCAAACCCTGTTACCTATCTTAAAGCCTATGACGATATCAGAGATCTTTTTGCCAAGCAGAAGATGTCTAAAATGATGGGATATAAACCCAAACATTTTTCTTTCAACGTTGACGGTGGAAGATGTGATGAATGTAAAGGTGAAGGCGTGATCAATGTTTCAATGCAGTTTATGGCTGATATTGAACTGGAGTGCGAGGTATGCAAAGGAACCCGTTTCAAAAATGAAATCCTGGAAGTGAAATTTGATGAAAAAAGTATTTCCGACATTCTTCATATGACCGTGGATGAAGCATTGGCCTTTTTTAAAGATAATAATGAGGAGAAAATTGTAACCAAACTCAGACCTTTACAGGAAGTTGGTTTAGGATACCTTCAGCTGGGACAGAGCTCTTCTACCCTTTCCGGTGGAGAAGCACAGCGAGTGAAACTTGCTTCATTCCTGGTAAAAGGGGTAACTACAGATAAGACTTTATTTATCTTTGATGAACCTTCAACCGGACTTCATTTCCATGATATTCAAAAATTATTGAAATCATTACAGGCTTTAATTGAGCTTGGACATTCCGTAATTGTTATAGAACATCAGCCGGATATTATCAAATCGGCAGATCATATTATTGATATTGGTCCCGAGGCTGGAAAATATGGCGGCGAAGTTGTTTTTGCAGGAACACCGGAAGAACTGGCGAAAGATAAAAAATCGCATACCGCGAAATACATTAAAGAAAAGCTTGAAAGCTAAATATAAATAGAGAGTCAAAACTGACTCTCTATTCTTTTTTATTCCTAAAATCTACTCGTTTAAAACAAGGGTTTAGATGTTATACAAAAACGGACTTGCTTTAAGATAGGTTTCATCAAGAATCTGAGCAACCAGAAACACTGACAGGTCTGCAGCACTTATCTTTTCCCCTACACAATCTGTTAGATTAACTTCTGTTTTACAATGCTCAGAAGTCGGGATAATCAAAGGAAGCCTTACCAGCGTCCAGTCCAAATCACTGTTGACAAGAATTTCATATTCATCCTGTTTGTCCTTCGTTGTTTTGGGATAATTCTGATACATCCAGTCTGTGGCTGCTTTTACCTTATCATTCTTATGATCAAAAGGTGTATCTACATTCAAGCCTGTAATGGCAATATATCTTTTGATTCCATGCAAATGCATCGCCCGGATAACATTATTGGTAGCATCTGTGAATATTGATTTTTCTCCCACGGGTTGTCCTATTTTACTGATGACTGCACTGCAATCTTTAATAAGACAGCTTACCGCATCAAAATCTCTTGCATCTCCCTTGATCACCTCAATTAAAGGATTTTCAAAGGTGAAATTTTCAGGAGTACGCAGTAATAGTTTCATTGAAAGTCCTTTTTCCAGAAGATGTTGAACAAGATAGTGTCCGGATTTTCCTGTTCCGCCTATTACGGCAATTGTATTTGTTTTCATAATGATCTCTTTTGTTTGTGAAAATGTATTACCAATAATGAACAAGAGTACTTCGTGTACATATTGTCAAATTAGGTTTTACAGTTTATTTAATAGTTGAATTAGGTTCAGAACATGTGAACCTTAAGATTTCAGGCAGTTAGAAACGTGCCTGATGATAGGATAGTATTTATAAAGAGATATTAATGAGCCAAATATAGCCATTTATTTTAAAATACAGCTCTTTCATTTTTAGACCTAAAATTTTTTATCTTCGAAAGAAAAATAATCTCTTTTTAATCAATTTAAACCGCCCGTTAACCGAAATAAAGTATGAAATATAACGCTCTATTCATTTTTCCCATTGTTTTATCTTTGTGCAGCTGCTCATTGAAAAAGAATATCAGTACAACTGCAAGTAATGAAGTACGTGTAGATACTCTGACTCTATTTGATCAAAGCAGAAAGCGCAAGATTCCGGTGGCTTTTTATATTCCTGTAACAAAAAATCCATCTCAACATATTGTTATTTTCAGTCATGGATATGGAGCTAATCAGGGTGGCGATTATATGATCTATTCGTATCTGACAAAAAATCTGGCTTCAAAAGGATATTTTACCGTCAGCATACAGCATGAGCTACCTACCGATCAGTTAATTCCGAAAGAAGGAAAACCGCAAGTAGTAAGAATGCCTTTCTGGGAAAGCGGCGCTGAAAATATTTTATTTGTTTTAAACGAACTTAAAAAAACAAGACCTGATCTGGATTATAAACACCTGACGTTAATAGGACATTCAAACGGTGGTGATATGACAGCACTTTTTGCCAACAAATATCCGAATCTGGTTTATAAAATTATCACGATGGATAACCGCAGAATGTATCTTCCAAGAACTGCCATTCCGAAAGTCTATACATTACGGTCTAATGACTACCCTGCCGATGAAGGCGTTTTACCGACTGCTGAAGAACAGAAAAAATATCATATAGTGATTCAAAATACCCCAATTAATCATGGAAAAATGGATGATAAAGGCAGTATTGAAGAGAGAAAAACGCTTAATGATTTTATATTAAGTTATCTTGACCAACATTAACCAACAAGTTATCCACAAAAAAATGTGGATAACTTGTGAATTTTAACATTTAATTCATCCTTCGTATTAAATTAATTCCTAAATTTACTATGTAATAGAACTGAAATGAAATCATTTTTTGCTTTTTTCAGACCAGAAATTGCAATTAAATTTGAAATAAAAATTTAAGCACAGCATTGTCGGCTGTGCTTTTTATTGTTGTCTAATTAAAAAAATGAGATGTCTTATCTATTGAATCCGCTCCTAAAGAGCGGATTCTTTTGTTAGCCTGTTATTCCAATTGAATTCTCTGTATCCCTTCCATTTACAACTCATTTATCCCATAATATCCATCATCTATAGTGGTGTTTTTTTATCATTTGTACAAGCATAAAATTCGTAATTTTATAAACAAAACATGGAAACAGAAATTCTTTTCAATTATTTGGAAAAAGAAATGAATATCAGCAGAACTGATCTTACATTATCATCAAGCTACTGGAAAAAATATGAATTTCACAAAGGAGAATATTTTAATGAATATGGGAATATCTGCAAATACCTGGGATTTGTCATTTCCGGGGTTTTCAGAACCTATTATATTGATGAAACGCTTCAGAAAGAAAATAATGTCTTTTTATATTCTGAAAATGAATTTGTAACGGCATTTAGAAGTTTAATCACGAGAACTCCCTGCCTCTATTATACTCAATCCCTCACGGAATCAACTATTATGTATATTCATATTAATGACCTGGAGAAATTATATTCCCTATCTAAAGGCTGGGAAAAAATAGGCAGAATCATCGCAGAAAATGCATTTAAAAAACTTCTTTACCGTACCGAAAATCTATTATTGAAACCCGAAGAAAGGTACGTAGGCTACATCAAAAAACATCCTGAACTTCCTAATAAAATCCCGCAGTATCACATTGCCTCCTTTCTGGGACTGGAAAATCCATCTTTAAGCCGCATCAAGAGAAGATTAAAAAATAAAGAATCTCATTAACTTTAGTTAACCGATTTCCTATTTCCGCTTTATAGCTTTGCCGTAATATTAATAACCAACAAATCTGAATATTATGGAATCAACACTTACTGCGGAAAGTGTTACTGAACTGAGTACAGAAAATTACCTGAGTGGGCTGGAGTCTATTGTTAAAGAAAAATATAATTCAGCCACTTTTACCCATTCCCCTTTTCCAAGAGAAGATTGGAAACACCTCACCACCAAAGGCATAATGTTATCCATGATTCCTGAAGAATTCGGAGGAAGAAATAGTCATCAGGAATTATGCGATCTTATTGAAATCATTTCCACATACAACCTTCCTCTAGGAATGTATACAATGATTATTACCGCACTTTTTATCAGAAATATCACAAAATACGGTTCAGATGATGTAAAGAATGAAGTTCTTCCGCAATTCAGTAAAGAACCGCTGATAGGCGGTTTTGCCCTGACCGAACCAAACTGTGGCTCCAACCTCGCCAAAATGACAACGACTTTTGAAAAAAAAGGAAACGGATATCTCATCAAAGGTGAAAAACATTGGCAGGCATTCAGTTCTACGGCCGATTGGTGGCTGATAGCTGCAAAAAGTACAACCAATGAAAAAGAGTTTGGATATTTCATTATCCAACGCCATGAAGGTTGGAAGAATGTAGAAGAATACAATGCATTAGGCTTAAAATCGATCGATTACGGACGTAATGAAATCAATGCTCTTGTTCCTGATTACAGAAGACTGAATGTCACCGCAGACCAATTGTTGGGAGCTGCAGATATGTTGTGTGCTTCCCGACTTACCATGCCTGCTATGGCAAGTGGATTTATTGCAAGGATACACAAAGAAGTTCAGGAAAAAACCAAAACGAGAAAAATGGGCAACGGCACCCTGCAGGATGTAGGGTATGTACAATATAAATTAAAACAAATAGCAGCTAACGGTGCTATTACAAAAGCTCTTTTCCTGTTTCTGAAAAATAAAGTTGATCTGAGAACAGATTTGATGGATCATTTTTTTGAAGCCCAATGTATGAAGGTTTTGGCAACCGATAAAATGCTCGAAAGTGCTTTAAATTATCAGCAGCTCTGCGGCGGTGAAGGCTATCGATACCATTCTCCCAGCAATAATGCGGCATTCGCCGTGCTCGACTCCAGGGTGTATACCATATTTGACGGCACCAATGATCTGCTGAGCCAGCAGATTACAGAATTCTGTATGAAAAAAAGTAACAGCGGCAATATAGTAGAATTTTTATCAGCTTTTGAGAAAACAAAAGAAGGTATGGAACATATTTATTTTGACATTTCTTCCTTAAATAACAATACTACTCAGGAAAGAAAAGTCATCAACGGACAGATTATTTCAAGAATTTTCGGGTTGCATTGTCTCGAAGAAGCAAAATCTATAACACAACATTCAACACCTGAAAATATCCGGAACGGGATTTTATTTTTAATCTCAGATATACAGAAAAGCATTGTAGAAACGGAGATTCTGATCACCCAACTTACTTAAAAACATTATAATATCATAACTCATGAAAACAAAATTATTAGAGGATTTACAAGTCCTAAGAAGAGAAGATGTATACCTTACTCAGGAAATTGAAACAAAATGTAAAGATCATTTCTTCCCTGCAGGGGTTAATGAACTTACGCTGGATTTATCCAATGTGACTTCGGCATTCTACGGATTGGCCTTGAAAAACATTGGGGAAGAATACGGTGTTCAGGGGATCAAGAAAATTTCAGAAAAAGTTTTTTATGATCTGGGCCGTTTAAAGGCGATTCAGTGTAAATCAAAACTGGAAGATTTCCCTGCTGATACTACTGCACTGGCCTTAGTGGTTATTTCCGCTATTTACAATGCAAGCCCGGAATATACCTTTGAAATTCTCACCTTTTCACCTAATGAAACATCCATAAAACTTACGGGGGTGGACCGTTATTTACGGGTTTTAAGTCAGCTGGAGCTCGACAGTTACATCGATTTTCCTGTATTAATTCCTTTCTTTGAAGGAATCAGAGACGAATTGAACCTTACCTGTACCATTGATTTTGAATCCGATATGAATAAGGAAGAGAACAAAACAAATACGACCTATAAATTTGCCATATAATACTTAAAAAATCAATCTATAATTCCCTCCGGGAAACAATAAATCCTTTTATATTTGCACCGAAAAGAGCACAATCAGGATCTCTGGAGGGAATTAGCAGATGATATCTGATCTTTTTATAAATACAACTGTCTTATGAGTATATTAGAGAATAGTGTCGTTTTTCTTACAGGGGCAGACGGAGGAATCGGCAGAGCTTTTATCGCGGAATTAATACAGAGAAAAGCAAAGAAAATCTATATCACAGGACTGAACCTGGAAGCACTTAAGGAAATTGCTGAGGGAATGCCCGAAAAACTATTTCCTGTTAAACTCGATGTTACCAATGCCATAGATATTGAAAACTGCATCAATACCTGTCCGGATGTTACCGTTCTGATCAATAATGCAGGTGTAGAATTGAAATCAGGTTTTATGGGTGAGAAATCCGCTGACTGTGCTCAATTTGAAATGCAAATTAATTATGTAGGCGTGGTAAGGCTCACCAATTCTTTTTATAAGATTTTGAAAAGCAACCCAAATCCTGCAGTGATCAATATATTATCCGTTGGGAGTCTGGTCCTGATTGACCGTCTGGCTACGTATTGTGCTTCTAAAGCGGCAGCCCATATGTTTACCCAAAGCATCAGAAAGGAATTTCACCAGAATGGAATAAAAGTATTTGGGGTGTATGCGGGCTATGTAGATACGGCAATGTCGGCAGATCTGGAGATAGAAAAAATTTCGGCAGAAGAATTGCTTCAAAATATATGCAATGACGTTGAAGCTGATGTCTACAGCATATTTCCTGATAAAATGTCTAAAAATTATTCGGAAAGCAATAAATTAAGTCTTGATTTTATTTAAAAGAATACTGTGAAAAAAATAGGAATTATTGGCTGCGGCTGGTTGGGAATACGCATTTCAAAACATTTGCAGTCCGGATATAAGCTTTATACAACAACTACTTCTGAGGAAAAGAAATCAGAATTGATTGCGATGGGATTAGATTCCGTCGCAATTCAGTTTTCTGATGATGAGGTTACAGAGGAACTTAAAAACAATGAGACAATCCAGGAAATGGATGCTTTGATCATTACAGTTCCTTTTTCTAAAAGAACTCCCGTTAACCAGTTAAAAAACCGGTTTGAAAATATCAGCCTGTTTATCGGTGAATTTAAAAAACCTGTTTTTCTGATGAGCTCTATTGGTATTTATCCGCAGATGAATATATCTATGGATGAAAGTTATACCATTGAAGAGCATCTGGAACCTACCCTTCTTTCAATAGAAAAATTAATGAAGTTCAATTACCCGAAAATCAATATTTTAAGATTAGGCGGACTTATGGGAGACAACAGAGTATTCAGTAATTACACCATTTCAGATCCTGATCAGGCGGTGAATCATGTTCATTATGAAGATATCTGTCTCATCATTGAAAAGATGATCAACATGAATATCACCTCCAAAACCTACAATGTTGTTGCACCGGAACATCCAACCAAGCAGGAAGTCATCAATTACCAAAAAAATATTCCGGCCGGCGCATCATCTGCTGACAAAAAGTCCCAACGAATAATTTCCTCTAAAAACTTAGAATCAGATTTAGGATATGTGTATAAAAATCCAGATCCTAAAAAATTTAATGATAGAAAATTCAATGTTCTTTGATAACAGTATTCTTCAAGAACATTGGAAATTTCAAACTTTTATTTCCAGCCACCGCCTAAAGCGGCATACAAATTAACTACCGCCTGCAGCTGCTGAAGCTTATCGGTAATTGCACTCTGTCTGGCGCTTAAAAGACTTTGTTCTGAAGTGAGGACATCGGTATAGTTGGTGTCGCTTGTATATTTTAATAATTCCTTGGTAAAATGCACTGCTTTTTCAAGATTGGCAATCTGTTCCTGGCGGGACTGCGCTTTCTCATCTACCATCTGGTATTGATAAAGGGCATTGGAAACTTCCTGTCCTGCGGTAAGCAATACTTTACTGTAATTGTATTCGGAGGCTTCGTAATTAGCCTGTGCTATTTTCAATTTTTGTTTGTTGAGTCCATTATTAAAAATTGGCTGTGTTAAACCACCCACAATATTAGCTAGAAAAGCTCCTGCACTGAAAAAGTTTTTTAGCTGCGTACCGTATAACCCAGCCTGTCCTGTTATGGTAAGAGCCGGATAAAAAGAAGTTTCAGCGACATTTACCTGCTCGAAATAGCTTCTCAGCTGCAGTTCCGCCTGCTTTACATCAGGTCTGTTGGCCAGAAGCTGTACAGGAAGCCCGGTCGATAATTCACTATACACCTGCTCATTAAAAAGAGAATCCCTTTTAACGGGTCCCGGAGTTCTACCCAGCAACAAAGACATTGTATTTTCAGCCTGGCGGATATTATTCTTTATATCCGGAACAGTAGATTTTACGGCATAATAATTCGCTGCACTCTGTACTACAGCAGCACCTGTAACCACATCGCTGTTCTTCAGGATCTTCATTGTTTCGGTATCTTTTGAATACACTTCTAAAGACTGCTGAACAATATTCAGCTGCTCATCATACGCTAAAAGCTGATAATAGGTAACCGCTATATTGGCAACAAGCTGGGTTTTCACCGCCTGTTGATACGCTTCACTCGCAAGATAACTGGCGTACATGGATCTTTTTGTACTTCTTAGTTTGCCCCAGATATCAGCCTGCCAAGAAGAAAGTGCATATAACTGATACACCTGTGTATTGGAAGCCTGTGCATCAGAGGGATGGTAGGCGCCTGCTGAGGCATTCCCTGAAAGTGAAGGTAAAAATGCCTGCTTGCTCTGCACAAAATTGGCTTCTGCAGCTTTAAGATTGGCGGCTGCGGTTTTTAGATCCAGATTATTTTCAATACCTTCAGCAATAAGGTCTTGCAGCAAGGGGTCTTTAAAAATTTCTTTCCATGAAAGTACAGCCATATTAGCATTCGCATCCGCTGCTGCATCACCATATAAATGATCAGGAACAGTCTGCTTGTTTGCATAAGGCTTCGTAACATCACAGCTGTACAGTACCAGTGAAAAAGCTGTAATCTGTACCAAAAAATGATATCGTTTTCTCCAATGTGTCATACGTTCCACTGTACTATTATTTTTTTTCATCTACAATCAACTCGTCATTTTCGTCATATTTATTTCCTTTGATCTTCTCCTGTAATCCTTGAAAAATTACGTAGAGTCCGGGGATTACAAATATTCCGAGTAAAGTTCCGAACAGCATTCCACCGATGGAACCGATACCAATGGATTTATTCCCATTAGCCCCAACACCCGTTGAAAACATTAAAGGCATCAAACCGAAAATAAAAGCCAGTGACGTCATCAAAATAGGCCGGATTCTGATCTTGGCTCCGGCAAGTGCGCTTTCAAGGAGATCCATCCCTTCATGTCTTTTTTCTAAAGCAAATTCTACCATCAAAATGGCATTCTTAGCGAGTAATCCTATCAGCATGATCATGCAGATCTGTACATATATATTATTATCTATTCCAAATAATTTTGCAAACACAAATATACCGCTCAGTCCTACAGGCAGCGAAAGAATTACTGCAAGCGGAAGAATATAGCTTTCATATAAAGCACTGAGCAAAAGATATACAAAACAAAGGCTTAATAAAAATATAATACTGGCCTGAGATCCCGAACTTTGCTCTTCCTTGCTTATCCCACTGTATTCAAAACTGTAGCCAGGAGGCAGAACATTGGCAGCAACCTCATTGATGGCTTCCATAGACTGGCCCGTACTGTACCCGATATTGGGTGAACCGTTTACTGAAATCGCATTATACATATTAAAACGTGATATCGAAGAAGGTCCATACACCTTTTTCATCGTAATATACTCTGAAATGGGACTCATTATTCCGCTTCCGGTACGTATTTTAATGTTATTCATCTGCTCTATATTTCCTCTGTAAGGATGATCAGCCTGAAGAATAATCTGATACTGCTGTCCGAATTCGGTAAAATTGCTCACATAGGAACTTCCATAATAAACGTTCATCAGACTTAAGATATCTGAAGGCTGGATACCGTTATCTTCACATTTAGCGATATTAACATCGACTTCATACTGTGGAAAATTAGGGTTGAATGCTGTTGCAGCATATTGTATTTCACCTCTTTTATTCAATGCTGCTAAAAAGTTTTGTGCGACTGCATAAAAATCACTGATGGAATGCCCACCTCTGTCCTCTATCTGAAAGGTAAATCCTCCACTCGTTCCGAAGCCGCTGATCGTAGGCTGCTGCATAAAATTAATGGAAGCTCCCTGTATATTTTTTGTTTTTTCCGTAAGCTGTTTGATGACATCTTTATCGGTAACACCAGGGCGCTGACTCCAGGGGGTAAGCCTTAAAATAAGCATCCCATAAGAACTTCCACTTCCTCCTAACTGGTTTTGTCCCAATGTAGTCATTGTTGCCTGTACTTGCGGAATGGTATGGGCAATTTTATCGATCTGTTGATTGATAGCCTGTACCCTTTCTTTCGTGGAGGCAGGAGGAAGGGTTACATTAACGAAAATCGTCCCCATATCCTCTGAAGGAACAAAGCTGGAAGCCACACTTTTAATGGTAATATAAAAGAGTCCGCCAAAAAGTAATACAATAATGGCTGTGAGCCATTTTCTTCTGATCAGAAAGGCAACAGAATCTGTATATTTATTAATCAGTTTTTCATAATTGGAATTGAATCCGTTTTTTATCTTTTGAAAGAATCCTTTTTTACTTCCTTCTTCTTCATGTTTGGGAGGCCGTAAAAACATTGCCGCCAGAGCAGGACTTAAAGTAAGCGCATTCACTGCGGAAATCATAATAGCTATCGCCAATGTAATCCCAAACTGCTTATAAAACACACCTGCTGAACCTCCTAAGAAAGTTACCGGAAGAAATACGGAAGCCATTACAAGGGTAATAGAAACAATAGCGGGGGCAATCTCTCCCATAGCGTCAATGGCTGCTTTACGGGGAGAAGTATATCCATGTTCCAGTTTGCTGTGTACCGCTTCTACCACCACTACCGCATCATCTACCACAATACCGATGGCCAATACCAGTGCAAATAAAGTAAGCAGGTTAAGACTGTATCCGAATAAATATAAAAAGAAAAACGTCCCGATAATGGATACAGGAACCGAAACCCCATGAATAATCGTGGACCGGACATCCTGCAGGAAAATAAGAATCACCAGGAATACCAGTAAAAAACATTCTACCAGGGTATGAAGCACTTTGGTAATACTTTCACTAAGGAAGTTATTGATATTAACAAGCTCAATCATTTTAATTCCTGACGGAAAATTTTTCGAAGCATCAGCCATTACTTTCTGAGCTCCTAAAATCACTTCCTGAGCATTAGAACCCGGCGTCTGACTGATGGCAATAGCAACCCCCGGTTTCCCGTTAATTGCTGTGGCACTGGTGTAAGTCTGCGTTCCTAAATCAATCCGTGCAATATCTTTCAAATAAAGGTACTGTCCGCTTCCTATTGATTTAATAATAACGTTTTGAAATTGATCAAGCGAAGCCAGGGTACCGGAATACGTAAGGTCATATTGAAATGCCTGTCCCATATTATCGCCAATCTTACCCGGAGCCGCATTAAAGTTTTGGGCATTCAGGGCGGTTGTGACATCCGCAGGAACTAATCCATACGCAGCCATTTTATCGGGTTGCAACCAGATACGCATGGCATAAGTCATTGCGCCTCCAAATACGTTAGCACCACCAACCCCTTTTGCTCTCTGCAGCTGGGGAACTAAATTGATTGAAGTATAGTTCTGTAAAAATTTTTGATCGTATTGCGGACGTTCACTGTATAATCCTACAATGAGTACGTTACTGCTCTGCTGTTTTCTAACGGTTACTCCAGCCTGGGTTACCGCCTGTGGAAGCTTGGAAAGTACTGTACTTATCCTGTTCTGTACATCCACCGCAGCCTGGTTAGGATCTACTCCTACTGCAAAATAAACACTGATACTGGCAGAACCTGTATTGCTTGCGGAAGAAGTCATATAAGTCATTCCTTCTACCCCATTGATCTGCTGTTCAAGAGGAAATACGACACTATTTATTAATGTCGTTGTATTCGCCCCCGGATACGAAGCGGACACTTGAATGGTAGGCGGTGCAATATCAGGATATTGGGCCACCGGCAAACTGCTTACTCCTAAAATACCAAGAACAACAATGATTACGGAAATCACGGTACTCAATACAGGTCTTCTTATAAATAGCTTTAGCATGACCTATTAATTAGAGTTGGTTTTCATGGTGCTGTAGATAGAATCAGCTTTGGCCGGTATCTGCTTGATGACGGTACTATCACTGATATTAAGCCCGTTAAGCACAAGTTTATCACCTGCTTTCACTCCGCTTTTGATCACCACAAAATTCCCATCATCTGTAGGAGTAGTCATCACAGCCGTGCTCATGACTTTATTACCGGTCATCACCTGATATACAAATGATTTATCCTGCAACTGATAAATGGCAGTCTGCGGAGCCAGTAAAGCATTATCCATATTGACAGGGATCCTGATCGTAGCACTCGCCCCATTTTGAATGAGTCCTAATTTATTATTAAATATTGCTTTGAAAGTTGCCGTCCCCGTGCTGCTGTTAATTCCTCCACTGGCAGTTTCCAATCTTCCTTTTTCGGGATAAACTGTTCCATCGGCCAATACCAATGTTACCAGAGGCATATTATTTAATTTTTCAAGCGTTGTGGTTCCTTTCACAGTATTCATAAAACTCAGCAGTTGCTTTTCACTGAGAGAAAAATAAGCATATACGTTGGTGGTATTCGATAATGTAGTAAGCGGATCGGTAGCTGTACTGCTTACCAAAGCTCCTATTTTATAGGGAATAAGCCCGATCGTTCCATTCTGCGGACTTCTGATATAGGTGTATCCCTGATTGGTTTGTGCATTGGCAAGAGTGGCCTTTGCCTGTGATAAGGCGGCCTGCTGGGATTGTAATGCATATAAGGCTGAACTCAGCTGGTATTTGCTCACAATTTCCTGTTCTACCAAAGGTCTTGCTTTTTCTACGTTCATCCGTGCGGTATTCACGTTGGCTTCTGCAATTTTTATGGCTCCTTTGGCCGTAATGATATCCTGCTCGTACTGAGGATTTTTAATCCGGAATAATAGCTGTCCTTTCTTTACAGAAGCACCTTCAGGCACATAAATATCCTGGAGATAACCAGACACCATAGGTTTAATCTCTACTACATTTTCTCCTTGTACGGAGGCCGGAAAATCATTGTAAACAGTAACCTGTCTGGGAACCAGGGTCAGAACCTGATAGCTTTGTACAGCATTTTCTTTTGGCTTTTCTTTTTTTCCACCGCATGAAAGTAAGATGAGTGAAAGGAAAAGGACACATCTATTTTTTATCATATTAAAATTTGTGTATACAATAAAATACATCAATATTCTAGAATTCTAAAACACTTCTGCATTATTTCATCCTTATAAAAATAAGGATTTTATTATATTATCCCAAACAAGAATTGGGAAATATTGAAACTTAACAAAATATTAAGGATTAAATATTTAAAAAAAACAATCCAAATATTTCACAAAATGCTTCTATTGCTGAGAAAATGGTGCATTATAAAAAACCTCTGCCAGCATCTGACAGAGGTTACATATTATTAATTTCTTTAAGAAATGTGTTTACATGTAATTAAAGAGATTTCAATCTGATCTTAGAATTGATAGACAAATGAATTAACATTCATTCCTGCTCCTACGGAAGCGAATAAAAGAATATCTCCTTTTTTGATTTCATGAGCCGGTAATTCTCCGTCCAGGATCATTTTAAGAAGTGTCGGAATAGTAGCTACGCTGCTGTTTCCTAATTTACTGATCACCATCGGCATAATATTTTCAGGCATTGGCAGATCATATAATTGGTAAAAACGTTTTACAATTGCTTCATCCATTTTCTCATTAGCCTGATGGATAATGATCTTACTCAGCTGGTCAATGGTATATCCGCTTTCATCAAAACATTTTTTCATGGCATCCGGAACATTCACAAGTGCAAATTCGTATATTTTCCTGCCATCCATTTTGATGTACTTCGTGTCCTGACATTTTTCATTATTATATGATTTCCCGAAATACAGATAATCTTTTTCATTCAGCGTATAGGAAGCTGATAAATGGGATTTTATACCACTCCCATCATTGCTCATTTCCACAATGGCAGCTCCTGCTCCATCTGCATAGATCATGCTGTCTCTGTCATGGATATCTACTACCCTGGAAAGGGTTTCTGCACCGATCACCAAACATCGCTTGGCAATACCAGATCTGATAAATGCATTCGCCTGTATCATTCCTTCTATCCATCCGGGACATCCGAACAATACATCGTACGCTACACAAAAATTATTTTTGATCCTTAAAAGGTGTTTTACTCTTGCAGCCAAACTTGGAACAGCATCCGACTGCACTGTGCCTGCACGGACATCGCCAAAGTTATGGGCAAATATGATATAATCCAGGGTTTCAGGATCAATTCCTGAATCTTGTATAGCCGCCTGTGCCGCTATTAAACCTAAATCGGAAGTTACCTGCTGATCGGAAGCATATCTTCTCTCCTCGATGCCTGTAATATCTTTCAGTTTATTCGCAATAACTGCATTGCTTTCTTTTAATGACTCTCCGTTTTTATTAATAAAATGATGTTCGTCAAAAAATAAATTAGTAATGGTTTTTGATGGGATATAATTACCCACTCCGATGATTTTGCTTGTCATTTAAAAGTTATAATCTGTCAATTCTTTTTCAGTGAATTAAAAATAATTCGATAAATATAACGATAAACTATATAAAAATAGTATTGCAAAATATATTTCTCCGACTTTATTTGTATTCAAAGCATAAAGAAAGTTTTTTTTTATTAATTAAATGACTGCTTATAGCTTAACGGAGTGGTATTTGTTTTCTTTTTAAATAATTTATTGAAAGACTGTGAATGCTCGAATCCCAATTGATAAGCAACTTCTGCCACGGAAAAATTGGTGGTGGTGAGATATTCTTTTGCTTTTTCAATTAATTTCTCATGAATATGCTGCTGTGCATTCTGTCCTGTTATATTCCGGAGCATATCGCTTAAATAATGAGGCGATAAATGAAGAGCCGATGCCAAAAACTCTACGGTAGGAAGACCGTTATTTAATGTTTCCTGTTGATTAAAATAGTTTTCCAAAACAGAATCCATTTTAGAAAGCAGATCATTGCTTACCGCTTTTCGGGTGATAAACTGGCGTTTGTAGAATCTATTGCTGTAATTCAGCAGGACTTCAATATAGGAAATAATAACATCCTGGCTAACCTCATCAATAGAAGTATTCAATTCTTCCATGATGCTGTTTAAGAGCCCGATAACTATCTTTTTTTCTTTATCGGACAAATGCAGAGCTTCATTGGTATCATAGGAAAAGAATCCATACTTCTTGATATTTTTCACCAAAGGGTAGTTTCTGATAAAATCGGGATGCATTAATAAAGTATAGCCATGGTACTCTGCTTCTTCATCGGTAGACAGAATCTGATTGGGTGCTGTAAACATCATCCCTCCTTCATTGAAATCATAATATCCCTGTCCGTAGCCCATTTTACCGTTTTCAGAAAACTTGTAGGAAATTTTATAGAAATTCAAAATAAAATTCCGGTTAAGGAGTTCTTTATTAACCGTCAGTTCTGTATTATCCACCAGGCTTACCAAGGGATGAAGAGGTTTGGGAAGCTGCAGCAACTGGTGCAGTTCTGATATGGATGAAATTTTCAACAGGGTATTTTCTTTCTTTTCCATGATTATAAAGGTAAGGATTTTATTAAAAAGGTAAGCAGACTGCAAAACAGCCCGCTTACTTTTTATGATCTTTTCAAAAATTACATAAACTGCTGTCCAAACTGTTGTCTGAATGCCTCGTCACCAAGTTCCAAACGTTGGGCATACAATGCTTTTGCATCTTCACCCGCTACATATCGTAATTGATTTTTCCCGTCGGTAGCAGCTTCGTATACTACCTCAGCAATCACTTCCGGTGCTGAAGCGGCATCCATCATCCCTTCCATTTTAGAAAATAAAGTATTGACCATTCCATCATAGGCAGGACTTGATGCTGAATCCAATGAGCGGCTTACGAAATCTGTTTTAATACCTCCCGGAGAAACTGTTTTAACATCAATTCCAAAGGTATTAAGTTCAAATGCAAGACTTTCGCTCCAGCCTTCCAGTGCCCATTTCGTAGCATGATAAGTAGAACTTAACGGAAACGCAATCAATCCTCCAATTGAAGTCGTTGTAATGAATGTTCCTTTTCCTTTTTCTCTGAAATAAGGAATAAAAGCCTGCGTCACACGGATAACTCCCAATAAATTAGTATCCAGCTGTTTTACAATCTGCTCATCTTTTAAAGCTTCCA
Source organism: Chryseobacterium soli (assembly GCF_000737705.1). Lineage (GTDB taxonomy): Bacteria > Bacteroidota > Bacteroidia > Flavobacteriales > Weeksellaceae > Chryseobacterium > Chryseobacterium soli. Next base: position 139,129 of record NZ_JPRH01000010.1, on the reverse strand, counting down.
GTGGCCCGATCAAACCATATCCTGCATTATTGAACACCACATCGATATCATGCCCTTCAATAGCTTTTGTAACGGTGGACTGGATCTGTTCGGTATTAGTAACATCCAAAGGAAGAACGGTTACATTTTCTAATACAGTAAGTTCTGTTTCAGATTCAGGGTTTCGCATGGTTGCAATAACGTTCCATCCTCTGCTTTGAAATAATTTAGCCGTTGATTTTCCCAATCCTGTAGAGGCGCCTGTTATAAAAATTGTTTTCATTTTTGTTGTTGTTTACATTTTACATAGCAAAGGTCTGCATTCAACAAAAGCCGGGAGTTGCCAAAATGGACAAAGATGTAGCCAAAACGGAATTGTCTTATTTTGATTTTAAAAAGAAAATAATCTGTTGGTATTTTGGGTTAAAAAACAGCGCGACGGATACCCCAAACCCTTTTTATGATAAATTATTTGTATTTTTAGAATTGAAACGGCCTCGTAGTTCAATGGATAGAATAGAAGTTTCCTAAACTTTAGATCCAAGTTCGATTCTTGGCGAGGCTACAAACTTCCCTTTACATTGGGATTTAACACTATAACACCCCTGTTCAACCTCCGAAAATATAAAAACGAGACTCGTGAGTCTCGTTTTTATATTTAATTCTACATGTTAATTTTACCAGTCATTACTTTCTTCGTATTTTTTATTCATTGCTATACTTTTCATTGTATATATTAGGAGATACAGGCAAAAACAACAAATTATTTTTTTGATTATATTATAAACAAAGACAAAAAGTTTTTCTGATAGTGTTGACATTTTTCGATTAAAAGCAATATTTTTATTAGATGATTTAATCACATTAGTTTGGCTAAAGATATTTATATGCCTAACGCATAAAAATAATCTCACGCCTTTCATTTTCATACCAATCATAAATGACCAATAATCGTAAATCAATTTATAGCGCACTTGCCGCTAATCTGTTAATTGCACTAACAAAGTTTATTGCCGGGGCATTTACAAACAGTTCATCCATGATCTCTGAGGGTATCCATTCAACCGTTGACACCACCAACCAGCTGTTACTTTTATATGGACTGAAAAGAAGTAAGAAGCCTGCAGATGAATCTCATCCTTTTGGATATGGCAAGGAACTCTATTTCTGGTCTTTTGTTGTTTCTATTCTGATATTTGGTCTGGGTGGTGGCCTATCTATTTACCAGGGAATTTTACACATTCGGGAACCTGAATTGATGAAAGATCCTTTCTGGAACTATATTGTGCTGGTACTCTCCCTTATTTTCGAGGGAACCTCTTTTTTTATCGCAATAAGAGAGTTCAATAAGACCCGTAACGGCTTGAAATGGTGGGATGCGATCATTAAAAGCAAAGATCCCGCAAGCTTTCTGGTTGTTTTTGAAGATGGAGCTGCAGTGGCCGGTCTGACCGTTGTCATGATATTGATGGGAATCAGTCACTCGCGTCAAATTCCGGAATTAGACGGTCTTGCTTCGATAATCGTAGGATTGATACTTGTGTTTGTCTCTTTTATCCTGGCCAGGGAAAGCAGGAGTTTATTGATGGGAGAAGGTATAGCCCCTGAAACAAGGAAAAAAATCGCAAAGCTGGCCGAAAAAGATGCTACAGTAGTGAGAACAAAAAGTATACTATCCACCTACCAATCACCAGAAGAAGTTGTCTTGATGCTGATCATAGATTTTGAAGATCATTTGGATACGGAAGAGATCACTGAAGCCATACAACGCATTCGTGGCCATATAAAAAATGAATTTCCATTGGTACGGTTTGTCATTATTCAGCCGGAATAATCCTAATATTTTCACCGATCGCTCTGAAATCTAGCAGCGTTCCATACCTTCTTTTAAAGGCGGTAAGATGCACCAATAAAATAATGCTTTGCTGCTGTATGCTGTATACCAAAGTTTAAACCTGCATCCAGCTTAAAATCTCTCGCCACATCCACCTGGATGGCTGCATTAAGATAATTAGAAAACTGATGAGCCTTGAAATCGTAAGTATAATAAGTTTCCGCAATCCCCTCTATACCTTTTATAATGGAATGACTGATTGTGAGGGTCTGTAAGAATTCAGTATGCATAGCCTGCTCATCCTGATCTTTAAGCCTGTCCAATTCAACTTGTAATCCAAGATTCCACTCACCCGGAAGCTTGTATTGCATAGGGACAATTAATCCGCCCTCGAATCTGCTGTCCTCATATTTGGAGGTCGGAAACTTGATATACGGCAGCAATGCCAATGCGAAGCTCCCATCATCATTTCCTATCAGGTTTTGTTTGATCCTGAAGGTAAGATCTCCATGACCATCCGAAATTGTTTTAGAACCTGAATCATATTCCTTTTCACTCTGCCTGCCATACGTCTGGAATCCGATCTGTATTGCAGTAGAATTGGCAATCCCAATCTTTAGGTTCATCTGATTGATGAGTACGGTATGGGTCTCGGACGATTCGCCTATTTCCTTTATTGTTCTGACCAGATCTGTTTCCAACTGGAAATGTCCGGCATCTACGGTGTAAGGAGATTCGGTAACATCAGGACGATCAGTTTCCATTTCCCTCATTTGCGAACGTGGTACCGGATTAAATAAAGAATAGCTGTCCTTTGGTGCTTTTTGAGCTAACCCTTTACAAGGAAACAAGAGGCCGCAAAGGACCGGTAATAAAATTGTAATATTTCTATCCATATATTTAAACTGTTTAGCTAAAAGTAATTTTTTATTTCTAATATATTATTGATAGAATAAAAGTTGTGCCGTTATGCCGATTGTCCCTTAAATTCCCTTATTTTTATTGATATTGGTCAATCATAAACTCAATATTTTTCTTTTTTAATAGAATAATAGTCAATATCCTATTCGCATCAATGTAAATTGCAAATTCTTATATTTGATAAACAAGTTAAATTTATTCTAACCAAAATTTCATTTAATGAAAAATAACTTTTCCAGGCAATTATTAGAATTATCTGAATATGATTTGTCAGTAAGAGATAGATTATTGAAAGAGAATAAACTTGCAGGAGGATATCATCCCGAGATGGAAAGTGTTCATCGGGATAATGCACAAAAGTTGAGAGAGATCATCCGGTTGATCGGTTTCCCGACCATCTCAAAAGTTGGGAAGGAGGCCAATAAAGCTGCCTGGCTGATCGTTCAGCACGCCATTTCAGAACCTCAATTGATGAAAGAGGCCTACCAGCTGATGCTTCAAAACAGCAATGACAATGATTTAAAGAGCATGGCCTATCTCTTTGACAGGATACAATTTTTCCAAGGGAAACCACAGAAATTTGGAACACAGCTCAACTCAGACGGTACCATTTATCCTGTGATCAGCAAGGATCAAATTAATGAGTTAAGAATTAAAAATAATTTACCCATTTTATCTCCTGAAGAAATCGACCGCATCCCTCCCATTGAAGATATTGAGAAGATCGAGAATGAGAATCCGGACTATCTCCTATGGAGAAAAAAAGTGGGATGGATACAGTGAATTTTTATGTACTATGCCTTATGGCAACAAACGTATTCATAAACAAACACTTTTTATGAATATTTTTCTGATTTCAACACCTGTCTTTAAAAGAAGAAAAGCAGCTAAATGCTGCTTTTCTTTTTATCGCCGACCACGGTATTCCATGGATCAGGAAGTAATTATGACCTCCCGTAAACCTCATCCGAAGGAATTCGAGATTGGATTAACCGAGGACTGATACAAATTAAATATGCTATGGTATAATATACCAATATCTTTAGTTCTTTCAATCTATTTTAAAAACCAAACATACCACCGGAGACGCTAATTTGCTCTCCTGTAATCCAGGCTGCATCATCGGAAGCAAGAAATACGGCAGCTTTCGCAATATCTTCCGGCTGACCTCTACGGCCAAGTGGTGTATTGGCAACAAACATTTTTTCATAATCACTGCCTTTGGTAACACCAGCACTCACGGCACCTTCTGTTTCTGTAGCGCCTGGCAAAATAGAATTAATCCGAACATTTTTTACCCCCAGTTCTTTCGACAAAGAGATCGTTATCGCATCCAATGCTGCTTTTGTTGAGGAATATAACGATACTCCCGCCATCGGCGATTTGCTTGCACCTGAACTGATATTAATGATATTGCCACCTTTATCTCCAAACAGTTTTAAAGATGCTTGGATAGTCAATACAGAACCCAAAACATTGACGTTAAAATGCTTATGAAAAGCTTCTGCCGACACTTGTTCTATGGGCAAAAACTGTTGAAAAACCGCGTTGTTTACCAAAATATCTAAGGTTCCGAAAGTTTTTTTAGTTTCTTCAAACAACCTGTTCACATCGGCTTCATTAGATACATCGGCCTGTACCGCAATGGCTATTCCGCCATGATCTGTTATCTCCTTTACTACACTATCCGCTGCTTCCTTGCTTGAGGCATAATTTACAACCACTTTTGCACCTTCATGGGCAAAGTGTTTTGCGATTGAAGCTCCTATTCCTTTTGCCGCACCAGTTACTATTGCGACTTTGTTTGTTAATTTATTCATTACTTTTTTGTTTGTTAATATTCTTCAGATTCTTGTTCTGAAGACTTTACAAAGATGCAATCCTGTGATGAAATGTTGGTTGACATACATCATTAAGTAAGCTTGACTTGGGTCAAGTCTGGATAATGACTTAAATCAAATTAACCTGATAACTAATTGTAATATTGTAAATTAAGATCGTGCGAAAGTAAATTGAACAACCAATAGGTGTAATCTAAACACCCATGTAATATCATAAATTACATGTTTAACATGAAAAGAAGTTATATTATTTAGAATTTATTTTAAAAAGTTTTTCTTTATCCTGCTCAAAGTTTCTGGCGATAAACCCAGGTATGAAGCGATCATATTTTGCGGAAACCGTTGTAGGAAATGAGGATAACTTCTGATCAGTTCCTCGTAACGTTCTTCAGCCGTATAGCTATTTGAGGCCAGCATTTTTTTTTGAGCTGCAATAGTGTAATTTTGGTTGATTACACTCGCCATTGTTGAAAAGGCAGGAATATGCTTTAGAAACTGCTCAATTTCGGCATTAGTTGTCTGTAGTATATCAAGTTGCTCAAGTGCTTCAATATTAAAATGGCTTGGAGTCAAGAGGTAAAAGCTTTCAAAATCAGCTAGCCACCAATTTTCCACAGACAGCTTCAATATATGCTCACTTCCTTTAGCATCTACCGCAAAGGTTCTGGCAGATCCTTTCACAATAAACCCAATGTATTTGCATACGTCTCCTTCCTGTAAAAAATATTGCCTTTTTCGAAGTTTTCTGGGTTTGAAATGAGCCATCAACAAACGCTTATCGTCTTCTGAAAGCAGTTTGCCGGATGTTTTTTCTATGTAATCGAAAAACACTGAAAAATCAGACATCGGTTTAATAATTTATTGCAATTTACTTAAACTATCCAATACAACTAAAAAATGATGACCCTAACTTATACATCTGTTCTTATTAAATGCAGAATTTTATCTGCTTTTTTGACAAGGGAACCTCTGATCTTGTTCAACTGGATGTCCTTCGGAAAGCAAGCTGATCATTGTGATATCAAACCAAGATCTTTAATGACAACTCCCTCAAGATCCAAAAACACACAATTGAAGTTGATCAATACATTTTTCCAATCTTATTGTTCTTTCGATTTTTCAGGTGTATACCTTTATTGATATATTGATTTTTTACGACAATTAATTTAAATAAAACATGCCAAATAACTTTATCGTTATCTGGCATGTTTTGATATGGTGAGATCATTGAGCATAAATTACTTCGCCAAATAAGTCATACCTCCATCTACAAGCAGTTCAGCACCAAGCATAAATGAAGAATCTTCGGAAGCCAGAAATACGGCAATTTTCCCTATATCGGATGGCTTTCCAATCCTGCCAGCCGGTACGACTTCTGCAAACTGCTGCTTTACTGCATCTATTTGCTCAGCAGGAATAAACTTATCAAATGCCGGAGTATCCGTTGTACCGGGTATGATGACATTAGCTCTGATCTTTCTGTCTAAAAGATCACTGGAAAATCCTTTTGCCAGATAAATTACAGCAGATTTTGCAGCACCGTAAAGGGTGAAGGAAGCATAAGCACGATGGGCTGCATTTGATCCGATAAGAATAACGGAACTACCATCATTCATATAGGGCAAAGATTTTTGAACCGTGAAATAAACAGCCTTTAGATTTAAATTCATTAATTTATCATAATCTGCTTCAGTAGTATTTGCCACAGTTCCCATGGTTCCTGCCCCCGCATTGGCGACAAGGGTATCAATTTTGCCAAATTTTTCAGATGTTGTTTTAAAGATTCTTTCCAGGTCGTCCATGTTGGTCACATCAGCATTAATTGCAATAAAACTATCTCCAAGAAGCGCTATAGCACTATCTAAAGTTTCCTGATTTCTCCCAACGATTGCACCTACCGCTCCTTCATTTTTTAATGCTTCTGCAATACCAAGACCTATACCGCTGTTACCACCGGTGATAACCGCAACTTTGTTTTTTAATTTACTCATAATTTTACATTTTAAAATTCCAGATATTCTGCTCTGAATTGTTGTACAAAGATATTTTCTCGGGAGAAATGCAATCTTGACCTGAATCATTAAATACTCTTGACAAAAGTCAACCCAAGGCTTTGAATGGGATGAGAATTATTTTCAGGAAAAGTATGATATGGTAATTATTAAAGTAAAAGTAGAGAATAGACTAAAGCTAGATTTTATTTTGAATTATTTTTTTTTCTCAGCCTGCTTAGGGTTTCAGGAGACAAACCTAAATAAGAAGCAATCACGTTTTGTGGAAAACGCATTAGAAAATGAGGATAATTCCTCACAAAATCTGCATAACGTTCTTCAGCTGTGTAGCTGATGGCGGCTTGAACACGTTTTTGATTTGCAATCGCATTATTCTGCTTAATAACCTCCATCATTGATGAAAAAGCTGCGATAGGTTTAAAAAACTCTTCAACCTGAGCATTTGTCACTTGTAAAACTTCAAGATCTTCCATTGCTTCTATGTTATATTGACTTGGCGTTAATTGATAAAAACTTTCAAAATCAGCTAGCCACCAATTCTCTATACTTAATTTCAGGATATTTTCATTTCCTTCATCATCCACAGAAAATGTTTTGGCAGATCCTTTCACAATAAATCCGGTATATTTACACACATCACCTTCCTGGAGAAAATATTGTTTTCTCCTGAATTTTCTAGGTTTCATATAAGTCTCAATCACCAATTTATCATCCTCAGAAAGTATTTCTCCTGACAATTTTTGAATGTAATCGTAAAAAACTTCAAAATTGGACATTTACAAGTATCTATTTGTTCGCAATATACTAAGACCTCATTTTAAAACAAAATCCTTTTTGGTAAGGTGGCACCCTATACAAAATATTTACTTTGTCCTAAAACGTCAGACGGATTGACAAGCATTAAACCAACACCGGCCAATACTTTCTACTGAATAAATTTCTTCTTGTATGCTGCTTATAGTTTTCCATATTCTTCTACTTTAAATTAGTTTTAAAGAAGTTTTCCAATGTATCGAAAGGGATTTTATCTAGTTTGTCGTACAAATCTGTATGAACAGCACCGGGTACAATTACGAGTTCTTTAGGCTGAGCAGCAGCCTTAAAAGCATCCTCACTAAAATAGCGGGAGTGAGCCTTCTCACCTGCAATAATTAAGATTGGTCTCGGTGAAATCTCTTTTATATAGGTCATAATAGGCATATTCATAAATGATATAGGAGTTGTTGCGTTCCATGCACCGGTTGAGTTCAGTGAACGCTCATGAAAACCTCTTTCGGTTTTGTAATAATCATGATACTCTTTTACAAACTGAGGCTCATCTCCTTTTAGCTTCTCAGCATTAAGCACAGGCCCTGGAGCAAAGCTTCCTGATTCGGCATCTTTCCAGCGCTGTTCTCCCAGCTGTTCTAATATTTTAGTACGCTGATCAAGCGTTACAGCATCATTATACCCTTTGGACATAACACGTGTCATATCATACATTGTAGAAACAGCTACAGCTTTTACCCGTTTATCTACAGCAGCTGCATTCAAGGCAAAGCCACCAAAACCGCATATACCAATGATCCCAATTTTATTTCTATCAATATTCTTTTGAATGCCCAGAAAATCAACTGCTGCGCTAAAATCTTCAGTATTAATTTCAGGTGAAGCAAGACTGCGGGTTTCACCACTGCTTTCTCCTGTATAAGAGGGATCAAATGCAATGACTGCAAATCCTCTTTGTGCCATTTCATTGGCGTACAGACCTGATGACTGTTCTTTTACGGCTCCGAAAGGCCCGCTGATGGCCAAAGCAGACATTTTTTTGCTTCCTGCATTTTTAGGGAGGTATAAATCTCCTGAAAGGATAATTCCATAACGGTTTTTGAAGCTTACTTTTTGACGGCTGACTTTATCACTGAGCTGGAAAGTATAATGTTCTTCTGTTTTGTTCATGGTTACTGATTTTACATTTTTCTGGCTGAATACCTGCTGTGTAAGCATAAGCATTCCTATGATTGAAAATAGTTTTATGTTTTTCATTATTATAAAGATTTTTTATGACTATTCTTTTCTTATCGTGTGTGTACTCAGTGTTCTAACAGCGTATCTGTCATATATGCTGTCTAAAATCTTACTGATAAACCGTGCAGACCACAGCTTATCATAAAATATGGCGTAAATCCTATTCTAACCCTAAATAGTCTTAATAATCTTTGCCGGAATACCGCCCACAATTGAATTGTCAGGAACGTTTTTTGAAACTACTGCTCCAGCCGCAACTACAGCATTTTCTCCAATGACAACGCCTGGCAGAATTGTAGCATTGGCACCAATCCAGGCATTTCTCTTGATGTGAATAGACTTACCGACAAGACCTTTTCGGTATTTTGGATCGAGTGGATGATTTTCTGTGATCAGACTGACTTTGGGACCAATTAATACATCATCATCAATAGTAATTCCTCCCAGCGATAAAAAGGTACAGTCGAAATTGATAAATACGTTCTTACCGACTACAACCCCTTTTCCATAGTTTATATAGATTGGAGGAAACACAGTAACTGCTTCAAGCTCTTTATCTAAAATCTTATTTAGGAAGTCTTTAATTTCTACAGGATCGGAAGAATTATTCAATTGGGTTAATAATCCCATAGTCTTGTATGTTTCCTGTTGCAGTCTTCCAAACTGAGGATCATTGGGCATGATTGTCTCACCATTCTGCATCTGCTCAAAAATATCTTTTGGGGAAGCTTTGAAAATTGAGTTATTGCGTTGATCTGACATTCATTTAATTTGTTAATCTTACGAGTACAAATTTATAGTCTTCTAGGACGAAAAGACTAAGATTATCAAACCGAAAATTAAGAAATTCAAACCTCTGTCGGCCTGAAAGATTTGGGGTTGGTTCCAGTGTTTTTTTTAAAGAAATTATTAAAGTAGCTAGGATATTCAAATCCTAAAGCATAAGCAATTTCCGAGATACTCCAGTCTGTATGCTGCAAAAGAGCTTTTGCTTCTGTAATGACTCGTTCAGTAATATGTGTGGTGGTGGATTTTCCTGTGACTTCTTTCACCATTCGGTTGAGATAGTTTGTATGTACATTCAAATGCTGTGCATACTGTTGCGCCGTCCTTAAATGAAGTGGATTTGAAGTTGTCTCAATTGGGAATTGTCTTTCCAATAACTCCAGAAAAACGGAAGATAGCCTGGAAGCAGCATCTTTATTCTGATCATAATTTTCAGATGGTTCCATTTTCAAAGATTCGTGGATAATGAGACTGATATAATTTCTAATCAACTCATCTTTATATGTGTAATCACTTTCCTGTTCAGAAATCATCTTCTGAAATAAGGTATTGAGAAAATTTCTTTGGTCCGCATTGATATTTAAAACCGGTGTTCCTCCTATTTTAAAAAAAGAGGAATGCTGAAGACTTTCGGAACGCTCAGAATTTTTAAAAAATTCTGCTGAGAAAAGTATCGTGTAACCAATATATGTTGTTGAAATGGTTTCCCAAGAATAAGGAATATGCGGATTTCCGAAGAAAAGGATTGTGCCCTCCTGCTCAAATGTCTTATCTGCATAATGGATCTTACTTTTGCCCGTTGTTAGACAGATTTTGTAAAAATCTTTTCTGCTATAAGTTCGTGTAGAATTACTGTCATCTTCTATTTGAAATGCTTTAAACCCCTGAAGTTTTAATTCATTATTAAACTCAGACAAGACTCTTATCACCTTTTCTTTCATTTGACAAAATTAATACATTCAAACTATATGGAGCAGCAGTTATGAGCATCCTGATTTTATGAATGCCAAAGAGTAAAATCTGTTATTGTGGTAGAGCCCGGAGGCCCCACCCAGATGGTAGAAATGTTTTCCGGATGTTGTGGGTCGTAAAGTACCGTTGCGGCATCTCCTGTCTTTGGCAGATCGACACGTTTCCACTGTCCGGTTTTTTGTACCCAGCGATCTACTCCAGCCATGTCGGTAAATTTTACAGTAACGGTTCCGATGAGGCCGCCTGAAGTAGGATCAATTTCCGGTATATCTGTAATAAGTGCAGCAGTTATTTTTCCATCTTTTATCATTCTGGTGAGCATATTATACTTTGCATAACGGCGGATTCTTAATAATATACCACTTAACCAGAGTAATCCGGCAATAAGAGTTAAAATCGATGGAATAAGCCATAGTGCCCCTTGTACTGGCAACGATAATGCGCCCCACCATGCACCAATAGCAAACCCCGTGAAAAGAACAGGTCCAGGTCCAATACCTGGAAATGAAAATAGTTTACCGGTAAATCTGCGGCTGGCACCAATATGTATAAACAAACCTAAGATTATAAATGGTAGTCCAGCAGCCATACCAAAGATGGCTAAGGGAGGCTCACCAGATTCTGTGATATTCAGTTCTAAAAATCCAAATACGGAACGGAGTATCAATACGCCACCCAAAAAGATCATAGCGTGACCAATCAAAATCCCTAACAATGCACCCTTGCTCCCCTTTTGTCTGGCTATCCGCTGTTTGCGTGCTTCGATAGGATCTATTGTATTGTTATTCTTCATTATAAAAATATAAATTTAAGTTTCCGTAATTCCTATACGCTGGATTTGTTAAAGGAGTTATCTTCTCAAATTTATGGTAAATTAATGTAAAGACAATGAAGAATATAATCAAAATCAGGTTTAAATGAATGATTAAAAGTTAGCTGATGACTGATTTTAGTTCTGCCTTTGCATTACATCTTCCTAGCCCGTGTTCATTATCCCAGGAATAAGAAAAACCAAAAGCTATGTGTGAATAGTCAATATGCAACTTCATTGATTTTCAATCGATTGCTAAAATCAAGTTTGGTGTAAAGTTTTTTTATAAATTGTAGTCTACAAAATATTCACCAGATCTTTAATCAATAATACCTATGTATGAGTAAAACCACTAAAAAATTAATGTTAAGATTAGCTTTTCTCATTGTTCCTTTTGGCATCTTGACTTTGGTACTACATGATGGGCAATCCGGCGGACAGACTGGTGGCGGAGCCTACGATTTGTCCGGCCTTGTTTATGGTCTGGCACTTTTTGCCTGTATTAGCGTGTGGATGATCTGGATGCTGATCTGTTATTTTATCAGCAAAACATCACTCGATCGAAAAATGTATCTTAAACTGCTTCTAATCGGAGTAATAGCACTTGTGGCCGCTTATTTTGTTACCCCCCGAATGTTTTAGCATTGCAATTATTTGACACTGCAAGCATTCGTTATTTTTAACTTAGAATATCACACACCCAACTGAAACAAACTTACTGTTGCATTATCATAATGCGCAGGAAGTCCTTCTGTATTTTTCAGTTTTGATAATCCCAAAAAATCAAAACCACATTTTGTATAATAAGAGATCAGTCCCGGATTATCGCCAACAGTATCAAGACGGATGAACTTTTTATGGTTCGCCAATGCGTACTGTTTAGACCACTCCACAATTTTTTGAACAAGATTCTGCCCTCTGAAATCAGGGTTTGTTGCAATCCGGTGAATGTAAATTGCCGGATCGTTATTTCGTTCTTCCCAAATTTGGGGGTCGCTAAATGTAATTGCCCAGACACAGGCAATTTGGCCGTTGATAACAATTTTCCACTGTCGGTTTTCTGCTATTTCCGTTTCAACAAGGCTCCTTTCAAATTCTGGCCAATGAACAATAAATTTTGTTTTTTGAAAATCAGTAGCGATTTTATACAGCCTAAAGATTTCCTCTATATCGTTACGTGTGCTATTTTGTATTTTCATAATTTAAGTATTTAATTACAAAATTATGGATTGATGTAACAAGGTAACAGATACAGATTACATATATTTTAAGGTAACAGATCGATTAACTGTCTTTACAATTTACCCTTCAACTCCATCTGTCGCATTCTCTCCTATTATTTACTATCAGATAACAATATCTCAGCAGGCAAGATTTTATTTCTTAAACATTAATTTATATCATACGCCATAACCCAATATTTTTTTCACTTGTTCCTTATACAATCGTCCGACGGGAATAGTTTCTGATTCCACTTCAATTTTAGCGGGAGAAAATGAGGAAATTTTGGTACTGTTGACAAGGTAAGAACGGTGAACTCTTATAAATGTATCTCCAGGAAGTAACTCCTGCAGCGCCGAAATATTGTGACGTACTACCAATTCTGTATTAACCAGTTTTATTTTCACGTGATTTCTTTGGCTTTCAATATAAATAATGTCTTTAACCAAAACTTTATGTACGGACTTATCTATTTTTAAATCGATGGTAGATATCTCCTTATTTTCTTTAATCTTACCATTCTCCACTTCCAGTTCGTGATTATTTTCCCTCAGCGTCTCTAAAGTCTGTAATAACTGATACGCCAATGGGATAACAGCTGCAATATTGATATCCAGTGCTGTGTTGATAATCTCTGCTGAGCTAAAAAAATTACTGGTATTCCAGGTAGGCATGTAAGTGGGCTGCACATAGAATAGCATCACCGGGCGCTGAATGACAATACTGATCAATAAGACAAGCATCATATAGGTTACAAAAAATTCAAAATATCTTTTCTTCATAAAATACTTTGGAATCAGGAAATATAAACTGATATAAACCAATAGCATTCTTGATGGGAGACAGCTGATCTGGATTAAAATATTTCTTCCGAAATCGTAATCAGACAACCCCCAGACAAATCCCCAAAACAGCACAAACGCAATCCAATATGCGATGTGTTTGAGCAATAAATTTCTGTTCCAGAATAAAGAAGTCGCATTCATCTTCAAGATTTTTCTCAAATTTAAATTATTTATATCAATCATCCTGTATTCCATTTTCAGCTCCTTGTTTTCTGTACCGTTTAAATAGTTGTCTGTCCCAAACTCTTTTATAGAAAGACTTTACGTGATATTTTTGTTGGCGTTTCCATCCTTAATACCAATCCATCTGCCATGAAATTAATACCCTTTATGATCACCTTTTTTGTATTTCACTTTTCAAATGCACAACAGGTAAATGAAATTCAGGCGTCAGTCAGTTATCTCAAACAACATCATCAAAGTCCGAAAGATTATGTTTTATCTAAATTCAAGAATCACAATATTATCTTTCTTGGGGAAGATCACAGAATACGCGAAAATGTAGAATTTGTAAACCAAATAATTCCCGAACTGTACCAAAACGGAATTTATAATCTGGGCGTAGAATTCGGAGCTTCTGAGCACCAGGCAGAAATAGATTCTCTTATCCGGGCACCGCAATATGATGAAACCCGAATCAGAAAAATAATGTTCGACTACCATTCCGGATGGGCATACAAGGAGTATATGGATCTCTATAAAGCAGCCTAGAACCTGAATAAAACATTATCCAAAAACGCCAAAAGATTCAGAGTCATCAATCTAAGCTATCAATATGACTGGTCTTCATTCTCGGGACAGAAAACACCGGAAAACATGCAGAAAGTTTTTCATAAAGGCAATACGGAAATATTTAGAGCATCCCTTGTAAAAAAAGAAATCCTTTCAAAAAATGAAAAAATACTGATTCTTACAGGCTTAAATCATGCATTTACAAAATACAGACATTCCATCTATGATTACACATCCCGTAATTTTGTCCGGTTTGAAGAAGGCTATTTCGGGAATCTTGTATATAAAGAATTCCCAGACGAGGTTTTTACCATTATTTTGCATCGCCCATTATACAATTATCCCAACCATCTTCCCTATTTGGTAAGTCCGGGAAATGGCAGCATAGAAAAAATAATGAGTCAGCTCAATAATAACCCAGCAGGTTTTGACTTAATAAAGACACCATTAGGAAATCTCCGAGACAACAGTTCATTTTCTATGGGATACAAAGATTTTCGATTAGCAGATTTTATGGATGGCTACATTTTCCTGAAACCGCTCAATCAGCTTTCTAATTGTACTATTGATGAAGAATTCTATCCCCTCATCAGGCAGAATTGGTCAGAAGCCTTAAAAACAATTCCAGACCCCACATGGGTACCAAAACCCGCTTCACCAAATGAATACTGGAAAGCCATTAAAGACTATTCGGATGTTCGGTCAGCTTATAAAGATATTCATTAATAAAAATTGAAGTTTATGAAAAAACTATTTCAAATCATCACTATATCCTTATTTTCAATTTCTGTTTTTTCACAAAAAATAGAAAGGATTGAACCGGAAAACTGGTGGATTGGCATGAAATACAACACCATTACTTTACTGATTTATGGCAAAGACCTTTCAGATTTACAACCTTCGATTTCTTATTCTGGTGTTGAGGTTTTAACAACTGAAACAGTTGAGAATAAAAATTATCTTTTTTTGACGTTGAAGATCACATCCTCAGCAAAACCTGGAACGGTAACCATTGATTTTCTGAAAAATAACAAAAAGATAATTACCAAAAACTTCCCACTACTTGAAAGAGAAGCTGGGAGTGCCGACAGGGAAAGTTTCACCCAGAAAGATGCCATATATTTAATCGTACCTGATCGTTTTGCCAATGGCGATCCTAAAAATGACCGCTTTAGTTTCCTCAATGAGAAAGTAATCGACAGAACAGATGAAAACAAAAGACACGGCGGCGACATCCAGGGAATTATAAACCATCTGGATTACATCAAGTCTCTTGGATTTACACAGATATGGAACACCCCATTAACCGAAAATAATGAACCCAATTATTCCTATCATGGTTACGCAGCTACGGATTTCTATACAATAGATCCGCGGTTTGGAACGAATGCGGATTTTAAAAAATTAGCTCAGGAAGCCAAGAAAAGAAATATCGGAATAATCTGGGATGCAGTATTGAATCATTGTGGTGCAGAATATTATTTTGTTAAAGATGCACCTGAAAAAAACTGGTTGAATTGTACTGATACAAAAATGAGAACAAATCACCTCAAATCCACCATAACTGATATATATGCTACAGAAATTGACAAAAAGGAATACACAGACGGTTGGTTTGACGGTCACATGGCAGATCTTAACCAGCGTAATCCTCTGGTCTCAAAGTATCTCATTCAAAATACGCTTTGGTGGATAGAATATGCAGGTTTATCAGGACTTAGGGAAGACACATTCTCTTACACCGATAAAGATTTTCTTGCAAAATGGACAAAAACAATTCTGGAAGAATATCCAAAAATGAATATTGCAGGAGAAGAAATGTCCAGAAATGCTGCACAGACTTCGTATTGGCAGAAGGACAAAATAAATACAGACGGCTATGAATGTTATCTCCCAACGCTTATGGATTTTTCTCTTAATGATAATATTGTTTCTGCGCTTAACAGAACCGAAAGCTGGTTTTCAACCTGGCGCGATGTGTATCAAAGTGTGGCGCAGGATTACCTTTTCCCTCATCCTGCAGATCAGATGATATTCACTGACAATCATGATTTAGACAGGTTTTATTCAAGAATCGATAAAAATTTTGCCCATTGGAAACTTGGGATAGCCATGTACATGACGATGCGGGGTATTCCTCAGTTTTTTTACGGCACTGAGGTTCTCATGACCAATAATAAAGCAGGAAGTGACGGACAGCGGAGAAGTGATTTTTACGGAGGCTGGAAAGGTGATTCAAAAAATGCAGTGAATGAATCAGGATTAACCGATGAAGAAAAAAAAGCGAAAAACTATTTTTCAAAAGTACTGAATTGGAGAAAAACAAACTCCGCAATACGCAATGGTAAGTTTTTACATTATGCTCCTCAGCAAAATGATGTGTATGTTTATTTTCGGTATAATGATCAACAAAAAGTGATGGTTGTTCTCAATAAAAATACTGAGGACGTTTCTTTGGATCTTAACAGATACAATGAAATCATACCTAACTCAATTCACGTAAAAGATATTATTTCAGATAAGGCATTCGAAATTAACAATACACTTACAGTACCTGCAAAAACCGCAATGATATTGGAAGTAAGCAGCAGCCTCTGAATTATTTCATGGTCCCTGTCATACTATCATTCATTACTGTGATGTTTGGAAATGTAAAGAAGGTAAGATGTCAGAATTACAGGCCTTCGTTATACCAGAAAAATCAAGATAATCAGTTTTAAAAGCTGATGACATGAATGTATGCGTATAATATATGTTTACAAAGCCTCTAATAAGAAAAAACCTATAGTGTTTATTGATTTTATTATAACTAAGAAAATTATGATCCAGTTTTCAATCAAATGAGATTTTCCTGATCTCATCTGGATTATATTATTTAGTGTAGCATTTTCGATATTCTATAATATCCAAATTGGCTGATTCATTTCTTTGTTTGGTGTAAGTTTTAAATGCTGTAAAACCAAGTTTTTCAGGAATCTTCCTGCTTCTGACATTCTCTTTGTCGACAGGGTACATGATGTATTCAATACTAAAATATCGTTCAATGAATGCAATTAAGCTAATAATGACCTCTGATCCAAAACCCTGACTTTGGGAATCTTCTTTCAGCCATAATCCTACCTCAACAGATACCGGATTTATATTATGTATTCCACAACATCCTATAAATTGCTCTTTATGATCCAGAATTACAAAAACTATATCAGTTTTCATAATGAGTCCTTTTTTTGAGCTTTCTACAAAATGAATGACTTCGTTTTTATCACCAGTCGGATTGAAGGGCATAAATTCTGTCACTTTTGGAGTAAAATTATTATTAATATCATCAATATCATTCTCATGAATGGGTCTGAGAATGAGTCGATGCGTCTTAATTGATAAATTGGAATATACTTCCGTCTGTTTTGCATTGGTCATTGAATGGTTGGTTTGTTCAAATTTGTTTCTTATGATAAAGATATTATTTTTTTAAGAACGCCTAATTTACATAACAATACCTCTCGGGGTAATGAGAGGTATTGTAAATTTTAGAATGAAATATATTATTAGTGATGGTAAAACTTAGGTTTCAAACTTTATGCCATACCCCTATCTAAATCATTAAATTGTGATTTTTGTGGTATATTTTACCGAGTGTATAATTATTAATTACCAATTCCTTGCTTCAGTTGTATTACATTTTGATCCAATTGGATCTTGCAACGATATTTTTCAATTGCGAATAATTAAGTAGGGATATTATAAATTGCAGGCACATCATCTTGTATTCAAATGACTTATAATAAAATACTTATCCCATTTCTGGCAAGGAAACGGTGAAAAAACCACTGAACAGAAAGAAAAATTTTATAAGAAAAAATTAAAAATAAAAACAAAAATTCATTTATAACTCTTTAATTTTAATTTATTCCATAATATCTTTGCAGTATTGCTAAATTGATAGATTTGTATAAAAATATATTTTTATTATTCTTATTACTCCCTTTTTATACCTTACAAAGCCAGAGGCCTATTATGGAGCTATACAATACTGATAATGGGCTTCCACAGAATAGTGTAAAGGATATTATAAAAGATAAATATGGTTTTATTTGGTTGACTACCGAAAATGGAATGGTAAGATATGATGGAGTAAATTTTCTAGTGTATAAGAATTTCCCATTAAACAGCCAGCGTTTCACCTATTTTTATGGTTCTCCTAAAAAGGACAGTATTTTCACGAATGGTGACTATGGCAATACCATCCTTTTGCATGAAAAAAAGCCTGTAATATTTAAGAATAACAAAAACAATAAAATTTTTATTTCCCATAATAATACTGATTATCTGTTATACTGTTCAAATTACAACTATGGGGCTGCTCCGGGTATCAACTATTATATGAATCTACAGCATGGCATGTATTATATAAAAGAAAATTCTTTGGTATACAAGCCGTCCCAAACCCAAAAAAAGGAAACCCTTGCAATAAACGCATTTTATAATAATATTATCAGGATCTTCGTAATTGATGAATCTCTATTTCATTTAGATTTTAAAAATCAGAAAGTAAATCAGATAGAAAAAGGAAAAATTGTCAATCATTATAACATTCCATTACTTACCGACCATAAAAGTAAAATTTTTTGGAGCCAAATCAATAACCAGGTCTTTATTATTAATGAAAATACGCTTTATACCTGCCATTATAAAAACGGACAGCTGAAAATAAGTAAGCTCATTCAGATGAATGGGCATATAAAGAAGGATAACCTTAGCAGCATCTATTATGATGAATTTTACAAGAAACTTTATTTGGGAAGCAGTACAGAAGGACTCCAAATTATCAGTTTTCCAGAATTCATGACCTCCAAAAACTATGCATCTAAATCTCCGTCCGTATTTTATTCCACACTACCCTATGACAGCTCTTCGGTAATTACGCCTCTTGGAGAAATTTACAACAGAAATGGATTTGTGAAAAACTATCATTTTAAAGACGTTATTTCATTTTTTATGGGGTATGATGAAAAAGGAAATATCATCGTTCGAAAAGAAGGAGATGCTATAATGTATAAAAAAGAAAATTCATACACCAAAACTACTTCTATCCCGATAAAGGATTTTTTTTTAACCGATTTTTTTTTCGATGAAAATAAATATTATGCCCTCATTGTAAAACCCAAAAAAAACAATACCAATCAATACTACGGAATACTCGCAATATATAACGGAAAGTCATTTTCTTCAATATATAAAAAAATTATTTTTAATGATGAGCCTACAAAATTTATTTTCCTTGATCCAAATAATATTTTGGTTGGTACTATAAAAGGACTGTACAAAGTATCACTCAAAACAAACAAAATATATAATTTAACGATCAAAAATGACCTATCCATCCGTAATATCATAAAATCAAAAAACGGTCATTTTTGGATAACAACCATAGGAAAAGGCTTCTATCTGCTTAGAGATAACCGACTGATAAAAATGCCATACGATATTAATGGCAATATTTCTTCGTCGCATACCATTTTGGAAGATGCGAATGGTTTTTTCTGGATCCCTACCAATAATGGACTCTATAAAATATTGGAATATCAACTTTTAAAATATGCTGATGATCAACAATATAAAGTAAATTATTATTGCTACTCGAAGGATTCTGGTTTTAATACTAACGAATTCAATGGTGGAGGTAATGTATCCGGCAATAAGTTAAAAAATGGTGAATTTGTCATTCCTTCCCTAAATGGTTTGGTATTTTTTAATCCGCTTAAAGTTAAAAGTTATTATCCAAAAAATATATACCTTGAAAGAGCTCTGATTGATAATCGTGAGGTTTATTTTAA
This sequence comes from Chryseobacterium soli, assembly GCF_000737705.1. Lineage (GTDB taxonomy): Bacteria > Bacteroidota > Bacteroidia > Flavobacteriales > Weeksellaceae > Chryseobacterium > Chryseobacterium soli. The sequence goes on along the minus strand of NZ_JPRH01000010.1, from coordinate 119,334 downwards.
AAACAATTTATATGTAGACCAGAAATCAGATCATGCTGAAATATTCATTGATGTTCCCTATTATGCAAACCCTGATAATGTTACTATAGAGGCAAAATTAAACGATACTTCTCAAAAAAAATGGCAATTTATAGGTAAAGACAGGAAATTCTATATCTCCAATCTCGGATACGGAAATTATACTTTCATGGTAAGAATACTCGTTAATGACGAGGGAAAATTTATCTATAAAAAAATAAATATTATTATTCCGCCTTATTTTTATCAGACGTTGTGGTTCAAGGTATTAGCTATAACTACCCTCTTATTGGTGTTAAATTTTCTGATCAGATGGCGAATAAGCTTTCTTAAAAAGAAAAATTACGAACTGGAAGGGATTATTAACCTTCGCACAAAGAACCTTTCCGACACGGTAGAAAAATTAGAAGCAACAAAAATACAGCTCCATAACGAGATCGAACAGCAAAAAAAACTCATAGGTACCATTAGCCATGATATTACGACTCCGATAAAATTCATTGCTCTGACCGCAAAAGAAGTGCTGGAAAATAAAGATTTCAGCCAGCACCGGGCAGAAAAGATACTTACTTCTATCTATAAGTCATCCGATCAGTTGTATAATTTTACCATCACTTTGAAAGAATATGCAGATATCTACAGTCATCGTTCCGATACAACCGAATCCTATTCTTTATACAAGCTTATTGAAGAAAAAATAATACTTTTTAATCCTATTGCAGATAATAATAATACAGCAATCATCAATAATGTAGACACTTATTTATGTACACGCATCAGTAAAAACATACTTGCCGCCATTCTTCATAATCTATTGGATAACTCCGTAAAATACACGAAAAATGGCACCATCACAATACATAGCACCATTGAAAATGAAAATATTATTCTGCTGATTACAGATACCGGCATTGGCATGGATGAGCAAAAGATAGAATATTACACAAGACTTCAGGACAATATCGAAAGCGAAAAATTATTGCTTCAAAAATATGGTATGGGGCTGCATCTTGTACTCCAGCTACTCCAGATGATTGAAAGTAAAATTGTCTTTCAAAAAAACACAAAACAAGGAACTTCTTTCAAACTAATTTTAACAAATAGAAAAAATGACTAAATATATTCTTATAGCCGATGATCATGATATTGTACTGGCGGGAACAAGTTTAATTTTAGAATCCAGAATACAAGATATAATTATTCATCAGGCCGAAGATTATCCGGAAGCTATAGATAAAATTTCAAAACAAAAATACGACCTTGTTATTTTAGATATCAATATGCCCGAGAGCAAAAATAAAAAAATGATCTCCGAAATTAAAGAGCTTGATCCTGATATAAAAATCCTGATATTTTCTGCTTATGAAGAAGAAATAGCCGTTCAATATATAAAAGAAGGCGCCAATGGATATCTCAGTAAGCTCAGTAAGGTTGATGAAATCTCAGAAGCGGTAAAAAAAATATTCTCCGAGGGCTATTATTATCCATCAGCTATTGTAAACCAACTTTTACAGGACTCTCCCCTGGATTCCATAAAAAATCTTTCAGAAAGAGAATATGAAATTTTCATTTTGATGGTGAAAGGATATGGTAATTTAGAAATTTCAAATGCAATGAATATCCAAATGACCACGATTAGCACGTATAAAAAAAGAATCCATAATAAATTGAAAACAAATAATCTGGCAACGCTTATTAAACTTTATCAGACCTATATATCCTGATATTGAAAATCAGATGGATAGAACTTTTCATTACATTATTAAAACAAACCGCTTTAATATAGTAATAAAATAGGGTACGATCAAGATCAAATTACAAAGAGCCATGTAGAAAATTTTCTACATGGCTCTTTCTTTTATTCTACATGCTGTAAATTTTCCTGTAGAAGTATTTCTATAATTTTACACCATACTTATATGTCCTATATACTATAAACAGAGGATTAATAGATTATCAAACAACTTAAAAAATAATAAATGCACAAACATTTTACAACATTATTACAAGTAGTAGGATTGCTAGCTGCTTCTATTGCTTTTGCACAGACAGGAAATATAGGAATCAATACAGCAAATCCCGGATCAACAATAGATATTAACGGATCCCTGGCTGCAAATTACAACTCAGTAAATACCACGCTTTATACTTTGGCAGCAACTGATTTTCATGTTTCGTATAATGGTTTCGCAAATGCTGTATTTAATCTTCCCTCTGCTGTAAGCGGTGCCGGAAATTTTAAGGGACGTATATACATCATTAAAAATAACACCAATTTTACCATAACACTTAATCCTGCAGCTTCAGAAACAATCAATGGAAATCCGAGTGTCTCAATACCGGCCAATCAAAGTATGCAGATTATCAGTACTGGGAATACAGGTTCTGGTTCTACCTGGGAACTGGTTTCATCAGGTTCGTCCTTAACAGCAAATAATGGTCTTACGATCTCAGGTAATAATATAAACCTTGGGGGCACACTTTCCCAGGCGACAAATATTTCTACAGCTGGAAATAATCTAAGCGTCAACGGGACAGGAAAAGTATTGGTAGGGACAAATACCGTCCCAACAGGAGCTGCAAGCGCTAAGATGGTTATTGACAATGGCACAACTAATGGTGCTTTGCAAATTAGGGACGGTTCTCAGCAATTAGGATATGTGCTAACCAGTGATGCTAATGGACTGGCCAGCTGGTCATCTACGGTAACCACTGCTTTTGCCAATAACTGGACACCTTATACAGGTACCTTAACCAATCCCTTCACAGCGCCTACAAGCGGCGGCGGCCTGGCTACAGGAATTTCACTTACTATTCCTGCAAAAGGATGGTATTTTATCCGCAGTGGTGTTGCTATTAATTCTGATTGTAATGATTACTTCTTTTATATTAACGGAATTGGCGATGTATGGCGAAGTTACTGCGGATCCAATACTGCAGCATATATGTTTCCCCGGGATCAGAACCGGGTATTATATTTCGCGTCACCAGGAAGCTACACTGTACTGGCCGGCAAAACCAATGGCATAATTCCGGTTAGTTTTAATGCAGGAAATCCTGTTTTTTATCTGGATTTCGTGAAATTTCAAAATTAATATGTACATCATCTATTCATAAACCTTGAAAATAGCGATTTATCAATTCTCATAAATCCATCAGTTCATTTAACAATTCTATAAAACATTGATATGAATATACATTCAACTTTTCTCAGTTTAATAACAACTTTAACCTGTGTCCTAGCCTATTCACAGGCTGGAAATATTGGGATCAATACGTCAAACCCAGGCAGTAACCTTACTGTAAATGGTTCGTTTTCAGCAACATACAGATCGGTTACTGCTGGTGGAATAGTAAATGCTGATGATTATTACTTAGCATATACTGGTAACAGTAACGGAACTTTAACCCTGCCTGCAGCAGTAAATGGTTCGGGTAACTTTATGGGAAGGACCTATCATTTCAAAAATACAGGAACGGCTACGCTTTCAATAGCCGCCAGTTCCGGTGAATTAATAGATAATCATAGCGGTGCAGGAATAGCATCAGTTAATGTCCCTCCCAGCTATTATGCTTTTTTCATCAGCAAAGGAACGATCACGGGAACAACATGGGAACTGGTTTTACTTTCAAGCTCAGACAGTTTACCGGCAGCGGCATCTACTTTTCCATTTTCTACAGTGAGTACTACATCCAGACAAACACTTGCCGCTACCACAGGACCTTATGTTGTATCAGAAATCAATTATCCTAACGGAACGGTAATTAACACCGGAAACGTACTCAATACTACAAATGGAAAATTTACAGCACCCACCAGCGGATATTATATGTTCTATGGCTCTACACAATTTGATAATGGTGCGGTTTCCGGAGCTCCTACTTTTGCCTGGGCAATATTATATCTTATTAAGAATTACAGCACAACTCCAAACAACATATTAGTACAATCATATCAGAACAATCCCGGTATATTAGCGGGTACAAATGTCTCATGTATAACTTATTTAAATGCCGGAGAAACAGTAAGTATGGCTTCAGCTGCGGCAGTAACAAGCGGCAGTATTTATCAAGTGGTTGTAAGTTCTTTTTACGGATATAAAATCGCTAACTAATTAAATTTAAATGCCACGTTAATTATCGTATCCAAAAATGATTAAAGTAATGATTAAAGTAATGATTCTAATAACACAATAAAACTTGAAACATGTAAGAAGCCCTCACTTAATACTGTTTTAAAAAATCAGAAAAACTGTCTTAACAATAGACAGTTTTTTTTTGTTAAATCATATTCAATGATTTGTTTCACATTATCTTCAGGGTATAAAAATCACTTCATGCTCTTCCCATCCAAAAGCTGAATTCCATTTTGCCTATTCCATGATCTCTTTCTCTCTAATATAAATCCGTCAGAAAATAGTTTAAATTTGCAACAAGTTACGCTATCGTTATAGGAAGAAACTCACCTTGAAGTCTTTAAAATACTTTTGGCACAATTTTCCTTACACAAATATTTACACAATTATGCAATAATAACTTTCAAAAAAGTTTATGATGTTAAAAAAAATTTTCCTCTCCCTTTTTGTATTATTTGCCTTTCAGTTAGCAGTAGCCCAGAAAAAGATAAATGTAAAAGTGGTACAAGATACCCTTACCGATCTGCAGACCCCCAATCTGGTAAATAAAATAGAAAACTATAAACTCTTAATCGACAGGAATAATTTTCTTTTAAAGAAAAATTACGATTTAACAGGTATTGAAAAAGAAGTACCCCCAATTGAAAAAGGAATTTCAGGTTTCAAAAATAAATTCGATTCTTTAAGTAAGAATATGAATATCAGAAACTTAAACAGTATTATCATTTTATTGGAAGAGGCTACAGAAAAATTAGATACGTATCAAAAAAAATTAGCTGATTATCAAAAAAAACTTAATGACAGCAACACAGAGATTGATAAAATACTGGTTGACAAAGATTTAAATATTAGTATTAGTGATTCTGTTTTAAATGAACAAGTTCATGAACTTCTTGTCGATGCTAAAAATTTACAATATCAGCAAAAGAAAATTTTATCAAGTGTCAATTTTTGGAACAGCAAGGTTTCGGTATGCATGTATCAAACCAACGATTTGGTTTCAGATATGACCTATATGGGAATCGCAAAGAAAATGGATATGTTTTCTGCTGAAGAATCAAGTCTTTTTAGTCTGAAAACAAAAGCTTACAAAAATAGTTTATACACGGTTGTAACTAATAGCTTAACAAGTTCATTTAAAATCGTCACCATTTATTTAAAGAGCAGAACCGGGGTAATTATTTTTACTTTATTCATTTTTATCGGGCTTACATTTTGGCTTAATTATAACCTTAGACGAATAAAAAAACAAGAAGACAGTGCTACTATTTTAAGTCTTAGTAATTTGATTAAAAGAAGCATGTGGCTTTCGTCAATATTCTGTTTCTTAACCTATATGCCCCTGTTTTTTGGAAACCCTCCAATGTCATTTTTGCATCTCTTTGAGTTTGCCAGAATTATTGTTTTATATTTTTTAATTGCTCCATTTATCAATCAACCTTTTAAAATAGTTTGGACGGGCATTGTAATCATTTGGACAGGATATGCTATTGATGATTTATTATTAGAATCGGCCTACGGAGAACGTATGCTTTTATTATTTCTGGGGATCATTATGATTTTTATCTGTGTGTTCCTTTTAAAATCGAAAGAAAAGTTTTTCAGGATTTTAGAAGAATCTCCGGTCGCACGGGCATTAATTATTTTCGTGCTTTTTCAAATCATTATATCAGTTCTATGCAATATTACAGGCCGTTTAACCCTCGCTAAAACATTTGGAATTACTGCCCTGCAATGTTTAGTATATGGCGTTGTTTTAAAGGTTTTTTGTAGAATTGTGATTGAGGCTATTTATTTACAGACAGAAACTTTTCAATCAAGCAGAATTTCGGAATACATTAATTTTAAAGAAATTCAGTACCGTATACAGCGTAATTTATGGATACTTGCCTGTATGGCATTCTTTGTTGGCTTTGTACGAAGTTTGGGATATTATGATTTATTGATGAAATTTTCATCCAATTTCTTTTATGAAGAAAGAGCGATTGGCAGTTACAAATTCACATTAGCCAGTGTCCTTATATTTTTTATAATCATTTGGATTTCATCACTGATCTCAGGGTTTATTAATTTCTTTTTCGGATATGAGAAATCAATAACGGAAGGTAAACGAAACGGCTTAAATTCTATGATGCTATTGGTGAGATTGGCTATTTATTCAGTAGGATTTCTTATTGCCATTGCCGCCGCAGGAATTCCTTTGGATCGTATATCAATTATGCTGGGAGCATTAGGTGTTGGTATTGGGTTTGGGTTGCAAAATATTATCAACAATCTGGTTTCCGGTGTCATTATCGCTTTTGAAAGACCCATACAAATTGGAGATCAGATTGAAATCGGAACCAAAGCCGGCCTGGTGAAAGAAATAGGTATCCGTTCCAGCAAAATTCATAGTGCAGACGGTGCAGATATTATTGTTCCAAACGGAGATTTGCTCTCTCAGCATTTGATCAACTGGACGATGCAGGATAGACGTAAGCGTATTGAATTTATAATTGGTGTACCTTATGACTCAGATTTGGAGGCGGCGAGAACAGTAATTGCTGAGGAATTGTCGACAAATCCAAATATTTCTAAAAGTTCTGCGCCTGGTATAAATATTAATGATTTCGGAGAAAGCTCTGTCCGCCTTAAAATCCATATTTGGGTAGATGATTTGTCGTTGGCTTCGGAAGCCCGTACTACTGCTATGATTGGTACTAAAAAGGCTTTAGCACAAGTCGGTATTGTACTGGAAACGGCTATATAAATAAAAGCTATTATATACAATTGTACGCCTACTGTCATTCCGATGAAGGAGAAATCTTATTGATAAATTAGATTCTTCATTTCAATTCATTACATTCAGAATGACATTAGAATAAGAGGCCATAAAATTTAATATAAAATTGTATTTTCTTACCTAGATGAATTTTCAGTTTTTTTGTAGCTGATAGGGCTATGGAAATAGGGAGAATATTTGCCTGTCTTCTCCCGCTTTTTTGTAAGTTTGCCCTATCAATTTTATGGCTGAGTACATCCTTGACAATATTTCCATTACTACTCTTTCGGTATATGATCTCCTGAAGCATACCGCTAACGGTGCATTTATGGAAAACAGGGATTTTCATACCATCTATCCTATTGCTATAGAAAACGACGCAGGAGTCTTTACCAAGGAAACAGCTTCATTGTCGTTTCCTGAGGTTTCAATAAGCCAGATTGGTCATTCATTGGTTTGTGCATGTTCGTGTGATCATACTGAACATAAATTATGCAGCCATCAGGCGGAAATCCTTCATTCTATCATAGAGTATAAAAATTTCAGGATTTTTTTTGATCCTATCCTGCGAAAACAATTTCTTACGGCACACGCTAAAAGCTATGGGTTAGAAAATGAACCCGATCTGGATGCTTATTTTGAACTTGAATATGAAGATGGAAAACTCAGGGTAAAATCCAAAATCAAAGAACTGCTTCCGATCGATTCACAGTCCCTTCAGAGGGAGCTGCTACCTCAGCGGCCTTCTATTTTCAAAGAATTAAATGTCCGGAATACAGATAAAAGACAAATTCTGGTTATCGGCAGGCACAGATATTACAACCATCTGATGTTTTTTCTGATGGAAGCCCCTGTAACGCAAAACGGAAAAATTAAAAACCCTGTGAATCCGGTTGATGCCATGCATTTGATCTGGAAGACAGACCAACCCCTGGAAATCAAATTCTACACAGGTATTGTGGCTTTCCAAAATAAATATACCGAAGATCACAATGAAGCAGAACTGGAAGCCTTACAACTGATTGTCCGTAATCCGCTGGATCTGGACGTCTACTATCATGACCGGGAAATAGCAGAAACAATGGCTGCCAAATCCCTGATTCCCGTAAAACTGACGACCTTACATGCTGAAATAAAGCTTCATGTTTTCAAAAAAGATCCTTTTTATGAAATTATGGGAGAGCTTTTATTCAGCGATACTTCATTGCCTTTTAAAAATGTAGTGATCCGGAATGAATATTTTGTATTCAGCCGAGACACTTATCATTTTGTAGACAATCCGGACGTGCTCCGGGTCATTAAATTCTTTAAAGCTAATAATGAAATCCTGCTCGTTCATTCTTCAAAATATGAAGAACTGATGCAAACTATACTTTCTTCTTTAGAATCCATTATCCAAATCAATTACAGCTACATACAGCCGGCAACACCGGTACAGCTTGAAGAGAAAAATTATCAGATAGAAAGGATCATCTACCTTCGCCAGCAGGAAAATTTTGTTTCCATCACGCCGGTGATGAAATATGGTGAAGCCGAAATCCCCGTATATTCCAGAAAGCAGCTTTTTGATACCGATCAGAATGGCAATCTGTTTAAAGTAGAACGTAATGACAGCCTGGAATCTCTTTTCACGTCTATCATTATGAGACAGCATCCGGATTTTAAGGATCAGATGGATGGCCATGAATATTTTTATCTTCATAAAAATAAATTCCTGGATGAAGACTGGTTCCTTGATGCTTTTGAAGTCTGGCAAAATGAAGGGTTAACAATACTCGGCTTTAACGAATTAAAAAACAATACCATCAACCCCAACCGGGCTAAGATCAATATTCAGATCACCAGCGGTATCGATTGGTTTAATGCAAAACTAAAAGTAGGCTTTGGAAAGAAAGAAGCAGCCTTAAAACAGCTCTACAAAGCCATCCGGAATAAAAGTAAATTTGTTCAGCTGGATGATGGCACCCAGGGGATTCTGCCTTATGAATGGATCCATAAAATAGCAGCGTATTTTCAGGCCGGAGAAATTGATGGTGAACTGCTAAAGATTCCAAAAACCAATTTCAGTGAAGTTTCAATGCTTTTTGAAAAAGAGGTGCAAAGCCAGGAAGTACAAACAGAGATAGCAGCGTATACGGATCAATTTTCATCTATAAAAAATATTCCTGCGATACCTATTCCTAGCGGATTGAATGCCGAACTTAGAGATTATCAGCATGATGGGCTCAACTGGCTCAACTTTCTGGATGGTTTCAATTTCGGAGGCTGTCTTGCTGATGATATGGGACTAGGAAAAACCCTGCAGATCATTGCTTTTATTCTTTCGCAAAGAGAAAAAAGAGGCCATACCACCAACCTGATTGTCGTTCCTACTTCCCTGCTTTTTAACTGGCAGGAAGAGATCATTAAATTTGCCCCTTCTATAAAAGTGCTGTTGTATTACGGAGCAGAAAGGGAAAAAACAACAGCAGGTATGGAACAGTACGAAGTTGTGCTTACCAGTTATGGAATGCTGCTTTCGGATATCCGGATTTTTAAAACGTTTCATTTCAATTATACCTTCCTTGATGAATCTCAAACGATTAAAAATCCTAATTCGGAACGCTATAAGGCCGCTCGTCTTTTACAGTCCCGAAACAGGATTGTACTCACCGGAACTCCTGTAGAGAACAGTACTTTTGATCTTTACAGCCAGCTTTCTTTTGCTTGTCCCGGACTGTTGGGAAGCAAGCAGTATTTTAAAGACACCTACGCTATTCCTATTGATAAATTTGAATATACCAAACGGGCTGTCGAGTTGCAGCAGAAAATACAGCCATTCATTCTGCGCAGGACAAAAAAGCAGGTGGCCAAAGAACTTCCCGAAAAAACGGAAATGGTGATTTACTGCGAAATGGATGCTGTACAGCGAAAGATATACGATGCCTACGAAAAAGAACTCCGCGAGTTTATTTCTGCAGCCGATGAGGATGAGGTGAATAAAAACAGCATGCATGTTTTGACTGGGCTTACCAAGCTACGCCAGATCTGCAACTCTCCGGTATTGCTTAAGGAAGGACACTCGGCAGAGCATTCTGCAAAGATCAATGTATTGGTGGAGCAGATACAGAATACATCCAAAGAACATAAAATCCTTATATTTTCACAGTTTGTAGGGATGCTTGATCTGATAAAAACGGAACTGGAAACCAGAGATATTGCATTTGAATATCTCACAGGACAAACCAAAGACAGAGGATCTAAAGTAAAGAATTTCCAGACAGATGAAAACATCCGTGTATTTTTGATCAGCCTGAAAGCCGGAGGGATTGGTCTGAACCTGACAGAAGCTGATTATATCTATCTGGTAGATCCCTGGTGGAATCCCGCTGTGGAAAACCAGGCTATAGACCGAAGTTACCGTATAGGGCAGACGAAAAATGTCATTGCTGTCCGCCTGATCTGTTCTAATACGGTGGAAGAAAAAATACTGAACCTCCAGAAAAAGAAAAATAAACTGGCTCAGGATCTGCTTACTACAGACCAGTCCAAACTGAAAGGATTTTCCAGGCACGATCTGCTGGAAATTTTAGAATAAATAAAGCATCTAAGTATATACAATTCAAAAAAACCGACAGATATGACCTGCCGGTTGAAAAAAACAAAAATTGATATGGATATGATTAGATATGTGTTTCTTTATTTTTTAATAATTTTTTCAGTGATGATTTTCTTACCTTTCATTTGAATTTTGAGAAGATAAGTTCCCGGCACCAGTTTTTCCAAAGTAAATGAATGGGTATTTCCTTCCATTACCTTCTGCCCGGACATGCTGTATACTTCATACTTTTCCAAGTGATCTGTATTTTGAATCGTTATTACCCCGGTAGTTGGATTAGGATATATTTTGATGGATGCATCTTTTGAAATCTCCCTCGTTGCAAGGTTAGATGCCTGAACATTCAATGTATAGTCTTCCACCTGCCCAATAAACCATCCTGCCGGGCAAGGCAGATTTTCCAGAGTTCCCATCCATGAGCTGGACTCGTATGCTTTTACAATTCTGAAACGTGTCTCTCCCAATAGAGCATCAACCGGAATCTGTATGGAGCCTGTAATAATTCCCGACTGTGCATGAGAAACAGGGTTGGAATTATCTAAATAGCCCAGATTGAATTTTTCATGATCATCAAAAATATGGTTATGATTGAAATCTATATAGGCATAGACTGAAACAGTTGCCTGTCCCTGAGTACCTCCTGTTACAGAAATAGGATACGAAATTCCTCTGGTTACATCAAAGACTGTGCTGGTGAAATTCTCAATCGTTGCGGAAGATCCGTCAATATTGCTGTCGTTGGTTATACCTGCAAACTCTACTTTACTTATTTCACTTACTGTAAGGGTTGTAATATTCTCATCCCCGCAATAGGGTGAAGGAAAACCGGCTGTCGAAGATTGGATCATCACGGTATAATCCTCCGCCTGACCTGCTCTTAAAGTACTATCGCACGCTGTACTGATTGAATTGGGTGCAGCAGGGTTTGAATAGGCCGCAGTATTTGTATTTTTAAGCACACGCATTCTGGTAGCACCGGCTACAGCATTGGCAGGAACGGTGATGGTATTAGTGACTTTCGAAGCATTGGCCGGATTTGCAGCGCTTAAACGCCCAATATAAAAGCTTTCTCCCGCATCATCAAAATTTCCGTTTTGGTTGAAATCAATAAAGACAACGACATCACTTGGAAAAGTACTGGAAGGGCCTTTCACTGATATATCATAACTTCCCCCTGCCTGAATATCGGTAGACATCGCCGTGAAATTTTCATAAACAGGAGCATTTCCTGCCTGAAAAGAAGACGTATTGTTAATGTTCCCGAAAGTAACATTGGTAATCATATTACTGTCGCTTCCATACTGAAAAGCCGGTAAGCAGTATTGTGCATTACACAACGCAGTAACAGCAACCGCAGAAAGGATAGAGATCTTTTTCATGTATTCTTTATTTTTATTGAGACAAATTTATATTTATTTAGACTTAATAAAAATAACAAGCATAATGACATTTATCAGTTTATGGGGATTTACCGATAAACTCAAAATATTTCAATCTCAATAGCTGTCATAAATCACAGAAGATCAACCTCTTTCCACGGATTATCATAATAAGTGATTTTCTTCTTTGTTTTTTTAATCCGGACTATTTTTTGTGCTATTCATCAAAATCAAAATGATTTACTGCTATTTTATCACATAATGAGTACATCCCCGCCCTCCTATTTTGCTAAAAAATACCCTACTTTTAAAATCATAAATACATTTTACATGAATACGTACATACAATTCGTTCCTATTTATTTGCGAGACAAATGGGTTTTAATGAGCTTTTCTGCTTCGTGAACATAAATTTCAAATTGTCTGAGAGCGGTTTCTTTTTTATCAGCAGCAGTAGAGGAATTGTTTTTCACCGTGCGGGAGCCTTTGCCAAGGAAGTATATATCCCCATTATTGAACTGATAGTAGGGAGACCATGAGGTTTCATCATCTGTATACCCTTTTATAACATGCGGTAAAGCAATATTTAAAAATGCATATTCTTTGGTGCTGAACGTTGCTATCCCAACCATTAAACGTTTTAATTTTTTCAGGGTTAAAAAAGGTAGAAGTGCAGGAAACTCGGATTTATTACCGACGAATCCAAGGTTTAAGAATTCCAGATCAGGCAGCCCTTCCAAAAATGAAAAATCATCAATAGGCTGATTCCAGTCCAATGTGCCATCAATAAGCAAGTACTGTAAGCTGTCAATACCTCTTAATCCATCAAAGTTGGAAACTTTCCGAAGGTTCTCAAGATGCAGGGATCTTAGTTTCTTTAATTTCTGCATAGGGCTGAGGTCTGAAAACCCTGAGACATATTCAAAGGCAACTTCTTCTAAGTTTTCTAAACTGCCGATAAATTCTATATCCTTAGCCCGAAAAAAAGATAGCCGCAGTCTTTTAAGCTGTGTGAGTTCCTTTATAGCCTCTACTTGCTCTTTAGTGGGACTATCTAAGGTCAGTTCTTCAAGATTGGGGCAATCAAAGACCTCTTTCCAATTTTCATCATGCTTACTGATCGTCAAAACTCTAACCTCAGTTTTCTCCATCATTTCATGCTTAATAGAGTAGGCAAATCTTTCATAATTGGGAACAATGGTCCAATAGTTTTCTTCTCTGTATGATAAATCTGCAAAATGGTGTTTCATGCGGTGCTATTTAATTTCGGTACAAATTTCAACTAAATAATGATCCACATCTCTGATATAAGCGACTTTCTGTCCCCAGGGTTTTACCGTAATTTCTTCGTATAGTGATGCGCCATTGGCAATAGAAGTCTGAACCAACGATTCTACATCATCCGTTACAAAGCCCAACTCTATTCCGAAAGGTTTCTGCTGGCCCTCTGATTTTAAAAAACCTTCTTTTATATTAGATGAGGCGAGTTCCAGTGAGGCAAAAGACAGAGACGTTTCTCCTGTCGTCAGTTCTCCGTAATCTTTTTCGGGAGTAATGAACTTAATCTCTAAGTTGAAGGTGTCTTTATAAAAATTCATTGATTTTTCTACGTCTGCTACATAGAGAATCACATATTTAAATTGGATCATGCTTTACTTTTTAGGTTGAATACTAATTTTTTTCTTTATTGAATAAGCTCATGAATAAAGGAAAAGCCCTAAGATAACAAAAACGGTTAAAATAACCGTTTTTAAATATTAATGGATGGAAGTCCGGAAGCAATGGTATAGGATTCTTTAAGGACCTCTGCATAAGTAGGATGTGCGTAAGATATTCTGGCCATATCCTCAGTAGTTACTTCATACTCAAGACCTACGACAGCCTGCGCAATCAGGTCTGCGGCTCTTGCCCCGATAATATGTACTCCCAGTAATTCGCCGTATTTCGGATCTGCGATTACTTTTACAAAGCCTTCGGTATCCATTCCGGCTCTTGCCCTTGCATTTGCTGAAAAAGGAAATTTCCCAATGATATATTCGAGTCCTTTCTGCTTCAATTCTTCTTCTGTAGCCCCAACCGATGATACTTCGGGCCACGTATACACTACCGACGGAATTCTGTCATAGTGAATGTGGTGTTTCTGGCCATTTATTCTTTCCACTACAAATACTCCTTCCTCTTCTGCCTTATGAGCCAGCATTGCCCCTCCTATGACATCACCAATGGCATAGATTCCGGGAACACAGGTCTGAAGATCTTCATTAACCACGATGGTGCCTTTAGTACTTAGCTGTATATTGGTATTTTCAAGACCAAGATTTTCAGTATACGGTTTTCTTCCTACGGCAACCAGAATATAGTCTGCTTCCAGCTCCTGTTCTTTTCCTTGTTGGTCTTTAAACCAGACTTTAGCTGTATTGCCCAGGTTTTCTGCTTTGTAGACAGACTGTTGAAGACGCACATCAATTCCTTCTTTGCTCATTATTTTTTTAAGCGATTTTCCCAGATCACGGTCCATAGTAGCAATCAGATTATCGGCATACTCAAGGATCGTTACTTTTGTTCCTATTCTGTTGAAAATAGAAGCCATTTCCACTCCTATTACTCCCCCGCCAACAATCACTAATGATTTGGGCTGTTCTTTAAGTGATAAGGCTTCTGTTGAGGTGATGATTCTTTTTTTATCGATCACAACACCGGGAATGGTAGCAGGTTTTGAGCCGGTTGCGATAATATACTGATCCGCTTTGATCGTTATTATCGATCCATCTTCAGCGGTTACCGTAAGTACCGAATTATCAGCAAAAGAAGCGGTTCCTTCCAGATGGGTTATTTTGTTCTTTTTCATCAGAAAGTCGAGGCCCTGCGTATTCTTTAGCACTACCTCAGTTTTCCTTTTATAAAGTTGATCGAAATTCAGTTGTACAGATCCTACATCAATCCCATGAGCCCCGAATTTATGGAGTGCATCATGGAAGTGATGAGTGCTGTCCAAAAGAGCTTTGGTAGGAATGCATCCTACATTGGTACAGGTTCCGCCCAAAGTCTTGTATTTTTCAATAATTACAGTTTTATATCCCAGCTGTGCACTTCGTATAGCAGCAACATATCCGCCAGGACCTGAGCCGATAACGGCTACATCGTATTGTTCCATTGTTTAAATCTTATTATTTTTTATACATTCATATTTTCGATAATGATAGCAGAAGCACCACCGCCTCCATTGCAGATCGCTGCGACCCCGTATCTGCCTTTTTCCTGTTGTAATACACTTAACAGCGTTACTAGTATTCTTGCGCCTGAAGCTCCTATCGGATGTCCCATGGCCACTGCCCCGCCATAGATATTCACTTTTTCCAGATCATATCCTAAAATCTGCTGGTTGGAGAGAATAACAGAGGAATACGCTTCATTAATTTCAAAATAATCAATATCACTAATCTTGAGGCCAGCCTGTTCCAATGCTTTGTTGATGGCAATAGCCGGAGAGGTAGTAAACCATTCAGGAGCCTGGGCTGCATCTGCGTAGGAAATGATTTTAGCTAAAGGTTGCAGCTGGTGTTTACGAATCGCTTCTTCAGATGCCAGAATAATTGCTGCTGCTCCGTCGTTGAGATTACTCGAATTAGCAGCCGTCAAAAAGCCGTCTTTTTCAAAAGCAGGTTTCAATTGGGATACTTTTTCAGGAATAAGCTTGTCGATATCTTCGTCTTTATCAATAACTACCGCTCCTTTTTTTCCTTCTATACGTATCGGAATGATTTCATTTTCAAACTTATTATTTGCTGAAGCCTCCTGCGCTTTTTTGTAGGAAAGCAGGGCGTAATCATCTAGCTCCTTTCTGGTATGGCCATATTTTTTCACGCCCAGTTCAGCAGCACTTCCCATATGGAAATCATGATAAACATCCCATAAACCGTCTTTTATCAGTCCGTCTGTAAGAACGGTATCTCCAAGCTTTTTACCATTCCGGATATGGGTATAATGAGGAACATTACTCATGCTTTCCATTCCCCCTGCAACGACAATATGTTCCTGTCCCAGCTGGATCTGCTGTGCTCCGAGCATTGCGGCTTTCATTCCTGAAGCACAAACTTTATTGATGGTGGTAGCATCTTTATCCACCGGAATGTTCGAAAAAATAGCAGCCTGCCTTGCCGGCGATTGTCCTACTCCGGCACTCAATACATTGCCCATGTACACGCTGTCAATATATTCAGGAGAAAATGACAAGCTTTCATATGCATTCCGAATAGCAATTGCGCCAAGCTGTGTTGCAGTAAATTCCATCAGGCTTCCCATAAATCCACCGATGGGAGTACGTTTTGCGGCAACAATAAATACGTCTTTCATATTCTATTTGTTTTATATACCGATCGGTATATTATTAATTAAAAAAATTTACTTTCTTTACTTTTCTGAAAGTATTCCTGACAAAGATACTTAAAAAATACCAATTGGTATATTCTGTGTCATGAATTTTCTCTATTTTTATTTTAATCAAAAAATTGATATTGTTTTAGGTGAGATTGATGTACTTATGTTCTGCTTAAATGATCGAGCTTCTTCAGTAGTGTCGGCATTCTGAAAGATCCATGCATCTGTTCTACTTTTACCTGTATATCATCTATATCAGCGCCTTTGACAGTAAGAAAAAGAGCTGTTTTACTTTCCCCGCGGTGTACACACCTTCTTTGAGAATCGGGTGCATTAAATTCATTTTTAGCAATTCCTATGACAGGGTATTTCTGATCCAGAGCTTTATACAAATAGCCTCCAAGTCCTGTTTTACCTTCATCATTAAGCGTCACATAACCATCTACAATAATAAGATCCCCATCTTTCAGAGGGATTTTCTGTAACAAACTTATGATGCACGGCAGTTCTCTTTTGTAAAAAGCACCGCTCTCATAGGCAGCAGTTATTGCCATTTTTTCGGTAAAAATCTCAGATTCGCTTTCGGAAGTCCAGTCTTCGAATGCAATACAGACAGTATTGGCGTAATCTTCGTAATAATAGGTGTCAAAAGCGTAAATCATCCTCAATTATTGGTATAAAATTCTCCAAAATGCCAGAGAATCCCGGAAGGATCATGCACAAAGCATTCTTTTCCCCAATCCAATGTTCTTAAAGGAACAAGCCTCACGTCTTTATATTTTTCAGTAAGGTGTAAGGATATGAGCTCTTTCCAGCAGTCATCAGCATTGCTGACTTCGATAAAAATCATGGTATTATCAATCCAGTCTTTGGCATAATAATCCTGAAGATAAAACCCAATTTCCTGTTTTTTAAACAAGGATAATTTAGGCTCAAGAATCACTTCTTCAAATCCTAAATCTTTATAAAAGTTTCTGCTGATTTCAAAGTCTTTAGAGCCTATGAAGGGCCGGATTGATTTCATTGTTTGTTTCATGAATGTTTATTTTTCCAGTCATCAAAAGTCATTTCAAATTTCGTCTCATTTTTTCCATGAGTTCCGATTTCTTTCCAGCCTGATTGTTTATAGAACATTTCGGCTCTTGTACCGGGAGAGGTTCCCAGCCATACCTTTTCTTTTGTTTGCTCAAAATACCAGTTGAGCATAACATCATGAAGCTCTCTCCCAATTCCCTGTTTTTCAAAATCAGGATGCAGAAAGAGCGCCCATATATTATTTTCTGCCAGATCTACAATGGAGAAGCCAACCACCTTATCATCAATTTCACATACCCAGCCCTTTCCTCTTTCAAACAAAAACTCTTCACAGTCTTTGTCGGTTACAAGATTAGGATCGGATAAGGTATTTTCTTTTACCGAATTTCTTACGAACTGGATGCCCGGAATATCTTCCGCTCTGGCTTCACGAATAATCATAATCTTTAATTAAAACTTTAGTAAAAACACATAACAATTTATTTTTAAAACTATTATGTGTTTATTTTATAATTAAAAAGATGTTAATTTCACTTTAAAAAATTCTATAATATCTTTCTGCCAATTCAATATTATTGTTTTTTATCTACAACAATTCTCTCAGCTCTATTGGCAATTTCCCAGGCCGTTGCAAAGACAAGCT
Source organism: Chryseobacterium soli (assembly GCF_000737705.1). Lineage (GTDB taxonomy): Bacteria > Bacteroidota > Bacteroidia > Flavobacteriales > Weeksellaceae > Chryseobacterium > Chryseobacterium soli. Next base: position 101,387 of record NZ_JPRH01000010.1, on the reverse strand, counting down.
GAGCTCTCTTTTGCAGTAATGGGTAATCAATTTTTTCTACATCATCTGTAGGTTTGTGATAATCTTCGTGAATCCCGTCAAAGAAGAAAGCGACCGGCACATTATTTTTAGCAAAATTATAGTGATCCGATCTGTAATATAATCTGTCCGGATCGCTTGGGTCGTCGTATTTGTAATTCAATTCCAGGTTGTTAGTTCTCTTATTAGCCGCTTCATTGATAACTTTGAGCTGGGAGCTCAGCATTTCAGATCCGATAACGTATACGTATTGTTTTCCTCTGTTGGCAAGGTCGTCGCGGCCTATCATATCAATATTCAGGTCAACTACAGTATTGGCAAGCGGAAATACCGGGTTTTCCGTGTAGTATTCCGAGCCAAACAGGCCGTGCTCCTCTCCTGTTACATGTAGGAAAAGAATGGACCTTTTTGGGCCGTTTCCAGCTTTTTTAGCACTCTGAAATGCTTTTGCAATTTCCATCACACCTACGGTACCACTTCCATCATCGTCCGCCCCGTTATATACTACCCCATTTTTAACACCTACATGGTCGTAATGAGCAGACACAACCACAATTTCTTCCGGTTTTTCCGATCCTTCTATAAAGGCCAGAATATTTTCAGAATCCGGCAGGTTTCCACCGCCTCTTTTTTTCATGAAATCTGAAGGAACCTTCTGATAATATGATCCTAACGCCTTTGGATAGGAAATCCCCAAGCTTTTATAATAATTGATCATGTACTCTCCCGCTCTTTTCTGTCCCGGACTTCCGGTATCTCTTCCTTCCATTTCATCGGAGGCAATTACGTATAAGTTTTTCTTTAGATCATCTGCTGTAATTGTTTTATATGCAGCCAGAAACGCTTTATCTCCTTTGGCTACAGTAGAGGATTTCGGTGCGCTGTCGGATACCTTAGATGCTCCGCAACTTGCCAGCACAGCGATAGAAAATAGTGGAATGAGTAGTTTTTTCATGCTAGAATAATTTGTCTAAAAATAACAATTTTTATTTAATCTTTACCGGATTGCATTTTTTCTTATATTTGATATAAATGCAAAATTGATGGAAAATATTTACGGATTTACCCATTACTCTTTTTTCACGGAGATGTCTGAGCTAGCGGTGCAACATAACAGCTTTGACCTCTCTTTAGGTATTCCTGATTTTGATATTGATGATCGGTTAAAAAGCTTTTTAAGAGAAGCCGCAGACCTTAACTGCCATCATTATGAGCCTCTTGCGGGAAGTCCATTTCTCATTGAAAATATTATCCGCTACAATAGAAAGAGAAAAAATCCGATATCTATTACTCATCACGAAGTAAGTATTGTACCCTGTGCAACCTTTGCTTTACATACCGCCCTTAAATCTATTTTAAATCAACATGATGAGGTGATTATTATTCAGCCTTCATATTATACTTACGGACCATCCGTTGTACTGAATGGCGGAATTCCAGTGTATTATGATCTTGATAATGATTTCGCCATTGACTGGGAAAAAATTCAACAGTGCATTTCCGAAAAAACAAAAGCAATTATTGTTAATTCCCCGCAGAATCCAACAGGAAAAATATGGACTCAGACAGAATGGGAACAACTGTACGACATGATTAAAGACCAGGAAATCTATATAATTTCTGAAGAAATCTATGATACCTATTGCTATGACGGGATTGAACATTACAGCTCATTCCTGCATCCGGAGTTAAGGAAAAGAACATTTTGTATTTTTTCTTTCGGTAAAATGTTTCACACTACAGGCTGGAAAGTGAGTTATATGCTTGCTTCTGAAAACCTTACAGCACGATTCAGATGCCACCAGCAATACATTTCTTACAGCGCTAATGCACCAGCTCAATATGCCATTGCAAAATATCTGGAAGTGTTTGATCCAACTGAAAATCAGAAGATGATGGAACACAAGCGGAATATTTTCAATGAATTAATAAAAGACACGCCGCTACAGGTGGAAAAAAAAGCGGAAGGAAGTGTATTTCAAACAGTTAATTTCAGAAATATTTCCAAAACAATGACTGACGTTGAATTTTCCAAATGGCTGACTATTGAAAAAAAGACTGCTTGTCTGCCCCTTTCTGCATTTTACAATTCAAGGGATAATTCTGATTATATTCGGTTTAGTTTTGCTAAAAAGGATGAGGTGATTATTCAAGCTATGGAGCATTTGAGAAAGCATTTATAATTACTCTGTATAAAACAAAAGCACTGCGTTCTGCAGTGCTTTTTATATGTTTAATGTAATTGAGTTTTATAAAGCAAGAACCCTTACATCAATTCTTCTGTTTTCGGCTTTACATTCATCCGTGTCATTCGCCGGACACACCGGATATTGTGAACCATAACCTTCTGCTTCTACTCTGTCTGAGGCAATTCCCATTTCCAACAGTTTCAGTTTGGCGGTTTGTGCTCTAAGATTGGATAGTTTCTGATTGGTTTCTTCGCTGCCTGTATTGTCCGTATATCCGCCTAATTTTATTTTCAGATCCGGATAGGCATTTAAAATTTCTGCCAGATTATTCAACTGTATTTCCGAACCTGCTTTCAGATCACTTGATCCTGTTTCAAAGTACAGATTCTGAATGGTAAACCAATTATTGGAATCCAATAGCGTCTGATCTTTCTTCTTCACTGCTTCATACATCTGATAGAGATAGCTTCCCTGACCTAAAGAAATTATCTTTCCGGAGTTTAATTGTATTTCTTCAACAGCTCCTGTTTCATACACGAAATCTCCACTTTCATTCAGATGTCCTACCACCTCTTTTGAACCTGAAATCTTTTTAAGTTCCGTACCTGAACCTACTGCAACAGTTTTACCCATCAGGCTTTCGATCTTAGCTTTTCTGTTGGCTTCAATTTTATCTTTATGCAAAACCGCCAGTGTAGGTGCAATAACAAGTGAAACAATAGACATCAATTTAATCAGAATATTCATAGATGGCCCTGATGTATCTTTAAATGGATCTCCCACGGTATCTCCTGTCACGGAAGCTTTATGAGGTTCCGAACCTTTATAATAGGTTTGTCCGTTAATATTCACTCCTTTCTCAAAAGATTTTTTAGCATTATCCCAGGCACCTCCTGCATTATTCTGAAACATTCCCATCAACACTCCGGTTACGGTAGCTCCTGCTAGAAATCCACCCAATACTTCAGGTCCAAAAATAAATCCCATCAATAGCGGTGAGATAATCGCAATGGCACCCGGCAACATCATTTTTCTAATGGATGCGTCGGTAGAAATGGCTACACATTTTTCATATTCTGGTTCTGCTTTTCCTTCTAAAATCCCCGGGATCTCACGAAACTGTCTTCTTACTTCTTCTACCATCGCCATGGCAGCCTGTCCTACGGCAGTGATGGCTAATGATGAAAAGATAAAAGGAATCATTCCGCCTACAAATAATCCTGCAAGGACATCAGCTCTATAAATATCAATTCCATCGATGCCTGCAATGCCTACGAAGGCTGCAAATAATGCCAAAGCCGTTAAAGCTGCAGAAGCAATTGCAAAACCTTTTCCTGTGGCTGCAGTAGTGTTTCCTACGGCATCCAGAATATCTGTTTTTTCGCGAACTTCTTTTGGAAGTTCACTCATTTCAGCAATTCCTCCTGCATTGTCTGCAATAGGACCAAAAGCATCAATCGCAAGCTGCATTGCTGTGGTTGCCATCATTCCGGCAGCGGCAATCGCAACTCCATATAATCCGGCACATAAATAAGACCCGTAAATCCCTCCTGCTAAAACAAGGATAGGGAGAAATGTAGATTCCATTCCCACTGAAAGTCCCCCAATAATATTGGTTGCATGACCGGTGGAAGACTGTCTTACAATACTGGAAACGGGCCTTTTACCCATCGCTGTATAATATTCTGTAATGATGCTCATTAACGTTCCTACAAGCAAACCTACCATAATGGCCCCAAACACGCCCATTTTTGTGAATTCAAGACCTCTGAGAATCATTTTATCCGGAAGAATATAGTTTACTAAGAAATAGGAAGCCACTGCAGTAATAACAATACTTCCCCAGTTTCCCAGATTTAAAGCATTCTGAACGCTTGACGTTGATGGTCCTTCACTATCATTAATCCTTACAAATAAGGTTCCTATCATTGAAAAAATGATTCCTGTTCCGGCAATAAGCATCGGCAAAAGGATGGGTGCGAAGCCTCCGAAAGAATCTACAGAAACCGTTTCTCTTCCCAAGACCATTGTCGCAAGAACGGTGGCCACATAAGAACCGAATAAATCCGCTCCCATTCCTGCCACATCGCCTACGTTATCTCCTACGTTATCTGCAATGGTTGCAGGGTTTCGCGGATCATCTTCAGGAATTCCGGCTTCTACTTTTCCTACGAGGTCGGCTCCTACATCCGCTGCTTTGGTGTAAATTCCGCCGCCTACTCTTGCAAAAAGGGCGATAGATTCAGCACCTAAGGAAAATCCGGTAAGAATTTCAATGGTTCTTTCCATTTCAAGGGAATCCACTGTGGCATTCGGGGCAAAAATCTGCTTGATTACCAAGAACAGGGTTCCTAATCCCAAAACAGCTAATCCGGCAACTCCCATTCCCATTACGGTTCCTCCGTTAAAAGAAACCTTTAATGCTTTGGCAAGGGAAGTTCGTGCTGCTTCTGCAGTTCTCACGTTGGCCTTAGTGGCTATCTTCATTCCGATAAAACCAGCCAACGCGGAAAATATAGCGCCTACAATGAAGGCAATTCCTATGCTCCAGTGTGAATTGGCATTGCTCATTCCCATTATAATTAACAGAACGGCTACGATCACTACGAAATATGTCAAAATTTTGTACTCAGCTTTCAGAAAAGCCATAGCACCGTCAGCGATATGTCCGCTGATTACTTTCATTCTCTCGTTTCCGGCATTTTGCCTGCTTACCCATTTACTTTGAAAAAATGTATACAATAAAGCAACAACACCAAATATTGGAATTAAATAGAACAAACCCATAGTTTATTATTTTTATATTAATGAATTGTAATTAGTTTTATAAATATAACAAATTTTCCAAATGCTTTATAGAGGTATTTTATTGTATATTTATTGACACCACAAATTCACAAATTATGAAAGCATTAATTTATTTAATTCTCTCAGCATTATTCATTAGTAGCTGTCAAACCAGAATCCCCACAGAAAAAGCTGAAACCCTGTATTTTGGAGGTCCCATTTTAACCATGGAAGACCAGGCACCACAAGCTGAAGCTCTTGTTATAAAAAATGGTAAGATCCTTTTTGCAGGAAAAAAATCCGAGGCTGATCATTATACCGATTCTCATACGAAAATGATTGATCTTAAAGGAAATGTTTTATTACCCGGATTTATTGATGTTCATAGCCACCTTACCTCTCGCGCAGGCATGATGCAGGCGGTTGATCTTTTCCCGGACCCATATGGAACTGTAAATTCAATCCCGGAGCTTCAAAACACCCTGAAAAATTTCATTAAAGATCATAAAATATCCAACAGCCAATCGGTTATCGGCAATGGCTATGATGATGCCATCATGAAAGAGCACAGGCATCCGACTAAAGAAGAACTGGATGCTGTCAGCAAGACCAATCCTATTATTGTTATCCACACTTCAGGTCACGCAAGTGTTGCCAATACTGCTATGCTGCAGCTGCTTGGGATATCTGATTCTTCAAAAGATCCTGATGGCGGACATTACGGACGGGATAAAAAAACAGGAAAGCTCACCGGAAAATTAGAGGAAAATGCCAGTTTTTTAGCTCTATTAGCTCTTACTGAAAAAATGAATAAGGAAATTGCTGATCCTCAGACACTGGCTTTAAAAAATCTTATGAAAGCTCAGGATGAATGGCTCAGCTACGGACAAACCACTATTTGTGATGGCCGAACCATGGGAGAAAGTGTTCACCTGTTAGAAAAGGCAGCTTCTGAACATCTTTTTAAAGCAGATATAGTCTATTTTCCTGATTATGAATATTTCAAAAAAGACCTCAATACTTTTAAGCCAAAGTATATGAAGTACAATAATCATCTTAAACTTGGCGGGTTCAAGTTTTCTGATGACGGTTCTCCGCAAGGAAAAACAGCGTGGCTTACCCAGCCTTATTTAGTTCCACCAGAAGGTCAGTCAGCTGATTATAAAGGGTTTCCTATCTTTACGGATGAAGTTCTATATGATGACCTGAAAACGTTATTTCAAAATAATATTACAGCACAGCTTCATGTTAACGGTGATGCAGCTATTGACCAGGCATTACGGGTTATTAAAAGGCTAAAGGACGAAAAAATCTATAGACCTGAGCTTCGTGCTACCCTTATTCATGTTCAAAACAGCCGTCCCGATCATATTCAGAAAATAAAAGATCTGGGACTTATTCCGTCTTATTTTTCAACGCATGCTTACTTATGGGGAGACTGGCATTATTCCAGTGTTTTCGGTCCAGAAAGAGCTTCATTCATCAGCCCTGCCCATTCTGCACTGCAAGCCGGAATCATTTTCACTATCCATCATGATGCTCCTGTAACTCCACCGGATTTAATTACAGCCGTCTATGCAGCCGTTAACCGAAAAACCCGTTCGGGAATGATTTTGGGCCCTAATGAAAGGATATCACCTCTAGAAGCCTTAAAAGCAATAACAATTAATGCTGCTTATCAACTGCAGGAAGAAAAAACAAAGGGATCTATTAAAGCCGGAAAGCTTGCTGATCTGGTTATCCTTGATAAAAATCCATTAACGATAGATCCTGAACAAATCAGGAGTATTGTTGTTTTGGAAACGATAAAAGAAGGAGTTTCTGTCTACAAAAGAAAATAAAACATTTTTTTGTTGGTATGAACGCCTGAAACGAATCCTTACTCTATTTATACACCATACAAAAACACACAATATGAAACAAAAGATTACTTTATTGGCAGCGCTTTTGCTGGGAACAGCTATTTCTGCCCAGGGACATTATAATGGTTCCTCATTTAATCCCAATGATTATTTTGCACCCCATCCAGGATGGATTATTCCTGTCTGGTATGGTTATGCAGATATGAATTATCACAATGCTTCGGGTAAAAAATCAGATCAGCTGATCAATCCAACTCCCGGAAATCCTACGGAGCTTACTCTTAAACAAAATGTGAAAACCCATTCTTTTATACTCATGGCTATTTATGGTGGCAAGGGTAAAATTTTAGGAGCAAATTGGGGCATGATGATTATTCCGACCCTGAACAGTCCAACCGCTGATATTGCTTTAGATTATTACTCCAGTCAAACAGGTTCCGGAAGCTATGTTTTCACCAATAAAAGCATTGGAATCGGTGATATGTACATCCAGCCTGTATGGTTGTCCTGGACGAAAGGAAAATTCAGCTATGCTTTAAATTATGGGGTTTGGGCGCCTACAGGAAAGTACAAACCTAATGATCCTGACAATGGCGGACATGGTTATTGGTCGCATAATATCCGGATTGCAGGTAAAGTAAAGCCCACTTCTAAGACCAATATCAGCATTGCTACCACCCTGGAAATCAATCAATGGCAGAAAAATACTGATTTTAAAGAAGGCAGCCATTTCACGGTGGATGCCGGCGGATCTTATGTATTGGACACACGAGGTGATGAAATAGGAATGTTCGGGCATTACAGCACCCAGATAAGTGACGATAAAGGAACAAACGGAGGTTTTGCTTCTGATCAGATTGCCGGAATCGGGGCCTTTGGTTCTTACTGGATCATTCCCATGAAAATTGGTCTTATGGGCAGAATTACCCAAAATTTCGCCGCTGAAAACCGATTTGCGGGAATAGCCATTCAGGTAGGTGTAAATTTTTTAATTCCTTCCGGTGGCCATTAAAATCTTATTATCAAAAAACTTAAAAACAAAAAAGACAGATGAAATTCATCTGTCTTTTTATTAATCTGTATACGGAATTTTATCCTCCGAATTTGTCTGCGTAATCTTTCTGAGATGCTTTGATCACTTTCTTAGCATGCTCTACTCCGTACACTTCCTGAATTCTGCATTTTGCAGGCTCATCCGGTAAGTTTTTGTACGTTAAGAAATAATGCATCAATCTTTTTACTTCAGCATCCGGTAATTCAGCGATATCTCTGAAGTGTCCAAAAGCGTGATCTCCTACCATAACGGCAACGATCTTATCATCTGCTTCCCCACCATCGATCATTTTGAAACCACCGATTGGAATAGCTTCCATAAATAAACCTCCTCCGTGAATATTGTGAGAACTTAAAACACAGATATCCAATGGATCATGATCTCCTGTCGTTACATCGCTTGCACCGCTTTCAACAGCTAATTTCATTACTTCATTATCACAATATGTTCTAGGAACAAAACCGTATAATGCCGGAATAATATTTGAAAATTTTTGTGGCCTGTCTACCTTTAAATATCCTGTTTCTTTATCTACTTCATATTTGATAGTATCAGAAGGAACGATTTCCACGAATACGTTAACAACATTTGGCGCATCTTCTCCTGCAGAAACTCCATGCCATGGATGTGCTTTAAAATTTGGAATCATTATTTATTTGTTATTTTTTATGTTATTATTAAAATTTCTCTTCTTAAATCTTCTATTGTTGCAGCAATATAATCGTCTCCATTCATATACCCCATGATAAAAACAGTCTTAAACTCCTCCAGATCGGGATTGTTATTAAGTTCTTCGTAGGTTGAATGAAGCAGATCTATGATGGCATTTTTAGAATCTACAATATTTTTCCATGAATTTTTAGTGATGTAAAGCTGTTGTGAAGAATTATAATCAAATTCTTCATTGATCGTCTTTTCAGTTAAGAAAATAAATTCATGAACGGCCAGCTTTTTATCAAAATTCTGGATAAGGTTGGATGGCTTCATCCGTTCCAGAAAAAGGGTCATTCTTTCGTAGGAATGGGTTTTATTTTCAGAATTTGATTTTACCGAAAGCAGCTTGATCTCCTGATTTTTAAGGGTAATATACGAATGTACAAACTGTCTCAGCAAAACCAGGAAAGGGATTGCGATAATCAATGCAAAAGCATATGGTAGATATTCTGAAAAATTTGCCATAATTTAGGTGGCAAAATTACTAATATTTTCTGAATTACAACTCAAATAAAGCAGGTCTTTGCGTTACTTCATGATAACATACACTGTTTTCATCAAAAATGTGATATACGAGGCTTTTTCTCGTCCTGTTCTTGTCTAAATGAGGTTCTCCTCCATGTAAGATATTAGCGTGCCAAATCAACAAATCTCCTTTTTTTGCTTTAAAAATTTCTTTCTTAAGTCCTAACTCTTTTACTTTATTCTCAAGGAATTCTTCGTATGCTTTATAGCTCTTTTTACCAATTCTAAAAGCATTTCCTTCATTATCATAATCAGAATTTAAAAAGTAGGGTAATTTATGGCTTTTAGGGATATAATGAAGAGCCCCGTTATTCTCATCAACATCCTCTAAAGCTATCCATACCCCTAAAAGTCCTCCCAGAGGATAAGTGGTCATGTGAATGCTATCTGAATGTGTTTTCTGCTGGCTTCCATTAATGAAATTGATACTTTGAAAAAGTTTGGCTTTTCCATCCAGCAAAACAGATAAAAAGTCCAGCAGTTTTTGGTCGGCTCCAATTCTTTTGATAATTTCGGAATGATGGATGGCAAACATCAGCTTTCCTCCGTAGTGGAACTTCAATGTTCCATCTTTCACTAATTGATCTACTTCTTCATTGATTTTATCAGCATCTTCGGGACGTAAAAAATTTCTGAGGACCAAATATCCATTTTCATCATACCGAAGAGTACTTTCCTGATTTTCTTTTGATAAGTTTTTAAAAAAATCTGTATTAGTGAGCTTATTTTGATCTATTTTTCTTTCAGAATCCGGAAGATGAGAAAAGTCTGAACTTGAAATCGGAGAATAATATTTTTTATCTACCCCATATTTTTTATAAAGGGGAATATTATGTTTTAGTTTATCTTTATGGAAGTAATTATAAACAATATAGGGAAGCTTGTAATTTCTAATAAATTTTAGCATGATTGATTATTTTGATATAAAATTACCTGTTTTTTCTGAAGTATAACTTAATGACTTTAATGATAACATTCAGTTTTTTATTAACTAAAATTGAAAAATAATATACTTCTGCCCCAAATCTTTCATTGAAGGCCGCTACATTGGGAACGTTACTTCCCATAAAATCAAAATCTTTATCTGCTATGGAATGCTGCAACTCATCATCTATAATAATAGAAGGGATATTTTTATTCTCCAGTTTTACAGTACTGATAAAGATGCTTAGGTAATTGGCCTGTTTAGAACTGTAGATGCCGGCAAAAGACTTTAATTCATCTTTATAGGTCAACTGGCACGTTCTAAAAAAACCTGCTTCAATCAGTTTTTTAATAACATTCCAATATTTTTTCCTTAGTGATAAGCTTTTAATTCCCTTTATATTTTCCAGAAAAAAATCTTCTATTTTTTCCCCGGGAATTATATTCTTTTTAAAATCAGCAAATTCTTTAATATCTGCTGTATGTCTTACATTTCTTCGCCTGTGAATATGATAGTTTTTCTTTACATTTTCATAAGTATTCTTCGCAATTTTGTAGGATTTTTTCTGTTGAAGATCAATCGGAAAACCATTGTCTTTATTAAAAGCATAATATGAAATCGCGAAATTCTCCATTAAGAACAGATAAAACTGATGATTGATTTCAATATTGTCTTCTTTGGAAAAAACTCCCAATTGGTGACAGAGAATAGGCATCTGTACAATCTTGATTCCAAAATTATTTGACCACGCAACAGGCATTACAGCTTCATAATCCCCATATACAAGTAGTCCCCAGTTTTTACCTGCAACAATGTTTAAAAATTCTTTTTGAGCAAAGTCTGAAAGCTGGCATGCCCCGGACAATGTTTTTTGATACTTAACAAAATCAATTTCATGGTATTTCAATCTTCTAATCATAATAATCCTTCATCTGAGAAACTAAAATATGAGTCCTGTGTAATAATCAGATGATCTAACAGCTGGATACTCAATGTTTTTCCTCCTTCTTTAATTTTTTGGGTAATGCTCAGATCTTCTTTGCTTGGTTTTAGACCTCCTGAAGGGTGATTATGTGCAATAATAATTCCTGTTGAGAAGTGATCCAATGCAGTTTTAAAAAGAATTCTTACATCAACGATGGATTGGCTTATACCACCATGAGTCAGTTGAGAAATATGAATCACTTTATTGCTCTGGTTAAGAAAAATAGCCCAAAATTCTTCTGTTCTGAGATCCGATAAATGGTTTTTAAGAATGGCATAGGCATCATTACTGTTTGCTATTAAAGATTTTTCGGGAATTTCCTGACTTGCTCTTCTTCTTCCGATCTCCAGCGCAACGGCAATAGAAATAGCTTTTACCTCTCCTATTCCTTTAAACTTCATAAGATCTTTTGCTGAAAGCATACTCAGATGGTGCCAACTGTTATTTACAGAAGTCAAAATTTTCCTGGCCAGCTCTACTGCTGTTTCATCTTTGTTTCCACTTCCCATGATGATAGCCAATAATTCGGAATCAGAAAGTGAATTCTTACCTTTCTGTAAAAATTTTTCTCTTGGTCGGTCGTCTTCTGCTAAAAATTTTATTGACATTTTCTTGAATTATAGGGTGGGAAATAGATTCTTAATAAAAGGCATATAAAACAATAGGCAGCTTTGACTGGTCTATATATTTTGCTGTTTGGTTAAAAGCATTCTGTGAAAGCATCGGACACCCTAAACTTAAACAAGCCGGAGCTTCACTTTCTTTATCTGGAATACAGCTATAGGAATGAAGAATAATTGCCCTGCTCATCGCATTATCATTGGTCGTATCCAACCCATTCAGCCGATATGATTTGCCAAATTTCCCTACATAACTTTCCCTGATTTCATATTTCCCTAAGGAAGACTGATAGGAACCTTCAATATTGCTAAATTTAAGTGCATTTGAATGGGGAATTACCGAACCTGAACCATGTGAAACGACTGCTTTTTGCAGAATTTTATCATTTTTTAAATCATAGAAAAAATAACGGTACTTTCCTGAGGGTACTTTAAAATTGATAAAAACAGCTATATCCTGATTATAATTTTTCCCTTTCAAATAATCCCTTATTTCTAAAATTCTATACTTAGGAATATCTAAAGTATGTATATTCTGTGACTCAGCTTTGGTACAGGAAATAATAAAAAGGAACAGAAGGATACATTGTTTCATCATGGGTAAAGCTGTATTTATTCAACAATCAATCCGTCTTTCATTATGAGTTTTCTGTCCGTAATTTCTGCAAGATTCGGATTATGTGTTACAATAACAAAAGTCTGGTCATATTTGTCTCTTAAATCAAAAAATAATCGGTGAAGATCATCAGCATTTTTTGAATCAAGGTTACCTGTAGGTTCATCCGCAAAGATAATTTTCGGGGAATTAATTAATGCTCTTGCCACTGCTACACGCTGTGCCTCTCCTCCCGATAACTGGTTGGGTTTATGGTGAAGTCTTTGTTCAATCTTTAGATCCTCAAACAAAGCATATGCTTTTTCAATCGCTTCTTTTTCATTGGCTCCGCCTATTTTGGTCGGCAGCAATACATTTTCTATCGCAGTAAATTCCGGAAGCAATTGATGAAACTGAAATACAAAACCGATATTCTGGTTTCTGAATTTAGAAAGCTGTTTATCATTCATATTAATAAATGATTCTCCAGCTATTTCAAGCTCTGTTCCATATTTATGGGAATTACTGGGAAGGTCTAATGTTCCCAAAATTTGTAAAAGCGTAGATTTACCAGCTCCTGATTCTCCAACAATTGAAACAACTTCTCCTGTTTTGATATGGATATCAACACCTTTTAATACTTCTAAATTCCCATAAAACTTATGGACATTTTTTGCTTTAATCATAAATCAAAAATAGTGAATATAGATGATGTATACAAAATGTTTCCAACTAAACATTTCGTATATAATTTAGTATTATAAAAACAAAAAACCTCTCGAAATGAGAGGTTTTAATATTCTATATACTAGATAATTACAGTAACAAAGTTAAAGGATTTTCCAGATATGTTTTTAAAGTTTGTAAGAACTGAGCTCCTGTTGCCCCATCTACTACTCTATGGTCACAAGCTAATGAAAGCTTCATGATATTTCCAACCACAATCTGTCCATCTTTCACGATAGGCTTCTCGATAATAGCTCCTACAGATAGAATAGCTGAGTTCGGCTGGTTGATGATACTTGTGAATGTTTCAATTCCGAACATTCCCAGGTTAGAGATTGAGAATGTAGAACCTTCCATTTCATTTGCTTTAAGTCCTTTAGATTTAGCTCTTCCAGCCATATCTTTAACCGCAGCAGAGATTTGGGTATAGTTCATCTGATCTGTATTTTTAAGTACAGGTACTACCAATCCGTCAGGAATTGCTACCGCTACACCAACATTGATGTTTCCTCTGTGGATGATTTTGTCTCCAGCCCAGCTAGAGTTCACCTGTGGATGTTTTCTCAAAGCAACTGCTGTCGCTTTAATAATCATGTCATTAAAAGAAATTTTAGTATCCGGTAATAAATTGATTTCTTTTCTTGCCACAATGGCTTTATCCATATTGATTTCTACCATCAGGTAGTAATGTGGAGCAGAGAATTTACTTTCAGCAAGACGTTTTGCAATGATATTTCTTACCTGAGAGTTTTGGCTTTCCGTATCCTGACCCTGAACGAAATTAACGGCAACCTGTGCTGCTGCGTTTGCTGCCGGAGCAGATGCAGTAGGAGTTGCTTGAGAAGGCTGATAGTTTTCAATATCTTTCTTCACAATTCTTCCGTTTTCGCCGGAACCTTGAATTCCATGAATATCAACTCCTTTTTCCTGAGCTATTTTTTTAGCCAGAGGAGAAATTGCTACTCTGTCAGAAGATGAAGCACTTACTGCCGGAGCATCAGACTTTTCTTCTGTTTTAGCTTCAGCTTTTTGTTCAGCCGGCTTTTCTGCAGTCTGAGCCGCAGGTTTTGCAGAACCTACCGCAGAAACATCTGTTCCTGCAGGCCCTATGATAGCTAATACTGAATCTACAGGAGCACCAGCGCCTTCTTCAACACCTTGCTTCAATAATACTCCATTAAATTCAGATTCAAAATCCTGAACTGCTTTATCTGTTTCGATCTCAGCAAGAAGATCTCCTTCTTTTACGGTATCGCCTACATTTTTATGCCATTTTGCTACTTTACCTTCTGTCATGGTATCAGAAAGTCTTGGCATTGTAATCACTTCTACGCCTGCAGGTACTTCCGCAGTTGTTTTTTCTGCACTTGGTGCATTATTTTCTGTTTTGGATTCTTCTTCAGATTTTTTTTCTTCTGAACCTCCAGCAGCAGGAGCACTTCCTCCTTTCAATGCTGAAATATCTTCTCCTTCATTACCAATGATTGCCAAAATAGAATCAACAGCAGCTGCAGCGCCTTCTTCTACACCTACGTATAAAAGAGTTCCTTCGATCTCAGACTCGAAATCCTGAACAGCTTTATCTGTTTCAATTTCAGCTAAAATATCTCCTTCTTTTACTTTATCTCCTACTTTCTTGTGCCATTTCGCCACTTTACCTTCCGTCATAGTATCGGAAAGGCGAGGCATTGTAATTACTTCTGCCATAATTTATTTAATATGATAATGAGTTAATTTGATAATGAATTAATTGGATAATCTGATAATGAAATGAACATGTTAATTAACTAATTAGCACATTACCACACTATCTCATATTATTTTTAGTTTTCTAATTTGTCTAAGAACGGATAGTTTTCCTGAGAATATACGTATTCATACACTTTCTCTGCATCCGGATACGGAGAGTTTTCCATGAACTCAATACATTCGTCAACAAAATCTCTTGATTTATTATCCATAGCTTCCAATTCTTGTTCAGTAGCCCAGTTGTTTGCTAAAATTCTTGATTTTACCAATTCCATAGGGTCATCATTTTTATGAACAGCTACTTCTTCTTTTGATCTGTACGGTTCTGCATCAGACATAGAGTGTCCTCTGTAACGGTACGTTCTTGCTTCTATGAATGTAGGTCCGTCTCCTCTTCTTGCTCTTTCAATAGCCTCGTAAGCAGCTTCTGCCACTTTTTCAGGATCCATTGCATCTACTGCAAGACAAGGCATTTCGTAACCTAATCCTAATTTATAGATATCTTCGTGATTAGCAGTTCTTTTTACAGAAGTTCCCATAGCGTACTGATTGTTTTCTACAACAAATACTACCGGAAGTTTCCAGTTCATTGCCATATTAAACGTTTCATGTAAGGAACCTTGTCTTGCTGCACCGTCTCCGAAGAAACAGATATTTACAGCCTTTCTATCGAAAAATTTATCTGCGAAAGCAATACCAGCTCCTAAAGGAATTTGTCCTCCTACAATACCATGACCTCCATAGAAACGGTGTTCTTTACTGAAAATGTGCATAGAACCACCCATACCTCTGGATGTTCCTGTTGCTTTTCCGCAAAGTTCTGCCATGATTCTCTTAGGGTCTACTCCCATTGCCATTGGATGTATATGGCATCGGTAAGCAGTAATCATACTGTCCTTAGTTAAATCCATTGCATGCGTAAAACCAGCAGGTATAGCCTCCTGTCCATTATACAAATGTAAAAAACCTCTGATTTTTTGTTTTAAATAAAGAGAACGGCATTTATCTTCAAACCTTCTCCACATTGTCATATCTTCATACCACTTCAGGTATACCTCTTTAGAAAATTCTTTCATGTGTTAGCTCTTGCTTATTTATTATGAAATAGTTGAGCAAAATTATAAAAAAAACTTCGTTTTTATTGTATACATACCAATTGTTTTTTTGGTTATAGTGTTATATTTGAATTTTAAACTTAAACATGGAAGAAAAACACCCTTCAATCATATATAAAATTTCAAAAATCATCTCCGACTTTTTTAATCCGTTGACTTCTTTATTTATATTTTTCGCTTATATGAGCGTTCAGAAATACTCCTTGAAAGATTCCCTAGTTTATTTTCTGCCTATATTATTGATCGTTATTGTTCCTGTTATAGTCTGGCTGGTTTGGAATGTGAAAACCGGAAGATATACCAATATGGATGTTTCCAACCGCATTCAAAGAAAAACTTTGTACCTGTTTATTGCCGCTTGTGTTATCGGTTACATTACTTTTAATTATATCAAAAATGGATATATTGATTTTGTGATGCTGTTTATATTAATTTTACTCTTTGCCTTACAGATCAGCAATTTTTTTATTAAAAGTTCCATGCATACAGCATTTAATGTTTTTGTAGCTGCCCTCTTTTTTGCCTTAGACTGGAAAATGGGACTTATCTGGCTGGGTATTGCAGCCTTAGTAGGAATTACCCGGATTATTTTAAAAAGACATACCGTAAAAGAAGTATTTATGGGCGCCGGAATAGCTTTTCTGGTATCTTTTATCTATCTTTATTGCAATATACAATTTCAACATTAAGAACTATATGAAAATTAATCATCTTACCGCAGCGGAAGAAAATTTTATGAAGCTGTTTTGGAAGCTGGATTCCTTTTATTTAAAGGACATTATGGAGCAGCATCCCGAACCGAAACCACACCAGAACACCGTATCTACCTATCTGAAAATACTTGTTGAAAAAGGCTATCTGTCTACTGAGAAAGAAGGAAGAATCTTTAAATATACCGTCATTGTTCCATTTCAGGAGTACAGAAAATTTTTATTGAGAGAACTTTCCCATAATTTTTTCGACAACTCGGGTAAAGAAATTCTGACTTTTTTAATCAATGATAAATTAATTTCCCAGGATGATTTAAAAAGCTATTTTGACCTTAAAATAGAAGTAAAACCAGTAAAAGCAAAAGCTCCGAAACTGGAAATTGCAGAAGAAATTCTAAATCCAAAAAAGGATAAGAAACCTAAAGATATGAAAGACAAAAAAGAAAAGAAGAAGAAAAAGAAGAAAGAATAACAACATAAAAAAAGCATTACGGAACGTAATGCTTTTGTATTTTATCGTAAACTTAGATTATTGCTGACTGTTTGAACTCCAGATTGGAGATGAATATCTGTCATAAATTACCAAGTTCCCATCATTTTGAACAGTAAGTTTTGTAGCACCTCTGTTAACAGTATTTGAACTCCATAATGCTCTATTGTAAGAATCATATACAACAAGGTTACCATCGTTCTGAAATTCCGCTCTGCTGCCTTTATTATCTGTTCTGCTGCTCCAGATAGGATCACCATTACTTCTGCATAATACCAGATTTCCGTCACGCTGGAATGTAATGTAAAATCTTCCGTCAGAAGAGAAAACTTTATTTCCTCTGTTGAATTGATATCCGGTATTTACAGAACCGCTTCTGGAAGATGAACCGTTATTATTGCTGTAAGGACTGCTTTTTGAAGACCATAAAGGGTTTGAACCGCTATAGATCACCAAATTACCATCATCCTGAACAGTTAATTTGTCCCCTCTTCTTCCACTGGTGTTGGTACTGAACACCACGTTGTTTCCAGATCCATATACTACCAAATTTCCATCATCCTGGAATACGGCTCTCGAACCTTTGTTTGAAGTACGGGAATCCCATAATGAACTTCCAGATCTGTCGCTGAAGACTAAATTTCCATCATTTTGAAAAGTAACATAATATTGTCTGTTACTGGCCCAGTATTTTCTGTTTTGTTCTAAATTCTGGCCGGTATAAATATTCTGTGCAAACAAAAACACGCCGCCGAATACTACACATATTGCTAATAAAAGTTTTTTCATTGTAATTAATTTTAACAATTAAAATTATTCCTAAAAGTATGCCAAAATACAGTGTATTTTTAATAATCCTTACAAGTCAATGAAATATAACTACATAAAAAAAGCGGCTTAAAAGCCGCTTCATATTTTCTACCAACGATTTCCACCGCCGTTTCCACGGTTGTTACCGTAACCTCCGCCACCGTTGTTGCCACCACGGTTGTTTCCATAACTTCCACCTCCACTTCTGTTGTTGTCGAAGCTTCTTCTTGGTTTTTCTTCTCTTGGCTTAGCCTCAGAAACGTTAAGTGTCTTACCGTTGAATTCTTTTTCGTTAAGAGCTTCAATAGCTTGTTTTCCTTCTTCATCACCCATTTCTACAAAACCAAATCCTCTGGAACGACCAGTCTCTCTGTCTGTAACGATTTTAGCTGATGATACGTCTCCAAATTCTGCGAATAGATCATGCAACTCATATTCTTTAGTTGCGTAATTGATGTTTGAAACAAAAATGTTCATTTTGAATAAAATTAAAAAATTAATAAAAATTTGGTATATAAAAGAAAAGCAACATAAATTAATGAACAAATATTGATTCCAAATATAAACGTATGCAAGATACAATTAAAAATATCAAATCAAAATATTTTTTTTAAGTATTTATGGCCTTTCAAAGTTTTGAGAAAATTTTAGATTGAAAAAAAGTAAATATTTATTGATAAAGAATAAATATTTACTGATATTTGTAAAATAATTAAGAAAAATTTAACATGCAAATATACTCTCAACACCTCCTAAATATAGCCAAATACTCCTTCCGGATTATATTTACAGGGCTTTGTATCCAGCCTCCTGCTTTTCATTTCTCTTATTTTTCAAAGAAAAACCCACTAACTTATCAATTATGCCTATTATAGTTAATTTAGATGTGATCATGGCAAAAAGAAAAATGTCATTGAACGAACTTTCCGAAAAAGTGGACCTCACCATTTCCAATCTTTCTGTACTAAAAACAGGGAAAGCAAAAGCAGTACGCTTCAGTACTCTTGAAGCGATTTGCAAAGCTTTAGACTGCCAGCCTGGTGATATTTTAGAATATAAAGAGGAAGTCACCAATCCGCAAAGAGATTAATTCTAAAATTGCCAAAATAATATTAATTTTAAAAATAATTGCAGTAAGGTATCTCAGAACTAAATACCAAATACTAAACACAAAAATTCTTATCCTTAATATATAACCCTAAAACACCTTCATGAAGCATACCACCAATTATACCGACACTTTTATTGAAGTAGCAGAAGACTGCCCTGTCTCCAAAGCACAGATACCACCCGAAAAGGGGATAAAGACATTAGCAGATTTTCAATATGAAAAGATCATCAAAAATCCTTACATTTTTTCATCTGATGATATTATTTTTGAATGGTATGCAATAAAAAATGACATTACTGAAACCGAGAAACAAGAAGAATGGGAAAAATTCTTTTCTAAAGGACAGGCATGTTTACGCACCTCCCCGCTGGCTAAACGATATGGTTTTGGCATTCATCATAATTCGGGAGGAAAAGTGGCCGTTTTTCCTGTTGAAAGCGAAGAATATCAAAAATTCATGGAAAACAGTTCTATCACTAAAGTGAAAGCCATGCGATCCAAAAGAAAATGATTGAGAAAATAAATAATCTTCTTCAAATAACTAAATGGTATTCCCTTGATAAAGCCGGTTTTAAAAGCTAAATTTGCATTACAAATAATTGACCTATGAATTATCACACCAGAAAATGGGTAAAGCCAGAAGATTTAAATCCCAACCATTCGCTTTTCGGAGGCAGACTTTTACAGTGGATTGATGAAGAAGCAGCGCTTTACGCTATTATTCAACTGGAAAACACAAAGGTAGTTACGAAATTTATTTCTGAAATCAATTTCGTTAGCTCAGCCAAACAGGGCGACATTATTGAGATAGGAATCGAAGTCTCTAAGTTTGGTTCTACTTCTATCACTCTACAATGTGACGTTAGAAATAAAATGACCCACCAAAGCATTATCACAGTTGATAAAATTGTTATGGTCAATTTAGATGAAGAAGGAAACCCGGCTCCCCATGGAAAAACACAGGTTGAATTTGTGAAAGACAGACTCAATAAATCATGAAAGTCTTTATAAAAAATATGGTCTGCGGCAGATGTATTTCGGCTGTAGAAAATATTTTCAGCGAAGCTGATATCAAAGTAAAATCCATCCGCCTGGGTGAAATAGAACTCGAATCCGAGATTTCTGAAGATCATCTTCTGGCCATCGAAAAACAATTGGAAGAAACGGGTTTTGAAAGAATAAAAGATTCTTCCCATCAGCTTATTGAAAAAATAAAAAATCTGATTATCCTGAAAATAACCGAACAGGATATTGATGAAAACTTCCTGCTTTCCGAATTTTTAACATCAAAACTTCACAAGGATTACAGCTCCCTTTCAAAACTGTTCTCCCAAAATGAAAATATTACCCTAGAGCAGTTTTTCATCCTTCAGAAGATTGAAAAAGTAAAAGAATTGCTTTTGTACAATGAATTTACCCTTACTGAAATTGCAGGGAAATTGGGTTATAAAAGTGTACAGCACCTTTCTTCACAGTTCAAAAACAGCACCGGCTTCACTCCTACTGAATTTAAAAAGCTGAAGATTCACAACAGAAAACCTTTAGACAGTCTTTAGGTCCTTTCTGCCTTTCATCAGCCACCAACCAAATTCTATAACTATTATCCTTAAATTTATAACAGCCTTACATTTTCATTGATGAAATTTGTAGTATAAATTTAGGATTATGGAACGTCAATATAATATACTCGGAATGACCTGCTCCGGTTGTCAGAAAAAAATTTCTGAGAAGCTGAACAGCATTGAAGGTCTAAAAGCCGATATTAATCTGGAAAACAGCACCGCAACCATTACCTCTGACAAAGAAATAGAAGTAAGTATTCTTAATAAAGCTTTAGCAGAAATTGGAAAATACAGATTGGAAGATCCCAACAGCCATGAAAGAACTTTTAAAGTACTGGGAATGACCTGCTCCGGCTGTCAAAAGAAAATTTCTGAAAAACTGAACAGCATTCAAGGGATAAAAGCCGATATTAATCTGGAAAACAGCACGGCAACAATCACTTCTGACAAAGAAATAGAAATAAATGCTCTCAATAAAGCCTTAGAAGAAATTGGAAAATACAGATTGGAAGATCCTAATACGCCCGAAAAAAACTTCATAAAGCCTCAGGACCGAGTTTCTCCGTCTTCGGTCTATTATTGCCCAATGGAGTGTGAAGGGGATAAAGTCTATTTTAAGCAAGGCGAGAGATGTCCGGTCTGCAATATGTATTTAGTTCCGATCGAGGAAAAACATGCGAAAGACCCTAATCATAAACCCACATTCTCTTCAACAAACTTACCGGAAAATTTTAAAGACAGTATCGGAAAATATTACTGTCCGATGTTTTGTGAGGGAGATACGGTATATGACGAAAAAAGAGACTGCCCTGTCTGTCATATGCATTTAGAAGAAATCACCGAAGATCTTGCTAAAAACGCTGCAACACATCAACATCATCATCATTCCCATGACCACAGCCATCATCATGAAGCGCCTAAAGTTACTGATGATATGGCCGGAAAATATTACTGTCCGATGTACTGCGAAGGCGACAAAACGTATGACAGCAACGTAGGTTGTCCCGTCTGCGGAATGGACCTTGTAAAATATCCGGAAAAGAAAACTGCAAAATACAGCTGCCCCATGCACCCGGAAATCATTAAAGATGAACCGGGAGACTGTCCAATCTGTGGAATGGATCTGGTAAGAATGCCTGACAGTGAAGGCGAGGAAGAAGATGAAACCTACTCTATTTTAAAAAGAAAATTCATTATTTCCTTAGCATTTACCATCCCTGTTTTTATTCTTTCTATGGGAGGAATGTTTATTAATTTCCCATTCTCTAACAACATACAGGGAATTATTGAATTAGCTTTAACCCTTCCTGTTTTGTTTTTTTCCGGCTGGTTTTTGCTCAAAAGAGGCTGGATTTCATTCAAAACATGGAACCTGAATATGTTCAGTCTGATTGCTTTAGGAGTTGCAGCTGCATTCATATTCAGCCTTGCCGCCTTGGTTTTCCCGGATCTTATTCCGCATGAAATCAGAGGCCACAACCACGAAATCCCGTTGTATTTTGAAGCGATATGCGTGATTCTGACCCTTGTCATTTTAGGACAGCTTATGGAGGCTGCAGCTCATAAGAAAACAGGAAATGCCATCAAAGAATTAATGAACCTTTCTCCTGATGAAGCCAATCTTATCGTCAATGGAGAAGAAAAAAAAGTACTGCTTTCCCAGGTTAAAATCGGAGATCTATTAAAAGTAAAACCGGGTGAAAAAATTCCGGTTGACGGAAAGATTATTGAAGGAAACTCAGTCGTAGACGAAAGTATGATTACCGGAGAACCTATTCCGGTGGAGAAAAATGTTGATGATAAAGTTTCTTCCGGAACGATTAACGGAAATCAGGTGTTTATGATGAAGGCTGAAAAAGTAGGTGATGAAACCCTGCTTTCGAAAATCATCAAAATGGTGAATGAAGCCAGCCGAAGCAGAGCACCGATTCAAAAATTAACGGATAAAGTCGCTAAAGTTTTTGTACCGACAGTGATTGTTATTGCCATCCTTACCTTTATTTCATGGCAGCTATTCGGTCCTGAAGGTAAAAAATCATTATTTGCTTTCATCAATGCTGTGGCGGTTTTAATTGTAGCCTGTCCCTGTGCCCTGGGCTTAGCGACTCCAATGTCATTAATGGTTGGGATCGGAAAAGGTGCCAAAAACGGCATCCTTATTAAAAATGCAGAAGCCCTTGAAGAAATGCACAAAGTGAATGTGCTGATTACAGATAAAACAGGAACCTTAACAGAAGGAAAACCTTCACTGGAACACATAGAATCAGTAGATGGAGCAGACCAGAATCTGATGTTGCAGTTAGCTTTTTCATTGAATCAAAATTCTGAACATCCTTTATCCAATGCAGTGATCAAAAAAGCCAAAGAACAGAAGTTATCAGGCGAAAAAGTCACGGATTTTGAAAATATTTCAGGAAAAGGTGTTAAAGGAAACATCAATGGGAAAACAGTGTATGTAGGAAATGAAAGCCTGCTGTCTTCCCACCAGATATCAATCCCTGATCATATAAAACAGAAAGCAGTTGAAATACAGTCTAAAGCTCATACCATTTCTTATATCGCCCAGGATAATACGGTTTTAGGATTCATCAGTTTTACCGATAAGATTAAAGAAAGTTCTAAAAAAGCAGTTGAGCATCTGATGAAGGATGGAATTGATATCGTCATGATGACCGGCGATAATGAGCATACCGCAAAAGCCGTTGCTGATGAATTGGGAATACGGCATTATAAAGCCAACTGTCTTCCGGAAGACAAACTCAATGAAGTGAAAAAACTTCAGAAAGAAGGCAAGATTGTTGCCATGACCGGAGACGGAATCAACGACTCCCCTGCTCTGGCACAAGCCAATGTAGGAATTGCCATGGGAACCGGAACGGATGTTGCGATTGAAAGTGCTGCTATCACTTTATTGAAAGGAGATATTTTAGGCGTTGCAAAAGCAAAACTACTTAGTGAGAAACTGCTGAAAAACATTAAGGAAAACCTGTTTTTTGCATTCATCTATAATGTGCTGGGAATTCCTATTGCGGCAGGATTATTGTATCCATTTTTTGGAATTCTATTATCACCGATGATTGCCGCTGCTGCCATGAGTGTAAGCTCATTATCTGTGATCTTAAATTCACTCAGATTAAATTCTGTGGATTTGAATATACAATAATCAGATAAACAAAAGTTATGATAAAAGAAAGTCTTTACATTGGGTGCTCGGGATTTTATAATACTGACTGGAAAGGGTCTTTATACCCTCAAGAAGCCCAAAATAAGGACTTTCTTACGTTATATTCCGAGGAATTCAACTCGGTGGAAATCAATTCTACATTTTACAGGAAGCCAACCGCTAAAACGCTTTTGAGATGGCATGATGAAACTCCTGATGATTTTAAATTTTTCATTAAAATACCAAAGGCGATTTCCCATGAAAAGCGTCTTGAAAACTGCAAAGAGGAAATCACAGAATTTTGCAGGCATATTCATTCCCATCTCAAAGAAAAATTAGCCGGATTCTTATACCAACTGCCTCCATCTTTTAAAAATACGGAGGAAAATCTTGAACGGGTTTTGAGCAATATGGATTTCAATTTTCTAAATGTCGTAGAATTCCGTCACGAATCCTGGTGGCGCAGTGAAATTTTTGAAGTCTTACAACAGAATAACATTGTTTTCTCCGGAGTCAGCTTTCCGGGAAACCTTCCTGAAGAGGTGATCATCAATCATTCGGAAATATTCTATTACAGACTCCACGGAAAACCTGTTCTTTACAAATCAGAATATTCTGAGGAATTTATTGATGCATTGGCAGAAAAGATCAGGACGTCACACAAGAAAACATTTATATTCTTTAATAATACCTGGGGAACTGCTGCGATTAAAAATGCACTGTATTTAAAAAGTATTTTGAAGTAAAAGGTATGCTTATATATGCCATGTAATTCTCCTTCATGTAGAATAAATGACAAATATATCAATGTCGCGGGAGTAAAGTTTAAAATAATTTTTACTTTCTGAAATAAAAATAAATGTAATAAAAAACTCAAAAACGGAAGTTTTTTACATTGATAAATGTTAAGATATGAAGAATCAAACTCATAATTAACCAGCTCTTACCAACTTGAAAAACAACCCTCAAAATAAGCGTATTAAAATCTCCTTAAAAAGCAAAAATACATCAGGCAATGGCATAAATTTTGTTAACATTAATCCGTAAATTTTAACTATTTTTAACTATTTAAATTCCCATTACCTTACTATGAGAAAAAACTTTGCGGGAAAGTCAAAAAACATGACTTTTCTTGGGATGCTTGCATTGATGAGTGCAGCTTCAATTTCATTCAACAGTTGCCATGATGTAAAAGATAAGAAAGAGTCTGAAAAGATGATTTCGCAAGAATATCCCGACGCAAAACCAACCTCCAGTATTGATAATGAAAATGTAGAAACAGATAAAAGAGTTATTTATCTTACATTCGATGACGGTCCTAATCAAGGTACCGAAAATCTTATAAAAGTTTTAAGTAAAAAAAATGTTTGCGCCACAGCCTTCCTCGTAGGAAAACATGTCTATGGAAGTAGAAAACAAAAAAATGATCTTGAGCTTTTAAGACAAAATCCCCTGATTGAGCTGGCTAATCACAGTTTTACCCACGCCCACAATAAATACACAGAATTTTATAAAGATTCCAATGCCGTAGTCCGTGATTTTGATATCGCCAAAGACAGCCTGAAATTGGCGGATAAAATTGCAAGAACTCCCGGAAGAAACATCTGGAGGCTTAACAATATCAATGCAACTGATATTAAAAGCTCTACCAATGCAGCCAACAGCCTTAAAAAAGCTGGATATAAAGTGATCGGATGGGATCTTGAATGGAAACCTACCAATAAAATGGCCCTGAAAGGAAACCATGAAGCAATGCTGAAAAAAGTAGACAGCATTTTTTTCAATGACCTGGAAAAAACATCAAGACATCTGGTGCTTCTTACGCATGATCAATATTTAGCAGATTCTGATTCTATCAATGAGCTGGAATTGTTTATTGACAAATTACAGAAAAGCAACAAATTTGTTTTCCGTAAGATCTCCCAGTATCCAAAAATCAACGAGATTTTGAATTAATCTGATTTAAAATGCTTCAACAATAATTCAATATCAATACATTGTAAGCATTCACTCTGAAACCTAAACTTATTTAGGAACATAAAACATTTCGACCCCGATTGGCAGGACAATTTTAATAATGAAATTCATGCTGGCCGGAGTCGAAACGTCTGTCGAGCTCCTTTCTAATTAAGAATAATACCTGCTTTAAAATTTTATAAATCATTCGTTTTTTGCTTTTAAAATTCAGAAATTTGCAGGTATGGAGATTACAGAAAACTACAATACGATAAAAAAACAGCTTCCATCCTCTGTGGAATTGGTTGCTGTTTCCAAGACCCATCCTGTTTCAGCTATTCAGGAGGTTTATGAGCTTGGGCAAAGGGTTTTTGGAGAAAATAAAGTTCAGGAGCTTATGGAGAAATATCCATTGCTTCCGAAAGATATCCAATGGCATTTAATCGGCCATCTTCAGACGAATAAAGTAAAATACATCGCTGAATTTATCGATACGATTCAAAGTGTGGATTCTGAAAAACTTTTATTGGAAATTAATAAGGAATCCCATAAGCATAACAGAAAAATCAAAGTTCTGCTTCAGGTAAAAATTGCTGAAGAGGAAAGCAAATTCGGGCTTGAAATTGCCGAAGCCAAAGATCTTTACCAGCAATACATCAATGGAAATTTCCCGGATGTAGAAATTACAGGACTAATGGGAATGGCGACATTTACCGATGATGAACAACAGGTTCGTAAAGAATTTTCAGTGCTGAAAAGTCTGTTTGATGAATTAAATCATAAAAAAGAATTAAAAACCTTATCCATGGGAATGAGCGACGATTTTCCCATTGCTATAGACTGTGGTGCCAATTCCGTAAGGGTGGGTTCTGCTATTTTCGGAAGAAGAGATTATTCAAAATAGAACATTTAGGTATAGTTTTTGCTAATAATTGAATCAAAAAATCTAAATTTGCAACTATGCAAAAAATCCTTATTGTAGAAGACGAAAAAGCAATTTCGGGAGTATTACACAGCATTCTTTCTGATGAACTTACCGACTATGAATTTGTTATCGCAGAAGATGGCCTTGAAGGCTACAAACAGCTAGAAAAAGAAGATTTCGCATTAGTGATCTCGGACATAAAAATGCCTAAATTATCAGGTACTGAACTTTTAAAACAGACTCTAGCTCTAAAACCTGAAACTACTTTTATCATGATCTCAGGCCACGCAGATATTGATTCTGCTGTTTCCTGCTTAAGGGATGGTGCATATGACTTCATTTCAAAACCAATCGACATCAACAGATTGATTACCAGTGTAAAAAATGCTTTGGTAAAAGAAACGTTGAAAAAAGAGAACAAAAATCTTCAGACGGAAAACAAAACGCTGAAGAAAAAGGTGAGCAAAAAATATCAGATGATCGGTGATTCTCCTGCTCTGCAGAAGATTCAGGATATGATTGAGAAAGTTGCGGTGTCTGATGCCAGAGTTTTGATTACGGGACCTAACGGGGCCGGAAAAGAGCTGGTAGCCCACGCTATCCATAATCAGAGTGACCGTTCAAGAGGTCCGATGATTGAAGTGAACTGTGCTGCGATTCCATCTGAATTGATTGAATCTGAACTTTTCGGACATGTGAAAGGATCTTTTACCGGTGCAATTAAAGATAAGCAAGGTAAATTCGAACAGGCTAACGGAGGTACTATTTTCCTGGATGAAATCGGAGATATGAGTCTGATCGCTCAGGCTAAAGTATTGAGAGCATTACAAGAAAGCAAAGTTTCTCCTGTGGGAAGTGATAAAGAAATAAAGGTTGATGTAAGAGTAATTGCAGCAACCAACAAAAACATGCAGAAGGAAATTGAAGAAGGAAAATTCAGAGAAGACCTTTATCACAGACTTTCTGTGATTGAAATCTACGTTCCGCCATTGGACGACAGAAAAGAAGACATCAAATTATTGGTTGATCATTTTTCGGGAATGATTGCTGATGAGCACGGTACTGCTGTGAAAAAATTTGATACTAAAGCTGTTGAAGCATTAAAAGCTCTTTCCTGGACCGGAAATATCAGAGAACTGAGAAATGTTGTTGAAAGATTAATTATCCTTGGTGGAAATACCGTTTCCGAAGAGGATGTTGCAAGTTTTGTAAGAAAGTAATTTAATTATTAATTAAAATAAATTATAAAAAATTTGCAGTACTTTATACTGCAAATTTTTTTTTGAGCCATCATGAATTTTTTAAATAAAAACTATACGAAAGAGTGCCTTACTTTGGCTCTTCCTGTGATGCTTACGCAGGTGGGGCAGGTTTCGGTAAACTTATTTGATAATATTATCGTTGGAAAAATGCTGGGTGCCGATGCGTTGGCATCCGTTTCCCTGGGAAATGCCGTGTTTTTCTCAACGTTTGTCCTTGCTTTAGGATTTTCCTTTGCAATTCCACCATTGGTTTCCGAGGCGCATTCCAAGCATGACCACGCTACCATCAATTCTGTATTCAGCCACGGATTCATCATCAATATGGCCGTAGGGATTATTTTGATGAGTATACTGCTGTTAGGACTGCCTCTACTCTATCATTCCGGGCAGCCGGCGAAAATTATTCCTGATACCGTACATTTCCTGGGAATTATGGCGATCAGTATGATTCCTTTTATGGCATTTCAGACGTTAAGGGAGGTTTCTGAAGGATTATCTTATACGATCGGGGTAACAAAAGCGACGATCATTGCGAACGTTATTAATATTGTTTTAAACTACGTTTTCATCAAAGGACTTTGGGGTATTCCTCCGATGGGGGTCAAAGGATCTGCGTTAGCAACCCTGATATCCAGAATCTTTATGGTAGTGTTCCTTTATTTTGTGTTGGTTAAAGAAGAAAAAACCAGACGGTACATTAAAGATTTCTCTTTAAAAATTCAGGTATTTTCTAAAAAGATGTTTGATAAAATGGTAAGATTAGGCTTGCCTACTGCCTTACAAATGTTTTTTGAAGTAACTGCTTTTGCAGGGGCTGCATTTATCTGCGGACTGATTTCAGCGCATGATATCGCTTCTCACCAGATTGCGTTAAGTATGGCATCATTTACCTTCAATTTATGTGTTGGATTCAGTGTGGCTTCTACCGTAATGATTGGAAGAAAACTGGGAGAGCAAAATTTTGTGGAACTGAGAAAAATGGGAATCAACAATCTGAAGATCGCGTTTATTTTCATGTGCATCTGCGGGGTTATCTTTATTTTAGGCAGAAATATCCTTCCTACTTTCTTTACTAAAAAAGAAGAGGTAGAAGTGATTATGCTGGCTTCAAAACTAATGATCATCGCAGCTTTATTCCAGCTTTCTGACGGAGTTCAGGTAACGGCTTTAGGGATGCTGAGAGGTATGCAGGATGTGAAAATTCCTTCCATATACACTTTTGTCGCCTATTGGGTGATAACCATTCCTTTAGGGTATTTCTTCTGTGTTACCATGGAAATGGGTGCTTTTGGAATGTGGATTGCTCTGGGATTAGGATTGACTATTTCAGCCTTTTTCCTTGTCAAACGATTTTTAAATATGTCTGCAAAGAGAATTAAGCAGCATTCATAATACTAAAAGCGGCCTTGTAAGGCCGCTTTTTATTTGTTATCAATCCTTTTACCCAGGATCTTTAAGCTTCTTTCTATTCCGTCTAATACTGCTACATCCGGAAGTGTTCCCCAATCTTCAAATCCAAAGTGCCTGAAGAGTTTTAAGCTTGGTTCGTTATGCAGAAAAATAAATCCCAGTAAAGTTGTAATCCCATGTTTTTCGGCATTATCGATACAATATTGAAGAACTTTTTTACCCACTCCTTTTCCTCTGCAGCTTTCGTCCAGATAAATACTCATTTCTACAGTTCCGTTGTAAGCCGGTCTTCCATAAAATGAAGAAAAGCTCACCCAGCCTATTATTCCGTTGCTACGATCTTCAATCACCCAAAGAGGTCTTGTTTCGGGATTATGTTCCTTAAACCATTGCTTCCTGCTTTCCACAGAAACATCTTCCGTATCTGCCGTTACCATTCTTGAAGGGATCGTAGAATTGTAGATTGCCACTATTTTTTCCAAATCTTTCAGGTCTGCATTCCTGAACTGTATCTCTTCCATTTTTTAAGACTCTGATTTTATTTACCTACAAAAATAAGGGACATCACCCTTTTATCCGCAAGAATTTTATTAATAATTTACTGTATAAAAATTACACCTTATTTTTTATTTCCCTACCTTTTTTAAAGCCCGGTTCAAACTCCTCACTGTAATTCCCAGATAAGCAGCCATATCTTCTTTTGAAATCTCAATTTCCTGCTGCGCCTGCAGTTCAAGAAGCTGGTTCAGGGTATGTTCTGCAGCATATAATTGCTGATAGGATGCTCTTTTCGAGGTATTAACAATACGTTCGGCAAAAACGTCCAGCAGATGATTATTCAATGAGAGGTCATTTTTGATCAAAGATCTGAAATAATGTATTGAAACGGAATAAACACTTCCATCGGTTACGGCTTCAATACTGCATAAACAGGGAATATTCCGGATCAGTTCTATTTCTCCGAGAATCTCCCCTTTCCCCAGGAATTCTACAATATATTCTTTACCGTTTTCTTCAACGAAAAAACATTTGGTGATCCCTTCTTTTATCAATAATATTTTAGAGGGATTCTCATCCTGAGTGAATAGTCTTTCCCCTTTGGAAAAGGACCTGATTACAATAGCTTCTTTCGGCTCCTGCTTTTCATAAAGATCTTCTATATAGTTTAAAAATAACTGATTGGTTCGTAACATAGCTTATCCGGGACAAATGTCCTTTTATGGTTGAATTTTTATAGTGAATTTTGTCGGAGAAAATTACAAAAGTAAAATGAATAATCGAATAACGACCATTGCCTTTGATGCAGATGATACCCTTTGGATCAATGAGCCTTATTTTCAGGCAGCAGAAAAAGAATTTTGTGTACTTCTTGAAGATTCTCTGCCACAGCATTCTGTATCTCAGGAATTATTTGCCACCGAAATGCAGAATATCCATCTCTACGGATATGGCGTAAAGGGTTTTATGCTTTGTATGATTGAAACTGTAAGCAGGGTTTCGGGAGGTGCCGCTTCTATGAAGCTGATCAACAGAACCATTGAAATCGGTCAGGAGCTGCTACAGAAACCGATAGAATTACTGGATGGTGTTACTGAAACATTGGAAGCTTTGAAAGGAAAATACAGACTGGTTGTAGCGACTAAAGGTGATCTGCTGGACCAAGAGCGTAAACTTAAAAATTCAGGTCTTGAGAAGTACTTCCATCATATAGAAATTATGAGCAATAAAAAGGAAAGTGATTATCTGAAGTTATTAAAACACCTTGACTGTAAGCCTGAACATTTTCTTATGCTGGGAAATTCAATACAATCAGATATTCTGCCGGTACTTGAGATTGGAGGTTTTGCGGCACATATTCCTTATTATGTAACGTGGAGCCATGAGCAGCATGAGGATCGTCTGGAGCATGATCATTTTATGGAATTGAGCAGTATTGATAAAATACGAACGCATTTGATTCTGTAATTATAAAAAACCCGTCCAAAATGGACGGGTTTTCACAATTTATTTCTTTAAACACTTCTCCAGGAACTGATCCTGTTCCCATAAAAGGTGAAAAATGTTTTCTTTCGCCTGATAGCTGTGCGCTTCTTTCGGTAATAATACCATTTTTACTGGTGCTCCCAGGTTTTTCAACGCCTGGAAATATCTTTCCGTTTGAAGGGTAAAGGTTCCCGGGTTGTTGTCTGCATCTCCATGCACTAAAAGCAATGGTGTCTTCATTTTATCCGCATTCATAAACGGCGACATCGCATTATAGATTTCCGGAATATCCCAATAGTTTCTCTGCTCGCTCTGGAAACCGAAAGGTGTTAACGTTCTGTTGTACGCTCCACTTCTCGCGATACCACAGGCAAAAAGTTTGGAATGAGTCAAAAGATTGGCCGTCATAAAAGCTCCATAAGAATGCCCTCCTACTGCTACTTTCTTTTTATCAATATATCCCAGCTTATCCACCGCATTGATCGCAGCTTCTGCATTGGCAACCAATTGAGGAATAAAAGTGTCATTAGGTTCTGTTTTTCCTTCTCCGATAATCGGGAAAGCAGCATCATCCAATACTGCATATCCTTTGGTTGTCCAATAGACAAACGATCCATAATACGGGAAGGTAAAATCATTCGGATTCTGAGTATTTTGTCCTGCCGTATTTTTGTCTTTATATTCTGTAGGATACGCCCAGATCAATAACGGAAGTTTTTCTGTTTTTGCTTTTCTGTCGTAATTGGCAGGCAGATAAAGAGTTCCTGTCAGGGTAACGCCGTCATTTCTTTTATACGTAATCACTTCTTTGTACACATCTTTGATGCTTTCAAAAGGATTGGCGAAATTCGTAACAGGTTCTGTTTTATTGGATTTGATATTTCTTTTAAAATAATTCGGATACTGGCTTGCAGACTGCTGGGTCGTTAGGATTTCTCCTTTTGACGGATTTAAAATATCAATAATGCTTTCTTTGGCATTTTTCAGGTTAGAAGTATACAGTCTTTTCTTGGTAAGGGTTTTCATATCCATTTCATCAATAAAAGGATGCTGCCCATCTTTGGTGAACCCATCTCCTATCAGGTATGATTTTCCTCCTTTCATATCCACAACAAATCTTCCGTATTCATTTTTTGTGGTATTAAAATTTCCGGGATCGCTGTAAACATCCTGGTAATTACGGTCATCAATAACTTTAGATTCCCCGTTATTAAGGTCAACCAGGAATGATTTTGTATTTCTTGTATCATACCAGCCTTCCGAAACGATGGCATAATGATCATTAGTCCAGCTTACATCTTCATATCTTTGCTTTGTTTTAAAGAAAGATTTCGGAGCTGCGCTAAATGGCGCTTCCCAGGTAAAAATTTCATCCCTGTATTCTGCTGTTTTAGATTGATCTCCCCCATCCAATGCTTCTGTATACACTAATGTTGCAGGTTTATCACTTCTCCAGCCCATATCTCTCTTTCCGGTTCTTACCGATGAAAATCCTTTCGGCATAATCTCGTTCAGTGGCACTTCATTAACGACTTTTATGGTTTTTCCATTGATATCATACACGGTGGTCGTCATAGGAAAACGGTTTAAAGGAACTACATAAGAAAACGGTTTCTTAATCGTTGTCGTCATCAGATAATTTCCATCCGGCGAAAGGCTTAATCCGGAATACATATCCTGTTCTTTTACTTTTTTCAGGGTTCCGTTCAGGTCGACATTATATACTTCGGAAGCTGTAAGGATTTCGAAATTCTTTTCATCCTGAGGATTTTTCAGAAGATCCTGATAGGTTCTGTTTTGGGAAACTTTTCCATCAGCAGTAGAAACGATAGGTCCTGTCGGCAGATCTTTACTTGAGTCGATCAGAGTCGGTCTGCTTTGAGGAAGTGTTTTAATGAGTAAATTCTGAGAATCTTTATACCAGATATAAGGGCTTCCTAAATTGGCATTCAGATTGTCAGCCGTTATCTTCTTGGCTGTTGCCGTTTCAAGGTCTACGATCCAAAGTTCCACTCCTTTACTGGTGGTATTCGTAAACGCCAGTTTTTTCTCGTCGGGAGAAAATGAAGTGAACGTAATTTTAGGATTAGCAGGCAGATTTTTCACCTGAATTTCATTCTTATCAGCAATCTTTCTCACTTTCAGGTTATTTGAGTATGCTGCAGAACTTGAAATATTAGTGACAGGATTAATTCTTAGCCCGCCCAGCTTCATTTCCTGCTGGCTAAGATCATCCAGTGTTTTATAGGTGGGACGATAGGTAAAAACTACCCAGTCTTTTTTACTGTTCATTAAGACGCTTGGAGGTCTTTCGTAATCTGCAAGCTTAAGGATTTCAGCAGATGGTTTCTGATAAGTAACATTTTCCTGGGCTTCATAGAAATTAAGAAACGCCAGAAGGCAAATCGTCAACTTTATCTTCATAATATTCATTTTTTACGAATTTAATGAATTTTTAAGATATATAAGCTACTTAAACTGTCATGAAAAGAGTAAATCATAAAATACAAAAAGTTGTGATTATTTAATTGCTGCAATTGGAAATTTCAATACACTGTGTGTCACACCACTCTTACAAAATCACTTTCGGTTGCTGTGATGCACAATTTCAATCCACAATCTGAGAATTTTTGGGCAACATGATAAAATGCTATGGTAGTTCTTAACATTAGCAGTGTACAAATTCCTGCACTTACTGCATCCGCAAAAAAGGCTGCCCCGGCATCATTTATATATATTCCTGAAAAACCTCTGGCTTTTCCAACTTCAACCCAACTCTTACTTTCAGAAATCCAATGACTGTTTTGTTTGGTATAGTCCTTACAGATATATATGGTGCTGTCCCAACCATTGTCTATACTATAATATAAACATAAAGCCTGCGCATTTTCAGTATTTGCACGGACAATACATTCATTCATTTTGCTTTCCACCTTTTTTTCATATCCTTTTAGATTGACCGCCATTATTTTGTCTATCAATTCTTGAGATACTTTTGATTGTAAAG
This sequence comes from Chryseobacterium soli, assembly GCF_000737705.1. Taxonomy (GTDB): domain Bacteria; phylum Bacteroidota; class Bacteroidia; order Flavobacteriales; family Weeksellaceae; genus Chryseobacterium; species Chryseobacterium soli. Next base: position 67,134 of record NZ_JPRH01000010.1, on the reverse strand, counting down.
CCATATCAATAGCATAATGGGTCGCATTTTCAATATCTCCTTTTTCTAAAAGAGTAATACAGTTTTTCCAGTATGTATAGTTTTTCATTCTTTATTTCTATTATGTGAACCTTTTTTTCTGTTAAAGCAATGATATTACATATTAATAAAAAAAGAGCATCGTTAAATGCTCTTTTATATGTGTAAACTCAGTGTTGTTACCAATCTGAAGCTCGTTTCTTTTTCTCTATCATGTGGTCTACTGAAAACTTTCCAGCACCAAACGCCATAATCATAAGATAAATAGACAGGTAGATAAAAGCCATTTCTCTTTTCTCAAACGGATCAGCTCCATGTACTACGAAAGCAGCAATAATCATCGTAAAGATCAAAAATCCCAATGATATTCTGGTGAACAATCCAAGTATCAAAAGAATAGAACAGGCAAATTCAGCAAAAACTGTCAGAATCAGGGAAATCTGAGGCCCCAATCCCATAAAATCGAAAAATTCGATCTTACCGCCTGCTAATAATAGCTGAAGTTTTGGGAATCCATGAGAAAGCATGGCAAAACCAACAAAAACCCTCACCGCTAACAAAATAATATCTTTAAGAACTGAGCTAGAATTTGAGTTAAAATAGTTCATCTACTGAAAATTTAGATTAAAGGTAATGAAAATCTTTTAATAGAACGGGAGACAGGACATTTTTAGTCTATCTGTACCCGAAGTTTTTTAAATCTCTGTCATTTTTTCGCCAGTCTTTTTTCACTTTCACGAATAAATTCAGGTGGATTTTTTTATCAAAGAATTTTTCAAGATCTATTCTTGCTTCAGTTCCTACTTTTTTGATGGCTTCTCCCTTGTGTCCGATGATAATTCCTTTTTGGGTATCTCTTTCCACATAGATGATCGAATCTATAAAAATGATTCCTTCTTTTTCTTTAAACTGTTCCGTTACAACTTCTACAGAATAAGGAATTTCTTTATCATAATTTAAAAGGATTTTCTCGCGGATAGCCTCGTTGACGAAAAATCGTTCCGGCTTATCTGTATATTGGTCCTTGTCGTAATATGGTGGACTGTCAGGTAGTAAAGATTTCAGTTTCGGAAGAATAATATCTGTATTAAAGGCATTCAATGCAGAGATCGGAAGAATTTCCGCTTTGGGAATCCTCTGGTGCCATTCTTCAACTAATTTTTCAAGACCCGCCTGATCTGTCTGATCTACTTTGTTCAGTAACAGCAATACATGAACAGGGATTTTATTTAATTTATCAATTAAAAATTCCGATGGTTCTGCTTTATCGGTAACGTCTACGATGAATAGGAAAACGTCAGCATCCTGTAAAGAATCCTTTACAAAATCCATCATTTTCTCCTGTAATCCGTATTTTGGGTCTAAAACGCCCGGGGTATCAGAAAATACAATCTGTAAGTCCTCTTCATTATAAATTCCAAAAATTCTGTGGCGGGTAGTCTGGGCCTTTTGCGTTACAATAGCCAGCTTCTCACCCATTAATTGGTTGAGTAAGGTAGACTTTCCGGCATTGGGCTTTCCAACTATATTTACAAATCCTGCTTTGTGCATAAAAAATAATATTACAAAGTGCAAAGTTACTAAAAACAAATTTGGTCTCTGCCCAATATGAGAGTTGTTTACAACTTTTATGATGATCTTTTTTAATTATCCTGCAATTCAAATAAAAACCTCCCTGAAAATCAAGAGAGGTATTGTGAAATTGTACGATATAATTAGAATTACTGAAAATGGATTACAATAAAAAGTTTAAACACATTTTACACTACATGTTTTTTCATAAATGCTAAACTTCCCAATGCCAATTCTTCCGCATCGTGGGGAGATTTCTGCCATAAAGAAACCATCTGCTGCATTCCCGGGATGGAAGATGAAAAGTTTTCCAGCACCAGATTTCCTTCAAAATCAATTGCTTTTAACGCATTAAAAAGTTCATCCCAATTGACGGTTCCCTCTCCCAACATACCACGATGAGACTCTGTCATGTGAATATGTTTAAGCTTTTTCCCGGCAAGAATAACAGGATCATAAAAATTATTTTCTTCAATATTCATATGGAAGGTATCCAGATGAAGGAAAAGGTTGTTTTTTCCGGTTTTTGAAATCAGATCCAGTACATTTTCTGCCGTGTTGCAAACATAGGTTTCATATCTGTTGATAGGTTCAATGCCTATATTTACTCCTTTTTCACTGGCATAATCTGCCACATTATTCCAGACTTCGGTAATGATTTCCGCTTCGTTTTCTGTCAGAGGATTTCCTGAAAAAACACCTATTCCGCCATGAAGAACTCCACAAAGAAAATCAGTTTCCAGTTCGGAAGTTTTATCGACAGCCTGTTTCATTAGCCTTTCTGCCACTTTTGGATAAAAAGCAATGTGTGCTTCTTTGGGAAGATTCAGAGAACAAACCACACCAAGCTCATGGTTTTTAAGCTGCTGTTTTACTTCTCCTGCATTGAATTCCATGGAAGCTGGCAATAGAATTTCAAGTACATCAAAACCGGCTTTTGCCGTTTTCTCTATGGCATATTTTCCAGCTTCAGGAGTCCAGACCGGGGTGATCCATGAAAGAAGGGAGGCTCCAAATTGTATATTCATTGTAACTGTTTATGGAATTATAAAAGTTTGCTTCACCCTTTTATTTGAGTGTTTTAGGTTTGTAGAATTTCAGCGCAAACAAGATGATCACTGCATAACAAATAATCGGCAGCAAATAAGCATGAGCAACATCTGTTTCTGCTATTTTACCCATGATTGGAGGGAAAACTGCACCTCCGAACATCGCCATTACCAGGAAAGATGATGCCTGCTGAACTTTATTGCCCAATCTCTTAAGACCCAGGCTGAAAATCGTAGGATACATAATGCTTAAGAATAAATTCAGCATAATCAAACTGATGAATGATATCCAACCAAAACTTTGGGAAACAATGAGACAAAGAACAATATTGCACATGGTAAAAATCGCCAATAGCTTATTGGGAGCAATATATTTCATTAAGAATGTCCCTATAAAACGTCCGATCATCATCATCGCCATACTTAACGAAAAGTAATATGAAGCCTGGATTTCCTGAAGATGCATTTTTTCTACCCCATAATTAATGAAAAACGCCCATGTTCCACCTTGTGCTGCGATATTGAAAAACTGGGCAATCACAGCAAAAATAAAGTGTCTCTGCTTCCAAAGCGGCGCATTGAGATTGCTGTCATGGTGATCTTCACCGGTGGCATGATCAAGGAGTTCCAATTCTTCAGCATGAGGGTCCTTCAAGTTAGGAACCTTAATAAAAAAGAAAATAACAGTAATCACCAGAATGATCGTTCCGATCCACATATACAGGCTTTTTACAGAATCTAAGGAATGATCATCCTGCCCTCCTGAACCGAATATGAAAAATCCGCCTAACAATGGACCTATAATCGCTCCCAAACCGTTAAAAGACTGAGCAAAATTTACTCTCTGATCACTGGTCCTTTCATCTCCTAATGCTGCAACAAATGGATGTGCCACGGTTTCCAGCGTCGCCATTCCCATCGCAAGAATGAACAATGCTATCCTGAAAAAATTGAATGATTGTTGATCTGCTGCAGGAATAAAAAGAAAGCATCCTCCTGCAAACAATACCAATCCTAAAATAACGCCTAATTTATACCCAAATTTCTTCATGAAAATTCCCGCAGGAACTCCCATCAATGCGTAAGCTCCGAAAATTGAAAGCTGTACCAATCCAGATTTCGACTTGGAAATGGAAAGTACATTCTGGAAATGCTTATTCAAAACGTCGCCCATCGTAAGGGCAATGGCCCAGAAAAAAAACAGTGAAATAACGAATGAGAATACGATAAGATATTTCTTCTCAGTAAATTTAGCTGAATCCATAACTGCTGTTTTAATGGGGTGTCTTTTGATTTTTAAAGGCCTGGAATTCTTCATATTCATAATCCGGACAGGCTCCCGATTTTGATGTGATGAATGCTCCCAAAGCAATGGCTTCTTCCATAATTTCTTCAGGCGCTTTTCCCTGAACTCGTTTGGAAATAAAACCTGCCAGGAAAGCATCTCCGCTTCCTACAGTGTCTGCAATTTCAATGGAAAGAGCCGGAGATCCGTAATTTTCTTTTCCCACAAAATATCTTGCTCCTTTACTTCCTTTGGTCAACACTATTTCTTTGATCTCAAAATGATCCTGTATAAAAGCAGCACTCTCATCTTCACTTACATATTCTTCGCTGAAATACTGCATGATCTGTCTCATTTCAGCCTTATTCATTTTTACGATGTCTGCTTTGTGTAAAAGCTCTTTAATAAGGTCGACATCGATGTAGGGAGCTCTGAAATTAACATCAAAGATTTTTAGTTTGGCCAATTCCAACATCTTCATAAGCGTTTCTTTGGTTTTGGGATTTCTCGCCGAAAGGCTTCCAAAAACAAAAGCTTCTGCATGGGAAATCAATGTTTCATATTCCGGTAAAGAATCAATATAATCCCAGGCAACATGATTAACGATATCATACGTCGCTTCGTTATGTTCATCAATTTTTGCAATAACAGTGCTGGTCGGATGTTCATCATCTACCTGAATATATTCTGCAGTAAGCCCCCATCCTTTAATCTGATCCGTCAGTTTGGTTCCTAATTCATCATTCCCGACTCTACTCAACATTTTGACATCAAAACCTGATTTATAGATATTGTACGCTGCATTAAACGGAGCACCTCCGGCTCTCGTCCCTTCAGGAAATATATCCCAGAGCACTTCTCCGAAACATACTACATATGGATTATTTTTTATCATAAGATTAAACGTTTAACTTAATTACTAAATTTTTTATTGTACTGATTTTTTTTCTATTAATTTTGCAGGAAAGATGACCTTTTTTCCACTTGGAATATAATTATTAATTTGATTATCAAGAATTTTCACGGCTTCTGCAGCCATTTCTTCCAAAGGCTGCTTTACATAAGTAATTTCGGTCTGAAAAAGAGTGTAAGCTTCTGTTTCATCAAACGCAATGACCGAAATGTCATTAGGAACATTGATGCTATGTTTGATTAAATACCCTAACCCAGCTACAGCAAGCTTATTACTGGAAAAATACAAAGCCCTTTTTCTCGAACGAGTCTTTATCACTTTCTCAATTCCATTTTGAACTTCCAGGGTAATATTCTCCAAGCCAACCAGAATTTTTTCGCATGGTATTCCAGATGATGTCATGCATTTATCAAAGCCTTTTTCGCGGTCTAATAAATGCGGAAGTTCGGTATCATACCCAATATATATAATTTCCTCAAAGTTTTTACTGACTAAAAATTCACATATCTGTTCAGAAATCTCTCTATTATTGATCATGATTCCCGGGATATCCAGATTATTGAGATATCGGTCAATGGTCACCACAGGATATTCTTCTTTAATAAGTTTTTCCAGTATTGTTTCTGAATGTACTACCGGAGCCACAATCATCCCGTCAACTTGCTGTTCAGAGAAAAGCTCGATCAGTTTTTTGAATTTTTCAGGATTTTCATCTGAACTTCCGATTAAAAGAGTATAACCCAGTTTCATCGCTTCATTTTCGATATTTCTAGCAATGGTAGAATAAAAATCATTAGAAATATCGGCAAGAATAAGTCCTATCAGCCTGCTTTTACTGGTTTTGAGACTTTTTGCCATTTTGTTTGGCGTATAGTTAATCGTTTCAGCAACTTCTAAAATTTTTTCTTTGGTAGCCTCACTGATTCTGTTCCCTTCTTTCTTATTAAGGACATAAGAAACTGTTGCAACGGAAACTCCGGCAATTCTGGCTATATCTTTAATGGAAACTCGCTTCATAGGAACTATTTAAGTACAAAAGTATTTTATAAAATGCTATCAAAACAACAGCTGATTTTTTTGGTGGTTTAAGAAATTATTGTATTTTCGCGCCTTTTTAAAATTCAAAAACAAAAATAAATTAAGTTATTATAAATCAATATATTAAATCACCCGTCGTTTTCTTTTATTAATTGAATATGAATTAAATATAAACTCAACTATTCTATCAGATTAATTTTTGGTTAAACGTTTATCCAAAGAAATTTTATTTTTTTTCAACTTTTTATTATTTAGCTATTTTCGTATTGAAAAATATCTGAAAAGAAATACTTTTGTGAAAGGAATTCACATTTTCCTATTATCAGCACAGACTCCATGAACATAGACGAAATTATAGACAACATCTACAAAATTCCTGAAACTTCTAAAGAGAACTTGAAGAAATACATTACCGAAACAACGCATTCTAAAGGACATTGCCTGATGGAAGCCGACAAAATAATCACCTTTATCTGTTTTATCAAAAAAGGAATTGTTCGTGCTTATGCTTCCACTTCGGATAACGATATTACTTTCTGGTTCGGCAGCGAAGGAGAAACGGTGGTTTCCATGAAAAGTTATGTAGAGGATAAGCCCGGCTATGAGAATATCGAACTTCTTGAAGAATGTGATTTGTATGTACTGAAAACAGAAGATCTCAAAACACTTTTTAATGAAGATATCCATATTGCGAACTGGGGAAGAAAGTTTGCAGAAAGGGAGCTCGTGAAAACTGAAGAGCTGATTATTTCAAGGCAGTTTAAGACAGCGCTGGAACGGTATAAAGATTTAATGAGGGATAAATCCGATCTTTTAAAAAGGGTTCAGCTGGGACATATTGCTTCTTATCTGGGCATTACACAGGTGAGCTTAAGCCGAATCCGGGCTGAAATAAAATAGATTCATTTTTTAACAATTGTAAAATGTTCCCTGCTTTTTAATCCGGATCTTTGCGGGAGAAAATTATCAACAATGAATTGGATTATATTAATTATCGCAGGGCTTTTTGAAGTAGGATTTGCAGCTTGTTTAGGAAAAGTAAAGGAAACATCGGGTTCTGAAATGTACTACTGGTTTACAGGCTTTCTGGCTTCTCTTACCATCAGTATGCTTCTGCTTATGAAAGCTACCCAAACGCTGCCTATTGGAACGGCTTATGCGGTATGGACCGGGATTGGAGCGGTAGGAACAGTAATCGTAGGAATTCTTTTCTTTAAGGATCCGGTAAGTTTCTGGAGAATATTCTTTATTGCAACGTTAATTGGTTCTGTGGTTGGATTGAAAGCGGTTTCTCATTAACATACAGATTAATTGTAACGTATTTATATCATAAAAAACGCCTTCAGGACCTGAAGGCGTTTTATTATTTTTTGAAAACAATGGGTAAGATTTCATTTTTTCTTAACCCGTATTTTTTAATTTCTTCTTCGGTGAACTGCTGAGAATAGAAATTCGGTTCTGTTTCAAAACCTGCTTTTCTGAGACGGTCAAAATAATCCATTCCATACCAGCGGACGTGGTCGTACTGACCAAAATGCTTCTGGCGTTCTTTAGGATCTTTAATGGTGAAATCTTCGTGGGTTTTTTCCAGTGAATTTCTCATCGGAACCTGAAAAATTCCCCACCCGCCTGGCTTCATTACCCGGTATAGCTCACTCATCGCTTTTTTATCATCTTCTATATGCTCCAGTACATGGTTGCAGAAAACAACATCAAAGCTTTCATCCGCAAAGGGAAGATCAAGAATATCGGCTTTTACATCGACAATCGGAGAATAGAGATCGGCTGAAATATAATCCAGGTTTCTCATCAGCTTAAATTTCCTCAAAAACTCCTGTTCGGGAGCAATATGCAGCACTTTATGGTTTTTGATGAAAAAATCGGTTTCATTTTGAAGATACAGCCACATCTGGCGGTGTCTTTCCAAGCTCAGTGTTCCCGGCGACAGTGCATTTTCCCGTTGGGTTCCATAGCCGTAAGGCAGAAATTTGCGGTATGATTTTCCATCGATAGGATCATAAAACTTGTCTCCTTTAAAAAACTGATAGATAAGCGGCCTTGCCCAAATACTCATTTTGATAAGCATGGGACGCGGAATGGTATTTAATAAAAGTTTGGCTACTTTTTTCATTAAAAATCCAGTTGGAATGGCTTTTCTTCGTCACTTTCAATACCTAATGCTTCGTACACATATTTGAAAGTAGACAGCAATACCGGTTTTCCGTTGATTACTGCTACATCATGTTCAAAATGGGCAGAAGGAAGGTTATCCAATGTCGTTACCGTCCATCCATCATTATGGAATTTTACTTTTTCAGTTCCAAGGTTGATCATCGGCTCAATGGCAATAGCAAGACCGTCTTTGATCACTTTTCCGCTTCCCTGTTTTCCGTAATTAGGAACCTGAGGATCTTCATGCATTTTTCTTCCTAATCCATGTCCTACCAGTTCTTTTACCACTCCATAACCCTGTTTTTCACAGTAGGTTTGGATAGCATGGGAAATATCTCCTATTCTCTTTCCTCTTACACACTGCTCAATTCCTTTGTACAATGATTCTTTCGTTACCTGCAGTAATTTCTTCACTTCAGGTTTTACTTCACCGATTTCAAAAGTGTAGGCATGATCTCCCACGAAACCATTAAGAATAGCACCACAGTCTACAGACAGGACATCACCTTCTTTAATCTCTTCGTTGTTGGGAAAACCATGAACAACCTGATCGTTTGGAGAAATACATAAGGAATTAGGGAAACCTCCATATCCTAAAAACGCAGGTTCAGCGCCATGATCTTTAATAAAATCATGTGCTAATTTATCTAAATATAAAGTGGTAATCCCCGGTTTGATCTCCTTCGCCAACATTCCTAATGTTCTGGAAACCAAATGGGCACTTTCTTTCATAAGACGAAGCTCGTCTATTGTTTTTAATTGAATCATGTTTAATTTATAAATGTAACAATATAACAATGTATCAGTATAACAATATTTACTTACGATTGGTAAACTGTTCGATTGATACCTTGCTGCATGATATTATTTTCTACCAGAAAAGTCCTTTTTTCTTTTCTTTTTTAAGTTTTGAATAGGCCAGCACCTCTTTTCCTTCTACACGGAATTCGATTCTTTCCTGAATGATATTGTAGATCTCTCCCCAACCTGGAAATCCGCCTAAGTTTCTGTCATCAATAAACCAGTCGGCATCCAATTTTCTGGACTGTGATTCAGCATCAAAAACTTCTCCCTCAAAACTAGAATTCACTGCATAAAACTCTATTCCGTTTTTACTGCAGAATTCTACGGCCTCCTCTAACGTTTTTCCGTGTCTGTATGTCCAAAGAATCAATCTAAATCCTTCTGCCTGAAGTCTTTTTAATGTTTCAAAAGCGAAAATTTTAGGTTTCCCTATTGCCGGATAAGCATCATCAACAATAGTTCCGTCAAAATCTACCGCAATTTTTTTATTATTTAACATTTTGTCCTTTTTTAACGTTGCAAAGATAAGAAATAAAAAGAGCGCCAAAAAACGATGACACTCTTACTTTTATAATTTATGATAATATGGAACTAACTTTTTACCCAGCTAAACTGAAACTGCAGATCCGGAGTAGAAACTCTATCTGTAATTTTCTGTAATCTTCCCGGTAATTTCATTAAATATTCCTGAGCTTTTTCTGCCTTTTCGTTAAGACCTTTTACATGCTCAATCTTCCATTCATCCAATAAGTCTTTCATAATATTGATGTAATCCTGACCTGTATATACCATACATCTTTGTGCTGCATCCGAGAAATGCCCCCAAAGTTCTCCGGCTTTCTGTCCTGACTGTCTCATCAAATGCGCAGGCATTACAATTTTCTTACGCATCATATCTTCAAATGCAATGATCATTTCTGACGGATCCAGTTCAAGAATTTTTGCTACGAAGTGTTTGTATGCTTTTGCGTGTCTTGCCTCATCTGCTGCAATTACTCCACACATTTTTGCTAATTTTCCGTTTCCGGACTGTTTTGCCAGTGTTCCTACTCTTCTGTGAGAGATATTGGTTGCTGTTTCCTGAAAACTTGTATATATGAAGTTTCTGTATGGATCCATACTGGTACCGATATCAAAACCATCACTGATTAAGTATTGGGTAGTTATTTCAACCTGCCTCATATTTACTCTACCGCACAGATAAAGATATTTATTAAGCAGATCTCCGTGTCTGTTTTCTTCACCTGTCCATGATCTGATCCAGTTGGCCCAGCCCACTTTATTTTCTTCCTGATTGATTCCTTCAACACCCATTAACCAAGATTCGTAAGAAGGCAATGCTTCTTCTGTAATACAGTCACCGATTAAGGTTACGAATAAATCATAAGGCATCTCACGGGCAAATGTTTGGATTTCCTCCAGGTCATGTTTAAAATCATCACTTGAAGGATCCGGAAGATAGTCTGATGGCTGCCAGATCTTTTCGATTGGCGTTAAAAATTTCTCAAGAAAAGAACCTACTTCCTTTTCCAAAATTCCCATTACTTCTTTCCTAACAAGCTTTTGATACATTTCTACTATTTAGATTTTAATATACAAAGATATGATTTATTTATTATTTACAGCATAAGAACATATGCAACTCATACTATTCTGACATAAATCATAAAAATGCCACTATACCATGATAACGGCATTTTTTCACTATTATTATTGGGTTTTAGCTAACTAAAATGTCTCCTGTCATAATTTCCGGTATTTCCACACCCATTACTTTAAGAATTGTTGGCGCTACATCACCTAATTTTCCGGGCTTTAAATTCCAGGTGTGATCTTTATCCATTACAATGAAAGGAACAAGATTGGTAGAATGTTGCGTATTCGGAGTTCCGTCTGGATTGATCATCACATCAGAGTTTCCGTGGTCCGCAAGGATGAAAACGGCATATCCGTGTTCATAGGCTGCTGTTGCTACTTTTTCAATGCATTTATCAACCACTTCTGCTGCTTTTACGGCTGCTTCAAATACCCCGGTGTGTCCTACCATATCAGTATTAGCAAAATTCAAGCAGATAAAATCCGCAGTTTCATTTTCCAATTCCGGTACGATGATATTGGTGATATCATATGCTGACATTTCCGGTTTTAAATCATAGGTAGGTACGTCTTTCGGACTTGGGCAAAGTAATCTTCTTTCTCCGTTAAATTCCTGCTCTCTTCCTCCTGAAAAGAAAAATGTAACATGGGGATATTTTTCGGTCTCAGCAATTCTTATCTGGGTTTTGTTATTTCTTTCCAACACTTCTCCCATTGTATCTTTCAATACATTTTCATCAAAAACTACATGTACATTCTGGTAAGTCTTATCGTAATTCGTTAATGTCACGTAATACAGGTTGAATTTTCTCATGAAAAATTCAGGGAAGTCTTTCTGAGAAAGCACTTCTGTAATTTCTCTTCCTCTGTCTGTACGGAAATTGAAGCAGATCACAACGTCATTATCAATAATTTTAGCAACAGGAACTATATTTCCGGTTTCTGTTTTATTAATAAGGATCACCGGTTTCAAGAATTCGTCGGTTACTCCTTCGTCGTATGATGCTTTTATAGCTGCCAGGGCATCGGTAGTTTGGAGTCCTACGCCTTCAGTCATGGCATCGTATGCTAATTTTACACGCTCCCATCTTTTATCACGATCCATGGCGTAGTATCTTCCGGTTATACTGGCTAGTTTTCCGGTCGTGCTTTCCATGTGTTTTTGAAGTTCATCAATGAACCCTAATCCTGAATGCGGATCGCAGTCTCTACCGTCTGTAAATGCATGAACAAAGACATTTTCATGCAAGCCAAATTCACTTGCAGCCGTTAATAAACCTTTTAAATGGTTGATATGGGAGTGTACTCCACCATTGGAAACCAATCCGATGAAGTGTACTTTTTTATTTTCTCTTTTAGCATATTCAAAAGCGTCCTGAATTACTTTTTCATGACCTAATGTGCCATTTTCTACTGCCATGTTCAGCTTTACAAGATTCTGGTAAACCACTCTTCCAGCACCGAGGTTCATGTGCCCAACTTCAGAATTTCCCATCTGTCCTACCGGTAAACCTACCGCCAGACCACTGGCTTCAAGGGTTGTATGCGGAAATTTTGTGAAACAACTATCTATAAATGGTGTATTTGCTTTATCTAATGCTGAAACTTCTGGATTTAAACCCAATCCCCATCCGTCAAGGATCGCTAATATTGCTTTTTTTGACATTTTGTATAACTTTATGTATTACAAATTTATCTATTTTTCAATGAATGTAAGCATTTAAAGGGCTTAAATTTTGATTAAAAGGTAATCTGCCGCAGTACAGATTCATTGTTTAATGTATGAGTACGGTCTGTTTATTTTTGTTCACTAAGTAAAGGTCATGCAGATTTTTACTACTTCTGTGAGCTGAATTATTCAATATTATTTTTAATTTTGCAGTATGGATTTACGAGACCAGCTTAAGAACCTTTTTCCTGCACATGAAGAGCAGGATTTTGAGATGCCTGAAGAACAATTCAAGCAGGTAGAGCCTTTAGTATGCAAATTTGAGAAAAAAGGAAGAAACGGAAAGCCCGTTACCGTGATTGAAGGCTGGGAAGGCAGTGAGGAAGACCTTAAAAAGATCTCAAAAAAGATTAAAACCACATTAGGAATCGGTGGTTCGGAAAAGGACGGAACTATTATTATTCAGGGAGACAACCGTGATAAAATCATGGAAATCCTTAAAGACATGGGCTACAAGACCAAAAGAGTCGGCGGATAAATTAAAAGTAGATCTGCGTTTGCGGCATCAAGGCTTTTAATTTTTCTATGGTGGATTTTTCCATTGGATTACCGGTTAAAATTAAGGTTTTAAGGTTTTTCAATTGTGAAATTTCAGCTGGAAGATCTTTGAGCTGGTTGTTAGCCAGATTCATGCTTACGATATCTTTCAAGCCTTTTACTCTTGGTGAAATCGTTTTTATATGGTTATCACTTACATTTAAAAATTCCAGTTTTTTGGAACGGAATATATTTTCAGGAAGTGACACAATCGCATTTTGCTGAAGTTCCAGATATTTCAGGTTTTTTGGAAATGAAAGGTTTCCCAAGTCGTTGATCTGATTTTCTGAAAGGTTTAAAAATTTTAAATTTTTAATCTGATCTAATCTATCAGCAATAAAGCTGATCTGATTCCCCTGAAGATTGATTTCTTCTAAAACCGGAATTTCCATCAATGCTTCCGGAAAAATGCTAAGACTGTTTGCATCAAGATGAATGACTTTCAGATGCTGGAGCTTTGCAATATTTGGATTAACACTCGTTAAACTGTTTAAGTTGATAGAAAGTGTTGTGAGTTTTGTAAGGTTTCCGATTTCATCGGGAATGAATTTAATACTGTTTTCATTGGCATTTACTATTTCAAGTTCTTTTAACATAAATATTTCCTGATCCATTTTCTCCAGTTTATTTCCCATAATATTCAGAAAAAAGATTGATTCCAGCTTGGCAATCTGAGGCGGAATATTAAATAGTCCTTTGCCTCTAAAGCTCATGCTGTACACTTTTTTTTCACTTTTTAAAGCATCTTCAATATTCGTAAAAGTAGGATACTGTACCGGATCAATCTGGGCATTAACCTGACAGAGAGCACAAATGGAGATGAATAGTAAAAGTTTTTTCATAATCAAAAAAAGCTGCCGGCAAAAAACCACCGGCAGCAATGAAAGTATTAGTAATTATTTTTTCAAGAGTTTTACCGTTTTCTGGAATCCTCCTTCGGCTTCGATGTTTACGATCAATGCACGGGAAGTTTCAAGCTGTGAGGTAAAATCAATGTCCAGCGATTTGTTTGAACCTGTAAATTTCTTTGTATAAACGATTTTACCTTCTATACTGTAGGCGGTAACGGAAATGTCTTTCAATCCTTTGGAAGAATTGATTTTCACCAGCCCTGAAGTAGGGTTTGGCGCAACCGTCACTGTATTTTCAGCATTTTGGCTGTCGATGGTTCCTAGTGAACCGGTGGTTCCCAAGTTATTTTTTAATGCAATAACAATGGTTGCCGATTTACCTCTGTAATCAATGGTGTTTCCTGTTGCATCAACATCTGTTGCAATGGTAGCATCCGGATGCTGGATAGAGAAGAACCCGAATTTATGATCAGGAGTAAAGGTAAGTCCTGTAGGTTCTGAACCGGCTGGCATAGAAGCAAACAATCTCACTTTAGGATTGGCAGCCGTATGATCCGGAGCAATTACCCAGATATAGTTTTTGCCACCATCCTGAAGTACCCAAAGATTCCCCAATTCATCAAAAGTAAGGTTGTCATTTCCATCTCCCCAGGCTTCAGATTTCATACCCTGTGCCGTATTGAAAGAATAAAGTGTAGAAGCTCCTCCTACAAAAGTTTCCACCTGTGATGCCGTAGTTCCGTTATCCTGTAGACGGTATACTTTATCCAATCCTTTTGCCGTAAAATAGATTTTCCCGTCTAACGGGCTGATATCTACATCTTCTACCCCATTGAATTTTGTTCCTCCTAAGGACTGGGCAAGAGTAGCTGTGTTATTCTGGTCTGCTTTGGTCTTGTTAGGAACCTGAACCCATACCGCAGTAGTTCCTACCGGGTCTCCGGCTGTGGATAATCCCTGGTCTAATTTCAGAACATACAAATCTCCTGAAGAAAGGTTGTTAGGTGTATCCATCACATATTTATACACCATGTGAGTTCCACCATCTTCCCCGTAATAAGCAGTAGTTCCTGCATTGTTAATCACTACATTTTCATGATTCATGATTCCCATTTGCCAAAGTTTCCCTTTAGAACCGTCTGTATTGGTAGAAATAACCTGTGCCGTTGCCGGATCGATTTCTACAAGCCATCCGTAATCTTTGTATCCGTCTGCATTTATATCATTAGATGTTACAGATTCTTCAGCAGTAACCACTGTTCCCCAAGGAGTAACTCCTCCTGAACAGTTTCGGATCGTCTGTACCAGGCTAGGTGCTGAGAAACTTACCGCTCTGGATCTTGTTAACTGCCATAATTTTGTGGAAGCATTATAGTTGATTTCCGCCATGGTAACACCTCCCGGATTGGTTTCATGATTAACGGAAAGGTAACCATTCGTGCTGCTTCCCGTTTTTGGAACATATGCTGTAAAGTCATTTTGACCGCCTACCAGTCCGCCTCCTTCTGTATAGTTATCGCCTTCTTTTAAAATAAGCTGGTATTTATGCTCAGCCGGGATAATCAGCTTGTTGGTCTGTGCTGTAGGAATGATTGACGTAAAGCAACTGATATGAGTTGAATTACAGGTTGTAACAGGAGGAGTGGTTGTTGTAGTCGTTTTAAGATATGCATCGATTCTTAAATCCGAACTTGTTCCGGTTCTGTTATGTAATTCAATAGAAATCCTATTTGTTCCATTGACGAATTTTGATTTTGGAATAGAAAAAATATTGTATACACTTTCTGCAGCTCCGTCAATTGTGGTGCTGGAGGGCGTGCTGAATGTAATTGTACCTGCAGGCATATTATCTCTTACTACCTCTTCTCCGTTCAGGTAAACAACAATACCGTCATCTCTCATCACCCCAAGTTCCATAGTATCGGAAAGTGTTGACAGGTTTACGGTAATATCTTTCGCAAAATAAGCTGTAGTAAGGCCTGAACTGATGGTGGTGGTTACCGGGTCCCCGTATCCCAGAGGTCCGTCTCCTACTGCCCATGTAGAAATGTCAAAAGTAGTATCCTTCCATTGGGCTGCCTGCGCCTGGTTGTTGTCTTTATAACTCCATGAGGCATTTTTGTTGAAAATAAAAGTTTGTGCCTGGACGGCCGAACTCGTGAGTAATGCAAGAGCTGCAATTGTCAGTAGTTTTTTCTTCATTTTTAATTTTGATTTATTAGACCTTGCAAAACTATTTTATTATCGTTTCCCCTCTGTTAATAAGACTTTAAATAAATAGCAGTGCGTATTAATTAATCAAAAACCCAATGTTAATTACATTAACATTATGTTAAAAAAGATACCGTTTAAAAGATGTTTATTGATTAGAAGCATTTTAATTGATCGTTTTTTGAGGTTTTAATAGCAATTATAACGGATTAGGACTTTGCGATGGTGAGGCAATAGAATTCAGTCAGCCGAATATAGGACAAAAGCTAAATAGCAGCATAAAGTTGAGCCTATATTCGTCAGACCCACTATTGTAAAACCCTTGTTAGCGGTTCGTTGTTTTCTCGTATTTCGTAATGGTTATTTTATAAAATGATGAATTGCTTTGTCAGCGTTGTCTTGAAATGTAGTATTTTTCAAATCTGTATAAAAAGTGCTTTGGTCAACCACATCTCCTGATAATTTACCCTGTTTACTTGCATAAAAAATGCCACTTTTATATTGCTCATCCGAAATACCATCTACAAAGCGTTTTGCACCTACTTTCAGCTTATGCACCATTCCCCCAATTAATGGAAATACAATAGGCATCATCAAATACTTCAACATAAATTTCATTGCCGGGGGCAAATTATCAGGTGCATTAGTTCCGCCCGTGTTCCCCGGACTCATAACAACAAATTTAAGGTCGGGATATTTTCTTGCCATTGATAACATCCACATCGTTGCTGCATATTTAACATATCCGTATGCTTGAGTTGCATCGAATTTATTGCCAAAATATGAGCCGTCAAGAACACCAGCAAACTCATTTACAGATGATGTCTTCATTGAAACTGGTTTCATTCCAAGCAATTTTACTCCAGGTATGGCTTCAGCACTTGGATACAATACTGCTTTTTTCAACTTGTCATTTTTGATTAATTCTTCTACTAAAATTACGTGCCCCAAAATGTTTGTAGCTGCTAATTCATTCATACCAGAAGGCGTAAGTTTTGCAGCCATTTTCCCAATCATTCCTCCTGCATTTAAAATTACTGCATCAATTGGTTCTTTTATATTTTCTACTGCTTTTCTAACGGAATTTGCATCCGAAACATCCCCAATAATAATTTCAAAAATCTTTTTCCCTGTTTGCTCCTCAAGGTCTTTTTTTGCTGCCTCGGCTTTCGCCTGATTTCTGCAAAAAAGAATTACCTTTTTTGTTTCTTGTTTCAAGGCTAGCTGGCGGGCAGTCTCTTTGCCAAGCCCAGTATTTGCACCAGTTATCAATATACTTTCGTTCATTTTTTTATCGTTTTTATAAGTGAAAAATCACAATACAAAAATGAAACTTAAAACAAATCGCAACTTGGCAATTTAGTCCAAATACAGGTAAAAATGGTTCAACTATTTCTTACGATACTCGGAAGGCGAGTGATTATATTTTTGTTTGAAGGACTTTGTGAAATGTGAAGTGTCCTGAAAGCCAACTTCGTAACAAATTTCAGATACAGATAATTCGGTTGATTGCAGTAGGTCAAGAGCCTTTTCCAATTTCTTTTCTTTAATGAAATTGGCTGGGGTGTCGTTAAATTGCGTTTCAAAATCTCTTTTAAATGCTGACAAACTTCGCCCTGTCAATTTAGCTAAGTCGGCTACCGAAATAGCTGAATACAAATGTGCTTGCACAGTTTCAAATATATTAGCTTGTCTCGGATTGAATAGATGAGAAAATAAAGTAATGATATTTTCTGCTTTGTCAGTGTGAAGAAGCAATAAAATAAGTTCTTTGATTTTTAGTTTAAGCAAATCCTCGGTAACCAAATTTGGGTTCTCAAAATAAAAATCAAGGCTTTGGATGAAATTGGTTATAACACTTTGTTTTTCTATTTTCTTGATATACGGCTTGTGAGCATCGCTTTTTATGAAGTTCGGAAATTCATTTTTGTATAATTGTTTCAAAATGTCTGGATATAGATGAATAGCATAAACTTCACAAATCTTAGTAGAATGTTTTTGAATTGCGTTTGTAAAGTAGTTACCACATCTTAATAAAACACTTTCCTCAATTTGAAGAGATAGGTTGTCAGTTGGTGAACTGAGAGATAGCTCTCCTTCCTTAAGGTAAGTAAAACAGGCTTCGTCCTGAAAAACTGCATCAAGTCTAATTGGTGGCTTGATTATTAATTTTTCAATTGCACATTTATTATTGATGTCAAAATGTTTTCTGTCGATAATCATTTCTTAATGTTCCTGTCTTAATAGTTGTGAGGTGTCCTACAATAACCGCTAACTTGTTTATATATGCCACAAAAGAGCTCCAATCTACCCAAAAGTGAGTGGCTTTGTGCCATAATGTTGGTATTTACGTGTGTATAAATTCCCTAGTACCGCAAATCTGTACCGCTTTCTAGTAAGTGAGTATTTTAGCTGAATTCTCGTTTTTTGAGATTATATTTTATTTTTAACATCCCAATTTACAAATTCAAAAACGTTTTTTAGTATACTTTATATCCTTTCCTACTTAACTTATATTAGTTCAAATTCTTCAGCAATAATGTGAGGCTGATTTAAAAAAAAATCATTTTTTCCAGTAATAATTTCATTTCCAAATAGTAAGATCTGGTTTTGGTAATTAAATGCATTATTTATTTCTTCAACATATTTTATGATAATTGAATGTTTTTCGCAGACAGTTTTTATCGTTTCGAATAGAAATTTTGGAAAGGAAAGAATTTCTTCGTCATTATTTACTGAAAATTCTTCAAATCGACCTTGAGGATCTTTTTTTTCAAACAAATTTTTAAAACCGCTAATTATCTCATTTACAGTTAACCAATTTCCTGTTATATTTTCGATTTCAACACACAAATCTCCTATAAAACTAAATTTATTTATCGGTATCCCTTCCAATGTACAAATAACAGAATTACCACAAACAGAGTAAAGTAATGGATGCTTATCCATTAATGTTATTTCTCGATAGTTTACAAAATTATAAGCTTCAAAAAAACCAATTTTGATCGGATTTTTTGCCAGAATTTTCCATTTTTTAATCTCTTCATTCAATTCAGTTTGAATATCTATTTCTATATAAGAATGGAGAATATTATAATTTAAATTATACATTACTAGATTACCAATAAATTTAAAATCTTCAGAGTTTGTATATTCAATAATTTCCTTCATTTTATTTTTTATTATCGTTTTTTGAGATTAATTCTTTATACTGTTATAACCAAGACCAGCTCCACAGATAACCGTAAGTTTTCAACACGATTTTAGCTGTAGTTTTATTTTAAATTCAGTTATTTATAAAGTATTTAAAGTAATTTATATACCTCTAAATATACGTTATTATAAGTGTCTGATGTTGATACAGTTTTAGCGGTTCCTTTAAATATTGTTTCTGGAGTGTAAATTAATTATTATTTATTTCATAAAATTAAAAGCACCCAATTACAGGTGCTTTACTCTTATAAATTATGGATATATTTAATCAAAATAATTATTGTATCTCCTTGCATTATTATTTATTCTTTCAATATTCTTTTTTTCAATTGGAATTCCTATTTGATTAGAAAGAGACCCAGCAGGATTATCTAAGAAATTTTTTCTTGCCTTTACATAAGTAAGGTAACTTGTTGCAAAAACATCTTTCATAAGTACAATAGGTTTGATAACTTTTTTCAAACTAATTAATGAAAAACTTAAATAATCATTAGTATCGGAAACCTCTAATACTAACCCTGGCAAGCCTTTAAAAATATAAGGTCCATCAGGAATTGGAACAGATTCGGTAAACCAAGCGGTATAATTTCTTTTTTTATATTTTCCTGTTGCTTTTTTACACAAATAATTTCCAATCATTTTTGTATCACTTTCAATTTTCCATTGAATAGGATCTTCCAAGGGAAAAGAAAATTTAGTTTTAAGCAACTCCTTATAAATAATCTGTTTTCCGTTCTCTAAATAAACTTCATCTTTAAATTTTACGGATGGAACATTTCGCATATCTAAAATTACTTTTCCATCAATTACATTACTCCATTGTTTTTTTCCTATCCCTAAAGCTATTGAATCGCTCTTCGCTTTTTGGGTACTTTTGAATAATGATTTATTGTTATTTATCAATAGAGAAGTACTTTCTTCATTAGAAAATTGTTTAGATAATGTATCGGGATATATTTTCACTTTATATATTACTTCATATTCTGATTCAATATTACTTGATTGAGAAAATAAAACCCCGAATGAGAAAAATAAAAGTAAAAGATAAATTTTCATATTTTTTTAATTATTAATAAGCCACAACTTTAGCATTCTACTTATGGTTGCCCTCCACAGAAAAATTCATTTACTAACTGTGCATTGTGAAGACTTTGGGCCATAGCTTGTGCTTCAGTAGCTGTTCCAGAGCCTTCCCCCCAACAAACAGTATCTGATAACATTTCGTCATTGCACCAAACGTACATTCCAACTGTTCTACAATTAATAGCTTTTAAAGCTTCTTCTTGTTCTTCAGCTTGTGCTGTAGCTTTTGCAACTTCTTTCTTTTCTTTTGTTGGTTTCATTTCTTCACCATTTTTAGCACTGACTAAACCTGCTATACAAATAGTAGCAATTAAAATTACTTTTTTCATGATTAATTATTAATTTTTGAAGAACAAAAATAATAATTATTTCTATATATAATGATTTATTATAATTTATTTCATGACAACTGAAATAATTATAAAGAGATAGAAATTCTCTACTTTACAAAAGTTATTTTTTGCGCAACTTCTCTTTGAGAAAATATATAAAAAACAACCGTTTAAAAAAAATTCTCATTTTACAATTTACTATAAGTTCGTTCTGTTAAAATTAATATTAAATCAGCTCTGAAAACTTCATTAAGGTCTTTTGTGAAAAACCATTAAGATTCAAAAAATTTTATCCCTTACTTCCCTATTTAACAAAAGTCCACTCTATTTTTTTGCCTGGCTGATATCCGTCAAAGTATGTAGGAAAGCAATAATCTGTTTGATTTCCGGTTTAGATAAGTTTAATTTATCTACAGGAAGCGTCTGGTTCTTCATTTTTAGCCCAGCTCCTTCTCCACCACCTTCATTGTAAAAATCTATTACTTCTTCCAGGGTGTTGAATGCTCCATTATGGAAATAAGGTTTGGTAAGCTCAATATTTCGTACTGTAACCGTTTTGAAAGAATTTTCATAAATCCATGATTTTTCCTTTTTCACCGGGCTGTCTGCTCTTCCACGGTCTGTATCTAATTCAACAGGAAGTTGGTTTAGTGGCTTTTTTGTTACACCCAACACTTCAGATTCATTTTCATTAAAAAACGGCGGAACCAATCCTGAAAAGTGTGGAGCAAAATGGCAGGTTGCACAGTTTGCTTTTCCCATAAACAGGTTAAATCCTTTTTGAGCATCCTGTGATATTTCTTTTTCATTTCTCATAAAACGGTCAAAATCGCTTTCAAAAGAATACAGGGAAGCCACATAAGAGCTTAATGCTTTTGAAAAGTTTTCTTTACTTATTTTCCCGTCTTTAAAGGCTTTTTTGAATGCTTTTTTATATTCCGGCTTCGTTTTTAATTTTTTAATGATGCTTTCATAGCTGGTATTGAATTCATCTTTGTTATAAATGACATGTTCCGCCTGCTGCTCGATGTAAAATGCACGCATGTCATAAAAGAATCTTTTCGCAAAAACAGCATTGTACAAAGAGGGTGAATTTCTTATCACTGTTTTTCCTTCAACATTGGTCTGGGATTTCACTTTTAAATCGGTAAACGCATTTTCAGGAAGGTGGCATGTGGCACAACTCATTTTCCCATTTTCGCTTACATTCTGATCGTAAAAGATCTCTTTTCCTACATTCCTCATATCGGCATTGTCTTCGGAAGATTTCAATAAGGTATAGAAATAAGGATCAAGGAAATCACTGCTGAAAAGGTTGGTATTACTGACATTCCAACCAGAGAATTCTTTCAGGTCATCTGTCCTTCCATCCCATTTCCCAAATTCCTCATACAGTGGCTGAATGTATTTTTTGTAAAATTCTATCCTGTCAAACGTTTCAAAATCGGTATTTTTTGACAGATATTCTCTGCTTTCTGTAAGGATTGAATTGGCTTTATCGATGTTGTATCCCTTGAAATAAGGATCGTCATTAATGTATTTTTTTATTCCCAGCAGCGCATGGCTTGCTTCTTCGGAAATATGTAAAGATCCGGGCGTATCAAAGCCTGTCACACCCAATGTATAAATTCTTATCAGTTCTAAACGAAGCGGCAATGTTTTGTTATTTCCTTTGCTTAATCCGTTTTTTAAAGAACTCAGATGGAAATTCGAATAGCTGTTGTATAAAAAGGTGGTAATTTCTTTCATTTTTTCCTTTTCATTGGCTGCTTCATCAGAGAAAATCAGTTCATCCAATACCTGCAACCCCTCTGGAGGAAGTGTATAAGCAGAGGTTCCGGCAGCTTCTATATGAAAAAGAGGCGCTGCATTCAGATGGGTTTTCGTAAATTCAGGATAGTGGTAAGCCACATAAAATTCAATCTCTTTAAAGGAATTTCTCGTACTGCTTAATGATTTCCGGAGCTCTTCAACCGTTATTTTGTCTTCAGAAAATTGATGTACATCGGATTTCAATTGTTCAAGCTTACTTTTAAAATCAGATAAACCAGCATTAACAACTGTATTGTCGTTTTTCATTCCCTTGTCGGTCGGGTTAAATGACATAACAGCAAAACCAGCCAGCAATACGGCAACAAGCAACGGATAAAATTTCATTAATTTTTAGCTACAAAGCTATTCTTTACACATTATCTTATCTTTAATGCAGCATTAAATAATGTTTATATTTTTGATAAAGGAATTTTTATTAATTTTAAACCCCGAAATCAAATTCATTATACTGAAAAGGCGGACAGATTCTAAAAGCCTCTTATTAAAATGATGATGAAAGGATATTGGGGAGGCATTTTATCATTGAAACCAGCACATTAAAAACTAAATATTATTATGAAAGCTAAATTACTCTTCGCTTTTGTGGCAAGTCTTTTTTCATTTTCCGTATTTTCCCAGAAACTGGGACAGGAAATGGCGGTATATGCAGAAAAAAAAGGAGATGATTATTACTTGATCCGGTTAAGGCAGGATCAGCCGGTGCCCAAAGTGTATGTTTATTCAAACGGACAGACCAAAGTATATAAGAATTATAAAGAACTGAAAGATGTTTTCATGGATTTTCCGGGAATGGTAACGTCCAACCAGTCTACGAAAGAGGAATTGGTTTCTGTGATGAAAAAAGACAATCATTTTTACGAAGTGACTTCCCAGAGAAAAGATCCTAAAAATTTTGAGAAAACCACCGTTACTGTTTACGAGGTTTTTAACGGACAGAAAAGGATTGTAGAAGAATACGGCTCAATTTTCGAGCTGGCCAATTCTCCTTACAAGAATGCCATATTCATTGATTAAAATAAATAAAATATAATTATGCTTAATAAGCTTGCAGCATCAGAACTTGTTCTGAACGATGACGGAAGTGTATACCACTTGAACCTTTTACCTGAAGATATTGCGGACAAGATCATCCTTGTGGGAGATCCGGACCGTGTCGCAAAAGTATCGAACTATTTTGATACGGTAGAGATCAAAAAAAACAAAAGAGAATTTTATACCCACACCGGAACATTGCGTGGTGAAAGAATCACGGTGATGTCTACTGGAATCGGGACTGAAAATATTGATATTGTGATGAATGAGCTTGATGCTCTTGTAAATATCGATCTTCAAAACAAAGAATTTAAAACAGAACATAAAGCCCTGGAGCTTTTCCGTATGGGAACGTGTGGAAGTGTAAACCCTGATGTTCAGGTAGACAATATGCTGGTTACCCAGAATGTTGTGGGATTGGACGGATTAATGCATTTCTATCAGGATTATGAGTTTGAGAATGAATTTTCTAAAAACTTTCTAGAAAAATTCCCATATGCGAAAATCAAACCGATGCTTTACTTCTCCGATTGGTCAGAAGATATGGGCGAATATTATAAAGATGCAAAATACCACGGAAATACCGCTACATTCCCGGGATTTTACGCTCCACAGGGAAGACAGCTTCGTTTAAAAGCGTTGGATGACAAGTTTCTGGAAACATTAAATGAGCTTGGGGTAACCAATTTCGAAATGGAAACTTCTGCGATTTACGCTCTTTCAAAATTATTGGGGCACAAAGCGATCACGGTAAATAATGTGATTGCCAACAGAAGACGTGGCGAATTCTCAGCAGATCACCATGCTTCGGAGAAAAACCTTATCAACTGGGTGTTGGAGAGAATTATCAAATAATTCATATTTAGCAACCTACAAAAACAATAAAAGGATCTCAAATTGAGGTCCTTTTTTATTATTTAATATGATCATGAAATTTGAAAGAAATCAAAAAACACAAAAACAAATAGATGATTAAGTATTCTTTCCATCCTTTAAAACTCATTAATCGTCACATAAAAATGACCTGAATATAAATTTTCCGGATTACCCGAAATATTGGTAAGATTGATGGTAATACTTGATGTTGAGGTCATTCTCGGATTTGAAATAGAAAACGACGCATTCCCTGCAAAATCTCCTGCCGGTGACACCACAATGGTTGCTCTCGTAGATCCTGGTTGTATATTGGCTGGAATCGCAATATTCAGTGTCGTTGATTTTCCCGGAGGAAGGTTATTCACCGATACACTCGGCCAGACTTCAAAACTGATCTGATTCTTATTCACAGTTCCCTTCTCCCCTAACTTATATTGTCCATTGACATCTAGTTTCGCAGAAGTATTCGGTGTGGAAGTTCCGATACCTACATTGGCGTTATTATTTCCAAGAACGATGGCATTCAGCTGTGTTGTAGAAGCTCCATATCCTACTGCAGTAGAAAATTGTCCCAATGCATTGGCACCTGAACCCAGCGCTGTAGAATTTTCGTTATTCGTTACACTGTTATACCCTAAAGCTGTTTCACTGTTAGAATTGGTCTTTGCATTAAATCCTAATGCAATTGACTGAAAACCTCCCGCCTGAGATTTATTCCCGACAGCAGTAGCTTCATTCATAGTCACTTTCGCATTGTACCCCAATGCTGTCGCCTGATACCCCGAAATTTGAGTATTTGCCCCTATTGCAACAGATTCGTTAGCCGTTACAGAAGAATTTGTACCAATAGAAATTCCTTGATATGAACTGCTGGAATTCCCAATAGCAATCCCATTTTGAGCAGCATTGGCACCCACTCCAAAACTTACGGAATTGTTCGTTCCCAATCTTCCTATCGTTGAAGCATTCACTTTAAATATAAGATCATCTAATGTAGACGTTCCTAAAGACAGTCCGGTATTCGCTCCGCTGTAATTTCCGGCATTACTTCCTGTTGTATTCCACCCGGTACCTCCTCCACTATTGATCCCATTTCCTGTGTTCGTTGACGTTGTTGACAGCTTATTCCATTTCGATTCATTCCAGTAATAAAATCCGGCTTCAGATAAACTTCCACTGCCATTGTTCCATACCATAAGACCAACTGCAGGAGATGGCACGGTAATATTATCCGTTAAGGCAGTTAAAGCAACACTCGGAAGAAGAACTCCTTTATTTTTTGAACTGATTTGTAACATTGCCGAATTATCCGGGCTCGGAGTACCAATCCCCACCTGAGCGTATGCAAAATAATTTAATAATAAAAGAGGGAAAATGAATTGAGGGTTTAATTTTTTTAACATGACTTACTGAATAATTGCTCACAATACGAGGTTGCAAATATAATAATTTTCAATAAAACATCAAAATTTTTAATAATTCCATAATTAACTACTCACATAAGTGACTAAAACCCCATTTAATCACAATTAAATGAAACATTTTCCATTATTAACCAATCATTAAATCCCGTATTTAAAGGCTTTAATAGCACATTAATCACATATACACCATTGAAAATAATTATAGTATTCATAAAAAAAGTCACCAAAAATTGATTAAAATTTAATTTATCACTAAGTAATGAAACATGTTTTTACGTCATGAAAGACGATTTCAATCGTCAGTATCGTCAGACAAGCCATAAATTCATAATAGGTTGTGTTATAATTTTTGATATACTTTTTGAAATTTCAGCAATTCAGGGAAGATGTTTTTTAAAGACATGATTAATTGTAATTCCGAGTTCAAACTTTATTTTTCTTCTATATTATTATACACCACTTCATTTTAATCACAGTGTAGCTTTTCCAGGTTATTTTCATTTCAAATTAAAATAATTTTTAATTGAGAAACATCTTTAGAAAATCATAACAAAATATTATGAAAAATTTAACAACATCTTTTTATTTTAGGAATGGTTCTTGTTTATTCAATACCATCACAACAAAATTTTAATATTATGAACAATTCAGATTATAACAAAGCGGAAAATGCAGTAAACAACACAGAAAATTCTTTACAGAATGCAGCAGACAAAGCAAAATGGAAAGTAAATGAATTAGCAGATAAAGCTAAGGATTATATTAATGAAAAAAGAGCAAATGATGAGGAAGCTACTCAGGAAGACTGGCTTGATAAGGTAAAGAACAACGCTTCTGATGCATGGGAAAGTGTTAAGGATCATGCCAATGATGCATGGGAGAAAACGAAAGATGCTGCTGAGGATGTAAAAGCAGAATGGAACAAGAAAACCAATTAGAATTTCAGTCGTATAAATATTTTCAAGAAAACAGGGTCTTTTTATAAAGGCTCTGTTTTTTTATTATGCTCTAAACATAAATTATCGCTACATTTGTAGTTAATAAACATTAAAAAATTATGTCATACGGTTTACTTAAAGGCAAGAAGGGAATTATTTTTGGAGCCCTTAATGAACAATCTATCGCATGGAAAGTTGCTGAGAGATGCCATGAAGAAGGTGCTGAATTTATCCTGTCTAATGCTCCTATCGCTTTGAGAATGGGAGAGCTTAACGGTTTAGCAGAAAAAACAGGTTCTGAAATAATCGGTGCAGATGCAACGTCTACTGAGGATCTTGAAAAACTTTTTGATGCTGCAGTAGCGAAGTTTGGTAAAATAGATTTTATCCTTCACTCTATAGGAATGTCCGTAAATGTAAGAAAAGGAAAACACTATACTGAAATGAATTACGATTGGTTGGAAAAAGGTTGGGATATCTCAGCAGTATCTTTCCACAAAGTAATGCGTACGGCATGGGAAAAAGACTGTATGAATGAGTGGGGAAGTATTTTGGCCCTTTCTTATATCGCTGCACAAAGAACGTTCCCGGATTACAATGATATGTCTGATAATAAAGCGTATTTAGAAAGTATTGCAAGAACTTTCGGATATTACTGGGGAGAAAGAAAAGTGCGTGTAAATACAGTTTCTCAGTCTCCTACGGTTACCACTGCAGGAAGCGGAGTAAAAGGTTTTGGAGGTTTCTTAGGCTATGCTGAAGATATGTCTCCACTAGGAAACGCATCAGCGCTGGAATGTGCAGATTACTGTGTAACCATGTTCTCTGATCTTACTAAAAAAGTAACTATGCAGAACCTATTCCATGATGGAGGCTTCAGCAATACCGGAGTTTCTCAGAAAGTAATCAACAAATATGATGTTGAATAAATATTGACACATTTCTGATAGTCTGCAAGGATTATTTGGATCAAACTATAAAAAAACAACGCAAATTATTTTGCGTTGTTTTTTTATGTCCATTTTTAAGATTCAGCTAAAAAATATCCTTCTATTTTTGCATACAATCAATATTTCATATGAATATAATTGACATATTAAAAAAATCACTACTTTAGGATTAAATAAAAGCGGAATCTGAAAAGCTTATAACAGAGTAGGAAAACTAAAAACTTATTATCATGAAAAATCTTAGAAACATCTCAAGAGAGGCTTTAAAATCAGTAAAAGGAGGCACTAAAGAAGGATGCCCGGGACCTAAATCACCACTGTACCGTCCTTATGCTTCACAAGAACAATGCGAAGCTGCAACAGGAAAAACGTGTTATTATTCTGAGGAAAGCTATTGTTTCCCTGCAGGATGGAATGCTGATCTATTGTAATTTCCTTTAGAATATTGGATAAATTGCCAATCAGTTTATTCATGTATAAAAATAAACCGGCGGGCTCAGAGAGCCCGCCGGTTTTCATTAAAATGTTAATATGAAGTCTATAAAATTACGGTCTGTATAGAGTGTGAAGGTGCTGAAAGCTTCGCTGACATTCCTTCGATCCAAAGATTAGTTTCGATATCATTATCAGTGTCGTTCATAATTACCGTTACCAATTGTCCATTTTCATTCATAAACGTTGTAGAAGTTAAAGCAGCTCTGTTGGAAGAACTTCCTATTCTCTGGGCATTAGGCTTGATATATTTTGATACATGTCCTACATAATAATATTCGTAGGTGTAGTGCACCTCCCCTGTTTTGGTATCCGCAATGATAGGTGCAAAGCAGAAGTTTCCAACATGGTTCGGACCTCCGGTTTCGTCCAGCAAAACATTCCAGTCTGTCCACAAAGCAGTTCCTTTGTTGAAATCATTGATCATATTTCTTCCATATAATTCCCCCAGACTCACTTCATTGATTCTGGACATATCAAACTGCTCTTTACATCCTTCTGTAAATGCTAAAAATTTATCCGGAAATGCTCTTTGGGTTTCTAATAAATTATCAAACAGCTGCGTTTTGTTGTTCCATGTTTCATACCAGTGATAACCAATACCTGAAGCATATTTTGAAGTTTCCGGATCGCTTAGCGTTGTAGTTGCTCTTTGGTAAATTAAATCTCTGTTGTGATCCCAGATCATTACTTTTTTATCTTTGTATCCGTTTTTCCAAAGGGTTGGTCCTAAATTATTTTTAAGAAACTCCCCTTCTTCTTCCGCAGAATAGATACAAGACTCCCAGGTTTGCGTCGCCATCGGTTCATTCTGGATGGTCATTCCCCAGACATTGATTCCTCTTTTTTCGTATTCTTTAATGAATTTAATATAGTAGTCTGCCCAAGGCTGATAGTACTGATTTTCCAATCTTCCTCCTTTCAGCATACTTTTATTGGATTTCATCCAAGCCGGCGGGCTCCATGGAGAAAAATAAAACGTAAAGTCTTTTCCTATCATTTTCTGAGCTTCTTTGATCATAGGAATTTTATACTTCTCATCATGGGCTACATTGAAAGACTTCAAAGAAGTATCATTTTCAGCAACATACGTGTAGGAATCACTTGAGAAATCACAAGAATTCATATTCGTACGAATCACCGTATATCCCAGTCCATTTTTCCCAAAATAGGCTTCCATGATCTCTTTCTGCTTATTTTTAGGCATTTTAGCAAGAGTTTCAGCTGATGCATCGGTGATGGCACCTCCTATTCCGATCAATTTCTGATATTTAAAATCCGGATCTACAAAGATGCAGGCATCCGTTTCTTTTGGCTGACCAAATTTTTCAAACTTTACCGTTCCTTTATCCACCATTTTTTCATTGGTTTTGGAACTGGTAAGAATTACCTTAGCTGTTTTCCCTGCATTTTTTTTCCAATAATTCTGGGCATTTGCATTCAAAGCAAGTCCCATTACAAAACAACTTACGATTAATTTTTTCATATTTTTTCTTTCTATTTATGGAGAGAAAAATCACTCTCACTTCATTATTTATTCTGATACACCCTTACATAATCTATATAATATTTCTGAGGGAAAATGGTGTCGTCTATTCCCTCTTTTCCACCCCAAAATCCTCCTACAGCCAGATTTAGAATGATAAAATACGGCTGATCAAAGGGCCAGGCTTCATAGCTTTTTTCTTTATTTTCATAGGTGAAAAACTTTGTATCATTAATGTATACATCAATTTTTTCGGGGGTCCAGTCTGCTTTATAGACATGGAATTTTTCACTGGCATCGCGTACAATCAGGGTATCTGTTTTCTGGGTTCCCAGAATATGGTTGTACTTTTTTGTATGCACCGAAGCATGAATATATCCGGGATTAAAGCCCACATGCTCCATGATATCCAGTTCCCCGTCATCAGGCCATTGCTTTATATTCTCGCTCATCATCCAGATGGCTGGCCAGGTTCCGCGACCTTTCGGAAGTTTTGCCCTTACTTCTACGGTTCCATACTGAAAGGAGAATTTCCCTCTGGTCAAAAGCCTTGCGGAAGTATATTTACTTTTTTTCCAGTTTTCTTTTCTGGCTTCAATGACCAGGTTTCCATTTTCAACCCTGGCATTTTCCAGGCGGTTTTTGGTATAAAACTGGGCTTCGTTATTTCCATAACCGTCTCCGCCTACTTCATAATTCCATTTTGAAGCATCCGGTAATCCTTTTCCGTTAAATTCATCATTCCAGATCAATTTTCTGCTGGAATCGGGTTTGTTTGACGCACAGCTTGCAACAGAAAAAGCCAAAGCTCCTCCCAATAACAGAGTCATGATATGTTGGATATTGATTTTCATTACTAATCGTTATATGTTCGGTTAAAACCCAATTCCTTTTACCTCCAAAAGCGGGCTAAAGCCCGCTAGTGTTGGTGTATTTTATTTATTTTACCCAATTAATTCTTTTAGTCTGAACATCTTTAGAACTTGTTCCCACCATGATGTCGAATTCACCACTTTCCCAATCATAATTCAGTGCATCATCATAGAATTTTAAATCTTCCGGGGTAAGTTTAAAGTTTACCGTTTTGCTTTCTCCTTTTTTAATGAAGATTTTCTGGAATCCTTTTAATTCTTTTACCGGTCTTACCACTTTTCCAAAAAGATCTCTGATGTAAAGCTGTACAACTTCTTCCCCATCATATTTTCCTTTGTTGGAAACCGTTACTTTAATCTCTAACGTCTGATTTCCTTTCAGATCCGTTGAACTTAGCGTCATATCAGAATAGTTGAAATCCGTATAGCTTAATCCATACCCAAAAGGGAATTTCGGATCATTATCTAAATCGATATATGCGGAAACATAATTTCTGTCGGTATTATTTTTAGCAGGTCTTCCTGTATTGTAATGATTGTAGTATACCGGAATCTGTCCTTCGGTTCTCGGGAAACTCATCGGTAATTTTCCAGCCGGGTTCACTGTTCCGAACAGAACATCTGCAATAGAATTTCCTGCTTCCGTTCCAAGCCACCACGTATACATGATCGTTGAAATATTGTCAGCTGCCCAGTCAAAAACCAATGGTCTTCCGGCGTTAATCATCAATACAATAGGTTTACCGGTTTTTGCAATTTCTTTCAGCAATTCTTCCTGAACCCCTGAAAAATGGATATTGCTTCGGCTTTTGGCTTCTCCGCTCATTGCATGTCCTTCTCCCAGGGTCATAATCACGACATCTGCTTTTTTAGCTGTTTCTATTGCTTCCGCAAACATGGATGTATCCTGATCATCCGCATTACAGCCTTTAGCATATAATAAAGTTGATTTTTTATCCAGCTGATTTTTGATTCCGTCAAACTGGGTTACAATTCTTTGATTGTCATCTTTAAAAGCTACTGACCAAAAACCGTGATTGGCTGTTGTTTCCTTTCCGAAAGGTCCGATTAAAGCAACTGTTTTTGTAGATTTTGAAAGTGGCAGAACCTTATTTGCATTTTTTAATAATACAATACTCTTTGAGCCGAATTCTCTTCCAAATTTTCTGTTCTCCAGGTTGTTGGTCTGCTCCTGCTGTCTTTTATCATTGCTGAATCTGTAAGGATCATCAAACAGACCCATTTCAAATTTTTTGATTAGAATTCTTCTTGCAGCGTCATCAATAAACTTTGCATCTACTTTTCCTTCCTTTACTAATCCCGGAAGTTCAGCCATGTAGGCACGGCTTTCCATGTCCATGTCGCTTCCGGCCAAAATTGCTTTTTCTGCCGCTTCTTTATTATCTTTTGCATAGCCGTGAGGAACCATTTCGCCGATACTTCCCCAGTCTGAAACTACAAATCCCTGATAATTCCATTTTCCTTTCAAAAGATCTCTTTGAATATATTTGTTAGCTGTCGCAGGAATCCCGTTGATATCATTGAATGAATTCATAAAAGTAGCCACTCCGGCTTCTGCCGCTGCTTTGAAAGGGGGCAAATAGGTTTCATGCAGTTGTCTTAAACTCATGTCAACAGAATTGTAATCTCTGCCGCCCACTGCTGCTCCGTATGCCGCAAAATGTTTTGCACAGGCCATCACTGCATCAATATTTCCCAACCCTTTTCCCTGAAATCCTTTGATTCTCGCAAGTCCAATCTTTGTTCCCAGATAAGTATCTTCCCCGGACCCTTCCATTACTCTTCCCCATCTCGGATCTCTTGCAATATCTACCATCGGTGCAAAGGTCCAGTGAATTCCATACGCGGATGCTTCTGTTGCTGCAATCCGTTCAGATCTTTCAATCAGTCCAAAATCCCAACTTGCGGCTTGTCCCAGATTCACAGGAAAAGTGGTTCTGTAACCATGGATCACATCCTGACCAAATAATAAAGGAATTTTTAAACGGGACTGCAGGGCCAGTTTCTGAAAAGAACGGGTTTCTTCAGTTCCTGCTACATTCAGCATAGATCCTACTTTACCTTTTTTTATTTCATCCAGAACACTCGCGGAATTAGAATTCTGAGGTCCCGTAGCATATTCAAAACCGCTGTACTGTACCAACTGGCCTACCTTTTCTTCAAGGGTCATTTTAGACAACAGGTCAGCAACTTTCTGATCTATTGATTTTTGTGCAGAAATGCTTATTCCGAATGTTGCAAATGCTAATAAAAGGCATCTTTTTTTCATATCTTTTTCTTTAAAAAACATAGGTTGCCACTGAACTTCCTGAAAGGGTTACAGCTGCTGTTTTTCCGTTATATTTAATCGTAAAGGTTTCTTCATTTTTAGAGTCGTTCTGTACAATTAACACTTTCTTTCCTGCAGGTGTTATAAAAGCTGCTGTAGAAAGGTTTTTCGTCTGTGTAGAAGCAATTCTTCTGGAATCCGCAGGGATGAATTTTGAAGCATGAGCAATGATATAATAAGCAACGTTTCTCGTAAAGTTTTCTTTATCTGTAACGGTTATTGCTCCTTTACATTCTGTGCAGCCTCCATCTGTATGGGGTCCGTATTTTGGGTCATTGGCCAGATTCCATTCCAGTGCTGTTTTGCTCCAGTTTCTCATGGAACCGATAACCACATTTCTGGTATGCC
Source organism: Chryseobacterium soli (assembly GCF_000737705.1). Taxonomy (GTDB): domain Bacteria; phylum Bacteroidota; class Bacteroidia; order Flavobacteriales; family Weeksellaceae; genus Chryseobacterium; species Chryseobacterium soli. The sequence goes on along the minus strand of NZ_JPRH01000010.1, from coordinate 34,130 downwards.
AATTTAAATCTTCATTAAAAGTTCCTTTTGCGCCTGTCCATTGCTCGGTAAAATACAAATTTTTATCGGGAAAAGCAGCATGAACAGTACCTAAAGCAGAGATATCACCTTCATAAAGATGGAAAGCTGATCCATCGATATACTGATACGCATCCGGATCGCTTAAAATATCCATTGCGTATTCCGGTTTGTTGCAATTGTGGTCATAGACTACAATCTTTGTTTTAAGATTGTTTTTCTTGAAAGCCGGACCTAAATTATTTTTAATAAAATCTTTCTGCTGGCCGGAAGGCATATACAGACTGGGATTATTCCCCGGATGCAACGGTTCATTCTGTGGGGTAATGGCATCTATAGCAATCCCTTCTTTCTGCATTCCCTGAATATATTTTACAAAATAATCGGCATATACACCATAATATTCTGGCTTCAAGCTTCCGCCTTTTGATTTCCCGTTGTCTTTCATCCAAACCGGAGCTGACCAGGGAGCTGCAATGATTTTTATGTTTGGATTTATTGCTAAAATCTCTTTGAGCATAGCAATTAGATTTTTATCTTTTGCTAAACTGAACTTAGAAAGAGAAAGATCAGTTTCTCCTTCCTGAAGATCATCATAAGAGAAAACAGTACCATCAAGATCGGAAGCCCCTATGCTTAATCTCAGATAACTTACTCCGATTCCATTTTTATCATTTCCGAAAAGTTCCTGAAGCAGGGCTTTTCTCTTTGAAGGCGAAAGCTTATTAATAACTTCTACACTTCCTCCTGTTAAGGTATATCCGAAACCGTCAACATATTGAAACTTTTGGGTATCATCAATTTCAATATTTTGAGTGCTATTAGGAGTATTTACAAAACGGACAGGATGCTGCATCTGCAATTTTACGCTTTCATCCCCTTTTGTAAGCCAAACCTGAACTTCATCACCCGCACCGGATACAGCTGTTTTACAAGACAGTAAAGGTAAAAGTACCACACCACTATAGAGCAGTGTAGTACTTTTAAAAAAGAAACTATATAAACTGTGAAACTTCATATGTTAATAGCCTGGATTTTGGGTTAAATTTTGATTGTTATCTCTCTGTCCCTGAGGAATAGGCCATAACAGTCTATTTTGATTAATATTTGCAGCGTAAGGAAGAATATTTCCATTTCCGTCTTTCTGTTGGGAAAGAATAGCAACAGCTGTTCCTGTTCTTTTCAGATCAAACCAGCGTTGTCCCTCAAAGGCCAGTTCCATTTTTCTTTCTGCTAAAACTTTAGCAATTCCATCCGTTTCAGAAGAAACTGTAACCGGGGCCATGCCCACTCGGGATCTTACCTGATTAATATACCCTGCTGCTCCTGTGTAATCTGCTGTTCTTACAGCAGCTTCTGCCTTCAGTAAAAGGATATCGGCATATCTCATGACGTAAAAATTCTGTGTTCCATCCGTTTTCCGCATTTTATACATGAAAGGATAGTTGGTACTCGGCCAGTAATTATCGGACCATGCCACCGGCGAAAAATGAATCGAACTATTCATTCTCTGAGTATCTCCGGCATCAGAAAAAGTTTTAACAAGGTCATTGGAAGGAACATTGAATTTCTTCCAGTCGGTTCCTAAAAACATGGATGATCCCCAGGCCCATACACTTCCTGCATTACCATCGGCTTCGAAAATAGATTCTGCATTAGCTTCGTGCAACCCGTCAAAAAGATTATCATACACAGGAAGTAAGTTTACACCTGCGATATTGGAGGTATATTGTTTCACTTTTGCCCAATCGGGGTTTGGTTTTGTTGCATTAGCTTTAGCCAGCAATCCGTAAGCAAAGTTTTTATTGGCTCTGTATTTTTCACTTCCAGCCGGAGCATTGGCAATAGCTCCTTCAAGATCTGCAATGATCAGATCATATGCCTCCTGAACTGTTTTCCTTGCCGGATACACCTGACTGTATACTTCATCAAAGTTACCTGAATTCACCCCTATTACCGCTTTTGTCACCAAAGGAACATCTCCCCAAAGCTGTACAGCATGAAAATAATACAATGCTCTCATAATGGATGCTTCAGATTTCATTTCAGCTTTTCTGGCTGCTGTTAATGCAGGATCATTGATTTCATCTACATAATTAAGAATCATATTACAGTCATTGATGAAGCCGTATATATATTTCCAGTCTCTTGTTATATTCGTATTGGTGGCTATAATACGGTATTCATCCTGCTGAAAGTTTTGAACGTTATCTGCACCTGCATAGGAAATATCAGTTTGTGAATCTCCATTCATTCCGTAATCCAGCTGCCAGTATTCATTTCCGAATGCCGCATAAATGGTATTCATTCTATTTTCTGCATCTGTTGCTGTTTTTAAAGGATTTGCAACTGGAATCCCCTGTTCTGTAATCGGTTCTGTATCCAGGAAATTATTACAGGAAACAGCAGTAACAAGAACTGATGCTCCAAATAAATAATATATTGCTTTATTGATTTTCATTGTAAATAATTTAGAAATTAGCTTTTAACCCGATGATGAAAGTTCTTACCTGTGGATAAGTTCCGTAATCTATTCCAAAAACTGATCTTTCCGCACCGGATGTTCCTCTGTTTGGACTGAATGCATTCACTTCAGGATCCATCCCTGAATAATTGGTGATGGTAAAAATATTCTGTCCCGTTACATATAGATTAAGTTTATTCACTCCTCTAAACGGTTTATTGAAGTTATACCCTAATGTAACCGCTTTTAATTTTACATAAGAACCATCTTCAATAAATCTATCAGAAATTGCCTGTGCAGAAGTGGAGTTAGCTCTAGGCACATCTGTGATCTGTCCTACTGTTGTCCAGCGGTTCAATACTGCTGTTGACTGATTTTTATAATCATTCATCATTTCCAGATCGAATCTCGTTGCATTGAAGATATCATTTCCTACTGACCCTGTAATCAGCATATCCAGATACCAGTTTTTAAAGGTAAAATTATTACTGAAGCCAAATGTAAAATCAGGGTTTGGATTTCCTATGTATTTTCTGTCTTCCGGTTTCAAATCTGCATAAGCCACTGTATTTCCGCTGGCGTTTACATACATCTGATCCCCATTATTCGGGTTTACTCCTGCCACCTGATATCCGTAGAACATTCCTAATGACTGACCTTCCTGGATTCTAACCAGATTTCCCATCCCGTCTATATTTGCAGCCTGAATTGTTCTAAGATAATCGCTGATGTGCGTTACTTTATTTTTAGCAAATGAAATATTGAATGAAGTATTCCATGTAAAATTTTCATTTTTAATATTAACCGTATTAAGGGCTAATTCCAACCCTTTATTTTCAAGAGAACCTATATTTCTGAAAATTTTAAAATCGTTCGTACCTAAAGGAATTGAAGTTATCAGGTTGTCTGTTTTTCTCTGATAAACATCAACACTTAGTCTGATACGGTTACTGATCAATCCAATATCCAGACCCGCGTTTGTATCTGTGGTAGTTTCCCATGTAAGATCACTGCTATCAGATTGGGTATTGGTATAGGTAGGAATGCCATTAGACCAGTAAGGATCATAAAGATTAAAATGGGAATAGGCTGGAATGGCTGAAGCATTACCTGTTTTTCCCCAACCTCCTCTAATTTTTAACTCACTAATCAGTTTACTGTTTGCAAGGAAATTCTCCTTGGAAATCAGCCATGAAGCTGAAATTCCCGGAAAGAATCCCCATTTATTACCCGGTGCTAAAGCAGAATTTGCATTTTCCCTGAAAACACCCATCACCGTATACTTACCGTTAAGTGTATAAAGGGCTCTTCCGAAAAATGAAACCTGTCTTAGAATCTCTTTATGGAAATCATTCCCTTGATTCTTGGCTAAATCATAATTAAAATTGAAAGTATCACCCGGGAAATTATCACCACTATAGTATGTATTCTGTACATTTTTTTCATTGATCTGAAGTCCTCCAAGTATCGATAAATCGTGTACAGATCTCTTCAAGGTGTAATTCAATGTATTCTCAAAATTATATTCCTGATACTGATACAATTCCTGAGAACCAATACCGAATTTAGATCTTCCGTAGCTGGTCTGATACCCATCGGTAAATTTAGTATTCCTTGAATCCGTCATATCAAATGATATACTTGGTCTCCAGGTAAGATCTTTAAAAATTTTTACTTCAAGCCCTAAATTGCTTAAAAATCTCTGCGTAAGAGTTTTGTCTTTTCTGGATTGATACGCAACAGGGTTTTCCCATGATGACTGATAGGGATTGGGTGCAAATTGCCCCGACTTATACCCATCTTTTATAGCTCCTGTTGTCTGATCATATATTTCTGAATCTCCAGGACTCATATTAACCTGGTTTCCATATACCGGCAAAAATGTGGGCGTATTGAAAGCACTCAGTACAACTCCACCTCTTGCTGTACTTAAATTATCGTTGGTATTGGTAAGGTTCGTAAGGAAATAATTAACAGATGAATTTAATTTCAGCCAGGGAAGAATGACTGCATCCAAATTCAATTTTGCAGATGTCCTCTGAAATTTTGCAGGCTTGATAATCCCATCGATATCTTGATATCCAAGGGCTGCGTATGCTTTAACATTTTCGTTTCCGAAAGAATAATTTACGTTATAATTTTGATCAAACCCTGTCTGGAAAACTTCTTTAGTCCAATCCGTATTAATCCCTGCATAACGGCTGTTATTTGCTGTAGCAAGATAATCTCCTCCTCCGTTCAGTTTGATGTCTCCTAATAACGATTTATATTGATCAAGAGAAAGTACTTCTATATTTTTTACTGTTTTAGAAGATCCCCAGTATGCGTTAAAATTCAATTGAGGCTTTCCTGCTTTTCCTCTTTTGGTTGTAATAATTACCACACCCGAAGATCCGTTAATACCATAGATTGCAGTAGATGACGCATCTTTCAGAATAGTCATATCTACAATATCATCTGTATTAATCCCACTGATATCATTGGTTTGTATACCATCCACTACGTAAAGAGGACTTACTGCTGACGAAATCGAGTTATTTCCCCTGATTTTAATGTCAATGTTCGCTCCCGGTTTTCCTGAGGACTGAATGACACTTACTCCTGCAGCTTGTCCCTGCAGTGCCTGCCCCACATTGTAGATCGGCCGGTTATCAAATGCATCTGCTTTTACCGTAGTAGCTGCACTGGTAAGGTTCTGCTTTTTTACTGAACCGTAACCTACAAGAACAACTTCTTCTATGGCTTTCTCTTTCGGAACAGTGTCTTTTTTCACCTGGCTCTGGGCGTTGAAATTTGCTGTAAAGTATAGGACAGCAACCATTCCCAGGCATTTTGATATTTTAACATTCATATACAGTTAGTTTTTAATTCTCAAATTGAGACAATAAAAATATATTTTTTTTTAAATAATTAACATTATATTAATAAATATTTTAATTTTTCGTTTATTTTTGGGGGTTTAAAGGCATCTTTTCTTTCTTATAAATCATAAAAACTCATAAAAATCCAATAAAAAAATCCCCAAAATGACGACTAAGCTCTCCCATATTTCGCTTCCTCTCAAACTCACTTTCCTGATTTTTTCAATGGTTTTAAACTGCATGGGCATTGTGATTCTTCAACTTTCTGAGGCAAAAATAACCTACGAAAAACTGGGATTTTTAGAGTCATTTAAAGATCTGCCGATCGCATTTATTTCACTTTTTGCCGTTAACTTTATCAGTAAAATCGGTACAAAAAAGGCACTGATTTTAGCCCTTATCATTGTAGGTATTTGCGCATCAGTTTTACCTTTTGTAGAAGTTTTCTGGTTTTATAAGGTGTGGTTTGCCATTATTGGGACCTGTTTTGCAATCGGTAAAATTTGTGTTTTTGGGATCATCAGGAATAATATTTCAGACGAAAAATCTCTTGCCAAAATGATGAATAGTGTCGAGGCCTCGTTCATGATTGGTATTTTTGTAGTTAACACAGGTTTTGGATGGCTGATATCAAGTCAATATTCTGAATTCTGGAAATTTGGTTTCTTATCCATATCTCTTATTTGTGCAGTTACTATATTTTTATTTTCAAAACTGGAGATTTCAGAACCTCAGAAAGTGAATAAAGAAAGTATTATTTCAGAACTTTCTAAATTTGTCAATCCTATAATTGTTAGCTTTTTAGGAGTTGTATTTTTTATCGTTTTTATAGAACAGGGATTCAATTCATGGCTTCCTTCATTTTATAAAAATCATTTGAAGGTCAATTCATTTTTTGCTTTGCAGGCCACTTCTTTTCTGGCTCTTTTTTCTTATGCAGGAAGAATCGCTACCGCGAATATTATTCAAAGATTTTCATTACCTGCTTATTATACGCTTTGTATTTCTTTAATTATCAGTGTATTGGTTATTATTCTGGGAATACAATACTTTGATTCTGAAAACTCGAAGGTACTTCTTTTTTTATTTCCTGTCATCGGATTATTTCTGGCGCCGCTCTACCCTGTTATCAATTCTAAAATGATTGCTCAGATCAATAAGGAAAAAATAAATCTATTTACTTCATTAATTGTCATTTTTTCATCGCTGGGCAGCTCTGTCAGTTCAATTATTATGTCATTATTGTTCGGAAAACAGCTCTTAAACTACTATCCACTCTATATTTTACTTGCTGTAATCGTGCTTCTTACGATAAGTTTAATATATTTTCACCTTGTCAGGAAAAAAGTATAAAAAATAATTTTATTTTTACTGCCATGGAAATCAAGGATACAAAAAACAAAGAAACACTTCAGGAACTTATTGATACAAAAGATTTTGTGGCACACGTATCTGTTGACTGCACTATTTTTGGTTTTCATAATAACATTCTGAAGGTTTTGCTCTTAAAATACCACGACTTGGATCTGTGGTCGCTTCCCGGTGGTTTTGTCTTTAATGACGAAGATCTCAGAGAGGCTGCTGCAAGGGTATTATATGAAAGGACCCAACTAAAAGATCTGTTTTTAAAGCAGTTTCATACATTTGGGAGAATCGATCGTACGGAAAATAATGTACATCAGATTTTGCTTAATAATAAAGGAATTGAAGTTCCGAAAGACCACTGGATATTTCAGCGCTTCATTACTGTAGGTTATTGCAGCCTTATCGATTTTTCTATTGCCAATACTTTTCCGGATGCATTCAATGAAACCTGCGAGTGGTTTGAAGTCGGTAAATTGCCGCAAATGGCATTCGACCATGACCGCGTGATAGAAACGGGGCTTGAATATCTCCGGATGAACATCAATACGGAGGTTGCAGCCAGCAATCTTCTGCCTGAAAAATTCACCATGAAAGATCTGCAATCGCTTTATGAAACGATTTTAAATGAGAAATTCAGGAGGAACAATTTCCAACGCAAAATCTTAAGCTTAAATATCCTTGACAGGCTGGAAAAGCTGTACGACGGCTCTGCCAACAAGGCTCCGTACCTGTATAAATTTAAAAGCAAGGTGCACAATTCCACCAGTCAGTATCCTATTTCAAATCGCGATGACGACGATGATGATGAAAAATAGACTGAAAAATTCCGGCAGAATTATTCTCTAAGAAAGAAGAAAATAAAGGATATGAAAACCCTTTCAAAAAAAATTTTCCCGGAATACTGAAAAGTGCTATTTTTAGGGAAATTAAAAACAAATGTCATACTATCCTCTTACAAGCATTCCCGACTATTACGGAATTGATGCTTTATTAACCGAAGAACACAAACTAATCCGTCAATCGATAAGAGATTGGGTAGAAAGTTTCGTAATGCCACAGATTGATCAGGCTGCACAAAACCATACCGATTTACCAGGCTTAATGAAAGAATTGGGTAAAATTGGAGCCCTTGGTCCTTATATTCCTGTTGAATACGGAGGTTCCGGGTTAGATCAGATTTCTTATGGTATTATCATGCAGGAATTGGAAAGAGGAGATTCTGCAGTGCGTTCAGCTGCTTCTGTACAGAGTTCTTTGGTGATGTTTCCTATTAATGAATTTGGTTCTGAGGAACAAAAAAGAAAATATTTACCCAAATTAGCTTCCGGAGATATGATTGGCTCTTTTGGCCTTACAGAGCCTAACCATGGTTCAGATCCGGGATCTATGGAAACCTATTTTAAAGATATGGGCGACCATTATCTTTTAAATGGGGCTAAAATGTGGATCACGAATTCTCCTTTATGCGATATTGCCGTAGTATGGGCAAAAAATGAAGAAGGAAAAGTACAGGGGCTTATCGTTGAAAGAGGAATGGAAGGCTTTACCACTCCTGCCACACACAATAAATGGAGCTTAAGAGCTTCACAAACAGGAGAATTGGTATTTAATGATGTGAAAATTCCTAAAGAAAATCTTCTTCCGGGAGTTACCGGTCTGAAAGGTCCCTTATCATGTCTGAACTCTGCAAGATATGGTATTTCATGGGGAGTAATCGGTGCCGCAATTGACTGCTACTGTACAGCTGTACAATATTCTAAAGAAAGAAAGCAATTCGGAAAACCTATTGGTTCTTACCAGCTTCAACAGAAAAAATTAGCGGAATTTTTAACGGAAATCACTAAGGCTCAATTATTATGCTTACAGTTAGGAACCCTTAAAAATGATCATAAAGCAAGCCCTGCACAGATTTCAATGGCTAAAAGAAATAATGTGAAAATGGCTATTGATATCGCCAGAGAATCAAGACAGATTCTTGGTGGAATGGGAATCATGGGAGAATTCCCGATGATGAGACACGCAGCCAACTTAGAATCAGTGATTACCTATGAAGGAACACACGATGTTCATTTATTGATTACCGGAATGGATATCACAGGAATCAACGCATTTTAAGAAGATAACACAATAGTATAAAAAGAGTCTGGTCGTTTGGCCGGACTCTTTTATTTTACTCACTTCATAAGGAATTTATATTCAATGAATAGTTATTGATCTATTAATATTGACGGTTATTTAATGTAAATATTTAACTTAATAATCACTTAAAATATCAATATGAAAAAAAATATCCTTATTTTTATTAAGCCTTGCTGCACCTTACTATTTTGCACAACAGGCCGGAGATGTAGTTAATTTTGAAAAGAATTTAGATCTGACCCCTCAGGGAGTCATCAGCTTCATTGCCCAAAATTTGGGAGAACAGAATGCTCCTGACTTTGTAAGCTACCTTAATGGGTTCAATACGGGCTTAAAAGCGTATAAAATAACCTACTACACTAAAAATGAAAACAATACACTGGTGAAAGCTACCGGGTTGGTTATGTATCCCAATGTCAATTATAAGCTTTCCACTGTAGTATCGGATCATGGAACGACTGACAGCCGTCAGAATGTACCTTCAAACCTGAAAGGAGTTCTGTATGCAGGTTTTGTTGTAGAGTTGTCTTATGCTCTTAACGGTTATATTGTAATGGCTCCGGACTATGTAGGAATGGGAAGCGGAGACGGTGTTCATCCTTATGTACACTATCCCACCGAGGCTGGCGCTACTATTGATTTTGTAACAGCAGCCAATAAAGTATTAACTCAATTGGGAATAAAGCGGTACAATGAATATTTCTTAACAGGTTATTCTCAGGGAGCTCATGCAGCAATGTCTACTCTAAAAAAATTAAGTATTTCCAATCCGGGCAATCTTCAGTTCAAATATGCTTATATGGGAGACGGACCGTATGATTTTTCAGGAGTTACTCTTCAAAAAGGAGTTCTGGAAAAAGATATCTATCCTTTTTCTTCTTTTCTTGCGAATGTAGTCAATACCTGTAATAACATTGGGTATAAAAGTTATACCAACAATATTTCTGAAGTGATCTCCCCGGAATATCTTCAACAATATGATGAACATGTCACTCAGGATAACGGCGGATTGTTGTGGGGCCCAGTGATTTGGCGAAAACTGTTTACGACTCAATTTGTGAATGAAGTGACAAACAACCCAAATCACGTATTCAGAAAGTGCTTAAAAGCCAGTGATGTGTATGACTGGTATAACAAAACACCTATGACTTTAGGACACTCAACAGTAGATCTTGCTATTGCGCCTGAAAATACTTCGAAAACCATTGAGGTTCAGCGTGGATATTATGCCTGGTGGGATCTGAATAAATATAAACTGGATTCTTTTTACTGGGGTCCTTTGGGACATGTAGGGGGAATTCTGCCTTTCGTACTGGCTTCCAATGCAAAATTCAATACGCTCAGAAGCGGTGGTTTATTCAATGAATGGGCCTTGTTAACTTCTAAACAGGCAGGAAATAATCAGTCTGTAATGCCACAACTCTATTCTTCACAAATAAAACCGGAGCTTCAGGGAATGAAACTGGTGGAAATTACAGATTTCAACCATGAAAAAGTGACCAAAAAATCAGGTTCAGACCGCAGCTTATCTTCTTTGCAGGATGGTGTTTATTTATTAAAAGTATCCAATCATAACAATGAAAATAAAATGATTCCTTATATCAAAACAACTCCTGCTATCATTACGGAAGAGGCTATTGTACAATCTGAAAATAATGGGATTCTCGCTTTAAAAATCAATCGTGATGAACTGTCTGCGGTCAATATTTTCGATGGAAATAAAAATGTAGTGAAAACAGTTTCAAAAGAACAGTATGATAAAGACGGAGGAATTGCTATCAAAGACCTGGAAAATCAACCGTATACTATTGAAATCGTCACCGAGTTCTACAATCTGCAGTTTAATAAAACAATAGATAATGGTAAATCTGAAGAACAACCGGATATCTTCACCCAAAACCGTCAGATTATGGTTATAGCAAAGAATGATATTAAAAACATCAGTATTTACAGTATTTCCGGAGCATTAATTCTTCAGCAGGACGTAAACACAACACAATTTGAATCCAAAAGTTTAGAATCTGGCGTGTATCTGGTTCAGGTTATTCAAAACAATGGAAAAATACTCAGTAAAAAAGTAAAATTATAAATTCAGTTTTTTCTCAATATCAAATCTTTACAGTAGTGCACTTCAGCAATGGGGTGCATTTTAGTTGATATACGATTTTATATTCTCTATAAAAGTAAGGTCAGGATCTAAAATCTGAAGAATTAAATTTTTCACCGATTGCATTGCATCATCAATCGTTCCCTTATCAAATTGCAGAGAAATTACACCTTTTCTGGCTTCAGCAAAGCTCCAGATACCTGTTTCCACCGGAAGTCCCCAAAACTCAGGAAGACTCTGAACGACGTACTGATAAATACAAAGCTGTAGTGCCTGTTTACGGTCGCTGTTAAGGAAATATTCCTCAACATTATCTTCGTCTATCTTTACACTGAGATTTTTTATTTTTGCTGTTTTATAATCAATAATTCTCAACGTTCCATTAAAACGGTCGATGCGGTCGATAAATCCAAAGAACGAAATTTTATCTTTATCAGCCAGATAAAAATCTACATTTTCAAACCTCCTTTCAATGTCAATAATTTCCAGTGCATTTCCGCTTTTTACCAACTCAAGATCATAGGTAAGAATACTTTCAATTACTTTTTTTGCAATGGCTTTATGGATGTAATTCATCCCCTTTTCATAGAATTCCGGTTGATGTTTAAGCTTCTCTATGGCAATATTAATATATTGATCTATTGCTTTAATTGAATTATTTAAATCACTTTCTTTTAAAATCTTACCTTTCAATACTTCATATACTTCTTGAAGTGAATAATGCACTAAATTTCCGTAATTTTTTATAGACAGTTCTTCTTCAATTTCATCGGTTTCAGAAGTATTCAGGATCTTGGAAAGATAGAAATCAATAGGATTATAGAGATAGCTCGTAAGATGTGAAGCAGATACTTTTTCTTTCCACTTTTCAAGCTTTTCCAACACAACAGCTGTCTTCGTAATTTCAATGGGCTGGGTGGTAATCGGCTCCGAAGAATTTTCAATAATCAGGTGCTCAATAGGATGAGAACTCTCCATTTCAATCTGCGTGATGAACCGGCTTTTTTCCCCGGTATTTACTCCGGAGCTTAAGGCGTTAAACAGCAGATGGACATTTTTAGAGTCCTGGATCAACCTATAAAAATGGTAGGCATAAATGCTGTCATTTTCCAGAAAAGTATGAAGATCAAAAAACCTTCTGATGTCGAATGGAATATAGGTATTCTGTGAATTTCCCAATGGAAGCTTTCCTTCGTTCACCGAAAGCATGATCACGTTTTCAAAGTTGAGAAGACGGGTTTCCAGAAGCCCCATGATTTGCAGTCCACGCAAGGGCTCTCCCTGAAAATCAATACTTTCAGAATTAATATGTTGATTGATCAAAATCTCCAGGGTTTCCATTTTAATTTCAAAATCGTATGGAGTAAGCTGGTTTTTGATAATCCTGAAGGCATTTTCAAAATGAGATACATTTTCATACTGAATATCATCGATCTCCAGCCATTTCACCTGGCGGCAGAAGGCAATAAACTCATCGAGATATGCGCTTACAGAATCTGCTTTCTGAAGCAAATTAAAATAAGAAAGTTCGCTCAGCAGCTCATGCAAAAGCTTTCTGGAGATATAAACGATATTCCTTTCCTCTATTTTAGCTTTAAACTGACTGATAATTTCCCCGTCTTCAGCAGATTTGGGAAGTTCTTCAAGAATTGGAAATATATCCCTGTAATAGTAAGAAGATTTATTTTTTTCTAACTGCTTCTGCAGGTAAAAAAGTTGTTTCACCGCATTGGAGAATGATAAATTCTTCAGCGGAAATCCCATGGTAATATTTAGATTATCAACACCATACATTACGTCCAGGCTTGCAGGCAAGAGATTTTCATCCAGCAATACTACAGCCGTGTTTGAAAAGGTTTTATTGGTAATTTCCTTGAATATTTCCGGTAGGATTTTAGTTTGGGCCACATTCCCTGAAACTTCGTAAACTTTTATATTTTTAGGCTGGTTAAAATCATCTTCAATCCATTGAAAAGCTCTGCTGTCATTGAATTCTTTCCATGTTATATGATTTCTCAGGAATTTTCCGGCTTCTTGTCTTTCGTCATCGAAATAATAGCGGTCTGCCTGAAAGAAACATTGTCCTTTATCCCATTGCAGTAGGTTTCTCACCAGCTTTTCTTCCACAGGGGTAAAAGCATTGAACCCACAAAAAACAAACTGTTCGGTATTATTTTTAGCAAAGGCTTCAATTTTAGATTTTGCTTCTTCGTGAATCATTCCTGAAGTCGCCCAATTTTTTTCCTGCAGCTTTTTCTTTAACGCAGGAAGGAAAACCGTCATATTTTTCCAGAAATTAAGGAATTTCCTTCTTGGAACATCTTCATCATCACCCAGATCCTGTGCCCATTCTTTTATCCGCTCTTCATCAAACATATATTGAAGCACCGCTTCATCACTATCAGAAAACTTTAAAATATCGTCCCAATCTTTTTGTAAGGTGGGAAACCATTTTAAAAAATCTGCAAAACTTTCTCTGGGAATGAAATTCATACTCTGATACACATCAAACGAAAAAAGCCACAAAGAAATCCCCTGAATGGGCAATTTATCTGCAATCCTGTCGATCAGTTCCTCTATTGTAAAAAAGTTGGGAAGAAATCCCGAATAATTATTTTCTTCTAAAATCTGTCGGATAAATACAATAGGACGTTTTCCGGGCAGAACGATATTAAACACCGATAAATCTGTGTTTTGTACTAATAATTCGTCGATGATTTTATTGAGGAACTTCAAGAGGCTTTATAGCTTTTTAGGTTGTCTAATTGTTCAGAAATAGCAGCATTGTATTCTGCCTGTTTCTCCTTATTCATTCCGTGCTGGGTATCTTTGTCATAGGAGATCTGATAATTTCTGTACTCTGTAGATATCGTATTGTAAATCGATTTGAAAGTTTTATCGAAATCTCCGGAGGTTTTGATCTTTTCACTGACTTCTTTTCGAAGTTTTCTGGCAAATATTTCTGCAATATCAAAATGTTTCTGCTCGTGCAGCAGTACATAATCATTAATCCTTTTTACATCTTTCCAGGATTTGTCTTCATTGAAAATAGTTGTAATTTCAATGGTAACGGGAGATTTCGGATTGGTAGATTTCACTACGGAATATTCCCAACCACAATGTGTATACGCTACCACATCGGGATTGCTTTTTCTGTTTACGGAACTTTTAAAATTGTCCCAAACCAGTTTTTGATCTTCTTTCCAGTTAATCTTTTGCCCAAATACTGCACTTGCAGCCGTCAGACAGATTAACATGATCCATTTCATTATCATTCAACTACGATTGTTTTGGTAATCCAGTTATTGCCTCCATTCCAGAATCTAAAAGTATAGGTACCTGTCTGCTGCGGACTGAAATTAATCTGGCTGGCAGCAGTATAACTCCCCTGTCCACACGGTCCGCTTGATCTGTATTTGTATGAAGTAACAGTTCTGTCAAATTTGGTATCATACACATAGTCATAGCCGTAAAACCCTTCACAATGAGAAGGATATGTGGAATACGTCTTGATATGCTGTATGGAAAAAACATCCATGGTATCTTTAACAATTTTTACACTGTCTATCTTTATTTTATCCACAGATTCAACGGTTTGATAATCATCATCATCACAAGAAATTAGAAATAATCCTAAAAACAGTGCACAAAACGCTAGACGTAAAAGTTTTTTCATGACGTTATCGTTATTTTTGATTATCAATCAATATTAAGCAAAAATTATCACTAAAGCCTATTAAATTAAGAATTAAAATTCCCTTTTGATACATAAACCACTTTTTTAGTATCAAAAAAATCTTCATCAAAATAATTTTTAAGACTGTAAATTTCACATTTAATTCCGGCAAGCTCTTCTGCAAGTTCTCCGCCTTTTAAATAGAGAACGCCGTTGTGTTTGGAATTAATCTGTTCTTTTTCAAATTTTCCTTTAAGCCATTTAAGAAATTCCGGCATCTGCGTTACCGCTCTGCTTACTACAAAATGAAACTTTTCTTTTACTTTTTCAGCTCTTCCGTGGATGGCTTTTACGTTTTTCAGTCCGGCTCCTTCAGCAACTGCATTTACTACGGTGATTTTCTTTCCGATAGAATCCACTAAAGTGAATTCCGTCTCAGGAAATAATATCGCTAAAGGAATTCCCGGAAAACCGCCTCCGGTTCCGATATCCAGCACTCTGGTTCCCGGCTCGAATGCCATTACCTTGGCAACACCCAAAGAATGGAGAATATGCTTTTCGTAAAGCGATTCCATATCTTTTCTGGAGATCACATTGATCTTTTCATTCCACTCATGATAAAGGGATTCCAATGATGTGAACTGCTCGATCTGTGTTTCGGTAAGATCCGGAAAGTATTTTAATAGTAACGATGTAGACATGTGAATTATTATAATCTGCAAAAATAAGTTTTTATTGGCTTTATTCAAATTTTGAAGGCGGGTATATAAAAAAAGACTGCCTTTTAGCAGTCTTTTATTTTATTTCTAATCCATTTCAATGGGATTATTTGTTTTCCGTAACCTTTTGGCAATTTCAGCATCCATTCCGGCACCGCTTTTTTTCAGCTGGTTGGTGTCAAACTTACCAATGTACCCGTCTTTTAACTGAATACTCATCATTCCCGCTTTGGAATCCATATTCATGCTCTGAATATCATCCGCAGCAATGAAGGTGTAATTTTTCATAATCTTTTTGTATTCCTCCCTCGAAACCTGTTTATTGCTCTTAGGAACTAGCGCAAAGAGTGATTGTATTTTTTTGATCTGTATTAAATTAAAAACATGGTTATCATCAGCATCTTTCAATTTTAAAACAACCCCCGGTAGTCCGCTGAACTTATAAGGACCATCACTGATAGGATATTCTTTACTGAACCACGCCTCCCATTTTCTACCTTTATAGTCGGTTGTTGCTTTTTGGCAGTTCATAGTATTAATGGTTGCAAATTCCTTTTCTATTTTCCATTTCGGAGCATCGTTATCCGTGATCAACAGATTAACACTTTTAAATTTATCATAGAAATTCACTGTTTTTTTAGCATATTGTTTTTCAATGATATAATTTAAGTTCTGGTCATAATGTTTACTCTGAAAGAGCGCTGCATTGTTTTTATCGGCAGTATATGCAGAATCTCTTTCATATTTTACGGCATTATAAAAATAAGACTTTTTACCATCCGTATCCAGATTCATATAATCCGTTACCACGGAATCTTTCTTTCCGGCGTCCGGCTTCATTTTATATTCATATACAAAACGATAGTTCTGCGCTGAAAAAAGGGTTGCAAATAATAAAAACAATAATCTGTACATTTTCAATACTAATTTGGTTACAATACCGTTAAATGCCGTAAAAGCCGGTCATTTAATCTTATTTCCAAATCTAATGATTTAATATAAACCTGACAAAATTCTTATAAACTAGAATTGTTTTTATTTCCCGGCAAGATGTTTTTATTATATATTTGTTACAATTCAAAAATACTACATGGACAAACTTTCAGATAGAGTAAAAAGACTAGGCTACTCTCAGACTTTTGTAATGTCTAACAAAGCCAGAGAAATGAAAGCCAACGGAATAGACGTTATCAGCCTGACCCTTGGCGAACCGGATTTTGATGTTCCAGACAATATAAAACAGGCAGCTTTTGACGCCATCAACGAAAACTACAGCCACTACTCTCCTGTTCCGGGATTTTTAGAACTGCGCCAGGCTATCGTTCATAAATTAAAAAGAGATAATAACCTCGAATATAAACCGACCCAGATTTGTGTATCAAACGGTGCCAAACAAGCTATTTTAAATGTTTTGGCAGCCATCGTTAATGACGGAGATGAAGTATTGCTTCCCGCTCCTTATTGGGTAAGCTATGATGAAATGGTAAAAATGATGGGTGGAAACTCTGTCATGCTTCCCGCTTCCTACATCACTGATTTCAAGATTACTGCAGAACAACTGGAAGAAGCTATTACTGAAAAAACAAAAGCAATTCTTTTCAGTTCTCCGTGTAATCCTTCCGGCGGATATTATACATATGACGAGTTGAAATCTCTGGCAAAAGTAATTGCCAAATATCCGCATGTAACGGTGATTTCTGATGAGATCTATGAATACATCAACTACGAAACAAAAACCACTTCTATCGCTCAATTTCCTGAAGTATATGAGCAGACTGCCGTTATCAACGGAATGTCTAAGGCGTTTGCCATGACAGGATGGAGAATAGGATATTCCGCCTGCCCGGAATGGCTGGCGAAAGCATGTGAAAAAGTACAGGGACAGATGACCAGCGGCGCGAATACGGTAGCACAGAGAGCTTCTATCACAGCGTTAATGACAGATCCATCTGAATATAGATACATGATCGATGCCTTCAAAAAAAGAAGAGATCTTGTGTACGGCCTCATGAAAGAAATTCCAGGATTTAAAGTAGTACTGCCAAAAGCAGCCTTCTACTTCTTCCCGGATATTTCTTATTATATCGGAAAAACTTTAGACGGAACAGAAATAAAAGATTCTGATGATTTCGCCATGTTCCTATTAGAAAATGCACGTGTAGGATGTGTAGGCGGAGTTTCTTTCGGCAGTCCGGAATGTATAAGATTCTCTTATGCTGCATCGGAAGAAGACCTTACAGAAGCGATGAAAAGAATCAAAGATCTGTTGACTAAATTCAATTAAATATAATTATTATATAAACACACGACTATAACACATGAATTTTTTTAAGAGAATCACAATTGTAACAAGTATTGCTGCGGCGAGTTTCACGGGCTATGCTTACGGACAGGATTTCCAATGGAAGGAAGCCAAATCGAATGGCTATTCCTATAAGTACGTCACCAACGACCCTACTTCAGCAAGATATTACACCCTAAAAAATGGGTTGACTGTCATTTTAAGCCCAACCAGTAAAGATCCAAGAATCCAGGCTTATATTGCGACAAAAGCAGGAAGTAAAACTGACCCCGCAGATCATACAGGACTTGCCCATTACCTGGAGCATATGCTTTTTAAGGGAACGGATAAATTCGGTTCTAAAGACTGGGCAAAAGAAAAACCTCTATTAGACCAGATTGATGCTCTTTACGAGAAATACAATAAAACAACAGACGAAACTCAAAGAAAAGCAATTTATAAGGAAATTGACAGAGTTTCCGGGGAAGCTGCAAAATATGCCATCGCCAACGAGTACGACAAAATGATGGCCGGAATGGGCGCTGACGGAACAAACGCGTTCACTTCTTTTGAACAAACCGTATACACAGAAGATATTCCTGCTAATGTAGTGGATAAATTCCTGGCTGTACAGGGTGAAAGATTCAGAGAGCCTGTTTTAAGACTTTTCCATACAGAACTAGAGGCAGTTTACGAGGAAAAGAACAGATCTCTTGATGATGATGCTGACAAGGTGTATGACATGATGTTTGCCAGCTTATTTCCTAATAACAACTATGGAAAGCAAACCACCATCGGAACGATCGAGCATTTGAAAAACCCTTCTCTTAATGCCATCAGAAATTATTTCAACAGTTATTATGTTCCTAATAACATGGGAATCATTATGTCCGGAGATTTTAATCCTGATGAAATGATTGCCAAGATAGATAAAGCCTTCTCTTACATGAAACCTAAAACGGTTCCTGAATATAAGGTAGGACAGGAAAAATCAATCACCGCTCCAATCGTTAAAGAAGTAGTAGGCCCTAATCCTGAAAACGTAATGCTCGGTTTCAGATTTCCGGGTGCCACAACAAAAGACGCGAGATTATTAAACTTAGTGGGCAATATGCTTACCAACGGACAGGCTGGATTAATTGACCTTGACTTAGTAAAAAAACAGAAATTATTAGGAGCGTACGCTTACCCATATGTTTTAAAAGACTATTCCGTTCTTTTACTTCAGGGGAAACCTACCGAAGGGCAATCGCTGGATGAAGTGAAAAACCTTCTTCTTCAGGAAATTGACAAACTTAGAAAAGGGGAATTCTCGGATGACCTGATTCAGTCTATTGTTAATAATGAAAAGAAAAGTATCATTCAGAAAGATGAAAAATATTCTTCAAGAGCAAGTATCCTGATGGATGAATTTACTTCTGATATTGATCATAAAGCTTCTCTGGAATATGTAGACGAAATATCCAAACTTACCAAAAAGGATATTATGGATTTCGCTGCAAAGTATCTTCAAAACAACAATTATGTAGCGATCTACAAGAGAAAAGGTGAAGACAAGAGCATTGTAAAAGTGGATAAGCCTACAATTACTCCGGTTTCTGTAAACAGAGAAGATCAGTCTCCTTTCCTTAAAAAGATCGATGAAATGCCGGAAAATGCTATTACTCCGGTATGGTTGAACTATGATAAAGATATCGCTAAAAATAAATTGGGAAGTGTAGATGTATTGTCTGTAAAAAATACGGATAACGCCCTGTTCAGATTATACTATCACTTTGATTCCGGAAAATGGAACAATAAAATCCTTCCTCTGGCGGCAGAATATCTTGAATACCTGGGAACAAAAAACAAATCTTCTGAAACCATCAGTAAAGAATTCTACAAACTGGCTTCAAGCTTTAATGTAAGTGCCGGAAATGAAGAAACTTACGTATCTCTTGAAGGGTTAAATGAAAATTTTGCTCAAACCGCTTCCCTGTTTGAAGATCTGATCAAAAACTGTCAGGCAGATCAGGAGGCATTGGACGCTTATAAAATCAGGTTAAAGAAGGCCAGAGCCAACGCAAAACAGAACAAAGGGACCATTATGGCCGGACTTAGAAGTTACGCGCAGTATGGTCCTCAAAACCCATTCAACAATGTATTAAGTGACGCTGAACTGGATGCGTTAAAGGCAGAAGACCTTATTAATGTACTTCATGACTTGTTCAACAATAAGCATAGAGTATTATACTATGGACCAAAATCCGGAAATGAAGTTACGGCTGCTCTGACACCGGTACACAAACTACCTGCTACCCTGAAAGAACTTCCAAAATCTAAAACTTTTGCTCAGATCCCAACCGATAAGAACAAGGTTTTATTTGCTCATTATGATATGGTGCAGGCCGAAGTTTTCTGGGTAAGAAATGCTGATCAGTATAATTCATCAACAACACCTACCGTAAGCTTATTCAATAATTATTTTGGTGGCGGAATGGGTTCTATCGTGTTCCAGACCATCAGAGAGTCTAAAGCATTAGCTTACTCCACCTATTCTTACTTTGCCCTTCCAAGCAAAAAAGAAGATAAGGATATGGTAATGGCATATGTTGGAACTCAGGCTGATAAATTCAATGAGGCTACAACCGCGATGAACGAACTTCTTACTGATCTTCCAAAATCAGATCAGTTATTTGAAACAGCAAAAAGCGGATTGAAAAAAACGATCGCTTCTGAAAGAATTACCCAAGACGGAATTATCTTCTCTTATTTAAAAGCCCAAAAGCTTGGAAATAATTTTGATATGAGAAAGAATGTGTACGAGCAGGCTCCGAAACTGGCGTTCACGGACATCAGTAATTTCCACGACAAACAGATGAAAGGTAAAAACTATACATACTGTATCGTTTCCTCTCAGGATAAAGTGAATGAAGCCGATATGAAAAAACTCGGAGAAGTGAAAAAGCTTAGCCTAACCGAAGTATTCGGTTATTAAAAGATAATGAAAAGCCCTGAATTCAGGGCTTTTTTCTTTAGGATCAATCAAAAACAATTATAGATCCTATTTATCGATATTGATTTGTTCGATAGACAGAATAGTTCTATATTTGCATCAGAAAATTTAAATATAAAAACCGAAAATTATGTCTTTAGTAGGAAAAAAATTCCCAAATGTAGCAATTGACGCAATGTCTGAAATGGGTGATGATCTTAGAATCAACATCTTCGAAGAAACCACTAAAAACCAACAAAAAGTTATTTTATTCTGGTACCCGAAAGATTTCACTTTCGTATGCCCGACTGAGCTTCACGCTTTCCAGGATGCTTTTGGTGAATTCGAAAAAAGAAACACAAAAGTAATCGGTGCTTCTTGTGATACTAACGAAGTACACTTTGCATGGTTAAACACAGCAAAAGACAACGGAGGTATTGAAGGAGTTACTTACCCTCTTTTGGCAGATACGCACAGACAATTGGCTAACGCTTTAGGAATTGTAGATCAGGATTTCGAATATGATGAAGAAGGTAATGAAAACTTCACAGGCTCTAACGTTACTTACAGAGCAACATACCTAATTGACGAAACTGGAAAAGTATTCCACGAGTCTGTAAACGATATGCCTCTTGGAAGAAACGTAAAAGAATATTTAAGATTAATCGACGCTTATACTCACGTTCAGAAGCATGGAGAAGTTTGTCCTGCTAACTGGGAAGAAGGAAAAGATGCTATGAAAGCTGACAGAAATTCTACCGCTGAATATTTAGCAAAAAATTAATCAAAATTAATCTAACAATGTAGCAATGTATCAGTGTAACAATGATTGGTAAATTGGTAAACTGGTAAATTATTAGATTGCTACATTGTTTGTTTTTTATTCTAAAAAATAAACTCATGTATACAGAATTAACAGAAGATACCTTACAAAATATCGTAACCGATAATGAAAAAGTAGTCGTTCAGTACGGGGCAACCTGGTGTGGAAACTGCAGAATCATGAAACCTAAATTCAAAAAATTAGCCTCTGAAAATGAAGATATCCCATTTTTATACGTAGATGCTGAGAAACTTCCGGAAAGCAGAAAATTAGCAAAAGTGGACAACTTACCTACTTTCGCCATCTTCAAAAACGGTGAATTGGTCAACCAGGTTCAGTCTAACCAGGCGGAAAGTTTAATTAATTTATTTAACGAATTATAATATGAAACTACCTGTAATAAGACAATTTTATCAGAATCAGACACCGGAAAACCTTGAAAAAACACTGGAAGTTTTAGAAAGCTTCTCTGAGTTCAGAGGAACCAGCGAAGAAGATTTAAACGTTGCCGGAGAATTGATTACCAACATTTGCGGAGCTTTAGAAGTTCATGCCAATGTACAAAACGGAATGAGTGAAAAAGATGCTTTAAATTCTTTTGCTCAGAAAGTTTTAGGTTCAATTGACAAGTAGTCTTTATCCAATATACTACTCCTAAAAAAGTAAAAATCCCGATGCATTAACATCAGGATTTTTTGGGTTTATTATTTTTTCTATGGTCTTAGCTTCTTCTGCTCATTAAAATACTCAAAAGATACCAGAACAATAACATGATCGAAGCGAAAAGCTGCAAAGAAGCTCCCACATACTGATTGGTAGCATACGAATCTTTAAGTTTGCTGGTCTGATATAAAATCGTTGCCGAAGCTAAAATTACCATTCCTACCGAGAACCACAGTCCAAGATTAAATCCGAAAAGCATTCCTCCTACAATCAATCCCAGAGCAATAAATCCTCCGATAACGATTACATTTCTTAAAAAAGAAAAATCTCTCTTCGAAGTAAAGGCTACTGCAGAAATCCCTGCAAACATCGCTACAGTTAACGTTGCAGCCTGGAAAATAACTTTTGGCCCGGAATACAGCATCGCGATATAAATCAGCGGCAGGAAAATCACAGCTTCAAGCAGAATGTAGAATCCAAGTCCAAAATACTGCGTTGACCTACTTTGTGAAAGCGACCATTTATTCGCTAAGAAAGAAGCCAGCCAAAAAACACCGATTATCAAAAGCCATATGTATCGCTGAGCAAACATGGCAAAAATAAGCTGCTCCGGAACTATTTTCAATAAAACAGTTTCAACTCCTATAAAGGCAAGAATTGACAAAGCAACGTGCAGGTATGTTTTCTTATAAAAACTTGCTTTTTCCACATCGGTGGAATTCGCAACTAAAACATCTGTCATCATAATTTATATTTTTTTAATTATTCACTTTTACTTAAGGGTTTAATCCCTAATATCTTACCATCTTCCTCAAACACAACACTCACTACTCCCTGAGCAGTTGAATCTCCTTCGTATCTGTATTGAATTACAGGATAATTAGAACCATCTGCCACAGGCGTATAATCTGCTTTTAAAACCTCAAACTTTTTTGTAACATCAATGCCATCTTTAACTTTCTTAAGGACACCATCGGTAACAATAGTTTTCACTTTTTCAGAAATTAATCCGTCCATCGCCTTACGGTCGGAAGACTTTAAAGCATTGACAAATTCGAAGAATTTCCCGTTATACAATTTGATTTTTTCCTTGCTCAGTTCCGACGGTAAAGCTGTTTTCTGGCTCTCCTGCACTTTCAGATTTACGACTTCCTGTGCAAAGAAAAACTGTCCGAAAAGAACGGCAAGTCCAAACATTAATTTTTTCATACTATTGATTTCTTGGATTGGGTGAAATAAGTGATTGAAGATACGAAAATCAAACCAATTCCAAAAATTTCATCGTATCTACATTATCGGCATACGTATTCAGACTTGGGTTTTGGGCCTCTCCAAAGCCGATTGAATCCAGACCCAACTCTTCTTTAGCCACGATACATTGAATACTTTCTCCGTTTTCAGCAATGAAATTTTTAACATCATCTAACGAAGAATATCTACTGAAATGAACGACAGAAAGCGGACTGAATAATTTATCATCCTCTTTCAGCATGACAAAATTATTATCCCAGAATTTATCCTGATTCAATAAAAACACAGCCCTGTTATAGTCATAATTGTTGGCATATTTATTATGATTGATAATATCTTTATACTCAATAAAGCTTTCAAACAGCCTGTCAATCAGAAAGTCATCCGGAATAAAAATACGGGTTACATTCCTGCATCCCAACCCGAAGTACTGGAAAATATCTTTCGCCAGCAATTGCAATTCTTCTGGAGTTTCATCCCCTTTCAGTACTGCCGCAGAAGTTCTGTTTTTACGGATGATGCTTAAACTGTTTTTAAAATAGTATTCTAAATATCTTGCTGTATTATTACTGCCGGTTGCAATCACCGCATCAAAATCTTTCAATCGTTCAACAAACTCATAATTAACCTGATCATCAGAAAATTCTTTCCATTTTCTCAGTAAAAACGGAACCATATACTTATCTTTTGAAGAAAGTTTGATCACCGGAATATGATTGCTCAGCACCACCGATATCACATCATGAAATCCTACCAAAGGAATATTCCCCGCTAAAATAAGTCCTACCCTTTTGGTGATCTTAGAGATCGAATAGTCTTTAAGCCAGTTTTTTATATTTTCTTCAGTAAGTAAACCAGACCACTGCTGTAAGGCAAATTTCTGATTATCAATAGTAAACCATGGATTTTCAATTTCAGATTTCTTTAACAATAATTCAAAATCTAAATCATTATCATTATATCCTTCTGGATTCTTTGCTAAAAACTCTTTTATATAATCGCCTAGCTTAATAAGTCCTAAAACTTGTTTTTCAATATTCATAATTGCTGTAAAATTGGGGAATATTTTGTAATTTTGTGCAAATTTAAAAAAAATTAGCGATGGCTATTAAAATAACTGATGAATGCATTAATTGTGGGGCCTGCGAACCGGAGTGTCCAAATAATGCAATATATGAAGGAGCAGTAGACTGGAAAGCTTCCGAGGGTACTGAGCTTAAAGGTACTGTCACATTGCCGTCAGGTCTTACTGTAAATGCAGATGCACCACAGGAACCTGTAAGCGATGATGTTTATTTTATTGTTACAGACAAATGTACAGAATGTAAAGGATTCCATGAGGAACCACAGTGTGCTGCCGTTTGCCCGGTAGATTGCTGTGTTCCGGATGAAGATCACGTAGAATCTGAAGAAGCGCTGCTTAATAAAAAAGCGTTTTTACACGGTGAATAAAAAAACGCCGTCTCATGAAGTATGGGACGGTTTTTTTAACTATAAATCTCAATAAATCTAGTAAAATGCAAGTCCGCAAGTTCTTGCACAACCAAAAAATAAAAATATGAGCAAAAAGCACAACTTCAGCGCAGGACCATGTATTTTACCTCAGGAGGTATTCGAAAAATCAGCAGAAGCTATTTTAGATTTTAATGGTATTGGACTTTCTCTTTTAGAAATCTCCCACAGAAGCAAGGATTTCGTTGCTGTCATGGATGAGGCGCGTGCCATTGTAAAAAGATTAATGAATCTGGGTGATGATTATGAAGTTTTATATTTGGGAGGTGGTGCCAGCCTGCAGTTTGCAATGGTTCCTTACAACCTGATGAAAGTAGGGGGAAAAGCCGCTTATACCAATACCGGAACCTGGGCAGCAGGAGCTATCAAAGAAGCTCAAAAGCTGGGAACAGTGGATGTGGTAGGTTCTTCAAAAGAAGAAAACTATTCATTCATTCCGAAAGATTACACGGTATCTTCAGAATATGATTATTTCCATTGTACTTCAAACAACACGATCTACGGAACACAGATGAAGTCTTTTCCGGAAGTGGATACGTTGATGGTATGTGATATGAGTTCTGATATTTTTTCAAGACAACTGGATTTCTCTAAATTTGATCTGATTTATGCTGGTGCTCAGAAAAATATGGGACCTGCAGGAGTTACCTTAGTGGTGATTAAAAAAGAAATCCTTGGAAAAACAGGAAGAGAAAATATGTTGTCTATACTAGATTATTCTCAGCATATTTCAAAAGAATCAATGTACAATACCCCTCCTGTTTTCCCTGTGTATGCTACATTATTGACTCTTCAGCATCTTGAAAGAAACGGCGGAATTGCTGCTGCTGAAAAAAGAAATGAAGCAAAAGCAAAACTTTTGTATGATGAAATAGACAGAAATCCTCTGTTTGAAGCATTTTGTGTAAAAGAAGACCGTTCTTTAATGAATGTTTCTTTCCAAATCACAGACGAAAGTAAAAAAGAAGCATTTGACAATGCCTGGAAAGCAGCAGGAATCAGCGGACTGAACGGGCACAGAAGCCTGGGAGGTTACAGAGCCAGTCTGTATAACGCTTTACCGATTGAAAGCGTACAGGTATTGGTAGACGTAATTCAGTCTATAAACTAATCAATGTAAGTATTAAAAAATTCAAAGATAGAAAGAGGGAAATGCAGTTAATTTAAATTGATTAATTTGCAGGCCTATTTAAAATCTTTCAATCTTTGAATTTTAAATTAAATAAACTATGAAAGTCTTAGCTAACGATGGAATCTCCAAAGCAGGGGAATTAGCCTTACAGGAAGCAGGAATTGAAATTCTGGACAACAGAGTTGCCCAGGACCACGTGATCAACTTTATCAACGAGAACAACGTGGACGTTCTTCTGGTAAGAAGCGCAACTAAAGTGAAGCAAGATATTATTGATGCCTGCCCCGGCCTGAAAATTATTGGGAGAGGCGGTATCGGAATGGATAATATTGATGTAGAATATGCAAAAAGCAAAGGAATACAAGTAATCAATACCCCTAATGCGTCTTCAAAATCAGTGGCAGAACTGGTTTTTGGACATTTCTTTTCATTGGCAAGGTTTCTTCACGAATCCAACAGATTAATGCCTTTAGAAGGAGAAACTCATTTCAATGCGATGAAAAAATCATTCAGCAATGCGTATGAGCTTTCAGGAAAAACATTAGGAGTGATAGGGTTTGGAAGTATTGGCCAGGAAGTCGTAAAGATGGGAATTGCCTTAGGAATGAAAGTAAGTGTATTAACCCGAAAAGTTAAAACAAAAACACTTACACTGGATTTTTTTGACGGACAGTCTGTACATTTTGAAGTAACTTCCACCACTGATTCTGATGAATTCCTAAGCAACGCAGATTTTATCAGTATTAATACTCCACAAACCAATGAATATATCATAGATGCCGCCCAGTTTGAGAAAATGAAAGACGGCGTTTATATTGTCAATACTGCCAGAGGCGGTGTGATCAATGAGGTAACTCTGATTGACTATATTGAATCCGGTAAAGTGGCCGGTGCAGCATTGGACGTTTTCGAACGCGAACCCAATCCTGAAGTCCTTTTACTGATGAACCCATCATTATCGCTTTCTCCACATGTAGGAGGAAATACGGTAGATGCTCAGGAAAAGATCGGAGTTGAGCTTGCAGAACAAATTATTAAGCTACAAAAAGAAATTATAAAATAAAATATGCCTGTTTTTAAACCTTTCCGTGGAATAAGACCTCATAAAGACTTTGAGAGCACTTTCCCTACGCATCCTCTTGACAATTTTACCCAGGAAGAGATTGCGGAGAAGGCTCAAGTTGAAAATACTTACATCAATATGATAAAGCCTTATGTTGTAAGTAAATCTAAAGATATTGACCGGAACTTAAGAAAAATACGTTCTACTTTTGAAGAACTCCTGGAAGAGAAAACACTGGTCCAGGACAGTTCGGCTTATTATCTTTATGAGCAGATCTATCCCAACAAACAGGTATTCAGAGGCCTGCTAGGCCTTGCCAGCATAGAAGATTTCTGGAACGGGAAAATTAAAAGGCACGAAAGTACCATTCCTCAAAAGAAGGAAAAACTGGCTCATTATCTGGAGAAAGTAAACCTGCAGGCTGAACCTGTACTGCTTACTTATCCTTCCAATTCAAAAATTGAATTGCTGATGAACCATGAGGAGAAAAACGTTCCGATTTTCAATCATGTGGATTCTATAGGCATCAGACATAAAATCTGGCGCATCGATAACCGCCTGAAATTACAGCAGTTTAAAGAAGTGATCGATCAGATTGATTCCTTCTACATTGCAGACGGCCACCACAGGATCGGTTCTACCGCTCTGAATGCAAAGCGTAATAAAGATAAAAACAAGAGACATAACGGTACGGAAGCGTATAATTTTGTATACAGCTTTATCGTTTCCAACCAGTCGATTAAAATTCATGACTACAACAGGATTTTAAGCGATATTGACGGCATTTCGAAAGAAGACTTTTTAAAAGAGCTTGAAAAATATTTTCTGATTCATGAAAAAGGAGAAACGGCATATTTTCCTTCACAGAAATTCCATATGTCCATGTATATGGACGGAAAGTTTTATTCACTTCACGTAAAACACGACCTTCGTTCTGCAGAAATGTCATTGGATAATGTAGACCACCATCTTTTAGATAAATACATCTTTAAAAATATTCTGAAAATCGAGAACTCTGACAGTTCAGACAAAATCTCTTATGTAAAAGGCACATCCAACATCCAGGGAATCAATTTATTAAAAGAAAAAGTAGACAATGGTGAAGGAAAAGTAGGTTTCGGAATTTATCCTGTAAGTTTTAATGATATGATTAAAATTTCAGACCTGAAGCTAAGCATGCCTCCAAAATGTACATTCATTGAGCCAAAATTGGTTACAGCATTACTCATGTACGACATGAAACCTTAAAATATTCCTATTTTTTCGCTACTTTTATCGGCGGAAAAAGAAATGGTTTATAAAAATGAAAAAAATATTCATTATACTTCCACTCTTTTTGAGTGGATTTTTATTTTCTCAGAAAAAACCTCAAAAAAAGCCGGTAAAAAAAGGAATCGTTGTAAAATTAAATTACCAAGATGAGTTTAAAAAGATCTCGGATGAGATCATGACTAACGGAACCGCTTACGAAAACCTTGGAGAATTAACTAAAGGTGTTGGATCTCGTTTCAGCGCAACACCAGGTTATATGAAAGCCGTAGAATGGGCTGAAAAGAAGTTTAAAGATGCCGGTATTGAAATGATCTGGAGACAGGAAGTAAAAGTTCCTGTTTGGATACGGGGAAAGGAATCTTTGCAGATAAAAGCCGGTAATGGAGATTGGAAAAACATCAGAATGCTGTCTTTTGGAAATTCTGAAGGAACCGGAGGCAAAGATCTTACAGGTGAAATTGTTCAGATTAATACTGTTTCTGAGCTTAATTCTTTATCCGTTGGACAATTAAAAGATAAAATCGTTTTCGTTAATCTCCCGATCGATCCAAAAATCATTAACACAAGTGATTCTTATTTAGTTACCGCAAAATCAAAATTAATTTCAGCTTCTGTCATTTCAAAAACAGGGGCAAAAGCTTTAATTATAAGATCTTTAACAACAGCATCCGATGATACGCCTCATGCAAAAATGGTCTATTATGAACCTGATGATAAAGTTAAAATTCCCGCTTTATCAATTGGAGTAAGATCTGCTGATGAATTGGAAAAGTTATTAAAAAAACAAAAAGTAATTGCAAAATTAAATCTGTCTGCCGAATCAAAAGGCGATACGACCAATCCGAATATTATTGCTGAAATTCAAGGTAAAAAAGATTCTAAAGTCATTGTTTTGGGGGCTCAGCTAGATTCCTGGGATTTTGCAGAAGGTGCCCACGATGACGGTACCGGCGTGGTTCAGTGTATTGAAGTATTGAGAACCCTGAAAGCATTGGGTTATGAAAATAACCATACGATCAGAGTGGTATTATACGCAAACAGTGAAAACGGCGGACAGGGACGTGACATGTATGCAGCGTACGTTAAAAAGAGAGATGAAAAACATATTTTTGCTTTAGGAACAGATGCCGGAGGGTATTCACCAAGAGGGTTTTCACTAGATATGTCTCCTCAGAGAAGAAGATTGATATTTGATTGGAAAAGTTATTTCCTTCCTTACGGCATTTATGATTTTGACCAGACTGATGCCATTCAGGATATTTCTCCGTTGAAAAAGCTGGACATTCCTTTGGCTGAATTGGTAGTCGATACCCAAAGATATTTTGATTATCACCATTCTGTAGAGGATACTTTCGATAAAGTAAGTAAAAGAGAACTTTTGCTTGGTGCAGTTGCCATGACGCAGCTTATTCTTATGATTGATAAAAACTGGTAAAATGAAAAAGACCGTTACCCTTTCACTTTTAATGGTAAGCATGGCTGTTTTAGGACAGTCTAAAGAAGATTCCGTACAATTCAGTAAAATCTCCACGGAAATACTCAATAACGGGAAAGGATATACACAATTAAAAGAGTTAACCAAAAACATAGGCCATCGTTTAAGCGGTTCCCAATCTTACGAAAAAGCAGTAGAATGGGCAGCACAGAAACTCAGGGATGCCGGTGCTGACAAAGTATGGCTTCAGGAAGTCATGGTCCCGGTCTGGGAAAGAGGAAAAGAATCTCTCCAGATCAGAACCCCGGATGGCAAATGGAAAAGTCTCAAAATGCTTTCTCTTGGAAATTCCGAAGGAACGGGTGGAAAAGATGTCTCCGGTGAGATGATTATGGTAAGATCTTTAGAGGAATACGACAGGCTTCCGGCAGATCAAGTAAAGGATAAGATCGTATTCTTTAACTACCCTTTTAATCAATCACATGTGCAAACTTTTATTTCATACCGGGAAGCCGGAGCATACAGAAGAACTGCAGCCAATTTAACAGCCCAAAAAGGCGGAAAGTTTGCCATAATCAGATCTTTGTCTTCAGCATTTGATGATATTCCCCATACAGGTAATATGCGGTATGATGAGAATATTTCCAAAGTACCGGCTGTAACCATCGGAAATACTACCGCAGATGAACTGGAAGTATTGTTAAAAAACAAAAAAGTTACCGCAAAGCTCAATTCCAACTGCGGCATGAAAGGTGAGAAACTCTCCCACTCTGTTATTGGTGAAATCACAGGCAAAAAAGACCAGAGCGTTATTGTTGTAGGAGGACATTTGGATTCCTGGGATGTAGGCGAAGGAGCTCATGATGATGGTGCCGGAATTGTTCAGAGTATCGAAGTCCTTAGAACCTTTAAAAAACTGGGAATTAAGAATAGCCATACGATCCGGGCGGTCTGTTTTGCGAATGAAGAAAACGGAACGATGGGCGGAAAACAATACGGAAAAACAGCCAAAGAAAATAATGAGAAACATCTTTTCGCGATAGAATCTGATGCAGGAGGTTTTTCTCCGAGAGGCATATCACTGGAAATGGATGATCAAAACAGAAAACAGATTCAAAGCTGGACCAGTCTTTTTCTGCCTTATGGCGTCTATAATTTTGAAGGAAAATATTCGGGATCAGATATTGCCCCGCTTCATGAAACAGGAGTTCCTACTGCAGAATTGGTACCTGATCCGCAACGTTATTTTGACATCCACCATACGGAAGAAGATACTTTCGAAAAAGTAAACCGCAGAGAGCTCCTTCTGGGATCTGTTGTAATGACACAGCTTATTTATATGATTGATAAAAACTGGTAAAATGAAAAAAATAATTGGAACTACATTGCTTCTATTAAGCATGACTGTATTCGGTCAGGCAAAAGAAGACTCTATACAATTCAGTAAAATTTCCACGGAAATTCTGAATAATGGAAAAGGATATACAGAATTAAAAGAACTAACCAAAAACATAGGCCATCGTTTAAGCGGTTCCCAATCTTACGAAAAAGCCGTAGAATGGGCAGCACAGAAACTCAGGGATGCAGGCGCTGATAAGGTATGGCTTCAGGAAGTCATGATCCCTGTCTGGGAAAGAGGAAAAGAATCTCTCCAGATCAAAACCCCAGATGGAAAATGGAAAAGTCTTAAAATGCTTTCTCTTGGAAACTCTGAAGGCACCGGCGGAAAAGACGTTTCAGGAGAGATTATTATGGTAATATCCATGGAAGAATACGACAAGTTACCTGCTGAACGGGTGAAAGATAAGATCGTCTTCTTCAACTATCCCTTTAGCCAGTCTTTCGTAGAAACTTTCAAGGGATATGGCGATGCAGCAAAGTACAGGGTGAACGCAGCTTCTTTAACTTCTAAAAAGGGAGGAAGATTTGCCATTATCCGGTCATTATCTTCTGCTTTTGATGATATCCCTCATACCGGAGGGATGCGGTATGATAAAGACTACGCTAAAATTCCGGCTGTTGCCATAGGAAATACTACTGCCGATGAACTGGAGAATCTTTTAAAAAGCCAAAAAATTACTGCCAAGCTAAACTCTAACTGCGGTATGAAAGCTGAAAAACTCTCCCACTCTGTTATTGGCGAGATCACCGGCAAAAAAGACCAGAGCGTTATTGTTGTCGGCGGCCATTTGGATTCCTGGGATGTAGGCGAAGGTGCCCATGATGATGGTACCGGAATTGTTCAGAGTATCGAAGTCCTCAGAACCTTCAAAAAACTGGGAATTAAAAATAACCACACCATCAGAGCAGTATGCTTTGCCAATGAAGAAAATGGTGTAAAGGGAGGCGTACAGTATGGCAAAACAGCCAAAGACAATAATGAAAAACATCTTTTTGCGATAGAATCTGATGCCGGAGGTTTTGCCCCAAGAGGAATCTCCCTGGAAATGGACGATACCAAAAGAAATCAGATCAAAAGCTGGGCACCTTTATTCTTTCCCTACGGTGTCTACAACTTTGAAGGAACTTATTCCGGAACTGATATTTATCCGCTTCATGACATGGGGGTTCCCACCGCGGAGCTCGTTCCCGATTCACAGCGGTATTTTGATATCCACCATACAGAAGAAGATACTTTCGAAAAGGTTAACCGCCGGGAATTGCTGCTTGGAGCGACCGCTATGACCCAACTTATTTATATGATTGATAAAAACTGGTAGAATTATATATAACTTCTTACTATTATAAAACCGCCTGTATAGGCGGTTTTTGTATTAATCTTTTCATTGAATTAAAGTTCCTTAAAACACATATTTAGAGTAATTTGATATGGAAAACCACTATTTCAAATACTCTTTCTTACTCATTCTGAAATCCAGAATATTACCGTCTCTCTTTACTTTGACTTCAATCGTACTGAAATCCTTTTCTACTCTATTGGTAAAATAATGGCAGGCTCCATCTTTGTCCAGTTTATCAAGTTCCACATCATTAATACTGATAATGGAATCCCCTACTTTCAATGGAAAGTTTTCCTCCTCAAATACAAAGGCAACCACAGGTTTTGAATCTACGAAACGATATCCGAAACCAAATGATTCCAGTTTGGGAGCCTCATTTTTAATTCGCTTCATATACACCTTATTATTGGTCCAGTCCATAATGAAAGAGAAATTCTTAAAGAAATCATTTCCAATCAGATTGGAATTCCCGGTACTCGCAATTTCATTAGCAAAGCTTTTATTTCCCAGAGAAATCTCATCAGCTTTGAAAATATATCCGGCAATCGGTTTTCCGGCCCCATAAGCTCCCACAGAGCTTGTACCGTACGTTTTAATGCTTTTTGCTGCTTTACCGATATCGTAGTTGCTTTCTGACATCTTCATCCTTCCGGAAAATCCGGTATCAAATGTAAGATCCATTTTTTTATCTAAAACTTTGGCTATTACAACAGGTGTTTTCTGTGGCTTCGGATCAAAAGGAATAACTGTATCATAGGCACTCAGATCGAACAGAGACAGGTCTTTTGTAGCCTCCAGTGAATTCTCCGAATAGTTGATCCTCCAAAACAGTTTTGCCATTTGATTCGCACCAAGAATACCGTCAACCTTAAAACAGTCCAGTTCTGAAACCGTAAAATCCATTACCACAACACCAATATTTTTAAAAACCACATTATCTACCACCATTTCCGGGAGTTCTGTAAAGATCTGCGTCTGTTTATTTTTCTGTGAATCTTTAATTTTAGCCTTGTATTTTTTCTCAAGGTTGAGTTCAGTGTAAACAGCATTCGAAATGACCGTTGGAGCACCGGTATCAAAAAGGAAATTATATTTCTTACCATTGATGCTGACCTGTACAAAAGGCAGATCTCCGGTATATCTCAGGTTGATCTTCTCTACGGGATTTTTAAGCTGCACATTACCGCTTTCAAAGAATTTCTTTCCCTGTGCGGAAAGTGAGAGCATACACAATATAAAAAAAGGGTACAACGTTTTTTTCATAATAAGATTTAAAGCGAATGTACAAAGATTTAGTGTAAATATTGATCCGGCAGAAAGTCTAAATTTGAATTTTCTTCTAAATTAAAGTATAAAAAAATTACAAAATAGATATAATGCAATGGTATAATATTTCATAACAATTTTAAATCTTTTCAATAATTTCTTTCGGAAGTATATCATTAGTTCAAGTTGATATTTCTTATTTTCCAGCCATAAAAAACCGCTCCAAGATGGCGGCATTCAAATATTAAAAATGGCGACTATATACAATTTTACACCATTGTCATTCTGACGAAGGAAGAATCCCATGATAGCTTAGATTCTTCATTTCACTACGTTACATTCAGAATGACAGAGTCATAATAATAAGA
>NZ_JPRH01000009.1 GCF_000737705.1 Chryseobacterium soli | reverse complement strand
TTTCGATTTGAGTCATGATAATTTGATTTTAAAGGTTATTAATTATAAAGCGGAAGTTGACGTACTTGGCTGCTGTGGACAGTAGATATTAATGTCGAAGAAGTCGTTGTCTCTTGGTTTTTCGATTTGAGTCATGATAATTTAATTTTAAAGGTTATTAATTATAAAGCAGAGGTTGATGTAGATGGACTTTGAGGACAATAGATGTTAATGTCGAAGAAGTCGTTGTCTCTTGGTTTTTCGATTTGAGTCATGATAATTTAATTTTAAAGGTTATTAATTATAAAGCTGAGGTTGATGTAGATGGACTTTGAGGACAATAGATGTTAATGTCGAAGAAGTCGTTGTCTCTTGGTTTTTCGATTTGAGTCATGTTGTTAAATTTTTAAGGTTAATTATAAAGCGGAAGTTGATGTACTTGGACTTTGAGGACAATAGATGTTGATGTCGAAGAAGTCCTGGTCTTTTGGTTTTTCGATTTGAGTCATGTTGTTTTTATTTATGGTTAATATTCAATGTTTTGTTCTGGTAATTCTGGTTTTGTTGGAGTCCAGCTAACGGTATTCACGTTAAAAAACTGGTTGTGTGCTCCTTTTAAAATGGGGTTCATGATAAATAAATTTTCAGTTGAGTTGGGTTTTTAGAATCTTTTAATTGGCTCTGTCAGCCTCTTCCAGTTTAATCTGCTTGTTATTTCCCTTCACTTTGCTGTTTCCAAACTGGTAAGTCACACTAAGGTTGAAAGTTCTCGCATCATAATAATTGTTGGAATACGTATAATAATCTGTGTAGTACGCTTTTCCTCTGAACTTCATTCCTTTGAAGATATCCTGGATCGTCATATTCACCTGCAGTTTCTTTTCAAACAGCGACATTC
This sequence comes from Chryseobacterium soli, assembly GCF_000737705.1. Classification (GTDB taxonomy): domain Bacteria; phylum Bacteroidota; class Bacteroidia; order Flavobacteriales; family Weeksellaceae; genus Chryseobacterium; species Chryseobacterium soli. Next base: position 150,430 of record NZ_JPRH01000009.1, on the reverse strand, counting down.
TCAGCCCTGACGACAGGTTGTATACATTCTCAAACTTGAAGTTTCCTTTCGTATGAGGCAGAAAATTCCAGAAGTTCAACAAGAAAGAAAACGTCTTATTAGAATTCAGGTGAATCGTATTGTTGATCGAATAGTACAGTGAGTTGGAACTCAGCCCTTCTACCTGATTGATCAGTCCTTTAGACTCCACATAAGCGTAATTCACCGATGCATACAGATCCCATCTCTTAAGAAATGTATTAGAATAGGTCGCATTGATCCCTATGCTGTTTTCGTCATAGTTATTCAGGTATTTGATCGCTCTGTTCGCGCCCTGCAGCTCTACGATCTGTCCAAAATTATCTTTACTGAACTGATAATATCCCGTAACAGATAACTTACTGTTGAAGACATATCCCAGCTCAAAATTATTACTGAAAGACGGTTTCAGGTAAGGATTCCCCGTCGCATAGGCATAAGGATCCAGGTAAATGGTGGTTGGATTCAGCGACCTGGCATCAGGACGTGTAATACGTTTAGAATAACTTACCGTAAAAATATTTTTATTGTTCGGCTTATAGGTAAGATACAGGCTCGGGAACCATTTTCCATACTTATTGTCTACCTCTGCTCCATTTCCTGCCACTCCGTTTATCATCGTATATTCATATCTGAGGCCCGCTTTTCCTTCCCATTTTTCATTGAAAGCCTTAGAAAGCGTTACATAAGAAGCCCAGTTATCTTCATGGTAGAGAAAAGAATTACTTCTGTTGCTGTCATACACCGGAACACCCGTGTTTGTTACAAAAAAATCCAGTCCCGTATCCGTATTAAAACGCGTATACTTTCCTCCCACTTCCCCTACAAATGATTTGAATGGAAGATAAAAATCAACCTGGCCGGAATATATTTTATACTTATACTTTGAATTAAGCTGATAATTAATGCTGTTCACATCAGATTCGGAAGCCAGAGAAAAAGGATTTGTATTTCTGCTGTCAAAAAGATTTCCCCCGACATATAATTTCTTTCCAAGACTGTCCAGTTTTCTTTCAAAATATACATTCAGCTGGTTATTCTTTATCTTGTTCGCATTATAGGTATTGGAAACCACCGTTGAATCAAGCACATTTCCCTGATAATATCTCGAAAAGTTCCTGGAATCATTATTCCCATTCGTGTCCGAAAAATTATAGATTGCACCTACCGATGTTTTATCATTGATCTTATAATCAATACTATAATTAATATTGTAGCCTTTATTTTTGTCTAATCTCGTATTTTCAGTCTTCAGGATACTCCCTGAATAAATAGATAAATTCTCATCAGATTTCTTTTCATTGTCAAACTGTGAAACCCGCAACGAAGTGTTGATCTTTTTAGACTGATAATTAAGCGATCCATTGTTAGAATATCCGTTTCTGGACTTTCTCTGGAAGCTTGTCGAAATATTCCCGCTGAATCCCATACTGGAATTCTGTTTCAGCACGATATTAATAATTCCGCTGTTTCCCTGTGCTTCATATTTAGCTGGCGGTGTAGTAATCACCTCAATCCGTTCGATATTTTCTGAGCGAATCGTTTTTAAGTAAGATACCAGGTCCTTTCCTGAAAGATTCACAGGTCTGTCATTGATCATAATAGATACTGCACTCTTCCCTACTATTTCTATATTTCCTTCATCATCAGCCTTTACCATAGGAGTCGCTGCCAGAACGTCAAGCCCGTCTACCCCTTTCGAAGCAATAGAATTCTCAGTATTAAAAACAAACCGGTCTATTTTTCTTTCAAAAGTCTTCTTTTTGTTCGCTACCAGAACCACTTCCTTAATTCCTGAAACCTTTTCCCTTTCTATAGAGATGGCGATATTGGTAGAAACCGTATTAAAAACAAAACTCTTGGAAGAATCAGAATATCCGGAAGCTGAGGTGGAAACATGATAACTTCCATTCCCCGGAACCTGAGTATTAAAAGCTCCATTCTCGTCAGTCACTTTTTCAGAAATAACAGCTGTCTTATTTTCCTCAGCATATATCTTAACTAAAGCAAAAGGAACAGACTGACCTTTAGCATCGGTAACCTTTCCATTGATCGTATTCTGAGCGCTCAATGTAGTGAAGGCTAAGAAAAATGATGCTGCTATTATACTCGTCTTTTGCATGTCTGTTTAAATTTGATATGTCAAAAGTAGACAGCCCGGAAGAGAAATTAAATTCTTTTCGATGAAGTACCCGTTTTGTCGGTTGGAAATGCAAAATTTCCAGTTAAAGTATATTTTTAATGGAATGAATCCGGCAAAACAGTGTCAAATAAAAACATAAACAGCAATCAGACTATCACGGAAGGCTTATATAATAGAAATAGTATTGTATATAATATAATTACTGCTTTATCGATTCTTTAAAGTTCAGTAAAGCAAAGAACTTCAAACCTGAACATATTATAAGAAGCTTGCATAAGGGATAAGACTCTGTTTTTACATTATCAGAAAGTTGGAAGAGAGAAGTAATTGAAACCAAAACATAGCTTCAGTATAATTTTATGTAATTATATACAATTTTACATTAACCCTGCTCTCTTATTATTACTCTGTCATTCTGAATGTAACGTAGTGAAATGAAGAATCTAAGCTATCATGGGATTCTTACTTCGTCAGAATGACAATGGTGTAAAATTGTATAGAGTCGCCTAATTTTATTCATCTCTTACAACAATTGATTTCATTAAATTTTACAATACCTGTTACTATTTGGCAACCAATAATTTCTAACCTCTTGCTTCCAGTTTCCAGCCGTACACTATTTCTATTTTTCTATGACAAAAAAGACCCCTTATTCTCATTGTTCACCTAAAAACATCTTCATTTTCAAGCCAATGCTGAGATAATCTTCTGCAAAGACCAACATCTTTCCATAAAAATGATCTCCTGTATTCCATAATTCAATTCATAGCATACAATTAGTCTTCAATATAAACACCTGAAAACTAAAACACTAAATCTTTCCACTATAAAATAAGAACAGTCTACCCACAAAAAAGACTAAAAAAATGTTTTATCGTAAAGAATTTTATATATTTGCACCATCTAACAATTAAAAAAATAATTTACTATGTCAGACATTGCATCAAGAGTAAAAGCTATCATCGCTGATAAGCTTGACGTTGAAGAAACAGAAGTAACTCCTGAAGCTAGCTTCACTAACGATTTGGGAGCAGATTCACTAGATACAGTTGAGTTAATCATGGAATTCGAAAAAGAATTTAACATTCAGATTCCTGATGACCAAGCTGAAAAAATTACTACTGTAGGGCACGCTATTGCTTATATCGAAGAAGTAGTAAATAAATAATATTCTTCAACAAAAAAGAAAATTTTAAAAGTTTATGGAATTAAAAAGAGTAGTTGTAACCGGTTTTGGAGCAATAACACCGATTGGAAATAATGCAAAAGAATACTGGGAAAATCTTGTTAAAGGTGAGAGCGGTGCAGCTCCGATTACTCTTTTTGATGCCACAAACTTTAAAACAAGGTTCGCTTGCGAAGTGAAAAATTTTGATCCATTGCAGCATTTCGATAAGAAAGAAGCTAAAAAAATGGACCGAAATACCCAGTTGGGACTTGTTGCCGCTAGAGAAGCAGTAGCACACTCCAGAATTATGGAAGACAATGTAGATAAAAACAGAGTCGGCGTAATTTGGGGTTCCGGAATCGGAGGCTTAGAGACTTTTGAAACAGAAGTTCTGGGATGGGCAAAAACAGATATACCTAGGTTTAATCCATTCTTTATTCCTAAAATGATTGCGGACATTACCCCAGGCCACATCTCTATTGAGTATGGCTTCCATGGACCCAATTATACAACCGTATCTGCTTGTGCATCTTCTGCAAATGCTCTAATCGACTCTAAAATGCTCATCCAGCTAGGAAAAGCAGACGTTATTGTATGCGGTGGCTCTGAAGCAGCCGTTACAGCAAGTGGTGTCGGTGGATTCAATGCGATGATGGCACTTTCTACACGAAATGATGATCCTACAACAGCTTCAAGACCTTTTGACAAAGACAGAGATGGATTTGTATTGGGAGAAGGTGCAGGATCCATTATTCTTGAAGAATATGAACACGCAGTAAAACGTGGTGCAACAATTTATGCAGAATTAACGGGCGGTGGTATGAGTGCAGATGCACATCATATGACAGCACCTCATCCGGAAGGACTAGGAGCTTATCTGGTAATGAAAAACTGCTTGGAAGATGCCGGCTTAACTGCTGATGAAGTAGACCATATCAATATGCATGGTACCTCTACTCCATTAGGAGATGTTGCAGAATCCAGCGCAATTTCGAAATTACTGGGCGAGCATGCTTACGACATTCAGATCAATTCTACAAAATCAATGACAGGCCACCTTTTGGGTGCAGCAGGAGTGATTGAAGCTATTGCTGTATTAGGAACGATTATTCATGGTATTGTTCCTCCTACCATCAACCATTTTACTGATGATGAAAACATTGACAGCAGACTGAATTTTACATTCAATAAAGCTGTAAAGAAAGACGTAAAAGTAGCCATGAGTAATACTTTTGGATTCGGTGGGCACAATGCCTGCGTTCTATTTACGAAAATCTAAATTTACTGAATGGAGTTACAGAAATACTTTTCTAAATTCCTTCTCAAAAAAAGAAAAAGAAAATTAACGGAAAGAGACTATTTCCTTAGTACACAACTCAGCAAGATGTTAGGTACCGAGGTACAAAATGTTGCTCTTTACCGTGAAGCTTTTTCTTTGAAAAGTTCTTCTAAAAATCAAGACAGTAATTACGAAAGACTTGAATTTTTAGGGGATTCTGTTTTGGGTACAATTATTTCTTGTCATTTATTCCAGGCCTATCCAAAGGCTAATGAAGGATATCTGACACAAATGAAATCTAAAATTGTTAATAGGAAAAATCTTAATAAATTAGGAGAAGACCTAAAGCTTACCGACCTTTTGCTGAAGCAGGGTTCTGTAGCCTTGGGGGAAAATATCTCCGGTAATTTATTTGAGGCCTTAATTGGTGCCATTTATTTGGACTTCCACTATGAATTTTGTAAAAAACTTATTTTGGAAAGACTATTAACGCCTACCGAGATGAACAAGCTTGAAAACAAAATTGTAAGTTACAAAGGTCTTCTGCTCGAATGGAGCCAGAAGAAAAAAGTAAATATCAAGTACGAGACTTGTGAGGAGATTCAGGTAAATAAAGCGATCGTATTCCGTTGCCATGTTTGGCTGGGACAGGAAAAAATCGCCAATGCTACAGAAACATCCAAGAAAAAGGCAGAAGAAAAAGCTGCACAAAGAGCATTTTATATTTTAAACAAAAAAGAAAATATACTTGGAAATTCAAAAGCTTTATGATTTAGACGATATAGAATTTGAAGATATTGCCATAGGATTGGTAAGATTAGCAAAAAATATACCCGCTCATGAGTTTTTTTATACCATCAATCAAAATAATGACCTTAAGTTTTCAAGAAAGAAAGATCTGATCTTTCATGGGGCTTATTTTGAATATTCTTTTCCCAGATACGAAGCGTATCACAAGTCTACAAAGACTTGTTTTACTTTCATCTCAAACAGATGCTCGGAAAGTAATCAAAAAAAATTACAAACCGAACTCTTCACAGGAGAAGAAAATATTAAGTTTTTATTAAATAATCAGGTAGATGTAGAATATATTCTGCATAGTTCGGAACAGTTTCCTGATTTTTCCGTAATTTTGCTCCCTGAAAATCTTGTTTTTCCAATTCAAGATTATACACTAAGTTCTGATGAGGAACTTTATCAAATTATCCAGTATTATGAATAAGTATTTAAAGAAGACAAAAATTATCGCAACGCTAGGCCCGGCTTCATCATCAAGAGAAGTAATGTTAGGATTAATGAAAGCAGGTGTTGACGTTTTTAGAATAAATTTTTCACATGCAGATTACGACTTAGTTCGATCAAATATTGATCTCATCAGAGACCTTAATAAGGAACACGGATATTCTGTAAGCATTCTGGGAGATTTACAGGGTCCAAAATTAAGAGTTGGTGTTGTAAAGGAAGGTTCTTACCTGAATCCTGGCGACATTCTTACTTTTACGAATGAAAAAATCGAAGGAGATTCTACCAAAGTATACATGACGTACCAACAGTTTCCACAGGATGTGAACGTTGGGGAAAAAATCCTTATTGATGACGGAAAGCTAATGCTCGAGGTTATTGAGACCAACAAAATAGATACTGTAAAAGCTAAAACAATTCAGGGGGGACCATTGAGTTCTAAAAAAGGAGTAAACCTTCCTAATACAAACGTTTCTCTTCCTGCATTAACGGAAAAGGATATTCAGGATGCTAATTTCATGCTTGACATGGAGGTTGACTGGATTGCTTTGTCATTCGTTCGTCATGCTCAGGATATTATTGATCTGAAAGAACTGATCAAAAAACATCCAAACGGTAAATTCAAAACGCCGATCATTGCTAAGATTGAAAAACCTGAAGGGGTTAAAAACATCGACGAAATTCTATTGGAATGTGACGGTTTAATGGTTGCCCGTGGAGATTTAGGAGTAGAAGTTCCAATGGAAGAAGTTCCTGCTATTCAGAAAAATCTGGTTGAAAAAGCAAGGTTCTATTCCAAGCCGGTGATTATCGCTACTCAAATGATGGAAACGATGATCAATAGCTTAACACCAACAAGAGCGGAAGTAAATGACGTTGCCAACTCTGTATTGGACGGAGCTGACGCCGTAATGCTTTCAGGAGAAACTTCTGTAGGAAGATATCCGGTTCAGGTGGTTGAAAACATGGCTAAAATCGTTCAGAATATTGAAAAAACCAGTTTTTATCAACATAAGAACGAGCCAATGGAAAAAGACTACAACTGTATCGATGAGAGATTCATCACAAACAGAGTATGTCTTGCAGCGGTAAGAATTGCAAAAACAACCAATGTTTCGGCAATCGTTACTTTAACACATTCCGGATATACAGCGTTCCAGCTCTCTGCACACAGACCAAATTCTCATATCATTGTGTATAGTGGTAATAAAAGAGTAATTACGATGCTGAACCTTCTTTGGGGAGTTCGCGCATATTACTACGACATGAAAAAACCTACGGATGAAACTATCATCCAGGTAAACATGCTGACACACAATCATGGGTATATTGAAAGCGGAGATTTTGTAATCAACATCAATGCTACTCCATCGTATGAAGGAGGAAAAACAAATACATTAAGATTAACGACAGTTTAAAGCAATAAGCAATAAGCAATAAGCAATAAGCAATAAGCAATAAGCAATAAGCAATAAGCAATAAGCAAAATTACTTTTTGCAATCATACAAAAACTCCCGGAAACATCTGTTTTCGGGAGTTTTTTTATTATATAAGATTGAAAATCATTAATACATTCTACTTTTTACATTGTACATAATACATTGTACAAAGCAGATTAATTTCCCACAATCGTCTTCGTAATCACAAACTCTTTTAAAGCATGCAGAGAAAGCTCGGTTCCATACCCCGAAGACTTAGTACCCCCAAAAGGAAAACGTGGGTCAGAACTGGTCATTCTGTTGATATTCACCGTTCCGGATTCCAGGTTTTCTATAAAAAATAATTGACGTTCTTTAGTTGCTGTCCAAACAGAATTAGACAGTCCAAAAGGAATATCATTCGCCATTTGCAATGCTTCCTCATCATTTTTAGCAATCATTACCATTCCAAGAGGTCCAAACAGTTCTTCCTGAAGAATAGGATTCCCTTCCTGTACTCTGATCAATCCTGGATTAAATTCAATATCAGAAATCCTTTCCAGCGGAATAATAATTTCCGCTCCGTTTTCTAATGCTTTTTTAAATTGATTTTCCAGATCATCGGCCAGATCCGGTCTTGCCATTCCTCCGATCAGAGTTTCTTTATCCATCGGATCTGCAGGAATGTATTTTTTATATTCTTCAATGAATTTCGGAAGAAACTCATCTTCTACTTTTTCATCAACAATAAATCTTTTTGCCGCAACACAAGTCTGTCCACAGTTTTGAAGCCTTGCTTTTGCCCCTTCTTTTGCAGCCTTATCAAGATCTGCATCATCCAGAACTATGAAAGCATCACTTCCTCCTAATTCAAGAAGAGATTTTTTAATATTCTGTCCGGCAATAGAAGCTACCTCTGCACCGGCTTTTTCACTTCCCGTAAGGCTTACTCCTTTAATCGTTTTATGTTCAAGAATTTCTTTTACTTCTTTATGGCCTACTTCAAGATTCTGGAAGACCCCTTCCGGAAAACCGGCTTCCAGAAAAACCTGTTCAATTACATTTCCACTTCCAAAACAAATGGAAGCATGTTTCAGAACAACTGTATTTCCAGATAAAATGGCGGGTGTGGCAAATCTTAATACCTGCCAGAAAGGAAAATTCCATGGCATAACTCCCAAAATAACTCCTTTCGGCTCATAATGTATTTCAGAGTAACGATATTCGGAATCCACCTTTTCAGGTTTCAGGACATTTTCAGCATCTGCATAATAATTCATCATTAAAGCACTCTTTTCTACCTCAGCAATAGACTGGGAGACCGGCTTATTCATCTCTGTTGTAATAATCTTACCAAACTTTTCAGAATGAGTTTTGAAAATCTCCGCTGCCTTGGCAATCAGTTTTTGTCTCTCCTCAAACGGTACTTTCTTCCAAACTGAAAAAGCCTTATCTGCTTTAATAAGTTTATCTTCAATTAATTGTTCCATAATATAATTTCTGTTTTAAATTCAAAATAATGAATTTATGAATGCTTTTCACAAAGCATCTTGAAGGCAACAAATTTTGTTCCTTACTGCTATATAAAATAATGATTTTCTCTATCGAAAGGATCCACTTTTTATGATCATACCATAAACCATTCATTCACAAGACATGCGGCTAGTCTGGCTGTTCTCTCCTGAATATCCAGTGAAGGATTTACTTCTGCCACATCCAATGCGACAATCTTTTCACTTTTCAAAATATGTCTGTAAAAATGCATGAAAGTAGGATCTGCGAAAATCCCATTGTAAGCCGAAGCCGAAACTCCCGGGGCTATGGACGCATTGAACACATCCATACAAACCGTCACATAGGCAAAATCTACTGTCTCCAAAAGATCATTGATACGCTGATAAATGGATGGAAGATTTTCAAAAAATAACTCGTCGGCCAAAATGTACTTCATCCCAAGCTGATGGGCCGTATCAAATAATTTCAGTGTATTGGAGTTTCTCTGGATTCCTATATGCAGGGAATTGATCTCTCCTTCCTGTGCAATCTGCCAGAATCCCGTTCCGGAGCTGGCTCCTACTCCATTCTCGGGCTGTCTGTTATCAAAATGGGCATCAATATTAATAATCCCTATTTTTTGTTCAGGAAATGCCGTTCTGATTCCCAGATAATGGGCATACGTCACTTCATGTCCGCCACCCAGCACAATTGATTTTCCGCCTTTTAAAAGAACTTTTGACACGTTCTTTGCGAGGTTGTTCTGTGTAGTTTCCAAATCGCCATCTTCACACGTCAAATTTCCAAAATCCAGTAATGAAAAATCAGGAAGGATCACCGGGAAATTAGACATATTTTTTCTGATCACATCCGGTGCATCTTTGGCTCCTAACCTTCCTTTATTCCTTCTCACGCCCTCATCAACGGCAAAACCGTGTAAAACGTAATCATTCGTTGAAATAGTATCGTAATGGGTTTCTTCTTTTACTCGTTGAAATATTCTGTGGAAAAGAAGTTCCTCTCCATCCAGTCTGCCTTGCCAAATATTTTGTGAAATCATTCTTTATAATTCAATTGGGGTTATGTCCAGTAAAGCTAATTAATATTGTTTGGATAATAAAATGACATTTCATCGACTGGAAAAGCAGTTAACATAATAAGATTTTTTTATCATGCTTGATATAAAAGAGGGAAAATATAGGTTGGTACAAGAATACTCAAAACCTTTATTAAAAATGAGTGTAAATCTATTTTTCAGAATTCTCACTTTCTATTTTGTATAACGTGATTTCTTCCTTTAGGTTATATACTTTTTCTCCAGCTTCATGGTGGTAAAATTATCCATTTTCTAATGGTAAAGATAATGAGTTTAAAATAATTTCATAGTGCTGAAATTTTTTATATTTGAACTTTAAATATAAATCTGGTAAGGCAAGCTGTTCATATTAATTTTTTAAACAATGAAATTATTCTATAAGTATTTCTTACTAATATTTTTTTTACCCCTTCAATTTTTTTCCCAAGAAATAGATAGTTCTAAGATTGAATGCAAATACTTGATCACTTTTTTGATAGATACAGCAAATATAAATACCCAGAAAAAAGAAAATGCTTCCCTTCTAATTGGCACTCATATATCACTTTTTAAAAGTGATCAAAAGCAGATTGCAGATTCTTTGACTTTGATTTCAGTTGAAAAAAGCGCGTCAAATCCAGTTAACGGGCGAATTGAAATTAATACTTCATCAGTTCCGACTGCAAAATTTAAACCGGAAGTACTCTATTCTGGGGGGAAAGTAACAATCTATGATGAAATTTCTAAAGAACATTATAATTTTCCAGCTCCTGATAAAATTGCATGGAAAATTGAAAATGACACAAAAATTATATAGGGATATCATTGTAGGAAGGCGACAAGTAGATATGGTAATAAGCTTATTACAGTTTGGTATACTGAGCAAATTCCCATTCAGGATGGTCCATATACTTTTAAAGGACTACCAGGTCTGGTTTTAGAAGCATATGATTCCAAAGATTACTTTCATTTTACATTAATGGGTTTAAAAAAAATTAAAAAACCTATTGGAAAGCTTCCATTTGGTATTGATACCACGTATGAAAAATTTTATAAGAAAAGAAAGGAAAAAATGGATGATCCTTTAGGTTCTTTCTTTACTGCATTTGGCAGACCTGCTCCAAAAGACAGCGAAGAAAGGATCATAAAAAATATAAGAAGTATTAATAATTTTTTAGACTAACTTTTAAATCCCTCATTTCTCAAAATAAGAAATGGGGGATTTTTAATAAAGCCTATTGTATGGTCATTCCAACGAAAGAGGATCTCTTTCTATTGAATTCCTGTTATTCAAATTGAGTTTACACTTTATTTCCATCAATATAAATATTTTCAGCAGTCAAACTTCCCTGGTTGTAGAGTACATTCTGAAAATTATCTGTTTTGAACGTTACAAAATCTGCTTTTAATCCGTTTTCTAACCTTCCTCTGTCTGTTAATCCCAGCGCATATGCCGAACGGAAAGTGATTCCTGCAATAACTTCTGCAGTGGATAATTTTTGAAAGGTCGCTAAAATAGAAGCCTGGGTTATCAAATTACCCATCGGTGCGGAACCTGGGTTCCAGTCACTGGCTATGGCAAGAATTGCTCCTGCGTCCAGTAATTTTCGGGCCGGTGTAAATTTTTCACCTAATCCCAAACTTGCTCCCGGCAATGCTGTTGCTACAGTGTTTGATTGGGCAAGAAATTCTATATCCTCATCAATCGTTGCTTCTAAATGATCTGCAGATTGAGCACCAACCTCAACGGCAATCCTTGAACTTCCCGGGGTAAACTGATCTGCATGAACCGTAATTTCAAAACCTAAGTCTTTAGTTTTAAGAAGAAAAGCTTTACTTTCTTCAGGCTGAAATGCAGATTTTTCAATAAAAATATCTACACGTCCTGCAAGTTTTTCTTCTTTTACTTTGGGTAAAATTTCTGTGATGATATACTCTAAATATTCCTGATTGCTTCCTTCAAAATCTCTGGGCTTCAAATGGGCAGAAAGACAGGTAGGAACTAAAGTCGCTTTCGTTTTTTCCTGTGCTTTTTTTATTATTCTGAGCATTTTAAGCTCATTTTCCACGTCCAGTCCGTAGCCACTTTTTACTTCAATGGTGGTAATTCCCAGGGAAATCAGGAAATCTATCCTTTGTAAAAGTGTTGATAATAATTCTTCTTCAGAAGCATTTCTCGTATGCTGTACAGAACTCCATATCCCACCGCCGCTCTCAGCAATTTCCAGATACGTTTTCCCTGCATTTCTCATGGCAAAATCATTGGCACGGTTTCCTCCAAAACAAATATGGGTATGAGAGTCTACAAAGGCCGGAAGAACAATCTGCTCTCCTTCTATGGTTTCAATTTCCAGGCCTGGATTTTCAGATTGTAATGCAATAAAATTACCTACTTTTTGGATGGTATTATTTTCAATTAAAATTCCACCATCAATGATGATTTCAAGTTGTTCATCTGATAATTTTCCTCTTAACGGAAGGTTCGCAAGGGTTACAATTTGCTTAAATGGTCCTATTAATTTCATGTGGTAGTCGTAAGATTTATGCCTAAAGCGTATTCAGCTTAGATTTTCTCTGTCAAAAATACTCAAAAATATCTTTTATCTCAAGCTTTTCCTTAGGTTAAGATCCGGTCTTCACCTTTTTTCCGCCTCTACCTCAACCTAAGTCTAAATTTCCTATCTTTGAGGTAAATGAAATGAATTAATGCCTGATTTTTTACATCCAGATAGGGAAAACTACTCGCACGAGGAGCTCATGCAGGAGGAACAAATTCGCCCGCAGAGCTTTAAAGATTTTGCTGGACAAAGAAAAACCTTAGAAAATCTTGAAGTATTCGTTACGGCTGCGAAAAGACGTGGCGGAGCTCTGGATCATGTGCTGCTGCACGGCCCGCCAGGGCTAGGTAAGACAACTTTGGCCAATATCATCGCTAATGAGCTTGGTGTAGGCTGCAAGATCACTTCCGGACCTGTTTTAGATAAACCCGGCAGCTTAGCCGGTCTTTTAACGAATCTTGAAGAAAACGATGTTCTCTTTATTGATGAGATCCATCGTCTTTCTCCTGTTGTAGAAGAATATTTATATTCTGCGATGGAAGATTATAAGATTGATATCATGCTGGAAAGCGGTCCCAATGCAAGAAGTGTTCAAATCGGACTGAATCCTTTTACTTTAGTGGGAGCAACTACGCGAAGTGGTATGCTTACCAAGCCTATGCTCGCCAGATTTGGTATTCAGAGCAGACTTGAATATTATTCTGTAGAGCTTATCTCCACTATTATCCAAAGAAGTTCAAGAGTATTAGGAGTAAAGATCTATGAGGATGCTGCTATTGAAATTGCAAGAAGAAGCCGTGGAACTCCCAGAATTGCCAATGCTCTTTTAAGAAGGGTACGTGATTTTGCAGAGATCAAAGGAAATGGAGAAATTGAAATCAACATCACCAAATATGCACTGGATTCTCTGAATGTGGATGAATTCGGTCTGGATGAAATGGATAATAAAATCATGCGTGTCATGATTGAAAACTTTAAAGGAAAACCGGTAGGAATTTCTGCTTTGGCAACTTCTATCGCTGAAAATCCTGAAACACTGGAAGAAGTCTACGAACCTTTTCTTATTCAGGAAGGATTTATCATTCGTACTCCCAGAGGAAGGGAAGTAACAGATAAAGCCTATCAGCATTTGAATATTACAAGACCCAAAACCCCAGGAGAATTATTTTAAAATTATATGTTCGTCCCTAAAATATACAGAAGCGATGATTATCAACTGATGAAAGAAATCATCAGTGAAAATTCATTTGCACTACTCATCTCTTCACTGGGGAAAATCAGAGCTACCCATGCAATGATGATGCTCAATGAAGATAATCCTGAAAAAATTCACCTGGAAAGTCATATTTCCCGGGCAAATCCGCAAGCGAAAGCTTTACAGAACGGAGATGAAGTTCTTTGTGACTTCCTAGGAGCCCATACTTATATTTCAAGCAGCTGGTATGATCATATCAATGTTTCCACCTGGAACTATGAAGCTGTACAAATCTACGGAACAGTGGAACTGATGAATCATGACGAGCTTTACAGCCATCTTGAAAAGTTAACATCAAAGTATGAAAATTTTCAGCAGTGTCCAATGATGGTGAAAGACATGGGAAAGGAATTTGTAGAAAAGGAGATGAAGGGCTCTTTCGGGTTAAAAATAATACCAACTGAAATATTTATCAAGCAAAAACTTTCTCAGAACAGAAAAGAGAATGACTTTCAAAACATTATTTCCCATCTTGAAAATGCGGATGATGATGCGAGAAAGATTGCAGAAAAAATGAAATTAATTAAGAAATAAATTCAACAAAATATACCTATGAAACTATATCCAATACAATGTGGAAAATTTAAGCTGGACGGCGGCGCAATGTTCGGAGTCGTCCCGAAGAGTCTGTGGGAGAAAACTAACCCAGCAGACGAAAAAAATCTAATTGACCTTGGAACCCGTTCCCTGCTTATTGAGGACGGCAAGAAGCTAATCCTTGTAGATTGCGGTCTTGGAAACAAACAGGATGAAAAATTCTTTGGCCACTACTCTCTTTGGGGAGATGATAATCTGGACAAGAATTTAAAAAAATATGGTTTTGTAAAAGAAGATATTACCGATGTATTTTTAACGCATCTTCATTTTGACCACTGTGGTGGAGCTATTGAATGGAATGATGATAAAACAGGCTACAGACCTGCATTTAAAAATGCTCATTTCTGGACTAATGAAAATCACTGGCAATGGGCTACAGAGCCTAATCCCAGAGAAAAAGCAAGCTTTCTGAAAGAAAATATTATTCCGATACAGGAAAGTGGGCAGCTACAATTTTTACCGCTTCCTGCGACAGGAAATTACGGTTTCGCTCCAGACCTGAAAATGGACGTTATTTTCGTTGACGGGCACACGGAAAAACAAATGCTTCCGGTGATTCAATACCAGGAAAAAACAATTGTTTTTGCCGCAGATCTTATTCCTACTGCAGGACATATCAATCAGGTATATGTTATGGGATATGATACTCGTCCTCTTTTGACTATGGAAGAGAAAGGGAAATTTCTGAAACAATGTGTTGACAATGAATATCTCTTATTTTTTGAGCATGATGCACACAACGAACTGGCCAGTCTTAAAATGACTGAAAAGGGAGTAAGACTGAATGAAACCTATAGCTTTAATGATGTTTTTGGATATTAATTTTTAGGTATGGAAGAATTACACTCAGAAACAAAGAAAGCTGAACCGGAACCAGCATCCAAGATTATTGGATTAACCGGTGGAATTGGTTCAGGAAAGACAACCGTTGCCCACTATATTGAAGAATTCGGATTTCCGGTTTATTATTCGGATGACCGGGCGAAAACCATTGTGAATGACAATGAAGATCTAAAGGCTAAAATAAAAGAACTTTTAGGAGAAGAGTCCTATGATGAAAATGGAATTTATAACCGGAAATGGGTAGCAGAAAAAGTCTTCAATGACAAAGATATGCTTCATCAACTGAATGAAATCATTCATCCGGCTGTAAGAATAGATTTTGAAGAATGGGTACAGAAACAAACTAAATATTTGGTTTTTAAAGAGACTGCTTTATTATTTGAACTAAAACTGAACCGCCAATGCTATAAGTCTCTTCTGGTAACAGCAGAAGACAATATCAGAATAAAAAGGGTGATGGACAGAGACCACAAAACCTATCGGGAAGTGGAAGCTGTTATGGAAAAACAAATGCCTGAAAAAGATAAATTAAAAATGGCAGACTGTGTAATCTATAACAACACCAATCTGGAGGATTTAAAGGAACAAACTGAACTGATGATTTTCAGTATTGAATAAATAAAAATCATTAGAATCTTTTTCTAATTGTTTTACTACTAATAAAAATAAGCTCTCATTTCTGAGAGCTTATTTTTTTGAAAAGAATCTTCTGTTCTAAGATGATTCTAACCTGTTTTTCATTGGTATTAACCGTGATTCGCAAAGTCTTTTTATTAAGGGCTCCTTTCATTAATATTAAGTTGAATAGAGCTTCATTAGAACGTCAAATATCTTATGAACAAATGCAAGTGTTCCCAAATTAAAAAGGGACCTTAACTTGCTGTAAGGGACCTTTATTGTAAAAAATAAGCCCTCATTACTGAGGGCTTATTCTATTGGAAATTTAAATATTATTCTTTGATAAATTTCTTCTGAACGGTTTTCCCGCTGTCGTCGATATCTATTACATAAATTCCGTTGATCAGTTTACTTACGTTGATCTGGTTATTCAATAGAATACCGCTTGCAATAATCTGTCCAGCTGAATTGTATATTTTGTAATTCGCTCTCTTGCTGATATTCTTCACATATAATACTGTACTTACAGGATTAGGATAGATTAGGATATCAGTTTGATTCGTTGCATTAGGAACCGCTTGTTTAGAAATTCTTACGGTATAATCTTCAACTTCTCCATTATCAAAGCTTGTACAGTTTACAGGAATACTTCCTTTCTGCATTGCTACTCTCATTACTACATATTTGTAATCAGTCATGCTTACAAATGCATCTGCCGGCACACTGAATGTTCCTGTTACAGGGCTTGTAGTATTTGGAGGTGAAGTGAATACTCTTTCATTGATATCGAAATATCCGTTTCTGTTGAAGTCAATCCATACCGCAATACCTTCATCCTGGCTATTTCCTACCCATTTTTTCTCGATAGTAATTTCATTCCCGGTAGATCCTTGAATCAATTCAATGAATGCGGCAGGAGTTGCAGTATAATTGGTATAGTTTGAAGCTCCTGAAACATTTTCCATAACAGGCTTACCATTTGGCTTCACTGTTACTTTAGAAATATACTCTGCTGCAGAACTTCCTGAAGACATCTGACAGTAAATTACTGTAGGTGTAGTAAAGAAGTAAGGAGGGGTATATGTACCAGGAGTACCGTTACAGATATTTACCACCTGCATTTCATATTTCGTAAGTTCAGTAAGTCCTGTCAGCGTATACGTATTAGTTACTGTTGATATGTTTGTCCAGCTAGGAATTCCAACTTTTCTATATCTTAACATATACGTTGCACCTGGGAAAGGATCCCAAACAATTTCAGCAGTTGTAGGTGAAATATTAGTGATAGTCAATCCTGGAGGAGGAAGCTGACATGTTCTTTCAGTCGTAAATACTTTAGGGTTTGAATATGGGTTCGGAGTCGTTTCTCCAACACATTGGTTAGCGATCTGAACTTCATATTTAGTGTATGGGTCTAAACCTCCCAATGTATAAGTATTTGCCGGAGCTGCAGGTAAATTGATTAAAGGATTAGGCCATCCTGTATCTCCTACTTTTCTCCATCTCATAATATATGTTGAACTTGCTGCAAGCGGTGCCCACGTAATCAATGCAGAGTTTGTTGTAATATTACTTATTGTTACGTTTGGAGGCGTTGGATCGCATCGTGTTGTAAATGACTTGATAGGAGTAAATGTACCTATAACATCACCACAGATAGCTGCAATCTGAACGTCATAAATAGTGGCAGGAGTTAAACCTGTTACGTTAAGAGGAATATTTCCTAAAAGCGTTGAAGCATATACCTGTGTCCATGCTCCTGCAGGAGGTCCCTGAACTCTATATCTTACAATATAACTTACGTTATTCGTTACTCCTGTCCAGCTGATCGTAGCAGAGTTATGTGTCGGCACAATCGTAGGCTGGTTAGGCGTAATATTGCTACATGGTCTTAATCTTACAGCATAATCTTCTACTTCTCCATTGATTGCATTCTGGCAAATAACCGGAGCACTTGTACGCTTAAGTACAACTCTCATTGTAGTCGTTAATGCTCCTGAATAAGCACCTGCCGGTACGGCAAATGTAGCGTTAACCGGAGTAGTTGTGTTTGCTGGTGAAACAAGAATTTGTTCTGTTGTTTCAAACACTCCGTTTCTGTTGAAATCAATCCATGCTGTAACAGCATCATTACTTGTTGCTCCTGTCCATCCTTTTGCTACAGAGATTTTATTATTTTGAGAACCAATATCCAAAGTAATAAGAGTCGCTGGCGTTACATAACTGATATAGTTAGTTTGTACAGAAGTGTTACTCATTGGCGGAACACCAAGGTTAGAAGAAGTAACAGTTACATTAGAAATGAAGTCGTTAGTTCCTGTTCCTGTCATTGGACAGTATGATAACGGTGGTGTCGTAAATGTTGATGAAGGAGAATATGCTCCTAATGCGCTGGTTCCACATTTTGTAGCAACCTGTACATCATAGGTGGTCTGCTCTGTAAGACCTGTAATTGTATAGGTACTTACACCGGCAGCTAAAGTTTGCGTCTGCCAAGCTCCTGCAGGAGAAACTCTCCATCTTATGGTATAGGTAGCATTCGTTGCACCAATCCAAGATACATTTACAGTTGTAGAGGTAAGATTCGTAAGGGTAAGACTCGCAGGCGGTGCCGTAGTACATGCCGGCTGATCTATTAATTTTACAGCATAATCTTCTACTTCACCCCATGTGAAAGTTCCACATGCAGCAGCAGTAGCAGATTCTCTTAATGCTACACGCATACGTGTATTAAGTATACCTCCGTAAACAGCAGCTCCGGAAGGTACAGCAAATGTAGCCGTTACAGGACTTGTTGTATTACTTGCTGAATTTAAAACCTGTTCACTGGCTTCAAATACACCATTTCTGTTAAAATCTATCCAGACACCGGTTCCAAAAGAATACTGAGTACCAGGCCAGCTTTTAGCAATAGAAATTGAATTGCTCGCAGATCCTCTCACTAAAGTAATTAATCTGGTAGCATCCGTACTGTAATCTGTATAGTTGCTAAATGCTGAATTACTAATCATTACGGTAGAGTTGGTAGGCGTCACCGTTACATTGCTGATAAACCCATCAATAGTACTGCTGGTTGATGCTGATGTACAGTAGCTAATTGCCGGTGTTGTAAAGAGTACTCCTGTTGAGAATGCTCCTTGTGTTCCACCACAAATGGTAGCTACCTGAACTTCATATTGAGTTTGCTCTGATAAACCTGAAATAAGCTGGTTACTTGCTAATACAGCGGTAGCAGGAAGAGTGGTCCATGCACCTGCAGGCGCTTGTCTATATCTTACTACATAGCTTGCTCCTGTAGCGGCTGTCCATGTAACATTAGCCGAAGTAGGCGTTAAGTTATTTACTCCAATATTAGTAGGAGGAGTAGCGCTACAAGCTTGCAGATCAATAAGTTTTACTGCATAATCTTCTACCTCACCCCATGTAAATGTTCCACAGGCCGATACTGAGCTGCTTTCTGCTAAACCTACTCTCATACGAGTCGTAAGGTTTCCTCCGTAAACAGCTGCACCAGAAGGTACCGCAAAGGTAACAGAAACTGGAGATGTTGTATTACTTGGAGAAGTTAACACACGCTCAGTTGCTTCGAAAATACCATTTCTGTTAAAATCGATCCAAACTCCTGTTGTGAAACTGTATTGTGTGCCCGGCCAGTTTTTCGTAACCGTAACTGTATTATTTGCACTTCCTCTTACTAAAGTAACTTGTCTCGTTGCATCTGTACTATAATCAGTGTAATTACTAAATCCAGAGTTGCTTACCATAGAAGGAGCTCCTGTTGAATTAACTGCAACCTGACCGATATAGCCATCTATTGTTGTACTTGTAGAACCAGCTGAACAATAGCTGATCGCTGGAGTTGTAAAAGTTGAACTTGCTGAAAATGCGCCCTGAGTACCACCACAAATGGTAGCTACCTGAACTTCATATTGAGTTTGTTCTGTCAAGCCTGAAATTAGCTGGCTTCCCGTTAATGGAGTATTGACAGAAATATTGGTCCACGCACCTCCAGATACAGGTCTGTATCTCACTACATAGGTTGCTCCGGTAGATGGAGTCCATGAAACGTTAGCTGAAGTTGGTGTTATACTCCCTACTGCAATACCGGCAGGTGGCGCAGTTGTACAAGGTTGTAAACTTACACTTACCAACTGTAATCTTGGAATATTATCGAATCTTGATGATGCAGTAGGCGGAGCTGCAGGGCTAGGATCCGTACTGTCATTATAATAAAGAATACCTCTGTTGGTACCTGCATTATAATTCCCCCAACCTGTTCCAGGATACCCTGAATAACTCGGTGTGTTTTCGTCAACGCCAACAACAATATTATCAGTTCCGTTCCACAGGAATGGAGTTGATAATTGCAGGGTCACCCAGTTTCCACTTGTTATAGCCGGTAATGTTCCTGCAAAAACTTGGGTCATTGAAGTTGAAGGCACCCAACTCGTTGTAGTGGCAAAATTGGCCTGGGTCGTATTTCCCATATATACTACCCAATCACTATAATTGGTTTGTGGCAATACAGCTGAATCAACGTAAAATTTTATCGCTGTAATATAAGTTGCCGTTCCGACCGCAGCCGAAACTTCAGCAGCAGTATAGATCTGCTGAGAATAATTATATCCATAATATGAATATATAGGAAGCTCAACCATGGAGGTAGTTCCCGTCCCAATCTGCCCTGCTTGACCATAAACTTTGGAAACAAAGCCTATATGAACTAAACACAGAAAGAGTATTAAAGAAGTAAAGAGTTTCTTCATAATGTTCTCATTATTATATTAATCATACAAATCTAATCATTTTTCATTACTAATATTATAGGTACAAGTATTTTTTTTATAAAAATTTCATAAAAAACCTTTTTATGATTCAGAATAAAAAAATCCCCAGGAAAACCTGGGGATTTAATATTATTAAAGAAATAAGGTTATTTCTTAATGAATTTAGATTTGAACTGATCTCTTCCTTTTTCATCAATCGTAATCATGTATCCGCCTTTAATTAAAGCTGAAACATTGATTTTTCCACCGTTGATATTTCCACTATCCAATAACTGACCGGCAACACTATAAATTTTATAAGTAGCCTTATCAGAAACTTTAGTTACATTCAAGACATCAGCTGTAGGGTTTGGATATAACTGGATACCGTTATTAGGATTAGCTACATCGCTTGTTCCTAAAGAACCTGTAATAACCACATTATAATCTTCTATTTCACCGTAAGTATTAAACACTCCACAAGCGTTTGTGAAAATATAACCCGGAGAACTGTAATATAATACCCCCACTCTCATTCTCAAAGGCTGACCTGTAACGGCAGTAGAAGGAGGTGTAAATGTTGCTGTAACTGGGTTTTGGACATTTGTAGCTGCATTTGAAACAGTCATTATTCTTTCAGAATCTTCAAAAACTCCATTTCTATTGAAATCTATCCAAGCTGAAACCATTTCCGGGTAAGCAGTAGAAGCCCATCCTTTTGTAACAGATAATGTATAAGGATTATTCTGCATCAAATTAATCTGAAGAGCAGCATTTGCTGTATAGTTTGTATATACGCTAGGTCCTGATGGATTGGTGATGTTTGCTAAAGAAACACCCGCAATATGATCATCTGTTGCATTAGCTGAAGCTGCTGTACAATAAGTAATACCTGCTGTACTAAAGTTTACAGACGCAGAATAAGTACCCTGCGTTCCTGAACACACTGCCGCAACCTGAACTTCATAAGCAGTTCCATCAACAAGGTTTGTTAAGGTAATACTAGAGGATGAAGTTGTAATCTGCTGCCAAGAAGTATCAGATACTTTTTTATAACGAACAACATATGTAGCTAATGTAATGGGAGCCCAGTTTACATCAACAGAGTTTGTTGTAATGTTACTTGTTACAATACCTGTAGGCGCGGTCCCGTCACAAGAAGAGAAATTGGTGACAATTACTGATTTTACAGCATAGAATACATTTCCTATAGAAGATATTCTAACTTTAATTGTCTGGCCGTTTAAAGCAACAGGGAAAGTAAATGCCTCACTTCCGTCATTTACGGTAGAAGCTGCAAGGGTTACCCATGTCGTTCCATTATCAGTGGTGTAGTCAATTTTCACATTGGCAACATTATAAGGTGAGGCATTTGTGTTAGCTACATCCCATGTAATAGCAGACGGAACGTTAGAAGCAGCATATTGTGAAGTAATCTTAAATGGCCCATCACCTCCAACAACAATTGTCTGTTGTGCAGATTGAGTCTGCTGCTGTGTAACATCCACATTATTATCTCTTACTGTTACCGCGAAATTAGTAGTTCTAGGTACCATAGATACTGATTCCCAACCACTATTTGAGTTATCCAGAACTCCGGATAATACTGAAGATAACTTAGGGAAATATCTTGTAGGACTTGTTGTTGCTGCAACAGATCTAAATGAAGCACCCGTAGTTGTAGTTCCCAGATTATTTTTATCAATCACAATACTTGCATTGTCAACTTCCTCCCAAATATAGGTCAAAGGATCATTTTCAGGATCTGTTGCAGAAGCTGTTAATACGAATGCTGTTCCTTTAGGAATATTGTAAGTAGGTAAAGCCGAAATTACTGGAGGATTATTTACTACAGCTGTTTCTACATCACAAGTTTTATTAGTCAGGTTATTTTGAATCTGAACAATACTTACTTTATGAAAGAATGGATCAGAATGTGCCTGAACATCTGTCGTAGCTCCGGTGATACCAGCATATCCCATAATGGTAGATCCAGAACCCGGCTCAACGTTTACTCCAGCATTCTCTAAAGCATGGGCAAAGGTATGATTTGCACCTATCTGATGTCCCATTTCATGGGCAACAAAATCGATATCAAAATTATCTCCGACAGGGCTTGTACTCTGTGTAAAACCTGAACCTTTAGCCAGTGAAGTAGTAGTAGCAGGATCAATACACACACACCCTATACAGCCTGCATTTCCATTATTTCCTGCTGCATTGAAGATATGTCCGATATCATAATTTTCATTTCCTACAGCCGTGGTAAGAGTCTGCTGTAACTGCAGATTCAAGTTTCCAGTATATGGGTCTGTTGCGGCATTAGTATAGATTATATTCGGATAGTTTTGAACATTTAAGTGTAGTGCAAGATCTTTTTCAAACACTCCATTTACCCTTGTCATTGTGGCATTAATTGCCGCAAGAGCCAATGGTACTGTTCCACCATGAAAAGCTGTATATTCTCCAGTCGTTGAAATTGCTAAACGCATTGTTCTGAATTTTTTATCAGAACTTTTAGAAAAATCTGTAGGTTGGTTTTTAAAAGACTTTCCAGATTTAATTAATGCATCCAGCTCGGTTACTTCTTTAGAATTTTCAGAGGTACTACATGCAAAACTCTTAGTTCCTGTTGGGACGGATTTAGGATGAATTCCGTAAACTGTTTTATCAGCATTTTGAGGCTCAATAAATTCATAATTACCATCCTTGATCACCATTGATTGAAAATCATTAGGAGCTAGAGAAAATCTTAAATATTTAGAAGGATCATCAATCCCCACTCCAACATAAGAACCAAGTTGATATTGGTCTGCCAGTTCCTTTACAACAACCGGAAAGCTATATACTGCAAATCTTTCAATTTTTCCACTTAAGGTTGGCAAAGAAATCTCAACAGATTTTGCATTAGGTCCTGTCTCCTGCGCATTTTTAAGTTGTTCTCTTATTTTAACAAGATCTAACTTATAATAATTACGCACTAAAGAAAGTTTCATTTCCGAACCATTCCTGAATGTAGTAGGCGTCCACTGTGCCAGAGCAGTACCACCTATTAAACTACAAATTAAAGTAGTAATAAGTTTTTTCATAAATTTATCAATAATATTAGATTATTTCACAAATCTAATAATTTTATACTATTATGCTACTGCATTGTCATAATTTTTGAAAAAAAAATATCATTATCACTTTTATTACAGAATAAAAATAAATCCTCAGAATTACCTGAGGATTAGTTATTATGTAAAATAATGTAGTTTTTTAAGAGATTTTCTTAAAACTTATAGGCGATATTCCAAGCAAAACCCATATTAAATTTCGAAGAACTTTTCCCGAACCCCGGAACGATCATCGGCTGTATATCTTCCTGCTTAGAGGTTGCTACCATGTATTTAGGCTGCAAATTAACATCAATATAAAAATTTGAATCAAACAGCTGTACTCTGCCTCCTATCAGACCTTCTATCCAATACGACGATTGTGAAGATGAAGGAAAGGCTAAGGAAGAATTGCTACCACCATACCCACGAACCGGAACTGCCATATATTCCTGAGTATAGAATGATGTTGCCGCTTTTCCTCCTACATAAAATCCATTAAACTCATTTTCAGCATCCTTGGCAAGCATATAAAATGCTCCTAATTTCAGGAAAGGCCCGCTCACTTTTGCATCATAGCTGTTCTTCTGATAGATATTCTTCTCAAAACCAGCCTCTATGACAGCATGAACGTTATCGTTGATCTTTGAGGAGATAAATCCCTCGTACAGTTTTCTATCTGAAAAAAAGGAAGCTCCTGCATTGAGGGCATCAAGACCAATCATAAAATTGGGTTTGTATTTCCATTTTTCTTTTTTAACTTCTTTAGTAGTCTGAGCAAAGCTCAATATTCCCAATAGGCTAAAAAAGAAGGTAAAGATTAGTCTTGTCTTCATTCTCTATTTGATTTTGTCCTTCTTCCAGCTTTTGAACAGGATTAGGAGTTGTTAATGCTGAAGTTAAATTCTCGTAATATTTTTTAATCCCACATCCCGGAGACACATATGTGGACTTGGTTGTGTAATTGATTCTGACTTGTGATTCTGCGCCTTTATCTGATAATCTAAAGTAAACATCAGTATAAGGAGAATCATCTACCCTTAATGGAATAAGTCTGGAACCAATCTTCTCAAGTTTCCCCAACTGTACTTTTCCGGATCCGTAGTCTACCGCTACATATAATGAATCTAATGTAACCGTTTTCCCTGTCTGAAGAGATTTGAAAGCAACCTTCATTCTGGGAGTTCCTTCTCCACTTTCACAGATATCATCATCCCCACCACAAGAAAAGAGGGTTCCGAGCACGCATATTAATAGAATGAATTTAAGGTATTTCATAATTTTATTTTGGATCTAATGCTTTTTCTATTCTGAAAACAAGATCTTCATAATGATATTTATTAACCATATTAACATCTGTTTTTGCAGAAATTTCTTTTTTAATTGAATTCAAATTGCCTCTTGCAATAGCAGAAACATCAGATCTGTCAGAAGATTTTGTATCCACCAGCTTGATTAAATTATCCACATAATTTCGCTGAAGATTTCTTCCGTACACATCAGGATTTTCTTTTTTAATGATAGAAGAATTAAGATCTGAGAACAATTCGGAAATCGTATAGGTATTTTGATCTACCGTTTCCATCTGATACATATTCTGCAAAACCATTGGGCTTAAAATTCTGGAAAGAACCCCATTCTGAATATCTTCAACAGTTTTCACAGGTGTTTTTCCTGTTTTCTCAAAAATATCCTTTTTGATCAGCCACTGCGGAGTGGTAAATACATTTTCTTCTAAAAACTTCATGGCTTCTTTCTGATCTTTTTTAGGTACTACTTCATATACCGCCCCTGACTGTTCAGCCGTTTTAGGAGTTTCCATCTGGCCTCCAATATATTTGGAAACATGTCCCAGATATCTTTTGAACTGAAGGGTAACCTGATCATACATCGTTCCAAGGTTTTCATAATCTTCATTCGGAGTAGCCGTCCACTTGTCAAGGTTCTCGATAATCCTTTTCAGGTTTTTGATTCCGTAGGTACTTGCAATCATTGCATTATCTCCTACCTGTTCGCTTTGCGATCTCGGATCTAAAGGATTGGATTCAGTCCCGAACCAAAGTCTGTTATTCTGAAGGTTTTTAATCACCCATTTATTTAAGTATTCTTTTTCCAGGTCCGGAGTATTGTACTGATAAAATCTTCTGTACCCCCACTCGATCGCCCAGTCATCATAATCTCCGATTCTTGGCATAATTCCGGAATCTCCGATATTATCTTCCGGCTGTGCAACATAATTAAATCTTGCATAATCCATAATTGAAGGAGTATGTCCGTTTTTCTCAAGCCATTTTTTATCTCTCAATTTTTCAACCGGAACCGTAGAACTTGAACCAAAGTTATGTCTTAATCCTAAAGTATGTCCAACTTCGTGAGAGGAAACGAAACGAATCAGTTCTCCCATTAGCTGATCATCAAATTCAACTTTTCTTGCTCTTGGGTCATTCGGTGATGCCTGAACGAAATACCAGTTTCTCAACAGCATCATTACATTATGATACCAGTTGATGTGGCTTTCCAGGATTTCTCCTGTTCTCGGATCTGAAATTGAAGGCCCCGAAGCATTAGGAACATCAGAAGGTTTATATACTATTGCAGAAAACCTTGCATCTTCAAGGCTCCATTCCGGATCTGATTTAGCATCAGGAACTTTTGCATAAATAGCATTTTTAAAACCTGCTTTTTCAAATGCTTTTTTCCAGTCGTTTACCCCCTGAATCAGAAAAGGCACCCATTTTTTTGGGGTGGCTGGATCAATGTAAAATACAATTGGTTTTGCAGGTTCCACCAATTCTCCTCTTTTATACTTTTCAAGATCTTGGGGTTTCGGTTCCAGTTTCCATCTTTTTACCAAAGAAATTCTTTTTACGCCCTGAGGATCAAGATCAAAATCGGTATATCCTACAGTAAAATATCCTACTCGCGGATCAAAATACCGTGCCTGCATTTTATTTTCAGGTAAAAGAACCAATGAAGCATTGATCTCTACTGTATAATTTCCACTTATTTTAGGGATATCTCCTGGTGGAGTTCCTGGTATTGGTCTTCCTAAAGTTCGAGCAAAAGTTTTAGTGGTATTGATTTCAATATTATTAGGAAATGATTTCACAAAGTTCACAAAAGACATATCCTTCTGAAAAGCTCCTACTTTAAAGGCATCTTTATAATTTACAGAGAAAGAAACCATTTCGTTGTCAGAATTCAAAAGGTCTGTAACTTCAATGACCGATGATTTTGTATTAACTCCATACGTTTTTACATCAAAAGATTTTACGATCGGCTGTACGTTATTTCTTCTTACAGAATTATACATATCCGAAGTAGAATCTTTTGCATAGTCTACAAAAGATATGGCTCGCAGAAGAATTTTATCTTTGGGGCCTTTTTCAAAAGCTACCACCTGCTGGCCAATCTGATCTCCTGCATATCCTGTACTTCCGGAACGCATTCCTGCAGCAGCTTTTGTAAGTCTGGTCACTAATAGAAATTCCTTTTTTAACATTGAATCAGGAATTTCAAAGTAATATTTATCATCAATTTTATGAACCATAAAAACGCCCTGATCGGATACAGCTTTATCTGTAATAACCTCTTTATAAGGTTTTATCAAAGGCTTTTTCTTATCATCTTTTTTTACTTTAGCGGTATCAGTTTTTACACTGGTAGAATCTTTTTCCTGCCCTTTCAATTCACACTGATTAAACATCAGGGCCAATAGGATGAATACAACACTAAGATTTTTCGCTCTTTTCATTAAATTTTTCTGATTATTAGTTTCAAATTTAATTAAATTATTTTTTAATCAATAAAGCAATGTTTTCAACATGATGAGTCTGCGGGAACATGTCTACCGGTAAGATTTTCACCAAAGTATAATGATCTTTCATCAATGCCAAATCCCTAGCCTGTGTTGCTGAATTACAGCTCACATACACTACTTTTTCAGGAGCCAGTTTCAGGATTTGTTCTACAACCTTCTGGTGCATTCCGTCTCTTGGCGGATCGGTAATTAAAACGTCTGCTTTAGGATGGTTTTCAAGAAACTCATCATTAAACACGTTCTTCATATCTCCACAATAGAATGTTGTATTGGTAAGGCCATTTAATTCAGCATGTTCAATCGCGGCGTCTATCGCTTCCTGAACCGATTCAATTCCAATAACATGCTTTGCATTTCTTGCCACATACTGAGCAATGGTTCCTGTTCCTGTATATAGATCATACACCACTTCATCTCCTTTCAAGTCTGCAAACTCCAATGTTTTTCTATACAGTTCCAAAGCCTGCTTATAATTCGTCTGGAAAAATGATTTTGGTCCTATTTTAAATTTAAGCCCATCCATTTCTTCCATCAAAAATCCTTCTCCAAAATAGGTATTGACATTCAAATCATAAATAGAATCATTCTGCTTAGGATTGATGGCGTATACCAATGTTTTTATCTGTGGGAAATTTTCAAGTAAATAATCAAAAAGCTTTATTCTGTTAGCTTTTTCTTCTCTGTATAACTGGAACAACACCATCCATTCTCCTTGAGAGTTCTGTCTCATCATTAAAGTTCTCAGGAATCCTTCCTGATTTTTAACGTCAAAGAAGTCCAATCCATTATCTACCCCAAATTTTTTCACGGCCAAACGGATTGCATTTGATGGATCTTCCTGAAGAAAACATTCTTTAAGATCCAGAATCTTACTCCACATTCCCGGAATATGAAACCCTAAGGCATCTTTGCTTCCAAAATTTTCTTCTGAGCTTATTTCATATTTGGTAAGCCATCTCGCATTGGAGAATGAGAATTCCATTTTGTTTCTGTAAAAATACTGTTCGGCAGCTCCTAAAATAGGTATGGTTTCAAAATCATCGATTCCGCCGATTCTTTTGATGTTATTGTATACTTCTTCCTGTTTAACGTCGAGCTGTTTCTCATAGCTCATATTTTGCCATTTGCATCCTCCACAAGTTCCAAAATGAATACATTTAGGTTCCACTCTGTAAGGAGATTTTTCCAATACTTCTACCGTTTCAGCTTCATAGTATTTGGACTTAGATTTTTTTACTCTGGCATTCACCACATCTCCTGGAATTGCTCCTGAAACCAATACGGTTTTTCCATCTTCAGTCTTTCCAATTGCTACTCCTTTAGCTCCTGCAGTAAACAACTTGATATTTTCAAGAATGATATCTTTCTTCTTTTTCATCCGGAATTTTTTATTTTTCTATAAGGCGGAGGAACCTTTCGGTTTCATCCGTAATTCTATTTTTTCTATATAACTGAATGAAACCTTCCGGTTTCATTTCGCAAAAATACAACAAAAAAAAACCTTATCCGAAGACAAGGTTTTCCTCTATGTTAAAGTTTATTATTTTGTCTGAACCGGCTGCGGGTTAGCAGGTTGAGCTTGTTGTTGTTGTTGTTGTTGTTGTTGTTGTTGTTGTTGCATTGCAGCAGGGTCAGCATTCATTCCCGGCTGTAATTGCATGTTAGGATCTACTTTTGGAGCAGAAAGTCCTGTTTGCTTGTCCAGAATAGTAACCAGATCCTGTTCTCCTAAGTTTACAAATGATCTGCTGGCAATTTTACCGTCTTTATCAATGATAACGAAGCAAGGTAATTTGAAACCGTATACGCCATATTTTTTTGCAATATCAGAGTTTAATCCTCCATCAGCATATACATTAATTCCTTCAACTCCTTTTAATAAAGCATTGCTTGTTTTTACAAACTGATCTTTTGTATCGTCTACGTTTACATACACGAAGTTCATTTTAGATTTATAAAAGTTGGCCACTTCTTTCAATACAGGTACTGTACCTTCTGCAATGTAAGGATTCCAAGAAGCATAGAAAAACAACATATAAGGTTTTCCTTTGTTTTCAGAAAGCTTGTATGCTTTTCCATCTTGCTTCACTAAAGATGCCTCCGGTGCAACCTCACCAATTTTAAGACCGGTGATGGCAACCTGCATTTTATTTAAATCTGATTTAATGGTTGCGTCCTTAATATCCGTATCAATAATTTTCTTGATTTTATCAATCGTCTTCGGTTGTGAAGTCGGGTGAATATCCTGAGCCAATACAAATCCTAAAAGATAATCTTTAGCAGTCTGTGTTACTTCTTTTTGGCTTTTTAAATATTCTGCAAAAAGTTCTGAAGTAATTACGTCTGTTTTTCCCTTGCTGTTTGCTTCTGCATATTTCTGGAAACCAGGACTCATTTTAACTAATAAATATTGTCTGTAAAGAGGAATCGTTTTCACCATTACATCTTTATTGTCCTGCAGTTTATTTTCATAATCTGTAAACACTTTTGTTACTTTGAATGAAGGATTTCCTGACATCTGGCCATGAGACATTTCGTAGTTTCCTAATAAATTAAGGATAATTACTTTAACGTCATTTTTCTTCCATTCGATAAGGCCTTTGCTAGGATTATATTTTTTAGCAATTTCATCAACATTTTTATTGATATCTGCTTCAATTTTCTGTGCTCCTTTTAAAAATGCCTTTTCATCACCACCCATTAATTCCTGAATGTTGATTTTCTTACCATATTCTGATAAGAATTTTTGGTTTGCCTGAAAGAAATCATTGTTCTTTTTAGCATCCCCTGTAACGATATATTCGTTCGGGAAAGTAGCTCCATTCCCTGAGATATTAATTTTTTGACCTCCTTCAAGGTAAATTAAATTCTGTCTTCCAGCATAGTTGATCACATACATTCCATCTTTCGGAGCTTCAAAGCTGCCAGAAAAATTACCGTCTTTATCTAAACCAATGTTAGCAAGAGGAAGTGTTCCTACACCTGAAGCTTCCACAAACTCGATTCTTTCAAGTGGTGAACTTCCCGTAATTTTTCCTTTTACCTCAACTTTTTTTGAGCAAGACATCACAAAGATTGCAATGATAAACAATAAAAGATATTTTTTCATTTTGAATTTTATAATTAAACAAAAATAAGTTTTTCAATATACTAAATACAATTTAATAGGACTTTTTATGAAAGATTTAACTAAAAAAATCGTCATCCGTTAAGGAGACGATTTTTTTTATGTATTTCAATCAATTTTATCCTTTATCTACAAGAGCTGCCATGTATTCTCTGTTCATTCTGGCGATGTTTTCAAGAGAAATTCCTTTCGGACATTCTACTTCACATGCACCTGTATTTGAACAGTTACCGAATCCTTCATCATCCATAGCCTGCACCATGCTCAGAACTCTTCTTTTCGCTTCCACTCTACCTTGCGGCAATAATGCAAACTGAGAAACTTTAGCTCCAACAAACAGCATTGCAGATCCGTTTTTACAGGTAGCCACACAAGCTCCACATCCGATACAAGCCGCAGCATCCATTGCTTTGTCTGCATCTTCTTTAGGAACCGGAATAGCATTAGCATCTAATGTATTTCCTGATGTATTCACAGAAATGAAACCACCCGCAGCCATTACTCTGTCGAAAGCACTTCTGTCCACCATCAAGTCTTTAATAACCGGGAAAGCAGCGCTTCTCCAAGGCTCGATAACGATCGTTTCACCGTCTTTGAACATTCTCATGTGCAACTGACAAGTTGTAATCCCCGTATCCGGACCGTGAGCTCTACCATTGATGTAAAGAGAACACATCCCGCAAATTCCTTCACGACAGTCGTGGTCGAAAGCGATAGGTTCTTTTCCCTCGTTAATTAAGTTTTCATTAAGGATGTCCAGCATTTCTAAGAATGAAGAATCTGTAGAAACATCCGATATTTTATAGGTCTCAAACTGACCTTTGGTTTTACTATTTTTTTGTCTCCAAATTTTCAGCGTAAGATGAAGGCCTTTTTTTGCACTCATAATTTTATATTTATAGGTTGGAGATTATTTGTAACTTCTCGCTTTAACTTCGATGTTTTCATAAATAAGATCTTCTTTATGCAGAACTTCCTGTTTGATATCATCACCTCGATATTCCCAGGCTCCTACATATTTGAAGTTAACGTCATCTCTTTCTGCTTCCCCTTCCGGAGTTGCGTGATCTTCTCTGAAATGTCCACCACAAGATTCATTTCTGTGTAATGCATCGATAGCCATTAATTGTCCAAGTTCAATAAAGTCTGCTACTCTGAATGCTTTTTCAAGCTCAGTGTTCATACCTTCTACATCTCCAGGAACTTTTACGTTTTTCCAGAAATCATTTTTCACTTCTTCAATTTCGCTGATCGCCTCTCTTAATCCTTCAGGAGTTCTTCCCATTCCTACTTTATTCCACATAATGTGTCCTAATTGCTTGTGGAAGTGGTCTACAGAATGAGTTCCTTTGTTATTTAAGAAGAAATTGATTTTATCTTTAATTCCTTTTTCAGCTTCAGCAAAATCAGCTGAATCTGTAGGAATAGCTCCAGTTCTGATATCTGCAGAAAGATAATCTGCAATGGTATAAGGAAGTACGAAATATCCGTCTGCAAGACCTTGCATCAATGCAGAAGCCCCAAGTCTGTTTGCTCCGTGGTCTGAGAAGTTAGCTTCACCAATTACGAAACATCCAGGGATAGTAGACTGAAGGTTATAATCAACCCAAACACCACCCATCGTATAGTGAACTGCAGGATAAATCTTCATTGGAGTTTTGTAAGGATCATCAGCAGTAATCTTTTCGTACATTACAAATAAGTTACCGTATTTTTCTTCAATCCAAGCTTTTCCGAGGTCGTAAATTTGCTGATCACTAGGATTATGAATATGCTTTTCAATAGCAGCTTCTTTCCCTTTTTTGATGATTTCTGTAGAGAAATCTAAGTAAACTCCTTCTTTAGTTTCGTTATTTTCAATTCCGAAACCGGCATCACATCTTTCTTTACCCGCTCTAGACGCAACGTCACGAGGAACTAAGTTTCCGAATGCAGGATATCTTCTTTCTAAATAGTAATCTCTATCTTCTTCTTTAATGTTTTCAGGTCTTAATTTCCCTTCTCTAATAGCAACTGAATCTTCAATTTTCTTAGGAACCCAGATTCTTCCTGAGTTTCTTAATGATTCAGACATCAGAGTAAGTTTAGACTGCTGTGTTCCATGAACAGGAATACAAGTTGGGTGGATCTGCACATAACAAGGGTTTGCAAAATATGCTCCTTTTTTGTGAATCTTCCAAGCTGCAGAAACGTTTGACCCCATTGCATTGGTAGAAAGG
Source organism: Chryseobacterium soli (assembly GCF_000737705.1). Lineage (GTDB taxonomy): Bacteria > Bacteroidota > Bacteroidia > Flavobacteriales > Weeksellaceae > Chryseobacterium > Chryseobacterium soli. The sequence continues at coordinate 117,691 of NZ_JPRH01000009.1, read as the reverse complement.
AAATATACGTTTCCGTATCCTCCTGATGCAATCACTACAGCGTGAGCAGAATGTCTTTCAATCTCACCTGTTACAAGATTTCTTGCGATAATTCCTCTTGCTTTTCCGTCTACAATTACTAGATCTAGCATTTCGTGACGGTTATACATTTTTACTCTCCCCTTACCGATTTGACGGCTTAAAGAAGAATAAGCACCTAATAATAACTGCTGACCTGTTTGTCCTTTAGCATAGAATGTTCTTTTTACCTGAACTCCACCAAATGAACGGTTATCTAACTGGCCGCCGTAATCTCTTCCGAATGGTACACCTTGTGAAACACACTGGTCGATAATGTTGGCAGATACTTCAGCTAATCTGTATACGTTTGCTTCTCTTGCTCTGTAGTCACCACCTTTGATGGTATCGTAGAATAGTCTATACGTAGAGTCACCGTCACCTTGATAATTCTTAGCGGCATTGATACCTCCCTGCGCTGCAATGGAGTGTGCTCTTCTTGGAGAATCCTGATAACAGAATGCTTTTACATTATATCCCTGCTCTGCCAAAGTAGCCGCAGCAGAACCTCCTGCCAAACCTGTACCTACAACAATAATATCAATCTTATCTCTGTTGTTTGGTGCAACAAGGTTCATATGGTCTTTATGATTTTTCCATTTGTCCTTTAGAGGACCAGCCGGAATTCTAGAATCTAACTTACTCATATTAGTATATTGATATTATTGAGTTATAAAATGATAAATTGCAATAAAAATAAATCCAGCAGGAATAAGGATAGCATACCACTTTCCAAACGCTTTAATTACCGGAGTATATTTAGGATGCCTTGCACCAATTGACTGGAAAGAAGACTGAAATCCGTGAGCTAAGTGTAATCCTAATAAAACAAAAGCAATCACATAGATAGCCACCCTCCAGATATCAGCAAACTTTTCATGCAGTTCCGGCCAAAAACGTTCTGCATCAGGAGCAAGCCTTTCCACATACTTGTAATTAATTTCATGTAACCAGAAATCATAAAAGTGAAGCGCCAAGAAAGCTAAAACAACCGCACCAGAAATAATCATATTTCTAGACATCCATGAAGAATTCACAGAAGCGTTGTTTGCCGCATACTTAACCGGACGCGCTTTGTTATTCTTAATTTCCAGTACAAACCCCATAATAAAATGGAAAATCACTGCAAAACCAAGAATAGGCTGCATTAAGAACTGCACAAACGGATTATAGCCCATAAAATCTGATGCCGTATTGAATACATCTCGATTAGGTAATACCGATAATAAGTTTGTCGTCAAATGCAGTATAAGAAAGATCAGCAAAAATAGAGCTGATAATGCCATCGCATATTTTCTACCTATTGTAGAACTCGTTAAACCTGCCATATTAAGTTTAAATTTGAATTTCTACAAAATTAAGAAATGTTAACAATATCAAAAAGTGAGAAATCTCACAATTAGTTAGTTTGTAACCTTTCTAAATAAGAGCTCAAAACGTTGTAGATACGGGAAAAATAAAAAAAATTAACAATTAATTTATATTGTAAAGTTTGCCATTATACACCGCCTTTTGAGCCGTCTTTGGCAAGGTTTTTATTTCAATCCTCTTGAGCCTTCTTGCAGCCCGGTATGGATTGATAATAAATCGTACTACCTTATCTTTTTCTGAATTTTCTTCAATCCAAAAGCAGGCCTCATTCCCTTCCTTCACTGAAAACACTTTACTTTTACTAAAGCTATGAAACAGAACTTCTTCCTTTCTGTTTTCATAAATTGTAAAGCTTATTCTAACCAATATAAAAACAAAAACTGCCATTATCAATCTCGCAGAATTTTTAAGGTTTACCCTCAAAATTACAAACCTCAGCAGGTAGATCACTACAGCTATGGATAAAACCTCCACCAGATTCATGGGTATATTTTCAAAAAACAAAATATCTGCATCCGCAAACCAGTGAATACAAGTCAATAAAACCTGAATAATAAAATCATACACCCCATTGATCAAACTGAAATCAATATTGAATGCTACCAGTGTGGTCATTAAAAAAGAAAATACAATAATAATTTCTGAAAACGGAACGATAAAGAAGTTGGCAAGAATTGAAATAAAAGAAAACTGGTGAAAATAATATAAGACTAAAGGTAGCGTTGCCACCTGAGCAGCAATGGAAATTGAAACGGTATTAAAAAGAAGTTTTTTCAAATAATTATCCTGTCTGGGGAAATAGTTTAAAATGGGTTGATTCAGCCAAAAAATTCCTAATACTGCTGCAAAACTTAACTGAAATCCTACATCAAAAATCTGATTTGTATCGAAAATCAGAATGATGAATGCCGACAACGCCAGGGAGTGAAGCAAATCCGGTTTACGCTGCAACAACTGGTACATAAAGTATACACTCAACATAATACAGGAACGCAATACGGAATTCCCCAACCCAATAAATAGAGTAAAAAGCCATATGAAAATGAGACTGGTAATGACCGCATATTTTCTGAACTTCAAAGGCAATATTTGAGTCAAAAGAAAGTAAAACAATCCGAAAATAACAACAATATGAGTTCCTGAAATCGCCAAAAAATGAACAAGACCTGATCTGTTAAAATCCTGTACGGTATTGCTGTCCATTTCGGTTCTGTCCGCCAGAATAATACCTTTTAAAAAATCCCGGCTTCGAATAGACATTTTCATAGCATCGATTTTCTGAAGCAGTTCCATCCTTTTTTGAGCCATCTTTTCACTTACATTCAAATCATTTCTTAGTGTAGAAGATAAGTCTCCACTGATATAATATTGAGAGTTTATGTGCTTACGCTGCAGATATTTGGCGTAATCAAACTGAAAATCATATTGGGGATGTTTGGGTATAGAAATGTAGGCTTCTGCCTTGTAATAATGATTAAAATCAAGCTCCTTACCATTCTTTGGAGTCTGTAAAATTGCATTCAAAGCTTCTTTCCCATCCTGAACAATTACTTCATATTTTTTATTTTTTTCAGTTGAATTTAATTTTTTTGAAATTTTAAAAATAATAATTTTCCGATCGGAAATCCGACTGTCTTTTGATGTAGAAATATTGAAAGAATGAAGTGTTATTCCGGCTCCAAAAAATAATATACCTAAGAGTACAGGTCTCAATCTAAATAAAAAATAAGAATGAAAAAAACTTGACAGGAGAATGAGCAAACAAAGCCCACAAATTATATAAATTGGGATATTACTCAATAAGAAATGATCCTGAAAGAAAATTCCAAGAATAAAACAGAGGGTCAGAATAAGAAGAGGCTGTTTACTCAACTGTAATTATTTTCTCCTCAAAATAATCAATTATCTGCTAACTGAATATCACTGAATTTGCAGGTTAAAAATAATTTTCACTGTAAACCAGATAATTGAACGCGTGATTTTTTCCTATAAAAATCGAATTCTCATTAAACTTTTAAAATCACCTCAGCAGCATGATCACTGGCTCCTTTTCCACCGAGTTTTTCTCTTAAAAGCTCATAATCCTTTAGTACCTGAGTTCTTTTCTCCCCTTTCAGTACTTTTTTAAGCTCTTCAACCAGGTTTTTAGTATTCAGGTCGTTCTGAATGAGTTCTTTCACCACTTCCCGATCCATGATCAGGTTGACCAATGAGATGTATTTGATATTTTTCACCAGCCTTTTTGCGATGGCATAAGAAACTTTGCTTCCGCGGTAGCAAACCACTTCTGGAATATCCAGCAATGCTGTTTCTAAGGTTGCCGTTCCAGAAGTCACTAAGGTAGCTTTTGAACACCTCAGCAGGTCATACGTTTTATTGGAAACGAAATGTACATTGTCGTCCACATATTTCTGGTAAAATTCTTTGGGAAGACTGGGTGCACCGGCAATCACAAATTGGTAATCTTTAAATTGCGGTCTCACTGAAAGCATAATTTCAAGCATTTTTTCCACTTCCTGTTTTCGGGAACCGGGTAAAAGCGCAATGATTTCTTTTTCGTTTAAACCATGTTCCTTTTTGAAGTTTTCAATGCTGATGTCCTGAAGATTTGAAATGGCATCAAGCAATGGATGACCCACAAAATGAGAATGCACACCATGCTTTTTATAGAACTCTTCCTCAAACGGAAGAATCACCATCATTTCATCTACATATTTTTTGATGATTTCGACCCTGCCCTCTTTCCAGGCCCAGAGTTGTGGGGAAATGTAGTAGACCACCTTAATCCCCAGTTCTTTCGCAAACTTGGCTATTCTCAGATTGAATCCCGGATAATCAACAAGAATTAAAACATCCGGTTTATTTTTTTTGATATCCTCTTTGCAGAATTTAATATTGTTCAATATCGTTTTTAAATTCATCGCAACCTCCAGAAATCCCATAAAAGCCAGATCACGGTAATGTTTTACCAATGTTCCTCCCTGCTGGGTCATAAGATCTCCACCCCAGAATCTAAACTCGGCAGCCGGATCTTTCTGTTGTAACGCTTTCATTAAATTGCTTCCGTGCAGATCTCCGGAAGCCTCTCCTGCAATAATGTAATACTTCATTTCTATGGTAAGGATAGAGAACAAATTAAGGCTTTATCGAATCTTAATTTGTAAATTTGTTCAAAGATAATGATAAAAAATGTCAGAAGAATTTGAAATCCGAAATAAAGTTGCGGAAAGCGGCCTGGTAAACTTTGACCTTTCAACACTTGTTCCTAAGGGAGTGAGAAAAGGCATTGACCTGAAAGATTTTCTGTTTCAGGAAATGATCCTGAAAGAAAAAGATTTCCGCGAAAAGGTAGAAGCGATTAACACTGAAGAATATGAGGGTGCCTATATTTACATCTACAATTCCGCAGATGCGATTGTTCCGCTGTGGGCTTATTTTGTATTGACTGCAAAACTTACAGATGTTGCCAAAAAAATTGTTTTCGGAAACCGTCAGGATCTGGAGGTTATTTTAATGCACAATGCCATCCAGACGTATGATTTTGATTTCATGAGAGGAAAAAGAGTTCTGGTAAAAGGCTGTACAGATAAAGACATTCCTGAAAATGCCTATATAGAATTGGTTGAACAGATTAAACCTATCGTAAAATCTCTGATGTTTGGGGAAGCATGTTCTAATGTGCCTATTATAAAGAATTAATACATAGATAAACATTCATCTTTCCTGTTCCTTAATTCAGATTTTATTTACTCCTGCAGAAGTCTTATGATCGCTCTTGCCGACTATCACGGAAGATCATAAACTTTAACAATAATTATAAGTTGAAAAAAATTTGGTATTCATATTTTTTAATAAATTTGATCAACTTAATATTTAAAAATAAACACAAACATGAGTTTAATCGATTTACTTACAGGAAATACCAGCAGCCAGGTTGCAGAACAGGCTGAAAACAAATTTGGGATCAGCAAGAACCAAATTATCGCTTTATTAGCAGTAGCTGCACCACTTGTTATTTCTCATCTTAGAAATAAATCACAGGATAGCAACGAAGCAGAAGCTCTAAATAATGCTTTGGATAAAGATCATGATGGAAGTATTTTAAATGATGCTTCACAGGCAGAAGCCAGACAAGCCGAAGGCGGATCTATTCTTAACCATGTTTTTGGTGGAGAAAAAGAAAATGTAGAAAACCAACTGTCTCAGAATACAGGAATCTCTATTGATAAAATCGGACCTATTCTTGCCATGCTCGCTCCTGTTATTATGGGATATATCGGACAGCAAAAGCAACAAAACAATGTTGGTGCCGGAGGATTGGGAGGTTTACTTGACGGCATTCTTGGAAATGCTTCAAATCAGGCTCAGGCTCAACAGTCAAGTCCATTGAATGACATCTTAGGAAGCGTTCTTGGAAACGGTCAGTCTTCATCATCAGGAAATCCTTTAAATGATATTTTAGGAAGTGTCTTAGGTGGTGGCGGACAGCAGCAGCAAGGAGGCGGCGGTTTAGGAAGTATCCTTGGAGGCCTTTTTGGAGGAAAATAATTGAATTTTAATACAATACACAAAAAATGGCGGAGATTAATCTTCGCCATTTTTATTTTATCAACTCTTTGCTTTCTCTGAAGCTACAGCAGTTTTGCCTTTCTTTCTAAGTCTTCTCTTACCATAACTTCCTGAATTGATTTTTCCTCTTTTTGATTTTTTGTCTCCTTTTCCCATAATGAAATATTTTATTGATGACTACTAATGTAAAAATAAGTCATCAATATCCAAAGCTACAGACTGTTAAACTTTTCATAATCGTTACTATTCTGGTGTGCATTTTATTAATTTAATGGCTAAAAGACACAAAGTATTTGCCTTGATTTAAAATAATTGCAGCGCTATAAAAATTATCACCTCAAATATCTTTAAACAAGGAAAAATGAAAAAAATATGAATATTTCATAGAAATTAATTATTAACATTATCAAAATTTAATTTAGATTTGTATATTCTTAAAAATGAAGTTCATGAAAAAAATAATCTCTACATTCTTTGTACTTGGAATTTCAATGGCTGCCAATATGCTATCTGCACAGGAATTAAGTACTCCACAGATGAAGGCTATTTACACAGACAATATTGATGTATTTAAAAAGCAGTTTGCGAAAGCAGACTATAACAAGTGTTTTGCGCTGAAGACAGATTCATTCAGTCCGCTTGGATTCAGTGCTATGTACGGTAAAAATCAGATTGTTAAATATCTTCTGGATAACAAAGCAGATATCAATAAGCCTTGTAATGAAAAAACGCCGCTTGATCTGGCCGAGTTAGGAGAAAGAAAGGAAACTGCAAAATTATTACTAGCAAAAGGAGCCGTTAGAAACTAAAAGCTCTAAATAATATTTGAAGACTTCCGAAAGGAAGTCTTTTTTTGTTTATACAACCTGCAAAAATCTTATCTTTGCAGTCTAAAATTGGGGCCTTTGTGTTCTCAATATCTAAAGTCTAATATCTAACATCTAAAACAAATGTTTCGATCACACACAAACGGAGAATTATCTCTAAAAAATCTTAATGAAGAAGTTACACTATCAGGATGGGTACAAACGATCCGTGATAAAGGATTTATGATTTGGATAGATCTTCGAGATCGTTACGGAATTACTCAATTGGTTTTTGATCAGGACCGTTCTTCTGCACAATTGATGGAAGAAGCTAAAAAACTTGGCCGTGAATTCGTTATTCAGGTAAGTGGAAAAGTCATTGAAAGAGTAAGCAAAAACCCTAATATTCCAACAGGAGAAATTGAAATTTTAGTTGAAAAATTAACGGTTCTTAATGAATCTCAACTACCGCCTTTCACAATTGAAGATGAAACGGATGGTGGAGAAGAAGTAAGAATGAAATACCGTTATCTGGATATCAGAAGAGCTCCGGTAAGAGATAAACTGATCTTCCGTCACAAAATGGCGCAAAAAGTAAGAAATTATCTTTCAGATGAAGGGTTTATCGAAGTGGAAACTCCGGTGTTAATCAAATCTACTCCGGAAGGAGCAAGAGACTTTGTGGTGCCGAGCAGAATGAACCCCGGACAATTCTACGCATTGCCACAATCTCCGCAAACTTTCAAACAATTGTTGATGGTAGGTGGAATGGATAAATATTTCCAGATTGTAAAATGTTTCCGTGATGAGGATCTGAGAGCCGACAGACAGCCGGAATTCACACAGATAGACTGTGAAATGGCGTTTGTAGAGCAGGAAGATGTAATGAATGTTTTTGAAGGAATGACCAAAACCCTGATCAAAGATATTACAGGTCAGGAATTCGGAACTTTCCCAAGAATGACATTCGCAGAAGCGATGCAGAAATACGGAAACGACAAACCGGACATCCGCTTCGGAATGGAGTTCGTAGAATTAAACGACTTAGTAAAAGGAAAAGATTTTAAAATATTTGATGACGCTGAATTGGTTGTCGGAATTAATGTAGAAGGATGTGCAGACTATACCAGAAAGCAGATCGACGAATTGGTGGATTGGGTAAAACGTCCACAAATCGGTGCTTCAGGAATGGTTTGGGCTAAGTTTCAGAATGACGGAGTGAAAACCTCATCTGTCAACAAATTCTATAACGAAGAAGATCTGGCGAAAATCATTGAAAAATTCGGAGCGAAAGAAGGTGACTTAATGCTGATCTTATCCGGAAACGAAAATAAAGTAAGAGCACAGCTTTCTGCCTTAAGAATGGAACTTGGAAACCGTTTGGGATTAAGAAAAGGAAATGTATTTGCACCACTTTGGGTAGTAGACTTCCCGTTATTGGAATTTGATGAAGAAAGCGGACGTTATCATGCCATGCACCATCCTTTCACCTCTCCAAAACCTGAAGATATCCATTTGCTGGAAACAGATCCCGGAAAAGCAAGAGCAAATGCTTACGATATGGTGTTGAACGGAAATGAGATCGGCGGTGGTTCTATCAGAATTTTCGATAAAGACTTACAGTCAAGAATGTTTGATTTACTAGGATTTACCAAAGAAGAAGCAGAAGCTCAGTTTGGATTCCTGATGAATGCCTTTAAATACGGAGCACCTCCTCACGGTGGTTTGGCTTTCGGATTTGACCGTTTGGTGGCCATCCTTGATGGAAATGAAGTGATCAGAGATTATATCGCATTCCCTAAAAATAATTCAGGACGTGATGTCATGATCGACGCACCGGCTGCGATTGCTGATGAACAGCTCGATGAATTGGAATTGAAATTAAATGTAAAAGCATAAATTAGAAGCGGAGATTTTTTCTCCGCTTTTTTAATGAAAAAAAATGAAAATAGCAGCAGCCCAAATCCAGCCTGTAAAAGGAAATATTCTTAAAAACATTGAAAATCACAACATATTAATCAACGCTGCCGTTGATCATCATGTTGATATGATTATCTTCCCCGAACTGTCCATTACCGGATATGAACCAGAATTGGCAGATCAGCTTTCCATTCATTATGAAGATTCTGTTTTAGACATTTTTCAAAAAACGGCAGACGAAAACAACATCAACATCACTGTGGGAATGCCTACAAAATATGATGACCGTTTATGCATCAGCAGTATTATATTCCAGCCGGGAAGAAAAAGAGAGGTGTATTCAAAACGCAATCTTTTCCCAACGGAAACTAGTGTTTTTTCAAAAGGTGATAGTTTCTGTCAGTTGGAAATAATACAGAATAAAATTTCATTGGCCATATGCTATGATTTATCGGATCCTTTGCATTCACAGGAAGCTCATCAAATAGGATCAAACATCTATACTGCAAGTGTTCTCAATTCTGTAAATGGTATTGACGAAGATCTTATTAAACTTTCCAATATTGCGGCAAAATATCACATGCATGTTGTAATGGCAAATTTCATAGGAGAATCCGGCGGCTATGAATGTGCCGGCAAATCTTCTGTATGGAGTAAAAACGGAACTCTTCTAGGACAACTCAATAGTGAAAATGCAGGAATCCTTATTTTAGACACTGATAATGAACAGGTAGAAAAAATGTATATCAACTAATATAAAAAAGCGGAGAAAAATTTCTCCGCTTTTTTATTCAACCAGCTCCAGCTCTTTCATTTTTATTATTTGCTCCCTTCCCGGTCCCGTTGAAAGATACCCTACAGAAACTCCCAGTTCTTCCTCTAAAAATGAAAGAAAATTCTTTAGTTCTTCAGGTAGTAAAGACGCTTCTTTAAGATTCGAAATATCCGCACTCCAGCTTTCCATCCATTTCAATACAGGACGGGCATTTTCAGGAAGTGATCCGGAAACGGTCTCAACTGTTCCGTCTTCCAGTTCATAATGGGTGCAGACTGCTATGGATTTCATTCCACTTAAAATATCCGCTTTGGTCAGAATCATCTGTGTAACCCCATTGATCATAATTGCATATCGTAAAGCCGGAAGATCCAGCCAGCCTATTCTTCTCGGACGTCCGGTATTAGAACCAAATTCATTGCCTTTCGTTCTGATTTCTTCTCCCAGTTCATCAAAAATCTCTGTCGGAAATACTCCGTTCCCAACTCTTGTACAGTAGGCTTTGGCAATACCAAATATCTCACCGATCTTTTTAGGTGAAACACCCAGTCCGCTGCAAGCTCCTGCCGCTGTGGTGGAAGAAGAGGTTACATAAGGATAAGTCCCGTGGTCTATATCCAGCATCGCCGCCTGAGAACCTTCTGCCAGAACCTTTTTTCCTTCAAACAAAGCAACATTCAAGAACAGTTCTGTTTCCGTACGGATGAATTTCTTTAAAAAATCGATGGCTTCAAAAAACTCAGTGCTGATTTCTTCTAGAGAAGGAAGGATCATATCTCCGCCGGCGAGCAATCGGTAATCTCTTTTCAGAATATGCTCTACCCTGCTTTTAAAATCCGTAGACTCTATATCGCCCACCCTTAGATTCTGTCTTAAAATCTTATTCGAATAGGCCTGTGCAATCCCATTTCGCGTAGTTCCGATCGTTGTATACTCCGGATTGTCTTCCATAAAGATATCCAAAAGCTTATAAGTAGGAAGGACCAGATGTGCTTTCCTTGAAATAATCAGATTTTTTTCCGGTTGTACAGTAGTATCAAATTCCTGTAAGTTTATAATTTCCTTTCTGAAGCTTACTGGATCCAGTACCGTCCCTGTTCCAATGACATTTTGAACTCCTTTCATAAAAATCCCCGAAGGAAGCGATTTCAATGTAATTCTTTTTCCATTGCGTTCTATACTGTGTCCGGCATTGGCTCCACCATTAAAACGAGCGGCAATGTCATATCCTTCACTGATAAGATCGATAAATTTTCCTTTACCTTCATCTCCCCACTGCAATCCTAATACAATATCCATATGTTACTTTTTATGGGACAAAGCTATTGCAAGTGCTTTACGCGGCAATTGTCATTTGACAAGAAAGGAGTTTACTGTACATTCTTCCTGATCCGGCTGAATGAGGATGGCGTAATTCCCAGGTAAGAAGCAAGCATCGCCTGAGGAACACGGTTAGCAAGTCCGGGATAGTGGTTCAAAAAATAAAGGTATCTGGATTTTGCATCAAGATTGAGCATCGTGCTTACCACTTTCAGCTTATTTTCAGCAACAAAAGCATGCAGCCTCGCAATTAAAACCGGCCAGACCGCAATCTCTTTTTCTAGTATTTTAAAATAATCAAAATCAAGAGTCAGTACAGTAGCATCTGTTATCGCCTCAATATATTCATTGGAAGGAATTTGATCTGCAAAACCATGAAAATCTCCGATGAACCGGCCTTCATAAATAAAATAACGGGTAAAATCATCGCCTTGTTTGTTATAATACAGTGACCGGAATACCCCTTCTTTTACAAAAGCTATGGTTTGACTGATCTTCCCGGCTTCCACAAAGATTTCTCCCTTCTGGATACTCATTTCCTGAATGCCTTTCGCAATCAGTAATTCCTCTTTTTCATTCAGGATTCCAAACTTTTTGATGTACGAGAACAGTTCTTCCATATTGCTGTTTATTGGAATTTTAAAGGTATTGAAATAGTCTTTAAAAGCAATGGTCAATTGACAACAAATCTTTAAAACCTTGGCAAAAAGCCCGTCTAATGGTACATTAATTGCTTGATTCTTAAAAACGTAAGACTATGAAAGCAATTTGGAACGGTGCTATTGGATTTGGCTTAGTGAATATTCCTGTTAAAATTTATTCTGCCACAGAAACCAGCAAACTGGATCTGGACATGCTGGATAAATCCGATTTTTCTAATATTAAATTCAAAAGAGTCAACGAAAAAACCGGGAAAGAAGTAAAATGGGAAAACATTGTCAAGGCTTACCTTATGGAGGATAAATATGTCGTCCTGGAAGATGAAGATTATGATAAAGCACTCCCTGAAAAAACTAAAATCCTTTCTATTGAGCATTTTGTAAAAGAATCAGAAGTAGACAGCGTTTATTTTGAAATGCCTTACTTTCTAGAACCTCAGAAAAATGGTGAAAATGCATACAGACTTTTGATAAAAGCCCTTCAGGAGACAAAAATGGCTGGAATAGGAACTTTTGTACTCCGGGAGAGTGAAGCTATAGGCATGATACGCCCGTATAACGATGAAATACTAGTCTTAAACCGCTTAAGATTCAATCAGGAGATCAGAGATTACAAAGAACTTAAAATCCCTGCTAAAAAGGCTCCAAAACCCGCCGAACTCAAAATAGCCAAAAGCCTTATCGGCCAGCTGTCGGAAACATTCGATCCCTCCGTGTATAAAGATACCTACTCTGAAGCGCTGCTAAAGATCATTAAACAGAAAGCCAAAGGCAAAAATGTGAAAACGAAAAAGGCTAAGCCTGTAAAAGAAGGCAAAGTGATTGATCTGATGGCCCAATTAAAAGCCAGTTTACAAAATTCCAAATCTAAAAATGCATCATAATGGCACTCAAAGATTATAACGAAAAACGAAAATTCGACGAAACCAGTGAACCCAAAGGAAAAACAAAAAAGAGTAAAGACAAGCTTGTTTTCGTGATTCAAAGGCATGCAGCGAGTCGGCTTCATTATGATTTCCGTCTGGAAATGGAAGGAGTTCTGAAAAGCTGGGCAGTTCCCAAAGGTCCGTCACTGGATCCCAAAGATAAACGTCTCGCCATGATGGTGGAAGATCACCCATATGATTATAAAGATTTTGAGGGGAACATTCCTGAGGGTAATTATGGCGCAGGCCAGGTGGAAGTCTGGGACAGCGGCACCTATGAACCTTTAGATGATAGCTCCCAGCTTTCGGATGAAAAAGAATTGCTGAAAGAATTAAAAGCCGGTTCGCTGAAATTTATTTTGCATGGTAAAAAGCTGAAAGGTGAATTTGCATTGGTTAAAATGAAAAATACTGAAAATAATGCATGGCTTTTAATTAAACATAAAGATGATTTTGCAGAAGAAAAATACGATGCAGAAGAAAACACCTCTCCAAAATCATTGGTAACGAAATTTCTAGAGGAAAAAAAAAGCCTAAAAAGCAGCAAAAAGAAGTCATAACATCAGAAACAAAACCTGCCTTTCAAAGATTTAATTCTTTAGTTGACGAAAAAAAATTAAAGAATTTCATCAAGCCCATGCTCGCAAAACTTTCTGAAAAAGCATTTGATGATGAAGACTGGATTTTTGAAATAAAATGGGATGGTTACAGAGCAGTCGCCGATCTCAGCCACAAAGTTCCGCTCTTCTATTCCCGAAACGGAATTTCCTTTCTGTCAAAATTTGAAAAAGTTACTAAGGATTTCAGCTCACAGAAACACAAAATGATCCTGGATGGCGAAATAGTTGCCTACGATGAAAACGGAAAACCGAATTTCCAGCTGTTGCAGCAAATTGGAGACAATCCTAATTTAGCCTTGTTATACCAGGTTTTTGATCTGCTTTGGCTGAATGGACATTCCACAGAGGAAATCCCACTTTTACAACGAAAAGAACTGTTAAAAGAAGCACTAGTAGAAACAGATTCTATTAAATACTGCGACCATATCCCGGAAAAAGGCATCGATTTTTTTAATCAAATGAAAAAAATGGAGCTGGAAGGAATGATTGCTAAAAAAGCAGATAGTCTCTATCTGGAAAATCACAGAAGCACTGACTGGCTTAAAATAAAATTTACGAATACAGAAGAAGCCATTATTTGTGGTTTTACAGAACCAAGAGGTTCAAGAGAAAGTTTTGGAGCGTTGATCTTAGGAAAGTATATTGACGGAAAATTAATTTATGCCGGACATACGGGAACAGGATTTAACAAAGAATCACTGAATTTACTTCATGAAAGACTAAAAAAAATAGTGGCAAAAAATGCTCCGTTTGAAACGATTCCTAAAACCAATATGCCCGTAACCTGGGTACAACCGGATCTGGTATGTGAGATTAAATATTCTGAGATTACGAAAGACGGTATTTTCCGACATCCTGTTTTTGTCGCGATCCGTGAAGATAAAAACCCTGAAGATAGTAATGAAAAACCTAAAGAAATGAAAGCTAAAACAACAACAAAAAACGCTGAAAAAGAAAAGGAAGTTACATTGAATAAACACACAGTAAAACTAACGCATCAGGATAAAATTTATTTTCCTAAAGATGGAATCACGAAAGGAGATGTTGTAGAATATTATCAGTCTGTAGCAGAATACATTCTTCCTTATCTTAAAAACAGGCCATTATCTTTAAACCGATTTCCCAATGGTATTGAAGAATCCGGTTTTTATCAGAAAGATGCGGGTGAAAATATACCTGACTGGATAAAAACCACAAAAGTATTTTCTGAATCTACTGACAAATACATAGACTATATTCTTTGTAATGATAAGGCAACATTGGCTTACCTCAACAATCTGGGGTGTATTGATCTGAATCCGTGGAACAGTTCGCTGCCGGATCTGGAACATCCGGATTATCTAGTACTGGACCTCGATCCATCCAAAAAAAATACGTTTGATGAGGTGATAGAAACAGCGCTGAAGGTGAATGAAGTCCTACAGTCTGTTAAAGTAAAAGGTTACTGCAAAACTTCCGGAAGTACAGGAATCCATATTTATATTCCGATGGGTGGAACATACGATTTTGACCAGGTGAAAGATTTCGCTCATATTCTGATGAAACAGGTGAATGAAAAACTACCCAAAACTACTACCCTTGAACGAAGCCTGCAGAAAAGAGACGACAAGAAAATCTATCTTGATTATCTTCAAAACCGATCTGGACAAACGTTAGCAAGTGTATACAGTATAAGACCTAAAGAAGGTGCTTCTGTGTCTATGCCTCTGGAATGGGAGGAGCTAAAACCAGGTTTGCTGCCAATAAATTTTACGATTCATAATGCACTTGAAAGAATTAAAGAAAAAGGAGATTTGTTTAAACCTGTTCTGGGTAAGGGAATTGATATGATAAAAGCGTTGGAGTTATTGCAGAATCTGAAGTAATTTATATATTTTTGTCAGCAATTATTAATAACAAGTGAGCCAAAATATTATTATAGAATTTGCCTTTAATGAAAAGAGAGAAAGAGAGAATCAAAAATTCTATTTTAATTATGTTTGGGGTAAAATTTTAAAAAACTGGATAAAGATTACGGCATGTTCTGCTGTATTTTTATTCCTTGGATTTTATCCAATAGAAAATTTTGACACTAGCTTTTTCTATTACTTCTTTAAATATGGCGGTATTTGTCTCACAGGATATTCTCTTGTTATGATTAATCAATATTTTGCATCCAAAAAGCATTTCAAAAAAGAAATTGATATATTGATTGAAAAATTCAGGATTAAAAATGAACCCCATTTTATTATTTTGAATGATCAAAGTATTGAATTTAAAAATCCTTTTACCACGATCAATACAGTTTGGGAAAATACTTCATATGTAATATCAGGGGACTATATTTTGATTATTCCTATAAACAGTTTAAACTACATCATCCATAAATCGGAAGTGAGTGTATTTGAATTTGAAACTATAATAGAATATCTTCACAAACATTCTAAACACCGGAAATAATTAAGGCAATTTCGCCACTAAACTCTCCGGCAATATTTTCAGAATGGTATAAATAATCTTCCATTTAAAATTCGGAACAATAGTGAAAGAATTTTCGGCATTGACGATATGTTTTGCTACATAATCCGGCTCCATGATCAAAGATTCATTCAACTCTAAACCTTTATTAATTTTGGTTCGGATATAGCCGATTACCAAAGCATTGACGGTGATATTTCTTGAAGCTAATTCCTGTCTCAGCCCTGCCAAATATTGGGTAAATGCTGCTTTGGTACTTCCATACACAAAATTACTTTTTCTTCCTCTCACTCCGGAAAGGGAAGACAGCCCGATAATTCTTTCCAGGTTGGTATTGCTCTCATCCATTGCGATAATATTCAGGATAGAAACAGCTCCCATATAATTGACCTGCATCATCTGCTGCGTACCTTTAAAGTCTCTTAACGCCTTTTCATTATCCACAAGAAAGCCAGCCGCATATACTGCAATATGAGGTTGTACAGGAAGTTCATCATAAAATTTCTGATGGGAATCAAAATCCACAGCATCAAAATACCGAATGTTAATTTTTGAAGCATCCAATGCATGATCTGTCACCAATTTTTCAAGTGAAGTCGTATCCCGTGAAGCTGCGATCACAGAAAAACCTTTTGCCAGATATTGAATGATGCATTGTTTGGCCACATCCGAATTGGCTCCTAGAATGAGAACGGTTTTGTTTGTGTTTTGATTCATAGCGCAAAGATATTTTATTTTGAGAAGAGTATGAAAAATGAATTTTAAGAGTTGGATTTTTTTTAAATTCGAATGTTATGAGATTGAGTTTATCCCTAAAAAGAATCGGCGCGGTGAACTTTGTTCACCGCGCCGATTTAAATATTTTCAAACTAAAAATTATTTCTTTTCAGTTTCGATTTCTTTTTTGTCTGCAGTTTTTTCAGCTGCTTTAGCTGCTTTTTCTCCAAAACGGGCATCAGTAAATTCTCTTGAAACCGCAGCTTTTTCGAATTTTAGCTTTCCGGATAATGTTTCAATTACGAAACCGTCATCCTGAATTTGAGCAATTCTTCCGTGAAGACCAGAAGTAAGCACTACTCTGCTTCCTACTTTCAGGGTTTCCTGAAAAGTTTTCTCCTGCTTCTGCTTTTTCATCTGTGGTCTTATCATTAGGAAATAAAACCCCACAAACATCACACCCATCATGATAAGCATCATTGGAGAGGATGATCCTCCTGGCGCTGCCTGTAAAAATATTGTTAACATATTGGTTGGATTAAGGTTGGATGTTCGCTGAGAACGTTAATTTGATCGGAGACTTGTCAACATTTGCAAATACATCTGCATATTTCTGAACGTTTCCGTCAAAGTTTGAAGAATCAAAATGAAGGGTAATTTTTCCTTTTTTACCTGGTAAGATAGGTTCTTTTGTAAAATCAGGAACGGTACATCCACATCCTGGCTTCACTTCAGAAATCACCAAAGGATTAGTTCCTGTATTGGTAATTTCATATATGTGTTGTACTTTATCTCCTTTTTTTACTTTTCCAAAATCGAAGTTGCTTTCTGATAAAGCAATCGATGTAGAAGGTTGGTCAGACTTCACCGGAGCAGCAACAGCAGTGGTTCCCGGAACAGCTGTAGAATCAGTGGTTGCAGGCATTGCAGCTGCAGCAGTAGAATCTGTAGGTACAGCATCAGCACCCTGAACTTCTTTATTTTCTTTTTTGCAAGAAACTAAACCAAAGCCTATAATAGACAAAGCGATAATTGATAACGTCTTTTTCATGTTAAATTCTATTTTGATCTTTACAATATTTATCTAAAATTCCATTGATAAAAATATTTGAACGGTCTGTGGCAAATACTTTAGCAATTTCTATATATTCATTAATAATTACTCTTGAAGGAGTCAAAGCAAAATGATCAAGTTCCGTAATGGCAGTGGTTAAAATCACCTTATCCATTAAAGCAACTCTTTCCAAGTCCCAGTTTTCCAATCTTTCAGATAATTTCTTTTCATTGCTTTCCCAGTTATTTAAGGTAGTCCTTAAAAGCTTTCCGGCAAAGTCATTATCATCTTCATCTTTAATCATCTTGATCAGAGTTCTGCTTTCCTCATCTTCTCTCAGGAAGCCTATTGTTTTCTGAACCATTGAATTTGAAATGTGAATATCATCATACCAGGTAAGCTCTTTATCTCCCAGATAATCATGAAAATCCTCATTTTCAGCAATGTATCTTAAAAACAACTTTCCAATGAATTTCTGGTCTTCTTCAAAAGAATACCCATCTTCTTTCATAAAGTCCTGATAACGTTTTCCTGCAGTGATTCTTTGGAATGTTTTTACCAATAAATCATCATGAAGATCCCATTTCAACTGTTTGTGCTGACCTGTAAAATACAATCTCTCAGGATTTTCTTCTATCTTGATCAGTACCTGATTGTTGATGAACTTTTGATTAGGATTTACATTCGCATCAGTTTTGATGTATTTGTTTTTACCAATTTCGATCTGATGTTCTGCAAGATCTTTAAGAGCAACCAAAAAGTTGAGCTGATAGATATACAGATAATAGATTTTTTCTATTCCAGAGAACATATTTTTCTCTAAAACATCAAACTTTATAGGATTTTGGTAGTATGAATACACGCTTTCTACCACTTTTTCACGGATTTGTCTTCTTCCTAACATTCAAAGAGCTTTTTTATGCGGGCAAAGATACGAAATTTAAAATTTATGAAATTCGTAGTCTGCTTCTATTTTTGTAATTTTGCAAAACTTTATGAAAGCGCTAAAAACTCTAAACCCCTATTTCTGGAAACATAAACTATTATTGTTTTGGGGATTGTTATTTATTATTGCCAGTAATTTCTTCAATATATATAAAGTTCAGTTTGTAGGAAAGTCCGTAGATGAGCTTACTAAAAGCGGGAATTTGGGCTTCAACAAGCAGGTATTAATTTATGTTGCTATTATTGTAGGGTGTTCGCTTTTAACCGGATTTTTTACGTTCATGATGAGACAGACCATTATTGTTGCCTCACGAAGAATTGAATATGAACTGAAAAATAAAATCTACAGACATTATCAGGATTTATCTCTTACCGATTATAAGCAAACGACTATTGGAGACTTAATGAACAGGTTAAGTGAAGATGTGGTGGCGGTAAGAATGTATTTAGGGCCCGGCGTTATGTATGTGGTCAACCTGGTGATATTATTAGTCATTACCAGTATCTATATGGTGAAGACGGATGCCTCCATGACGCTATGGACGTTGCTTCCCCTGCCTATTTTATCCTATATTATCTTTAAAGTAAGTTCGATCATCAACAAAAAGTCTAAGATCATGCAGAAAAGCCAGTCTGCTATTTCGACTTTCGTTCAGGATAGTTTTTCGGGAATCCGGGTGGTGAAATTTTTTGCCAAAGAAAAATATATTCAAAAAAATTACGGGATAAAAGTTACTGATTATCAAAACAAAGCGTTGGATCTGGCTAAAACCGAAGCGTATTTCTTTACCATTATTTTATTCGTCATCGGATTATTAAATGTTGCCGTTATTTTAATTGGCGGACAAAAATATATCGCCGGACAGTTAAGCGTAGGTAAAATTGCTGATTTCTTCATGTACATCAACATCCTGATCTGGCCATTTTCTATGGTAGGCTGGGTAACTTCGGTGAACCAGAGAGCAGAAGCTTCGATGCAGAGGATCAATGAATTTATGGATAAAAAGTCTGCCATCATCAATACAAGTTCAGACCATTCCCCTATCAAAGGGAGCATTGAGTTTAGAAATGTTTCCTATACGTATCCTAATACAGGAATCAAAGCACTGGAAAATCTGAGCTTTAAGATCGATGCAGGACAGTCTCTTGCGATTATGGGTAAAACAGGAAGTGGAAAATCAACCATCGCCTTGTTACTCTGCCGTCTTATTGATCCTACAGAAGGTGAAATTTTAATCGACGGTAAAAACCTCAAGGATCATAATCTAAATAATTACAGAAACTTTATCGGTTATATTCCCCAGGAAAGTTATCTGTTTTCTGATTCTATTGAAAACAATATTGGTTTCGCGATCGATCACCCTTCTCATGAAAAAGTGGTAGAATATTCTAAGATCGCAGACGTTCATAAAAACATTATAGAATTTAAAGACGAGTATAAAACACTGGTCGGTGAACGTGGCGTTATGCTTTCCGGTGGACAGAAACAAAGAATATGTATTGCAAGAGCTTTAATTAAAGACCCCAATATTATCATTTTTGATGATTCCCTTTCGGCATTAGACACTGAAACGGAACAGAATATCCTGGAAAATATCGCTGCAAAAATCCATAACGCAACATCCATAATCATCACACACAGAGAGTCTAGCGCTCAAAAAGCGGATAAAATCATTAACCTTACTGAAATTGCCAATTCTGTAACCGCTTAGCCGTTTCATTCTGAATTGTTAAATAAATCATAAAAAAAATTTTGTGATTAAAAGAAAACTTTTATATTTGTTCTTAACAAGATTAAAAAATATCTAACAATGAGTGAATACAAGGAACGCCATGAAAATGAAATTTTCACGAAGGTGTTAAAAGCAGGAAGAAGAACTTATTTCTTTGATGTGCGTGAGACGAAAGCAGGAGATTATTATCTTACGATTACCGAAAGCAAAAAGAATTTCGGAGATAATGGAGAAGCTACATTCGAGAAACATAAAATTTACCTTTATAAGGAAGATTTTAAAAGTTTTCAGGAGATGTTTAATGAATCCACAGATTTCATCATTAACGAAAAGGGTGAGGATGTTATATCAGAGAAACATGATAAAGACTTCAAAAGCAAATCTTACACTATAGATTCTGACGACGAAGTTTAATAAAAATGAATATCTAAAAACACAAGCATCTGAAAAAGGATGCTTTTTTAATGCTTATTTTTATACAATATACATGGTAAAATGTATAAATAAAAAGTATGATCATTTGTGGCCTTATACTTCTTTCAATAGATATAAAAAAAGAGTACACTCCTAAAAGTATACTCTCTCTATATGATACATTATTCTATTTTACACATACTCCCTTTTGATCTGTGAAAGAATGGTTGGATCCTGTATTTCATCGTCTTTGGCCAATAACAGAACTTTAGACATCACTTCAGCAGACTTCGGATCGTCATCTGCAAAGGGTAAAAACAGTCTGCCTCTATGCTGAGACTGAACAGCCAGTATCGACAGATATTTACCCGGAACCTGATGAACAACAGCACTTCCCAGGTGTACGCTGTATTCTGCCATTTTACCTTTTACCAACACATGCGTACCTTCAATACTTACATTATCCAATTTGAACAATCTGGCGGTTTCTTTCATCAATACAGCTCTCATTTCAATAGAAGAATGACTGGCTTCAGGGTCTACATCTCCTACGTGGGCTACTGATACCACCAGATCTATATCCCGCATCACTTCTGAAAACAGCCTTGGGTTAATATCTTCAAAAGGAATGTTCTTATGATCTTTCAATGAATGGAATTCTATGGTTTCCAACGTTGGACTTTCTACCTCTGCCGGTGAAAACCAGTTAGCCGCAGCATACAGCTTTACCTGGAAGCCTTCTTTATGATATACTTTTTGCAGCCCTTCTTCATAATCTACTTTCCACCCTCTTGTTTTCAGCAATGCGAGTGCCTGTTTCGGCTGAATCTGATGTCCTGCATATCGTCGCGATATTGATTTTTCCTGCAATTCATCAGGAGTTGGTACATATAACTCCCTAAATACCTGTTTGAACGGCTGTATCAGTTTTTCTGTAAAACAAAAATGCTGATATTCACTCCAGACCGCATGCTCGTGTAAATCTACACAATGGGCGATACGTAAGGTCGTATCCTCTCCTAGCTGCTGAATTTCACCCTGAGCTGTTACCAGATTTCCATCTTTAAAGAATCCTATTTTGTGATCACTGGAAATAAATATCAGTTTTTCCAAATGTCTTACGATGACAGGATGCTCAAATAAATTTTTGATCTCTGCAAGAAGAAATTCATCACCTCTGATCATCGCTTCTTCCAGTCCTTTTCGGGAACGGGTCCACTGTTCACGCATAATCTTCCGGTTATTTCCTAATTCTACCACCGACTTGTCTTTTTTAATCTTTGGCGGTATGGATTTCAATTGCTTATCATCCCTAAATACAACAATTTCGGCTTTCCCATCGGCTTCTATGACTAAACCTACCGTAACACCGTCAATCGTTACCTGTGTATCTTTTGATAAAAATCCCTGAATTTGGCGGGTTTCCATAGCCCAGGTCAATCGGATCGGATCCGGATATCCTGCATTTCTTGCTAAGTTTTCTAAAGCCACCCGGATCGCCAGCGCTTCACTCGACTGCTTCATGGAACCGAACTCCCGGCTTTCTTTTTTAAACTGCTGGATGTATTCATAGCGGCTCAATACATCTTTCTGAGGATTGGTTTTACTGAGCGGAACGAGTCCATATACCCGCAGATAATCCTGATCACGCTTGTCTTTTACTTTCGCGGTAACTTCTTTAATTTTTAAATCGCCTGTAAGCGTATCGGAATAGAGTCTTGCTCTTCTGTGTCCGTTTCCGTCGGAGATATATTTCGCAGATTCGTACAGCATTTCCCAGCGGGCTTTTCCTAATTCTTTATAAGCTTTTATGAACCATTCTTTATCTACTGCCCCATCCTGAAATTCCTGAACATCTACTGATGAATATTTTGCGACTTCACTTTCCAGTCCTGAATTCTGTGCCTGATAAGAAGTGGTTTTCGTATGTGCATGCATCCACCAGATTGCTGAGTCCAAGCCTTTCCAGCCTAAATAACTGCTGATCAGCTTTTGCCATTGCGGGGCATAGACAGCTGCCTGTATTAAACGTAGTTCTGCAATTTTCTCCTTTTTCATCATTTCATTGAATGATTCCTGTGTATCGCTTTCTAAAGGATGACAGTTGGATAAAAGATAGGAAAACAGCTTTTGTTTGGTCATACTTTCATTCCCATAGCTGTAGATATAATTGGCATATAATCCGGATTTGCCCAGCCCTTTCAGAAGCTGTACCAGACGATTCATTCCGTATATGGTTTGAAATTCCTGGACAAAATGGGAAACGGCAGTATTGGCATCCCCACGAATCAGCTCAATATCCAGGAAATTATTTTGTATTTCCTCAATCATCGGTTTTAGGAAAGGAAATATTTCCAGGTATTTTTCAAAATGATGGTATGATTCAACTCTTGTAAGATCGCGGATAGCAGATTCCGCCGTGAGAATTCCTTCATACAGCTCGCCTTTGGTAATGATGTTCAGTTCATAGGCCTTACAAAACAGATAGAAAGGAGGCACACTGATTTTGATGTTTTCCGGTAATCCATTATACTGCATCCATCGGTAAAAATTCCACTGTTTGATATGCTGTTCATCGGTAAGATTTTTTAAAGGAATCGCTCTCAAAAAGACATCGAAAAAGCCTAATTGCTGCCAGCCATTTCCTCTGTACGTATAATAATAGTCTTTATCATCTTTCCCTTTATAGTTGATAATATTCTCAGGAAGATGGGCAAACAGGGTGCTGCATGCATCAATTAAGAAGTCTGTTTTTTCTGCAAATACAAATTTATATTGTAGTGCTGTCAGAATTCTACTGATCGGATTATCCCAATAATAGTTTCCTTTCATTGGGTTAGGAATGATCTCCTTATGATAAAACACATAGCCATCCAGAAAATCTCTGAACACCTTTCTGTCGCAATTATCAATGAATGTCAATAAAAACAAATCCCGTGGCTGTAATCCTGAATCTTTATACCACTGTTCCCATACTTCATGCAACGGATAGTTTTCAGCCAATTGTTCAGGGGTAAAGCCTTCTGTTTTATTGACGATCTGGCGGAAGGAATTTCCCATCAGGACTTTTTCTTTAGCACCACTCCATTCCTCTGCTTCATATTCATGGTCTTTATGGCTCAGGAAAAGATCGTTCAACTTTTTTAATTCTGCTTTGATCTGATCCAGAGATTGCGTAAAACCATATTTATCTTTTTTGATAGCCTGCAGATATACTGAATCATTCTCTACTGCTGGCAGTTCAAACGTTGAAATTGCGGTAGGATCATAGAACCCGAATCCATTTTCTGCTGAAAGGAGTTTTTTATCTTCGGAAGGAGCAAGCTGATCGAGAAGGCTCTGTTCTCTTTCCGTTACCTTCGGTTTTTCAGCATACTGTTGCGTCCAGTTTCCAATTTGAGCGGATACTCTTTTATTTTTCTGAAGCTGAAGCATGATATCCAGCGAAGCCGTTCGTTGTTCAATGTCTCCCTGGGTCATTAGCTGATCAACCAATGGCGTAACTACTCCATCTTCCTGTTGCAATACAAGTTCAATCAGTTTCTTTCGAAGGGTTCCGCTTTTTCTTTTAAATAAATCAAAGAACCTCATTACCTCCTCTGTATGTAAAGGATTTTGCTGCAATACATTAATTCCCGAAGCTACCATAGATTCCCCGCGGTCTTTTATAATGGTAAAGGCAAATTCTTTCTGGAATGGAGTGACCGCTTTTTTCCTTTTTTCAAAATTATAGGAATAAGAATAGCAGTAAAAATCTTCTAAAATATTCCGTGTCAACAGTTCCCGCAGGGAAAGTTCAAACTGATCGAAATAGGAAAGTACGGTATCCAGTTTATTGCGGTCTTCTCCTACCAGATAGAACATGGAAGCATATAAACTGCTTTTATTGAAAGTGGCATTCAGCCATGAGAATATCTTTCCTTCAAATTTCTTTTCCTTTATTTCAATCTTTTGAGTCAGGGCATGCAGCTTCTCAAAGAAATCCGGATAATCTGCATGATTGATGAAAAATTTTGATTTTACATTGACACTTAATAATTCTGATAAAGGTTCTCCCGCAAATGCCAGCACCTGCACATCACCTTCCAGTATGGCCTTATAATACAATGGCATCTGAATGTAAGGATCCTGAGTTTCTGCTGCGAACTTTATGGCCAGACATTTCTTTTCTATACTTCCGGTATCAAACAGCTGGTGCAGATATGGAATAGTTTTTTCCACATCCCATACGGCCTGTACCCAGAGTGCCATATAAACTTCATTATTATTTTTACTTTTTACAGCATTCGGAATCTGTTCCGGATTATTGAAATAGGTATGAGCCAATGACACAATATTTTTCACCACGGATTCTTTCTCCGTATCCCAGCCTAAACCGGTCCAGCTATCTATGGAACGGACAACGGATGAGAAGCGTGTAAGTTTATGTTCTATGATTACATTGGTTATGTATTCCAAAGCGCCTATACTGGTTTCATCCAAGGCTTCCAATACTGTTTGCCTCAGTCCTTCCTGCCGCTGTGCCGCAAGCAGAAGCTTTTCTACCAATTCCCAGCATCGCTGCTGTTCGCTGTTAAGTAATGCTTTAATGATGTTCCGGGATACTTTTCCCTCGGGATGTTTATTGAAAATAATATCTTCAATTAATTGATAAATGGCTGTATTTCCTGTATCTATTGCGGTGGACCAAAGATAAAACTGATGCGAATTATTGGATAATGCAGTATCATAAATGATTTGCTCTTCCAAGGTAAGGTTATAATGCTGTTCCCCATTATCATAAGAATAGACGCTTGGAAGCTGCAACAGATTTCCCACTAAATTTAACTGGTTAAGCAGTGTAAATCTACTATTATTGGGCGCACGAAATGAACGGCGGTAGTATCCCGTCTGGTACATTTTATAAGGCATTTTATTCCAGGCATGCTTCACCAGCTCTGCATGATCTCCAAAAAAATAAACCAATAGTTTATAATATTCTTCGTCTTCCCAAATATCAGAGTGTGTAAGTTTTTTAATTTTTTCAGCCTGCTCGCTGCCCAAGGTTAAATCCTGGTAATAGTTGGTCTTTCCAACGATCAACAATCCTAATTCTGCAACTTCTTTTTTAAGTTTGAGCTGTGAATTTTGTAATCCCGGATCGGCTTCTATTTGGTCTTTGAGTTCTTTCCGTAAATTCCTGTAATGATTGACCGCTTTTTTCGGTTCTAATTTTTCTGTGATTTCCATGTATTTTGAGATTCAGTGTCTTTAATTTACCAATAACTTCCTGCCAGAAATGTAAGCCTGATGAAAACGAATGTATGCTGCAAGCTTAGGTCTATGATTTGTGTTAAACTTTCGAGTTGCTCGTCATTGTAAAATACAGCAAACATGCCATCTTCAAAAGCTTGTACAGCATTTTCTTGCGCCTTTTGAAGATCAGCTTTCTTTTGATTATAAATGCTTCCAAAACCTACCTTTCCGGTATCGGTAAGGATATTCAGATAGTTTTCCATAGGAATTTTGGCATAATCCTGTTCTTCCAGCTCAAATGATTTTACATTAAATGTTTCTACCTGCTGCTGAACAATTAATTGCAGCAGTTTTTCTACTGAGATATCGGTGTCCTGATATTCAATGTCAATTTTTTGTTCTGAGAGGATGGGATGCTTCTTTCCGAGCTGCTTTACGGTAACTTTTATTTCCATAGCTGAAGTTAATCACCATAAATGTAGTAATTTTTTTTTCTGTGGTACATGACGTTTGGCAGGGATTAAGGATAATAACCTGAGCTTGGAATAAGATATTTTGTTTTTTTTGATAATGTCAGGAAGTCTGGAGCCGGAAGAGGGAAGTTAATAAATGAGACTACCCTAGCCCCGATTGTAGCGGAAATCCTTTTTTGAAAAAAAAGATTGCAGTGGAAAGCGGGAAATAGCTTCGAAAGAAACAAGGTAAATCATTCAATCGCTTTAAAAGGAGTATAAAAAATAACTGAATTGTATCTCGTGAGCCCCCAACTTTGTCATCTGAAATGAAATTCTGCACTGTAATTTTAACATTCTCATCTCTATATTCCTGAAAAATATAGTTTTAGAATGGAGGTAAAATAAAAAAGTACACTTATAAAAAGTGTACTTTTTTTGGGTGAATGAGGGGTCTCGAACCCCCGACCTTCGGAACCACAATCCGACGCTCTAACCAACTGAGCTACAATCACCGTTTTGTGGTTGCAAATATAGGGAAGATTTTTTAATTACCAAACAATTCCTTCAAAATTTTTCATCGCAATGAGCTTCTCTGACGTAAATCCCTCAGCATAAGCCACTCCCGATAAACGTCCAAGATCTTGTGCACGGTAGGTTAAGCTTTCATAGAAGTCTTTCGTTGCAATTGGAGTAACCGGTTCCTTAGAAGTCGGATCATAAAACTGTGTTTTGAAAGCCATACATGCTTCGATCTTCTTATCAAGATGCTCTGAAATGTCAATCACGAATTCAGGTTTGATATCTTTCCACTGGATATAGTGAAAAATATGCTTGGGTCTCCATACCTCCTGATTTTCTCCTTCGTGTACGGTTTCAATTTTTCTCAGGCCGGCTAAAAAGCACGCATCCGATACTAATTTCGCTGCTTTTGCATGATCCGGATGTCTATCATCAATCGCATTGGCTAAGACGATTTCCGGGCGGTATCTGCGAATCATTTTTACGATCTCCATCTGGTATTCTTCAGAATTCACCAGAAAGCCATCTTTCATTCCAAGATTTACTCTTGCAGCTACTCCTAGAATTTTGGCAGCGTCTAAAGCTTCCACTCTTCTGGTCTCATCTGTACCTCTGGTTCCGAGTTCTCCTTTGGTGAGGTCAACAATAACACATGTTTTTCCTTCTGAAATCAATTTAGCAACAGTGCCTCCACATCCTAATTCTACATCGTCGGGATGGGCACCAAAGGCAAGTATATCTGTTTTCATCTATTCTTTTTATTTTTAATTTGTCAGATGGAAGCCCAATAATTTTCTAATTTTCAACTCCGGGCGTTTCCTATTTTCAAAGATAAGATTTAAAGTAAAAACTTCCCAAACATTACGAATGGGAAGTTATACTATCTATAATTTAAAATTTAAATTATTTGTTGAGTTCTGCATTTAATTTTACAGCATCCTGGTAAGTAGGATCTAACTGAAGAGATTTTGCAACATAATCTTTAGCTTTAGCCACATCAGAAGTTTTGCTGATATAAGCCACAGCGAAATAGGCATATGATAAAATCTGCTTGTTCGCTTCCTGATCAGCAGGTTTTACTGTAGCAATGAATTTTTCATAGGCTAATTTAGCTGCTTCATTGTTTCCTGCTTGCTGATAAGAATATCCCTGGCTGTAATAAGCCGGTGCCCAATCTGGAAGAAGTACAATTACTTTCTGCCATGTAAGGATTGCTCCATTCCAGTTTTTTGCATCCTGGTAAGCAGTTGCCAGTTTGTATAAAACATCTGTATTCTTAGGATCTGCAGCAGCCTGCTTTTTCAATGCATCGATAGTAGCATTGGTAGGTCCTGAATCTGCATCAGCCTGAGAAGCTCCTCCTCCGGAGATCTTAGCCAGCTCCATATCCCATTTCATTGTCTCATCTTTTGCTGCTTTTGCAATTGCTATTTTTTGCTGTGCTTCAGCATTTAATGCAGATTTTTTAGCTGCATCTGTTTCTGTTTTTGCTAATCCTGCAGCAATAAGTCCTTGTAATCCCTGGTCAGAAGGCTGTACTCTTGACTGCTCTGCCTGAGAAACGAAAGTATCCATATTTTGCTTAGCATCGGCATATTTTCCGTCTGCATACAATTGGTATGCTCTTAATTTGAATTTAATAGGATCATTGATCTTATCAAAAATTTTATCTAATACAGCCTTAGAATTCGTATAATCTTCATTGGTGAAATACAATTTTGAGATTTCCAATAAAGTATACGGATCTTCATCGGCATATTTTGTATAGTTGATCAAATCCTGAGTTGCTTTTGCATTCTCCTGGTATCTGATGTCATATGAAGCTAATGCTTTATAAGCAGGCGCATACGTAGGATCTACCGCAATGGCTTTATCTATGCTTTCTTTTGCTTTTTGCCATAATTGAGCAGCCATCCAAAGCGTACCCATTCTTGTGTATACAGATGCTTTGTTTTTAGCAAGTGGTAATGCTTTGTCATAAGCAGACATTGCATCTCCCGGATTTTTCTTTAATCTGTATGCGTCCCCTAGTGTATAGTAATAATTAGCCGGAACTTCTTTTTTCTGAGCTCTTTCAATTGCTTTATTCAGGAATTGAATAGCAAGGTCAGGAGAGTTGTTCTTTTCAAATAAAGTCAAAGCTTCTGCAGCTCTGAACAATACTTCAGCATCCTTCTCTTTAGAGTCAGTTACAACTTTTTGAATTTCAGCGATAGCACTTTTGTCTCCTTTTCCTAATTTGACTGTTGCCAGACCAATTTTGTTAAGGTAGCTTTTACTGTCTGCAGCAAGTCCTTTATTAAAACTTTCTGTTGCTTTAGCGTAATCCGGATCACCTTGTCTTAGGAAAGTATTTCCTAAATAAAAATAATTTTCTGCAGTAGGTGCTTTCGCAATCATGTCAGTAAAATTAGTTTTAGCTTGTGCATACTTATCACTATCCACACTGTTTATACCATCCTGCAACGTCTGTGCACTGGCAAAGTTGGCAAAAAATACCACAGCTGCTCCAAAAGCAATCTTCTTTACATTCATATTCATTATATCTTTCATTTTATATTTTTCTAAATTGAGTTATATTCTACACAATTTTTAGACCAAAATAGTGTAATTATATGGGGTATAATGTTAATTTATATTTCTTTAACGCATTTGCACCTCTCTTTTGTACAAATTATAGGGCTGCAGTCCTTCTTTTTCGACGATCATCTGGCCTAACTGTGTACATGAGTATCTGATAAAGCCATTGGCTATGTTAAATCCACCTTCGTTGGTTAAGAAATAAAGTACTCTCGTAAAAGGATATTTCATTCCACGTAATTGGGTAACATCAGCGGTATAGAGTTTTCCATTTTTTTCAATAGGAAGGATTTTAACCATCTCTCTTAATTTCTCTGCTGTTTTATCGTAAGGACGGCTGAAAGTATTCAATCCTACTACTCCAATTTTATTTGGATACTTATTTAATTGCTCTATAATATTTTGATTTCCTGAAATAATTGAGAATTTTAAATCTTTAGGCAGCTTTCCTATCTTCTGGGCTACAAAATTTAAATTACTGGAATTGGTTCCGTCAAAAATAAAGTCTTTAGCATCCGACTGAAGTCCATTGGTAATTTCATCCATTGAAATACTTGTTTTAGATGATTCTTTAGGAACCACAAAAACTACAGCATCTGCTGCAAACCTCGCTGGGATGAATTTCAGATCTACTTTATCTTCGTATGCTTTAGTCTCTTTTGCAGAAAGATCTCTGGACAGCACTATTATTTTAGCTTTACCATCAACCAGGTCTACAAAACCCAGGTCTTCTTTCTTGGTCGTAACTTTAATGTGTGTTTCAGGATAACTGGCCATATAACCATCTGCAAGTGCTTCTGTGACGCTTTTAAACGATTCATCAGTAAAGATGGTAAGATCACCTTTATTATAAGATATGGAATCATCTACTTTTTTACAGCTTAGAGAAATAATACTGAAGACAGAAACTAGTACATATTTAATACTATTCTTCATCATTGGAATTTTTAATTTTTAAAATCGCTCTGTATATTCTGAATAAACCATAAAGAATAATAAGCGCACCTAAAGGATAGGCAACGGCAGGCTCCACGATTGTAAAGAAGAATTTATAGACAATAACTACAATTCCCAATACAATATAAAAAAATCCGGTAACTAAGGATAACCATTTGAACATCATAAAACAAAAATACCAAAAAAAATAAAAAGAGAAGCATATGCCTCTCTTTTTATTTAATATGTTTGAATATTAATTTTATTCAAAGTTCATTGTAAACGGAACGCTATAGTAAGATCTAACGCTCTCCCCGTTTCTTTTCGCAGGAGTCCATTTTTTCAATTTCTTAACTACACGTATTGCTTCGTTATTGAAGTCTGCATTTGGAGATTTCTCTTCAATCACAACTCCGGAAACACTTCCGTCTCTTTCTACAACGAATTTCAGTTTCGCTCTAAGCTGCCCTTCTCCCCCTTCCATTAAAGAAGTATCAAAGTTCTCCCCTAGGAATTTTCTCAATGCTGCCATACCTCCAGGATAATCTGCAGACTGGTCTACATCTTTGTAGATTTCATTCGGGTTGTTGCTTGGCTTCACTTCTGCTGCCGTAGATTTAGTTCCTGTTGAAGGCGGCGGTGGCGGCGGTGCATATGCAGGAGCTTTCACCCCTTCTTGATTCTGCAAACCAGTCGTAGTTTCTAACTGCTTAGAAATTGGCGGTGGTGGAGTTTCAATTTTTGGAGCTTTTACCGGCTCCGGAACTACATTCTGAATAACCTCAACTTTCTCTTCCTCTTTTGGAGGTGGTGGTGGTGGTGGAGGTGGTTCGTCTTTTGGTTGCTCAATAATTTTATCTTCCTGAAGAACGTCTACCAAATCTGCTTTCACTTCCTTTGTAGGTGGAGCAGTAAGGTTCTTAATGGTAAGATAAATAAAAGGAGACAAAGCCAAAACTAAGAATATAGAAGTACCAATAATAAAAGACTTGGTTAAAATCTTAGAATACTGATGTCTGATATCATAGGCACCATATTCCTTATTTCTATTTTCAAATACAATCTCGTCTAAGGTAAGATTTTGATTGTATATATTTTCATCTGCCATTGATTTACAATTTTAGGGTTAAATTACTTTGTTGCAGGTGCAGCCGGAGTTCCGGATTTACCTACTTTCTTTTCATAAATAGCTTTTTCCCAAGGCTTCACATCGGTAACACCGTATTGTTCGCTCTTTGTAATTGCCATTTCGTCAATAATATCAACAAAGTTCTTATACACAGCATCATCAGTCGGTTTGATAATCACAGTAAATTTTGTTTTATCTGCCGCATTTGCTTTTGCCTGCTCAATTACCTTTCTGATTCCCTCTCTATCATATGATGTTTCATTAAGATTTTGGTCAGTCAGTGATGTATTATCCTGCTGATGCCAAAAAATCTTATTGTCTTTACCTAATAACAAAGAAATAGAGTTCGAAAGTTTAATTTCAGTTGGAGGTGGTTTCGGCGTATCTTTTTTAGGTTTTGCCGGTAGCCCCAAGTCCATCACATTTGGTTTACTAAACGTTGAAGTAAACATAAAGAACATCAATAATAAGAAATTCAAATCTACCATCGGAGTCATATCGACTCTGGGGTTATTTTTCTTGGAACGTACCTTACCGCCTTTGGCGCCTTTTTCCTGTACTTGTACTTCTGCCATTTCTTTTTATTAATTAGGTTTACCTTCTTGTGACGTAATCAACCAAAATTTAAGAAAATCGATATCTCTTAAACCCTCAAATAAACTTTTAATTTTAGGATACTGTGTTGTAACGTCTCCCTTGATTGCTAATTTGTAATCAGGATTAACACTTAAACTCTGTTGTACCCAGTCAATTAATTGCTGATTTGTACTATCCATAGGAATCCCTTTAGGACTCTTGAAATTCTTCTGCTCATCTTCCGGCATATCCAAATAGCTTTTCAACTGGCTCATAGGAACTCCAATTGACTGAACTTTTTGGAATGCAGCTTTTTCGTTGTTATCAAAAGTCATATTATACTTTTGACCCATTTTATTTAAAAGCTCTAATCTCTCTGATGCATTTTCTACCGGCTGAAAATAAAATTTTCCGTCAGGAGTAGCATTAATAGTCATTAAACTTGCATCAGGAAGTAATTTCTCTGAGATTGAAGATGGCGGTTTGATCTGCTCCACATCAGGTTTTTTAAACTGCGTGGTCATAATAAAGAACGTAAGTAATAGGAACGTAACGTCGCACATCGCCGTCATATCCGTTACTACTCCATGTCTTTTTGGTTTTATTCTCGCCATTATTATTTATATAATTATTAAAACTTCTTATTTAATTTGAATTGACCACAATCCTTTTGTAAAGAATTGAATTAGTGGAATTCAGCAAAAGACTGTTGGATGCTCATTGCGATCTCGTCGATCTTATAAGTTAATCCATCAATTTTAGATGTAAAGAAGTTATAAAGAATAATAGCTACAGCTGAAGTACCAATACCTAAAGCGGTGTTGATCAATGCTTCTGAAATACCGATAGAAAGGGCAGCAGCATCAGGAGTACCTCCACTAGCTCCTAAAGCGAAGAACGCTCTAATCATCCCAATTACCGTACCTAAAAGTGCTACTAACGTTGCAACAGTACCTAAAGTAGAAAGAATCATCATGTTTTTCTCTAACATTGGCATCTCAAGCGTTGTAGCTTCTTCGATAGCTTTGTTAAGAGCAACCATTTTTTGTTCTTTGTTTAATGTAGTATCATGAGCTAATGCTTTGTAAGTCGTAAGACCTTCTTTTACTACATTACCTACAGATCCTTGTTGTCTGTCACACTCTTCTAAAGCTTCATCAATTTTGTTTTGATTTAATAAGCTTCTGATTTTAACAACAAAGTTGTCTACATTTCCTGCACCTGATGCTTTGTTTAGTACAAAATATCTTTCGAATGAGAAAACGATTACCGTGATCATGAATGTAACAAGTAATGGTACGATGACACCTCCCATGTAAATCATCCCTAAGAATCCTTGAGGATGCATTTCTTTCCCTTCAACATCGGAGAAAGCTACTGATGCTCCAGATAATCTAGGATCAGCTTTAAAATTTCCCGGACTACCAAGTACAAATAACCAAATACAAATTCCTATAACCAATAGAATAGGAATAATAACAGCCGGGTTTAAACCTCCTGCCTTTCTAGCAACAACTTGCTCATCATTTTTTGAAACATTCATTTCCATATTTAACTAAATTATATTGTTTTAAAATTTTACAGGGTGTAAATTAAAGGCAAAATTAATTAAAATGCAAGAGTCTTAAATAAACATTTTGCTTTTTTTTGATAAAGAAAATTTAATACGATTTCGATATTATAATTATTTTCAAATATTTTATTTATTTTTCTCATTTTTAACATTTACGTTAAAATATTAAAAAAATAAGACCCTCATTTTTTTTAATTTCCCAATGTTAATTTTCTTTTAAATTACGATATTCACAATTCGGTGATGCACCACAATAATTTTTTTAGGGGTTTTTCCTTCCAAAATTTGTTGCATCTTTTCATCAGCAATCACAGAATCCTCCACTTCTTTGGCCGATAACTGTGCTGAAAGTGAAATTTTAAACTTCATTTTACCATTTACACTCACCGGGTATTCAATTTCGTCTTCTACCAGATAATCTTCATTCAACGCAGGGAATGCTTCAAACTCAATAGAAGTGGTATGTCCCAGCTGACTCCAAAGCTCTTCACAGATATGAGGCGCATACGGAGAGATGATAACGGCTAATGGTTCTAAAATATTGCGCTTGTTGCATCTTATTTTCTGAAGTTCATTCACAGCAATCATAAATGAAGATACAGAGGTGTTGAAAGAGAAATTCTCGATATCAAAAACCACCTTTTTTATTAAGGTATGCAATACTTTATATTCTGCTTTGGTAGGTTCTTTATCAGAAACCTCAAAAACATCACCATTGAAATATAAGTTCCAGAATTTTTTAAGGAAACCGTACACTCCGCTTAACCCCTGGGTATTCCAAGGCTTGGATTGTTCTAACGGACCTAAGAACATTTCATACAGTCTCAATCCGTCTGCTCCATATTCATTACAGATGTCATCAGGGTTGACTACATTATATTTTGACTTGGACATTTTTTCTACTTCACGGTCTGTGATGTATTTTCCATCTTCAAGGATAAATTCTGCTGCTGCATAATCCGGTCTCCAGGATTTGAAAGCTTCTGTGTCTAATTCATCTGAGGTTCCTTTTAATAAGGATACATCAACATGAATTTTCTGAGTTTGATATTCATGAGCAAGATTTTTGGAAACATAGGTATTGGTTCCATCGATTCTATACACAAAAGCACTCATCCCCAAAATCATCCCCTGGTTGATCAATTTTTGGAATGGCTCTTCCTGATTGATATAACCACGGTCTTTCATAAACATATTCCAGAAACGGGAATACAATAAATGTCCGGTAGCATGTTCGCTCCCGCCGATATAAAGATCTACCTGTCCCCAATAATCAACCAGTTCTTTTTTAGCAAAAACCTTATCGTTGTGAGGATTCATATATCGCAAGAAATACCATGAGCTTCCAGCCCAACCCGGCATGGTAGATAATTCTAACGGAAATATTGTTTTGTCATCAATTAAATCTGTTGCTACGACTTTTTGATTTTCTTCATCCCAGGCGAATGTTTTTGCATTTCCTAGTGGCGGATCTCCATCTTCTGTCGGCAAGTATTTTTCAACCTCAGGAAGTTCCAATGGTAAGGCAGCGTTTGGCAATGTATACGGCATCCCATCCTTATAATATATAGGAACCGGCTCCCCCCAATAACGCTGTCTTGAGAAAATCGCATCACGCTGTCTGTAATTGGTTGTTCCATGACCGATGGCCTTTTTTTCAACAGCATCTATAATTAATGTTTTTGCTTCTTCATAGCTTAAGCCATTTAAGAAATCAGAATTTACGCAGGTACTTGTTTTAGAATCAAAAGATTTTTCCTGAACATCTTCTTCCGTTTCAACAACTTTTTTAATTTCTAAATTAAATTTCTTTGCAAATCTGTGATCTCTCTCATCATGAGCAGGAACCGCCATTACTGCTCCCGTTCCATAACCCATCAGTACGTAATCTGAAATATAAATCGGCATTCTTTCATTGCTGAAAGGATTGATTGCATAAGTTCCGGTAAAAGCACCGCTTACGTTTTTCACGTCAGCCATTCGGTCTCTTTCTGTTTTCTTGGAAGTTTCTTCAATATAATGGTCCACTTCTGCTTTCTGAGCTTCAGTAGTTATGGTTTCTACTAATGGATTTTCCGGAGCCAATACCATAAAGGTTGCTCCAAAAATGGTATCAGGTCTTGTTGTGAAAACTTCGATATGACTTTCAGGAGCTGATTCTCCATTTTTGTCTTCAGGTTTCTGATATTCTATTTCAAATTTCACCTGAGCTCCCTGGGATTTCCCAATCCAGTATTCCTGAGCATCTTTCAACGGCTGTGGCCAATCCAATGTTTTCAGTCCCTGTAATAATCTTTCTGAGTATGCAGAAATTCTCATACTCCACTGCATCATTTTTTTCTGAAATACGGGATATCCTCCTCTCTCAGATTTTCCGTCTTTTACTTCGTCATTGGCCAATACGGTTCCTAAGGCAGGACACCAGTTGACCGTTGTTTCTGCTCTGTAAGACAATCGATAATTTAAAAGGATATCTTCTTTATCAATTTCAGAAGCATTATTCCATTCTTCAGCGGTGAAGTTTAATTCTTCGTTTTGATTGGCGTTTACTCCTTCCGATCCTTTTTCTGCAAAATGCTGAATCAGAGTTTCGATAGGTTCCGCCTTATCTGTATTTTTATTATACCATGAATGGAACAGCTGAATAAAGATCCACTGCGTCCATTTATAATAAGAAGCATCGGAAGTTCTCACCTCTCTGCTCCAATCGAATGAAAAGCCAATTTTTCTTAACTGCTCTTCGTATCTTGTAATATTTTGTTCCGTAGTAATAGCAGGATGCTGCCCCGTCTGAATTGCATACTGCTCAGCAGGAAGGCCAAAACTGTCATATCCAACCGGGTGAAGAACATTAAAACCCTGATGTCTTTTATATCTTGCATAAATATCCGAGGCAATATATCCCAGCGGGTGCCCCACATGAAGTCCCGCTCCGGATGGGTACGGAAACATATCGAGAACATAAAATTTAGGTTTATCTGTGTTATCGGAAGTTTTATAGGTCTGATTTTCTTCCCAGTATTTCTGCCACTTTTTTTCTATCTGCTGATGATCGTAAAACACTTTATATTAGATGTTAGATGTTAGACTTTGGATATTAAATTGTATTTCTATTAAATCCATTTTCACAAAAATAATGATTTTAAAAGAAATAGAACTTTAATTTTAAATTAATTATAAAGAGACGCTTCATAAAAAAAGTCCCATCCGAAGATGAGACCTGATATTGTATATTTCATTGATTATTCCTTATTGAGGAATTCTCTTGAAAGTATAGGTTCTTGTTTTATACACACTCGGGTCTGCCGTATTTTCCCTGATAGCAAGGTTTAATGTAGTTTCATTAAGGGTTGTAATGCTACCATTTGAAGGTTCTACGGTTCCCTGATATTTTATCTGTACCGTTTTACCGCTTTTATCATAAGTATAGGTAAAGGTTCTATCCGGAGACAACGCTGCACACTGTCCAGGTGTTGTAGAATCTCCCCATTCAGTTCTCTTTCCTGTTGCTTCAGGATTGAATGTCCATCTGGATTGCTTCTGACAGTCAGAATACGTAATCAGATCAGACACCGGCTGTTCTCCGGTCTCGATCGTGGTTACCACTTCTTTTAGTGGCTGCCATACCCCGACAAGCGGATATTCAACGGTAGTATCGTCATCTTTATTACATCCTGTAGCTATAAATAATGATAAACCTGCAAATAGTAATGCTAATTTCTTCATGTATCAAATTTTTCAATCGCTAAAATTATAATTTTTTTGAATTATATAACTATTTTTTACCGAAAATTATTTTAAAAAGCTGTATTTCTGTATATTTTAAACAATTAATCATAAAAGTCTTCTTAATTAACAAATATTGAACGCTGGAATAGATCTGATATTTTATTAAAAAAGCTATTTTTGCACAAAACAATGCAAACGCAAATGCAAGACATAACGAAAAATAATTTTGACTTTTTAAGGGTTCTCCTCGCCTTTATCGTTTTCCTGGGACATTTGGGAACGCTCAGCGCCTCGCAAGACCTCAAAATTTTTGAACATAGCCCTATAGAAATTGCCGTGTTCGGATTTTTTGTTGTCAGTGGATTTCTTATCGCAAGAAGTTATGACCGATCTTCCAGTTTAAAAAGCTATCTGAAAAAGAGAATCCTGAGAATTGTTCCGGCTTATTTATTGGTTGTATTTTTATGTGCCCTATTATTAAGCTTGGTCAGTACACTTTCTTTGTATGATTATTTCACTAATACTCAGGTTTATAAATATCTTTTCTGGAATTCTTTGTTCCTGAATTTCAAAGCACCCTGGCTTCCGGGGGTTTTTGGCAATCAGGCTGTCAACGGAGCTCTTTGGACACTCAAGGTAGAAATGTGCTATTATTTTTGCGTCCCGTTATTATTTTTGCTTTTCGGTAAAAACAATAAATACAGAAATATCAGTTTAACAGTAATCTATTTCTTATCACTGGTTTATCTTAATTATTTTGAGTCAATACATAAAATTTCAATCGCAAAACAAATTCCGGGAGTACTGTGCTATTTCATCCCAGGAATGTTGATTTATTTTAATTTTGATACATTTATTAAATATAAAAATCCACTTTTTATTATCGCTATCATTACCGTTTGGATTGATTTAATTTTAGATATAAAATTAGTTTCTCCGATGATGATCGGAATTATCGTACTTTATATTGCATATTCATTTAAATTCTTAAATAATTTCGGGAAATACGGAGATTTCACATACGGAATTTACATTTTTCACTTCCCAATCATCAGGACATTTACTACCCTGGGGCTATTTGAACATTATAATCCTTTTGTAATGGCCTTTATATGTATGCTGGTGGTTATTGGTGTCGGCGTTAGTTCATGGCATTTTTATGAGAAAAAATTTTTATAATTAATTTTAAAGCACGAATGAAAGACCTTATCTCCATTATCACCCCCTGTTACAATTCCGCCGAGTTTATTGAGGAAACGATACAGTCTGTACTGAACCAGACCTATCAAAACTGGGAATGGCTGATTACTGATGATTTATCTAAGGACAATACAGTCGAAATTATTAAAGGATATAATGACCCGAGAATAAAACTCCATGTTCTGGAAAAAAATGGCGGCGCAGGAAATGCAAGAAACAACAGCCTTGAAAGAGCTCAGGGAAGATATATTGCCTTTCTGGATTCTGATGATTACTGGTACCCGGAATACCTGGAAACCATGACGGATTATATGCAGGAACACCATGCAGAGCTTGTATACTGCAACTATTCAAGATGTGATGAACAGCTAAAGCCTATTTTAAAAGATTTCGTGGCAGATAAAGTCGTTACCTTTTCTAATCTTCTAAAAACCTGCAGGCTTGCTCCGGTTTCCACGATGTATGATACTAAAAGGGTTGGGAAGTTTTTGTTCCCAATCAAAAGTAAACGGGAAGATCATGTGATGTGGCTGAATTTACTAAAGGCTATTCCTGAAGGACATCCTCTACCAAAGACTCTTGCCAAATACAGAATGCGCGAGAACAGCGTTTCGAGAAAGAAAAAAAATATTATTAAAGACCAATATCTGGTGTATAAAG
This sequence comes from Chryseobacterium soli, assembly GCF_000737705.1. Lineage (GTDB taxonomy): Bacteria > Bacteroidota > Bacteroidia > Flavobacteriales > Weeksellaceae > Chryseobacterium > Chryseobacterium soli. The sequence goes on along the minus strand of NZ_JPRH01000009.1, from coordinate 78,756 downwards.
ATTTTATGGGATTCTCTTCATTAAAATCCCTGTATTATACGGCCAACTGGGCTCTTAACGGATTTTTAAAGTATTCAAAAATTTTCAACTAATGGAATATTCAAAAGAATTTAAAGCAGCATTAAGTAATTTTTCCGCTGTTGAAAAAGACCGTCTTATTTTCAGGCTGCTGAAAAAAGATAAGCTGCTGTCTAAAAAATTATATTTTGAACTTATTGATCAGGAAACAACAGATGATAAGAGGAACGCCATGGAAGAAAACGTTCAGGAGAAAGTTCTTATGGCGTGCAATTATATTGGAAATCAAAAATATTTTCTGGGGATCATCCGTAAAATAAGTGCAGAAATTACAGAACACGTTAAAATAACTACGGATAAATTTGGGGATGTTTCCCTTAACCTGCTGCTTATTGACAAAATTCTTGAGCATAGTGAGGAACTGAGCAGACAAAGGTTTGACAATGTCTACAAGCTATACCTGTATCTGATTAATAAACTGTTCAAGTGTTTAGTATTGGCGAAAAAACTGGATGAAGATTACTGGATGGAAATTGATGAGCTGTTAGAGAGTCTGAAAAAAAATATCTTCACCAACCATTATTTCGAAAAACTATGCGTCAATAACAGTTTTGATTTCAACTGGCTTCAATGTGAAAATATTCCCGATCATTTGGATCTGGTGATCAAAGAAATAAAAAGTCAGGGTTTTTTACGATAGAATTTTTTTGATAATCATCTCTGTAGAATTGGGATTTTCATCAACAAATTTCCTTGCATTTTCAGACATTTCGTTCAATACTTCTTCATTATTGAGAAGAAAAAGGATAAATTCTGATGCCTGAGACTTGTCTTCAACAGATTTACCTCCATTCATAGAAATTAATGCATCAGCCTCCGGATTTTTCCTGTATTGATTTCCGAAAACAACGGGTACTCCAAAAGTAGCCGCTTCCAAAATATTATGCAGCCCTGCCTCATGAAATCCGCCCCCTACCACCGCAATATCTGCATAGGAATATAATTTTGATAACAAACCTATACTGTTTATAATGAGTAGCTGTTGGTTGTTGGCTAAAGGTTGCTGGTTATGGATTTCACTATACAGCAATGCATCGGGGAAAAGCTGTTTTAAATGAGTAACTCTTTTTAAATCGTGAGGAGCTATGATGATCTTTACGGTATAATTTTTTTGAGAAATAATGGCGACAATCTTTTCCTCTTCCTGCCATGAACTGCCGAAAACAATCGCCCTATGCTCTCCTATAAAATCTGCAATATAATCCACATGATTGTTTCGGTTTCTGAGTTGTCTTACCCTGTCAAATCTGGTATCTCCGGTTACTGAAGACTGCACCAAACCAACACTTTTAGCCAAAGCCAGGGAAAAGGGTGTCTGATGAAAAAACCAGTCGACGTCTGCCTTGAGCTGCTTGACAAACCATTTTCCATAGGAGGTAAAGAATGACTGTCTTTCATAGAACAGCGCAGAAACTACATAGATCCTGGTATTCTGTTTTTTCAGCTCAGAAAGAAGGTTATACCAATAATCATATTTTACCGTAAAAAATAGTTCCGTATGAAATTGAGAAATAAACTCTTTTACCGTACTTTTTTTATCGAAAGGCAAATAACAGACAGCATCTGCCATATGTTTTTTCTTAATTACATTTTCATATCCGGAAGGCGAAAAAAACGTAATCAGAATTTTATGTCCGGGAAAATTTTCTTTTAATTTTTCCAGCACCGGAAGTCCCTGTTCATACTCACCCAAACTGGCGGCATGCATCCAGATTACTTTATCTATTTTAGAAAATGCAGCTTTCACTACCTCTAGAGACTGCTTCCTTCCCTCAACGCCTTTTTTAGTTTTATCATTAAACCATGAAAAAACCTTCATTCCGAGAATGAGCAGATTGACAAATATGTTATATAAAAAAGACATTCAGATGAGTTTTCGATTTCTATGTGATAACTATGATAAACAGATTATTTAAATTGAGCCGCAATAATTACAACAACGATTACACTTCCAAGAACTGAGAACAGCATAGTAGCCACAGAAGCTTTCGGTTTGGCATTTTCATCAAAAGCATATCTTATCATAAGATCCTGGCTATTGAGAAAAATAAATAAAACTAACATGAGAATCCACCTTAAAAAGATGGTCATAATAAGAAACTGGTTTTCTTTGTTGGATTCTGTAATTTCAACAGGGAAATTGGATGATTCCGGATATCTTGTGATGTACATGAAGATAAGATAAAGCAGAACTCCCATTACAGGCATTAAAAAGATAAAAGCCTTATTTCCAAAATTGTCAGCTTTACCATCCAGATCAAAATGAACAGGAATTCTTTGAGGTAAGGTTTTATAATTTTTTATTGTCAACCCCCATAAAAAAGCAACCAATCCGAAATTAATACAATCAAAAATCGTCAAAATCACTTCTTTCATCTCAATTCTTTTATGATTTAAAGTACATTTTTAATAACCCTCAATTTATGGGTGTGCTTATTCATTTCTTTATTGAAGATTCCTGTGGAATCCAGTGTATCAATTCTCACTTTTCCCGAAGCATGGATAATCTTCTGATTTTCCAGCATAATTCCTACATGAATAATTTTTCCTTCAGGATTTTCAAAAAAAGCTAAATCTCCCGGCCGACTTTCTTCTACAAACGTTAATGCCTCCCCTACTTCCGCCTGCTGAGAAGCATCTCTGGGAAGTTTAATATTATGAATTTTGTATATCAACTGGGTAAAACCAGAACAGTCTACGGCAAAATAACTTTTCCCGCCCCATAAATAAGGTACGTTCAGGAATTCTCTGGCTGCTAAAGCAATACTTTCGCGAGGTTCATGGCTTCTTCTGGAGGCTACCACAGGAAATTCTACTTCAGAACCCATTGACAATAATGTTTTTCCGTCATTCATAAGTACTGACGAAAAATCTTCTGTTACCACCGTAATCTTTCTTTTTGCCAGTTCTTCGTCTGTTACAGGTTTGATCTGCTTCGTATCCATCCATCCTTCATAGCCGTCATAATGCATTTTTATTTTGGTCCAGTTTTTATCTACTTCCAAAATATCAGCACTTTCACCAAACAATATTTCCGTAACGATTTCTGCCCGGTCAGAATTTTCTGCCCGAACCGGCGCTACTGTAACAATACAAATTCCTTTATTCATTAATTATAGATTAAAAAATTGAACGATTAAAAAGATTAAAAAATTAGATCCAGCTAAATCTTTCAATTATTTCCTGCGAAGGAAATTGACTCCATCCCGCAAAGGTAAAATAAGATTTTCAAAATCTTCGTCTTTTGCAATCAAATCATTGAGTTCCTTAATAACCTGCGTAGATCTTTGTTTTGGATTTTCTTCCAATACTTTTCCGTACCACAGAACATTATCAAACATCACCACAGATCCTGATCTGGTTCTCGGTTTGATCAGTCTGAAATATTCCGCATAATTTTCTTTATCGGCATCAATGAAAACGAGATCAAAAATCTCATCCGTGTTTTTTAAAAACTCTTTAGCATCAAGCAGTTTAAAATCAATCTGATCCACATATTCACTTTCTGCAAAATATTTTCTGGGCAGATAGGCAAGATCTTCATTCACGTCCAATGTGGTAATTTTTCCATCTTTAGTCATACCCGCGGCAAGACAAAGCGTTGCATATCCTGTAAAGGTTCCTACTTCCAGAATATTTTTAGGCTGCATCATCTGAGAAACTATGGTCAACAATCTTCCCTGCTGATATCCTGAGATCATGTGAGGCTGTGTTGTTTTCTGGTAGGTTTCTCTTCTTAATTTTTTCAGAATTTCAGGTTCTGAGGAAGCATGAGTTTCCAGGTACCTGTCCATTTCTGCATTTTTTTCTTCGAAAAAGCTCATTCTACAAATTTTGTAATTCAAATTTACTTAAATATAAGCAAAAAGCACGAATGATCATTACAATATCAAATCACAAAATAGGGAAAGCCCCATAAAAAATACCGTGAAAACCCGGATATGATGTATCTGTTCTTTGTCATAGCTTTGCAAAGAACAAAGGGTAAAAACACTAAGTGATCACACATGAACGTCGCTGAAAAACAAATTAACGTGAAGAATCAGAAAACCGCATTGCTGAAAAGTAAGGCGGCTTCTTCTTTTAAGAAAACTAAACCTGAAATATCCAATTCAATTTTACAACGAGTCATTTCTCTGCTGAGAAAAGAAGAATTAATCTGATTAAAAAAATAAATCCCGAATGACTTCGGGATTTATTTTTTTATGGTAAACCAAATGAGATTATTTTTTTGGAGCAATATCCATCAGCTTCATGAATTCATCAAGTTTCGGCATAATGATGATTTCTGTTCTTCTGTTTTCTGCTCTTCCTGAAACACTCATGTTCGTTGCTTTAGGATTGTATTCAGAACGTCCACCCGCTGTAATTCTTGCAGGATCTACACCAAACTGAGACTGAAGAACTTTAGCCACTGCAGTACCACGCAATGCAGAAAGATCCCAGTTGTCTTTTGGTAAATTCGGAGAACTTAAAGGAGCATTATCCGTATTTCCTTCAATCAATACTGAATATTTATCATAATCGTTGATCACTTTCGCTACTTTTCCTAACACCTCCTGAGCGGCAGGAAGTACGTTATAATCTCCTGTTTTATAAAGCATTTTATCAGAAAGTGAAATCATCACCACTCCTTTCAATACTTTTACCTGGACATCGTCGTCAGTTACATTATCCAATGATCTTTTCAGCTTGTTAGACAATGCTAAATTTAAGCTGTCATTTTTAGCGTTATTAGAAATAAGCTGTTTGATATAGGAATTGGAAGCGTTGATCTCTCCTACCAATTTATCAATATTTGATGAACTTTTCCCTGTATTTGCCAAACAGGCATCTAATGATGATTTTAATGCATCATGCTGACTTTTTAGTAAATTATTCTCACCTGACAATGCAGAGTTCTGAGACTTTAAATCCTGGATTTCTCTTTGTCTTTCTCCAATATTCTCAATACACTGCTTATAGTTTGTGCTCAAAGCATCATACTGCTTTTTGCTGATACAAGATGTCATTCCCAACACCATTGCAGAAACTGCTAAAATTTTAAAAATCTTCATAAGTAATCATTTTTAGACGTATCAAAGTTAGGGAAATTCAATTGAATTATATGAGTTATCTTTGTACAAAAGAAATTCTCAACATTCCCATTGAAAAAAGCAAGTTTTAAAAATCAGTTAGAAAATCTGGTTAATTCTCCTGAAAACCACACCTTTCTTTTAGCCGTGAGCGGTGGTGCTGATTCCATGGTTTTACTCAGTTTATTCGAATCTTTCAGCTCTTCCCAAAAAGAAAAACTGAAATTTCAGGTCGCCCATATCAATTATAAACTTCGCGGTCAGGATTCTGATCTGGATCAAAAAGTAGTGCAGGATTTTTGTGAGAAAAATCATATTCAGTTTCACCTGTATGAAGTTTCTGAACAGGACCGTAAACCGGAGCATTCCATTCAACTTTGGGCCAGAGAGCTTCGATATGCTTTTTTCAAAGAGATCCGGGAAAAAGAAAACCTTGAATTCCTGGTAACGGCACATCATCTTAATGATCAGTTGGAAACGTTCATCATCCATTTATCAAAAGCATCCGGTATTAAAGGATTAAGCGGAATTCCTGCAACCGACCGTAATATTCTCCGTCCGCTGCTTTCCTTCACAAAAGAGGAAATTTATAAGTTTGCAGAAGAAAATTCTATCGAATACAGAGAAGATCTTTCCAATAAGAAAAGTGATTATCTAAGGAATAAAATCCGGAATGAAATTGTTCCCAAACTGTTAGAAACGAATGAGCATTTTTTAGAAAATTTTAAAAAAAGTTCTTCTTATCTGAATCAGACTAAAGATTTTGTGGAAAAACAAATTACAGCGATAGAAAGCGGCCTCAGTATATTTAACAAAGACCATAAAACGCTATCAAAAGAGAAGCTGGATAGGGAAAGTGATTTTGTAAAGTTTGAAATTTTAAAAAAGTATGGTTTTAACCAGGAAGAAGAAATTTCGAAAATTTTTACCGCAACTAACGGAAGCTCTTTCTATTCAAAAGAATATCAATTGATTATTCATAAAGACGAATTGATATTAATTCCTAAAAGTGAAGAAAAAAAACTCCCCGGTGAAATTCTTCTGATTGAAAATTTCGATTTTTCTAAAAACCAAATCATCATTAATCTCGAAAATACCATTGATGATATTGACGAAATCAATAAGACCTTTGAATGGGATTTTGATGCTGAAAAACTGCAGTTTCCGTTGCGTTTACGAAGACAACAGAATGGTGATGAGTTTTTTCCCTGTGGGTTTTCAGGGAAAAAGAAAGTTTCTAAGTTTTTTAGGGACGAAAAATTATCTATTTTAGCAAGGCAAAAAATCTGGATTCTTACTGATGGTCATAATGCTGTACTTGGCGTTATACCATTCAGGCAGGACAGGAGAAATGCACGTGAGGAAAGAACAAAAAGTATTCTCAAAATTTGTAATGAAAAGTAAAATGAAATTTAGAAACTGGTTTTTATTAATTCTGTTATTCTTATTCACAGGAATTAATGCACAAATAAAAAATCCCGTAAAATTTAAATTTACCATCAATGATCTGGGCAACAATCAATACGAGGCAGTCCTGAATGCAACGATGGAAAGCGGCTGGCATATTTATTCCAAAGATCTTCCTGAAGACACAGGAATTCCTACCGAATATAAAGTTTCGGGGAAAAATATCGAACTGATCGGAAAATTCACCGAAACCGGTAAAAAACACGAAGAGTTTTCTGAAGCTTTTGGCGGAAAAATTGTTTTCTATTCCAATGCGGCAGGGTTCAAACAGAAATTCAAATTAAAAGATCCGGCTAAGCCTGCTGATGTAACGTCTGAAATCACTTATCAGACGTGTGATGACAGAGTTTGTCTGGCTCCCAATACATTAGAATTCAATCAGAAAGTTACCCCAAAAGGAGTACCTGAAGAAGTTGTTCCTGAAACCACAGCCACTGCTAATACGAAAGATTCTGTAAAAACAGCAGAAACTGTTGTGGATCATCCTGCCACAGCGGAAATGACCATTACAGAAACTTCAAAACTTGATCCTAAAAAATTAAAGATTGAAACACTGGATTTCAAAAAACCTTTAACCGATTGCGGAACAGCCTCAACGAAAGTGGATGAAAACTACTGGACGTATCTTTTCTTAGGATTTATCGGTGGTTTGATTGCTTTATTAACCCCTTGCGTTTTCCCTATGATTCCGTTAACGGTTTCATTCTTTACGAAAGGAAATAAAAACAAGGCAAAAGGAAAAAGAGATGCTCTTATCTATGGATTTTTCATCCTTCTTATTTTTGTTCTATTAAGCGTTCCGTTCCATATTATTGACGGGATTGCAGGAAATATATTCAATGAAATATCAACCAGCATCTGGCTGAATATTGCTTTCTTCATCATATTTATATTCTTCGCAGGGAGTTTCTTCGGATATTATGACATCACATTACCAAGTTCCATCGCCAATAAATCTTCTAAAGCAGAGGAAGCTGGCGGGATTATCGGTATTTTCTTTATGGCTTTAACACTTGTAATTGTTTCATTCTCATGTACAGGTCCGATTCTGGGAAGCTTACTGGGAAGCGCGGTTACAGGTTCCACAAATGTCCCGATGTTGCTGACTTTTGCATTGGCAGGTTTCGGATTGGCATGGGCAATTATTTTCGGTCTGTTGGCATTATTCCCACAGGCACTTCAAAGCCTTCCAAAATCAGGAGGATGGATGAATACGGTAAAAGTGGTTTTAGGTTTTGTAGAACTGGCTTTAGCTTTAAAATTTTTATCCAAAGCAGACTTAGTTTCTAAAACATTCTTCTTAAAAAGAGAATTGTTCATAGCCATCTGGATTATTATCGCCATAGGTTTAGCCTTATACTTATTTGGACTGATCAGATTCCCGCATGACGACAAAAAACCAAAAATTTCTATCGGAAGAAAAATCCTGGGTATAATGGGAGTAGGATTTGTGATCTATCTGATTCAGGGATTAATTCCTTCAGAACGACCAAAACTTCAGTTATTAAGCGGTATTCTGCCTCCATTGAACGTTAGCTATTTCCATGATGAAAAAGACGGCATATTGGGAATGCATCCTGAACATGACTTCTTCACCGCGATTGAAATTGCTAAAAAAGAAAACAAACCTATCCTGATTGACTTTACAGGCTACGGGTGCGAAAACTGTAGAAAAATGGAAGAATTTGTATGGAGCGAACCTGATATCTTACCTATTCTTCAAAATGATATTGTACTTGCTTCCCTGTATGTGGATGATAAGGAAGAGCTTCCTGAAGCTGAACAGACTAAAATCGACCTTGGAGAAGGACAGGTGAAAAAAGTAAAAACAATCGGTGACCGATGGAGTTTATTCCAACAGGTAAATTTCAATAACAATTCCCAGCCGCATTATGTTTTGGTAACTCCGGACGGAAAAGTCATCAATACTCCTGTATCGGGATACATGCCGAAAGAGGATTTCAAAAAATTCCTTGAATGTGGAGTGGATTACTTAAAAAAAAATAAATAAGATTCAATCTTCAAAATAAGCAGGCCTTATCAATTCATTTTGATAAGGCTTTTTTTATGAAAACCTATTCAGTAATAGCGGTAAAAAACTTCAAAACGATGACAATCAAACAAGAAACAGATACTTAAAATATCATAAAATCATAATAATTTAAAAACAAAATACACATTAACACATAAACCATTCAATGATTTTAAACAATTTCTAATATTTCGATAATTCAGGCATAAACTTTGTATTCTTTCCACAAATAAAGAATCACAGTTCACTCTTTATTAATACTGTTTAACACCAAAAAAAATGTATTATGGCTGAAGTAATTACAAAAGAAACGCAAGGCGGGAAATCAAAAAGAAAAACAATTAAGGTTGATATGACGCCCATGGTAGATTTAAATTTCCTGCTGCTCATGTTCTTCATGTTCACAGCGAGTTTTTCAAAACCCAATGTTATGGACCTGGGACTGCCTGCAAAAGGTCCCCATTCAACTACTGTAGTCAATGACAAAAACCAGGTAACTTTTATTCTTGGGAAAGATAATCGGGTATTTTATCATCAGAGCAATGCCAATGAGCTCAATGCAGGGAATTTAAAAGAGACGGACTTCAGCGGAGTGAAAATTTCAAATATCATTTCTGAAGCTTACAAAAAAGCTCCTAATCCTGAAAACTTCACCATCATTGTAAAACCTACTGATGAAGCCAACTATAAAAATTTCGTAGACGTAATAGACAATATTGCGATCTCCAAAAAGGAACGCTACGGGATTACAGATATTAAGCCGTGGGAAAAGAAAGTATACAACGAATTAACAAAATAATACAGAAGAGCATTTTTTAAATGCTCTTTTTTATATACATTTGAAAAGATATTTAATCTTTTTAAATGTTAGAACTTTGAAATTATGCTGAACTTTGAACGAAAAGGAAACGGAAAAGAAATATTAGTACTGCTTCACGGATTTATGGAAAACCTGTCAATCTGGAGTGATATGCAGCCTCATCTTTCTGAAAATTTTTCGCTGGTAAAGATTGATCTTCCCGGCCACGGACAGTCTGATATCTTAGCAGAGGTTCATACAATGGAATTAATGGCAGAGGAAGTAAAAAAGGTGTTAGACCACCAGAAATTAGAAAAAGTGCATCTGCTGGGGCATTCTATGGGCGGCTATGTATCATTGGCTTTCGCTGAAAAGTTTCCTGATTCTTTAAAAAGCTTAACACTATTCTTTTCCACCTATTTTCCCGATGATGAAGAAAAGAAAAACCAGCGTATCAAGAGCTACAGGATTATTTCTGACTCTTTCTCCCATTATGCAAGAGTGGGCATCCCCAACCTTTTTAATCCGAATGAAAGAGATATTCTTGAAGGAAAAATAGAAACGGCTTTAGCAACTGCCCTTTCAACCAACAACCAGGGTGCTTTGGCCTGTGTAAAAGGGATGGTGGAAAGAACCGACAAAAAACATGTATTGGAAAATCTGGATTCAAAGATTTTAGTAATAGCCGGAAAACACGACAATGCCGTAAAAACAGAAACTATTATCAAAAACCTTCCGGACAGAACCAATATAAAATCCTATATTCTGGACTGCGGCCATAACGGTCATTGGGAGAAACCCTCCATCTGCGCTGCAATTATTAATACCGAACTGCTGCATAATCTTCCTAAAAAATTAGTGTTGTAGAGAGAGAGGGGGCAGATTCCAGACTTTCCATCATACTTTACAATCGAAAAAAGGTAAAAAAACAGAACTGGAAGACTAAAGAACAGGTATCAAAAAATCTTGTATCTTAGTAGAGAACAATTTTGCCAATGGGTTTATTCTCTTTCACTAAAAAGAAACCGCCAGTAATAGGCCTTACGCTTTCCGGCGGCGGCATGCGCGGGATCGCTCATATTGCTGTTCTTAAAGCTCTAGAAGAATACAATTTAAAACCGCACATTATCTCGGGTACCAGTGCGGGTTCTATCGTTGGCGCATTTTATTCTTTCGGGAAAACCCCGGATGAAATGATGGAAATTGTAAAATCTACCACTTTCTTTTCCCGGTCTTATTTAAAGCTTTCCAAAAACGGACTTTTCAGTTCGAATTTTATTTTAAAACTTCTTCAGGACCATTTTCCGGAAGATGATTTTAAAATTTTAAAAATTCCGGTGTATGTAACGGCTACAGAAATGACGCATGGAATTGTAGATTATTTTTCAGAAGGAAAACTTTTTGCTCCGCTGTTAGCCTCCTCAAGTGTGCCTTTTATACTGCCACCTGTAAGAATAGGCGAAAAAATATATATTGATGGAGGTGTTTTAGATAACCTGCCTATAGAACCTATTATTGATAAATGCGACTTTCTGATCGCCTCTCATGTCAATTCAATAAGCTATGACGAACTGAAAAAAATGAGTCTGATGAAGGAATTCGATAGAATCCTGCATTTGGCTATTGCAAAATCAGTTTATTCCAAAGTAAAGCACTGCGATATATTTTTAGACCCTCCGAGAATGACAAAATTCAGTCTTTTCAATAAAAAATTTATGGACGAAATGTTTCAGCAGGTATATGAATACACCTGCCTGGAATTGGAAGATAAAGGGTATCGTAAAGTATAAGTGTGTGAAAATCTTTAAAGATTCTCTCCTTCCAGTCTTTTCTTGAAAGTTTCAATCGTATCAAGAAGCGGCTCATTAGACTTTCCTCCTGCTGCATTGATGTGCCCGCCTCCACTGAAATATTTTCTGGAAAACTGGTTCACATCTACATCATCTTTACTTCTGAAAGAGATTTTAATGAAATCCTCATACAGGTCTTCCATGAAAAATGCCGCCATTCTCACTCCGACAATACTCAGTCCATAGTTAACGAAACCTTCTGTATCTCCTTTCTGGAAGCCATATTCTTTCAACTCATTTCTCGTCAGGTACAGAACCGCTACTTTACCGTCGTTTACCACTTCTATTCGTCCTAAAATAAGAGCAAGCAGATGAAGACGGGAAACCGTATTCGTATCCCAGGTATTGGATGTGATCACAGAAGGATCCGCTCCTTTTTCGATAAGATTGGCAATAATTCTATGGGTATCAGCACTTGTAGAGCGGAAACGGAAACCACCGGTATCGGTCATAATTCCCGTATAAAGACATTCCGCAATATCTTTATTCACCAAATGCTCGTCATTCATCGCTTCGATAAAATGGTAAATCATCTGGCAGGTGGCCGGGATAATAGTATCAGAATATACGAAATCAAACTGTTCCGGCTGTTGGTGATGGTCGATAAGGATTTTCTTAGCTCTTGCATTGACAAGCCAGTCACCCAGAATTCCGATTCTCGAAGGAGAATTAAAATCCAGACAGAAAATAACCTCTGCTTCGTTGATTAAATCAAAGGCAATCTTTCTTTTGTATTCGGCTACAATATTCTTTTTAGCATCAGGCATCCACTTCAGAAACTTAGGAAAATCATTAGGTACCACAACTTCCGCCTCGATCCCTTTTGCATGCAGATAATGCTTCAGTCCCAAGCTGGAACCTACAGCATCCCCATCGGGATTATAGTGGGTAATAATAACGATTTTGCGTCCAGGAGTAAGGAGAGTATTGATTTCTAAAAGTTCCGCCGGTGTAAACATTTATGCTTCTTTAAAATTGAGTTTCCAAAGATAGAGCTTTTATATAAATCATCAGGATAATTTTTAAGGTTCCGGAATTTCGTTTCTATAAAGTGTTTGCCGATTCTCTCTTTTAAAACATGCTAAAATATTTGAAAAAAAGGCAATTAAAATTTGTATCTTATAAAAAAACCTATATCTTTGCAACCTGAAAATTAATAGATAATTACGATTTAAACATATAGTAATGAGTAAAAGAACATTCCAGCCATCAGAAAGAAAGAAAAGAAACAAACACGGTTTCAGAGAAAGAATGTCAACGCCAAACGGAAGAAGAGTTTTGGCTGCAAGAAGAGCTAAAGGCAGAAAGAGTTTAACTGTTAGTTCTGCAAGAGCTAAGAGATAATTTCTTTAGTTACCCATATACAAATCATGCTTGAAAAGAAGTTTTTCAGGCATTTTTTGTTGTTAAAATATAATAAAATTTACGTTCTTTAGTATTCTTTTTTCTATTTTTAAAATCTGAAAAAAATTTTTAGAAATAGCCTCTTAAAATTCAATTATGCCACATACAAATATCTCCGGAGATAATATCATAAGTTTACAGCACGCCAAGATTGCCCAAAAAAACTTCACCGTTCTTTCTGATGTAAACCTTAACATCAAAAAAGGAAGATTCTGTTATCTTATCGGGAAAACAGGTTCCGGGAAAAGTTCTCTTTTGAAGACACTTTACGGACATATTCCTTTAGCATCAGGACATGGAGCAGTCGTTGGTTTTGATCTGGCGAAAATGAGAACCTCTGATATCCCGAATCTTAGGAGAAAATTAGGAATTGTATTTCAGGATTTTCAATTGCTTTCAGACAGAACGGTAGAGAAAAATCTGAAATTCGTTCTTGAAGCTACCGGATGGAGCGATAAAATAAAGATGGAAGACCGTATTAACGAAGTTCTTGGAAGCGTTAATATGAAAAGTAAAAAGCATAAAATGCCTCACGAACTTTCCGGTGGAGAGCAGCAGCGTATTGCCATTGCAAGAGCTTTATTAAATCATCCTGATCTTATCTTAGCCGATGAACCTACAGGAAATCTTGATCCTGAAACGTCTAACGAAATTATGACCTTACTGAAGCAGGTAGCTCTTGAAAACGGAGCAGCGGTAGTAATGGCAACACACGATTACCATATGATCCAAAACTTCCCGGGAGAAGCGATCAGATGTGAAGACGGAAAGGTTTCTGTATTGGATACCGCAGAATTATTTGAATAATTATTTACCGAAAACATGAAACTCTTTGGTGAGTTCAAGATATTGGTCCGAGTATTTTCTCGGACTTTTTTCTATCACAAAATCAGATTCTTCAAGCGGCTTTTCTATTAAAGAAAACTCAAGAATCACCCTTTTTGCATTAGAATGCTCTATTCCCTTAATGTTAATTTTTCGGTGTAAAAACAAAAGGTTTCCTGTTGCCGTTTTAACGAAATCATCACCGGCATCAGCAGGAATAATAACGGAAAAAATTCCTTTTTCGGAAAGGATTTCTGAAGATTTTGAAATTAACTGCTTAAAATTAAGCTCTACAGTCTGCCGTGCAATTTTATCTTTATCAGATCCGGATTCCTCGAAATAAGGCGGGTTGGAAACAATAAGATCAAACTTTTCTTCTGTTTCAAATGTTTTAAAATCCTGTAACTGATTTTTTAATCTGCCAGCGAAAATAGAATGTTCAAAATTCTGTCTGGTAAGTGCTACAGCATCTTCATTGATATCAATCCCTAAAAATGCTGCTTCAGGATTCCGTTGTGCAAGCATTAATGAAATTAATCCGGTTCCGGTCCCCACCTCTAATACACGCAAAGCTTCACCGACATTCGTCAACGAGCCTAGCAAAACGCCATCAGTGCCCACGCGAAAGACTTCTTTCGACTGTATAATTTCGAAATATTTAAAAGTAAAAGGTTTCACTATAAATTGGTAGGGAGTGTAATGGTGAATGTTGAACCTTTTCCGACTTCTGATTTTACAGAAATCTCTCCTTTATAATCTTCAATCATTTTTCTTACCATGGATAAGCCGAGTCCCATTCCACTGTTTTTTGAAGTAAAATTAGGTTCAAAAATTCTTTCGTACATATTTTCCGGGATACCCACCCCATTATCCTGAACGGAGACCATCACTCTTCTCTGGTGCTGTTCTACATCCACATTAATGATAAGTTTTCTCTCTTCGCTTTCCGCCTGTTTGGCATTGGTAACAAGATTGGTAATAATTCTGGAAAGGTAAATCCTGTCCATATTAATCATGATGTTACTCTTATTAGAATGCATAAAAATACTGTCGTCATTGAAAACACGGAGAATATCTTCGACTTCTGTATTTAAATTAATGACTTCATTATTCTTTTCAGGAAGTTTGGCAAATTCTGAAAACGCTGATGCAACCGTAGCGATCAAATCAATCTGATCGACCATCGTTTTACTCATCTGTTTTACTCTTTCTCTTACATTGGGATCTTCGGGATCAAACTTTCTTTCAAAATTCTGAATGGTCAATTTCATCGGGGTCAGCGGGTTTTTAACCTCATGAGCTACCTGCTTTGCCATTTCGCGCCACGCTTCTTCAGAGGCTTTGAAACGCAATCTTTCCTTTTGATCCTGAATTTGGAGAATCATTCTGTTATAAGCTCTTGCCAAAGCATTCAACTCATCATTTTTATAGTATCTGATAGGACGCATTTCATTTTCAAACAAGGTAATACGGGTAATCATATCAGAAAACTTTGTGATTGTTTTGGCAAGACTGTTGGAAGTAACCCAGCTAATCCAGATACTGAACAGAATCAGAAATATGTCGACTAAAAGAATGTATTTTATGTATTGATGAAGAACATCAAGATAGGCAGATTCATTATGATACAGAGGAATATATACGATCCCGATAGGTTCAAGCTCATTATTTTTTAAAAGCAGGTAAGATGAAGTAAGTCCAGCATCTTTCGTTTTGTCATACCCTTTGATATCAACCCGCGCATCCGTCGCTAAAATCCTGTTGACAATACTTACAGGGATTACTTTCTGCTCAATCAGGTTTTTATCCTTATTTGAAAGCAGATATTTGCCGGACAAATCATAAATAACAATATCATGCTGATTAATATCTGCTATTTCGAAGATTTTATTTTCTAATACCTTTGGAAGATCTTTTGTCTCAACCAGCGTACGGCTTACGGCATAATCCATATAACGCATTACCGCATTGGTCTTCTCCTGCATATCAATACTGCTCTGCTGCATTGAATTTTTTCGCAGGACAAAATAAGGAACCAGCGAAGTAGCGACAACACTTAAAAAACATACCAGTAAGAACCCGAAAAAGACCCGGTTCCTTAAGCTATATCCTTTGTATTTACTAATTGCCATTCTGTTTATTAATTAACCTAGCAATATACTTACCAATAATATCAAATTCCAAATTAACTTGATCTCCAATTTTCAAATGCTGCATGTTGGTGAACTCCCACGTATAAGGAATGATCGCTACAGAAAATTGAAAATCTTCACTTTTTGCTACGGTTAAACTGATCCCGTTTACTGTAATGGATCCCTGAGGAACCGTTACAAAACTGCCATCTGACTGATAGGTAATAGTTATAAAATAGCTCCCGTCTTTATTTTCAATTCCGGTAACTTCTCCAGTTTTGTCAACATGTCCTTGAACAATATGGCCGTCTAATCTCCCATCCATTTTCATGCATCGCTCAAGATTAACCACGCTTCCCGTCTCCCATTTTCCAAGATTGGTCTTTTCTAAGGTTTCGTTGATTGCTGTTACGACATATTGATCACCTTTAATCTCCACCACTGTTAAGCAACAGCCGTTATGGGCAAGGCTTTGGTCTATTTTTAACTCGTTCGTAAAAGGGCATGTTAAAGTGAAATCGATATTGCTTCCTTTTTCTTCAATCTTTTCAATAACTCCAACTGCTTCAATAATTCCTGTGAACATATTATTTTTTGCTAAATTTGTAAAATTATAATCTTCAAAGATAATCAAAATGAGCCCAAAAAACCATAAAGTACGAGTAGGAATTTCAATTGGTGATTTCAACGGCATCGGCCCGGAAATCATTATAAAGTCCCTGAAAGACAAAACCATCACCGATTTTTTTACTCCTGTTATTTTTGGTTCTGGAAAACTATTCACCTATCAGAAAAATATTTTCAAGATTAATCTGAATTTCAACTACATCAATGAGGCTTCCCAGGCACAGGCAGGGAAACTCAATATGATCAATCTTGTGAAAGACAATGTAAATGTAGAGTTGGGAAAACCCACTGAAGAATCCACCAGAATGGCCATTGATTCTCTGGAAGCTGCAACCGAAGCTTTAATGAAAGGAGAGATCGATGTTCTTGTAACCGCTCCTATCAACAAAGACGAAATGATGAAAATGGGCTTTAAACATGCTGGGCATACAGGATATTTTGAAGAGAAATTTGATAAAAAAGGGCTGATGTTTTTAGTAACTGAAGATCTGAAAGTAGCAGTTTCCACCCATCATATTCCTATTGCAAAGGTTGCTGAAAATATTTCCAAAGAGAAGATCAAAAAGCAGATCAGGGCTCTTAACCAAACTTTAATTGAGGATTTCTGTATTTCGAAACCTAAAATTGCTGTTTTAGGATTAAATCCACATTCCGGTGACGGTGGTGTGATTGGAACTGAAGAGATAGAAATTATAAGCCCTGCTATCAAAGAACTTTCAGACAATGGAATTTTAGCTTTCGGGCCATATCCTGCCGACAGCTTCTTCCAGCCAAGCAAATACAGAAGTTTTGATGCTGTTTTAGCCATGTACCATGATCAGGGATTGGCTCCTTTTAAAACATTAGCCTATGAAGAAGGGGTAAATTATACTGCGGGACTTCCTTTTATCAGAACTTCTCCGGATCATGGAGTAGCCTATGATATTGCAGGAAAAAACGTTGCCGATGAACAGAGTTTTATGGAAGCTATTTTCACTGCTATTAAAATTTTCAAGAACAGAAGTGAATACAACGATCTTATGGCCAACCGCATGCAACCGCGAAAAATGGTTGTAGACAATGGAATCGACGAAGATCTGCCAGATGAAACTGATGCATAAATCATTAAAACAAATTTTAAATTAATTTGTTAGGTAAATTATTTGTTATTTTAAAAAAATTGCATATTTTTGCACACTCATTTTATGGACAAGTTAAGAAACTACGACGTAAGCTTTCCCGGACTTAAAAACGGAAAGCACCAGTTCAAATTTGAGATAGATAAATCGTTCTTTCAATTATTTGACACCGAGCAAGAATTCACAAATCCTAAAATTACAGCAGATGTTTTATTAGATAAGCATACTACTTTTTTAGAATTTGAAATTAAAACAAAAGGTACTGTAGACCTCGTTTGTGATATTACAAACGAAGATTTTCAGCATGCTGTTGAAAACCAAATCAATGTTCTGGTAAAGTTTGGAGAAGAATACGATGATAGTGATGAAGATGTAATCACCATTCCTATCGGAGATCATGCTTTCAATACCGCACAGTTGATTTACGAAAATGTGGCCCTTTCCATTCCTATGAAAAAGGTTTCACCCAACGTAAGTGATGAAGATCTGGAGATTCTTGAAAAATTCAGTCCGAAAGATATTGAAGAGGTGGAAGAAGAGGAAGAAAAAAGTGATCCAAGATGGGAGGCACTTAAGAAGTTAAGAGATAAAAATTAAAAATAATTTAAATATGATGAGATGATACATCTCATCGCTCATCAAATTAAATAAAGTTATTACAAAATGGCACATCCAAAGAGAAGACAGTCGTCCACAAGAAGAGATAAGAGAAGAACGCATTACAAAGCTGTAGTTCCTCAATTAGCAAAAGATGCAACTACAGGTGAACTTCACCTTTATCATAGAGCTCACTGGCATGAAGGAAAACTTTACTACAGAGGTAAAGTAGTATTGGAAAAAGAAGTAGCAACTACTGAAGAAAACTAAGAGTCAAATTTTCAAAAAAGACTCATTTTAATACAAAAACCGTCCAATTTTGATAAAATTAGACGGTTTTTTGTTGTTTTTTGTGTTTTTTTGGTATCTTTGACCCAAAATCAAATATCAAATTTATGGACATTAAAGACATACAAAATCTTATCAAGTTTGTATCTAAGGCTGAAGTTTCAGAAGTAAAATATAAAACTAAAGATTTCGAAATCACTATTAAAACTCCATTAGCTGGAAGCGAAGTTACGTATGCACAGCCTGCAGTTTACCATACAGCGCCTCAGCAAGCAGCAGCTCCTGCACAAGCTCCGGCTGTTTCAGGTACTCCTGTTGAGAAAGCAGATGCTGCATCTGATGACAGCAAATATATAACGATCAAGTCTCCAATGATCGGTACTTTCTACAGAAAACCATCTCCAGATAAAGATGTATTTGTAAATGTAGGTGACGAAGTTTCTAACGGAAAAATCGTATGTGTAATTGAAGCAATGAAATTATTCAACCAGATTGAATCTGAAGTAAGCGGAAAAATCGTTAAGATTTTAGTAGACGACGCTACTCCGGTAGAATACGACCAACCTTTATTCTTAGTAGACCCATCTTAAGGAATTTTAAATTACAGATTATAAATTTTAGATGAATCTTTTTTCATTTAAAATAATTTAAAATTCAAAATTTATAATTTAAAATTTTCGAAGAGATGTTCAAAAAAATATTAATAGCCAATCGTGGCGAAATTGCAATGCGTATTCTTCGTACTTGCAAAGAAATGGGAATCAAGACCGTTGCAGTATATTCTACTGCGGATAAAGACAGCCTTCACGTAAGGTTTGCTGATGAAGCGGTATGTATTGGTCCTGCGATGAGTAAAGACTCATATCTTAAAATTCCTAACATCATTGCAGCAGCAGAAATTACCAATGCTGATGCCATCCACCCAGGTTACGGATTCTTATCTGAAAATGCGAACTTCTCCAGAATCTGCCAGAAAAATGGCATCAAATTCATTGGAGCATCCCCTGAACAGATCGAAAAAATGGGTGACAAAGCTAACGCTAAAGCAACCATGAAAGCAGCCGGTGTACCATGTGTACCTGGTTCTGAAGGTCTTATCGAATCTTACGAACACGCTGTGAAAACTGCTGAAGAAACAGGATATCCTGTGATGATCAAAGCAACAGCCGGTGGTGGTGGAAAAGGGATGAGAGCCGTATGGAAAGCAGAAGATCTTAAAGAACACTGGGAATCTGCTATTCAGGAAGCAGTAGCAGCCTTCGGAAACGGAGGAATGTATATGGAAAAACTGATTGAAGAACCTAGACATATTGAAATTCAGGTTGCAGGAGACCAGTTCGGTAAAGCTTGCCACCTTTCTGAAAGAGATTGTTCTGTACAGAGAAGAAATCAGAAATTAACGGAAGAAACGCCTTCTCCATTCATGACTGACGAACTTCGTGAGAAAATGGGTAATGCCGCTGTAAAAGCAGCAGAATTCATTGGATATGAAGGAGTAGGAACGATTGAATTCCTGGTAGACAAGCACAGAAATTTCTATTTCATGGAAATGAATACCAGAATCCAGGTAGAACACCCGATCACTGAACAGGTTATTGATTATGACTTAATCAGAGAGCAGATTCTTTTGGCTGCAGGAACACCTATCTCAGGAATCAACTATTATCCGAAGTTACATTCAATTGAATGCAGAATTAACGCTGAGGATCCTTATGCTGATTTCAGACCTTCTCCGGGAAAAATCACAGGATTAAACATCCCTGGTGGACACGGAATCAGAGTTGATACTCACGTATATTCAGGATATACAATCCCTTCTAACTACGACTCAATGATTGCTAAGCTGATCACTACGGCGCAGACCCGTGAGGAAGCAATTGCAAAAATGAAACGAGCGTTGGAAGAATTCTATATTGAAGGAGTAAAAACAACCATTCCTTTCCACAGACAGTTGATGGATAATGAAGATTATCTTTCAGGAAACTATACCACGAAATTCATGGAGAGTTTTATAATGGATAAAAAGTATGATAACCACTAGGATTATCATCCAGTAATATATTGAAAGCGGCCTCAAATGAGGCCGCTTTTTTATTATAGAACAACCTTGTTAAGGATTTCAATTTAAATCTTAAATACGCATTTTAATATTGATTGTTTTAAAACTTATATGAAAAGGTGATGTCTCCTACCTCACTCCAAAATAGTGTTTAACCTATCAAACTGATAACCGGAACCTTGTATTATTTCATAGTTCTAAGACAGAAAATCATATACAAATTCATAACTTTGTAGAAAACCAAAATATATGTCAACAGCAACAGTAAAAAATTCACAGTATTTCATTGACCTTGAAGACAAACACGGAGCACACAACTACCACCCTCTTCCCGTTGTATTAGACAAAGGCGAAGGCGTTTTCGTTTGGGATGTGGAAGGCAAGAGATATTATGATTTTCTTTCTGCTTATTCCGCTGTAAACCAAGGACATTCACACCCTAAAATTGTTAACGCATTAGTAGAGCAGGCTAAAAAGCTGGCTTTAACGTCAAGAGCATTTTACAATTCTCAATTAGGAGAATATGAACAGAAAATCACTACCCTGTTCGGTTTCGATAAAGTACTTCCAATGAATTCCGGAGCTGAAGCTGTGGAAACGGCTGTAAAATTAGCCAGAAAATGGAGCTACGAAGTAAAAGGTATTGCAGAAAATGCAGCGAAAATAATCGTTTGCGAAAATAATTTCCACGGAAGAACCACCACTATCGTTTCTTTCTCTAATGATCCTGATGCCAACCAAAATTATGGACCGTTTACTCCAGGATTTATTAAAATCCCTTATAATGATATTTCTGCCTTAGAAGAAATTTTGAATAGAGAAGCCGGAACTATTGCTGCATTCTTAGTTGAACCTATCCAGGGTGAAGCTGGAGTATATGTTCCCGATGAAGGTTTCCTGAAAAAAGCTTCTGAGCTTTGTAAACAACACAAT
The DNA here is from genome assembly GCF_000737705.1 of Chryseobacterium soli. GTDB lineage: Bacteria > Bacteroidota > Bacteroidia > Flavobacteriales > Weeksellaceae > Chryseobacterium > Chryseobacterium soli. Next base: position 57,472 of record NZ_JPRH01000009.1, on the reverse strand, counting down.
GTGCTGTTCATTGCTGATGAAGTTCAAACTGGTATCGCAAGAACCGGAAAATTGATCGCATGTCACCATGAAGATGTACAGCCTGATATTCTGATCTTAGGGAAAGCTCTTTCAGGGGGAATGTACCCAGTATCTGCAGTTTTAGCTGATGATGCTATTATGAATGTTATTAAGCCGGGACAACATGGCTCTACGTTCGGAGGAAACCCTATTGCCTGTGCCGTAGCCATTGCCGCTTTAGATGTGGTCGCAGAAGAAAATTTATCGGAAAGAGCTGAAAATTTAGGAAATATCTTCAGAGCTGAAATCGAAAAATTAATAGGAAAATCTGATCTTATAGCGAAAGTAAGAGGAAAAGGGCTTCTGAATGCAATCATCATCAACGATACTCCGGAAAGTTCTACAGCATGGAATCTTTGTTTACAATTAAAAGAAAACGGATTGCTGGCAAAACCTACACACGGAAATATCATCAGATTAGCTCCCCCATTGGTGATTACTGAGGAACAATTACACGAATGTGTGAAAATTATTGAGAAAACTTTCCTAGAATTTAAAAAATAATCCCACAAAAATAAAAATATAACACTCATATTCAGAGTGTTATATTTTTTCAATCAAAACCCAACAAACGATTGTTTAACTTCCTGAAATTATTATAATCTAAAAAAATGAAAATAATAACGAATGGAAGATATAAAGCTGAGCGCACTGATGATCGTGTTCAATGAAGAGAAAAATATTGAGGGCGCCTTAAAGTCCCTCGAATTTGCAGATGAGATTATTGTTCTTGATTCATTTAGTACTGATAAAACAATTGAAATTATCCGCAAAAAATTTCCTCAGGTAAAAATATTTCAAAATAAATTTGAAGATTTTACAAAACAACGCAATTTGTGCCTTACGTACGCCAACCATGATTGGATCTTATTTTTAGATGCAGATGAAAGAATACCTCGCGCATTAAGGGATGAGATTAAAAAAGAAATTAAAAACCCGGATGCAAAGGATGCCTATTTTTTCAAAAGGAAATTTTTCTTTATGAAAAAACCTGTCAATTTCTCCGGCACCCGGAATGATAAGAATATCCGTCTTTTCAAAAAGGAAGTAGGACATTACGATGACACCAAAAGAGTACATGAAGGCTTAAGCAATATCCAAAGTTCAGGAACGTTACACAACTATCTTTTACATTTCTCATTTGACACCTACGAGGCTTATTATAGAAAAATACTGCATTACGCCAATCTCAAAGCCAAAGATTTACACGAGAAGCATGTTCAATATGGTTTTTTTAAGCAGATAGGGAAAAGTGCTTTTAACTTTTTTAAAATGTATATTCTTAAATTGGGAATTCTGGATGGCAAAAAGGGATTTATACTTTCTTATTTTAGTGCTTTAACATCTTTTAAAACGTTTGAATACCTGAAAGAACAGTATTCATAACAATATCTGAAAATAAACTGTATTTTTGCAACAATAAAGTGAGTACCTTATGAAACTTTCTGTTGCAATTATAACGTTCAATGAAGAAAGGATTCTTGAAAAAACCTTATCCTCAATTGAGGATTTGGCAGATGAGATTATTATTGTAGACAGCTATTCTACTGATCGTACAGAAACAATTTGTAAACGTTTTTCAAAACTTAAATTTATTCAGCAAAAATTTCCGGGTTTCGGCCGGCAGAAAAATTACGCGATAAGTTTATGTACCTCCGAATGGATTCTTTTTCTTGATGCCGACGAAATACCGGATGAAACCGCAAAAGATTCCATTCGTAAAATCATTTCTGACGAACATCAGAAATGTTTTGTTTATGATATCAGGTTTAACAATATTTTCTTAGGAAAAGCACTGAAATATGGTGGCTGGGGAAATACCAGAAGAGAACGTTTTTTCAAAAAGGGATATGGAAAATATTCTGAGGATATCGTGCATGAAGAATTCATTACGACAGAAAAAAAATGCAGACTGGACGGCAGAATCAATCACTATACTTATAAAGACATCCATCACCACATTGAAAAATCGAATAAGTATACATCTATGATGGCGGAGAAGATGTACAGAAACGGGAAAAAAGCAACCGTTGCGAAAATCCTGTTTAAACCACTTTATCAATTCATCAAATCTTATTTTTTAAGACTGGGCTTTTTAGACGGCCTCGTAGGATATTATGCAGCCTTTACAGCCGCTTTCTACACTTTTCTGAAATATAAAAAGCTACACGAGATTACCAATTTAAATAAATGACAATGTTTAATTTCTTTGCAAGAATATTGGGTTTTTCGAAAAAGAAAAGTATTCGGATCCTGATGTACCATATGGTCCTGCCTAAGGATAAAAGTTATAAGGAAAATCTCATTGTTACCACTGAAGATCTTGAAAAGCAATTTGAATATATTAAAAAAAGATATCAGACTCTGTTTTTTAAAGAATTAGAAAGTAAAAAATCGCTTCACCATAAAATTATATTAACCTTCGACGACGGCTATTATAACAACCTTGAATATCTGCTTCCTCTGCTTGAAAAATATCAGCTCAAAGCAACCATCTTCATTCCTACAGAACTTATTCAAAATGATGAGAAGAACGATAAAAGGAAAATGATGACCTTTGATGAAATACGTTCTCTAAATCCAGAACTGGTTGAGATCGCATTACACAGCCATACCCACAGAAATTACTCCCAGATATCATTGCAGGAAGCAGAAGAAGACCTTCGTGAAAACATGGCCATACTTGAGGAAAAGCAGATCGCTTTTACGAAAGTTCTCGCCTATCCCTATGGTAAGTTTCCTAAAAAAAATCCTCAGAAAGAAGAATTTTTCAGGATGCTGGAAAGATCAGGAATTACGGCTGCAGTAAGAATTGGAAATAATGTAGATTATTATCCCTGGAAAAATAAGTTTGAAATTAAAAGAATCGACATCAAAGGCTGCGACAGTTTTAATGCATTCAAATGGAAGCTTAGACTGGGGAAAATAAAGCTTTAATCCAGCAGCGCTGCATACAGTTTTTGATAAGCAACAGCCATTTCCTTATAGCCGAACTTCAACGCTCTTTCTTTCAGCTTTAGAGCGTACTCCTGTCGATTTGAATTGTATACCTGCATCCCAGATTCATAAATTCTCTGCATGTTTTCTGCAGAAAAATCATCAAAATAAAAAGCTAGATCACCGCCTATTTCCGGCAGGCTTGTCAGTTTGCTCAGGAACACAGGTTTTCCAAAGTACATGGCTTCTACGGGAGGAATACCAAACCCTTCTGCCAATGAAGGATGACAGTATGATTCACAATGCTGAAGAAGAAAGTATTTTTCATTATTATCAACATTTTCCAACATATGAACCCGCTCTTCTAGTCCCAGAGATTTAATTTTTCCTAAAAACTTTTCATTATAGGCAGATTTTGCCGAGGAAGTAATCAACACAAGATGTTTGTCATTTCCTGAAATAAGATCTAATAAAACCTCCTGATTTTTTTTAGGAAAAAGAACACCGATATTAACAATATATTTTTCATTGATAAAACTGTAGTGGTTTTTTGAATCAAAATTTAAAGTTTCCGGGAAAATAAGGCCATTATAGACCACTTCTATTCTAACGTTATCTTTCAAATGGAAAAGATGTTTATTTTTAATGAAATCATCTTTAGCAAATTCAGAAATACAGGCGATGGTATCTGCTGATCCGATGTTTTTCTGAACCAGTTTAATACTTTTTTGTATTTTCTGATCAGAGCTGTTGTCATGCAAAAAATTAAGGTCATGAAGCGTCACAATCTTTTTCTGCCCAGCTTTTACCTTATGAAAATAATCAGAAAGCTGATGGGTAGAATGAATTAGTGAAAAAGACTTTGTAGAAATAGGGAGTTTTTTCTCCCAGAACTTCCAGTTGATGATAGTAAATGTATTTTTAGTGACAGGAATATTTTTTTCAGGTCCGTAGAAAGAGTAATCAAAATTAGTTTTTTGTTCATCCAATCCCTTTATCAGCGAGACACATACATTGGCAATTCCCGATTTGGGGTACTTCAGTCTTTCAACATCAATGAGAATTTTATGATACATTATGAGTGAGCTTTTCTCCAAAAATATAAATTTAAATATGAAATCTTTATTTTTGCAATATGAAAATTTGTTTAATCAGTTTTGATTTTTGGCATTATGACGAGCATATAGTCAAAAAACTAAACGAGAAAGGTATTGAAGCTTGCCATATCAACATTGGTGCCTTTACTCATAAAAATTCCGGAGAGCGCCTCAAGAATACTTTCAGCAAAGTATTCCTAGGGAAAAATCTGAAATATCATAAGAGACAAGATTTCATTTTAGAATCTCTGGAAAAAATTGGCAGACAGGATCAAATCCTTGTCATTAATCCCGAAGCTATTGAGGAAAGAATTCATCAAAAGATCAGGGAATATACAGACCGGAACATCGCCTATCTTTACGACAGCGTGGCAAGAAACCCGGTTAAACATCTCCTACATTATTTCGACACCGTTTTTTCCTTTGATGATGAAGACGTTAAAAACTTTGGATTTGAAAAAATCACCAATTACAATTATCTGGACTATCTTCCGGCGGCAAAGCAAAGCCCTAAACTGGATCTTTTCTACATCACTTCCCATGATAAAAAAAGATTATCTATTTTAAATACGTTAATCAATAAATTAGAGCCCCTGAACATTAAATTTGAAGTGATTACAGCCGGGAAAAAGAGCTGGAAAAATCAGCTAATACAAATTTTTGACACCAAAAATATTGAAATTTTAAAATTCAGGACAAAAAATATCCCACACCATTCCCTTCCGTATTATTATAAAAATACGAAGGTTATTCTGGATTTGATGCGCTGCAACCAAACCGGACTAAGCTTCAGGATTTTTGAGGCCATGGCTCTTGAAAAAAAGATCATAGCCGATAATCCGGCAATCAAGAACTACGATTTTTACAATCCGGAAAATATTTTAATCTTAAACGAAGATTTCAGCAATATTGAAAAAGATTTTTTTGAAAAGCCATACGAAAAGCTTCCGGATACAGTTTATTATAAATACACCTTAGACAATTGGGTCAATACGATCTTCAAATTAGATAAATAATGAAAATTTCTGTTGCAGTCTGTACCTATAATGGTGAAAGGTTTCTTCACCAGCAAATCGATTCTATCCTTGGCCAATCGGTACAGGTAGATGAGGTGGTAATCTGCGACGACGGTTCTACAGATCAGACCATCCGAATTTTATCAGAATATCAGGATAAATTTCCCGGAGTTGTTAAGATTCACATTAATACAGAAAACCTAAGAAGCGTTAAAAATTTTGAAAAAGCGATTTCACTCTGTACCGGTGACATTATTTTCCTGAGTGATCAGGATGATGTCTGGCATCCTGATAAAGTAAAAGATTTCCTGAAAGTATTTGAGGAAAACCCTACTATTGAAGTGATAGCCTCCAATGCTGTTACCATTAATGAACAGGGCGGAACGATCGAAAAAAACACCATATGGGATATTTTCAGCCTTTTTAAGCAACATCATATCGCCTTTACTTATTTTGAGGTGATCAATCTGGTCGGAAATATTGCTACCGGAGCCAATATGGCCCTTAAAAGAAGCATCATCAACGATATCATCCCCTTTCCTGCCAATCATTATCATCACGATGAATGGATCGCTTTAGTGTCTTCCTGTAAAAATACTTTTTATTTTATAGATGATAAAAAATCCTGCTACCGCATCCATGACCAGCAACAGGTAGGCGGAATTTTCTTCAAAGGCAGTGAAGATATCATGATGCAGCGGTTTAATATTCACAACAATAATGTTTCTTTCAGAATCTTAAAAAGACGGATTTTACTGTTGAAAGATAAAAAGAATAAAATTTTATCTACGCAAAATTACGCCAGCAATCCTATCTTTGCACGAATGTTGAAGTCTATACAAGAGTATGAAAACCATGTAAAGGATCATCTTAAAATGACTAATTTCATACAATATCAACTATTTAAATTATTATATTTCTAATACAATATGGGCAGTAACGCAAATTTTGGGGTTAACATTTCAGGGTACATCAATAAGCAGTTTGGTTTGGGAGAGGGCGTACGCTCTAACATCAGAGCCATCAAAACCACGGATGTTCCTTATGTCATCAATGATTTCAACATCACCATTTCAAAACACGTGATGGATGAAACCCAAAATGCACTGGCTGTTTCTGAGGAGAATCCTTACAACATCAATCTCGTACAGATCAATATCGACCGATTGCATTCTGTAATGCAGGAAACGGATAAGTCCTATTTCCAAAATAAATACAACATCGCTTTTTGGGCTTGGGAACTGGAAAACTTCCCTGAAGAGTCTAAAGTTTTCTTCAGTCTTTTTAATGAAATATGGGTACCAAGTAATTTTTGTACAGAAGCCATTTCCAAAGTTTCACCGGTACCAGTGGTCAAGATGATGCACTCCATTGAAATTGAAACTCCATCCTATACAAGAAAGGATTTTAATCTTCCTGAAGACAAGTTCATTTTCATGACGATGTTCGACTATTACAGCTCGATCGTAAGAAAAAACCCTATTGCAACTATTGAAGCGTATGAAAAATCATTTGGAAAGAATAATCCGGATGTTCTTCTTCTTATAAAAACTTCTATCAGTAAAGAGTTTTCTGCTGAGAAAAAAATGCTGGTCGATAGAATCGCCGACAACAAAAGCATTATCATCATTGAAGAAATTTTAGAAAGAGATCAGTTGTACAGCTTAATGAACTGCTGTGACTGTTTTGTTTCCCTGCACCGTTCTGAAGGCTTCGGGCTGACGATGGCTGAGGCAATGTATCTGGGGAAACCCGTTATTGCAACCGCATATTCAGCAAACACAGAGTTTATGAATATCAACAACTCTTTTCCGGTGAAGTATACTCTTATAAAAACAGGAGATCTCTACTATTTCAGTACAGAAAAAGATATCTGGGCAGATGCAGATGTAGATCATGCTTCTGAACAAATGTCTCTTGTATATAATGATAAAAATATAGCAGCTGCAATAGCTCAAAGGGGACAAAGCGACGTTAAAAAATTCCTTTCACCCGAAATTATGGGTGAGAAAATCAAGCAGAGACTGGAACTGATCAATAGAGAAATCATTCCTACTCTTTCAAATAAAACATCTAACGAGGAATCGCTTTTAAAATTTGAGATTAAAATACTTGAAGAAAAACTAGCTAAAATCAGAAGTTTAAAACCGGTACAATGGAAAATACAATTTAAAAATCTGCAAAATAAACTTACCGGCAAAAAAAGAAAATATTTCTGGGAAGACTAATCCAGTGTTTCGTAGAAATCGTTTTGTTTCTTCTGCTTCTCAAAAGTTTTTTTGTGGATCAGGCAAAAGTCGTAATCTTTGGGCATTTCTGTGAAGTTTTTATTGCCATAGAGTACTTCATGGACTTTATTTTTCCAGAAAATCTTTTTGTTGTTTTTAATAATTCTGGCCTGGTAATCCGGAAAATTGACATATCCTTCTGCATTGACGTTCCATTTCATTTCTCTGATGTAATCTTCGGTGATACCTTCCACGATGTTAATTCTGGGAACAAAGAAACATTCTACGCTTTTTTCTTTTCTTAAATAAGGTTTAAGTTTTTTGATAAAGCCATCAGCAGGATATTCGTCAGCATCTATCTGAAAAAGATATTTACAGCTGGCATTGTGAATCAGATTATTTTTAAAAGTTGCAAAATCCCCATTCAACCGGGCTTCAACTACTTTGATTTTCGAACCGTACTGCGACAGCAGTTCCCCTACTTTCTCATCAGGATTCGTCATATCACGTAAAATGAGTACTTCATCTTTTGCGTCAATTAGAGGTAAAAGACTATTCAGAAGTATCTTCAGTTCTTTATGCTCATTGCATACCGTGATGCCATAGGTTACTGTAACAGGTCTTAAAAAATCAAACATTATTTCCTTTGTATTAGTTCGCGCTCATAAGAAGCATCCTTCAACACTTCTATTCGCAGATTATTGCTTTTAAAGTGATTCTGCTTTCCAAAAACTTTTTGGAAAAACGATCTCTCCGAGTTTTTCTTCTCGTCTATACTATCTGCAAGGTTCCTGAAGCTTTGCATATTTTTTTCAGAAAGCTTTCTCGCATCAAACCGGATAATAACATCATCTAAAACCTCATCATTTTTACCTTTAAACTTTTCGTTGAGATCAAATAATGTTTTCGGCTGCTCATCTGAAATATATGATTCGGCAGCATAATCGGAATAAATGTGATCTGCGAAAATCTCCAAAGCCCTGACAGCTTTGTGATTAGGGTTTTCTAAAATCAGTCCGTACTTCAATTTCTTTTTGGTTTTCGACTGATTCATGAATCCCCATTTCCGTATAAAATTACGAAGTGAGTTCTCTTCTATTTTCTGGGTTTTGTCTTGAAATTCTTCCGAAAATCTGGACGTTTTACTTACAAAATGATATACCATGGCATTTGGACACACAAATGTTTTTTCGCCCGACATTCTCAATCGTAAAATCAAGTCATCATCCTCACAAAACATGGGTTTGAAAAGCGGATCCAAACCGTTTACTTTACGCAATACCTCTTTTTTGGCTGCCAGAAAGAAACTTACGTCTTCGGTATAGTTTCCTTCCTGTTTTTCCTGTTGATTTTCAAACTGAAAAAAATCGTTGAACTGAAAGGAATCAAAATCACTTCCAAAATCCTGAATTTCTTTCCAGAGTCTTTTATCCGCAGCAAAGATAGGTGGTTCCACCACTTTATAATACACAAGATTGTGTTTTGAAAGTGCGTTTTCAAGTTCACCCAAAAAATTCCGTCCAATCACCATATCATTATGCAGAAAACACACATATTCTTTTGTAGAGATTTCTATGGCTTTGTTGTAGGTATCCGAAAGCGTTTTTTCATCCGGACTGAAAAAATGAACAAGATTTTCGTCTTTTAAAGAATCAAGCCACTCGTTGGTTCCATCCGAACTTCCATAGCTTACAAAAACAATTTCTGCATCCGGATAGTTCTCTCGTATCGAGTGATAACAGGTTTTTGAATATTCTACGTTATTTTTTAATCCTATTAAAAGAGAAATGGTGTTCATTCGTTTCATGGTTTAGCTTCTGTCGTATTCATCCTCAATTCTTACGATATCATCCTCTCCGAAATACGTTCCGGTCTGTACCTCAATAAAGATAACAGGCTTTTCTGACAGGTTCATCATCCGGTGTTTGGCTCCTAATGGAATAAAAATACTTTCACCGTAAGCCAATTGTATTTCTTTATCGTTCAAAACGACCGTTGCATCGCCTTCAATGATGGTCCACTGCTCCTGCCTTTTGTGGTGATATTGGTAAGACAGCTTCTCCCCCGGGTTTACTTCTATTCTTTTCAGTTTGTAATTGGGCTCATCTGCCAACACAAAATATTTTCCCCAGGGCCTTTCGCCGATTTCTAGCATAATCTCTGAATTCTTAATTGATACAAATGTAAAAATTAAGATTAAAAAAGCCAACAACCAAATGGTAAAACATCCTTAAAACGCATAATTTTAAGTAAATTTGCACCTAAATTTTAATTAAAATGGAGAAAGTAAGAGTACGTTTTGCTCCAAGTCCTACCGGACCTTTACATTTGGGAGGCGTAAGAACTGCATTATATGATTATCTTTTTGCCAAAAACCAAGGCGGAGAATTTGTATTGAGAATAGAAGATACGGATACGGCAAGGTATGTGGAAGGAGCTGAGGAATATATTGAAGAAGCCCTGGAATGGTGCGGAATCATCCCCGATGAAAGTCCTAAAAAAGGAGGGAAATTTGCTCCTTACCGACAATCTGAAAGAAGAGATATTTACGACAGATATACCGAGCAGATCCTTACAACAGATTATGCTTATCTGGCATTTGACACTCCGGAAGAACTGGATGCTGTCCGTGCTGAATTTGAGGCAAATGGTGATGTTTTCTCTTATGACAACAAAACCAGAAACCATTTAAGAAACAGCATTACCCTTTCTGAAGAGGAAGTACAGCAATTGCTGGATCAGAAAACGCCTTATGTGGTGAGATTTAAAATGCCTGTTGACAGAACATTAAACCTTGAAGATATCATCCGTGGGCATTCTTCTGTGAATACCAATACTTTAGATGATAAAGTTCTGGTTAAAAACGACGGAATGCCAACATATCATTTCGCTAACATTATTGATGACCATGAAATGGAAATCTCCCATGTGATCCGTGGAGAAGAATGGCTGCCTTCTTTAGGTCTTCATACCTTACTGTATGAGGCAATGGGTTGGACCGCTCCGCAATTTGCCCATCTTTCATTGATCTTAAAACCGGATGCCGCATCACTTATTAATAAAGATAATATAGACAGCATTACCAAAGCTTTTACCGAGGATTTTATTCTAAAAAACAACACTTATTCATTTGATGAAGCCTCTGTTTTGATTAAATCTTTCTTTACAGAGATTAAAAGCCCAAGGTTTAAATCATCCTTGACTGAAAATGAAAAAGACGATGCTTTAACTGCTGCCGTAAAAGCCTTTCTGAAGAAAAGTCTTTCCGGAAAATTAAGTAAAAGAGATGGTGATAAATTCGGATTCCCGGTATTCCCGTTAGATTTCAAAGATCCTGCAACAGGAAATATTTCTAAAGGATACAGAGAAAACGGATACCTTCCGGATGCCTTCATCAATATGGTGGCATTATTGGGCTGGTCACCGGCTGACGATAAAGAAATTCTTACCATTGAAGAGATGAGCAAGGAATTTGATCTTCACAAGGTACATAAGGCAGGAGCAAGATTCAGTAAAGAAAAATCAGAGTGGTTCAACCATCAGTATATGCAGACAAAATCCGACGAAGAAATTCTTCAGATGTTAAAAAACACGAAAGTGGATATCTCGGCTGCTTCTGATGAAAAATTACTGAGAATCATTCATTTGATGAAAGAAAGAGCAACCTTCCCGAAAGACATTTATGAAAACGGAAAATTTTTCTTCGAAACCCCTACTTCTTATGATGAAAAAGCATCGAAAAAAGCATGGAACGATGAAACTTCTACTATTTTAGAAGAACTTTCTGTACAATTGGAATCAGTAGATTTCACGGCGGAAATCTTAAAACAGGAAGTCCATGATTTTGCGGAAAATAAAGGCCTGGGAATGGGAAAAGTGATGATGCCGCTGCGTTTAGCATTGGTTGGAGAACTTAAAGGTCCGGACGTTCCTGATATCCTGGAAATCCTTGGAAAAGAGGAAAGTAAGGCCCGAATACACAATGCTATCAATAATTTTAAATAGAATTCTATAATTTTTCATAAATTTGAAAGATTTAATTTACTTCAAGAAATGGAATATTTAAGTTTCGAACTTCCTATAAAAGACTTAATGGATCAATACCAGACCTGTTCTTTAGTAGGAGAAGAAAGTGGTGTTGATGTAAAATTAGCATGCAGCCAAATTGAGGATAAGATCATAGAAAAGAAGAAAGAGATCTATGGAAACCTTACGCCTTGGCAGAGAGTACAGCTATCCCGTCATCCGAATCGTCCGTATACATTGGACTATATTCATGGAATGGTGGATAAAGGCAGCTTCTTAGAACTTCACGGAGACAGAAACTTCGCAGATGATCCTGCAATGATTGGCGGTTTGGCCACTCTTGACGGTCAGAAAGTGATGATTATTGGGACTCAGAAAGGAAGAACAACTAAGGAGAGACAACACAGAAGATTTGGTATGCCAAATCCTGAAGGATACAGAAAAGCTTTACGATTGATGAAGCTTGCTGAAAAATTCAATATTCCTGTGATTACTTTGGTGGATACACCGGGAGCTTATCCGGGATTAGAAGCTGAAGAGAGAGGTCAGGGTGAAGCTATTGCAAGAAATATTTTTGAAATGGTTCAGCTTAAAACTCCAATCTTCACGTACATCATCGGAGAAGGAGCCAGTGGTGGTGCTTTAGGGATAGGTGTGGGAAACAAAGTATACATGCTTGAAAATACATGGTATACCGTAATTGCCCCTGAAAGCTGTTCATCCATCTTATGGAGAAACTGGGATCATAAGGAAGATGCAGCCAATGCATTGAATCTTACCCCGGCAGATGCTTTAAGAGAGAAATTTATTGACGGAATCATCGAAGAGCCTCTTGGAGGAGCACAGTATGACCCTGAAACGACATTCTTAAATCTGAAAAACTCTATTCTACAGAATATTAAAGCTTTTTCTAAATTTACAGGACAAGAACTCGAAACCCAGCGACAAGACAAGTTCATTGCAATGGGTCAGTTTAAAGGATAAAATAAAAAGGTTAAGAAATTTTCTTAACCTTTTTTGTTTTTATTAATCGGCTACATTCAGTACGATTTCAATATCCTGGTCAATCCTCTTTAATGAAGAGTATTTTGCATCGCAGACCACGGTGGTCAGAACATATTCTCCTTTATTCACCAAAATAAAATTCTGTCCTTTTGCGGGAACCGTGAGATTGTAAAATTTCTTACCGGTAAGCTTTACAATCAGGTTACAGCTGGATTTATTTTTAATATTCAGATAGGCTTCCGTATTGGTAGGATCGTTATTGAAAAGATGAGTCAGCATTGCGGCTGTTCTTTTGGATTCTTCGGTAGGTTCAGATCTGTTACTGGATCCTGTACTTTTTGCAGAACCAACGGAAGCATAGTTTACACTTCTTTCAGCCTTAGCAGGGGAAGAAGCGTTTGATGCAATAGTTTTACCGCTGTTCAGCTCATTATTTTTAACAATTTTTTCAATTTTCTCTTTACTGATAGGCTTAATCGTAGGTTTGGCTTCAGGGGAATTATCTGCCATAATCATATCGATAAGTTTTCTTTTGAAATAATCTGTTTTTGGATGTCCGGGATTCTGTTTTAAAAATCCTGCAATGATTCTGGCTTCTTTTGAACTTTCTGCATCCTGCTCGGTATAGATAATCACAGTTTCTTTTTCTATAACAGCTTTGGTTTTCGCTTTCTTCTTTTTTTGAGAAAAGCCAAGTGTGAAGATGCATACAAATAGAAGTAGAAGGATTTTTTTCATTAATTAGCTATTAAATATTAGTAGATATACAAATAACGCAAAAAGTCATTTTTTAGTTTATCATTAAAATCATTATCTTTGCCCTGCTCAAAAATAAACTAAAAAATCAATCTTAAATAAAAAAAAATAGATATTATGTCTTATACACCAGCTGCTGCAGACGTAGCAAAATTGAGAAACATTACAGGTGCAGGTATGATGGACTGCAAAAAAGCTTTAGTTGAAGCTGAAGGAGATTTCGACAAAGCGATCGACATCCTTAGAAAAAAAGGACAGAAAGTAGCTGCTAACAGAGCTGACAGAGAGTCTGCTGAAGGTGCAGTTATCGCTAGAGTAAACGAAGATAACACTTTAGGAGTTATCATTTCTCTAAACTGTGAGACTGACTTCGTTGCTAAAAACGAAGCGTTCATCGAGCTAGCTTACGAATTAGCTGAGATGGCTGTCGTTGCTGCTTCTAAAGAAGAGCTTTTAGCTACTGATTTCCACGGAATGACTGTTGCTGAAAAACTTATCGAGCAAACAGGTGTTATCGGTGAAAAAATCGAGATCGGTACTTTCGAAAGATTAGACGGACCTTTCGTTGGAGCTTACATCCACGCTGGAAACAAGATTGCTGCAATCACTTCTCTTTCTGCTAAAGTAGACGGAGCTGACGAAGCTGCTAAAGCTGTTTCTATGCAGGTTGCTGCTATGAACCCTATCGCTCTTGACGAACATGCTGTTTCTCAGGAAACAATCGATAAAGAATTAGAGATCGAAAGACATAAACTTACTGAAGAAGGGAAACCTGCAAACATTATCGACAATATCTTGAAAGGTAAAATGCAGAGATTCTACAAAGACAACACTTTGGTACACCAGGATTTCATTAAAGACGCAAGTATTTCTATTGCTGATTATGTAAAATCTGTAAATGGAGACCTTAAAGTAACAGGATTTGTAAGAGCAAGCTTAGCTTAATTTCTCTTTTCAAAGAAAAATACTGATCCCGGTGAATTTTCACCGGGATTTTTTTGTGCTCATTATGAACCATTTATTACGCTAATCTTAAATCTACAACAATATACAGGCAAACAGAATTTCGCGGGATTTTTTATGTAAAATTTTGACTTTTAATGTTTAAATTTGCTGCCCCTTATAATAATACATGAAAAAACTTCTACTCGCTATCTGCACTTTCCTTTGTCTGTTAGTTAATGCACAATTAGATACTGAACACTGGTTTGCTCCAATGTCTGCAAGTTCTCTTCAGGGAAGCGCAGAATGTTACTTATATTTGTCTACCAATGAAACAGTAGCCTTTCCCGTACAGATTTATAACAACAATACTTTATTTTCTACCGTACAGGTAAGCAAGGGAAACCCGGTACAAGTGACCATTCCCAACAACTTCATGGTGGCTTCTACGCTGTCGAATCTGTTTAATGCCAGACCGATGGGACTAAATGTAAAAGGAAATAAAAAATTCTTTGCCAACTTCAGGTTTGCCGTTCCCAATCAGGCTGAAATTATAACTTCAAAAGGATTAGCCGCTATCGGAAAAAACTTTTTCGTAGGAGTGGCTCCCAATACAACGGCAAAACCATATGTCAACTCAACCATTGGTGTTATTGCGACAGAAGACAATACTACGGTAACACTATCAGGATACAATCCCAATGTTGTTTTCTCTGATGGTATTTCGGCTCCTACCAGAACATTCACTCTTAATAAGGGTAAATCATATATCATCGAAGCACAGAGTGACCTGGCTCCAAGCAATTTAAACGGACTCGTAGGAGCCAAAATTGTGGCCAATAAACCCATCTCTGTAACCAATGGAAATTTCAACAGTATTTATACGACTCAAAACAACAGCAATGTAGATGTCCTGATGGATCAGGCTGTTCCTGTAGACCGTTTAGGAAAAGACTTTGTGATGGTAAAAGGAAACGGCCCGGCGAATTCAGGAATGGAAGCTGCTCTGGTTGTTGCGACCGTAAACAATACCAAACTTACTGTAAACGGAAACCTTTTGAATAATGTTACCATGAATGCAGGCCAATACTATATTGTACAGGGTACCAACTATATCAACCAGGGAAACAGTAACTATAATATGAGCATCTCCGCTACTAATAATGTATATGTCTATCAGCTTCTGGCAGGAACTTCCGGAAGTACGGTATATGCAACCGGAGGAATGAACTTTATTCCCCCATTGAGCTGTTTTCTGCCAAAGGAAATTAATGAAATAGGAATTATTAATAAAATCGGGGCTACCAGTTATGATACTAAACTTAATATCATCACCCAGGCAGGTGCGGCTGTAACCTTAAACGGAAACCCGATTCCTGCCGCAAGCGGACCTTATCCTGTAACGGGAAATGCTGGATGGGTAACGTATTCTATCCTGAATATCACAGGAAATGTAACGGTGAACTCTACAAAACCTGTAACCGCAGGGATAGCAGCCGGAAACGGTGCAGTAGGCTACGGCGGGTATTTCGCAGGGTTTTCTTCGGTACCGGCGATTACAAAATCTGGAGATTGCTATGCCGGGATAATTCTTCAGGTAGACAGCAATTATGATGCATATCAATGGTATTTTAATGGGGTTGCAATTCCAGGGGCAACTTCTTATTCTATCAATCCTGAGCTTTACGGTGCGGGAACTTATACCTGTTACATTACAAAAAATAACTGTGAGTCCAGAATGACTACAGAATACGAGTATACGCTATGTCCGCCTATATCTACGACAACCTATAATATCGGTTCTTGTAATACTAAAGTAATCACTCCTGTATTTACTAATTCAACACAGGCTATTGTTCCTTCTTTTACAAGTATTATTTCGCAGCCTACGAATGGAACAGCAGTAGTAAATCCAACAACAGGACAGATCACTTATACTCCTAACCCGGGGCTTACTGCAGATACAACGGATACATTTATCTATTATATTCAGGGGAATGGAAATCCTGCAGCATTTGAATATTTCAAAATTATCATAAATACGGATGTGCTTCAGGTAACGAATGCGACTTTATCGTCTTGTACCACCAACAATGGAAATGGAACTTTCAACCTCACTACAGCCAACGTTACTCCTGATCTGGGTACGACAGTTACTTATTTCACGAACGCCAATCTAACCGGGCAGATTGCAAATCCGGCTGCTTATACGGGACCAACGGGTATTATTTATGCCAATGTAACGTCGGCCGCAGGATGTTCTAAAACGGCTCAGATCACTTTAACGGCGAATCCTTCTCCGAACATCAACACTAGTAATTTCAATGCGGATATTTGTGATGATAATTTCGATGGAATTATCAGTGTTAACTTTGCAACTGTTACTCCTCAGATTGTTACCAATGCAGGGAACTTTACGGTTAAATACTATCTTAGCCAGGCAGATGCCACTGCAGGAAATAACAACACGCTTCCTGTTAACTGGACGTATACTGCCAATACAACTGTGTATGTCCGAGTGTCGGCTAATTCCGGTGACTGCCCCACTGTTTTTGGTCAGATCAATTTTAAGATTGGAAATAAAATCCCATTACTCACTGGTACTGCCAACATGAACATCTGTGACAGTAATCTCAACGGTTCTGAAAATGTAAATCTTAACGATTATAAGAATTTATTCACAACAGATCCTGCGGTAATTTTATCATTCTATACAACATTGGCCAATGCGCAAAGCGGAACCAATCCTATAGCAGCTACGCAGCTTATTACTTCAGTAAGCACGTATTATATCAGATTTCAAAGTCCTGCCGGATGTCCTAATACAGGTGTTTTAATTCTTACTTTAAAATCTCCCAAGAAATCAGAAAAACTGCACGATCAGGTAATCTGTTCAAATGAGCATGTAATATTGGATGCCGGTCCGGGATTCTCATCATATTTGTGGAGCAACGGGGCAACCACGCAGACTATTAGTGCTGGAGCTGGAAATTATTATGTAGATTTAGGTTTTAACGGATGTATTTACCGTCAGAATGTAAGTGTAACTACCGCTCAGGCTCCTACCATTACAAGAATAGATGTAGTAGGATCAACAGCCACTGTGTATGCTACAGGAGGTACCCCTCCTTATCAATACTCTTTAAACGGAATCGATTATCAGACTTCGAATGTTTTCATAGGACTTAACAGAGGAATCCACAATGTATACGTTCTGGGAGCCGATGGATGTCTTCCTGTAACGAAAGAGTTTTTAGTAATCAATCTTGTGAATGCCATTACTCCGAATGGGGATGGAATTAATGACGTTCTTAACTATTCTGATCTGAAAATAAAACAGGATGTAAGCATAGAAGTTGCAGACCGATATGGAGCACAGGTATACAAGTCTGCTGACCGAACTTACAGCTGGGATGGAAAGGTCGCGGGAAGAAACCTTCCAACCGGAACTTATTGGTATGTAATAAAATGGATTGAACCAGACACCAAATTACCAGTTTCATATTCAGGATGGCTTTTAATTAAAAATCGCGAATAATTTTTATGTTTTGTTTACATTTTATTAACAATATCTCAAATATTATTTTAATTTTGTAGAAATCCTAATTCCCACCACATGAAAAGATTTCTACTCAGTTTAGTATTAGTTTTTTTTACAATTAATACCCTCTTTGCACAAAGAGATACGGAGCACTGGTTTGCGCCAATGGCTGCAAATGCATCTGCGCTCTCCAGTCCCCAGCAGGCATTATATTTTTCTACAGACTCGTTAATACCTTTCCCGGTAGAGATCTATAGTAATGGTTTGTTACTGGGAACAGTTACAATCACAAAGGGCGATCCTAAAGTATTTCCGATTCCTACCACGAATATGATAACTTCTACCACCAGTGAAAAATTCACATCGGTAGGCAAAGGGCTTTACACTAAAGGGCCGAAACCTTATTTTGTAAACTTCAGATTTAGTGTTTTGAGCCACGGAGAGATATTAACTTCTAAAGGTAAAGCAGGAATTGGAAAGAAATTTTATGCTGCGGCAACTCCAATGACAGGACAAACCCTTACTTATCTGAATTTTACAGCGGGAATTCTGGCAACAGAGGATAATACTACAGTAACCGTTTCAGGATATGATCCAGGTGTTCAGTTTTCTAATGGTACTACCGGAGCCACCAACCCAACGATGACCTTTACTCTTAATAAAGGAAAATCATACATTATTGAGGGATTGCAAAATAATGGTACCAATGCTACAGGTTTTATCGGCGCAAAAATAGAATCTGATAAGCCTATTTCTGTAACCAATGGAAACTTTAACGGCCAGTTTGCCCTTCCGCAAATTAACGGAAGTGGTTCAGATATCGTGATGGACCAGTCTGTACCTACAGACCGATTAGGAAATGAATTTGTTCTTGTAAAAGGAAACGGACTTATTACCGACGGTGTAGAAGATGCACTGATAATCGCAACAGAAAACAATACGGAAGTATTTGTAAACGGCGGAGGTACTGCTGCCGCGACCCTTAATGAAGGACAATGGTACCGCGTAAGCGCAGGTCCTAACGGCACATTTGTAAATAAATACATTGATCAGGGAAATGGGCACTATAATATGCACATCAAAACAACGAAAAATGTATATGTATATCAGCTTCTGGCAGGTATTGACAATTATACTGCTACAGAAGGGTATAACTATGTTCCCCCTTTGAACTGCTTCCTGCCAAGGAAGATTGATGAAATTGCAATGGTAAATATTCTACCTCCTACCACCAATACCGTAAAATTAAATATTCTTACTGAAGCAGGAGCTACCGTTATGGTAAACAATGGACCACTGCCTGCAACACAGGGACCATATCCTGTTACAGGAACTACTGCATGGGTATCTTATTCTGTTCCCAATATAACAGGAAATGTTACCGTTACCTCTACAAAAGCAGTTACTGCTGGAATCGCCGGTGGAAGTGGGGCTGTAGGATACGGTGGGTATTTTGCAGGATTCTCTTCTATTCCCGTTATTGCAAAACAAACCGGAGAATGTGTTCCAGGTATTATCCTTGAAGTGGATGACAGCTACGAGACCTACCAATGGTACCTGAACGGAACCATTATCACCGGAGCAGTAAGCAATACCTACACCCCGACACAAGCCGGAAACTATACGGTAAAAGTAACGATGGGAAGCTGCCCGCCGGTTACGACACCAATTTATAAAGTGTTTACCTGCTTAAAACAGACTACACAGACCTTGAATGCGTGTTCTACCAAAGTAATTACAGCAGCATTCACATCCTCTTCACAAACTCCGGTTCCGGGTACGCTGGTTATCATTACACAGCCTACGCATGGAACTGCAACTCTTAACTCAAACGGAACCATTACTTACGTTCCAACTCCTGGATATCTGGGACCTGATAAGATTGTTTACAAATTCTGTGGGAATGCCGCTGAATTTATAGACTGCGAACAGATCACATTAAATCTTACCGTTGTTCCTTTTGTTGTAACGGATGTATCTATCACAGCCTGTCAATATGATGTAGATCCTTATGCTTATTTTGATCTTACGACAGCTAATGTTACCACTTACAATCCGGTAGTGAAAAAGTATTACCGTACGCTGGCTGATCTTCTTGCCGGTGCCAATGAAATTACTAATCCTGCAAGTTATCCTTCAACAGGCGGAACTGTTTATGTAAAAGTAACGACCAACGAAGGATGTACAGCGAATGCTAAAATTACCCTTACTGCACTTCCAATTAAGAAATCTCCTGTTCTGGTTGATCAATATATTTGTATTGACAGCAGAACAAATCTTGACGCTGGTCCCGGCTACGATTCTTACCGATGGAGCACTGGAGCAACCACTTCAGTTATCAATAATGTACCGGTAGGTGAATATTGGGTAATGCTCGGAAAAAATGGATGCATCCTGAAACAAATTGTGAGAGTAAAAAAGACAGATGATCCGGTAATCGCTCAAATTGAAATTTCTAACAATACGGCAACAGTAATCGTAAATGGCGGAAAACCACCTTATAAATATTCCGTAGACGGAACTTCTGCATGGCAGGATTCTAATGTATTCACCGGTCTTTCAAGAGGCCAGCATACATTCTATGTGAAAGATGCTTACGATTGTACGCCTGTTTCTGTTGAAATTACAGTTCCTAATTTATTAAATGCCATTACTCCAAATGGTGATAATAAAAATGACTATATAGATTACAGCGAATTATCTTATAAGGAAAACCTCAGCTTCGTAGTATATGACAGATATGGTAATAAGATATTTACCGGAGATAAGTTCAATAACTACAAATGGGACGGAAAGCATTATGATAAAAAACTGGTTACCGGAACCTATTGGTACCACATTAACTGGAATGAGCCTAATAAAGCAAAAACTCCAATAAAATACACCGGTTGGATTCTTGTGAAAAACAGAGAATAACAGTACAACTAAATAGTAAGCCACGATTTTAAAATCGTGGCTTTTTTATTGTTTCATTACTATTTTTTTATAAATATTTTCAATTTATAAAGATTATTCCGTTATTTTTGCAGAAATCCTAATTCCATTTAAATGAAAAAATTTTTACTCACGTTTGCATTGATTGTCTCGGCAATTAATGTCCTCTTTGCACAAAGAGACACAGACCACTGGTTTGCTCCGATGTCAGCCAGATCAACAAACATTCTCAGCCCGCAGCAGGCTTTATATTTCTCAACAGATTCTGTTACACCATTTCCGGTAACCATCTACAGCAATAACACTGTAATTGGAACTGTAACGATCAGCAAAGGAAATCCGCAGACTTTTACCATTCCTCTGACGAATATGATCGCCAGCAGTACCGGCGAACTTTTTACGCCCGGAACGAAAGGACTGTATACGAAAGGAACAAAACCATATTTTGCAACCTTCAGATTTTCTGTAAGCAGCCACGGTGAAATCTTAACCTCTAAAGGAAAAGCCGGAATCGGTACAAAATTTTATGCCGTCGTATCTCCTATCCTGAATCCTATTAATGCATTAAACTTTACAACGGGAATTTTAGCGACTGAAGACAATACTAAGGTAACGGTTTCCAACTATTCTCCTGATGTAGTATTTACCAATGGCTGGACCGGTGTTACCAATCCCACGCTGACGTTCACTTTAAATAAAGGACAGTCTTATATCATTGAGGGGACCGGAGATCAGTTAGGAAATAAAGAAGGTTTTATCGGGGCAAAAATAGTCTCCGACAAACCTATTTCTGTTACCAACGGAAACTTTAACGGTCAGTTTGCCATTATTCCCGCCGGTGGCTTTTTCGATGGATCTGATATTGTAATGGACCAGTCGGTACCTACAGACAGACTTGGAAACGAATTTGTTGTGGTAAAAGGAAACGGAGACATCAGCGAAAGAATGGAGGATGCCCTGATTGTCGCAACGGAAGATGGGACACAGGTATTCATCAACAACTCCACCACTCCGGTTGTTACTCTGAATGAAGGGAAAAGCTACAGGGTCAATAAAGATTTCAACACCAATTATATCAATCAGGGGAACAACCACTATAATATGTACATTAAGACATCCAAGAATGTCTATGTATATCAATTATTAGCAGGGGTTGCCACTAGTAATGCCACCATTGGATTTAATTATATTCCACCTTTGAATTGTTATCTTCCAAGAAAAATTGACGAGATAGGAATGATTAATATCCTTCCTCCAACAGTCAATACCGTAAAATTAAATATTCTTACCGAAACCGGAGCGACAGTTACGGTCAACGGAATACAGCCTCCTGCTGCACAAGGACCTTACTCTGTAACAGGAACTACTAATTGGGTATCGTACTCTGTGCCCAATGTTACCGGAAATGTAACGATTACTTCTACAAAAGCGGTAACCGCAGGTATTTCCGGAGGAAGTGGTGTGGTAGGATATGGAGGATATTTCGCGGGATTCTCATCCATTCCGGTTATTGCAAAACAAACGGGAGACTGTATTCCTGGAATCATTCTGGAAGTAGATGACAGCTTTGAATCTTACCAATGGTTCAGAAATAATACCTCTATTCCCGGTGCTACAAATAATACCTACACTCCAACCCAGTCAGGAAATTATACCGTACAAATTACAGTAGGAACATGCCCACCGATATTTACTCCGGTGTATAAAGTATTTACATGTCTTCAGCAAACCGTTAAAAATGAGACAGTGTGTGACGGCGTTAAAATGATCGTACCGGAATTCACTACCTCTACTCAGGTTGTGGTACCGGGAACGGTAACCATTGTAACTCCGCCTGCTAACGGAACGGCCACTATAGATCCAACTACTGGAGTAATAAGCTACGCCCCTACTTTCGGATATTTAGGCCCAGACAAAATCGTTTACAGATTCTGTGGAAACAACCCTGATTTTACCGACTGTGAGGAAATAACGTTGAACTTAACCATATCTGAAAGCCCTATTGTAACAAATGCAATTTTAAGATCCTGCTTCATAGAAGCCAATCCTGCTACGGCTTTATTTAATCTTACTAATGCTACCGTTACCGGACAACCGGGCGTCACTAAGAAATACTATCCGTCTCCTACTGATGCCATCAACGGAACCAACGAAATTACAAATCCAACGGCTTATGTTGCTCCCAATGGCGTGGCATATGTAAAAATATCAAATGCAAATGGCTGTTACAGGATAGCAGAAGTAACCCTGGTTGTATTACCACCTGTAAAATCGGCTGTATTAGTGGATAAAATCATATGTATTGAAGACAAAACAACATTGGATGCGGGACCTGGATTCAATGGCTATGAATGGAGCACAGGAGCTACCACCCAATCGATCAATAATGTAGGAGTAGGAACCTATTGGGTAAAACTGAAAACCGGTGAATGTATCACGACACAGACTGTGAAAGTATACGCTTCGGAACAGCCTGTAGTTTCAACAATTGATATTGCTGGCAACACGATTACAGTGTATGCTGTTGGTGGTACCGCTCCTTATCAGTACTCTCTGGATAATATCAATTGGCAGACTTCTAATATTTTCACTGATGTAGCGAGAGGTAACGCTATTGTATACGTAAAAGATGCTTACGACTGTGAACCTATACAGGTAGAAGTTACCATTCCTAATCTGATTAATGTAATTACTCCAAATGATGACGGAGTAAATGATGCGATAGATTATTCTGCATTGGCACACAAAAATAACCTGATATTTAATATTTTCGACCGCTATGGAAGTAAAATTCATCAGGCAGATAAATCCAACGGATACAAATGGAACGGAACCACCAATGGAAGAAGAGTTCCTACCGGAAATTACTGGTATGAAATCGGCTGGACTGAGCCTAACAGCAAGCAGACAGCGATAAAATATACGGGCTGGATCTTAGTTAAAAACAGACAATAATTTATTCAAAATAAACTTCTTTACGCCACGATTTTAAAATCGTGGCTTTTTTATTACTTTTTCAACTAATTAATACATTTTATTATTAAATTTGTGACAAATACCAGTACTGAATGAAGAAAATTCTATCTTTTTTACTTATATTTTATATTTTCACCTCTGCCTTTGCACAATTAGACAGGGAACATTGGTTTGCTCCTATGGTAGACCGGACGGGCAATCCAAATCCTTATCAGAAATTATACCTATCCACCAATAGAACCACTCCTTTCCCGGTAAGCATTTACAATAATAATGTATTGATCGGAACTGTCACCATCAGTAAGAATAATCCTCAAAAATTTGATGTTCTCCGGGAATATATTATTACGACTCTTCAGACAGATTTATTTACACCTACCACAAAAGGATTGTATCTGAAAGCAGAATTTCCCTTTTATGCCAACTTAAGATTTTCAGTGTTTAATCATGCTGAAATTATTACTTCTAAAGGGATACCTTCTACCGGAAAAAACTTTTATGCAGCCAATGCCCCTATAACCGTCAGTAATCTGATTCTCAATTTCATGACGAGTGTACTGGCCACTGAAGACAATACAACAGTTACCGTATCAGGATATAAGCCTACAGTTCAGTTTTCTAACGGGACCACTGGAGCAACCAATCCCACCATGACTTTCAGTTTAAATAAAGGTCAATCCTATATCATCGACGGCAGCGGAACCATTGCCGGAAATTCTGACGGATTTATCGGGGCAAAAATTACCTCCAATAAAGCCGTCAACATTACCAATGGAAACTTTAACGGACAGTATGCCGGAAATTATGCTTCAAGCTCAGATATTTTAATGGATCAGGCAGTTCCCGTAGAAAGACTGGGAAGTGAGTTTGCCCTGGTAAAAGGAAATGGAAGCATCGGAGCCAATATGGAAGGAGCTCTTATCATCGCAACAGAAGATAATACCCAGATTTTTTTAAATAATGAAATTCCGCCTATTGCCACCCTTAATACAGGGCAGTATTACGTGGTTCCGGATACAAAATATCAGCTTCAGGGAGGAGGACATTATAATTTATATATCAGAACTACAAAAAACGCCTATGTCTATCAGGTCCTCGCCGGAGACTCAGCGACGGGTAATGAAGTAGCCACCGGAGGGTTTAATTTTATCCCTGCACTCAACTGCTATCTTCCCAAACAGATCAACGAACTGGGTTTCATTGATGAAAATTTTGTTCATTCCAATAATAACCCTTCGGGAATTCTTAATATTCCTACCAAACTTAATCTTATTACCCAAAGAGGTGCTGTGGTTACCGTCAACGGAGCTACCCCTCCCGCAATAACAGGTCCTTACAGTATGACCGGAACTACAAATTGGGTGACCTATGGAATTCCCAATGTAACCGGAACAATTACTGTAGTTTCAGATAAGGCTATTACTGCAGGCATCAATGCAGGAAGTGATGCTGTAGGGTATGGCGGATTTTTTGCAGGGTTTCCAACACAGCCGGTTATTTTAAAATCAGGAGGAGATTGTGTTCCCGGAATTGTACTGACGGTAGATCCTATCATTTATGACAGCTATCAGTGGTATAGAAACGGAAACCTGATTGTCGGAGCAACCAATCCATCTTATACTCCTGTAGACTCAGGGTTTTATACCTGCTCTGTAACTATGGGAAGTTGTGCACCATTGGTGACCGAACAATTTAAAGTACTGAACTGTATGAAACAAACGGCTGCAGTTTACAGCCTCTGTACTTCACAAACCATAACCCCTACATTCAGCAGCTCTGCGCAAACTCCTGTTCCTGCTACGGTTGCTATTGTTACAGCTCCCACTTTAGGAACGGCAACGATAAATCCTGTAACAGGAATTATCACATATACAGTCAATACTCCCGGAACAACAGGAACAGATACTTTTACGTATACATTCTGCGGAAACGATCCTATTTTCACCGATTGCGAAACGGTGACCGTAACCATCAATATTCAGGCTTTGATAGTCAACAATGCTACATTACATGCCTGTAACATCAATGGGCAGGGAACATTTAACCTCACTACAGCCAATCTTACGAATAATTCACCGGTCACCATAACGTACTATCCTACTCTTACCGATGCGCAGACAGAAAATCCCGCTGCTCTTATTACTTCCGCCAATGCATATACTGCTCCCAATGGAACGATTGTGTATGCTGTGGTAAAAAATAATATCGGCTGTAAAAGCATTGTCCAGATTACCCTCAGTCTCTATAATCTTGCTATTGTTCTCGACAACTATACCGGTGTTTTCTGCGATGATAATTTTGATGGAACTGTTACCGTGTTATTATCCAACATTACTCCTTTTGTTCTTAATAATCCCGGTTATTTTACCAATGTAAGATACTATGCAAGTTTGGCAGATGCCAATGCAGGAAATGCCAATACTCTTCCCAATAGTTGGAGCTATACTGCAGCAACCACAATTTATATAAGAGTAGATTCTCCTGATGGCTGCGCAACCGTTGTCAAGCCTTTACAATTTACCATCGGAGCAAAAATACCGTTGATAAAAAAATTGGCCACAATAAGCTTATGTGACGAAGATCTGGATGGAACAAAACTGATCAACCTGGGAGCATACATCCCTCAGTTTACAACAGACCCGAATGTTCTCTACACCTTCTATGCAACCCAGGCAGATGCTCAGAATAACGTAAGCCCCATCACCGGTACAGTGAGTGTTACCGGAACTCAAACTTTTTATATCAGATTTGAAAAAGCCGGAGTCTGTCCCGAAGTAGGTTCAATTACTATTATTATTAAAGCACCTAAGAAATCTGATATTCTCGTAGATCAGATCATTTGTGCCAAGACCAAAACTACCCTGGATGCAGGACCCGGATTCGAAAGTTATCTCTGGAGTACCGGAGCTACTTCTTCCTCTATCTCTAATATTGGCGTTGGAAATTATTGGGTAGACCTTACATTCAATGGTTGTGTGTACAGACAGTATGTTAACGTTATAGAATCTCCGGTACCTTTAATCACCTCTATAGAAATTAATGGTTCTACCGTAACGATTGGTGTCAACGGAGGCACACCGCCTTATGAATATTCTTTAGACGGAATCACGTGGCAGAATTCCAATATTTTCACCAATGTAGCAACAGGAAGCCACATCATCCATGTAAGAGATGCTAAAAGATGTGATGAAACCACAAGACCTTTTGTTATTATTAATCTTATCAATACCATTACTCCAAATGGAGACGGGTACAATGATGATATCGACTATTCCGCTCTGATGACCAATAATAACCTGGAGTTCAGAATCTTCGACCGTTATGGTGCAGAAGTTTTCAGAGGCAGTCCTACGAACCGGTATATCTGGAACGGAACTATGGGTGGAAGACCTGTATCCACCGCTACCTACTGGTATTTTATCAGCTGGACAGAGTATGGCTCTACGACCTCTGTGAAGTACACCAGCTGGCTTCTGGTAAAACACAGATAAACCCCTGTCTAAAGGAATGATATTTGCTTCTTTTGTATTAAAAAGAAATTTATAACATTCATTAACAGTTTTACCGTAAAGTTTAATATAATTTTAACCAGTTTTCTCAACTTTACCCGGTATAAATTGCTGTATTTCTACGTAATTTTGCCCCATTATATGAAGAAGCTAATTACTCTAGTGCTGTTGGTTTTTTTGGTGAAAATCAGCGCCCAAACATACTCCGGAGAAGTATTTCTAAGGGACAATTCTGTTTTATATCTCAATCAGGTATATGTCACGAATCTAAATACCCAGAAAACCGTTCTTACCGATTATAACGGCGATTTTAATATCCCGGCCAATCCAGGAGATGTGATCCGGTTTACCTCTATCGTTACCGAAAGAAAGGATGTGAAGCTTACCCCTCAAATGTTTGGACAGAAAAATCTAACTGAACTAAAAGTAGCTTATTATGAAATTCAGGAAATTGTCATCAACCGGTTTAAACCTACCGGAAACCTACGGTATGATGTAAACTCCTTAAGAAAAGAAGATAAAGCACTTGCATTAAAAAAGGTGATTGGATTGCCGGAACCTAAAGGAAACGGATTACCTCCGGAACTTCCGATTGCTGGGTTAAGAGACGGAGGTCTTACCTTCAGCCTGGAAAGCATTTATGATATGCTTTCGGGAGAAAGAAAGAAAAAACAACGGTATGTTGCCTATGAAAGAATGAGCAGCTCTGTAACCGATATTAAAAATTACCTTGGAAAAGATTATTTCCTGAGACTTAAAATCCCTGAAAACCTGATTGATAATTTCCTTCAGTTTGTGTATACTTCAGAGAATATTCAGCCTTACATATTGGCCGGTAACTATGAAGCTATAAAAATTCCGATTGAAAAATATATGCCTATCTACCAGAAAAGGCTTAAGAACTCTCACCTTCAGGAAGTTATAAATTAAGATCATCAGCAGGATATTAAAAAAAATGTATCGTATAATAATTTTATAGTATACATTTTTTTTTGTTCATAAATATGCCTAAATTTATGTCACAATCACGTGTTTAAAATAAAAATAATATTATTCCGTTATCCTTTTTAAAGACTAATTGCATAGAACACAAATTAAGAAAACTCCAATTTTCAATTTAATATGTATTAATGAAAAAATTAATTTTATTCCTTAGTTTGATTCTCTCCTTCACTATGTCTGCCCAGAAAAAAGGGAAAGACTACAGCAATATATTGAAAAGTAAGAGTATTTACGAAATCAATGCCTTTTTAAGGGATGCTCACCCGGATGATCCCCGACGATCCGTTTTAAAACCCAGAGTCATGGAAATGATGAAGGAATATATCAAGAATGCTCATCCTGCCGATCAAAAAGTAAAGGATATGCAGGAAATGCTCGCGTTGCTCAGAAGAAGACCTTCTACCAAAATCAGTTTTGATGAAATGAATGCGATTATCAAGCAAAAACAAATCGCCAAATACAAAGCTGAACTCGCGGCAAAGCAATCCACCGTAGTCTATACACCAAGCAACTCTCAAAATACATTTGTAGTAAATCCTACAGCCAATTCGGCAGTACCGGATGCAGAAGCAGAGGAGTTTAATATGCTGATGGCTGTCTCTCCCGTTGAGCATAAAAACAAAACAGTGAAAATATTGAATTCCCTGTTTGATAATGATCCTATGAGCAAAGAATGCATCGTCCTTATTGAAAATAAATCAGACTGTAATATTATCGTAAGAATGGAAAGTGTCGGCACCATCAAATACCGACTTGCCGTTCCGGCTCATAATGAAAGCTCAATCGTAATAGAAAAAGGAAGTTACCTCTTTACCAGTCTTGTGTGCGGTGCTCAATACGCTTCCCAGAAAACAATTGAAAGACCCATCATGGTTTCTTTAGGGAGCTCTCCAGCAAAGTAATCTATAAAATGAATATAATCATTCCCGCCTTTTTTATCTGAAAAAGGCAAGGTATTGTATGTAAATTTCACTATTTTTGCGGGATTTTCATATAAACTCATGGGTAAAAATAAATTAGCAAGATTCACAGAAAACAAAATATTACCGAACGTAATCCAACCTACAAGAGAGGAAGCTTTACAAGGTTTTGAACTTAAAGGAAAATGGAGAACAAATTTCTTTAAAAATGATAATCCCATTGTTCTTGAACTGGGATGCGGAAAAGGAGAATATTCAGTAGGACTTGCAAAAACATTCCCGGAAAAAAACTTTATCGGCATCGATATTAAAGGAGCAAGATTCTGGTTTGGAGCCAAAGAAGCTGTAGAAAACAACATGACTAATGTTGCCTTTCTGAGAAGCCAGATTGAGCTTGTAGATCATTTTTTTGCCGAAAGTGAAGTAGATGAAATCTGGATTACCTTTCCAGATCCACAAATCAAATACAGACGTACAAAACACAGATTAACGCATCCTGACTTTTTAGAACGCTACAAAAAATTCCTGAAACTGGGTGGAATTATCCACTTAAAAACGGATTCAGAATTCTTGCATGGCTACACCCTTGGATATTTACAAGGTGCTGGCTATGAAATCATCTCAGCACATCATGATATTTATGGTGCCCCTGAATATGATCCCAATACAGAACACTTAAGAGATATAAAGACATATTACGAAGAGCTGTTCTCGGCCAAAGGAAAAACAATAACGTATATAAAATTCCGGATAAGCTGATGAAATAAAACAAATTGATGAAAAAAAAATTTTTAACGACCCTCCTCTTTATTTTCCTTGTCCCCGTTTTGGCTCCCGCACAGAAAAAAAACAAAGACATCCTGAAAAGCACAAATACTAAGGAAATTGAAGAGTACCTCAAGAATGCACATCCCGAAGATCCCAAAAGGAGTGTGCTGAAACCTAAGCTTATTGCTTTAAAGAATGCTGAATGGACAAAAGGTGCAAAGACCGCCAAACCCATGGAAGCCAGGCCTGTTATCACTGATATTCCCAACAGATTTATGAGGAATTCTAATTCTGATGATGCGGAAGAATTCAAAAAACTGATTGCAGAAAATTCAGACCAGCATAAGGATAAAACGGTTAAACTTCTGAACGCTATGTTTGATGAAGATATTACCCGGAAAGAAGCCATACTCCTGTTCAGGAATAATTCCGACTGCAATATTATCTTAAGAATTGAAGGAAAAGACTTCTACAACCTTGCCGTCCCTGCTCATGGTGAGAACTTTATCGTTCTCAATAAAGGTTCCTATAGCCTGAATAGCAATGTCTGTGATGTAAAATACACCTCCAATAAAGACATAAAAAAAAGTATATTTGTAGTGATTGATAATCCTGGCACTTCTAAGTCTGAGGAAAAGAAAGATCCGGTACAAGATCAAAGAGAACCGGCAAAGGAAAAACCTGTAAAAAAGAAAAGATCAAAATAACTGTATGAAAAAGCTGTTTATTTTCTCCGGCATATCGTGCATCCTGATAAGCTGTAATGCAAACTACGGTACATATCCCATAAGAACGTCCTATCCTTCCCGTTCAGGAAGCTCTGCCAACAATACAGACGGTGAATACAATGAACTTATTAAGACCTACAAACCAGAGACTGCAGAAGTACTGAATGATCTTCTCAATTCCGATTCACCGGGGAATCCAAGAACGTCTATCTCTGTGGAGAATAAATCATTCTGCAATATGGTTCTTACCGTAAGCGGAAATAATTTCTTTAAAAAAATTCCCATCGCTGCCGGCAAAATAGGGTATACTATGGTTCCTAAAAATCAAAACTACAAGCTGTCTGCCATGCTGTGCAGATCTTCTTATCAGAGTACCCAATTTATAACCAGCTCCTATTCTATAAAACTTAGTCAATAGAAACATAACAGGAACTATAATCGTCCTGTTTATAAAATTATTCAAAAAAAAACGCTGGACATAATCCAGCGTTTTTTCTATATAAAAGAAAATCTTTTAATTATTCAGCATCGAAATCAGCATCTGTTTCCGCAGATACTTTTTCTCCTTCTTCTTTAGATTTTTCTTTATCAGCTTTTCTTTGAGACTGCCCTTCTTTGATAGAATCAGAAACTACGTTTAAGATCATATCGATAGATTTAGAAGCATCATCGTTTCCAGGGATAACGAAGTCAACTTTTCTAGGGTCAGAGTTTGTATCAACAATACCGAAAACTGGAATACCTAATTTCTTAGCTTCAGTTACAGCGATGTGTTCTCTCATGATATCTACAACGAAGATTGCAGAAGGAAGACGAACCATGTCAGAGATAGAACCTAAGTTTTTCTCTAAGTTAGCTCTTTGTCTGTCAACCTGAAGTCTTTCTTTTTTAGATAAAGTTTCGAACGTACCGTCTTTTTTCATTTTGTCGATATGGTTCATTTTCTTAACAGCCTTTCTGATTGTAACAAAGTTTGTTAACATACCTCCTGGCCATCTTTCTGTAATATAAGGCATATTAAGTTCAGAAGCGTGTTTTGCAACTACTTCTTTTGCTTGCTTCTTAGTAGCAACAAATAGAACTTTTTTACCTGCAGAAGTTAATTTTTCTAAAGCGCTACAAGCTTCATCCAATTTAACTGCTGTTTTATGTAAGTCTACAATGTGAATACCATTTTTCTCCATAAAAATGTATGGAGCCATATTTGGGTTCCACTTTCTAGTCATGTGACCGAAGTGTACGCCAGCCTCTAAAAGGTCTTTTACATTTGCTTTTGCCATGTTTTCTGTTTTTGTTAGTTTACTTTCCGCTTCTTATGCAATCAACAACTTCTTTAGATGGGAGAAGTGTTTGGATGCTAAACGTAACGGGCAATTTTTTGTTTTGATAAATAGATTTTAGATATAAGATAACAGACAGAAAAAATTCTGAAATCTGAAACCCAGTACCTGAAGTCTGAAAATTAACGTTTTGAGAACTGGAATCTCTTTCTTGCTTTTTTCTGACCTGGTTTCTTTCTTTCCACCATTCTTGCATCTCTTGTAAGTAAACCAGCAGGCTTCAATGCTAATCTGAACTCAGCGTTGATTTCGCATAAAGCTCTTGAAATACCTAATCTGATAGCTTCTGCTTGACCTGTATTACCACCACCGAAAACATTTACGGTAACGTCATACTGACCAACAGTTTCAGAAAGGATAAACGGTTGGTTCAATTTGTAAACCATTACGTCTGTAGAGAAATACTCGCTAGCATCTTTACCGTTTACTTTGATGTTACCAGTACCTGGTCTCATATAAACTCTTGCTACGGCAGTTTTTCTTCTTCCGATTTTGTGAACTATAGACATATTAATAATTATTTAAATTCGTTAATATTAATTGTTGTAGGCTGTTGAGCTTCATGCTTATGCTCAGTTCCTTCATATAAATAAAGGTTTTTAAGCAATGCAGATCCTAATCTGTTTTTTGGAAGCATACCTTTTACAGATTTTTCCAATACTTTTAAAGAATCTTTCTTTTGAAGTTCAGCAGCTGTCATAAACTTCTGTCCACCAGGATAACCTGTATGCCAGATGTAAGTCTTATCAGCCCACTTGTTTCCGGAAAGCGTAATTTTCCCAGCATTCAAAACAATAACGTTATCACCACAATCTACGTGAGGTGTAAAGTTTGTTTTGTGCTTACCTCTCAAAATCTTTGCAACCTGAGAAGCTAGTCTTCCCAATGGTTGTCCTTCAGCGTCTACCACAACCCATTCTTTATTAGCAGTAGCTTTGTTCGCTGAAACAGTTTTGTAACTTAATGTATTCACACGTTTTAGTTAAAGATTAAACATAATTTTCCCCATAAGGGTGTGCAAAGGTACATATAATTTTTGTAACCCAAAAACATATTTTACTTTATGTTTCCCAATTCGTATATCCTTTAGTAACACTATAGACCTTAACGATCTTAATTATTTGGCATAAATATTGTAAAATGAATTTCGATGAAAAAAAACATTTTTAGAAGATTCTAAAAACACAGGTGATAAAGTAAAGAGTTTGGTTACTAAACTCTTACTTTATTAACTTTCTTTTAAACATTCCCTTACCGGCTTAGCAATTCTGTTTTTTATAGTGCGAAATAATTATATTTGCGCTAAATTCCAATATCCATGAGCCACGGAAAAATTAGAGAAGATAAAACCTGTCTGAACTGCGGACATCAAGTCGAAGAAAGATTCTGTACCCATTGCGGACAGGAAAACACAGAGCCAAAACAGGTATTTCATTATCTGTTCACCCACTTTATTGAAGATTTCACGCATTATGACGGACAGTTCTGGAAGACCATTAAAAATCTTCTGTTCCGTCCCGGGAAGCTCACTTCAATTTACCTCGAAGGGAAGAGGCAGCTGTATGTTCCTCCTGTTAAGCTCTATATATTTATAAGTTTCATTACCTTTTTCATGTTTTCGCTTTTTCCATTGATGAATTTTGGTTCCAATCATAAAGAAACGGCTCCAACCCTTCATGACAAGAAGAAAAAAGACAGTATAAACGCTATTACTACAGCTCGAATTAATGGAGCCATCAAAAAGAACAATGAGAATGTTTCAAAAGAAGATTCTGCAACTATTGCGAAAATAAATAAAACACTCGCAGAGAATGCAAAGGCAACTGATCTGGAAGACGAGCTCAATTTAGATCATGGAATAGATGAGTCTACAGTGATATCCGGTGCCAGAAATGCTAAAGAATATGACGCCATCGTAGCTAAAAATCCGTCCTTAGGATATAACATCTCCTCTCCTTTTGTTCATAAGTTCTTTGAACTGAAAGAGAGCGGCATCACTAAGAAAGAGATATTTAAGAAACTCTATGAAATATCTTTTCACAATCTGCCGAAAGCCCTTTTTATCTATCTTCCTGTTTTCGCCCTATTTTTATGGTTTTTTCATAACAAGAAAAAGTGGTGGTATTTTGATCACGGGGTATTCACGCTCCACTATTTCTCATTTTTATTATTTGTCATCACCATCATATCTATATTGATACATACCCAAAAATTAGTCAACCATATTAAGGTTTTTGATGTGCTGATCGACATTTCTTATTATGTACTTGCCTTGTATAGTATAGGATATTTTTTTATTGCCCATCACAGGGTATACCACTCACATGGTTTTGTAAGTTTTATCATTGGATTTTTCCTGTTCTTCATCAATTTTTTCGCTTTTTGCTTTTTGGTGGTAGGCTTAGGATTAATCAGCTTCCTGATGATCCATTAGCGGCGCAGTGATTTGCTTCCTCTGAAGCTTGCAATTAAATAATAGGCTACAAAAACCGTTGAAAATTTCAGGATGGAAGGCACCGCCAGCTGTACTGTAAAAATAAGGCTACCTATTAATACGAAAACGGCCATAGCGGCAAAAGACAATCCAAGTTTCTTAGGCAATGAAAAATTGGGGGTATCCAGGTAATAGGCCAGTCCCCAGGCAGCGCCGAAAGCTACTGCGTAATACAAATCTAAGCCGATATTTTCGGTACTCAGGAAAAAATAACTAATAAGGAAACTGACTACCGTTCCTAAAGCGAAATACATCAAGGCTTTTTGCATATCTTTAAAATATGTCGCAAAAATAAAGAATTTACCCATCATTTCTAAACGAATGTTTGTTTACAAGGAGAAAATCCAATTCGTAAAAAAGAATTAAAAATCTATTTATCAATCATTTAAATAATAAAATCGGGTTCTTATTTTATTATTATATTTGGTAATTCAGAAATTTTCTAGATTTTTTATGGAAACCCAAAAATATACTCCTAAAAACAAAGTGCGAATTGTGACAGCAGCGTCATTATTCGACGGACATGATGCAGCGATTAATATCATGCGCCGTGTTATTCAGGGAACAGGATGCGAAGTTATCCACCTTGGACACGATAAATCAGCAGAGGAAGTTGTAAATACAGCGATCCAGGAAGATGCTAATGCCATTGCTTTAACCTCATACCAAGGAGGCCACAATGAATATTTCAAATATATTTATGACCTTTTAAGGGAAAAAAATTCGCCCCAGATTAAGATTTTCGGAGGCGGAGGCGGTGTAATCCTTCCTGAGGAAATCGACGATATTATGGCGTACGGAATCGACAGGATTTATTCTCCGGATGACGGGCGTGAGCTTGGACTTCAGGGAATGATTGATGACCTGGTGAAGCGCTCGGATTTTTCAACAGGAAAAGACGTAACAACAGATGACCTGGATGCCATCAATTTTGAAAACTCTACCAGTATTGCCAAAATTATTTCCGCTGTTGAAAACTTTTCAGAGGAAAAACCGGAACTGGTAAAAGCGATTGATGAAAGATCAAAAGAAATCAACATTCCAATCATTGGGATCACAGGTACAGGAGGGGCAGGAAAATCTTCTTTAACTGACGAACTGGTAAGACGTTTCTTACGTTCCAATACCGATAAAAAAATTGCTATCATCTCTATTGACCCTTCCAAAAAGAAAACAGGAGGTGCATTACTGGGAGACAGGATCCGTATGAACGCGATCAATGACCCAAGAGTGTATATGCGTTCAATGGCGACAAGAGAAAACAACGTTTCTGTTTCTCCGTTCATCCATTCAGCATTGAATGTGTTGAAACTGGCTCATCCGGATGTCATCATTCTGGAAACTTCGGGGATTGGTCAATCCGGTTCAGAAGTTTCGGATTTTGCAGATGTTTCCATGTATGTGATGACTCCTGAATATGGAGCTTCTACACAGCTGGAGAAAATCGACATGCTGGATTATGCAGATCTTGTGGCTTTAAATAAATCTGACAAGCGTGGTGCTTTAGACGCCCTTCAAGCCGTTAGAAAACAGTTCCAGAGAAACCATCTTTTATGGGAAAGTCCGTTGGACGATATGCCGGTATATGCCACAAAAGCATCTCAGTTCAATGATCATGGGACAACAGAATTATACAACAGATTAGTTGAAAAAGTAAATGATAAATTTTCAGGGTTAAACTTACAAGGTTTTGTTGAACAGGAGATTACGGAAGAAGTAACTATCATTCCTCCAAAAAGAGTTCGTTATCTTTCTGAAATCGTTGAAAACAACAGACAGTATGACGCCAATGTTGAAAAACAGGCTGAATTAGCAAGAAAAATGTATCATATTGAAGGGGTGAAGAGCTTCCTTTCCAATGAAACATTAGACGCTGAATATCAAAAGGCAGAAAAAGACCTTCAACAGGAAAATATCGATTTCTTAAAAAACTGGGATGATACAAAACAGGCTTTCAAAGCTGAGTTTTATTCCTATTTTGTTCGTGGAAAAGAGATTAAAGTGGAAACCTCAACAGAATCTTTATCCCATCTTAAAATTCCAAAAATTGCCTTACCTAAATATACGGACTGGGGTGATCTGATCCAATGGAAGGGCCAGGAAAACCTTCCGGGAGCATTTCCTTACACTGCCGGAATTTATCCATTCAAAAGAACAGGAGAAGATCCGACAAGAATGTTCGCCGGAGAAGGGGGTCCTGAAAGAACCAACAGAAGATTCCACTATGTTTCTGCGGAAATGGATGCAAAACGTCTTTCAACAGCGTTTGACTCTGTAACGTTATACGGTCAGGATCCTGCGCTGCCACCGGATATTTATGGTAAAATTGGAAATGCGGGAGTTTCTATTGCTACATTAGATGATGCTAAAAAACTGTATTCCGGATTTGATCTGGTGAATGCAATGACTTCAGTTTCCATGACGATCAACGGACCGGCTCCGATGCTGCTGGCTTTCTTCATGAATGCTGCCATCGATCAGAACGTTGAAAAATATATTGCTGAACATAAGTTAGAAGCTAAAGTTGAAGCCGTTTTAAAAGCAAAATTTGACGATAAAGGCTTAGAAAGACCAAAATATAACGGAGAATTACCACCATCCAATAATGGATTGGGACTAAAACTGTTAGGAATTACCGGAGATGAAGTTATTCCGGCTGAAGCTTACGCTGAAATTAAGGCCAAAACGATTGCGACCGTTCGTGGAACTGTTCAGGCTGACATTTTAAAAGAAGACCAGGCTCAGAATACCTGTATTTTCTCTACTGAATTCGCCTTAAGATTAATGGGTGACGTTCAGGAATACTTTATCACAGAAAAAGTAAGAAACTTCTACTCGGTTTCTATTTCAGGATATCATATTGCAGAAGCGGGCGCCAATCCGGTGTCACAGTTAGCATTTACCTTAGCAAATGGTTTCACATATGTTGAATATTATTTGTCAAGAGGAATGGATATCAATGATTTCGCCCCTAACCTATCATTCTTCTTCTCCAACGGTATCGACCCTGAATATTCAGTGATCGGACGTGTGGCAAGAAGAATCTGGGCAAAAGCAATGAAACTGAAATACGGAGCAGACGAAAGAAGCCAGATGTTGAAATATCACATCCAGACTTCGGGACGTTCACTTCACGCTCAGGAAATTGATTTCAACGATATCAGAACAACGCTTCAGGCGCTTTATGCGATCTATGATAACTGTAATTCACTTCACACCAATGCGTATGACGAGGCAATTACGACTCCGACTGAGCAGTCTGTAAGAAGAGCGATGGCCATTCAGTTGATCATTAATAAAGAATTAGGGCTAGCGAAAAACGAAAATCCACTTCAAGGTTCATTTATTATTGAAGAATTAACGGATCTTGTGGAAGAAGCTGTGTATGCAGAATTTGACAGAATTACCGAGAGAGGTGGTGTGCTGGGTGCAATGGAAACTATGTACCAGCGTTCAAAAATCCAGGAAGAATCAATGCATTACGAATGGCTGAAACATACCGGAGAATATCCGATCATCGGGGTAAATACTTTCCTTGGAAAAGATGGTTCACCAACGGTTCGTCCGGGAGAAGTAATCCGTTCTACGGAGGAAGAAAAACAGGTTCAGATTGAAACCCTTCATAATTTCCAACGATCTAATGAAGATAAATCAGAAGCTGCTTTAAAAACATTACAATATGCTGCCATCAACCAGCAGAACTTATTCCATGTCATGATGGATGCGGTAAAATACTGTTCTCTGGGACAGATTACCAATGCTTTGTTTGAAGTAGGCGGTAAATACAGAAGAAACATGTAGTCCGGGTCGGACAAACAATTGATAAAGTAAAACCTCAAAGAAATTCTTTGAGGTTTTTTTATTACTTTCAGAATGCAGCGAAATATGAAATCTCAATCTATTTTTTTTGTATTTTTAAGGATATAAAAACTTATCATGGAGAACGAATTTCAGATCCCCGCTCCCTGCGAACAAAAATGGGATAACATGCAAAATGTTTCCGGAGGGAAGTTTTGTGACTTATGTACAAAAAAAGTATTTGATTTAACCGATAAAACAGACACTGAAATCCACTCATTATTAAAAGAAAATGAATCCATCTGTGGAAGAATACAGTCTAAAAGATTATATTCCACTCCAGAGCATCCAGATACCCACTACAATTTTTTCCAGTTCCCTTTCAGGAAAATTGCTGGCGGCGTATTTTTGGCGGCCATGCTTACGCCTAACCTTAATGCACAGAAAGCTAAAACAGATACACTCGACTCAAATATTGAAATTGGAGCTATTATTTATGCCATAAGAGACCCTGATTACGAACCTGACAAAGACTGGAAATTTTACAGGCCAGAAACTAAAACAGTAAGCATCAGATATTCAGGAAGTAAGGAGACCTTACAACAAGCTGAAAGAATACAAATTCTCACCCTGGCAAAAAGATACAGTGCTTCTTACAGTGTATCTGTTCCGGAATATGATCTTGGCTTTAAAAACATTATGGTATTTGAAACTCAATCCAATGAACCTCAAACACCAAATCCTGATCGCTTTTATGTTTTCAGTGATAAAAGAAACAGAGAAGACGAAACGATTTTATATGCGAATCTGGACAAGGCAAAAAAAATTGAGTTTAAGCCCAGAAAGAACACAACACTCTGTTTTCTGGATGGAGCAGAAATCTCTTTTGAAGATTACGAAAATAATAAAAACAATAGTTCCATAACTTCTTATTACTTATCAGAAATCTATGCAGAAGAATTACTCGGAAAAGAATATCATCTCGAAGACGGAATTATTCTATCATACTCTCACTAAAAAAGTTTGAATTGTTAAAAAAATGAATTCTATTCTAAGATTTAACGGATTTTTCTATTTTAGTAGTTAGAAAACATCCATTTTATATAATACCATGAAAAACATCCTACAAAAAACTCAATTACTCATTGTGTTATGCTTTACCGTCTTGCTATTTTCCCAAAAACGGGTAGAAGATTTCACCATCAGTCTTCCTGATCAGAAGCTGGAGAAAAGTTATTATAAAACCATTACATTAATCGATAACAGGATAGACACTACTTCTCTTGGAATTGTACAGAAAGGTGCTTTCAATGCCAAAGCGAGAGTGGTTCCCACAAACAGTTTGCAGAATCAGTTTCAGAATCTCTTACAGCATATTAACGGTGCTGATGCTGAAAATGGAACAATCGTTATGCATCTTAAACAACTTTATTTTGCAGAAGTCACCGGAGCATTCAGTGAGCATGGTTACTGCTATTTCCAGGCCTATTTATTTGCAAAAAACGATGATGGAACCTATTCCTATCTTGATACAATAGATTCTGTCATTGATCACTCTTCAATGGACGTTACCAAAGCCACCATGAAGAAAGGAAGTGAGATGGTAAGCAATTTCATCAGTAAAAACATCTCCAAAAAAGCACCAGAAACCAATCATTATACACTGGAGGACATCAGAAATTTCGATGATATTGAAAAGCAGAAATTGAGTCTTTACAGTTCGGAAGTCTTAAAAGACGGACTTTACAAAGATTATCATTCTTTTAAAAACCAGATACCGGACAAAGAGGTGGTTAATCCAAAATTTTACGGGAAGTCGTCTAAGATCATTAAAATATATGAGATAATGGACGGCAAAGAAAAAGAAGTTAAGAAAAACGATACTTACGCCGTAGTCTATCAGGGAATCCCTTATATTTATGTTCCTGTTGAAAACTTATTCACAAAGGCTGAAAAGAGAGACGGTGATTTTTACTTTATCGGCAAGGTAAAAGGCACTGCAAAAACGGGCAATGTGATTACAGCAGCTGTCTTTTTTGGAATTGTCGGCGGCCTAATTGCTTCCGGCACCACCGCCTATCCTTTTGAGCTCAAAGTAGATTATATGAACGGGGCATTGATCCCGATTAAAGAAGTAGAAAAGGCAGAAAAATTATAAACCTTATGCATACATCTTCCTGCAATCAGGAAGATTTTTATTTTAATTCCGAAACCTTATGAAACCAAAAGCGGTATTCAACTGGAGCAGTGGAAAAGATTCTGCGCTGGCTCTCTATAAAATTTTACAGGAGGATCGTTATGAAGTGACTTCTCTTCTTACCAGTATTAATGAAGAATACCAGCGGATTTCAATGCATGGAGTGCATATCGATCTTTTACAAAAGCAGGCCAATAGCATAGGCATCCCTTTAATAAAAATGGAAATTCCGAAAGAACCATCCATGGAGCAGTACCGTGAAATCATGAGCAATACCATGATGGAAATAAAATCCCGGGGAATCAGCCATTCTGTTTTTGGAGATATCTTTCTGGAGGATCTCCGCCAATACCGCGAAGAACAATTAAAATCCATCGGGATAGAAGCCGTTTTTCCCCTCTGGAAACAAAATACAGTAGACCTCATCCATGAATTTTTAGACCTTGGCTTTAAAACAATTGTAACCTGCGTGAACGAAACCTATCTTGATAAAAGTTTTGCCGGAAGAATTATCGACAGAGACTTTATTCGTGATTTGCCTCCTAATGTAGATCCCTGCGGAGAAAACGGAGAATTTCATACTTTTACCTTTGATGGTCCTCTGTTCAGTGTTCCCATTCCTTTTGAAATTGGAAAAACGGTAAAAAAAACCTATCCTAAGCCGAAATCGGAAACATCAGATAAAGAGGAAGATTATGTTTTTTGGTTTTGTGATCTGATCTCCAAATAAATGATAACAGTCCTTTTCTTTTATTATTGAAGAAATCCCATGAATAGAAACTCTTCCTTCAAAAGACCATAATTTTCACTCTTGGCAAGTTTTTTTATTTTCACTATTTTTAAGAAAAACTTTATTCAAATGTTGAAAAATGTATTGCAGAGCTCCCTATTTTTTATTTTTATCATGTCCGTTGTCTCGTGCAAAACGGAGATTCAAAAACCGGCAGTCGATAAAAATGCCGTCATTGATTCCACCATCACCGCTTTTCAAAAAACACTTCTGCAGCAGCAAATAGATTCTGTTTTCAAAAAATATAATTTTAACGGAAGTGTAGCCGTCTTCAAAGATTCTATTCCTTTGTACCGAAAGGAAAACGGTTTCGCAGACTTTAAAAGCCGTACAAAAATTGACGACAATACCATTTTTGCCATCGGTTCCATAAGCAAACAGTTTACCTCCGTCCTGATTTTACTTCAAATGGAACAGGGAAAATTGAATGTACAAGATAAGGTTTCAAAATATCTGAAAGAATTCCAGAACAAAGAATATGAAAACATCACCATTCATCAGCTTCTGAACCATACGTCAGGCTTGAATACTCTGGGAGGGAAACTCATGTTTAAAAGCGGTTCCAATTTCTTTTACTCCAATGATGGGTTCAATGCACTAGGAAAAATTGTAGAAACCGTTTCCGGGAAATCTTTTAGTGACAATGTAATGGAGCTTTTCAAAAAAGCAGGAATGAAAAATTCTTCCACAGGTGCTGTTTTTGAAGGAACAGGTTTTGCCGGAGCCTATCTTGGAAATGAGAAAAACGCTGAAAAAGTTCCGGATATGCCAAAAAGACTGGGAGGAAAAGAAATCGGACTTCCTGCAGGCGGTGTTCTGTCTACCATAGAAGATCTTCACCAATGGAATAATGCTCTGTATGGTGGAAAAATCCTGCAGCCTAAAACGCTTACCACATTTATTTCTAAAAGTTCAGAAAGGCATCATCAGATTTTAGGGAAAATGGGCTACGGCTATGGAATCATGCTGAATATTGGAAATCCCATTGCTTATTTCCACAGCGGTTATATCAAAGGTTCCCCTTCTCTGAATATCTATTATCCTGAAACCAAAACTTCAGTCATTATCTTGTCTAATATTGCAGATGAAGAAAAAGGGAAAAGCTCGATTTTCAGACCCCATATTGAGGTAAAAAAAATTACGGATAACCTTGAAAATATACTGATGCAGCTTAGATTAAAACATTAATTTTCCTGCTGTTGTAATAAAGAAGCTGAATCTTGGTAGTTATTGCATAAAGAAAAAAGACTTTTGCAATTCCCAAATCCTTAAAATTAAATTCATCATTCAACAAATACATAAAAGACAGCAAAATAACAATCAATAGTACATTTCTTGCCACCAATGGATGAAAGCTTAACTGGATATAATCGGAGAATTTCATTTTTTTAATGATAAAATTATATCCCAGCATACCGACCAGCACTCCTAAAAACAATACTTCCAGATAGAAGAAGAAATCAGGATTTATCAGCAGCAAGCTGGATAAAAGAAGAGATGATGCCATTCCAGTCAGCGTTATATTCCTGAACCTAGTCTGAAGGATCTTCTTTTCAATTCTAGTGATCTTTTTAAATGACAGCGGATCTGCTTTCACCATTTCCAGTTCGTGCTGCCAATTCAGTTTTGTCTGCAGGAAAGCTTCCTGAAAGTTCATTTCATCAGCATCCATAAGATCTGAGATCTGCAATATAAAATGGTCTTTGATCTCTGAAAGAAGTGCCTGATTAAGTTTTTTTGAAATAAGATACCTTGTGATCTCTCTTTCCTGAATATCGTTTGTCATCTGTTAAAAATGGTATGAATGGTTATTAAAATTTTTCTGAATTGTAATGTATACAGAATACCCTATCACTAAAAATTGGCCTAAGCAAGAAAGTACTGTATCTTTTTTACTGTTTTTTGATGTTCTAAATAATTAAATAAAGCAAATGCCACAAGAATTTGCATAATAAACGGTAAAATCAGGGTAACGGCTGTAAGTATTAATTCTGTATGATCTTGGTTTATAAAGAACATATAGGCATGATGACCGTTTTTCCACATAAGCTGCATCACAGCTGTCGTACTGATCGTTAGCAAACTGATGTTCGTCTGATATAGCGTATAAAAAATTTTACCTTTATATTTGTAATCCCTGCCTATAAGCTTTCCATTGTTATAATTCAATGCTACAACAACAATCGGAGTTATAAAAAATACAGAATTGAGTATACGGAATGCTATCGTATAAGTTTCCTCGCTGTTTGAACAATAGATGAGCAGGATATTAAGAGCAAAGGATATCATGGCTATTAATACAGACTTTTTCAATAATCCGTTATATTTTGTTTTGATAATCTTTTTTGCAATCACTGGAATCTTGCCGGAGTAAAAGAAATAGCGGGTCATTGTAAATTCTTCACCCCAGGATTCTTTAACCTGAGAAAAAGCATCTTCAAAACTGAGGTTTTCAGTCTCTTGAATACCTGTCACCTGATCCAGCATATGATCTTTGATTTCCACCAGCATATCCAGTGTAAGATTTTTAGACATAAGGTAATCCATGATCTGTTTTTCCTGTTCCTCAGTCATCATATATTAAAAATAGTGGTTAGGTTCAATAAATAATTCTTCATTTCGTTTTCCTGTACGACCTGCTGCTGCAGTCCTTTTTCGGTCAAAAGATAATATTTCCTGTCTCTGCCGTTTATTTTTTGGATTTCCGATTTGATGATTCCGTCATCCTCCAGTTTATGGAGCAGCGGATACAGTGCTCCTTCGGTCATCTCAAGCTCTCCCTGCGTCAGTTCCTTAGCCCGCTGGGTGATCTGGTAGCCATACATCTTTACTTCTTTTGACAATAATTTCAAAATAATATTCTGCAGCGTTCCTTTGTAAAGACTATTCTTTTTCAATTCTAATTTTTATACATTACAAACTTATGCATAATTTTCTTATGTATAAAAATTTATTTGAAAATTTGAACTTAAAAATAATTTAAACCTTATTTTAGACTAATGAAAAAACTATATTTCATAGCTATTTATCCACCTCAGCAGATTATTGATGATATAGAAGTCTTCAAAACAGATCTGGCGTTGAATTATAACAATGCAAAAGCCCTAAAAAATGATGCTCACATTACGCTATTTCCTCCTTTTTACCGGGAACTCGAATTAGAAAACGATATTTTCACGGCATTTGACAAAATTGATCTTAATATTTCTCCTTTTGAAATTGAGTTAAATGGCTTTGGAAGTTTTCCTAATCCCAAAAATCCCGTCCTTTTTATACAGCCTGAACATAATGAAGATGTAATCAAATTATACCATCATGTAAAACAGCATTTCAATTTCATGAAATATTCTTTTCATCCTCATATGACGGTTGGATATCGGGACCTAACTTTTGAAAATTTCCAGAAAGCATGGGCCTTGTATAAAGAAAAAGAATTTAAAACGAAATTCTTAGTTAACGAAATATCGCTTCTCCGACATGACGGAAAATGGATTCCTATTGCGAAAAGAGCACTTAATCCGGGGTCACACACCGAAAAAGCCGACTGATCCAGTCGGCTTTGAAAATATGTAGCAAAAATTATACTTTACTTATTCTTTTATAATTTTCTGAGAAATTACCAAACCTTCATCATCTGCCACATTGAGCGTATAAGTTCCTGTTGGAATCGTACTGATATTGACAAACAGCGTTGCCGAATCTTTCATTTCAAAAGGTACAGAAATAAGCCTTCCAGCTCCGTCATACAATGATACTTTCGTATTTTTTGAAAAATCCTGTTTTCCTTTGATATAAAATTCACTCTGTGCAGGAT
Source organism: Chryseobacterium soli (assembly GCF_000737705.1). Taxonomy (GTDB): domain Bacteria; phylum Bacteroidota; class Bacteroidia; order Flavobacteriales; family Weeksellaceae; genus Chryseobacterium; species Chryseobacterium soli. The sequence continues at coordinate 12,594 of NZ_JPRH01000009.1, read as the reverse complement.
TAGGATAAATTCCAAATCTTCTTTCTACAGCTTTAACTTCAGCCATTTTAAGCGTACTCTTATTCAACGTCCAGGTAACATTAGCAAAATGTACCGCATTATGGCCCGTCACTTTGATCAGTGGATTATTATCGGTCACTGAAAACAACAAGGTGTTGCTTCCACTGTTTAGTTGGCTAGGACTAATCGTTAACGAATTTCCTGTTGCAGAAAGAGTCGTTCCATTAAGCTTCCATGAATTGACCAATGTATTGGGAATCGGCAGAATTTCATTGACTGTAAAGGTAATATTGGAACTTACATTCACGGTTGTTGTATTTCCCGGTGTATAAGAATCCACAGGAGAAACCAATGAATGTATTCTTTCAATAATGGCTTCTTTACACACTGAGCAGAACTGTCTGTCAAGATACCTCATCTCACAGTTTTGATGCGGGCGGTACCACGAAGGGCTTTCCGTAAAAGGATACACTCCTACACTGTTGAGCCCTACCCAATTTTTCCATTTAACCGTTGTTGTATTGGAATTCTGAGTTTTATTCGGGGATTCTCCGGTACCGGCAAACCAATATTCATCCGCTAATTTACCAAATGAATGTCCCAGTTCATGAACTACAATTTCATTGGATGCACTATTTAAAGAAGCAAATGCATACGTTCCGCCACAACCTCCGTATTCTGTAGAATTCCCCAACACGTAGGTAATGTCATAGTCCGGAACGTTCGCAGCTAAAACCTGAGCCACTTTATTGGTCGTATTGCTGTAAATACAGCGGTGAACCCCAAAATCAAAACCGCTTCCCAAATAATTCGTAGGATTGGAAACCGGAATCACAGGCTCCGTGACATCTGTTGCCGTCCCCGGATGTTTGACTCCGCTTTGTGTGGAAATCACTTTCACGGCATAGGCGTTAAAATAATTTTTGTATTCCGTATAAGGACTTTTCGTAAAAAGATAATTGATAGTGGATTGGGCCGAGGAAACAAAGCTACTTTGCTGGGCTGTTGTAAACCCGTCTCCCAACACTGCAATATTAATACGTTTATCATTCGAACCGTTATTAAGGATCGATACCGTTTCAAAAGTCTGAGAAAAACAGAACGACGTACTGGCCAATAAGAGAAATAAAGCTTTTTTCATGATTAAAGTTTTTCGTTAAATAATAATTGATTCCCTGCACTGGTAATTTTCTCAACCCGCACTGTTTGGATCTCTGCCGAATGAGAATAACGAACACTGAATTCTGCAGTTTCAAGAGAAACCTTGTGTCTGCTGATCCCTTCTTTTTCAAAACTTTCCATATTCTGGTTCAATGGGTCTTCCACCAGCTGTTTAACGATTTCTTTACCGTTTGCATCCGTTAGTAAAACAATGAAATCACCAATGCCGGCAGCCTCTCTGTCGAAAGACGGAACAGATTTAAGCTTTCCATCAGCGACTTTCCTGGATTCCAGCGTGATTTTTTCCAACCCGGAATTGTTTTTCTCAACCTTAAAAAAGAGATAGCCAATCTGGCCTTTGTCATTCAATGAAGTCTCGCTTTTCAATGGATCTCCTTTAGGTAACCCGCTCACCTGTAGAAAACTACCATATACAAAGACTGGAAGGATAAAAAGTTGTAATAGAATTTTCATAATCATTTTTTTATGAAGTTAAGAAGTTTTCACCATATCAAGATTTATTTTTATTATTTTTTTTCACAAAGAAAAAATATAGAATGTCATATCTTTGAACCAATGATTTCAGAAAAAATAATTTTAGGGATAGATCCCGGAACAAGTATTATGGGTTTCGGTATTATTTCCGTTAAAAAAGGCAATATGGAGCTGGTTTCTATCCATGAGCTTATCCTAAAAAAATATCCGAACCACGAAACCAAGCTCAAATATATTTTTGACAAGACTTTAGCCCTCATCGATGAATATCATCCTGATGAAGTCGCTCTTGAAGCTCCCTTTTTCGGTAAAAATGTACAGAGTATGCTGAAATTGGGCCGTGCACAGGGTGTTGCAATGGCTGCAAGTCTGCACAGAAATATTCCCATTACAGAATATTCACCCAAAAAAATTAAAATGGCCATTACAGGAAATGGGAATGCCAGTAAGGAGCAGGTTGCAGGAATGTTAAAAAGCCTTTTAAAACTGAAAGAATTTCCTACCAAATATTTAGATGCTTCCGATGGTCTTGCCGTTGCGGTATGTCATCATTTTAATTCGGGAACCATAGCAGATACAAAAGCGTATACCGGCTGGGACAGCTTCCTGAAACAAAATCCGGATCGTTTAAAGTAACTATGTAATGATATAAATCTTATAAAAGGCCCTTTTGCGAGGGCTTTTGTTATGAAATAATTTTTGAAATATCTTAAGCTTGAAATAAATAATAGTATAAAGATTATTCTATTAAAGGTATAAAACGCAGCAATAATTAGCATATCTCTTCCCCTTAAACTTCTTCTAAATTAATAAATTGATTTACAAATAATTACAAGCCAAACAAGAATTACTTGGTTAAACATAATACCATCTTTAACATTGGTATGATTTTTAGTATTACATTTGTATAAATTTTCTAGTATGAAAACGAATCAACAAACTATAAATCAATCGAATCATAACATTAATTGGTTCCAGAAATTCCTCATGATCTGTTCCGGAGGAAACATCCATATTTTAAGAAAGACCCCCAGCGAATGGAATAAATTTTCCGGAATTGGTGGGATCGTCCTATTCACCGCAATTTTTGCTACCCTTTCCGCAGGCTATGCTATGTATACCGTATTTGACAATATATGGGCAGCAACGGGTTTCGGAATTCTTTGGGGATTAATGATCTTCAATTTGGACCGCTATATTGTTTCTTCAATCAAGAAAACAGGAACCTGGTGGAATCAGATCTTAATGGCTATTCCCCGATTGATTCTGGCCACTTTTTTAGGGATTATTATTTCAAAACCGTTAGAGCTTAAGATTTTTGAAAAAGAAGTAAACAAACAGTTGAATACAATTATTCAGAGAAATAAAAAACAGCTTCAGGGCGAATTGAACGGAAGGATTCTTCAACAAAGCGGACCTTTCGATACTGAAAAAAAGCAGATCTCAGAAAAAATAGCCCAATATCAAAAATCATATGATTCTGCTTCTGTAGAACTAGAAAAAGAAATTTTAGGAAAGCAATCCGGTTTAACAAGTGGTAAGGAAGGTTTCGGACCGAATGCAAAACGGAAGCAGGAGCTAAAGGAGCAACGCAGACAGGATTTGGAGAACTATGAGAAACAAGCCGCTCCAAGGCTTGATTATTTAGATAAAGAAATATCAAAGGTGTATACCAATCTGGAAACCGAACGAAAATCCACAGAAACGATAGAAGATAAGTTCAATGGATTTGCAGCCAGACTTCAGGCTTTGGATGAACTGGGTAAAAATTCAGCGATCATTGGGCTAGCAGCAGCTTTTATCATGGGACTTTTTATCTGTTTGGAAATCTCCCCTGTCTTGGTTAAATTAATTTCTCATATAGGTCCTTATGATTATCTTTTAGAGAAAACTGAAAATGATTTCCGACTGTATGCTAAGGAGAAAATTGAGAAAGGAAATGACTTAACCGATTTTAGAATTGAGGATTTTAAAGATCAATTAAAATAACGTATTTTTCACAAATGATTATTGATAAAGAAGAGATTCAGAAGAAAAAGAAAAAGCTGGACGACTGCAAAGCATTCCTAAAAAAAGAATTTATAGGGATCGATACAATTATTGATGATGTCATGGAGTATCTTCAGATCTGGTATCTGATGCCGGAGATTCTGACCCGCCCTGTAGTGATTAATCTCTGGGGAATGACAGGAGTCGGAAAAACAGATCTGGTGAGAAAAATGGTCAGTTTTCTGGAATTCCAAAACCGGTTTGCAGAGATTGAACTCAGCAATACCGATGAAACTACATGGAATAAAAGCGTTGCCGACATTCTTCAAAGCAATGGCCTTAGTGATGAAAAACCGGGTATCGTCTTGTTTGACGAGATCCAGCGATTTAATACATTAGATGCTGATGGAACTCCTGTCGCACAAACCAAATTTACCGATTTTTGGGAGCTTTTAAGCGATGGACGCCTGAGTAAGCGGGAGCGTGATGATCTTGAGCATTATTTGTTCTCTTATCTCTTCCGCAAAAAAGAAAATGAAAGAAGAAAAGTGAACGGTGAAACAGATCTTGAAGAAAATCCTTATCTTAATCTATGGGACGCCAAAGAGCTTAAAAAATACCTGAGTATAGAAGATGATGTCATGAGCATCATTGATATGAAGGAGGAAGATATGGTAAAGCTGATCCTTAAGAAACAGAAGGAAAAAAAGATCTATGAACCGGTAGACTACAGCAAAATGCTGATCATCATCAGCGGAAATCTTGATGAGGCATTCCAAATGTCACGGGAAACCAGTGAAGCGGATGTAGATGCCAATATTTTTCATGCTTTTACCAAAAAAATAACGGTTGTAGATATTAAAAATGCATTGACCAGAAAATTCCGTCCTGAGCAGGTGGCACGTTTTGGAAACATTCATTTAATTTATTTTTCTTTAAAAACAGAAGATTTTAATCAGTTGATTCAAAGGGAACTTGATAATCTGAAAAAGAAGACCAAGGCAAAATTTGGAGTCAGCTTAAAAATTTCTAAAAATATTAATGCTTTGATTTACAGGAATGGTGTATTTCCAGTTCAGGGTGTCCGTCCTGTATTCAGCAGTGTGGTAGATATTTTAGACACCAACCTCAGCAAATTCCTTTTTGAGGCTATCATTCATGATGACAAGGCGATAGAAATAGATTACCTGGAAAGTAAGAAGACCATCACCGGTAAGATAGGAAGCAAAGTGGTTGAAGTTCCTTATTTGGGCCGAATTGACAAGATACGTCAAACCAATCAGCTGGATGCTGTAGCCAATATCAGCGTCCATGAATGTGGACACGCCATCTCTTATATACTGTATACCGGCTTTGCTCCTTTACAACTGAAGAGCAAGGTTGCCAGCAGCTATGCCGCAGGATTTACATTTCCGCACCAGATTCATGATACAAGAGAGAGTCTTCTGGATAAAATTAAGATTTATCTGGCGGGAGGTATTGCTGAAGAAATTATTTTCGAAGAAAAAAATGCCAGTGTAGGAAGAAGCCATGACAGAGAACAGGCTACTACTCTAGCGATTGATTATGTCAGAAAATATGGATTTGAGGATGATTACCAAGCCACCTATAACCTGGAGGATTATCCCCATCGGATGCAGCAAGATATCACAGATGTGAAAATCGAAAAACTGATGCAGGAACTTGCTAAAAAAACCAGGGAAGATTTACTTACCCATGTTGAATTATTAAAGAACATGAGCAAAGTCCTTAGTGAAAAAGGAAGCATGGAACCCAAAGAAATTTATGATATTGCCCAAAAGCATCAATTGGAAGTGAGTATTAAAGAAGAAGGACACCTCCATATTGCAGAATATCATAAGATGCTAAACTTATAGGAGGAAAATATTCACCATATAATCAATATGCATTTATACATATTACCTTTTAGTTAATTCTAAAAGGTTTTTTGTTTTAATAATCAAAATATGTAGAATATTTTATAATTTTACCCAACTAATTTAAACATCATGAAAAACTTAATTTTAACATGCATACTGCTTTTCAGCGGTGCATTTACCTCTACCCTAAAAGCACAAATGGATCCATATCTGGGCCAGATTATTTTTGTGCCTTATAACAGAGTACCAAACGGATGGGCAGAATGTAACGGCCAGCTTCTTCCGATCAGTCAAAACGCAGCCCTATTTTCACTCTTAGGAACCACTTTCGGAGGGAATGGAACTACCAACTTCGCCCTTCCTGATATGAGGGGAAGAGCTCCTATTTCTCAGGGAATGATGCCTGGAAGTCCTAACAATTACACTGTAGGTGAACCTGGAGGCAGTGAAACGGTCACTCTAACAGCCCAGCAGATGCCTATGCATTCCCATACTGTCAATGCTGTAACCAGTGAGGGAAATCAAAATATCCCAACTAACAGCCTTCCTGCAGATACCAAACTTTTAGATAAGGAGTATTCTGATGCGAATGCTAATACGACGATGAAGGCAACGATGATCAATCCGGCAGGAGGAAACCAGCCTCACGAAAACAGATCTCCATTTCTTACCTTGAGATGTATTATTGCCACCCAGGGTATTTATCCATCTTTTAATTAGCGGGTATGAAAAATCTATATGTATTAGCATTAGCTCTTAGCAGCTCATTATCTGCCCAGACTATTACCTTCAAAGGCTGTATCAATCTATTTGATGACCAAACCTTTACCTTTACAAAAACGTCAGTGGATGCTTATAATAAAAACATTTACATGACAATACCTATCAATGATCAGCAACCCTGTGGCGGATTAGGAAATTGTGAATTCAAAATCCAGTGGAACAATACACTGACAAGGTGGGAGTTTCTTGCAGACAGCGGAAACGGAGATTTCGTTAATCCTTACCTGATGTATTATAATTCCACAGGAAATAGTCCCGCTGCGAATCCACCAAGCAACGGATTCGGAACATGGGTAGAAAATACCGTTGTCACCAATGGACAGTGTGGTGGAAATTTAACAGCTGCCAACTCTACCCTGACGGGCGATGTACACAGTTCCACGTTAACAACTTTAAATACTACAAAACCTAAAATTCAGATTTTCCCTAATCCGGTTTCGGATATCATAAGCATTTCAGGTTTGGACAATATGACCTCCGTTGAAATTTTCAATATGAATGGCCAGCTTATAAAAACAGATCAGCTTGGCAATAAAATTAATGTTTCTGCATTAACGTCAGGGGTTTATTTATTGAGGGCAACTGCCAAAGATTCACAAATTTATGAATTTAAATTTGTGAAAAAATAGAATATAATATTTTATCTACAACGGTATAATTAAAAGCTTTCAGAAATTCTGGAAGCTTTTTTAATACGACAAGTTTTGTCGTGGCGGAGAAATAGATTTGTAATAACAAGTAAATGCTAAGAAAGAAAAGACACCATGTGATAAGATTCATATTAAATCTTTTTAACGTGAATTTAATAATTGCTAAAAAATGTTAAATTTGCAGAATTATAATAATAAAAACGACTATTAACTTTAAAACACATAATAGATGAGAAAACTCTACACGAGTGTACTTTCGATGTGCACTGTTTTGGGCATACATGCCCAGGAAGTGTTGTGGCAAAAAGACATTAAATCCTCCACACAGGATTTCTTAAGCCAAGTCACTACAACGATCGATCAGCAATACCTTATTACAGGAAGTTCGATACAATCTAAAAAAATTTCTACGGATAATACCCAAAACAACGGCTACGATTTTCATTTAGTCAAACTCAACCAACAGGGTGATCAGGTCTGGGAAAAATATTTTTCAGGAAATAACCACGATTTTCTATCAGCTTCCGTAGCCACTCAGGAAGGAGGATTTCTTCTGGCTGGAACTTCGTATTCCGGAAAAGGTTTAGATAAAAAAGAGGATTCCAAAGGAGGTTCTGATATCTGGCTGATCCGGATCAATGAATTCGGAGATGAGCTTTGGCAAAAAACATTGGGAACTTCTTCCGATGAAGAAGCAAGATCTGTGATTCAAACCACGGATTTAGGATTTTTTGTGGCCGGAAATGTACAAAACTCAGCCAGAGGATACGGTTCCAAAGATGTTTTAATTATAAAACTCGACAAAAACGGAAAAGAACTGTCACAATTGATTCTGGGAGGAAAAGGTCTTGATGAAATGGAGAAAATGATTCCCACCAAAGACGGCGGAGCATTGTTAGGAATATATTCCAGAAGTAGTGTCGGAGGTTCAAAAAAAACCGAAAACTTTGGCGAAGGAGATTACTGGATCATCAAACTCAATAAAGAGGGAAAAGTAGAATGGGAAAAGAATTATGGAGGTAAAGGAGATGATCATTTGAGAACCTTAGCCCTAACCTCAAACGGATACATTATCGGTGGAGAATCCAGATCCGAACGATCAGGAAATAAAACCGTTGGTATTGAAGAAGGAACGGATCTGTGGCTGATTTCATTAAACGAAAAAGGCGAGGAAATCTGGCAAAAATCCTACAATTTCAAGAACCGAGATGTGCTGATGGGAATGAGTGTCCTGCATTCAGCGGATGATAAATCTTCAAAAGGAATTTTACTTGGTGGATATACCCAGGCAGAAGGCCGAATAGAAAGTGATGATGAAACCTTCTGGATGCTGTACTTAAATCAGGATGGCAATGAGCAGTGGCGGAAATATGTAAAAGGAGAATCCCGAAAGAAAGAGGAAAGATTGTCTGATATAAAGCTTAACCGAGACGGTTCTATTATACTGGCAGGAACCAGCGCCGAAGAACTCGGAAAAGAGAACTGGAAGATTGTAAAACTTGGTGACAGCCAGATTGACCAATTGATTGAAAAACAGGAAATCAAAATTTATCCGAATCCGGTAACGGATTATGCGTATGTAGAAACCGGCTTTGAATTTAAAAATGCTGAGATCACTTTATATGATATGGGCGGCAGACAGCTCCAAACACTAAACACTAAAAACAAAATCACCAAAATCAATACCCAGAATCTGATTCAGGGAGCTTATCTGGTTACTGTAAAAACTGATACAAACAAAACAGCTAGTGCAAAGCTGATTAAGAAATAAACACGATGATAAAAAAACTATTTACACTGCTATTACTATCCATTGTTTCATTTGGATATTCTCAAGCTGGAATAGGCGTTAACGCTCAGCAAAATAAGGAAGTACTGTCTTTTCCCACATCACCTGATGCCTACAGCTTTGACAAAGTGGGAAAACTTCCGATGGATTTATTCAACGGAAAGGCAAATATTTCTGTTCCCATCTATGATATCAGACTCGGGGAATTGGTTTTTCCCATCAGACTTTCCTATAATACAGGGGGAATCAAGCAAAATGAAATATCAAGTTCGGTAGGTTTGGGTTGGTCCCTTTCACTTCCTAATACAATTTCCAAGAATATTCTGGGAAAGGATGATGACTTTTTCCCAATATATTTTAAAGATTACAACACAGCCTATCAGTATACTTCTGTTGATCCCTGGAATGACAACGCTAAAAAGGAGATTTTAGGATATCTTTATGAAGGAATGTATGATGTGCAGCCTGATTTATTTTCATACAGCCTACCCTCTGTTAGCGGAAGCTTTGTGATGAATAATAACAAAGGTTTTCCGATCCCTCATGAAGATGTTTTAATCCAAAGGGCTCCTAACAATGGTAATTTCAACATAACAGACACAAAAGGTAACCAGTTTTGGCTTTCGGGAAAGAATTCGGTGATGACCAAAAGATCCCAGACAGCCCCTCAACTGGCCGTAAACTCTTTTCAGATAGACAGTTTACGTACATCCAGAAATGAATTGATAAAAATTGAATACCAAAAAACACTCAACTATTCTGAGGAAAGCAAGTTCGAAAGCAGAATTCTTACCTCTCAAAATGCTCCCGTAGGCTACGTTCCTTTTCCGCCTATCCAGACTTCTCCAGCTCCCAGAATTGATGTCAATAATAACCATGAGAAATTAATTACAAAAATTATATTTCCTGAAGGACAGGTAGAATTTAAATATTCCGGAGACGATAACCTTAGTACCATAGATGGTGAACTGTACAGAAAAGATATCAACTCTCTTGCTGGTGTTGCACTTAAGAGGATCATTGTAAAAGATAAGTCAGGAAAAACAATTAAAGACGTTTCTTTTAACTATTCTTATTTTGAATCGAATGCCACTAATAAAACATATGAAGATTACAGGCTCAAACTGATAGAAGTAAAAGACAATCTTCAAAACAGCAAGTATTCATTTTCCTATAATGAAGATAGCCCGCTCCCAGCAAGAAATTCTAATAACGATGATTATTGGGGATATTTTAATAATAATTTTTATACAAAATCAAATACCAGCATTCCTGATCAGGTTTTTTCAAGTAATATCAGTGCCGCCCAGAGTTCAATAGTTGGCGGAAGAAATAGAAATACCAATTCTAATTTTGCACAGCTTGGGGTCTTAAAGAGTATTAAATATCCTACGGGAGCTTCTAAAAACCTTTATTACGAGAGCAATACTGTAGAAACAGCCCAATATTCCACGATTGATGTAACGGAGAGTTATATGTCCGTGGCCAATTACCAAGATCCGGGAGAATTCAGGAAGCCTCTTCTTGATACGCTAGTAACTGTTCCTTTATCCGCTTTTGTGAACAAGCCTAATGCCAGATTCCGGATTACTTTTGGAAATGGATGTATGAATAATAGTGATGACATCCAGCAGGTTCATGAAAATCGATGCATAGGTAGCTTGAATAATTCAGGACAGGTCTACAGCTCTAATGGAAAGAGCTTTACGGCAGAATTTGGAGCAACAACAAGTCCTCTAAGGATGCGATTGCAGCGTATCGGCGACTGCGGCTGTACATTTTCATTGAGTATCAAATACAATAAACAAGTCCAGTCGAATAATATCAGAGATGTAGGAGGGCTCAGGGTAAAGAAAATAGAAGATGTGGATGCCAACAATATATCAAACATATATAACTACAGCTATCAGATGCTTAATCTGGCAACAGGAACTTATAAAGGATCAGGAAAGCTTAAACGTCCGTTTCAGTTTGTCAAGCCTTTTTACAGGGTAGCCCATTCCAATGCAGAGAATGCAGGTGCTTCCGACTATATCCAGAAAGACTATATGCTCCAGAATACCGGAAGTGCTTACAGCTCTTACAGCATGTCTAATATCGTAACGTATTCCACCGTAACAGAATACAATGATCTGGGAGAAACTATTTATGAGTTTGCTGATGGTAATAGCGGACTGAGCAATGTCTACACGGATAAAACGGGACCCTATGATGACTGGAGATTTGGATTTCCATTAAAAACTACCTATAAAAAAGGAGCCAAGATTTTAAAAGAAGAAACAAATGAGTATGAAATTAATCCGATCAAAAATAAGCTTTCCGGATATAATACGATTACGGATGATGAGATCGCTTTCGGGCTTGATCTGGATATTGTTCCTTATAATGTAGAGAACTTTAATGTACCACCTTTATCATCCTATTTGGTGAATATGAGTGCTGTGGAAATTTATAGTGGTAAAATTGAACGTAAAAAATCAAAAGTAACAGAATATTTTGATGGGAATAAAAAGATTGAATCCCAGACTGAAAACACATATACAGACACCGATATCAATAAACCTATTAACCTGAAAACTACTTCATCCACTGTTCCGTCCGGAGAAAATATCCTGACGACCTACCAGTATGCCCATGAAAAAGGCAACCAGCTGATGATCAGTAAAAACATTGTTGATACCCCTTTAGAAACTTCATCAGTACAAACGGCTAATGGCATCGCTAAAACCATTTCCAGAAGTCAGAGTATCTATCCGGTAAACCAGGGCGAAGCGGATACCCGCGCTTCCGGGCTCGTATTGCCGCTTTCTGCTCTTTCATATGATCTTCAGACCGGAGTATCCTCTACAGAGCTTATTTATGATCAATATGATAGCAAAGGAAATATCATACAATATACCACCAAAGGTGGAATATCAGTAAGTATTATCTGGGGATATGATACAACCAAGCCTATTGCTAAGATAGAAGGTGCAAAGATCTATGACATTCCACAATCATTGATTGACGGCATCGTCAATGCCTCCAATACCGATGCTATATCAGGTACCGACACTTCTGAGCAGTCACTGATAACCGCGCTGGATACCTTTAGGAATAATGCAGGATTATCAGCCTTCCAGATCAGTACCTACACCTATGATCCTTTAATTGGAGTTAGAAGCATCACTCCACCTTCAGGAATCAGAGAGTTCTACAAATACGATGCATCTAACAGACTTGAAAAAGTAGTAGATGCCAACGGAAAAGTGCTGAAAGAATACCAATACCATTATAAAAACTAACACACGATGAAAAAACTTATAATTCCTATCGGTGCTTTACTTGTCACGAGTTTAGCCCACGCCCAGTTAACCCCTACAGAAAATTACATCTATACAAAGACTTATTTATCCGATCCAACGCTTCCAGCGCCTAAAACTTCTGAAACCGTCCAATATGTTGACGGATTGGGAAGGCCCAAGCAGGTAGTGAATATCAAAGCTTCCCCATTAGGAAGAGATGTTGTATCCCACATTGAATATGACCAGTTCGGAAGACAGATTAAAGATTACCTTCCCGTTCCTCAGGGCGGAACCCTGAACGGTGCTATTGTTCCCACACCACTGGCCAATGCCACCCAAACCGATTTGTACGGATCAGAAAAGATCTATGCCGAAAAGACCCTTGAAAACTCTCCCCTGGACAGAATCCTGGAGCAGAGACAGGTAGGTAATGCCTGGAGTGATAAACCTGTGAAATTTAATTACGATGCTAATGTTTCAGGAGAAGTGATCAAATATACGGCTCCTACCGCCTGGGAGAATGGAGCCACAAAATCCGGAATCAGCTATAACGGTACCTATGG
>NZ_JPRH01000008.1 GCF_000737705.1 Chryseobacterium soli | reverse complement strand
TTTTTCAAAAAAATCAATCTTTACTTGATTTATTGAATAATTTATTTTTTCTTTGTACTTTGAAAATATTTATATCGACTATGAAAAAACTAAAGTTGTTTTCATTAATAGCATTAAGTTCTACACTTGCATTAACCAGCTGTGGCGGGTCAGGAACCAGCAAAGGAGGCGGTACCAAAAAATTTGTCAGTAAGACGGGTTGGAAGCCAAACGAAAAACAGGGTTGGTTTTTTGCAGGAAAGCAACAAAAGCAAAAAGGTTGGCCGGGGATGGTATATGTAGAAGGTGGAACTTTTACAATGGGATTAGTGAAAGATGATGTCATGCACGATTGGAATAACAGCCCTCGCAGAATGCAGGTAAGTTCATTCTTTATCGGAGAAACAGAAATTACTAACTACGAATACCGCGAATACCTTACATGGTTGAAGTACGTATTCCCTCCAAGCGATCCCAGCTTTAAGGAAATCTATAACGGTGCTTTGCCGGATACCTTATTATGGGACAACAAATTATCTAGAAACGATTACAACGAAACTTATCTGCGTTCTCCTGAATTCGATTACTACCCTGTAGTAGGAGTATCTTGGACACAGGCAAACAGATATTGTGAATGGTTGACAGACAGAGCCAACGAAAAAGCGTTGATGCAGTCTGGAATTATTGCTAAAGATTTGTACATCAACGAATCTAACAATCAAGGTGGAACAGCATTCAACATGGATAAATTCAAATCGAATGATCCGGAAATGCAGGGCTATATAAACGAACAAAGAATGCAGCAAAAAACCGGTTTGAAAACTACAAACCAAAGACTTCTTGCTGCTAACAGAGCTCCAAATTCTGCGATGGTTCAGAAATTCAGACTTCCAACAGAAGTAGAATGGGAATTTGCAGCATTAGGAATGGCTAAAAACAGAGAGTATAACCAATACCAAGGTAAAAAACCTGAAATCGAAAGATTGAGAGGTACCAAAGGAAGAGATAAAGGAATGTTCCTTGAAAACTTCAAAATGGGAAGAGGTGACTATTCTGGTATTGCCGGATGGAAAAACGACGGATCTGCTCAGACTTCAGATGTGAGACAATATCCTTCTAATGACTTAGGAATATATGGTATGTACGGAAACGTGTCTGAATGGACCGCTGACGTATACAGACCTATCATCGATGAAGATTTCAGCGATTTCAATTATTACAGAGGAAACATGCCTCAGGCTATTGTAAGAAACGGTGACGGAACTTATAAAATGATTGACGAAGGTACTATTAAGTATGATACTTTAGCTGACGGCAGATTGGTGTACAAAGGATTGCCTGGACAATATGAAAGACAAACCATTGCTGATTACAGAAACTACAGAGACGGTGATAAGCAGTCTTCTTTAGAGTACTTCAAAGAAGGAGATTCTGCAGCAGGATACGATATGTATAACGCACCTCAGAAAAGATTTGTTGTAGATGCAGCTGGTAGAGTCAAATTACAAAAAGATACCAAAGACAGAACTTCTGCAATGTCTAACGATGTTAGAGTTGTAAAAGGTGGTTCTTGGATGGATACAGCATATTGGTTGGATCCGGGACAAAGAAGATATAAAAATCAAGGCAAAGCTTTCGGATGGGTTGGATTCCGTGTTGCCCAAGATGCTAGAGTTAGCGATAAAGCTAGAACGAGAAGATAATATTTATCAAAAAATACTTACAAAAAACCTTCCGGATTACCGGAAGGTTTTTTATTTTTGACCCATGAATATAGAACAGTTTTATCCTTTGTTTTTACAGTCAAATAAAGTGACGATCGACAGCAGAAAAGTAGGAAAGAATGATATTTTCTTTGCTTTTTCAGGCGAGAGCTTCAATGCTGCAACGTTAGCCGAAAAATCTATCGATGCAGGTGCTTTAGCCGTGATTGTTGAACAGGTTGAATTTGAAAATACAGATAAAAATATTTTCTATGTTCCTTCTACCTTAGACTTTTTGCAGCAGCTGGCCGTACATCACAGAAATCATCTGAAGATTCCTGTAATCGGGCTTACCGGCAGCAATGGAAAGACTACCACCAAAGAGCTTATACACGCCGCTCTTTCTTCCGTTTTTAATGTACAGTATACCTATGGAAATCTGAATAATCATATTGGAGTTCCATTAACTCTCTTGTCTATCAAACCGGAACACGAAATGGCCGTTATTGAAATGGGAGCCAACCATCAGAAAGAAATTGAGCTTCTCTGTACCCTTGCACAGCCTGATTTCGGATATATTACCAATTTTGGGAAGGCACATCTGGAAGGTTTTGGAGGCTTTGAAGGGGTTATCAAAGGAAAGTCTGAACTTTATGATTATCTTAAAGTGAACCACCGGACTATTTTAGTCAATGAAAACGATCCGATACAGACAGAAAAAACGGCGAACTATGAGCCGAAAATCACCTTTGGGAAAGACACTTCAGACTATAATTTCGAATCATTTTCAAAAGAACATTTTGTAGGACTCCGGTATCAGGGTAGGGAAATACTTACTCATTTAACAGGTGAATATAACTTCACCAACCTTTGTGCAGCGGTAAGTCTTGGTCTGCATTTCGGAATCGATTTTGAAAAAATAAAGAATGCGGTAGAAAACTATACGCCAACCAACATGCGTTCACAGGTTGAGAAAAGAGAAGACAAAACATTGGTTTTAGATACCTATAATGCCAATCCGAGCTCTATGGCCGCTTCATTGAATAATTTCATCACTTTTGAAGGCCAGAAAACTATCATTATCGGTGATATGCTCGAGCTGGGCGAAGAGAGTGAAAAAGAGCATAAAGAAATCCTGAATCTTTCCCATAGCTTAGGCTTTGAGGAAATTATTACAGTAGGAAAATATTTCAAAGCAGCGGGTTCTTCGGAACTTTCTTTTGAAACCACTGCCGAATTAATTGAATATTTAAAAACTCATACAATCCATTCCGAAAATGTGCTGCTGAAAGCTTCAAGAGGGATTGCATTAGAAAAAGCTGCAGATTTTATTTAACCTCAGGTCGGGATAAAATATTTTGTTTTTAAGGATATGAAGCCTGGAGCTTGAAGAGGGAAGTTATTCATCCTTCACATCACTACAGGAAAGAGTTGCAGTATTTTAATGTTTTTAAAACCCAAACTCATCTTATTGAGCCGTTTTTAAACTCCAGAATTCTTTTATAATTAATTTGATATTCTTAAAAGTGCTTGGGAAAACTTCATTTTCAATCTGTGCAGTGTTTTTCCAGGCTACTTCTGTGATTCCCTCTTCAATCTGAGGTTTTGAAGTATCTTCTCCATTGAAGTTCATTTCAAACCAGTGGGTGCATTTAAGGATTTTCTCCCCATTTCTTTCCACATAAATATGGTAGGTTGTATTGATAGGTTTTACCAGTTCTACATCCTTTAAACCTGTTTCCTCCTCAATCTCTCTTACAGCAGATTCCTCCCTGGATTCTCCTTTTTCCATTTTACCCTTCGGAAGATCCCATTTTCCTAATCTTTTGATGAAAAGGATATCACCTTCAGGGTTGTTTACGATTCCTCCTGCTGCTTCTATTATTCTGAAAAGGCTTTGAAATTCTTTCCAGATCTCATCAATATTCTCTCCAAAGACATTCAGTTCTTTTACCGAAGTGTTTTCTAAAAGATCTAATGCAATCTCTAAAGTTGAAAAACTTTCATAGCTGAGCTTTTTTTCAAGTTCTTCAGGATGCTTAGATAGTAATAATTTTTTTTCGTTGACAAAAACTTTATACATTTGTAAGAATTAAGAATTTAAATACAAAAATAAAAAATGAATTTAGAAGGACGAAAAATTATTGTTAATAAATCATCCAAAGAGTTGTCGGAATTGCTAAAAACACCTGAAAACTACAAAGGTTTTATGCCGGATGGTCTTCAAAAGTTTGAAACAAGAGAAGACGGCTTTAAATTCGGGCTTCAGGGAATGCCGGAAATCGCTTTAAAAATAGATGAAGTGGATGACCAGAAAGCTGTTTTAAAATCAGCAAGTTCAAGTCTGGATTTTTCATTAACAGCGACTCTAAACCCGATCAGCGAAAATCAGACGGAAGTTCAGATGCTTTTTGAAGGGAAATTCAATCCATTCATTAAAATGATGGTAGAAAAGCCGCTTCAAAATTTTATCAATACATTGACAGATAAGATCGAAGCTTATAAATAAAAAGAAAACCTTCAGACTTTGAAGGTTTTTTTATGCAATAATTCCTGAAGAGTGATCGACTGAACAGCCTGTCGCAGATGCGAGTATATTGATCTCATGACGTGCCCTTAAAACACCCATAAAAGCAAAGATCAGTGCTTCTTTGTAATCAATAATCTCCGGATCAGGAATGATAATTTCTGCAGTAGTTCTTTCCCGTATTTTCTCGATCAGAAAAGTATTATAAGTGCCTCCTCCGGTGAAGAGTATGTTTTTAATCTTATTTTCATCAATAACTTTAGAAATTTGATAGGCTGCATGTTCAGTAAATGTGGCAAGCACATCTATAGTCTCTATATCTTCCAATAACGGGAAAATAGATTCATTACACCATTCAACCCCCAAAGATTTAGGGTGTGGCTGTTGGTAAAATTCCAGAGCATTAAGTTGAGTTAAGAATTCCTGATGTACTTTGCCCTGTCTTGCCGAATCTCCATTCTCATCAAAATTTTTATTGAATTTTTGAGCGAGTTTGTTCAGGACAATATTAATAGGAGCAATATCAAAGGCAATTCTCTGGCCTTTCGATTGCAACGAGATATTAGAAAATCCGCCTAAATTCAAACAAGCATCATATTGCGGGAAAAGAAGCTGATCTCCAATCGGTACCAAAGGAGCACCGTTGCCGCCCATCAATACATCCTGACTTCTGAAATCGTAGATCACGGGAAGTCCTGTTTCAATTCTGATGGCTCTGCCGTCTCCAATCTGAAGGGTGAATTTTTTTTGAGGCTGATGAAAAACAGTGTGACCATGCGAAGCTATCAGATCAATGTTTCCAAGCTGGTATTTTTGGATAAATTCATTGACCTTTTTTCCTAAATAAAATCCATATTCTGAATGAAGTTCCAATAACTCTTCCGGCGAAAGATGAATGGAATTTCTAAGCCTGTCTTCCCAGTCTTTAGGATACGGAATCGTTTCTGCTTTTAAAATCTGAAATGTCCAGTGATCCTGTTTTTCAAAATTCGCATAGCAGATATCAAGGCCGTCAAGGCTTGTTCCGGACATCAATCCTATAGCCTGCATCATCATATTATTGAGGGGTTTTTAACCTTTTGGAACTCACGTCTCCGGAGCTATTATAGAAGGTGTATTCAGAGAAATCATCCTTAGCAGTCATGCCGTTGGCTCCCACCAGGGTAGATCCGTCTTCCATGGTAACATATACCGTATCTTTCGTATAAATTCTTCTCTTTTTCTGATCCCAGTAAATGCTCTGCATGGCAAACCGCTGGCCTTCATTAGTGGTGATTCTTACATCTCCTTTTGCTTCGTAAAACTTTTTGTATTCAAAAATCCGTGCATATTTTGCCGTGATTTTACCAGGCGTTTTAGGCTTTTTTTTATCGAAAAACTCAATGTTGATTCCTTTTCTTGCCACAATATACGGGCTGTCTATCAACTCGTATTTTTCGATAATTGCTGCTTTAGCTTTTAAGCTTACAAAGCCCGAATCGCGTTGTACAATATCTGCATTATTGATGATTTGCGAAGGGAAGTTTTTGCTTTTGTTTCCGTTGGCTTTGGTAAGGTCTTCTTCACAGGATGTCATTATAAAAAATATAGCACAACTAAAAAGGCATGCTATATTTTTATAAGATATTTTGTTGAAAAAATTCATTTTAGTTATACAGGGTCTTTCTGAACCACTTGTCAGCAAAATTGAAGCCGATTCGCAGGTTGATGAAATTCTGGTTGATCAGGTTGTTTTTAAGCGTTCCTCTTTTACCAACTTCCAATCCTAATTCAAGACCGCTCATTCTGGTGATACTGCTGGTTTTGAATGGAAGCATTACCCCTCCGGAGATACCGAATTTATTAATGCTGGTTCCATCCAGTTTAAGATTTCCTCTTTCATAGAAAGCTCCGTATCTGTAAATTACTCTTGAAAAATAATTTCTAAAGTTGTTATAGTTCGGAAGATACCATCCTCCGGCAGAAATTCTGTATGAGTCCTGGAAGTCAATAGTCTTTCCAAAATAAGAGATATCTTCTCCTTTTTTGTAATCCAACTGTCCAGAGAAGAACCAGTGATTCTCACTTCCGTAACCCACCCCTAAAGAGGCCTGTAGCGGAAGAAGGTTCTTGGAACTTGTAGTCTTTTGTTCTATAATCGTTTCATTAGCCTTTTCAGTCAGGGCAGTGTCTGTATAGTAATATGTGCTGTTTTTATAATCAGTGGTCATATTACTTGTATTTCCAAAAGTAGCCGTTGCTCCTACTGTCAATTTCTTGTCAGTACGTGTATTCAGATGCTGATAGCTGGTTCCTAGTGTGAAATTAAAATTTTTGATGCTGTTCTTAGTTTCATATCCGTTAATAAACTCAGAGTTTGTAGCACTGAATTCATTAATGTCATAAAGATTTCCGAAGTAAAGATTGGCTCTTGCTCCTACAGAAAACTCCTGATTTACTTTATAAGAAACTGCAACCTGTGCTGTATTCAATGTTCCGCTTCCGGTAAACTTATTTTGGATTACCGTTCCGTCCTTAAGTGTTTCAGAGTTTTGTAACTCATAGCTTTTTGAGCTGTATGGCTGATAAGAAAGCCCCATTTTCACCTTTGAAGACAGAGGAAATGCTATCGCGATATTAGAAAGATACGTAGAATGTTTTGTAGACTTTGTATCATTATAGTTGGTTTTGAAATAATTGTTTTCGTTGGTAGCCTCCAGCCTTATACTGGTAAGCTCGAAATTTGCATTATTTGCAGGGTTGGCAAAATTGAAACTACTCGTGAAGTCACTTATAAAGGCAGTTGATATACCTCCCATAGAGGTAGTTTCAATCGTATTATCATATTTTACATCTCCAATTCCGTATGTTGCATAGGGAGAATTGCTCAAGCTCTGTGCATTTAGGAAATATCCAACTGATATGAATGATAGTACAAAGATTTTTTTCATTCTTTATTTTTAAAATAATGCGCAAATATCTTAAATATTAATGAATTGTAAAAATTTCCTGAGGTTAAAGTTTGTTAAGGGCTATAAGTAGTGACTTTTCAGTGGTTAATTCATTTATTTATCCCTTTTTTTAGGAATAAAACAAGAGATAAAACACCGTTACCTCAAAAATAACAACCGGAAATATCATCTTATTACTTAATATCTGTCTTTGCATGAGATTTATTGATGGACTATTCAATCATGAAGAAAAATTCATCCACTCACAAATTACACCTTTCGCAAAATTCTTTATCTTTGAAACATGAATTGGGAGAATATCGCCGGACAGGAAAACCTGAAAAGACTTCTTAGGGACAGCATCACTGAAAACAGAGTGAGCCACGCCCAACTTTTTGTGGGAAAGGAAGGATACGGAACCTTACCTATGGTGCTGGCCTACGCGAAAGAAATTTTTAGCCGGGAAAATGAGCATGCCGCTTCTAAAGTGGAACATTTAAATCATCTGGATTTGCATTTCAGTTTCCCCGTATATACCGATAACAAAAATTCTTTAAGCAAAAACAAGTTCGAAGAATTCAGAGAAATGATTTTAGCTTCACCGTATGCAAGCTACGATGACTGGACTGCCTTTTTAGATTCCGAGAATAAACAGCTTTTTATTTCTGCGGATGAAGTGGATGACCAGAATCAGAAATTTTCACTGAAAAGCTACGAAGGCGGAACCAAAATCCTGATTGTCTGGAGAGCCGATAAAATGAATATCGCTGCCTCAAACAAATTCCTTAAATTTCTGGAAGAACCGCCTGCCAAAACAGTGATTCTTCTTACCGCTGAAAGTACCAATGATATCCTTCCCACCATTCTTTCGAGGACACAGGTGGTAGAAGTTCCCAGAATACATGATCAAGATCTGGAAAATTACCTTAAAAAAAGTTTTTCTGTTTCAGAAGAGAAAGCAAGAGAAATTGTTCACGAAGCTCAGGGAAATCTTAATGATGCCATAAAACTTTTACAGACCGGAAACAAAACCGATGAATTTGAAAAGCTTTTTGTACAGTGGGTTCGTGATGCCTTTATGGTAAAAAAGAAACCACAGTTTCTTAAAAGCATCATTATGTGGGCAAGAGAAATTGCAGGGTGGAACAGAGAAAAACAAAAGAATTTTCTCAATTATTGCTCTGAAATCTTCAGATTGGCTCTGCTGCAGAATTATCGGTCTGAACCTTTAGTATATAAAAGGATAGACGCCAATGGCTTCAACTGGACCGGATTTTCAAAATTTATCAGCGGTGCAAATATTGAAAGTATTTTAGAAGAAATCAATACAGCAGACCTGCATTTAACCCGAAATGGAAACCCTAAAATAATCTGGACCGATCTTGGAATAAAACTTTCCAGGCATATTCATAAAAATTCATAATAAATCTATTATATCCGCATTCGTGATATCGTATTATTTTCTATATTTATATGAAATTGTACGTACCGTTTCCGTTTCAGAGAAATCTCTGCAATAGCCCTGTTCATCAAGGATTATGGGATTGTGGTGGATGAATTGTTTTTTGATCATTCATGGAAATGCTGTTTATTGGTTTTTTAGATACTTTTATTAGTTGTTAAGATCATATCATTACTTTTTTAGTATCTATTCTTCCTAGCCTTGTATTTTTTGGTGATTGTACATTTTTTTATTTTTCTCAGATAATAATTTCTTAATTTTTATTCTTCCGAAGTAGAATTTGGTATGAATATTTCTATAAAAAGTGTTAAAAAAAATAAATTTTTAGACAAATTATTGAATTTTTTAAAGATTCTAACTGTAATAATTTCAGGCGCTTATGACTTTCAATATTAAAAAATAATTAAATCATCAATCAATCGTTTGATTTTATGAAAATCTTATGTAAATTTGCGCCCTTAAAATAGATGATGATATGGTTTCAAAAGAAGAAAATATATTATTCGCTGCTGAAAAGCTTTTTGCTGAAAAAGGATTTGATGGAACCTCTACCCGTGAGATTTCAAAAGCTGCGAACGTTAATATTTCTATGATTTCTTATTATTTCGGCTCTAAAGAGAAGTTATATGAAAAATTGGTTGAATACAGAATTGCCGAAGGGCAGTTCTTTTCGAAAGATATTTTGGAACGAACCGATATGAATGAATGGGAGAAAATAGTAAAAATAGTTGATCAGTTTGCAGGAAGAGTAAGACATCATAAATGTTTTTACAGAATCATGCAGCGCGAGCAGCTTTACACCGATAATCCAAAGATTGTAGCGTTTCTGAAGCAGACAAAAATGGGTTTTATCTCCATGTATTCACAAATTCTTGAAAGCGGTTTGGAGAAAGGAATTTTTACAAAAAATCCTCCTATTTATCTTCTTCATGCAACCGTTAGCGGAACATTATTCTATGCATCTAATGCAAAAGATATGTACAAAGAATTCCTTAATGACACTGAGGAAGAGGATGTCTTTGAAGAAAAATATTACACAGAGCTTAATAAACATATAAAATATATACTAAAAGACCTTTTAGGTTATGAAGAGAATTAATAACTCAGTTATTGCCTTATCCCTATTATTAGGAATGGCTAACATACATGCTCAGGAGAAAAAACAGCTCAGCCTCGATGAAGCGGTACAGCTGGGAATTCAAAACAGCAAGAATCTTAAGATTGACGCCGCCAAAATAGAAGAAGCTACGGCTGATCTTTTGGAAGCGAAAAACAGACAGCTGCCTGAATTGAAAGTTTCAGGAAGCTATATGTATCTTCCTATAAAACCAACGGTTGATATAAAACTTCCGGGAGTTTCCGGAGCAGGAGGCCCGGATGTTCATCAGGTTGCGTACGGATCTGTGAATCTTAGTGTACCCATTTACAGCGGTGGAAGAATTAAATATGGTATTCAGTCTGCAAAATATTTGGTGGAGGCATCAAAATTAAGCACTGAAAATGATAAAATTGCCATTGCTTACAACGTTGCTCAGGCTTATAATAATCTGTTTAAAGCCAATCAGTCGATTAAAGTTTTAGAGGAAAACCTTACGGCTTCTCAAAAAAGAGATGAAACTTTTCTTAAGCTTGAAAACAACGGAGTTATTGCAAGAAATGACCGTTTAAAAGCAAACCTTCAGACTTCCAATATTGAATTACAATTGCTCGATGCCAAAAATAATTATAACATCGCCAATATCAATATGGACCTATTGTTAGGATTACCCGATAATACAGAGATTGAGGTTGACCAGAATTATATCGATGAGAGCCAGGATGTAAAACCTGTTGATTACTATGTGAATGAAGCTAAAGAAAACCGTAAGGATTTACAGGCTTTAGATCAGCAGAGAAAAGCAGCAGAGTTGGGAAGTAAAGCAGCAAAAGCGGAAAATCTTCCTTCCATTGCATTTACCGGCGGATACGTAGCAGCAGATATTCCCAAGTTCCTTACCATATACAATGCGGTGAATGTGGGTGTTGGAATCTCATATAACTTATCCAATATCTGGAAAGAAAACTCATCACTGAAACAGTCAAAAGCGAGAGAAATGCAATTGTCTGCTACTAATGAGTTATTAAATGATAACATTAAGCTCGACGTCAACAGAGAATATCAAAATACCGATTACTCTAAAAAGAGAATCGCCGTTTTCGAAAAATCTGCTGAACAGGCTAATGAAAATTACAGAATTACTAAAAATAAATATGATAACGGGCTGGCAACCATGACTGAACTTTTGGATGCGGATGCAGCTCAGATTGCAGCCAATGTAGGCGTTATCAATGCAAAAGCAGATGCAGCGTTAGCCTACAGAAAACTATTACAAACTACAGGAACTTTAACAATTAAATAAGATTAAGACCAAAAATGGAAAATAATAATACACCAGTAACAACTGAACCTAAGAAGAAAAAAAGTTTGGTTTTCCCAATAATTTTAGCAGTTGTCGTAGTAGTGGGAGGGATTTATGGTTACAGAACATACTCTTACGGACAGGTTCATGAAGAAACGGATGATGCACAGATTGCTTCCAACATGAGCCCTGTGATTTCCAGAGTTTCAGGATATGTAACACAGGTAAAAGTAAAAGATAATCAGTCAGTAAAAAAAGGAGATACGTTGGTAATCCTGGATAACAGAGACCAAAAAATGGCTTTGGTACAGGCTGAAGCAGCGTTAGCTACTGCAAAAAGCAATATTTCTAACGCACAGGCAACTACAACCGCAACTTCAAAGAATATTAATACTTCAGAAGCAGCAGTAACAACAGCGAATGCACAAATAGAAGCAGCAAAAGTAAATGTTTGGAAGACCAATCAGGATTTAAAAAGATATTCTATCCTGGTAAAGGATCATTCCATTACAGAACAGCAATATGAGCAGGCGCTGGCAGCAAAACAATCTGCAGACAGACAATTACAGGTTTTAGTGGATCAGAGAAATCAGATCGCACAACAAACTAACGTAGCTTCCTCTCAGACAGCGGCAAGTTCTCAACAGATCAGCGTTGCAGGTTCAGTAGCCAAGCAGAGAGAAGTAGATGTGGAAAATGCAAAACTGAATCTTTCTTATACAGTTATCCTTGCTCCGGAAGACGGATTTGTGGGTAAAGTTTCAATTCAGGCAGGACAGTATTTACAGGCGGGATCTCAGTTATTCAGCTTAGTGAAGAATGACCAGAAATGGGTAGTTGCCAATTTTAAAGAAACTCAGGTTGATAAAATGGTAGAAGGACAGAAAGTGAAAATTGAGATCGATGCTTTCCCTGATACGGAATTTGATGGAGTGGTAAGCTCATTCTCTCCGGCTACAGGTTCTACATTCTCTATTCTTCCTCCGGATAATGCGAGTGGTAACTTCGTGAAAGTAGTACAAAGACTTCCTGTGAAAATAGATTTTGTAAAACTGGATCCAAGTATTGCTAAAAGGCTAAGAACAGGAATGAATGTGAAAGCTGAAGTTTCATTGAAATAGTATATGTAGTGATGTAAGGTATTGATGATTGAAAGATTGAAGAATTTAAAAATTCAGAGATCGCATATTCAATAGGAACGGGCTTTAGCCCGTTCAATAAAAAACATCAAAATCAACCGGCTTTAGCCGAAATATAAGATCATTAATACATTTTACATTCATACAAACATTTGTAAAAAACTATGCAAGATTCATTAGTAGAATATGGAGCACGGAGGGTGATCATTACGATTACTGCGATCCTTTGTGCTTTGCTTGAAATTGTGGATTCCACGATTGTGAACGTTGCCCTGAACGAGATGAAAGGTAACCTGGGATCTACACTTTCCGAGGTAGGTTGGGTAATTACCGCTTATGCCATTGGTAACGTAATTGTTGTACCGATGACGAGCTGGCTTTCTCAGCAGTTTGGACGAAGAAATTACTTTGCCGCTTCTATTATCATTTTTACCGTATTTTCATTTTTATGCGGGAATGCCGATAATATTTGGGAATTGGTATTTTTCAGATTGTGTCAGGGAATTGGTGGTGGAGCCTTATTGGTAACTTCGCAAACCATCATTACAGAATCATATCCGATTGAAAAAAGAAGTATGGCTCAGGCTATTTATGGTCTGGGAGTAATTATCGGTCCTACACTAGGTCCGCCATTAGGAGGTTATATTGTTGATAATTTTAGCTGGCCTTATATTTTCTATATCAATATTCCAATCGGGATTGCAGCAACCTTAATGACTTTACAGTTTATAAAAAGTCCTAAATATGCTGAAAAACGTAAAGCTTCAGATGTTGACTGGTTAGGAATTGCTTTATTGGCAATTACGGTAGGTTCACTACAATTCATTTTGGAAAGAGGGCATGAAGAAGACTGGTTTGCAAGCGGAATGATTGTAACCTTTACCGTAACCGCAGTATTAGGATTTATCCTATTCCTCTGGAGGGAACTTACGTTCAAATATCCGATTGTAGAGTTAAGGGTTTTGAAAAACAGTAACTTAAGGATTGGAACGGTCATGTCCTTTGTATTAGGATTTGGTTTATATGGTTCTACTTTTATTGTTCCCTTATATACTCAGAGTATTTTAGGATGGACGGCTTTAGAATCCGGTGCATTGATGATTCCGGCTGCATTAACAACAGCTTTCATGATGCCTATTATTGGTAAACTGCTTTCGAAAGGGGTAAAACAGCAGATCTTAGTATCTCTGGGATTATTTACATTCTTCATTTACAGTTTCTGGGGATATAAAATTCTGACTCCGGATACGAGCAAGGAAGCATTCTTCTGGATGTTGATGGTAAGAGGAGCCGGATTAGGATTACTGTTTATTCCGATCACATCCTTATCATTAAGTACCCTGAAAGGACAGGAAATCGGTCAGGGAGCTGCATTTACAGGGATGATGAGACAGTTGGGAGGATCTTTCGGGATCGCGGCCATCACCACATTTATCGCCAATGCCAGCCAGAAATACAGGGTTAATTTAGTCTCCCATTTAGACTCCAATGACTTTGATGTCCAGCAAAGGTTAAATGGATTAAAAGCAAGCTTTATGGCCAAAGGAATGACTCCCGATGCTGCTATGAATGCGGCTTATAAAATGCTGGATTTAACCGTCACTAAACAGGCGACAGTATTATCTTATATGGATGTATTCCTTTATTTGGGATTAGCTTTCTTAATTTGTATTCCGTTTATATTATTTATAAAGGACAGAAAGAGCAAAGAAAAAATAGACTTAAGTGAAGCCATGCACTAATTAAAACTATAATAAAAACCCTTCGAAATCTTTCGAAGGGTTTTTTGTTTATTGATAAGGAAAGTAAATTAAAAACTGCTTTACTTATTTAACTCCTTTTTAAATAAAGGATAGACCTGTAATAGAACAATGGCAGCTGGTACTGTTTGAAGAAAGGCCAGAATATAGGCTTTTGAAGTGGCAGCCAATACAATTCCAGCTCCTACTGCTGAAAAGCATACCAATGCAATCAATGCATAACCTACTGCGGTGTTCTTAGGTAAATAACGAAGTCCTGCAATTCCTCCTAAGGCTAAAAACAAATTATAGAAACCCTGATTGATGAAAAGCTTTTTCAGGACTAAAGCATGCATAGAATAACTCAGATCAGCAGGCGGATTGTTGAACATATCAAGTAGTATATTATACACCAACGGTTTCATCCAAAAAATGGCTTCCAGAATGAAAAAAAGCAAAAAATCGATGATCACAAAGAGGAATAAAGCTTTTGTAAAGCGGTTAAGAGGTTGATTCATATCGTTAATTATAAAATATAAAGATTCAATAATACAGCCGGATAGGCAATGACAGCGAAAATTATCAGTATAGGATAATTTTATCCCTATACATAAGAGCAAGCAGCACTCTTAATATCTAATTTCTTTAATCTGTCTGAGAAGATGCATTTATAATTATATTTGTGATTCAAAAGATGATACAATGTATGAAAAAAAGATCCCTAAAGACCTGAGCTGTGGCTTAAACATCGCCATAGAAGTGATAGGTGGAAAATGGAAAGCTAATTTGCTGGCGAATATCAATAAAGGGATGAAACGCCCTTCTGAACTGCATAAATCCATCCCGCAGGCCTCTGCGAGAGTTTTGAATCAGCAGCTCTCCGAATTGGAATTTCATGGGATAATCACCAAAAAAATTTACAATGTCATACCGCCAAAATCTGAATATTCTCTTACTCCGGGAGGAGAAAGCCTACTGGAAGTTTTGTATGCGATGAAAAACTGGGGGGAAGGATATAAAGAAACATTCCACAAGATTATTGAATACTAGAATTTTCCGATATCTTATTTCAAAACATGGGTTATGAATGTTAAAAATTCCTCCTGCTGATCAGCAAAAAGGTAATGGGAACAATTGTCTATGATTTTGAAATTTTCTTTTCCCGTTATATTTTTCATATCATTTAATTGTTTCTGGGAAAAAATTCCATCGTCTTTTCCATAGACTGCAAAAATGGGAATTCCTTTCTTTTTAATACTCTTTAAGATTCCTTTATTATCCAGGTTATTTTGAGTTTCGTTTTGATAAAATTTACCAGGTGAATCGGGATTTCTGTAGTTGTTTTTATACAGATCACTTGCTTCATACACAGCCCTTAACTGCTTACTTTCCGTTGTAGGATGAGGCATGGTGAAAAGATTCATGTCACTTGCCGTTTCATAACATCTCTTTCTGTAGGCAGCAGAATTTTTATTTAATTTTTCAGTTTCTGCAATCTGCTGGAGCTTTGAAGGATCATTTTTAAACTGCTCCTTAGCCTGTTTCAAAATATGATCATAGGTTTCCTGCTGGGAGAATAAAGCACCTGCAAGGATGAGAGCATTCACTTTTTCAGGATATTGATGGGTAAAAAGCGTGGCCATAATTCCTCCAAAGCTATGACTTAAAATCGTTGCTTTTTTGATCTGGTATTTTTGATACAGCTGTAAAAGATCTTCAAAACTTTCTTTAAAAGTCATTGTGGCATTTTCATCTTTCGAGCGTCCTTCACCGCGCCTGTCATATACAATAACATAAAACCCTTTGTCTGCCAATTGCTGTGCTGCAGTAGATTCAAACAAAGTGGAATTTCCACCGGGCCCGCCATGGATAAAGATCACAGGAGGATTTTCTTTGTTTCCATAATCTTTAGAGTATATGGTTTGTGCGCCAAGAACATTGAAGATTACAGTGCAAAGAAATAATAGGACTTTCATGATGATTTTTTGTTTTGCCAAAGCTAATGATTTAAGATGTTCCGTCAAAACAACTACAAACACACTCAATTTGGCTACATTTAAATGCCGGGTTCTCAGCAATTTTGCAGTATAGAATATCATACTATGCAAAAAACGATTTTTATTACAGGCGCATCATCGGGGCTGGGAAAAACAACGGCAAAATTATTCCACAGCAAAGGATGGAACGTTATTGCCACCATGAGAAATCCGGAATCGGAAACTGAATTAACACAATTAGAAAATGTTTCGGTATTACGACTAGATGTGACAGATCCGAAAGAACTGGAAGACACCATTGCTCAGGTTTTGGCGGAAAATGAAGTGGACGTGGTTCTTAATAATGCCGGATACGGATTAATCGGACCACTGGAAGCTTTTACCGATGAACAGATTAAAAAGCAAATCGAAACCAATCTGATGGGAGTTATCCGCATTACCAAAGCTTTTACGCCCTATTTCAGACAAAGAAAAGAAGGGGTTCTCATCAATATTACTTCCAGTTTTGGACTCATTGGATTTCCTACCTGTTCGATTTACAGTGCAACAAAATTTGCGGTAGACGGCTTCTCAGAATGTATGGGATATGAGCTGGCAGAGTTTGGGGTTAGAGTGAAGGTTGTGGCACCGGGAGGAATTCAGACTGATTTTGCCGGACGTTCTTTGGATGGAGCCCAACATGAGGGGTACAGTCGTTTAATGGAAAAGGTGCAGGAAGAATACAGCCCAGAGAAAATTGTAGATTATTCGAAACCGGAAATCATTGCTGAAGTAATCTATCAGGCAGCCACAGACGGAAAAGACCAGCTGAGGTATGTAGCGGGTAAAGATGCTGTTGCGTTATACAAAGAGCGGAATACAATAGGCGCAGAAAAACATGTACAGAAAATAAAATCTCAATTCTTAGGATAACGGGAACGCTAACAGTACTTTATTCTCATTCATAATTACATACGAATTCAATAATTCTCACCAATCCATCTTATCTTTGTTCTATGAAAACGCCAAAACTGCCTCTTCATTTCCGTTCATTATCAGCACTTCATGAAGCGATGGGGAAACCTGTGCCGCAACATCCTCTCATCAGCATTATGGATTATGGAGAAATCCGTTTTAATCCGGCTACCTTTGAGCATGGAATGAAAACTGATTTTTATAAAATTTCCTTTAAAACAAAATTTAATGGGAAGATCAGATACGGACAGGGATATTATGATTTTCAGGAAGGTGGAATGTCTTTCATCGCACCGGGACAGGTCTTAAGGGTTGATTATGAAGAAGCAGCCCATGAAGGGATGTCACTACACATCCACCCGGATTTTTTAAGATCTTATCCGTTACTGGCAAAAATAAAGAAATACGGCTTCTTCTCGTATTCTGCAGCGGAAGCTCTGTATCTTTCGGAAAAAGAAAAAAATAGTATTCTGAGTATTTTTGAAAATATCCAGAATGAACTGAACGAAAGAATAGATCCTTTCAGCCAGGATGTTGTGATTTCCCAGATCGAGCTGCTGCTTACCTACAGCAACCGTTTTTATAACAGACAGTTTATCACAAGAAAAGCCGTCAATAATGATCTGCTTTCTAAACTGGAAGATATTCTGAATGATTTTTTCGATAAAGAAAAAGGGGTAGAAGGATTGCCTACAGTAGAATACGTTGCTTCGCAGCTGAATCTCACTCCAAGATATCTCAGCGATATGCTCAGACATCATACAGGGCAGAATGCACAACACCACATTCATGATAAACTGATTGAGAAAGCGAAAGAATATCTGTCTGATTCTCAACTTTCAGTAGCTGAAACGGCCTACCAGCTGGGTTTTGAACATCCGCAGTCTTTCAGTAAATTATTTAAAAAGAAAACCGCACTTACGCCGAATGCGTTTAAGCAATCCTTTCAAAAATAAAGTATAATCAGGGTAAAGTCATCTTTATAAACGGATATTTATTATTCGCTTACCTATTTTTCTTACTAAAATGAATCATTCCAGATAATCAACTATCAATCATAGCGGTTAATTCAATATATTTGTTCTGTTGGATATGTAGAAGAAACGCGGCAACTTCTTTATATTTAATTCAAAATTTCTTCAAAATTGAAGCAATATATTTGCAGAATGAAACATCCATGTTTCATCAGAATTTAAATACAATAGCATTAAACTGATGAAAATCCTGATTATTGAAGACGAAACCGAACTGGCCAAAAGCATTTCTGAATATCTTTCAGGAGAAAATTATTTGTGCGAGTTTGCAGCGACTTTCAAAGAAGCGATGGACAAGATCGAAACGTACGCATATGACTGTATTCTACTGGACATCATGCTTCCGGACGGAAACGGCCTTACCATTTTAGAAGAATTAAAAAAACAGAATAAGCAGGACGGAGTCATTATTATTTCAGCTAAAAATGCACTGGATGATAAGATTAGCGGCCTACAGTTAGGTGCTGATGACTATCTTACGAAACCTTTTCACCTTTCGGAGCTGATGGCAAGGATTTATTCTATCATTCGCAGAAAACAGTTTAACAATTCTAATGTTGTTAAACAAAATGAACTGCAGATTGATCTTCTGGCAAAGACGGTGACCATTAATCACCAAACTATTGTGCTCACCAAAAAAGAGTTTGACCTGTTGATTTATTTTGTGGGTAATAAAAATAAAGTTATTTCTAAAAGTACCTTAGCAGAACATCTTTCCGGGGATTTTGCTGATATGCTCGATAACCACGATTTTGTGTATGCCCATGTAAAAAACCTGAAGAAAAAGCTCTATGATGCCGGCTGTGACCATTACCTGAAAACGGTATACGGGACGGGGTATAAGTGGGAAGTTAAGGGGAGTAGTTGACGGTTTGTGGTTGTTAGTGTTTAGTTTTTAGCTTATAGTTGATGGGTTGAGAGTGATGGAATGAATACTTTTTTCTAAGTATGAAATTTTAACTTCCAAAATACGATGGACAGCAAATAAGCACCAATAAACGGTAATTTCCAATACAATAACAGCAGCCATGCAAAAAACACAAAAAAACAGTATAAAAATTATAACAACATCATAAATTAGCATACCATAACCAAACACTAAACACTAAAAAACCAACACCCGCCAACCCAATTGAAGCCGCTATTAAGTAAAACCACCAAACCATTCATCATCTATGTCCTTATTATTTTGGCCATCAGTATTCCCGTATATTATGTGGTGGTGGATACGATCTGGAAGGGTGAGCTTGATGAGCACAATGTAACGATTGCAGAAAAAACAGCATATGAGTTCAATCATCTGAAACTCTCTGATCAGGAACTGGAAAAAAGCATCGCGCTTTGGAACCAGATCCAGCCGGGAACCGATATTGAAAAAATGCCGGCCAACAGTTTAAAAAAAGATCAGTTTTTTACGGTTGAAAAGAAAAAAACATTCGGGTCCGAGCCGGAAACAGAGCGGTACAGAAGCCTGAAGAAAATTATTTATATTCATCATGTTCCCTATCTTTTTACTGTTGAAACCAATATAGAAGAATCTCAGGAAACCGTTGCTGCCATTAGCTTGATCACGATTTTTTTCTTTATTCTTATTGTGATTGGCTTGCTCTTTTTAAATAAAAAACTTTCGGCTTCCATCTGGAAACCTTTCCGGAATACCTTAGACAGCCTTAAAACATTTAATCTTAATAATCAGACTAAAATTGAGTTTGCCCTAACGGATATTACAGAATTTGAAGAGCTTAACCAATCTTTACAAACCTTAATAGAACACACCGTTTCCGTATACAAAACGCAAAAAGAATTTACCGAAAATGCTTCCCATGAGTTACAGACTCCTTTGGCAATTCTTAAAAATAAACTGGATAATTTATTGCAGACTGAAGATCTTACTGAAAAACAATACCGTATTGCCGAGGAAATGCACAGGACTTTAACCAGAAGTGCAAGAATCAACAAAAATCTTTTGCTGCTGGCTAAAATTGATAATAACCAATTTGACAATTCGGAAACTATTCGGTTTGATACATTGCTTCAGCAAAGTATGGAAACAGTAAAGGAACATTTTGATCAGAAGAATATTACCGTTCATGAATATATTGCATTCGATATCCAGGTAAACGGAAACAGCAGCTTAACGGAAGTTCTGATCAATAATCTGATTTTAAATGCTATTCGGCATACGTCATATGATGGATCTATTTCAGTGAAATTAACAGATGCTGTGTTTGAAGTCGCCAATTCCGGAACAGAACAGCTTAATAGAGATTTGCTGTTCAAAAGATTTTCGAAACTGTCGTCAGATAACAGCGGAAGCGGTTTGGGACTGGCCATTATCAGTGAGATCTGCAAATTTCATCACTGGACCATTGATTACAGATTTGAAAATCAGTTACATATTTTTTCAGTAACCATTTAATATTCATACTTTTATTATGGTGAAATTAAAATCATGATCCGATGAAATCATTTATTGACCATTTAAATCAGTGGGACACAGAGTTTTTTCTTTATATCAATGGGAAACACAATGCTTTGTTTGATATTATTATGTATTGGGCAAGTGATAAATGGTTTTGGGTCCCTTTTTATGCTCTTTTGTTATTCTTTTTAATCAAAATTTATAAAAAAGCAAGTGTTTATGTACTGTTGGCTATCGGGATTACGATTACTCTGTGTGACCGGATTGCTTCAGGTTTGATTAAGAATACGGTTTTGCGTTTACGTCCGTCTCATAGGCCCTCACTAATTCCACTGATCCATTTAGGCAAAGCCGGGCCAGGTGGGCCTTATGGATTCGTTTCCTCCCACAGCGCCAATGCATTTGGTCTGCTTACCTTTCTTTTCCTGCTGTTGCCTTCTAAATATAAAGGATTGAAGATAATATTGTTGATTTGGGCTTTGCTGGTATCTTATAGCAGAATATATAATGGAGTTCATTATCCGTTTGATGTTCTCGGCGGGGCAGTGGTAGGGATTGTTTCCGGATGTTGTATAGGATTGTTGTTTCAGACCGTTTTTAAAAATAATAAAAGTTTTAAATCGTAAATTGAATACCTATTAAAAATAATAATAAAAGTTGATGAACGCCATCAGCCTTTTCATGTATCAGTGTATAAATAATTAATATATGATCTCTTCTGGCAGGCTTACGATTCAAAATTAATTCAGAATTAAGGCCCATTTTTGTGGTTTAATAAATAATCACGGTGAAACAATTATCAATTCTTCTGGCTTTACTACCTGCTCTGTTAGTAAGTGCCCAAACTACAAACCCCGGAACTCTCAAAGATAAAGCAGCTGACTCCCTGGCAGGAAATACCATTAAGGCATTGGAAGGAGTTACCATTGTCGCTAAAAAAGCAGTAGTAGAAAATAAAATTGATAAAATTGTATACAATGTTGCCAATGATTTGACATCTCAAAATGGAGCTGCAATTGATGTCTTAAAAAAAGTGCCGCAGGTGACCGTTGATGCAGACGGAAATGTAGAGCTACAGGGAAATCCTAATGTACGGTTTCTGATCAACGGAAAACCTTCAAGCATATTTGGTAACAGCCTTGCCGACGCGCTGGCTTCCATTCCTGCGAGTCAAATTAAAAGTATTGAAGCGGTAACCAGTCCCGGTGCAAAATATGATGCGCAGGGAACAGGAGGTGTTATTAATATCATTCTGAATGAAAGAAAAGTGAAAGGCATCAACGGAACTGTAAATGCATCAGCAGGAACACGTTTTGAAACCGGGTCTGTCAACCTGAATTTCAGAAATAACAATTTCAGTCTGAATACTTTTTTCAGCGGAAATGCCCAATTGAAATCCAGAACTCCTTCATCGCAGGACAGAATTTCCCATGATCTTTCATCACAAACCCGTTTATTACAGGACGGCTATACCGATTTTCAAAGGTACGGTTACCGTACCGGTTTAGGATTTGAGTGGTCGATTAATAAAACCAATACAGTAAGCGGCTCAGTTTCTTACAATGATTTTGCCAACAAAAGCATCGGTTTGATTAATCAGGAACAATATATCACGGATTTTTCTAATGGAGGTGAGCAGTCGATTATGGGGTACAGAAATTCTGATAACCGTTCTTCTGTACATTCCATTGACGGAAATATCAGCTACAGAAAAACTTTTAAAAAAGAAGGGCAGGAGCTCACCGCAGATTATGTGGTAAGCTACGGCTCCCCGAAAAGCAATTATTTGCAGACGCAGAGTGTATCGGGTGCATCATCACCTTACAGCGGGATTTCAGGAAGCAATCCGGGAACGGATACCAGTCATACCTTATCAGTAGATTATGTACAGCCGGTCAATGACAATGTTACCCTTGAAATGGGGGCGAAAACTATTCTTCAGCATATCACGAATACAACTGATGTGAGTGTTTTAGATGCTTTGTCAGAGCAATATGCAGCAGATCCTTTTCAGTCGTACCGATTACAATATGATATGGGAATTTACGCGGCGTATCTTTCCTCTTCACTGAAATTATTCAACTGGCTGGATGTACGGGCAGGCGCGCGTTACGAGTATACCTCCGTAAAGATTGATTTCCAGAATACCAGTATACCTTCTTACAATTTGTTGGTACCCTCCCTGATTCTGTCTCATAAATTTGATAAAGGACAAACCCTGAAACTGGCCTACACAAGAAGAGTCGAAAGACCTGAATATTCCGAAGTGAATCCATTTTTAAACTTCAGTGATCCGCATAACATTACCACCGGAAATCCTGGCTTAAAACCGGAAATAGGAGATAATATGGAATTGGGATACACAAAAAATTTCACCGGTGGAGCAACGGTTTCATTAACCCTTACAGAGCGGATCAACAGCCAGGATTTAAAACAAATTACCACTTTTTATCCGGTTTACACCGTAAATGGTACGGAGTATGCAAACGTATCCCTGACCACCAGACAAAATATAGGAAAAGAATACAATTCCGGAAGTATCGTGTCCGGCTCCATTCCTTTACTGAATAATAAATTGAATATACGCGGGAATATGATGATTTTCCACCGGTACATTGTAAGTGATATTTATGTTGGAAATCTGGATATGGGGATGCGTTACCGGTTAAACTTAAATATAAATTACCAGTTTCCAAAAGATTTTATTGTAGAAGCGTTTGGAAATTATAATTCTGCGGCGAAAAATATTCAGGGTAAAAATCCGCAGTCCATTACTTACAGTATTGCTGCGAGAAAGCAGTTCTGGAATAAAAAAGCAAGTATTGGTTTTACCGCAACGAATCCGTTTAATCAATATATCAAACAGGTAACGACCGTTGATACCAATGATTACAGCTCCTATTCAGTGCGTCAGCTGCCGCTTCGGTCTTTTGGGATCAGTTTCAGCTACAAATTTGGGAAAATGGATTTTAAAAAAGAAAAAGATATCAGCAATGATTATCTGAATGAGGCTTCACAGGGAAACTAAGTTTACCATCATTCAGAATTAATAAATTACAGTAAGAATAATGATGTACCTATGAAATTAATTACATTTCTTCAGGCCAATGAAAGGCTTTTATTCCGTTCCGCACTTGCCACACTTTTAATAGCATTCATCGTGTTAAGCTTTTTTGTGCTCCTTGTACCCCCGAAATATTTGGATATTCATATTTCAGAAGAAATACAGGAAAAGCAGACACCGGTCCTTACTCCCATTATGATTTGGATAAGCTGGTTTGGGAGAACACCCGTATCTATTGTAATGGTGGGAATAACTTCACTTTTCTTTCTGATACGGGGATATAAAAAAGAAGCTGTACTGGTTGTTTCAACACTTCTTTCCGGGATTTTAGGGTTAGCTTTTAAAATGCTGATCAACAGACCCCGTCCCTCCAAAGATTTGGTGATTCTTCTGGAAGATACCAAATACCAGAGTTTCCCCAGTGGGCATGTATTATTTTATACCGTATTTTTCGGATCATTGATCTTAATTATTCTTCACTTAAAAAAGATATCCTATAAGATCAGGATATTCCTGATTACTTCCTGTCTTTCTATGATTTTCTTCGGAGCAGTTTCCAGGGTTTATCTCGGAGCGCATTGGTTTACCGATGTGTTGGGCGGGTTTATCTTAGGAATTGTGTGCGTATTGATTATGGGCTATTTCTACGTTAAAAATGACAGGAGTATTTCTGAAAGTAAAAATTGATCATTCAGAATTTCTTCTAAATCAGGCTGCACTTTTGTACTGAAAATACAATGAAGTGTAATCCTTTTATTTAGAACATGATCTTAAAAATTGTCCTTTTGTTCTCAGCAACAATTGTAGCCTTTTGGATAAGTGCCATTTGTGGCGGTGGAGCAAGCCTTATTTTAATCCCGATATTAAATCTATTATTACCCGGTTCTGTAGTTCCTTTTTCATTAACCATCGGGACTTTTACCAGCTCGGTATCCAGAATTGCGGTTTTCAAAAAACATATCAACTGGAAAATATTCTTCTGGTTTGTTCCCTTTTCCATTCCTGCCGTTTTGTTGGGAGCTTATCTCATTAAATATATAAATCCCAATTATTTACAGCTGATTGTTGCTTTATTCCTTGTTGCCAATGTACCTCAGCTATTTAAATCTCAAAAAGCAGAAGAAAAAGAAGAAAAACCCTATCCTGAATATATTCTGGCCATTGTAGGTTTTTTAGCGGGTTTTGTTTCAGGAATTACAGGAGCTATCGGGCTTTTGTTCAATCGGTTTTATTTAAAATTTGGTCTTAAAAAAGAAGAAATTGTAGCTACCAGGGCTGCCAATGAAATATTTCTGCATCTTATAAAGCTGGGAATCTATATTGCTTTGGGATTATATTCCAATATGGCATTATGGTTAGGCTTAACAATAGCGGTTGCCACGATCATTTCATCTTATACCATACAATATATCCTTCCTTATCTGAGTGAGCATGTGTTCAGAAAGATTGGGTACGGTGCGATGGTAATTTCAGGGATTACATTACTTGTAGGAACTTCTGATACAATCATCAAACAGGATAAAATTGCTTTTGCGTCGGTTCAGAATAATGTCAAAAAAGAATCTGTTATCTCCTGGAGAAATACAGATCTCGTCCTGGAATATACTTTTGACGATGGGATGGAAATAGAAAGACCCATTCAGTCCAGTGAATTACCTGATCATCTTCAGGAAAAATACAAGGAACTTAAAAAAGAATACGATATGATCCAGCTGGAAAAAGTATTTGTTTTCAGGAAGAAGCCCAGTTACGAATTCTATTGCTATAAAAAGGGTCAGATTACAAAAATTGAAATGCAGTAATTCAGGATTTCTACAAAATCACATTGCATCTTTACCCTATAATTTATAGAATATGGATACTTTTCGTACCTATCTCATGCGCGGTTCATTGTTGTGGATATTATTTCTGGGCTTTTGTACACTCCATGCACAGTCCAATACTCTTTCCCATTTTCTTACCACAGCCCAGGCGAACAGTCCGCTTCTCAACGATTATAATAACCAGGTCATTTCTAACCGGATTGACAGTTTAAAATTAAGAGCGACATATGGTTTTATTGTAACAGGGGAGGGTACAGCAGGATATTCTCCCAATATTAAAGGTTGGGGATACGATAATGCACTCACCAACGGGCAATCGCTTTTTGCAGGCGTAAGAGTCGCTAAAGAATTCATCAGCCGGAACAATCTCAACACCCGGCTGGCAGGGGTGAATGCAAGTATAGCACAGGTGCTGGCACAAAAAAATATCAGTCTTCAAACGCTTAATAAGCAAATTACCGATCAGTATATTGCTACCTATGCAAGCCAGCAGCAATACAATGTCAGTAAAGAAATTATTCATCTGCTGGACCAGGAAGATATTGTTCTGAAAAAACTCACTCAGGCTGCTGTTTTTAAGCAGACAGATTATCTCACCTTTAAAGTTACCCTTCAGCAAAACGAATTGACGCTCGAACAACAAAAAGCCGACTGGCAGAATAATTATTCCCTGTTGAAATACTTGTCCGGAATCACCGATAATACTTTCGAACCAGTGGAAGAACCTCAGTTTAAAGAAACGCTCGACCCTGCTTCTTTTGATGAAAGCATGTACACAAAAGCCTTTCAAGCGGATAGTATAAAATTATCCAATGATGCAAGGATTATTCAATATGATTACAAACCAAAGATTACAGCCTTTTCTGATAGTGGGTATCAGTCCTCCTTTACCACAACTCCTTATAAAAATTTTGGAATGAGTGTCGGTGTTGGAGTTACCATCCCGATTTATGACGGGCATCAGAAAAAAATGTTGTTACAGCAAAATGAATTATCGCTGCAAACCCGCCAGAAATATCTTGAGCAGACAAAAAGACAATATCAGCAACAAATTCTGCAGGTAAGAAACCAGATGGAACAGTATGATAAAATGATAAGAATGGCCAATCAACAAATGACGTATGCCAAAACTTTAGTCGAAGCCAATGCCAAACAGCTTCCGACAGGAGATGTAAGAATGGTGGATTTTATTCTGTCCATTAATAATTTACTCAGCCTTAAAGGGAATATTATCCACTATACTACCACTTTACTGAATCTGAAAAACCAACTGCAATACCTAATCATTCAATAAATTATGAAAAAAATAATCGCCCTTTGTATCATCTTTTTTGTGGTTTTCAGCTGTACAAAAACGGCAGAAAATGCTGCGCCAGCTACTTCTGAGCCGGATGCAAAACCTAAGACACTCGTCACTGTAGCATATCCGTCTGATACAGCCCAGCTCAACACTATGATTACACTTAACGCTACTGCAACATATCTGTTAAAATCTGATGTAAAAGCCAACAGCAACGGTTATATCACAAAAATGACTATTAAACTGGCAGACCGTGTCGGGAAAGGAAGTGTGCTTTTTGGGTTGCAGACAAAAGAAGCGAGAGCACTGGGAAATACCATTAATAAACTCGACCCGTCTTTCCGTTTCAGTGGTGCGACAACAGTAATAAGTCCTGCAACGGGTTATGTAGCCATGCTTAATCATCAGATCGGAGATTATGTACAGGATGGAGAAGTATTGGCAACCATTACCGATGCGGGCAGTTTCGGATTTGTGGTAGATGTACCGTATGAATACCTCCAGATCATCAAAAATAAAGGTTCATTACCGGTTACTTTACCTGATAATACGGTTTTACAGGGGAAAATTACAAAAGTAATGCCTTCTGTGGATGCGGTTTCCCAAACCGTGAAAGTTTTGCTGCAGGTTTCAGAGCATACGATTCCTGAAAACCTGATTGGAACGGTACGTTTTTCCAAAACCTCAGCATACGGATTATCAGTACCGAAAATGGCGGTGGTAAGCGATGAAGCTCAGTCCTCTTTCTGGGTAATGAAGTTAATTAACGATACAACCGCCGTAAAAACAGTCATTGATAAAGGAGCAGAAACAGATCAATATATTCAGATAAAATCCGGGAATATCACAACAAAAGACAGAGTGATTGTCTCAGGAAATTTTGGATTGAGTGATACCGCAACCGTGAAAATACAAAAACCTTAATCTGATGAAATAAGCCATTGAAATCTCGTCGATTTATAACAAAATTTACTTTGGCAGATTCCATTTGGAAATTTAAAAAAATAGATAACTACAAATGAAAAAGTCCTTTTTCGTAACCTATAAAAGTCCTTTGCTGGTCTTGATTTTCCTGATACTGGCGGGTGGGATTTATTCCTATACCAAAATTCAGTCGGCTTTATTTCCACAGATCACCTTCCCGAAAATAAAAATCATTGCCGATGCGGGGCAGCAGCCTGTGAATCAAATGACAGTCGGAGTCACCAAAGTGTTGGAAAATGCCGTAAAAAGAGTTCCGGGTCTGCAGGTTTTGAAAAGTACAACCAGCCGGGGGAGCTGTGAAATTTCTGCCTTTATGGATTGGAATGTGAATGTAGATCTTTCAAAACAGCAGATAGAAAGCAGCATCAATGAAGTTCGGAATCAATTGCCGGCTGATGTCAATATTTCTGTTGAAAAAATGAATCCATCGATTCTTCCCGTAATGGGATATTCTTTAAACTCTGGTTCAAAAGATCCTATTGAACTGAAACAATTGGCCCTTTATACGATCAAACCCTTTCTTTCCCAGGTTCCGGGAGTCAGTGAAGTGAGAATTATCGGCGGACAAGACAAAGAGTTTCGTGTGGTGATGAATCAGGCGATGATGGCAAGACTGGGAATTACTCCGGCTTCAGTGGAGCAGGCGATTAACAATACCAATTTCATTAAATCCAATGGATATTCCTCAGATTTCAGATACCTCTATTTAACCCTTACAGATGCACAGATTCGGAACGAAAGCCAATTGAAAAATCTTGTCGTGAGCAATAACGGCAACCGAATCATTTTGTTGAGTGATATTGCCCAAATCAATGTTCACAACGCAAAACAATACATTAAAGTTAATGCCAACGGACAGGAAAGTATTCTGATTGCAGTCATTCAGCAGCCTAATGCAAACGTTGTTGATCTCAGCAAATCAATGGAAGCAAAAATTGCCGAGCTGCAAAAAACATTACCAAAAGATATTGTCTTAAAACCTTATTATGTTCAGGCCGATTTCGTCAATGACTCCATTAAAAGTGTAACAGATGCTTTGTGGATCGGATTGGTTTTAGCCATTATTGTAGCTGTTATTTTCCTCCGTTCCTGGAAGGCAAGTGCGGTTATTTTAATTACCATTCCGATTACGTTAAGTCTTACGATGCTTGTTTTGTACACGACGGGACAGACGTTTAATATTATGACATTAGGAGCCGTTGCGGCTGCCATCGGTTTGATCATTGATGATGCAATTGTGGTGGTAGAACAAATTCACCGGACGCATGAGGAACATCCTGAAGAATCTTCAAAAACATTGGTGCAGAAAGCGATTAATTATCTTTTGAAAGCAATGGTGGGTTCGTCACTCAGTACTATTGTAATATTTTTACCTTTTATGCTGATGAGCGGTGTTGCCGGAGCTTATTTTAAAGTAATGACCGATACGATGATTATTACCCTGATCTG
Source organism: Chryseobacterium soli (assembly GCF_000737705.1). Lineage (GTDB taxonomy): Bacteria > Bacteroidota > Bacteroidia > Flavobacteriales > Weeksellaceae > Chryseobacterium > Chryseobacterium soli. The sequence continues at coordinate 280,379 of NZ_JPRH01000008.1, read as the reverse complement.
TTCCTTTTTTGCCACCTGGATTTTATTACCCGTTGTTTATTTATTACTATCCTCCGGAAAGAAAAAAGAAAAAAAATTACAGCATCATGATGTAAAAGAAAGAAAATGGGTGGGATTTTTTATCAGGAAACCCTTATTCAGTTACACTTTTATTTTAATCCTGATTATTTTAACGGCTATTATTCTCCCCAATATCAGTACCGGATTTTTGCCGGATATGGATGAAGGAAGCATTGTTTTAGACTATAATTCTCCTCCGGGAACCTCCCTCGAAGAGACAGATAGAGAATTAAAAGAAGTTGAAAAAATTATTACGTCCACGCCTGAAGTTCAAGCCTACAGCCGGAGAACAGGAACTCAAATGGGATTTTTCATTACTGAACCGAACCGGGGTGATTATTTAATTCAGTTAAAAAAAGACAGAAATAAAACCACGAATGAAGTTACGGACGACATCCGCGCAAAAATTGATGCTTCAGGGTTACCGTTGACAGTTGATTTCGGACAGGTCGTTACCGATATGCTCGGTGATCTGATGAGCAGTGTTCAGCCCATTGAAATTAAAGTTTTCGGAACGGATCAGAAAGTCATTGAAGAATATTCAAAAAAGATTGCTGCTATTGTAAGTAAAGTCAATGGTACAGCCGATGTATTCGACGGAATCGTGATCGCGGGACCCTCCATGGTTGTTACCCCGAAACTGTCTGTTCTGGCACAGTATAACATTTCCTTACCCGACTTTCAGAACCAGTTACAGGCTAATTTAGACGGGAATGTTGCAGGAAATATTTTTGATAATGTTCAGTATACGCCGATACGGTTATTATACAACGAAAAAAGCAACCAGTCTTTTAGTGATCTCAATAACAGTATGATCGCTTTACCCAACGGGACGCTGAAACCTTTAAACGAATTTGCCACTGTAAATATAATAACAGGTTCTGCCGAAGTTAACAGAGAAGATTTACAGACGTTAGGCATTGTAACAGCAAGGCTGGATAACGGAAATCTGGGTGGAACCATCCAGGAAATTCAGCATCAGATTGATCAGAAAGTAAAATTGCCAAGCGGTTATTCTGTGGTGTACGGCGGCGCTTATGCAGAGCAGCAGCAGTCATTTAAGGAATTGCTTATTATTTTGGTCGTTTCCAGCTTACTGGTTTTTTCTGTGATGCTGTTTTTATTCAGGAATGTCCTGGTTGCGCTTATTATCTTATTGATATCGGTTTTGGGACTTTCGGGAGGAATTGTGTTACTGTATGTAACCAACACTCCTTTGAATGTCGGAAGTTATACCGGACTCATTATGATGGTTGGAATAATCGGGGAAAATGCCATTTTCACCTATCTGCAATTCCACGAAAGTTTAGCCACGAAAACTAAAGAACAGGCTGTGATTTATGCGATCAGCACAAGGCTTCGGCCGAAATTAATGACCGCATTGGGTGCTATCATTGCCCTTATGCCTTTAGCATTGGGAATCGGAACAGGAGCACAAATGCATCAGCCTTTGGCCATTGCCGTGATCGGTGGATTCATCGTTGCGCTGCCGCTTTTACTCATCGTTTTGCCAACATTACTCAACAAAATCAATCTAAAACAGGAAGAAATAAACAACCCATAAATTATTAAAAATGAAAACAAAATCTTTCATCATTGCAAGCGCATTTGTATGCTTTTCACTGAATGTGTCAGCTCAGAAAATGACTTCAGCAAATACAATTAAGACCTTCAAAATAGGAGGAAACAGTGACAGCTGGGACTATTTGACTGTAAATCCGACAAACAATTTACTGTATGTAAGTCACGGAACTAAAGTCAATGTTTTAAACAAAACGACAGGTGAAAATCTTGGGGAAATTGAAGGAACAACAGGCGTACACGGCATCGCATTTACTCCAAATTTTACCAATGGATTTATTACCTGCGGTAAATTAAATTCTGTAAAAGTATTTGATAGTAAAACAAATCAGGTTACAGCAGAAATCCAGGTCGGACAAAATCCGGATGCCATTTTCTACGAAACTTTCTCTAAAAAACTGATAGTCTGCAACGGAAAAACCAATAATATAAGTGTGATCGAACCCGAAAATAATACGGTTGTGCATACCATTGACGTTGGTGGAAAACCGGAAACTGCCGTGAGCAACGGTAAAGGGAAAATATTCGTGAATATTGAAGATAAAAATGAAATTGTTGTTATCGATGCTAAAAGTTTCACGGTAATCCATCACTGGAATCTGGATAAAGAAGAAGGTCCTTCCGGCCTTGTGATTGACACAAAAACGAACAGGCTGTTCAGTACTTGTGATAAAATGTTGGTGATATTAGATTCCGAAACGGGAAAACTGATCAAAAAAATGCCTATCGGAGATGGTTGTGACGGTGCCGTTTTCGATGATGCAACCAATACGATTTATACTTCAAATGGGGAAGGAAATATCTCGGTCATTCAGGAGAAAAATGCAAATCAGTTTGTAGCGCTCAACAATATTACGACTAAAAAAGGCGCACGTACCATTGCATTAGACAACTCAACACACGATTTGTATTTACCAACAGCCGATTTTGATGATAAAGAAAAAGACAGCCGCGGAAGACCTAAAATCAAAGAAGGAACATTTCAGGTTCTTGCAGTGAAAACAACTAAGTAAAGTACTGGGGTTACATCATATAAAAAAATAAAAATGTATTCCTCAGGACTAAAAATTCAAAATTTATTCTAAATCATAACGGAATATTGTAAGATCAATTAAAGGGTAATAGTTCAAAAGGAGATTGAAAATCATGGAAAATATAATAGAAGCTGTGAGCAGATATGTAGTTGTATTTCTTTCTGAAAACCTTTCGGAGCATCTTTCCTTTCACAACATCGAACATACCTATGATGTGGTGAGGGCAGCAGGGGAAATTGGCATGCAGTGCAGTTTTAGTCAGGAAGAAATGCAGATCGTACAGGTGGCCGCATGGTTTCATGACTGCGGATATGTAAATGCTTATATAGGTCATGAACAAGAAAGTAAAAAAATAGCAAAGGCTTTCCTGGAAAGTTATGGCTGTAAAGAAAGCTTTATTGAAGCCGTTCTCTGCTGTATTGAGTCTACAAAATATCCTCAAAATCCATCTTCTTTAACTGAAAAAGTAGTTTGTGATGCAGATCTGTACCATCTCACCAAACCCAGTTACGCTAAGTATGAAAGAGCACTGAGAAAGGAATTTGAAAAATATCTGGGACTGTGTTATACAAATGAAGAATGGCAGAAAGAAAACTGCAATTTCCTTACTCATCATCAGTTCCATACAGACTATGGCCGGAAAATACTGGCGAAGTTTAAAGAAGTTAATCTTCAGTTTTTGAATTGCTCAGAATACATCTAACATCCACTAATACACAGACTATCATGTCAAAATATACTTACAAAATAGCTGCCGCTTATATTATCTTACTATCGGCGTGTGGAAAATTTTCTGCACAAAATACGATGGATACCCTGCAGGTTCAGGAAACAAAACAGGACAGTACAGCAGTATTGGCTCCTGAAAAAAGCCACCTGAATTATAAAAGTCTCATCGTGCCCGCAGCCTTTATCGGGTATGGGGTGGCCAGTCTATCGGTGAAAAAGCTTAAGCAGATTAATTTTTCCACCAGAGATGAAATTAATGAACATAAACCCGACCATATCAAGCTTGATAATTATACACAGTTTGCCCCTGCCGTTTTGGTGTATGGATTAAATGCTGCGGGTGTTCAAGGGAAGCATAATTTCAAAGAAAGAAGTATCATTTATGGCACTTCAATGCTTATTACATCTGCCATTACCATTCCTTTAAAGCATATAGTGAAAGAAGAAAGACCAGATCAATCCAATAACCTATCATTTCCTTCAGGCCATACTGCCATAGCTTTTGCATCTGCCCAGTTTATGTTCAGAGAGTATAAGGATACTAATTTCTGGCTGGGAATTTCAGGGTACTCTTTTGCAGTATTTACAGGGGTATACAGAATGTTGAATGATAAACACTGGGTAGGAGATGTGGTAGCCGGAGCGGGTTTCGGAATTCTTTCAACAGAACTGGCGTATTGGCTGTATCCTAAAATCAATACAATGTTGGGCGGTAAAAATAAAAATACAGCAATGATGGTCATGCCGTTTTACCAGAATAAAAGTGTAGGAATAGGTCTTGTAAAAACTTTTTAATTAACTTTAAATTAAAAATATGTGGTTCTATTATGCATTATTATCGGCATTATTTGCTGCGTTTACCGCTGTTTTTGCCAAAATGGGAGTGTCCGGCAACATCAATTCTAATCTTGCAACCGGTATTAGAACCATTATCATTCTTGTACTGGTTTGGAGTATTGTATTCATTAATGGGGAAGCCAAGCAGATAAGTTCACTATCAAAAACAAATATCATTTTTCTTGTGCTGTCAGGAATTGCTACCGGATTATCGTGGTTGTTTTATTTTAAAGCATTACAAATCGGGAAAGTATCACAAGTTGCTGCGGTAGATAAATTAAGCGTAGCCATTGCCATCATTTTATCAGTGCTTTTTTTCAAAGAATCTTTAACATTAAAAACGGTAATCGGTGCTGTACTGATTATCAGTGGAACGATTTTATTTGCATTCAAATAAATGAAAAATCCCTGTGAAAATATATCTATTTAATTCGGTACTTATTTAAATATAACTCTATTTTTGTTAATGTTATTGAATGGGATACTATTTCATAAGTATATGGAAAGGATACCTTTACAGACAGTATTTTTAATTACAACAGAAAATTTACGGAAATGAGCTATTGTTCAGCAATACAGGGAATGCAGCCTGAAAGCAGAAAGGAACTTCATAAAAATTACCACGACAATCATTATGGTTTTCCGATCCATGATGACGATGAGTTGTTTGGAAGGCTGATTATGGAGATCAACCAGGCAGGATTGAGCTGGGAAACGATCCTTAAAAAAGAAGAAAGCTTCAGAAAGGCATATGATAATTTTAGCATTGATACCATTGCCGCTTATACAGAAGAAGACCGGGAAAGACTTCTGAATGATACAGGCATCATCAGGAATAAATTAAAGGTAAATGCTGCCATAGAAAATGCCAGAACAGTCCAGGAACTGCAGAAAGAATTTGGATCTTTTGAAAAATGGCTGGAGCATTACCATCCCATGACACTTCCGGAATGGATGAAATTATTTAAGAAAACCTTCAAATTTACAGGCGGGGAAATCGTTAACGAATTTCTGATGAGTATAGGATTTCTAAAAGGATGCCACGACGAAAGCTGTCCTGTCTATGAAGACGTACTGAAGCATGATCCGATGTGGAACCGAAAATAAATCTTTTACTTCCGTATAAAAATATTAAAAAAATGCTCCGGCTCCATTCTTAGTCTGAAAGATACTGAATGGAACCAGAGCATTGCTTGTTTTTCCCCCCTTACTTGCTTAAAAAAGCCTTATTCTGGATGGATTTCTGTGGTCCATTCAATACCGCTGATATCGATCAGTTTCAGGCTCTGAGCGGTTTCAGGATGATCCAGGCTGAGTGTAATATCTGCTTTGGCACCCAATGGAATAATCATGCTGTGCTTCCCGGGCTTTACTTTGGCTACATAATGATTGTGAATGTTTTCTTTCGGAAATGTTGAAAGTTCCTTCTGATTGATTTCTTTGATAATACCTCCATTTTTATCCAGTACATGAATTCCGATCAGGAAAGATCCGTAAACATCCGCGCCTTCTGTTCTGTACACCTCAAATGTTAAAGTCGAATGATCAAGAGAAATAGCAGAGATTTCAAGCTTTGGTTTTACCGATTTATTATGCAGGGTTCCCCAAACTCCGCCATGGAAATATTGGTTGGTGAAAAGCGTAAGTCCGAAAATAATTATGGATCCGGCTAACACAAAAACCTTAGGCTTCCATACTGGGAGGGGACCTGATCCCAGCCATGAAAACCATTTTTTATGAGTAAAACTCTTATTGTTTTTCATACAATAATAGTCCAGTGAGTAGGGTCCGCTTCCCGTAAGAAAAAGTACAAATCCACCTGCGATTCCCAGGACACCGATCTGCCATTCGTCCACGCAGGTTGTTCCCAGCCAGCCGGATCCCAACAGGATTCCCAAGGCAAGACTGAAAATTCCGATACTCATTAACCTGGTCATAAGTCCCAGAATAATACATAATCCTACGACTGCTTCGATAATGGTAAAAGTCATCATAGATCGCTGTAAGGCATCCGGATGGGTGACAAGATATTCTATAATAGGTTTGATGCCTAACGCGTTGGGAAGGAAATGGTTAAATTTTTCTCCAATATATCCGCTTTCATCAGGAGTTAATTTGTTTTCAAGGACCAGCCTTCGCCAGAAAGCTGAAAAATAAGTCCATCCGATCACCATTCGGATCGATAAAGTATATAAGCCGGCCAGATCAGAAGCCCGATCTGTTGTTGTATGTTTCATTGAAATTGATATTTTACGGTAAATGATTGATTTTAAAAATGATTTTGAATGAACTAAACCAGATTTAATTTCAATTTTTTAAATAAAATATACTTCGGCGGACTGTTGCCTGTGGTATGACCGGAATAATGATTGTAGTTAATTTTTTCTTCCTCTGAAGCCTTCGTCATAGAAGATGTGTGAAAAACAAATCCGGTATTTTTCAGTTGACGGACCGTTTTTGGAGTGGAAACTTTTGGGGTGGAAATCGCAGTAGAAGTTTCGCAGTTCAGCCCTGAAGAAGCCGTTGCCTTTACTTTGTTTAAAGTACTGAAATGCTGGATGTCAAAAATACCGAGCAGATCTCTTTTAACAGAGCATGGAGATAATGCAAATGCCAAAACCAGTATCGTTACGATAGTTTTATAGGTTTTTATATGGATATTCATTCTCGACATCTTTACAAAACTACTGTTTTTTAAGGCAAAGCCTGTATTTTATTCTTTAATTTTCTTCAAACTATATATTATTAGTGTTGGGTAATTATATACCGTTTTACATTCATCCTGCTATCTTCTTCTTATTATGACTCTGTCATTCTGAATGTAACATAGTGAAATGAAGAATCTAAGCGATCATGAGATTCTTCATTCGTCAGAATGACAATGGTGTAAAATTGTATAGAGTCGCCTAATATTTTATAGTAATAGTTAATTAAAAGTTCCCTTCTTTTTTTAATTTTATATAAAAATTGATTTCCATGCCAATTCATGTTGCCATTACCCGAAAAGTTATCCCCGGAAAAGAAGCCGAATTTGAAGCTGCATTACAGGATTTTTTAGGAAAATCCTTTGTGTATGACGGAGTACATGGAGCGATGATGATTACTTCGCTGAAAGAAGATGGCAAAAATGAAATCGGAATTCTCCGGACTTTTAAAGATGAAACCGAGAAAAATGCATTTTACGACTCTGAATTGTTTAAACAATGGGAGGAATATGCCAGTACCCTTACTGAAGATACTGTTTACCGTGATCTTACAGGATTGGAAGCATGGTTCCGGTCACCGGGAGCACCGCCGCGATGGAAGATGGCTGCAGCCACCTTATGTGGTGTTTTTCCTACCAGTCTTTTTCTCAACTTTACGATTGGACATTGGACAAAAGACTGGAATCCGGTATTGAGAATATTGATCATTGCAGCTTGTATGGTTGGAATACTTACCTGGGTGGTGATGCCGTTTATCACGAAAGCAATGAAGGGATGGCTGAAGAAATAACAAGATAAACGAGCCTATACCAGTGTTTAATCAATATTCGAGCTCTATAAAACTATTTTGAATTCATTTTTGATTAGTTCTATTAATTCCTTGAATGAAAGGAGCTCATCAACAGTTGGATATATCTTCAGATAAGATTCAGGATTATCATATTCAAACTCATTTTCTCTTCTTCCTGCCTTGATTTTCACATAATAAGTGATCCCATCCATGATCATTGTATTGCTGGTTGTAGAAACAATTTCGCCGTCCTCTATCTGATAATTTTTATTTCTCTTTTGTAATTTATACTTAAAATCTTCCCATTTTGGAAGATCCAGAATATACGTATCAAGAATTGACATCCAGATTAATTCCATATTTTTTAATGAATTTAATTTGGATTTTCTAATTCTGATTTTAAGTTTATCCTGACTTTCTCTTGATGCAATTGTTGTAAAAAGATCTGCTTTCCAGGTATCATTGGAATCCTGATATAATCTAAATAGCTCTAATTCTGTTGATGTAGCAGCTTTTTTATAGATTCTGACTTCATACTCATGAAAAGAAAGATTATCAATTTTTAGGATTTTATCATATTCATTTATGGTTTGGCCCCAAACAAATGAAGAAAGTAGCAGACACAAAAGCAGGGTTATAATCCGCCTTGTTCTCGCAGGTATAATGATTAAATCATGTTGTATCATGGAAGACTTATTTTTAAAGTTATTTCCTCTCATTCATCATCTCCTTATGCTCATTTCCCCATTTTTCCAGCGTTTCAATAATGGGTTGAAGCCTGTAGCCAATAGAGGTCAGCTCATATTCAACGCGGGGCGGAACTTCTGCAAAAACAGTTCTGGTGACAATTTTATTGTCTTCCAGTTTACGGAGCTGGAGGGTAAGCATTCTTTCTGTAATCGTTGGGATTTTCTTTCTGAGCTCTCCAAACCGCATTTTACCGTTAATTAAATAGCAGCAGATCGCAAGAGACCACTGTCCGCCGATAATATGGGAGGCATAGAGCTCGGGACATTCATCAGCAAGAGCTTTTTTATTGGCAAAATTCGTTGAGGTTTCCTTTATTTTAGTCATTACTTACCTTTTTTATAGTACCATACAATTGGATGCTAATGTACGAAATGTAAGTTACATGAATTATTTTTGCAGTACTAATTTAAAAGAATGAAGACATTAATCATCGCAGTGCATCCTCATATGGAGAATTCTCTAATCAATAAAAGATGGATAGAAGAATTAAATAAATACCCTGAAAAATATACAGTACATCAATTATATGAAGCGTATCCCGATGAAAAAATAGAGGTGGAAAAAGAGCAGGAACTTATAGAATCGTATGATAACATCATCTTCCAGTTTCCTTTTTATTGGTTCAGCAGTCCGCCGTTGCTGAAAAAATGGTTTGATGAGGTATTGCTGTATGGCTGGGCTTATGGAAGTAAAAGCGGCTACAAAGCAGGCGGAAAGAAAATATCACTGGCCATAACTGCCGGAATAGATGAAGAAGGGTACAGCAAATCCGGAAAATATAAATACACGATGGAAGAACTAACAAGACCTTTTGAACTGACTTTTGACTATATCAAAGCCGATTATAAGCCACCTTTTGTCTATTATGGAATTGAAACAGATTCTTCTGAAGAATGGATCGAAAAAAGCGTTCCGGAATATCTGAATTTTATAGACGCTTTATAGCCGTCCATAATTAGTAAGTATTAGTAATGATCCTTTTTATTAACCAGGTAAATTGTCATTCCAATGGTGGTGAAGAGAATTCCTACTATGAAAAAAGGCAGACACAAAATTAAGCAAAGCTCTGCAAGCTTGACGATAATAGGATTGAAATCTCCTGTTGCGGTAAACATTCCTATTGCTGTTAAAAACATAATAACAGAAATAGGAATTATCGCGATTCCGGGATAGAAAAAGTATTTATGTAGGGACTTCATTTCTGATTATTATATTTGTCAGTGAATTTTTGTAAATCTATAGCCTGTTCTTTAAAGTATTCTTTGAATTGATTGGATAGATTTTCATCTTTAAATTTTAAAATGGTATATCCACTGTCAAATGCAATAATTTCTAAAAAAGATTCCGGAATTAAATACTCATTACTTTTCCATACCTTTTCATCTTCAGCCGAAAGAGTTGAAATAAGACGAAGATCTAAATTGGTATTTTTGGGAATAGCCGAGATAATGCCCCAAATAATTTGAATTTGTGACTGATAAAGGGTTTCAAACTGTTCATGATTCAATAAGAAATAGTCATGTTGATAATCAATGGGGATTTTGTTTCCATTGGGCATATATTCAAAATCTGTTAAAATCCAGTCATAATCAGTAAGATCATTCCAGATGGGTTGTAGCGTTTCCTTTAGGTTAGTATGAAATTTTAGTATTTCTGTACTTCGGATAATCCAGTTCATTGGTTAGATACATTTAATTTTTTAATCAACAGAGTTTCCATCTTCCAATCCTTTTTTTATCAGTTTCTTATTTTCTTGGGTAGTAAGAATAGAATTGGGATTGTCCTGTAGGGTTGCAGCAGTCCAATATCTGACTGTTGAACTGGGGTTTTTTAATAAATCAAGCATGATGCGTACACTTTCATCATCATTCCTTTCCTGCAGGGCTCTTACCAATTCCGCCAGAACACTCTTATTCTTTATATTTCGGAGGGCATTGTGAAGGTCTTTAAGCACTTCATCACTTGCAATCAGCGGTTGGCTGGAGACAGAAAAATAATAATCTTTCGGCGGATTTTTTATTTGTATTACCGAAAGCCAGAGTTTGATATTCTCTATATTTTTAGATTGAAAAAGAGCATTCATCATATCTTCATCAAATGCTTTTTTAGTACTGACCGCTGAAGCAATATATGCTCTGTCTTCTTTTGTGGGGCTGTTGGCTAGTGCTCGTAAAGAAATATTTCTAACTTTTTGATCTTGTAATAAGGGTTGAACCAATGGGAGAACATGAGGCAGTTGAAGTTCCCCCAATGTATAAATGGCATATCCCTTAAGGTTAATATCCCAGTTTTTTACAGCATTTCTTACCAACTCTTCTGTTTTAGGAGTATTCCCGGTTAAGGATAAAATTTGTACCGCTAATATTTTAGACTTATCATCATTACTGTCAATTTTTTTATAAGCTGTGCTTTGCAAAGAATCTTTGTTAAGTTTAAAATACATAGGAAGCATATGCGCATCACCAAAATCTTCATTTTTTACCAGAAAATCGAATAGCTCATCTGTATGATGGGTTTGTAAACTCAATAAAGCCATGCCGGACCATAGAAGAGTGCCCGGCGTATTTTCTGTTTTAATTTTTTCCAACAGCAGCTGCTCTTTAGAATGATCCTGAGCAGAGGCAACCAATAAATAAGAAAAAATCCTTTGGTTTTGATTTTGAGATCCCAACAGACGGTCAATATTTTGTGTGTAAAGAGGATCTTCTTTAAAGGTAAGCATAGAATAATCACTTGGATTACTTCCTTCTAATGCTGAAATTAATTGTGTAGTATCAGTATGTGGTGTTAAAATAAGAGGATAATCCCTGAATAATGTATTTAAGTTGCTCTTCAGTAAACTCTGTATCTATTGCTTTTTCAAAATCCTTCCTGAATTCTTTTATGGTTTTTTCCTGAGCAGATAAAAATGTAATTGCTATGAGAAAGCTGAGGATGATTATTTTTTTCATTTTCACGGATTTTGAAGCGTTAAAAATACTCAAAATTCCTTATCCTACCGTAGGTGTATCTGCTTCCTTCAATATTTTTTTCTCTTTCATTGAAAGCATCATGCGTTCATATTTGTACTTTTCCCAGTCGAATTGGTTAAGAAAATCCAAGGCTGCATGAAATCCCCTGTTGAAAAGATCTTCTTTTTCTTCCCTTTTCATGAAAAAATTCAGCCAGCTGCTCGTTCCGCAGTTGACCGTTTGTATACTGAACAATTGGTAAAAGCTATGTTTGGTCAGGAACGATTTATCATTAAAGCCTTTCAGTGTACCGATGATATTCCCGGCGTAGGAAAACGGCGTTTTCATAATTTGTTCACTGGTTTTAATTTTTTCAGCACTGATTTCAGAATCACTGGTTAATTGTATTCCAAATAAAGGCAATCTCGGATAAAAAACATCACTCGCATGAAAAAGGTCAATCGGAAAATTCGAAATACTGCCGCCATCTATAAAAACTCCGGCAGGGTAGATGTCTTCTGGTTTTGTATTCATCCAGAATTTCCAGGCATACTTCACCGAATTGTCATCTTTATCGATCCTCTTCTGGAAAGGTTCAAAAAAGAAAGGTACGGATATCGAAGTGCGTACAAATTCTGCCGGGCTGACGTGTTTCAACTCTTCTTCAGACCAATATAAATTGGCCATCGTAGGAAGCTCAACCTTTATTTTGGCATTGATATCAGTGGTAATGACAATATATTCTGATTTTAGCTGATAGAAAGGATTGTTTTTATAATAATCGTTATTCACAGCACTTTCATAGAATATTTTATAGCGGGTTACATCAATATGTTCCAGATTCGCAGCTTTGATTTTTTCTATACTGGCCAGAGCCAACGTATAATATTCGTGGCCGTTTCCATAACGGTAATTGAGGTTGAGGTCATATTCTTTTTGGATGAATTTTTCGTTGAGATTGGCAACTGTTTTTACTCCGAAGCCATCCAAAATGTCTTTCATGGTATGTAAAAGAACATCTCCCGGGTTAAGGCCGCTGTTTTGTTTTTTAAAATCAGTGTAAAACTTTTTCAAGCAGAAAAAAGCAATAATAGCCGGGATCAGCGGAATCAAAAAAAGGAGCTTGGCCTCCAACGTCGTTTTTGAAGGAGTCGCAAAAGGAATAATAACCAGAATAATCATAATAACTGCTAATATAACAGCATTGATTTTCAGGAAATTTTTATTGTTAAGCATAGAATGAAGCGTCGTCCTTACATAAGGTTTGCCGTCCATAAAATCAGCGAAATTCAGATTGAAAAGAACATCTTTGATCACTTCACTTTTGGCCTCTTCTTTTGTTTTGCAGGCAGCAATCAACATGGTATTGATTGCTCCCGCACTGGTTCCTGCTACTTTCAAAAAACGGATGCCAAACATTTCCAAACCATAAAGATATCCCACCAATGCACTTCCCCAGACTCCGCCACCTTCCTGTACAAATTCTACATACTGGTTTCCGTGGTGGTCTAAAAGATCAGAAAATTCTTTGAGCGAAATATTCTCATGCAAGGCTTTCAGCTTTTCTTTAGAAGCGTTGGACAGGACATCTTCCTCCAGAATTTTAGTAAGAATATCAGTTTTCATGGGCTGTGAATTGGTTATTGGTTGTCAGTTGATGGTTTTCGGTTGTTGGTTTTTAGTATTTGGTGTTGTTTTTTTAGTGTTTAGGTCTTGTCTCTTATTCTCTGTTCTCTGTTCTTCATTCTCTATCGTCAAATATCTAATATCTGATATCTGGTGTCTGACATCTAAAATCTAAAATCTAAAATCCCATCTACCACTGCTTTCTTCTTGCATAAATAAAGGTACAAACCACAATAAGTGCCATGAAACCTAAGGTGAGGAAATATCCGCTTTTATGATGCAGTTCCGGCATATTATCGAAATTCATCCCGTACACCCCTGCAATAAAGGTAATGGGTAAAAAGTAAACCGAGTAAATGGCCAGTACTTTCATCACCTGGTTGGCTTTCTGATCAGAGAGGGCCAGGAACATCGAAATAAGGTTGGTGATCTGCAGGTTTAAATGATCGAAATCGGCGACAACATCTTTGTGTTTATCTTTTAAATCCACCACTTCAGAATCCTGAAGTCCCAGCAGTTTAAATTTATCCACTGCATCTGTAGAAATGGTCAGAACACGGGAATTAAGCCCGGATTTTCTTTTTAATTTGTATAATCTTCGGATCTGAGTCGTATGATTGGTGTTTTTCAGGAAAATTTCGTTTTCTATATTATCCATAGTTTCCATTAAGCTTATGGCTTCGTCATCGAAACTTTTCATAATAAGCAGGGCAATCATTAAAGCAATTTTTTCAGCGGCAGTGTCTTTCTGTAAAGCGGAAAGCTGTTTCTTGGTTTCGGCAATGCTGCGGGTTTTCATCCTGTGGATGGTAATAATGGTTTTATCTACCAGAAAAATCCCGATTTTGGTACTGATATCGCTGATGGTATTCAGATTTTTCCTTTCCAGCTCCGTACTTTCGCGAAGGAGAAAGAACTTTACTCCTCCGTCTTCTTCGTATTTGGGAAGGTGGTTGGGATCTAAAGTATCTTCCAGCATGAGGTTATTGATTTCATATCTTTCATGAAGAAATTTCAAATCCTCTATTGTAGGGGATTCTACGTCTACCCATTCGCAGTGGGAATCTCGGTATATAGTGTCGATCGGCATAAAGTAAAAATACTAATATTTTGAAATGCTATGTTTTAAATAATTTTATCTTTGTCAAAATTAAAAAACTATATGATTAAAAGTGCAATAAAAGGAATCGGATTTCATGTGCCGGATAATGTTGTTACGAACGATGATTTAGCAGAATTAATGACCACCAATGACGAATGGATTACGGAGCGAACGGGTATTAAGGAAAGAAGACACAGGAAAAATAGAAATGATGCACAGGAAACGACAGCATATTTAGGGTTCAGAGCCTCTGAAAAAGCTTTAGAAAGTGCAGGTTTAACCCCTAAAGACATAGATTATATTGTTTTTGCCACCCTTTCTCCTGACTATTACTTTCCGGGATGTGGAGTATTGCTTCAGGATATGCTGGGCTGCGATACCATTGGTGCTTTAGATGTAAGAAACCAATGTTCCGGTTTTGTCTATGCGGTGAGTGTTGCCAATGCCTTTATCAAATCAGGAACGTATAAAAATATTTTAGTTGTTGGAGCGGAAGTCCACTCTTTTGGATTGGATTTTTCTGATGAAGGAAGGGGAGTTTCTGTAATCTTTGGAGATGGTGCAGGAGCGATTATCCTTTCTGCAACCGAAGATGAAAATGCAGGCGATATTTTAGCCGTTAACATGCACTCTGAAGGAAAGTATGCAGATGAACTGTGTACGCAGTTCCCGGGATCTAAGTACGGATGGAGCGACAGGATGAGAAAAGAGCCTGAAAATGTGACCAATAAAGAAGTATATCCTATTATGAATGGAAACTTCGTATTCAAACATGCGGTAACAAGATTCCCTGAAACCATGCAGGAAGCTTTAGATAAAGCCGGAAAAACGATTGAAGATCTTGATATGTTCATTCCGCATCAGGCGAATTTAAGAATTGCCCAGTTTGTGCAGCAGAAATTCGGACTTCCGGACGAAAAGATCCACAATAACATCCAAAAATACGGAAATACAACCGCAGCATCTATTCCTATTGCTTTAAGCGAAGCCATTGAACTGGGTAAAATAAAAAGAGGCGATCTCGTTCTTCTTTCTGCCTTTGGAAGTGGATTTACCTGGGGAAGTGTACTGTTCCAGTATTAATATATATATAGGAAGTATCGCAAATTAGTCTTCCAGAACGATAAATAAAAAAGCCGCAGAGATTCTTGAATCTCTGCGGCTTTTTGTGCTGTTATGGTCAATAATTAAAGACTTTTCAATAATTTCTCCGTATCTCCGGAATCCTGACCTGTGCTTTTAGCCAGTTCAATAGATTTTTCCGCCCACATTTTAGCGTTCTTCTTATCGCCTACTTTATTGTAAAGATTAGCCAATGTATCTGTATTGGCATAGTTCTGATCTTTCTTTACAGATTCCTGAGCCCAGGCCACTGCTTTTTCCAGAGAAGATTTTGTGTTTACATTTTCGAAGAAGTTCCATGCTAATGAATTCAGTTCTTCAGAACTTGCAGCACCGTAATCTTTATAAAGTTCCAAAGTAAGCTTCTCGTAAGTCGCAATATCCTTATCCTTTAAGGCTCTGCTGGCTTTTACTCTTTTCAGTGTTTTTTCCGCTTCTTCTTTAGTTAGAAATTTTTGAGATTCAGTCATGAAATAATTGTCATTCCATGTTTTTGTATCTGCATTGTATGATTTTTTAAGAATCGTATTCAGATTGATGTTCTTATCAAATTTGTCATACTTATCACCGATCACTTTAACAATATCAGGCTTTCTTGCTTTGAAGATTTTGTATAATGGGCCTTCTGAACTCTGAGTTCCCGCAAGCAGCATTTGTACGTCTTCCTGATCTAAACTTTCTTTGGACTGGAAATAACGATCCAATACTTTTCCGGAAAATTCTGCATCATTGTACAAGGTAAGTCCTGCAAGGTTCTTTAAAAATTCAGGATCTTTTTCACCGTTTTCAAATTTTTGCTTTAAAGAGGTAAGTCTTTTGTTCGGATCTCCTGCATCTTTTGCAAACTGGATGAAATCATTTTCTTCCACATATCCAAGCGTTCTGTGCACTTCTTCACCATCACCGTTGATGAAAAGGTAAGTAGGGAAGGCCTTAACATTGTATTTTTTGGCTAATCCTATTCCTTCTCCTTTCTCCATGTCTATTTTTGCATTGATGAAGTGGCCGTTGTAGTAATCACCTACCGTTTTCAGAGGGAAAATATTTTTCACCATCAGTTTACACGGTCCGCACCAGGATGCATAAGCATCAATGAATACCAGTTTATTTTCTTTTTTTGCTTTTGCCAGAATAGCGGCAAAATTGCTGTCTTCAAATTTAATTCCCTGCGCAAAGGCCAGGATTCCTATAAATAAAGAAGAGATTATTGCTAATTTTTTCATAAATACTTTTTCTCGTTACAAATGTAATAATTATGTTAATACATCAGTCGTCCCTTAGATAAAATAGTTACGAAAAATCTAAAGGAATGTGAAAAATAATCCATTGTTATGCGAATCTCTGTAATTGAATTCTATAAGTATTGTAATTGTACACTGAAATAATTAATTATTAATAAAACATTACCATAAAAACTAAAATATTCGTAATTTTGCAAAAACTAAAAGACACCAGTGAAAAATGATGAATTATTATAAAATTAAAATAATAATTTATTTTTTTATGTCTAAAAGTTTACTGAAACTTGTGTTTTTGTTGATCACCGCTGTCTCTATTTCTGCTCAGAAGATAAGCCGCTTCGATCAAATCTGTGAAAGAACCTCTGCCTTCGATTCTCATAAAGACCTTTCCAAGGCATTAAAAACTGCAGATTCTTTGTATAAGTCTGCTCAAAATCCTTTGGATGAAGTAAAAAGTTTACTGCTTACCGCACAGCTTTACCACAAAGCAGGTGATTTGAAAAAGTCGCTGTGTTTTGGAGAAAACGCAAATTCTTTAGTCAACCAGATCGATAATCCTGAATGGGCTGCTCATGTAGATATCTTTTTAGCCAGGCAATACCGTCAGGTCAGTCTTTATAAACGATCAAAAAAATATATTCTGATAGGCCTGGACACTGCCCCGCGAATAGCTGACATTCCAAAAAAGCACGAGTTAGTGGGAATTTTAAATCAGGAAATGGCCTATTACGAAATAGAAACCGGGAATTATTCCCAGGCCGTGCTGTATATCGAACGTTCTTTACAGTCTTTTGAAAAAATAAATATAAAAGGGGAAGACAAAACCCGGGCGGCTTCTTACCAGCTGCTGGGAGACATTTATTTTAAACTTGTTGACTATACCGTTTCTGAAAATTATTACCGCAAAGCTGAAGAACTGCTCAAGGAAAAAAGTTCCTGTACCTTGGGATTGGTGTATAATGGATTGGGTGGAATTCGTTTAAAACAGAAAAACTGGAAAGATGCCGACCTTTATTTAAACAAAGCCGAAAGTATTGCCGATACTTCACGAAGTCTGAGGCTTAAAAAAGCGGTGTATTCTAATATCAATGATTATTATGAAGGAACAGGAGACAATTACAAAGCTTCCCTGTATGCCGGAAAATATATGAAAGCCTACGATGGGCTCAGCGCAAGAACCCGTGAATTCGCCGGAACAGTGGAAAACCCATTCAAATCGAATGAAACCAGCGGACCTCTAAATATTGCAAAAAATGCAGTCATCATTATATTATGTGCCGCGTTGATTGGCCTGATCATATCTTTCAGATTAAAACAAAAAAAACAGCATTCAAAATTTAAAAATATCATTCGAACCAGGGTTTATGTTAAAGATTCTCCTCAAAAATTTTTTAACAAACCTGATGATCATGAATTTTCAAATATTTCCGTTGAAGAGATGGATGATACAAATGATGAAAGCACCAGGAAAAGAAACGAACCTATCATGACCTCTGAAACAGAAACCAAATTATTGGAACTTCTTGAGGAGTTTGAAAAAGGAATTCTATACAACAGCAAAAATATGTCATTGCCATTCCTTGCCGGAGAATTAAATACCAATACCAAATATCTTTCCTATGTTATCAATCAGCATAAGAATGCAGATTTCAAAACCTACATCAATCGTCTAAGGATTACTTATATTGTAGACAAGCTGATTAATGATGAGAAATACAGACAGTATAAGATCAGCATTCTTGCTGATGAATGCGGCTTTTCTTCCCATAGTAAATTTGCATCCGTCTTTAAAGCAGTAACTGATTTTTCTCCATCTGCCTACATTAAGCATATCAGCTCTGATAATCAATAAGATCGATCTGTTCATTTTCGTGAAAATCAATATAGAGCTTTTGCCCTAAATCTTTATTTCTTTTCATTTTCCTGAAAACAGACAGCCTATTGTTTCAGGTAATATAGTCGTTGTCATATATTTGCGCCAGCTTTACAGAACGACAATCATACTGCAGTATGCTATAATTTTTCTGGAAAAATATTTCTTTCATAAGATAACTTCTGTACAGCCGACCTAAACACTAAAACTAAGAAACTACTAGCCGGGATAAAATATCTGCCATTATTTTATGCCAACCATGAAACCTTAACTAGTAACAAATTAAACGGATGAAGACAACTTTAACGGTCGTGTTGGCATCTGTATTATCAAGCTATGTCTCCGGGCAGGTGGGAATTAATACAGCTAATCCAATTACGAGTCTGGATATCGTCGCAAAGAGAACCGACGGATCCACAGCTGAGGGAATATTACCCCCAAGGCTTTCAGGAGATGAGATCAAGGCAGGAGATGCTCAATATGTAAACAGCCATGCAGGGACAATCGTCTACGCAACCGCACCTGTCAATGTAGCGAGCAACAAAACAGCTAATCTGACCTCTTCCGGCCTGTATTACTTTGATGGAAATGTCTGGCAGAAAATGATGCCGGGAGATCCCAGAAAATTTAATGTACAAACAGCAGGAGATATTAAAAACTCTGTGCAGGATACCGATCATAACGGCTGGTATTTGCTTAACGGAAGATCAATTTCTTCTCTTCCGGCTGCTGCACAAAATTCTGCATCAGGATTAGGGTTTACTTCAATTCTGCCTGACGCAACAGATAGAATTTTAAAGACAAGAGTCGGAGCTGAGCTTTTAGGAAGTGAAGGAGGAAGTAATCATATATCGATTACCCGTTCCAATCTTCCGGATATTAATCTTATAGGGATTGTGAGTGGTACTGCAGAAAGTGCGGGATCACATGCTCATACTGCTGATGAAGGCGGTTATTTGGTAGGCGGTACCAGTGTAGGAAACAATGGATCCGGTCATTACCAGGGAACTGCTGTTGCTAGCTCATGGGGAGGAGTCGGAATGCTTAACAAGACGTCTACTACAGGAGCACATACCCATTCATTGTCGGGAGTAGCTACTATTCCTACAGGAGGTCAGGGGATGAAACTAGACAACAGGTCTGCGTATTTAGTCGTTAATACATTTATCTATTTGGGTGAATAAGCCTAGGTTAATAGATCTATACCATACAATCGGGGATGATTGCCCGGTTTTTTCAGTCAAGTTTTTTTAAGTGCAAATCCGCAGAATTTTCTGCGGATTTGTTATTTTGTTTTTGTACTGTCTTTTCTACTATTTGCTTTGATAGTGTCTGTAGGAGCATATTCTGAATTGGCTACTGCAGAATCTCCCATTTTATTTCTTAAAGAATCTTTATCGTGCTCGTCTTTAAATTCTTCTCTTTTTTCTTTATTCTGAGCACAGCTTCCTAAAACAAGTACGCCTAAAACGGCTCCGATCCATAGTTTTTTCATAGTAATTTTTTAATGTAATCAAATATAAGAAATATTGATGTTTTTATAGTAGTTTAATGTTTATTCTGCAAAAAAAATCCACAGAACTTTCATCCGTGAATTTCATATTAATAGATTATATTTTATCGGGTTGCGGGAGTAGCTGCAGAATCTACCTTTATCGTATCAGGCTTCATGGTAGCTGTGGCTGCCGTATCTGTGGTTACAGGGGACATTGTTTTACTGGTTGCTGCAGTTGAATCTGTGCTACCGGATGGCATCGAACTTTCCTTTGTTCCGCAGCTTACTGCCAGTAATCCCAGACCTGCGGTTAATAACAATAACTTTTTCATAACAAATTTTATTTTTGGTGTTCTATATAAAGTTCAATAATTATTCCTAATAAGGTTTGTTAACTGCCAAAAAATCAATAAAATAGCTTAAATTTTGTTAATTGTGGCTGTAATCAAAAAAAAGCCCCGAATAACATCCGGGGCTTATACTATGATAATTATTATTGATTATCCTAAATAAGGGTATTTGTAATCTTTTGGAGAAACAAAAGTTTCTTTAATACTTCTTACAGATGTCCATCTTAGTAAGTTCATTTTAGAACCTGCTTTATCATTCGTTCCTGATGCTCTACCACCACCGAAAGGCTGCTGTCCTACCACAGCTCCTGTTGGTTTATCATTGATGTAGAAGTTTCCGGAAGCATTTTCTAATGCCTTGAATGCTTCATTTACCGCATAACGGTCTTGTGCAAATACAGAACCTGTTAATGAATATGGAGAAGAAGAATCTACTAATGCCAATGTTTCTTTCCAGTCTTTATCTTCGTAAACATATAAACTTAAGATAGGGCCGAAAATCTCTTCCACCATACTTTCGTATTGAGGATTAGTTGTTTCAATAACCGTAGGACTTACGAACCATCCTTTTGAATCGTCGCATTTTCCACCGATTACCACTTTAGCTTCACTGGAATTTTGAGCTCTGTCTATATATCCTTTGCATTTTTCAAATGAATTTTTGTCGATAACAGCATTCACGAAGTTAGAAGGATCTTCAGGAGAACCGATTTTAATAGAATTGATCTGAGTTTCCATTACTTTTTTTACATCTTCCCAGATCGATCTTGGAATATATGCTCTGGAAGCAGCAGAACATTTCTGTCCCTGATATTCAAAAGAACCTCTTACCAAAGCAGTTGCTACTGCTTCTACATTTGCAGATGGATGAGCGATAACGAAGTCTTTTCCTCCGGTTTCTCCAACGATTCTTGGATATGTTCTGTAATTATGAATATTATCTCCTATCATTTTCCACATTCCCTGGAAAACTTTTGTAGAACCTGTAAAGTGAAGTCCTGCAAAATCACGGTGAGCTAATACTTTTTCAGCCGTTTCTTTTCCATCTGTAAAGATCATATTGATAACTCCGGCAGGAAGACCTGCTTCTGTTAATACATCCATGATCACCTTTGCAGAATATACCTGCTTGTCGGAAGGTTTCCAAACCACAACGTTTCCAAGCATTGCCATACAAGTCGGAAGGTTTCCGGAAATGGCAGTAAAGTTGAATGGAGTCACTGCAAAACAGAATCCTTCCAATGGTCTGTACTCTACACGGTTCCAGATACCAGCATCAGATACCGGTTGCTCAGAATACATTTCCGTCATAAATTCTACATTGAAACGTAGGAAATCTATGAATTCGCAAGCGGCGTCAATTTCAGCCTGATGTACATTTTTAGACTGGCCGATCATCGTTGCTGCGTTGATTACATCTCTGTAAGGTCCAGCCAATAGATCTGCCGCTTTTAAGAAAATAGCAGCACGGTGCTCCCAGCCCAGTTCATTCCATTCTTTTTTAGCAGCCAATGCTGCATTGATCGCCTCATCTACATGCTGCATCGTTCCTCTATGATAGAATCCGAAGTCATGCTGATGGTCCTGAGGAGACTGAAGCTGTACCGTATCACCGGTTTTTACTTCTTTTCCATTGATCACCATTGGAATTTCTATCTTCTCTGCCCACATTTTTTTGTAGGTTGCGATAAGGCTTTTTACTTCTGGAGAACCCGGAACATAAGAATTTACCGGCTCATTTACTGCAAATGGTACTTGCGAAATTGCTTTGGACATATTTTTATTATTTTATTTAAAGTATGTAGTATACAAATTTACGATAATTAAAGGAAAGAAAAAATACGCTTCTTTTTAATTCCATACACTTTATGACTCCTTTATGTTTAAATACAAGCTCTTTTTTATGATTAAAAAGCTATTGTTTTCTGTTTTTTATTCTTGTTTTGAAAATTAAGTGTGAAAAATTTCCATAAGAACCTTTTAAATAAAGAAATGGAGTGGTTTGTCTGTCATACTTTGCAAAGCCCCCTGATGGCTTTCTTTAAAGGATTGATGGGCAGTCAGCCATTTTGGGTTATTTCGTTTTGTCACGATTTTGAACATTTTAAGTGATCTTTTTGATAGGCGAGGGCTAGGGATTAGTCTACTTTTACTTCATTATTATGAGCACTAAAAATAAAATTACCCTGTTCTCCTTCATGCTGTTTTTTGCAACAGTATGTGCAGGTTTGTTTGCTCAGAAAAAACATACGGTTCAGGTTTTCTCTGAATCTGTTTCGAAAAATATTCATGTACAAAAACTGGATCAGCAGAATCCGATTGAAATGGATACGCTGTCAGCCATTCAGGATGACTCTGATTCCGATTCTGATGATCTTGAAAAAGTGAAATTTGATTATTCCCAAATTATTCAGGAATACATCAGTTTCTGTTTCACTGTATATTCTTCTTATGTACAGCCCCGTGCTATCCGAAATCACAACTATACGGCAGCACCCCGATATATCTTATATCATTCTTTACAGATAGCCTGTTAATTTTTTTCTTCCCTTACTGATGGGATTCGTGTGATTTGTATTCAATACAGATCCGGACGACCATTTTCATTTTTACGCAATTATCAATACCTCCATTTGCCTTTGAATAAAGGCAGACAGGAGAACGTATGTTCAACTTTAAACAAAATAATATGCATTTAACTCCAAGAGAAACCGAGAAGCTTATGCTGCACATGGCAGGCGAGCTTGCTCTTAAAAGAAAGGCCAGAGGTCTTAAACTCAACTATCCTGAATCCATAGCATTAATCAGCCACTTTCTGCTGGAAGGCGCCAGAGATGGTAAAAAAGTAGCAGAGCTGATGCAGGAAGGAGCACAGATTCTTACCATAGACGATGTAATGCCCGGCGTTGCAGATATGATCCATGATGTTCAGATCGAGGCAACTTTTCCGGACGGAACCAAGCTTGTAACCGTTCATAACCCAATCCGTTAAAATTCAATCCTATTATGATACCAGGAGAAATTTTTGTAAAAGAAGGAACTATTATCTGCAATGAAGGCAGAGAAACAGTCACCATAAAAGTAGTAAACACAGGCGACCGTCCTATTCAGGTGGGTTCCCACTTTCATTTTTTCGAAGTGAATAAAGCGATGAGCTTTGACCGTGAAAAGGCGTTTGGGAAAAGGCTGAATATTGTCGCCAGTACCGCAGTGCGTTTTGAACCGGGTGAAGAAAAAGAGGTCGTGCTTGTGGAAATCGGAGGAAATAAAAAAGCAATGGGATTCAATAATCTGGTAGACGGACAGGTAGATTCCGATAGCCAGAAAAAAGAAAGTCTTGCTAAAGCTGAACAGTTAAATTTTAAAAATCACTAAGATGAGTTTACACGTAGACAGAAAACAATACGCCAATATATTAGGACCTACAGCGGGAGACAGAATCCGTCTGGGAGACACCGAATTAATTATTGAAATAGAAAAAGATTTCACCCATTATGGGGATGAAGCCGTATTTGGAGGCGGTAAAACGGTCCGTGATGGAATGGGACAGAACGTAAGTGCAAAAAGAGCTGAAGGCGTACTGGACCTTTGTATCACCGGAGCGACGATTATTGATCACTGGGGAATCGTAAAGGCAGATATCGGAATTAAAGACGGAAAAATCGTAGGCATCGGAAAAGCGGGAAATCCTGATACGATGGACGGTGTATCTCAAAATATGATCATTGGTGCATCTACAGAAGTACACGGTGGAAAAGGATATATTGTAACTGCAGGAGGAATTGATACCCACATTCACTACATCTGTCCGCAGCAGATTGATACGTCTCTCTACAGCGGAATTACCACCATGATTGGCGGTGGAACCGGTCCTAATGACGGAACGAATGCAACCACCTGTACACCGGGAAGTTTTAATATCCAGAAAATGCTTGAAGCGGCAGAAGAATATCCAATGAATTTAGGATTCTTCGGAAAAGGAAACTGCTCCTCAGAAGAACCTATCGAAGAGCAGGTAGAAGCAGGAGCTTTAGGAGTAAAGATTCATGAAGACTGGGGAGCAACCACCGCAACGATAGATGCTTCCCTAAAAGTAGCGGATAAATATGATGTTCAGGTGGCGATTCATACCGATACGCTGAATGAAGGAGGTTTCCTGGAAGATACAATGAGAGCGATCAACGGAAGAGTAATCCATACGTTCCATACAGAGGGCGCTGGTGGAGGACATGCACCGGACATTATTAAAGCTGCGATGTATCCTAATGTACTCCCTGCATCTACCAATCCTACACGTCCTTACACGATCAATACGATTGATGAACACCTTGATATGTTAATGGTATGCCATCATTTAAGTAAAAATATCCCGGAAGATGTGGCATTTGCTGATTCCCGTATCCGTCCGGAAACGATCGCTGCGGAAGATATTCTTCACGATATGGGAGTATTCAGTATCATGAGTTCAGATTCTCAGGCAATGGGAAGACCCGGTGAAGTGGTAACCAGAACCTGGCAGACGGCAAGTAAAATGAAGGAGCAGAGAGGTCCGTTGAAAGAAGATGAAGGGACTGAAAATGATAATTACCGTGCTAAAAGATATGTGGCAAAATATACGATCAACCCTGCTATCGCACATGGTATCTCAGAATATGTAGGTTCTATTGAAGAAGGGAAAATTGCTGATTTAGTCATCTGGAAACCTGCATTATTTGGAGTAAAACCGGAAATGATTTTGAAAGGAGGCTTTGTAGTTGCCGCTAAAATGGGGGACCCGAATGCTTCTATTCCTACACCACAGCCTGTGATCTACAGAAGTATGTTTGGGGCTCATGGAAAAGCAAAATTTGGTACCTGTGCCACTTTTGTATCACAGATCTCTATAGACAACGGGGCCATTGCTTCTTACAAACTGGATAAAATGATCCTTCCTGTCAAAAACTGTAGAAATATTTCTAAAAAAGACCTTATTCACAACGATAAAACACCGTTGATTGAGGTCAATGCAGAAAACTATAAAGTAACGGTAGACGGTGACTATATCACCTGTGAGCCGGCAGAAAAACTTCCTCTAACACAGCTCTATTACCTTTTCTAAAGAATAGAGTTTTTAAAAAGGCTCGGAATACAGCCGGGCCTTTCTTACCTAAAAAGATATCAAATGAAATACTTTAATACAACAGTTTTTTCTTTTGCAGCAGCTGCCTTACTGATGTTTTCAGCTTCAATGAATGGCCAGTTTCTGGGAGGAATGAGGCTTAAAGATACCGACGACGGACCTAAAGGACAGTGGATGATCTACGGCTCCTTTGACTATTCCAAAACCAACACCCCATCGAGCAGCAGCAGTTCGGTAGGGACCAGTGCCAATGCAGGCGTACCGGTAGGGGTGGGATATTTTATCAATAATAATGATGTGGTCGGAGTAAATTATGCCTATGCCAGAGATGTGGTGAATGACCGTACAGTCTACAAACAGAATGAAGCCGGAATCTGGTACAGTCCCTCTTTTTCATTGGGAAAATACTTCGCGCTGATAGGTCAGGTAGACGCTCATTATGTATGGGGACAGAAGCTATCTGATGTTTCAGCTTCCATGCAGGATTTTAACGGATACCGATTGAGAGCATATCCTTTATTCGCCATATTTATGGGTGGCGGATGGGCATTGAAATTTAAGTTTGCTGAACTTTCTATGCTGCAGACCAAAGTGAAAGGCGAAGGATGGACGAAAACCTATGTGGCAGGAATCAGCGGTTCTGCATTTGGAGTAGGAATTTCCAAGAATTTTAATTTCAAGAAAAAATCTGACCAATGATTATAAATGAAACGATAGGTACATTTTCAGAGCATCCCGCTAACGGAAGATCAATTGATTATCTGGACCTGGAATGGTTTGAGTGCACTAAGAGGATTCAAAGGAAAAAGACCCGATCGGGAGAAGAGATAGCCATTAAATTCCTTAGAGAAGGACAGCGGTTAAGAGAAGGAGATGTTCTTTTCGAAAATGAAGAAAAGCTCATCGTGGTGAATGTTCTGGAAACCGAAGCCATTGTGATGTCACCTTCTTCCATGCTGGAAATGGGAACCGTATGTTATGAAATAGGAAACAAACATATTCCCCTTTTCATTCAGGAAGATAAAGTTTTACTGCCGTTTGAAATGCCGATGTACAGATGGCTGGAGGCAAGCGGATTTGCTCCGGAAAGACACCATGTGAAACTGCTCAATCTTCTTAAATCCAATGTAGAACCTCATGGACACGGAAGTCTGGGATCTACGATTTTTACTAAAATATTAAAAATGGCTTCCTCAAAAGATGAATAATATGAATTTGAATTTCCTGGCAGGACTCTTACATCTTTCGGATCCTACGTTGCCCATAGGAGGATACAGTCATTCTAACGGATTAGAAACCTATGTACAGAAAAAAATTGTGCACGACAGAGTAACCGCTAAAGAATTTGTAGAGAATATGCTTCAGCATAACCTTAAATACAATGACGGGGCTTTTGTAAAACTGGCCTATGAGGCAGTGCAAAATGAAGATTTAGCATTACTCCTGGAACTGGACAGAGAATGCAATGCCTTGAAATGTCCCAGAGAAATCCGCCAGGCAAGCCAGAAACTGGGATTGCGTCTGATTAAGATTTTCAAAAGAAAAGAAAATTTTCCGCTTATGGAAGCCTATGAAAAAGCAGTTTCTAACCGCGAAGCCAGTTCCCACTACTGTATCGTATTTGGAATGTATGCAGGATTGATGAAGATGCCACTGCATGAAGCCCTTTTGGGATTTTATTATACTTCTGTGGCAGGAATGATCACCAATGCCGTAAAACTGGTTCCGCTCGGACAGCTGGACGGACAGGATATTTTATTCTCAATGTATTCCGTAATGGAAAAAACGGTATTGGAAACCATTGAACTCGAAAGGGATCTGGTAGGACTTTGCAATACTTCTTTCGATATCAGGTGCATGCAGCATGAGAATTTGTATTCGAGACTGTATATGTCTTAATGAAAAGGGATAAAAAGAGAAAAGAATAGTTATAGTAGGGATAACCAAAAAGAACAATATAAAATTAAAAAAAATGGAAAATAGAAAGTATATCAAAATAGGAGTAGCCGGACCTGTAGGTTCAGGAAAAACAGCATTACTGGAACGATTAAGCAGAAAAATGTTTGGAGAATATAATCTTGGAGTAATCACGAATGATATTTACACCAAGGAAGATGCAGAATTTATGGCGAAGAACAGCCTGCTTCCCCACGACAGAATTATTGGGGTAGAAACAGGAGGATGCCCTCATACCGCTATTCGTGAAGATGCAAGTATGAACCTCGAAGCTGTAGACGAACTGGCTGCACGTTTTCCTGAAATTGAAATGATCCTTATTGAAAGCGGTGGTGATAATTTATCAGCAACCTTCAGTCCTGATCTTGCAGATGTAAGCATTTTTATCATTGATGTTGCAGAAGGAGAAAAAATACCGAGAAAAGGAGGTCCGGGAATCACCAGATCAGATTTATTGATCATTAATAAAATAGATCTTGCGCCTCATGTGGGAGCCAGTCTTGAAGTGATGGAAAGAGATGCCAGAAGAATGAGAGGAGGAAGTCCTTTTGTATTTACCAACCTGAAAACGGACGAAGGACTGGACAAAGTGATCGGATGGATCAAAAAATATGCACTTCTGGAAGAATGTGAAGAACCGAATCTCGTACGATAAATGGACAGCCACTTAAAAATTACGGCCGGATACAAAGAAGGAAAATCGTATGTAAAAGACCTGTACGTAACGCTGCCTTTCCGGGTAGTTTCTGTAGGGCAGCGTAAAAATGACGGCAAACTCTACCAGATGATCATGAGTTCTTCCCCGGGAATTCTGGATGGCGACCATTACCATCTGGATATTGCTCTGGAAAAAGGATCCTCGCTGCAGCTGCAGTCGCAGTCGTATCAAAGGCTGTTTAATATGAAGGATAAGGCACTACAGGAGATGACGATCTCCATGCAGGATGATACTTCATTTGCCTATGTTCCGCATCCCGTGGTTCCGCATGAAGATTCAAACTTTAAAAGCAAAGCGAAGATTCATATTGGAAACAACAGCCAGATTATCATCAGTGAAATTATTACCTGCGGAAGAAAGCATTACGGAGAGGTTTTTAAACTAAAAAGGTTTCAAAACATCATGGAAATCTATCATGGGGATCAATTAATTGTTAAAGATAATGTATTGATACAGCCGGAAGTAATTCCTATCAGCAGTATAGGAAATCTGGAGGAATATACCCATCAGGGAACACTTATTTTTTACAGTACGAAGGAGAATGTTGACAAAACAAACCTGGTAGAAATGATGTATAAGGCTGCAGAAGCCCATCATGAAGAAATGGAAATCGGGGTATCGGCAATGGAAAACGATGGTTTTGTCATCCGGGCATTGGGACACGGCGGAGAAATTATGTATAACTTTTTCCTGTATGTTCAGGAGATTCTCTGGGCATTAGAATAAAAATAATTTAAGAAATGGATACTACTATTTGGGCACTTTTGCTAAGTGCTGTTTCTATAAGTTTTATACATACGGCTTCCGGACCGGATCACTATCTGCCGTTTATCGTTCTTTCAAAATCGAAAAACTGGAGCGGAATGAGAACGGCCGTGCTAACGGTAATCTGCGGATTCGGACACGTAATGAGTTCCCTGATATTAGGATTTATAGGTGTTTTCTTAGGATGGCAGCTGAATAAAATTTCATGGTTTCAGGATTTGAGAGGTAATTTTTCAGGATGGGCACTGCTGATCGTTGGTGGAATTTACCTTATCTATGGCCTAGTTCAGGCCATCCGGAATAAGCCTCATAAGCATTTTGACGTGATGGGTGATGAGGTATATGTGTATGAGCACAACCATACAGAAATGGTGATGTCTCAGAAAAGAATAAAAGTGACTCCACTGGTCCTTTTTATGATCTTTGTAATGGGGCCAAGCGAACCTTTAATTCCGCTGCTGTTTTATTCAGGAGTTAAACATTCCATGACGGAAATTGTGGTGCTGGTTACCTCTTTCACGATCACGACGGTTTTAACGATGCTCGGAATGGTGCTTCTGGGACGTTACGGATATTCCAGCTTATTCAACACCGAAAAACTGGAACGTTACATGGGAGTCGTAAGCGGCGCAGTGGTAACGGTCTGCGGAATAGGAATGGTCTTTTTAGGATGGTAGGAAAAGGTATCAGTTGTTTGTTGCCAGTTGCCAGTTGTCAGTTTTTGATTCTTGGCTTTCGGTTCTCTATCATCAATACAATATACATTTTACATTATAAGTGATACATTATACAAAAACTAATATGGATAAATTTTTTAACAAAATCCCTTTTATTGACAATGTTTTAAAGGGAATCGGACAAATTATGCTTCAGGAAAACAGATGGACAGGCCTTCTGTTTCTGATCGGTATTTTTATGGGAAGCTGGCAGGGCGGTATTGCCGTTCTGTTATCTACAGCTGCCGGAACCTATACTGCAATGATGCTTAAATATGATCAATCTGAAATTAATGCCGGATTATATGGCTTCAGTGCAGCACTGGTAGGCGTTGCTCTTTCTTTTGTGTTTCAGACCACCATCGTCATATGGCTTCTTATCATCGTAGGCGGAGCATTGGCTACAGTGATTCAGCATTTCTTTATTAAAAATAAAATTCCGGTATTTACTTTCCCTTTTATCATCATCACCTGGGTTTGTGTGTTTGTACTGCACCATTTTACGCAGATTCCGCCTTCGGAAATGATGTCAGCAGCTGTAGAACCGTCAGATTATGATGATTTTTTAACCTGCACCAATGGCTTCGGGGAAGTGATTTTCCAGGGTGGAGTGCTTTCAGGGATTATTTTCTTCATCGCGGTTTTCATCAGTTCTCCCGCTGCGGCTCTTTATGGACTTGCCGGATCAGTATTGGGGGCATATATTTCCCATGTGAACGGGGAAGCCATTGATGAAATCCATCTGGGGCTATTCGGATTCAATGCGGTACTTTCAGCTATTGTCTTTTCAGGTTTCAAAAAAACCGACGGAATATGGGTGTTGTTAGCAGTCGTAATTACGGTGATTATTGATGATATATTGATCGATCATAATGTACTCAGTGAAGTAGGGGGAGTCCTTACATTTCCTTTTGTAGCAGGAACGTGGATTACCCTGCTTATTCAAAAACTTTTTCTTTCAAAAACAAAAAAGTAATCCTAAACATTATATAGAAAATCAATGAAAATAACTAAAATAATGGTCGCTGTTCTTGCTGTTTCTATCAATGGGCATATTTCAGCTCAGGAAACACCATCAGAAAAACAGCTGGTCATTAAAGATGCAGACGATAAATTTCCTATTGCAGATGCTTTGGTTTTGTTTGATCATGGAAGCAACCATGCGCATTCAGGAACCGACGGATCTTTAACACTTGCTGTAAAATCATTCCCGGATACCCTCGTTATCAGCCATCAGGGATATGAAAATATACAATGGGTAATCACCAGTGATGAGGATAAGAATAAAGTTGTTTTTTTACAGCATAAACCTTTTCAGATCTCTGAAGTAGCCATCAGCCACAGCTCATTTTTATCGGCAATTACCAAAGTCGATCTTAACAAGTTTCCGGTGAATTCAGCGCAGGACCTGCTTCGTAAAGTTCCCGGATTATTTATAGCACAACATGCAGGTGGCGGAAAAGCAGAACAGCTTTTTCTGAGGGGTTTTGATGCCGATCATGGAACAGATGTAAGTGTAAATGTAGACGGAATGCCTGTGAATATCGTATCTCATGCCCATGGACAGGGATATTCAGATCTTCATTTTGTTATCCCGGAAACCGTTAATAATATCGACTTTGGAAAAGGTGCTTATTATATGGACCGCGGAGATTTTGATACGGCAGGCTATGTGGATTTCCAGACCTATGACAAGCTGAAAAACAGTATGGTAAAGCTAGAAGGGGGATCTTTCAATTCCAAAAGAGTATTGGGGATGTTCAATATTCTTAACGATGCAGCAGGAAGAAAAGGAGCTTATGTAGCGGCAGAATACAATTATTCAGACGGACCTTTTGATGTAAAGCAGAACTTTAACCGGGTGAATATTTTCGGGAAATACAACCAGTGGATTACAGACCGGGATTACTTTAATATCCAGTTTTCCACGTTCAATTCCTCATGGAATGCTTCCGGACAGATTCCGGAACGTGCCGTAGATGAAGGAATTATTGGAAGATGGGGAAGTATAGATCCTACAGAAGGCGGAAGTACCTCGCGCACCAACCTTCAGATGAATTATAAACATATCATTTCATCTTCAGAGCACATCGATGTTATGGGATGGTATTCAAAGTATAACTTTAATTTATATTCGGATTTTACTTTTTACCTAAAAGATAAAGACCATGGCGACGAGATTCAGCAGACAGACGGAAGAAATATCTATGGAACTGAAATGAAATATACAAAGAATTTCTCTGTTGGAAACGGAACACTGGACTGGATTTCCGGGGTGGGTTTCAGAAATGATGATATTAATACGTTGCAGCTGAATCACGTCTATCACAGAGATTTGCTGTTAGATAAACTGTCTGATGTCAACGGAACAGAAACCAATCTGCATGCTTATTCCGGACTCATCTGGAAAACTGGAAAATGGACGATAAATCCTGCTTTGAGAGTCGATCATTTTATTTTCAACATGCATAATCTGCTGGATCCTGAACAACTGCCTTCCGGACAGTCAACAGAAGCAACAAGATTAAGTCCGAAGCTTAATTTTTCATATACAACCAGCGACAAAGTGATGTGGTTTCTGAAAACCGGAATGGGATTCCACTCCAATGACATCAGAGTGGTTGTTCAGAATAACGGAGACAAAACATTGCCATATTCTATAGGCGGAGATCTGGGTGTAAGGCTGCATCCTTTGAAATCGCTGATCATTACCCCTGCGTTATGGTATATGTCTTTACAGCAGGAGTTTGTGTATGTAGGAGATGATGCCGTTGTAGAACCTTCCGGAAAATCCAGACGCTATGGAGCTGACTTGGGAGTCCGTTTTCAGCCGATTGAAAACTTTTACCTGAATGCAGATATTAATTATTCCCACGCAAGATTTGTTGAAGAACAGAAAGGAGAAGATTATGTGCCTCTTGCACCGGTTGTTACCAGCACTGGATCAGTAAACTGGGATTTTCTGAATGGTTTCTCTTTAGGGCTGCAGTACCGTTATTTAGGGGCCAGACCAGCTGTTGAAGATAACAGCATCCGCACAAAAGCCTATTTTGTGAATGATCTGATGCTTTCCTATAACCGTCCGAAATGGGGTGCCAACCTGCAGGTGAATAACCTTTTCAATGTACAATGGAATGA
Source organism: Chryseobacterium soli (assembly GCF_000737705.1). Taxonomy (GTDB): domain Bacteria; phylum Bacteroidota; class Bacteroidia; order Flavobacteriales; family Weeksellaceae; genus Chryseobacterium; species Chryseobacterium soli. The sequence goes on along the minus strand of NZ_JPRH01000008.1, from coordinate 247,721 downwards.
AGCCCAATTCGCCACAGAAACCCAATTGAGAAACGAACAGCAGTCTGTTACAGACCTTACTTACACCCCGGGAAACCCTTTCGGAATCAAAATGGGCGTGTATTATAAATTCTAAAATTAAAGACAAAAATAAGATCAACAATAACGGGCTTTGGCCCGTTTACTTTAAATTTGTATAACCCTTAAATAATTTACAACCAAGGATATGGAAGTACTTTCCAATTTTCAGTATAAAAAATTATTTCTCCCTAATATTACGGAGAAAATATTGGCCAATAATGCGGATGTCCAGCTTTATAGGCTCGAAAATTATCTTAAAGGGATCCTGATGCCGGTTATTCCATACCGTACCACTTTTAACTTTATCATCTTTGTGACCAACGGACACATCAAGCAGTATCTGGAGAATGAGGAATATGATGCCGAGAAGGGAGGAGTTATTTTTATAAAACAGGGAACCATTACCGCAACCCTAGAATTATCTGATGATATTGAAGGTTTTTTTCTGGCCTATGAAAACAGCATCTTATCCGAACAGGAACTGCCAAAACATAAGACCAGTATTTTTTTTATGAATCCTTTTCTTACGCTGGATGCACTTACTTATGGAACCATTACCCAGCTTCTCCTGATTATGGAACAGGAATTTTTATTGAATAACCTGGACGTAAATGAAGTTCTTATTACCATGCTCCATCTTATTTTAGTGAAAATGCTCCATACCGATTTAGACGGAACACATAAAGCAGCAACCCGTTCTATGGAACTTTCGCTGCAGTTCCGTGATCTTTTATTTAAATATCATATTGAAGAAAAAAGGGTAGCCTTTTATGCAGACAAATTATCCGTCACAGAAAACTACCTCAATAAATGTGTAAAAAATGTAACGCAGAAGTCTCCTAAACAATGGATCAATGAAATTGATATCAACTACAGCAAAGCACTGCTTCATTCCAGTAGAGATATTGCGGAGATTGCGTATGAACTTAATTTCCATACTGCTTCCCACTTTACGCAGCTTTTTAAAAGAGTAGCAGGAATTACGCCTAAAGAGTATAGACAGCGGTTTTTAAATAATAAACAATACGGTGAGGTAATGCATGATGTACTGTAATACTATTAAAAATCAGGATTACATTTTTTCATTTTCAAGAATCTTAAGTACCAGTTTTTCCTCGTGGGTTAAATCCGCCTTACCGTCATTTTCCTCTATTTGTTCCAGTTCATCAAAATATTTTTTGATGGTGTTGTTTTCATACAGGTTGATCACCAGCGGATGAACATAATATTTCCTGCACACCGTGCTGGTATTTCCGAGATGGGAAGCCACTATTTCCAGTGCTTCTTTTACTTTCTTTTTATATTCAGTATTATTTTCTGCATATCCGATTTCCTTAAAAGCGATAAAAGCATTCACTGTTCCGGACCACGTACGGAAATCTTTAGCCGTAAAATCTTCGCCGCTGATCTCTTTGATATACTCATTCACCATTCCTGAATCTATAGAATGCCGTGTTCCCTCCTCATCAATATATTGGAAAAGTTCCTTTCCAGGGATTTCTCTGCATTTCTGAACCAGCTTTGCCAGCCTTTTACTCTTCAGGTCAATATGATGCATGATTCCCTTTTTACCCTTAAAAGAAAAAGTAATTTTCTGTCCGTTAATCTGAACATGTTTATCCTTTAAAGTGGTAAGCCCGAATGAGCCGTAAAGCTTTTCGTAAGCATTGTTTCCAATACGGATGTTGGTACGCTGCATCAGACTCACAATAAGAGCCAGAATTTTTCTTTTTTCTAAATTTCTTATCGCAAGATCCTTTTCCAGATGAAGACGTATTTCCGGAAGAGCATACCCAAACTGAAGCATCCGGTAAAACTTTGTGTGATTTCTTAAAGCGCTCCACAGTGGGTGATAGCGGTATTGCTTACGCATTTTGGCATCGAGCCCGGTGGCCTGGAGATGGCCGTTATCCAAAGCACAGATCCATACATTCTCCCATGCAGGCGGAATAACCAGTTTGTTGATACGCGTGATTTCTTCCTTATCCCTGATCTTTTCACCTTCCTTGAAATAAGAATATTTCTTTCCTGTTTTCTTTCTGGTGATACCGGCTGTTTCTGCATCGGTGGTATATACAAGATGTACCGCCTTTGCAGAAGCTTCCGGATCCTTCATAATTTTGACGATTTTTGAAGGTTTCAGACGGGAAATAATCTGTAAGTCTGCATTCTTCTCCATAAAAAATGGTTAAGAGTTTTTACCCTTCGAAAATATTAATAAAAGTATGACTACAATGGCGCAAACTACGATAATTCCCCACCACATTCCTGCTTTGAAAACCGTCTCTACTGCTTCACAACTTGATAGTAACAATAAACTTAGTATTGAAATACTGTATAAGGTTAATTTTTGCATAATAATTTATTTTTTGATTAGTTTAGATTCTGTGATGGTCTGGTCGCCATTTTGTGATGGATTTTTTGATCTCGTCTCCGGAAATATTTTCATGGAGTGCCTTATATAAAAGATCTTTGAATTCATCATCATAGGCAAATCTTAAGGCAGCGATCTGGGAAAAACTTAATTTTTCAGCAATGTCATCAGACCTTTCATTAAAGATTTCGAAATAGCGCTGTTTGAATTCCAGTCGCACGATACGGTTCTGATTACCCAGTGCATAATGCTGCCTAAGCATGATTGCTAAATAGAATATCAAAAATAAGACCACAGAAAAAAGAATCCAGATAAGTTGATGATCCGGATCATTTACTATTTTATACAGTCCATACCCTTCCAAAATTATCAATATTGGAAGCAAAATGAAATGATGCGGCGCGTAAAATTTCCAGTGGTTTTTATAATTCTGTTTTTCCATATGAGTAAGCTTAGCAATAATCTTTCCAAAACATTGTATTTTTAACATGAATCGCTATTTTTTATGGTTAAAAACAACTGTATTTATAAAATAACTTAAAATTTTACCATTTACAGCGTCACTGAGATTTAAAATCAAATTTTTTGTAACTTTCGGTATTAAAATAAATTGAAACATGACTTCAAAGGAAAAATTAGCTGCGCTTCGTGAAGAAATGCAGAAAAATAATGTTGATGCTTTTATTGTATACTCTTCAGATCCTCACATGAGTGAATATTTACCCGAAGAATGGCAGGAGAGGTCTTGGCTTTCAGGGTTTTTAGGATCAGCAGGTTTTGTAGTAGTTACGAAAGATAAAGCAGGCCTTTGGACCGATGGAAGATACTATACCCAGGCTGCGATAGAGCTGGAAGGTTCCGGAATCGATCTTTTTAAAGACGGAATGGAAGGAACACCCAATTATATCGACTGGATCATCTCAGAAATTCCTTCTCATGGGAAAGTGGCTGTCAATGATATTGCCACTTCCAATGCAAACTGGGAGCTTCTTTCTTCTAAATTTGATGCTAAAAATATTACACTATTAGGTCTTCCTTTACTGAAAGAAATCTGGAAAGACAGAGGAACACCATCGAAAAACCCAATATATGCCCATCCTGTAGAAAGAGCGGGAAAATCTGTTGTTGATAAACTTTCTGCAATCCGTCAGAAAATGGAAGAACAGGAAGTGGCAGTACATATTATTTCAAGCCTGGATGATGTTGCCTGGACCCTGAATTTAAGAGGAAGTGATGTACAAAGCAACCCGGTATTTTTAGGGTATATTGTCATTACTAAAAATGATGCAATTCTATTCACTGATTTAGATAAATTGAAAGTAGAAGCGAGAAAACAGATGGACGATTCTTTCGTGAAAATGATGCCGTATGAGGAATTTTTCAATCATCTGAAAGGAATTAAAAATGAAAAAATTCTGATCTCTCCGAACAGCAATCAGTCGATATTCGAAATTTTAAAGACTGATAATCAGTTTGTAAAAGCTGCCGTTCCGGGGAATTTAATGAAAGCCCAGAAAAATGATACTGAGCTGGAAGGATTCAGGAAAGTAATGGTGCGCGACGGTGTTGCTATGGTGAAATTCCTGTACTGGCTGAATCATGCAGCAGGAAAAGAACCGATGAATGAATTTTCTATCGGCGAAAAACTGAGAGGATTCCGTGAAGAAGGAGAAAATTTTGTAGGGGAAAGTTTTGGAAGTATCGTTGGATATAAAGATAACGGTGCTATCATGCATTATTCTGCCAAAAAAGAAGGAAGCAAGGAAGTAACCAATGATGCAAGCATTCTGGTAGATTCAGGAGGTCAGTATCTGGAAGGAACGACGGATATTACGAGAACGTTTGCGTTGGGAGCCGTTTCTGATGATTTTAAAAGAAATTCTACTTTAGTGTTACAGGGACTGATCCGTCTTTCGATGGTGAAATTTCCAAAAGGAACCAAAGGAGTTCATTTAGACGCTATTGCAAGACTTCCGTTGTGGATGGAAGGAAAAGACTTCAACCATGGAACAGGACATGGAGTGGGAAGCTTTATGAACGTTCATGAAGGCCCGCAGAATATCAGAAAAGATATGAATCCTCAGGATCTTCTTCCGGGAATGGTATGTTCCAATGAACCCGGATATTACCTGGAAGGTGATTATGGAATCCGTCATGAAAACCTGATCGCCGTAAGAGAAGCAGAAAAAACAATTCACGGAACATTCTATGATTTCGAAACATTGACTTTCTGCCCGTTCTTTAAAGATACGATCGTGAAAGACATTCTTTCTGAACAAGAAATCGCGTGGTTGAATCAGTATCACAAAACATGTGAAGAGAAATTAGCTCCGCATTTAGAAGGAGAAGTTAAAGAATGGTTCTTACAGTTGGTAAGCCCGCTTTAACAGCCTATTTGTTAGATAAATTTAAGCCCCGTAAGTTTTACGGGGCTTTTTTATTGAAATTCAATGAACCAAAGTTCAATCAAGCATGTAGCTATTCAATAAATTCAATTACACAACCGTATTTTTACGGATATAAGTTTAGGGTTTCCCCTGAGGGATGAGAAATTTTTTGAATCTACATTTGTATCAACAAAAAAGACATCATTTCATTTCTTCATATAACTTAGTAAATTCAAAAGCAGTTTTAGAATCATCTCAGCAATGGGGTGATTTTTTTATGAAAAATGCATAAGCTTCAGGCAAATTATAGATCCTGTATTTGTATTTTTGTGAAAATCTTTTACGCTAATTATAATCATCCACAAAAATGGTAGCCCAATACTTCCGAAGTTTTAATATATTCTCAGAAGAAGAAATTCATCAATGTATGACACTCTTTGAGATGAAAAAAATAAACAAAAATGAGTATTTTGTGAAGGAAGGCGATAAATGTAAAGAGATCGGTTTCATTCAGTCGGGAATCTTTAGGTCTTATTACATTTCAGGCGATGGAAAAGATATGACCTACTGTTTCAGATTTCCTAATGATCTTATTGCTTCCTATTCCTCATTTATTTCAGGACGGACGAGTACAGAAACTATGCAGGCGATTGCAGATGCTGAGGTATTGGTGATAAAGAAGGAGAAAATTGAAGAACTAACCGCCAATAATCCCAATTGGATCCATTTTTTAAAGGTAATTGCAGAGCAGGAATATATGGAACTTGAAAAACGTTTTTTCCAGCTGCAGAGAGACAGCGCAGCACAGCGCTATACTTCCCTGCTCAAAAATCAGCCTAATTATATTCAGGATATTCCTTTGCAGCATTTGGCATCCTATTTAGGGATTACCCAAAGGCATTTAAGCCGTATCCGCAAAGAAATTTCTTTTTAGACATTTGTCCTGTTAATTCCACGGACAGCACTATAGTTTTGTAAAAAAATAATAGATGCAGTCAAACATTTTAATTATCGGTGGCAATGGCATGGTGGGAAAAACAATTTCCCGGATTCTTACCTCAAGAAACCCCGATTATACCATTTTTATCGGAAGCCGAAAAGCTGGAAAAACGGAAAAAGATCTTGTAATCGATGTCAATCAGCCCCATACATTTCAAACCATTACAGATAAAAAGATCAATCTTATTTTATTGTCAGTCAATGATAAAGAAGATCACGTACTCCGTTTTGCTATTGAAAACAAAATTGATTATCTTGATATTACCAAACCAACTCCCGATTTAATGAAAGCCTATGAATGGGCGAAAAAACAGTCCATCAACAGCAGGATTGTTTTCAGTTCGGGCTGGATGGGTGGTATTGTAGGCGGTTTGGCGGCTTCATTAACTCCACATATGAAAGATATTGAGGAGATTAAACTTTTCGTGTATTATTCGGTAAAAGATCTGGCAGGAGAAAGTTCAGCCCATTTTATGGCAGAAAATGTAGCAAAACCTTTTTCAACGTATAAGAATAACAGTGCATTTCCGGTTCGTCATTTTTTAGATGCTGAATATTTCAACTACTCCTTCGGAATAGGAAAAAGAACTGCTTATAATTTTGATGTTCCCGATTTGTATATTTTAAATAAGATTGAGAAAATACCCACCGTCAGTGTAAAAATGACTTATAATTCAAAGTTTATAACGTGGCTGTTGGGAGCATTTCAGCGTTGGAAAATCTTTAATATCTTATCATTAAAAGAAAGAAGAATGATTTTCGGATCCAGTGGTAATGGAGATCAGTCGGTTTTTGAGATTGTGATACAAACGAAAGAGGGTAGCAGGAAAATCAGTCTGCAGAGTACAAAAGGACAGGCAGAACTCACCGCATTATCAGCTGTTTTACATACCGAAGAATTAATGAAAAGACATCTTGAAAATGCCATTTATTTTAGTCATCAGCTGCACCAACCCGATTCACTTTTGGCAGCACTCAATGAATATGAAACCATCAACGTGAAAATTAAGTAATGAAAAAAATTGTTATCATTAATGGACATCCGAATAGAGATTCATTCAATTTTGGACTTGTAAAAGCGTATAAAGAAGGTGCCTTGCAGTCGGGTGCGGAAGTACGGGAAATCACCATTGCAGATTTGCAGTTTGATCCGAACCTGCAATTTGGATATCAGAAAAGAATGGAACTAGAACCGGATTTACTTAAGGCCTGGGAAACCATCGAGTGGGCAGATCATCTGGTATGGATTCATCCGGTATGGTGGGGAGGTCTTCCTGCTCGTACCAAAGGGTTTATAGACCGGCTTTTTCTTCCCGGAATAGCTTTTAAATACAGAGAAAATTCAGTGTGGTGGGATAAACTTTTAAAAGGGAAAACCGGACATATCATTACCACACTGGATCAGCCGGGTTGGTATTATCGTCTGTTCTATGGCAGACCGAGTATTAACCAGCTTAAAAAATCTACGCTCGTATTTTGCGGTGTGGAACCGGTAAAAGTGACGTATGTCGGAATTATTAAAACTTCAGATGAAGAACAGCGTACGCGATGGCTAACGAAAATAAAAGGATTGGGACAGAAGCAGAAGTAAAAATTGGCACGGGTCGAATAACTCGTGTTTTTGTTTTTTATATCAAAATAATAGACAATCTGTATAGCTGCAGAACAACGACATTATCGATAAAAAACGTAAATTTGCACCATGAATAACGATACCATTTGTGCACTGGCTACGGCCAATGGAGTAGGAGCTTTAGGGATTATCAGAGTTTCAGGGAACGAATCCTTATCAGTCGTTCAGAAATCCTTTCCCGGGAAAAATCTTGAGAAACAGAAATCGCACACGATTCATTACGGATATTTTATGGATGAAGATGAGGCGATTGATGAGGTAATGCTTTCTATTTTTCTGGCGCCGAAAAGTTTTACTACAGAAAACTCTGTGGAAATTGCTTTTCACGGCTCTCCACACATTGGTAAACGTATTCTGGAAACTTTAATAAAAAACGGAGCAAGAATGGCGAAAGCGGGGGAGTTTACCCTTCGTGCATTTATCAATGGAAGAATAGATCTGTCTCAGGCTGAAGCGATTGCAGATGTCATTGCTTCAGAAAACGAAGCCTCCAGAAAAGTGGCGATCAACCAGTTGAAAGGAGGAATTACCAACGAAATATCGATATTGAGAACCGATTTGCTGAATTTTGTTTCACTGATCGAGCTGGAACTGGATTTTGCAGAAGAAGATGTAGAGTTTGCCGACCGCTCAGCGTTGAATTTGCTTTTAGATAAAATTGATTTAAAATTAAATTCATTAATAGAAAGTTTCCAATACGGAAATGCTATTAAAAATGGAACGGCCGTTGCAATCATCGGGAAACCGAATGCCGGAAAATCTACTTTACTCAATGCTTTACTGAAAGAAGAAAGAGCCATTGTAAGCAATATTGCAGGAACGACAAGAGATACTATTGAGGAAGTTTTACATATCAAAGGCCACGCATTCCGTCTGATCGATACTGCGGGACTTCGTGATACGGTAGATGAAATTGAGGCGATCGGAGTTAAAAAAGCAAGAGAAAAAGTGGATCAGGCCAATATTCTGGTCTATCTTGCAGATGCTGCTACCGAAGATTTTTCAGAAGATATTGAAATGATCCGATCATTGCAGCGGGAAGATCTGAAACTGATTATCTGTGCGACCAAAATTGATGAGGTTTCCCCTGTGAAATATCAAGCTGTTGAAGCGGCTTTCAGAAAAGAGATCTCCGCGGATTTTGATTTTATTACTATTTCAGCAGTAGAAAATCAAAACATCCAGGACCTTAAAAATGAACTGTCTTCTTACGTAGAACAGTTGAAATCCCAAGAAAATAATGTCGTTGTGACCAATCAACGTCATTTTGAAGCTCTTCGTAAATCGCTGGAAGCAGTCGATAAAGTGAAAGAAGCCATCACCTTCCAGATCTCTACAGAGCTGTTAGCCTATGAGCTGAGAAATGCCTTAGAGCATCTTGGTGAGATATCCGGTGAAGTGACGAATGATGAGGTACTGGGGAATATTTTTTCTAAGTTTTGTATCGGCAAATAGACAATCTCTGTAAACCCTTATGAATACTACGTTTAATCAATGTTTTATAAAAATATTGAGTGACATTTAATGACATTTTATACCATTAATTGACATTATTTTTGTTACTAATCGTGATACTGCGTTGCAAAATCGTACTACTTTTTTGAATTTTATGACACTCGGAGAAATTATCAGTGGTAAATACTGCTAAATAATGGCAAATACTGCCAAATACTGAGTGAAATTATCTAACATAAAAAAATCGGAAAGTATCAAATGAGCAGTAACATCAGGATTAATCGCATTTGTAGCTATTGCAATCAAACATTCGTAGCCAAAACATTTACTGCAAAATATTGTTCTCACACCTGTAATCAAAGGGATTATAAGAAAAAAGTAAAGGAAGAAAAGCTTCGTCAATCAAAAGAAGAATTTAGTACTGATTCAAAAGTTAATAAACTTAAAAAGACTACTGCTACCTTTGATATAGAACAGTTAAAAGCAAAATCTTACCTCAGTATATCAGAGGTTTGTGTCCTTTTAAATATGTGTGATTCCACCGTAAGGAAACTCATTAAAGAGGATAAAATTAAAACGCTGCGTCTCGGTAAAAAACATATCATTCCAAAATCTCAATTGGAAGAATTCATTTAATCCTTTGTAGAGCATCATTTATTTTAAGTAACAGCAATTTTAAATTGGAGATTGAGTATTTTATCGTCTTCAAAATTTAAAATGCTGTACTTTCTTTATTCGAAGTCGGCAAACGTCTTTAGGGTTCTATCTTATTATTCAAAGGAACAGTTTTCTCTATTAAATGGTGTTTTAAACAATTTTCTGTAAAAACGATTTGAATTTCATTTGAATAATTTAATCTAACATTGATTTAACGAAGTTACATCGTTTTTTTATTCTCAAATGATAAATACTACCAAAACATAATTTTGCGGTTTAGAACATTCTGTTTTTTGATTCAAAGGAAATCTTACTATTAATGTAAATTAGTATAAGTCTCTACTGCTGTTATTAGCTTTGGTAATAAAAGTAGTAGGGACTTATGGTAATTCATTTTAATTAATTTCAAAGGGTATCAGTAGTCTTTTTTAGTAGTAGAGGATATTTTACAGTAGTCGGTAGTAGACATTTTACAGAGGATGTTTTATAAAATAGAGGACATTGTAGTAGTCAGTAGTACTACTATCCAAAATTATAGTAGTAAAAAACTCATTATTACTGTGGTAGTATTCAAAGGAATACTCTTAAATCTTTATTAATACAGGTTTTAGCTAAATTTAATAAATTTTCAAAGGACTTAGAATCTTAATTTTTTAAGATGAAAATGTGTTGGAATAACACTTCTTATTTTTTTTATTTAACTTTTTTAATTAATTTATTTAATTAGTATTATTAATTATAAGCCGAAAATAAGTAATATTGTAAATGATAAAAAGTGTTATTGAAAATGAAATTAAGTAATATTGAAAACGCAAATAAGTGTTTTTGAAACTGAAAATGAGTGTTTTTAAGATTGTGGAGCTGTAGATGTTTTATAGCTGTTTGATTTTCAGTAGTTAAATTTATGAAAAACAAATAATAAAAAAGAAATAAAAAAGATTTTTTAAAATGGAAAAATTCGAAAAACTGACAAAATTGAATATAAAAGTTTCTCCTGCAATTATATCAAACCCTGAGCTATCTATTACTGAAAAGCTAATTCTCGCTTTGGATTATTCCTTTAGTGGTAAAAAAGGATATAATATACTGAGCCACGTTGCAGTGGGAGAACTTTTATGTCTTCATAAAAATACCGTGGGAAAATGCAGAAAACACCTTATTGAAAGCGGTTATTTAGCAAAAGATTCAGAGGATAAAAGGAAGTTTATTTTAACAGATAAGTTGAAAAATATTGAGATTCCTTTTGTAACAGGGAGAGACAATAGAATGATAATTGTCCCTTTTGAACTATATAACCACCCTGATTTACAGGAAGGCTCGAAGCTTCTTTGGGGTGAATATAATTCCATGAGTAAAAATGAAAAAGGATATTTCCAAAAGAGAGAAACTACAGCAAATAAATTTAATGTATCGGTAGACAGTATTACCAACTGGACTAAAGAATTAGAGAAGTACGACTTTTTAGAAGAGTATACCATTAAAAGCGGTTACCATACTAAACAGAAAATTGTAAGAACTAAAGACCTCAGAAAAAGTAGACCAACAGTCGATGATTTTGAAGATGATTTCCAAAATGATTCAGAAGATAATTCAGCAACTGATTTCTTTAACAAAGACCATTTTTAAGAATTATTTTGGCGTCAAATATCCAAAATGAATTTAAAATTAAAATTTGAATTGACTACACAGGTTAAATTAAATGATAGAGAGATTTGTGATTGAAAAATTAATGAATCTAATTAAAGATTAACTACAATCAGATTAAAACTCAAAAAGATATTAGGTTTTCCTTTGAATAAGAAAATAAAATATTTCTAAAATTTTAGTTAAAAATAAATCCAGAAGTATCAGGAAGAAACTGGGCGTAAAAAACAGTGAGTTTCGCTAACCAAAAGTAACTTTTACAAAATAGATTCTAAAAATAGGTGTAAAACAGGCAGTTTATGTTGTCTACACCAATCATTAGGCTGAATGTTGTATCATAATTAGTAACAAAAAAGAGAAAAATTATGAAAATCTACCTAATGAAACGCAATGGTCAGTTATCAAAAAAGAATGCTGAAAAAGGAAAACCCAAAATGAATAGTTTATTTTTAATGTATCATGATACCGACAGAAAAATAAGAAACTATGAATTTTTACAACTCTACCTCTACGATAAACCCAAAAACGAAACTGAAAAACTTCATAACAAAGAAACATCAAGCCTTGGAGAAGCGATAAAAGCAAAAAGAGTTTTGGATATGCAGAGCCGTAGACATGGATTTGTAAGCAGTACCAAAGGGAAAATAGGATTTCTGAAATATTTTAAAACCTTAGTAGATAAGCGTTTTGAAGTAAGCGGAACGCACGGAAACTGGAACAGTGCCTACAAACACCTCCAAAAATTCTGTAAGAATAAAGATATATCAATAGAAAACATAGATGATTTATTCTTGGAATCCTTTAAAGATTATTTGTTGAATCAGAAAGTTTCCAAACATAGCAGTGATAAACTCGCACAAAATACCGCATTATCCTACTTTAATAAAGTAAAGACTGCTCTGAAAGAAGCGTATCAATCCAAAATGATTAAAGAAAATCCAGTAGTTGGGGTAAAAGGAATTAAAGAAAAAGAAACGAATAGACAATATCTTATTTTGGATGAATTGCAGAAACTCGCTAAAACAGAGTGCTATTATCCAATAATGAAAGATGCCTTTTTATTCAGTGCTTTAACAGGACTCAGATTCTCAGACATCAAAAACTTAACGTGGAAAAATCTCTCTTATGATGCAGAAAACGGTTGGATGCTAAAATATACTCAAAAGAAAACAAAAGGAGCGGAACATCTTCCCATAGCAGAGCAAGCTGTAAAAATATTAGAAATTACTCCTGAAACTCTCCGAACAAAAGATGTAAAGGAAAATGTCTTTGCAAACCTAAAGTACAGCGCCTACCAAAACAAAAAACTCCATAAATGGGTTGAAGATGCAGGAATTGACAAGCATATTACATTCCATAGCGCAAGACATAGCTTTGCGACATTGCAACTGACAATGGATACAGATATTTATACTGTCAGCAAACTGTTAGGACATCGCCACTTGAAAACCACTGAGATTTATGCAAAGGTTATCGATAAAAAGAAAATAAATGCAGTAAGTAAAATGCCTGAATTGTATATCTGAATTATATTTGTAGAAAATACAGATTAATGGATTTTTTTCAAGAACAGGAATATATAAAAGCAAAACAGAAGTTTGATACCGGTAAAATTTGGGAAAAATTAGTCAAAGACTATAATAATTTTACAGACGAGCAACTACAGCAGTTTTATGAGCAGTTTGAAGAACTTGAAAATTACGGAGATAAGCTAAGGTTTTGGAAAGACAACGGCTTATCTCCTATGAAACTGCAATATACATTCAAACTAACCATTGAAAATCATCCGAAACGAGAAATTATTGTTCTGTCTCTTCATCCTCTTGGAAACGAGGAGAAAAAGCAATACTTAAAATGGCTTATAGAACAATGCTACAAAATTTATATTTCCGATACTACATATGACGTTGATTATAATTTTGAAACAGTCTCTCTTGAAGAGCTAAAACAAAGATTCCAACGATTAAAAGGAGATACAAAAAATATCGAACGTGAAATTTCTGATACCAAACAGAGAATTAAAAGTAAGTGTGTAGATACAGATGTTTATTCCTATTTGACATATAGAAAAAGAGAGCCAAATATTTTATCCGATTTAAAGATTGACGGCAAAGATGTAGTAATAAGTCTACAATATTTTGCAATACAGGTTGCCTTCGTATATGATTTTTTAGAATACATATTATTCCTTGAGGATTGTAAAATTAATAATCGAGTTCCTCCACTTAATATGAAACTTATTCCCTTTACAGATAAATCTTTTAAAGCTAAAGAAAATATAGATTTAAAGGATTTATATGATTTCCTTGTTACCAATGAATATATTGAAGATACAGGCTGTGATAAATTCAAAAATGTTTTTAGTGAAGTCATTATTAAGGAAGAAATAAAAAAGGAGGACAAAATCAATTGGATTTCACGCACACGTAATAATCCTAATTGGCAGGGATTATTTGTAATGATCTATTTCTGCTGTGGAGAAGAAATTTTTAATAACAACGCAAACGCTGATATTGAGAAAAAGTTAGATAATTGCTTCACTGCACCAGATCATGGTTTTATCCGTACGGATAGTTTTTCCAGAGCTGGAAGTAATCTGATAGAAAAAAAGTTTTCTATAAAACTCGAAAATGTAAAAAATTTATATAACTATTTTAATTAATAGAGAGTAAAACTCTACCAATACATCATTCAATATTTTTAATTTGATACGGGTTTAATGCGGTAAGATTCCGCATTATACTCGCATTAAATTTTTAGTCCTTTGTAGTGTTCAAAATAAAAAAAAACATTACAAAATGCAAAAAATTTTAATAAATCTAAGCACTCTTGAAAAACAGGAACTGCTTAGTCTTCTTCAATCCAAAAACGTGCTGACTACAAAAGAAGCTGCATTGTACCTCAGTATAAGTGTACCCACACTCCGAAAACTTCGTCGAAACAAGAAAATTGCTTCTTACCAACCGAGCAGAAAAGTCTTCTATAAGCGAGAGGACCTAGATGACTGGATACTTAATAGTAAGCAGTCGGATGAATCTGCAATCCAAAGCCGTGTTTCAGGATACTTTTTAAATTCTAAATTTTAGTCAAAATGAATAAACAACAATTTACATTAAAACAAATCAAAGAGACTTTTTTATATAATGCTCAAAATATGGGATTAGATGAGATAGATGAAGATTGGGCAGAAGAATTATTAGCTCAACGTTATTACAGTGAATTTGAGAACCTTTGGGAGAAATTAAGCGATGATCGTTCAGAGATTAGTAAAGATCAATATGATCAGATAATAAGTGCTTCAAAGGAAATTAGTGATAAGATTTGTGAAGATCTGCATCACGAGCTAATAGCATGTATATGCGAGGATTTTGAATTAATTGCAACTTATCTCATTGCTGGTGAGAATGACAAACATATTGCTGGAATGTTGCAGTCTTACATTAATAATGAAATCCCAACGGATCTAAGCATGAAGTCAACAGATAAAAGTCTTCAGGAGATATTTAATGAGTTCCAAATAACTGTAAGAATCTCAAATAAAGACAAAGCTAAAAAATAGTAAAAACATTGATGCTAGTCTTATAGAGAAGATTTAAGTATGATACATCAAAGTTTTATGTCGCAGAAAAAGGCAAAAAAAAGAATTATTAATTAAAAATTTTATATCAATGGAAAATTTAACAAATACAAGCAACATTATTACAATAGAACAGTTAAATGAGAATGAAAAACCAAAATTCAAAATTATTGGAGATTCACTCATTATATTTCATATGAGTTTGGTTATTAAAGATGTTAAGAAAGAAAGTATTTTCTGGCAAAACCTAGTGGAAAAAGATCTCATCAAGAAAACATTCAAATTAGATCCAAATACCTGTATAATGGATGATCTTACCTTTCAATATTCAAACGAAAAAGCAATAATTAATATGAAGTTGCCAAAACATGTTTTTGACTCAGTAGAATATAATATTGATAAAAATCCATGGGAACAGTTGAGAGATGCTATAAAAGAGATGTTGGGTATTGACATTTCTAATGCTAAAGTAAAAAAATGAGGTTTGCATTATTCGAATCGATCAAGTCTAAAAATTTCTTTAGCAGCACTGTTGAACTTCCTGATTTTTTGTTAAAATACGAAACTGAAAGTAAGAAAGAATTTATTAGAAAAGACAAGCAAATTAGTTATACAATATACAGTTATGATTATGCTCGGCAGATCATAAATGAAGAAATAGTATTAAAGAAAGATCATGAGCTTTTGAAATCTAATACTTACACAAACTTTATGAATTTTAATTTAGAGGACGAGATGTGTAATATTTTTGTTGATTACAGAAATAATATGTTAGTTGTTAAAAAATAATAATAACATTTTAATAGAAGTTGAGCCTAATTCAATATGAGTTAGGCTATAACTTAATTTAATTAAGCCTGCAATATATAAAAGTTTGCTTTCAGTGTCTTTTTATTAAAGAGGAAGACACTCAAAGAAACGTGGGCTTATCTGTCTTTTGGAAGAACTAAAACAAAAAACTTAAAAAGAAATATGATATAACCTCCTGTTAAGTATAGGTTTGCAAACATGTTTGATTATTTAATACAGCGAAATCCACGAATAATTTCGAGCAATACAACAGAAGTTGGTTGTAATTCTGAAAATTGAAAAAGAATTCAAACAGAAAATTAAAGAGATTCCTTTGTAGAAAATGTTTTCAATGATGTTGTACAAATTCAAATGTAAAAACTGACACAGAATTCCAATTAAAGATTTTAGGATGGAGAACGGCAGTAAAATTCACATCAAAATAAACACAACATAAAAATGTTGCTTGACACTATTAAAATTAATAGCTTTACAGCAGTAATATAGACAAAATAAAAAATATAAGAATAGAAATATTTAAAAATTAAATAATAAAATATTGCATTTAGCAAACTGATTTCTGTAATCGAAAAGTCGAAAATTTTGTAATCCACAGGAAAAGTTTAGCAAAATGCTTGAGTCTAAGGGCTTGAGCGTTGCTTTACTTTGTGGATAGGGCTTCGACTCCCTCGATTACAGGTAGAGACAAACGTCTCAAGCCTGTTTTTTTGTTTTTATATATGATTACGGGTTTCAGTAAAAAATATTGAAAAAAGAACTATAAAATTGAACCCTAAAAAAACATTATGAAAACAACCATTACCCAATTATTTATCTTACTTACTTTATCAGCATTCTTACACTCCTGTTCATTGGGAGAGCATTATCATGATGGTACATATCAAACAGAAATGATGTTTATGAGAATCAATTATCAAATTGACGGAAACGAAATTACCATTGACAATTCATTAACAGGAGTTTCTAAATTAGCATGTAAACAATACCCAGACAGAATTGAATACACAGAAGATAACGGAACAACCCGAGTTTTGACCGCTTTAGAAAATGGAGATTTGAAATTTTCAGAAATGGTTGTTCTTCACAAAATAAATGAGCCAATAAATTCTACTGGTGAGGATAATACCGAAAATGATTCGAAAGAAGAGGTAACCGAGCAAAAATCTGCTA
Source organism: Chryseobacterium soli (assembly GCF_000737705.1). Lineage (GTDB taxonomy): Bacteria > Bacteroidota > Bacteroidia > Flavobacteriales > Weeksellaceae > Chryseobacterium > Chryseobacterium soli. Next base: position 230,955 of record NZ_JPRH01000008.1, on the reverse strand, counting down.
CGAAAAAACTATTGCATTTTTCAAATAATAACACTTCTGATTTTAAGAAAAAAGCAGAGAGATTATACAAAAAACACATACATCAGCTTACTAAATCAGGTGAAACAGTGATAGATATTCAACATGCTTTTTCAGAAGACTTAAACGGAGACGGAAACAAAGAAATAATAAAATTTTACAATTTGGCAGAAAAAAATGGAGGATGCATCTATGAGGGCAGAGGAATTTTAGTATATGAAAATACAGAAACAGGTATAATTGAAAGTAGATATGAACCAGATTATCAGTTTGAATTAAAAGAAATCGCAAACGGAAAAATTTTCGTTTATAAAATAGATTTTACAGATGATGATTTACCATGTAACCCCTCCATATACACCGAGGGAAAATTAAATTTCGTTAATAATAAACTAATTTTTGAAAAACCTTAAAAATGATAAATAATTTTCTTTTAAAATATAATACGTCATATTTTGACGTTTTGATGTATTAGATTTGAAAAAAATGGTTACAATTATGTAACATATATTTTAGAGAAAAATCGTAAAATTACAGTAACTACCAAAAACACGAAAATTTAATATTTATGATGAAAAAACTACAAGTTTTCCCCTTGTTGTGTATAGGTATATTAGGTTTTGGACAAATTCCAAACTTACCTACCATGCAGGCTCCTACTCAAAGTAGTTTAGGGAATTATTCTAATCAGAATTATGGCAGTCCAATGAATGGTAGAAGTTCTCAAAGGAATTATACACCATCTATGCCCAGCACTTATAAAAATCCCTCAAATCCTGTTCAACAACATAACACATATGAAGCACAAGCAAATTCAAGGAATGATGCTTTTATGCGTGAGATAGATCTGGATATGGCAGAGGTTCAGGAAATGCAATTCCGTGATTGGGTAGAAAATGGCAGAAAGATGTCTTTTGATTTACCCACACTATCAGGAAAAGCAGGAACAGGAGCATATTATGATGCTTTTAACAAACTTTCTACAATGGATTCAGAGAATTACTCATTAGCAGATGCTAATTTTACAGTTGAGAATGCCTTTTATCATAACAAACAGGATGTAACCAAATTTAAATCAACAGTACAGAAAACTGCAAAACAACTCTTACAGAAAATGAAAGAACGGAAACAGGACACAGAAAGTAATGTTTCTAAAAACCTGATGCTATTTGAATATTTTTCTAAAGATATGAAGTTAGGAGGAACAACTCATAAAGCCTTTGAATATGATTTTAAAGACTATATGGGAGAAAAGGACTATTCTAAAATGTTTGTTTCAAAACTTCTTAAAACAGGATCAGGACAATGTCATTCTATGCCGTTGTATTATCTTATTTTGGCGGAAGCAATGGGAACAGAAGCTTATTTGTCATTAGCCCCAAATCATTCCTATATTCGTTTTGTTGATGATGAGGGAAAATTACAAAACATTGAATTAACAAGCGGAATGTTTACTGCTGATAATTCATTACTGGAATCAGGCTACATCAAATCAGAAGCTTTGCAGAATAAAATCTATTTGGAAAACCTTACTAAAAGGGAACTTTTGGGAATGGCTTATTTTGATTTAGCGAGAGGATATGAAAGTAAGTTTGGATATGATGAATTCGTAGATAAAGTCATAAACAAAGCATTAGAACTCTATCCTAACGGAATTGCTCCCAATATGGAAAAAGCAAATGTCAGCCAGACAAGATTACGATCTGCATTGAAACGATTGGGAATTAACCCCGATGACAAAAGAGATTTGCAAAGAGCTGGATATTTTCCAAAAGCAAATGAATTACTTAAACAACTCAATGAACAATTTGATAAAGTAGATCAGCTTGGCTATGCTGAAATGCCTTCCTATGCTTATGAATCATGGTTAGCGAGTTTAAAAACCGAAAAGAACAAACAGGAAAGTGAAGCACTGGCACAGAAAATATATTTGTACCAACTTCAAAAGCAGAAAGATAAGCAACAACTAGAAGCTGTGAGAAAGTCACAGGAAAAGAAAAAACAGGAACAACAGCCTAAATATTTCCCTATTGATCCAAATAAATTATAAAGAAAAATAAATAACTTTAACAGTCATAAAAACAAATGATTATGAAAAAAATATTACTGATTGTTTTTGCCATAGTAACAGGCTTTACACAGGCACAAATTAAGAAAAAGATACCGACAAAGCCAAAGACCGAAAAGAGATGGGTAAATCCTGTTAAATTGACAAAGGAAGAAAGAAGTCGTCCGTACATGGATGAAGTGTTGAAAACCAAGGATTCTTTGACACCGCAGGAAGCAGAAAGACGTAGAAAGAATATTGCAGTTGGAAATCCTTTTGCTAAATATGGAGTTTATCCAAAGATCGCCACACTATCCAGAGGTAAATATTTGGAATTTCACGATACGGACAGTATTGTAGTAATTGGTTCTGTAAGATACAATACAAAAAGAGCAAATATAATCGAGGTAAGGGAAGTCGATTTATCCGATCCCGATGCACAGCCTATTGGTGATACCCATGGACGCTGGATGTCTCCAGACCCGTTGAGTGAGGAATTTCCAAGCTGGTCGCCTTATAATTATGCTAAGAATAATCCTTTGAGAAATATTGATCCTGACGGAATGGCTCCCCTTGATATTGTTTATATTAATAATAATGGTCAAGAAGTGCATAGAATTAAAAGTAATACGCAGTTTAAAACTTACATTCAGGCAACTGCAAATGCGAGTGATTACCCCCAAAGAAATTCTGCTGGATGGAAAGAAGTACCAATGCCGAATATAATCCAAAGTAAAGGAGGAGAAAATGTTTCAGGTTCTGAATATCAGGCGAACGATTATCAAATTGCTGCAAGAACTGGTTATTTTAATCAGGCTAAAAATTCAGGAGCGTTAGATTTAGTTACCGAAGGTGGTAATCCTATTCCTAAAGAAGCATTGAAGGGTATACCAGACTTAGATCCAACCTTAGTCAAAGCAATGACAGTGCAAGAGTCAAATGCTGGAACTACTGGAACTACGGATATTATGCAGACTAATGTAAAAGCAGATTGGCAGGGTGGAGAAATGAAATCAAAGTACGGATTAAAATTTGGAGAAGGAGCGAGTGTTACAAATTCCTTATTTGCGGGAACAAGAATTTTAGGAACAAAAGGATTTAAAGATGGTATAACCTATGATTCTAAAACAGGAAAATCTACCTTTACATTTAAAGGATGGCTTAATGCGGTTGGAGCATATAATAGTACTGCGGGAACTCCTGGTTATAAGCAAGGTGTGCAGACTATGCAGCAAAATTCTAAAAAACCAACACCAAACGATTATTAATTATGAAATATTATAAAAAATATATAAGTCTTACATTATTGTTATTAATTTTCAGTTGTACTCCTTCATCTAAAAGCGCTAAAAAACCTGATGATGATTTTTATGAAAAGAGTAGAAAACTTGTTTTAAGTGAAAATAAAATAAATCAAGAATATCATTTTAGTATTATAGGTAAGGAAATAGATGAAATACATATAAAATATATAGGTAATATAATTAATTCAAAAAAGGATACTCTTAAAATTATAAATTCTCAAAATCTTTTTGGGCTTTTAGAAGAGTCTAAAAGAGGGAATGGAAGTGTTTATATTTACGATAACAAAAATCAACTTATAGGAATCTATTATTTAGCAGATTATTGGGCAATTCCTTTGAAAATTGAAAATCAAAGTTTGGTATTTAGTTATGATAATTATTTTTGTAACCAAACAACAAAAATCAGTTTGAGAGATAGTATCCCTAAAAAAATATTTATTCAGTGTACAAAAGGAGGAGGAAATTTGTACAATTTTAAACCCGCTAATGAAATAACAAATTGAGAAATATTTTATTAATAACACTGCTTCTAAATTCTTTTTTTCTGTTTAAGGCGCAGGAAAATAAATTTTATTCTGATGCGTATCAAACATTAGATAATATGCTTACTGATAAACAACAGTATAGTTTTAAAGAAGGTGTTTATAGCGTAGAAAACGCTTATTATCAGGGCAAATATGATACAATACAGTTAAATAACAAAATTAAGTTTCTAAAACATTTTTGTAATCTTTTATTAAATAATAGAAAACTTAGTTATTCTGAAAAGGACGAAACCAAAGTAAATAAATATGCTGCTATTTATACAGTATTATGTCAGGCGACCCCTGTAATTGTTGGTCAAGATACGTTGAGATATAAACCTTTTACTTATGATTTTGAGGGTGTTTTTGGGCATAAAGAGCTGTCTAATCTTTTTGTGTCAAAATTATTAGATACCCAAAAAGGTAACTGTAATTCAATGCCATATCTTTATAAGATTTTAGCAGAAGAATTAGGAGTTGATGCTAATTTAGCACTTGCTCCAAATCATGTTTATATTAAACATAACATTAAATCACTCGGTTGGTATAATACAGAGCTTACCAGTGGTGTTTTCCCGATTGATGCGTGGTTGTCGGCTTCTGGATTCGTTCATTTAGATGCCATTAAAAATGGCGTATTTATGAAAGCCCTAAACAATGAAGAAAGTCTTTCATTGCTATTGATAGATTTAGCTACTGCTTATAACAGGAGTTTCCCTAATAATGACGGAAGTTTTGCTTTGAAATGTGCAGAAAGAGCAATACAAATACATCCTTATTTAGCTAATGCCTTATTGTTACAGGCTGAAACTCACACAAAGCAGTTTCAAAAAATGATGAAAGAGCAGAATACAAAAGATATTCAAGCTACATTAAGCAATCCAAAGGCTAAAGAACTATTTGATTTAATGAATAAAGAATACACACACATTCATAAAATAGGTTATCGCAATATGCCCGAAGAAATGTATTTGGATTGGTTGGTATCTTTGAAAACTGAACGATCAAAGTATGAAGATATGAGATTAAGTAAGTAGTTAATTCATAAACCGATGTTCTCCACTTTCAAAACTAAAATCAGTATTAGACTTCTGGCAAAGAAAAATCAATTGTAAAATCTTCTTAAAAACCAATAAACAAAACTATGGAGAATGAACGGGACAACTAACAAATGATGTTTACTAATTGCAACCAAAATAATTAAGGAAATAACTCGCAATATAAATTTGAACACAACTGTCAATAGAAAGAAAATTATTTATTTAATCATATAAGAATAGTACCGATATTTTGCTATAATTATTGAAAAAGTCTTCTTTTGAAATAGAAGACTTTTGTTTTTTAAGCTCACAAATAGTTTTTATTTTAATTAGCTGTAATTCAGTTTTTTGTGATATTTATGAAATATAATACACAAATAAGCGCACAAATGAGCGTGAAATTATTAATAACAAAGTGATTATTGTGGATAAAAAAATTAATTTAAAAATCAATGCATTTGGATGGTAAAGTACAAAGAATTATATTTGCATTAAATACATACGATTATGGAGTTGAAATTCTTAAAACCTAAAGAAAATACTTCAATTGCTAAAATTACGGTTCACAAAACAGGTAAATTGGGATTTTCAAGAGGAGCTGCTGAATTGTTAAATATAGAAGACAACAGATTCTGCAAATTTGGAGTAAATGAAGCTGAAGAACTTTTTATAGTTATGTGTAAAGAAAATGACAGTGAATCATTTAGTATTGCTAAAGCAGGTGAATATTACTATGTTGCTGCAAAATCTTTATTAAATGATTTAGGTATAGATTATAGAACTAAAAACACAATAATATTTGATGTTTTTGATATTAAAGAAGACAAAATATTTAAAATGATACAGAGAGTAATAGAAAAATAAAAATATTAAAAAAGAAGTCCAAAACTTTCTCAGGGTTGCGGGACTTCTTTATTTAGACCAAAGAGATAATCTGGCATTTGAAGTTTTGCTGGATATCCTGCTTTGTTTTGCAAAAGTACTACTTTTTATTTAAATATCATTTAAATACTATTTAAATGTTGTTTAGATACTCCTACAATTCCTTTGCTTACTTAGCACGACCATAACTTCGCTGTTAATCTTCTTTACAGTAGTAAAGGAAGATATATCCAAATTTATAAGCAATGAGCAGAAAAGTTACAAGTAAATCTGTAGCAAAAAAAGCTTCTAAAATTCTAAGAAACTCCACATCTTCAAAAGCTGCAAAATCTGTTGCTGGAAGTGCATTAAGTCAAAGAGAAAAGAAGAAGTAAATTTTGTTAAATAAAAGGTTAGTGCTTATCCTTTACACAAAAGCACTTTTTATTAATATTAATGTTAAAAAATAGAACAATGCCAGAAAATTTTTCGAAAAAATTAGAAAATTTAAAAAATCGATATAACCCAGAAAGTAGTTATTTATACGAATCTTTAAAAGATATGGATTCAACTAAATTATCATATATTAATACCCCTGACGTGTATGTAAGAAGTGCAATGTCAGCCGTAGATGATAAATTTACAAGTGATATTATTCAGGCTGGAAATAATGTCAAAACTCATCTTAGCAGAAGTTTAGAGGATGTTATTTATGAATTTCAAGGATCTGTAATGACAAATACACATATCAAAGCTAATAGTGATATTGATTTATTAGTTATTTCAGATAAGTTTTATAAAGTTCCCCCAAGAACCGATCTGGAAAGTTTGATGGATGGTTTTATATTAACTCCATCACAAAAAAATGTTGTGCAAGGCTTGATTAATACGCCTTCATTTATTGGAAATTCAAATGAGGTTCTATTAGATAATAGGCTTAAAACAGAAAAAACTTTACAAGCTAATTACGATGATTGTGATATTACTAAGACTAAATGTGTAAGAATTTTTAATAAAAATTTGAAAAAACCAGTTGAGGCTGTTATTGCATGTTATGAGGATGATGTTTTTTCCATTAAGAATTTTCGGGAGAAAAAATACAGAGGAATTAAAATATATGAAAAAAACATTGGAACTGGTAAAACAGATCATCCGTTTTATACAATAGATTGTATTAATGAGAAAAGTGCAAACACAAACGGACGTCTTAAAAAGATGATAAGATTTTTGAAAAATTTCATGTATGATTCAGATTATGAATACAATGAATTAAAATCTTTTGGAATTAATATTATCTGCTATAATATTGAAACTTATAAATATAGTTCAATACATTATATAGGTTTACTCTTTGTGATTCAAGAACAATTACAAAAAGTTTGTGATGACATCGGATATATGGCATCATTAACAAGTATTGATGGCTCTGAAAAATTATTTTATGATAATAGTGGTAATTTTTTAATAAAAAAATACAGTGAGGTTATTCAGCTGAATAAGGAGTTGAATGAACTACTAAATGAAATTTATTCTAATTTTAAAAACGCAATATAATGAAAACAAGAATTTTTATAGGATCGTCAAAAGAGGGCTTAGAAGTAGCTAACTATACTAAGAAAAAGCTTTGTGAAGCTGGATTTGAACCTTATGTTTGGACAGATAATATTTTCGAAAATAACAAAAATACTTTAGAAACATTGTTAAATGAGGCTAGTTTGTTTGATTTCGGTATCATGATAGCTACAAAGGATGATTTTACAACCTCCAGAGACGATATATTTGAAACAGTTAGGGATAATGTTGTCTTTGAGTTTGGTTTGTTCTTAGGTAGGCTTGGTACCAACAGAGCTTTCGCATTACAAGAAAAAGGTGCGAAATTACCTTCTGATTTACTTGGAATAACAATTCCAAGATTTGAAAAAATAGAACCTTTTGAATCTAATTATGACTTAAATAAAGAGATTAACAATATTATCAAACTTATAAGAAGTAAAATTACTTTAGGCGAATTAGGATTATTGCCATCAACTGTTTTAGCTATTGGGTATTTTGAGAATTTTGTTTCTATGGTATGTGATTCATTGCATGGATTAGATGAAATAAATATTAATGGTAAAATATATGATGATTTTCAATTCAATATTGTTATACCAAAAGATCTTGATGCGGACATTAAAAAAAGAGCAAAAATATATTTCAAAAAGAAGAAATTGGAAGAAACAAAAATTGATTCTAACGGAAGAGCCTATCCGATTTATATTCAATTTGATGAAGAAAACAATGGTAAGACTTTAATTTTATTTGATATGCCAACAACAATTGGTGGAATAGATAAAGCAATTGAAATGTATATGAGAAAAGGGCATATTGGGAAAACTGAGCAACAGCAGTTGCTTGAAGATAGAGAATTGCGAAACTTTAAAACAACTTTGGTTAATTTGGTAAATAATAACGCCTTTACCAAAGATACTGTGAAAGTAATTGAAGAATAACCAAATTTCTTTTTTTTTGTATTCTAAGTAGTATTGCAATTAGTGTTTACTAATCGTGATACTACTTTATTGTAAAGTTGCATAAACAGCAAGTAGTACACTTTCTGTATCGGCAAATAGAATGTATTCAAAACTTCACCTAAAAAATGGATAATACTTTCTGCTTTTTACAAGAGTAGACATTAATAATTTTTATTCTTGTGCAGTCATCAATAGCTGTAAATGCAATTCCACAGTATAAAGCCGTTTTTGTTACAGATCTCCGATTCTAAGTAGATTTTAAGCCAAACTTTGAGAGCTTTGACTTGCTGTTGCTGTTTATTCATGGATAAAGGTTTTAAACTTTACACTATAAATTTAAGTCATTTTTGTAGCGGATCTATTGATACTTTACAAATAATTGTGTTACCTAATTGTTTTCAGATAATCTTCCAAATCATCATTTTTCCCTAAATTTAACTTCTGTTTTATACGGTATTTGCTCATTCGTACACTTTCTGGTTCTACAGAAAAGAGCATTGCAATTTGTTTGGTATTCAGATTTGAATGAATGGCGGCACAATATTTTAAATCCAAAGTGGTGAGTTTTTGACCCGATTTTTCGTTTAGCTTTTTAAAAAATTCCGGATTTATATCTTGTAAATCATTTTTCACCTGATCCAGATTATTGTCAATTTGCATTTCCGATTGTAGAATTTGGTGCAGTTTAAGTTGAGCTTTGTCAGTAAATTTTTCTTGATTAAATTTTTCTTTCAGACTTTGTAGCAACTCATTTTTGTGTTCTATTTGCAATGCACCCGCTAATAATTGCTTTTGCATTTGCTCTTTTTGCGTTACAATTAATCTGTTTTCGGCTTCTATTCTTGCATTTTCTTCTTCTTTTAATTTTGTCAAAAGCTCGGCCTCTTCTTTTTGAGTTTCCAAGACAATGGATTTTTGTTTTTCAAATTTTAATTTAAATTTATTAGAACGATACAAAAACACACTTCCCAAAATAGCCAAAATAGCCATTGCTAAATACAAGTAAATTAGGGATTCTTGTAATCTGTTTTTTTGGGTTAGAAGTTGCAGTTGCTCTTCTTTTTTCTGGGTTTGGAATTTGGCTTCTAAAATCCTGATATTACTTTTTTTGCGATGATCATTTAGTTTAGAAAAATAATCAATGTATTTTTTATAGAAAAAAAGTGCTTCATTCGGTTTCTTTTTTTCTTCATAAAAATTGGCTAACGAATAATACACTGAAGAATTAAGGTATTCGTCTTTGAAGGTATTTTTTTCCACCAAGTCTTTCGCTTGTAATAGATGTTTTTCAGCTTTAGAGTCGTTTTTTTCTTTTTTTGCCAAATCACTCAAAATCTGCAATGCATTTACCTGAATAATAATATCATTATTTTTCTTTGCATTTTCGATAGCAGATTTCGTATAGAAAAGAATTTTGTCTTTTTGAAGTGGTCTTTCTTGGCTTATATAAAGATTTGCCAAATTCAAAGACACAATTCCGAATTGATTTTGAGACACAATTTGCTCCGAATTTTCATTAAAAATCGCCAAAGATTTTTCAAACGCTTTTACCGATTTTTGCCACATTTCCGGCTTTGAAGTTTTTTCATATTGATCCGAGAAAACCGTTCCAATTGCTTGATAAGCCAAACACAACGTTTCCGGATCCATACTTTTTTCGGCAAATTCAATGCAGGAATTGGCATATTTTATTTCCTTGTCTAATTCTCCTTTTTCGGCATAAAGTCCGTAGATGTAGTAATAATTTTTAGAAATGGTAACATATTCTTTAGAAGATTCCAGCAATTCCAGCGATTTAAAAAAATATTGCATTGCCAGATCCGATTCATACAAATTCATTTCTACAAAACCTTTGTTGTGCCAAGAAAGACCAAGTAAAATTTTATTATTGAGTTTTTGAGACAATTTCAGCGCTTCATTACCAGAGTTAATCATTTGCGAAATACTGTCTGCTTTTTTGAAAACTTTGGTACAGAAAATATGGGTTTTTATTTGGCTTTCCATATTTTTTGAATTTTCGCTCATTTCTATGGCTTCATTTGCCAATTGATAGCTTTTCTTAATATCAATAAAACGAAAATCCGCTGCCAAATCTGCTGTTAGAATGGCTTTTTTGCCCCAATCTTTTTCCTGGGCAATTTGTACTTGAAGCGTTTCCCATTTTTTTTGTTGAGAAAATAATGAAGTTGAAAAAATCAATAAAAAAATAAAATACCGTAACTGCATAAATGAAAAACAATTCTATAAAGGTAATTATTTTGCTTAAATATTTAATTGTTTGTTTATCATTTGTTTAGGTGTTTTTTTGAAAAAAAACAAAAACGTGTAGATACTTTGTAGATGCTTTTTTGATCTGTTTGAAACGGATTTCATATACATTTGCACCCTATTTTTATTATAAAAACACTTTTGAAAAATGGAAAAATCTCTTTTTGCACTACTATTTATATTTAGTTTTGGATTTTCTTTTGCCCAAGAAAACCCTAATCTCACTACTTTAAGAATCGGATCCTACAAAATAAAAATGACAAAAGAGGAAGCCGAAAAAATAGCTAAAACATCTTTGCAGTTAACCGATCATTCCCAAGAAAATCGAAAAAAGAATATGGTAAAATATTCCGGAGAAGAAATAGAAGTAGAAATTACGGAAAACTACGTGAGTGAAACCGAACCGAATGTTTTGCAAATTTCAGCTCTGGCTACAAAAAGCCCAAAATTTCGCACCAAAAACGGGATGGGGGTTGGAAGTACACGAAAAGAAATATTGAATGCTTATTTAGATTATCCCAATTTTTCGGTGGATCAAAAATGGGATTATAAAACCAATAAAAATTCTACCAAAATAAGTGCAATTTCCTTAGAAGATAGAGATGCTTGGACTACTTTGGAATTTACACTTGTTGATAATTTTTGCACAGAAGTGAGTGTTCATTTTACCGAAGAAGGCGATTGAAAATATACCTGTAATGTATGCATAATCAAAATATTAAATAAAAATAACACTTATCTAAATGAAAAAAAGAGTCACATTATTTCTAGCAATACTATTTGCTTCAACCATTTTCGCACAAGAAAAAAAAATAGATTTTGCCAACAAATTTACGTACCAAAGTATTACAAAAAAATACAATGACAATAAGCAGTTCATCCTCGCTTTAGAGGTTTTTGCGAATAACAGCGAAGGACTTCTTATTACAAATCCAAGATTTGCAGACTCTTACAACTCTTCACAATCCTTTTTTTATGATGATTCGGGATTTTCTTGGGTAAGTTTTGGGATAAATAACCGCTTAACTTATAACCCACAATACGAAATGAGTTTTGATATTGATAAAGAAACCAAACCCAATTACGAGGTTACCAACCTAAATGTTAAAGAGAAAGTAGGCGAATATAATTGCACCCAATATTCGTTAAAATATAGAAATCGAAATTTTACTGATGCCGATAGCGTTGAAAATCCTGATGATTCTCATTCCACATTAAAAGTTTGTATTGATGACGGAAACACAACCAATAACAGCAATTTACTTTTCATAATGACCAATTACTATGGGGTAAATGCCAATTCTAAAAACATTTTCCCAAAGGGGTTGGTGGTGAAAATTGGAGATGAAAAAGACTATGACACAGAATATACAATGCTTATAAAATCTGAAAAAATAGCACAAACCGTATATTTTGACAGGAAAAAAGAGATACAAAAAGAAACAAAATTTCGGGATTCTCTAAAATTGGCAGAAGAAAAATATAATGCAGATAAAGGTATAGCAGAAGCAACAAAAGCTGCATCAGAAGCGGCAAGAAGTACCGTTGCAGATGCTGCAAAATCAGCAGAAGATGCAACAAATGAAGTATCAACCGCTGAAAACGACCTGCCAAAATACGAGTCCACCTACAAAAAAGAAAATTCTTCAGAAAGCAATTTGGCGATGGATGAAGATATTTCGGGAAATCAAAAAAATGCTTTACCCAAATATTGTTTCCGGATAAAAGACGATTTACCAAAATTTGGCAATCAGGAAGTTGCAAAACATTTAAAAAATTATGCAGGACAAGTTTGCGATATGTACCTCACCCAAGGCGAAAATAGTTTGGTATATGTAAAAGGAACGATAGACGAAATAAGGCAGGAAGTATTGTATTTGTTTACCATCCGGGAAAAATTAGATCAGTCGGATCGTAAAAAATTAGACGATTATCTGAATAATTTAGATTAAAAAATAGTATGAAATTTAAAAGCCCAAAATGAAAATAATTTTTTCTCTTACAATTTTTTTCTTGTTCATTGCCTGTAATAAAGCAAATACCCTGCAAAAGGGTAAAATAGAAGGTTTGGTTATAAAAAATATGGATATTGATGCATCCGGAACTTATACAGTTTCCGGTAATTACAGTTCTATCAGTACTGGTGGAAGATTGTTGGAGAATATGGAAGTAGAAACCACTGAAAATACCAATGAAGTTATTGTGCAGTTATATCCTGTTTTTAAATCCATCGGGAAAGATCCGATTGGAGAACGTGTTTTTTCTTACATAGGACAAATGCCAGTAGAAACGTATTACTTAAAAACGCTTACTGTGAAAATTTCCGATACGGCAAAATCTTTGGAAAGAACTACAGAAAGATAATAAACACAGAATACTTTTTTGTGGAGTGTTATATTCCTTTAATAGAGCGTTTTGGAGCATTGTCAGTCTGAGCGAAGTCGAAGACATATTATAAAATATTGACTAATAATAAAATGTACAACATGTAGTTGAAACAAGATATGAACAGAAAAATCACAAAATATAGAATAGTAATGATTGTATTTTCAATATTAATTATTTTACCCCTTATATATTTCTACATAGATTATCTTTCACTTCAGGAGTATTATATGAAAAATTTTGGCGAATTAAATCTGTATTATGAAGATGAATTAAGTTTATTACAGCTTTTAGATACTGAATTATCAGTTATTTATTATCCTGTTATTATCCTTTTATTTTTTATTGCAAAATCGGTCATCAAGAAAGGCCAAATAAAGAATTTTAATCAATGAAAAAAGTAACATTATTTATTGCATTTTTCCTTACTTCAACTATCATTTTTTCACAAACTACAAGCAGGGTTTTATCAAAAACCGAAACCCAGAATTTGAGTAACGAGTTTGAAAACATTCCGTATCCTATTTATAAAGCTTATGAATACAAAGATAAGGATGGTATTTACAATGTTTTGTTGTGTGAAAACCAAACAAAAATTATAAAATCAGACAGCTTGAATAACAAAATTATGGCGATAGCCATGTTAAACGATCACGGCGGTTTTGTAGAAAAATGGAGTATAAAAGACGAAATTATTTCAACGAATGATGTAGAATTTCCAGAAACCAGCATTTGGTTTTGGAGTAAGTATTCTTCTTTCAAAGACATTGACGGAGACGGGAAAATAGATCCCATTATTGTTTATGGTTCTAAAAGTAATGATGGCGAAATTTCTCGAGTAAAAATTTTCACGATCTACAAAGGCATAAAATATGGAATTCGGGCGGTAGAATGCAGTTTGGACGACTGCCGAACGTTTAAAAAAGACGATTCTATAAAAACATTACCAAAAAAAATACAGACTTATCTGGATGCATTATTAAATAAAATGCGGAAAGAACAAAACGTATTGCTAAAGAATGGCTAATTACTGCGGAATAAGAGAAAAATGAAAACCTTCCAAAATAGCATCACTTCACTCATTATTGCTTTTTTATCGGTAAAAATTATCAAAGACAGCATTACCATAGAATCCACAATAAAAAGTAAAGAAATAAGGATGACATTTCCTATTATAAATAAAAAATGAATAGTACGGAATTAGAAAACCGAAAACCAATTTGGATAGCATTGTCTAAGTTCTATTTAGACAATGAATTGACATGTAAAGATTTTGACCATATGGCAATCATTTTTCAAAAATCCGGACTTCATATAAAAGATATAAAACAAATTGATTTGATGAAGGTTTTTCCACTTCTTCAGCCAAACTTATTAAATATTTCTGGAGCTTGGACTGATTTTGATGAAGACTGGTTATTATCAGAATGCATAAAGCATTATCAAAAAAGAGAAAATCGATTTTATAGATTAAACTATAAGTTTTGGAATGCGTTATTTTACTGGATTCGAAGAGATGGCTGGAATCAAATAGAACAAAGAATAATAAATACATGAAAAAATTAACCCCATTTTTAGTGACTCTGTTCTTCATTTTTTCTTGTAATAAAGTAGAAAAAAGAACAAAAAATAGTGTGGTACAGAAATCAACCAATGAAAATGTGCTATCTAAGCAAGATTCTGTAAAAACCAAGACAACTACTCTGAAAAAAGACGATGAAATTGCAAAAGCAAAAAAATGGCTTATTTATTCTATCGAAAATTACCTCAATAAGCAAAATGGTTTGCAGGAAAATACCAATGAAGAAGCAGACGGAAATACGCCAACTATTTTCACCAAAAAATATGAAGAATATAAATCTGATGCCATAAACATTGATTTAGATACGGATGGAAGTCTGACCTTGCAACAATTTCAGAAAAAATGGGAAAACGATTTCGATTGCCAATATGTAGGCTACGATTCCGGATTTCTAGTTGGAGCGCAAGATTGGGGTTTGATAAAAGTAACCAAATGCGATTATAAAACCACGGAAAAAGAACAGCTGATATTTAGCGTAATCATCTCTGATACGGAAAACAAATTCAATTACAATCGAGATATAAAAGTGATTCCTTCCGGAAAATCTTTTCTGATTAGTGATGTTTTGGAACAAAATTAACTTTAAAACAACTCCTAAATTTTTAATAATAAATGTATTCCTCTTGTAATAGTTAGAAAAATTGAATTTTCTAATATTTTAAAAGATAAAAACTATGACTGAAACACAAAGTGTAGCACTAAGTCTTTCACTATCAATGAGTTTTTTTTATAATTTTTTTTATTTACCAAATAATGAAGAAACGAATCAACGCATTTACTTTACTATTGCAGCTAATGATAACAGGAGTACTCACATTTGTGGAAAGTTATTGGGCGATGAAACCTTATGACAATCAACCTTCCAGTTCTTGTTTAGATTGCATTCTGGAGTTAGATTTATTTTGGTTGAGCGCTATAACAATCATTATCATTGGATTGTTTTTATTGATTAGTAATTGGCTGAAAATGAAAAAGCCAATCCAATTAATACTAAATATGGTCATATTAATTGGCCTTTGGTTGTGGATTAACAATATAACTTTTATAGAAAGAGAAGCTTCCTGGAGTACTTTTACCACTACAGAAGAATGGATTTCTACTTTGTGGATTTCATTTTTTCCTATTTTGGTTTGTGGAAGTATCTATTTCTGCATTTTATATTTTTTAGTATATAAAAAATTGAATGAAAAAATATAAAAGCGATAATGAAAAAACTTCTATTCTTAAGCTTTATTATTTGGGGAATTATCTTTTGATTGGGCAAAACCATTTTTCTCTTTGAAAATTTGTGGAGGAAAACAACAGACCGTAACTACATTATTCCCGATGAAAGTTCATTATTAAAATTTCGGGCTACAAAAATGAACCAAGGTTCTGGAGATGGGTGGTTGTACGGTGAAGACGAAAATTATTATTACAGCACCAAAACAGGCTAGAAAAATCCAAGATATATTAAATTTTTGAAAAAAGAAACTTCACAATTTAGAAATTTCAATCGTTTTCAAATCGTAACGTGGCGAAAAAACTGTTTTAAAAAATTAATAGATAATTTAAAAAAGACAATGAAAAAAATGTTTGAACTTCCTTTTTTAATGCTTGTTCACCACCAAAGTATTGATCTAGAAGCAATACCGAATCCGCCGGATTTAGAAAATAACATGGCAGAAAAATATATGAAAAAATATTTGGTACTGTATAAAGAGCTGGCTGTTGCCGTCTATAATAATGATGAAGAATCCATAAAATCTTTACGATCTCATGTTTCGAAAATTTCATCAGAAGGAGTAAAAATACAGATGAAACTGGACGGAAAAGATACATCAAAAATAGCGGGTTGGTTGATAGAATTATATAATTATTAAAAAAGACAAATAATGAGCCTATTATATAAAATGAGTATGTTTCCTTTTGCTGTCGAAAACAAAAAAAAATTACAGATTCCGGATTTGCCCTCTTTTGAAAATGAAAATGTGGAAAGATTTGCAGCCTTGTTTTTTAATCTTTGCAAAGAATATATAAATGCAAAAAATGCAGGTGATGAAAAAACACAAATGCTTCTGCTTCCTTTTTTTTCAAAACTCACAAAAAAAGGTATTACAAACAAAGACATAAACCAGAACGATAAGGTTAAATTAGAATCTTGGTTTGATGAAATTTTGAATTAATACAAAAAAAATAGAACTGATGATAAAAGTATCAAAAACAGAAATGCAAAACCGAAAAAACAGCAGACTCTCGGTATTGCTGATGATCATCATTATAGCAATAGTTAATCTATTCCTCAACTGCACTTATAATGATGAAAATCATATGTTATACAATGTTTTTTATCTGTCCGCAAGCGTTACGGTTGTATTGGGAAGTTATGCTTTTTATTATAAAGGTAAACGTTACACAATAGCCAAGGTGTTGTTCTTTTTATCATTAATCATATCCATACTCATTTTTGGAGGCCTGAAATTTTTGGAAGCTTTCGGAAAAGGATTTAATCATTAAAAAACATGAAACTCAATACTCTTAATACGATATATGTATTTGTAATTTCAGCATTGCTGGTTGCAACTGCCTTTAAAGTTATACATTATAAAAAATGGGAGCGTTTTTATTATGAAACAAGTGTTTTTGCACCGAAATATCATCCTGCATATTTACAAAGTGTCGAATTTTTGTTTCCTGATAATACTTCTTATTATGTAATGTCCGATGATATGGAAAATTTTAATTCAGATTGGGGACAACAATCTTCACCCTCCAGAAATGATGATGAAGCACAGCTTCTTCCGGAAAAACTATTTGTCCGCTATGTCTCGTATAGAGAAAAAGCGGTGTATTCGGACACAATTGAACTTCCAAAAGAAAAAATGATGGAAATATTCAAAAAAGCGAAAAAAGCGCATAAAACAATTCCGATTTATTATTCTCATCCTCAAAAAGGAGATAAGGAAGAGCTTATATTTTTAATCGGGATCGCAAACAATGGAAACGTACTTGTTGCTTTGAGAGGAAAAAATTTTGACGAGGTCATCCTGAAAAAACATTTAAAAAGACAAACTGCTTATTCCAGAATTGTTTATTTGGATTATATGACTCGCGAACGAAAGGAAAAACCTTTAAAAGATTGTTTCAATGAATTGTTTGAAGGACTAAAATATGATACCATTTTGAAACGCAAGATTGATTCGGGGTACGAAAAAAATGCCAATTATATAGATAGTGCAATCCTATCACATAATTACAATAATTGATAAATGTTTCTTGTTTTTTGTTAAAATCTGAAATTATTTCTTCCTTTTTTATCTCTATCATGGCAGGAAAAAAAATACAAGAGGAAGTGTTAGAAGTAGGATTTGTTTTTTCATCATTTTTATATCACAACACATTATTGAAATTATTGAATGAAAAATTAGAAAAAAATGATTCTGATTTATAAATGTTTTAATAGATTAAAATGAAAAAAAATAGGAAACTCATATTGACATTTGTTCTGCCAATAACAATAATTCTCTTTGGTACAATTACAAAATGGCATTATGTATATATTGAAGACGGACCTTCTGATTTTATATATGGTTTTCCTTTGCCATTTATCTGCGGTGGTTGGTTTACTTCATTTTCCTTACAGATATTTGTAACAGAACTGGTTTTTGATTTTTTTATTTACTCCATTATCTGTTTCACTGTAATACTATTGACGGACAACTATTTGAAACCAATAAAGGTGAAAAAATATCTGAAATTTGGATTATATGGACTCGCTATATTGACAATACTGTTTTACGGAATCATATTATTTTCAAACCCAAACATTCTATTTAAGATAAAACGAAATTTTAATTACAAAGAAACACAGAGCGGATATCAATTTATGTGGCAACAAAAAAATAAGGAGTAAGAGAAAATTAATACTCCATCATAATAATTATAAATAACCACCATCAAAACAAATGTAAAATGAAAAATAAATTTATATCTACTATTCTTGCCCTTTTTTCTGGCTTTACTTTTGGGCAATTTGCCGTGATTGCTGACAAAGACGGCTATACAAACGTAAGAGAAAATGGCAAAAAAGACAGCAAAATTATTAGCAAACTGCAAAACGGACAGCTCATTTATTGTTTTGAAGCTCCGGAAAGCAACTGGACAAGTATTGATTATAAGGACACCAAACTAAATGGCTATATCTACAAAGACAGATATGTTTTCATTACTGATTTTTCAAAAATCCCGCTACTTTTGAAAAATCAAAATAGTGCCAGATTTGGTAAAGGCAATATCAAAATTTCTATTACCCAAAAAACCTTTGATGAAACAAAACACAGGCTCACGTACATCTCGGAAAATATTTTAAAATCAATCGATGGCAAAAAATACTGGGGAAATGATGGCGGAATGCCTAAAACAGAATATCAATCGATAGAGATAAAAATTGATGGTAAATCTATAGTTCTTCCTGCATCTGCCTTACAAAATTTATACGAACCCAATCTGGACTATTCCGGAGTAAATTACGATGTAAAAACAAGCTCACTGTACATTCAATCTTCAAACGGTGATGGAGCAGGAGGTTATGAAGTAATATGGAAAATTGAAAACGGCGTTTACAAAGAACGATTTATTACCTATGGTTTTTAGATTTTTTTAAATATAAAATTATAAATAGAATATGTGTGATATATAAATACCTTTTTTTTAACATCAATATAAAATGAAATACCCAAAACTATCTTTTATACTCCTTTTATTAGTGATTATTTCGTGTAAACAAAAGCCTGCAACCACTGTTGGGGCTGAAAAAATGGCTAAACCAAACAAGAGTACAAAACGCGAACTGCTTTCCACTACAAAAAATAACACAGACAAAATCTACGAAGACCTTGTAACTTTTTTGTGCATCAACACGCCCGGAGATTTTCCAATTGTTTTTGTAGAAAAAGATAAAAAAATCCTCAGTTTTTTTGTAGGTGATAAATTCCCATACGAAGCCGATAAAATCCCTTTCAAAAGAGGAGATTTAATTCGCATACGATGGAAAAAGGACACTATAATTCCTCCTGATGGAGAAGATTCCTACCAATCGGAAGTGCTTCTGAATGCCGAAAAAATAAAAAACGGCAAACTAACTGTCTATAAACAAAAGCATCCTGAAAAAATTGAAATCGACAACCAAATAAAAGAAGATATTTCCAAAGAAGACCTGC
The DNA here is from genome assembly GCF_000737705.1 of Chryseobacterium soli. Taxonomy (GTDB): domain Bacteria; phylum Bacteroidota; class Bacteroidia; order Flavobacteriales; family Weeksellaceae; genus Chryseobacterium; species Chryseobacterium soli. Next base: position 211,215 of record NZ_JPRH01000008.1, on the reverse strand, counting down.
AACAAATTGATGATGTTGCATTATACTTTTTGGCGACCTCTACAGACAACGATTTTTTATCTTCAATAGAAGAAGCTGAAAAAGCCGACGAATCTGTCGGAAATTTGATGATAGCCATTTCCGATGAATTCATAAAAAATGAACCCTATATGAAAATAGATTACAACTATCTGTATCGTGGACAAATAAGCACACTGAAGACTATTTATACAGATAAAGATTGTGCAAAAATATTTCTGTTAGATGAAAAAACCGGAAGTTTACTTCCGTATTGGCAATAATAAAATTGTTTTGAAAAAATAACATTCAATAATAAAATCGAATGAAAAAAATTATACATTTCTTTGCTATCGTATTATTTATTTACGGGGCAATAAGCTGGTTTCTTGTTCCTCATTTTTTTAAAAAAGGAGAAGAATTTGTACTTTCTGATGCTCGGTCTTTTGTTGCCGACAGCAAAAACATATATATATATGGACGTTTTTATAGTGCGGTAAATGTGTATGATACCTTTGGGAAATTTATCACCAGTTTCCCGGTAAAAGGATACAAAGGAGAAGAGAAATTATACCTTACCCAAAACGATGAGCTGGCTATTGCACACCCATCAGAATTTTCTGACCGGTTAACTTACTATTACTCTAAAGATGGAAAATTTTTGGGAGAAAATTCTTTTCCTATACAGGATACGATAAGCCGCGACAATCGATATTATGCTGTTCCTTTAGTTTGTTATAAACTCTATCGTAAACAGAATAACAAAGATGTTCTTATCTTAAAACAAAGTTATTGGAAGACGTTACTAACACCACCATTTTCGCTTTTGATTAGTTTACTTATTATTTTCCCGACAGTTTTTTTGGAGAAATTTGTTTTTAAAGACAAGTGATTTGAAAATTAAAAATACAATGCAAAATCTCATCAATACCGAAAACGGCGAATTACACTTTGGTAATCAGTACTATATATCTGCAAAAACCACATTGGAAGACATCCGGGAAATGGAAGAAACTTTTGATCAATTTTTTGAAAATTTAGAAATGGGCATACAAAATCTTGCTTTTTTTAACAAAGAAATTGTGGGTAATTTTTACCAACTTTCTTTCCACTTTAATTTCGGAAAGTTGAGTATGGTTTTTATACAATTCAAAAACGGAAAGCAAATTTTAGAATTATCTGTTTGGAAAGAAATAAAACTGTTAAAGCAATTCAGCAATCCCAAGAAAACGCAAATGAAAAGCAAAAATTACCATTGGGGAAGTGTTTTTGGGAGTTATGATGCCAAATTAAACTTTGGAAATATGAATTTGAGTTATAAGAACTAAACAACCAAAGATGAAGCCCCCCTTTTTAAGTGCTTCTTTCTCTAGAATCAACTAAAAAAGCAAAGAAATAAGACTTACGTTTCCTATCATAAAATGAATAATTATTAAAAAAAACAATGAAAAAAACACATCTTGCATTTATGCTATTTGCAATATTTTCAAATAGTTACGCCCAAACGCAAGATAGCATTTCGCATTGCTTGTCGGATGAAAAAGAAGCAATACTCACGTTGCACCTCAATTATTTGTCGGACAGCAATACGGTTGCCCTGTACAACGAAATAATTAAAAATACACAGCAAGATCAAATATTTACAAAGATGCATAGCACAGAAGATGCAAACAAGGTACTACAAATAATATTAAAACAAAACGAACTACGCTTTGCAGATGCCGAAGAAAGTAGTTTTCAAAAAGAATTACTAAAATCAGATTGCCCTGTTATAAAACTTGGAGAAGGAGTACTTTTAATGCAAAACAATCTTACAGAAAAAGATGTAGAAAATATTGACGTATTGAGGGACTTGTTGAGCCACACTACCAAAATAACGCCTTCAAAAGAAGATTTACTAGCAACACACTATTTTTTAGCAACACCATTTTATATCTCAGGTGCTTCTGGTGGCTACTTTGTTATTCCAATGGAAAAAGCAACGAATGAGGATATTAACAAAAAACCTGTAGAATGTGGTACAGGAAGAATTATACAAATGCAGCAAGAACAATACAAAAAAACCATCGAAGATTTTATTGCTGCCTCCAAAAAAAATATGATGTTTGGTAACGGAATTTGGATGACAATAGGAAAACAAAATACCGATGAAGATATTTTAAAAGCAGGTTTTAAAGACAGTTCTTCACCACATGAAAATATACAAATTTTAAAAAGTATGGATCACGGAGATTATCATTATATCCTGTTTTCTACCCAAAAAGAAGGACAAAAAGCTGATCTTAGGATGGCACTTTATGACAAAGTCATTTTCAGCTTTCGGGGAGACTTTGATCCTTTTTACTACAAAAATTACTACAATCCCGAAGTTCTGGGAAAATGGATAATGAGTGAAGCATTTTCACGAAAAAAGAATGAAACCTTGATTTTAAAACCTCTTGTAAATGATTATGACTACGGATATTTTTTGGAAATAAAAGAAGATTACTCTTTTGAAATGTACGACAAAGGCGATTGCCCTGCTTATGAAAGAATCAAAGGAAGATATTATTTTGATGAAAAAGGCATCAACTTCTACTGTTATGATATTCAGTATTTAGGTAAAAAGAAAGAAGGCAAATCTTTTACTTCAGGGCCTTTTATATTTAAAAAAGAAAACGGGGTTTTAACTTTGAAAAAAATAAAAAAATGAAACGCTTGAAAATTTTGTATTTAATTGGTCTTTTTTTAATGATAAGTTGTAATAAAGGCACCAAAGAAAACCCGATAGACACATCATCCAGAAACTGGGGAAAACTAACGCATCTGAAATATAATCTTTATGAAAGTGATTTCCAAAACAAAAAAACAATTGTAGAAAAAATAGTGTATTATGATCCTGAGGATAAAAAACACCATAGCTTTTATACCGACCAACTTTCTGTAGAAGAGCCCGGAAAGTCCGTTATGCTTACTTATTCTTCCGTTATAGATATCTCTACTTACAAAGAACTGGAAGGAACTTGCTATGCTGTGGATAAAAATCGTGTATACTTTCTTGATACAACTGTAAGAATAAGGACTCCTCTTTATGATCCAGATCCGAAACTGTTTATTAAGCATTTTGGTTACGATGAAGCCAAAAATAAATACTATCTACCTGAAAATAAACGCTTTAAAAATTGCAAACTAATAAGCAAAACCTCTGAAACCATTGTTGTGAATTATATACAATGGGCTACGACAGACCGTCCAAACTTTATCCTTGCAAAAGATTACCAGAAGCATAAAAATCAGGATGATTTGGTTGACTATTGCTTCTTTTTAGATACTCAAAACATAACCATCTGGGATTTTCCAAAAGATGTAAATGAGCAATTGGACAATGGAAAACCAGCAACATTTACAGGCAGATTTTACAAAACCAAACAGTTTGATGATGCCTTTCCTTACAAAGGATGGGGTACCTATAGTTTTAAATCTAAAGATGGCTTCTATAAAGTTTTTGTATATGAAAAGATTAAAAATAAGTAATTGTGGAAGGAGCTGGTCTTGAAAAACTCATGTATTTCTTAATTATCGTAATGGTATTGTTTGGATTTTCTTTTTTTATTTTCCTGTACCATTGTATTCGTGCACGTAAAGAAGCGCGTAAAAAACAACTGAAAATAACCGATACAAAATCTTTCGGATATATTTTGGGAGGGATTTTATTGTTTATGATTGAAGCTAATATATTTTATTCATGGGAAGGAGGATTTTTCCAGTGTTTTATATTGGTGTTTTCTCCTGTTTTGCTTATGCTTTTTGGTTTTTGTTATAATAAGCTTTTCTGGAAAAAATAATTTTAAATCATGAAAAAAATAATACATTATCTCCTTATGTTTTCCCCCATATTTTGCTTTGCACAAAACGGCAGCATAAGAAAACCGTGGAATGCGGAACAGGAAGAATTATGCAACAATTGGACAAAGACAGGCAAAAAATTATCGAAGACTTCATCTCTGCATCCGAAAAGAGTATGACGTTCGGAAACGGAATTTGGGTGGCAATCGGAAAACAAAATACTGATGAAGAGATCTTGATAGCCGGTGTGAAAGGTTGCTATGATTGGAAAAATGATCACGTTAATGTTTTAAAAAGTTTGGATCACGGAAGCTATCATTACATATTATTTTCCCGCCAAAAAGAAGGACAAAAATACTATGAATCAATAGCAATGTATAGTAAAGCAGGTTTTTTATGTTTCGTACTTATGATGCTTTTGCTTACAAAAATTACCAACATCCAGAAATTATAGGAAAATGGAAAAGCGATGAAATATTGGATTTGAAAACATTTACAAAAGCCGATTTAAAACCCTTATCAAACGACAAAGAAAATCTGGAAAATCAGTTTGGGCAATTTCTGCAAATAAACGACGATTATACCTTTCGCCTTTATTTCCATGCAGATTGCTATATGGGTTGCGATGAACAAATTGAAGACAGATATGGCTTTAATGCAGATGGTGAAATTATTTTTTACTGCAACACATTTTCGTACGTGGGAGCGTTATGCAACAAAAGAAAAAAAGAACCCAAACCTTATGCAATAGAGCATATAAAATTCACAAAAGAAGATGAAATTTTAATTTTAAGAAAATAGAAAAACAATGAAAAAAATCGCCTCAGAATATATAAAGATTTTCCCTGAATTTGAGGAAGTCTTTTTTGATGACATAGAAAACTACAAAAAATAGATTTTGGCGAAACTGATCTCGTCAAAACAAGATCAGGAAAGGAGTTAATACAGTTTTTAACTTCATCAAGACCAAGATTGGTTTGTTCACTTATTCACAAATTTGGTAATAAAACGGAAACGAATTTTGACGCATTCATTAAAGAATTACAAAACATCTTGTACAAACACAGGGTGAAATTTTTGTTTTTATCGATGAATGTGTCGTACCCAAAGCGGTAAACACCAATCAGACTAAGGTATGTTTTTATCAGATATCTTTCAGAACAACTACAACTTGAGTTTGGAAGTGGTTTGTTGAAAAGATCAAATTACTTGTATCGCCAGTTTTTATAAAACATTTGAGAATGTGCATACGCTGTATGCATAATTGAATTGGATTCAATAAACTATATTAAGTGTTGATAGTCAAAATAAAACAGAATTGTAATGCCGAACAGAAGAAATAATTGAACGATACGTCAGTTGGAAAAACAAATTTAGTATATTTGTAATACAATAATATTATTTATCGATATATTATAACATTAAATACTACCATTATGTTATTTATTTCTTTTTCCAAAGTTCAAAAAAAGCTGATTGATAATATCAGGGAAAGACGATTGCAAATGAATCTAACACAGGAAGGTTTGGCTGAAAGATCAGGTGTTCCTTTACCAACTCTGAGAAAATTTGAGCAAAAAGGCTTGATTTCTTTGGATTCATTTTTAAAATTGCTTTCAGTTGTTGGTGGATTAGAAGAAATGGTTGATGTGTTAAAACCGAAGGAGCAGAGTTTTAAATCTATTGATGATGTACTAAAATCAGAGGAAAAACCCATTAAAAAACGAGGAAGCAGAAAATGAAAATATCTATCAAAGAAATAAAAGTAGGACTGAATTTCGGTTCTCGAATCCAACCAGTTGGACGTTTGGCTCTTCGTGATGGTATCATCTATTTTCAATATGATGAAGAATTTCTTCAAAGCAATTTAGAGATTTCACCTATAAGACTTCTTTTGCAACGAGGCGTGATAGAGCTTCCAAGAGATCCATTTGAAGGTTTGGCTGGTGTTTTCAATGATAGTTTACCTGACGGTTGGGGAAGATTGCTTTTTGACCGTATGCTTCGGTCGGAAGGAATTTCTCCATCAGATATTTCTCCACTTGATCGTTTAGCGTATGTTGGATTGCATGGTATGGGCGCATTGATTTATGAACCGGATCAAAGTCCAGATAGTAGTAATGAAATGATTGATTTGGATGTGTTGGCAACTCAAACAGAAAACGTTTTGCAAGGTGATTCGGAAGAAGTGATTGCAGAACTTTTGGCTTTGAACGGATCTTCTGCTGGAGCACGGCCAAAAGCATTGATTGGCGTTGATGCAGAAAGAAAAAATATTTCCTACGGAGCGAATTTGTTAGCCGATGGTTTTGAACCTTGGATGGTGAAATTTCCAAATTCGTTAGATGGCAAAGATGCGGGCGCAATAGAATACGTTTACGCCTTAATGGCTGTAGATGCTGGAATTAAAATGCCTGAAGTCCATTTGTTTCCGTCCCGGAAAGGGAATGGCTATTTTGCCGTTAAACGTTTTGATAGAGAAGAAAATAAGCGTCTTCATATGCATACAGTGAGTGGACTTGTTCACAGTAATTTTAGATTTCCGTCTCTTGATTATGAAGATTTATTATCATTGACGGGTTTTTTAACCAAAGATATTCGAGAGGTAGAAAAAATGTTTCGGTTAGCAGTTTTCAATGTTATGGCGCATAATAGAGACGACCATGGTAAGAATTTTTCGTTTTTGATGAATGAATTTGGTGAATGGAAATTATCGCCCGCTTACGACCTTACATTCTCATCTGGACCAGGTGGAGAACAAAGTACTATGGTAATGGGAGAAGGGAGAAATATAACCTTCAAACATTTGACTAAGTTAGGAAGTGAAGCCAAACTATCAAAAGAATTTATAGAGAATGTTATTCAGCAAACAGCTTCTGCAATTAGTAAATGGTCAAATCTATCAAAAGATTTTGGAGTTAGTAAAACAAACAGAGAATTAATAACGAAATTGATTAAAACATTTTAATATAAAATTTGAGCTATTCTTGTTAGAACTGTAAATTATTTCGTTCTTTAAAATATATGAAAATTAAGATGTACAGGCGAAATATATCAATTGTCACCGTTGTAGGCGGGAATTGTTAATTGTCTAATCTACAGCAATTTATAAGGTTAGAGTTGTACTAAAGTAGTACAAATGTGTTTTTAAATTTATCGTAAAATATTGTAAAATATTGTAAAATATTGGTTTACAAGTGTTTAATGTGACGAGATTCGTGCGGAAAAGTAGAAAAAAAGATGTTGCAGCATCTTAGTCGTGTACCACTTTTGTACACCTCATATTGTGTAAACCATCATCAATAAAGACTTCTATAGATACTGTATCGGGCAAATAATTAGAAAAAACACAATAAATTAAAAAATATAAAGAGGCTGTAGTATTCGTTATTGCAAAAAAATAGCAGAGAACTACATGTTCTCTGCTAATTAGTATATTGAGGAAGAAGCTTTTACACCTCCTTCTTACTTTATGCTATTTTAACGTTAATGGCGTTAAGGCCTTTGTTCCCGTTTTGTACATCGAATGTTACGACATCGTTCTCACGGATAGTATCTACTAAACCTGAATTATGTACGAAAACGTCCTGACCACCATTTGAAGGGGTAATAAAACCAAATCCTTTGGCATCGTTAAAGAATTTTACTGTTCCTTGTTGCATTGTATTGTATTATAAAATTATTGTATTGATTGAATAAATTGTGTATTGGCTGTTGCCATACCTGTCATGATCATCTCAAAACAGATTTTTTAATTTACGCTATGCGTACATTAACGGCGTTAAGGCCTTTATTCCCATTTTGTACATCGAATGTTACGACATCGTTCTCACGAATAGTATCTACTAAACCTGAAGTATGTACGAAAACATCCTGACCACCGTTTGAAGGTGAAATAAAACCAAATCCTTTGGTATCGTTAAAGAATTTTACTGTTCCTTGTTGCATTGTATTCTATTATAAAATTGTTGTATTTACGGATAAATTATTTGGCTATTGCCATCACAGTATTGATGATTACGTCAACACGGTAATAAAATCGATTTGTGAGCAAGAAATGATGGGGTATTTTTAGAATCTTGAAATATTCAAGCTGAAAAAAGGTACTGCACCTGTTAAATTGATGACAAAAATTAGCGGCTGAAAAAGCGAAGACTGATAGAGAGTTGTAAATTCAAAAATTTCAGAGGAAGCGTCGGCAGGAGCCTGATTATTTTACAAATGTACATATAATTTATTAAAAACAAGCAGTTTTTTAATTTTTATTTTTTTTGTGATAAGGATTTATATAAAATATATAAATAAAAATTAATTATTTAAATCAAAATAATAGAATTCTGCAAAGATCAATGATCTGGTAGATCATATGGTGCTTAACGGCAAAGCTTCAGGAATTACTTCAGTGTAAATAAACCCTGATTAATATTGAATGAATATTTATAATGAATTTTTATAAGTACAGGAAATGTTCTCGCTAGTGGAGGGCTTCGCTATTTCAGAGACAAGATGAATATCAGTACAAAACATTTACCGGAGCCATCCGGGCACTGGTTTCAATAACCAAAAAACTCTGGAGGTTTATCTTAAGGTAATCAGCAGAAAAAAATAAATGGCTAACTGCGTGTATATTTTCATCAAAAGTGATCCCTTTTATAATATGAAGCTTTCCGATACATATAAAACTACAGCTAGCAAAGGGTTTTGGTCAGGCGGAGTAAAAGTGCAAAACTATTCATATACATTTGGCTTGTTTTATGCTATATGTACCGAGTTAACTTAAAAAAAATAAAAATATGAAAAAGAAATTATTCACCTTATTGGCTTTTGGTTTATTTGCAGTAGCCATTAATGCCCAGGAAACGGTGAAGCAAGAAGCTAAAAATGTTGGCAATGCTATTGAAAAAGGAGCAAAAGCAACAGGAAAAGGAGTAAAAGATGGTGCAGAATGGGTTGGAGATAAAACTCAGAAAGGGGCAAAAGCAACCAAAAAAGGGGTTAAAAAAGGCACCAAATGGGTTGGCAAAACTGCAACCAAAGGTGCAAAAGATGTTAAAAATACCGCTGTAAAAGGTGCAGACGCAGTTTCAGATGGTTATAAAGATGTAAAAGCAGATATAAAAAAATAATTTTTCTGAAAAATTAAAAAAAGCGACTTCTATTATTGAAGTCGTTTTTTTTAATTATAATATTTCTGTAATTAGTGCGGATTTAAGAATCAATTATCTGATAATTAATAAAATATATAAAGCTCCTGTTTTTGGCAGGAGCTTTATAGGGTTGTAAATTCAATTAATTTTTGATCATTTTTAAACTTCCGCTGCTTCCGTTACTGGATTTCCAATGAACAATATAGGTTCCTCCTAAAGAGCTTTGGAGATCGATTGGCAGTTTGTTTAGCCCTTCTCTAAGATCTATTGTATAAGCAGTAATTATTTTACCATTAAAATCACTCACACTGATTGAAACTGTTTCTTTTTCAGTGGCTGTATAGTGAAGTTCACTGAAGCCCATGGTTGGATTTGGAGCTAAAGATACTTGTTGTTGCAGGGTGGTATTTTTTGCAATTGACCCGCAACCTTGAACAGGACGAATACAGAGATTACAAGTAAACTTAGTAGGAGTGATTCTGTATTTGTTCACACCAGTGCAGGTAATACCCACTCCATATCCATACTGCCAGTCATAATCTATCAGACACGGATCTGAGAGCATTACATGATCTCCAATGGTGGTGGGAAGAGGATAATACCCACTATATAAGTTGGAGGGCTGTGTGAAAGTTACTTTAGCATACCTAATGGGCTGGGTTCCAACAGTAACCGGGAATGTGTAATTCTGCGGGGTTGATCCGGGATTGCTAGGTGTATGAATAGGAAGATAAGTCTTCGATATTTCAGTAGTCCCGATCTTTACACTTAATGTAAGATTCGCACTGACATAGGGTTGATCAGCAGAATTATAATCATCATCCCTGATAAAGGTAATGTCGTAAGTTAATGGGTTTCCCCCTCCAAACTGTGCGCTTAGTTGATTAGGACAAATAAGCATTAAATACAGTAGTAAGAAAATTTTTTTCATTGTAATATTATTTTAAATTGTTGATTCTGTTGATAAATATGATGGACAATTCGATTTTATTTACAAGAATTAAGTAATAAGCAATTGAATTGTATCATTAATAATTGTAGGATATGTTTTTAACTACTTAAAATTGTAACTTATTATCGGTGTGTCAAAAAGGAAATTAACAAGTGTCAAAGTATGACTGATATCTGTCTGTGTTTTTTTAATAACCGTAAAATTTCAGAATATTATCGTCAATAAGCGATCAATGAGCTAATAGTTCAGATGTAGATTTTGTAAACTTCTTAATCATTGATAGTATGAAAATCTTATTTATGGTGTTGCAACGAGCCGTACAGCAAGTTAATTTTGAGCTTTACAGGAAATAAATTTTCTTAGAAATGAGCCATCTTTGTAATACAAATTATTAACATGGATATTTTAAAATTAAGTATTGATTGGGCAAAAGCAGAAGTATTTTCTGCCAAAATAACTTTACTGATAGGCATGCTGTTTTTGGTAGCAGCGATAGGTTTTTGGCAATTAGGCAAAACGGTTGTGGCTAAAGCTTTTATATGGCCGGTATTGGTGGCGGGAATATTAATTACTGTTGTTTCAGCAGGTTTATATTTCACCAACAAACCAAGAATTACACAGTTTAAAGAAGATTATACAGCCAACGCAAAGGCATTTATTCAAACGGAAACAGATCGTACCGCAAAATCCCAAAATGATTTTACCATAGTCTTTAAAGTTCTTCCACTTATTATCATTGCAGCAGCATTGCTGATTATGTTTGTAGATATTCCCATTTGGAGAGCTATTGGCAGTACTGCCATTGCATTAATGACTGTACTGATGCTGATAGACAGCAATACCGCAGCGCGAAACGCTGCTTACCACAGACAACTTTTAAAAACTGCGACTCTATGAAAATAATGACACCCGAGGTCGATGATTTTTTTGTATATTCCTGTAGTTCAGAAGACCAATGGGGCTATGAACAGTTTATTCCGGAGCATATTTTAGCTTATCAGGTATCGGGAGAAACACATATTTTTCATCAGCAGGGAACTTTTGTTTTAAAGAAAAACCAGCTGCTTCTGGCCCATAGAAATCAGTTTGCAAAAAGTTTAAAAATGCCTGCATCAGACAATGAATATAAAGCGGTTTCCGTTATTTTAAAATCAGAAGATCTGAAAAAATTTGCAGCCGTCAATAATATCATCTGCGATAAGCCGTATTCAGGAAAATACAATCTCGTTTTGAAACCTGATCCTTATTTGAAAAGCTATTTTCAATCATTAATTCCTTATCTTGAACAGCCTGATGGAAGTAGTAAAAAAATGGTTTTTTCCAAAGTGACAGAAGCTATAGAACTCTTACTGCACATACATCCGGAACTTCAGAATTTTTTATTTGATTTTAATGAACCGCATAAAATCAATCTTAAAGAGTTTATGCTGAAAAATTTTCAATATAATGCACCGATTGAAAATTTCGCCAAACTCACAGGCAGAAGCCTTGCCGGATTTAAAAGAGATTTTTCAAAATCATTTCAGGTTCCCCCTGCAAAATGGCTCAAAGAAAAACGCCTTGAAGAAGCCTATTATCTTATCCATCAGAAAAATAAAAAACCTTCAGATATCTATCTGGATTTAGGATTTGAGAACCTGCCGCATTTTTATACTTCATTCAAACAGAAGTATGGCGTTACCCCAACTGAAAGTTTAACAATCAATAAATAAAAAAATGAACTACGAACAAAAAATTCAGGAAGCGGAAGACCGATTGGCGATTCGTGAATTAATAGACCGTTATGCCTATTGTGCCGACTCCCGTGATGCAACAGGACAAATGGCATTATTTACAGAAGACACTAATTTTGAGGTATATTATGATCCGAAGTCGGAAACACCAAGTCAGGTGATTACTAACAATAAAGATTTGTTACCCGTATTTGATAATCTGAATACTTACAAATCTACCATGCATTTTAACGGACAGAGTACGGTGAAACTCACCGGGGATAAAGCTACAGGTATAACTTATTGTATGGCACACCATCTAACCATGGAAGATGATAAGCAAAAGCTGATGATCGCTGCCATTCGTTACCATGATATTTTCGTAAAGCAAAATGACAAATGGCTTTTTGCAGAACGCAAATTGCTGGTAGACTGGATCGAGAACAGATAAAATCTTTTTTGTAGCTTATCAGTAAGTTGACAAAGTTTTATATTTTAAAGTATATGAAATACGAAGTAGAAAATTGGAATGCCCGCACTGTATTTGTATTTAGAGAATGTCTGAAGACATTTGAAGAATTTTCAGAAATTATTGATAGGATAATAAAGCCTGATTATAAGTCAAGAATAGAAATAACAAGTTGGACAGAAAGTTTTACATTTACAAAAGATGAGATGGAAATTTATTTTGGAAATTTTTATGAGGGTGATGCAGTCTATTCTTTTGAATTGCTTCCCTTTGGAAATAACGATAAATTTGGCTTCGCTAAACTGAAATTGATGATGGACAGTATAAGTAATCTTTTGTAAAGGAAATAGTCAAACGTACAATAGTGGATTTCCACTAACATAATCCCCACTCAACTGTACCTAATTGTCAGTAGTGATTATGGAAGTAACACTTATAAACTTTGAAGACACAAAATGCAAAACACAAAAGGACTTCTTAACGACATAAAACAGCACGATAAGATTGCGATTAGAGTGAGTTCTAATTCAAATAATAATTTGTCTGAAGAAGTTATGCAAATGCTTATTCAACCTCACAGAAAAGCTAATTATTTTTTTGTTTTCATGGAAAATGGTTCACTGACACATAAGGCTGATTTAAACGATCTGACAATTACAAATGGGCAATTGTTTTTTGTTTTGCCTAATCAAATTCATTCTGTACCTGCACAGAAGAAAGATGACATTGAATGTTTCAAAATGAGTTTTGACGAAAACTGCTTGTCTTTACTTCCGAAACAATTTTCTTTTTTAATCAATCCATTAAATTCGCAAATTATTTCATTTGAAAATGATGCAAGACAAAGAGTAAAAATACTTTTTGAAATTCTCAACCAAATTTTAAATTCAGATGATGACCAAAAAGATGCTGAAATTATTTTGGCTCATCTTAATGCGCTTTTAACCGAACTGAATAATGCATATTTTAAAAATGCTGTAAAAGGAAAAGCTGAACCAAACAAAATTCAAAAATACATTGAGTTTAGAATTGCAGTTGAAGCTCATTTGACCGAGCAATATTCTATCAATACAATTGCCGATAATCTTTCTGTAACGACCAACCATCTTTACAACATTGTAAAAGAATTTTCAGGGGTTTCGCCAAAAGAATTTATCACAAACCGGCTGATATTGGAAGCACAAAGAAAACTGCATTATTCCAAAACAACAATCAAAGAATTGGCTTACGAGCTTGGTTTTAATGACCCGGACTATTTTTCAAGGCTCTTCAAAAAAAGCACAGGAAAAAGTATCAGTACATATTTAACAGATATTCAGGATTTGTCAGGCCATTAAAGTGATTAGTCCTGCCGTATCAAATATATCCTGCCGACTTTTACAGCTCTTAAAATACAGAAAAAAATGAATTACGAAGTAATCACAAACGCAGAAGAAAACAATAATAAAGAAGAGCGTAAATCAGCATTCATAACAGGAGCAAACAAAGGAATCGGTTTTGAAACCGCTAAACAAATGGCAGAACTTGGATATTTCGTTTACATCGGAAGTCGGGATAACGTTAAAGGACTTGAAGCCATCGGGAAACTAAAATCACTAGGTTATACCAATGTGGACTGCATCGAACTAGATGTAACGGACATTAATTCTATCCAATCGGCAAGACAGGAATTGGAAGTGAAAGCTAAAAAGCTGGATGTCTTAATTAACAACGCAGGTATTAGTGGCGGTTTTCCACAACCAGCGACAAAAGTTTCTTACAACACGTTGCGGCTTGTATTTGAGACTAATTTTTTTGGAGCAATTCAAACGACACAAGAATTCATGGACCTATTAAAAAAGGCAGATCAACCACGAATTGTAAACGTAACCACCGAGTTGTCTTCATTAACAAATCACAGCGATCCGAGTTGGACATTTGCGCAATTCAAACCAGCTGCTTATGGTCCGTCAAAAACGGCTTTGAATGCATACACTGTAATGTTAGCGGTTGAACTCAAGGACACAAACTTCAAAGTAAATTGCGTCTGTCCCGGGTTTACTGCTACCGACTTTAATAATCATCAGGGAACAAGAACAGTTGAGCAAGGTGCAAGTGTTATCGTAAAATATGCAACGCTTGGCAAAGACGGCGCGACAGGAAAATTTTTCAACGAAAAAGGTGAAACACCTTGGTAACAGTGAAACAAATTCAATCATTTGAGGTAAAAATAATCAAGAGCAGGTTTTTCCTGCTCTTGATATTTACATCTAATATTTATATGATCATTTCAGATCAAAAATACTTTTTTCCATTTTGCAATGGTATTTCTGCTTAAGTTAAATTGTTTTGCCAGTTGGCTATTGTTACATTTGTGTGTGTTTTGATAAGCAAGTATTTCAAAAATGGCTGTTCTGTTATAAGATTTATGCCTTTGGTTATGCAGATTTTCTTTCGTACCAAAAATAATTTTATTAAGTCTTATTACATCCGTTGATGATAATATTTGTTTGTTCAAAATAGGCTGGCAGGAAGATAACTTTTCTGAGTGTTTTATATTCAAAATGTCCGAATAAATTCTCTTATAATCAGGTTGCTTCATATTTTTTGATATTTATTGATCCATTTATACAGCGTTGTTTTGGGGATATTATATTCTTCTATGATCTGCTGTTTTGTTTTATTTCCGTTACTGATTAGCTCCAGCATAAATTCTATAATCTCTTTTGTATATATGTTTTTACGGAATTGCGGAAGGTTTGTTTTTTTTGATGAAATATCAAAATCCTTTGCAGACTGTGGAGAATATAAGATTAAATGCTGGCTGTACAGTCTAAAGAAATCGTATTTGAGCAGTTTGCTCCATTGTAACAACAAGTCACAATCCAGATTTTTAGACTGAAACATCCTTTTTACATCTCTTTCATCACAGTCTAAAAATTTACAGATCCTTGTTATTTCTATCTGAGATTCGTTGACCCGCTGCTCAAGGAAAAAACCAACATGAATATTTTTAAAGTTTAATCCACTCATTTATAGATTGATTTTTTATTCCACGAAGAGAATTGCTTAAATTGATAAGCTGGTCTCTGTCAATACTAAATTTACATTTCACCCGGATTTCCTTTCTTCTTTCTGATTTTAAATATAATTTAAGCTGATGTCCATATATAGATTTATTGATACTGTAATCTTTCAAGTTGTCTTTGGGAAATTCCATACATGGATAGATATGTGCTTTTTTATAAGGATGAAAGATTTTTATTGTTATTACTTCACCTGAAAATTCATAGATGAAACATTTTAAATTAAATAATACTAGTAAAAGAATAAAAATAACCAAGGACAACACAGTCAATATTATAGTTCCGGCAGGAATAAGTTCCTGAAATAAGTACGAAAACAGAGCACTCAAAATACACAGAAACAGGCCCATGCTAATTATGGTAGAAGTCATTTTTATTTTTTTTGTATTATCAATTTTCATCAATTCTTTCACAATTGTTTATATAATTTTACAGAACAGAAATGTGGGAAATTGTTTAATTTATCTGATACCAATTAGTGCCGTCACTTTGGATCATGGTGGTAGAAATAGAATTCACGGAAGTAATATCTGTGTTTTCAGTAAATTTGATATTCTGACTGAAAGTAAGGACGTTGTTTGTTTCATCGGTTTTACGGATAATTAGTATTCTCCCTTTATTAGCAGCGGCATTGGGTAAGGTTAATGTAAATCCTCCATTGGCTGCATTGGCTAAAATCGTATGATCTGAGGCTGAAGTAGTATAGTCGGCTGTTACTTTTACAATGTTTGTTATTGCTGCCGGATCTTTCCAGGCCAATACAGCTGTTGCTGCATTACCATCTGTAGTCAGTACCTGACCCGGGTTACCATTCACACGAGGTAATATATAGCTTCCTTCAGCTGCGCCGGTGCTGGTCTGGTAAGTATATTTTACACCTTCAGCTGAGTTTACATTAACAGCCGCCTTTTGATTATTGGTTAAATTATCAGATTCTAAAAAAACATCTTTATCATTTACACCTGCTGCTCCAAAAAAACCATCTGTAGTATTACGGGTTCTGATTGTTACAAAGTTTTGACTGAATGTAGCAGTAGAGAAATTTCCAGCAGCTTGGTTTCCATTAAAGAGATCCAGACGGGACGGCACTGCAGACAAACCGGATGTTACCAACGGTGTTTTAGTTCCCCAACTAGTATTATCAATTTTTTGAACCAGAAATGAACCTGTTGCAGCAGCGGCAGTAGGATCAACATTGTCTGAAACTGAAGACAGGTTACCTAAAGACGGATTGTTGGTTTCCATCGTAGAAATGGTTGTCCCATTTGTAATGCTTGCCTTCAGATCACCGGCTACTTCAAACTGTTTGGTAGATGTGTTGCCGGTAAAATTACCAACCGCAACATTTTTGTTTTGATAGATAGCCTGTGTATTGGATGTTGCCGGAGTTGTACTGCCTTGTATATTCCAGGGTTCTGTACCTGTTGCCGGATCTTTCCAGGCTAATACAGCTGTGGCTGCATTACCGTCCGTAGTCAGTACCTGACCCGGAGTACCATTGACACGAGGGAATATGTAGCTGCCTTCAGCTGTACCGGTGCTGGTCTGGTAAGTATATTTTACTCCCTCGACTGCATTTACATTGACAGCGGCATTATTACTGAGCGCACCATTAGAAAAAGCGGATAATGAAATACCACTTGAGTTGGAAGCAATTTGAGAATAAGCAGTATTAAAATTTCCAACCACTGTTCTTATGTTGTCTTTTTGAGCAATAAGAGTAGAAAAACTGCCATCATTATTTCCAATACCAACAATAGCTTCGCTTTGACTTACTCCAGTAAACGAGGTTTCATTGGGGCCGGCAGCAGATAATAAATTCCATGGTTTTACTCCTGCCCCTGTTAATCCAATGAGTCTGTTTGTTTCCAAAGCATGGGTGATCGTACCATTTGTTATGGATGTTTTAATGTCACCGGCTACTTCAAACTGCTTAGTGGATACGGTTCCTGTAAAATCACCAACTGCAACATTTTTGTTTTGATAAATAGCTTGTGTATTGGATGCTGCCGGATTTGTACTGCCCTGTATGTTCCATGGAGTTGCTGCTGTACCGGCAGAAGTTTTAATCCACTTTGTTCCGTCATTATAGTATATCCCTGGAGTCACATCTCCTGCCGTAGCATTATTATAGACCGTCATTCCGGCTACATGCGCAGAAAGGGGAATGGAGGAACTTGTAGACACTAAAGAAACCCTGTTTAAGAGTAATCCTTTATCTGAAGACCCTAGAGTAAGATCGGAACTCAGGTTTGGAGTCGTTGTATTGATCCCAACCTGTGCCTTAAAAATATAAGAACTAAATAATAATGCGGCAATAAGTATTTGCTTTTTCATCTTAATGTATATTTATTGCTGCAAAGTAAGGGCTTATCAAAAAGCCACAGTATTCGGGGAAACCCCTGATTTTATATTGTGGAAAACCCTTAATTACATATATTAAGGAGTGGAGGATCAATCGTGAAAAGTGTTGTAATTCAATTAATCTACAGGAAAATATCAGGTACAGCCTTAAAGCTTACTGAAAAGCTATTTAAGAATTTTATTGGAGTATACATACTGTAACAACCCAAATGCATTGGATGTTTTGGTTTTAATCATCATACTTTTACGATGAGCTTCTACGGTGCGTTCACTTATAAAAAGGAGCTGTGCAATTTCTTTATTGGTGTGTTCTTTTACTAATAACCGCAGCACTTCAAGCTCTCTTGTCGTAAACTGATTAGCTTTATTTTCCTGCTGGTCGATTACTGTTAAAAGGATTTTGCTTATATCGCTGCTAAAATGGGTGTCATTATTGCTAACTTTTTCTATCGCTGTAAATAATTCTTCTTTTGCATATTTTTTTAGTACATACGCATCAGCTCCGGCATTCATAACTTCTCTAATAATTTCAGCTTCATCATGCATACTCAGGATGATAATTTTTACAGAAGGCTGTAATTTTTTTATCCCGAGAATAAGATCACTGCCATGTATGCCCCTCATATTATAATCACTTATAATAAGATCAACCTGATTTTTTTCTAAATACTCAAGAGCTTCAGGACCGTTATTTAATTGTGCTGTGACCTTAAAATCAGGCTTCATTTCCAGCAATGCTGTCAGGCCGTCATTGATAATAGCATGATCATCAATTAAAAGAATCTTCATTTGTGAAATTGTTTTATTAAAATGAACTATTATGAAATGGTACTGCAATAATAGTTATTTTAGCACAAAATATTTACATGTGTTGTATGTTATTCATTAAAAGAGAGTTCTTTAAATCTTTAACTGTTATATTTTCACATACAAGGATCATAGGGCAAAATATATCATTATTATGTCTTCTACTTCTAATAACCTCATGCAGAACAAATGAAAAAGAAGCTCAAAATAAGGAAGCTGAAAGGTTGATTGAGAAAGCAAAGATTTTTATAAATACCAGTACGAATGAAGTAAAAAATAATGACAGCATTCTCTACTATACAAACAAGGCTTACGCAATCGCTGAAAAAACAAAAAATAAGGCACTTCAAGGACGTTGTTTTATAAATTTTGCAGGGCGCTATAGCAAGCAGGGTGAATATAAAAAAGCTGAAAAAGAATATTTTAAATCTATTGAACTTTTCAAGGAAGCAAACAACAAGGAAGGAACAGCACTAGCCCAGCTTAATCTTGGAATAATCTATAGTAATTTAAAAGAGTATTATAACAGCATTAAATACTGCCTGCTTGCCGCAAAATTTTACGAAAAAGAAGATCAAAAGAAATACTATTTCACAATTCTGGTTTTAGCACAGAATTATAGGATAATTGAGGACTATGACAGTGCTAAGAAATATTACAGCATATATAAGGAAAACATATTACAGACTAATTCTTATCTCGAAATCGGGCAGTATTATCTTGGCTATGCCGCGGTGCTGGAAAACTCGGGTAGTAATCCAGACAGTATTATCTACAATTATAATAAAGCAATGTCCTTTTCAATAAAAAGTAAAAATAAATCTAACCTTGTGGTAGCTTATTGCCGGCTTGCTGTTTATTATTGTCTTAAAAATGATTTTAAAAATGCTGCAAAAAACATTGATGCCTGCTCGAAATTAGAAAATGACCCTGAAGTACTTAATAAAAAAGAAATTTATCTCGCTAAATGCATTTTTTATTCATCTACGGATAATGTAGAACTAGCTGAAAAGAACGGCCGGAAGGCTTTGGAATATACAGAAGAATCAGACGATGTTAACAGAAAAAATATTTATCTTTCTCTTGCAAGCATCTATCATCGGCACAATATGAATGATAAAGCTTATGAAATGTTCAGTCTGTCGGATCAATATAACTCGATTGTTAATAATAAGGCAAATTTAGACCGCATTCAAAATTTAAAGAATAAATATGAGCACGATCAGTCCGTTAGGGATATTCATAGCCTTAAGCAAAAGAACACCATACAAAGTTTATTGCTCATTATTGCCGGCATACTGCTTGTTTTTATAATTATCATTACTATAATACTGCTAAACCGCAGAAAGCTTAAAGCCAAATCTAAGCTGGACGAAGAAATAAGGAAGCAGCAGGAGATCAATATTGCAGAAGTTATTAAAGCTGAAGAACTGGAAAGAAGAAGGATCGCAGAACATCTTCATGACGGTGGGGGTGCCGGTATTTCCGCTGCCATATTAAATGTAAGTGTGCTTAATGATATTCAGGAAATTGATCCTCAGGAACTTCATGTTAAAAACAAAAACATTCTACATCAGCTTAGAACGGTTTACGATGATCTCCGCACAATAAGTCATCAAATGATGCCGAATTCATTAATAAAAGCAGGCCTGCCAAATGCTTTAAAAGAATTTGTTAATAGTGTTGATAACAATAAACTGGAGGTGAGTTTATATATTCATGGCTTAGAAGCAAGATTCAATGAGTCTGTTGAACTCATAGTCTATAGGGCTATTCAGGAAATAGTCACCAATGTAATTAAGCATGCCAATGCAAGTAAACTTAAGATTGAACTGATAAAAGATCCTGAAGGTCTACATATTATGATTGAAGATAACGGAATTGGCTTTGATAAAGCAGCAATTAATGATCAAAACGGAATTGGGATCCAAAACATGATTTCGAAAATTGAATTTCTAAACGGAACCATAGATTTTGATACTTCAATAGGAAAGGGGAGTTTGGTTGTTATTTATTTACCGCTTTTCGATTAAAATTTGAATGTTTTTAGGCTAATATACTTTTGATAAATTTATGGAGGAGGCAGTAAATCTCAAGTCATTATTTAACAGATGAGAAGCAGCCGATATTCACCATCATTCTCAACAGGAGCTCTGTGCACACAAGGTAAGACCTGTTGTGACGGATGATCTACAGCCAGACGCCAAAGATGTCCCGGTTCTAAATTGATAGGTTCTGCATCCGGGGTAGGCTGATAATGCAGGTCGAAAAAATTGTCTTGCAGGAAAGCTTTAAATTCCGTTTCCGGACCGTTATGTAATTCTTTAAGTTTTTCCCGGATTTCCGGAATCAGGATTTTCTGTATAGCCTGGTCATTGGGTAAAATGTCACTTGCTACACCATAATAGGTACATAAAAAAGTATCGGTACCAATAGGCGAACGATCTACATGATAAGAATACACATCTGTGGAAATAAAGTCGAACTCATCATCCCGCTCATAGTTCTTAAGTAAGTTGAGAGAAGGCAGTGCTCCGAAATCAGTTAATAACTGGAAATCATTTAAAATAATTTCTCTTGCCATATGCCCTTTTTCGGATAGTTGCAGCGCTAAAATATCCTCTATAGAAACTTCTGTAATGTTTTCTTTTAATTGAAGTTTAGAGACAATTTCGTGAAAATCTCCCACTAAATTTCTGTGCCAACACATGGCGTTCATAGCCCCCTGAAAAGGAGTGTCTGCAAGTTCAGAAAAGGAAGAAACTACTTCGATTTGGCTGTGGTCAGAAAATTTTTTGTGCATAGCTAAGAATCAACAATTAAGTCCTTAATTCTTTGCAAAAATAAGGAATAGGTGAGAAGATTACGCTAAGATTAAATTTGATTTTGAGCTGACAAAACTAAACCACTGCATTTGCAGTGGTTTAGCTGTTATATTTCTTTCGTTTTTCAATAGAAGATGAAGTTTTAATCCTGTTCTTAATCGATTTTATATATTTTAATACCACTGGAATTAGCATTTAATAACATTCCTTCTTTTATTATATATCTTTCCCAGGATCCGTTGCCGTTATCTCTGTCAAAATTTAAAGTCTTGCTTATTTTTCCTGTGTTATCAATCAATACATATTGTAATGCTTTTGTTTGATGGTTTTCAATAATGAGCCATGATGAAGATCCTGTTGAATATGTGTCAAAATGCTGATCACTCCAACCCAGTTTTTCATAAGGAATAGATTTGGAATTAATAGTATTGTTATTTAGATTGATATAATAAAATTTTAAATATTTCTTCATATCTCCATAAACACCAGGAAAGGCACATACAACAGTTACTATATTTTTATTGATGTAACTGTCAAGGAAATACTCTGTTTTACTCGATTTTAAAGAAATCTCGGAATATTTACCATTTCTGTAAGCCATGATATTGGGCTGATTGGGATGTATATAGTTTCCAAACAGAAAAATATCAGATTTTTCAGCGAGTATCTTTTTGGGTGTGGCCTGATACTGACTGCTTTTGTGTCTCACCAATTTTTTTGTAGCAAGATTGTAATTTATTATTTCAGATTTAGAATCAGCTGAATAGGTAATGCCATCAGGTACTTTGTATCCAAAGATTAAATTCGATCCGTTGATCACTATATTTGACGGACTTGAAAAAGCACGGCCAATATTGATTTTGTTTTCTATAACACCTTCTAAATTTATGGTAAATAAACTGATGAAAACATCTTCGGTCTGAGGAGAAATCTTACCCTGAGTAACCAAAGCATATATTTTATCTTTATATCTTATGATAGAATTGATTTTATTAGAGTGCTTGTCGCTTATTTTAAGAGACCATTTGGGTTTTAATGTTGTGTCATAATTTACCAGATAAGCATCTGAAGAATTACCATCATTGATTGCTGTTTTAAAACTAAATCCGGCACAATAAATATCATCGGAAGACCATTCAATATCTTCCACATATTCTATGTTATCAAAAGTTGATTTTGTTAATAATTCCTGTGCGGACAATAAAGTACTAAAGGATATGATAAAAAAGAATAATAGGTTCCTCTTCATATATAAAGATTTTATTTCAAGGTTATTTTTGCAAAGATAATTGATATGAAAAATAAATTGTTGTGTAGCCTCTGTTTTCATTTATTTCTTTGCATCAATCAATTCAAAAGCTTTTAGTAGCAAAAGATCATTTTTACTTCGTATACTTTCAACATTCGGACGTACGATGACATCCGGTTTTATTCCAATACGCTGGGTTTCTGTTCCATCAGGATAATAAATACCAAGTCCGGAAAACACAAGTTCATTTCCGTCTGTCAGTTTGATGAAGGTTTTGTTTCCGTCAGCTCCTGCTGTCTGGCTTCCCACAAATATAACACCGGGAACTTTCTTGAAAATCATGGCCCACAATTCTGCAGCGCTTTGGGTATATTCATTGATGAGAACAATCACCTGTCCTTTATAAGCATTAGGATTTTCCTTGCCTGCATATTTATAACCTTTATCTATGATATTATCCACGAAGCAGAATTTCCCGGGCTGGCTGAAATCAGCCTGAGTCTTTATACCGAAATGCTGTGGCTTCATAAATAAATAATCAAAAACTTTGAGTAAAGAAGCATTATTATTATAACTTCGAAGATCGAAAACCATTCCTTTGGTATTTTTATGAGCCTCTATAAGAGCGGGAATTTCACCTGCTTTCAATGACGAAAATTCAAAATATACCTTATCATCCAACCGGAAGACCGGAGTAAGACGGCTTTCTTTCTCATTCCAAATCAGATATTCATACGTTTTGCCTTTGTACATCAGATGATAATTGGGAATTCCATCTCTATCCCATTCGTTGGTGAAGGTACGCGGCATTCTTTCTATGGTAGTTTTAAAAGCTTTTCCGTTATTTTTAGTACCTGTTATTTCTACAGCGGGACTATTTCCGCTAAACAGATAATTGTATGCTTCACGCCGTCTGACAGATTCGTTGGAAACTGAAAAATACTTTGACTGTTCAGCAATTATTTTAAGAATAGGCTTCCCGTTAATTTCGGTAATAAGATCACCTATCTCCAACCCGGATTTTTTCATTTTGGCCTCATCTTTAACTCCTGTAACCACCAATGTTTTATCTACGATCTGAAAGATAAATGGTGCTGACAATTTTCCGAAAACATCATATTGATAGGTATTTTTAAATTCAGTATGAGTGTCTTCAAACTCAGCAGACAATTGCATAACAGCAGCCTTATATTCCTGTTCATTCTTTATGTTTTTGAAAACCGGAATATATTTTTTCAATACATCGTCCCATTTATGATCGAGCAGATATTTGTAAGGATAAAAATATTCGATGGCATTCCATATTCTGAACAGTTCTAAAAGTTTTGTCTGCACAGAAAAATTGGGATACACCTTCTCATTCGTGCTGCTAAAACGGATACTGTTCTCAACAGGATTAGAATAAAATGAACCTACATTTTTAGGCTGGTTTACCAGATTGAGTAATCGGGTTTTATTTTCCTGGTGAATTTTCTTCAATGTTCCAATCCATGATGGGTCAAAATTGCGAACGGTAATGCTGTCACATTCATTAGCTTTTTTAGGCATCTCCTCAAATTTGCTTTGATCTGCAATGCTGAGCCACTGCATAATAATATCGTTAGGATCTGCTTTGGATTGGTTATCAAAAGTTTTCAGTAAAACAGCATCCCAATCAATTTTTCCCTGAGAAACCGCAGGATGATAGTATTTAATAAGTCCCCACGTTTTACCCAAAGTATATAAATCCTGATCAGAAAGTTTTGTGGTTTGAGCAGAGAGAATAGAAGTCATGAACAATGAGAAAATGACAATGTATTTCATGGTTAGTTTTAGTTTATAATCTATTGTTATAATAGAGTTTACGTTAGTTTGTACCGGTCGTAAATTTAATAAATTATTGCTAAAAACAAAATGACTGTAAAATGGGCCGGTAGAGTTCTTTAAAACTATTGATAAGATAACTGTTATGAAATGGAATATTCTTCCTGATTGATTCCTTGGAGCACTAAAAATACAGGTATGAACTAAAATTTTTCAAGTACAACAGAAAAGAGGATTCAGGAATAAATAAAGAAATAAATGATCTAAAAACCGGATAGATGTTCATCCTTTTTTGATCATCTTTTTTGGTCAATTCAGGGTCGGTTTGGCCCAATTTGAGTTATTAAGTTAAAAAATCCACTATTATTGGGCTTAAATCGCTTGTTATGTGGTACGTGTGGTATTGTGCTGTCCATCTGTATTGATTAATTTTATCCTGTTAATAACCACAAAAATGATCATTTCAGAGGATATACTATTTTCTTATGGAGCAAAGGCAGAAAAATACCAGCCTGATGAATTTATCTTTCATGAGGGAACCTCCTCTAAATTTTATTTTCAAATTATCTACGGTACGGTAAAGCTCAATAACTTCCTTGAAAATGGAAAAGAATTCGTCTATGGATTCCCGTTTGACGGGCATTGTATAGGAGAAAGTTATTTATTTACAAATCATTCATATGCCATTAATGCCATGGCAGTCACTGAATGTGAAATTATCAGACTCGAAAAAAATGCATTTTTAAAATTATTGTCTTCAGATCCTGAATTTCATTTTAGAATCAATCAGTATACTGCAGACCGGTTACATTTCAGGTATATCATTTCCTCCTTACTTTCTATCAGAGATCCGGCTGTTAAACTGAAAATGCTTCTTGATTATTTAAAATCGTATTTTGATTATGACACTCCATACAGCTTTGAAGTTCCCTATACGCGGAATCAATTGGCAGCGTTAACGGGTTTGCGGGTAGAAACGGTGATAAGAACCCTAAAGAAAATGGAAAAACAGGCACTCGTCAAAATAAATAACGCAAAAATTCAGTATTAACTTTAAAAAGAAAATACTGAATTTTGTTTCTTAATAAGCGTAAAATGGAAGTATTCAATGATGTCTGATTCCTTTCTGGTGATAATTAACCTCTTTATTTACAGTCTGATACTTTTTAGAAACAGGATCATTGTTTTCATTATATTGATGGGATGATGAATACGATTTCTGTTCCGATTCAGGGGTGGAAAAATGAATCTTCTTTCCATTTTTATACAGTTGATTATCAAATGTTCTGTAGGTTTGATTTTCCTGATAGGTATTTCCGTCAGGAGCCGTAAATGTTTTTATTTTCCTGTTCTTTCTTTTTAATCCTAAAAAGATCAAAGATCCGCCTGCCAATAAGCCTAATGCTATTTTTACCGTATTTTTCATGACAATAATTTTTATGTACAAAACAAATGATCTGTGAAGAGATATTCGTTCTGATACTGTTTATATTAAGTGGTTTATACTATTTTTCTGTTGAGTGTTTCTGCCACTCTTTTTCCTGCGGTATCGCAAAAATCCAGTCCGGAATAATCAGGATTAAGACCGGCGATGAGTGGAACGGCCATAATAAATAAGTCCTCATCGGCTTTTCCGTAATAATCCACCGCTTGAAAATGATCATTGATATTCAATCCGTCTACCCTTAAATAATAATGATTGGGTTCTATTTTAAGAATGTGCTGATCATTTTGCTGAAATAAAGACTGTCCCTTTTCAATATCCCTGAATTTCAGATATCCTGAGCTGATATATCCGTCGTTTTTAAGACTGTCAAACGGGACATCATTAAACTGAACCGGCTGCTGGCCGATAGCATCAATATATAACCTGTAGTGTTCCGACTTTTTAGTTCCTGTAGGATCAGTATAATGATAGATCGCACCTTCTTCTGTATGAGGCTCGATATGGCTCTCATCATCTACGCTTACAAGCTGGATAAGTCCGGCATTATAAAGTGCAATAAGTTCTTTATAGGAGGACTGGGGAAGAGACGAAATAATAACCGAAATAAGGGGAAGCAGTGTTTTGTGCAACCTCATCATATCTTCCGCCGAAAAATGCTTGGCCGGGTAATTTACCGCATAGCTAAATGCAGATAAAGTCTCTTTCCAGGCGATAGTCTGATGCCTTTCGATTGATTTTTCAGCTTCGTAATATTCAGCCTTGAAAAGTTCGAAGCTGTCCAGTTCTTCCCTGATTTGTAGCATTTTTTCAACAAACTGCTCAATGCTGAGATCCTTTATTTCCTGATAAAATTTTTCATTCTTTTTCTTCAGAGGCTGCTTGAAGTTCAGATCAAATACATAATCTAAATCCACAAAACCATTATGACTGTTTTTATATTCATAAATCTCATCAGAAGACATAATCCATCCTTCAGAATACGGACTTCCCTCTGAATGAAACCGCAATGCGGGTAAAAAACTTCTCTTAGAAAAAAGAGTAAGTGAAAAATTACGGCTTGTATCATGCAGATCAAATTGCAGCTGGTTGTCCTTTTCTACGAATGTTCCGTTCAGACGCGCCAATGTTTTTACGGCATCCACTGCGGTAAGAGATGTTCCCCGAACCGCTACCGGATAATTGGTAGCTGCCGTGAATTTTGAAGGCGGGTAAGGTGAATCATACCAGCCTTTGGCACGTTCCTCATAGATTTTAGGCCATTGGTGTCCGGTACATACAATTGTTTTTGAAGCCTTATAAGTATTGCCGTCGTGAGTGATAATTGTAAAGTGCTGGTCGTGCTTTTTAGAAATATCCGTTACCATCGTTTCAGTACACACTTTTACAGAAACTCCGGCTTTTCTGATTTCCCGGAGTAAAATATTAAACTGTTCTTCAAGATAATTTCCCAGAAGTAAGCGGGGTACGACCTGATATTCATTAATGGTTCCATTAACGATAAATTCAGGATAATCTTTGAAATGATGTCTGTGGATATAAGACGAAAAATGTTCCGGCAATTCCGGGAGTTCATTGGCTGAAACATTCGCTACATGTTCAAATCCGGCTCCATAACTGCTGTATGGCATTCCCGCTCCCAGTCTGCTGGTTTTTTCAAATATATAAAGAGTGTTGGGATAAGCTTTTTCCGAAAGAAGATGCTTTACAACAAATAAAGCTGCCGGCCCGCCGCCAATCAGGGCAATACTGTCAATATTTTCCATATTCGATATTTTGTAGTTGTGAAGTATCAATTTTTGGATGGTAAAAAAGAGAGCTAAAAAACTCTCTTTTATTCATTGTCAAACTATTGTTTTTAGTTTCTTGCTTCTAAATTTTCAAATTTGCTGTAAGAAGATTTTAAATGATGCAGCTGGTCTGAAACCAGTCTGGCACTTTCCGGACAAAGATCTCCGCTGTCCAAAGCATCCTGGTAGGCATCAATTGCACCTTTTTCTCCAAAAACTACATTTTCTAAAGTAGATTCATCCTTATCACCTGCAAATGCATTTTTTACATCAATCCATGCTCTGTGAAGGGCTCCAGCCGTGCTGGTTGTGTTATCGGCCTGTCCTCCTTTTTGATTGATCAACTGGATTAAATCTGTTTTCATCACCTGAGATTGGGAAACCATCTGATCATAATCGTTTTTTAACGCAGAATGGGTATCCCATACTTTGTCTTCCACTTTTGAAAATCCTTCAATCCTGTCATTCGTAATGTTCAGTAAATCATTTAATACTGATACTGTTTTTTCGTTGTTCATAATAAAATTTTAATTAGTGTTCATGATATTTTACAACAACCATGCCTAATTTTAATCAATTTTTAAATTTTAACGAAATTTATTAACATTGATGTTTTTAATGAATTGACTGTTTTCATTTCAAAAAGAATGCTTAATAAAAATATTTCAAATTTCTTACCATAATTATATTTCTCTATTCATCAATCTATTATAATGATCATTTTTACCATCAGCCCAAATCTGGAAATAGGGTATTAAATGAGCTGTTTTCCTATGATGCAGGGTAAATGATGAGGTAAGAATTGGTAATTTAATTATTTGAATTACAATTAATTGTATTGGTTTTTAAATCCAATATCGTAGAACTACTACAAAAATCGAAAAATCAATATAAATGTTTTGTTGATAAATCAGAAGCTTATAATTTTGGTAAACAATCAATCACAAATCATATTAATAACAATTAAAATTTACGAATCATGGCAGCAAACTCAAGAGGAATTTTAAAATTCAATGGAAGTGATGGTCAGAAACTTCTTAAACTTAATTACAGTGTATCAAGATCTACAGATGTTTCAGGACGTGTTGCATCAGATCCATCCAATGCACTGATTAAACTGACGGTAGAAGCTACGGAAAAATCTGACATTCTGGAAAGCTTACTGAACGGTAAATATAAACCTACAAGCGGAGAGATAACCTTCAATAAGTCCCATGAAGAAGGAACACTGATTACTTTAACCTGGGAAAATGGGTATGTTATTCAGCATGAAGTTGATTTTGATGCGGTAGATGAAAATTCTATGCTCATCAGTTTTGTGGTGAGTGCAGAAAATATCAACTATGGCAATTCCGCTTATGATGGAATCTGGCCTAAGGGCTAATGTATTTCTGATAATGAAATTTTATACGGAACAGTAAGCTTATCAGTATACTGTTCTGTTTTGGCGTTTCATTTATAGGCGGCTGTTTGTATTTCATGTGTTGTATCAATTGTTTTTATATGTAAACAATGAGAGCACAACAGATTTTCATTTTTCTATAAGTGAAAATTTTGAGTATCATCTTACTCAATTAAAAGAAAAACCAAATTCACAAATATTAAAAAATCTTATGTTTCAGGATAAAAAATCTTCAAAGAAGCAGGC
Source organism: Chryseobacterium soli (assembly GCF_000737705.1). Lineage (GTDB taxonomy): Bacteria > Bacteroidota > Bacteroidia > Flavobacteriales > Weeksellaceae > Chryseobacterium > Chryseobacterium soli. The sequence goes on along the minus strand of NZ_JPRH01000008.1, from coordinate 182,118 downwards.
CTCAAAAGACTTAAAAACGTCTGTGCCTGTAAAGAATTTAAAAGAAACAGCTGTAGCAAAAGAAACCGGTATAGCAGGGGAGAAAATTGTAGCTGCTGATCAGAAGATAAGTCAGTTTCAGGAATACCCGGGAGTGATTCAGAATCCTTCAGTGATGTTCATGAACCAAAACATACAGGGCAACAATTCCCTGACAACAGATGATAAATTATGGACCAATCAGCCTACTTCGAAAATTCATAATGCAACATCTATTCCCACAAGCCAGATTTTAGGAATCAACAGGGTGGTGAAACTTGAGATCGTTGTGGATGGCAAGATCATCAGGTATTTTAAACATTTCACTCTTAATCAGAGTGCTGTAAAACATCACAGTTTCAGTCTCACACTTGCTCATGACACTTTAGGAAATCCTGAAAATCATAATCTCGAGGAAGCTCAGAATTTTTTAGGAAAAAGAATTACCGTAATTTTTAAATATAAAGATGTTGAAGAAAGTCCGGAAAGAAACTTTGTAGGCGTCATCACGGAAGTCGGTTTCAGCCAGGAAAAAGGAAGTCTGGGAAATATTATTCTTACCGGTTACAGTCCGACGGTTCTTTTAGATGCAGCACCCCATATTCAAAGTTTCGGAGGAGCACAGGAAATTAGCTTAAACAGCATTGCTGATCAGGTGATCCGGGAGGGTTTAGGACAGAATAAGTTTGATTTCAGAGTAGATTCCAGACATGGAAATGTATCCTACAGTTCACAATACGAAGAAACGCATTATAATTATCTGGCAAGAATGGCCGAAGCTTATGGTGAACAGTTCTTCTATGATGGTGAGGTACTTCACTTCGGAAAACTTCCGCCATCGGAACAGTCCGTTAAACTTACCTATGGAAGCAGTGTCAATGATGTTAAGATCAAAATGAAAGCCCAGCATGTAAATCCCACTTTCTATGGCTATAACAGCAGTAAAAACGAAAAACTAACCACATCAAGCTCGAAGGTCAATCATATCTCTGATATTGCCAAAAGAGCATATGAAATTTCAGAAAAAACATTTACCACTCCATCTTTAAGAGTGGCCCCTATTAAAGCTTCTTCCATTATGGATATTGATGCTTCTCAGAAAGGAGCTTCAGGAAGCAAAGCTGTAGATGTCTTTATCACCTCAGGAAGCACTACTGTTCCCTTTTTATATCCGGGCTGTACCGCTGATGTTGAAATGCGTAAACTGGACACCAATCAAACCTCTTACTTTACCAAACTGATGATCACTGAAGTCAGCCACGAAGTGGATGGCAGAGGTCATTATACGGGAAATTTTGAAGCTATTGCATCAGATACCGGATATATTCCCCGTCCTGAATTTCATTTTCCCAAAGCCGAAGCGCAGTTTGCAAAAGTAATTTCCAATATGGATCCTTTGAATCAGGGCCGTGTGCGGGTTCAGTTTGACTGGCAGAACGGACCGGATACTACAGAATTTATCCGGGTAATGACTCCTGATGCAGGAGGAAGTGATAAAGTAACTAAAAACCGTGGTTTTATGGCTATTCCGGAAGTAGGGGATCAGGTTGTGGTGAATTTTGTTCATCAGCATCCGGACCGTCCTTTTGTAATGGGAGGCATGTTTCATGGAGGTGTTGGCGGCGGTGGCGGCCAAAACAATAATGTTAAAAGTTTAAGCAGCCGAAGCGGAAATAAGCTGGAGCTGGACGATGGAGCCGGATCTGTATTTTTAACGGATAAAGGCGGTGCTAATATGAAGTTTGACGGCTCAGGAAATGCTGCAACAGTGGCCAATGCTGCCCATAGTATTAGTGCAGGGAGCACCCATACCACCGGGGTAGGAGGGAAAAAAGACTCACCTCCACAATCTCTTCTTCATATGGATGCATCCGGAAATATCATACTCGATGGAAAAACAAGCATCACGTTTAAGGTGGGAGGCAACAGTATTACTATTTCAAAAGATGGGATTGTAACCTCTGTGGGAGAAGGTAAAATAGAATCCACGGCAACTGCAGGGCCTGTAACGATCAAAAGTACATCTGCTGATGCTTCGTTCAGTGGCTCAACAGATACCAAAATAGGAGGCGGAACGACAACATTTGTAACCGGAGGTGAAGTAGAAATTAATCAATCTTAAATCGTATGAATCAGATTCGTATCCCGGAAAAAGGAAAGTCTCAGCTTTTTTTTATAACCAGTGTAAACAGAACTGCTGTTGGCAGTAAACTGTCTGAATTTGTTCAGAAAAAACTAGTAGAATTATCTTTAATAGAAACAACGGAATCTAGTTTAGTATTCAGATACAAACTTCATCATCAGGAGATGGAAGGCTCTGCAATGATCCATACCTGGGCTGCCGATATGGAAGAATTACAGTCTGATCTGGTGATCATCACCGATATCAAGGGAAATTGTAAAGATATAGCTCATTTTGAAAAGCTATCCCAGAAATGGGAAGGAGGGGTTCTGGATGAAATCAGTCCTAAATACATCGATCATAAAGAGGTACTGCAGGTGATGGCGGAAGAGACATCGAAAGTATTGGGAAATAAAGAACAGTTTTTAAAAACATTTGTAGGATACAGTACCTGGCGTTTCTTTTTTCAGGATTGGTACAGAATACACCCAACGGAAGAAGATAAGCCCCTGAATCTGACACAATATTTTGGGAAAGTAGATCTGCCTCTCAACGTACACACTGTAACTGAGAAAGAAACAGAGAAAGGATCTCCGGTGGTCATAAAAAATACAGCCGTTCTGGATATGGAAAAGTTTGACAGAAAAACGTTTGCACGGATGTTAAAAGACCTTACGAATGTGTATAATATTGATGCAAGTCTTGAGGTGGATATGGAGGAAAGCTATGGATTTGCGGAAGACGGCTGGCTCAACGAAGCAGAAATGTTTTTACAAACTGCAGTTTCTAATTGGTATTCCATCAGTTCAGCTCACCAAATTAAAAGACTTTCTGAAGAAGAAAAAAAGGAATTAGGCCAATATACGAACAAGGAAATCACTGTGGGTTAAAGGAAAATAACTTTTTGATTTACTCACAAGATAATTTTCTTAAAGACCAAAAAGCATAGTAATGATGAACGTTTTAGACAATAATTATCATGGCAAAAAAATACATACCTAATAATGCATGGTTAAGTTGTGACAAAGGGCAAATCCCTACTCAAATTGCTGTAACACACGACAACAATAGCAGCATATATGGTGAGAAACTGGTAAGCGAAGCAGACACAATACCCGGTGAAAATATAAAACCTTTCGGCACTTGTTCAATAACCGGTGGTCCTTGTACCTATAACCCTATTTATTGGGATAAATGTAATGAGGGAGTAAAGGTGAATGGTTTTAAGCTTGTATTTGAAGATGCTCATTTACTGTGTAAACAAACAGGAAAAATAAAAATAGATTTCAATGTGCCTGCCAGTGCGTTAATCGGGAATTCATTAGCAGGGGCGGGATATGGATTATTTAACGGATATTCAAGTCTCGGAAATACATTTGGTACTTTTGCGGCAGATCTCCGGGCAAATCCTACGAGTGGTTTGACCAATACGACACAGCTGGGAAACTGGGGCGAGATTGCAGTGGCTCAAGATTTAAAACGGTTAGGATATAAAATGCCCCCCACTCAGCAGATACCATCAGTCTTAGGAAATGGACATCAGGGATTAGATTTGCCTGCTTATGACCCCAAAGCCAATATCGATATTTTAGGCGAAGTGAAAACGTCTATGGCCAACAATGCAGGAAATATACCACCCAGAATGAATCCTGCAAATCCTGCAACCGGGCTGCCAACACAAATGTCTGATCCGTATCTTACCCAGCCAACCGCAAACGGCATGTCCAGAGTTGAAAATGCCATGCCTGCCGAAGATGCAATAAGAGTATTGAATAAAATGAATAATGGTGGTGATGGAGTAACTAAAATTGCGACTAAAGTAGATGGAAATACAGGAAGCATTACGCATTACGAAGTAGATGCCAATGGGAATGTGGGAAACAGAATAGAGCTTCCACCTGCTAATGTTGTGGCAGGCAACAGCAAAGCGGCTAATCTTATTAATTCAGTGTCTGAAAGTATTCAGAGTCAGAAAAATATAGCGGCAGCCAACAAGTTTTTGGTGGCGAATGCAGATAATGTTGCCAAAGTGGGGAAAGTGGTGGGAAAAGGAGCCATTGTGGTAGGCATAGTCATGGATGCTTACAGCATAGGAAGTGCGTATGCGGAAGAAGGGGAATTTGGAAATAAAACCCAGCAGGCAACAGGTTCTGCCATAGGGGGAGCAGCGGGAGCCTGGGCCGGAGCAGAATTGGGAGCAGCCATAGGAGTTGTCGGTGGTCCTGTGGGCGTCATTGTTGGTGGTGTAGTAGGAGGAATTATTGGAGGAGTGATAGGGAGTGGAGTAGGCGCGAAAGTAATGGATTTTTTATTTTAATTAAAAACTTTATATTAGAAAAAAATATAATATCATGGGAATATTTAATAATTTATTTGGTTCAAAAAAACAACCGCAATCAGAAAAGGAAAATAGGGAAGAAGAGGTTCCAGATGAGGTGAAAAGATTAAAAAGCAGAGATGGAAATAAGGATAGCATATTTTTTTATAAAACATTAAATAAGATTATTAAGAATCGGGAAAGCGTTGCATACAAATTAAGAGACCAATATATTCAGGAAAACAACCTGGTAGCATTGAAAAATTTTGGCAATAATATTTCTTCAGATATATATACCTATGTATCCTACTGGTATTCGATGGGGCAGCCAATAAATGAAAACTGGCAAAATTTTTATTTAACCAATTTAAAGTTTTATCTCCTGGCTATTAATAAGCAGACTCTCTTAAATGGCTTATATACGCACAGTTCAAAAATATTAGCCATAGGGATTTTATTAAATATTGATCGGGCAGAGTTTAAAAAAATATCAGAGCGCTATGTTGAAGAAGGCTATGAAGATTTTGTTTTAGACGGTTTGGTGCATTTAAAATATCACCCACATCCTATATCAGATACGCTGCAGTTTCCCAATGAAATATATATTCAGAAATTATCGGCAATATTAAAATCAACCTCAAAGCAGGAAGCAGAAGCGATTGTAAAAGATACTTTAGAAAACCATTTCTATACCAGAGAAAACCTTCAGGCAGCTTATGAAAGTCATAAAACGGAATTCTATTCCGGCTATTGGGCCTGGGAATTAGCGGCTTTAGTAAAGGTAATGGGTCTTGATGACAGCAGTTTTAAAGACAATCCTTATTATCCTTACGATATGGTGCATTGGACGGGCGGCAATTAATCAAAGGATTTCAGTACAAGTGACCATGAAATCTTTAGTTTGAATTTCAAAGAAAAGAATAATAATATTTTAGAAACTTAGCTTGTACAGGATTATGTACGGGCTTTTTTATTGCCGGAAACTTGATTCGGATGTGGGAATAGAAAACCTCTGATGCTTTATAGCATCAGAGGTTTGACCTTGTTTAGTAGTTCATAGCATATAACTAAAAGCATCATTCATTTCGAAATAAGGCATTATCAAACGTAATGCCTGCGCCGAAATCCGAATTCTTTCCCGACAAAGAAAGCGTTTCGTTTCATCATTTTCAGGGCGCTGATATTGTAATTAAAGCTGATAATTGGAAATCACTAAGCTCAAAATAAAATGAATATAATCCTGCTCTGCATCTTTTCTGTTGATGAGTTTATTTTTATAATCATAAGAATTGAGTATCCTTGATAATTCCTGATAGGTTTCAAAATGATCACCTTTAATCTTTACCCTTACATTACCGTCCCTTCTATTAATGATCTGATCATCCAATGTTCGTACTTTAAACAGAACATCACGCAAATTTTGACTGGAATTTATACGTCCAATGTATCTTTCAACTATATTAACCTTGAACGAATCAAACATGATTGTATTAAAAACAATGTTTGAGTCAGGGTTCTGGGTGTTGAGTTCAAGTGTATAGTTCATGAAATTTAATTTGCACAAATTTATGCAGAAGCTTAAAAACATCAAAATAAAATATTCAACTTTAAATTGGTAAAGAAATTGTATAGGTTTTAGCAGAAAAAAAAACTAACCCTAACATCACAACTATGAATATTTCTTATTACGATTTCAAAAACCTACCGAATCAGGCGCAATGTGATCTTGTTATGAATCAGGGGAATAGGATGAATGAAACCATTGTTCACAACCTTAAATATGTGCTGTATACTGTTTCTTGTTTTTCAGTGGAGATCATCTATAATATCCCCGATAAGAAAATTTCAGGCATCAATGTCTATCAAAATAAGGCCGTTTATGCCAATTAAATGTTCAAAAAAAATATTATTGAACGATAATTTATTCTTTTTTTAACACTTTGATCCTAATAATTTTTTTTCACTCTATCAGGAAATAAGGTTTTGAAATATATTTGATTGTATAACACAATCCAATGTAACGAACCTGATTTTTGAGAAACACTTTTTTACACCATAAAATAGATTAGACCTACAGCCGCCGCAGTCATAATAACTAGCGTAATTGCGCCAAGAATATTGGATAGCCGTGAGTTGGTATGCTCTTTCATTATTTTTTTGTTGTTACCGATATGCATGATAACAGCAATCATTACCGGAGCCGTTAAACCATACACTATTGCCGTGTACAGCAGTGCCTTGATCGGGCTGACCTCGAAAAAGTCAAGAGACAATCCTACAAGCAGTGAAACGATTATAGAGCCGTAAAATGGTTTAGCCTGCGCAAATTTTTTATCAAGTCCTGCATCCCATCCAAACGTTTCTGCCAGCATATAAGATTGCGATCCGGCCAAAACAGGAATGGCAAGCAAACCAGTTCCCAAAACACCCGTAGCAAAAATGATATAAGTAAGTTTCCCAGCTAACGGTTCCAGGGCCTTGGCCGCCTGATCTACAGTATCTATCTGATGTATTCCGCCATTGAAAAGTACCGTACCCGTGGTAAGAATCATAAAAAACATCACCAGATTGGATAATAGCATCCCGAGGTTTACATCCGTTTTCATGTCACTTAAAATCTTTTTATCTACCAATACGACCCCTCTATGCACCTGATCCTCTGCTTCCATTGTAGTCTGCCAGAAAAACAGATACGGTGAAATAGTGGTCCCAAGAATAGCAACGATAATGGATAGGAATTCCTTATCAAACTTTATGGTTGGGATAAAGGTTTTTTTTGCCACCATCAGCCAGTCCTGACCCACCATAAACGGCACGATGATATAAAGAAGCAGGCTGAGACATAACCATTTTAAAATCATTGCAATTTTCTGATAAGAAAACCTGATAATGATAAAAAGCAGTAAAGCAGTTATTATAACACAGAATACAGCGACCGGTACCTGAGGGTAAATCATATGTGCTACGGCGCCCATACCCTGGATATCAGCACCGATATTTAAAGTGATGGCCGGAAAACTGAAAAGAAGCATACCATAAAGAATAGGCTTGGAGTAATGTTGCTTAAGCGTTACAGTTAATCCCTGCGCCGTTACCAGACCTATCCTTGCACACATACCTTGTATGGCGGCCATCAGTGGAAAAGTAAGCAGGGCAGTCCATAAAGTGGAAAGTCCAAATTGCGCTCCGGCTTGAGAATAAGTAGCAATGCCTGACGGATCATCATCACTGGCACCGGTTATTAAGCCTGGTCCTAATTTTTTGAAGAAAATTATGATCTTTGAATCTTTTGGTTTTTTCGACATGGCTCTTGTACCGACAACATTTTGATTTATCGTAATGTTAAAGATAGGAAAATTAACGCTTCACTGAAAGATATAATAACCTGAGTAGAGTGTTCAAATATCTAGACCCATTTTAATTGAATTTGAGGATGAAATGAATGATATTCTTAACAGAAAGAATTGCTAATCAGAAATATAATCTTGTATTGGCGTAATTCTTGAAATAATTTTAGCTAATTATGAGATAATATGGAAAATACAATTGGCATTATAGCAGGAAGTCTGAGAAAAGACTCATTTTCTAAAAAAATAGCCAATGCAATTCTGAAAATGCAGCCAACCGGCTTTACATTTGAAGTGATTGCATTGGATGATCTGCCGGTATATAATCAGGACTTTGATGATCATAACAGCGTACCGGATTCTTACACTGAGTTTAGGAAAAAAATAAAGGAGATGGAAGGGATTATTTTCATCACACCTGAGCATAACAGATCTATTCCTGCAGTACTGAAGAATGCAATTGATATTGGCTCAAGACCTGCCGGAAAAAGTGTATGGAATGATAAACCGGCTGCGGTATTCAGCAATTCGCCAGGGAATCTTTCCGCATTTGGTGCCAATCATCATTTACGTCAGTGTCTTGTTTTTCTCAATATGCCGACTATGCAGCAACCTGAAGTGTATATTCCGAATGCATCCAAGCTTTTTAATGATCAGGGTGATTTTAATGAAAGTTCGGAAAAGGATTTTATTCAGAATGCTGTAACATCTTATGTAAAATGGTTCAACAGATTAAAAAAAGAATAATCTCATTTCAGCGGTAAGCAGAATAATAGTCTCTCTTTGATGACGGAACATTATTTTAATATCAAAACAGGCTGATTGACATTTTGATAAATTCCCTCAGAAATACTTCTGCTTGCCATATAATACAGGAAACTATGTCTTCCAGGAAGAGCAATAATCAGGTCCGTATCATTCAAAGAGGCAAAATTCAGAATTCCGTTGATGATATTCTCATCATGAGAATAATGAATGCTGCTTGGGATTTCAGTTAAATACTCATGAATATATTCCTGCAGTTCTTTCTTTTTGTCCTCATTACCTTCATTTTTTTCTGTTGTGTGAATATTTAAAAACATAAGGTGAACATCCTGCTGCTGAATAACAGACTTGTGATGAAAAAGTCTGTCTAACTTCTTGATCCCGTTTACATCGCAGGGAATAAGAATGTTTTTGATGGTACTATAACGATATCCATTAGGGACAATTAAGGTTTTGACCGGGCTGGTTCTGGCAATACTGATGATATTTTCCGAAACAAAGCTGTCACTTGCAGAAGACTGGTCATCACTTCCTAAAACGATCAGTTCTACCGAAGGATGATCTTTTAGCAGGTCGTGGATACTTTTGGTAAGAGTCCATTCACTTACTGCGGTTGAAACTTTCAGATTAGGTGACTTTTCCAGGATGATATTGCTTAATGTGTTCAATAGCGATGAGGTTTTTTCCAATAAGCTGTTGACATTTTCTTCGTTAACAAATGCGTGGCCTTCTGCTATATGCAGATAATCGAATTCAGATTCCTTGGACGTTTTTAAAAGAATAATATGGGTATATTCAAATTGATTTGCCCATTCAGCAGCAAGTCTTACTGCATTCTCTGTTGTTGATGTAAAATCAACCGGTACAAGTATTGTTCTCATATTAATTAATTTAAAATACGGTTATTCAAGATTGGTGGTCATTTTTTTTACTAATAAAAGCGCTTTCCTTATCTCATCTTCGGGAATATGATCAGCTGCTTTTTTGTACAATTCCAATGCCCATGGATAAACGGTTTCTACAATTTCTCTTCCTTTTATACTCAGGAAAATCTGTTTATGTCTTCTATCATTTTTATTTTCCAGCCGCTCAACCAGCCCTTTTTTCACCAGGCTGTTGATCAGATACGTAATACTGGATTTGTCTTTACTTATTGTATTGCTTATTTCCTGTTGGTTTATCCCGTCATTTCGCCAAAGGAGACCGAGTATTTCTATAAGCTCAAAAGAAAGATCCGGATCATATTCATTAATTCTGGACTGAATTTTCTGACGCAAGCGGCTTTTCATTTCACCCATTGCAAGTCCCAATTCAAAGGCTAATTCTGATATATTATTTTGTTTTGAAGGCATACTATTAATGATAAAAGTGTCGAATCATGAGTTGTATACCTGAAAATATCGGTATCACTTACTCTAACAAATATAGCTAAAATTAGTTTTAATTCAAACTAATTTTTAGGTTTAAGATTTCTCATTAAAAAAATATTGCAAGAGATGTGAATTTGAAAAGTTTCTATGTACCGATAAAAGTTTACATGAAAAATAGTATATAAACTGAATGTATGATTGATTATTTTTAATAGGTGATAAATATTTTTTACTGTTAATCAGTGCATAACCCATTGTCTGTGGAATTGATTTTTAAATTGAAATGTATGGCACAACTTCTGATATAATAAAGCTACACTGCAAATCATAATATTATGTCGATACAAATTAAAATAGCATTTTGTACAAAATGCAAAGGATACTATTCATCTACAACTGCTGACAAAAAAAACAATAATCACCCGGATATTATAGATCATTTTTTATATCACGGAGAACCTTGGTTTACATTGGATCATCATACATTTGACCGCCATAAGAACTTTGAAAATCTAGAAGTACGTACCCTTAGCCTTGACGAGCATAAGGAAAACGATCATCTATACTGTCATTGTGAAAAGAAAGCCAGAGTAGAAAAAAAAGTATATATGTACGAATTGAAAAAGACAGAGAAAACAGAAAGTACAAACGAATTCATTGAGAAACACGAAGTGGATACGGATATTTATTTCAGAGACCTTTATTATACCTACAACACCTTTCACGGAATGGGTTCTTCCCATCATAAAAATGCAGGAATTGGACTTAGAAATTAAGAAGTATAGCAAAGGGAAATCATAAAAAAAGCAGCTGATTGTAATAAATAATCAGTTGCTTTTTTTTATTAATGAGATAAATAGTTTGCTTAGAAAGTTTAATGCTTTAATTTTTTGCAGGAACCAGGGTAAGAATACCTTTATCTATTTTGAAATCATAGGTCCCGGACAAAGCTTTCGGTTCATCACAACCACTGGTCATATCAGCTATACCTTCACTTATTTGTACCTGGCCATCTGAGTAAATATTGTACGTTCCCATCATGTGAAAGCATGAATTTCCGGTGTGGTAGTTTTTGTCTGCTTCAAATTGAAGAAAATTGAATTTGCCCTGTTCATCGGGAAATTTAATGGGTTTCGCTTTTTTGAAAACGATACTGCCGTCAGCATTTCTCTTTTCAAGTTCCCAGGTTGTTTTTGCCAGACGATTCGTTTGTGCGTGGGCTACTGCCAGCAAAGAAAATGCAGTTACCATAAAAGTAAGAATGAATTTTTTCATATTGAGATTGTTAATGTTGGTTTTTGTAATACATGGAAATCATTTTCGCTTTTTCCGCGAGATGCCGCTATGAAATGATCCAGCAGCAATTTACAAAATAAAGTTTATCCTGATGAAAATTCTATGATCCAGCTCCGAAGCCTTTGCTAGGCTGTGATTTTAGGATCTATTGAAGTGTATTTCATATTCTGTTTTTTTTATGGATTTAATTAATTTTAATATCTTTAAGCTCCAAATTCATTAAAAAATTAATAAACATTCTTTATGCAGATGAAACCATTAACTTTAATTTTAACTGTCTTTTTTCAACTTATAAGCTTAGCTGCTTTTTCACAAAAAACGGCAGGTTTACACTCTTTACTCAACAAAGATTCCGAATTTGTTTTTCCTCAGACCCCTGATAAAATAGCGTCTGCTTTAAAAACAAAAACGATTTTTTATGAAGATGCCAATGAAGAAAAATATGCCAAATGGATCACTCCAACAGGATTGGAGCTTTACTCCAGCCTGGGAAAAAATAATACCATTACCGAAATGTCTTTTGATATTCCGGAAGATGAGTCTGTGATCGTTGAAGGCCTGCCTTTTGGCCTGGTGATGAACAAAACAACTCTTCAGGAAAGCGCGGCTAAATTCACTAAATATGCTTCCAGCGCAGAAAAGCTTGGCGACGGTACTGAGTTTCCGGGAGGAACAAAATTTACGTTTAAAAAGGGAAAATATTATACAATCTTGCTTTTTGACGGTAAAAATCTTCTAAAATCGATATATCTTACCACTCAGCTTATAGATCCGGCTGCGAATTAAAAAAGATCAATACTTTATACAAACCAAGAGTGGCTTTTAGTCGCTCTTTTTTATGAGTATATCTTATCAATGTACTACCCAATGGTGTAGTAATGGGCATAGCCAGTGTTTTTTCCTTAGAAAAATGAAGGCAGTTTCCATCTAATTTCTATATTTGTAAGATTCAGTTTGGAATATCAAGATCCTGTGACTATCCGGAACGTGGAATCAATGATGAACAAAAAGAATTAAGAATAAATAAGATGAATGTATTAAGTATTGTCACTGTAATCTCACTGTTCATTTCCTTTTTTCTTGCATTTTTTCTGGTGACAGTAAAGACAGAGCATAAGACCAGCAATCGTCTTTTTGCTTTTTTTCTTATCATCACGGCAATAGACATCAGTGATCCTTTAATAAGCCTGGTGGCTGATGTTCCTTCCAATCCGGGTATGTTGAGAAATAGCCTGGCTTTCCTGCAGATTCCTGCTTTTTATCTTTATGTATTGTCGGTTTGTTATTCCGATTTTAAACTTAAACCCAAGCATCTGCTTCATCTGCTTCCATTTTTAGCGGTCAATCTGGTTTTACTGCCTCATTTTTATATGGTAGATCTTGCATCTAAAATTAATTTTATTGAACACCGTCAAAGCAGGATAGAACTGCAATTCAATCATATTCTTTTTCATATTCAGATCGTGACCTATTTTATTGCTGTTTTCATCCTGTTAAGAAAGGCGAAAAAGCTGTATCTGGAAAATTATGCAGGCATCAGTATCAATTCTTATCATTGGTTGTTTCAATTTACGAGTGTGCTTACAATTCTCTATTTGATTGTCATTTTAAAAAACATTTTTAAATTTTCTGAGTATCCCTACATTTCTGAATGGATAAAAATTGGGATCCTGGTTTTTGAGCTGTTTATTATTTGCTGGTATTTATACAAAGCCCTAAACAATCCCGGTTTATTTAGAAATATAGATTCAAGGTTACAATTGGTATCCGATATTGTTTTAGAAGAAAAAAAGAATGAGCCACAAACGGTAAGCGATCATGAGTTTAGTGAAGATTTAACAAAATTGAAGAAGTATATGATGGAAGAAAAGCCGTTTCTTAATCCTTCTCTAACCATCCAGGATATTTCTGATGCTATCGGGATTCCTACCCGGGAGCTGTCGGTTTTGATTAATCATAGAGTAGGGCAGCATTTTTACGATTTTGTGAATACGTATCGTGTAGAAGAAGCGATGGATATTTTAAAAGATGGAACAAAAACTAAGGTCACTATTCTTGAAATCCTGTATGAAGTGGGTTTCAATTCAAAATCTTCTTTCAATACTGCTTTTAAAAAGCACACAGGAAATACACCTACTTTTTATCGTAAAAATTTGTAAAACAGCAATTTGTAATTATTCGTACGTCCTTTTTTAAAGATTCGTACTTATTTTTCTCAACAAATGAGACCGATTACTTTTACTCGGTCGCCTGATTGTAATTTCTCCCACATCTTTGTATCGAAATAATGTTTAACCATACAATTCGATATCATGAAAACTTCATTACAACTTTTAGCCGTACTGTTATTAATAAGCAGCTTTTCTTTTGGACAGAACATTTCCCAAAAGATCGATTCAATCATACAGGATAATTATCGTAAAAATCCTGACGTAGGCATCAGCGTCGGTTTTATCAACAATAATGAAGAATACTATACGGCGTATGGTAATTTGAATGCAGAAAGTCAAATTAAGATCAATAAAAATTCCGTATTTGAAATTGCTTCGATCACTAAAATTTTAACCTCAAATTTAATTGCCCAGGCAGTTATGGAGCATAAAATAAAAACAGATGATTATATAGATGGTTTTCTTCCTAAAGCCTATGTTTTACACCCAAATCTTAAAAACAAAATTAAAATTTCAGATCTGGCCTCTCACCAATCAGGGCTACCCGATATAGATTTTGGAAAGTTAATCGAAATAGATCCACAGCAGCCAATCAACAGTGTTACTGAAAAAACATTGGCTTCCATCATCAATAGCTGTACTGAGCTGAAGGATTATGGAAAATACCGCTATTCCACGATTGGATATACTTTGCTTGGGCAAATACTGGAAAAAATATATGGAAAGAGCTATGATGAAATTATTAGAACTAAACTCATAGAGCCTTTACAGATCACGAATACATTAACCAAAGATTTTATTGTAAAAAACAGAACGGTGGGCCACAATCCGAATGGAGGTATCCAGGAATTCTTCAAATGGAATATTACAGCGTCTGCCGGATTGGTAAAGTCCAATGCTTCTGATATGGTTACGTTTTTAAAAGAGGTTTTAAACAATGAAACGACCATCGGAAAAGCGGCCATAATCACAGAAAAAATATACTATAAAGATGAAAAAAGAGAAATGGGATTGGGGACTAATATCATGACGGATGAAAAAAATACGATCTATTTAAAATCAGGTGATTCTATGGGGCAGTCTTCTATTATATGTTACAACAGAGCTAAAAAGTGGGGCATCATCATTCTTCTCAACCAGAGGAATTCAAAAATGAGACAAGATCTGCTGAACCAAATGTATGACACGATATTAAAATAGATACGCTCCGAATATCTTCTCACACAAAATAGTACATTCTATACAAATAAAATCCCCCAATTATTCGGGGGATTTATATTTCTTAATTCTAGTTGTAATTTTGCTTCTAGCTTCTAGCTTCTAGCTTCTAGCTTCTAGCTTCTAGCTTCTAGCTTCTAGCTTCTAGCTTCTAGCTTCAATTCCTCAAAAACTGACTCATATCCGCAGAATCAAACGTAAACGCCATTTGATTTTCAGATTTATCTAATTTTTTACTGATCGTTAAAGCCCAAAGCACCAGTTCTTTACAGAAATTCTGATCTTCCTTGCTTAATCCTGAAGCATTTTCTTCTACAGCGGTTACCAATGGAGTTATACTGTTAAGTTTCGCGTAAAATTCTTCATCGGTATCCGTATAATTGAGTTCAAGGTGGTTTTTATTAAACCATTTGATCAGGTCGGTATACGGTGTTTTTATACCCTCTTTTTCCAGTTTGGAAATGCGTGGAAACAGTGTTTCAAACTGTACCATTACCGCTTTATCGATTAATATTTTCGCTACATAATCCGCTCCTTCCTGTTCGCCTTCATACACCAATTCAATTTTTCCTGTGATAGATGGAATAATCGACATGAAATCAAGCAAACGGACGGTAGTTTTTTCAGTATCTGATTCAATCAGACGTAATTTGGCTGCAGCCACTAAATTTTCCATAGCGCTGATAGTCAGTCGGGCACTCACCCCACTTTTTGCATCCACATATTCGCTGTCACGCGCTGCAAAAGCCACTTCCTCTAACAGGTCTTTTGCCAGATCAGGAATTTGGATCTGTGATTTATCTTCCGCCGAAATCAGGGCTTCCTGTTCGGTAATCTGACGGGCCAGGGCAATCGTTTTAGGATAATGGGTGAAAATCTGTGATCCGATTCTGTCTTTCAGAGGAGTTACGATACTTCCTCTGTTGGTATAATCTTCCGGATTGGCCGTAAAGACAAACTGGATATCAAGAGGCATTCTTAACTGAAATCCACGAATCTGAATATCACCTTCCTGTAAAATATTAAATAAAGAAACCTGAATTCTTGCCTGTAAATCCGGAAGTTCATTCAATACGAATATGGAACGGTTGGCACGCGGAATCATTCCGTAATGCAAAACACGTTCATCAGAATAAGGAAGCTTTAAAGTGGCTGCTTTAATGGGATCTATATCTCCAATTAAGTCGGCAACATTTACATCCGGTGTTGCCAGTTTTTCAAAGAAACGCTGAGAGCGGTGTACCCATGAAATTGGGGTTTCATCACCGTACTCCGCAATAAGATCTCTGGCGTATTTTGAGATCGGACTGAATGGACTGTCATTAATTTCAGATCCCTTCACAATCGGCATATATTCATCAAGAAGGTTGACCATACTTCTGGCAATCCTGGTTTTTGCCTGTCCACGCAATCCTAATAAATTAATGTGATGGCCCGCCAAAATCGCTTTTTTCAATTGTGGCACCACAGAATCTTCATAACCCCAAAGTCCTTCAAATACGGGTTCTTTAGCTTTAATTTTCGCAATTAAGTTTGCTTGAATTTCTTCACTAATCGTTTTATCAATATACCCTGAATTCTTTAATTCTTTGAATGTACTATCGTTTTTCATTTTTCTTTTAAGTAATAATAATTATGTAATGAGAATTGTAATTGTAACAACCTGACTGTAAGTTTGACATCTGATATCTCAAATCTAACCGTCTAATTAAATTCTCTTTATTCTGTTTTTTTCGTAATCTTCAAAAATCATTTGACCCAAACCTGAAAGCCCAGTTAAAAAAGCTTTTCCTTTATTTTGCGCGGTAAAGGCTTCTACAAATTTCCGCAGATAAGGATCCTGGGCAATCATAAAGGTGGTGATGGGGATTTTCAGTTTTCTGGCTTGTGCGGCTTTATTAAGGCACTGGGAAATGATCATTTCATCCAATCCGTTGCTGTTCATATAAAATTCTCCGGTTGGCAGCTGGATACAGCTTGGCTTTCCGTCGGTAATCATAAAAATCTGCTTGTTGGTATTTCTTTTTCGGCGGAGAATATCCATCGCCAGTTCTAGGCCGGCAACTGTATTGGTATGGTAAGGACCTACTTTCAGATAGGGAAGATCTTTGATTTTAATGGGCCAGGCTTCATTTCCAAACACAATAATATCAATGGAATCTTTGGGGTATTTCCGGTTGATGAGTTCCACGAGAGCCATCGCCACTTTTTTAGCCGGTGTAATACGATCTTCACCATATAAAACCATAGAATGGCTGATATCAATCATCAGCACGGTACTCATCTGTGCTTTATGTTTGGTTTCTTCTACAATAAGATCATCTTCTGTCAGCCGTAAATCTGAAATTCCGTTATTGATCTGTGCATTTTTTAAGCTTTCAGTCATATTCACGGTGGAGAGGTCGTCTCCATATTGGAAGGAACGGTTTTCACCATCGCGCTCATCCCCCACTCCTGTTTTCGTGGTTCGGTGATTTCCAATTCCGCTTTTTTTCAGTTTTCCGAATATCTGATCAAGGGCGTATTCACGCAAAGCAGCTTCCAGTTTGGCTGTCAATACATTTTTGCCTTTACCCGTACCGGAATTACCATCTTTAGGGTCATCCTCTTGTTTGATATATCCCCGTTTTTTCAGATCTTCTTCAAAATCCTCGAGGGAATATTCATCATTGAAGATATCATATTCTTTATCCAGCATATCGAGCCACTCAAAAGCTTCTTCAATATCCCCGGAAGTATGGGTAAGCAGGTCTTTGAAAACATCGAAGACCCGGTCAAAAGGTGATGTTTCTTCCGGAACATGTTTACTGAATGTAAAACCTTTTTGAAAATTTAAATCTTTATTCGTCATAAGATGCGGCAGCTATTTATACTCTTGCTTGTGCTAATACTATGATAATGTTGATTCTATGTTTTTTATTATAGTCATTGTTACCTGTAAGCCTTATAAGCAATCTGTATTTCTTTCCTTTGTTTAAAAGATACAAGTTATGAAAATATTAGATCGGGATCACTGTATGAAAAATAGAAAATACTAATGATGGCGATATGAAATTTTTAAGTTTTATCACAAAGCAAAAGGCTATTTTAAATAATTTTCATATCATTTTTCTCGTTGAAAAACATAAAATTAGAAAACTAGAATCAATATTAATAACGCCGATTTAGTAATTAATATGCTTTTATCATTAGTTTTTCAGCCATTTATGAAGCCCGTTTTTTGAAAATTATTTCCAGAAACTGTGTTTTAATCAATACCGTGTAAAAAAAAGGATTTATAGGTGAATTATTTAATCAATTTCCTTAAATTTTATCAAATATTTTACTATTCTGAAATAGACAAAAATTACTTTAACTTTGCAAATGAATGATTATCACCGATTATTAAGTTTTTGGCGATAAAGAATATCATTTAGACTAGTAACCAAAAGACTTCAGTAATCAGAAAATTAATTTAGCTGATAAATAGATATGAAATATAAATTATTAAATTTTAAATTGAGGAAAATCGTTCACTATTCCTTGATCGTGTGTATTTTATTGATACAGGTAATTATAGCCATATTTTTTTATAACGAGTTTATTAATGGAAAAAAATTGAACTTTATTAAGAATCAGCTGGAAGAAAGCAGGGCATTGGGCGGATTAACGGATGATTCTAGAAAAAATTTCATTGATGCCCAGAACTACCTTCAGAAATATATGATCAGCCAGGATGATAAAGATCTCAAATTATACTTCCAGTCTCTTAGAAAACTGAAAGGGAATTTTGACAAAATAGGGGAATTTGAAAATGTAACTCCAAAGCTGAAAAGTAAATTAGTATTACAGAAAAAAGATACCCTGAAGGCTGAAAGACTGAAAACATTACTTGATTCGGCGTATCAATTTTCTCAAAATCCCCCAGCCAAAATCCAGGATAAAGAATATGAACTGGAAAAATACAAGAATGATTTTGAGGATTTAGAGATTCAAACTCAGACGTATTCTGATACGATCAAGAAGAAAGGTCTGATGGGGCGTTTGAAGGACGCTATATCTAATAAAGTGGATGTACAGAAAGAAAGCACCGTAATTACCTTATCCAATAAAAAGGCAGCGGATCTCTCAAAGTTGAAAACGGAGATGAATAATGCTATAGAATCTATGGATAAGCACTATACGGATGCTGTAAAAAAGATCCGGACATCTACTGTTAAAAAGCAGCGTGAAAACATGCAGTATTATAGTAATTTCAATAAATTACTCGTGTACAGCAACGGATTGATTAATGTCTACGAAAATGCAATTAAAGACTTTAAATCAGAATTAGAAAAAGAATACAGCAAACAAAATTCTATTAATAATAAAATCAGGACCTACCTGGTGCTTGGATTAATGAGCTTAATGTTCATTGTGTCCATTCTGATTATGTATTTTACAAGAATCGCGTTTATATATGAGCTGAAGCTGAACGCAGCAAACAAGGAGATTAAGAATAACCTTAATTTCAAAAACAGAATCCTTGGAATGCTGAGCCATGAATTAAGGTCTCCTCTGAAAATTATTAATATTTTTATTGATAAAATCAACAGAACAACAAAAGATGAAAAGGTAAAAGATTATCTTAAATCGATGAAGTTCACAAACAGTACCTTGCTGATACAGTCTAACCAGATCCTTGAATACACAAAGAATCAGGAAGCTGGAAAAAAACTGATCAGCACAACCTTTAATCTTAAAGATGAGATTGATAGTATTGTTACGGCCATCACTCCTTATATAGAAACCAGAGATAATAAATTTGTGGTAAATAATCATATACCAGCCGGTATGGTAGTTTTTTCAGACAATATAAAAGTGAACCAGCTGTTGATGAATATTCTGGGAAATGCCAATAAGTTTACGGAAAACGGCCAGATTGATGTTACCCTTACTACTGAATCTGTCAATAAAAATACAATTTCTCTAACCACAATCGTAGCAGATACAGGTGTGGGAATATCGGATTCTGATGTTGGCAAAATTTTTGAACCGTATTATCAGGGAATGGTGTCTGATGAAATCGATAATGTAGGAGCTGGATTAGGTTTGAATTTATGTAAAGAAATTGTAGAACTTTTTAATGGTGAGATATCGGTATCAAGTAAATTAGGTCAGGGGACAAAAGTAACATTCAGAATCAACTTAAATATCAATAATAAATAATGGAATTACCAATTGAAGATAAAGAAATAATATTTCTTTTAGCCGACGATCACAGTATTGTAAGGCAGGGAATTGGAATCATCATCGATGAGATTGTTCCAAATGCGGTCATTTATCAAACCTCATCTTTACAGCAGATTGTAGAGATCGTAAAATCAAAAGGAATAGAAATAGCCATTATTGATGCCCATTTTCCTGAGGGAAATAGCCTGAACTTTTTATCACAAATCAGAAGTGTAAATCCCGATATCAAAATTTTAATATTCACCGGTCTGGAAGAAGAGCTGCATGCCCTTAAATTTATTAAAGGCGGTGCCAACGGATACCTGAGTAAGTTGAGTGAAGAAGAGGAGATTCGAAAGGCTATTGCAAGCATTGTCAATAAAGGGGAGTATATTTCTGCCGTTTCTCAGAATTTATTGGTGCAGTTTGCTCACGATCCCAATGTGATCAATCCATTGAGTTACTTAACCAAAAGAGAACTGCAGATTGCGGAACTTTATGCAGAGGGCTATGGAAACCTGGAAATCGCCAATAAGCTTGATATAAAGCAAAATACGGTAAGTACGATCAAAAAAAATATCTTTGATAAATTAAAAATAGAAAACCTGGTTGAGTTGATTGATCTCATCAAAACTCACCATACGATATAGACTTTTGCACTCTGTTTATAAGGGTATAATTATTTATCGATAAATATCGATGTTTCAATCGACATATATCGATGCGTTTTATAGATAATCTTGTTTTCCAATGTTGTTACTTTGCAGTAAGAAAAATAAGAAAAACACGAATTTATATAGCTAAAAACGTAAGTGATGAAATCTTTATAGAGTAGCTGGATGACCTTTAACCGACTTCTTGAAAGCTTGTTAAGAGCTTATTAAAAAAACACAAATTATATAAAGAAGTACAATTGGTCCTTGGTTATCCGATACATTAAAAGGGAGGCAGAAGCCTCCTTTTTTTTTATCCTCAAGTCTGTTCATTTGGCCTACTACAGGTAATTACATTTTAATATTTTTTAAAGTCCAATTATCAAATCCATATTTTTATTCATATTATTTCCTGATAGTAGGTTCGAACAGAATTAACGAGGTGCTCATATTTATAGCTATCAATTCTGTACTTCTCTTTACCGCTAGTTTCATAACCATTCTACTGCTGCTGTGAGTAGAAAACCTTTTTAATGAAAACCACAAATAAAGAAAGAAGCAAAAACAAAATACTTAGCCAAATTACCTTCTGAATCCCAAAATGGACGATCCAGTAGCCACCTGCAATTGATCCGGCGGTCACAGCAGCATTTCCGCAGGACGTAAAAATACTGTTGACAAATTCCTGGGCACCGGTTACAGATGATGCAATATTCACATTGCTGATCAGAAAACCTCCGGTGTGTACCAGTCCCCAAATTCCAACAATGACTATCATGGGTACAAAATAGCTTCCAAAAGCAAAAAGCAATAGGTGAACCCCAATCAAAGTAATAATAAATACCAGGGTGGTTTGGTAAGGATGCCTGCTCATGTATTTTCCTGCAAGACGGTTGCCTATAACGCCCGTTATTCCAAACAGGAAAAGCATACAGCTGATTTCCTTTCCGTTCATGTTGGTGACTGATTTTAGAAAATCTGCCATATAAGCATATGTTGAATACATTGCAGTAATCATAAAAAACACCAATATAATATGTATCCATAAAACGGGTTTCCGCAATATGGATATCGGTGAATGCTTTGCTTTAATGTGTGGTGTATTTATAGATGGTAAGTATATCAGTAATCCTATAAATGAAACAATATTGATTATGGCCAGCACTAAAAATGAAAATTGCCAGTTAAGTACATCCACTAACAAGGTTGCCAAAGGAATACCAAAAACCGTTGTAAGCGTTAATCCGGAAAATAGGGTACTTACAGCTTTCGATGATTGATTAGGTTCTGTATTTTCAACGGCAACGGTCAGCGCGATCGACCAATACACAGGGTGAAAAAATGCAGGGATCATTCTTACAATTAATAAAAAACTGAAGGTGGTTGCCAGGGCAGACAGTATGTTGCATATCGCAAAAACAAGCAGAGAAAAAGCCAGTACTTTTTTCCTGTTGAAAGAGGATAACGCCATGACGGAAAAAGGACCGAAAACAGCTACAATGATAGCGAAGGAGCTCAGCAGCCAGCCGGCCTTGTCGATACTAATGGCAAACACAGAAGCTATTTCAGGTAAAATTCCTATTACGCCGAATTCTGTTGTTGTAATTCCAAAAATACCCAATGCCAGTACAAATAATATTGTATTAATTTTCATGATGCTCTATTTAATTTATTTTGCAAATTTGCAGAATAAACGATCCTGAAAGTATATACTTACATTGAAGTTCTATACTATCAATTAGGAAAGTATGCATCATTTAAAACAATACTATGCCTGAATTTTTTCACGATAAAAAGCTCTATTACACGCCGATAGAATTTGCATTGAATCATATTGGTGGAACCTGGAAGATGCCTATTCTATGGCGTCTTCAGGGTAACGTTCAGCGGTTTAGCGAACTCAAAAAAGATATTCCCCATATAACGGATAAGATGCTGACCAGCCAGCTGAGAGAATTGGAGACTAAAGGAATGATCAAAAGGGTAGTGTATGCTGTGGTGCCTCCTAAAGTGGAATACAGCTTAACCGAAAAAGGGGAAAAAGCGATTCCAATCATTGAAACAATCATGAAATATGGTTTTGAGCTGATTAAAGAAGAAGGAATTGAATATCCGCCTGAAAAGAAATAAATTTTTTCTATCAGCCTGCATGGTTAATCTTCACTTGTAGCCTGTCAACATAAAAGCCACCTCATAGAAAGATATGAGATGGCTTGAGTGTATGTCTTGTTTTTTATCTTTGATGTATGATAAGCTTTTTGAGCAGATTTTCTTCTCCGATCAATTATGCTTTACACATAGCATCCCAAGTTGTCCAGAAGTGTGCATTAACGGCACCTGGAGCTGGATTGATGCTGTCGGCAACAATACCTACCATAGAAGCGCAGTTGGAATTACATCCTATTTCATTATGACTTCCCTGTTGAGGAGGGATTTGTCGCCATGTACCTGTTGAACCGCTTAACAGTTCTACTTTAATATCAAAGATTCCCGAAAGATTAGGAGTCTGAATTTGTTTCGTCGGAGCATCGCTGGAAATTGAATCACTCCAGTTCCCCTGTGAAAATGTTACACGCCACGTTGAAATCATTTTGGCGGTATTGTTCTGAGGTGAAAGATAAACCCAGAATTGAGCTCCTCCGCCCAATTGTAGATGGCCGGTTGAATTTGCATTTACATTTGCTGTTTCCATGTTGAATGTATTTGGTTAGTTAGTTTTTTTGAACCGAATAAGTTATTTTGGGATAAACCCTCGGTAACGCTTAATTCGTATGTCAAAGTAACAAAGAAGGCTGCAGCTGTTTTAGAGTACAAATGACCAATTATCGGGTTGAGTAAAAATACCTAATCATATTGAAGTAAGTTTAAACCCAATATTTTGTGACTAAAACTAATTCATGCAATAGTATTGGCTTAGCTAAGGTGGTAAAAGAAATCACTTTTTGAGTGAGTTTCAATATTAAAATGAAAAATGAATTGTGAATTAATGAGATCTAAAGAAGTGGTCTGGCGGATGGAGAGAATTAATTGTAAAAATAGCTTTCTGATCTGAAAGCTATAAGTTGTTATTTATTATGTCCCGGTGCGTAGTCTCTTGCTGATTTTGCACCTGTCATTTTTTTAACCTGTCCTGGTGGAAGGCCATGGTTGCCATTAGACTGTTGTACTATGGGAGCACAAGAAACTATAAATAGTCCCATAAGAAAAGTTACTCCAATAATTTTTAGCATATTCATTGTATTTTTTAGAGGTGATCAAGGAAGAATTGTGCCAACTGAATGTAAGTCAAAAAATGATAAAATATTCTAGGTGTTATTTTTGACAGAATTGGTGTCAGAAGATGAAATACTTTATCTTTGTTTTTCGGGGTTTATCAAAATATTTTATTCGAAAATACGCTTTATGAACAAAAACATTTTCTCATTTTCTGCAAAAGCAATATGTACTGCAGCTTCCCTTTCTTTACATACAGTGGTATATGCCCAGCAGACCGCTGATATATCAACCCTTTCAGAAAAAACCTTAAGCACTATTCTGGAAAAGGACAGAACGTATTATACACAGGGTAAAGTAGCTGATTATATTCCTGAACTGGGAAAAATGGATGCCAAAGCAATCGCTTTTTCAGTAGTAGGGAAAGATGGAAAGATTTTTAATGCCGGTGATGTTCATCAAAAATTTACTATGCAGAGTATTTCGAAGATTATTGCATTGATGATTGCGGTGAGCGAAAAAGGAGAAGCCAATGTTTTTGATAAAATGGGGTATTTCGGATCCGATAAACCTTTCAATTACTTTTCCAATCTTGAAACAACCGGTAAGCCGCTTAACCCGATGATGAATGCGGGAGCAATTCTTACCACTTCTTTAATTTCGGGAGACGGTGAAAAGCCATTTCTGAAAATATTGGATATGGTTCGGTTTATTACCAAAAATAAGACAATTGATTATAGTAAAACCGTTTATGAATCCGAAAAATCTACAGGCCACCGGAACCGGGGAATGTTTTACCTGATGAAAAATAATGGACTCATTTCAGGGAATGAAGATCAGCTCGATAATTATTTCAGACAATGTTCTATTGAGCTTACCGCTGAAGATTTGGCTAAAATAGGATATTTCTTTGCCAATCATTGTGTTCGGTTTGATGGAGACGCGACCTATAAAAATGCAGAAATGGCAAAATTAGTGCAATCGCAAATGTTGGTTGCCGGAATGTATGAATTCAGTGGAGAATATGCCCGAACCGTTGGATTGCCAAGTAAATCCGGTGTTGGAGGCGGAATTACAGTGAGTGTGCCCGGAAGAATGGGGATCGGTGTTTTCAGTCCCTCTTTGGATCAGCATGGAAACTCTTTAGCCGGATATCATATGATTTTAGACCTTGTCAAGCAATATAATCTGAGCTTGTTTTAAAAATATTCTTAAAAACGATTATTAAGTAACCTTTTCGGAAACTTTACAACTATTAAATATAAAAAGCCTTGCAATTGTTTTTTTTTGCAGGGCTTTTTGGTGGAATATGTTTTCATCAAAACAGACGGATGTAATTTTTCCCCTACTGATTATTTACAAAAAGATAGTATTTGCTTCATCTGTTATTCATAAATATCAAGTATGAGTGACTGGAAAATTGTTCAATCAGTGAAAGCTATTTAAAGTTTAAAATTAATTGCTTTTTTTTGAAAGGATATAAAATGCAGGGTATTCAATCCGGATTGTGTTTGCTTTTTTATTTTATCCCATAAAATGAATAACTGTTTGAGAAACAAATAGGTCCGTTTTGATGTTGCTTTTGTTTTATTGTTTGTCGAAGTTGTTTTTACTAAAAATTTCATCACTTTTATAACAGTAAAATAAAACAATTCAGTCCGATTGGTCTTTTTTTCATCCGATGGGCCTGTGTCATTTTTGTAGGTTCCATGCACCCTTATCGGCATATTATTTTTTTGTAATATTGAGAAATTAATTCTCTTATTTTTGAAATATTATATTTTTTTATTCTATATTTGCTTACATTTTGTAAGTATAAACCTTTATAAATGTGATTGCACGTATTGTATCGTCTTGTTTCTGAGAACAAAAGTATAATAACTTATTTTAATGATATTTGAATTTATAATAAATTATTATTAAAAAATTGTTATTAAATTTTATTTATGATTGAATATGTAATATAAAATTATTATTTTTATTCCGTCATAACAAAATAATCGCGTTAGATACCGGGAGGTTGAACGTTTTGTTATAAAATTTTCAGTCATATTTCAATACCATAAATGCAATGAAAAACTTAACCATTATTGGATTAACACCTTTCGAAAAGCCGGATGTTAATCTTATCCCTAAATTGCACCAGGCAGGTGCATTTCCCATTTTAAGCTTAGGAGGTGATGTAACCATCGCTCAGGAAGCATTGAATCAACTTGACCAGATGGATATTCCTTCTTATGGTATTTGCTTTCCCAACGACAAATGTTTGTCGCTTCAAATTCCAAAAAAAGTAAGGTTTGCTATCCTTCCGTCAGGTATTACAATGAATAACGCCTCAGAGCTGCCTGTTATATATCAGGTAAGCAGTTTGGAAGAAGCCAGGCAGGCTGAGCAATCAGGTGCTGAGGGTATCATTATAAAAGGAAATGAGGCAGGAGGCCTGGTAGGCTATGAATCAACTTTTGTCTTGTTTCAGCGTATTATCAAAGAAATCAACACCATACCTGTATGGGTACAGGGAGGAATAGGGCTCCATACGGCGGCGGCGGCAAAAACATTAGGTGCAACCGGAATTGTATTGGATAGTCAGCTTGCCATGTTCCCGGAAAGTTCTGTTCCCCAAGATATAAAAGATCTGTGCTCAAAACTGAATGGAACCGAAACAAAAATTATAGCCAATCATCGTGTATTGGTAAGGCCTAACTCACCTGTGTTGCCGGAAGATGTCAGCTCAGAAGAACTTACACAATATTTTACCGATCTTGATCCTGCAAAGAGCTATATTCCAATGGGGCAGGATATTTCGTTGGCAATAGACCTGTACGAAGATTTCAAAACTCTTAAAAAACTGATTTTTGGTTTCAAGGAAGCCATGTATGGTCATCTGAAGCAGGCAAAAGCCCTTCAGGTAATCGATCAGGACAATATCATGGCCAAACAGCTGGGACTTCGTTACCCTATTGCACAAGGACCAATGACCCGTGTCAGTGATGTTCCGTCATTTGCTAATGCGGTTGCAGAAGCAGGAGCTTTGCCCTTTGTCGCTTTATCCTTACTTAAAGGAGAGGCTGCGAAAGCCTTGGTGATGGACACTAAAAAACTGGCAGGCGAAAAAGCATGGGGAGTAGGAATCCTTGGATTTGCCCCTCAGGAGCTGAGAGAAGAACAGACATCTTATATATTAGAGGCCAGGCCTCCTGTAGTCCTTATTGCCGGGGGAAGACCGGCACAGGCAAAAATATTTGAAAAAGCAGGAATTACAACCTTTCTGCATGTTCCTTCCCCTGCGCTGTTAGATATTTTCCTGAAAGAAGGTGCTACTAACTTCATTTTTGAAGGACGTGAGTGTGGCGGTCATGTAGGCCCGCTTTCAAGCATGGTCCTTTGGGAGAAACAGATTGAAAGAATCTTAAAAGAAGATCATCCGGAAAAGATCAGTGTATTTTTTGCGGGTGGAATCCATGATGCATTTTCAACAGCTTTCGTTTCTGTCATGGCAGCTCCGTTAGCAGCCAGAGGTGTAAAGGTAGGGGTTTTAATAGGAACTGCTTATCTCTATACTGAAGAAGCTGTACAAACCGGAGCAATTCAGCAGGAATTTCAGGAACAAGCTATGCAGGCTAAAGACACGGTTTTATTAGAGACGGCACCCGGACACGAGACGCGTTGTTTGAATACAGCTTTTGCTCAGCATTTCAGTAAAGAGAAGGCAAAACTTCTGGCAGCTGGAATGGATAAAAAAGAAGTTTGGGAAAAGCTTGAAAAATTAAACGTAGGCCGTCTTCGTATTGCGGCTAAAGGGGTAGAACGTCAAGGAGATCAGTTGATTAATATTCCGACAAGCGAACAGCTGGATCTTGGAATGTATATGATCGGACAGGTCGCTACCATGCAAAACCGCGTGATCTCCGTTGCAGCCCTTCATCAGAATGTAAGTATCGGCAATTATCAATATATTGAACAGGCAGCTTTGCCGGAAGAGCCAGAATCAACAGAAAAACCGCTGGATGTGGCTATTGTTGGGATGGAATGTATTTTCCCGGAAGCAAAAAACCTCGAAGAATATTGGAGAAACATCATCCTGGGGAGAGACAGTGTTACAGAAGTGCCTGATGAACGCTGGAATAAAGAACTGTATTACCACCCGGATTCAGACGGACCGGATGTATCGCACTCTAAATGGGGTGGATTCATTCCAAAAATTGATTTCGATCCTTTGGCCTTCGGAATTCCTCCACAATCTCTTGCGGCTATTGAGCCAACACAGTTATTGACGTTATTGGTAGCTAAGCGTGCGATGGAAGATGCCGGTTATGGTGAAAAACATATTAATAGAGAAAATATTTCTGTAATTATCGGAGCTGAAGGCGGCAATGATCTGGCCAACAGTTATAGTTTCAGAGGGTATTATAAACAGGTTTTCGGAGAACTTCATGAAGAAGTGAAACAGGCATTTCCACATACGACGGAAGATTCATTCCCTGGTATTTTGGCAAATGTGATCGCAGGTAGGATTACGAACCGTCTGGATCTTGGGGGAAGAAATTTCACCGTAGATGCGGCGTGTGCTTCTTCTTTAGCAGCTATTGATCTGGCTTGTCAGGAACTGATATTAGGAAAATCCGATATGGTTCTTGCCGGGGGAGCAGATTTACATAACGGTATCAATGATTACCTTATGTTCTCCAGTACGCATGCACTTTCCAGAAAAGGAAGATGTGCAACATTTGATGGGGAAGCCGACGGAATTGCCCTTGGTGAAGGCGTTGCTATTCTTGTCTTAAAAAGATATGAAGATGCCGTTCGTGATGGAGATCGTATTTATTCTGTCATCAAAGGAGTAGGAGGATCCAGTGACGGAAAAGCGTTAGGTCTTACAGCACCTAGAAAAATAGGACAGGTACGCGCTTTAGAACGTGCGTATTCCCAAGCAGGGATTAGTCCTGCATCAGTTGGTCTAGTGGAAGCACACGGAACCGGAACTGTGGTAGGAGATAAAACAGAACTGAGCGCTTTGACTAATTTATTCAGCCGTTCAGGAGCCATACCGGGACAAACGCATTTAGGTTCTGTAAAAACACAGATCGGACACACCAAATGTGCAGCCGGATTAGCAGGACTGATTAAAGCTTCTCTGGCAGTCTACCACGGGGTGAAACCTCCAACGCTTCATTTACAGCAGCCCAATGCTTATTATAACGCTGAAACCAGTCCTTTTGCTTTTTATGCAGAAAGTGGATTGTGGAGCGAGAAAAGCCGTTATGCCGGAATCAGTGCTTTTGGATTCGGTGGAACCAATTTCCATACGGTTATTGCTAACCATCCCAAGGAAGACGATTCTGCAGTATTGCAGTCGTGGCCGTCAGAATTATTTGTATTCCGTGGTGAGACCTATGACGAAGCTAAAATCAAATTGGCTCAGATCAAGTCTTTATTAGAGATCAATGGTGATATTCCTTTAAAAGATATGGCCTACAGTTTAGCGGTCGGTTCAGAAAAACCAATTCAGCTAAGCATTGTCGCTGATACTACTGAACATTTGATGATGAACATCGAACTGGCATTATCAGGCATTGAAAGCAAAGATACATTTACGGTGAATAAACGTGACGGTAAGGTAGCTTTCCTTTTCCCTGGACAAGGCAGTCAGAGAATCAACATGGCCCGTGATCTGTTCGTCGCTTTTCCGGCGATGCGAAATCTGATCGATGGATATCCTGAACTGGAAAAAGTAGTTTTTCCTTCCACTACTTTTAATGAAGCTACTTTAAAACAACAAAAAGAAACCATTAAAGATACCCGTCTGGCACAACCCATTTTGGGAATGGTAGATCTTGCTTTGGCTAAATTCCTTCAATCACTAGACATCGTTCCGGATATGGTGGCAGGACACAGCTATGGCGAATTACCTGCTTTATGTTTTGCCGGCGTTTTTGAAGAAGAAAAACTGGTTGATTTGAGTATTCAAAGAGCTCACGCCATTTTAGATTCAGTAGAAGGCGGTGATCCGGGTACCATGATTGCAGTAAGTGCAACAAGAGAACAGTTACAGCTGATATTGGGCCAGACTGAAGGATGCTATCCTGTTAATTATAACGCTCCAACCCAATGTGTGGTAGCGGGAAGCACACCGGCGATCAATAAATTAATGGAAATCCTTAAACAGGAACGTATTTCTGCCAAGAAATTAGAAGTTGCCTGTGCATTCCATAGTCCGTTATTGGCCAAATCTAAAGGCTTATATGATGAGGTCTTAAAAGAGGTTCCTTTCAAAGAAATGCAGATTCCGGTTTGGTCGAATACGACGGCTGAAACCTATCCGACAGACCCTTCAGAAATTAAAGAAAGACTGACAGATCATCTGGTACAACCCGTGAGATTTGTAGAGGAAATTCAGGCGATGTATGAGGACGGGGCCAGAATATTCATTGAAGTAGGACCTGGAAAAGTACTTTCCGGACTGACTAAATCCTGCTTGGAGAAAGATCAGCTGATCCTGTATGTAGAAGACAGCAACCATAATAAACTGAGCCACCTTCTTTCCATGCTGGCACAATATCTGGGAACAGGCCGAAACTTTAACATTGAAAAACTTTTCGATGGCCGTAATGCCCGACTGATCCAGATTGACCAGCCTGAACTGTATAAGAAAAATCCAGCCATCTGGCGTGTGAACGGACAGATGGCACATCCAACTACAGGTAACTTGCCCGCCAATGGTGCGTTACCGATACTAAAACCTATTGCCATGAACAATTTCACTAATACCCATCAAACTCCTGTAGCCGAACATCAGCCTGCCGCTGAACGGATGCTGCATGAATATTTAAATACCATGAATCAGCTGATCCAGGCACAGCGTGATGTGATGCTTTCCTTCCTGGGACAGAATCCTCAGATTACCCATGTACCGGCTTATGCTGCGTCAGTACCGGCACCTGTTAATGACCGCTTGGTGACGATTCCCGCACAGTCGGTGAATGTTGAGAAACCAGCCATAATTCCGGTAAAACAGGCTCCTGTAAAAGATATTAAAACCTTATTACTACAGGTAGTCAGCGATAAAACCGGATATCCTCATGAAATGCTGGGGATGGAAATGGATCTGGAAGCAGATTTGAGTATCGACTCTATCAAAAGGGTAGAAATCATTGGAACGCTTCGCAGTGAGCTGGGAGCGCTTACATCAGATCATGCCAATGAAGATACGATCATGGAAAAATTAGCCTCGATCAAAACTTTAAATGGTTTGGTTTCCTGGCTGACAGAATTTACAGGAACACAAACATCTGCTCCTGAAAAAAATGGATCTGCAGTAACACCCGCATCAGAAGTAGAAAGCAAATCTGCATTCTCTTTGGAAGAACTTCAAAATATCATCTTGGATATTGTCAGTGAAAAAACGGGTTATCCGAAGGAAATGCTTGGATTGGATCTCGATCTGGAAGCAGATTTAAGTATTGATTCCATTAAGCGTATGGAAATTATCGGAGACCTTAAAACCAAAATTGGTTTTGGAGAAGATATGGACCAGGCAGACGACCTTATGGAAAAACTGGCTGCCATTAAAACATTAAAAGGACTGGCCTCATGGATCAGCGAAATGAGTGGAAACACTAATACTGAACCTGTACAAAATGGATTGTCACGTCTTCGTTTTGGTTTGACTCCCACTGATGTTTCTACAGAGCAGAATACAGAAATCATAAAGGGAAAACGTTTTGCGATCACTCAGGACAATAGTCCGCAGACGATGGCGATTAAAAACACTCTTGAAAAATATGGCGCCATCGCAGAATTAGTAGATACGGAAAGAGATCTTAAAGATTTCGACGGACTGATTATTCTGGATCTGTTCTCCTCAACGGTAAAACACAGCATCATTGATCACGTAGATCAGATTAAGAAACTGGATCTCGACAAAGCCAAATGGGTATATCTGATTTCAGACATTCCGGCACATATTCAGGAACTGACGGATACCCGTCTTTTACGTCATTACAAAGGCTATCCTGGACTTTTCAAAAGTTTAGCGAGAGAATTTGAACAAACTTCTTGCAGGCTGATCAGTTTAAGTACACCACAGGAAGTTGATCAGATTACGGAAATCACGTTAAAAGAAATATTATCGACTGATAAACCTTCCGAAGTCGTTTACAAACACGATCAAAGACATAAAATAGATATCATCCCTTCTCCCTTGTCAACGAGCCTTGAAGAAGCACATATCCAACTGGATCAGGAATCTGTAGTCTTAGTGCTTGGAGGCGGACAGGGAATCACTGCTGAACTGGTAAAACATATGTCCGGAGCCTATCCCTGCACCTATATTCTTGTGGGAAGATCAGCAGATCCGAGAGATGTACTGGAGGATCTCAAGGAAGTGGAAGTCATGAAAACCAAGGAAGAAATAAGAAGCTATCTTATTAAAACCGGAACATTCACTTCTCCTGCTGAAATAGAAAAAGAAACGGTGAGAATTTTCAAAAACAACCAGATTCTTCGTACCATCAGAGATATGGAACAATTGGGAAATAAGGTGGTATACCAATCCTTGGATCTTTGTGATGAGGAAGGATTATCCGATTTAATCAAAAATATTTACGAAAAATACAGCCGTTTAGACGGAGTGATCCATGGGGCAGGTCTTTTAGAAGATAAACTCTTCAGACAGAAGACTTCCAGTTCATTTGAACGTGTTTTTGATACCAAAGTAAAACCGCTTCGTGTATTGGCAGAACAGCTTCGTGCCGACTGTCAGTTTGTAGTGTTATTTTCAAGCATCGCTTCAGTATACGGAAACAAAGGCCAGACCGATTACGCTGCCGCCAATTCCGTACTGGATGATTATGCGAAAGCGCTAAACAAAAAATTAAAAGGAAAAGTCATTTCCATCAACTGGGGACCGTGGAAAGGAGCCGGAATGGTTTCGTCAACGCTGGAAACAGAATATGAACGTCGTGGAATCTCTTTAATTCCATTGGACCAGGGGAAAGAAATTTTTCTTAATGAGATCAAATACGGAACCGAAAGTCAGGTATTGATCATGTCAGGAAGCAACTGGTAACCCTCTGTATACGATAACTATGAAAAAAACAGATGTTGCTGTCATTGGCTTATCCTGTGTCTTTCCCGGGGCACAGGATGCCAACACTTTTTGGCAGAATATTGTCAATAAAGTAGATTCTACCCAATCGGCTCCGGCGGATAGGATTGATCCTGTACACTTCAGTGATGCTACCAGTCCTGTCGACAGATTTTACTGTCAACGCGGTGGATTTATCTCTGATTATGAATTTGATCCAACTGCTTTTGGGATCTTACCCTTAGCCGTTGAAGGTACAGAACCGGATCATTTGTTAACCCTTGATCTGGTACAAAAAGCACTGGAAGATGCCGGTGTTTTTCAAAAAGGAATATCCCTTGAAAAAACAGGAATCATCATTGGTAAAGGAAACTATACCGGTCCCGGAGCAACCCGCGCTATCGAAATTGTGCGTACTGGAGAACAGATTTCTTCGTTATTGCAGGAATTGTTACCTCAGGTATCTACAGCAGACATCGAAAAGGTAAAACATGCTTTCCAGGAACGGAAAGGACGCTTTGCAGCCGATACAGCGATGGGATTAATTCCCAATTTGGTTGCCTCTTTGGTTGCCAACCGTTTCAATCTGGGAGGTGCTGCCTTTACAGTTGATGCGGCTTGTGCCAGTGCTTTAATTGCCGTAGATCATGCCGTTCAGGAATTGAACCGTGGCCGTTGTGATATGGTGATCGCAGGTGGAGTTCATACCGGACAAAATGCTGCTTTCTGGAGTATTTTTGCCCAGTTGGGAGCTCTGTCACACCAGCAGCGGATCAAACCGTTCAGTAGCGATGCAGATGGACTTTTAATTGGTGAAGGCTGTGGTTTCGTTGTTTTAAAACGATTGGAAGATGCAGTCCGTGATCAGGATAAAATCTATGCTGTGATCAAAGGCGTTGGCGTAAGCAGTGATGGTAACGGAACCAGCGTGATGAGCCCGTCCGTTAAAGGTCAGCTTAAAGCTTTACAACAGGCCTGGGCCAATGCAGATATGGATGAAAAACAAATCGGTTATTTGGAAGCCCATGGGACAGGAACACCGCTTGGAGACAAAACAGAACTTCAGACCTTGGCTCAGTTTTTTACTAAAGAAGAAGGAACCCAGGCTGCAGGAATCGGATCCGTTAAATCCAATATCGGACATGCCATGCCGGCTGCCGGAATCGCAGGTTTAATCAAGACCTGTCTGGCGCTTCATCATGATACGTTACCGCCTACCTTATATTGTGAAAATCCAATTGCAGATATGGAACAGACCCGTTTTGCTCCGGTACAGGAAACGAAAAGCTGGTCAAAAACAGGCTTGCCGAAAGTAGCGGCAGTTAATGCCTTCGGATTTGGAGGGATCAATGCACACGTTGTTCTTGAGGGCTATGATATGCCGAAAAAAGACCGTGTTTTGGTATTTGCAAGACCCACTCATGAAGAATTACTTTCAGCTTTAAAAAATAAAGAAAACAAAATAGGTGAAGGGAATTACCGGATTGCTTTATTCGACCCGACCCCTGAAAGAATAGAAAAAGCCATCAAGATTGTTGCTAAAGACAATCCTTGGCGCAATAAACAGGATATCTGGTACACCAACACTCCTTTACTGAAAGATGGAGGCAAAATAGCCTTCGTATTTCCAGGGCTGGATGGTCTTGCGAAAGGGGAAGTGGACAGTATCAGCCGTTATTTCGGATTGACCGAACCTATCCAAACAGAAGGGGAAGGTTTACTAACCGATGCACTGGGAATTTTCAACAAATGCAGTATTCTTGACAACGCCCTGAAAAAACTGGGAATTATTCCCGATATGAATGCCGGGCACAGCCTGGGAGAATGGCTCGCTGGATATTCCTCCGAACTGGCAGAAGTCAATTCCGTAAAAGCTTTGATCGATGTTTTGAATCCGGAAACCTTTGAATTAAAAGATTCCAGATTCATCGCGATCGGAGCGGGGATCGATGCGGTCAAGCCTTTTATCGATACCATTTCCAATCTTTATATTTCCAATGACAACTGTCCTAATCAGGTGATCCTTTGCGGAAGTAATGCAGCTTTGGATGAATTGGTTCCGCTGTTAAAATCAAAACAGATCTTCCATCAGATTCTGCCGTTTCAATCCGGTTTTCATTCACCTTTTATTGCTGATAAACTGGATGTAATCTTAGCAGGAATGGAAAAAGCACAGTTTCAAGAGACGAAGATCCCATTATGGTCTGCAACGACTTTAGAGCCTTATCCTGCCGATCAGGACGCCATCAGAAAACTGAGCGCCGAACATTTGGTTCAGCCGGTCCGCTTCCGTGAACTGACGGATAAACTGTACGATGAGGGAGCAAGATTCTTTATCCAGATTGGTACCGGAGGATTGATCGGATTTATCGATGATACCTTAAAAGGAAAAGCATTCAGTACCATTGCTTCCAGCGTAGCCACACGATCTGCACTGGCTCAACTGCAGCGTGTGGTAGCTGCGTTATTCGTGGAAGGTAAAACAGTGGCATTGGACTTTTTAGAAATACAAAATCAATCAAAAAAATCAACAGGAAAGGGAATCAAATTACAATTAGGTTCACCGATCATCCGTAATTTTAAAGAAATTCAAAACCTGGCCCAGTCTTTTGAGATGCCAAGACAAAATATGGTTTCAGCAACGGTAGCTAAAACCAGACATCCGCTTGTTAAGGCGTTCCAGGACAATATTTCCGATATGATCAGGATGCAGGAAGAAGTGCTGACGCTGTTTCAGAACCGATCTGAAATTAAAGTGGCAAAACCCGTGATACCTAAAGTACCGGCAAGTAAGAATTTCTCGAAATTTTTACAGGTTACTTTAGAAAGTCATCCTTACCTCATCGATCACAGTTTATTAAGACAACCCAAAGGATGGCATGAAGTAGCTGATATGGAACCCGTAATTCCGATGACGATGATTTTTGAGCAGTTAGCAGAAATCGCACAGGCAGAAATTCAGGGGACAAGAGTTCATAAAATTATGAATGTAAGTGTGTTTCAATGGATGAATGTCGCCAAACCTTTTGAAAAAACAGTCAAAGGAGAATGGCGTTCACCGAATCACGCCTATGTGGATATTGAAAACTTTGCGAATGCAGAAGTCCTGTTGGCTTCATCTGCACCGGCTGTTCCTTCCTTTAACCTGTCAATCGGAGATCTTCTGCCAATTGAAAGAACATCTGAAGAGATCTATGATAAACATATGTTCCATGGAGAACTGTATCAGGGAATTACAGAAGTTTCAGCAGTAGGAACAAAAGGGATTGTAGGAAAAATCAAAGGAAACGGAGGGAAAGGCTCATTGCTGGATAATGCCGGACAGTTATTCGGATTGTGGTTACAGCTTACATTAACTAAAGACCGTATTGCTTTCCCGGTAAAAATCAGAGATATAGAATTCTTTGGTGAGATGGAAGATCAGGACGGACTTTTTGAATGTACCTGCATCCTTACCGAGCTTAATGAAGAATTTGCCATTGCAGATATCATCCTGAAAAGAGACGGAAAAGTATGGTGCGCGATTACAGGCTGGCAAAACCGCCGATTGGAAATTGACGAGCCGCTGTGGAATGTTTCCATGTCGCCTTTGCATAACCGTCTTTCGGAAGAAATTGCTCCTGAAGTATTTTTCTTTCATCAGGCGTATACTAGGGTGGCGTCGTGGGATTTTATTCTCAAAAGATATTTCAACCAGACGGAAAAACAATATCACCAGCAGTTGTTTCCCAACAAGCGGAAAGAATGGATGGTGAGCCGTGTAGCGGTGAAAGATGCCGTTCGAAACCTTCTCCGCGAACAGAAAAATCATCCTTGCTTTCCGATCACTTTTGAAATAGCGAAGGATGAAGTCGGAAAACCTTATCTGATAGGTGATGTAACAGAGGATATCCACATTTCTTTAGCGCATAAAGAAAAGGATGCGGTAGGTATTGCGCGTCAGGGCGGTCCGGTGGGAATCGACATGGAGATCATGGAAGAACGCAGCTCCGGATTTTATGACCTGGTATTTACCGATCATGAATTAACCTTATTAAAAGAAAAAGATCAGGCGGAATGGACCACCAAATTCTGGGTAGCCAAAGAAGCCTACGGAAAGTTTCTCGGAACCGGACTGAAAGGAAAT
The DNA here is from genome assembly GCF_000737705.1 of Chryseobacterium soli. Lineage (GTDB taxonomy): Bacteria > Bacteroidota > Bacteroidia > Flavobacteriales > Weeksellaceae > Chryseobacterium > Chryseobacterium soli. The sequence goes on along the minus strand of NZ_JPRH01000008.1, from coordinate 145,227 downwards.
CCAAAAGCCTTTGAAATCACCCATATTGCGGGAGATCACTTATGGATCAACCAAACTGAAATAAAAACTATTAAACATAAAAATTATATTATCGGATGGACACTATAAACCACACATTACAATTGAATCACGAGGAATTGTTCACTCTTTTAAAAGGTTTTATTACTGAAGTGATAGGCGCTGAATTTGTAGAGGAAATGGACATCACTCCGGAAAGTTCATTCACGAAAGATCTGGAAATGGACAGTATAGAAATTGTTTCTTTTTCTGAGAAAATTAAAGCGCATTTCGGCGATCAGATTGACTTTACGGGATGGCTGTCTTCTATGGATTTAGATCAGTTGATCGACCTTGACCTGAGTATGATTATTAATTATATCTACGAATGCCAATAATCACGGTTAATCATAAACAGGTTCATATTCAGGAACTCAATAAGGGGGCTGAACAGGCGGTGGTGCTTATCCACGGGATGTTCAGCAACCTGTCCATATATTATTTCAATATTGCCCCGATGCTGGCGAAACATTTTCATGTCGTGATGTACGATCTGAAAAGCCATGGCATGAGTGAGCGTTTTATAGATGGCTATGATCTGGAAAGCATGTCGTCCGATCTCCTGGCTTTGATGGATGTTTTAAACCTCAAAAAAGTACATCTGGCCGGATACAGTTTCGGAGGATTGATCGCTTTGAAAACTGCATTGAAAGCGCCGGACCTCGTGAGTCAGCTGGTGGTCATAGAAGCCCCGGATCCTCAGGACGAAAAAGCAAGAAATATCATCGATGAATACAGCAAAGAGTTTCTCGAGCATTATGTCGCCAATTTTACAGACACCACTAAGGTGCAGATGGGCAAAAGGCAGATGGAGAAAAACCACCGCATGTATGAGTTCCTGTTTGAAAAGACCAGTATCAAGGCAGATATGATCAGGGAAAAACATTTTCTGAGTGAAGCCAATTTCTCAGGACTGCATATTCCCACACTGCTGCTGTATGGAGCTGAATCCAATTGTAGACCTACAGGTGAATGGCTGAAAACACAGATCACCGAATCTGAACTGGAACTGATTCCAGGAGATCATAACGTCCCGATACAGGAACCTGTTCGGATTGCAGAAACCATCGTTCATTTTTTATCTCAATCATTATCTAACCCCTTAACACAAAATCATGGCTAAATTTGTATTTGTTGTTCCCCCATTGACAGGCCATGTCAATCCAACCTTAAGCATCGGCGCAGCATTACTGCAAAGAGGGCATGAAGTGGCCTGGATCAGTCTTGATAAAAATTTAAGCACGAAACTTCCTGTCGGTGGAGAACTGTTGCTCATCCAATACGACCAAACCGACGAAGAAAAAAAAGAAAGCGAGAACTATCTCGATATCATTTCTAAAAAAATAGTCTACGGTATCGACAGCATCAAGTTTCTGTACGATGATGTCCTGATTCCCTTAAACAGACATTGCTACAATGGAATCGTTACCCTGCTGAAACAATATCAACCCGATATGGTGATTGGCGATCATCAGTTATTTGCCTCCGCTATTGCTGCTAAAAAACTGAACCTTCCCTACAGCACCTCCGTTACCGCTCCGGCTGCCATTAAAATGATGGATGAGCTGCCTAAAGTGCATGAATGGGAAGTGAATAAGATCATTGAACTGCAGAAAGAACTTGGGGTAACCGAAAACCGTTCACTGGCATCTTCTGATCTGCTGACTCTTGTTTTAACCTCGAAATATTTCTTTGGCGAAATGGATCTGCCTGCCAATTATCAGTTCACGGGTCCTGTTCTTATGGAGCGCCGGATCTCCTGTCAATTTGATTGGGACCGGTTGAAAAATGCTGCCAACAAAAAGATCCTGGTAAGCATCGGAACAACCTTCGATCATGATCATAAAAAAGCTTTTTTCCAGAAAGTAATTGATGCGTTTAAAGATGAAGAGGTAACCGTTGTACTGGTTTCTGATCCCCAGCTGTTTGACCGGTGGCCGGAAAACTTTATGGTGTATCAGCAGGTTCCGCAGCTGGATCTGTTACCTCATCTTGATGGAGTGGTTTGTCATGGGGGTCACAATACCGTATCTGAAGCCCTTTCCAACGGTCTTCCGTTGGTGGTGATCCCGATTGCGTATGATCAGTCCCATGTAGCTGGACGTGTGGTGCGTACCGGAGCAGGAGAACGTCTTAATTTTAACCGGTTTAAATCCCATCATTTGAACGAAGCGGTTCAGAAGATTTTATACCAACCGGAATATAAAGAAGCGGCAGAAAAAGTTCGTGAATCTTTCGTTGAGGCGGGAGGTACTCCAACCGCTGCTGATCTGTTAGAAAAAGCATTACTTTCTGTTTCAGAAAAGATAAAAACCGGATCTAAATTTTTATTTGTGATCCCACCGTTTTTTGGACATATTAGCCCAACCTTGAGTGTTGGCGCCAGTCTGATCGCCCGTGGCCATGAAGTAAAATGGTTTGGAATTACCCCATTGGACCCTAAACATATTCCGGAAGGAGGAAGCTATTTTTATCCTGAAGAAGATCTTATCCCGTTTCAGGAGGATATTCAGAGTATTTTAAAGAGGCAGGATGACGGACCGGCATGTTCCGGCCCTGAAGTTATGAAGCTGGCATTGGAGGAAACCTATGTTCCCTTTGCCAAAATGATGATGCCCGGATTAGAACGTCTTGCTGATACGTGGAAACCTGATGTTCTCGTGAATGACTGTATCTCTTTCGGAGGCGCGTTATTTGCTCACAAGCACAAGATTCCATGTGTGACGACTACACCTGTGCCTCCCGATGTAATGGGCGATACGGCGAACAGCGCACCCAAAATATTCGAATGGCAGCAAAATCTGATCAAAGACCTTCAAAAAGAAGTAGGAATTGAGGATGAAGGCATTTTTATCCATTCCAATCAATTGAATCTGGTATTTACGTCACAGACGTTTGCGGATTTTGAAACCGTTCCGGAGCATATGAGATTTGTAGGTCCGGTGAAAGGACGTCCGAATCCCGCTCCTTTTGACTGGGAGAAACTGGAATCTTCCACGACCCCTAAAATATTTGTGTCACTGGGTACTTTACTGGTGGATATCCGGAAAGCCTTTTTTGAAAAGGTGATTGCAGCCTTTGCAGATCAGCCCGTAACGGTTATCGCAGCCACTCCGCCGGAAATCTTTGATGAATGGCCATCTAATTTTATTGTAAGCGGTTTTGTGCCTCAATCTGCCCTGATGCCGCTTATGGATATGGTGATCTGCCACGGTGGGTTCAATACCGTTAATGATACGTTCACCAATGGATTACCGATGCTCATTACCCCAATTGCCTACGATCATTTTCACATCGCCAAATTAATTGAAAAAGCAGGGTGCGGAATCAGCATTCGATACAAACGATTACGGGTGGAAGCCCTTCGTGAAACTGTTTTTGAATTGCTGGAAAACCCGGCCTACAGAAACGCAGCGAAAGAAGTTCAGTCCAGCTTACTCAATGCAGGCGGTAACGACCTGGCGGTAGAGCTGCTGGAAGGTTTTGTACAACAGGAACAACCATCATTAGTTTTAGGATAAGCCTATGAGAAGAAAATTGTTATTTGGAGAGCGTATGCTTTTAGGAGACGGAACAGAACCTTTTAATGCGGTGATTCCGTTTCGTTTGCGGGGCACTTTTAAGGAAGAAGATATTCAGTATGCTCTGAGCCGGCTTCAGGACAAACATCCGTGGTTGAGAGCACTCATCCACCATGACGAAAATAACATACCCTGGTTTGAAGTGTTGGAAAATCACCTGCCGATTCCCATACGGATCGTTCCCCGGAAAGGAGAGGACGACTGGCAGGAAGAATCCAGAAAAGAGTGGCAGACTTTATTTAGGTATGGCGAGCAGCCCCTGCTTCGGTTCATATGGATCAAAGGGGAGGAGGTTTCGGATATGCTTTTTTCCTTTCATCACTGTTTATGCGACGGAGGTTCTGCGGTGGCTTTCCTCTATGAATTTTTAACCATACTGGATCATCCGTCAGCAGAAATTGGAGTGGAAAACCCTATCCTGGGAATTCATGATGTCGTTCCGGAAGCCATTCTAACGAGCCGAAGCCAAAAGCTGAAAGCGAAAGTGATCGGCAGGGTAGCGGCAACGGCTATTAAATGTATTCCTGTCGGCAAAAAAGCAGTGGAGCGTCAGAACGACTACCTGATTCACTGGAAATTTGATAAAGAAATAAGTAAGGAATTGATTTCCTACTGCAAATCCCAGGAAGTTACCGTTAATACTTTCCTGAGTGTAGTATTGCTTCAGGCATTTAAAAAAGTGAGAGGTGCGTCAGCTTTCAATAAGGTTTCATGTCCGGTAGATATCAGACGTTTTGCTCCACAGATCAAAAAGGATCATATTTTCGCTTTCGGATTGATGATTGTAGTTTCATCCGATGATAAAATGAGTTTTTCAGACAATTTATGGATGACGCAGGAATCTGTAGAACGGAAAACCTCTAAGCTTAATCCCTACATTACCATGATGGTGATGGAGTCTGCCCATGATGCCCTGAAAAATTTCACCAAACTCCTTAAACATGGGAAATCTTCCAACGACTGTATGTTTTCCAATCTGGGACGTATTGAGATTCCCCATCAATACAAAGAATTTACCCTGGAAACCATTTTCAGCCCTTCTGTAATCGGTCCTTTGGGAAATACCACAACGATGGTAACTTCAACATTCAATGGTGAAATGGATTTTTCTTTCGTAGGAAGTGAGGGCTATTTACCATATTCTGAAGCGTTAGCAATTCGTGATGAGGTAATTCAGACTGTAAAAGAACAATTAGATCCTATATCCGTATTATGATCAGAAGAAAATTAATGATGGTGGAAAGGATCATGTATGTTGATCCCGAAACACCGGTCAATTGCATATTTACCGCAAAAATTAAAGGGGAGATCCCCGAGGAGAATGTTAAGGCTGCTTTGAAGAAAATCCAGCAGAAACATCCTTTGCTGAGAACCAGGATTGATATGCACAGTGAAAAGTATCCTTTTTTTACAGAAGAACAGGAGATCGATCTGATTCCGCTCCGTATTGTTGAACGGAAAACGGATAAGGACTGGTTAGATGAGTCTGAAAAGGAATGGTTCCGGCTGTTTAAAGATGAGAAAAAACCGCTTGCCCAATTGGTTTGGGTAAAAGGACAGGATGCTTCAGAACTCCTTTGGGTAATGCCGCACTGTATCTGTGACGGAACTTCCCTGGTCACCCTGATGCGGGAACTTCTTGGTCTTTTGGATAATCCCTCTTTTGAGATGAGTCCCTATCCGGTTTTCAGTTCGGTCGATGATTTTCTCCCTCAGGATTTCAATATGAAAAAAGAGAAACGGAAAGCCGGTCTTTACCTGCTGATGGCCCGGTTATTTTTTATAATGCAGCGAAAAAGTAAAGTAAGAAATCTGGGGAAAAACTATGTCATCCACTGGAAAGAAGACTCTCAAATGACAACTCAAATCACTGAAAAATGCAAAGCTCAGGGAATTTCCGTGCATGCTTTGCTGTGTGCAGCCTACATGCAGGCTTTTAAAGAGATACAGGGGAAGCAGGCGAAAGGAAAAGTGATCAGCCCTGTGGATGTGCGCCACTTTATTCCGGAGATTAAAAAAGATCACCTGTTTGCTTTTGCTCCTACCGTTGAACTTCCATTAAAAAAAGGCAGCCTGGATGTCATGGACAATGCCCGGGAGCTCAAAAAGGAACTTCTTCAGAAAATAAATAAGATTGAAGCGAGAAAACTTCTATGGATGGGTGAGCAGATGCACCCGCTCGTGGACCGTATGATCAAGATGCTGAAATCCAGTAATGGCGGGCATGATATCACATTATCCAATATGGGGAGAATTGATATTCCCAATGATTATAAACATTTTACACTGGAAACCATTATCAGTCCAACCGTTGCATTTCCATGGCTGAATTCGAATACGCTGGTGACCACGACCTACAACCAACAGATGGATTTTACTTTTATGTCCAACGAGCATTTTCTTCCGAAAGAAGAAGCCATGAAAATTAAAAATAAAGCCACTGAACTTCTGACCTCATCTTTATGAAATTAAAATTCAAGCCTGCGCCACCTAAGCTCCTCAAGAAAACCACCCTGAAACGCTTTTTAATCAAGCGTACGATTTATTATGTCCTTCCGAATGTGTTTTTCAATTTCATTATTGCGTATGCCAGCTTTCAGGAATTAGGATATACTCATTTTTTTTCAGGAACCCAAAATCTGGCCCGGCTGACCCTTCCTATGGCTATATTCCTGCCGGTAGTCCTTACCATCGATATTATAAACAGGGTGATCATTGCTTCCGAACAGGGAGCCATTGAATTTACCGTAGATAACCAGCTCAATAAAAAGAAACTAATGACCAAACTGAGTATTGTACACGGCGTCATTACAGGATTATTGGTCTTATGTGTATTGATGATCGCACAATTCAGTTTATCAAAATACTATAAACTGGACGCCACTGCCATGGCGGTGCTGGTTGGGATACTGGCGGGAATCCTTTCTGTTATTTTTGTGTATCTGCCGGTGTGGAGGTTGAGGAGGTGGATGTGGAGGAGTAACGAAGTTGTGGTTACGGATTAAAAAAAACATTGTTTTAGAAATATCTATTAGTAAAGTGAACTAAAAACAACCAAAATACTTTTCATAAATTTTTTATACTCGAAAATAAAGATAGTGGGGTTCTTTTTTATTATCTTTAAATTTAGTTTATAATACTGATGGATTCGAAATTTTATTTCCTTCAGGATATTTATCCTGAACTTTTTAATTGTGCAAGATTAGCCGAAAATTTATATTATATAGATGCCAGTTCTTCGATATCAAAATCTAGATTATTTTGTGAAAAACTGACTAGCTTAATTGCTGGTTTTGAATCAGAAGATATCTCACTTTTAAACCAACATGATGCTATACAATTTCTAAATCAACATGAGATTTTACCCGATACAATAGCTGATATCTTCCATACAGTTAGAAAATCTGGAAATAAAGCCTCTCATAGTGGCTCCAATACATCCGCTGAAGCATTATTTATTCTGAAGAAAATATTTACTCTGGGAAAATGGTTTTTTGAAACGTATGACAATGATATCATTGAAGGCTTATCTTATGAATTGCCTCCTAATAAATCAGAGTTAGAAATATCTTCTTTAACAGACAAAGTAGATGAATTGACAATTCAGTTAAAAAACTATGAATTGAAAATCCAGGCATTGAATGCTTCTGAAAGTGATAGAAAGAAAAGACGGGAAAAAGCTCAATTTTATGCAGATAAAATTAATCTAAACGAATACGATACAAGAATCCAACTTATAGACGTTCAGTTGAGAGCTGCCGGTTGGGATTGTGACACAGAAAATATTAATTACAAGAATAAAAAAACATTACCCGAAAAAGGAAAAAATAAGGCAATTGCAGAATGGCCATGTGGAACAAAATATGCAGACTATGCTTTATTTATTGGTACTGAACTATATGGTTTAGTTGAGGCTAAGAAATATAATACTGATATTTCTACCAATCTTCGACAGTCTAAGATATACTCAGAAAATATACATCCACAAGATGAAATTGTTTTACTAGGTCAATGGGATACCTACAAAGTTCCGTTCTTATATTCTACAAACGGGAAAAAATATTTGGAACAACTGAAAACCAAAAGTGGAATTTGGTTCCAGGATATAAGAAAATCTACTAATCGTCCGTATGCATTAAAAGGTTGGTATTCACCGGAAGGTTTAAAAGAATTATACAATAGAGATTCTGAGGAAGCAAACGAAAAACTTTTAGAAAGCGGCTATGAATATCTAACCTCTCCAAGTGGTTTAAATCTTCGTGACTATCAGATAGAAGCCATTCGATCTGTTGAAAATAAACTGATTGAATCTCCTTTTGATAAAAGAGCTTTACTTGTTATGGCTACCGGAACAGGAAAAACAAGAACCATTAATGGTCTAATATATAGGCTGATAAAAGCCAACAGGTTTAAACGAATTCTATTTTTAACGGACAGAAAGCTTCTGGCAACCCAGGCACGGGATAGTATTAAAGAAAATAAAGTTGAAGCTCAACAGTCGTTTGGAGGAATTTATCAATTTGATGATCTTGGAACAACTATTCCGGACTCTGAATCACGCCTTCATTTTGCTACTGTTCAGAGTATGGTAAAAAGACTCTTCTATAATGAAGGGGAACCATTGACTGTAGACACTTATGATTGCATTATTGTTGATGAGGCACACCGTGGTTACCAGTTGGATAAAGAAATGAATGAAGATGATTTTGGAATCCGAAATGAAGATGACTATGTAGCACAGTACCGTAAAGTTCTTGATTATTTCGATGCCTTTAAAATTGGAATGACTGCAACGCCAGCCCTTCATACAACAGAAATTTTCGGAGAATCTGTTTATAATTATTCCTATCGTAATGCTGTAATAGATGGTAATTTAGTAGATCATGAACCTCCATTTAATATTGCAACTCTCCTTAATACCGAAGGCATTACATGGGAAAGAGGAGAGAAACCACAGGTATATGATGCTGAAACTGGAGAAATAACAGATTTAGATGAACTGGAAGATGAATTGAAATTTGATGTAGAGCATTTCAATAAACAAGTTCTTAATGATAACTTCAATAGGGTTGTAGTTCAGGAACTTGTTAAAAGTCTGGACCCCGAAGGTAACGAAAAAACTATCATATTTGCTGCCAGAGATAGCCATGCAGATACTATCATTAATATGCTTGGCGAGGAATTTGAAAAAATTGGGGTTGATGTTCACGAAAAAGCAATACAGAAAATTACGGGTAGCGTTTATGACAATGCACAGCTAACCAGAGATTTTAAGAACGAAAGATATCCGAATATTGTTGTCACAGTAGACTTACTAACTACCGGAATTGATGTTCCTTCGATATGCAATGTTGTATTTATGCGTCGTGTACGTTCCCGTATATTGTATGAACAAATGCTGGGAAGAGCAACACGTCTTTGCCCTGAAATAGGAAAAGAATCTTTTAAAATATTTGATGCCGTTCGTTTATATGAAGCATTAAAAGATTACACCCAGATACAAACTGTAGGAAATCCTTCTTATACATTTCAACAACTGGTAGAAGAAACTGAGAGGATTTCTGATGAGCAGCGTTTATATAAACAGGTTGAACAAATCATTGCAAAATTGCAACGAAAGTCAAGAAACCTAACGGCTGAACAAAAAGAGCATATTTCTTACCATACAGATGGAAATACCATTGAAGGATTGATACAATCTTTGAAGAATACAACCAGCTCTGAAATAAAAAATACAGTAGAGCAATTAAGTTCACTTTGGAATTATCTTGATACAAAGGTTTATAAAAAATATTCTCAGTTTGTTTCCACACACGAAGACGCTATAATGGAAGTTACTCGTGGATATGGAAATGCAGATAAGCCGGAAGACTATATTGAAGGATTTAAAAAATTCCTTCAGGAAAATGGCAATACCATTGCAGCCATCAACATTATTTGCAACAAACCACAGGAGCTGGATCGTAAATCCTTAAAAGAATTGAAGTTACTTTTAGATGAAAAAGGTTTTAATGAAACTTCTCTAAATACAGCTTGGAAATCCACAAAAAATGTGGATATTGCGGCCGATATCATAGCTTACATCAGAACACTTTCTATGGGAATTGACCTCATAACCCCTCAGGAGCGTGTTCAGAAGGCCATTAGAAAGTTAAAATCAAAACATCAGTGGACTGCTGTGCAATTAAGATGGATAGACCGTTTTGAAAAACAGTTGATGGCAGAAACCATTCTTACAAAACAGGACTTAGACTTAAGACCTTTTGTAGATGAAGGTGGTTTTACGAGACTAAATAAGATATTTAACAACGAATTAGAAGAATTGATAACAGAGCTGAATAGTGAACTGTATTCAGCATAGAAATGTAAAATGAGCGCACAGGAAATAGCCAATAAACTTTGGAATTTATGTAATGTGTTGCGCGATGACGGCGTAACGTACCACCAATATCTTAACGAACTTACTTTTATCCTTTTTCTTAAATTATCTGAGGTAAAAGGATTTTCAGATCAAATTCCTGAAGAATACAGATGGAATAAATTTGTGGAGGAAACAGATAGTGTAGAGGCTTTTAGATTATACCGTGATTTTTTGGCTAATGTAAGTAGCAAAACAGACAGTCCATCTATCATAGACATCTACACCAATGCTTCTACTACTCTTACTAAGCCTGTAAACTTCAATACTTTGGTTCAGGCTATTGATAAGCTTGATTGGTATGAAGAATCTGACCGTGATGTAATGGGAGATATCTATGAAAGTTTATTGGAGAAAAATGCAGGTGAAAAGAAAAGCGGTGCAGGCCAGTACTTTACTCCACGTCCATTAATTAATGTAATGGTAAAACTAATGGCTCCAAAATTAGGTGAAAAATGGAATGACCCTGCCTGTGGAACCTTTGGTTTTATGATTTCTGCGGATCATTATTTAAAAGAAAAAACAGATAATTATTTTCATTTAGATAGTGATAAACGTGAATTTCAATATAGAAAAGCATTTTCAGGTGTAGAGCTTGTTGGCGATGCACATCGTTTAGCTCTAATGAATTCGCGATTACATGGAATGGAAAGTGAAATCATTTTAGGAGATACTTTAACAAACTTGGGTGAAAACCTAAAAGGCTTTAATGGCGTACTAGCAAACCCACCTTTTGGTACGAAAAAAGGAGGAGAAAAACCTACCAGAACAGATTTAAAATATATCTCAAGCAACAAACAGCTTAATTTCTTACAGCATATCTACAGAAGCCTTATTACAGATGGAACGGGGCGTGCTGCGGTAGTTTTACCAGATAATGTTCTGTTTGAAGATGGTGACGGGCAACGCATCCGAAAAGATCTAATGGAGAAATGTAATCTGCATACTATTCTACGTTTACCAACAGGTATTTTCTATGCAGCAGGGGTAAAAACCAATGTTCTTTTCTTTACAAGAGGGAAAAAAGAGGAAGCCAATACAAAAAATGTATGGTTTTATGATATGAGAACCAATATGCCCAACTTTGGAAAAAGAACACCTTTTACAGAAAAGACTTTTGATGATTTTATCAAAGCATACACTGGAGGATTAACTACAGAAAATGTAGTAAAACAATATGAAGGTGCAATAGATGAAGAAAAAAGAAAGCAAATAAAAGACGAGCGTTGGCAATGCATTTCCCGTGAAGAAATTGCAAAGAAAAATGATTCTTTGGACTTAGGATTGATTGCAGATGAAAGTTTGACTAAATCATCTGATATAGGGGATCCATTAGATATTGCTAAAGATGCTTTAAAAGAACTTTTACTTATACAAACTGAGTTGGAAAACTTGATTAAAGAATTAAGTTAATGGCAAGTAAAGGAGATATCGATAAATATAAAATTCAACCCATATTATTTTCAAACTGGGTTACTTACGAATTTGAGAATACATTACAAAAAACAACAATTACTCATAAATTAAAATCTAAAGATTATTTTGAGAAAGGAATTTATCCTGTAATTGACCAAGGTAATAACTTAATATCAGGATATATTGATAATAATGAATTACTATATAAGGAAGAATTACCTGTTATTATCTTTGGAGACCATACCAGAAATATAAAATTCATAGATTTTGAATTTGCAGTTGGTGCTGATGGAACAAAAATATTAAAGCCTAATGAGAATTTTAATATAAAATTTTATTACTATTATCTAATAACTTTAAAAGTTCCTGATTTTGGTTATAGTAGACATTTTTCTATTCTAAAATTATTAAATGTTCCTTGTCCTCCACTGCCAGAACAAGAACGTATCGTAGCAAAGCTAGATACTTTATTTGTACAGCACGAAGCAATGAAAAAAGCTTTGGAACGTATCCCTCAATTACTTAAAGATTTTCGTCAGCAGGTTTTGACAAAAGCAGTTACAGGGGAACTAATCCCTTTTGCAAACTCTGAATATACAAAACTAAATGATTTAGGTATATGGAAAGGAGGTGGAACCCCAAGTAAAGCCAATAGTTCCTTTTGGGAAAATGGAACAGTACTATGGACTACGCCCAAAGATATGAAGGATTTATTTCTTTCTAATTCAATTGATAAAATAACAAACTCAGCTGTTCAAAACTCTTCGGCAATACTAATTCCAAAAAATTCTATTTTGATTGTTACTAGAAGTGGAATCTTACGGCGAATACTACCAATTTCATCTAACTCTATTGAAACAACTGTTAATCAGGATTTAAAAGTTTTGATTCCTAATGATAAAGTTAATTATAAGTTTTTACTGTATGCTCTAAAAGGATTGGAAAAGGATATTAGGATGACTTGTATGAAGAGTGGAACCACAGTAGAAAGTGTCGAGTTTTCATTATTGAAAGATTATAGAATTTATCTGCCAAATCTCAAAGTTCAACAAGAAATAGTCAATCGAGTAGAAAGCTTATTTGCCAAAGCAGACATCATAGAAAAACGATACAATGCTTTAAAAGAAAAAATAGGCAGTCTTCCACAGGCAATTCTACACAAAGCTTTCAAAGGAGAATTAATTCCCCAGCTTCCTACGGATGGAGATGCTAAAGATCTATTGAAAGAAATTTTAAAATTGAAGAACGAGGTAAAGAAAAAATAAAATCTCAATCACCAATTTTCTCTATATTTGTACAAAGCACAAAAAAAGACCACTATGGAAAAGCTAAAAAATCTAAGAAAACAGAGAGGTTATACACAGGACTATATGTCCAAAATTATTGCTACCGACGTATCCAACTATAGCCGTAAAGAAAATGGGGAAGTAAGAATATTTGAGGACGAATGGGAAAAACTGGCGAAAGCATTGGATGTTCCGGTAGAACAGATTAAAGAAGAAAAAACGGCATCAGTAGTACAGAATAATGATAACTTTACAGATCATGCTGTTGGTATAAACTATAATTACTACAACGTTCCCAATCAGGTAATGGATAACCTACAGGATTATATTAAAATACTGAAAGAACAGATAGAATCCCTGAAACAGGAAGTAAAAACCCTTAAATCTAAAAAATAATCTGTCTTTTTCTTCTGGAAAATCAGATCATACCATACAGAATACAGCTTCGATGAGGCTGTATTTTTTATTGAAGCTAGGACAGACTACATCAATGTAAGTTTTCCAGGAACGGTAGCTTCTCTCTTCCAGCCGCATAACATTAATTTTCTTAACCCCCAACGTAGGTTACATAGATATCAGGAAGCTATTCTTTCCCAGGTTTCATTTTCTTCTCTGGATTTCATGAATTTTTTCATTAAAAAAGCACAATAATAAAACCCCATTATTCAGTTTTTATTATTTGATGAATGAGTCTCTGAAAACTTATAACTGTTTATTTTTAAATGCTTTATACTTCCTATATTTGATGTAGTTAAACATCAAATACACAAATCATGGCACTAGACAATTTAATCAGCGTAAGCTTTACAAACGCAGAACTGGAAACCATTGATAAGGCAATTCAGGACATCCAAGCCGCCCTTGCGGGAAAAACCATCAACCTCACCCCAGATCTGAGGCAGCAATATGGAAGGATTGCCGAGCAGAACAAACTCTTTGTGAACAAGGCCAAAATCTATATGGAACAGTATCCCCAGCACGTTCCCGGTTTTCTTGATAAACCTGAGTTCGACAGGGATTATGCCGCCAGGGAACAGATCGAGCAGAGGCTTCAGCTCCTTGACTCCATCGTAGAACAACTTGGTGATACCAAAGTATTGCTGGATCATGATAACTACCATAATTCGATCAGCTTTTACCGGAATATAAAATTTCTTTCCGGGGAGAATGTACCCGGTACCAATGTGATCTATGAAGATATGAAGCAGTTTTTTGTAGCAGCGACTCAACCAACCGATGTCCCTCCTCAATCTACAGATACTGACAGTAAATAGAAATAATACTGAAAAAATAATTGAATAAAAAAAGCACGTGAAAACGTGCTTTTTTTATAAATATACCTTTAGACTCTTCTATAGTCCCTTCAGGGATACTGGAAGAGCCTGTATGTATTTATATAAGTGTCTGCATGCGCTTTACAAGACTCCGGAGACCGTTTTACAACCGTCTTTACCCCTTACCCAAGGGGGTAAAGATACTTCAGTAAGTAGTGAAAGGCTCTTTAGAAAAGCCTGGAGAGGCTTATGCAAATACCGGGAGACCCTTTGGAATAGCCTACAGCTATTCCTGAGCCTTTTAAGGGGTGCTTTTTGAAATTTTATTGTCACTTTCAAAAACCTTATATTCGTATCGATAAAATTCACAACATGAAAAAAATAATATTCCTTGCCTCAGCGGTTTTTGTATTACACTCTTGCGTGGTTTCCACCGCTGCCAAAGTAGTTAAAGGTGCCGTCAACGTAAGTTATAAAGCGGTAAAAGGAACGGTGAACGGAATCAGCTGGGCGGTAAGCAAAGCCAAGGGAAAAATAGATGAAGACCGTGTGGACGGGACCTGGAAAGTAGTGGGCGCGTACAAAGGCTCTTTTGAAGACTTTACCAATGACCAGAATCCTGAAAGTTCATTTACTTCGGACTGTACGGAAGGTTTTGATCAGATCATTTTCAAAGCTAAAAAATCCAAATTCAAACCCGTACACTGCAGTTCTGAAAAAGAAGATTGGGTAAAATACTCTATGGAATTCGGAAAAAATCCTGTTACCAAAGAAAAGGAAAACTATATAGAATATAATTCCAACAATTATATTTCAGTGATTGATGTCAATAATAAGACCATGGTGCTGGAAGGAAACCTGATGCCTAAACTGGCATTTTCAGGGGCTAAATTGTATCTTTTGGAAAAAGTAAAGTAATTTTAGATCAAATGGTTTTGTTTTTCAGTTCCTTATATTTGGAACGGCCTACCGGAAGCAGATCCCCTGTTTTAAGCAGTGCGCTGTATCGGGTACCCGGATTGACGAGTATCTTTTCTATCTGCTGGAAACTGACCAGATATGATTTATGAATACGTTCAAACTGATTGGGAAGCAGCTGCTGTAAAAGTTCAAGGGATTTATCATGAAGTTCCTGCTGTCCATTGTTCAGATGCAGCTCCGTATAGATTCCCGCTCCCTTGATGTACAGGATCTCAGCAATATTGATCAGGCGTACCTGTCCGGCTCTTTTTACCGCCAGGTATTTAATACCTTCGTCGGGTTTTTGTGCAGGGCTCACAAACCTGGTCAAAGCTTTGAAAAGTCTGTCCTGATCGAAAGGCTTGGGAACAAAATCAAGAACTCCGTAGGCAAAAGCATTAATCGCCTTATCCGTGTTCGCTGACACAATAATGGTATGAAAAGAAGAAGCTACCATCTGTTCCAATACCTCAAATCCATTGTCACCATTAAGATTAAGGTCTAACAGCAATACATCCGGGGGCTGGCTGGTAATTTGATCAAGCCCCTTTTGCAGCGAATCGCAGACTGTAATATCTACAGCTTTATCAGCGAAAAATTCTGCGGTCATGCGCTGAAGACGGCGGGCAATTCTGGCTTCGTCTTCTATAATCAGTATATTCATTATCGTATAATTTGAATTGTTGATTTCCATCCCTTTTCTGTAGAGCCCGAATGGAATCTCCAGTTTTGCCCATAACTCTCGGTCAGACGTGCTTTGATATATTTAAATCCATTGCCACCAGCCCTGTCTGTTATGATCTGCCGGTTCATGGCGATGGTTTCAAACACATATTCATGAAACTCTTTTGATAAAGAATAAGACAGCACAAATGTAACTGTATTGCCTGCCAGAGGTTCACTATGGGTAATGCCGTTTTCCAGCAAGGTGTGAATAATTGCTGGAGGTATCAGCTGTGTTTGATCGATTCCGTTTTCTTCCCAAAGATAATTGATTTCCTTCCGGAAGCCCATCACAGCTACATGCTGCCTGCAGAGTTCCAGCTCCTTTGAGATGGGAATCAGGGTCTGCTCTGAGATCTCATTCATAATATCAAATTCGGCTGCCAATGCCTGTATAAAACGGGCGCCTTCCTTCGGCGATTCCTCTACCCAATCCATCATCGAGGTCAGGGTATTCCTTAAAAAATGAGGTTGTATATTCTTTTTAAGCAGTTCGAGCTGCAGTCTTGAGGAAAGCAAAACGGCATTCTGATGCTCAGCCTCAATGATACTCGTACGGATCGAGTGCAGATACAGCATGCACAGTACGATAATGGTAAAACTGATGAACAGACCATAATCATAGACCATAAACCGGTTTACCAAAGCGCTGATTAAAAGACCTGCCAGAACAATAAAGCCGCCTTTCTCCTTTTGAAAGATACCATTCACAACCACAATAAGAGAAGCTACCAGCATCGCAAGACTGTAGAGCCGTGCCGTAAGGTCATAATGTCCGAAATTGAATTCATAAAACAAAAGGAGCGTCATCAGGAGTGCAGCCATTAGCCATTTCCCTTTCTTAAAATTAAACTGAATGATGAAATACCAGGGAACCAGAAGGGCATTCGCAAAGGTAAGCCAGCCGATCACCTCCAGCCGTATGAAAAACTGAGAATAGGGAATTACCACATGAAACTTCAGATATTCCATGATCAGTAAAGCAAAAAAAAGAAAACATATCGTAGCGAAGATGAGGATATCCCGCTGCCTGCGTTTGCTGTTCAGATACAGGAAAAAATAATAGATAGATGCAATGAGGAAAGCTCCGGCCATCAGATTCATGTAGGCCATGGTGATCAGCGGTCTGGTTATTAATCTTGGATAATGATCTATCGTAAATCCGATGCTTCGCTGCATATCAGGAAATAAGCTTTGTGAGCTGCGCATCGCAACCGTATGAAGGCCGGGTGAAATCAGATGATCCGGAATTCTGTAATAAGTGCTTTCAGTTCCCGGGATTTCCGGGTTGCCGTTTTTCGGAAGCTGTCCATTTCTGCCGATCAGGACACCATCCCAATACACCTCAAATGCACCGAAGGATTCAATTTGCAGTCCTAATGGCGGCAGGTCATTTTCTACCGGGCGAAGGTCGAGATGGGTTCGCGACCAGAATATCCTGTCTGAGGTATTTCCTCTGCTTGGTGACCAGTCTTTATCATTATAGTTTTTGGCGGCCCAGGCTGCATTATCACCGGTTTTATAAACAGGTAACGGGTCTTCATTACGGATAACAGGCGTAGTCAGTAAAGAGAGAAACACAAATAGAAACAGGATATGATGCATGACGTAAATATACAAGGTAATTTGGATAATCTGACAGCCGTTTGAAAGGCGGTAGAGCTGTTCAAATGTTTTTACAGGAGAGGATTCGGTTCGTGATTTATTTTTACACCATGAAACAAATAGTCCTTATATTTCTGCTCTTCATCACGGCAAACTATTCCTTTGCTCAGAAAGGGCAAATCACCGGTATTCTTCATGAAAAACCGGCCACTCCTGTGCCTTATGTGACAGTAACACTTACAGAAAGTGCGGATAAAATGGTTGCTGCCGGTATTTCCGATAACAAGGGAGTGTTCCGGCTGGAAAGCATTCCGGCAGGGAAGTATACGATCACTTATCACCTTATGGGTTTTCAAACCATCAGCCAGCCTATACAGATACAGCCTGATGCCATGGTCAATGTTGGAACTCTCATTCTTGAACCCGATACAAAATTATTGCAGGAAGTATCTTTAACTTCCCAACGTTCATCCGTGAGTCTGAAAATTGATAAAAAGGTTTTTGAAGTGGGGAAGGATGTGCTTTCACAGTCGGGAGCAGTCACGAATCTGCTTAATATTGTTCCTTCGGTGAGTGTAAGTCCGGGCGGCGCCATCAGTCTGCGCGGTAACAGCAATGTGCTGGTATTGATCGACGGTCGCCGTACCGGATTGACGCAGGGAAATGCATTGGAGCAGGTTCCCGCCGATCAGGTGGAACGCGTTGAAGTCATTACGAATCCTTCCTCCAGATTTGATGCAGCCGGTTCAGCAGGAATCATTAATATCATCCTTAAAAAGAATAAGAAAGGAGGATTTAGCGGACAGCTGCGTCTGGTGGGCGGAACGCCCAATGAATCACGGATAAGTCCCAGCCTGAATTATAAATCAAATAAAATTAACCTCTTTGCTACCTATGGCCTCCGGTTATCGGATTATGTGGGGCTATACACGATGCAGCAGTCTACCGGGCTTTCAGGTACACCGGTTTATCTGGACCAGCGACAGGATGAAAACCGTCATGATAATGCCCAGTTATTATATGTGGGAGCAGATTTTCAGATCAATGACCGGAATTCAATTACCGCAGCTTTTATGCGAAACTCCACCCATGACCATGACAAGACCCGGTTGAATTATCTGTATTCGGGAAAGTCCGGCGCTATTGACAGCAGTCTCAGCCGTAATGGAGAATCATGGGAAAAACGGAGCTATAATCAGATTGAATTTAATTATACCAGGAAATTCAAAAGGCCGGATAAGAAGTTTACAGTAGACATGCAGTATGATTTTTGGGATAGTGACAAGGAATGGAATCTCTCTACAGGCAGGATTTTACCTCTAGCCAGCACTTTACCAATGATAAGAACGGGATCTGTTGGCAGCAGCAAGGACCTGATGATGAAAGCGGATATGGTACAGCCGCTGGACAGCCTCTCTACGCTGGAATTCGGTTTGAAAATGGAAGACCGCAGGGTAAACAGTGATTTTATTGCAGAGCAGCAGAATACCGAAGGGTGGGAAGTTATAGACCAGATTGACAATCATTTGCTCTATAAAGAACTGATTGGAAGCGCTTATGTGCAGTTTTCCGGTAAGAAGGGTCATTTTAGTTACCAGGCCGGCCTGCGCAGCGAACTGACCCATATCGGAATTGAAGACCGTGCTGGAAGCTATACCAATGAAAAAAATTATAGCCGTCTGTTCCCAACCGTAAACATCAGTTACCGGTTCAAAGAAAACGGAACTTTACAGGGCAGTTACAGCAAACGGATCAACAGGCCAAGCCTGGGAATGATTTATCCGTTCAACGAGCTGACGGATCTGACTACCCGGTATGTAGGTAATCCGGATCTTAATCCATCATATGCCCATGTATTTGAAGTGGCTTTTCTTAAAAACTGGAAAACCCTTACTTTAAATCCGTCTTTCTATTATCAGCATAACGCTGGAGTTATCGAAGATTTCACTTTTCAGGATGCAGCGGGTCTCTTTATTACCATGCCGGTCAATATCCATAAGGAAACACGTCAGGGTTTTGAACTTTCGGTACTCTATAATCCTGTCAAATGGCTGCAGGTAAATACCGAGCTTAATGTATTTCACTATGCCGAACAGGGGAGCTATCAAAACCAAAGCTTTGATTATTCCGGCAATACCCTTACTGCCCGTTTAAGTACCCAACTGAAACTGAAGGATAAGCTCGCTTTCCAGATGCTTTATAATTTCAGAGGGGCCAACGCTACGGCCCAAACCCGTGCTGATGCACTGCATAGTATTGATTTCGGATGCAGTAAGACTTTTTTAAAGGACAAAGCAACCGTTTCTTTTGATGTAAGCAACCTTTTTGACCTGCGAAAACTAAAAAGCACAACCCGGGGAGCTGATTATGCAATCAGCCAGACGAGTATTCCTAATGCTGCCCGATATCGTCTGACACTGGTATACAGACTAAATCTGAAGGACACTCAGAATGTACGGCAGGCTAAAAGCGGAAATCGTAATTAAGGTGCTATTTTGTACGCTACTATTCTGCTCAAAAAAAGAATACGCTTTCAGTTCTAAAGAAACCAGAGTCGAAAAGCTCTGGTTTTTCATTTCATTCCCTAATGTCTCTATCTCATTTTAAAGGGAAATTCCAATAAAATGGATTTTCAATAGAATATTTTTTCGAAAATATGGTCTTTTAAAGAAAAATGACACGGTTTTTGCATTTCAGGAACATGCAATGGTATGTAGCACATAGTTGCTATGTCTACAAATGGTATACTTTAACAAACATTGTAGTGTACCCTCAATAAATTTTTGTTCTTTTGCAAAATAGTTTTAATTTTTAAATAATTACATGTCGAAGTTCGATGAAATCAGGCCTTTTTATGATCATGAAGTGAATGAAGCATTACGTGGTGTAGCCCGTGATCCTATGATGAAAGCACTGATGAATTTTACTTTTCCTGATGTTGATAAACAGGTTTGGAGGAAACAGTTTAAAAATATACACTCTGTAAGCGATTTTCAACACAATTTCATAGCCCATACCGTCCGCCAGATTCTTGAAAAGAGTTCTGAAGGATTAACGACTTCGGGATTTGATCAGCTGGATAAAAATACGCCCTACCTTTTTATCTCCAATCACAGGGATATTGTTTTAGATACCTCTCTGCTCAACCTGGTGTTGCTGGAAGGAGGATTTATCATGACTTCTTCTGCAATCGGGGATAATCTTGTTCAGAAAACATTTTTACATGTATTGGCAAAGCTGAACCGTAACTTTTTAGTTCAGAGAGGACTGCCGATCCGTGAACAGCTGCAAAGTTCTCAGATCATGTCTGAATACATAAAAGAGCTTTTACACGACAAAAAACGTTCTGTATGGATTGCACAGCGTGAAGGACGGACTAAAGACGGAAATGATGCTACCCAGCAGGGAGTGTTAAAAATGCTTGCTATGGCGGCCGGTGATCTGGCACTGACGGATTATTTTAAAACATTGAAGATCGTTCCGATATCCATTTCCTATGAATATGACCCTACGGATTCCTTAAAAATGCCGCAGCTTCTGGCGAAGCACAGAGATGAGGAATATATAAAAGGGGAGAATGAGGATTTTACGACCATGCTGAGTGGTGTACTGGGACAAAAGAAAAGGATTCATCTGCATGCCGGGAACGTAATTGATACGGAACTCGATACGATTGCTGAACAATTCGAAAATAAGAATAAGCAGTTGCAGGCAATCGCGAAGATCATCGATGATTCTATCATACAGAACTATAAACTTTGGCCTACGAAATATATTGCTTACGATTTGCTTCATCATACGGATACATATGCTGCACATTATACGGAAAAAGAAAAACAGCTGTTTGTAAGAAGGCTTGAAATGCGTATTGATCCCAATGATGCTGTTTCCAAAGATTATTTCCTGTCGATGTACGCCAATCCTCTGATTAATAAAATGAAGTCTCAGGAAATTTTCCGGTAGAATAAAAGTATCCGGATCAATTAGATATTGTAAATATTCACCCTGATAACAGGATGAATATTTTTATTTTTCCTCTTCATCTTTTCTGAAACTCACAACTTCATACTCGTCATCGGTGCAAAATTCTTTGCAGCTTGCATCATTAAATGCTTCCGGATCTTTCAGGAATGCTTTAATGTACTTTTGGCTTTCGTCGGTATTTGCAGGGCTTATAATAAGATGGTAACTTTTTAATACGGATTCATCTGCTTTTTCAAGGGCTTCTTTTTTATGCTGAACGGCTTCACTATATTTCATAGGGCAAATATTTGGGTGAGTGGTTATTATGAAAAAATTCTCCCCGGTGAAGAGGAGAATTTTGTATGTAGAATACGTAATTTTATTTCTTAAGAGCTTTGCTGTTAAGGGTGATATCCGCTACTTTTGTTAATAGTTGATCGCATACTTTCTCTTCATGTAAAGTTGCTAAAAGGTTTTTAAGGCAGGTTTTTTCTTTAAGGATTTTAGCAAAGGCTGCCAATGTACCATAAGTAGCGATCTCATAATGTTCCACTTTCTGAGCAGCAGCTATGATTCCAGAATCTCTTACAGGTCCCGGTTCTGTCTCTTCCATGATGCTTTTTCCTTCATCCAGTAATCCCTGCATGGCATCACATTTTTTAGCTTGTGGTTTTTTGCCCATTGAAGCAAAACATTCCTCCAATCTTTTTACATGCACATGAGTTTCCGCTAGGTGAAGCTCAATAGCAGACTGTAATTTTTTATCTGTTGCATTTTTATACATTTTCGGAAGAGCTTTCGTAAGCGCTTTTTCAGCCCAATAAATGTCTTTTAAGGAATCTTCAAACAAATCTTTTAATTCTTTAGCCGCATTTTTTTTAGCAGGAATTTTTGCCTGCGTCTTTGATGGTGCTTTTGAAGTGGCCTTTGCCGGCGCTTTTGAAGCAGCCGTTTTTGATGTTGTTGCTTTCGGAGTTGCCGTTTTTTTAACTGTTACTTTCTTAGCTTTCGTTTTAGTTTCCATAATGGTATAATTTAGTGATTAATTGTAGCGTAATTCTGTATCCGTTGCAATTATGAGACCAAATTAGAATATTATTTTCATTAAAAATAACCGTTGCTATTGTATTATTTGTTAAATAATGTGATCTTGTTAAAAATGGAAAGAATGTGCAGGTGTTGTAACGAAAAGAGTCAGAAGGGGATACTTTATTGACCTACATCAATTTTCAATTCTTTTAAACGTTGTATATTTGGACATCCAAATGAAAATTAAGATCTGGATCTTATCAGTCATTAACAATAAAATAATAATAATGAGAAAAATCAGTGTTATCGCTCTGGCAGCTGCAGGTTTATTCCTGACATCGTGTGGAGACAAATCTAAGACAGCTTCTACAGCTACAGAACAAAAGGTTGCAGAGAAAAAAGGAGATGTATTTGCTGTAGACGCAGCTACATCAACCGTAAATTGGAAAGCCTTTCATAAAGGAGGTTTTGCTCCTCGTTGGGGAACCCTTGCGATTAGTTCCGGGGAATTATCATTGGCTGACGGTCAGTTGAGTTCCGGAGAATTCGTAATTGATATGAAATCAATTAAAGTAGATCCTGCTTCTGTTACAGAAAAAGACAAAAAGTATACTGAGCTGGAAACCCATTTGAAAAGCGCCGATTTCTTCAATGTTGAAAAAAATCCAACAGCAGAATTCAAAATCACTAAAGTTTCAGATCTTGCAGCAGGAGCTGAAGGAGCTGTTGCGGGGGCTAATAAAACCGTAAGCGGAAACCTTACGTTACAAGGAAAAACGCTTAACGTAACTTTCCCGGCTAAAGTAGATACGGCAGACAAGAAAGTTTCTTTACTGGCTAAATTTACAGTAAACCGTACTGACTGGGGAATCAAATTCGGAACAACAGAGTCTGATCCTGCAGAATGGATGATCAGCAAAGATATCGAGATCGGTATTGATGTGAAAGCCAATCAGAAATAAGACCATCACGGTTAAAAAATAAAGAAGACATCTGCCTGGCAGGTGTCTTTTTTTATCGGTACAGATCAATGTCAATGTAATGAAACCTTCTTTAAAATTTCATCTCTAAAACACTATTCAGGAATGAGAATATTGCCTGGATATCAGATTCAAAATAAATGATTATTGTATACTCAAATTTTGTAATAAGGCGGACATCAGTCCGCCTTTTTTCTATAGTATGTACATTGGATTTTCAAGCCAAAGTATAAATTAATGTTTGTGATTTTTAAAATTAATCACGTGGCCAGTAATCAGTCCGGCTGCTCCCAGATAAATTAAAGGGATATGAACTTCAAATATAAGATCTGCCAATACAGAAACTGAAATAAGCAATAAAGAAGTCCAGAATAGAAACTGTAGTTTGCGGTTTTTTATCGTTTTGGTAACGCTGTAGACTACAACAGCACCAATAAGAAGGAAAGCTAAGTCGATATAAAGATTGTGCGAAATACCCAATGGAATAATTAGCAACAGCGGGAATACAATACAATGAATAAGGCATAAAACAGCAGCTGAAATTCCTACTGCGTCAAGAATTTTTGATTTCATAAAATAGAAGATTTAAATTTCTTATTGTAACTTTGTTGCAAAAGTAGAAATAAAAACCCTAATAAAGCAACTCTGTTGCATTAAAAAATGAAACAAGTTAGAAATACCCAGGCAAAAACTGAGATATTGAACCTGATCAATGCCTCAGAAACAGCGTTGTCTCATTATACCATTCAGGAAAAAGTAGGGGATCTTTGTAACAGGGTGACGATCTACAGAATTTTGGACCGTCTGGAAGAAGAAGGCAAAATCCATAAAATTGTCAATGTAAATGGAGTGGTTAACTATGCAAAATGCAGTCAATGCAAAGAAGAAAGCCATTCGCATGACCACGTCCATTTCAACTGTGAAAAATGCCTGTCGGTAATCTGTCTGGAAAATGTAGTTCCCAAGATTTCACTTTCCGACCATTTTGTGGCGCATACCTATAATTTTGTGATCAGCGGGATTTGTCCTAAATGTTGTGGTTCATAAAAATGTATTCAAGACGGTAAAGTATGATCTGTATCCATATAAAATAATAAACCTGTATCTGTATTTAAAAAAAGGAAGTATATATTTTTGTATCTATCCAATGAAAATCAAAAATCAGTGTGATAACTAACTAGTTTTTACAATACATATCTGTTGCTATCATTGATTTTTTTGGAAATGCATTGGAGAATTAAACATGAAGAAAACGATTATTCTCGTACCTTTATTATTCATTAACCTTTTAATTAATGCCCAACAGAAAATGAAAAATGCATTGCCTTTCACCCCATCTCTACAAGTTGATAACCTGTTATTTATTTCAGGCCAGGTCGGTGTCAACCCTGAAACTTCAACACTAGCCAATGAAAATTTTGATGCTGAAGTGAAGCAGGTTATGGAGAATCTTAAAACACAGCTGCAAACCCATGGATTGACTCTGGAAGATTTGGTAAGTACTACCATTTATCTGAAAGATATGAAGAATTATGCAGCCCTTAACGAACGTTACAGCAGTTATTTTGAACATAAATATCCTACCAGAACCTGTATTGCTGTGTTGGATCTGCCTGCCAATGCTTCTGTAGAAATTTCAGGAATCGCCCATTTCAAAACCAAAGAATAAACGTATGAATATCGATTTATCCCATAAAAAAGCATTGATTGGTGGAAGTACCCAGGGACTTGGGAAAGCTATTGCTATGCAGATGGCGTCATGTGGTGCATCCGTTACTTTAATGGCACGCAATGAAGAGAAACTGAAAGAAGTGCTTTCGGAGCTTTCAACATCTTCCGGTCAGCAGCATCAGTATCTGGTGGTAGATTTTTATGAATTCGAGGATTGTAAATTAAAAGTCACCGAATATTTTAAACACCATACCGTTGATATTCTGGTGAATAATACCAATGGACCGAAAGCAGGAACCATTGATCAAAAAACGCTGGAAGATTTTAATGAAGCGTACCGTCTTTTGTTTGAAACCAATTGTTTTATCACGTTAAAAGCCATTGAAAGCATGAAGCAAAACCGTTTTGGCCGGATTATCAATGTTTCATCAATGACTGTAAAAGAACCGAACCTGAATCTTGTCCTGTCAAATACGATGAGAACAGCCTGGCTGAGTTTTAACAAAAGTCTTTCCGTTGAAGTAGGATCTTATGGTATCACCGTGAATTCTATTCTGACCGGATTGTTCGATACTGCCAGAATCAAAAGCCTGAATGCCCACAGAGCTGAGCAGTCCCAAAAAAGTATCGCTGAAATTGAAGAAAAGCAGGTGGAGGATATTCCGGTAAAACGTTTAGGAAAACCCGAAGAATACGGCTATCTGGCTGCCTTTTTAGCTTCTGATTTCGCCGCTTATCTCACCGGAGCCAGTATTCCGCTGGATGGAGGCAGTTACAAAGGGCTCTATTAACATAAAAGAGTGTAGAACGCTCTATTTTAAAACAAACCAAAACAGCATGAAGACGAGAACAGTATATCAGATCGATTCCTTTACGAAAGAAAAATTCAAAGGAAATCCTGCGGGAGTGGTCATCAATGCAGACGGATTATCTCCGGATGAAATGCAGTTGATTGCAAGAGAGCTGAACAACTCGGAAACAGCCTTTTTATTCCATCCCACGGAAGAAGGATACGATGCGGAAGTCCGTTATTTTACTCCGACAACGGAAGTTCCGATCTGCGGACATGCTACCATTGCTGCTGTCTATGCAAAAGCGTTAGAATCCAAAATGGATTCCTGTGTGTTCAGAATTAAAACCAAAATCGGGATTCTTCCCATAGAAATCATACAACAAGACGGCGATTATCAGATTATCATGACGCAGGGGAAATTTGACCTTAGCCCGGCTTTTGATACCGAAACGAGCCAGATATTGCTTAAAGCGCTGGGGCTGGAGCGTACTGATCTGGATGAAAGATGTCCCATCCAAATCGCGTCAACAGGACATTCAAAAGTAATGATTGGAATCAGGAGCAGGAAAAAACTTAATAAACTAAGTCCGAATCAAATGGAATTAGCTCTATTGAGCGAACGTATCAGCTGCAACGGCTATTTTGTCTTTACGTTAGATTCAGGCGAAGAAGAAACGCTTACGTATGGAAGAATGTTTGCACCAGCAATAGGCATCACTGAAGATCCTGTAACGGGTAATGCGAACGGTCCTTTGGGAGGCTATCTGGTTCAGAATAGGGTTGTCAGCTTTGAGGATAATTATGTTGAATTTAATGCCAAACAGGGCGAAAAAATAAACCGCCTTGGAACGATCAACGTCAGTGTAACCAGTGAAAATAATATCCCGAAAGAGATTAAAATTAAAGGAAATGCGGTGGTGATTTTCAAGACTGAGTTGAGTTTGTAATCGTTAAATGTTTTAAACGCAAAGACGCAATCTTTTTCTGATTCGGATGCAATTAAGACGCAAGGATTTTATCTTCGATAAAATTGATAAATTTAATAATTACTGAAATATTTAATACTTCCCAAAGCGACCTAGGAAGCTGGAGCGTTAAGAAAATGAATGCTGTGAACGTTAAGAAAATTCTAGTGTTTGAAGCGCGACAACATTATGGAACCGAAGAACACACATTGCATTCGCGCAAGTTTTAGAATTTTTAGAGAACAGCATTTATTTTTAGCGGAAGCTTCCCAGTCTTGAACTTTTGATTCTTTTGTTTCAAGACAAAAGAATGATAAATGTTTTTAATAATATAATTGAATTTGAAATGATTAAATGAGAGAAACTACCTCAGAATTAAAAGAATTTTTCAGGCTAAAAAAATGGTTAAAAATAACTTTTGAAAAACCGAGAATTTAGCTTGGGACTATAATAGTCATATTAATAAAAAACGGCTGAAAGATTCCTCCTTCAGCCGTATCAATGAAAATATATATCAAGATTTAATCTCTGATTACCATTTTTTTAGAATCAATTGTTTTTCCGTTGGCGGTCATTTTATAAATATAGGTGCCTGATTGCAGATCTGAGCTTGAAAGAGTAACTGCACTATTGCCCTTCTCACGTAAGGGAAGGGATTTAACCAGCTGTCCGGATATGCTGTACACTTCAATGGAGGCAGCTTTTACCTCTTTGGGAAGATAATAGCGGATGCTCGTTTCAGTTTTTGTGGGATTGGGTACATTTTGAGATAGGGACGGAACATCAGATGATGACGTTATTGTTGATGAACCACTTCTGTTCAATAGCAATTGTTTCAGCTCTTCTACGGTGTTTTCAAGGGTTTTAATGCGGTCTTCAAGTTGCAGGACCATTTCATCATTATTGGCAGATCTGCTTAGCGGCGTACTGGAAACCATAACGTTTCCGTTGGTGTCTACCACTAATCCACGGCCTGTTCCTGTGGGAAGCCCCTGTAAACGTACCGTTCCTACCGTGTGGAAATTAGCCGTAGGGCTGGTGGTACGGATTCCAACGCTCTGATCTTTGATCAGCATCGTTGAGGTGGCAGACAAGCCCAGCATAATAGATAACGGAATCGTGTTCGTTAATTTTGCACCTCCTGTTCCGGATCCAATGACAAAAGAACGGTTTCCGGTGGCGGCAAGATCAATTCCAAATCCTCCGGAATAGAAATCACCCAGGTCAATTCCAACGCCCAGTGCAAATTGATTCGCATTTCTGATAGTATTTTTCCAGCCTAAGGCTACAGATTTGCTGGCTCCATTCAGGATGGTATTGGCCTGTCCGGCAACAATATTGGCTCCTCCAGCATTGGTGAGGTCATTTTCCCAGCCACTGACCAGTGAACTCGCGGCCTGCCCGCCAAGGATATTGGAAATTCCATTGATGATGCTCCCTTTTGCTTTGGAAATGTTGGTGTTATTGGTAGTTTCAACGATAAAAGAGCCGGCTTCGTTCAGAAGGGCCTGGTTGGGATTGGCAGAAGCTCCGTTTACTCTTAAATAAAGAGCATTTCCATCGATTGTACCTACATAATTTGTGTTGTTGATTCCCGGGTTTCCGTTTACATCCCATTGCTGGGCATTGATAATTCCGGTTAAAAATACCATAGCTGCTACTATACTAGTTTTCATGGGAGATAATTGTGTTCTCATAAGTTTTTGTTTTGATGGTTATTAGAATGAAATTAGTTTTCACTAAAATAGGAAATATAACAAAACAAAAACAGTTGTTATCACAATGAAGAGATTTAAAACAACAATCTATTTACAAAAAGGTCAGTGATAAAAGAGAAAGATTGCATTATGCTAAATATCTATTGTATTTATTTATGAAACTAATAAATAAGGATTGTTTTCCTACCTATAGTAGTATGACTTAATTTATAGAACCACAGATTTGCAAATATGAATTTTTAATTTCAACTTATGTGAACTTACTATACATCATTATTTAAACTTAAAAAAACTAAAGTATTTAAAAACTTTTGTGGCTTTGTGATTTAAGATTTTAGAACCACAGATTAGACGGATTTGCACAGATGAATCTTTGACTTTTTATCTTATATGAACTTACTATACACCATCATCTAACTTAAAAATTAAAGTGTTCAAAAACTTTTGTGACTTTGTGGTTTAAGATTTTAGAACCACAGATTAGACGGATTTGCACAGATGAATCTTTGATTTTTCAGCTTATGTGAACTTACTATACATCATTATTTAAACTTAAAAAAAACTAAAGTATTTAAAAACTTTTGTGGCTTTGTGGTTTAAGATTTTAGAACCACAATTAGACGGATTTACACAGATGAATCTTTGATTTTTTATCTTATATAAACTTCTCTGCACACCATCATTTAAACTTAAAAAAAACTAAAGTGTTTAAAAACTAAAGTGTTTAAAATAAAAGTGTAAATGAGTTTACATTATCTGAAATGATTGGCCATTTAAAGAATCTGCCCACTTTCTTTAATACTGTTCATCACGAAGATGCTTTTGGTCTGCCCGATACCTTCAATTTCAGAAAGCTTATTGATAAAGAATTCATGGAATTCATCCATATTCGGAGCCAGTATTTTCAGCATAAAATCAAAATCACCACTGATGTTATAGAATTCTACCACCTCTTTCAGTTTTCCTACCTCTTCTATAAACTTTCCGGCTGTTTTTTTGTTGTGAACGTTCAGGGCGATCATACAGATCACCATCATACCTTTATTCACTTTCTTACGGTCTACTACGGCGGTGTATTCCTTAATGATTCCAAGCTTTTCCATACGTTTTATACGTTCATGCGTTGGAGTAGGGCTTAGGTTGATTCTTGCCGAGATATCCCGCACACTAAGCTTTGCATCTTTCTGTAATAATCGTAAAATAGAAAGGTCTTTCTCGTCCGGAGTGTAATTTTCTGATGCCATTTGTTCTGTTTTTAGATGATTAACTAGTGCTAATAGTGTAATTGTTCTTTATTAATTCACTAATATTCATATTTGTTCCAAATTTAGTATATAATTTTCACATACGTTCTGTTATTGTTAATTTTGCAGGAAATTTGAATCATATGGAAGCACGGAAGAATTTAATCTTAATAATTGCATCAGTTGGAACTTTTGTAGAGGCGTTGGATATTGCTATTATTAACCTTACCATTCCTGCTATTCAGAAGCAGTTCAATATTGGGGCAGAAACTGTACAGTGGCTGCAAACGTTGTATGTACTATTTTTTGGAGGTTTTTTAATCATTGGCGGGAAGCTTTCAGACCAGATCGGCCGAAAAAAAGTATTTCTTATAGGGGGACTTATTTTTATGCTGACTTCCTTAGGAGCCGGATTATCACATAATTTTGAGGTGTTAGCAATCTTCCGTGCTTTGCAGGGATTGGGAGCGGCATTCATCATGCCCTCGGCTTTATCGATTGTAACCAATACATTCAAAGCTGAACAGGAGCGTAACCGCGCGATAGGAATTTTCAGTTCCTTTGCGGCTATTGGTTCAGGAAGCGGATTGTCTATTGGTGGGATTATCAGTACCTATCTCAGCTGGCATTGGGTATTTCTCATCAATGTTCCTATTCTTCTGATAACCCTTGTATGTGCTTACAAGTATCTGCCTGCAGATGAGAAAAATAGTGAAACACAAAAGACAGATATTATATCCGGGCTGCTGCTTGTGTTAGGACTTTTAAGTTTAACATATGGTGCTCATGAACTGATTCATATCCAGGAACAGCCATTTCTGATTATTGGATCACTGGTTCTTTCAGTAGTCTTTTTATTAGCAGTTTTCTACCGTTTACGATCCGTAGATAACCCTTTGATCGATCTACAGGTATTCAAACACCGGTCGTTAAGGATTTCAAATATGGCTTTCATTGCATTAGGGGCATTTTTTATTGGATTTTTGTTCCTGATTTCCCTGATGTTGCAGAAAGATATGGACCACAGTGCTGCTTCGGCGGGCTTAATGCTGGTTCCATTCAGTATTGTCTCTGCGTTGGTGGCGAAATTTATCCTGCCTCATGTTTCCAAGAGGTTCAATTCATCACAAATGGGAATTTTAGGATGGATGTTTATGCTTGCCGGAGCTTTGTTTTTACTAATTTCCGTATATATTGGCCATCCACTTACAGTAGTGTTGTTGGGAGCGGCCTGTATTTCAGGAATAGGGATGACCTTTTGTTTTACAGCACTTTCAGTAATGGGAATCCAGGATGTGGATCCTTCAGACTACGGAGTGGCTTCAAGTTTAAGTTCTACCAGCTATTTTCTGGGAGCAGGAATAGGATTGTCTTTCATGACCTTGATGAGCCAGATATTTCCGTCAGAATATGCCGTAAGCGGTCTTAGTCTGATCATTCTTATCGGCTATGCGCTGTCAGCAATCGGCCTATTGTTTTACTTTATCATGAAGAGTTTAAAAAGTAAAAAAGCTGAAATGGCAGTTTCCTAAAGATAGCTTTGAAATAAAATAAATAAAGAAGAACCGGTTAAAATAAGCCGGTTCTTTTTATTTTTGCATCATGAAAATACAAATCATCAGCGATCTGCATCAGGAGTTTGGAAGTACCGAGCTTTCTTTTGATCATGCAGATGTTGTTGTATTGGCTGGTGATGTGAATCTGGGAACGAAAGGAATTGAATGGATCAAAAATAAAATTCCCCATAAACCGGTGCTCTATGTGTTGGGAAATCATGAATATTATAAAGGTTCCTATCCGAAAACATTACACAAAATAAAAGAAGCAGCAAAAGAGTCAAAAATCTTTGTACTTGAAAACGATTTCGTAGATATTGACGGAATACGGTTTCATGGAGCAACTCTATGGACAGATTTTTCAATTTTTGGAAATCCTCTGGAATACGGAATGCTCTGTCAACCTAAAATGAATGATTACAAAATGATCAGACGCGATCCTTCCTATTCAAAAATGAGGACCATCGATACTTTTAAGATCCATCAGTTCTCTAAAATATGGTTAAAAGAAAGCCTTGAAAACTCAGCAGAACTTAAAAATATCGTTATTACCCATCATGCGCCCAGTATTCAATCGGTTCCGGAACATTATAAAGAAGATCCGCTTACGGCTGCCTATGCTTCCAATCTTGAAGACATGATCCGGGAATATCAGCCATTGTACTGGATTCATGGGCATATTCATACCCCTTGCAGGTATACCATTGGCGACACTGAAGTGATTTGTAATCCTCATGGCTATATTGATGAAAAATACAATGGCTATGAAAAGGAATTGATTGTTGAAATAAGATAAGTGATCCCAATCTGAATTTAGATAATTGCAGACCATGTACTGATTTTGCTTACAATTTCACACACGCAATCAAAAAGAATGATTTATGCTTTCAATGGAAACATTAAGATTCAAGGTGTTTTATTCATTATTTTCGCATCCAATACCTAGCAATGTCCAAAAAAACGAAACAAGTCCCCTCAGAATTTATCTCAGTATTTACCTTTGAAGAATTGCTGGAGCAGGTAGAATTTGATTTAAGAATAAAAGAATTCGTGGTGATGACCATCGATAAAGCGAATTATGCAGTAAAGCTGAATGTTCCCTATCGATCCGATTATTTCTGCATATTTTTGGTTGAGGAAGGCAATATCCGGTTCAGACTTGACGAAAAAGGCTATGATGTGGAAAAAGGAGATGTGGTCTTCTGTCCGATTGCGGAAACGTTTTGGGTAGAGCGTATTTCGGATGATTATGTCGCAAAATATATCTTCTTTTCGGTGGATTTTATTTCCGATGCAGGTTTTAATTATAAATCCAATGATGTCCTGAAAAGTCTTTCTTCGGATCCTACTCATATCATCAGGAAAGACCCTGATATCTTCAGAAAGCTTAGTTTTCATCTTGACGAATTAAAGACCCTGAACAATACCGAAAGGGATGATTATTATTTCAATGAAATGATCTGGCATCACTTTTCGCTGGTTATTTATGAGATTGACAATTACTTTAAAAAAATAGAAAAACCTCATCAGGTAACCTACCGTGAAGATGAAATTACCACCAGTTTTTTCATCTTGGTCCGTGAGCATTTTAAAGAACAGCATAACGTTCAGTTTTATGCAGACAAGCTGTGTATCAGCCGGAAATACCTTACAAAAGTGATCAATAAGACGATGTATAAATCTCCACGGGATATTATTCATCAGGTGCTGGCGGTAGAAGCAAGACTGCTGCTTAAAAACTCAACTACCAATGTGGGAGAGGCTGCAGCACAGCTTAAATTTCCAGATCAGGCATCCTTTAGCAAGTTCTTTAAAAAACACACCGGAAAATCACCGTTGATGTATAAAAAAGATGACCTTTATTAATGATAAGAATTATGAGATTGGCTAAGTTGTCTTTTTGCTAAATTATAATCAGTATCTTCATGTGGATGATGAAATACAATGATCTCTATATTCTGATAAAGCTAAAATATGATATTTCTCATATTTTAAAAAATAAGGAGTCTTTTTGACAAAATAAGGAGTTTTTTGAATATTTCTCTTGAATTTTTTTAGGGCGAATTTTGCCCCGTAAAATTTAAAGGAATATTGTTATGCAGAGATTTTTTATTCAAAAATCACCGATACTTTTCCTCGCGCTTATCGTATTGGTGGGATGCAGGAAAAATAATCAAAACCAGTCTTATCAGCAGCAGGCACCGGAACTTCCGGTAGAAACCGTACAGCAGGGAGACGCCTCTGTTTCCAGGGAATATGCCGCTTCTGTTGAAGGAGTTTCCAACGTAGAAATCAGACCTCAGGTCACCGGATATTTATCGAAAATTTTTGTAGATGAAGGCGATTACGTGAGAGCCGGGCAGCCATTGTTTAAAATTGAAGATCAGATCTTCCGGGAGCAGCTTAAAAGTGCTCAGGCTGCCTTAATTTCAGCACAGGCTAATCTTTCCACCTCTAAAATCGATGTAGACCGCAAAAAAGAACTTTTCAAAAATAAAATGGTTTCGGATATCCAGGTGAAGGAGGCTGAAGCAGCCTATAATGCGGCAAGAGGTGCCGTAAGCCAGTCGCTATCTTCTATTGAGTCGGCAAAAATTAATCTTAATTTTTCTACTATTAAAGCTCCGGTAAGCGGATACATCGGAAGGTTCAACTACCGTTTGGGAAGTTTACTGACGCCGGGAAATCAGGATGCTATTACGATGTTGTCGGATATTCATCAGGTGTATACTTATTTCAGCCTGAGTGAAAATGATTTTAACAATTTTCAAAAACAGTATAAAGGAAGCAGTATTGAAGAAATTATAAAAAATACACCAGCCGTTTCTTTATTACTTTCAGGAGGTGAAAAATATGCGGAAACAGGGAAAATTGATGCCGTTGAAGGACAGTTCAATAAAACCACAGGTTCCATTACGCTCAGAGCAAAGTTCAACAATCCCAACAACCTGTTAAGAAGCGGAAATACCGGGAAGATCGTACTGGACCAGTTGTACAGCAATGTGATCCTTCTTCCTATCGCTTCTACCCGAATTATTCAGGATAAAACCTTTGTATTCACCATCAAGGAAGGAAAAGCTGCCCAGCTTCCTATCGAGGTAAGCGGAAAAGCGGGCGACCATTTTATTGTATCAAAAGGGCTTAAGGCTGGAGATCAGTATATCGTTACCGGTTTCGACAGACTACAGCCGGGAACTCCTGTTGTAGCGCAGAAGAAAAATGGCCAACCCAAAAAATCGTAAGAATTAAGAAAAAATTATGCTAAAGAAAATTATAAAAAGGCCGGTATTGGCAACAGTTATTTCAGTACTGTTGGTCATTCTCGGAATTGTCGGTATGCTCAATCTGCCGATTACCAAATTTCCGGATATTGCGCCGCCTACCGTGATGGTAACGGCTGCTTACCCCGGAGCCAATGCAGAAACGATCGCCAGATCAGTGGCGCCACCTCTGGAAAATGCCATCAATGGAGTAGAAAATATGGACTACATTACCTCAACGGCAAGTAATGATGGGACATTGAGTATTACAGTGATTTTTAAATTGGGAACAGATCCCGATCAGGCCGCTATCAACGTACAGAACAGAGTCGCACAGGTAACCAACCAGCTTCCTGCGGAAGTAGTACAGGCGGGAATTACAACCCTGAAGAGACAGAACAGTATGATCGCTATGATCTCACTGACCAGTAAAGACGGTACTATGGATGATCTTTTCCTGGAAAACTATGCTAAAATCAATATCGTTCCTGAACTGAAAAGAGTAAAAGGAGTGGGAGATGCCATGGTCTACGGGAATAAAGATTACTCAATGCGCGTATGGCTGGACCCGAATAAACTGACTTCTTATAACCTGACACCTTCAGATGTGTCGCGTGCGATCCAGTCCCAGAACCTGGAAGCAGCACCCGGCCGTTTCGGGGAAAGAAGTAAAGAATCCATGGAGTATGTTCTTCGCTATAAAGGGAAATTTACAGAGCCGCAGCAATATGAAAATATTACGATAAAAGCCTTAAGTGACGGTTCCGTATTGAAATTAAAAGATGTTGCAAAAGTAGAGTTTGGAGCGTACAGTTATACCGTTTCTTCGAATTTTAACAAAAAAGCTTCTGTAACGATGGCGATGTTCCAGATGGCGGGATCCAATGCAAATGAAGTTCAGATCGCGCTTCAGGAAAGAATGAAAGAACTTGAAAAATCTTTTCCGGAAGGAATGGCTTATGAAATTCCGTATGCGACCAAAGAAGCGCTGGATCAGTCCATAGAGCAGGTAATTCATACCCTGATTGAGGCCTTTATCTTAGTGTTTATTGTTGTCTATATTTTCCTTCAGGATTTCCGTTCTACCCTGATTCCGGCTATTGCAGTTCCGGTGTCTATTGTAGGTACATTCTTCTTTATGAATGTATTCGGATTCTCGATCAATATTCTGACGCTTTTCGCCTTAGTGCTGGCGATTGGTATTGTGGTAGATGACGCCATTGTTGTGGTAGAAGCGGTTCATGCTAAAATGGAACATAAAAAGCTGAATGCAAGAGCGGCTACGATGTCGGCAATGAGCGAAATCACAGGAGCGATTGTTTCCATTACCCTGATTATGTCTGCGGTATTCGTTCCGGTAGCATTTATGAGTGGTTCAACAGGACTTTTCTACCAGCAGTTTGCACTGACATTAGCCATTGCGATTGTTATTTCTGCTGTGAATGCCTTAACATTGAGCCCGGCTTTATGTGCCTTATTCCTGAAACAGCAGCATCACGGAGGTTCCCAAGAGAATATGAATTTCAAAGACCGTTTCTTTGCGGGCTTTAATGCAAGCTTTAATAAACTGACCTTCCGTTACGGAAAAGCAGTATTGTTTCTGTTGAAAAGAAAATGGGTCGCATTGGTATTGATTGTAGCTTTCGGAGGATTGTTTGTCTGGATGTCTATGACCACTCCAAAAGGATTTATTCCTGACGAAGACCAAAGTTTCATCATTGTGACCGCTAATCTTGCTCCCGGAGCTTCAAAAGACAGAACCTCAAAAGTTGTTTCAGATACGGAAGATCTTCTGCTTAAAAATCCTGCAGTCGATAAAGTAATTTCGGTGGATGGACTGAACCTTTTCAGTGGATCGATGTCTTCTTCTGCAGCATCTATTTTCGTTAAATTAAAAAAAGGCGGTGAAAGAGGGAAGGTTAATAATATCAATGATATCATCGGGCAAACCCAGGGAATGCTCTCTCAGGATAAAAGGGCGAATTTCCTCGTGATCAATACACCAACGGTAGACGGCTTTGGAAATACCAGCGGTATGGAACTTGTTCTGCAGGACCGTACCAACGGCGAGCTTCAGAATTTGGGAAATATCTCATATGGAATGATGGGTGCTTTGATGCAGCGTCCTGAAGTAGCCGTAGCATTTACTACGTTTGATGTAACCTATCCTCAGTTTGAAGTTCTTGTAGATGAGGTAAAAGCAGCACAGCTGGGAGTGAATGTTTCCGATGTGCTCGGCGTAATGCAGGGATATTACGGAAGTATCCAGTCTTCAGATTTCAACAGATTCGGGAAATATTACAGAGTATTGGTGCAGGCTACCCCGGAATCAAGACAGGATAAAGAATCACTGAACGGAATTTTCGTTAAAAACAATGCCAATGAAATGGTTCCGGTAAACACGCTGGTTACCCTGAAACAAGTGACAGGAGCAGAGGTGGTAGACCGTTTCAACCTGTTTAACTCTTCCAACCTTACCGTGATGCCGGCACCGGGATTTAGTACGGGACAGGCGATGGCAGCGATTGAAGAAGTCAGCAAGCAGGTGCTTCCTCCGGGATATACCTATGATTATAAAGGGATGAGTAGGGAAGAAGCAGGCTCCAGTTCACAGTCGGTGATGATTTTCGGATTGTGTATCGTGTTTGTATTTTTCCTTTTATCAGCGCAGTATGAAAGTTATGTTCTTCCGTTTGCCGTACTTATCGCAATTCCGGTTGGTTTGTCAGGGGTGTTTGTCGGGATTACGCTGGCAGATCTGTCCAATAATATTTATGTGCAGATTGCGTTGGTCATGTTGATCGGGCTATTGGCCAAGAACGGTATTCTTATCGTGGAATTTGCGATCCAGCGTCGCAGGGCAGGAAAAAGTCTTATCGCTTCTGCGGTAGAAGGGGCAAAAGCGCGTCTACGTCCTATTCTGATGACTTCCCTGGCATTTATTACCGGACTGATTCCTTTGATATTTGTGGTGGGACCTTCAGCAATGGGGAATCTTTCGATCGGATATGCTGCTATTTCAGGAATGCTTTTCGGAACTGTTTTAGGAATTTTCATCGTTCCGGTTCTTTTTGTCGTATTCCAGGCACTGCATGAAAAAATTAACGGGAAAGTTGTTACAGAAGCCGATTGGGAGTATTAATTCAAATGATTTTTAACAATGAATTCAATTAAAAATATAGCATATATAACATTAATTTCAGGAGCTGCAGTTTCCTGTAAGGTCCAGAAATATGGGCGTCCGGAGGTGAAAATGCCGGAAGCTTTTAGAAGTGACACCGTCAAGGCAGGAGAACAGGAAGAGAATATTGCCGAGATCAGCTACAAAGATTTTTTTAAAGATCCGGTACTGGTCGCATTGATTGATAAAGCTGTTCTTCAGAATAATGATCTTTTGGTGGCTTTAAAACAAATCGAATACGCTTCTTTAGCCTACAACCAAAGCAAGTGGGCAAATGTTCCAACCATAAGCGCTACGATTGGAAATGCCAGCCTTAGCCGCCCTTCAGACAACAGTATGAACGGGATGATGGCCGGTCAATTTATGGGAAAAAAGTATACCGAAGATTACAGCAGTGCTGTGAATATTTCCTGGGAAGCTGATATTTGGGGTAAAATTAAAGGTCGTAAAGAACAGGCATTAGTGGAATATCTTAAAACCCAGGAAGCTGCGAAAGCCGTAAAAACCGGACTGGTAGCTTCAGTAGTACAGGGATATTATAACCTGCTGATGCTGGATACCCAGCTGGAAATCACGAAATCCAACCTTATCTACGCTGAAAGTACATTAAAGTTTTTAACAAAACAGCAGGAAGTGGGATTGACAACTGCCTTAGCCGTACAGCAGCAGGAAATTGTAAAAGACCAGATTTTAAAAACCATTCCGGCAATTGAAAGTTCCATTGCGGTACAGGAAAATGCTTTGAGTCTTTTGACAGGTTCGATGCCTGACGTGATTGAAAGAAAGGCAGGACTGAACCATGTTGAATCACCTGCTGCGGTTGCAGCGGGAGTTCCTTCAGAATTATTGAGCTACAGACCGGATGTGAAAAGTGCCGAACTGGAAGTGAGAAAAAGTGCAGCGGCTATTCATGTGGCTAAAATGAGCATGTATCCGTCACTGAATATTACCGGACAAGGCGGATTGAATGCTTTTCAGGCCAGTAAATGGTTCAGTGTTCCCGGTTCTCTGTTTGGAATGATCGCCGGAACGATTGCGCAGCCTATTTTGAATGGAAAACAGCTGAAAACCCAGTATGAGCAATCGAAAGTACTGGCAGATCAGGCGGAGATTAATTTTAAGCAGTCTGTGTTGAAAGCGGTAGGTGAGGTTTCCGATGCGCTGGTGCAGATTCAGAAGCTTGAAGAGCAGCAGAAAATTGCTGAAGGATTGGCCGTGAAATCGGGTGAAGCTGTGAAGAAAGCAGATATTTTATTTAAATATAATGCAGCGACCTATGTGGAAGTGATCATTGCACAGACCAATAAGCTGCAGGCTGAATTGGATCTAGCTTCACTGAAAGCCCAACGCCTAAACGCAATAACCGCTCTTTACCGCTCGGTAGGAGGCGGTTGGCAATAAAGTAAAATAAAACCTGTTGCGTCTATAGATACAGCAGGTTTTTAAAACATATACTATGAATGCAAATATACAAGAGGGTATCATACTTATTCCGGATCTTAATGGATTTACCGAATTTGTATTCAATACAAAACTATATACAGGAGAATATATTGTCAGACAGCTCCTTTCCACACTTATCGATATGAATAACCAGTATTTTGAGATCTCAGAAATCGAAGGAGATGCGATCTTATTTTACCGGTACGAAAAAAATCCGTCCTACCGGAATATTTCTAACATGCTGTGTAAGATGCAGGATGCCTTTACCCTTAAAATCAAAGAACTCAATGAGATCTTAAGCACGACTATTGATCTTTCGTTGAAATTTATTGTTCATTACGGAAAATTCTCACAATATACGATTGGACGCTTTAAAAAGTTATACGGTAAAACTATCGTAGAAGCGCATCAGCTCCTTAAAAATGAATTTGCCGAGCAGCCCTCCTATGTATTGTTCAGTCATTCATTTTTAGAGAACAGCAGAAATTATGAAAATGAATGTATGGCTGATACACGCTCCATTCCGGAAGTAGGAGTGATCCATTATTTTGAAAAAGTAGAACAGCATATTTAATTTTTTCCTTGTCAATTGCTATGCGGTGCCCGAAGAAATTCGGGTATTTTTTTTATGACCAGGAAAGGTTGACAAGATATTCTTGATAATAATATCATTTGATACTATCAAATTTTGAAAATATTCTATATTATTTTTGTTTTCATTTTAAACCTGTAAGGTTTAGGGATTCTGCGCAAATCCAATTTTGGTGTATCGAATAAAAGAGAAAGGGATATGTAGAAGTTTCCACAATCGAATAATCATAACCATTGCGTAGTAGAAATAACAAAAGAGCACAATTCGTTGTGCTCTTTTGCTGTAATGATTCTAAATTTTAAATTATTTCAAAGTAAACTTTATTTTTGTTTTAATCGCATCCGAAGAATTTCCGATCTGTGCTTCAAAATCACCCGGTTCTGCAACCCAGTCGTGTTTATCAGCGTCAAAATAGCTTAAGGCTGTTTTGTCGATGGTGAAAGTGACTTCCTTCTGTTCTCCCGGATTCAAAAATACTTTTTCAAAACCCTTCAGTTCCTTTGCAGGACGTGGAACGGAAGATTTCAGGTCGCTGATATACAGCTGTGCTACTTCGGCACCTGCTTTTTTTCCTGTGTTTTTAACGGTAACAGAGAATGTAATGGTATCCTCCGGAGCAATAACCGTTTTATCCGCTTTTGCTTTTCCGAATTCAAAAGTGGTGTAACTCAATCCATGTCCGAAACTAAAAAGTGGTTTGATCTTTTTGGTATCATGCCAACGGTAACCTACAAAAATTCCTTCGTTATAAGTAATATTGATCGGATGCTGCTGGTCTTTTCCTTTTCCTGCTGCAAATTCTTCTTTATTCCCAGGATATTCACCCAATTGATGTGCTGAATTATCTTCAAGCTTTACAGGGAACGTAAAAGGAAGTTTTCCAGATGGGTTGGCATCTCCGGCCAGTACAGAAGCAATAGAGTTTCCAGCCTCAGAACCCAGGTACCAGGACTGAAGAACAGAAGGTACTTCTTTGATCCATGGCATCGCCACGGCATTTCCGGACACAAGAACTACGGCAAGATTTTTATTGGCTTTAGCCAATGCAGCAATTACGTTATCCTGATTGTAAGGAAGTCCATAACTTTTTCTGTCGTTACCTTCGCTATCCTGGAAGTCCGCTTTGTTTAATCCACCTACGAAAACTACAACATCTGATTTTTTAGCCAGTTCTACCGCTTCATTCAATAATTCAGCTTCAGAACGGGTATCTTTTAAATCCTGACCGGATTTCACGCCATTGTATTCACCGCCGATATCTCCTACATATCCTCTTGCATACTGCACATCGGCCTGCTTTCCGAATCTGGCTTTAATTCCATCTAACGGAAGGGTTTCATATTTTACTTTTAAAGAAGAAGATCCACCGCCGACCGTCATGATTTTGATGGCATTTTCTCCGATAACAGCAATTTTCTTGGTGGTAGCAAGATTAATAGGAAGCACATTCCCCTGGTTTTTCAATAAAACAATCGCCTCTTCACCGATTTCTTTGGCGACCGCCTGATGTTCGTCAGAAGCAATATTCCCGAAAGGCTTATTTCGGTTCATCGTTGTTTTATAGGCTAAATTCAGCAGTCTTGTTACTTTATCATCAAGTTCCTTGGTTCCTACTTTTCCGGATTTAATTAAATCCAAATACGGTTTTGCTAAATAATAATTATCGTAAGCGTTTTTGGTTCCGGCAGAAAGTCCGTTGGTCCAGCTTCCGAATTCAAGATCCAATCCGTTGTGGATGGCTTGTTCCGTATTATTTACAGCACCCCAGTCTGAAACAACAACGCCTTTGTATTTCCATTCTCCTTTTAAAATATCGTTCAACAGATATTGATTCTGGCTTGCATACTGATTTTTGTACATATCGTACGCTCCCATAATCGTCCATGAATCTCCTTCCGTAACTGCTGCTTTGAAAGGTGGAAGGTAAATTTCATATAACGTTCTGTCATCAATCGTTACATTGCTTGTATGACGGAACATTTCTTGGTTGTTGAGTGCAAAATGCTTTACAGAAGTTGCAACACCATTCGACTGTACTCCTTTGATGTAGGGAACAACCATTTTTGAGGTCAGATAAGGATCTTCGCCCATATATTCAAAGTTTCTTCCGTTCAGGGGTGTTCTGTAGATATTAACTCCAGGACCTAAAAGGATGTCTTTTTTTCGGTATCGGGCTTCTTCACCTAACGCTTTTCCGTAGTTCCAGGACATCTTTTTGTTCCATGTGGCAGATAATGCCGTCAATGCGGGATAAGCAATAATAGAGTCATTCGTCCAACCTGCCTGGTTCCATTCGTCCCACATTACTTCCGGGCGAACTCCGTGAGGGCCGTCAGTAGTCCAGAATTCAGGAATTCCCAATCTCGGAACTCCAGGAGAACTGAATTTTGACTGAGCGTGAAGCATTGCTACTTTTTCTTCCAGCGTCATTCTGGAAAGGGCATCCTGAACACGCTGTTCTACAGGTTTAGATTCATCTAAATAAACGGGTAGACTGGTACTATTTTGAGCCATATAAGAAA
Organism: Chryseobacterium soli; assembly: GCF_000737705.1. Lineage (GTDB taxonomy): Bacteria > Bacteroidota > Bacteroidia > Flavobacteriales > Weeksellaceae > Chryseobacterium > Chryseobacterium soli. Next base: position 102,990 of record NZ_JPRH01000008.1, on the reverse strand, counting down.
CGGAAATAAGAGTGAATAAACTTACAATGGCAGTTTTCTTTAACATAAAAAACCTTTTTATTGATTCGTAACAAAAATAAGCAAAAATATTATTATCTCATATTGAGAAAATAATATTTATCAACAAATGGTTATTTCTAACCAAGTTTTTACCGGAAGAATTGCAGCTTTTATTTAGAAGAAGGAAGCTATTGTTACTTTATTTGTAAGTTTTAATTAGGGATGTGTTTTTTGATTGATTAAAAAGACTTTGGGGTAGTCACGGAAACAGAAAAATAAAAAAAGGGTACACTATAGCAGATATAAGATCGTTTATAATGTACCCAATACTATTCATAATAGAATTACCAGCCTTTTACGGCACCGCCTTTGAAAACTTCTTCGGCTTTTTTCAACACCTCATCAGACTGATAGGCTTTGACAAAGTTTTTAACTTTTTCTGCATTTTTATTATCTTCTCTGGCAACAATCAGATTGACATACGGAGAGTTTTTATCTTCTTTAAAAATCCCGAATTGATTGGCATCCAGTCCGGCCTGTGCTGCAAAATTATTATTGATAATCGCAATAACCACTTCCTTGTCATCCAAAACTCTTGGAAGCTGAGGTGCTTCGATCTCTACAATTTTCAGCTGTTTGGGGTTTTCCACAATATCGGTGACTTTGGGAAGAAGTCCTACATTATCTTTCAGCTTCAGCAATCCGTTTTTCTGTAATAAAAGAAGGGAGCGTCCTCCGTTGGTAGGATCGTTTGGAATCACTACTGTGCTTCCGTTTTGAAGTTCGCTGATGTTTTTAATTTTTTTGGAGTACGCTACAATCGGATATAGAAAAGTATTTCCTACCGCAGCCAGTTTATAACCTCTCTGTTTAGACTGTTCCTCAAGATATAGTTTGTGCTGAAATGCATTGGCATCAATATCTCCGTTATTTAAAGCTTCATTCGGAACCACATAATCATTGAATGAAACAAGTTCCACTTCAAGATTGTATTTTTCCTTTGCCACTTTTTTAGCGGTTTCTGCAATTTCCTGTTCCGGTCCGGAGGTGATTCCTACTTTAATATAATTAGGATCATCTTTTTTTGTTGAATTACACGCATTGAAAGCCAGTAATCCGGCAGCCAGTACACTAAGAATCTTTATTCTTTTCATTATATATTATTTATTTTTAATTACAATTATTTGTTATGTGGTGGTGCGGTACCAGCCTTATTTCTTTATGTTTTATTATCGATGTATGGCTTGAGTCTTTTGTTTTAAACGCCAAGATCGCAAGGTTTTATAATCTCGATCCAGATTATAAAGCGCAAGAAAATCAAAGATTTTCAGGAGTTTTAACCTATCATTTTTTATTAATTGTATCGCAGATACAATTCTTGCGTCTTAAAAACACTCGTATCCTAAAGAAAACTTTCCGCCTTTGCGATACTTTAAAAACTTCGAGACGATCAATATTCCTTTAACAAAGCTATTATCGGTGATCAAAACGCTTTGCCAATCTATCACCTGCAAACTGGATCACAAAGACCAATACTACCAGTAGGCCCAGTACCAGATTCATGATCACTACATCATATCCGATATAGCCATACTGATATCCGATCTGGCCCAATCCGCCGGCACCTACCGCTCCGCCCATTGCAGAATAGCCGACAAGAGTGATAAGGGTAATGCTTGCGTTATTAATCAATGATGGAAGGGCTTCAGGAAGCAGTACTTTTCTGATGATCTGAAATGGTGAAGCGCCTAAAGCTCTTGCCGTTTCAATCAAACCTTGCGGAACTTCAAGAAGGCTGTTTTCTACCAGTCTGGCGATAAAAGGAGCTGCTCCGATACTTAAGGGAACCAAAGCGGCGTTGACACCAATTGATGTTCCCACTAAGCTTCTTGTAAAGGGGATCATCCAGACAATTAATATAATAAATGGAATAGACCGAAAAATATTAACCAAAATAGAGGCAATCCTATGATAAACGATATTTTCCAGCAGTTGTCCTTTTCTCGTTAAAAATAAAAGAATGCCGACAGGAAGCCCCAATACAAATCCGAAAAATCCTGAAACAAAAGTCATATAAACGGTTTCCCAAACTCCCTTTGATAAGAGAGAAATTACTGAATCACTAAGCATATCCTTTTACTGTATTTTGAATGTTATTCTGGTTGAAATAATAGATCGCTTTTTGATTGTCTTCGGTTTCCCCCTGCAGCTGCAAAAGCAATTTTCCGAAATTGGAGTCTCCAAGATATTCTACATCAGCTTTTAATAATTTATAAGGAATTTTGTATTCGTCATAGATCTTTGAAAGCAGTTTTTCAACGCTGATATGTTCGTTAAGTTCGATTTCGATCAATGGAAATAACCCCTCGTGAGGCTCTTTCTGTAATTTTTTGTTGAATTCCTGAGGTATAGTCATGATGCCTGAGTTTATAAATTGTTTGATAATCGGATTTTCCCGGTCCGAAATGATCTCACTGAGTGTTCCTTTGGTGAGTAGTTTTCCTTTGTCTATGACGGCTACGTGCTTGCAGATGGCCTTGATAACATCCATTTCGTGAGTAATCAGTAAAATGGTAATTCCTAATCTCTGATTAATATCCCTGAGCAGCTGTAAGATTGACTGCGTCGTTGCCGGATCCAGCGCACTGGTGGCTTCATCACAAAGCAGAAGATAAGGATCATTGGCCAGCGCTCTTGCAATGGCAACCCTTTGCTTTTGCCCTCCTGAAAGACTTTTAGGATATTCGTTGGCTTTATCTTCAAGTCCTACAATGTTCAGAAGTTCATTAACCTTTTTCTTGATTTCCGTGGAAGGAATATGATCCAGTTCCAGAGGAAGGGCAATATTATCAAAAACGGTTCTGGAAGAGAGCAGATTAAAGTGCTGAAAGATCATTCCTATTTTTTTACGCTCTTTCGCCAGCTGTTTGGAGGTTAATGTTGTGAAATCTTTATTGTTGATAATGATCTGTCCTTCATCTGGCTTTTCCAATAAATTCACCGTGCGGATCAGGGTGCTTTTTCCGGCTCCCGAAAAACCGATGATGCCCACAATGTCTCCCTGCTCAACCTGTAGACTTACGTCGTCCAGAGCTTTAAAAGACTGTTTTTTTTGATGAAATGTTTTGGAAATGTTCTTTATTTCTATCATTATAGATAATTATTTGTACTTTATATAGGTTGATAAGGTCTGTGAGTCTTATTAAGATATCTTATTACTTTTCTGATTTTTACTTTCGACCGTTTTGAAAGCTTGAAATATTTGGTAATATTCGTAAGAAGAACTCCTGTTAATATGACGGATAAGCCATACAGCTGATTTCCGTTGATCGTTTGATTAGCAATAATCCAGCCAGCAATGACTGTTACAATTGGATTAATATAGGTATGGGTACTTACTAAAGCCGCCGGTTTTACCGACAACAGCCATATGTAAGAAAGATAAGCGATAATAGAACCGAAGAAAATCAGGAATAATAATCCCAGCCATGCGGATAATGGAATTGCGGTAACCGAAAAATGATCCCATTCTTTTCTGAAAAAAGCAATGATAAAAGAAGCGATTCCGGCAATGATCAGCTGTTGGGCAATATTCATAAAAGTAGAGTGGCCGGCAGGGTTTTTCTTGGAATATAAAGAACCCAATACCCAGACCACAGAGCTTATTGCCAAAACAATAAATGCGGTAATTCTAAGAGAACTGCTTATCCCTGAATGATGGACATTCGCGTTCACACTTCCTTTCAGAAATAAAATCAATCCGATAAAACCTATGACAAGACCTATGGGAATGAACTTATCTGAAAAATAATATTTCCAGTTTTTCTTATCAATTGCAATGAACCAAAACGGCCCTGTAGCAATGGTAATCGCTGCTTCAGAAGCTGTAATGTACTGTTCTCCCCAAGCGACAAGTCCGGTTCCTCCGGTAAGAATCAGGATTCCCGTGATGCCGTTTTTTCGCCAGTTAACGATTGAATTGGCTTTTTCTCCCTTTGCGGTAAGGTATCCCAACATTAGTATCCCTGCTGCTAAAAATCTGAATCCGGAAAGTATAAAAGGAGGAAATCCCTTTAATCCGAAAGAAATGGCTAAAAATGTAATCCCCCAGATTACATAAATATTGGTGAATGCGACGGGAATCAGCCAGCTATTCTTAGAGTGAGTCATTGCTATGTTTTTAATGTTGTTCATTGAAATAAAAAAGGCCCTACAACGTGGTAAGGCCTTTAAAAATATGTCATATAAAAGTAAGGTCAACCACAGAAGAAGTCATGAAATACAGGCATACAGCAGTCCATCATCATGATGGCGATGGTGTGTTTTTTTGCTGAATTATTTTTCAATGCTGTTTTCATTACTTTATTTCCTGAATACGGTTGCAAATATAAGACATATATTTTTATTAGTCTACTAAAAAAGTAGACTTTGTGTAAAATATTTTTTTACTTAATGATTAATGGGTTGATTATTAACTTTTTAAACTTACTATTTTTTTGTATGATTATGATTAATACTAAGATAATCACAGTGTTATTATCGTGAAACTAACAATGTTTAAATGGGGTTAAAATCTTTCACCTTCAAATTTTTCCTAAAATAAACTTATATTAGAAGCTGCACAAAGCTATACAGAATCAGGTATTTTCAATTGAAGAAGCCCCTTAAAAATAATCCGCAGTTAAAATGATTTTCATGAATAAAATATTCCCTTCCATATTTTTTCTATACGCAGTTCTTATTTCCTGTCAATCGCAGAAAGGGACAAAATTATCAGAAAATAATATATTGAATATCAATCGACTCAATTCCTTAAAAACGATAGATACTGCTGAGTATAGCATCTCAAAACCTAACAAAGGTTGTGTTGAAATAAGTTCAAAACAAAGCCATGATATTTCGACCTATTGTATAAACTATTCCCCAGGCAAGAAAAATAAAACCTATGCTGAAAATAAAGTCTATCTCGCCGATTATATGGGGCTTAAAGGTGAAATTACAGAAAGGAATATCTATGACTCTTCCGGATATCTTATATCTTCTGAAAAATTATTCTCCGAATTGGTTCCTAAAATACATTCTAATTTCCGGCTTCCGATAGAAAAGAGACATAGAAGAAACGGGAAAGATATAGAAACTGAAAAATTTGAATATGCAATTTCTTTTCGTGATGTATTAATTCAGGTAATGAAAATCTATCTAATGGATTTAGACCGCCAAATCCCTAAACTTCCGGACGTGAATTATTATGAAGAAAGATCTGTCTCCTATGAAAATAAGCAATTATTGATCATCCCTAAGGCTGGCCACGCAGCTACAGATGATGTTGCAGAATGTTTGTTAAAGATGAATTTGAAACTGGATATTGATAAGGATTTTGAAGAAAACCAATGGAGAATATATTTTGTTAAAAATAAAATAAACTATAGGGTCTACATCGATGAAAAGACAAGAACAGTTTCCATTGAAGCTCATAGGGAATCCTTTTAAGTGTATAATGTAAAAGAGTTTGATGTTGTAAAAGGATAAATTCCAATAAAAATAAATGTTTTGTTGATTTATTAAACTAGTTAAATGTGCAGGATCTGTAGCCGTTGTAATTTAGCATCAAAATAAAACAACATGCAAAACAGAATATTAGGACTGCACCATATCACGGCAATTGCTGATAATGCAAAAAGAAATTTTGACTTTTATACTCAGGTTTTAGGCCTGCGCTTAGTAAAAAAAACGGTCAATTTTGATGATCCGGGAACCTACCATTTCTACTTTGGAAATGAATATGGAACTCCGGGAACGATCCTTACTTTCTTTCCATGGGAAGGAATTGGGAAGGGAACCAATGGAAGTGGATTGGCTACTCATATCGGTTATTCAGTTCCGAAAGGAAGCTTAGGATTTTGGAAAAATCATTTACAAAAACATAACGTTTCTGCAGAAGAAGGCGAAGTTTTTGGTGAAAAAATGATCTCTTTTAAAGATCCTGACGGATTACAATTGCAGTTTATTGAACCTACGACTGAAGATCACCGTAAAGTATGGACTACAGAAGATATTAAAAGCGAAAATGCTCTAAAAGGATTTCACAATGTAACGCTTACCTTGAAAAAAGCTGATCCTACGATCAAAGTCCTGACTGATATTTTAGGATATGATCTGCAGAAGCAAGAAGGAGAAAGATATCGTTTTGCTACCGATACGATCGATACTGCCAACTTCATAGATATTATTGAAAATAATGCGATTCCTGTTGGAAGAAATGCAGCTGGAACGAATCACCATATTGCTTTTCGTGTAGAAAATGATCAGATTTTAATGGAATACCGTGAAAAAGTAATGGCTGCCGGATTGAGCATTACGCCAAAAATAGACCGGGATTATTTCTATTCACTGTATTTCAGAGAGCCGGGAGGTGTTTTGTTCGAAATTGCCACTGATAATCCTGGATTTACGGTAGATGAACCGCTAGAGGAATTAGGAACCCATTTAAGATTACCTAAACAGCACGAAGGATTGAGAGCGAAAATAGAAGAGGTTTTACCGAAGTTATCATAGGATATTATTCAGGTGTAGCAAAGGTTTTATCTTCGTTTTTAGATTCAGGAACCGAGATTCAAGATGCTGGATTTCAGACACCAGACATCAGACTATTAATCTTAATAAGGACTAGAGAGTCAAGAATAAAGAACAAAGAGTTAAGATCTAAAAACTAAACACCAATAACTATCAACTAACCAACAACTAATAAAAAAATGGAAAGAACAGAAATCATAATGGAAGGCAGAAAAGGAGAAATCCAGCTTTTCTCAGACGATATCAAAGCAGGCAAAATGGATATTTCCATCATCGGAAAAAAACTGACCGTTTATCACACCGAAGTTAATCCCGAATATGAAGGGAAAGGTTTTGCGAAAATATTACTGGAAAGACTGGTTTCCCACGCCAGGGAAAATGACTTGAAAATTGTACCGCTTTGTCCATATGTTCATGCACAATTCAAGCGTCATCCGGAAGAATATAATGATGTTTGGTTTAAGGAAGATTAAAGAACAAAGATGCTAGATTTCAGACATCAGACAATCACTTGATAAAAGACTAGAGCCAAGATCTAAAAACCAAACACTAAACACTAAACACTAAACACTGTCAACCATTAACCAACAACCAATTATGCCACTTATTACAGGACTTCACCACGTTACCGCTGTTACGGGCGATTCACAGGACAATATAGATTTTTATACCGGTATTTTGGGACTTCGTCTCGTTAAAAAAACGGTCAATTTTGAGTATTCGGATGTGTATCATTTCTATTTTGGAGATGAATTCGGAACTCCGGGAACCATTATGACCACATTTCCGTACGGGAAAGGTCTGGTTAACGGAAGACATGGCAAAGGAATGCTGAATACTACCGCTTTTTCAACTGCTTTAAGTGGATTGGATTACTGGCTGGAGCGTCTCGACAGGTTTAATATTCCTTATAAACAGCCTCAGGAAAGGTTTTCGGGGGAAGTATTCATTTACCTTGAAGATTTTGACGGGCTTGGTTTGGAACTGGTTTTTAATGATAAAGATTCCAGAAAAGGGTATAACAATGGAAATATTCCAGGAGAATATGCCATTAAAGGGATTCATCACGTAGAGATCTGGCTGGAATCTTATGAAAGAACGGCGGCGCTTTTGACGACACAGATGGATCATAAGCTGATTAAAGAGACTTCAAACCGGATAAGATTAGGAACAGAAGATCTTCCCGGGAAATATGTAGATCTATTGGCTGCCCCGGGAACGTTGAAAGGTCTTGCCGGTAGAGGAACCGTTCATCATGTTGCCTTTGCAACGCCTGATGCCCAGTCACAGCTGGAAATGATTGAAAAACTTAATGCCTACGGGTTACAGCATACAGAAGTGAAAGACCGTAAATATTTTACATCGGTTTATTTTAAAGAACCCGGAGGTGTTTTATTTGAAATCGCCACTTCGGGCCCCGGATTCGATGTTGATGAAGAGCTGGCATTCTTAGGTGAAGACCTGATGCTTCCAGATCAGTTTGAAGAAAAAAGAGCACATTTGATTGATGTTCTTCCGGTCATTAATTATCCAACAGAAAAATATACATAAAAATGAATCATATTTTAGATATAAAAACCTCAGGAAAACCATTAAATCAGGCGCAGAAAGCATTGATTATGATTCACGGGCGAGGGGGAAGTGCGCAGGATATTTTAAGTTTATCCCGGCATTTGAACGTAGATGATTATGCATTGTTGGCTCCTCAGGCTACGAACGGAACCTGGTATCCCTATTCGTTCATTGTACCGACAGAGCAAAATGAACCCTGGCTGTCTTCCGCTATAGAAAACATTCAGGAAACTGTAAAAACTGTGTTGGATGCAGGGATAAAAGCAGAAAATATATACTTTTTCGGGTTTTCTCAGGGAGCGTGTCTTACCCTGGAATTTTTAGCAAGAAATGCACAGCGGTATGGAGGTGCTGCCGTAATTATCGGAGGCTTGATCGGCGATAAAATTAACCGCGGGAATTATAAAGGTGATTTTGCACAGACCCCCATTTTTATAGGAACCAGCGATCCCGATTTTCATGTTCCCGTTGAAAGAGTATATGCAACAGCTAATATTTTGCGGGAAATGAATGCGGAAGTGACTGAAAAAGTATACGCCAACTTTGGACATTCTATCAATCAGGAAGAAATCGAGCTGGCGAACTCAATCGTTTTTGTAAATTAAGAGTAAAGATATCAGATACCAGACATCAGATATATGATTTGAGAGTTTAGTGTCTGATATCTAAGTACTTTAGCTGCTTTGGAAAAGTGAAAAATTCACTAAACACTATCAACCAAAAAACCATCAACCCAATGAAAAAACTACAATTCCTGGTCATCGGGAAAAATCAGGAAATTCTGGAAACCTTACAACGGATTATAGAGAATAATGAAGGCTGGCAGGCGGAAATTCAAAATGATGAAGCCTTATGTTATCAGTATATTGAAGAAAATCAGGTAGATATTGTCCTCTTGAGTTCCGGTTTGGAAGAAGAATTTGAAAAGGAGATTAAAGTATTTTGCGAAAATTCAGGCAAGGAAATTAAAGTAATCGACCATTATGGTGGTGGAAGTGGACTGTTGAAGAACGAAGTTTACAGTCTTTTTCCTAATTTGCAGCCATAAATTTGTCCTATGTTTGAAAATATCATCAAGAATGTCACCCGTTTTATTGACCTCAGCAGTGAAGAAGAAAAATTTTTCACCGATCTGCTGTCCTGCCAGACTTTTCCCAAGAAAACGGTTTTATTGAGGGAAGGAGAGATCTGCCAGTTTGAAGGATATATCCACAAAGGTTGTGTAAGAGTGTATTACCTTGATGATAATGGTTTTGAAGTGACTATATTATTTGCAATTGAAGACTGGTGGATCAGTGATATTGCATCGTTTCAGGATCAGAAAGCTTCTCATTTATATATTGAAACCATTGAAGATTCTGAGATATTCATGCTGAATCCGCAGACAAAAGAAAAACTCCTTCAGGAAATTCCGAAATTTGAACGCGTTTTCAGGATGCTGGTACAGAGAAATCTGGTTACCCTTCAGAACCGGTTGGTCAATACCATTTCAAAAAGTGCATCAGACCGGTATTTAGAATTCATCAAAGTATATCCTACGATTCCTCAAAGAGTAGCGCAGTATTATATTGCCTCTTATTTAGGAGTTTCAAAAGAGTTTGTAAGCACTATCAGGAAACGGCTGGCCAGTAAATAAGTGCTACCATTACTATTTTACAAAATTTCTATGAAAAGGCTTCGAACTCATCATTAAATAGTGATTGGTTTTTTCTGTTTTGATATTGATCATATAATGTATAAATTGCTGTTGATTTTCAGCGAAATCAGTAGGCAATTAGGCTGGTTATAATTTAATTCTGAAAATTTCAAATCTTCAAAATGGAACATAAGGAATTTGATGCGCCTGTTGAACTTCAGGATACCGTAAAGTGCTTTTGGTATAACAGAAAGCACTTTGGAGAAGTACAGTCTGATTTTGAAGTAGTACCCGATGGCTATGCTGAAATTATTTTTCATTTTGGGAGTACGTTAAGCATATCTTATGATGGAACCCTCCGCCCGCTGCCGTCACCATTTATTATGGGGCTCCTCAATCAACCAGCAGTTTTCAATACTAAAGATACCTTAGAAATTATTGGCATCAGATGCTTTCCATGGACGGTTTTTGATTTGCTTGGGCTGCCATCCGGTAAAGACGGGCTGCACTTATTGGAGCATCCGGTTACCGATCTGCAATTCCAATTGCCCCACTTGATCCAGGCCGGGCAAATACAAGAAGCCATTGCTTTGGTCACAGCATACTTTATCAGTTTACGGTCTCAGGTAGGCGTTAACACCATGCTGTTCAAAGCAGGAGCTGCCATGAGAGCCGCTAACGGAACGTTGCCGGTAAGTGAGGTTGCCGCATCAGCTCACGCGACGATTCGTACACTGGAAAGGAAATTTAAGCAATCTTCAGGCTACACCGTGAAAGATGTATCTGCTTTGATGCGTTTTGAACAGGTCCGAAATCATTTATGGCTGTACCCGGATTCCAATCTTGCCGGTTTAGCCCATGAACTGGGGTATACGGACCAATCCCACCTAAGCCGGGAATTCAAACGCTATACCGGAATGACACCCGCCGCATTCGCCCGGAAAACAAAGTGCGAGAAACAGGCGTCTGATGGTCATATTATTTGATACAAAATACCCTCAACAATACTTTAAATCAGTTTCAATTATCTTCACCATTCTTTCCACCAAAGAAAAAATCTGCTCAATCCGCAAAATCCGCGAGAGTACAATTATTAATCAAAACTTGTAACCACTAAAAGATGTTTCAAAATTTACAAGATCAGCGAGATGAAATTTTTTCACATTCAAGCAATTTATTAAACTAGTTAAATGTACAGGATTTTTCATCGCCCTACATTTGTATTATCAAAATCAAATAATCACTAACGATATGGACAGAAAAGATTTTTTAAAGAAAGGATTATTAGGAACAGGAATGTTTGTAGCATCAGCTTCACTGGGAAATACCATGAAAAATGAAATTGATGAAATCGAGCCGTTAGAACCGATCGGATATAATCATTTACCCAATCCTGATTCTAAAATTAAAGATAATTCCGTGATTCACAAAGCGGATTCAAGAGGAAAAGCCGACCACGGATGGCTGGTGAGCAATCATACGTTTAGCTTTGCCAACTACCACAATCCCGAAAGAATGCACTTCGGAGTATTGAGAGTTTTAAATGATGATCAGGTAGAAGGAGGAAGAGGATTTGGAACCCATCCGCACGATAATATGGAAATCATCAGTATTCCTTTAGAAGGCGACCTGGAGCATAAAGACAGCATGGGAAATGCCGCAGTGATTAAAAGTGGGGATATCCAGGTGATGAGTGCCGGAACGGGAATTATGCACAGTGAATATAATAAAAACAGTGATAGTGTTGTAAAATTCCTTCAGATATGGGTCTATCCTAAAAAAAGAAATGTGCCCCCAAGATATGACCAGATTACGTTGGATAAAGCCCAAAGACAGAATATATTTCAGCAGATTGTATCTCCCAATGCAGATGATGAAGGAGTTTGTATTCATCAGGATGCCTGGTTTCACTTAGGAACTTTTGAAAAGGGTTTTCAAACACAGTATCAGGTAAAGAAAAAAGGAAACGGAATCTATGCCTTTATCATCAAAGGAAATGCGGAGATTGAGGGGCAGAAAGTCGAAGAAAGAGACGGTTTTGGAGTCTGGGATATTGCCGATTTGAATATAAAATCAACAACGGATGGAACTGAAATTCTATTGATGGAAGTTCCGATGACGATGTAATCAATTGGAGAATTTCAGGATAGAAAATTTACCGTCTTTAATTTCTTGCTGAAGTGAAACGCCTGGCGCCTTAAAAATACAAAGCAGATAAAACCTTTGCGTCTTTTCATTAAAAAAACAAAAAATCTAAACAAAATACCATGAAAAATACCCTAAAAAATACAGTAAACAAATCATTGCTTATCGCAGGATTAGTATTTTCAAGCTTTACTTTTGCCCAAACAACCACTACAAAAGCTTCTCTGGTACTCACTGCTATCGGAACATCCAAAAACTGGGGCTCGGTAAACGGAATTTCAATGATCGGGCTGGTACAGGGACCTTCTTCCGCAGATGCCCAGCTTCAGGTAGCCTGTGTTTTTGAATATACTGAAAACGACATCCACAGCCCTCAGGCTTTACCCGCCAATCTGAACGGATTGGTCCATTTGGATGAAGCTTTGAAAGGTGAACTCACCAAAATCAGACAGTCAGGACAATTTAAGGGACATTCATTAGAAACCATTTTGATTACGCCACCTGCGGGCTCCATGTCAGCAAAAAAACTATTGTTAATCGGATTGGGCGACCGCAATGCATTCACTCCTGAACTCATGGCTTCTGTAGGTGAAGTGGCCGCTCGTGAAGCGATGAGACTGGGTGTAACCAATTTTGCCTTTGCCAGCGATCTGAAAGACGCCGGAATTGATTCTCCCACCGCTTTGGTAGCCGGAAATGTAGTAAAAGGAATTGTATTGGCCAGCCGTTTCGAAATTTACCTAAGAGAACATAACCTTTCCAATACAAAGAAATTAGAAAAAGTATATCTGCTGGCAGGCCCATCTTTCTTTGAGACTGCAGGCGGCGGGATTTCAGAAGCCATTGCAGAAGTAAAAAAGAAATAATGAACTTAATTTCGTTACTATTGTTGATCGAGCCCTCTTTTTATAAAGGGGGATTTGTGTTATATTTACTTTTCAAGAAAATGATATGGGATTAGGACTTGAAATAAGTTTTGTATTTGATAAAGAGGAGCCTTTATGGCAATATCTGGAATTGGGAGATCAATACCATTTTGACGGAAGAGACGGTTTAAATCTGGTTATGACCGGTGAGAGTCCGGAAGATGATGACAGATTATTGTGTCAAATAGAAAGAGTCTTACATGTTGACCTGAAAATATTGGATTTCTGGAATTTTTATGAAGAATATATTGATCTGGAGGTTTTAAAATCTAATCTGGTACAATTGAAGAATGCATTGAAAAAACAACCTGACTTCTATAAAAAGATAGCGTATGGACATAATATTGAAGAGGGTTATCTGAATGAGAAGTTTGCTGAGGATGTAAATTTTCTTATTGAAAGGCTGGATCTGAATATAATAAACGGTGCAGAAAAAGTAATGTTTGTCAGCTCATAATCATTAATATTGTTGGGAGGTTTGGGATGCTGGTACCTACAACTTATTAGAGATCAACTCCCCAATTAAATTAGCAAAATCCAAAAAAAATCCCGATTTTTGCAACCCTTTCTATAATCCGATTATTCATGAAGCTTTGTATTGCCGAAAAACCCAGTGTTGCCAGAGATATCGCCAAAGTATTGGGCGCAACTACGCCTAAACAGGGCTATATGGAAGGAAACGGCTATTGTGTGACTTGGACGTTCGGACACCTTTGTACACTGAAAGAACCCCATGATTACGGGCCTCAGTTCAAATCCTGGAACTTATTTTTACTGCCCATTATTCCCAATAATTTCGGAATCAAATTAATTCCGAACAAAGGCGTTGAAAATCAGTTTAAAGTCATTGAAAGATTGGTGGAAGAATGTGATGAGGTGATCAATTGCGGGGATGCCGGGCAGGAGGGAGAACTCATTCAGCGTTGGGTATTGCAGAAAGCAAAATGCAACAAACCCATTCAGCGGTTATGGATTTCTTCCCTTACCGAAGAAGCGATTAAAGAAGGTTTTGAAAACTTAAAACCGGCCGAAGATTACAAGAATCTCTATCTTGCAGGAAATGCAAGAGCAATAGGAGACTGGTTATTGGGGATTAATGCGACCCGGCTTTTTACCAAAAAATTTGGCGGGAATAAAGTCGTTCTTTCTATCGGAAGAGTGCAAACTCCGACGTTAGCAATGCTGGTTCAGCGTCAGAAAGAGATTGATGCCTTTACCACCGAAGAATATTGGGAACTGAAGACCAAATACCGGGACGTTATTTTCAATGCAGCCATCGACCGTTTAAAAACCTTAGACCGCGCAGAAAAAGGGCTGGAATATCTTAAAGTAAATCCTTTTGAGATTGTTTCCTTTGAAATTAAAGAAGGAAAAGAGAAAAATCCAAGACTTTTTGACCTGACCGGACTTCAGGTGGAAGCCAATAAAAAATACGGGTATTCTGCAGACAGTACCCTGAAATATATCCAGAGTCTGTACGAGAAAAAGCATGTTACCTATCCGCGTGTGGATACCACTTATTTATCAGAAAGCCTTTATCCGAAAATTGATGGCATTCTGAGAAAAATGCATTTCTACCAGGACTTAATTGCTCCCTTGCTGGAGCAGCCGATTCCCAAATCGAAAACTGTTTTTGATGATGCGAAAGTAACCGATCACCATGCGATTATTCCGACAGAAGTTCCACCTTCACAGAATTTAAGCCGGGAAGAAAAACTGATCTATGATCTGGTAGCGAAACGTTTTATTTCCGTTTTCTATCCGGAATGTAAAATTTCAAATACACTGGTGGAGGGAAAAGTAGGAACCATCCCTTTCAAAACCAGCGGAAGACAGATTCTCGAACCGGGATGGAGAGCGGTGTATGCAAAAGATGCCAAGGAACCTTCCGAAAAAGATAAAGACAAAGAAGAAGAACAGACCATTCCTGAATTTACTGCTGGTGAAACAGGTCCTCATGATCCGATGATCCACCAAGGAAAAACTACGCCACCGAAACCATATACGGAAGCAACCCTTCTGCGGGCGATGGAAACTGCCGGAAAACAGGTAGACGATGAAGAACTTCGCGAAATGCTGAAAAATAACGGGATTGGAAGACCTTCAACCCGTGCGAACATCATTGAAACCCTTTTCAAACGCCAATACATCGAAAAGAAAAGAAAAAACCTGATTGCCACGCAAACCGGGATTCAACTGATCGATACCATTGAAGACGAATTGTTGAAGAGCCCTGAATTAACAGGAGAATGGGAATTAAAACTTCGTAAAATTGAAAGCGGTGAATATGAAGCCAATCAGTTTAAAGAAGAATTGATTCAGATGGTAACAGAACTCACTAAGAAAGTGGTCGATGGAAAAGGAAAAGTGATTATGCTACAGGAGGAAGAAAAAGTAGTGGAAAAGAAAAAAAGAGAACCTACTCCCAAAAAGGAACTTCAATCCTGGGAAGAAACCAAGTGCCCGAAATGTAAAGAAAATAACCTGATTAAAGGCAAAACGGCAGTAGGATGTTCCGATTTCAAAAACTGCGGATTTAAAATATCCTTTGAGATCTTTGGTAAAAAACTTTCTGAAAAACAATTGTTAGACCTTATTTTAAAGAGTAAAACTTCAAAATTAAAAGGATTCAGCACCCATGCTGACGGCTTGACAGAAGGTGTTTTATTATTGTCAGATGATTTCCAGGTTCAGCTTACTTAATGGTTACGACATTGAAAAATATTTATGTAATTTGTACTCAATTAAATGTACAGTAAATAAAAAATGACGCCAGAAAAAAAACAACTCATCACCGACAGCTTCAACCGTTCAGAAACCCTGAAATTCTACAGCGCAGAGCTGCTGGAAGTAGAAACTGATTTTGTGTCCATCAAGATTCCCAAAATGGAAATGATGACCCGAAAAGCAGGAATGTTCAATGGTGCTATGATTGCTTCATTGGTGGACGTTTCCTCAGGATATGCTGCGGTAAGTCATTACGAACAGGACTGTTATGTAGTCACCGTAGAGTTGAAAGTTAATTACCTGCGCCCAGCCATGGGAGATGCTTTGATTTCGAAATCGTACGTTGTGAAAGGCGGTTCGAAGATCAGCGTAATCAGAACCGAAATTTATGTTGTTAATGAAAACAGCAGTGCAGAAAGCCACGTTGCGACTTCTTTGGTTACGATGATGAAGATCAAATAGGAAAGACAGCAAGAAGCTTTGTCGTGCTGCAAAATGGCAAAAAGCGAGAAATTTCTCTGAATCCCAACACATCATAAAGATTGTTTCAGGATTTTTTAAGTTTTTAACAACCAAAAATATATAGTTGCAGTTTTACGATTCAGGTTCAAAAAATCCTTATATTAGAGTTGTTATAAGCTGTTTATTTATCCTGAATGGAATACCTTTTGCTCAGTAGCCCCTATAAACATTAAAAAATAATAATATGAACTTAATTATCCGATTGTTCGTAACCGCAATAGTTGCGTATCTTTTAACGAAAATTTTGCCCGGAGTACATTTTGAAGGATTTTCAACAGCGATTATCTTCGCGATTGTCCTGGGAGTTTTAAACCTGATTGTAAAGCCTGTTTTAGGCCTTTTAGGATTACCACTTACGATTATTACGTTAGGATTATTCGCTTTGGTGATTAATGCAGTCATTATCCTGATCGCTGATTACTTCATCGACAGTATGGTAGTAGATGGTTTCTGGTGGGCATTGATCTTCAGTGTACTGCTGTCAATATTTACTTCTCTCGCCAATTCTTTATTCTCAGATGGAGATTAACAAATAAAATGATCACACATAATAATCCGTCAATGCTATATTGGCGGATTTTTTTATGAATATACTTCATACTTTTAATTAAAATAGATAACCAACTTTAATTAAATTGTAGATTTTAAAAAACTTATATGGCCTACTTGTAAAGGATGTATATAACTTAATAATACCTAAAGTGTTTAAAAACCAGATTATACATTCAGGGATTCAAAATAAAATCTTTTGGATTCCGGTAAACTAAATGTTAATTATATCGTTCCTTTTTATTTTAAATATTAACTTTGGCAATCTTTGAATTAAATAGGAATTTATGAAACTTAAGTACAGTCTGCTGGCTTTGGCAGCTCCGCTTTTAATGAATGCACAACAATTAATGACGCCTGAGATTCTTTGGACTTTGAAAAAAGTAGGCGTACAGGCAGTTTCGCCGGATCAGTCCTCACTTATTTATAAAGTTGGGCAGGTCGATTTAAAAACAGAAAAAACAAAAAATGAGAATTATTTTCTCAATGTCCTTAATAACCAGTCTGTCAAAATAGATTTCGGTAAAAAAGCCCTTATTCAATGGGACAAAAACGGAATTTATGCTCAGGAAGGAGATAACATCTATCTTTCAAAAGACAATGGAAAAACATGGACTGAATTTTATA
This sequence comes from Chryseobacterium soli, assembly GCF_000737705.1. Taxonomy (GTDB): domain Bacteria; phylum Bacteroidota; class Bacteroidia; order Flavobacteriales; family Weeksellaceae; genus Chryseobacterium; species Chryseobacterium soli. The sequence goes on along the minus strand of NZ_JPRH01000008.1, from coordinate 85,713 downwards.
CCATTGGAGAAGCCGACAATATTGTCATTTCTCCGGACGGAAAGAAAATTGCGTTCAGCAAGCAGGTTCTGGTTGAAAAGCTAATGGGGAAAGACAAATATGCCGACACTCCGAAAACGACTGCGCAGGTATATACCGATCTTAACCACAGACACTGGGATTATTATAACGAAGGTAAATACAACCATGTATTTGTGGTGAATGCTTCAGATAAAGTAGACGGAGCAAAAGATTTGCTAGAGGGTAAAACATGGGATTCTCCACAGAGACCTTTCGGGGGAACAGAAGATTTTATCTGGTCACCCGATTCAACACAACTTTTATACGTTACCAAACCTAAAAGCGGTAAAGAATATTCTACAAGCACAAACACTGATATTTTTGCCTACGACCTGGCGTCTGGAACGGTTAAAAACCTGACAGAATCCAACAAAGGTTATGACGTTAATCCAAAATTCAGCCCGGATGGGAAATCTTTGGCTTGGCAGAGTATGGCAAGAGACGGATATGAGGCCGATAAAAATGATGTAAAAATCATGGATTGGAAGTCCGGAAAGACTGAAAACCTTACAAAAGGCTGGGACGAAAGCATTTCCGGAGATGTTTTCTGGGGCGGAGATTCCAAAACGATTTATTTTACAGCTGCTTTCAAAGGAACTAAACAGCTTTTCTCTTTAGATTCCAAATCTTCTAAAGTACAGCAGATCACAAAAGGAGACTTTGATGTCAACGAGATCTTTGCAGATAACAAAAGCTCATTACTGGTAGGAAGAACCGATGTTAACCATGCTACAGATATATTCTCTGTTAATCTTAAGAACGGAGAAATGAAGCAGGTTACAGAACCTAACAAAGATGTTTATTCCAAATTAGCACAAGGTAAATCTGAGCTTAAAATGGTAAAAACAACGGACGGTAAAGAAATGGGAGTTTGGTTCCACTATCCACCGAACTTTGATCCGAACAAAAAATATCCTACTTTGGTGTACTGCCAGGGTGGCCCACAGTCTGCTTTGACGCAGTTTTTCAGTGTAAGATGGAACTTTGCACTTATGGCAGCCAACGGATATATCGTGGTAGCACCTAACCGTCGCGGAATGCCGGGCTGGGGTACTCAATGGAATGAAGAAATCTCCAGAGACTGGGGTGGACAACCGATGAAAGACTATCTTGCAGCAACAGATTATGCTAAAACTTTGCCTTATGTAGATGGTGATAGAGTAGCAGCAGTTGGAGCCAGTTATGGAGGATACAGTGTTTTTATGCTAGCTGGGATTCATGATAACCGATTCAAAACATTCATCGCACACGATGGATTATTCGATATGAAATCCTGGTATTTAACGACGGAAGAACTTTGGTTTGCCAACTGGGATTTAGGTTCTCCATGGGAAAAACCGCTTCCAAAAGCATATACGGAATTCAACCCAAGCAACTTTGTTGACAAATGGAATAAACCCATTATGATCGTTCAGGGAGGCATCGACTTCCGTGTACCGTATGAGCAGGGACAGGAAGCTTTCCAGGCTGCAAAAATGAGAGGTTTAAAATCTAAATTAGTATATTTCCCTAACGAAAACCACTGGGTTCTTCATCCGCAGAACGGTTTAGTTTGGCAGAGAGAATTCTTTGACTGGTTGAAAGAAACGTTGTAAGAAGTAAAAAACAATCATTATTTGATGATAATGATGTGAGAGATAATCAATGAAAGCGGGCTTTAGCCCGCTTTTTGTATGTCATATTTTTTGATATTCAATAAAAATGGGTTTTAACTCATTTAAAATATAACTCATATTTTGATCAAACCCAAAATCAATATATTTGAACAATGCAAAACAGAATTTCCTCATTTCCACCTCTTATTGATGAACAGTCTCAAATTGTCATTCTGGGATCTATTCCGGGAGTAAAATCTTTGGAAAAGCAGCAGTATTATGCTCATCCGCAAAATAAATTCTGGAAAATTATATTCGAATTATTCAATGAAAAATTCACGGAAGATTATGCAGAAAGAATCAATACTCTGAAAAGGAATTATATTGCCGTTTGGGACGTTATCGATTCCTGTGAGCGAAGGGGGAGCCTGGATTCCGAGATCAGAAATGAAGAAGCCAATCAGATTGCAGAGCTTCTAGAAAACTATCCCAACGTGAAAGCTATCTTCTGTAATGGAGGGAAATCCTATAAAAACCTGCAGAAAATCTTAGGAAAAAATTATAAACTTCCTGTTATGCTATTGCCGTCAACAAGTCCGCTTCATACCATTCCGTTTGAAAAGAAATATGAAGAATGGAAAAAGATCCTGGAGTTTATTAAGTGAACAGATTACTGCCCATAGTAAGCTGTAAGTATCTTTTCCCGCATCTTATTCAGATACTTAATATCTTTCGTGTTCGACAAAATAAACAGTGAAATATGTTTATCCACCAGATGCACCCAGTTAGCACTGTGTCCGTATCCTTCTCCCTGGCGTTCGGCAAATACCGTATTCACAGAACCGAATTTTTTAGGATACACCCAAAAACTGAATGCCGTATCTCCCAGTTCTTTATAGGACGTAAGCATGGTATCTAAGGTTGCTTTCTTAAACAAAGTATGGTTGAATATCGCCTGATCAAAAGCCAGAAGATCCTTAGGTGTGGAATACATAGCTCCGGCTGAGTAAAGATTATCAATATATGTATTGGTCGGCATATGAAGGGCAAAAGCATCAGTATCACTTGCGGTATAACCTTCATCCAAATTTTTGATGATGTCATCATGATGTAAAAATCCGGTGTTGTGCATATTCAAAGGAGTCAGAATTTGTTCCTTCAGGACTTCCTCAAAGGGTTTGCCATATATTTTTTCAATAATTTTGCCTAAAATGATATAATCTCCGTTATTGTAACTGAATTTCGTCCCCGGTTTATCGATTAACTTTTCAGATAAGAAGGTGGTGATAAAATCATCCAAATTCCAGATTGTATTATCATAAGCCTGATGAATAAGTTCTGGTGAGCTGATGTCTTTATGCATCCTTCCGCTGCTGTAAGTGAGCAAATTCCTAATCGTAGCCTTTTTTCCGGCCTCACCTTTATATTCAGGATAATAGGTCGAAAAGGGCGCATCCAGATTTATTTTCCCTTTTTCATACAATTGCATGATCAGTACGGCTGTAAAAGTTTTCGTAAGCGAAAAAATATGAAACCGGGTCTCCTCAGAATAAGGAATAGCATAAGGCCTATTGGCTAACCCTTTGTAGGTCAGTAGTTCAATATGACCGTCTTTAGCCAGTAATACCGAGCCGTTGAAGTTGTCATTTTTCACACTGGAGTTAATGACTTCCTCCGCTTTTTGGAGCTGAGAATGAGCGGTATTGATCATTAATAATAACAGACCTGCCAATATATTTTTCATGGAGACGTTTTTAAATTATTATAGCCATTTTGCCCAGTGAAAGTACTACTTTTTGGATATAAAATAATTAAAAAATTAATTGATTTGACATCTTTGTTAAATAAAGCTTGACAAAGGGGTATTCAATGTCGTATATTTGCATTCCGAAAATTACACTTGTAATTTTAATAATTTTTAAACCGTAATTTAAAAAAATGAAGACATCCGATTTTAATTTCGACCTTCCTGAGGAACTATTGGCAGAACACCCATCAGAACACAGAGATGAAGCTAGATTAATGGTTCTGGACAGAAAAACTGAAACCATTGAGCACAAACTGTTTAAAGATGTTGTTGATTATTTCGATGAGAAAGATCTATTCATTTTCAACAATACTAAAGTTTTTCCTGCACGTTTGTATGGAAACAAAGAAAAAACAGGCGCTAAAATCGAAGTTTTCCTTTTAAGAGAGCTTGATAAAGAAACCCGTGTTTGGGACGTTCTTGTGGATCCGGCAAGAAAAATCAGAATTGGAAATAAATTATTCTTTACTGAAGATGAATCTTTGGTAGCTGAAGTGATCGACAATACGACTTCAAGAGGAAGAACCCTAAGATTTTTATTCGACGGTTCTTATGAAGAATTCAGATCCAAATTAAAAGAATTGGGAGAAACTCCGCTTCCAAAATACATCAAAAGAGCTGTTGAACCTGAAGATGCTGAAAGATACCAAACCATCTATGCTAAAATAGAAGGCGCCGTAGCAGCACCTACAGCAGGACTTCACTTCTCAAAACATTTGATGAAGAGATTAGAGATCAAAGGAATTGATTTTGCTGAAGTTACCCTTCACGTAGGATTGGGAACATTCAACCCGATCGAAGTGGAAGATCTTTCTAAGCACAAAATGGAATCAGAGGAAATCATCATCGATGAGAAAAATGCTGATATCATCAATAAAGCAGTAGACGAGCACAGAAGAGTTTGTGCAGTAGGTACAACTACGATGAGAGCATTGGAAACTTCTGTTTCTTCAAACAAAAAGATTTCTGCATTCAACGGATGGACGAATAAATTTATTTATCCGCCTCACGACTTTGGAGTTGCGAACTCAATGATTACCAATTTCCACACTCCTAAATCTACATTATTGATGATGATTGCTGCATTTGCAGGAAGAGAATTCGTAATGCATGCTTATGAAGAAGCCGTAAAAGAAAAGTATAAATTCTATTCTTACGGTGACGCAATGTTAATTTTATAAAAATTATTGTATTAATGTAAAATGTACAGAGTAAAATGTAGAGATACATGCAAGCGTTACTCTATACATTTTACATGATACATTTTACAACAAAATGAAGGATATCCGTACTTTATCATTAGACCAGCTTAAAGACTATTTTCTGACCCTGGGAGAAAAGCCGTTTCGTGCGAAACAGGTCTATGACTGGCTGTGGAGTAAAAATCTCCATTCGATTGAGGAAATGACGAATCTTTCAAAATCGCTTCGTGAAAGAATTTCCGAAGAATATACGATTAACCCTGTTTCTGTAGATCTGCTTCAGAGAAGTTCAGACGGAACGATCAAAAACGGAGTGAAGCTTCACGACGGACTGATGGTGGAATCTGTTCTTATTCCAACAGAAACAAGAACTACAGCCTGCGTTTCTTCACAGGTAGGATGTTCATTAAACTGCGAATTCTGCGCAACCGCACGACTGAAAAGAATGCGAAATCTTGAAGTTGCCGAAATCGTAGATCAGGTGGCTCTTATTGACAGCCAAAGTAAAATGTACTTTGAAAGACCTCTTTCCAATATTGTTTTTATGGGAATGGGAGAACCAATGATGAACTACAAAAATGTAGTGGAATCCATCAGGAAGATTACTCAGCCTGAAGGTCTGGGCATGTCACCCAGAAGAATTACCGTTTCTACATCCGGAATTCCGAAAATGATCAAAATGCTTGCAGACGACGATCTGCGGGTGAAATTAGCATTATCACTGCACTCTGCCATAGAAGTAAAACGGAATGAAATCATGCCGTTTTCTGATAAATTCCCATTAACTGATATTATGGAGGCCCTTCAGTATTGGTACAAGAAAACCAATTCTGTGATTACTTTCGAATATTGTGTCTGGAAAGGCATTAATGACGGAGACGAGGATATTAAAGCACTCATCAGATATTGTAAGCAGGTTCCTTCCAAAGTGAATCTTATCCAATACAATCCGATTGGAGACGGAAAATATGACAAATGCAACAAACAGGCGGAGGAGAATTATGTTCGTCAGCTTGAAAATGCAGGAGTTACCGTGATGATCAGAAAAAGCCGTGGGGGAGACATTGATGCTGCCTGCGGACAGCTGGCCAACAAAACAGCCGATTAAAATTTCATTAAAAACAGCAGGATATTTTCTTAAAGATTCCTTAAAGCCTTACCTTTACAAAAACTAATAAGTAATGATGGATTACTTTATGGGCGAGGACGGGTTAGAGAATGTTTATGCATGGTCAATTCCTCTTCATGCTACCGTTATTTTAGCTGAAATGATCTATAGCCACGTTTCAGAGGCTAAACTATACAATGGAAAAGACGTTGCCACCAGTGTTTATCTTGCATTGATGAACTTTGGACTAGACCTTATCATGAAGGTCTTTGCCATGGGCGTTATGTTTTTCTTTTACAACCACCGCCTTTTTACCTGGGATTTTACAGTGGGATATTGGCTGATCTGTTTTATCATTACAGACTTTGCCTATTATGTTCTTCATTATGTAGATCATCATTCACGGGCGTTTTGGGCAGTACATATTACCCATCACAATTCCGAATATTTCAACCTGACGACAGGCTTCAGAAGTCCGGTGTTACAACCTTTGTACCGGTATTTATATTTCTCACCTTTAGCGTTTTTAGGATTTAATCCCTGGCATATTATGGTGGTGTACGCCATCGGACAAGTGTATGGAACCTGGGTTCATACCCAAACTGTGAAAAGTATGGGGATTTTAGAATATATTTTAGTCACTCCTTCCCATCATAGAGTACATCACGCATGCAATATCAAATATCTCGACAGAAATATGGGAATGTGCCTGATTATCTGGGATAAAATGTTCGGAACCTTTGAAAAGGAAGATCCCAATGTTCCTATAAAATACGGAATATACCCCAAAATGCCGGACAACAGACCAGACACGGTACTTCTATATGAATGGAGGAAAATCTGGAAAGATATGAAGCAGCCGGGCCTGAAATTTTCCGACAGGATCAATTATCTGTTCAATTCTCCTGGCTGGAGACATGATGGTACCGGGAAGACGGTAAGACAATACCAGCAAGAATATTTCGAAAAGAAAGCAAATATCCGAAAACGAGAAAAGTCAGCTTAAAATTTTTCATATTGAATAGATATTAGACAAAAGATAGGGTTTTTTCAGCCACACATATTTATAAAAGTGTCGATTCATTGTTAAATAATGAGTTGTTAATGATCCTTTCCGCCTTTACTATTTAAAAATAAAGCTTTATTTTTACCGTATGAAAAAATTATTTCTGGTGGTTGCCGTGATTATTTCTCAAACTGCATTTTCTCAGCAGGCCGATTTTCTGAAAATAAAAAAGTACCGGATTAATTATCTTAATGATAGAATGCATGAATCTTCCGGGCTTAATATCCTGAACGGAAATTTATACACCTTCAACGACAGTGGAAACGCTCCCGAACTTTTTGAGATCAATAAAACTTCAGGCGAGATTATTAATGTGCTGAAAATAGAGGCACAGAATACAGACTGGGAAGCATTAACCAATGACGGAACTTATTTTTATATCGGTGATTTTGGGAATAATGACGGAAGCAGAAAGCACTTGAAAATTTTTAAAGTTCCTGTTCAAAATAACGGTCCGGTTCAGACCCTGCCGTTTTATTATCCCGATCAGAATGATTTTAGTTCCAGATATTACCGTATGGATCTGGATGCCGAGGCAATGGTCTACACGAATAAAAAACTTCATATTTTTTCTAAAGAATGGGTGTCAAAAAAAGTAACCCACTACATTATAGACCCTGAAATTACTGAAAATCAGAAAGCGGAGAAGGTAGAATCCTATACAACCAATTATCTTGTTACAGACGCTGCCTATTTTGACGGTAAGCTGTATCTGGTGGGATACACCAAGAAAACAGAAGTATTTTTGGATGTTTTCAAAGAAAAGGAACCAGGTATCTTTTTTAAAGAAAAACCTAAGCATTATTACCTGGGAACGGCTTTGGCTATTGGGCAAATCGAAGGAATTGCAGTAGATGAATCAGGAATCTATATTTCCGGGGAAAAATTCAAATCTCCGCTGGGAAGTGCAAAGCCCAGTCTGTATTTTATTCCAAAAGAAAGATTCAAAGATTGAAAAACAACCTAAAATTGCCCGAAAAAAATTATCTTTGTTAAATTAATTAACTATTTATCTATCATTTAGAATTTTGGCTAACATTGTAGAAGAAATCAAGCAACCGATCAATGAAGAAATGAAACTTTTCGAGCAGAAGTTTTATGAATCGATGCAGAGTAAAGTCGCTTTATTAGATAAAGTTACTCGTTTTATCGTTACTACGAAAGGAAAACAGATGCGTCCTATGTTTGTATTTCTTTGTGCAAAATTAATAGGTGACGTGAACGAAAAAACCTACCGCGGAGCATCAATGATCGAATTGATCCACACGGCGACGCTGGTTCATGATGATGTGGTGGATGAAAGTTTTAAAAGACGTAATTTTTTCTCTATTAATGCGTTATGGAAGAATAAAATTGCGGTACTGGTAGGAGATTACTTATTATCAAAATCTGTACTTCTTTCTACTGATCATAAAGATTACGACCTTCTTGGCGTAATTTCAAGAACCATCCGTGAAATGTCTGAAGGCGAGCTTCTTCAATTGGAAAAAGCCAGAAAACTGGACATTACAGAAGATGTGTATTATGAAATTATCCGCCAGAAAACAGCAACTTTAATTGCTGCGTGCTGTGAAATCGGAGTATTATCTAACAATGCGGATGAAGTATTGGCCAAAAAAATGCAGGATTTTGGAACCTACACCGGAATGGCTTTTCAGATCAAAGATGACCTTTTTGATTACTTAAGTTCCAATGTGATTGGCAAACCGGTTGGAATTGATATTAAAGAACAGAAAATGACACTGCCTTTGATTCACACATTAAAGATCGCCAGTGAAGCTGACAGAAAATATTATCTTACTACGATAAAACGATATAACAACGACCAAAAAAGAGTAAAAGAGCTTATTACTTTCGTGAAAGATTCCGGTGGTTTGGAATATGCGATTGGTGTGATGAAAGATTTTCAACAGAAAGCAAAAAATATCCTCAACGAATTTCCTGATTCTGAACCGAAAAAATCGTTACATAGTATGCTGGATTATGTAATTGAAAGAAAATTTTAAACTAAAATAGTTTCAGTGTTACAATAATAACGGCTAAAACTATACAAAATAAGGCGGTTAAAAATAAATAATCCGCAATAGTCTCAAATTTGGTTTCCTGCTTTGTATTTGAGGTCCTTATTGATAAAAATGAGAAAAAACAGCTGCACGCAAAAAAAATACATGCAATAGCGGCAAATTCGTCCAGATAGGTAGCCTGGCTCATTTTACTGATCTTTAAAGAAGTTATGATCAACAGCGAAAACCCTAATAGATTGCTGGAAGCGTTTAAGATATGAGGTGATTTCTTATCCATAACATATATTTTTACCAAAGTAAAACACAATTTTTCTTATTATCAAATTTTTAAAAAAGATTATTAAAAATTAAAATTAATTTAAAAATTGTATATTAGCAAAATACTTGAAGAATAAAAAAACTTTTACATTTGGCTATGCAGACAACCTATATTGAAACACAGCAGATTTCCTTTCAAGATTTTAAAAATCAAATACTTGAAGACTATAAGTTAGGGAGAATTTCTCGTGAAATGTCTTATTTAGGAAGAAGAGAAGTACTTACAGGAAAAGCTAAATTCGGAATTTTCGGGGATGGAAAAGAGCTTCCACAGCTTGCTATGGCGAAAGTGTTCAGAAATGGAGACTTCCGTTCAGGATACTACAGAGATCAGACGTTTTCATTAGCAATCAACGCCTTAACGGTTGAAAGTTTCTTCGCTCAGCTATATGCTGATACCAGCGTAGAAAGAGAACCTGCATCAGCCGGAAGACAGATGAACGGACACTTTGCAACAAGAAGTTTAAACGAAGACGGAAGTTGGAAAGATTTAACGGCACAGAAAAACATATCTTCTGATATTTCTCCTACAGCAGGGCAGATGCCAAGATTGCTGGGATTGGCTCAGGCTTCCAAAATATATAAATCAGTACAATTTGAAGGATCTGAAAAATTTTCGAAAAACGGAAATGAAATCGCTTTCGGTACCATTGGAGATGCTTCTACTGCAGAAGGTCATTTCTGGGAAACCCTGAATGCCGCATGTGCTCTTCAGGTTCCTATGATTGTTTCTATTTGGGATGATGGCTATGGAATTTCGGTTCCTACTAAAAATCAGAGAGCAAAAGCGGACATTTCTGAAATGTTAAGCGGTTTCCAGAGAAAAGAAGGCGAAAACCAGGGATGTGAGATCATTCAGGTAAAAGCATGGGATTACCCGGCATTACTGGATGCGTATGCCAAAGCTGAACATTTTGCAAGAACAGAAAGTGTTCCGGTAGTGGTTCACGTAATTGAAGTTACACAGCCTCAGGGACATTCTACTTCAGGATCTCATGAGAGATATAAAAATGAAGAACGTCTTGCCTGGGAAACGGATTTTGACGGAATTGTGAAATTCAGAGAGTGGATTTTAAACTATTCCATTGAAATTGAAGGAAAAGAAGAAATCATTGCAGCAACAGAAGAACTGGATGCTATTGATGAGGAAGCCAAAAAAATGGTAAAAGCCGGTCAGAAAAAGGCTTGGGAAAGTTACCAGAAAACCATTACAGATCTTATTCAGTCCGTATTGCCTTTAGTGGAAAACCTTAAAGGACAAAATGCTGAGATTGAAAATTATATCGCTCATTTCAATAAATTAGTTTCCAAAGCTAAAAAAGATGCTTTCCATTTGGTAAGAAAAGCTTTACTGGCTACAAGAGGAACTAATTCTGCAGAAAGAAACCAATTGATGCAGAAATACAATGAGGTTTTCGAAATAGAAAAAGACAACTATTCTTCCCATTTATATTCTCAGTCTCAATGGAAAGCTGAAAATGTACAGGAGATCAAACCGGTATATTCAGACAGCTCTGAAGACGTGGACGGAAGAGTCGTGGTAAGAAATAATTTTGATAAAATTTTTGAAAAATATCCTCAAACCTTAGTCTTTGGTGAAGATGCCGGAAATATCGGTGACGTCAACCAGGGATTGGAAGGAATGCAGGAAAAATACGGTGATATTCGTGTCGCAGATACCGGAATTCGGGAAGCTACGATCCTGGGACAGGGAATTGGTATGGCGATGAGAGGACTAAGACCTATCGCTGAAATCCAATATCTGGATTACATCCTTTACTGTTTACAGGGAATGAGCGATGATCTGGCAACCGTACAATACAGAACCAAAGGAGGCCAAAAGGCTCCGGTGATCATCAGAACAAGAGGACACAGATTAGAAGGAGTATGGCATTCAGGCTCTCCAATGGCAGGAATTCTGAACCTTTCAAAAGGAATTTTGGTGTTGGTACCGAGAAACCTGACTAAAGCAGCCGGATTCTATAACACGATGTTGAAGAGTGATGATCCCGCCGTAATTGTTGAGTGTCTGAACGGATACAGATTAAAAGAAAAACAGCCGGATAACTTAGGAGAATTTACAGTTCCTGTAGGAAAAATTGAAGTAACTAAAGAAGGGAAGGACGTAACACTGGTTACCTATGGTTCAACCTGGAGAATCGTAATGGAAGCAGCAGAAGAACTGGCGAAATTAGGAATCAATGCAGAAGTTATTGATGTTCAGTCTCTGATTCCTTTCGATTTATCTCACGAAATTGCAGAAAGCGTTAAGAAGACAAACCGTTTGGTAGTGATCGACGAAGATGTAGAAGGAGGTACCTCAGCATTTATCTTACAGCAGATCCTGGAAAAGCAGAAAGCATTCAGATACCTGGATTCAGATCCGTTAACGATTGCAGCGAATGATCACAGACCTGCATATGCAAGTGATGGTGATTATTTCAGCAAACCGTCTGCAGACGATATGGTTGAAAAGATCTACGCACTATTTAACGAAACAAACCCTCAGAAATATCCTGCGATATTTTAATGGGGATTTTAGATAAAACGAAACCGCTTTCTTTGGGAAGCGGTTTTTTTATTTAGAATATTGATTGTATAGATTATAAAAAGTAGATTTGAAAAATAAATTCTTATACGATCTCCTTTTTAGTTTCTTTGCTGGATAAAGAACAACTTTTCTGGCCATTAAAATCTTCAGTAGCAAATTTTGCTTCCCATTCCTCCAGCAAATACAAAATCGGCAACAATGCCAGTCCTTTCTCTGTCAAAGAATATTCAACCCTTGGGGGAAGTTCTTTAAATTCTTCTCTGATGATCAGTCCGTCGGTTTGCATTTCTCTTAACTGGTCGGTCAGAACTTTTCTGGAAATCACATTAATGCGTACAGCAAGCTCTCCGAACCGAAGTTTACGGTCTTTGATCACCAGTACAATAATAGGCTTCCATTTGCTTCCTAAGGCTGACATTGCTTTGCCTAAAGGGCAGCTGTATTTCATCAGTTCATTCTTTACCATATGCGTTACTTCTAAGTTACTAATGTAAGTTACTGCGAAGTTACCACTTTTTTTTCTTTAAAAGATACAAATGCGAACTATTATTAGTTACTTTGTGTAACAATTTAAAAATGTTAAATAAAATAATTGCAAAAATGAATACAGACGCATTATTTAGTCCATTTAGTTATAAAAATCTTCAACTTAAAAATAGAGTGGTAATGGCTCCGATGACAAGGGCTCAATCTGATAACGGAGTACCCACTCAGCAAATCGTAGATTATTACGCAAGAAGAGCAGCTTCTGATGTAGGATTGATTCTTTCCGAAGGAACAGTGATCAACCGTCCAGGATCCAAAAACATGCAGAATATCCCTGATTTCTACGGTACAGAAGCATTACAGGGCTGGAAAAACGTGATTGATGCGGTTCATGCCAATGGCGGTAAAATGGGGCCTCAGATCTGGCATGTAGGTGATACAAGATCATCCGCAGATTATCCGTTAGTGGATATGGAGAAAGCTTCAACGATGACATTGGAAGATATTCAGGATACCATTGCTCAGTTTGCAGCATCTGCGAAATCTGCTAAAGATTTAGGATTTGATGTGCTGGAAATCCACGGAGCGCATGGATATTTGATTGACCAGTTTTTCTGGGAAGTCACCAATACCAGAACCGATGAATACGGTGGTAAGACACTGAAAGAGAGAAGCAAATTTGCTGTTGATATTGTGAAAGCGATCAGAGCAGCAGTGGGTGAAGATTTCACCATTATCATCCGTCTTTCCCAATGGAAACAACAGGATTACAAATCCAGACTGGCATCCACACCTGCTGAAATGGAAGAATGGTTACTCCCTTTGAAAGAAGCCGGAGTAGATATTTTCCACTGTTCACAACGTCGTTTCTGGGAACCTGAATTCGAAGGTTCTGATCTGAATTTTGCAGGCTGGGCTAAAAAAATTACCGGACAACCCACTATAACAGTAGGATCTGTAGGTCTTGAAGGTGACTTTATGGGTGCATTTGCCGGTCAGGGAACTGAAAAAGCAGATTTGTCAGAATTAATCAGAAGACTTGAAAGAGGTGATTTTGACTTGGTCGCTGTCGGAAGAGCACTTTTACAGGACCCTGAATGGGTAAAAAAAGTAAAAGAAGGAAATACCGATGAGCTTTTAAACTTTTCTGCGGAAAGTTTAGGCGTTCTTTACTAAAAAGCAAGCATGAGTTGTGAATGTACTTTGCTGATGATATCAGTGCAGTAATCCAATTGGCAATTCACTTATTTATATTAAATTTTCTACCTGTTTATCTTTTTAAACAAAACCGGCTTCAGAATTTCTGAAGCCGGTTTTTAGTTTTAATCGCTTAGAGTCTAAAAAATAAAACCGTTCCCAAAAAATGAGAACGGTTTATTAACAGATTTAAATATCTAAAATTGTCAGATGAATGACAATAGTGATGTCTTATAAACCAATATTTTGAGTTGGTTTTAATTGTTTTAAAATGTTTTTTGGAATGGCATTTTTATGAAAAAGAATTGCCGTTGATTTATACTCAACATACGGTCTTGTTACATAAATATATCCTTCAAAATCGTTGGTTACTCCCCAGGAATTTTTCACCATATAATATTCTTTTCCAGACTGATCTTTTGCCAATCCTACGATGTGCATACCGTGATCATCCGTTGTAGAAAAGTTGTTAAGAGCTTTCTGACGCATATCCTCAGTGATCGTTTTGTCTTTTTTAGGCTCCGTAAACAGATCTTTTTTATTATCAGCATTGATCTGGTCCAAATCTACATCCGGAACATAGGCAACTCCATTTTTATAAGAGAAATAAGGCTCAGATACGTCCGTTGCCCAACCTACAGAATATCCTTTCGCTACTGCATTATCAATAATAGCAGTAAGATCTTTCATTGGAACATTCCAGTCAGAATCATGGCTCCAGTTATCAGGAATCGGAACTACAAATTTTTGATAATATGCATAATCTTTATAAGAAGACAATTCTACATAATCTTCAGGATTAATACCTACTACTTCCTTAGCGAAAGTTATAGGAGTATAAGATTTTCCTCCGTACGTAAAGTTAGCAGGAACTTTTCCTAAATATTCATCTAAAATAGCATCTACAGAAGACATCCAGTCGTCAGAAAGTTTTCCTTTTGAAGAAGCTGCTACCAAACTGTCAAGAACAGGCTTTATTTTCCCCTGCATTTCTTTGAAGTTATTGGTAGTCTGTCCGTGTGTTAATCCTGTATACGCCTCCTGAGGCACAGCACCGTACTTTTTGTACATATTAATTACATCATGTAATTCTCCTCCATCACCCCAGCTGATTGCTCCGCCGTTAAGAACATATAATTTTGCTTTATCGTGATAAGAATTCCTTGCGGTAAAGATTTCAGCCAAATCTACAGGCTTTTTACCCATACGTTGCATTTCAGATTCAAGGAATGAATTTCCAGAATAACTCCAGCAAGTTCCTGATGAACCTTGGTTTTTTACTGAAGTGGCGCCAACATCTTTTAAGGTTTCAAACTTAAAATTGGCATTTTGTGATTGATTGTTTTTTAACTTATTGATTAAGTCATCCTGTGCAAACATCATACTTCCTGCAGACAAAACAAAAAGTAATGATGCAAATTTGTTATTTTTCATTACTATAAAAAGATTATTATATGAATAGTCGGTACTATTAAAGATAAGTTACAAAGGTAAAAGTTAAATTTGAATTAAAAAAAGATAGGGAGCTTCTTCATCCATTGGCTTACCTAATTTTTTTATTGAAAAAAAACAGACCATGTTTCCAACCCAACCGAAAGTTTATGCATCTATACAGATATAAAGCCTGACTATGGAAAGAGAATTATTATTAGAGTGCCAGCGTAATAACCGGAATGCGCAGCGGAAAATCTACGAGAAGATGGCCGGCAGGCTGTATTCGGTATGCAGACGCTACTTGAAAAATGATGAAGATATTGAAGAAGTATTAGCCGATACCTTCTACAAAATCTTCACAAAGATCAGCCAGCTGCAGAATCCTGATATTTTTGAGGGGTGGGCCAGAAAAATTGCAGTGAATGAATGCTTGCAGAAATTAAGAAGCAGTAAGGCACTGCATATTTCTTTAGATGACGAATTTTCGGGTTCTTCAGATGCTTCTGCGGAGAATATCTCTTTCGAAAAAGATATGCTGAGCCTGCTGAGCTTCCTTCCAGAAGGCTGCAGAGCTATTTTCAATCTTTTTGCCATTGAGGGATATCCTCATAAAGAAATAGCTTCAATGCTTTCCATCAGTGAAGGAACTTCAAAATCCCAGCTCAATTTTGCAAGGAAAAAATTACAGGAACTCTTGGGCAATCAAAACATTTAAACTTTTAAGACAATGGAAAATAATCACGACATCGATAAAAAATTCAATGAAGCTTCTAAAATGTTAGAAGAACCAGAGACTTTTCCTGCTTTTGAAAAAGTTTGGAGAACTGTTGAAGAAAGACTGGATAAAAAAGAAGATCAGAAACGAATCATCCCGGCCTGGATTCCATACGGAATTGCAACCAGTTTGATCATTGGGTTGGGAGCTTTTTACTTTTTAGATAAAAAAGAAAATACAGCACCGGAAAAACCTCTTATTGTAAACAACAGAGCAGGAGATCAGTCTAAAAATACGATTCAGAAAATTGATAGTACCGTCGCTTCTGAAATCAGAAAAGAAACTAGTGTTCAAAAGAAACCCAACCAGTCGATTATAGCTTATGATATACCGCCGGTAGAAATGATGCAGCCGCCTGTTGTTGCCTCGCTTTACAATGAAATACCTCATCTGGTTTCTAATTATCCGGAAGTTTCAAATGAGCGTACAACGAATATTGAAGAAGTAGTCATGACTGGATACGGGCTGAAAAAAAGTGTGCAAAAGGTTACAGGAAGTGTTACTACAGTCCGGTCAGAGAGTATTATGCAGCAAAACTCAGTTTCTAATGCACTTCAGGGTAGAGTTGCAGGGGTGCAGATTGCTCAGGAGGGAAGCAGAAGACAAAAATCTGACCAGATTGCAACCACCTTTGATAATATTAATCGTGGATATCTGAATGAGGGTGAAATTTCAGTTAGAGGAATGAGTACATTAAATAATACTGATAATCCATTATTTATTGTGAATGGTGAAGTGGTTGACCGTACTTATTTCAGCAGTTTGGATCCAAAAAAAATAAAAAATGTACAGATATTAAAAGGTGCTGATGCCACCTCATTATTTGGAACTCAGGGAGCTAATGGAGTAGTGGTAGTGAAAACGAAAAGGCTTTCAAAAAAAGAAAAAATGAGGATGAAACAACTCCAGGAAGAAAATAAACAAGTACAGCAAGACATTCCTGTGGTCACTAATGAAAGTTACGATACCTTTGTGGAAAACCCTTTTGAACTGACTAAAAATCAACCCTTGTCTACTTTTTCGATTGATGTCGATAACGCTTCTTATTCCAATGTCAGAAGAATGATCAATAATGGACAGACGGTGGATAAAAATGCAGTACGAATTGAAGAAATGGTCAATTATTTTACATATGACTATCCACAGCCTAAAAATGATCAGCCGTTTTCAATCAATACAGAATACAATGAAGCACCGTGGAATCCGGATCACAAGTTGCTGAAAATAGGATTACAGGGGAAAAATGTTCCAACAAATCAACTACCGGCTTCGAATCTTGTATTTCTTATCGATGTATCGGGTTCTATGAATGAACAGAATAAGCTTCCACTGCTGAAGTCCTCTTTTAAAGTATTGCTGGATCAGTTGAGACCTCAGGATAAAGTAGGCATTGTAGTGTATGCCGGAAGTGCCGGAATGGTACTGGCTCCGACTTCTGCTAAAGAAAAAGAGAAAATAATTCAAGCATTGGATCATTTACAGGCCGGAGGAAGTACAGCCGGAGGTGAGGGAATTGAGCTGGCTTATAAACTCGCACAGGAAAATTTTGTAAAAAACGGAAATAACCGTATCATTATCGCTACTGATGGAGATTTTAATGTCGGTGCATCGTCTACTTCCGATATGCAGACATTGATTGAAGAAAAAAGAAAATCTGGTGTTTTCCTTACCTGTCTGGGATTTGGAATGGGAAATTATAAAGATAATATGCTGGAAACGATTGCAGATAAAGGAAACGGAAATTATGCATACATTGATAACCTGCAGGAAGCTAATAAATTTTTAGGAAAAGAATTCGCAGGAAGCATGTACGCAATTGCAAAAGATGTTAAGATCCAGATTGAATTTAATCCCAAATATGTACAGTCTTACCGTCTGATCGGTTACGAAAACAGAAGGTTGAAAAATGAAGATTTCGCCAATGATACCATCGATGCCGGAGAATTGGGAAGCGGACATACTGTTACCGCCTTATACGAAGTGATTCCTGTACAGGTAAAGTCAGAATTTCTCCCTAAAGAAAGTGACCTGAAGTATAGCCGCTCCGAAAGCTCTGAAAATTTTGCAGGTGAACTGGCAACGATAAAATTCCGGTATAAAAAACCGGATGGAGACAGTAGCAGGGAAATCAGTCAGACGGTTACCAATTCGAATGCGAAGATCTACGGTGCCAGTCCTGATTTTAAATTTGCTTCTTCCGTAGCCTGGTTCGGCCTGGTGGCAAGAGACTCTCATCTGATTAAGAAAAAAGATCTTTCTGAAATTGAAAATCTTGCCAAGCAAGGGAAAAGCAAAGATGAAGAAGGCTACCGTTCAGAATTTATCCGACTGGTAGAGAGCTACAAAACGATTCAAAAATAACCCAACAAAAAAGAAATTTCTTATTATGAGATCTTTGATAATTATCTGGTTCTGTACTGGGAACATATGGATGCCAACGAAAAGAAAGTGATCAATTTGGATCTTAAGGTGGAATTTTCAGGAGAATATACCGGGAAATCAAGTAATGTGTACCTGTATTATATGCCGGAAGCCAAATTCTGGAATCAGGGAGTAGCTGCAAAAATTGATTATTAAGTAAAGTTTTTCAATAGTATTATGAATTGATAAAAAGATTATTATCCTAAGTGATAAAAGATTTTAGTTCTTAATGAGGATAGGAATTATATACTTCAAAGGCTCAATAGAATGACAACACTGAATTAAATAATTCTAATCGGCCATTACTTTTGTTTGTACCAGTGAAGTATATAATACCCAGCTATTTTTTCATCTTTATGTACATTACGGATATAGCTGCCAGTAGAAATAGTATCCCTGCTGTAAGAATAGCATAAGAAGGATTGTTATGAAGAATGTTTTTATAGATAAAACCGAACGAAATGGTCTGTATCAGCATCGGAACGACAATCATCATATTGATAACGCCCATGTAAACACCTCTTTTCTCCGAAGGGATAGAAGGAGATACCATAGAATAGGGAAGTCCCATCATAGATGCCCATCCTATTCCAAACAGAACCATGGGTAATAATATTAAAATTTCACTTTTGATAAAAGGTAATACCAATAATGATAATCCGGTTGCAAAAAGGCAAAAAGAATATACTTTTTTTGAAGAAAATTTTACAGCAAAAGGAATCAGGATAAGCGCTGAAATCATGGTGATAAAATTGTAGAAACCATTCATAAGACCTGTCTGTCCCACGGCTGTTTCTGCCAGATGAACAATGTTTTTAGCCCACGACAGATCACTGTTCAGAATCGCTGATCCATTTTTTGACAGCTCCAGGATATGAGCTGCCTTTTCTTCATCATTTTCTGAAATTCCGTAAAGCGTCTGTTTGATCATAGGCGTTACAAACTGCCAGTAGCAGAATAGTGCGTACCATTGAAAAAGATACACCAAAGCCAGCTGCCAAAGTATTTTGGGCATATTCACAATGGCTGTAAAAATATCAGTGAATGGAGTGAGCAGGGTGCTGTTTTCCCGTTCAGCTTTAAGCTGCGCAAGCTCTTCATCAGTAGGCGGAATTTCCGGGGTTTTATAGACGGACCATACTACTGAAGCGATGGAGCAGAAAGATCCCAGAAAGAAGGAATAATACACCCATTTCGGAATTCCTCCCGATTCGGAAGTGCCTCCCAAATACTTCTGAAATACAAATAATGATAAGTTTGCCAGTGTAATTCCGGCTCCTACAAAAAGACTCTGCATCTGAAAACCGTATGTCTGCTGTTCCTCAGGAAGTTTGTCCCCGATAAAAGCTCTGTATGGTTCCATTGCTGTATTGTTGGCTGCGTCCAAAATCCACAGCAATCCGACGGCCATCCATATCGTAGAACTGAAAGGAAAAATGAACAGTGCCAGACTGCAAAATACAGCTCCCAGTAAGAAGAACGGTTTTCTGCGTCCCCATTTTGGGCTCCATGTCTTATCACTGATAGCCCCGATCAGAGGCTGAATAAGCAATCCGGTAACAGGTCCTGCCAGATTAAGAATAGGTAACTGCTCGGCGTGCGCACCCAAAAAAGAATACAGTGGATTTACCGCAGTCTGCTGAAGCCCGAAACTATATTGAATGCCGAAAAAACCTACATTCATATTCCAAATCTGCCAAAAACTAAGTTTGGGTATTATTTTTTTTGTCATGGTTTACGGCATTGTAATTTGATAGTTTTTGTCAAGGATTAAGTTCGCCTTATCCTTGAAGTTGCTGATAATCTGATGTTCAATATCAAGTACCTTTTCTATGAAATCACTTTGTTCATCACGGTTTCTTTTCATTCTATTTTCATAGGTGTCTTTATAATTACGGTCAATAAAGATACTGAAGTCAAAATCATCAATATCCAGTATATACGTACCTTCTATGATCAGTACCTGAATATTATCTGTCTTTACAGTTTCTTTAGAAATAGAATTCGCCTGATAATCAACCAAAGGTTTTTCAATACTTTTTTTTCCGGCTTTAAATTGTTTCAGGTTTTCGAGAATACTATTGAGCTGAACTTCGTGAATTCCCACATTATCCAGACTCTTCTGGCGGTTTTCATGATTTTTTTTGGGAGGAAGGGTAAAGTAATCATCCATCTGAAGCACCATACTGCTGACTCCATTTTGCTCCATCACTTTCTGCAGTGCAAAAGCCGTAACTGATTTTCCGCTTCCGCTCTCACCACAAATTCCAACCGCCCATTTATGATCAGCATCTAAACTTAGCTTTTGTTCTATCGTCTTATAAATATTTTCCGCCGTATGCAAATGCTTTTCCTGCAGCTCTATGACATCTCCAATCATTTTTATTTTCTTTTAGTCAGTGATTTAATTCTCTATGATATTTTGATAATAAGGGGTTGATACAATATTTTAAATCGTCATCAATAAGTATCCTGATGCTGAAAAACATAATTTGTCAGTTCCCAAAGGCTGCAATTGATTCGTCGAATAATATTCTTTAAAGCTTGCCCCTTTTTCTTTCAGAAGGTTTTCGTATTGGTTTAAAATTTTAAGGGGAATTTCATCGAATCCTCTCTTTTTTAAACCCAGACAAAGCCAGCCGAGATAAATAGGCCACGATCCGCCGTTATGGAAATGGTACGGTTCATTTTTAAATTGATAACTGTAGTTGTTTTCCAATAACTTCCAATCCGGATCCTGTGGAAAGATAATGGGATAAAAAACAGGAAGCATCCAGTGCTTAAACTCTGAATTTAGCTGTTCTAAAAAATGAGTAAAAGCTTCCATATTAAAATCAAAACCCAGAAGAACTGCGAGGGCATTTCCGGCAAGGTCGAAACGTTCATCATATCCGTTTGCATTAAGAGAAGCCCATAAATAAGGCTTTTTAGATGCCTTTTGATAAGCAGTCTCATGGTATTTTGTTTCAAGAGAACTGTTTTTTCTGAAATTGTTTTCGATGAGTTTCTTTGTTGCAGCAGCCTGCATGGCCAGATCAGAGTCATCATACACTTTTGCGGTATTCTTCAGTGCCCAGTATCGGAGGACGTTATCATAAAGAACATATCCGGAAGTGACGTATTCATCTGCCCAGTTCCCTCCCAATGGGCTGTATAAAAGTCCTCTTTGGTTAAACTCCCAGGTTTTGAGACAGGAGAGAGCATTGTAAATGTTATGCTGTATTGTGTCTTTTAAAAGATTATTTTTACAATGCTCAATATATTCACAAGCTGCAATAATCCACCATATCGTAGCATCTGTTCTTCCTACGAGCGTTCCATAACTCGCTTTATCACCGTAAACATTGGACGGAATCTGTCCGTTTTCTGCCTGATGTTGCGCCAGGGTAAGAATAGATTTTTCTAAACCATCTATAATGGTTTGGTTTTGAATCAGTATGCCTGTAATTCCGGTCATCATAGAGTCTCTGGACCAAACTCTGGCATAATTGTCCCGCTTTTCGGATGATGCTAAAATCCCCTGTTCAGAGATCGATTGGTATATAACTTCTAAGGCTTGTTGTTTCAACATATCATTTTTGTAAAGTGGAGTATCTCCATTAATTTTTATGAAAGATCAAATTCTCGTGAGTAAGATCTTTTTAATAATGAAATTACTTATTTAAAAATCGAATTTTACACTTGCGGCGAAAGTTCTTCCCGGTAAAGTTCTGGCTCTGATAATTCCGTTAGTTCCCACCATAGAACCTTCTTCTGCTTCTGTAATGGCCAATGCATTAAAAATATTATTGGCGTTGACGTTCAGTGTCAGATTTTTCAACAGTCTGTAGGTAATGTATGGATTCACTAAAGCATAGCCTGGCATCACCAGTTTGTTAACGTCCTGAGTGTATGCTTTTGTAGAACCTACCACAAAGAATCCAAGGCTCAATTTGTCAATATTCACATTCGGGTTGATAGAGTACATGAATTTTGGCGTTCTTCTAGGTGTATTTCCTACGATGGTTTTATCAATAGCATCTTTAATTTCAGCATGAGTATAGGTAAGACCGGCTTTGATATCAAAGTATTTGTTGATTTTGTAATACCCGTCAAATTCTACTCCCATTGACTGGTATCTGTTTTCGGTTCTCCTTTGGGTAGTGGCTTCATAGTTGGCTTCAATGGTTTTAGCATAGAAAAGAGTGGTATTAAGAAAATAATTCGCTGATCTTAATTTGTACCCACCCTCAACCTGGTTGACTTTGTTTACTTTTACAGCATCCAGAGCAGGATCATCACTGTTTGTGTAGTTGTATCCTGCAAACAAAATCCTGTCCGCAGAAGCACTTCCTCCCTGGCTGACTCTTGCAAAAAATGCATTATGAGAGTTGATGGTATAATTGGCTCCAAAAGAATATCCAAAAATCCCGTACCGGTAATCTACAGGAACTGTTCCGTCCACTACAGCTACTGACTGTTCAGGAGTTTCAATCGTTCCGTTTTGATTGACATCTATAGTACGCATGGTATTTTGAGTCCCGGCAAAACTTCCGGATACTTTTCCGAAATCATACCTTGCTCCTAAATCCAAGGTAAGGTTTTGAATAACATTGATTTCTACCTGAGCGTGAGGAGCAATAACTGAATATTTGGTATCGTAATTCCTGTTCACGCCACCCCAATCCGGAACCCCATAATGAAGCAGTCCGTTATCTGTAATTTTCGTTCCTGTAGTGCTGATCACATCTACCAATCTGGCGTTGTTGTCAGAAACTTCCATAAGATAGGTATTCCAGTTCCAGGAAAGATTGATCTTCTGACTGCTGTTATAGACTCCGGCATTCAGTTTTATTTTATCCCATTTTTTAGAGATATTCAGGTCGCTGAAAAAATTATTCAGGTTATTCAGTTTGGTATTGAACAATACCGTTTTCATATATTTTGCATTACCGTCTACCGGGGTATTCGTTCCCGCATATACTGCACTTCCATATCCTGCAACGGATTCCAGAATCTCTGCTTTACTTCCGACTGAAGCTGGAAATGGAGCTAAAAACTGTCCGTCATTGGCGGAATATCTGGCTTTTTCATCCAGTTTCCATCCGGAACCTAAATCATAATTGAATTCTAGACCCACTGCTTTAGAAACCGAATGCATACCATCCCGAATGTCACTTTTCAAGACTTGTCCGTTTCCGCCGATGGTTATATCATTTTTAAAATTCGAAGACTGTAGGGCACCGGTCAAAATATTATAATTGCTCAGAGAAGAGTAGTCAGGGCTGGCATCTGTGCCGGAGACAGCTAGCGGCATTGGCATGTAGGCTGCAGTACGGTCATCCAGGTATTTACCATAAATTCTGATGCTTCCTTTGTCAAATTTTTTGAGCAGAGAAAGTCGGAACTGCCCTCCGTTATTAGAGATATACCCTGTTTTTCTTGGCCCGTCTCCTCCTCTGTAAAAGCCGCCCACTCCTATGAAATAATTATTTCCCAGGGGAGTTCCATAATCCACATCAGTTCTGAAGTTTTTATAATTAAGACCTACCTGCTGGGTAATACTTCCCCCTTGCTTTTCTCCGGTTTTGGTAATGAAATTGATGATCCCTGCCGGTGAGTTGGACGCAAAAACAGATGCAGAGCCTCCTCTTAATGCTTCAATTCTCGAAACAAAAGAATCAAATCTGGTAAACTGATCTTGTGTGCCAAAAGCAATGTCTCCGAATTGCATCACCGGAAGCCCGTCTTCCTGTATTAGTAAGTATCTTGATCCCCCTGCAGACACAGGAACTCCTCTTACCGTAATATTAGAATTACCTTCTCCGCCGGAAGATTCTGCGCGTATGCCAGGAATGGTTCTGAAAATTTCAGCGGTACTCCTTGGTGCTGCATTGATGATATCTGCAGGCTTTAAGGTTGAAATAGATGTACTCGTTTTAATAGAAGCTTTTGGGTTAGAGTTACCTGTAATGACTACTTCATCAATCATTTTGTCCTTGACAGAAGTAGAATCGGTGGTGGTATTTTGAGAGAACATGAATGCGGCAACATTCATTGTCCCGAAAATCAGCAGTTTTTTAAGTACATTTGATTCCATAATTTTTATGAGTTTTTGTTTATGGGTTAAAAGTATTTTTTTTACCCTATCAAAAAAGGATTTTAAACAGCGTGTTAATATAATGTGAATGGCAAACGATTGTGCAAACGGTTGCGGTTAGTAAGTTATTTTTATTTTAACGTTTTGTTAACTTTTTAATGTATTTTATTTAACTTTCTTTAACAAAAAAATAAAGAAGAAATATTCATAATTTCTCCCAATAATTTACCTCACCTCTCAAAATGAAACGAACAACCATAAAAGACCTTGCTGAAATGCTTCAAATAAGTACTTCAACGGTTTCACGAGCTTTAAAAGATCATCCCGATATCAGCAGTGCTGTAAAACTGAAGGTAAGAGAGGCCGCAGAGACCTTTAATTATGTTCCGAATGATTTTGCGATTAACTTCAGAAAAAAATCCTCTAAAGTAATCGGGTTGATTGTTCCGGATATATCCATGTTTTTTATACCTTCTATTATTAAAGGGATTTCTTCTGTACTGAATAAAGAAGGATATCATTTTTTTATTTTATCCTCTGATGATTCCTATGAAATGGAACAGGAAAATATCCAGACCTGTATCAATTCTAGAGTGGACGGGATTCTTATTTCTCTAACGAAGGAAACCAAGGATTTTAAGCATTTTCAGAAAATTGATGAAATGGAAATTCCCGTAGTTATTTTTGATAAGATCATTCCGCAGGATATTTATGATTCTGTGGTCTTTGACAATGAAAAAAATGCTGAATTGTCTGCAGAAAAGCTTATTCAGCAGGGTTGTAAAAAAATACTGGCCATTTTTGGAGATGAGAGCCTTGAAATTACCCAGACAAGGAAAATATCTTTCTTAAAAAAGATAAATACTTCCCCTGAAATTCAATACAAGACAATATTTTGTGAATCTCCGGAAATTGTGAAAGAACAGCTTGAAATTATTTTGGAACAGGAGAGTTTTGACGGGTTTTTTGCCATGAGTGATGAAACACTGACCGGGCTCCACAGCTCTCTTATCAAAAGAAATCTCAATAACACCAATATCAAAGTAGTGGCCATCAGTGAAGGAAAGCTTCCGAAATATCTTGATGAATCTTATGAATATGAGATTAATGATGGTTATCAGATGGGAATTATTGCAGCTTCCAGGTTGCTTCATATTATTCAAAAAATAGAGAGTGATTCTGGTAAATTATCACCGAAAATACAATATATATAAACTAAATTAACAATGTCAAAATAAGATTGGCATAGATAAGAATATCGCTGCGCCCATCTTCAGCAGTGACTCTCATACTTTCGAAGCAGAGTGAGATAAGTAGATAATTCTCTCTTCTTTAAATTGGGTAATCATATTGATAAGAATACTATAATGTATCAATACTATTGCATAATAAAATGGTCAAAGTAAGCAACCCAACATCCAAAATTTCTATAAATACTATTTAGAGGAGAAGTTCAATTAAAATAAACTTTCAAATATTATTGAAAATTCAAAAAATATAATTACATTTGTAATACAATTTAAAAGACAGACAAAATGAAACTGGAAGAGGCTAAAGAAAAGTACATTCAAACCTGGGGAACGTTTGCTACCAATTGGGGGATCAACAGAACCATGGCACAGGTTCATGCGTTGCTTTTGGCTTCAGGTAAACCTTTGTCTACGGATGATGTGATGGAGCAGCTGGAAGTTTCAAGAGGAAACGCCAACATGAATTTACGGGCCCTGATCGATTGGGGAATTGTAAAAAAAGAATTTGTAAAAGGAGACCGCAAGGAATATTTTATCGCTGAAAAAGATGTCTGGTATCTTTTTAAACAGATTACAAAAGAACGCAGAAAAAGAGAAATAGAACCGGTTATTTCTTTTCTAGAAGAGCTTAAAAATATCGAAGATAATGATTCCGAAGATGCCAAAGAGTTCATAAAACTTATGGAAGATTTCAGCTCGGTAACCGGAAAAATCAATAATATTATGGATCTGGCGATTAAAAGCGATGATCACTGGCTGGTAGGTAAGATCACCAACCTGTTAAAATAGAAGAGGAGTTGCTCCTTTTTTATTTCAGATAAACTTTCAAAAATTACTGAAAATATAATATTTATAAGATATTTAATATCATTTCATACAGTATTTTTCTTAGCATCAGTTTTTACATTACCGTTGATGTGGGCAGAAGATGCTTTAATTCAGGAAAAGTATATTTAGAATATCTGATTGGTGATAAAGATTTTTGTTTAACCATCAACAGAATTCTTTTAGGATGTTATTATTTACTGAACCTGGGTTACATTGCAGTAAACCTTAGTTTCTGGGAGACCATTAGAAGTATGGAAGAATTGATCGCAGTTGTATCTGTCCGCATTGGATACATTGTTTTACTCCTGTGTGTTCTGCATTTTACCAATATTATGATGCTTTATGTTGTAAGAAAAAAATTAACAATAAAATAAAATTACAATGATGACAACTATTTTAACCCAGACGTACAATTTCTCAGCGTACATGATCTATTTACCAATTGTGATTACCCTTACTGTATTTGTTTCACAGTTTCTATTTAAAAACTCAAAAACATTTATGATGGATATTTTTCATCAGAAAGAAGATATTGCAATGGCTACCAATTCATTATTTAAAATAGGCTTTTATCTTTTAAATATAGGGTTTGCACTTTGTATTATTGAATTCCTTCAGATTGAAACAGTGGAAAGACTGGTCGTGAGTTTAAGCAAGAAAATCGGTGGTTTTTCCATCTATCTTGGAGTGATGATGCTTCTGAACCTGCTGCTTTTCTTAAAAGGCCGTAAACATGCTTCCAATAAAGTAAATCCAATACAAAATGAAAACACTCCTGTTTAAAATCTGGATGTATTTTACCTTCAGATTTCAGAATAAAAGAACCAGAGGCGACTTTCTAAACCTTTAAAATTAATAATCATGAAAACTATTCTAAAATATGATTCAAAAATTCAACTAGTATTGATTATATTATTTGTCCTGACACTTTTTGCAACAATATTTTCTGATGGAAATTTTATTATCACTATTCTGCTCATCGAGTTCTTTCTCATTGCTGCAGTACAGTACTCATTAAATGTGATTAAATTTTTCAGCAAAACATATCTGAAGACCGATTCAAGAAAGGTATATATGTTTCTTTCCACCTATGTAGTTACAGGTTTTTTCATTCTTGTTGTTTTTAATCCTATTTCTATTGATGGATTGAGAGATATCTTTGAATTGATGGTCATCACCTGGATGATTCTTTCACCGGTTCTTATTTTTCAGTCTTTATTCATCAGCTGTTCTGATTCTAAAATAATGAAATCTCCCTTATGAATTTTTTAAAAGCCGAATGGCGTAAACTGGCTATCATTAACTACGAAGTTGATCCAAAGATACTCGCCAAATATCTTCCAAAAGGGACAGAACTGGATTTTTATAACGAAAAATGCTATGTAAGTCTGGTAGGATTTATGTTTTTAAATACCAGATTATTAGGCGTTTCAGTGCCCTTTCATAGAAATTTTGAAGAAGTAAACCTCAGGTTTTATGTAAAGAAAAAGGAAAATGACAGATGGAAAAGAGGCGTTGTTTTTATTAAAGAAATTGTCCCTAAATCAGCATTGAGCTTTGTGGCCAATACTTTTTATAAAGAAAACTACATCACGATGCCAATGAAAAATGAAATCCATGAAAAAGATGGTGAAGTACGAGTAAAATATTCATGGAAAGATAAAAACTGGCATTATATAGAAATTACAGCAGAAAATAAAGCCTTACCCATGCAGGCTGATTCTGAATTTGAATTCATCACCGAACATTATTTCGGCTTTACCAAAATAGGAAACAGAACTTCGGAATATGAAGTCTGCCATCCGCAATGGGAACAATATGCCCTTGAAATTGATTTTAAAGCTATGTATGGAAATGATTTTGAATTTTTAATTGCTGAAAAACCTATTTCCGTAATGCTGGCTGAAGGTTCCAATATTGAAGTAAGAACCAAGAAGAACATAATGATAAAAGAATAATCAGTACATGATCCAATAGCAAATTTTTCTTTAAAAAGCATATGATAATTGAATAAATTCTTGTTTTTTATGGTTGGTATGATATATGTAATATTGAGTCTGAACCTGAATGATTTTAATTAATAATAATGATGTATTGATTATTACATTCAATAAAAGTAAATGTCATGAAAAAGTTTTTTATATCAACACTCGTGTTATTAGGATTATCAATGAATGTGTATGGCCAGAAACATCCTCCGGTTCCGCCTCACCCGTCAAAAACTGAATTAATTAATGCTAAATCGCGTGAGCTGGACAAAAGATATAATCAGGAAAAGAAATTGATTATGAACCATCCGCTGGCAACTAAAAAAATGAAGCAGGATCAGATGAGAGCTTTAAATCAGAAATACCGAAGCCAGAAAAAATTACTTAAAAAAATGTAATTGAATTAATAATATTGGATTAATCCAAAAGAGCAGGAAATTCCTGCTCTTTTTATTTTGGTATATAGGTTTTATATTTTTAGAAAACTTTTCTTGCTAATAGCAGGTTCAGCATGAATATACCCGTCCAGTTACTGTTGTTGGTTCCATTGGCACCTATAAAATCAATACGGGCTACAGATACTGTAAGTCTCGTTTTTCCCGAAGTTCCGTTATTGGCAAGACTTACGAAAGAAGCGGTGAAAACATCAGGAAAACTGGAATTGTTCCCTGCCGTTAAAATAGGATACATACTTGTAATGTTGAAAGGAGTTCCCTGATATTCATATACAATCGTCATTCTGCTGGTATTGGAATAAGAAGCTGTATGAGCATAAGCCGTTGATGCTTTACTTATAACCCACCAGGCATCAGTTCCTGTTCCTGTATCATATGCAGTGTTGGCGTGATTGGTCCAGTCTGTAACTCCCGGAGATCCGCCTCCGTGAGGTGGGATAGATAATTGGGTACCATATACTTCAACGTTTCCGGGCTTGGGTAATGCAGAAAAAGAAAGATCCCATGTTCCTCCTGTTGTATTGCTGTTATTCACTACCTCTGCATAAGCTCCTGTAGGAACCACGAATGTAGCAACCGGAGTATTGTCTACCCTCAACGTATTGCCACTCGATGCCTGGATGGTGATGCTTGAGGCAGAAATGTTTTTTATTTTATAAATCCTTCCTTTGAAACTGGTTGTTCCGGTTCCTATGACAGGAAGGGTAATTACAGTATTGGCCGCTCCGTTATAAGTTAAATAATGATCTGTAGCGGTTACTGTATAAGCAGTAGTGGTGATTTCCTTATAATCAGCACCCAGAGAGCCATTCACATCCAGCGTACTGTTGGGAGTGACTGTTCTAATGCCAACTTGTGCACTTAGAGACAAGCTGCAAAATAAAATAATCGATAGATAATTTTTTGTTTTCATATTCTGATATTTCTGCAAAACTATTAATTTTATTCTAAAATATTAATATACAATAGGTTATTTTGTGTTTTTTTAACATAAATCTCTTCATTGTGAGATGTGGTATCTGTCATATTTTTAAATATATGTTCCATTACTCGTTTAATTAAAATAAAAACTTTAGCACAATTTCTATGATTCGAAGTAAAAGGTGAAAAAATGCGAACGGCGATCCGTGAAATATGAAGAAGCAGAAACGTTATACATCCAATATTTTTCCTTAAATTCGCATAAAATTTTTAAGCTAATGAACTACGATATTATTGTCATCGGAAGTGGTCCTGGTGGATATGTTACAGCTATTAGAGCAGCACAATTAGGTTTTAAAACCGCAATTATCGAGAAAGAAAATTTAGGAGGAATCTGTCTTAACTGGGGCTGTATTCCAACGAAAGCTTTGTTGAAATCTGCTCAGGTTTTTCATTATATCAATCACGCGGAAGATTATGGTTTGAATAAAGTGGAAGGAAGTTTCGAATTTCCGAACGTTATTCAAAGAAGCCGTGGAGTTGCCGGTAAAATGAGCAAAGGGATTGAGTTCTTAATGAAAAAGAATAAAATTGATGTAATTCTAGGGACTGCTAAAGTTTTAAAAGATAAAAAAGTTTCTGTTACTGATAAAGAAGGTAAAACAACTGAATATGCCGGAGGTCACATCATTATTGCAACCGGAGCACGTTCAAGAGAATTACCGAACTTGCCACAGGATGGTAAAAAAGTAATCGGATACAGACAGGCATTATCCCTTGCTGAGCAGCCAAAATCTATGATCGTTGTAGGTTCTGGAGCGATCGGGGTAGAATTTGCTGATTTCTATAACACAATGGGAACTAAAGTAACTGTTGTTGAATTTATGCCAACCATCGTTCCTGTAGAAGATGAAGATATCTCTAAACACTTAGAAAAATCTTTAAAGAAGACCGGAATTGAAATCATGACCAATGCTTCTGTAGAAAGTGTAGATACAAGCGGAGAAGGCGTAAAAGCTACGGTAAAAACGGCTAATGGAAATATTACGCTGGAAGCTGATATTTTACTGTCTGCTGTGGGTATCGCTGCCAATATCGAAAACATCGGATTGGAAGAAGTAGGAATCCAGACAGATAAAGGAAGAGTATTAGTAAACGAATGGTACGAAACTTCTGTTCCTGGTTACTATGCAATCGGAGATATTATCCCGACTCAGGCTTTGGCTCACGTTGCTTCTGCTGAAGGGATCACTTGTGTAGAGAAAATCAAAGGAATGCACGTTGAGAAAATCGACTATGGCAATATCCCGGGATGTACATACTGTCACCCTGAGGTAGCTTCTGTAGGTCTTACCGAAAAGCAGGCTAAAGAAAAAGGATATGAGATCAAAGTTGGTAAATTCCCTCTTTCTGCTAGTGGAAAAGCTACCGCAAACGGAAATACAGACGGTTTCATCAAAGTAATCTTCGATGCTAAATATGGTGAGTGGTTAGGTTGCCACATGATTGGTGAAGGAGTAACGGATATGGTTGCTGAAGCTGTAGTTGCCAGAAAACTGGAAACTACAGGTCACGAAATTATCAAATCTATTCACCCGCATCCAACAGTTTCTGAGGCAATTATGGAAGCTGCTGCTGCTGCTTATGGTGAAGTGATTCACATTTAATTTTATACAATAACGTATCCCAGATACTTATCATAGAGCCCGGATTTTGTCCGGGCTTTTTTTGTTTATATTATTAATTATTAAAATAATTTTAAAATCAGCATATTTCGGGAGAAATAGTTCCGTTTTCTCACTCTGTTTTCTTAATTTTAGTCTATGAATTTTGACAAAGTAGGGCTTGTTTTATCAGGTGGCGGAACCAAAGGAATCGCTCATGCAGGAGTTTTAAAATTCTTGATAGAAAAAGACATCGATGTAGATGTTCTGTCTTGCTGCAGTGCAGGATCTATAGTGGGCTGCCTGTACGCCATAGGAAAAACCCCTGAAGAAATTCTGGAATTCTTTAACTCAGTCTATTTTTTTAACTGGAAGCATTTCGCTTTCAATCAGCCCGGACTTGTTTCTTCGGTTATTTTCAGGAATTACCTGAAACCTATTTTTCATGACATGAAATTAAAGGACCTGAACAAAGAGGTGAAAATTGTTGCGACAGAACTGGTAGCCGGAACCCAGAAGATATTTGACGAAAATTTTCAAGTGGTGGACGCGATTATCGCATCATGTTCTATCCCGGGGATTACTACTCCTTACATTATTGGAGATGAAATGTACTGCGATGGAGGTGTACTCAACAATTTCCCGGCAGACATTATCAGAGATGAATGCGACAGGTTAATCGGAGTTTTTGTATCGCCGCCCAACAATATTGACATTAAAGATTTAAAGACCATTAAAGCCATTGTTTCGCGATCTTATGACTTGCTGTCCTACCGGATAGAAAAAATTAAATTTGACTACTGCGACTGGTTTATATCTTCTCAGCAGCTGGCTACGTACGGAACTTTTGAAAGAAGAAGTGACCGCATGGAAGAAATGTTTATGATCGGATACAAAGCCGCTAAAGAAAGTTTTGCAGAAAGCTGTTTTTATTCAGAATTAAAAAAATAGATTATTAATTATTTCCGGCGCAGTACAAAAACAATCGATCAGATAAAAACCTCTGTAAACTCAAATTTTCTCCCATTGAATAAGCCTTTATCACTTAGCTTTAATTCAGGAATCACTAAAAGCGCCATAAAAGATAAAGTCATATAAGGTGATTTTAACTGACTTCCCAGCTCTTTTGCCCGTTTATCCAGTGTAATATATGCTGCAGCGGCTTCTTCTGCAGAAAGATTGGTCATAATCCCGGCAATAGGCAGCTCAAGGACCAATTCTTCGGTTGCTGTCGCTAATGAAATTCCTCCCTTAGCTTTAATAATAGCATTGACCGCTTTACACATATCCTCATCGTTGGTACCCACTACTACTATATTATGGCAGTCATGGGCAACACAGGAGGCTATTGCTCCGGTTTTTAACCCTACATTTTTAATAAATGCAGTGGCAACGGGAGCATCATTGTACCGGTTTACCACAGCAATTTTTAAGATATCTTCTTCCGTATTGGATTCGGCATACCCGTTGAAGGTTAATGAACTTGTTACGATTTCGTTGCTGATTAATTGTCCGTCCAGGGCTTCTATCACCCGAATGGTATCACTTTCACTTTTAACCTTAAAATCAGAAGGCTGTTTTACACTACAATGAAAATTATTAACAATTGGCGATTCAACGGATGTGATGTAAGAAGTCCCTTTCTCTGCCACCAGTTCGCCATTAATATAGGTTTTTAAAATGTTGAAATCCTGTATCGTATCAATTTCAATGAAATCTGCATTATCACCGATTTGTAATAATCCGATCGGTAAATTATAATGCTTGATAACATTATAGGAAGATGCCCGTAATACATCATAAAGGTCATATCCTTTTGCTAGTGCACGTTTTACATGATCGTTGATGTGGGATTCAAGTAAATTGTCGGGATGCTTGTCATCACAGCAAAACATAATTTGCTCCGGATAGTCTTTTAGTAAAGGAATTAGGGTTTCAAAATTTTTAGCGGCACTTCCTTCTCTGATCATTATTTTCACTCCATGCTGAAGCTTTTCCAATGCTTCCTGATATCCGAAACATTCGTGGTCGGTTGTGATTCCCGCATTAAAATAGGTTTTCATTTCTTCTCCCATTAAACCTGGTGCATGGCCGTCGATGGGTTTTTGATGTTTTTTTGCAGAAGCTAACTTTTTCAGAACTTCGTCGTCGTTATAAATCACTCCCGGAAAATTCATCATTTCTGCGAGGTATATAATTTCTTTTCTGCTTAATAATGTATCGATATCATCAGCATCGATCCTTGCTCCCGCAGTTTCAAAATTAGTGGCAGGTACACAGGAAGGTGCTCCGAAATAAAAATGAAAAGGAACCTGTCTGGCATTATCAATCATGAATTCCACTCCCGGAATACCCAATACATTGGCGATTTCATGAGGATCCGATATCGTTCCTATGGTTCCGTGCTGTACGGCAATACGTGCAAATTCCGACGGAACAAGCATACTGCTTTCAATATGAACATGAGCATCAATAAAACCCGGTAAGATATACGTGTCCGGAGATTCGGATGTTCTTTCTATAGCTGTGATTTTACCATCTGTAACGGTTATTTGAACGGGGTAGGTTTCTTTCGAAACGAGATCGATTAAATTGGATATAAGAGTAAGTGCCAACGTAGATTTTATTTTGGTATTCTATTTACGATCGAAGTTACAAAAATTTGATAAGGCTGACTAGTATTTCTTATCAATCATCCTTGGCTCCGGATCGGTTTAAAAAATAAATCCTGCTTCAAAGCAGGATTTAATACTATTAATTTTTAACTACGTTGGCGGGTTCATTGGAGATTTCATTCCCGTTGGTGTCATTCACAATCAGTGAATACGGTGGAACAGGATCTGAACTTGTAATGTAATTGCGCCAAACCTGGTAGGTATATCCATTATTTTTAAATTCATAATAGTAGTTACCTCCGGTACCATCAGGGATCAGTTCGCCATTGCTGATGATCATGCTGGGTTTTGAGGTCAGTTTTGAATTCGCGCCCCAGGATTGGTAAAGATATTTGCCGTTAGGCTGTTTGTCAATTCTTACCTTAAATTTTTTCGTTTTAATGATAACTGTTTTCGGTACTTTTTGAAAGTTACCGGAATAGCTGGTTAAAGGATGGTTATGTACTGTTTCAACTGGATTTTCGTTAGCATATACTAAAGAAAACTGGGCCATACAGAAGGCTCCTAATAGAATCTTTTTGATCATTTTTATAGCGGTTACTGGTTGAAATTACTTTTAATCAAATATAACGCCATTTGCAGTGAGTCAAGATTCAGATTCAATTTTATTGCTGATCCTTAGAAACTTAATTCACATCTTAAGAAACGGCAGTATAACTTGCAAAAGCCTCTTCCAGGCTGTTGAATCTACCTTTAAACTCATCAATCGGGCAGTCCTGAAGAATATTTCCTTTATGGATCAGAATCACTCTTGAACAAAGTGCCTCAACTTCTTGCATGATGTGGGTAGAAAGCAACACGGTTTTCTGCTGGCCTATTTCTTTCACCACATTTCGGATTTCTATGATTTGATTAGGATCTAATCCGTTTGTCGGTTCATCCAAAATCAACAGATCCGGCTGATGAATGATCGCCTGTGCCAAACCGACTCTCTGTTTGTATCCTTTGGAAAGCTGTCCTATTTTTTTTGATTTTTCCGGTGTAATGCCTACCAATTCAATAACCTCATCTACACGGGCTTCAGATATTTTATGAATATTAGCCACAAACTGAAGATATTCTTTCACGAACATTTCCAGATACAGAGGATTGTTTTCGGGAAGGAAACCAATGTTTTTTTTGCTTTCGATCTCGTGTTCAGTGATGTTTTTTCCATTAAAAATTATTTCTCCCTGATCAATCTTTAAGGCTCCGACGATAGATTTCATTAAAGTGGATTTCCCTGCTCCGTTCGGACCGAGAAGACCAATGATCTCATTTTGGTCAATAGAAATGTTGATATTGTCAAGGGCAGTTTGTTCGCCAAATTTTTTGGTCAGATTGATAATTTGAAGCGGCATAATTTAAAATGTCTTTTTGCAAAAGTAAAAATAAAAAAACTCATTCGGATGAATGAGTTTAGTAATATTGAAAAATAATAGGATTATTTTCTTGATTTCTTATTTTTATTGCTGCTGTTGGAAGCAGGTGCAGCAGAAGCTCCCTGATTTGAAGTGGATTTTGCTCCGTTAATCTGGTGCATGGTAGCAGGTTTCTCGTACATAGCAGATTTTCCATTGGTTTTTCCGAAAACCTTATCAACCTGTTTTCTGTTTAAAAACTGTGATTTTCCAACATATTTACGGTTTTTATTGATGTACTGAATAAACTGAACAGTCGGCTGCCCGTAGTTTTTCTCGTAATGAAGCTCGATAATGTCATTAGGAAGCTCCAGAATAACATTTTCAACCGGTGTTGTAATAAAGCCGTCTACAATTAAGTTATATAAATCTGAAACATCTCCGGTAAGGTTCTGGAAAGAGAAAGATCTGATGGTATTCAGATTGCTGGTGTTCAGATCCTGATAGTTGATGGTATATTTATCTTCTTTTTTATATAGGCCTACGGAATTATCTTTGCCAATTTCCACCAAGCTTTCGTTTTTCAGCACTTTAATCTGCGAAAAAACTGAAATACCGAACATGCATGTAATGAGTAGAATTATTTTTCTCATGTGGAGGGATTTTAATGTTTTATAAATTTGTGTTTTAAAATTACTAATAAAATTTTTTTAAATAATTTTATTCTTTCAAGCAAAAGTAATACTTTTTTTTAATATCCATAAGCGATAGACATTGGATATTATGCATATCATTGTATGTGCAATGGTTTGTAAATCATAATATTGCATGATTTGCAAACTTGGAAGTATCGAATGTTTTTAAAATTTATTCCGGATAGATTTATACTTTTTAATCTGTAATGTATTCATATACAAGGAATAAAGTTTTTTATTTCCCAAAAAAACTTGAACTGCAGCTGAATCTTCAATATCTTATTACTCCTGAAATTTTCCATCTTATTAAGTCCTGACTGCATTGTGGCTGGCAAAATATAAATTGGTAATTTTATCTTTTCATCATTATAATTTGCATATGCGTAACCTACATCAGGATCAAAGCTTTATCATCCGTGAATTTTCCTCGGAGGAACAGAACTTGTTTTGTGCTCTTTTTGAAGATACGGAAGTAACGAAATACCTTCCATACCGTTCGCCTGAACAGTATATGGAAATGTTTGAAATAGCTTTAGAGGATTACAGTAAGGGCCCCTTTGGCCGATTTGGGATATTCAATTCCGAAACCAATGATTTTATTGGAATGTGTCTCGTAAGGGCTTTTGCAGATATACCCGGACAGATGGAGATCGGGTATACTTTGGGTAAAGAATATTGGGGTAAAGGTATTGCTACGAAAGTAAGCCGTGCATTGGTAAAATATTGCTTTTCTGCTACCGGGGGAAATGAGGTAGTAGCCGTAACTGATCTGGATAATATAGGTTCACAAAAGGTATTGGAAAAGGCTGGTTTTAGGCGGTTGGACAATCTCCGGAGAACAGATCGTGAATTAGCATATTATAAAGTGGAACGTAGTGAGGCGGTAATATAAATCGATATTTCTTTCTTGTTATTGATTAATGGAACCCTTAGAAACTGTTGCCACGAAAGCATCAAATTCACTTTTATAGCTTCTTCCCACAGGAATAGGATAGGTGCCTAACATGACTTCATTATTATTGAAAGCAGTAACGAATTGAGCATTAATCATAAACGAACGGTGAATTCTTATAAAACCTCTTCTTGATAAAAGGAATTCCAGCTCTGTGATAGTACTTTTTGCCATCATACTTTCACTGTTTGCCAGCACTATTTTGATATCATTCCTTTGACTTTCAAAATACACAATCTCCCGGATGAAGATCTTCCTGTTCATTCCTTCCGTTTTAACGATGATAAAATCTTCCTGAGTATTATTTCTGTTTCTTAATACCCGGTCTACCGAGGTAAAGAATCGTTCAAAAGTAATGGGTTTCAGGAGATAATCCACAGCTTCCAGTTCAAAACCTTCTATGGCAAAATCACGGTAAGCCGTCGTGAAAATAGTGGGCGGTTTATGGGAAAGTGATTTTAAAAAATCAATTCCCGTTAAATGAGGCATTTGTATATCCAAAAATAGGAGATCCACAGATTTTGTCTGCAAAAGTCCATACGCTTCAAGGGCATTTTCAGCTTTTCCGATCAGTTTTAAATGGTCGATCCGGGCAATATGTTTTTCCAGCAATGAAGCCGCCAGGGGTTCGTCATCAACAATAATACAGTGGATCATGAGGTTGCGGGTGTTTTTATTTCAACTTTAAAGATATTGTTTTCCCTGGATGCTTTGAAGATAAAATCCTCTTTATAATGATGCAGCAGCTGTCTTTCTACATTTTTCAGTCCGATTCCTTCTGAATTTGTATGGTCATCCTCTTCACAGGTATTTTCGATTCTGAAAACAGAGTACTGATGATCACAGGAAATATTGATGGTTATTTCTGCGCCAATGGTGGTCTTTGCCACCCCATGTTTAAAAGCATTTTCAACCAGGGTGAGGTAGAGCAAGGGTGGAATGGTAGCGGCAGGATGTAAAGCTGTTGCTTTGTTAATCCTGAGCCTTCCTTCACTGTACCGGAGGCTTTCCAGCGCAATGTAATCATCAATGACGGCAACTTCCTCTGCTATCGGAACTTCATTTTTAGGACCTTTGTATAAGATATAATCCAGAATATCCGAAAGCCGGCTGATGGATTCCGAAGTTTTTTCCGAGTTACTTACTGAAAGAGAATAAATATTATTAAGGGTATTGAACAGAAAGTGCGGTTTCAGCTGGGATTTCAGGGATTTTAACTCCAACTCTGCTTTTTCTTTCTGCAGTTGCGTAGTATTTTCTTTTTCATCTTTATAGCGGAGAACGAACATCACTGATATGAAAATAAAAGCGCCGCTAATGATCATAAATGTATAATGAAACAGCAGATAACCGATATCGGTGAAAATATCAAAAAAGCTGTCTTTCAATTCATGAGTGAAAAGAGGTTCAGCAATATAAACGATAAATATCCTGTTGATCACGGAAATGAAATAGAGAGACAGGATAAGATACAGGCAGAATAAAACATATTTTTTCCGGTCAAAAAAATGGCGGATAAGCACATAATAAATGAAATTGGCTCCCGCAATCTGGAATATCCAGTGACAGAAGTTATAGATGATGATTTCCGGGGATATTTCATCGTAATATTCTCCGTAACTTCTTACGGATCCGAATATAAATAGTGCTGTCCAAAAAAACAGCTGAAAATAGACATGCTGTTTTAAATTATTTTCTGACCCGAATTTCATAGCCCCCAAAAGTAAAAAATCCTGAGCCATGGTGCATCGTTTTTTTATACAATGAAACAAATTAATGATGAAAAGCAGTTATTGCAGTTCAGACAGCAGTTATTACTGTTGGCATCATGATTAGTGTTTTCTGTCATCATCCGTAAAGAAGAACAGTCTGTTTTACAATATTTGCAGAAAAAAGCATGTCTGCAAACCCTTATTCTTCTGTGAAACTTTACGGATTGGATCATTTACGAGCTTTGGCTATTGTATTAGTGCTGATGTACCATTACCGTGCATTTAAGCATCCCGGCTGGATTGATACGGTGGGGAAATTCGGATGGACCGGAGTGGATTTATTCTTTGTCCTGAGCGGATTTTTAATATCCGGACAGCTGTTTAAAGAAATAGAAAGGAGTAAAAGGATCAGTCTGAAAACATTTTTCATCAAACGTTTTTTCAGGATCATTCCCCCGTATCTGTTTACGTTGTTTCTGTACTTTAGTTTTCCGTTTTTCAGAGAACGGGAAGCCTTATCTTCCTTTTGGAAATTCATCACTTTTACTCAGAATTATGGGCTGGATGTCATTAACCGCGGAACATTTTCACACGCATGGTCTTTATGCATAGAAGAGCAGTTTTATCTTGTTCTTCCCTTGCTCCTTTTGGTGGGAATACAAACAAAAATGTACAGATATACTTTTCTGTTTACCATTTTCCTGATCCTGTTTTCTTTAACGATCAGATATATAACCTGGAATATTTCTGTGGTACCTGTGATGGAGACCGATAATTTTTGGAAGGTGTGGTATATGAAAATATATTATCCCACTCATACCCGTTTAGATGGTTTGGCAGTAGGGGGTATGATTAGTTTTTTGATGCAGTATTCATTAAAATTTCAAAAAATGGTTCATACCAACGGAAATACACTTTTTATTGCAGGCGTGGTTCTGTTGGGAATTTCATTCTGGGTCTGTAATGACCAGGCTTCTCAGGAAGCTTCCGTCTTCGGGTTTACCTGTGTTGCATTGAGTTACGGGATTATCCTGATGTCGGCTGTTTCCGGATCTTCCTTTCTTTTCAAATCGAAATCTTATGTTACGGCTCAGCTGGCTGGGCTGTCTTATGCGGTTTATCTTTCCCATAAAGGAATTATCCATATAGTTCAGGGAACCTTGCATTATTTTAATGTTGAAACTTCTGGCGGGATTAGTCTTTGTGTGTGCTTAGTGGCATGTATTGCAGGGGGATTATTCTTTCGTTTTGTTATTGAAAGGCCTTCTGCAAAGCTTAAATATATCATTTTGAGTAAAAAGAGTGAATAGAATAGGGCTCTCAACCTGTTTTTGAATTTTCATTGAATAACTGATAGGTAAAAAACTAACGTCATATGGTTCCATATGACGTTAGCAGTGAAGTATTTCAGACAATATTATTTCTATCTCAATATCTTCAGTATATTTTATCAGTTAGTTGATTACCAGTTTACAAATATGAATTTTTCCTGCCACGGGAGTTTAATAAGGCCAATTCCCCAGGCAAGCCTGTCAAGTAAAATATCTTGTGTTTTTCGTTCTATCGTAAGGTTGTAATCATAATCGGTGGCTACTAATTTACCCGAACGTTGGAAAAACTCATTTTGCAATAATGCTACAGATGATGTTTTCATCGGAGGCCAGTTGTGCTGTACACTTTCTATCACTTTTTTAGCCTGTGATTTATGCTTGCGCGACAGTTTAATATGCCTGTTAATGGTTTGATTCACCGGAATATTACATAAGAATTTTTCAAAAACCATGTCGTGTTCAGGAGCGTTTGTCTTTCCGGTAGCAATATAATGTAATATATGGGCACACAGTTCAGGATCAAGAAGTTGCTGAGTTTTCGGATGCAGAAGACCGCAGTCTTCAAAAAAGGTTTTGATGAATGGGTGTATCAGAATTAACCCTGCATTTTGAACATATTGTCCATTGTTCTGGCTTACATCTTCGTAGACTGTTGGCTGTTCCTGATGAATTGTTTCCATCGAAGTTCCTGTGTTTTCATCAGTATATGCTGCATTGTCTTTGATGCGCTCAAAAATTTCATTTTCTTTAATAAAAGGGAATATCTTAACTACTGTTTTCCAGTTCTGACTGCCGTTTTTTGTCTGTGTTAGACCAGCTGTTTCTAAGGTTGCTATTTGTTGTAGAAGATACTCCCGAAGACTACTATTTGATGGGCCCAAATACTCTGATACTACATTGAGGACCAGGCGCCATACCGTGATTCGGTCAGTATGATTCAGTTTTGATATAAGGCGTATGGTATCAGCCTCTACATTGATTTTAAATTCCTTATTTTTTAAAATCGCCAGACATAATTGTGCAATTTGCTCATTTGAAAGCTGATTGATTATCCGCTCCTGAACATTTTTTTTGGGCAGGATAGGGATGATACTTTTTTGGAAGTTTCGGACCAAAATCAGGCTGTCAAATACCGTTGGTTCTAAACAAGTGCTTTTTTTATCCGAATTCCACCATGGCATAGATCCATTTTCTAAAAAATAGATAAAAGCCTGAACCATCTTTTCCTGATTGTCAATTAAATAGGCATCAGAGCCAGATTCAGTTTCTGTTTTTTGAATTGAATGGAGAATGGGGGTAATAATTTCTGACAGTTCTTCTTTGAAGAGTTGAGCAATTTTATCTTGTAATTCAGTATTTAATGAGCTGTTTGTTACATCCAGATTCAATTCTAACTGAGGAATTTGTAAGGTATGATCAGCCAGTTTATATTCTAAAGCATTGATATGCTTTTCTATGGCAGGAAAAACATCGGTAGACAAAAAACTGTTAATATCCTCTTGTATGCTCAATGCCTTTTCTTTGTTGTTGATGGTAATTTCAACAAAAACTTTCTGAATTATATGATCTTGCTTCACATTAAATACGATTTTAATTATACAATATTGGAGTCTATTTTTGATTGAACTCTCCTCCCCAGAATCCTGCAGGACAAAGGCTTAATGTTGATCTTTGCTTTGCGCTTAATCTGCAACCGCACCCTCTGATAAATCCTTCTTTTGGAGCATCTGAAACTTCCAGGGTCTCAGGATTTAGCCATTTCATAGCGTTACAGTTGTTGCCGTTTTTTAATGGGCATGCGTTGCAAATTTCTTCCCTTAGAGAGAAAATAAGTTCTTCGTTTTGATTAGCCATGCCTATTTTTGAGCGTAATTCATTGAAGTGGCCGCCAATGATTTCATTGCGCTTGCCAAAAAGTTTTTTAATATTCATGTGAATAAAGTTTTAAAATTATTGGGGTCAAAATTAGAAGAAGAAAAGTCATTTTGCTAACTATAAGGCTGCTCTATTCAGTCTTTGCAGTAAAAGACAAAATCATTCCCTGATCATGCAGGTTTACAATTTTCAGAAATTCTCTGGTGCAGAAAGTGACGTTTTTAAGTACGAAAATGAGGCATCATTTTAATATTTTTTTAAAACTCATGTTTCGGCAGTTCATTACCGGATCAATCATTTGCAATACCTGTCGGGGTAAAGAAAAAAAATCAAAATCAATGAAAATGGCAATTTAACGGTCAATTGTCTGTGGGAAAACAATGATTTTTAATCACAAAATCAGTCTTAAATCACAAGCCCAAATTCACCATAATGGGAAGAGGGAATCTTCAGACCTAAATTTTTATTTTATAAAGTGATTTTCAAGTAATTGATTTATAATATTTTGCGTATTGTTTTTTTTGTTTTTTTTTATAAATAGAAAATTCCTATTTACTGCAAAGACAGGTTTGTGCCCCCAAAATATTTGTCTTTTGAGGAGGTCTGATTGTATGTTTGCACCATAATAATTAAGAACAGAAATTATGATTAATAATGTACTGACAATTTTACAAGATAAGCTGAATGGTCCAAACGGGCTGTATAACTCAAATTTTCCTAACGATCTCGAAATTGCTGTTGTTGGCGACATTGCAAAACATGATGACGATACCCAGCGTCTTAACGACAAGGTAATCATTAGCCTCTTAAGTGCTGAGGAAGAATCAACATTGAAAAATATGCCAAGATACCAGCAGGTAGTAGTAGATGATAAACCGGTGCGATATGATAAAGAGAGTACCCCGGCTTACCTGAATCTGTACGTAATGATAGCTGCTAATAGAAGTGTGTACAGTAAAGCCCTCCTGAACATCTCAAAAGTTATTGAAATATTTCAAACAAACAATGTATTGGAATATGCTGCCACTGATCCGAAAGACAATTTTAAGTTCAGAATCGAATTGCACTCTGTTCCCTTTGATCAGCTCAGTTACATTTGGGGATTATTAGGGGGGAAGATAATGCCTTCTGTCTTATATAAAATCAGTGTTATAAAAATTACCGCTAACCAGACAACCCCTATTGAATTAATTAATGATGTTAATATACAAAGTATAAAAGTTAATTAACCATAAAAAACAAAAACTAATAACCTTATTTAAACTTTTAAAACATGTTAAATCTAACAACACCGGGTGTTTCAGTTGAAGAAATTACAAAACTTCCCTATTCAATTGCATTAATAGAAACAGCTATACCGACATTTATTGGGTATACCGAGGAAATCCCTGCTGACTATAATAAGCCGTTAAAAATCAGCTCTCTTTTCGAATATGAACAAAAGTTTGGAGCAGCAAAAAAAGAAAGCATCCGGCTAAAAGATGTAGAAGGCAAAGGCGTAACGCTGGAAGTTCCTCCGGTACAGTT
The DNA here is from genome assembly GCF_000737705.1 of Chryseobacterium soli. Lineage (GTDB taxonomy): Bacteria > Bacteroidota > Bacteroidia > Flavobacteriales > Weeksellaceae > Chryseobacterium > Chryseobacterium soli. The sequence continues at coordinate 42,377 of NZ_JPRH01000008.1, read as the reverse complement.
TTTAATGTATTATTCGCTTCAAATGTATTTTGCGAATGGCGGCGGCCCATGTTATATTATTTCTGTAGGAAAGTATCCTTTGGAAGGAGAAGTACAATTATATTCACTGAAAACGGGGTTAGATATGGTAGAAAAGATTAACGAACCCATCCTTATCATCCTTCCGGATGCGATCTCGTTATCCGATGAAGCCGATTTTTATACCCTTTACACGCAGGCAATTGTTAAAGCAGAGGTAGAGACGAAAAATAGATTTGCGATCTTGGATACCTATTACGGAAATTCTACAGCCACATCCAACAATCTTACCACTATTGACTCCTTTAGAAACGAAATAAATTCAACCAGCTATGCCGCTGCGTATTTTCCGCACTTAAAGACCATTTTGAATTATACTTTTGATGAGAATACGACCCCTATAACCCATACTGGTTTACAAGAAGCAGGACAGGATAGCGCTATTTTTTATGCCGGTGAGATTGCTGCTTTAGATGAATTAAAAAGCCTGGCAAGTAATGAAATCTCGGGTGGATCACCAAATGCTTTTGTACTTGCCGATTTATTAGGTCAAGCTATTGCCATTGCGGAAGAAGTTAATGAAGCTGCTGATACAAAACTTGGTTTAACAGGCGTCATTAATGAGGCAAAAGCTGTGTTAGAGGCCATATATGATGGAACAATAGACAATTTTATGATCCCTGATGATCTAGAAGAAAATGCACCTGTTTTTAGTGGCGAGTTTGATGCATTGAAAGATGCAATTCTTAATGTAAAAGACGAAAAAGGAGATGCAGACGGACTAACGCTTAAAAATTTAGAATCATCTAATTCAGCATTATATAATCAGGTGAAAAATGAAATACATTCGTTAACAGTCGTATTGCCACCATCATCAGCAATAGCAGGAGTATACGGTAGGGTAGACAGTACAAGAGGAGTGTGGAAAGCTCCGGCCAATGTAAGCCTTAATTATGTAGTGGGTCCGACAGAAAAAGTTTCCGATCAGGAACAGTCAACTCTAAACATAGATGCTGCAGGAAAATCAATCAATGCGATTCGAACTTTTACCGGAAAAGGAACCTTGGTCTGGGGCGCAAGAACCCTGGATGGGAAAGATAAAAAAGAGAATGGGCAAGATAATGAATGGAAGTATGTGCATGTACGTCGCTATTATAATATGATGAAACAATCGATAAGTGAAGCACTCGGGAAATTCATTAATAAACCCAATATACGTCCGACATGGTTACAGGCAAAAGCTACCATAGAAAATTTTCTCCACCAGCAATGGATGGATGGGGCATTAGCGGGCAGTACACCAAAAGAAGCTTACCATGTTGAAGTAGGTCCGGATGAGGATGAAACAAAAACAAAAACGATGACTGCAACAGTCAAAATAGCAGTGGCACGTCCTGCGGAGTTTATCGTATTAAGCTTTTCGCACAAATTACAAGAATACTAGAAATTACAATCAATCACGAATAAATATTCGAAGTTTTACTTCGTACAATACTTAATATTAACTTAAAAATTTTAACAAATGAATTACAAAACCCCTGGAGTTTACGTGGAGGAAGAGGCGAAATTTCCACCTTCCGTAGCGCAAGTTGAAACGGCTATTCCTGCTTTTATTGGATATACTGCAGAAGGCCAGACAAATAAACCGACGAGAATCACTTCTATGTTGGAGTACGAGCAACTTTTTGGAAAAGCAAATCCCGAAACCTTCGCTGTTACTTTCAAAGAAGGTGTTGCAACGGCAATGCAAACTAAGGTAAACGATTTTAAGATGTACTATGCTATGCAAATGTATTTTGCCAATGGCGGCGGCCCTTGTTATATTGTTTCTGTAGGAGATTATAATATTGGTCAGGTAAAAGTAGGATCTGCTACGGAAGAAGGAACTTTATCATATGGTCTTGAATTGTTAAAAAAAGAAGACGAACCAACTCTTATCGTTTTCCCGGATCTTCAAGGTTTAGTTCCTGCTGAAACTGATATTGCTGCTGCTACAGCTGGTGCTCAGGCTGCAGAAACCAATAAGGAGCTAGCAGAAGCTGCAAAAACTGTGGCGCAAGCTGTGGCAGATGCTGCTGACCTTACCGCTCCTACTACTGTAAAGGATGTTATGGATGCTGTAGTTGCTAAGGCAAAAACGTATGTTGTTAATGATCCAGACAATTCTGAAGAGGTGGCTATGGCTCAGGCTGCTCAAACTGTCTTAAATATTGCTAAAGTTGCTGCGGCTCCTATATATGCTACTGTTGGTGATATTAAGATTGCTGTTTCATCTGCTGCTTTTATTTATGAGACAAATTTTGAAAATGCTACCACTGTTGCTACAGATGCCGCTGCCGTTAAATCTCAAGTTATTGCCAGAGCAGGTAACGATGTTGCTATTAGCAAAGTATATTCTTTATACGGCGCAGCGCTGGATCAGGCAGAATTATTAAAAGACAGATTCGTCATTATGGATGTTCTTGGAGATGATGAGGCTTTTAGAAACAAGGTAGTGTCTACAGGGTTACAGTACGGTGCTGCTTACTATCCGAAATTGAAAACAGTGTTAAGCTATGATTTTACAGATGTTGAGGTTGTAGTGACAGGAGTATATAACAGCAGAAATTTAGCTGATTTAAAATCAAAAAATTCAGAGTTATACAACCAGGCCAAGCAAGCAATTGAAGCCAAGCAGGTTATTCTTGCACCTTCATCAGCAATGGCAGGAGCGTATGCTAAAGTAGACAGTACTTCCGGAGTATGGAAATCACCAGCGAACTTAGGTCTTAATTTCGTAGATGCTCCCACAGTAAAAATTTCTACTAAAGAGCAGGATTTGCTTAATGTAGATCTGGCATCAGGAAAATCCATTAATGCCATCAGAACTTTTACAGGAAAAGGAACCTTAGTTTGGGGAGCAAGAACCCTGGACGGAAACAGCAACGAATGGAGATATGTATCCGTACGTCGTTTCTTCAACATGGTGGAAGAATCCGTGAAGAAAGCTACCGAACGTTTCGTTTTTGAACCCAATACAGCTAATACATGGATCCGCGTACAGACCATGATCGAAAATTTCCTTAATCAGCAATGGCAAGAAGGTGCATTGGCCGGAAGCAAACCGGAAGAAGCGTATTACGTAAGTATTGGTCTGAATAAAACAATGTCTGCTCAGGATATTTTAGAGGGAACAATGATCGTTGAGATTGGGATGGCTGCGGTGCGCCCGGCAGAATTTATTGTATTGCGTTTTTCACACAAATTACAAGAATCATAAAATAAATTAAACTAAATAACAATTAAATATAAATAAATTATGAGTACATATCCATTAGTAAAGTTTGCCTTTGAAGTAGATTGGGGCGGAACAAAAGTAGGTTTTCAGGAAGTGAGCGGTTTAAATGCTGAAGTTGCTTTAATTGAATACAGACATGGCGCAAGTCCGGACTTTAGCAAAATCAAGATGGCCGGTATGAAAACTTTCAGTAACATCACGTTGAAAAGAGGAATGTTCAAGTCTGATAATGAGTTCTTTGCCTGGTTCCAGACCATTCAGTTAAATACAGTAGAGCGCAGAACCATTACGATTTCGCTTTTAGATGAAACAGGAGCTCCTGCAGTGACCTGGAAAGTGAAAAATGCATTCCCGCTTAAATTACAGTCCACAGATCTGAAAGCTGAAGGTAATGAGGTTGCTATTGAAACTTTAGAACTTGCACACGAAGGATTAACTATTGAAAATAACTAATATTAATTTAAAATTTTAAAAAAATGAATTACAAAACACCAGGAGTCTACGTAGAGGAAATTGCAAAATTCCCACCTTCTGTAGCGCAAGTAGAAACAGCTATTCCTGCTTTTATCGGATATTCAGATAAAGGCCCAAAAAATGAACCGACAAGAATCTCTTCTATGTTGGAATACGAAACAGTTTTCGGAAAAGCAAAGTCTGAAGCTTTCAATATTACCATTAATGATGGTTCTGTAGAAGCAGATGTAGTGCTAAGTCCTTTCAAAATGTACTATGCTATGCAAATGTACTTTGCTAACGGCGGTGGCCCATGTTATATCGTTTCTGTAGGAGAAAAGGTAATTGGATTTCCCCTTCAAGTAGATATTGCTGAGTTGAAAAAAGGTCTTGATACTTTGGAAAAAGAGGACGAACCAACCCTTATTGTTTTCCCGGATGCTGAAGCTTTAGGTAGTGATGTGTACGGTATATACGGATTTGCTTTAAATCAGGCAGAATTATTAAAAGACAGATTTGTGATCATGGACGTTGTTGGTGACAATGCTACCGCAATTGCTGATTTTAGAAGAAATGTGGGAGCTGGACCAAGTGGTGAAAGACTAAAATATGGAGCGGCTTACTATCCAAAATTAGAAACAGTTTTAAGTTATAATTATGATGAAAAGCAGGTAAAAGTTACTATTGTTCAGGCATCATTTGCTGCAGGAGATGAAGATGCAACCTATCTGTCTGATTTAAAATTAAACAATTCAGATTTGTATAACCAGGCTAAAAAAGTAATTGAATCTAAACGGGTAGTATTGGTTCCATCATCAGCAATGGCTGGAGTGTATGCTAAAGTAGACAGTACTTCCGGAGTATGGAAAGCACCGGCTAACGTTGGACTTAATTATGTAGTAGCCCCTACAGTGAAAATCTCTCATGAAGATCAGAAAGCTCTTAACATCGATCCTGAAGCCGGAAAATCAATTAACGCGATCAGAACCTTTACAGGAAAAGGAACATTAGTGTGGGGAGCAAGAACGCTGGATGGAAACAGTAACGAATGGAAATATGTATCTGTACGTCGTTTCTTCAACATGGTGGAAGAATCGGTGAAGAAAGCTACCGAGCGTTTCGTTTTTGAACCCAATACAGCTAATACATGGATCCGTGTACAGACAATGATCGAGAATTTCCTTAATCAGCAATGGCAAGACGGTGCATTGGCGGGAAGCAAACCGGAAGAAGCGTATTACGTGAGTGTTGGTTTGAATAAAACAATGTCTGCTCAGGATATTTTAGAAGGAAAAATGAACATTGAGATTGGGATGGCGGCAGTGCGTCCGGCAGAATTTATTGTATTGCGTTTTTCACACAAATTACAAGAATCATAAAATAAATAAACAACAAATAAATATACATAATTATGAGTACATATCCATTAGTAAAGTTTGCCTTTGAAGTAGATTGGGGCGGAACGAAAGTAGGTTTTCAGGAAGTGAGTGGCTTAAATGCTGAAGTTGCTTTAATTGAATACAGACATGGTGCCAGTCCGGACTTTAGTAAAATCAAGATGGCCGGTATGAAAACTTTCAGTAACATTACGTTGAAAAGAGGAATGTTCAAGTCTGATAATGAGTTTTTTGCATGGTTTCAAACCATTCAGTTAAATACAGTAGAGCGCAGAACCATCACGATTTCGCTTTTAGACGAAACAGGAGCTCCTGCAGTAACCTGGAAAGTGAAAAATGCATTCCCGCTTAAATTACAGTCTACAGACCTGAAAGCTGAAGGTAATGAGGTTGCTATTGAAACTTTAGAACTTGCACATGAAGGATTAACTATTGAAAATAATAACTAATCATGGCTCTTTTATATCCTCCAACCAGTTTCTCTTTTATTGTTAACGGGATTTCAACAACAGAGGGTATTGATTCCAGATTTCAGTCTATCTCTGGTTTATCAACAGAAATTGTAACTGAAGAATATGCCGAAGGAGGCGAAAACAGATTTCTTCATCAGCTTCCTTTGAGACCAAAATATACTAATTTAGTTCTTAAGCGCGGATTAATTGTAAGTTCCGGATTGATAAGCTGGTGCAGAAATGCAATGGAGAACTTCGAGTTTGAACCCAGAGACCTGCTTATTACGCTTTCAGGAGGACTTCAATCTACAGCACCTTTAATGGTATGGAATGTAGTTGGGGCATATCCTGTAAAATGGGAAGTTTCGGAATTCAATGCAGAAGAAAGCAGCCTTGCTATTGAAACTATAGAACTGAAATATAGATATTTCACAATACCTTCATCGTTAGCAAGCTTAGGCTTGTAATTTCTAAATCTAATCTAAGCACGGGAAAGTGTGTTAGTTTTCAGATAACATTCAGCAAAATTTTTCAGATAAAAAACAAAAGATTGGTCTATAGCAAGACTGAACACACTCTTTATGTGCTTAGATTTTTAAAAATAAATATGTTAAATCATTGGTTATTAGTGTTTTGAATATTAATAATTGATTAAAAACAAACGAAATGCCAATAGAAATAAAAGAGCTTCACATTAAAATAAATGTGGACGAAAAAGCAGCAGCAACGACTACTACCACATCGGTAGATGAAGCAAAAATCATGCGGGCCATTAGCGAAAGTGTAGAGCAAGTAGTAAATATAAGACAACGTAAAAAAGAAAGATGATGGAAAAATTAACAATAGTCAGTTATAAAGACTCAAGTTATAACGGTAAAGGTGGTGAGCCTTTTTCAATTTTAATTAATCCTACAGGTTATTCTTTCACTCGTAAAAATGAATTGAATCCGGATTCGGCGATGGGAGTGAGTGATAGTAATTTAAAGTATGTTAGAACTCTCCCTTCAGAACTAAAGTTGGAATTTTTATTTGATGGTACTGGTGTAACACAAGCAAATTCTGGTAATAAACTAGTAAATAAGATTGCCGAAAAAGTAGGAATAAAAAAGGATGTTTTTACAAAAAATGCTGTAACAAAGCAGTTAAAGGATTTTTATTCAGCTACCGGTGACTATAATGGATCTATTCATAAACCTTATAATGTAGAACTTACCTGGGGAGAATTTCAATATAGAGGAATGCTTTCTGAATTTACAATAGATTATAAACTGTTTGATAATAAAGGCAAACCGTTAAGAGCTATAGGGAAAGCAACATTTAATGGTTCTGTATCCAATGAACTTGGAGCTCTGAAAGTAAAACCAACTTCCCCGGATCTTACCCACAAAAGAACGGCACAAGCAGGAGATACACTGCCTTTAATGACCGAAAGAATTTATGGAGATTCCAAATACTATCTGGAAGTTGCTAAAGTAAACAATCTAATCAATTTCAGACAGTTAATGCCCGGACAGGAACTATACTTTCCACCTCTAGAAAAAACATCATAACATGAATAATAGCGGATACATAAAAACGGCAAAAAACCCAGATTTAATAACCTATAAGGTAATGTCTGGAGGCACAGAATTACCGGGCAGGTACGGTGTGAAAAGTATTGTGGTGGAAAAAGAAGTCAACAGAATTCCTTATGCCCGCATCGTTATTTTAGACGGAAGTGTACCGGAACAGGACTTTAAATTAAGTAATGAAGACTTACTGATCCCCGGGAAAGAAATTGAGATCACTGCCGGATACCACTCTGAAGAAGAAACCATTTTTAAAGGAGTTGTGATAAAGCATAACATAAAAATCAGAAACGGTTCTTCTTACCTGATCGTAGAATGCAGAGATAAAGCTGTAAAAATGACGTTAGGAAGAAAAAGTAAATATTTCTACGAAAGCACAGACAGCGATGTCATGGAAGAGCTTATTGGCAATAACGGACTTACTGCCGATGTTGAAGCTACTTCAAACTCCCATAAAGAATTGGTCCAGTACCGGGCTTCGGATTGGGATTTTATGCTAACCAGAGCACAAGCAAACGGTAAACTGTGTTTTGTTGAAGATGGAACTATCAAAATTGCTAAGCCCGATTTTAGTGGTGAAACTGTAGAAACTGTTGTTTACGGATCATCGGTACATGAATTTGACGGCGAGATAGACGCCAGAGATCAATTCAACAAAATTACCGCTAAAACATGGAGTTATACCGATCAGGAATTAACAGAAGTTGAAGCTCAGGATCCGGCAATTAAGCTCAATGGAAACCTTTCAGCCGGCGATTTAGCAGATGTTTTTGGAATTGAAGACCTGCAGCTTAAGCACGGCGGAAATCTCACCCAGGGTGAACTACAGGAATGGGGCGACGCTAAAGCAACTTTCCAACAGTTAGCGAAAACAAGAGGAAGAGTAAAATTCCAAGGAATTCCATCTGTTAAACCGGGAGTTTCATTAACGCTGCAAGGAGTAGGAAACCGATTCAACGGGAAAATATATGTTACCGGTGTCCGTCACGAAATAGCCGAAGGAAATTGGCTGGTTGATGCGCAATTCGGACTTTCTCCAACATGGTTTTCAGAAACCTATGATGTAAGCGAAATGCCCGGTTCAGGAATTATTCCTTCCATAAGCGGATTGCACATCGGGGTAGTATCACAGTTAGAATCAGACCCCGATGGAGAAGATAGAATTTTAGTGCAAATTCCCATTATCAATAACGAGGAAGAAGGAATTTGGGCAAGGATAGCCACCCTTGATGCAGGAGAAAACAGAGGATCATTTTTCAGACCGGAAATCGGCGATGAAGTCATCATCGGATTCATTAATGACGACCCCAATGACGCAGTCGTACTGGGAATGTTAAACAGCAGCGCAAAGCCGGCTCCGATTGTAGCTTCTGACGATAATAACGAAAAAGGATTCGTTACCCGAAGCGAAATGAAAATGATTTTTAATGACGACAAAATTTCATACACCCTCGAAACACCAAAAGGCAAAAAATTGATTTTAGATGAAGATGCAGACATCATTAAAATAGAAGATGAGCATTCTAATGTCCTTACACTTAATAAAGATGGGATTAGTATGGAAAGCGGGAAAGACATCAAAATCAAGGCAAAAGGCGATGTCAAAATTGAAGGAACCAATATCGATTTGAAAGCATCTGCACAATTCAAAGCAGAAGGCAGCTCGGGTTCTGAACTTAAATCAGGAGCGGTAACAGTAGTAAAAGGATCTCAAGTTAAAATTAATTAAATCATGAAACCGGCAGCAAGAATTACAGACATGCATACCTGTCCTATGGTAACGGGAAATGTTCCACACGTTGGAGGTCCCATCATTCCGGCAGGAGAACCTACCGTACTTATTGGAGGAAAGCCTGCAGCAAGAGTGGGAGACAAAGCAGTATGCACCGGGCCGTTAGATACCATTGCATCAGGATCCTCAAGCGTTTTAATAGGCGGGAAGCCAGCTGCAAGAATGGGAGATTCTACAGCCCATGGCGGAATCATAACCGCAGGTGAAGCAACTGTTTTAATAGGCGGATAATACTATTTAAACATCGTCCGACTAAAAGTAAAAATGCAAAATATCCACAACAAAAACGATTAGAATAACCATAACTCTATGCTACAGATGCAAAATGTTACAACTAAATATAATACAAAATAACGTATGAAAATAAATACAGATTTTTTAGGAATAGGCTGGAGTTTCCCGCCTGAGTTTAATGAGACTGAAGGAAAGCTGGCAATGACCACAGATGTAGAAGACATCAATAACAGTCTTATCATCTTATTGTCAACACGCCCGGGTGAACGCATCATGTTCCCTGACTACGGATGTGATTTGCAGGAAATGCTCTTTAAACCTCTGGACTTAACGCTGATCACTCAAATGAAAGGGATCATTGAGCGTGCTATTTTATATCATGAACCCAGAATAAACATTCTGAGTATTGAAATTGATACTCAGGAAGAACTTCAGGGAGAAGTTTTAATACAAATTGACTACGAAGTAAGAAATACGAATACAAGAAGCAATATTGTTTTTCCTTTTTATAAAGGAGAAGCTACTGAAATATAATGAATTACGGGATGTCTGTAGCCATTTTGAATACTACCAAACATTACATAAGTATTGCATCTGACCATAGAAAGATAAATATAAACAAATGAAAAAAACAGATACATTTTCACATTATCGTGAAGGAAAATCACAAATGCAGCGCTTTTTAGCAGAATTAGATCCTGGCAATCTTGAATTACACGATTTCGATTTATTTGATTGGCTATTATTTGCAAATAATTTTGCTAGGCATGTAAACTATTTTGACAAAGATGATAATACAACATCACAAAAAAAATGGGGAAACTTCTTCCTGGGTGATGATAACGGTACAGTTCCGCGCAGAGAAAGCGTTGAATATAAAAGTATGAAAAAACAGGTTACAGATCTTATGTCCCAGTTTGAACAGGACAGCAACCTGACCCCTCATTTAACATTATTTGTTTGCTTTTTAAAATTACTGGATTTCTCAAAAAAAGCCTTCAATAATTTAACGAAAAGGCATTTGGATTTTTATTATAATGAAATACTCCAAATTGAGAAAAATGATGCCAAATCAGACAAAGTTTATGTGATTTTTGAATTGGCAAAAAAAGCAATTCAGGAAAAAATTCCGACCGGGACATTGCTGGATGGCGATAAAGACGGTAATGGGAAAAAGCGTATTTATAAAACAGGAGAAGAACTTATTGCCAATCAGGCAAAAGTAGTCGAGATTAAAAGTTTTTTAAACGATGTCGAAAAAAGAGAGCTGAAAATGGCTCCGGTAGCCAATTCCACTGATGGTGTTGGGGATAAATTACCGGAAGACAGCAATTATTGGTGGCCGTTTGGATATAACTCTGACGAAACCATTTCAGGAAAATCTGTTTACAAAGAACTTCCAAGAGCTAAACTGGGCTTTTCAGTGGCATCATCATTATTTGATTTAAAAGAAGGGGAACGAACCGTTACTTTAAGAATAGATTTTAATAAAAATTCGACTCAAAAATTACAGAATATTTCAAAAAAAGATATTGAAAATAATATCAAAGTGCTTTGTAGTGGGGAGAATGAATGGTTATCAGGAATCGTTTTACAATGTATTAGAAATGAAGAGGAAAGGTTAGAACTTTCTTTTACGCTAACCAAAGATTTTCCTGCAGTTGTAAAATATTATAAGGAAGTACTGCTAGAAACATTCCAAACCGATTTCCCTGTAGTAAGGTTTATGATCGAAGGAGAAAAATACTATGATATTTACGAAGCTCTTTCAGAAAAACTGATAAAAAACATAGAAATAGCAGTTGATGTAAAAGGAGTAAAATCGATTCAGATAGAAAATGATAATGGTGCATTAAACTCAGAAAAACCTTACTATCCATTCACGGCACAACCCATTAAAGGATCTAATTTTTATATCAAATGTCCTGAAATGTTTTCCAAAAAATGGCAAAATGCAGACATTACCATCAACTGGAAAAATACGCCTGATTCTATAAAAGATTTATATAACGGATATGTCATTAAGCCTAATCAAAACGTCAGCTTAACAGATTTTGAAGGATTGAAAAATTCATCAATTGTAAGCTCTGATGCTTATTTTAAAGCAGATACCGCATTGCTGGAAAAAGAAATATGGTATGCCAAAGCTAATGATATTGAGGTGTTTAAAAAAGCAGAAGAGGGCTATATAACCCAGTTTTCTATCTACAATACAAGTAATGAATCAGGTACGGGTGAGGCGATCCGATTAACATTAAACCAATCCTCATTACAGGATGTATATCCTAAACTGTACACACTGGCGTTATCCAGTAAACCGGAAAGTGGAAAACTCATTCCAAACGAACCTTATATTCCTTTTGCTGAAGATATAGAATTGAATTACAGTGCGAAAGAAACTGCATATTCATACTTAAGCAGAGATGCCAGCGGGGAGGCTTCCAAAAGTAAAGGAGTACAGCTGTATCATGAAGATGCATTCGGACAATACGAAAAAGAAGTGGAAGCGAAGACTATTGTACCTGTACACGAAAATGGAGGTGAATTATACATCGGTCTGGAAGCGGCACCACAAACAACAGTTTCATTATTGATCCAAATGCTGGAAGGCAGTGAAAATCCTTTGGTTGAAACGTTTCAGGAGAAAGAGTTTATAGAATGGCACATCCTTTCAAATAATACATGGATTGATCTGTCGGGTGGACTACTGAAAAATGAGACCAGAAGATTCCTGGAATCAGGAATTGTGAAGTTTAAAATTCCTAAAGATATCAATACGAGCCATACACGATTTACAGACGGATTGGTTTGGATCAGAGCGAAGTCGAAGAGAAGTTATGATGCAGTATGTAAAATTCAGGGAATATACACTCAGGCTGTTTTGGCAACATTCCAGAATCAGGATAATGATCTTTCTCATCTCAATAACGGATTGGCGGCAAAAACCATTACCAAGCTTATTACCAGAGTTCCTCAGGTAAAATCGGTGAGCCAGCCTTATAATTCGTTCGATGGGAAATATAAAGAATCAGATGCAGAGTTTTACAGACGCGTGAGTGAACGGTTGAGACATAAGCACAGAGCCATTACACAATGGGACTATGAAAATCTGGTATTACAGGAATTTCCGGAAGTCTTTAAGGTAAAATGTTTAAATCATACTTCTGAAAATTCATATATGGCTCCCGGGCATGTAACCCTTATGGTAGTGCCGAATATTAAAAATAAAAATGCTTTTGATATCTATCAGCCCAGAGTAAGCAGAGCCAGCCTGAATAAAATTCAAAATTATGTCAATCAATTAAATACGATGCATGTTAACGCTCAGGTGGTTAATCCGAATTATAAAGAAGCGAAAGTAGAAACAAAAGTCAAATTTTTCGAACAGTACGATGAAACCTTTTACCTCAAGCAATTGGATGAAGATATTAAGAAATACATCTCTCCGTGGGCTTTTACAGACTCTAAGGATATTGATTTTAATATAAAACTAAACGTTAATCAACTTATTAACTACCTCGAGCAGCTGTATTATGTGGATTACATTGATGAGATCAGCATATTGGTGAATAATGTTATACAAAGGCAATCTTTAATCGAAGTAGATCCGAAATCAATTTTGGTATCTGCCAAGCAACACCAGGTTACTATTACAGATCAAGTATGTATTTAATAATAAAAAGAAGAGAACATAACCATGTCAGAAAATAAGCACATTAGTATATCAAAAAATATAGAAACCGGGGATCAGACCGATTTTCATTTTCTACGCAAAACAGGTATTGAGTACATAGAAGAGTTGGGAGGAAAACTTTGGACCGATTATAACTCTCACGATCCTGGTATTACCACTCTGGAGGTTTTAAGCTATGCCATCACAGATCTTGGCATGAGAATGAACCTGAATATGGAAGACATTCTGGCCTCAAAAGATGCAGATAAAGACATTCATACCCAGTTTTTGAAAGCTACAGAGATTCTGCCTTCAAGACCTTTAACCGAGCTTGACTATAGAAAACTGTTTATAGATATCAACTTTGCATCAGGTCATAAAAGACCGATTCGTAACTGTTGGCTGGTTCCGAACAATGAAACCTTATACGTTGATTGTAAAACAGGGCAGCTAGACTTTAAACCTGTGGGAGAAAAAACACAGAACTTTAATGTAAAAGGACTATATAACCTGTATGTTGATTACGCAGAAGACATTAATGAAGAAGGTAACGGATGCGGAAAATCTACTGTCAACACCCAAATATTAGACCGCTACCACGCCAATAGAAGTCTTTGTGAAGATTTGGCTGAAATTAAAGAAATTGAAACCCAGAAAGTTGCTGTATGTGCCCGTATTGGACTTGTAAACAAAGCTGATGAAGAGCTGGTGCATGCTAAAGTATTAAAAACAATTAACAATTACTTATCTCCGGAGGTTCATTTCTATTCATTAAAACAGATGCTCGATAAAGGTCTGACTACAGATCAGATTTTTGAAGGACCGCTCTTGGACAATGGTTTTATTGATACTGAAGAACTCAGCAATAGCCAGTTAAGAAGAGAAGTTCGCCTTTCCGATATCATCAGTGAAGTCATGAAAATTGATGGTATTAAAGAAATTCATGAAATTTCTATTGCAGGCTGCGATAGTGTGATCAAGCAGACAAACGATTGGCTGATCTGCATTGAAAAAGGCAGAAAACCGGAACTGTGCGAGCTGAGTTCATTCAGCTACAGTAAAGGTGCTCTTCCGTTAAATATCAATGACAAAAAAGTGCAGGAGTATCTGACAACTCTTAAAAGAGAAGAAGAAGTATTGAGAGAAGATGCCAGACAGAATAAAGAATTGACTTTACCGCAGGGAACTTCATACGATATCGCAAACTATGCTACTATTTTAAATGAATTTCCGGATACCTACGGAGTGGGAACCTCAGGGATTATAGGAAATCAAACTCCGGAGAGAGAAGCCCTGGCAAAACAATTAAAAGGATATCTATTGTTTTTTGATCAGATCCTGGCCAGTTATTTCAAACACCTTGAAAAAGTAAAAGAAGTATTAAGCGTTAATAGTCATTTAAAAAGAACCTTTTTCACACAAGCTCTCAAAAATATCAAAGGCTTTGATGAATTGGTTTCTGATTATACTACCGATTCTGATGATGAGCTTACGGACTCACTGTATGAAGAGCTGGACAACAGTGTGGAGCGCAGAAATGAAGTGTTGGACCATTTGATTTCCCGTTTTGCCGAAACTTTTAGCGACTATACTTTCCTAATGAAATCCCTGTATGGGAAATCTGCCGATGAAATTGTTTTAAGTAATAAAGAGAACTTCTTAAACGAATATACATCATTGAGTAAAGACCGTGGTCTAGCCTACAATTACACCTCATTTTCAGATGCGGATATTTGGAATACCCATAATATTTCCGGTGCACAGAAAAGAATAGCCCGTTTATTAGGGATTAAAAATTATTCTCAGAGAAATTTATCTCAGTCTCCGGTTTCAATTATTAAAACATTAAATAATAATAAGCCAAGCTACACCTGGAAAATAAAAGATGCAACCGGCAATATTATCTTATCGTCTGTCAATACCTACCAGATTGAATACGCAGCAACCAAAAATTTGAATGAAGCGATTTATCAGACGATTCAGATTGATCAGGAAGACCTTGAAAATGCATTGAAAGAATTAGCAAAAGGGCAGGTTAAGAATGACTTGATCGGAAATATAAAAATTCGTCTTTCGGGAGGAGGCAATTATTATTTTGACATTGTAGATGATACAGAAGAACAAAATGTAATGGCTACCCATAAAAGAACCAATCCTTATTCGTCTATAGACAGCCTGATCATAGGAATTAGAGAGACTGTAAAGTATTTTAAATATGATTTTACAGAAGAGGGTATTTTCCTTGTTGAGCATTTATTGCTGAAGCCTACAAGTAAAGATTATAAACTCATGGGAGGTATTGGATGCATGTCTATAGAAGGTACTTTTAAAGTAATGTATGACCTTGAAGAAGATAATCCTACCATAGCTCCAATCAAATATTCGGAAGCCTTCATGTCGTCTTGTGAAGAAGATTGTGAAACCGATGTTTTTGATCCTTACTCGTACCGTGTAAGCGTCGTGCTTCCGGGGTTTGCGTACCGTTTCCAGAATCCTGATTTCAGACGCTATGCCGAAACAGTGATCAGACAGGAAATTCCGGCCCATGTTTTAGCAAAAATCTGCTGGGTGGGAGATCGGTTGAGCGAAAAAGAAACCGCTCAAAACGATTTGGCTGAATTTGAAGTGGCCTTTAAAAAATACCTTTCCGATAAAGCGAAAAATAATATCGTTAATCTTGGAAACAGCATTACGGATTTATTAACCGCTCTTACCCATTTAAATAATATTTACCGGCCGGGAAGACTTCTGGACTGTGCAATGGATGATAATGACGACTTAGACGGAAAAATCATATTAGGACAATCAAACTTATAAAAATTGAAAAACAATGAATACTAAATTAGATAATATAACAACCCAATATAGAAAGTTCAACGAAAATCAAGCGTTAACAGAAGGGCAATTAAATGAATTTATAGACTATTTCGAAGATCAGGACAGATTATCAAGAACCCGTTTGAGTGGTGTAGGAGTAGTATGTGGATTTAAATCAGCGTACTCAGATTTTATCTTCCAGCCTGCTTTGGTAAAAAAAGAGTCTAAGCCTGGAGATTTGGATCTGGACTTTAATACGATTGGAATTACACAAGGTGTGGGAGTTACCACAGATGGAGACTTAATAACGCTGCGTAAACAAGGAAATAATCCGTCAGAGGTTGGAATAGACTTTAATAGTAATAGTTATAAGTACTATAGAGATTATACCGATAAAGTCAGATATGAACATTTTTGCATTGCAGGTAAGCAGATTCCTCTTTTAGAGTTGATTACGCAGGCTGAGTATGATCAATTGAAAAACCAGGGTGCCAATGTTGCCGATTTCAAACATACACAAGAAATCACTAATGTATATGACAAAATTGTAATTCTGTATTTAGAAAGTTACTCTAATGAAGAGTCACCATGTGAAGATGCTGATTGTGACAATACCGGAGCAGAGCAAGTGTCTAATCTTAAAGTACTTTTAGCAGATTCACAAGCTGTTTCAGATCTTATGGCTAAAGGTGATGCAAAAGACACCATTTATAAACTTCACAATGCATATGAAGAACTCTTTGATCATTTACCTAAAATAGAAGCCAAAAGGGTAATTCTGGACCCTGAAGTCACAGAAGCACAGGAATTGAAAAAAAGATTTCAAACTGCCATTAGTGCTGTTGCAGAATTAAGTGATGGCTTTAATGCAATTGCAGATACTTTTAAAGTAAGTATGAACCTGGGCGGACAAACACTTTTTGATAAATTGAATTCTTTATTGTCCTTTACAGGACAAGGTGTAGACGATTATCAGTATCGGTACGATTTACTAAAAGACCTCATTGATACCTACAATGAAATAAAAGGATTGATTTTGCATCTTGATGCTGAATGTTGCCCGGGCATCGCTTCTTTCCCTAAACACCTTCTGTTAGGTCCTGTGGGAGCAAAACTAGAATTAGGAGATCATACCCGTTTCCGTCATGGTTTTTATAATTCACCTGTAACCACCACTGAAGATGAGAATTACGAAAGAGTGATCATGCTTGCCAACCGTTTCGTACAGAAAATCAATGGATTTCAATCGTATGTCGGAGCGATTAAAATTACTCCTTCTAATATGTATGTAAGATTGGGTGATAAAGCAATCCCTTATTATTATGATGTAAATAAACCATTACTGGCCCAATGGAACTTTGAAAAAACAAAAACCGATAGAGAAACGTACAATTTAAGCTATCATACAACCAATTTGGCCGGAGAAGACTTTGTTCAGAATCCATTAAATTATAACATTGATAACAATGACTTCTATAGAATTGAAGGTCATTTGGGATTGCCGTACAAAACCGCATTACAAAATATCAACGATCTGAAAACAAAATACGGATTGGCTTTTGATGTCATTGCACTCGTTTTACAAAAAGGCGAAAAACCTGATGCTGAAGTACCGGTTAAAGAAAAAACAGTATCAATAGATGATCTCAGAAAGCAGCTGGTAACAATTTCAAGCGATATCAGCAATCAGAAAGGAAACTCTCAGAATACGTTACTGAACATCTCCAAATTAGATGAAAAGCTAAGATTATTAAACCAGGCTGAATTCTCAAAAGAAACTACATCAGACGGTATTACTGTTGTAAAACAGGATCCTAAAAAAGGTGATGTGGTAAGCGAACTGTTAAGTGAATTTTTAGAGAGAAAATCTGGCTTGGAACATGTTGCCGGTGTAGAACCGGGTGGAACCTTTGTTTTGATTTACGATTCAGAAACAAAAAATCAGGTTTTGGCTGATTTCTCACTGCCATACTTATGTTGTTCTAAAAAAGATCCTGTATCCCTAATATTACCGGCAACTGCATTATGTCAAAAAGATGCTCCAATTGCAATGACAATCGTTCCGGTAAATGGTGAAGTAAAAGCATTTGTAAACAATACTCAAATCCCTGCAATTACACAATCCGGAGGTCAAAGCTTCTTCGATCCGAGTTTGGTTAATGCAACTTATTTAGGACAAAAAATTACTTTCACGGTTAATGATGATCCTGTGGATGTACAGTTGATCGTGTACGAACAACCCGTTGCATCCGTGGTTACAGGCGCTGTTACTTATGGTGCAGACACATCAGACCCAAATGCTACTGTTGACTTCCATGTTAGCGTTACAGGGAACAACACTGGACTTACTTATACATTCAACTTTGGAGATGGTACGCCTCTATTGACATTAACCACATTACCGGGCAATGGAATTGTTCAGCATACCTATGCTCTTATTGCAGGCAAAGAAGATACCTTTAATCCAACGCTTACCGTAACTAATAAAAACGGTTGTAGTATAAACCTTGCTGTCGCTCCGTTAACAATAACCGGACAAATGACAGTGGTATGTTTGGATGGAATGAGAGTGGTAATTCAGTACAGACATGGTATAGATGATTATCATGAATGTAATGATGCCAGTTTTAATTTGTTAGGAAATCAACATTTAATAACAGGTTCCACCCCGCCGCCACCAGATCCAAGGGGACTGAGAAAAGGAAATGTTCATTTAAGTAATACAAACGGAGATCAGGATAGGCACAATATCTTTCCGGGTACAAATTCACTTAGCAGATACAATGAAATTGTTATCACTACAGACGAAGCAGTACAATTAGCAGCAGGAGCTTCTGATGGTTTTGTAACATTCTCCCTTGAATGTGCATTGGTAGGAGGTTATTGCCACACTGGTGTAGCATATACTCAGTTGTTCCTGGCCAATGATCCTACGCCAATTTATTCCGGTTATCCAATTGGCAATTTCTTAGAAATCAATCCTTGTACAGGAGAGAAAAGATAATGCTAAGGAATAAGTATAATAGCTTCATAGATAGTTCTGCTGTCTATGAAGTTTATTAAAAGATCTTAATACATCATTAAAAAATTAAAAATAATGAATAAACAATTAAGTGGTATATCTGCTCTGAGCAGTATATCAACTCAATATCGCAAATTCAGTAAAGGCCAATATATAGAACATACTCAGTTCAACGAATTTTTGGATTTTTTTGAAGATCAGGACCGTTTGTCCAGAGTGATGCTGCAGGGAGTAGGTATCGTATGTGGCCTCAAGCCCAATCTTACGTATGCCAATAAACTGTTGAGCAGTATACAGCTTTCGCAGGGAGCAGCATTAACAACGGACGGAGATTTGCTCACCTTAAATACGACAAGCGAGGTAAGTAAAGATTTGTATGTAAGTGATTTAAAAACCATTAACATAGAAAGTAAAAATTACACACATTTCAAAGCATATGATAATTTCAAAGTAGGATATCCCGCATTTTATGAGAACAACGGCAGAGGAGAACAGGTCGAGCTTTGGGAATTGGCAACAGCTCAGGAAGCCCATTCAGATTTTCAGCCCATTCGTAATCTTTCAAATATAGAAGAGAAATACTTATTGCTGTATTTAGAGAATTATGAAAAAGAAGTTAAGCCCTGCAAGGGAGTAGATTGTGATAATCACGGAGTTCAACAAATTCGAAACCTTAAAGTATTAGTTACTACAACAAAAGGAATCGCTAATATTCTTGGCGATGATTTTTTACCGATGCCTGATCCTGTAGATGGTACAATTCCCCCAAAAATAAAAGATCTCATTCAGCCCCATCCCTTGTTTATTGAGGATGTATTGAGACCTGACAAGCAAGAGCGGGTTATTGTAGACCATCTTATTGTAAACAATGGCGTTGAAAAAAAAATTTCTTCTGCTGATTTAAAAGACTTATACATAACTGCTTTAGAAAAAAATAATTATGGCGAGTTTGTTTTTGAGAAAATTAATAAAATCTCAGAAATAATTGGAGGTCAGGGGGTAAACCATGCCATGTTTAAAAATGTTTTGCAGCAGTGCCTGGATCAGCAATTTGGTTTTCAGTATGCTTATGACGTGGTAAAAGATTTGATGGAGACATATTCAGAAATTATAAAGCTCCTTCCTAAATCATTTACCAAAGATTTTCCGGATTTGAGTTCTTTTCCTAAACACATCATGCTTGGAAAATTAGCATCCGGTATCCTGCTAGATTCTTTTAGACATCAGTTTTATAATTCGCCTGTTTTAGATGATCAGAAAGCAGCACAAAGAGTCAAGGTATTAGTTAACCGTTTTGTTCTACAAACACAGAATTTTAGATATTCAACCAGTTTTGAAGAAGCGGCAAAAATTAAAATTATTCCTTCGCAAAAATTAAATCCGCTGAGTAATAAAGCAATTCCTTTTTATTATCAGAGTACAAAAGACCTATTGAAAACATGGAATTTTGATAAAACAGGCAATCGATCTTATCAAGATAATTTAGGATATGGTATTGATTTCTTTTCACCAAATACGCAGATATCAGATGATCCTTTACATTTTAATATAGATAAAAATTCATTTTATAACATCGAGGGCCACCAGGGAATGCTTTACGAAGAAGCTTTTCAACAAATAAAGGAGATTAAGGATAAACAACAGCTGGGATTTGATGTGATGGTTTTGTCTTTAGGCGAATTGGTAGATAATAAAGATTTGTTTAAAGCTTATTTTAATGACTATGTAGCGGAACATTCGGGGCTTGAACATAAACGTGGAGTAGAACGTGGAGGTACTTTTATCATGGTGTATGAAACTATTGGAAGAGATGCCAGAGTGATCGCAGATTTTTCGCTTCCATACATCTGCTGTACCCCAAAAATTGATATTAAATTAAGTTTGCCAGGTACTGTTATTTGTGCTGAAGCAGATCATCTACCTTTTACGGTAATTCCTGTAAATGGAGAAGTAAAAGCTGTTGTTGATACAGTCTTAAACGGAGGCGTAGAAATGTTCAATGGAAAATATTTCTTTAATCCGCAAAAGGTAGATAAGAGTTTACATGATAAGGAAATTACTTTTACAGTAAACGGAAAACCTACCAACTGCAGTATCAAAGTTATTTCGGAACCGAAAGTAAATATAGTTGCTGCTTCTGTTGTTTATCCAGACGGTAACTCTGGAGAGGTAACGGTAAACTTTACTGTTAGCGGGCAAAACTTTACAGATTACAATTACAGCTGGGACTTCTGGGATAATGGAGGCTGGGTTACATTAAAACCAAATGCAAGAGGATTTGTGAGCTATACTTTCCACAATCTTATCCCAACAAGAATCCCAACGATAAGAGTACAGGTAGACGGCGGGGGATGTTCTCAGGATATCGCTATCAGTGATTGGTATGAAGCTCAGGTTCAATTAAGTTTGCCAAAAGAAAAAGATGTTATTTGTTCTGAATCAGCTCTCACTCCTTTTGAAGTATCTCCTGCAGATGGAGAAGTAAAAGCTGTTGTGAATACAAGTTTAAACGGAGGTGTAGAAATGCTCAATGGAAAATATTTCTTTAATCCGAAAAAGGTAGATAAGAGTTTACATGGTCAGGTTATTCATTTTACGGTAAACGGGCAATCAACCAACTGCAGTATTAAAGTTATTACGCAGCCGGCAGTTACTGTAGTTGTTAAATCTGTTGATTATCCAAGTGGTAGTTCAAATGAAACAGTAATACACTTTAAGGTTTCCCAACAAATTGGACAAGATTTCATGAATTATGATTACAGTTGGAATTTTGGAGATTATGGTAATCAGTCTCCAGTAAATCCAGATTCTGATGGGAATGTCATTTGTAAACTGTACAACGTGAATCCAAAAAATATTCCGGTGATAAAGGTGATGGTAAGTAACGGTGATTGTAATCAGACCATTTCGTTAAGCAACTGGTATGATCCTCCATCCGTTCCGACGGTTGTTATAAATAGCATTAAATTCCCAAAAGGAAATTGTTGCGAAGATATCCCTAGTGCGGTTCTAGCTGAAGTAGAGGGTGATAAAAATGTTTCTGCATCTCAAGGGTCTTTTACATTACAAGGTAAGGGTAGCGGAGCTTTAAATCTTGACTATTCATGGTTCCAGACGTATAGTGATAACGGTAAGACATTAGTACTTGATGTAAGTAATGAAGAAATTGTAAAAGTCACAGGTTTATACACGGGATCATATGAATTCCAATTTATGGTTATTGATGCTGATACTGGTGTATTTGATGCCAAAACGGTAAAAGTAAATATATCCAGGTAAATAATAATCTTGTATCTGGTCATACATGAAAATAGATTGAGATTTATCTACAGTCAAAGATCATGTATAACGCAAAAGGGTGTTTTAACCATTGTAAGAAATAAAACACCCTCCTATATTCATAAAATAATAATAACAATAAAAAAATAATATAATGGAAGCAGCACAATGCGAGATTTCATTTGAGATAGATTATACATCTTCCATACCGGTAACAAGTGCGAATGCAATTACAACTGCATCCTATGAAATCCAGGGATCAGGAAATCCAGTTGATTTAGGTAATATAGATCCCAATGGTTTGACAATTCTTCCGCAAATTCAAGTTCCTGAAAAATACGATTTGACAGTAAAGCTATCTGTAGGCGGAGCTTTTGCTACAAGTACAAGCTCATTTCAAATTGGAGACTGTAATAACGGTGAGATCAGGACCATATTTTATAATCATGCTAAGAGGCCTGAGTCGTATAATTCCAATACTGTAGTCGACTTTTTAATTAAAAAGAATGGACAGGTCGTTGTGGATACTAAAGATGTCAATACGGAGTATAATAATCCGATAGAGCAATGGAAATCATTTGAAGCAAGAGTTGGAGATCGGATAGAGTTTTCAACAGATCTCATAAAAAGCGGATCACAGGGTAAAACAACAGGGAATATGTTCACCTACAGCACGACAGGTACGACAGGTACTGTAAATACGCCGAATCCTTCAGCCATTGACGCATTATCGTTGAATTCGCAGGATATTGGACCAAATACTAATGTAAAAAGAATTTTTGCTTTTATAGTAGATTCAAAAGTAAATTATGCGTTGGGAACAGATTACATTCAATAGATAATTGATTGGTACAGCTAGATCGTTTTTTGTTCTGTTGTCTTTTATTTATAAAACATAATTTCAACAGTATCAAAATTTATGTGTTTTTGCTCTGTTGATTCAGTCAATATGAAATCAAACAGTGAGATTCTCAAGTTATAACGAAGGTGAAATTGATGATGTAAATTCATCAACTGGTGTCGTAACCATTCATCTTCGTTTAATTTGATTATCCTCATTAAGGTTATCTAAAAAGAATCAATAAAATCCTCAATTTTGAGGATTTTATTCAGTCAAGTAGTTTTTTCAGTTATCTTCTATTGTTTTTACGTCTGGTACTGATGATATTGAAAAGCTTTGCAACATCCTTCAGGTGGATTTCGAAATCCTCATAATATTCATTCAGAGAATGGAGGGTGATAATGCCTCTCTCAACATCATGGTTGATGATTCGCTTTACCAGAATTCCTTTTTCTTTGTGAACGATTACAAAATCCCACTTATCATAATGCAGCTTACTCATCCAATAATCCTGTCTGATATTTCTGCATAAAATAATGTCGCCTTCCAGATAGCTTTCGTACGATCCGTTGTCCATGCTGTCTCCTTTTACTTCAAAACACATGTATTCGCCCCGGTGCTCTACATCATCAGTAAAAGGGATTGTGGGCAGGCTTTCAATGTATTCTTCATCTGCAAACCTGCTTAGGTAGCCAGCTTGTGCATATTGATTCGCAAGCGGAACGTTCATGATTGTTAGATTTGAAAAAACAACAGGAGATGCACTATCTTCATTGAGCTTCTTTTGTTGGTCTAACAGTAAGTTGGTGACAAAATAAGCGGTTGTTTCCGGTATTTTCCGTTCGCCTTTTTCCCAATATTGTACAGCTCTGGTACCCACTCCTATTGATTTTGCTATATCAGCCTGCTTCATGTTTAGTTTCTTTCTGATCTCTTTGAATTCTAAATAGGTCATTTTGATATGTTTATAGTTTATTTTAAAAAAAAATAAGCAAAAAGTTTATTTTTTATTTTGAAAAACGAACAATGTTCGTATATTTGTTTCGTTGTTATAACGGAACCGCACAAATATACAAAATTATATTGATAATATAATGTTATTTTAATATTTAAAAGCTTTGCTTACGCTGTGTAAGTCCTTGTAATCAAAAAGTTAAATAAATGTTTTGTACTTAATGCATCTTATGGTCGTATTTTATTTTTTTTATTTTGTTCAGCGCTAATTAGAACAAAATGATTTTTACAACCTTAAATAAAGTGATAAAAGTGCATGTTTTTTATTGTAATGGTAGTTTTGTTTGTTTTGTGTGTTTTCAATAATGACAAAATTGCGTTTATTTTTGATTGATTTAAAATAAAACAACCGTTTAGCTCGTTGTTTTTTTGAAATAAAAAACACATCAAAAAATGTAGTCCGACACTACTGTTCAGTATATAAGACATCGATTAATTATAGCTGCCAGTATAATTGTTAATACATCCTGTAGAGCAGAACAAAACTTGTGAGATAAGCTCAATCTTTTTTTAAGATCATAGGAAGACAAATAGAATATTGCGCTCTTTTACAACAAATACAAGAAGTAAATTCCGGTTATTCACCTGATTATAAGACATCAATTCCTTATAAGCATCAATAGAGTTATTTACAAAAAGCAAAATTTAAAATAAAGAAGTTGGAGTATTATTTCCATTGAAAAAATACCGGTATCGACTTCTAAAAAAACCAACATTAAATAATGTAATCAGACATCCGTTCAAAGGCTTGAAATATGCCTTTTAGGGTTCTTATGGACTCAATTAAACGGTAAAATTTAAGAAATATGAAAGCCTGTCTAATTTAAAAAAAACAAAAACTTTTAACCAAAAAAACATGAAACGCAGTAAAGAATTAGTAGAGAAAAGAAAAGATTTCGTCATTGAGTATGTAAAACGTAATCAAAACAAACAGATGAAAGTCATTGTTACCGAGTTAACAGAAATGTTGTTTTTGTCCGAAAGGACCATATATAACATTATTCTTCAAAGTTAGCTTGCAGGGAGTAAAACAAAGCTCAGTCTTGCATGATATGGATATTGTATTAAACCTCATTACAATGATTTTTTAGAGCTTACAGTGATCCATGAAGCAGATTTTGAAATTATATATTCTAAAAAGAGAAAAGGATTCAAAGGTATTACACCGTCCCATACAATCTCATAAGTAGATGAATTAAAGGGCTGTCCTGGCGTCTTTCCCAAAATTTAAATGTGTAGGTAAAATACTAAGGTAAAAAACGGTTTTTACTTTTTAGATCTATTGTTTCAGGTGAAGCATGTACCTGAAAAAAAGAAACCGTTTTTGACCTTGGATTGTTAGAAAATCAATTTCAAAAGACTGAAAAAATCAATGTTCATTAAAAAATTAGAAACCATGAAAAAAAAGGATAAGAAAAAAAAGAAGAAAGATAAAGAAAAACTGAAAAAACCTGGAAAAGACATCAATGCTCTTATTGACGAGTGGGCTTATGCAAATGAAAACGAAAATATTCGGAAAAGCAAAAGGTTTTTAGATGACATGTATATGCTTGATCAAGAATAATAAGACATATAAAAGTAGTAGGAAGATGAAATATTTTAATAAATAATAGATAGAAAAATAATGAATTTTGATAGTATAAAAGCACTCTTGATCGGAACTGCAATAGCATTTTCAGGCGGATTATTAAGGGTGCTGGTCTCAATACAAAATAAAGAGAAAAAACAGCCGTGGGAACACTTTATCACCTTAGCCATCGTAGTCATTGTTGGCTTTACAATGAGCTATTTAATGAACAGGGCTGAACTGCACGACAAATGGTATTCAACAGGAGTATTGTTTGTACTTGGGTATGGCTACGATAAATTCCTGAAAATGATCACGACCAATCTGCCGAACTGGATTGATAAAGCAGTGAACCTTTTTATCGAAAATCGATACGGCGTTAAGACAGACAGACAACCTGATGCGGAAGAAGAGAAAAAAGATGATGTGATTCAATAGAAAATCAAGTAAGGACAATTCTTTACTGCAGCTACAGAATCCATCACTTAAAAAACAGATAATTCTCCCGGAAAAGAGTGAATTTTGAACCTATAACCCTGAAAACTCAAAAAACAAGAGAGTAAAACCTGGAAGTGAACCGGTATTACCTGTTTCTCATCACAAAACCGGACATCACTTCTGGGTTATTTACATTCTTGAAAAATCCACCATACACGATCTGATTTTCCAGATCCTACAGGGATATAAGGCGCAATGGTATCAATTGCGTTTTTATATGCCTTCTAACTCAATATCAAATAAAAAACTAAGTCAATGAAAACAGCAAATCCTGTAGAAAAAGACAGCAAATCCAACCACGGCCAGAGCAAAAATCAAAGGCAGAAAGAGTCGGTGGTGGTACCTCTATCCGAGGTAGAAATTGTCAGTACACAAAAGTCTGGAGACTCTATCGTTAATGCTGGATTAGCCAATCCAAACAGCAACCGGCTTAATCTTAATAATACCACTGCAGCCGTTCATAGTCCGCAAACCCTTTACGGGCAGGGCTCTGAAATCATGTATGGCAAACTTCAAGAGAGTTTGTCGCAAACCGGAGATATTAATCATCCCGAGACCAAAGAGGTAGAGAAAGGGTATATGACCACCTTGAATGTTGATCAGGTACGTGACTACCATGATCTTAAATCCGGAACTTATGTGCCTAAGACCGTGCAGGAACAAGCTGTTATGGCTCAGAGTAGCAAAGATAATTCTGAAACGGCAACTCCGGAAATAGCAGAATCTGTTGCTTCTGTAGAAGGGCAGGCTATTCAGGAATCTGTTGTAGCATCTGATATGAGTGCAGAATTTGTTTTACCCGGTGAGCAGGAAGATGCCGGAGCGAGAACTACACCAGCCAGTGCGAATAGTGATCCTCAATTTAATCAAATTGTTGGTCTGGTTAAAAGTACGGCTAAAGCAAAGCGAACCCATACTACTAAAGAAAAAGCCGAATCTCATGCCAATGCAGCGGCAGCTGTCCCTGCCGGAGAACGAAAATCCAAAGCAAGAGGTCAGAAGGTAGAGCAGCTAGATCAGCAAAAAGCAAGTCCTTTCAAAGCTGCTGATTTCAAGGCTAAATTGATGACTAGAATCAACAGCGTGAGATTACCGGTAAGCGAAAGAGACGCTGATAATTTTGAAAGCCGTAATAATATTGATGCAGTCAACAAATCTATTAAAGGAGATGTGGTGGTATCCAAAAATAATGTAACAGGCGGTATTGAAGCCGTTGCTAAGCAGGAACCGAATGAGGCTAAAATTGCACAGCGTATGGCAACAGCACTCCCTGATCCGAAAATAGGTTCAAAAGTCAATATAAAAGCTGCGGATGCAATGCCTCCTAAACGAGGTGATTCTGAGCTGAGTGAACCGATTACTAAAAGTTATAAAGCGGTTGAACAGCAATTTGCTAAAAATAATATCACCGATGAGCAGCTGGCCAACTCAAACGAGCCTGATTTCATCAATGCCCTTAATGCTAAAAAAGCAGCCAAAGCAAATGCGGAAAATGCGCCTAAAGAATTTAAAACTGCAGAAAGCAAAAAGCTGGAAGCTTCTAAGCAGGCAGCGCAAAGCAAAACCAACAGCACGATGGAAGGAATGCACCACAGCAGAAAAGAAATGCTCGATGGTGTAACCGGTAAACAACAAAAAGCCGGTGAGAAAAATACAGGTAAACATCAGGAAGTGGTCAGTCAGTTGAACCAGATTTATACAGATACGAAAAAATCTGTAGATGGCGAGCTGAATGATCTGGAAACTAAAGTGACCCAGTTATTTGATGATGGAGCTAAAAAAGCCAAAGATGCTTTTGAAAAAGAAGTAACCCGAAAATTAGAAGCATACAAAGCAAAACGTTACGGGGAATGGTATGACGTACGTGGCTATGGTAAACGTATAAAAGATGCTGTAAACAGAAAATTACCGGATGAAGTAGATATATATTATAAGCAGGGAAGGGTTAATTTCACGAAAGCAATGGAGAGTGTTATTGTGGTAATTGCAGATCTTGTAACTAAACGATTGAATAATGCGAAAGCCACCATTACTTCCGGACGTCAGAAAGTAGTTTCTTTTATTAAAAATCTTCCTGCCGATGTCAGAAAAGCCATCAAAGGAGATATTGATGCTATTCAGGGACAGTTTAAAGAGCTTGAAAGTTCTATCAGTGATAAAGAATCTTCATTGATCGACTCATTGACCGTTAAGTACAATACCGCATTGAAGGAAGTTGATGAACTGATTGTTGATATTAAAAAACGGAATAGTGGATTCTTATCATCTTTAGAAGAAGCAACAGCAGGAGTCTGGAAAACAATACAGGAGATCCGCAAAACGCTTACCGAGTTACTTTCCGGAGCAGCAAGTGCGGTAATGGCAATTGTTGCAGACCCGATTGGATTTTTATCTAATCTTATTGCTGGAGTTTCGCAAGGATTTACTAATTTCGGAACCAACATTTGGACACATCTTAAAACAGGTTTCTTCGGATGGCTGACCGGAGCGATGAAAAATATTTCTTTCACGATGCCGGAAGATATATTCTCACTAAAAGGGATTTTCTCCATCAGTTCACAGATGCTTGGTTTAACCTGGAATGACATCAGGGATATCGGAGCTAACGTACTGGGAGAACCTGCGATGAAGACCCTTGAAGAAAGTTTTGCGATGGTGAAGATGGTTCAGAAAGAAGGTTTTGCCGGACTTTGGGAACATGTAAAAGAACAGTTTGCTGATATTAAAGCTACGGTAATGGATACCATTATCGATATCATCAAAACGCAGGCGATACAGGCAGGAATCAAATTTATCATGGGCTTACTTACTCCGGCAGGAGCGTTTGTAAAAGCGGCAATGATGATTATCGATTTGGTGAAATTCTTTGTTCAGAAGGCAGCCCAGATCATGGAACTGGTGAAAGCCTTTACGGAAGGTATCAAAGCTATTGCCAGCGGAAATGTAGGGGCAGTAGCGAAAGCGATAGAAAATGCATTAGGAAGAGCAATTCCTGTAGTGATTGGCTTTTTAGCATCATTAGCAGGTCTTGGCGGATTGGCAGACAAAGTGGTTGGCGTAATCCAAAAGATACGTCAGCGTATCAAAAATGCAATTGTCAAGTTCTGGAACTTTGTGAAAGGTAAGGCTAAAGGATTGCTTGGGAAGATTGGTATTGGCGACAAGAAAGATAAGAAGGAGAAAAAGGGAGAAGACCTTCGTACTACTGAAGAAAAGAAAAGGGATTTAGATGAAGGGATAAGAGAAGGTGTACAACTGTTAAAAGATGATAGTTTAACTTCAAAAGAGAGAGAGAAGCGTTTAGAAAATATAAAACAGACTTATGAACTAAAAGAATTAAAAATTGTTACAGAAAAAATAGACAAAACTGGAAAATGGGTTTATATATTTGGTGAGATTAACCCAAGGGGGAAAAGCACAGTATTAAGAATAAAAGATGGTGAAGAAATTCCGCTAAAATCCAACCAAGTAGCTATGATTAGAGAAACCAATCCACATCATTTTAGAGCAGTCTTACCAAAAGGAGTAATGTTTGATCTTAGAGGAACTGGTACTGATGTAGAGGTACGAGCATTGTATCCGGATAATGGAATTGTTAATGTAGAAGCTGCAGGAATGATAGGTAAAGATTTTGTGAATAATTATATAATTCTAAACGCTAATCCAAAAAATATTGCAAATATTGTTGATTTTGCAGACTCAAAGCTACTTAGTTACAAAGAAGATTGGGAAGTATTGGAATATTCTTACGGGGTTGTAGATTGTTTTTCATTTGCAATGTTTATTTTAAAAGAGAAATTAATGTCAGATATAAAACATAAACCTGAAGGAGCAGAGAACGAAGACAAATTTGTAGATTTAATAAAATATCAACAAGGAAGAGGTTCAATTACAAAAGGTAGAAAAAGAAAATAAGATTATGACAGATTTTATAAAAAAAATAGAAAAAGAGTTTGATACTCAAATCATCCTTTCTAATAAACACATCAAAGCAAAAAATTATTATGATGTTGATGAAGATGGAAATGTTAAAACATTATTTTTACGACAAGTCAATTTAAAAGAACTTGATGTCTTATTGCCCATAGCCGAAAGTGTAGTTAATTTAGCTGTCATAGGCTGCCATGTCAAAAACTTGAGGGCATTAAAATCATTTACTCGATTAGAAAAACTAAGTTTACGTCTTAATAATTTACATGGATCAACATTGGGATATTTGAGCTATTTGAAAAATCTAAAAAAACTGGATTTAAGAGGTACAAATCTTAAAGATACTTCATTTCTTGGTTACCTTACTAATTTGGAGATGTTACTGATTGGTGGAAGTGACCGTCTTTATGAGGTGAAAAATTTAGAAGGTCTAACATCCTTGTATCACTTAGATGCATCTTATAGTCAAATTGATAGTATTAAAAAAGTCAGTGCAAATAAAAATATTAGTTCATTGAATATAGAAGGAATTAAAATAGAAAAAATAGAACATTTGGAGCAATTCCCAAATTTGGAAAGCCTTAAATTGGATGGAACTTTTGTAGAAAAAATTGAAGGATTGGAATCATTAAAAAATCTTAAAGAATTTTTCATCTCTACAGGTCGTATAAAACGGATTGAGGGCTTGGAAAACATGACTGGGTTAGAAGTTCTAGATTTAAATTTTAATCAAATTTCAAAAATAGAAGGATTAGACAATTTAACCAATTTAAAATGGTTGAGTCTTAATGAAAATCAAGTAAATAAAGTTGAGAATTTGGACAGCCTTATACATCTTGAGCTTTTATTGTTGGAACCTAGTAGAGATGTTAGCTATTTTGATACTACATTTTTTAATAATTTGGTTTCAGAATGCCAGATATACATACGTGGTATTAAGGATCTTGACAAGATTGAAGCTATAGCACCAAAAAATGTTAAGATTAATTATAACAAAGACTATCGTTATCCTACAACGTTATATCGTGGCCCCAGAGATATTTTTGAATAATCTTTGTTTACAATAGTATTCGAAAGATAAATAATTAAAAAGCTTTTAAAGCGAAATTTCTATTAGAAGTTTCGCTTTTTTATTTCCAAAAAACTCGCTATATTTTGGCAAAAATAAATAAACCAAAAACAATAACCCATCAAAAATCTATCCCATGAAAAAAACACTATTCATTTGCTCCTTCCTCTTCAGTCTTTCCCTTGTAAGTGCACAAACCATTGAATCTGGAAGTCACAGTACCGTAGGGTATATCAAGAGTGATGGTACCATAGAAAACAAGAGCCATGCAACAGTAGGCTACATTAAAAACGATGGAACTATTGAAAATAAAAGCCATGGCACTATTGGTTATATCAAGAGCGATGGTACGATAGAAAACAAAAGCAGTTCCACGGTAGGGTATGTAAAAAAAGACGGTACCGTAGAAAACAGCAGTCACGGCACTATCGGGTATATCAAAGACAATGGAACGGTAGAAAACAGCAGTCACGGTACTATTGGGTATGCGAGCGGAATTAAAAAAGAATGGGCAGCGGTGGCTTTCTTCTTCTTTAAAGTAGAATAATTATCAGTTCTATATAGAATAAATAATCCCATTGAGGATATAGGTTAAAAGGGTAAGGCTTGGATTTTATAATCCGAGCCTTACCTTTTTTATAAGCATAAAGTTCTGAGTATACTATCCCATATTAAATAGATATCATTCATTTCATTAAGCTATGCTAATTAACTGCAACTACAGACTATAGGGGGTAAAAAACTTTAATAAGAATGAAAAAATAATGAATTTTGGACTTTAAAATAAAATAGGATTTAAAAATCAATTACGTTAAAAATATAAGCAGTTACAAATAGTAAAGTAGTATGGAAAAAAAAGAAATAACCACAAAAGATGAGTTGAAAACCTATTTTGAAACAGGAAAATATCCTACCCAAAGTCAATTTTCAGATTTTATAGATTCCTATTGGCATAAAGAAGAAAATATAGAGTCACAGGAAACATTGGCAACTGTTGTTAATAGAGATAATAAGATTCCTGAACAAGGGATTAAATTTTTTCAAAGCGGAACAACGCCTTCTACTAGAGTTGAATTAAGGTTCAACCCAAAAACCTGGTCTCAGTGGTTTGGAAATATGAATCCGGATCATACAGGAATTTATAATCAGTCATTGGGTTTCGGAGCTTTGCAGGAAATTACTACCGGAAGTGAAAATGTAGCCTTGGGAAATCATGCATTATGGAAACTTACGACCGGTATCAGAAATACCGTGGTAGGATCTGCTTCAATGAATGCTTTGAAAGAAGGGTATTGGAATGTTGTAGTAGGCCAGGCCAGTATGTATTATTTTGTTTCAGGTACTAATAATACCGCTGTCGGTCGGGTTGCGATGAGTAACTTTATAGGCGGGTATGGTAACACGGCCTTAGGTAGCCATTCCGGATTTGTGGATGGTGGAACTCTGCATACCCAGGACTACAATTATAATACTTTTTTAGGATTCAGATCAGGCTACACCACAGATTTACCGAATAATCTAAAAGGCCATAATAATGTTACCATTGGGGCAAATGCTCCCATAGGCGGTGAAACAAATAATAAATTAGTTATCCATTCATCAGAAGCAGTATTAAACCATAACACCACACTTCCTCTTATAGGCGGAGATTTTGTAGAAAGAACTTTAGACTTTGACTCTTCACTAAAAGTTCACAGACTTCCACAGGCTGATTCTACGTTTACCAAAAGCATCGTTGCTAAACCGGACGGAACATTCGGGCTGGAGGAAAAAACAAATTCTAATATTTATTGTAATGAAACTTTAACAGGTAATTATTTTCAGATTGATAGTGAGTATAAAAAGCCAATTTACAGAAGTTTAATCATAGATAATATTTCAGAAACGGAACCCGGTAAATCAATAGAATTAGAAACATTAAATATAGAACATGTTTTTATAAATGGTACAGCAAGAATTGGTACTCACAGTTATAATATAGCAAATGCTGAAACTTTATCTGTTAATTTTAACCATGCTGATTCTTTATTAGATTTTGTACAAATCAATGGTCAAAAGGCTGACTGGTCACTTCATATCATCCTGGAATATACTAAGGCTACAGATACCCCAATTCGGTTATAAAAAACCAAATTCATTTTGATACTTCATTTTTGCTGTCTTATAGAAGCTGCTTTTCAGTGAAAAATCATCTCATTCTGAAATGAAGGTTACTGCAACTACAGAACCGAGCATACCAAAAACTTTCACAGGAATGAAAAAAGAATGAATTTTGGGCTTCGAAATAAAAGAGCTAACCATCCTGTTCTCAAAAAATAAAGGCTCCTGCAACTACAGAATAAAGAGATCACAAAACTTTTACAGAAACAATAAAAAGAGGAATTTTGGCTTTACATCATAATTCCCAAAAGCAATTAATGATACTAAGAATATAAGTCGTAAAGAATAATAAAGTACTATGGAAGAAAATAAATTAGCTACAAGAGAGAAGTTAAAAACATATTTTGAAAAAGGTAAATATCCCACACAAAGCCAATTTTCGGATTTGGTAGATTCTCTAAGACATAAAGCAGATATTCTGACCAATGACGAAATGGTAGCTCTTGCCAATAATTTGGCATCTATTGAAAACGGATTCATTTCCTATAATCTATCGGGTAATATTAAAGATCAAGAATTCCCGATTGTTATAAGTTCAAAAGACAGAGAAGATCAGGTGATTACATTGGGCAGAAGAGACAACTATCCGGAAGAAAAAAGATACTTCTTTGGAAATAGGCCGTATACCATTCAGGCAAAAGAATTCTCAGCAGAAGGATTGGAAGAAAACGAGTACTATGTTATGAGTTCCTATATACCATCACAATATCCTATTGCAAGAATGTTCGGGAATAATCTGCCTGCGATTCCTGACGGATTTAAATTTGGAACGCTGGCGGGGGATGCTAAAAACTTTCAGATGCAAATAAATAAACAGGAATTCGGACAAAAAATAAGTGTGATAAATACAAGTATTAAACTTGTCAATAAAACTAAAGAATCTATTCAATACAGGGTGTCTACAATTAACTGGAGTGATGACTACACCACTGAAGATATGGTCACCAGTCATTATGATCTGTGGGATGATCTGTCCATATTCTATAGAGCTGACCTTGGCAACATCGCTCAGTCCATAGAATGCAGGGTCTATGATGAAGATAATGGTAATCTTTTAACGACAGGCTACTTATATGCCGGGCAAAACAATCAGGATGTTTATACTGGCGGTCAGGTACTGAAAATCAGAAACGTAAGAATTGAGTGTGACTATATAACTTTCGAAGATTAAGTAGAAAATAGTTAAGCAGCAATCAGCACCTTAAAAACTTACACTTTTTGGTAATGAGACCAGATGAAAGAATTCCAAATGACAGTCTCACAAGATACCCGGGACTATTAAAAAAGCATCAGCAGTAAAAAATAGTAAATAATATGGAAAAAAATAAACTAAGTACAAGAGATCAGTTAAAAACTTATTTTGAAAAAGGTAAATATCCTACACAAAGTC
The DNA here is from genome assembly GCF_000737705.1 of Chryseobacterium soli. Lineage (GTDB taxonomy): Bacteria > Bacteroidota > Bacteroidia > Flavobacteriales > Weeksellaceae > Chryseobacterium > Chryseobacterium soli. Next base: position 7,926 of record NZ_JPRH01000008.1, on the reverse strand, counting down.
AATTTTCAGATTTGATAGATTCTTTAACACTTAAAGAAGATGTCATGACCAATAAAGAAACAGCAATCCTTGCCAATATCCTTGCATCTCTTGACAACGGATACATTGACTACTCAAGCAGCCAGGTGGGAACCTTACAATTCCCCATTGCGATAAGCTCCCGTGATGAAGAAGATCAGGAGATCACAATAGGGAATACTTCTTATCGCATGGAAAAACGGTACTTCTTAGGCAGTGAACCTTACACCATTAAAGTAAAAAAAATCTCTGGAGAAGAATTAGGCGAAAACGAATACTATAGCTTGATTTATCAAATCAATCAGAACTTTACAATTAATAAATTTTTTGGAAATAATCTGCCTGCGATTCCTGATGGGTTCGAATTGGGAACACTTGAAGGGAAAAGATTATCCATACAAATTGTAAAGCAAAATTTAGGAAGAAAAGTAAACATTGTCAACACAAGTATCAGGTTTATTAATAAAACGGGAGTACTTATCCAGTATAGGGCAGAAGCAGGCAGCTGGGGGGATATATACAGAAGTGAAGATACCGTTACCGATCATTACGATATAGGGGATTTTCTCTATCTGTACTACAATGTAGACCTTAGAAAAACCGAGCAGTCCATAGTATGCAAAGTGTATGATACAGATAATGAAGGTCTTTTAATGACAGGTTACCTGAATGCCGGACAAAATAATCAGAATAGTTGGGGTGGTGGTGTAATAAATAAGATCAGAAACATAAGAATCGAATGTGATTATGGAGATATAATACCACAAGACCCTGGAAATAATTGGACATAAGGAGTTTAAAAAACTGTACACTCTTTTGAAATAAGGGAAACAGATATGGTAAGAATACCTTAAGAAAAGTAGCAGCAGATATACGTAAGGTTACAAAACCCCTGTTCTACGCATACCAATATGCCGATTTCTGCGATTGGATGACCAATGAAACTGTGGATTACAGTACCAAAACAGCCGGCTCCACATCCTTTGGTGGTAGTATAGTACGGCTACTTCAATACCGGTTTGGTATTGCTGAAATACAACTTTAACAATACCGCAAATGTATTCTTTACATCTATAAATTAGATATAAATGTACAAGCCTGCTCAGGCATTCTATCATTCTAAAAAAAAATAAAAATCAATAAACGAAATGTCAATACCATTAAATACAATATACAGCTACTTCGAAACCGGTGATTCTCCTACTCAGGAACAGTTTCAGGCTTCATGGTCCTCTTTTTGGCACAAAGACGAGACTATTCCTACCAATAAAGTGATGGGATTAGAAAGTGAACTGCAAAATAAAGCCGACAAAACGAGTTTTGAAGCCCATATTTCAAGTCCGGATGCTCATGTTCATTATTTAGCTAAAAAAGATGCATCAAACTTAGACAGTAACAATGTTCAGGCATGGAAAGCAGCGTTAGGAGTTGGAGAATTGCCTGAAAATATAGGAACTGTTGATAATACAGACCATATTGGGAGCGTCTATACCAAAATCCAGAGTGACTCAAAATATATGATGCTGGGCGACTTTGTGAATGATGATCAGAAAATTCTGGCAGAAAAAATTGAAGCTTTAGGTATAACGAATTTAATAGAAGCTGTTGAAACTACAATTTCAGAGTTTGCTGATCATTCGGTTGCCTATGTTTTTGAAGATAACGATTTCATTGCTATTCCGGTGAATGGAGAGAATTATACTCTTTACATGTTCAAAGGAGGTGAAAAGACAAATAAATATAACTATCTCCCTACAGGAATTTCAAACGTTACCATAGGAATGGTAGAAGGTTTGCAGGGAGCACTGAATGCAAAAGTCGACAAACCCTCATCAGATGGGAAATTTTACATAAACAGACAATCCGGAGTTACCACCACACAACCTTTACCGGACGAAACCCTTGCCACAGTAGTTAACAGAAATAATTATTCTCCCAACAGCATTGCTTTTACTGAAGATGTTTCCGGATCAGGATTACCCGGTAAAAATGCAGTTTTAGGGGTAAACAAATCTACCTATTCTTTTTTCTTCGGAAATATGAATACCGCTCACACGGGAACTTATAATATAGCCTTAGGATACAACAGTTTGCCATCGATAACCTCAGGACAGGCCAATACGGTTGTAGGACATTATGCAGGGAAAGATGTTACAGCAGGATCCGCTAATGTGGTAATGGGATTAGAGTCTGCCACAGGACTTACTACAGGAAATGATAACACGTTGATAGGGGTTTCATCAGGGTACGGACTTAAAGGCGGAACAGGAAACTCCATGCTTGGAAAATGGACTGGATGTTTTATTGCCGGTAATAACAATACATTTTTAGGGTATCAGGCCGGTCAGTTTTGGGGCCGGGGCGGTTCAGGTCTCTGGTCTTCAAATATTGTCATTGGAGCAGGCTCCTCAGGACATTCTAACGGAATTTGGGGGGAGAACAATGTCATTATCGGTTCCAATCTGGAATTAATTGGCCTTCAGAGTAATAAGTTCATTATCAATAATTTTTTAGCAAAAGACAATAATTATTATAAGACTCATTTCATTGAAGGGAATTTTGCTGACCGCTGGCTAAGGTTTGATACAAGTTTGCAGGTTCTCAGACTTCCTGTGGCAGATGCTTTATTTACAAAAGATGTAGTAGCCAAACCAGATGGAACATTTGGTCTGAAAGATAAGCAGGAACATATCCCGTTATCCGGAACCAAATCAGGAAAACCGGTGACAGGAATCATCGAGTTTTCTACGGAAGAATCAGCATCAATAAAAAGTGGTTCAGCTTCACTATCTATTACTGACGGGTATACAACGATTATTTCGGGAGATCCCTCAAGCGGAGATAAAAGCCAATTGCTGATTAACCCCTCTCAAATTGTTTTATCTCAGGATATAGGCGTAAATGGAAAATCTGTAAACCTAAACAAATGGTCGGATAGAATTGAGGTAAAAGCACCTACCTATGGCCCTGGTATAGTTTCCTCTGAATATTACGGAGATAATTATGAAGACCACTCATTTGTACAGAAAAGATGGGTTGATGAAAAAATAAAACCTAAGTATAAAATCTACAGAGCCCTGTTACAGGCGGATGAAAATTCCTTTGATCCTGCATTTATGGTATTGGAAAATACGATTGGAGATATTAGCTGGGGACGTAATGATGTTGGATTCTATACTGGGAAATTAGATAAAGCTTTCCCCAAAGGCAAAGTTTGGATTAACAGCAAAATAAATATGCCGTTTAGCAAATCCTCTCCGGTAGACTGTATGGCCGTACGATTGGATGATAACGTCATAAAGCTGAATATTCATAGCCCCAGCGAAGTGTATGCCCCTGTGGACATGGGCGGGGAATTCGGAATTATTGAAATTTATGTCTATGATTAGAAAAATAAGAGTTACTGCAACTACAGGACGGTAAGCCCGAAAAACTTTTATAAGAACAAAAAATAGCTGAATTTTGAACTTTCAATCATCAATACTAATTGCATTCGGAAAGCAGTTAAATACGATTACCAAATCAAATAAAACATAACCTCAACCGCTTACCGGATCATCCATACACCCCTAAAAACCAAACCCCAAACACTAAAAAACCTCAATCGAGTAGGATACCCTTTAATGGGAAGCCTTTTACTCTTGAAATACTGGATAAGATCTATTGTTTTCTTTCAAAGGTAAGATTGATTTCTTTAAAAAGTAGGAATTCCAATAAGTGAGAGACTTTCTAAAAAGGAACTGCTCCGGCAGTTTCGGTAAGACTCTCCAATGGGAGCAACTTTCGGTTGAGGGTTATTGTTAGTGACGAATTAACAGGTGTTTTCAGCAATTTCATACTTCAAAAAAAGGATTCTTGCTGCATGCGGGAAAACGGAGCAAAATGTATTCAGGAAGATAAAGAAGAGTAAATTTTGAATTTTAAAAAATAAAAAAGACTAAAAAACCAATGGAACAAAAACAGATACAAAAATTATTTACTCACTTAGAAGAGGTTATTACATGGCGTATCAACAATTCTTCAGAAGATTTTACTATAGGTGCACCTGAATTTAATACTAATAACCATGAAGACTTTCAATTAGGAGATTATATTTCAGGGAAAGAGCTTACCCATCAGGAAGTTGTTATTCTATTAATAGCTTTATTGCCACGATTGGATCCATCATTGCTGAAACGCATATATTTGGAGTTTCCCCACAGCGTGCTGTTTGACTTCTGCTCAACCAATGACAGTGGTAGGCTCTTTTACCCGACTATTCAGGCCGTTCAATATATTTTGGGAGGAGACAGCATTTCGGAGCGGCTGAATGTGTTGGAGTATTTCGGTCCAAATTCGGTGTTGATGAAAGAAGAGCTCATTGTTTTTTCAGGGTCAGCTCTCGATCATACCTCCATAAATAGCCAGATAAATATTCATCAGGAAGCTTTCAATGCAATCATTTTTGGAGTGGAAGTGTTGCCGAAAATGAGCAATGATTTCCCGGCAGAACAGCTGCACACCCGCCGGTCATGGACAGATTTGATCCTTCCTCAAACCACACTGGATGAGCTGCAAAGTATTGAATCCTGGTATCACAGCAGCCGGATTCTTATGGAAGACTGGGACATGCAGAAAAAACTTAAGCCAGGCTTACGCGTGTTGTTTTATGGAGAACCGGGAACCGGAAAAACCCTTGCTGCAAGCCTTTTGGGAAAATACACGCAACGCCCCGTTTTCAGAGTCGATATTTCTATGTTAGTCTCGAAATACATCGGAGAAACCGAAAAGCAGCTCTCAAAATTATTTGACAGAGCGGAAAACAAAAACTGGATCTTATTTTTTGATGAGGCAGATGCTATTTTCGGAAAACGAACCAGTGTACGGGACGCTCATGATAAATACGCCAATCAGGAAGTTTCTTATTTGTTACAGCGGATAGAAACGTTTTCCGGACTTATTATTCTGGCGTCCAACTTTAAAAATAATATGGATACAGCCTTTACGCGACGCTTTCATAGCTGCATACAATTCAACAATCCAAAGCATGAAGAGCGTCTGCGTATCTGGCAGCAAAATTTACCCGAACAATTACAATTGGAAGACATTGATCTGGATAAAATCGCCCAGCGGTACGAGCTCACCGGTTCCAATATCATGAACATCATACAGGATGTAAGCTTAAAAGCAATTGCATTGAAAGAGCCCGGCTACAAAGTAAGTATAGACCTGTTATTGGAAAGCATCAAAAAAGAGTACGTGAAAGAAGATAAAATATTCATGTAAAAATTGAATATCAATAAGCGACTCAACTTTCCTCCGAATAACGCAACCCTGAATTTGGGACAAAAAAATGAAGTGGGAAAAGGCTGGGAGAGAGGTTTGGTATTCTCATAATTCGTGAAGGCATCCATCAACTTAATGGAATTAGTGCTTAAAAAGATAAAAGTCGGGAGAAGCTGTTCCTTATGGCCTTCATAACTTCCGTCTTCCAGCTCCCGGCTTCACCACTTAATAAATTCATTTAATTAAAAAAAACAAAACTCATGAAAGTAAAAATTATGCTGCTGATCATTTGGAGCAGCCTCCTCTTGGGCTGCCGAAGTAAACACAAAATTACAACCACTTATAAAGAAAATACAACAGAAACAGAAAACGTAAAAACGGATTCTTTTAGTGCACAGAACTTAAAAACAGGCCAAAGTACATCTGCTGATGCCATACTTGAGGAAAAGAAAAGTGAAATGTCCGGAGATCTGCTGATCAAAGGAACATCTGATGCATCCAATCCCCTTGTTTTCCATAATGTGGTGGGAAGCGATACCCTTCAAAGTATTTCCATCATGGGAACTGCGGAATACATCATCAGTAACCATTATGCCAAGGCTGACCATCAAAAATCAGAAGGTAAAAAAGAACAATCTACCCATACCATTCAGGACGTAACACAGGAAACGGCTTCAAAAGAAACGATCAGAGAAGTGGATTCAAAAATATCTGAAGAAACAAAAAAAATACAGCTGAATGGTTTGGATGTCGCAGCCTGGATTTTCATTACCATCATGGGAATCACTTTAATACTCCTCTTTTTCACCTATAAATATTTTAAGCAATGAAAACATCACAAAAAGGAATACAGCTGATTATCTCATTCGAAGGTTTCAGTGGCAAACCTTACCTGGATTCTGCAGGAATTCCCACCATTGGATATGGGAACACGTATTATCCGGGCGGGAAGAAAGTAACGATGAATGACCCTGCCATCAGCAAAGAAAAAGGTGCAGAACTATTTTCATCCGTTTTACCGACTTACGAAAAAATCGTTAACGCTAAAGTAAAAGCTGCGCTTACCCAAAACCAGTTTGATGCGCTGGTATCGCACACTTACAATACGGGAGGATCCGACACGCTGTTTTCTTTAATCAATAAAAAAGCAGGTGAGTCAGAGATCAGAAATTGGTTCACTACCAAATACATTACCGCTGGCGGAAAAACGTTAAATGGCCTCATCAGGCGAAGAAAAGCTGAAGCAGACCTGTTCTTTTCGAAATAAATAATCCCCACGATGAGGTGGGGATTTTGTTATTATTAACTATGGTAATTCCTTTTATAGCGCTTCTGATTGTATCTGCGAAAGATCAATTCCAAGCGTTGTAAAGCCCTTTATGCCCTCATCAGTAATATAAAAATGCTTGGCATCAGGTTGTTCTTTTGCAATCCATCCTTTGTTTACAAATTCTTCCAAAAGGAGGGTTCCCAGTTTCCCGCCAATATGGTTGTAGCAGGTTTTGGCCGGTTTTTTAGCGGTATTTTGCTTCATGGTGATGTTTTTATAGTTGTTTGAACTGCATATTCAGGTCTTTGGTCTGGAGGTCTCCCTAAATTAGTGTATCGGAAAAGCTTAAAAAAATTAGCGAACAAGAAAATAGATTAAAGCACCAATTCCGGCATACACCGTAACCGTAATAATATCAGCGATCGGTTGTGAAAAGCGTTTTTCTGCAATTTTCTCGGCATTGATCTGGTTCTTGTGGAATTTCAGAATTTTTTTAGGATTATGAACCGGGTGAACCACCAGACTGTCGCTTTCCCATCGGTCCACTATGACTTTATAGGATCTGCCATCAACATTAATTTTAACATTTTTATTAGGCGCAAGTTTCTCCTGAATATTCACCGGAGCAGGCGCCTGTTGTACGTTCATGTTTTGGGACTCAGCGGGTGCGCCTTTCATTTTCATGGAATTAGGAGCAGCAGCAACTGCATTCTTATTGTTGACCGCCGGATCCACTGGCTTTTTTACCTGATAGGTATAACAGCTGGTAAGGGAACATAATATAATGATGAGATAAAAATTCTTTCGCATGAGCCAAATTTAAGAATTAAACGGAAAATTTAAGAGTTTCTTTTGAAAGATCCTGTTTTTTTGTTTGATATCTATTGTTTTTATATCACGTTATTACATCCTATATCCCTTTACCCCGTTCATAACCCCCTTCAGGGAGTATGATAATGGGCTGCAACCCCTTGGATAACGGTCCGCAGACCGTTCGGAAGCCCCTACACCCCCTTACATAACCGGTTCTGCACCCTTGGGTAAGGGGGCGTCGCCCGTTCCTCAAGGGGGTCTGGGCCGTTGGGAAGACCCTCCAGAGGGTTAGGGAAGTACCTGCAGACCCTTTGGAAGGGCCTACAGGCTTTGTGGTGGGGCTTTGATAGTCTTTGGATGTTTTTTCGATGTTTGATTTATAATGCTAAAAACCACACGAAAGGATTCGTGCCTTTACTTTGTATTGATAAAAACAATCTAAATTTATTAAAAGGAAAACAGAGGTGAACTAAGAATCGTGCTAAGTTTGAGACTTTTCTGCCGCATTAGTCCTCTGCTTTCTCCTTGAATCTCGTTGAATGGCTTTAGATAGAATGATA
>NZ_JPRH01000007.1 GCF_000737705.1 Chryseobacterium soli | reverse complement strand
CGTTACATTCAGAATGACAGAGTCATAATAATAAGATAACATGGTTAATGTAAAATTGTATATAATTACCTTAAAAATAAACTTCTAAAATTTATCCAGAACTTTCTTCGGCAATACTTTTACCAATTGAGGTTTATATTCCTTTTCAAGAATAACAAATTTCCAGTATTTTTTATCTTTTGAAACGGCACAAGCTTTCATATTTGCGTTGATGAGATATGAACCTTCGTTTGCTAAATATTTTACATTATTCTTACCGTATTTTGCTTTTAAAGCACTATTTATTTTCTTTTTTATATCGTCATTCAATGAGCCAACATTACATTTCAGTTTAAGAAAATAATTGGTAATGGAAAAATATTCACCCTTAATGAGTTCTGGCTTTTCAATATTCTCAAACTGTAAATTCTGCACGTCAATTTTCATAAACGGATTGTTGTACGTCATATTCAAAATCTGCATCATCTTCTCTTTTGAAACTATGGTGAAGAATTTTGGATAGATACAGTTTACTGCCAGATCGATCTGTTTAGATTTAATACTGTTTACAAAATAGGTAAGTGATTTTTTTATTGCTGCATCGTCGGGATTTGCCTTGGTCTGTGCAAAAGTCACCAACGACAACAGAGCGAATAGAAATATAAGTGGGTTGGTTCTCATCATGTATATTTTATTCACAAAACTATAAAAAAGCATTCTTTCCAGCAATGAAAAAACCGCCCTTTTGGGGCGGCTTTCAATATCATAAAATTTTTGATTACTTTACTTTCACAAGCTCAACATCGAAAATTAACCATGCATTTGGCGGGATCACTCCTCCTGCTCCTCTTTCTCCGTAACCCATTGCTGGCGGAATCAATAAAGTAGCTGTTTCACCTTCTTTTAACAATAGGATTCCTTCATCCCATCCCTTGATTACTCTTCCCATACCGATTGGAATATCGATCGGCTCATTTCTTTTGAATGAAGAATCGAATTCAGTACCGTCGATCAGCTTTCCTGCGTAATGTACAGAAACATTATCTCCGGATTTTGGAGCTTTTCCATCCGTAGTTTTCGTTATCTTGTAATATAAACCGGATTCAGTTTTCTGCATTCCAGCTTTAAAGTTCTCTACCATTTTTTCCTGGTTAGCTTTGAACTCCTCTTCTTTTTTCTTTCTGTCAGCTTCTTCTTTAGCAATAAAAGCTTTATTGTTTTCTGCGATTTTCGCTTTTCCTTCACTGAAAGTTTTTGCGGCATCATAGTGCTTATACTCGTCTCCTTTGCTGAAAACAGATACTTTTTCTAAAACGATATCTGTTTTAGGTTTATCCTGAGCACCTTTTTCTACATTTGCAATCGTATCGATTACATCTTCTCCTTTAACTACTTTTCCGAAGATGGTATGTTTTCCGTCTAACCAAGGGGTTGCTACTTCTGTAATGAAAAACTGAGACCCATTCGTGTTAGGCCCTGAATTGGCCATAGAAAGAATTCCTTTTCCTGTATGCTTAAGGTCGTTTCTCTCATCCTCAAACTTATATCCCGGATCTCCCATTCCAGTTCCTTTAGGATCACCTCCCTGGATCATGAAATCTTTGATTACTCTGTGAAAAATCGTTCCATCATAAAAAGGAACTCCCTTAGCCTTAGCTTTGTTGTCGATTTTCCCTTCTGCAAGACCAACAAAGTTGGCTACAGTTACAGGTGCCTTCTTGTCTTCTAATTTAACGATTAAATTTCCTTTAGTCGTTTGAAGATTTGCATAAAGTCCGTCATTAAGACCTTCGTAAGTTTCTTTGTCTACGTTCATTTTTTTATAAATTGGTGTACAACTCATCAGCGATACGCTTGCCGCTGCCAGAATTATATTCTTGTTAAACAATTTCATTTATAGAGCTTTTAATTTTATGATCAATGGTATGTCGTTATCTATTTTCTTCTCATCTCCGTACGTACCGTAGGCCAGAGAAGACGGTACCAAAAGCGTAACTTCCTCCCCATCATGTATAAAACGCAAAGCATTCTCTACTGCTTTCAGTTCATCAAAGTGCCCGAATTTGGCATCTCTCCTTTCAAAAGACTGATCGTAGATCTTGGTCTGATCAAAATCATACAGATCGTAAGAGTAAGAAATCGTGGAATTATCCGGTCTCCTTTCTCTTTTGTCAAAATTTTCTGCAGTTACCCAGTAGTTAAGCTGTGTGGTATAATACTTTACAGGCTGTGCATTTGCCCATTCCTGGATCTGACTTCTTTCCTGCGAATTAAGATTCCGCATTCTATTTTTAGAAACGTCCAGATCTTTCTGGCTCAGAACCCCGCCTACAGGAGGATGGGTTTGTTGGGCACTTCTGTTACAACTCAAAAGGCTTACTGCTGATATGAAGAGTATTTTTTTCATAAACTTTTGCGAAAATACGGATTTCGGAGAATATTCAGAAATTATTCATGCGGATATTACTTTAAATCTTCAGAACAGACATCATAAGATCCCATACTTCATATTTTAATTTCCAAATGAGTTACTTCTTCCCGAAAAACAAAAGACCGGTGGAAAATATCCTACCGGTCTTTTTATTGTAATGTATGGAGTACAATTAAACTGTTTCCAGTACTTGTTTTTCAACCAATACTCTCCATCCGAAAGTATCTTCGGAAAGATTGTTCTGAAGATTTACCAGATCACTTTTAAGGATGGCTGCATAGCTTTCTTCGTCAGAAAGTGAAGGTAAAGCCAGTTTATCACCGTTATATCCTAAAGCCTGGAAAATAGTCGTTACTACAGCAGTTCCCACTCCCCAAACTTCTTTCAAAGTTCCGTTCTTTTGAGCTGCTACTACGTCTTTTACCGCGATAGGTTCAACTTTTACTTCAATTCCTCTTTTCTTAGCCAATTGAATAAAACTGTCTCTTGTAACACCATCTAAAATCTTTTCAGATGTAGGAGGCGTATAGATCGTATCGTTGATTCTAACGAAAACGTTCATTGTACCACTTTCCTCGAAATACTCATGAGTAGCATCATCCGTCCAGATAATCTGCTCATACCCTTCTTCGATAGCCAATTGTGTAGGATAGAAAGAGGCTGCATAGTTTCCAGCTGCTTTAGCCGAACCTACACCACCACTTGCCGCTCTTGAATAATGATCAGAAATTTTCACAGAAACAGGCTCTGTATAATAGCTTTTCGCAGGCGATGCTACGATAGCAAACATATATTTATTAGAAACCCTGGCTTTAAGAACTTCTTCTGTTGCAAAAATCAATGGTCTCAGATATAATGACATCCCCTCACCTTGCGGGATCCATGCTCTATCTAAATCTACCAGTGCTTTCAACCCGTCCAAAAACATTTCTTCAGTAACTTCAGGGATAGCCAGACGCTTAGCTGATTTATTGATACGCTCAAAATTCTTTTCAGGCCTGAAAAGGAAAACCTGTCCGTCCTTGTCTTTATAGGCTTTCATACCTTCAAAACAAGCCTGTCCGTAGTTTACCCCCATCATAGCAGGCGTAAATTGTAATGGACCATAAGGAACTAATTTTACGTCACCCCATTTTCCATTCTCGTACTCACATATGATCATATGATCGATGAAAGTATCCCCGAATGAAAAATTATTTGGGTCGAATGTAGAAATTCTGGAGTTTTCAGTTTTTTGAATTATCATTTCTAAAATTTTTTATGATGTTCTACAAATTTAACATAATTTTCTAAATATAAAAATTTTGGAGTAAATTTGACAAAAAAATAGCTTGAAAAGAGAAATTAAGACCACAAACGACGGTAGTAAAACATTGTTTATCAATGAATTAAATGAAAACTATCATTCTCATCATGGAGCGCTGCAGGAAGCGGAACACGTGTTTATTAAAAATGGACTAAATATAATAAATGATTGCGAAATTAATATTTTAGAACTCGGTTTTGGAACAGGTTTGAATGTTTTGGTTACAATTAATGAATATTTAAAAACTGACAAAAATCATGTCATCAACTATTTTACGCTCGAAAAGTACCCTATAAATGAATCGGAAATTAACGAACTGGCCTATTTTGATCTTTTTGACAACCCGGAATTCAAAAATATGTATCAAAAAATTCATCAGTCAGAATGGGAAAAATCAGTGGAAATTATTAAAGGGTTTAACCTTAAAAAGATTCAATGTGACTTTTTCTCCCTGAAAGACATAGACTTACCTAAAATCAACCTGGTCTATTATGACTGTTTCGGGGCAAGAGTACAGCCTGATCTGTGGGAAAAACCATTATTTGAAATGGTTTCTGATAAGATGGATATTAACGGACTGTTAACAACTTACTCTTCAAAAGGAAGCGTGAGAAGAATCCTTCAGGAGCTTAATTTCAATGTTGAGAAAAAGCAGGGACCACCCGGAAAAAGAGAAATGATTAATGCTATGAAAATGTAGATTTTGATGCATCAATGCAACCATAAATTCACGAATACGCTTTTATACTCTTAAGTATTTCCCTATTTTAGCTTTACAAATACCATTATATATATGATAGATAAGATTAACATCCGAGTGTATGCCTGTGCGGTAAAGGACAAAAAAGTATTGACATTGTTTGAAGAATATGCAGGCGAAGCTTTAATGAAATTTCCCGGCGGCGGGCTGGAATTCGGAGAAGGAGTTCTGGAATGTCTGCACCGCGAATTCGATGAAGAGCTTAACGTAAAAGTAGATATTGTAGAACATCTTTATACACAGGAAAGCTTTTTGGTTTCCCGTTTTCGCGAAAATGAACAACTGCTTACTATATATTATATGGTGAATATCCTGAATGAAGAAGACTTCATTATCATGGATCCCTGCATCGAAAAAACAGAATGGATTGATATCGATAGACCGGATAACCCTTTTCCACTCCCGATAGATCAAATCGTATTTGATAAATTAAAAGAAAAATTCCTGTAAGAGATCTTACAGGAATTTTATTTATGATTATTTCTTGATTTTAAAATCATTGGCACCGGGATAAGGCTGAAGATATCCTGAATTCCAGTTAGACTGAAGCAGAGATTCAACAAATTCATCAGTTCTGTTCTTATGAGGGTCGTATTGGTCTTTTAAATCAATATCCGCCATCTTTCCTTTTACATTCCACCAGAAGGCGCTCCATCCGCCTCTAAGCTCCTTTATGATTTCATATACATTTTTGCCGGTTGCTCTGTTCATAAGCTTTGCAAAAACCTGTCCTTCGGTAGTCGTCAGATCGCGTAATTGCTTTTCGTATTGATCGGCCAGCATATTCTGTCTTTCTCTCACGAATTTCCGCTTGGCTTTGCTGTCCATATCATCCATATCTTTCTGGATATCTCTGTACTGTTGTAGTGCAGCAACAAACAGGGGATATACTCTGTACAGCTTTTTATTAAGGAAATAGTAGTAATTTTTATCCAGCTGATTATTGAATTTGGGTTTGTTGATCAATACCAACTCATCCAAAACAACGACAGGCTCACCATTGACCTCATAGATCTTGACTTTTTGCTGTTCGTCATAATAATATCTATTGCCAAATTCATCTACTTTCAAAGATCCAGCCGGATACTGATCAAGAGGTTTTGCCTCTACAGAATCTTTTTGTCCAAAAACACTGACTCCAAAAAAGAAAATAAAAAGACAGATAATTTTACTAAAATTCATTATTTTTACACTTATAATAACAAAAATTAAACGCAAAAATCATTCCTTTTTATGAAATTTGAAAAGAAATCTTTAAAATTTTTAGAAAAATATTTAAACACTTCATCTCCAACCGGTTATGAACACAAAGGACAGGAAATCTGGATGGATTACATCAGACCCTATGTAGACAAAATTGAAGTAGATCATTACGGAACATGCTATGGGATAATCAATCCCGATGCCGAATTTAAAGTAGTGATTGAAGCACATGCCGATGAGATCTCATGGTACGTAAATTACATTACTGATGACGGATTGATCTATGTAATCCGAAATGGAGGCTCTGATCAGACCATCGCCCCTTCAAAAGTGGTTCATATTCACGGTGAAAAAGGAATTGTAAAGGGCGTGTTCGGATGGCCGGCCATTCATACAAGATCCAATCAAAACGAACCTACCCCTAAGATTGAGAATATCTTTATAGACTGTGGTGCCATCACCAAAGAGGAAGTGGAGGAAATGGGTATTTTCGTAGGCTGCATGATCACTTACCCTGATGAATTCTTCGAAATGAACGACCGTTATTTTGTCTGCAGAGCTTTGGACAACAGAATCGGAGGTTTTATGATCGCTGAAGTGGCCCGACTTTTAAAGGAAAACAAAAAAACAATTCCATTTGGTCTGTACATCACCAATTCCGTTCAGGAGGAAGTAGGTTTATATGGTGCCGACATGATTGCCGATACCATAAAGCCTAATATTGCTATTGTAACAGACGTTACCCATGACACTACGACACCAATGATCGAAAAGAAAAAAGAAGGTGACCAAAAATGTGGTGACGGACCGGTTGTTTTCTTTGCCCCAAGTGTTCATCATACGATCAGAGAATTGATCATCAACACCGCAAAGACAAAGAAAATACCTTTTCAGAGAGCTGCGGCCAGCAGAGCCACGGGAACAGATACGGATGCCTTCGCTCACTCTAACGGCGGAGTACCGAGTGCATTAATTTCTTTACCTTTACGCTATATGCACACTACAGTAGAAATGGTCTCTAAAGAGGATGTAAGCAATGTGATTAACCTTATCTACGAAACACTGCTGGAGATCAAACCGGAAATGAAATTGAAATATCATTAAGCTGGAGATGCCAGACACTAGATATCAGATTAAACTATTCGTAAAACTGAAAGTCTAGATCTGACATCTTCAATCTGAAATCTAATATTAAGTATAAAAAGTAAAAATGAAAACTAAGCTGATTGCTCCTTCCCTATTATCTGCAGACTTTGGGAATCTGCAAAGAGACATTGAAATGCTGAATGAGTCCCAGGCCGACTGGTTCCATATTGATGTAATGGACGGCAGATTTGTTCCTAACATCTCTTTCGGTTTTCCTGTGATGAAGACTGTTCAGCAGCACGCCAAAAAATTTGTTGATGTTCACTTAATGATTGTAGAACCGGACAAATATATCGATGAATTCATCAACCATGGAGCAGATCTTATTTCTGTACATTATGAGGCATGCACCCATCTTCACAGAACGATTCATCATATCCAAAACAGAGGAGCTAAAGCGGGGGTTGTTTTAAACCCTTCCACTCCGGTTTTAATGCTTGAAGATATTATCGCTGATGTAGATCTTGTATTGCTAATGAGTGTAAATCCGGGATTTGGCGGACAAAAATTTATTGAAAACACCTACAAAAAAATAGCTGAAACAAAAGATCTGATTTTAAGCAATAATTCAACAGCGCTTATTGAAATTGATGGTGGGGTAAACCTTGATAATGCTTCTAAACTTTTTGATGCCGGAGCCGACGTTTTGGTGGCAGGAAATGCAGTATTTTCAGCAGAAAGTCCGGAAAGAATGATTGAGCTTTTAAAGATTTAAAATTGGCAAGAATATATAATTTTACACTAGGCTTCATTTTCTATTTGTTCTGCTGTCATTCTGAATGCAACGAAGTGAAATGAAGAATCTAATCTATGAATGAGATTCCTCCTTCGTCGGAATGACAATACATGTAAAATTGTACATAACGACCTAAAATTTAATTTAATCAACATAAGAAAGGCAGCTCTTAGGGGCTGCCTTTTTTGTAGAATTTGAGCTTTGTGGTTATTAGTTAGCTTTTGCAGCAAGAGCCTTTAAATACTTAAATTCCCTTGTGTTATTACTGACGTAAAGATCTGTATAAAACTTTATTCATACATCCGTATAAATACGTAATTTGTAATTCAGTATTTATACGGATGTGATATTTTCTTCCTAGACTTCCTTATTCCAAATACAGGCGCAAATCACTAAAAATATGCTGATTACTGAAAAAACAGTTCTTATATTGTTTAAAAAATTCCATCTGTTTTCAAAATTTTCACGCATTTGACTTATTAAATCATTCGTTGAATTATTAATATTAAATTGATCCAACATATCATTCAGTGGAACATTTCCGAATACAGTAACCCCAAAAACACCGACCAGGTAAGCAATTGAAGCGATCAGCAAAAAGATAAAAGTGGGATTATTTCCACGGAATAAGAAAGTGGAAACAGGCAGAAGTACGGCTGTCCCCATAAAACTTATAAAAAATACAGGATTCAGAATTTCCCGATTGATACTTTGCATAGCTTTAAGATATTCCAGATCTGAAAGCTTTCCGAGCCCTAGCACTACTGAGCATGAATATGCATAAAAAAGTCCGGCAATCAACGCTGTAAGCACTGCCGTGATCAATAAAAATACTGTTGTCATTTTCATTATTTTTTATTTTGTGATGTTTCGTAGGTTCTATTCAACAGACTTAATAAGGATTCCATTTTTTAATAATAGCCTGCGCTGTATTAATCATTTCTAAATCCCATTTCTCAGGCTCAAAATAATGAAATCGTTCCCTTTTGATAGCTGTTTCATCAACAGCATCAAACAGCAGTTTAGTCAGTTTTGTTTGATCTTCATATAAAAACAAATCTTCAACAGGTGCCGAAAGATTGATCTCTTTTTTATGCCATACTTTTTTGTTATCCAACCGATCATCTGAAGCATCAATTATTTCTTTAACCTTATTAAAATCATTAAAAAAACATTGTTTTTCTTTTTGAGTTTTGATGGTATGACCAAGTCTTTCAACGATCACGTATTCAAGGTGGGTACATTGGGAAAAAATTTGGGGTATTATGGCAAATATCTCCTCCGGAATTGAATCATCATGGGTATCTCTCCGGACTGGATTTCTTCCATATGCACTTTTTTGCCAGCTTCCTCCTGACAGATGAATTTCTTTCACCTTTTCCAAAGGATATAATTGAATAAGCTCCCAGATATCCGTTTCAAAATTACAGGCTTGACAATAAAGGTTATGGATATCCAGAATTATAAAGCCATCAATATCTTCGATCAGCTTATGAATAAATTCTCCCTGTTCTTTAACGTCGTCTATAGAGAAAGAAAAAGCAAGATTTTCAATCCCTATCGGAATATCTACCGCATCCTGCAATCTATTTATTCTGTCTTTTCCTACCTGCAATGTTTTTGAATTCAAAGAAACAGGCAATGGAACACCCTGATGAAAATTATCCGTATTCATAAAGCCAAAATGCTCAGTAATATGATTGTAATTCCTTTTTTGGGTTTCCTTTTTTAATTGCTCAAGCCACATTTCCTGCCTGCCCGTCCAACGTGCATCAAAGAGCGAATAATAAACACCATGCCCGATAAGACGGTTACTTTCAGCATAAAAATCAAGAAGTTCACTGAGCCATTCGGGTTCTTCTGTATGGTAAAAAGTATCAAAAGACCACTCTAATACTTCAATAGAATTGGTCTGCATCACCGGCAAAACCGCAGAAACAAACTCTGTTTCTGCCATCATTGACAATCCTAGTAATGGCTTTCCCATACCTATCCCATCCCACAAGCCGGACAGTAATGTGAATTACCTCTAGTAAGACTATCTTTAAATTTAGCAGGTTTTACAGGCACCGTCTTCGGAGATTGGGCTACTTGTGTTTTTTTTACCTTTTTCACCGGCTTCTTTACATTTTTACTCCCTGGTTTTGAAGTCTGTCCGGAGACTCCTACCGCTAATAAACTTGCCATTAATAATACTGGAATTTTCATAATCATTTTTTTAGGAAGGTTACAATAATTATTCCGTTTATGATTATCCTAAAGTACAACAATTTTATCATCTAGTATTTCATAGTTCTTAGGTTTTAAATCCTATATATTCAACTTAAATGTAATATTAAACTGAACATCATAAATTATTCTTCATCATTAATTAAAATATAGCCGATAAATAACTTAATCTGATTGCAATAACTCCTCTCATTTAAAAAGGAATTAAAATATAGCCGATAAATAACTTAATCTGATTGCAATAACTCCTCTCATTTAAAAAGGAATTAAAATACAGATGATGATATAATTATCCGAAAAATCTACCACAACTGAAGAGAAACTGTCACACCGGGAATAAGTCATAGTGATTGGGCAAAGAAGAAAATTAGATAAGAATATGCTTACACCATTGGTTTTTCCGGATTAATTTGTGGAGTTGCATCAGGAAAAAAAAGATGCTATTGAGAATACATATAATTGATACAGAGATGAAAAGTGACATGAAGTCACAGCCATTTTGGCATAAAAAACAAAATCCAGAGAAAATATCTCTGGATTTTTTATAATGAAGATCTTTTTTCTTAGAAAATCTCTCTTCCAGAAAAATGGAATTGAGCCTCAATAAGAGCGTTCTCGTCAGAATCTGAACCATGAACAGCATTTTCTCCGATGCTTCTTGCGAACATTTTTCTGATGGTACCTTCTGCAGCATCCGCAGGATTTGTTGAACCGATTAATGTTCTGAAATCTTCAACTGCATTGTCTTTTTCTAAAACAGCAGCTACGATTGGGCCAGAACTCATGAATTCTACCAACTCACCATAAAATGGTCTTTCTGCATGTACTTCATAGAATTTTTTAGCATCAGCAACAGTAAGTTGAGTTAATTTTAAAGCTTTGATTTTAAAACCTCCTTCTGCAATTTTACCTAAGATAGCACCGATATGTCCGTCAGCAACAGCATCAGGCTTAATCATAGTGAATGTAATGTTAGACATAAATGTATATTTTTTTAATGGCGCAAAATTACAAAAAATATCCATTATTTTAATTTTAATTTTCTTTAACATAAAAATAACTTTTATTAAGAAATTATGAAATAAAGTTTGGCACAATAATTGTTTAACTAATTACGATTCTCATGTTTAATTTGAGTTTTCATGGTTATTAGTTTTTACCCAGCTTCGGCTGGGTTTTTTATTGATAAAAAACAACCCACTCTGTTGTGAAATTCGTAAAATTTTCAACGCATAAAAACCACATTAATAGGTTATTGCTTCTAATTCAATCAATGAAATAAAAGCAATTATTAAAAAAAATTAAAGATTATTTTTGTTGATTAGCTTCTTCTGCCTCATCCATTAATTTAATATAAGTCGAATACCTGGAATGTTGAATTTCTCCTGTTTCAAGAGAAGCCATCACGGCACATTTCGGTTCGTTGATATGAAGACAGTTATGGAACTTGCATTCTTTTCTTTTTTTGAAAATCTCAGGGAAGTAATGCTGTACTTCTTCTTTTTCTATATCAATCATAGCAAACTCCCTTACACCTGGAGTATCAATCACATTTCCTCCAAAATGCCAGAAGTGCATCTGAGCAAAAGTAGTGGTGTGCTTCCCTTTTAAATGAGTATCTGAAATTTCTGATGTTCTTATATTCAATCCTGGCTGCAGAGCATTAACCAATGTGGATTTACCACAACCAGAGTGTCCGAAAAAGACGGAAGTCTTGTCTTTCAACATTTCCTGCAAACTTTCCAGATTTAATTGGGAATACGAAGAAATCTCCAAGCTGTCATATCCTATTTCCTGGTAAAGAAATTCAATGTCTTTTACGATTTCAATCTCTTCTTCGTGAAGAACATCTATTTTATTGAATAAGAGTAAAGGTTTTATATTATATGCTTCACAGCATGCCAGAAACCTATCAAGGAACCCCAGTGAGGTTTCAGGATGTTTAAGGGTGAATATAAAGCATGCCAAATCGATATTGGAGGCGATGATGTGAGCTTCTTTTGAAAGGTTTACGGATTTCCTAATCAGGTAATTTCTGCGCGGTTCTATTTTAGTAATCCATGCAATATCATCCTGTTCCAGTTGAAATTCTACGAAATCTCCTACAGCCAGCGGATTGGTAAGTCTTGTTTTAATTAATTTGAATTTACCCCGGATTCTGGCTTCAAAAATTCTATCGGTTTCCATTTCTAAAACCTGATACCAACTTCCTGTAGATTTAATGATTTTTCCTTTCATATTTATAACTGAGTGCAAATATAAGGAATTAGGGCTTAGGATTTCGGTATTAGCGGTAAACTAACTCCTATTTCCTAAGCCCTAATTATATTGATGAATCTTTCAGCTTATTGTCTGTCTATCATAATGCTGTTCTGCACTTCAATAGATTCTTCGTGGATCGCTTTGAAAACTTTTTCAATAAAATCCTGAGACATTCCTGTTTCTTTTGCTTTCTGACCTGCGTATTCTGTGATCACTTTCCAACGTTCCGGCTGGAAGATAGCGATATCGTTCTCTTTTTTAAGTTTCCCAATTTGTTCGGAAACTTTCATTCTTTGAGAAAGAAGTTCAATCAACTGGAAATCGATATCGGAGATCAAAGTTCTGTGTCTTCCCATTTCTCCGTCGAAACCAGCAATTCCTGAATTTCTAACTTTCAGATTTCCGATTAGTTCGGCAAGAACTTCCGGGGTAATCTGTTGTGAAGCATCACTCCACGCTTCATCAGGATTACAGTGGCTCTCGATAATTGCTCCCTGGTATCCAACGTTCATTGCTTCCTGGGTAATATCAGCCAATCCTGTTCTGTTTCCACAGATATGGGAAGGATCCACTAACATAGGAATATTTGGAAACTGGCTCTTAAAATCTAATGCAATCTGCCAGTTTGGATTGTTTCTGTATTTTGTTTTCTGGTACGTAGAGAAACCTCTGTGTATCGCTCCAAGATTTTTGATGTCCTGACCTAAAAGTCGTTCTAAAGCTCCGATCCATAATGCTAAATCTGGATTCACCGGATTTTTAACAAATACAGGCTTATCTGTTCCTCTTAATGCCATTGCGATTTCCTGAACGGTAAATGGGTTTACGGTAGAACGTGCTCCAATCCAAAGGATATCAACATCAGCTTCCAGAGCTGCAAAAACGTGATGAGCGTTGGCAACTTCGGTTGCAGTTTTGAATCCGTACTCTTCTTTTACTTTTTTCAACCAGTTAAGACCGATCACTCCTACCCCTTCAAAACCGTTGGGCTTAGTACGCGGTTTCCAGATTCCTGCACGGAAAATTGGCACCTGAGCATTTGTTTCTTTAATTCTTCTGGCAGTCTCAAGCATCTGAGCTTCACTTTCTGCACTGCATGGTCCGGCGATCATTAATGGTTGTGAAAACTCATTGATCCAGTCGTTTTTTAAGTCTTTTAAATTCATCTTGTTAATTTATTGTATAATTATTTTTATTTTTAAAATTTGCATCAATAATCCATTCATTATAAAATTTACTTTATAATTCTTTTCAAAAAATGCCGTTCAAAATTTTTAAAGGAATCAGGAAAATTGGAATGGAATCTATTTTCCTGTATTTTTTGAGAAAGAAATTTAATTAGCTATACCAATAAAATCGATAATAACTTCTAAAATTTCTATAATAGGTAGAAGAAAAGCCAAAATAACCGCTAAAGTAATTAGCGGGAGCGAAACTAACAGCGTTTCTAAAGTCGGACATATATGGGATCAAAGATTTTTCCACTGTTGTTATGTGCCTGAGCTTACGTTATTTATAGCTTTAAATTAATTATTCTTTTTCCTGCAAGTGTAATTTTGCTGCAGAAATATTTGACAAATATATAAAATTATGTCAAATCAAACTTCATTAAATCATCAAGATCTTTCAATAATGGATTTTTCTCGATGAATTTTTCAAATATTTTCTTTTTGGTAACCACCTCTATTTTAAGGTTTTCGAAGTCTCTTTTGTACTCAATTTCAATGCTATAGTTATGAACTTTTGTTTTGAAATGATTAAAAAATTCTCCGCTTATTTTATCAAATTCTATTTTTGCAGAATCAGATGGATATAAAACCTGAATAGCGTTTTCGTCTTTTTTGATAAGTTTAAAAGCTTTAATGGCATTAAAAACGAATGTATTTTTAGACTGAAGTTGTTTTAATAGCAAATTCCATTCCATTTGCAGATCTGTATCTGTAAAATGGCTTTTCGGAAGGTTTTCGGTGGTAGTGGAAACGGTTTCTTTTACTTCTGCTGTTTTTTCTTTAGGAGGATTCATCAAAGAATTGATACTAAATCCGGAAGGAGCTCCTTGTCTGGACAAAGGTTTGGAAGTGGTTGTATTAGGTATTTTCACCTCATTATCGACAGCCAAAGGCTTCTCAATGGGTTTCTCTATTTTCTCCTGTGGTTTTGGTGTTTCAGGTAATTGTACTTCCTGTTTCTCATGAAGAAAGGGCGCTAGTATTATGAACTTTTTTTTTTAGTAACGTCTGCATTAGCCGTTAAAGAGGTCAGCTGCATCAGGGCAATCTCAACCGTCAGTCTTGGGTTCTTAGAGTTTTTATAATTAATATCAGCATGGTTACAAATTTCAATAGCATCTATAAGCTGCTGTGCAGTCCATTTCCGTGCCTGTTCAACAAATTTAATTTTTGTTTTCTCTCCCACTTCAATCAATTCCATGGTAGAGGCATTCTGAGCCATCATTAAATCTCTGAAATGATTTCCCAATCCGGCAATAAAAATATGAGGATCGAACCCTTTTTTAACGATTTCATTAAATGCAAAAAGAACTTCCGGAATTTTGTTTTCCTTCGCAAAGTCTACAATATTCAGGTATTGATCGTAATCTAAAATATTCAGCACTTCAGCGGCTTTGGCTAAAGTGATATTTTTTTGTGAAAAGGTGGAAAGCCTGTCGAAAATAGAAAGCGCATCTCTTAATGCTCCATCTGCTTTTTGAGCAATCATGTATAAAGCATCATCTTCATACTGGATATTTTCCTTTTTGGCAATATTCATCAAATGTCCCTGAATGTCTTCAATAACAATTCTTTTGAAATCATAAATCTGACAACGAGATAAAATGGTAGGAATAATTTTATGTTTTTCCGTAGTAGCCAAAATGAAAATGGCATGGGCAGGCGGCTCTTCCAGGGTCTTAAGAAAAGCATTGAAGGCAGCAGAAGACAGCATATGAACCTCATCGATGATATATACTTTGTATTTACCCACCTGAGGAGCAAAACGCACCTGGTCTATCAATTCTCTGATATCGTCTACCGAGTTATTAGACGCAGCATCTAATTCGTAGATGTTATAAGCAAAGCCATCTTCTGAAACGGAGCCATCTTTTTCATTAATCTTTCTCGCGAGAATCCTTGCACATGTAGTTTTACCTACTCCACGGGGTCCGCAAAACAGCAGGGCCTGAGCCAGCTGATTTTCATCAATAGCATGTTCTAAAGTATCTGTAATATGAGATTGCCCTACAACAGTTTCAAACTCCTGTGGACGATATTTTCTTGCAGATACTATAAAATTTTCCATAGGCCAAAAGTAAGGAATATAGTTTTAATCTGAAAATTAAAAGTTTTCAAATTATCAAAAATAACTTAATTTTTTGGCCTCATGAGAAAATTTTTAATCATCATTTTTTTTCGTAAGCAAGGTCTACAAGTTCTGCGATAGCTTTTTCAATCTCGTGTCTTCCTTCTTCAGTTTTCAGGTCAATTCCACAAAATTTGCTGGCATTGTACCCTGTATAAAGGTTAAGGTAATAAGCACCGGACACAATTAAAGCCATGATTGCTCTGTATCGTGTAGCTCCTTCACCAAAGTGAGGATCGGTAATGTTTTCGAAAATCATACTTCCCGCTTCTTCCCTCTGTTCCACCAATCTTCTAAGAATAGGTTTACTTTCAGAAAGTTCCCAAAGAATGATCTTTTGAAGTTCTTTATTTTTTCTGAAGTTTTCAAACTGGTTAAGGATAGCCATTTTGGAAAGCTCTTTACCACCATCCGAAATGTCTACCTCAATACTATTCTGATTGATTTTGCTCCAGTAATCCTGGGATTTAATATATTCATCTATCAGCTTATCCGTGCTACCAAAGTATTCATAAATAAGCTTTTTATCAAAACCGGCTACTGCTGCAATTTTACTTACTTTTAATCCTGAATATCCTTTTACTCTGAGGATTTTACCGACTGCAGCGAGCAATTTTTGTTTGGTTTTTTCTTTGTCCCTAATGGGCCCCTGCACTACTTTTCTAGGCATAATTTATTATTTTTTTGCAATATGCAATTTATTATTGATATCTTCAAACGCATTCAGCGTTTTATCAAGATGCTCTCTTTCGTGTCTGGCTGTTACGCTCATCCTTATTCTTGCATCTTTTCTGGCTACCGCCGGATATAAAATGGGATTGGTATAGATTCCTTTTTCTATTAGTAGTCTTCCTACATCTCCTGTTACATGTGGATCTCCAATTTTTACGGGAACAATGGCAGAACAGCTAATCCCTGTGTCTAATCCTAGCTCGTCCAATCCTTTTTTGAAGTAATTTATATTATTCCAAAGCCTCTCTCTCCATACCGGTTCTTCATCTATTAAATCGATTGCTTTGATAATTCCTGCTGAAGACGGCGGTGCTGTTGCCGAAAATATCTGCTGACGGGACTGGAATTTAAGAAAGGTTGCCAATTTTTTATCTGCAATGACATATCCTCCTAAATTACCAAAAGTTTTACTAAAAGTTCCGGTCATGATATCTACTTTATTCAGCAAGCCTGCCTGCTCTATGGTGCCTCTTCCTGTTTCACCTAAAATTCCTATACCATGTACGTCGTCCACCATCAGAAAGGCATTATACTTCTTTACAAGATTATAAATCTCATTCATATGCGAGGTATCTCCGTCCTGCGAATATACTCCATCTATAATTACGAGTTTTGTGCGGTAAAGGTTTTCAGAAGTCTTCAAAATATGTTCCAAACCTTCTAAATTATTATGTGGAAATGTCTTTTTATTGGTAAAAGCACATCCTTCATATACGCTGGCATGTACGGCCATGTCTAAAATAGCAAGATCTTCTTTTTGCATCAGGCACTGTAAAGTAGCGCTATTGGCAGTATATCCGGTGGTAAACACTACTGCTTCATCATCATTTCTTCCGAAAAAATTTGATATTTTTCTTTCAAGTTTGTCATGATAATCAAAATATCCCCCGATAAGCGGTGTTGCTCCTGTACCGGTACCGTATTTCTGTATTCCTTCTATGGCCGCCTGCTTTACTTTCGGGTGTTGCGTAAACCCTAAATAATCACTTGAAACGAAACTTACATATTCTTTGTTTTGGTTGGCAATATCGACGTGTAATGTAGCATTGGTTCCTGTGGTATTTTTCAATCTATAATTCATATGACCGTTAGATCTCATATAGTCTAAAAAGTCATAGAAATACTCTGCTCTTTGGGCGATATTATAGTTTGGAATATTCTCAAAATCCTTAAATGTCGCTGTTGAAAAGTTAATACTCATCCTTAATTTTGTTAGTTGTTTAATGAAACAAATATATGATTATTTGGAATTGCTCAAGTTGTCATTCGGATTTAAATATTATTACACAAATACTATTTAAATCTTAATAACTGAAAACCAGATTCCTTCACATATTATTGAATCTTTATGATTTTTGTTACAGATTATTAGTTTTTTATCTATATAAATCTAATAAAAAAAAGAAGACCATAAAAGGATTATGGTATATAAAACGTAAAAAAAAATCAATTTTTCCACAACCTTCTCATTTATAAAATATTAAATTTCATTTGTCCTAATATCTTCCCGATTTAAGAATAAAACAGTACGCATACAATTTCTTATTATTAATCCAGAAACACAGTGTTTATAGGGAAAAATTTAATATATATCACTTTTAGCGAATAAAAAAATAAATAAGAATGATCTCGTTCAAAGATAATGAACTGCTAAGTAATGGCAAGATGCATATTGAAAATAGTAATGACGAACATATTTCAGACTTATTAATATGATGGTCTTTTTTCTTTTCTGAATTGACCCGGGGTAATCCCTGTCATTTTTTTAAAGAATTTTGAAAAATTGGATGGATCGTAAGTGAAAATACGCGCGACTTCTGCAACAGTTTTATCAGACTCAGCAAGCATGGTTTTGGCTTGCTCAATAATTTCTTTATCGTAAAAATAGCAAGGATGATTTCCTTTTTCTTTTTTCACAGTGTCTGTAAGATGCTGATGAGAAATTGCCATTTCTCCTGCTATTTCATTCAGTTTCATAAATTCAGGAACAGTCCCGGAAATTACATCTTTAATGTGCTTTTCCAGCAAGGTAAAATACTGACTGCAGATTTCTTCTCCTCTTTTTATTCTTTTTTCATCATTATGCATAGTATATAGTGTTGATTGAATTGATAAATTTAAGAATATCCATCAAAAATACTGCGGTGAGCTTTTCGGAAATATAAAAAAGAACAGGTTTAGTGAAAACTGTCTTTAAATGCTTTTATAGAGTTTTTCACTTTTAGTTTTTCCAGAATATTCTGACGGTGTCTGCTTACTGTATTGATGCTTATAAATAGAAGGTCTGCAATTTCTTTGCTCGCATATCCGTCACCCACGTATTTTAAAATTTCCAGCTCTCTTTTGGATAAAATATTTTCGTAATTGAGTTTATCTTTTACCGCTATTTCTCCTTTTATGGCGTTTATAATTAAAAATTCCGAAGAAGAAAGCAAGGATTGATCCAGCGCAATATTATACAAACATAATGCAAACCGCAAACGACCATTATGAGGAGAATAAATATAAAACATCCGGTGCTTTACAAAACGGTATTCGTCATTCTTATCTTTCATCCTGATTTTTGACAGTACATTATAGTCAGCTCGGTCCTGAGGATTCATTGAATCCATAAGTTTAAAGAATCTTAATTCATGGATATATTTTTTAAGCTTATCATCCGGATGTATTTTTCTGATGATCTCTTCTTCCCAGATAGAATCTATTTCCGAGAGGTTTTCCGTAAGGTTTAATCCCAGTTCCAGCGCTGCTTTGGATTGATACACATAGCTTTTATCTGCCTGCATATCACTTAATACAGAAATAGCACCTTCCATCTGTGAATACACCAAAGCTCTTTGTTTGTATACTTCTACATCCAGAAGGCATTTTTCTCCAGCATTATTCAGCAACGTGTCACTCAGCTTATCCTTGATTTCCATAAATGGTTATTTATAAGTATTGTTGAAATTCGGGTTTAATTATACTTTTGCTAAAGTAACAATTTACACTCAGTTATATCCAATGAAGAGATTGATTTTAAGTTTCTGTACACTGATTATATTTCAAAAGAATACTGCACAGACATTAGAAAAGATGACATGGTTTAATGAACCTGAAAAATGGGAAATCAAAAACAACAGCCTATCTATGTTTGTTACGCCACAAAGTGATTACTGGAGAATTTCCCATTATGGCTTTACCGTTGATGATGCCCCATTCTACTATACAACCTACGGTGGCGAGTTTGAAGCAAAGGTAAAAATTACCGGGAATTATAAAGCCAGATTCGATCAGATGGGATTGATGCTGAGAATTGACAAAGAAAACTACATCAAAGCCGGAATTGAATTCGTAGATGGAAAATACAACCTGAGTACAGTGGTTACTCATACTACCAGCGACTGGAGTGTGATCACAATAGATAAAACACCGGCTATGGTATGGATAAAAGCGGTAAGAAGACTTGATGCAGTTGAAATCTTCTACTCTTTTGATGATAAAAATTATATCCTGATGCGCAATGCTTATCTGCAGGACAACACCCCCGTTATGGTCGGTCTGATGGCAGCCTGCCCCGATGGTAACGGATTCAGCGCAGTTTTCGAGAATTTTAAAGTAAAAACACTTCCGGATCAGCGTCGCCTTAAGTGGCTCGAAAACAATAAATAACCGATTGAATTATATTTCAATATACAGTCAATTTTTATGAAGTCTCCCATTTTTTTGGGGGACTTTTGTGTTATAAAAAAGCCAGATATTTTCATCCGGCTTGTATTTGTGCATTAGAATCGGGTATCGGATTGATAAGGTTTAAATCAATGATACAGCCACTGGCAACACTTTGTAATCTATGACTATGAGGGATAATGATAAACTTTCCTTTGCTGCTATTTGTATTTAATGTATTCTTACTGCTGATCTTATTGCTCTTTAGCTATTTCTATCAAATATTGATTGAGTGATGTTGCATTAATCCCAACCTAAACACTCCTATGAAAAAGCAAAAAAAAAATTGCAAGGATCATTCTAATAGATAATACCGTTTTTTCTATATCAAATTTTGGTTATTTTGTTTTAGCTTACGTAAATGTAATAATTAATCGCAAACAAAACACCATAAAGAGATAAATAATTCAAAATATTAACAAAAAATATAATTCAATACATATTAATATTAAATTATTACTGATAAATTAATTTAGCCCAAAAGTAAATGATGTTCTGGTTTTTTATGAAAAGTATTGAAAATTAGAACAGCACAAGGCGGTATCATTGAGGAATAATGAATTGATAAAATTTCACTTATTTCTACTTTACAATAAGAAAAGTATAAAAAACCTTCATGGCTTTTTTTTCGTAAGCATCTTTCAGAGTGACCAGCATAGCGGTGCGGATCATATTCTTTCCTTTTATCGGGATCGTAATAAGCTCGCCATTTTCTGTCATAGTGGTTTGTGCCAAAATAGTGTACCAGTTTCCACTTTTGGCCAATTCCAGCAACGTGGGGATATCGTTAATTTCAATAAAAATCCTGGGTGATAATCCACTGCTTCCAAATGCCTCAGTTACGAATCTGGTAGTACTGTAGCCTTTTGCGGGCATCGCCAAAGGAAGATCTGCAATTTCTTTCAGAGTGACGCTTTTTTTGTGCGCCCATTCTGAATTCCTGGACGCTACCAAAGTCATTGGAGATGTAAAAAGAGGATGATAAGTAAAGATTTCCTGTCTGTTTCCTGCTGCAAAAGTAAGAGCAAAATCCAGTTCCAGATGCTGCAGTTTATCCATCAGCTCGGAAGTGGTTCCAAATATAATATTAAACTTAATATCCGGATATTCTTTCGAAAAACTGATCAGAGGCTGTATTAAAGTCTGGCGCATTCCATAGGTAACTCCAATATTGAGTTCTCCTCCTTTTAATTCCTGTAAATCCTGCAGCGCAAGAAATCCTTCCTGTGACTTCAGCAGGCTTTTTTCTGCATATCCTGCAAAAATGCTTCCGGCTTCCGTTAAAACTATACGCTTCCCTATCCGATTAAATAATGGGATTCCGAGTTCTTCCTCAAGCTGCCTGATTTGCTGGGACAGCGTACTCTGGCTAATGTAAAGCTGATTAGCCGCTTCTGTAAAATTAAGCAGTTCTTTTGCTTTCAGAAAATAACGAATCTGTCTGAGCTCCATTTTACAAATCTATTAAATGTATACAAATGTAGAAATTATAAAACAGATGGCTGTTTAAAAAGATAAGCCCTACCCTACAGCATCCATAAAAGACATTGTATAACCTTAAAATGATTATTTCAGACTGATTAAGATGGTTGCTTTAGTGCATCAAAAGAATTCGTTCTTCTTCCAGATCTATTTTCATTAAATGCTTTCTGATGATATCCTCGTCGAACCGCTGGTCATTATCATGATTCTGTTCAATAAGCCACATTCTCTGCTTATCAAGAACATCCAGATAGGCGTTTTTGATCTCTGGAGTGAGTTTCACATCAGTATCTTCATCAACTTTAATTTTCCATTTTTCATGAAGCTGCTGTAAAAAAGGACTTTTCACAAGCACTTCTCCATAATGGTCTGTGAGATGATCTAACGCAAATCTCGACATCTCTCTTTTAATAAGCTCATCCGATTCTTCATCGGGAAGATGATCATTGAATGAAGGCAGATTTATTTTTTTAATAAGATATGGAAGGCTAAGCCCCTGAAGAAGTAAAGTGGTAAGAATAACGATAAAAGTAATGAACAAAATAAGATTTCTTTGAGGGAAATCAGGGCCGCCAACATATAATTTTGTTGGGATTGAAAGAGCTGCCGCTAATGATACCACTCCACGCATACCGGTCCATCCCATAATCAGTGGTGCTTTAAAACCGGGACTTCTCGTATCTGCTACCGTGATAAAGTTTCGAGCGATTAACGTCACAATAACTGCTCCATAGGCTGATAAAATCCTAACGACAATTAAAACAGCAGTGATCAGAAGCCCATATCCTATTGCTGCGGAAACACTTACTCCTCCAAGCCCGGAAACAATCTCCGGAAGATCTAAACCGATTAACAGAAATACCAATCCATTCAAAACAAAAACCAGGCTTTCCCATACGTTGATTCCACGCAATCGGGATGAAGCACTTAAAAATCGATGTCTTCTGTTGGAAAGCAGCAGTCCACCACTTACAACCGCCAGCACTCCTGAACTGTGTACTTCCTCCGCAGCAATATACATAGCATACGGAGCCACAATAGTAAGTATCGTATCCATGCTGGCATCTGTGGGAAGATATTTATGAGCTTTCATAAACAGCCATCCAATTAAAAGTCCTACTCCGGTTCCTCCTATTACCATCCAAGAGAAGCTGAAAGCCGCTTCGTACCAGATAAACTGTCCTGTCGCTACAGCAATAAGAGCAAAGCGTAAAATGATCAGTGAAGAAGCATCATTCAGCAGGCTTTCTCCTTCTAAAATAGAAGACATTCTTTTTGGAATTTTCACAAATTTTAAAATAGCACTCGCACTTACTGCATCCGGCGGCGAAACGATTCCACCCAATAAAAAACCAAGCGCCAAAGAAAATCCAGGAATAAAATAATTGGCAACAAATGCCACAGAAATTGCAGTAAGGAAAACGACTACAAAAGCAAAACTTCCGATAATGCGCCGCCACTTCCATAATTCTTTCCATGAGATAGACCATGCAGCCTCATACAATAATGGGGGCAGGAAAATAATGAAAATAAGTTCAGGATCTATATGAATGGCCGGAATTCCCGGTATGAAGCTGATCAGTAATCCAGCAACGACAAGCAGTACCGGATACGCGACTTTTATTTTATTCGCCAGCATGATCAGTAATATAATGGCTACAATAAGGGATAAATAGAATTGAAAATGCTCTATCATTTGCGAAAAGTGTTTTATAGATACAATGATAATCAATTAAAAAATTATCTGCAAAAAATACATTTTTCTCTTTTAATAAATTTTTTTTCACTTAAATATTATAAAGCTATAAAAAAAAGAATAAACCATTTTTAATTTTATTATCCAATGAACGGCAATTATTTTTTCTTACAAAGCCCTTGTATTACGGATTCCTACTTGGTCGCACAGCTGTATATATAAAAATATAATTGCAGGAAGCTTACCAATACCTGTATTTTCTTGATGTATTTATAACCCTCTTTAATTTAGTTTCTTTATAAAACAAAGGACATATATCACATTTCATTAACTTTTTTTTATCTTTGTCCTTTATGTATTTTGTGCAAATTTATCTGCTACGGCAAAAAAAAATTGGAGTAGAGCAATGAAAAAGACCGAACGGATCATAAAAACAAAAGATTATAAATCAATAATTTACACCAGTCTACTTATCCCAATTTTATGACTGAAAGACTTTGAGATATAATTAACTCCTATTGAAAAAGCAGATGAAAATGAAAGAAAACACAACACAAGAAAAGATCGTTCAATACAAAAAAGATCTGATCCATTCCTATACCATTTTAATGGCATTCATTGTTCTTATATATGCCCTTATTTTTACTTTTCTTATTCCGGATAAAATCATGTCATGGTATCTCTTTGGCGGTTTATTCTTTTCAGTCTACTCCTTTTTTATTATTAGAAAAAACTATAGAATTGAAAGCTTGGTTCATGCTTACATAATTATAGCACCCATCTACAACTTTTATGTCATGCTTGCCTTCTGGGATAATTCTGTGGCCAGTTTTGTATGGCTTCTGCCCATTCCCCTGGGGGCCTATATTTTTTTTACAAGAAAATATGTCGTGATATATAGCATATATGTTGTTTTAAATATCATTTTAGGTTTCTTGGTTACTAAAATTTTTCATTTCAATTTCCAAAAGCACAGTGCAGAAGATATAAAAATGACCGATACTTTTCTTTTGCTCTCTAATCTGGCTGTATTTTTACTTCTTGTTTATTTCAAAGACAAAATAAGAAAGGTGGAAATATATAATCAGGTGGAAGAAAAGGTGAAAGGTGAAGACAAAACGGCTTTAGGCCAGGAAAAAGAACCTGCCTTTTATGAAGAACTGTTTGAAAAGATCGAAGCAGAAATGAAAGACAAAAAGTTCTATAAGGATATCAATTTTAATATTTCAAAGCTTTCTGTAGCATTAAACATCAACAGCAGATATATTTCACAAGCAATCCGGTATAAAGGACATCCAAATTTCAATAATTACCTGAATATTTACAGAATCAACTGTGTTAAAGAGCTTCTTGACGAAAATGATATCGAAAAGGTAACCCTGCTCTATATTTATACGGAGGCTGGATTTTCTAATCAGTCTACCTTTAACCGTGTTTTTAAGCAGATTGAAAAGATTACACCTTCAGAATATATTACCAGCAAACAGGAAATTGATAATCGGTTTTAACGATGAATATTATCGAAATAAAGCGTTTTACAGATTGGGAAATTATCAGGAACTTTACAGGATAAAGAAAACTCTTTATCTATAGATGAGTTTTTAATTCCAACTCTATGAATACATCTGAAAAAGCAGATAAGGGAAGCCTCCGCTTTCGATATATAAAACTTTGTATTTTCTTTTCAGGACTTTCTGTTTTTGCCCAGCTTTATCTTTTTCAGCCATTGCTGCCAATGGTAGCAGAACATTTTAAAACAACCGTTGGCGATAGCTCTCTGCTTGTTTCTTCAACCACTATAGGCATGGCTTGCGGATTGTTATTTTTTGCTTTTCAGGCAGACAGTTATTCACGAAAAAAACTGATGACGTTTTCCCTTATCTCATCAGCATTCTTTACGATTATCTCCACCTGGATTCCCAGTCTCCCCTTACTCATCGTTATTGGTGTATTGAAAGGATTTGTTGTTTCTGGGGTCTCTGCCGTCGCCCTTGCCTATCTTACAGAGGAGGTCAGCAGTATGGTGGTGCCTCTGGCAATCAGTATGTATCTCAGCGGAAATACAATCGGCGGAATGAGCGGAAGAATATCTGCCACTATTTTAGCCGGGGAATTCGGATGGAGAAATGCAGTTCTTATTATTGGAATAGAAAGCCTGCTTTTAGGATTGGTATTCTGGAAACTGTTCCCGGAATCAAAATTCTTTCATCCTCAAAAGGTGGATTATTCCCTGAAAGTAAAGCAGATGAGAGTCTTTTTAACGGATCCCTATATGCTTCGGCTTTATGGTATCGCTGCATTATTGATGGGAGTTTTCGTGAGTGTGTATAATTACCTCACCTTTCGGTTAGAAGCAGCACCTTTTTCACTGAATCATTTTGTGATTGCTTTTATATTTTTAATGTACACTTTTGGAGTACTGGGAACCATGATTACGAGCAGGCTTTCCGGAAGGTTTGATAAAAAGTATATTCTGAAAGGTGCAATACTTTGCATGCTTTTGGGACTTTGTCTACTGATCTCTACGAATATTTATCTTGTTATTTCAGGTTTGGGAATATTTACGCTCTCCTTTTTCGCGGCCCACACGATGGCAAGCCAGATGGCAGCGCTGCATGCTAAACAAGGCAAATCTTCGGCTACGTCTATGTATTGGCTGTTTTACTATTTTGGATCAAGCTTTTTAGGAAGTGCCACGGGATATTTGCTTAATGCCACTTCATGGCCTATTTTCACCATCGTTCTGATCGTATTCGTCGGAGTCTCTTTCCTTATGACTGTTACCAAAAATAAGCAAGAGTAATTTTTTTCAACAGGTACCACATTTTTCACAATTGTCCAAAATTAATCCCAACAAAAACACAATTTTAACATAAAATTATAATTTGTAGAAAAAAATTATACAATTGTTAACAAAAACTTTAATAAAATCTATGATGTAAGGCATAATATTTGTAAATAACTAGAGTAACCAAGTACCACCTCTTAAAAAAATCAAAATATTATGAATGTAGATGATCTTAAAATTAAAAACTTAGTCGAGTATAAAAATCAGATTTTTACGATTACTGAAATATTTCAAAGCGTTGAAAAGGGTTATTTTGTTAAAATAGAAAATCCAATCCATATTATTTCAGTTCCGGCAGATTCTATCAAACCCATCAGAATTACTGAGGAATGGCTTGAAAAATTTGGATTTTCAAGAACTTACAGCTCTGATCACAGAATTCGTTACGAAAGACCTGAAACGTTTATTAAATATGATATTGATCTAAGCTCAAGAAAAATAATGGAAGGTTTGAAAATATATGGTAATTCTATCAAATGCAAATACATCCATGAATTCCAAAATATTTTTTCATGTTTATTCGGGAAAGAAACTTCCCCAGCGAATTACGGGCTGGTAAACAGCGAATCTTAATAAAAAATCATCCTATAAAAAAGGTCTGTTTCTTATGAATCAGACCTTTTTTGTTGGCTATTTGTTATAAATTAATTCAATGGGCTGTAATAAAACAGATAAAAATTACTTCTACACGTTAAATCTAAATATCACGCAGATCAATCAGATGATGCAGATTTTTTCTAAACATGGTTAATCACAAAAGACATAAAGTCTTTAAACACTAAATTTATTTAAAGTTAAAAAAATCAAAGAATTTTATTGTTCGTCATACAGAACAATCTGCTAGATCTGCGTAGTTTTAAAAGTAACATAATTAAAATAATCATGTGTGTGAATCTGTGAAATCTGTGGTCAAAGAAAATAAATAATTACGGTAGATTCTATTAATTTTATAATAACTGCTTCAACATATTTTTCCCATTTTCATTATCAGGATTCAATTGTATAGATTTTTTATACATATCGGCAGCTTCTTTTTTCTTTCCCATTTTCAATAATACTTCTCCATAGCTGTCATAAGCATTCCAGCTGCCAGGGAATAAATAGGTATTTAATTTAAAAATTTCGAAAGCTTCCTGTATTTGGTTTCGGGACATTAACCGATATGCCCAGTCATTCAGTTCAGATTCATTAGGTTTGAATTCAGGATGTATTTTCTTTTCTGCATTCACTACATCAATGGCTTTATTAAAACCCTTCTTTTTAAGCTGAATTCTAAGAAAAGTAATGGGATCTGCTTTCACAATACCCGGAATATAGATTCCGGCAAGCTCTTCCAGGAAATCTTCAGGCATCCCACCACCTAAGTTGGTGAGGACAATAACAGATAAATTATCGTCCGGATATACTAAGAATGCAGATCTGCCACCTCCCGACATTCCTACTGCCTTGTGTTCGGCCCTAAACTTCGTTAATCCCCAGCCCGGCGACCAATTGGTAGGTGTTCCGTTATTAAAACGAATCGGCGACCACATCCGTTGCAGTGATTCCGGATTTTTTAATAGTTTTCCTTTCTGTAAAGCAATAATCCAGGCAGCAAGCTCTTCTGCAGTAGTATTGAGCCCGGCACTTGTTCTCGTAAACTCCGGAAATAAGTGATAATCATTGATCAGTTTGGGTTCATTAAGTTTTTGCCCATTCAGCATAGTTGTATATCTGTAGGTAGGTGCAAAATGAGCGATTACATCTCTGGAATCCCCAAATACTGTACTTTTCATTCCAACCGGTTCAAACTGACGCTTTTTAAAAAATACATCAAAAGGCTGTCCGCTGAGTTTTTCAATTATTTTCCCAAGCAGATAATAATTGGTCTGATTATAACTAAACTGCTCACCGGTTTTAAAGCTCATGGGAAGTTTTGTAAGCGCTTCCCAAATTTCTTTTTCTGTTTTCAGATTAGTCCCCGTAATAGGATCCAGCAGCTGTAATATTTCAGGGAACCCGGAAATATGAGTCATTACCTGCTCAACGGTTACCTGCTGCCACTTTTCAGGAAGATCGTCTAGATATTGAGATAAAGGAGAAGATAAATTGAGTTTTCCTTCTTCAGCAAGCTGCATAATCGCTACAGCCGTAAAAACTTTTGTACATGAATTAATAGGAAAAACAGTTGTATCAGTAACTGGGATACGATCCTGGATATTGGCTGTACCAAAAGCTTTTTTAAGAATAATTTTGCCGTTTTGCACAACGGCGATCTGTAATCCCGGAATTTGCCGTTCTTTCATTTCCCTGTTGATGACAGTAGCTACGGCAGCTTCAGTATTCTGAGCCGGAAAACAGGCCGAAAAAAGACAAAAAATCAATATACAATACGTTTTCATGGATGGTTTTAGTAATAAGACAACTCAAAGAATGTTTGTATTACATATTGAGTCGATTGGGTACCATTTTCCAACAGAAAAATATCAATAAATGATAAAAACCGTTATAACTATTACAGAAAAAAGGAACAAAAGCAAAACCGTAATGTGAAAGCCAACCGTCATCATTACTGCCAAGATAATATTTAAATAAATCCATCGGTTTTAGCAATAGATATGATCGGAATAATGTGTTTTACAGATTGAAAAATTTTAAGGACCTTTGTATCATTAATACTGTCAGTTATTGTAAATCATAAAATCATCATCCATGCAGAGACCAGTAATAGCCCTTCTTTTTCCGGGAGATATGGGAACACAGATCGCTAAAGAATTAATTAAACATCAGTTTAAAGTAATCACTGCGGGAGAAGGAAGGTCGCCACGAACTTTACAGAACATCAAAAATGCCGGTATTGAAGATGCCGGTTCCCTGCAACACGTGGTTAATCAGGCTGAAATGATTCTTTCCCTTACAAGTCCTGAAGGAAGCCTGATCATTGCTGAACAAGTAGTTTCCTGTTTAAAAAATACAGACAACAGACCAGTTTATGTTGATTTAAACTCCAATACTCCTGCTGCCGCTTTGGCTATTGAAGCTCTGTTTTCAGCGATAGATATTCAGTTTATTAACGGTGCTGTGATGGGTGCATCTAAAGATATTCCGGATCATGCTGCGTTGGTGGTAAGCGGGATGTACAGACATTTATTGATTGATTTATTTTCAACGCTATTCACCATAAAAGATGCCGGAGAAAAAACAGAAGCTGCATCAGCCTATAAATTACTATTTTCTATGGTGAATAAAGGAATGAACGCTTTATTTTTTGAAACCATGACTGCCGCAGCCCATTTTGGTATCCTTGATGAACTCAATGAAAGTCTTCAGGTATTTATTCCCGGCACCTATCAGGACCTTACCAAAACCACTCCTACCTATCCACAGCATATTTTCCGTAGAATTGATGAAATGAAAGGCCTGACGGAAATGCTGAACAGTGAAAATCTCCCCAGCGTAATGGCTTCCGGAACTGCGGAAACCTTTGAGCGGGTCTATCAATCGGGAATTTTCAAGGATGAACATTTTGAGGGTGTTGTGGAAACCTTTCAAAGTTTTAAAAAATTAAAGTAAAATAATTTTAAAAACACTTCAACTCCTGTTCGGGCAATATTGATATAGTCCAAAAAAACTGCTATTCAACAACTTACTTTTTCTTGATTTATTCTTCATTTTTCTACATAATAAAATAACAAAAAAATGAATATTAATGAATATTTAATATTATAACACTTTTCTTAGCTCCTGTTAATAATTCTTTAAAATAAGCTTAATTTTCATTTCAGTCAGTTTGCATTCTAGACTTCTAATTTTGCATGAATTTAAATCTAAATGAAAAGTGAAAAGAATATTTACTTCTGTTCTACTCTGCGCATCCATCTATTTTTATGCCCAAAGCGGTACGGTTTCAGGAAGCATTAACGACGACACCAAAATTGCATTACCGGGTGCTAAAATTTCCCTGAGCCCCGGAAATATTTATACAACTTCTGATGAACACGGAAATTTTGTATTTCTTAATGTTCCCTCCGGAAGCTACAGCATGAAGATAGACTATCTGGGATACGGAACCCGCGAATACAGCGTGCTCGTCGAATCCGATAAAAATACCAAACAGAATATTGTTTTTGCCAAAAGAGAGACGGCTATTGAAGAGGTTGTTGTAAGTGGCGCTACGTTGAAAAACCAGGCTCGGGCTTTAAACAAGCAGAAGAATAATGCCAATATTACCAATGTAATTTCCTCGGACCAGATCGGCCGTTTTCCGGATGCCAATATCGGAGATGCTCTTAAAAGAGTGCCGGGAATTACGATACAGAATGACCAGGGAGAGGCTAGAAACCTGATCATCAGAGGGCTCGCTCCGAACCTGAATTCTGTAACCCTGAATGGTGACAGAATTCCTTCTGCGGAAGGAGACAACCGGAATGTACAGATGGATCTTATTCCTTCTGATATGATTGCCACCATAGAGGTTAATAAAACACTGACACCGGATATGGATGCCGACGCCATCGGAGGTTCCGTAAATCTTATTACGAGAGCGTCCCCTAATGGCCAGAGAATTTCAGCTACCGTAGCTGGAGGATATAATCCCATCAGAGAAAAAGGAAATTACACTGCCGGATTAGTCTACGGCGACCGTTTCCTTAATAAAAAGTTGGGGCTGTTTTCAGTTTTTCCTACAATAACAATAATTTCGGATCTGATAATATTGAGCCGACCTGGGGTCTGGCCAATGATCTTGCAAAGACTGCCTACGTAAGCAAAATGGGAGTCCGGTATTACAATGAGCACCGTATCAGGCATAGTTTTGATCTGAATTTGGATTATGAATTCAATCCTAAAAATAAGATCTATGCTTCTGCCATGTATAATTTCAGAAATGATAAAGAAAACAGATATGCATTAGGCTACAAAATAAAGCCAACCTACAACAGTGACGAAACAGAAATCACCGGCTGGAAAGGTAATATCACCAGGCAGGTGAAAGGCGGAGATGCTGATAATGACAATACCCGTCTTGAGAGACAAAAAGTACAGAATTATGCCTTGAGAGGTGAGCATCTTTTGGGTTCTAAAGTGGATCTCGACTGGTCGATGAACTATGCGACTGCCAGCGAAAAGAAACCTCATGAGCGCGTGATGCAGTTTGATGGTGAAAGCATTAAATTTTCCAATAATTTCAGTGATCCAGAAAGGCCGATGATCACTCCTCTTACTGCAGATAATTTAGGAAAATATCAGCTAAGCAGCCTTTCGGATGCCAATAGCTTTACTCAAGAAAAGGAATTCGGAGCAAAAGTAAATGTACGGTTTCCGTTTTCTGTCATTCAGGATCAGAAAGGCCGAATCCGTGTGGGAGCCCGTCTCCGCCTGAAGGAAAAGGAAAGAGACAATGACTATTATTCTTTTAGCCCAACCAGTTCTATGGGAAGCTTGCTGTCTGTGCCGACCACTTATTTTGACGGCCAGCATTTCCAGCCCGGAAATTATGTTCCCGGAACATTTGTAAGTGCAGGATATATGGGCGGTCTGGATCTTTTTAATCCTAATCTATTTACAGCAACACTGAGACCGGAGGAATTCCTTTCAAGCAATTACAGTGCTAAGGAAAATATTTATGCGGGTTATATCCGCTGGGATCAGGATTTCAGTGACAAATTTTCCATGATCGCGGGAGCCCGTATCGAAACAACAAAGATCGATTACACCGGAAATTATGTAATGGATGAGGAAAACCTGGCCGGGAAGATCAATAATACCAATTCATACACGAATATCCTTCCTAATGTTTCTTTTAAATATACTCCGGCACAGAATCTTGTGCTTCGTGGAGCCTTTACCACTGCCCTGGCACGCCCCAACTATTATGCGCTGGTTCCTTATCTTAACGTTATTTCCGGTGATGAGCAGATTGCTGCCGGAAATCCGGATCTTAAAGCAACATATGCCTACAATTTCGATTTTATGGCAGAGAAATATTTTAAATCTGTCGGAATTCTTTCCGGAGGCTTATTTTATAAAAACCTTAAAGATTTTATTTATACCTATACAAGAAGAAATTATTCTGCAATCGATTTCGCAACGGATTTTGCAGGACAGGCTAACCCTATTCCCGCAGGGGAAAATAACTGGAGATTTACTCAGCAGCGTAATGGAAGCAGTGTAGATATTTACGGTTTTGAAGCAGCACTTCAGAGACAGCT
Organism: Chryseobacterium soli; assembly: GCF_000737705.1. Classification (GTDB taxonomy): domain Bacteria; phylum Bacteroidota; class Bacteroidia; order Flavobacteriales; family Weeksellaceae; genus Chryseobacterium; species Chryseobacterium soli. The sequence goes on along the minus strand of NZ_JPRH01000007.1, from coordinate 179,144 downwards.
GGATTTTATTCCGGGAGCTTTCTGGAAAGGATTGGGAGTGTACATCAATTATACCTACACCCATTCAAAAGCAAAAGGAATCACCAATGAAGATGGTCTGGAAAGGGATGATGTAAGTCTTCCGGGAACGGCACCGCATATGTTCAACGGATCTCTTTCCTGGGAAAACAAACGTTTTTCTGCAAGGGTTTCTATGAATTATGCGGCTCATTATATCGATGAACTGGGTGGAAATTCATTTGAAGACCGTTATTACGACAAACAGATTTTCCTTGATGCCAACGCCTCTTATAAAGTAACGAGCCAACTGAGAGTGTTTGCGGAAGCTAATAATTTAACCAACCAGCCGTTACGCTATTATCAGGGTATCCAGAGCAGAACTGCTCAGGTAGAATACTACAGACCGAGATTCACGTTAGGCGTAAAGTTTGATTTTTAATGATTATGAATAGAATGAAAAAAATACATTACATCGCAGCCCTTTCTGTACTGCCTTTTTTGATCAGCTGTATGGGACAGAAATCATTGGGAAAAAATCTGGTACCTGCCGTCATCACTGAAACGGTTGTTCATGATACGGACGATCCTGCAATATGGATAAATCCCGCGGATGCTTCAAAAAGTATTATTGTAGGAACGGATAAAGATACTGACGGCGGCTTGTATGCCTTCAACCTTCAAGGAAAAATCATCAATAAGGTATTGGGCTTAAAGCGTCCTAATAATGTGGATATTGAGTACGGATTCCTTTTAAACGGAAAAAAGACAGACATCGCTGCGGTTACCGAAAGAGAAACCAATATGGTGAAATTGTATTCACTTCCTGATCTGAAAGAAGTGGGTACGTTCTCTGTTTTTGATGGAGAAACGGAACGCGGACCAATGGGAATCTCTATGTATAAAAATCCAAAAACGGAAGAGATTTTTGTGATTGCCGGAAGAAAATCAGGACCTAGTGACGGCTATTTATGGCAGTATCTGCTTTCTGAGAAAGAGGGAAAGATCACGGGAAATGTAGTCCGTAAATTTGGAAAATACAGCGGGTTGAAAGAGATTGAAAGCATTGCGGTAGATGATGAATTAGGATATATTTATTACTCTGACGAGCAGTTTGGTGTTCATCAGTATTATGCTGATCCGGAAAAAGGCAATGAAGAACTACTGGTATTCGGGAAAGGTGATTTCAAATCTGATGTGGAAGGAATTTCCATCTATCCTACTTCTGCTGCAGCAGGATATATTTTGGTTTCCAATCAGCAGAAAGATACCTTCAATGTGTATCTGAGAGAAAACCCGGCGAAAGGAATCATTGCTGAAATACCGGTTTCCACCAGTGAAAGTGATGGTTCGGAGGTAACGAATATTAATCTGGGACCTCAATTTCCGAAGGGAATCTTTGTTGCCATGAGTAACGGCAAAGTTTTTCATATCTATGACTGGCGTATGGTTGAAGAAAGGATAAAAGCCAATATGAAATAATTACCCCCCCGGAATGTTTATACATTTCGGGGGGTATTTATTATGTTAAAGCTGTTTATAAACCCGCATTCAGATAGTTTTTAATGGTGTTCAACACTCCAAAGTTATCATTGGAACCCGCTTCAAAGCTTGCTGCTGCTTTTACGGCAGGATGCGCATTTTCCATCGCATAAGAGTACTGGGCTTTTTTAAGCATTTCGATATCATTCATATAATCTCCGAAAACCATGGTCTGAGCGGGAGTAATATTAAGAGTTTTCTGCAATTTTTCAAGTGCATTTCCTTTATTGATATTTTTATTCATAATATCCATCCAGTGCTGGCCAGAAATTACGACTTCAAGTCCGAATTGATCAAAGTCTTTTACGACCGGATATAAATATTTTTCAGAGCTTTCGGGATGATAAACGGCAATTTTAAAAATACTGTCATCTACCGGCTCCGTTAGATCCTCACTCCTTTCGTTATCGGTATAAAACCGTGCAATATAGTCTATAAAATCCTGATTATCTGTTTCGTAATAGGCTTTTTTCTTGCCTGATAAAACGGCCGTTGCGGCTGGAACTGTACGGATAGAACGGATAATTTCCGCAATATTATTTTGGTTCAGCTGGTCAGCAAATAATTCCTGATTCTTGTACACCATGTACCCTCCGTTTTCAGCAATAAAACCAATTTCATTTTCAATCGCTCCGAAATATTTGGTGATCCCCAGCATCTGTCTTCCACTTGCCGGTACGAAGAGAATATTTCTTCTTTTCAGCTCTTCATAGATTTCCGGAAACTCCGGGCTAACTTCATATTGAGAATTCAGGAATGTTCCGTCCATATCGGTTACGATCAGCTTAATATCATTCATACAACATTTTTTTGGTTACAAAATTGTCAATCAAGTCACAAAGATACCACATATAGTTTTAACGGTATCTTTATGAAGATTGTAAAATTGTCAATATTGTGTGAACCAGGTCTTACAAACAATGCAGATTAACTTTAGTTATGGTGCTTCATATCCAGTTTGATTTTTTTAAGATCTTCCAGCTCATGAACCGGACGCTCTATATCATAAGGAATCGGCATCTTCGAATAGGTCTGAAAATAAAGCAGGCAGGCATCTTTCCACCATACAGCATCTTTCGACTGAATTTTTAACCTGGATTGAACATGATGGAATCTCTCTGCATCCACATAGGGTTCCATTCTGTCCCAGGTTTTTTGATATTCACGAACGTTTTTCACGCCTTTATCGTAGGTGTAGCAGAGTTCATCCCACAGGCTTTTCCCGTCTTTCATAGTATATTTCCAAGGAACATGATGAAACCAGAGGATGAGATTTTCGGGACAAGTTTCTATATTTCCATAGGTCTCGTTTAAAGGAGGAAAATATTGAGCCACCGCATTACTGCCTGTTTGAGTTCTGTTGAATCCAAGTCCGTTTTCATCGGCTTTATGATAATATACGGGCATCCAGTCCGGCCTTCCACCGGGAATATTCCCCCAGGGTTCAGGCCCGTAATGATGGTCAAAAGCAAAGATATGGTGCAAACCGAGCGGCATCATATAGTCTACAGCTGTTTCCCGGGAAGAAAGCATCATTTCTTTCACCGGATTTACAAAATTCTTATCATCGGTGAAAGTCATTTTTATCCACTCCCCAGCAATCTGATCGGAACCCAGCTGATGATTCCATGCCAGTCTTCCGAAGGCATACCAATTGGCCTGGGCAAAATGGTTTCCGGTCCAGTTGGTTTCATCACCAATATTGGCTACGGCGGAAATAGCCGTTAATTTTGCAGGCCTCAATGTACCGTCTGTTACTTTTGAAACCGTAGATCCTTTTCCATAGGCATACGTATCACTGTCCAGGGTTTCTTTAAACAACGGGCCAAGAAAAACGAGGTGATTGGAAAACCCCAGATATTCCTGTGTAATTTGAAATTCCACCATTTCAGAGGTTTTTTTTAACGCTCCGAATAAGGGATTAAAAGGTTCGCGGGGTTGGAAATCAATCGGACCGTTTTTGATCTGAATAATCACATTATCCCTGAATTTCCCGTCCAGAGGCAGAAATTCCAGATAAGCCTGTTTCGCGCGGTCTTCCGGGCTCGCACTGTATACAAAAGCACGCCACATCACGATTCCGCCATGAGGTTTCAGAACATCCGCCATCATATTGGCACCATCAGCATGGGTTCTTCCATAATCCTGAGGTCCGGGCTGCCCTTCTGAATTGGCTTTCACCAAAAAACCTCCAAAATCCGGTATTATCTTATAAATTTCATTGGTTTTCTGCTTCCACCATTCCTGAACCTTTTTATTCAGTGGATCAGAATTTTCAAGTCCGCCAATGACTTTTGGGGAGGAAAAGTTCACCGAAAGATAGACCTTAATTCCATACGGACGAAAAATATCGGCCAGTGCTTTTACTTTGATCAGATATTCATTCTTCAGCATATTCGGTGAAGCATTGACATTATTCAGCACGACAGCGTTAATTCCGATCGAAGCGTTAGCTCTTGCATAGGCTTCATAACGCGGGGAAATTGTGCCGGGCAGATCTTCCCATTTCCATAACGAATGTCCTGCATATCCTCTTTCTATACTTCCGTCCAGATTATCCCAATGGTTGAGAATTCTTACGTCATAAGAAGGCTTTTCTGTAATATTCAGGTGAGTAAGATCCGATTGCGTCTGCTGTAGGCGGAGAATATGATACACTCCATACAGCAAGCCTGTTTCTTTAGCTGAAGAAATAATGATTTTATCCAGTCCGGAGATAATGGTATAGCCGTCTTTAAGGTTTTTCAATGATTTTTCTGTACGCAGTTCAACCGCCTGTCCCTGCCAATAAGTAGTAAGCTCTTTTTTCGCAATATCAAGCGTCGGATTTTTCCCTTTGGAGATGATTTTATCTGTTGATATTCCATTTTTTACATTAGGAAACCGGAGCCAGAGCTGGCTCCCATCTTCTGCAAATACACAAAATGGAAAGAGAAAGAGAAAAAGAAACAGTATACAGGTTCGAAGATAAAACATACAGGAAATTTTCATAGATTTTTTATTTTTTGTGGAAGAATAAAATTACCTTATAGGTGACTTTAACCTTCTAATCCGTCAATGGTTTTGATGGTTCCGTCCGGATGATAGTCCATTTCAATCATTTTCATGCTTCGTAACCAGGTTTTTCCACCGCTGGGAACGCTGTCATGGAAAAATAAATACCATTTTCCTTTATATTCAGTAATGCTGTGATGGGTGGTCCAGCCTACTACCGGAGTCAGGATAACGCCCTGATAGGTAAACGGTCCGTAAGGAGTATCTCCCGTTGCATAGCACAAAAGATGGGTATCTCCCGTGGAATAAGAAAAATAGTATTTTCCATTGTATTTATGCATCCAGGAGGCTTCAAAAAATCGGTGTTCATCGCCCTGAAGCAAAGGATTTCCATCAGCATCGAGAATGATAAGATCTTTCGGTTCTTCTGCAAATTCAAGCATATCATCGCTCAACAAAGCCACTTTGGAAGGAATTGCAGGTTCATCATCATTCGGAATGACCGCAGATTCCAGTGCTTTATTGTTGCGGTACCGTTGAAGCTGTCCGCCCCAGATTCCGCCAAAATACATATAATGCTTCCCGTCTTCTTCAAAAATACAGGGATCAATGCTGTAACTTCCCAACATCGGATGCTTTTCAGGAATAAAAGGACCATAAGGTTGGTCGGCAACGGCCACTCCTATCCTGAAAATATCATTTTTATCTTTCAAAGGATAATACATATAATATTTCCCGTTTTTACAAGCTACATCACAATCCCACAACTGGCGCCCGGCCCACGGAATATCCTTTACCGAAAGGACAACACCATGATCCGTTACCGCTCCGTTTTCTACGTCATCAATGGAAAATACATGGTAATCATTCATATCAAAATGGTCTCCGTTGTCATTTTCCTCAATGCCGCTTTCTCTGTCATGGGATGGATAAATATAGAGCTTACCTTCGAATACATGAACGGAAGGATCTGCCATATAATCACTCGGGAATAGATATTTTGCTTTTTTCATGATCGTAAAATTTATCTTTTTTTGGTTGTTGGTTTTCAGTTGTTGGTTGTTGGTTTTTAGTGTTTAGTATTTGGTGTTTAGCCTGCGTGTTGAGTTTGTAGTCTGAAATCTAATATCTTTTCTCTTACCTACTCTCCTGTCAATTTGACGATCTTCTCAATCACCGGTTTTGCCTGATCTTGACGGTCAAACAGTAAGGGATAATCTGTTCTTCCTTTTATTGGAAAATCATTTTTCCAGGAATGCAAATCGGTAACTCCCCATAAGGTTACTCTTCTGATTTTATCCGAATGTTTTAAAAACAGGCTAAAGAAATCCACATACCGCTTTTCCCATTGGGTCTGTACATTGGCAGGAAGTCCCTGAGTATAGGGATTCATTTCTTTTTTATAGGCAACTGTGTCTGAAATGTTGGCGGAATTCCCCCATGGTGAAGGAAGTGCGCTGATTTCCATTTCTGTCACATTCACTTTTACTCCGGTTTCAGCATAGGCTACCATTGCTTTTTCATATTCATCTATAGAAGGAGCATCCATTCCGACATGGGCCTGCATTCCTACTCCATCAATCCGGATTCCCTGAGATTTCAGCTTTTTTACCATTTTTGAAACAGCCTGTATTTTGCCAGGATACCATTCATTATAATCATTGTAATAGAGTTCGGCATTGGGATCTGCTTCATGTGCATACTGAAATGCCAATGGAATAAACTCTTCACCCAAAATTTCGTAAAACTTAGATTTCCGGTACGAACCATCTTCCAAAATAGCCTCGTTCACTACATCCCAGCCTTTTACTCTTCCTTTGTAGCGGGAAACAACTGTGGTAATGTGATTTTTCATTCTCTGTTTCAGCACTTCAGGAGTTACGTTGTTGCCATTGCTGTCTGTGAAAAACCATTTGGGAGCTTGGGAATGCCATACCAGGGTATGTCCAATAATGAACATTTTATTTTTCTCTCCGAAAGCAACAAACTGATCGGCATCATCAAAAAAGAATTTTCCTTCAGCAGGTTGCAGGAACATACTTTTCATACAGTTTTCTGCAACAATGGAGCTGAATTGTTGTTTGATGATCTCTACTGATTTCTGATCTGTTCCATGAATCTGCTGAAGATTCATGGCTGTTCCGATGTAGAATTTTTTATTAAAAGCTTCTTTCAATGAAACATTGGAAGTGCTCTGTTTTACTGGCGTGCAGGAAACGGCAAAAGCCATAAGGCCTGCTATGATAATACGATTCATATATTGGTTTTTATTTTCTTCTTTCTGCCAGATCTTTTTCAATCTGCACTTCCATTTTCTTATTAATTTTATATAGGAAAAGCAGTCCGCATGCGATAAAAAACGGAATCGCAGGAAATATGCTGACCAGCATTCTGGCTCCTTCTGCTACGGTTTCCGGTTGAATGACCTGTTGGGCGCCTTCGGTTGAAATATACCCGTATTTACCGATGATCATAGCCACCAGCGAACTTCCGATGCTTAATCCCACTTTTAATCCTACCATCATGGCAGAAAAAATAATGGCTGTGGCTCTCCGGTTATTTTTCCATTCCGAATAGTCGGCCACATCAGCAATCATAGCCCAAAGTATGGGCGTGCTTATTCCATAGAAAAAGCCGTGGCAGATCTGTGATAAAAACATCAGTTCAACTGATTTTGGCGGGTAAAAAATAAAGACTACAATAAATAAGGTTGAGATAAAAAGTGACAGGACAAATACATCTCTTTTTCCGTAACGGTCGGCAAACTTCTTTGAAAATGTAATTCCTACAATCATCATGATAATTCCACCGGCATTAAAGAGTCCAAATCCTGCAGACTTCACATTCTCGCCAAAAAAGTTCATCCCAATGGAATCAAAGAAATGGGTAATTGGGGCAATGAAGCTTTTCAATGCTGCTTCATCTACATAATTATTAAAATAATAGACATAGGAACCTCCTTTCATGGCCAATGTAATGAATATTAACGCTGTTACCGTCAGCATAATGACCCACGGCTTATTCTGAAACAGATCTTTTACATCTTCTTTTACACTAGATTTTTGCTCCGGCTTAGGAATAACTCTTTCTTTCGTTGTAAAAAACGTGATTAAAAGCATCACAGAACCGATAATGGCCAGCCAGGTCATTACTTCTTCAATTCCCACTGCTTTATCTCCATTACCCACTGATAAAATAATCGGAAGCATGAAAACCTGCACAAAAAACTGAGCAAACATCACTGCTACGAAACGGTAGGAAGATATACTGTTTCTTTCACTCATATCCCCGGTAATGACTCCGCTCAAAGCTGAATAAGGAAGGTTGTTGGAAGAATATAATAATAACAGTAACGTGTAGGTCACGGCAGCATACACCATCTTTCCTTTATAAGAAAAATCCGGGGTACTGAAAGCCAGCAAGGCAGCAATTCCCAACGGAACGGCCGTAAACAGAATCCATGGACGGAATTTCCCCCATTTTGTAACGGTACGGTCTGCCAGGGCACCAATCAACGGATTGAACCCAAAACCGGCAACCAGTCCTACGATTAAGGTAATAACCGAGGCATCCTTAGCTTTTAATCCGTAAATATCTGTGTAAAAATACGCCAGATAGGTCACCAGAGTCTGGAATACTAAGTTGGCCGCCAGATCGCCTAAGCTGTAGCCGATTTTTTCAAGGACCGATATTTTTTGAGATTGATTATTCATAAGTAGTTGTAATTTCAGATAGGATAATGGATATTTTATGTTTTTTATTCTGTAGTAAAAGGAGAAGCAGGAAGCCCGTTTTTATTTTTCAGGTTGGCCTGATCCGGATTATCTGCCCAGGCATATCTTACGGCGGCCGGATTTTTAACGGCGTCGCTCCAGACAACGATTTTATTTCCTTCTATTTTTGCATTGGCCCATACAAAATTTCCGTTTTCATTTTTAAGGGCAAATCCTTTCAGTGAGGAAACCGGAGAAAAGTCATCAGTTCCTTTTTTAAACGAAAGAATGATCGTATTTCCTTCTTTTTTGAATGATTCATACACCGGACCGTCTGCCATGATATTTTCTTTATAGGCGATTTTCAGTGCCTGAAGAGCAAGCCTGTCACCAATTGTTTTCTTGTGTAAAGGATGGATATCGTTCCATTCTCCGGCATCAATAGCTACGGCAAGCCCGGTATTGGGAACGGTAAGGGAAACTTTACGCTGCTGTTCCCGCAGCTCTGCCCAACCGCTTTCCACGGTCTGGGATTTCGCTTCCATAAAATTCGCAAGCTGTACGATGAGAAAAGGAAGATTTTTCTGATTCCACCGGGAACGCCAGTCGTTAATCATGGTAGAAAGCAGATCTGCATATTCACTGGATTTTCCGGTATTGCTTTCTCCCTGATACCAGATCACTCCTTTCATCTCATATCCTGTAAGCGGATGAATCATCGCATTATACAATCCTGTTGGTTTCCAGCGGATGAAAGTCTGCCCGGGAGCATTTCCATTCATTTTGTACCCTATGTTGTATTTCCATTGGCCTTTCAGATCTATTTTCTGATCTCCAACGTGCAGTTCATAAGGTTTGCCTTTAATAAACTCGCCTTTTCCACTCCCGTTGAGTACGCGTACCGTAATGATGTTTTTCCCTTCTTTTAATACGCCTGCCGGAATATCATACCAGCGGGGCGGATATTCATAGGTTACATTTCCTACTTTTATCCCGTTGATATAGGTGATATCAGCATCTTTTATTCTTCCCAGATTCAGAAAAGCAGCTTTATTTCCTGCTCCTTTGGGAAGTGCTATTTCTTTCCGGAACCAAACCGACCCTTCAAAAGCCCCTTCTTTATCTTCCCAGGAGCCCGGAATATTCATAGTACTCCATCCGGAATCATTCCATTGAGATTGTTCCCAATGTTCATTCACTCCTTTGTCATTCTTATCCAGTTCCGAATACCAGGCTTTGCTTAGCGCCTGTTCAGAAGATTCTGTGGTTTGTATGAGTTGATCGTTCTGCCATTTTTTGGCTTCGGAAAGATATTCCGGATATTTTTTCAGGGAATTTTCACCCATCCACGCCTGAACGAGTGAACCGCCTAAACTTGCATTGATAATTCCCACCGGAACATTCATTTTTTCGTGTATCGCTTTGGCAAAAAAATAGGCCACCGCAGAGAAATTTAAAATAGTCTGCTGATTGGTTGTTTCCCATACTCCGCCATCCAGATCTTCCTGTGGCGATTTGAAATTGTATTTTTGAGGAACGGTAAAAAAACGGATGTTCTGAGTATTCGCGTTTTGAATTTCCTGCTGGTACAAAGGTTTTACCCTCCGCATCGGAAGCTCCATATTGGATTGTCCTGATGCCAGCCATACTTCACCAATCATGATATTATGCAATGTTATTTCATTCACAGTCATGGTAAAAGGGCCTCCTGCTTTCATTTTTGGAAGCATTACATTCCAGTTTCCTGTTGCATTGGCTGTGGTGCTGTATTTTTTATTCTGAAAAGTTATATTCACTTTTTCCCCCGCATCCGCTTTGCCCCATATTTTTATGTCCTGATCTCTTTGCAATACCATTCCATCTGAAACCAAAGCCGGAAGTTTCACTTTAGCATTTACCGTATCGGTCACCCAAAAAGCAGTAAACAGGATCAATATTTTTAAAACGTTACAGGTATTCATTGTTATAAATTTGTGTGAAATATTATTAATAGAAATTTTCAGCAAGCTCATATAGACTATTGATATTCATATAATCTGACGTGAAGAATCGCAAATTCATCAACACCGATCCGTATGTGTCTTCCCTGATGGGTCTGGTCACCATTCAGCCTTCTTATAGGAATGAAATTTCCATTTTCATCAATCCTGATCTCATCCACCGGACCAATTCCCACCCTCTTTCCGCCTGTCCATTGATTTTGAGTCTGTATTTTTCCACCCTGCGCTGCAAAACCGTCTTCTCCCAAATCTTTAGCCTGAATTTCTTTTTTTTCATTGAGTTTTTCAAACTCCACCACCATCCCACTTCCGGCAATAAGGTATTCGTCTTTAGCTAACCGGAGAATAATTCCGCCTCCTTCAGGCCACACACTTCCGTCTTTTGCTCTTGGATCCCATGGAAGACTGAAAAAATGTCTAGCTGTAATCGTCAGGTCATCAAAACTGATCTTGCGCTCTGAATTGGTCTGATCGAATAACAGTCCTTTTGACCATCCCTGCCCCTGGTATTTTGTAAGAACCGGAATCAGCTGTTTCAATTTTGAATAGGCTTCTGCGAGTCTTTTGCTCCCTGCTTCGGAATTATTTTCTATGGAAAACGGACTGTATCCAATGGCATCATGTTCCCCGAAAGCATAAAAAGCCTGCACACCGTTGTTAGCCGTCATTTTCACTTCCGGTACAAAAAGCGGATTGTTATGGAGCCTGTACTTGGATACCCAATCAGCAAAATTTCCGTCATATAAATCGGGAGAAAGCATATCTATGCTGGGTGCCGCTGCGTGCCAGATATCAATCAGGTGAGCCAGCGGACCGCCCGCAGGATATTCTCCAGGCTGTCTGTTTCGGCTGTTCATAGCGGCATTTACATATAATGGAATATGATAAATGGATTTGGATGTTTTAGCCAGTTTTTCTACATACTGGGCATATGACCAGGCCGTGAAAAGTTCATCGGTATACAGATCATTTCCAAATATTTCCTGCCAGTTTCCTTTGGTTTTAAACCCTTGTTTCCCCCATTTTTCTGACAGGGAGGAATGAAGTTCTTTTTTATTGTTAATTAAAAATTTGATCAGTGTTTCAGGAACCTGAGCATTGAAAGCTGTATTGGCTTCTTTAGAATAGTCACGGGCACCTTCCAGCATTCCGATTTCGTTTTCTACCTGCATCATAATGACTGTTCCCTGTTTGGAATCAACGGAAGCAATATGTTTCATTACTTCAGCGAAGGCTTTCTGATCAGCATTCAGAACGTTTTGTGAGAAAGAGCTTGCTATTTCCATAGGTTTTCCGGCTTTGGAATAGGCTCTGGGATATTTTTTATAGTCTTTTTTAAACCACAACGGAGCGTAGCAGCTCATTGAGTTTTTCCAAGCACCAAACCATAAGAAAACGATTTTAAGATCATTTTTCCTGGCCTGATCAATGGTTGTATCAAGTAAACTAAAATCGAATTTCCCTTCTTCGGGTTCTATCATATCCCAATAGGCAGGCACTAAAACGGTGTTCAATCCCATCTGTTGAAGTTTTGGAAAATGGGTTTCAATATCATGAGCGGAAGATGCGGAAGAATTTCCCAACTCACCGCCTATGATAAGAACTGGCTTCTGCTCTACGACAAGCTGGGTTGCCGTACCTTTTTTCTGCAAATGAGGAATATTTTCCTGCGCCTGTAAACAGAACGAAAGGGCCATCCCTGAAAGAACCAACGCTTTATGTATCGTCATCATCAATTGATTGATTTTTTAGTTTATCTGTATTGTATTATTGATAACACAAATGGTATATTATGTACTGTTTTAAAATATTCTCACCATAGATTGTATTAACCTGTCAATATATTTGTGATGGTTTTTAAAAATAAAAGAAAGAATCTATATAGCAAAGGAATCCTGTGAGTACAAGCTTTCCGTTTGTCAAAGTGAGCCGTAAAACTTTAGTATTTCTTAGAAAAAAACAACACCCTTATCATAGATTGTACGATTATAAAAATGGAGTCTTTTTTATTTCCGGGTACTGCACAAACCTCAGCATACAGTATAAAAATATTCCGGACCGATTCTTTACACTTTCAACACGGGACTTATCATATTTTCGACAATAACTATCCTGTTGTTTATTTTTAAAATCAAATATGTTACATTAATAAATTTTAACATATATTTAACATTAAATTCATTTTATTTTCAGTGATTTTCTACATAAAACATAAACATTTACCTGATTATATTGCCTGAAATGAGATCCAACATCGTTTATTAATGAAATCCTTTTATTAAATATTCAAAAGCCAGACTTTACTTTTCCTCTACTGAAAATTTATAGATCGTTTTTGTCTGATATTTTTCTCCCGGAAAAAGCTTTACAGAAGGAAAATTAATCTGATTGGGAGCATCGGGATAATGTTGCGTTTCTAAACAAATTCCTGTTCTTACCATATTTTTACCTCCTGTTTTTGTAGTATGTTTTCCATCTAAAAAATTTCCGGTATAGACCTGTATACCGGGCTGATCAGTAAAAACTTCCATTTTCCTCCCACTTTCCGGGTGATACAATGTTCCGGTCCGTCTCATCCCGCTTCCTGTAAGGACAAAGCAATGATCATATCCATTAGCTCTCTTTAGCTGCTCATTTTCGGTATCGATATCTTTTCCTAAGAGTTTGGAAATCCTGAAATCAAAAGGGCTGCCTTCAACATCCTGAAATCTTCCTTCGGGAATCGAAAAGGTATCAATAGGAATAAACTGATCTGCTTCCAACTGTAGTTCATGATCAGTAATGGACTCTGTAAACCGGCCGGAAAGATTGAAATAGGAATGATGCGTCAGATTGATAATGGTAGCGCGGTCAGTTACCGCTTCATAAGAAATAATAAGCTCATTATCGTCGGTCAGACTGTAAAAAACCTTCGCTATAACTGTTCCCGGATACCCTTCTTCTCCATCAGGACTTTCATAAGTTAATTGTAAGGTGGGGATTTCAGTCTCTGCAAGCACTTCAGCAATCCAAACCTTGTTAAAAAACCCTTCTTTTCCACCATGAAGATGATTGGGTGCATTATTTTCTGTCAGATGATAGTTTTTGCCTTCCAGTTGAAAGGCAGCATTTGCAATCCTGTTCGCAAATCTCCCAATAATAGCTCCGTAGAAATATGAATTTTGGTTAAAATAATCCTGCGGTTCTACAAAGCCCAACACTACATCTTCATAGTTCCCATTTTTATCCGGAGCGGTTAATGAAGTGACAATCGCTCCATAGTTGATGATTTCAGCGGTCATTCCATTTTTATTCGTGAGGGTGTATTTTTTGACATTTTCCTCTTTGTCTGTGGTTCCATATTCTGAAATCTGAATATTTTCCATATTTTTTAGTCTTTTCGTTTTTTTATTAATAGATGTCAGATATGAGATTTCAGATATCAGACGTCAAACTTGCTTATAAGAATGTTTTTATTAAAATGTATAATTATTTAAAGTTATTATATACAATTTTTTATGTATTGTCATTCCGACGAAGAAGGAATCCCATTCATCAATTAGATTCTTCATTTCACTTCGTTACATTCTGAATGACAGCAGAATGAATAAAGTCCGTGTAAAATTGCATATTCTCATCTAATTTTATATTAATATTATTCATAGTTACTTTCGGGAGGGCCTAAATAGGATGGCTGTAATCCTCCTGTATTGATGAGTATTTTTTCGATGACAATTCCGGAATCCAGCACCCGGAAACGCAGGGTATGTTTTCCCGGTGTCGTTATGGTATGCTTTGTCACTGATTTTATAATATGCTCAGACTGCCATTGTCCCAGTTCGCCCCGGTAATTTCCGTTAAAATTAATGATTTGCGGTTGTTGTCCGTCAAAAGAGATTTCATACCGCAAGCCTTTATTGCTGTTAAAATTAAGGGTAGGCGCCAATAAAAGCTGGACTTCAAATAGTCCTGTTGAGGTAACATTCATATCATATTCCAGATAGATATTGTCCTCATTCTTAAGTTGACTCTTCTGCGGAAAGGTAGTTACACCGGACTTTGTTTTTCCGAAATCGGGAATTACTTTCCACTGTATGTTATCTGAAGTATGCTGACGTGCAAAATTCTCCGCTTCTATTGAAATATAGCCGTCTTTTTCTTTGAAGGTTTTAGTTTTTGGAGTTGAGGCTTTTGAAACATAGACTACTTCCGGCATTATATTTTGATCAGGCTGGTTCCAGCCTGTATATCCGATGTGCGGCTGATCCATCATATGTTTCCATTTTCCACCTGCAATTTCAGTGTTGTATTGCTGCTGTAGCAAAGCGTCATATGCAAAGTTCTTTTTTACTTTATCAGCATATTCGTTGGCGCTAAAATCATTTTTCGCCGCCAGCTGCCTGTTTTTTGCCACATTATAATACATTTCATACAGATTACTGCAAGCCTCGATCGGATAGAGCACTAACTGAAAATAAGCATCCTGATATTCCTTCGGGAGTTCTCCGGACAGGCGCATTGCATCAAGAGCAAGCGTGCGGTACTCGTTTACCACGGTTTCAAATTCATTATAATTATCGAGACTGTACGTGGTGCTGTTAAGTGTTTCAGGCGTTACTCTGCGATTATATTTTGCATACAGATTGATCATTCTGGCAATTTCTGTGGAATGCTTCTCTCCAAACTGTTCTGACGCCCATTTTTGGGTATATTCCATCAAATTATCCGCAGTAAACTGTTTGGGATTCCAGGCCATATCCATAAAGAAACTGATCGGAAATTCCATAGGCTTTAAATCGCCTACATTGACTACCCATACTTTATTCACCTGATGTTCGTAAGTCAGGTTCATCTGTTCCCAAACCCTTTGAATCGGACTGATGTTGATCCATTTTGAATTTCTAGGTCCGCCCACATAATCAAAATGATAATACATTCCATAGCCGCCTTTGTGAAGCGGTTTCGACAGATCGGGAAGTTTGCGGACATTCCCCCAGTTGTCATCACAGAACAGCAGAATAACATCATCAGGAACTTTCATCCCTTCATCATAATAATCCTGAACTTCTTTGTACAATGCCCAGACCTGAGGTATTTTTCTGGCCGGTTTTCCTGTTTCGTTTTCTATAATTTTACGCTGATCTTTTACAATCTTCTCTAAAAGGGAAATATTCGTTTTCTCTCCCATGGCTTCGTCTCCATCGCCTCGCATTCCAACTGTGATCAGCTTTTCCCAGTTTTTACTTCTTTTGATTCCGGTTTTCCAGAATTGCTGCAATACGTCAGCGTTTTTGTTATAATCCCAGATATTAGGAAGATTATTTTTCTTGATATAGCGATGCCAGTCGGTTTGTGCCAGTGCCATCGGCTCATGATGGGAAGTTCCCATGATAATTCCCATTTCATCCGCCAACACTCCATTTTGAGGATCATCATCATAGAAAGCTTTTCCCCACATTGCAGGCCAGAGGTAATTGCCTTTAAGGCGAAGGATCAATTCAAAAACTTTCTCATACAACTGGCTGTTGATTCCGCCAAAACTATTTCTGGCCCAGGTTCCTAAAGAAGGTTCTTCATCGTTCAGGAAAATCCCTCTATATTCTACTGCTGGCTCTCCGTCTGTATATATTCCTTTTTTAAAATATAGATTTTCTTTTTTTTGTACGGGAATATCTGCCCAATAATACCAGGGTGAAACGCCGATCTGCTTTGAAAATTCATAAATCCCGTAGATCGTCCCCCGTTTGTCACTACCAGCAATTACAACTGCTTCAGAAACTCCGTCAAAAGGATTTTTAATATTCTGAATGATGAATTTTTCCCGTTTCTCGTTTAATTCCTTACCATTCAGTTTATGTTGTCTGATCAGAAGGTCAATAATTGAATTCGTTCCTGCACTTCCAATGATGATCAGCGGAGAAGATCCATCTGGATTTTGATGAATTGTATCAGGTAATTCTCCGGTTACTTTCTTAAGATCAGTACTTAGCATATGAACGGCTCTTGCAATACCTTTATCAATTCCCTGATCAGTATACAAGGCAAGCTTTACGGATTGATTTTTTAACAGCAATACTTCTGCACTTGTCTCAGTAGTGATAAAGGATCCAACAGACTGAGCCGTCCCGCTAACGCAGAATATAAAAGCTGTGATGATGATTACTTTTGATAAAACTTTCATTGGATTGATTATGTACGTTGATTAAGGAATTTTTCACCAGTTCATATCGTTGGATAAGGTACTGTACAACCCGATCAAACTGCCTGTAAATCCTCCGGCAATATCGGTCGACAAAATATCTCCCGAAACTTTTCCGCCCAGATTTTTAAAAGTTTTTCCGTCAAGAGAATAATTAAAGGTATAATCATCTCCCTCAGCGACTACCTTGAGCTGCATCGTTTTAGAAAGCCCAATTTTTTCATGGGCAACAATGATAGAGTTTCCTTTTTCTGTTCTTTCCAGTACCAGATAATAGTCATTCCCTTTTTTCGTCAGTCCAAATACATAGTTGAATTTTTCATTCTGATAACACGTAATTCCGGCCAATTCCTTCTCAGATTTCGGGGTAAAATCTAAAGCTACGGCCGCCTCAAACGAAGCATGCTGTTGCCTGTGAAATAATGCTGAAATGGGAGCTTTTGCTTTAATATTGGTAGCAAAAGAATTTATTTTCAATCCTTTTTTAGTGATGGTAATAAAATTTTCACGCGGACCTCTCATCGCTATCCATCTCTTATCAAGATCAGAATTGGTTAAAGCATCTGAAAACGTAAAATTCCCATTCGGAAAAAATCCGGTTTGCCCTGTTTGATTTTTAACTCCTTTCAGCATCTTAAGTGCTGGCTTTATAGGAACTAATCCATTCTGAAATACAGGATACGTTCCGCTCCAGTCTACAGGGAGGATAAAAGTTTCTCTTCCCGTATTTACCCGGTTCTTTTCATTGGGACGGATGGCTAAAAATACTCCGTAATAATCACCTTCAGGGGTTTCTACCAGGTCGGCATGTCCTGCCCAATCTACTTTGTCTTTTCTGTCTTTCGGAAAATAACGCTGGGTAAGGATAGGATTATTTCCTGCGGGAATAAAGGGACCTTTCGGACTGTCGCTCACAAAAATAACTTCACTGTGATTGCCTCCTGTGCCTCCTTCCGCGCACATCAGATAATATTTCCCTCTTTTTTTATAGAGGTGCGGACCTTCTATCCAAATCGGTTTCTGGCTGAGGTCTACTCCACCATTCACAATGATTTTATCTGTGCCTGCTACCACCTGATCTTTCTCGAGATCATAATCCCATATTTTGATCACGCGGTGACCGCTATACTGTTCGGTTCCTTTTGGTGGGGCATCGTTATGAATAATATATGCTTTTCCGTTGTCATCAAAGAAAATGGAAGGATCAATTCCATCAAAATTAAGTTTTTGAACTTCACTCCAGCCTTTTGTTGGATCTTTGGTTTTGACAATCATATTTCCGATCCCGCTGGCAATCTGAGTAGTCACCATATAAAACGTATCGTTGTAGGGGTTGTATTTAATATCCGGAGCATAGATTCCTTCTGAAACACCTGATTTTTCCACTTTCAGCTGTGAAGGTCTGTCTAAAACATGCCCAATCTGCTTCCAGTTGACCAGATCTTTAGACTGAAAGATCGGAACTCCCGGAAACATTGAGAACGAGGAATTCACGAGATAATAATCGTTTCCTTTTCGCGTGATGCTGGGATCGGGATAACACCCCTGAAGGACCGGTGAATAGAATTCATCGTCTTTGAGTGGATTATCGGTATATATTTTATCATTTCCCCGGTACGTAAAGCCGGAGAAAACCTGTGCTGAAATATTCAGGGAAAGCAACGCTGTAACAGCTAAGACTGCTTTATTTTTAAAAACAATTGGATGGATTAGTCTTTTTTTCATAATTATTATCAATTAGTTTTTATCTTATTTTCTGGCTTTCGGTTAATGAAACGGATGATGAGCCAGGCGGCGATATAGGAGATTCCGGCAATAAAAAAGATGATATTGTATCCTCCGTTGATATTTCCGGCTTTTTTAAAAGTGTCCAGTATAATTCCAATAAACAAAGGAAAGATAATCCCGGCAACAGATCCCAGCATTCCACCGAATCCAATCACTGAGCTTACATATTTATTGGGCAATCTATCGCCAACCGTGGTCATCAGATTGGCTCCCCAACCCTGATGTGCAGCCGTAGCAAAAGCAATCACAATGGTAATGACCCACATATTGCCAAGATATTTGGAAAACATAACAGGCACGACCATCAATGCAAAAAGCAGCATCGTTATATTTCTTGCTTTGTTGATTTCCCATCCTTTTTTTATCAGCCATGAGGAAAGGTAGCCACCGCCAATACTTCCGAGGGTGGTTCCGCTGTAAATAAGGATCAGAGGAAGAGACGGTTTCGTAAGGTCCATTTTAAAAACATCGGCAAAATAAGCGGGAAGCCAGAACATAAAGAAATACCAGATCGGGTCGGTCATGATTTTCCCGATGGCAAATGACCAGGTTACTTTGTATTTGAATAATTCGGAAAGAGGGACTTTAGACTGTTCTTCTGGCTGTGCATCCTGATCGCTTTTTATATATTGGTATTCTTCATAGGTTAGTTTTTTTGATTGTTCAGGCGCACGATAAAATTTCCACCAGAGAACAATCCAGATCATTCCGGCTGCTCCAATCCATACAAAGGTTTGCTGCCATCCATAATGTCCGAGAATCCATGGAACTAAAAGAGGGGCCAAAATAGCTCCTACTGTCGCTCCGGAATTAAAAAGACCTGTCGCCAGCGCTCTTTCTTTTTTGGGGAACCATTCTGCTACGGATTTTATCGCGGCAGGAAAATTTCCGGCCTCGCTTAGTCCAAGAGCTGTTCTTGCGAGAATAAATCCGAAGGTATTTTTCACAAAACCATGTCCGATGGATGCGAGAGTCCAGATGATTAAAGAAACTGCATATCCTATTTTTGTGCCTACTCTGTCGATAAATCGTCCCATGGCAAGGTAGCCCAATGCATAGGAAGCGGTAAAAGCCATCACAATATAGCTGTAATCTTTTTCTGTCCAGTGAAAGTCTGCTTCCAGCGTTGGCTTTAGCAATCCCATCACCTGACGGTCCAGGTAATTGATTGTTGTGGCCAGGAAAACCAAAGACAGCATCCACCATCTCATATTCTGTTTTTTAGGAGGATGTATTTTGATCATGGTTGTATTAATGATTAATTGAGGGTTTTACTTTACTTTTTATAGATGATTTCAAACTGAAAAAACAGGGCCTTTCAATCCAATGAATGGCTCCAGGCCCCGTCTACTAAGTATATGAAACTATATGAAACGTGTTTATTTACACTCCGCTGAATGCACTGAAACCGCCGTCAACAGGCAGCAGTGCTCCGGTAATGAAGCTTGCCGCATCTGAACACAGGAACTGTACAGCCCCATTGAGTTCTTCGGCATCTCCAAAACGTCCCATCGGAGTTTTTGCAATCACTTTTATGCTTCGTTCTGTTAATGATCCGTCCGGATTCAATAAAATGTTACGGTTTTGATCACCGATAAAAAATCCGGGGGCAATGGCATTTACTCTTATTGTATCGCCATATTTCAAGGCTAAATCGGAGGCCAGCCATTGGGTAAAATTGGTAATTGCCGCCTTTGCCGCTGAATATCCGGCTACTCTTGTAATGGCTGAATAAGCCGCCATGGAAGAGATATTGACGATACTCCCGCTTCCCTGATGTGCCATTACTCTTCCGAAAACATAGCTTGGATATACTGTTCCGTTGATGTTAAGATCAGTGACCTGGTTCCATCCTTCAATGTCCATATCAAGAAAAGACTGGTCGGGAGATAAGGTGGCTGCTGGAATATTTCCGCCGGCTATATTGAGTAGAATATCAATTTTACCGTATTTTTCCACTATTTTATTCGCTGCGGCTTCTAAACTTCCTACGTCCATCACATTGGCTTCTACGGCAAATGCCTCACCTCCTGCATCGATAAGTTTTTTCACGCGGACATCCAGCGTTTCCTTATTTCTTCCCAGTGCGACAACGGTAGCACCTGCTTTTACGAAACTTTCGGCAAGACTTCCGCCTAACACTCCTGAAGCACCTGTAATGACAGCTATTTTTCCTTGTATACTAAATATTTCGTTCATTTCTTTTAATTCATTTAATAGCATTTTATACTATCGTTTATTATGATACTTCGCCGTAGGTTGTGTCGATTTTCATTTCATTTTGTACAGCTGCCATGACCCCTTCGATCTGGCCAAGCGCTAACATTCTTCCCAAAAATGAATAACCGGGATTGTATCCTTTATCAATATCATCGGTTAAAAGACGGCCGTGATCGATACGCATCGGCAGGGCTGGATTTTCTTTTTCAAATATCCGTATGACGTCGATAAGTTTTCCTCTTCCTCCAAGGTGATGCGCTTCGATAAAATCTCCGTTCTCAAAAACATTGGTACTTCTGAGGTGGACAAATCTGGTGCGTGAAGCATATTTCTGAGCAAGCTTAGGAACATCATTCTGCAATCCTGCACTCAGTGAACCGGTACAGAATGTAAGTCCGTTGTGAGGATTATCTACAGCATTCAGGAACCAGTCGATATCTTCTTCACAGGTGACAATCCGGGGCAATCCTAACAGGGAAAATGGCGGATCGTCAGGATGTACACCCATTTGAATATTCCATTCTTCACATATGGGCATGATCTTTTCAAGGAAATATTTCATATTCTGACGAAGCTGTTCTTTGTCAATACCATCATAAAGCGCCAGTAAACTTTTAAAAATCGCTACGGGATTCTGATCGCCTTCTTTAATGTTTCCATTGACAAATCCCTGGGTTTTAACAATTATGGAATCGATGAGCAGGTGTTTTTCTTCTTCTGTGAGGGTGCTTTTAAGCTGTTCAACTTTTTTAAGAATCTCTGACGAATAGTCTTTTTCTGCCCCTTTTCTTTCAAGAATATGAATTTCAAAATAGGCAAACTTTGCTTTATCAAAATAAAGCGATGATGAACCGTCTTCCCATGGATAATACAAATCTGTTCTTGCCCAGTCGAGGACCGGCATGAAGTTGTAACAAACTGTTGTAACCCCTGCTTTCCCTAAATTTTCTAAACTTTTACAATAATTTTCTATCAGCAGATCCCTGTCTTCACCGCCATATTTAATGGATTCACTTACCGGAAGGCTTTCCACGACCGACCAGCGAAGGCCGGAATCTTCTATGTAACTTTTATAGTCATTGATGGCTTCCAGCGTCCAGATTTCTCCGTTTGGAATATCATGAAGAGCGGACACAATGCCTTCTACCCCAATCTGCCGAAGCATTTCAAGTTTTATTTTATCCTTTTTTCCAAACCAGCGCCAAGTTTTTTCCATAGCTTTTTTAGATATTTTTCATGAAAACAAAGCAGGTGTTGTAAGCACCTACTTTGTCGTTAATATGAATGTGAAATTGTCTTTTAAATATTAATATCCCGGATTCTGATAGGCAGCCAATGCTGTTGCACTCATGTCCATCGCATCCATCTGAGATTGAGGAATAGGTCTTAAATAGAGGTAATTGGCAATATTTCTGGTATAGACTTTTGGAGTGTGATCTCCCACTGCTGTCCCTGCGATGGTATAAGTCTGAGCCAGATCACCCCATTTTTGGGTTCTTACAAGATCAAACCATCTGTATCCTTCTCCGTAGTATTCTCTGGATCTTTCTGCCAGGATGTAATCAACGGTGATTGTAGCTGGAGTTGCAGCAGTCATTGCTGCGCTGTTGTCTTCATTTTTGGCAACGTTTCCGTTGTTGTCCCAACGCCATTTTCCGGCTCTGCTTCTTATTACATTTACCAGGTCTCTTGCGGTCATTGCTCCTGAAGCGCCTTTTACCGCTGCTTCTGCTGCAATGAAATAAAGCTCTGAAAACTTAGCAATAGGAAAAGGACGGGTAATTCCTCCGTTGGGCTGTCCAAGGCCTGTTCCGTTGTCTGTTCTGTACGTTCCGATCTTCCATAGGTTTGGATAGGCGTATCTGCTGATTCCGCTCGGAGCAATTACATAATCTGCTCTGCCCGGTAAAAACCCTGCACCAACATTGCTTTTGTACACTGCATTGCTATAATCTATGGTTTGTGCCGGATCATCATTCAGGAAGGTAAGAATTGCACTTCCGGGTTGTACCGGAAGTCCGTTGGCATTGTATAAGGTAGCATTTGAAATTCCTGCCTTGTTCCAGTTCGCACGGAATGTCGTTACAAAAGTACCATCGTATCTTGAATCCTGCGTTTTATTAGCGAAGGTATTTTTTACAACTTCAATGGTAGGTGCCATTGTTTTCCATGGTCTTCCGTAGGCCTGAGCAGCTTCTCTCTGTACAGATCTCACTGAAGTACCTGTCCATTGCGGATTCTGAGAACTTTCAAGGAATGTATAATCCCAGGTTGTCATCCATGCTGCAAAATTTCCAGGAGAACCTCCTGTGTTATATGAGTGGCTGGATCCGTCATAATATTCACTGGATTCTGTGTGATCTGCATACAACAGCATTTCTTTATTTCGGTCGTTCTGAGCCAGATTGACATCATAATAGGTAGCCTGCAATCCGTATGCTCCGGGATTATTGATCCCTGCTAAAGCAATATCATACGCCTGCTGAAAGTACCACTGAGCGTTGTGCCCGTCAAGGTCTACCCTTGGTGCCTGCGGGTAGGTAGGAATTCCGTTGGGATTCTGAAGCCACCATCCGTAGGTAAGATAGGCTTTTGCTAAAAATAATCTCGCCACTGTTTTAGTAACACCACCGGTAACACGGGCTCCGGTCGGCAGATCCTGTACTGCTTTCAGTAGATCTGGAAAGATGACTTTTGAATAGACTTCAGGAACGGTATTTCTTACAGAACCTCTGACGGTACTGGTATTAAATTGTAATTCTCCGGATCCCAAATCCAACGGAACTCCTCCAAAGGTCTGAGCCAGCATAAAGTAGTCAAAAGCCCTGAAAAACCTGGCTTCCGCGATGATGGCATCAGAAACTCCTACCCCAGAACCTTTTTGAATAACTCCGTTGGCGGTATTGATATTTCTGAATGCATTGTTCCACAAAACGTCGGCACGGCTGGATGAAGGCGTAAGATTTCCGACTCCGGACATATCCATATCTTTGAAGTTGGCGTCTGCGGCGTGGCCATAGGTATATTCGTCGGTTCCTGTTTCACAGGCATTCAGCCAGTATCCGTTTCCGTAAATGTATCGTAAATGGGCATACATAGAAGTGATCCCACCCAGTACTCCAGCTTCTGTCTCAAAGTATTCTGGGGTATAAATATTACGGGGTTCTTCATCCAACAGGTTGGAGCAGCTGGAAAGCACCACAGTACACAGTAAGATTTTTGCTGTCGTATGTATTCTGAACTTTTTCATGTGAGTCAATTTTTAGAAGGTTAAGTTGACACCGATCATATAGTTTCTAAGTGATGGTGTGTTGGTTCCTATGGTTAAAAATCTTGATGGATAAACATCTGATACAGCCTGGTTTTCATTACCATATGAGTTGGTTTCAGGGTCCATGCCTGATTGTTTATGGTAAGGAGAGAAAAATACAAACGGATTAGTAACGGTAGTATACACCCTCAGTTTGCTGATTCCTGCTTTTTTGAAAACTCCCTGCGTGAAATTATATCCCAACGTGATGGTTCTTATTTTAAGATAAGAGGCATCAAAATAGGCTAATGTACTTCCGTATTTAGGGTTATTGTTACTCTGTACACTTCCGGGTCTTGGATAGTAAGCACCCGTATTTTCCGGAGTCCAGTAGTCAACGTCTACGTTATTTCGTCTTCCGTTCATCATGTTCAGGTAACTGGTATTTCCGTAAAGCGTACTGATAAGGATTCCGCCGCTTTTGAACGCTCCGATGATACTTAAATCAAAATTCTTGTACGCCAGTCTTGTATTGAAACCTCCCTGGAAATCAGGATCGGCATTCAGGATCTGTCTGTCATCAGCATTGATGGCTCTCACCGGACTTCCGTCCGCATTATACCCTCCGGTATATTTTACTTTGATAGAACCTTCTACCGATTTAGGATCTCCCGGCTCCAAAATGCTCATATAAGGATCTCCCGGCTGCCACAATCCTACATACTGATAATCGTAGATGGAGTTAATCGAATGGCCCACAAACCACCAGTTGGCAACATCTCTTGTCGCACCTGAAGATAGTGATGTGATTTTGTTTTTATTCGCATAAAAATTAACCCCAAAATCCCAGGAAAACCCGTCAGGATTACGGATAATGGATCCATTTAATGAGATTTCGATTCCTTTATTGCTCGTGGAGCCTACATTTCCGGTGTAGCTTCCTACTCCTGAGGTCGCAGGCAGTTTAACATCAAGCAATAAGTTTTTTGTATTGGTAGTATAATATTCTACCGTACCCGTTAAACGGTTATTAAATAATCCGAAATCCAATCCGTAATTCAGTGTTTCTGAAAATTCCCATCCTAATTTTGAATTAGGCAATGTAGATACATACGTTCCGATTGCATAGGTATCTCCAAAATTATAAGGTTCAGTTGTTAATCGGCCAAAAGTAGAGTAAGGAGCCACAGCCTGGTTGGAAGTTTCCCCGTATCCGAAACGCAATTTCATGGTATTAATGACTTTGGAATCTTTAAGGAATTTCTCTTTTGCAATATTCCAGCCCGCTGAAAAGGCATTATAGATATTCCATTGGTATCCCGGAGCTAACACGGAGGAAGCATCTCCTCTGATCGAGGCAGTAAACATATAACGTCCGTCATACTCATACATTACCCTTCCCATCCATGATTTAAGCCCTCTTTTATAGTATCCCTGGCTATCAGGGTTGATCGTAATTTCTCCCTGAGCCTGTCCCAGGTTATAAAACTGAAACTGGTCTGATGGAATATCCCTGGCTGTGATGTAAGAACTGTTGAATGTTCTCTGTTCCTGAGACTGTAAAGCCACTACATTCACTTTATGTTTCTCTGCAAAAGTTCTGTCAAACGTTAAAATATTTTCGTTAACCCAATGCGTCGTTAAAGAATTTCCAATAGATGCTGTAGACAGGTTATTCGGTTCTGAACTGAAGACTCCTTTGCCGGTGTAACTTCCTGTATTGGTGGTTTTAAAATTCAGTCCGACATTGGTTCTCAATGTCAATCCCTGTACCCACGGAATTTTGAATTCCCCAAAGAAATTATTGTAAGAACTGAACGCAATCGCTTTATCCACCCACGCATCCCCTAAATTATTAATAACATCTCTTGAATAGACATATTGCGTATCCGCAGACATCACTACTCTCTCTTTCCAGGTTCCGTCTGCATTGTAAGGATTGGTAACAGGCGTTGTACTTAATGTATTATAAAGACTTAAATTACTTCCTTTATTAACGGTATAGGCATTATTGGTAGTTATCCCGACCCGGAAATATTTTCCTAATTCCTGATCAAGACTTCCTCTGATATTGAACCTTTCAAAATTTTGCCCCGGCAATACAGACTGCTCATTGTAATAGCTCATCCCAAAGTTGTAGGAACCCTTTTCTGTTCCTCCGGAAATCCCGATATCGTGGTTGGTAAGAATACCGTTTTTGTACATTAAATCCTGCCAGTCTGTATTCACACTTTTGGATTCATCCACTCCATATTGGGTGAAAAGTCCGGCATCCTGGCGCAGTTTAATGAATTTCTGCGCATCCATCATCGGATATTTAGCAAAAACCGATGTAATCCCGGTATAGGTATTATACGTGAAAGTAGCTTTCTGGCGTTTTCTACCTGTTTTTGTGCTGATTAAAATTACCCCGTTTGCTCCACGGGATCCATAAATCGCGGTAGACGATGCATCTTTAAGGATATCCATACTTTGGATATCGTTCGGGCTGATATCGGCAAGTGATCCTGGAAAAGGAATTCCATCCAATACAATCAAAGGATCGTTATCTGCCGTTAAAGAACGGGTTCCTCTGATCCTGATCTGCATGGGAGCTCCCGGCTTACTTGAAGTCTGTGAAATATCTACTCCTGCTACCCTGCCCTGTAATGCCTGGCTGACATTCGCGGAGGGAACTTCTCTCATTACATCTCCTTTTACAGAGGCTACAGATCCGGTTACTGCTTCTTTTCTCTGTTTTCCATATCCTATCACCACCACCTCATCTATCTTCTTCTCCTTTTCAACAGTATCATTTTTAACCTGGGAATACGCTAAGCCTGAAGGCAGTAAAGCCATTGCAAAAAACAATGCAGCTCTATTACTTTTGGCAAAATAAAGTCGGTTCATAATTATTCTTTTTAAGTATTAAGGGGGAAACGAAAAGGCTGGTGCAGATGACTACGGCAGCAGCCTTCTCGTTTTTTTAGATATACATGTTCACGATCGCTTCAAACAGTTCCTGTTTTCCGCTTTTGGTCTGAGGTTCTCCTACCTCGTGAGCAATTCTCTGAAGATCTTCAAGGGTAAGACTTCCTTCTTCAAAAGCTTTTCCATTGCCGCTGTCAAAAGAAGCATATCGTTCTGTACGTAATTTTTTGTAATCGGAGTTTTCCAGAATATCTGCAGCCACTAACAAACCTTTTGCAAAAACATCCATTCCTGAAATGTGAGAGATAAATAAATCTTCCGGATCAGTAGAATTTCTTCTGATCTTCGCATCAAAATTAACTCCGCCGCTTCCTAATCCTCCTGCCGGAAGCAATACCAGCCATGCCTGAGCCAGATCACGGTAATCCACAGGGAACTGATCGGTATCCCAGCCGTTTTGATAATCTCCTCTGTTGGCATCGATGCTTCCTAATAAACCTGCATCCACCGCAGCCTGAAGTTCATGCTCAAAAGTATGTCCTGCCAAAGTAGCATGGTTCACTTCGATATTCAGTTTAAAATCTTTGTCTAAACCGTAATGTCTTAAGAAACCAATCACGGTTTCAGAATCGTAATCATACTGGTGCTTCGTTGGCTCCATAGGCTTAGGCTCAATCAGGAAAGTTCCTTTGAAGCCCTGGCTGCGTGCATAATCTCTGGACATAGAAAGGAAACGGGCAAGGTGATCTTTTTCACGTTTCATTTCGGTATTCAGCAAGCTCATATATCCTTCTCTACCACCCCAGAACACATAGTTTTCTCCGCCAAGTGCAATCGTTGCATCGATGGAATTTTTCACCTGTATTCCTGCGCAGGCTACCACATCAAAATTAGGATTGGTAGACGCTCCGTTCATATACCTTTCATGCGTGAAAACATTTGCAGTTCCCCATAAAAGCTTGATTCCTGATTCTTTTTGTTTTTCTTTGGCGTATTCCACCACTGCCTGAAGATTGCTTTCATAATCTTTCCAGTTATCAGCCGGTGCTACCAAATCTACATCATGGAAACAGTAGTATTGAAATCCTATTTTAGACATAAATTCAAAACCTGCATCCATTTTATTCTTTGCTCTGGAAACCGCATCATTTCCGATATCCCAAGGATGGTGAATCGTTGCTCCCCCGAACGGATCACTACCGTCTGCACACAGCGTATGCCACCATGCCATAGCAAAACGCATCCATTCTTTCATTGGTTTTCCCATTACTACCCTGTCTGCATCGTAATATCGGAATGCCATTGGGTTTCTACTTTCTTTACCTTCAAATTTGATGGTATCAACACCTGGAAAAAACGCTTTCTTTTCTGTTAAAATGTTCATATGTATTTGATTTTATTTTTAGTTTGTTTTTAGTTTGTTTTTTTATAATTTGGCATAAGAATCCCCTGCCTGCCGGTTTTTTTTAAGTCCGCAGGTACTATGAAAAGCTTTATGGTAGGGTGATTACATTATTTCGTTAAGATGTTGTTTCCATCTGGTATAGGCTTCTAAATATTGTTCTCTTTTTTCTGTTTCCGGCTCTATCACAGCAATTTTTTCAAGGGAAGAAAATGCTTCTTTAGAATCTGCATAGAATCCTATTCCCATTCCGGCGGCTCTGGCTGCTCCTACCGCTCCGTCCGTATCGTAAAGTTCAATCACCGCATTGCTGACACTGGCAAGAGACTGCCTGAAAATTGAACTTAAAAACATATTGGCATTTCCTGCACGGATCACCTGGATATCCATACCCATATTTCTCATGATATTCATTCCGTATTCGTAAGAAAAAACGATTCCCTCCTGTGCGGCACGCAGAATATCTCCTTTTGAATGAATATTGAAATTGATTCCATGCATAGAACAGCTGGTATCTCTGTTTTCCAGTACTCTTTCTGCACCGTTTCCAAAAGGAATGATGCTTAATCCTTTTGATCCTACCGGAGAAAGTGAAGCCAGATCATTCATATCCCCGTAAGAGGAAAGTGAGGTGGCAAAATTATGTTTTAACCAGGAGTTTAAAATTCCGGTTCCGTTGATGCACAATAATACGCCCAGCCTGGTTTGTTCAGGGGTATAATTGACGTGCGCAAATGTATTGACTCTTGAAAGAGGATCATATTCCAATTGGTCCAGTACTCCATATACTACTCCTGAAGTTCCGGCTGTTGAAGCAATTTCTCCGGGATTGAAAACATTCAGGGAAAGTGCGTTATTGGGCTGATCTCCTGCCCGGTATGAAATCGGTGTTCCTTCTTTTAATCCCAGTTCCTGAGCAGCAGAAGCCGAAACGGTAGACTGAATCCCGAATGTAGGGATGATTTCCGGGAAAAAACTTTTAGGAATTCCGTAATAATTAATCACGTCTTCAGAGATGCAGTTGTTTTTAAAATCCCAGAATATTCCTTCAGAAAGCCCTTCAATCGTCATTCCTATCTCTCCAGAAAGCTTCATCGCGATATAATCTCCGGGAAGCATTATTTTATCAATTTTTTCAAAAATTTCGGGCTCATTCTCTTTTACCCAGGCTAATTTTGATGCCGTAAAATTCCCCGGTGAATTAAGAAGATGGGATAAACATTTTTCGGTTCCTATTGCCTGAAAAGCCTTTTCTCCATAAGATACAGCACGGCTGTCGCACCAGATAATAGAAGGACGCAGCAGATTCTGATCTTTATCTACCAGGATCAATCCATGCATCTGCCAGGTAATACCGATTCCTTTTATATCTTCCGGATTGATTCCGGATTCATGCATTACAGATTCATGGGCGAGTTTTAAATTCAGCCACCATTCTGCAGGGTTCTGCTCAGCCCAACCCGGGTTGGCGGCCATGATTTTCATTTCTTTTTTAGGAGAAAAATCTGATGCAATAATTTTCCCACTGGATGCCTCTATGAGACAAACTTTAACAGAAGAACTGCCTATGTCATATCCTAGCAAATACATAATTTCAAAAGAGGGTGTTTATTTGATGAGTTTGGTATTGTTTTTCTTAAATATCTTGGCATCGAATTTATAATATCTTGCCGCCCGATGCGATACATTGGTTTCTATCTCTTCTAAAGGAATGATATAGTTGAATGACGAGATCTTTTTATGAAAATTCTTGATATCGATCTGTTTTTCGCTTAATGCACTGTACAGCTGATACAATTGTCTTATGATGAATTTTTTTGGCAGCAGTTCAAAAATAATAGAGAAATCGGATTCTATCCATTTTCTGATCTCTGTTAACGATTCGTTGATGATCTTATTATGGTCAAATGGCAGTGTTGGTACTTTATCTATAGGGCACCAGTCTACCGTATCATATTTTGTGCTGTTGATTTTATGATCAATCTTGCAAAGGGAAAGATAGGCTACCGTAATAATCCTATCGATATCATGCTCATACTCCTTCCCCATCCATTTGATATCCTCCTGGTTGCTTGCCCGCACGGGATCTGCAAAACACTTAAACTGTTTGAGAACCATTTTTTTTATTCCGGTTAATTCATACAGCACCCGTTGTGCGGCATCATCTACATCCTCATCACTCAGAATTAAACTTCCAGGCAGTTTTTTCTGCTTCTCCTTCGGAAAATCATCAAGACGGCGCTGTACCAATAAAATATTCAATTGGTTTTCATGGTCAAATCCAAAAACAACACAATCGACAGAAACATAAGTATGAATAAAATTTGGGCTCATTGACATGTTAACATTTACGTAACATCACAAATATAAAAATTCAATCGAGATAAAAAAATAAATCTAACATTATCAACTGCATATCAACAGCTTACATATCTATTTTTTATGATAAGAATGACATACATTTTATGATAAGGTTATCGTAAAAATGATGATATAAAATACTAAAGAAATTCATTAAGAGTGATTTAACTCTAAAAAAAACCTGCAAAAAGGGAATCATTTTTAAAGGAAAAAATATGATAAGAGAAATTGTAAAATTCTTTAATTTTTTTTCGAAATATGGCAAAAAAAAGCATTTTTAAGTGTAAAATAATTACAAAAATGGAAAATATTTTACCCATTTACCAGCTCAATTTCCCAATTTTATCAAAATGAGAGAATAATTCATAAAAAATGATTGGAAATGGGTCATCTTGTGAATGAATATTTCAATGTACGATATAAAAAGTCATGAAATAAACATAAAAAACTGATTTAATGAATGTTAAAATAACATTCATACTGCATTTTAATATTTTACAAACCTTGAGATGGAATCTGCTATTGCGGATAGAATTTCATTTGATCGAAGATCTCATCTGAATCTGTCCGGAGAAGATCAATAAGCTGTTTAAGTTCGGATTCTTCCCAGCTTTTTTGAAACATTTCGTCATGAATTAACATCACTACATTATTTTTAACAAATGTTTTATCTGAGGTGCATAGATTCTTTACCGAGCTATACATTTCTTCCACCGACTGTATCGGTGTTCCATCTTCAAGACGATGCTGCCATTCTATATCCCACCCGACTACCTTATATCCGAGTTTTGCCAGCTGATCGGCTGTCTGTATTCCGCTGGGACCATCATTTTTTACTCTTCCATTGAGTCGCCACATATTACGGCCCGGTAAGCGGACTATTTTATAAGGCAGTTTTAATAATGACTGATTATACAGGATATCATTCACAGATTTTTCGGTATTGCTGTAAAAGGCTTCGTAATGGTTGTTGACGTGGGAAAAACTATGATTGTATTCATCAATATAGGGATTTTCGTCATAGTATTTTGCATAGGAATCCATTTGCTTATCTTTAATGACATGTTCACCTACCATAAAAACGCTGATTTTAATTTTTTCCTGAAGAATAATGGTATTGATATTTTCACTTCCGTTCAGCGGGCCATCATCAAAAGTGAGATAGAGGTAGCATTTATCAGCGCCTGCTGTGTTTTTTTGAGAATATGTAAAATTCCATATCGTTAAAAAAACAACAATCAGAAAGGTAACCGTCTTATTCATAGCCATTTGATTTGTATACAAATATAATCAACTCCTAAAATATTTTTAATTATTTTTATTGAGGAGTTTTACCGGGGTAAACCTATAAAGCATACATCACTATGAAGATCATGAAAATCTCAAAAATTATTAAACAGGTAGGCTGGAAGGAAGTCCTTGCCGTTATTATTTTGCTGCTGGCATTTGTATTTTTCAGGAGTGAAAGACATGAAATGGCTGCCATTGGTCCGGAACTTAAAAATGCAGATATATGGTGGATAGTATCCGGAATTGTACTGACTTTTTTCTATGTTCTTCTGCAGGGATTGATGTACGTAACGAGCTTCCGGAGTACCGGATTGAATATAAAGCTGGCTGATGCAGTCGGCTTATTTCTTAAGCGAAATTTTCTGAGTATTTTTCTTCCGGCCGGAGGAGTAAGTTCTCTGGCTTATCTTCCCAGGAATATCAGAACCAAAGGCTATAAGTCTTCTAAAATCCATCAGGCAAGTGCGGTGTACGGTTTTGTGGGATTACTGACGGTTTTAATGGTAGGCATTCCGTTGATTGGTTACGCCGTATTTATCAATAAAAATTTCAGTGACAGCTGGATCGGAATTTCTATACTTACTGCTGTACTTGTGGGATGTTATTGTATTTTTATTTCATTCAGAAAGAAAAACTCTTTCTATCTGTTTTTCGAGAAAAAATTTCCCAAACTGATTAGTTCTGCTGAAGAAATTTTCAGCAGTGATATTGATAAAAAACAATTCTGGCTCACCGTCCTGGTTTCGATAGCCATTGAATTTTGTGGTGTTTTTCACCTTTTAATAGCCATGTATGCTTTTGGGGTTCCGGCTTCATTTTCTGCAGCGGCAATTTCATATGTGGTTTCTGTGTTACTGATGATCGTATCGCCATTTCTGCGCGGACTGGGAGCGGTAGAATTTTCCCTTACTTTTATCCTTGCTAATTTCGGATACAGCCATGCAGATGGCTTAGGAGTTACGCTGTTATATCGTGTTTTTGAATTCTGGCTTCCGTTGGTATTGGGAATTTTTTCTTATTTGTGGAGCGGAAGAAAGCTTTTCGCCAGGGTACTGCCGGTTTTCATGATTTTTTCTTTAGGGATTATAAATCTCCTTTCCGTTATTACTCCGGCACTTACCAACAGAATTCATATCCTAAAAAACTATCTTCCTCTGGAAGCTATTCATCTCTCTAAAATACTGACGCTTATTTCGGGAATCCTGTTGCTGGTAACTTCGGCTAATCTTTTTCGTGGTTCTAAAAGGGCATGGTATTTTGCGGTAGTTCTTACCATAACTTCGGCTGTATTCAATGTGTTAAAAGCATTAGATTATGAAGAAGCGTTATTTGCATTGTTCACGTTAGGATTATTGATATACAGCCGAAAGGAATATATTTTAAAGGCAAAAAGAATATCTATTCATCGGGGATTCAGCTGGTTTTTAGGAATTTTCATCATTATTTTTATTTTTGACTGTCTTGCTTTTTACTTTATCAGTGAACGGCATTTTGGAATCAATTTTACCAAAGAACAGGCGGTATATTATACGTTATACACGTTTCTTCTGTTTAAAGATTCAGGACTTGTTGCCAATACTCCGTTTGGAAGGGATTTTCAAAACCTGAATTATATATTAGGAATTACTTCCTGGCTTTTCCTTATATTTTCATTTTACAGAATGAATATTCACCGGGAGCAGGATGACACTGAAAACCGCAGCAGTGCAGAGAATCTCGTGAAAGAATACGGAAATTCTTCACTGGATTATTTTAAACTAACCCAGGAAAAACAGTTTTATTTTTCCGAAGATGTTCACGGATTTGTTTCATTCAGAACAGCCAATGGTTTTGCAGTGGTACTGGAAGAGCCTGTATGCCCGGAAAGGGATAAAACAGATCTGATCCGGGAATTTGATCATTACTGTCAACAAAATAATTTAAAAACGTGCTATTACCGGGTAGATGAAAGCGGGTTGATTTACTTTAATCCCCTGAAAAAGCAAAAACTTTTCATCGGCCAGGATGCTGTAGTGGATACTGAAAAATTCAGTCTGACCGGAAAGGATAAAAAATCAATCCGGAACAGCATTAACGGTTTAGAAAAATCCGGATATTATGCAGAGATATTGTATGCTCCTCATCCGGAAGAGATTATTGCCCAGATAAAAAATGTTTCTGATCTTTGGCTGACAGAATCTGATAAAAAAGAAATCGTTTTTGCAGAAGGAATGTTCAATGCTGAAACGGTACAAACTGAAGATCTTATCCTTATATGGAATGCTGACCGGAAATGTGTGGCATTCCTGAATATCATTCCTCACTGTGCTCCTGATGAATGCAGCTATGATATGGTGAGAAAAACTGAAGATGCCCCCAGTGGCAGTATTGATCTGCTAATTGTAAAGCTGGTAGAATATGCCAAAAGTAAAAATCTTCAATACATCAATATGGGAATGACTCCTATGGCCGGAATGCAGCAGCCCAGCAATACGGCTGAAGATGTCTTACAGTTTGCGTATCAGAGAGTCGGCAGTTTTAAATCGTATCAGACGCTTAGAAATTTTAAAGAAAAATATGCCAGTACCTGGGAAAATAAATATCTGGTCTACAACAGTGATTTTGATCTGTTACAAATTCCAGCCTCACTTAATAAGGTTATGAAGCCATGAAAAATGCAGTATTATTCCTTCTGAAACTACTTCCTGTTGCCGCATTACTGCTGCTGCAGGCCTGCAGCTCTAAAAATGATTTTGAAATATCTGTATGGAATTCGCATACCAATAAGCCTATTATTTTTTACATCAGTGGAGATGCCGGGTTTAATTCTTTTTCAAAAGGGTTAAACGATGACTTTCATACTTTGGGATATGATGTTTTTGCCTTAAATACAAAAACGTATTTCTGGAATAAAAAAACGCCGCAACAGACCTCCGCACAGATCGAATCCTATATCAATCAGCAGCTTAACGGACGGAAGAATCAAAAAGTAATTTTGGTAGGCTATTCTTTCGGGGCGGATGTTACTCCTTTTGTGTACAATCATTTTACAGACCATTTAAAAAAGAAAATTCAGCATGTTTTTATTATTGGTCCTTCAAAAACGACTGATTTTAAAATCCATCTCAACGAATATTTCGGTATGGAACCTAAAGGCAGCATGGCTGTAGTTCCTGAAATCAATAAAATACATACGGTTCCGGTAACCCTGATCCTGAGTAATTTTGAATTTCTCCACTTTCCTTACCAGCAAATTACGCTGGGTTCCAACTATCATATGAAACATATTCACGGAAATCATCATTATAGCGGAAATACAAAGCTCCTGTCCGGGTATATTCAGAAGGTGCTTGAAAATAAAACGACACTTTAGACTTAATTTTATAAAAAATCCCCGATACACAAGGTAGCAGGGAAAATTTCATTTAACTTTTAATCCACTCTTCACTGGTTTGGATAACCGCGTGTCTGGGAAGTATTTTTTCCATCAACATCTGATGAACATCAGGCTGCTGATCCTGACAACCATCCGACAAAATGGTGAGCTGATAATCTTTATCCGCTGCTTCCAGTGCCGTAGACAGAATAACACCGCTTGTAACCACACCGCACATCACCAGATGTTTGATTTGCTGTGACCTTATAATAACTTCCAGATCACTGCCCACAAAAGCACTGAACCTTTTCTTGATAACAACAGGCTCATTTTCAACCGGGGCCAATTGAGGTACGATGGTCATAAAGTCTTCCATACTGATTTTTTCCAGCATGGATGCTAAATTCCCAAAGGTTTTATTGTGGATATTAATTTCCGGAAGGCCTTTCTTAAATCCTACCACTGCATAGATCACCGGAATTGCATGTTCCCTCGCATATTGTATGGCTTTTGATACGTTATAAATCAGTTTTTCACTTCCTTCTAATCTCTGCAGCAGATTTTCCTGCATGTCGAGAACCAGCAATGCCGTTGAATTGTTGTTTTGCATTTTTATCGTATTTATGGGTTTAAAATAATATCTTTTTTATGTTGAATCTCCAGATCGCCTTCACAGGAATCCGGTTTTTTTTCACCTTTTAAAAATTTGTAGAAAAACATCACAATAATAAGACAGAGAATTCCCTGCGCCAATTGGCAGTGCTGGGCACTGATGTATTTAGAAATCCAGCCAATGATAAGACTTCCCAAAGGCAGAGTACCCAGCGTAGCCATAGCAAAGAAACCAATCACACGTCCACGCATTTCCACCACAGAGACGGTTTGAATAATGGTATTACAGATCGGCATAATAGACATGGTTCCAAATCCGCAGATGAAGCAGAATATGATGTAAACAGGTAATATTTTTACAAATGACATCGCAATAAGCCCTGCTCCCAATAACAAAAGATTGAAAAAAAGTATTATTTTAAGATTGCTTACTTTTTTCTGCGAGGCTATGAATAAAGTACTGGTAAAAGCACCCAATCCTGTCGCCGCAGTTATATACCCGTAGGTAGCGGCATCTCCATGAAACACCGATTTGGCAAAATAGGGCTGCAACGTATTATAGGTAATCACAAAAAAACTGACCAGGCTGCAGAGCAAAAGTGTTTTAGAAATCTCCGGTTGTTTTTTCATATAATCGAAGCCTTCTTTAAAGTCTGTCCACGGTTGTTTTCTTTTTAGAGGAGCTTTATAAGCTGGAAAATGGATCATATTTAAACAAATAATCACTGCGATAAAACTAATGGCATTGGTTCCGAAACAAATAGCTGCCCCATAATTGGCAATAACAATTCCCGCTAGCGCAGGTCCTGCCAGACGGGTCAGGTTATTGAGTGAGGAATTCATGGCGATAGCAGCCGGCAGATCTTCATTGGATTTTACCAGATCATTAACCATGGCCTGCCGTGCCGGAATATCGTAGGCATTGGCGATCCCGAGCATTAAACTTAACAGTAGCAGTATTGATACAGAATGGTATCCGTATACATAACAAACAGTTAATAAAACGGCTTGCAGTGCGGAGATAATTTGCGTGGCCATCAGAATTTTGTATCGGTTGTACCGGTCGGCAGTAATTCCTCCTGCCGGAGATAATAAAAAGGATGGAAACTGCTCGGCAAAAGTGGCTACCCCTACCATCAGAACAGAGTTCGTCATGGTGTAAATTACCCAGATTACCGCAGTACGCTGCATCCACATTCCTATTCTTGAAATTAACTGTCCTGTAAAAAACAACCGGTAATCACGGGATTTAAAGACTCTGAAGGCGTTAGCAAAATTCATATTATTTTTTATAGACTAAAATTAAAATTGGGTCGAAAAATAAATAAAAAAAATATTACCGGATTCCACGATAATATAATTCACAGAATTGGTTAAGAACATCTTTCCCGTCATCATCAGGATTTCCATGAACAACAAACTCTCTGTTGATCCCACGTATCGCGGAAAGGAAGAGAAAAATATTCTTTTCAATCTGATTAATGTCCATGTCAGGGATTTCATTCCTTTGTATGGCATTGAAAAATACCTGCTGTAAAATAAGGATTTCTTTCTGCAGATATTTTTGGTGAATCTGTTTTTTAGCTTCCATATATTGGGAAAATGCCTCAGCATCCATCCCGGCTTCCATGGCTTTATATAAGGATTTACGCTTTTGAACCATCTCAAATTTTGTATGGGTAAAAGCTTTCAGTTTATCCAGGAAAATATCGTGTATGCTAAGCCTTTTTAATGTTTCAGTAACTACATCACTGATCTCTGAATCCAAAACTGCATTGAAAATTTCTTCTTTACTTTTAAAATAATAATAAAGGGTACTTTTCCCCTTTCCTACCGCTTTTGCGACATCTTCCATGGTCACCATACCCAATCCGTGTTTCTGGAAAAGTTTTTGAGCAGCAGTGATTACCTGATTTTTAAAATTTTCGTTGGCCATATTTAAAATACTGATGCAAATATACAAATTTTTCGACCGAATTTAAATATCAGTCCAAAATTTATACTATTTTTAACATGAAGAAGTTTTTTCCAATTTTAAAGATTTTTTTTTCATGTCATTACCCTTATAATATTAATAATAGTCTATTTATCTGTTTTTGTAGAACCAAGAGCCCAGGCTATTAATACCGGCTGAAAAAATAATCTCAGCAGTCTTTTATTATCAGTATCCAGCCCGAAACCATCTTTCCGGTCTTTGTACTGTGCAATATTTCCTGGAAATACCGCAGCGAAAAAAGTTCCTGCCACTTTTCCTACGATATCCTGTTGCTTTTCAGAAGCTCCAATCAATGCAGTTCCTAAAGCAATTTCGGCAATACCTGAGTAGAATACAGTATCATCTTTTTCAAGAGGTACCCATTCCGGTACCTGAGCTTTAAATTCTTTTCGGGCAAAGGTTAAATGTCCTATACCGGCTGATATTAAAAATCCGCCCAATGCATATCTTCCTATTTTTTTGATGAGTTGCGTATCCATTTGTTTAATTTTTAAGTTTAACTGTCTTTTTTATCAGAGTGGTTTTTCAACAGTATATAGGTTAATCCAATTCCAAGTCCTGCCAACAGTGCCATTTTAGTATTTCGGGAAGGTACGGGCAGCATGGTTTCTCCGTAAATTTTATGGGGATTTTTGGATTCCTGCAGAACATTTCCGGGATCAGAGGGCGCATTTTTCATCTTCATCATGAGACGCATTCCTGCTGAAGCGATATTAATAATAGGTTTTGGGAATAAGCCGTATACGGTTTTAAGAACGAGTGAAGTGGTATCGGGAAAGAGGTCTTTTTGAGGACTTCTTGCAAGTTGTACTATTTTAGCAGCGGTATCGCGTGGATCGGCTGCAAATGGCGGTATTTTAAAATCCAGTCCTGAATATTTTGCAGAATGCATATTTCCTGTAGACTGCTGGATTTGCGGATAGAGGTTACAGATATGAATATCTTTAGAATTGGAAATTTCTCCGTTCAGGCATTCCATCATTCCCCGGATACCAAATTTTGTAGCGGAATAGACGGCACTGTAAGGAGCCGGCATAAAGCCTCCAATGGATACGTTATTGATAAGAATTCCTTCCTGCTGTTTTTTAAAAATTGGCAGCACGCTGTACGCGCCATGCATGTATCCGAATAAATTGGTTTTTATGACATGTTCATGGAGTTCCATAGGTATTTCCTCAAACTTTCCACTGGCCATGACTCCCGCATTATTAACCCAGATATCAATTCTTCCATTGAATTGTAAGGCTGTTTTTGCCAGGTTTTCAACATCTGATGCTATAGAAACATCGGTAACAACGCCAATGGCTATGGCTCCTAAATCTCTGCATAATGCTACGGTTTCATCCAGGGCTTCTTTTCCTCTGGCGGCAATAACGATATTACACCCTTCTAGTGCAAATGCTTCAGCAGTGGCTCTTCCTACTCCGCTGCTTCCTCCTGTAATAACAACGGTTTTTCCGCTTATTTTTTGTGGTAATTGATCCTGTGATTTCATTTTGTGAGTGGTTTTAAAGTTTCAAATAGTTACTTATAATGAACCTATTATTGTGCCACAAAAATGAAAATTATCCTTAAAATGTATATTTTTTTGTCTAAAATTTAATGATAACCAATAAATACATTGATTTATTTTATCTCTTTTTTTAATAATGCCGGAAAGTCCGGAGCCGGAAATGGGAAGTTATTGTTACTTCCAAACTCACATTATTTATGCATTCTTTTTTCCCTTTTACGTAATTCTTCAGTCTTTTTTAATTCACGCATTTTTATGTTCAGCAGCTTGCGGAGATCGTTATTATATTTTCTGTAATTTTTTATAGTCTGCTCCAGCTTTCTTTTGGTAATCAGATAGTCTTCATACAATCCACCCAGTTCTGAAGCCCGGGAAATGATATCTCCGGACTGTCCATCAGCATCACCAGCGATTTGTTTTACTAACCAGCGGTAATGCTCCATCCTTTCGGTCAGGTTGCTGTGAAATTTAGGTTCTATTCCCTGCATAATTATATTTATTGATTAGTTTCCAATACTGATCAGCGGTGCATCACTTTGAAATATAATTTTCATTTTCTCACCGGATATTTCTTTGCTTTCCTGCTTTGAATAAATGGTACTGAGGACCGATGAAAGCAATACTTCATCGGGATTTCCCAAAGGAAGTAAGGGCAACGATGCATATTCACTGACCGGTTTCTGTGGAGTAATTCCATTACTGTACCCGCCTTCACCATCGGCATTGAAAACTTTATAAATAACGGGATGAATCTGCCATGAGATTTTACGGGGTTTTCGTTTATCTTCTACGGTAAATCCTGCCATATCTTTTCCCAGGGTGATGTCTCCAACCTGCATCACCTGCATATACGGTTTAAGGTTATTAATCACGATTTCAGAGGCTGATGCGGTACTGCTGGATGTGAGAATATATACTTTGTTTATTCCCAATGCATTGGCCCGTAATGCAGGAAAGCTAAGAGCACCGGGATCATAGGCAATCTGCTGTGAGAAGGTTCTCTTGACTTCCCCACCGTTTTTATTTCCTTTATAGGTAATGAAATGGGAGCCGGAGGTGATGCCTGAAGGAATCAATGCACAAAGTGCAGCCGCAGAGGCAACGGAACCGCCATAGTTGTAGCGCAGATCCAGAATTAAATCCTGTATTCCTGCTGCTTTAAATTCTGCAAATTTCTGATTGAGTATGGGAGTCATTCCATCAGGAAAATCATACACATACAGGTATCCTGTTTTTCTTCCGCTTTCTTCAAAAATTTTCGACATCACGGGCTGATCTAAAGAAAACCCGTAATAAATGGTCATATTAGTTTCGTTGGTCACCGTCCCGTCTTTCCAGTCTCCCACGGTAAGTGTCAGGATGGTTTTCTCAGGAATGGAGGTGGTCAATTGTTCAGCATTAGAAGCTGTGAGGAGTGTTCCATTAATTTTTGTAATGATCTTTCCTCTTTCCAGTCCGGCATTCTGTGCTGGGGAGTTTTTAAGGACAAGCTTGACAACAGTGACCACTTTACCACCCGGCATTTGAAGAGTCGTATAGTCAAAACCGTACATATTCCGTACAGAACGTGGGTACGTCGAGGAATCATCTGTATTCACAATGAAAGAAAAACGATCCTGAGAAGAGAGCAAACTTTTAAAGAAGTCTTTGACCGGCAGGTGGTAATCCGGTTTTGCAGGCATCTGCTCTGCCCAATAGTAATATCGCCTCATACTATCCTGAACCCAGACATTCACTGATTCTGTGCTTCCTTCCGGAAAGTTGGGAATATCTTCATCCGTATCTTTGCAGGAAATGATAAAGACAGAGACTACTGCGAGTACTAATACGGCGGCTTTAAAAAAACGTATGATAGATTGGGTTGGCATAAATTCCATTTCTTTATAAGTAATCGGCTACATCAATATCTCCTTTAACAACTAATTTTCCGTTCTCCAATACTTCCTGAAGAACGATCATATTGGCTCCGATATCCTGTTTGATTTTAACTTTAATGATTTCAGAACCGATGTATGGATCTGTAGTTCCGGGTTTGTATAATTCCAGGTATACGGGTGCTGAAGCGCTGAAAAAATTATATATTTTCACAGTTGTAAAATGATCTTTCCCGATGTTGTCGAATTCTGCAAGGACAACTCCGTTTTCTCTTTTCAACACTCCTTTTATATTGGCCAATTGGGAACCGGAATATTCCCCGAGATTCGGGAAAATAAATTCAAATCCTACTTTCCCCAGATTGACCTGAGGTTTTACAGCATAGGTTTGCAGAAAAATACCCGGAAGATTGAAGAAATTCAGATCTTTAAAATCCTGTATATTATGATAATTGATGGTGTATCTGGCTATTTCCGTATGGGTCTGGTTATTATGAATGGTAAGCTGATCGGTTTCATTTTCGTCCACCACAAACCTGAGCCTGGTTTCTATTTTATTGGTGTAAGAGGTATTTCCATTAATGGAGACGGGAACTCCGTTCAACCTGAGCTGAATGATATCCGGTTTGGAATATCCTATAATATTGATGTCTGCAGGCTTCTGTGCTTTGTCGTACGGCTGCATCACACTGCTGTCTGTACAGGAAAACAGGATGAACAGGACGATCAGTGTTACAATCTTTTTCATGGGTATTATATTAAATTTATAGCGTATCAGTTTAAAACTATTGCCCCACCCAATCGCAGGGCAATAGAACAATTATAAAAAAAACTATGTTGGATGTATTTTGAGTCAAAGTTTTTGCGGTCAGGCGTTTAACTTATCTTTATATAGGTTGTGTTTCATGGCAATTCCCGCGGAATATTAGTTTTAAGGATAGAAAGGGTTATTTTTTGATAAATTTCAGTCTTTCTGTAGTGTTTCCATCAGACACTTCCAGCATATACGTTCCGGTGTACAGCATCATAACACTGATGCTTTTTGAATATTGCGTCATCAGAACTTTTTGTCCAGCCATATTATATACGGCAACCGTTGTATTATTTTCTTTCAGTGCGGGATTGAGTTTCAGCTGTAAAAATGCGGTTACAGGATTCTCTGCTACCTGTGTTTTGTTTTTACCTGCTTTGGTGTCTTTTGTTCCTAAGAATGAAGTGGAAAAAATAGCCATCTCATCAATATTGATATTCTGGGAATTGGAAGCGGCTCCGGATGAAACCCTGTTTGACCAAAGTCCGATGTAAATTTTCTTTCCGGCAAAAGTTGAGATATCAATTAATGATTCAGCAAACTGAGTTAAATCTGCAGGCAAAACAGCCGTGGTTGCACTGAATTTATATAATGCCCCGCCAGTATTTTGTGCCTCCGTTGCCAATTGCTGGAAGTCAGACAATCCGGGAACCTGTTTTTGGGGAGTACTCACAAAAATATACACATCTCTGCTTACACTGGTATGGGTAGACCTTTGTCTTCCGATGTATCCGGCTAATGTGATGGTTCCGCCCACTCCTGTAAGATCGATTTCAGGAGAAATGATCCAGTCATTTTCTGTGGCAAAATTTGTGGCATTTCCTGTGGGAACCAAATTGATAGAATGACGAAGAACACCCGATGTTCCGTAGGTTAAAGCGGTACCGTTATGATAAATATTCTGTCCCTGCATCCATCCGTTTCCGTTGCTGTTCAAATCATGGAATGTCCATCCCTGTAAAGCTGCTGCAGAATCAAAAGAATTACTCCAAACCACGTACTGTGCAGCGATTGATTCTGATAAAAATACAATAGATAATAAAATTATTTTTTTCATAATACCAATTATTAAAGTTTTTGTTTGTAATAAAAGCAGGGAATAACAAGACTGCCTTCCCTGCTTTTTAAGTAAGTTTATTGTACTACTGAGAAATCATATTTTGTCCAGATTCCCTGGAAATTTCCACAGTTTCTTGGCGATACATTCCATCCTCCGTTGTTAAAGAATGGCTGGGACATTCCCCAAACTGAAGATGCTCCGGTTAATAAATTAGCAACAGGAATTCCCGCTGTTCCTGTTCCCAGCACAGCTGTTGAAAATCCGTGTACTTTAATCGTACTGTAAGAAGAGGCAGAAGATAATTCTGAACCTGAACCTTCCACTCTGATTCCTGTAGGATATCCTGTAACGACCGCATCATTTAACGTTAATCTACCGTTTCTTCTGATATGAATTCCGTTTTCATATACTGCTCCGTTAGCTGTACTTGAAGCTCCGATGATGGTAAGATTATTGATGACAGGATGGGTAAGCAATGCAGTAGCGGTACCACCAGCGTTGTTATCCAATTCGATACCGTTGGAATCAGGACTTCCACCACTTACAGTATGTGAAGAATTATAATCCGCTAAAGAAAGTGCACAGGTAATTGTCCCGGTGTATCCATTATCAAAATCGAAGTTATCATCTTCTGCAGCAAAAGAAACCAGGTTGGAAGCGTTCACCGTACCTCCGAAGAATTCGAAAGAATCATCCTGACCGTAAGATACCTGAATATGGTCTAATGTTGTTCCGTTTCCAACTCCTCCTAATGACAAGGCATTGACTTCGTTACCAGAATTAGCGCCTACAAAATCGTATCCGGCAAATTCAATACGAACATATTTTAATGTACCTGCATTATGGGCAGCATTGGTCCCTCCAAAATAATAATCGCTACCTGTCAACCCTTCGATAGTCGTTGTAGTCGGTACGTTTGTTGGTGCGTCTCCCAAAATAACAACTCCTCCGAAATCTCCCGGCGTAGCTGTGGTATCTTCGTTTCCGTCCAGCAACTTATAACTTGTAAAAATAATAGGCTGAGATTCTGTACCGGTAGCATTGATTTTACCTGTTTTAGTAATCACCAATATTCCTGAACCTTCTCCTATAGCGTTTGGTTTTGCCTTAATAAACGTACCTGGCTGTATGGTAAGCGTTGCTCCATCTTTAACGGTAACAATCCCGTTGATTTCTACCACTCCGCTCCATGTTGTATTGGACGTAATGGCACCACTAACAGTAGTTACAGGAAGTGCAGAAGCCGTAATATATTCAGCAGAAGCTGATTTCATTTCAAACGGAGTTGATGAATCTGCTAATGAATCATGTTGACACGCAGTAAGTGATAATGTTGCTGCAGCGATCAGAGTTAGTTTTCTCATAGTTAAAGATTTTAGAATAATCAG
The DNA here is from genome assembly GCF_000737705.1 of Chryseobacterium soli. GTDB lineage: Bacteria > Bacteroidota > Bacteroidia > Flavobacteriales > Weeksellaceae > Chryseobacterium > Chryseobacterium soli. Next base: position 134,890 of record NZ_JPRH01000007.1, on the reverse strand, counting down.
GTCGGTTGTTGATGTTTCAGACCTGATGATTTTTATTTTAGAAATACCCACCTCAGCATTTCTACGATTTGGTTAATTTTTTTACCCTGCAATACAGGAGGAGCTGTAGTGCAACGTTTCCCAATTGATCTGTCCGTATCCGGGAACCACAACGGACATTCAGTTTTACCTGAATCTGTACTGTTTTGCGCATGAACAGTAACTATTTGATTCATTCTCAGGGTACCGAAACCTGTACATTGCTATTCTGAGCTCTTTTCTTTATTGTATTGTTTTAAAAAGTATAATTCACACTTACCCCCAGCACTCTTCCGCTGTAGGCCCGAAAAAGTATTTTATCAATTCCTTTGTCGTATTTATCGGTAGCACCGGGCAGCAATCCCCACAATTCCCTTTCTGTTTGGGAAGCACCGCCTTTTGACACGGAGTAGGAATTGTAATTGTTGTAGTATTCCTTAACTCTGTTGAACAGGTTTTTGACATTGAATTTCAGCTCCAGATTTTTATTTCTCAGGAATTTATAGGAGATCTGTGCATCTGCCACCGCATAGGCACGCTGTATTTCTTCTCCGTTGTACGCGTAGCCTACAGTAATGTACTGGTCGCCTTTTGCATTGTATAAAAAGCTCAGTCCCAAACGGTCTCCGTCATACATCAGACCCAGGTTATAGGCATACGGTGTCTGTCCGTACAGAGGTCTTTCCACTTCATAGGTATCATCGGTGTCCATTGTTTTTTCTCTGTCTTTGAAAGCAATGACCTTCGTATTGTTGTAGGTAAAATTTCCGCTTATAAAAAGTTTCTCCAGAAAAGAATCCGTTGCAATGAAACCCAGGTTTTTTCTTATTTCCGCTTCAAACCCTTTCAGTTTGGCATTTTTTGAATTTCCGTTATAGAGGTATAAATTTCCTTCGTTGGAAATATATCCTTCCCGTTCAATGGGACGGTCGATATTTTTATAGTATAATCCTGCAGAAAATATTTCTCCCAATCCCGGAAACCATTCGAATTTAAAATCATAGTTATTCACCACCGATGAAACCATTTCGGTATTGTAGATAAGGCCGTTTGCGACCGGATCAAAATAAGGCAACCCCGTTCTTTCATTAAACTGAGGACGGATTACCGTTCTGCTGTAGGCAAGTCTCAGATTTATTGTATTGGTAGGACTGTATGTGAAATTTGCCGAAGGCATCCATTGCCAGGGTTTATCTTCAACCTCAGTTTTATTTACATTCCTTGAATCACTCGGATCCAGCTGCTGGGAAATAAGATCATACTTAAAATATTCTGCCCGTACTCCCCAGACCAGCCTCAGTTTATTTTTCCAGCGGTTGTCAAACATCACATACATCGCATGCTGTTTCACTTTCCCTTCATATTTTTCGTTTTTATAGAGCGGTCTTGTCTGCCATCCGATTCCTCCCGGTACATAATGTGAGCCGTTAAACCACTCAGCAAGTGAGCCGTCCAGGGTCAGCATATTGTTCCCACCGTTCGGTACATCCCTGTTTTCATCTACTCTTAATAAAAATTTCTGCTGCTGATTGGTATTGCTTTTTGAAGCTCCTGCATATCCAATTTTCAGATCATTCTTAAAGTTGCCTGCATTTTTTCTCCATTTGAGGGAACCACCGTAGTTGTAATCTGTTTCTTTGCTTTCGATATACCCTCTGGAGAAATCACTTGAGGAATTATTAATCTGATGATAGGTTAAAATTTCGCTTCCTATAAAATCATAAAAAGTCTGATGCTGTGTATAATCTTTGGTATCCGAAGAAACTCCCGTTCTTGCTGCAAACCAGTCGACATCCAGGTCTCCTATTTTGTGATTGCCTTCCAGCTTATTCTGTAAAAGGGTCTGGTAGATAGGATAATCCGTATTATCTGTATAAGGTTTGTCTAAAGATTTTATCTGGGAAGGATCATTATTCGGGATGACTCCGTTATAAAAATAATTATAGGAAGTTTCGGCATTGGAAGGCATTCCGCTTCCGCCAGTATATTCATTCCAGCCTGTGATTTTTGTTAAGGTGTTGTCATAAATATGCGTGTACGAGTTTCGGAAAGAAAGCCTGTTCTTACCAAGCTGCAATCCAAAATTCAGCATGCCCGCTACCGTAGAATTATAGGTGTAGGAAGCTCCTTTATTTTTAAAATTGTAAAATTTCACGGGTGCTGCTCCTTTTTCCTGCCAGTCATTGATAAGTTCAGTCGTATCCAGCCAGTTTCCTCTTCCTGTATGATCAATATCCAGCTTATTCTGTTCATTTCTTATCGTAAAAGCTCCTGCAAATCCCCATTTGTTATTGTTTTTAAACTTAAAGCTTCTTCCCAGCGCCAGCTGCATATTGGATCCCAGATCTGCTTTTGTTCCGTAGGTTGTGAAATTATCATTGACAAATTGTTTAGACTGGGTAAAAAATAAAGGATTGTTCCAGTCCATAGGTTCGAGTCCTTTAGGGAAATTCCTCGTTCCGTCATCATACCCGAAATAATCATATTTACCCTGTTTACGCGTCAGAAATTCTTTAAATGTTGAAAGGTCGTTATAAGAGGAACCCACACTTACCGTCGTAAAGTTTTCATTAGGAATATCTTTCGTTTTCACTTCCACATAACCCCCGGCAAAATTGGCATTCATATCAGGAGTGGCTGTTTTGCTTACCACAATACTTTCTACCATCGCGGTAGGAATAATATCAAATGAAAAATTCTGGTTATACGCTTCCGTACTCGGCAAACTGATTCCGTCCATTGCTGCCGTATTCCAACGTTCTCCCATGGAACGCACCACCACATATTTGTTATCAATGGTTGTGATTCCCGTCACTCTTTTCAAGGTTCCGCCCACGTCATTATCCGGGGTTTTGGAGATCTGTTCCGCAGAAATACCATCACTCATTTGAGCCGCTCTTTTCTGCTGAGCCAGTAATCCTGCCTGGGTATCAGACTTTCTGTTTCCCGTAATGACTACTTCTTTGATATCTGTTATTTTATCTGAAGCGGGCTTTAACGCAAATGAAATCATATTTGTTTCATGGGCACGTACTGACAGCTTTTCTACCCGTAAACTGTTGAATTTTGTAGCTTTCACCATCAAAACATACACCCCGGAAGGAAGATCCATCACAAAATCACCATTATTATCCGTTACCACGGTTTTTCCTGCAACGGTTACCTCTGCTCCCACTACCGGATTTCCAACTTCATCAACGATTTTTCCTGAAATTCTTCCCTCTCCCGTTACGGAAACAGCTGCTCCTTCATATTTAATTGAAATAAGATCCCCACGAAGGCGAAATGCCACCGGAAGCCCGTTTACGATATCTTTCAGACAATGATTCACAAGAATATTTTCACATTTCACTCCTTTTACTTTCAATTCTTTAATATCCATTTTTGAATAGGCCAGCCGCATCCCTGTTTTACCGGCAAAGTCTTCCAGGACTTCAATCAGCGGTTTACTGGCAGGGACCGAAAACGATACCTTCTGTATCAGCTCCTGCGCTTCTGCTGTCACCGTAAAAAATAGTACCGCGGCGGTAAACCCACATTTCAAACTTTTCATCTTCACTTTCTCTTTTTAATTTTATGTATCTGATTATTGTTTTTTGATGGTCGGATTTTATTTTTTCAGGGTATAGATGCGGTTTTCTTTTTGTACTTCCAGCCCCAGTATAAAGGCCAGTGCTTCCATATTTTCATCCGTACTGCCTCCCGTAAAATCCGCAGTAATTTTCTTTTCTGCTGCTTCTGAAGGATATAGAATACGTATTTCATCATTTTTCTGTAAAATATCAACGACTTGTTTTAACGGAACATCATTAAAGCTTAAGGACAACACTACCGGATGCTTTTTGCCGGATGTTTTCGGTACGATCAGAGAAACAATTGCTGATGTATGGGCTATCCCGAAGTTGGTCCATTTCTGATGAGGTGTAAGATAGGATACCGGAATTCCGGAAGAGGATACTGCCACCTTCCCTTCGTAAAGCTCTACAGCCTTGGTGATTCCCGATTGGGAAACTTTAAAAACCGTTCCCAATACTTTGGTACTGAAACCATCAGCACGGACAATAAAAGGATGGATTTTAGATTTGGCTACAGAAAAGACGGCATCTCCCTTTAAGTCGACTATTCGGGTTTCTGCAGGAAAAGATTTTTCTACCGTAAGTTCAGCACCACGTAAAAGTGTTACGACTGAACCATCTTCTAAATGTACAGTACGCGTACCTGATTCGGCAGTATAAATATCTGCTTTAAAGAATGTTTGGTAAGTAAAAATGCCTCCCAGCGAAAGAAGCAAAATAATAACTGCGGCAATCTTATATGCATAGTTTCTAAAAGTAAGACGTGGAGCTATGGTAACTGGCTGTATAAAATAAGGTTCCAGCAATGATAGGACCCTTTCTCTGGATTCTTCCAAATGGTTTTGATCAAGGCTTTTTTCTGCATGTGCTTTCCAGATAGTTAATACTTCCGTTTCTTTTTCAGAAATGGTCTCGCCTGATATTTCCCGCTTCCAGAGTTTGAAGACAAAAGCTTCGGTATTTTTATATTTTAAACTTTTCATACAGTATTTCATTGGCATCCACAGATGCTGCTATCTATAAGACTATGAAAATGAAATACTTCCCTAAGCTATTCGTAACATTCTATTAACTTTACACGAGCTTATCAACAATTTTGAGGGATTTTATCTGTTTTATCAACATTCCCGTCATATTTACCCGCTGATTTTCAGAAATAATTAATCTTACCTTATTGAAAGTTCACAAAAAGTTAATTTTTCTTTAGGTAATTTTGCGGTACAACTATGACACCTACAGATTATACTTTATTAAAGAAAATAAAATCAGGCGACCGGCCTGCCTTTATGCTATTGTATGAACGGTACTGGGCCCATCTCTACCGCTTTGTTTTCGTAAGAACCAAAGACAAAGAGATCTCAGAAGAACTTCTGCAAAACCTTTGGATAAAGATCCTTGAGGATACGGCCACCATACAGACGGATGAATCGGAAAGTGCCAAAGGCTATCTGCTGCGTTACCTGCATTACAGGGTGATTGATCATTATAACAGCTATAAAAAAATACCTTCAACAGTAAGTATTGATGAGTTTGATATTCCAGCGGTGGCAGAGACTACGGATACCGAATATTTTGAAATTCTTGAAGGAAATGAAATTTCTGAACTGCTGTCCATGATTGATGAGGTAGTGGACCAGCTTTCTTCTACTGAACAGCAGGTCTATGATATGAGGATCCGGAAAAACATGTCTGTGAATGATACGGCAGAAGCTTTAGGAATAAGCAGCAAAACCGTCAGTAATAAGCTTAGCAAAGCTCTTGGAGAAATCCGGGAACAGCTCAGCCCGGAATATCAGTCTTCTAAAAAACTGGTTTCTATATTGATGCTGATGGAGATGCTGACGAAGTATTGATTATAATAAAAAAAGATAGAAATTATAATCCATCAGAAAATTTATTGCCAATGAATTGATAGAAAAGAGAAAGATAAAACAGGTTTTTCACCTATCCTAAAGCCAAAAGTTCCTTCCCTTCAAAAACCCACTTGTTATTTACCTGCTTAAAATAATAAATTTCATATTTTGCTCCGCTTCCTAAAGATTTAACAACCTCAACAGCAGAATATTGATTGTTTTTGCTAATAACCAGATTAACAAAAGAAACATTGATTACGTCATTCCGGTTTTTAAAAATATTATCACTGTTAAAAAAAGTCGATACTCACCAATATTTTTTTGGGGTATTTCTGCCAGCTTTATAAGATCATTATCTATTTTTTCATTGCTTAATTGAAACTTATCCTGAAATTTTTTAATTACAGCTTCCTGGTCAGCCTTAATTTCGCCTACATACTGATAAATGGAAACATCCAAAGGATTACCAGATAATTTGAAATACTCTAAATGATCCAACAATATTGTGAAATTTTGTGTAATTAATTGTTTTCCGAGCTGCGCTTTTTGTTCTTTATTCTGACAAGAAAAAAGTAAAAAAAGCAGCAGATATTTAAAATTCTCAACCATGTTGATTTTGTTTTGTATACGTTCTCATCATAAGTCCAAAATATATTAAAACAAGCAATGTATTCCCGAACTGAATATGTTCTTCAATACAATAAGAATTTGTAAAACTAGATAAATACAAGGAAATATTATAATTTTAACCTTATGAATACTACAGAAAAAATAAGTAAAGAAGTGAAAGGGTTCCATGAAGATATTGAAAAATGGTTTCACGGACAGGAAAAAGATAAGGACAGTCTTTATGAAAAACTTTTATCCGGTTTTGCACCCGATTTTACAATGGTAAATGGTAATGGTAATACTATTTCTTTATCTGCCTTTGCTGAATGGCTACCGGGAGTATACGGTAAGTTTCCTGAGCGTCGTATTATCCTTGAAAATATTGAAATAACCCATACCGAAAGCCATGGGCTGGCTTCCTATATTGAGATCCAGATCACGGGTGATGCTACGACGAGACGTCAGTCGTCCGCAGTATTTCTGGTGAATGAGGAAAAAGCAGTATGGCTTCACCTCATCGAACACTGGATTTAGTGCTTGTTCCGGAAAAGTTATCCCGTAAGATAAAGGTCCGGAAACCATATTAGTGTAAAGAAGTCTATAATTTACTGAGTGATTTTATACACACAACGCTGTGCTCCTAAAAGAATATGTTTCACGCGGTCTACTTTGTAAGGGCTGCCGATCAGGTTTTGAAAATTAGATAATTCGGCACGGCAAAACCCCTGACATTCAGCAGCGGCAGCGCATATCGGACAGTGATTTTCGATGAGGAAATATTCACCTTCTTCTTTTTTCCATTCTGCCATATATCCTTCTTCAGTTCTGATGTTAGCCAGAATCTCCAGGCGCTGTTCCAGTGATTCTGCTTTTTCCAGTAGTTTTTCATACCGCTCATACGTATTCTTTTCACGGTCATTGATTAACAAATTCAATGCATTTTCACCCAACAGATTTTTTACCGATCTCAGCAGCTGAACGGTTACATCAGCGTGCATATCGGGAAATTGTGCAAAGCCTTTTTCTGTCAGGGTATAATAGGTAGAAGGTCTTCCGACTCCTTCACTTTTAGCAACAGATTTGATCAAACCTTCTTGTGAAAGATTCAGTAAATGTTTTCTCGCCCCTTCCTTTGTTATGGCTAATTCTTCAGAGATTAAAAGCGAAGTGGCCTCGCCTCTCATTTTTAAAAACATTAAAATGCGTTCTGCTGCCGATTTTTTCATTTGACAATACTTACGTTGTTTTATTTTAAGACAACAAATATAGTCATTTTCTATAATCTCCAATTTACAAGCACAAATCAATCTTGTACAGTCAGTTATCAAATAACTGCAGAATTTAATTAAACAACTTTAAAGTTGTTTAATTAAAAGATATTATTACCTTTGTCCCATACTAATCAAATAAACTACGTTATGAAACCATTTACATTACCACAACTATCTTATGCTTATGATGCACTGGAACCTTTTATTGATCAGGAAACAATGACCATTCATCATCAACGTCATCATCAGGCCTACGTTGATAATCTGAACGCAGCGTTAGAAAAAAGCAATGAAACCACTACTGATCTGGAGGCTCTATTACAAAGAATAAGTGAATACAGCCCGGCAGTAAGGAACAATGGCGGCGGACATTATAATCATTCTTTATTCTGGGAACTTCTTTCTCCTGAACCGAAGCATATTCCTGAAGGAAAATTGGCAGAAGCTATTGATTCAGCTTTTGGAAGTTTAGAAAACCTAAAAACAGAAATGAAGAAAGGAGGTTTGGGACAATTCGGATCCGGATGGGTATGGCTGTATGTAAAATTCAGCGGTGCTCTTGCCGTAAGCTCAACACCGAATCAGGACAGTCCCATGATGGATATGCAGTCAACGAACAGAGGTTTTCCCATTCTGGGAATTGATGTATGGGAGCATGCCTATTATTTAGCATATCAGAACAAAAGAGCCGATTATTTAGAAGCGTTCTGGTCCGTACTGGATTGGTCTGTTGTTGAAAAAAAATATGAAGAAGCTCTTTTAAAAATCAAATAACAGATCGGTATCTGATTAAAATATATATCATGGATCAAGTATTCGTTAACAAAGCAGCAGCCTCGGGAATTATAGCCATTGACCTGTTAGTCTATAAACCTTCGGTTGAAGTACTGGAATTAGATATTAAAGATCATCTTTTCATGGGAATGATTGTGAAAGAAAAGGAGTTTAAAGATTCCGTTTCTGCAGTAGATTTCTCTATGTATCAAGGGAAAGCAGTGGCCGTATTCTGTTCTGTAGATGCTATCATTCCGCCTTGGGTGTATATGATGCTGATGGAAAAGCTGTATCCATATGCCATTTATACTGATCTTAATACTTCAGACATTGTAATTCTGGATCTATGGAAACAAAATCTTATCCGTGCAGATCTGGAACCGTATAAAGATCAGAAAGTGGTAGTCCGAGCCGGAACTGACATCCCTCCTGCCCTATACTTGTTGGCTACCAGACTGTTGAAACCGTTAGTCAAAAGTTTGATGTACGGCGAAATTGGCCTGCCAAAGATAATTTTCAAAAATTAAAACAAAATGAAAGCACTTATATTTAACGGAGCGTTAGAAAGAAGACCATTTTCTACGTCAGGGCTCCTTACTACCTATTTTACAGAGAAACTCAAAATGCTGGGGATTACTCATGAAACTTTTGCACTAGCAGATTCCGGTATTCCTCTTTATGATATCACCCTTACCAAAACGCCGCTGGCTGTAGAGCGTATGACGCAACTGTTTCTGGATGCAGATATTCATTTCTGGCTGGCACCGCTTTATCACGGAAGCATTCCGGGAGTGATGAAAAACTGCCTGGATTGGCTTGAAGTCACTGCGGATGCACCTCAGCCTTATTTAACCGATAAAACGGTAGGAATGGTATGCTGGGCGGATGGTCTTCAGGCCATGCAGGGCATTAATACAATGGATGCTATTGCCAAGTCATTACGGGCATGGCCGCTTCCCTTCAGTGTTGCTATGATCCGAACTTCTTTATTCGATCAGGAAAACAGAATTACCCCGATGTATGCTGATAAACTCGACCGGCTGATTGACATTGCAACCACCAAGAAAATAGAAAAAATTGTACTTGCTGATAGTTATAGATAAGATAAACAGAACTCTGTAGCTATTGTTCATTATTTTTGATTAAATTTAATAAAGGGATTCTAAGACAAAATCCTGTTGAAAGAATCCCTTTTTTTAAACAATTCAGATTCGGAGTATTGTTCATCATCTATTCAAATAAAATAATTGAGTCTAAACAATTAACAGCATGGCAATAAAAATAACAGACGATTGCATCAACTGCGGTGCATGTGAGCCTGAATGTCCCAATTCGGCTATTTATGAAGGAGCTATTGACTGGCGGTGGCAGGACAAAACAAAACTTTCCGGAAAAGTAATTTTTCCTGACGGTACAGAAAAAGATACCAGTGCTTTCAACGAGGCTGTTTCAGATGATGTCTATTACATTTTTGCCGGAAAATGTACGGAGTGTAAAGGGTTTCATGAGGAACCGCAGTGTAAAGCGGTATGCCCGGTAGACTGCTGTGTTGACGATCCCGACCATCGGGAAACAGAGGAAGTCCTCCTGAGCCGGCAGAGATTTCTTCATACGTAATCAAAATTCTAATTACCTGTCTCATCATATAACCACTGTTTCGCAGTGGTTAATTTGTGTAAATAAATAGGTAAATCAATATATTCCTGCAAAAGCAGCTCTTTACCGAACTTCTTTAGGATTGGTTAAAGCAGCTATCCTGGATTGCGCATACTTAATCTGCTCTGTTTCTTTTTCCGGATCCGGTTTGTTTTTCAGGTACATCGTATAATAGCTGACTGCATTTTTAGGTTGTTTTAAATTGAGGTCATACAAAATGCCCAATCGGTAATAAATGACATTACTAGTTGTAAAAGTCAATCCTCTTTTATACGCAACAAGTGCATCGGGAAATTGATTTTTAGCCTCGTAAATTCCTGCCAAAGCAGCATAATAGACCGAAATATGATCTGAAACAGCTTCATCTATGGTTTTCTGGGCATAGAGAGCAGCTTTATCATATTCTTTCAATTCACGATAGCTTAAAGCCATATAATATAAAGTTCCTTCATTCTGAATATCTAAAGCTTCTAACATGCTATAAAAACTGATGCATTTCTGATAGTCTTTAAGGTAAAAATAAGCCTGTCCCATATCATTCATTACATTCGGATCAGCATTTACTTTCATCAGTTTTTCTCCTGTTTCAACGACTTCCTGGTATTTACCCAATTGATTTGCCAGTGATAATTGACTCTGCTGCAATGTGAAATTTTCCGGATCCGCAACAATGGCAGTTTTAAGCACATCATATCCCTGCTGATATTGTCTGAGATCGCGGTACAGCATCGCCAGATCATAGGCAGCATCCGGATCTGCAGGATTCAGGGTATTGGCTTTTTTGAGGTAAGAAAGTTTTGTTTCAGGCTTATCTTCAAATACCGCCAGTTGTTTATAGGCATTGAAATTGAGGCTGTCCAGCTGGATAATCTGCTGAAGATAGGATTTGGCTTTCGCAGCATTCTTCCTTCTGGAATTGATATGAGCCAAACTAAAGAGAACCGGGAGGTTGCTGGGTTCTATAGCATTTACTTTAAGATAGTTTTTTTCTGCTTCCTGTAATTTCCCAGCCATCATATTGCAATAGGCCATCTGGGTTAATGCTTTTATATCCTGTGTGTTTTCAGGGTAGATATTTTGCAGATATTGGGCAGCATCCGCGTAACGCTGTGTTTCGTAATATCCGAGGAGTTTTTCTTTATCTATATCCGCTTTTTGTGCAGTTGCATTATTAAAAATGCATACCATAAAAAGCAAGGGAAGACCGATTTTCATATACTGTGATTTTTAACCAAATTATCAGTTATTTATTAAGCCACCAAATTTTTCTGTTATATTATGATCTATATTCAGCTCATTTTAAGAAAATTTGGTGGCTTAAACAGCACTCCTCTATTTTGCTTTTACTTCATCGTATATCTTTTGAGTATTAGGCGTATCTACATGAAGCTGTGCACCCAATTGTAAGACGGCACCACCTAATAATTCCAGTTCATTATTTTCTTTTCCTGAATTGACATCCAGCTGTAATGATGTAGGAGTTTCGGAAGGAAATCCGGCTGCTTTTTCAAATGTTTTTTCAATAATATCCTTTTGAAGAGGAATATTTTTCCGGTCAGCCATCTGCTGTATTTCCTTCATGATTTCCGTGGCTTCCTGTTTCTGTAATTCGTCCGTACAAACCATACCAATGGAAGAATTATGCTTTGCAGTCACCAGTCCGAAACTTGATATAAAAATAAACTTTGTCCAGATATCCGTTAATGAATTGTCCTTAAAATCAAGATCAATTTTACTGTCTCTTAATAAACTTACAATCCAGTCCACATCTGCCGAAAAATGCTCCGGATCTCGTCCTACGATCATTTTTCCAGCCTTTCCTTTATGTTCTACCACTCCTTTTTTTTTGATATGGGAAGCTACATAAATACAGGTTGGTAAAATCACGTTATCAGGAATCACTTTTCGTATTCTTTCGTAGATATCGGCCCCATTCATCATAGGAAGCAATACCGTATCTTTATGGATAACCTGCAACAACTGACTGCAGACATTCTCCAGATCATATTCTTTCACACAGATCAGAACCAGATCAGGATTTTTAATTTCACTGATATGCTGCACTACAGCATCGGGATGCGTCTGGCTTACGGGATGTTCAGGAGAAAGTAAGGTTAACCCTTCTTCTTTTACTTTTTTATAGGTTTCTCCTCTTGCAATAAAGGAAATGGTATGGTGTTGCAGGGTTTCATTCGTTTGGTTGATTTTAAAACCAAAATATCCGCCTACACCACCAAGTCCGGCGATGACAACATGTTTCTTACTCATTAATTTATTTTTAGAATGCTTCCTGTTTATGAAGCAAAAAGTTGATGATCATTATTTCGGTTCCCACAATTCTATTTTGTTCCCCTCCGCATCAAGAATGTGAACAAATTTTCCAAAATCATAGGTTTCTATTTTGTCTAGAATGGTTACGCCTTCTTTTTTAAGTTCTTCTACCAATCCTTCCAGATCAGCAACCCTGTAATTGATCATAAAATCTTTTGAAGAAGGCTCAAAATATTTTGTATCGGCAGCAAACGGAGTCCATTGGGTCGCTCCTTCTTTGGTTGTATCAGATGCTTCCCGCCACTCAAAAGTGGCTCCATAATCGTTGGTGTCTAAACCAAGATGCGTTTTATACCATTCTTTCATTTTGTTTGGATCTTTGCATTTAAAAAAAATACCTCCAATTCCTGTTACTTTTTCCATATTCTCTGTTTTAATTAAAATTTCTGGCAGCAGCATCACCGAATGATACCACAAGTGATAAAATTATTACTATTTTTTTATTTCAGGGCAATATTTTATGCTTTACATAGTTTTTATGTAGAATTCCGGTTCCGCTTTTATTCAAAACTTGAAATCCCTTAATAAAGGTAAGCGATATCTGTGGGAAAAAACGATTATCTCGGCTTACTTATTTAAAGTGACCTATTAAGGAACGATCAAAAATATCAAAATGTATGATGACTCATCTGCTTAAAAATTAAACAATGATCATTTACTATTTCACAATAAATTGAAAAATATCAAATAAAAATGAAATTATCCTATCCAATAATTAAGGTTTAATCCCGTTTAAAACATAAAAATTAACATATTCGAATCTTTTTTAAAATTTAAAATACCTATTTTCGCGCTACTTATTTTAGGTATAAAAAAATTTAAACACCATCACCTTATAAAAAACTATTTAGCCTTGACTTATCTATATATTTTCTTCTCTGTTCTTTCGATAGACCACTCAACATAAGTTTTAACTTTTAAAACATGATATTTTCTATTTTCTTTAACCCTAATCCACAACCTATTATTCTTAGATTTTTACTATTTTAAACATCAACTGAATGCAAACATCTTTTTTAAAAATTGCTACTGCCACGGCTGCACTCTGTTTCAGCACGTTCGCAATAGCACAACAGAAGTATTCTGTAAGCGGAACCATTAAAGACAAAAAAAATGGCGAGCTGCTGATTGGAGTAACTGTAAAAGTAGCTGAGGATCCAACGATTAACGTTGTTGCAAATGAATACGGCTTTTACTCGCTGTCTTTACCGGAAGGCAATTATACGATGATCATTTCGTATCCGGGTTACAGAGATTTTGAACAGCAGATAAAAGTGGATCAGAATATTAAACTGGATCTGCCGCTCAGCCAGGAAGAGCAAAGTGTAGGAAAGATTGATGAAGTCGTTATTTCCGGGATTAAAAAAGATAAAAACCTAACGTCAGCACAGATGGGTACTGAGACGTTAAGCATCAAAAATATAGAAAAACTGCCTGTCCTGTTCGGGGAAAAGGACGTTATGAAAACGATACAGCTCTTGCCAGGTATTAAAAGCAATGGTGAAGGAAGCAGCGGATTCAGTGTGCGAGGTGGTGCTACGGATCAGAATTTAATATTATTAGATGAAGCACCTGTTTACAATGCGTCTCACTTATTAGGATTTTTCAGCACATTCAACAGTGATGCATTAAAAGACGCCAGCATCATCAAAGGAAACAGTCCGGCACAATACGGAGGCCGTCTTTCTTCGGTGATGGATGTAAAAATGAAGGACGGAAATAACCAGGATTATAACGTCAACGGAGGAATCGGTCTTATCAGCAGCAGGCTGAGCGTAGAAGGGCCCATTCAAAAAGAAAAATCATCATTTATTGTATCGGGAAGAAGAACCTACGCCGATTTGTTCCTGAAATCAACGGATGATTTTAAAGACAGCAAATTGTATTTTTATGATCTTAACCTGAAAGCCAATTATCAGATCAATGATAATAACCGCCTTTATCTGTCCGGATATTTTGGAAGAGATGTGCTGGGTATCGGGAAAACGTTCTCAACGGATTGGGGTAATACTACCGCAACATTGAGATGGAACAGTATCATCAACAGTAAATTGTTCTCCAATACTTCATTCATCTACAGCAATTATAATTATAAAATCAGCTTAGAAAGCAACGATAATACCTTTGGCTTAAACTCCCAGATTGAAGACTGGAATCTTAAGCAGGATTTTACATGGTTTGCAGGAAATAAGCATTCCGTTCGATTTGGCTTCCAGTCTATTTACCATACCCTGACGCCAAGCAGTGCTTCCGGTACCAGCGTAAGCAGCTTTCCAAGAAATCCAAGATATTCATGGGAAAATGCGGTGTATATGAATGACGATTTTAAAGCTTCAGATAAGCTTACCGTTAATTATGGACTAAGACTTTCTACCTTCAGTGTATTGGGTGGTGACACATTCAATACCTATGAAAACGGGACTCTTACAGGAAGTCAGTATCTGGAAAAAGGGAAATTCGGAAAGACCTATGTTAATCTTGAACCGCGTATTACTGCCAATTACCGTATCAATGAGGTAAGCAGTGTAAAAGGTGGCTATTCCCGTAATACTCAAAATCTCCACCTGCTAAGCAACAGTAGCAGCGGAAATCCTACCGACCAATGGATCGGAAGCAGTTATACGGTAAAACCGGAAATTGCAGACCAGGTAAGTTTGGGCTACAGCCGAAATTTCAATCATAACAATTATGAGATTAATGCAGAGATTTATTATAAATCCATGCAAAACCAAATTGATTTTAAAAATGGTGCTCAAATCACCTTTGATACAGCCGCAGACGTAGAAAGTGAATTGCTGTTTGGGAAAGGAAGAGCCTATGGTCTGGAACTGATCGCCAAAAAGAAATCCGGGAAACTGACGGGCTGGATCTCTTATACGTTATCTAAAACGGAAAGAAAAATCAATGGTATCAACGATAATGAATGGTACGATGCCAGAATGGATAAAACCCATGATCTTTCGATCGTTGCAACGTATGAACTGAATAAAAAGTGGTCTGTTTCAGGATTGTTCCTTTACAGCACCGGAAATGCCGTTACCTTTCCTACCGGGAAATATGAGCTGAACGGGCAAACGATCTTCCAGTACAGCAGCCGGAATGCAGACAGAATGCCTGCATACCACAGAATGGATCTTAGTGCTACGTATGAGCCGGAAACCACCAAACGTTTCCGTGGATCATGGTCATTCGGTATTTATAATTTGTATGGACGCGAAAATGCCTATACGATCACTTTTGAAGACAATCCGAATAACCCGGGAACTACCCGCGCTATGCAGACGTCATTATTCCGTTGGGTACCAAACATCACTTACAATTTCAAATTTTAAATCATGAAGAATACATTTTTTATCATAGTATCGCTGTTTTTATTAACGTCTTGTGAAAAAGAAATCGACCTGGATCTTGCCGACAAAAGCGGAAACATCGTTATCGAAGGAAATATCACCGACCAGCCCGGACCTTATTATGTGAAAATAACAAAATCCGTAGCTTTCACCCAAAACAATCAGTATCCTGCGGTTACAGGTGCACAAGTTATTTTAAGTGATAACACCGGACAAACTGAAACCTTGCAGTATGTAGGCGACGGAAAATACAGAACGTCAACTTTCACAGCGGTTACCGGAAGAACCTATACCCTGAAAGTTCAGGCAGAAGGAAAACAATATACAGCCCAGAGTACAATGCCTGCAGCAGTAAATTTCGACGGGCTTACGCAGGATTCTTTTGTTTTCGGTGGGGTAACGACCTATACCCTTTTACCTGTTTTTACGGATCCTGCAGCATTAGGAAACCGCTATCTTTTTAATTTTACGGTTAATAATAAACCTAAAAAGACCTTTGAAGTATTTTCGGATAATGTCAATAACGGACTAGTTAATCAACGTCCGCTTTTCCTTCCTAATGATGATAGCAGCGATGCTGATGCAGTTAAAGTAGTCCCTGGAGATACTATCCACGTTGAAATGCAGTGTATCGACAACAATATTTTCACCTTTTACAGTGCACTACTTCAGATTACCGGAGATAATGGCGGCGGCGTTACGCCTTCCAATCCTCCAAGTAATGTAAGCAATGGGGCTTTGGGTTATTTTTCGGCCCATACAACGAGTACGAAAAATTTTGTGATTCAATAAGTTATACACTTACAACTTATACAAAATAACAGGCTATTCCTAATGATCGGGAATAGCCTGTTTCTATTGAAATGAAACGTGATTTTATTTTTTTAATCCGAACAATACATCATCATTTTTATTGGCCGGACTCGAGGACTTTTAACAATTCTGTCTGCTGGATCACCTCATTTTTACTGCTGATAAGATTATAATTAGCTTGAAGCCAGCCGTTCCGTACCACAAAAAAGGTGTAGGCATCCATCAGCCCCTCTTTATATTTTTCTTCAGATTTCTGGAAAGACAGTTTTTGATTTTCGAAATTGGCATCCAGCAGGGCATATTTTTCCTGAGCATTCAAAAACTGGGCTTTAATGGCATTGAGATTCTGGGTAAGGTTATTGATAATTAATTCTTTATCATATCCCGAATAGATGGTGTTTAGTTTTGCAATTTCACTATTGGTTTTCACCTGTAACTTATTGAAAACCGGAATACTGAGACCAAAAGAAAGCAACTGATTTTTGTTCTGACTAAACTGATCCGAGAAACTGATCGCAGGAACATCATTTTGTCCCAGCACTTTATTATAGAAACTCGACCAGCTGTAACTTCCGTTTAAGGTTGGCAGGTACCCTGCTCTTGCAATATCTTCTCTCTTTTTCTGGGCATTGATCTCCGCCATCACCGATTGATAAGCCGGATTTTTTTCCAGCAGTTTTCGGGTAAAATCAGGATCCTGAAATTCATTTTCGGAAAAAACTTCTTCATCCGCCATCACAAAGTCCAGAGAATCCTGAGTAACCGCCAACGAATTGAGAAGATTAATTTTTGACAGATCACGCTGATTTTTTGCGGATACCCACTGTTCCTGCAAAGTACCAAGATTCGCTTTGATGTCATACACATCACTTTTAGGACGGTTGCCGATTTCCACTTCTTTTTCAGTACGTCTGATCTGTTCTTCAATCCCTGAAATCTGGGTTTCCAGTACATTCAGCCAGCTTTTGCTGTTCTGGTAAGTAAAAAACATTTGAATGACGTTCAATTTCACTTCATTCTGCGCCTGTTTAAGCTTATAGGTACTGGTTTCTTTGTTAAGTTTAGACAGGGAAATATTCAGGAAATTTTTCCAGTTGAAAAGTTCCCAGTCTGCTCTTGCGTATAACTGGTCATATTGCG
Organism: Chryseobacterium soli; assembly: GCF_000737705.1. Classification (GTDB taxonomy): domain Bacteria; phylum Bacteroidota; class Bacteroidia; order Flavobacteriales; family Weeksellaceae; genus Chryseobacterium; species Chryseobacterium soli. The sequence goes on along the minus strand of NZ_JPRH01000007.1, from coordinate 117,500 downwards.
TATTCAGGGTTTCTCTTTGGTTACTCGACTGGTTGATGGAAGAGCCAAAGCTGTTCGTATGATTGACACCTGCTTCTACAGAAGGCAGCAGCATTCCTTTTGAGCCAACGACCAGCCTTTCGTTCTTGGCAACGGTAACCGTAGCCTGCTTAATCAACGGATGATGAGTCGTGGCATAATCGAGACACTGTTGCAGGTTCCATGATTGCTGTGCCGGAAAAAGGCCAACAAAAAATATGAAAATGAAATTTTTCATGAGTACGTTCTGGTTTGAATAGATAGTAAAAGTAATAGGATGATGAATCCGGTTACTCATATTTCAGATAGGTGACAAGATTAACTTTGGTCGCTTTATAGGCTTTGATGCTTACCACAGCAAACGTCAGTACAAGCAGCACACAGAAACTGACGATAAACGGCCAGACCGGCATCTCAATTCGATAGGCAAAATCTTTCAGCCACTCATTCATCAGGTAATAGCAGATCGGAATACTGATGAACACGGCTATCACAGTAATCCATAAGAACTGGCGGGTAAGCCCGAATATCAAAGTCTGATCCGAAGCTCCTAATGCTTTCCTGATCGCCACATCTTTCAGTTTCTGCTCGATCATTAAGGAAGAAAGTGCAAAAAGCCCCAGTAAAGCTACCATAAGCACCATGGCATTCAGAATGGTAAATAGAGTCTGCTGTTTTTGGTACTCTTCAAAAGTTTTGGCAAACTCCTTATTGATGAAGTAATACGTAAAAGGATAGCCAGGTTCTGCTGTGGTTCCCCAGAATTTTTTAATCCTGTTTACGGTTCCATCAATATCATTTGCTTTTAATTTAACCTGAATATTATATACATACAATCTCTTCCAATCTGTTTCTTTATAATGAAAAAATATTACAGGGTCAACCTTATATTTTAAACTTTTAAGGTTGAAATCCTTAACAATTCCCACTATTTTATATTTTTTATTATCAAATCCCGGTTGAAAATTATTTTGAAATGCCTGTTCATCTGTCCAGCCAAATTTTTTAACAAATGCTTCGTTTACAATGGCACTATTGATGGTGTCGGAAGCCAGCGCAGGATCCAGCCACCGCCCTTTTAATAATTTCACCCCCATAAACTGAAGATAATTATAATCCATTGAGCCATGTTTAGCATTAATACTCTGTTGCTGATAATCCATATTTGAATCGCTCGATCTGCCGCTTCCTGCTACTGCTTCTCCAAAAGAAATGTCTTCTACCCCATCAATCTTTGAAAGTTCAGTTTTCAGCCTTTCATATTTCAGCCATGGTTTTGGACTGTTTTCGTTAAAATTGATCATCATGATCTGCTTTCCGTTGAATCCTAAATCTTTATTCATCATGTATTTTACCTGGCTGTGGACAATCAGTCCTCCGATGATAAAAAATGAAGAAATAACAAGCTGTAGCGTAAGGATTCCATTTCTCAGCCATACACCATGTTTGCTTCTTGAGAAATTCCCTTTCAGTGTTTCAATCGCTTTGAAACTCGAAAGATAAAAGGCAGGAATCAATCCGGACAATAAGGTAACTACCATAACCATCGCCAGTGAATAGGCAAAAATATGCCAGTCATTCAGCCGTATCTCTTTATTAAAAAACTTGTTGAAAGAAGGAAGCAGAAGCTCAGTCAGTGCCAGTGCCAGAATATAGGACAGCAGGCAGATCATGAACGTTTCCAGAAAGAACTGCATCATCAACGAAAGTCTTGTTCCTCCAATGGCTTTCCTTACACCTACTTCTTTGGCCCTCTGTGATGCTTCAGCTGTCTTCAGATTGATAAAATTGATGGCAGATAGAATAACAATCAGAACAGATAACGTAAATAAGATCATAATGATTTTGAAATCTCCCGTACCAAACCATGATGCTTTTGCATGGAGCTTAAGACCTTCCAGAGGGGTAAGCAATACATCGTCAGGACCATACAAATCCATATATTTCTGTGCTGTCATTCCTGATCCTTTAGCCCCGAGCGCTGCTTTTAATTGTAAGATGTCTCTTTTAAATTTCTTTTGGAAAACCACAGGATCAACTCCCTTTTTAAGCATAAAGAAAGCTCCAAAGCTATAAGTTCCCCATTGATCATTAGGATCTTTCAGCTGTCCGGCAGCTGACATAATAAATTCCGGTTTAATCTGACTGTTTCCTTCCGGGATTTCATACACTGCAGTCACAATATAATTTTTATTATCAAATTTTATTGATTCTCCGGCAGCATTGGTTGTTCCAAATAATTTTTTAGCCGTTTGTTTAGAAACAGCAATGGAAGTCTCTGTTTTCAGAGCACCTTTTGCTGACCCTGAAATAATAGTAAAAGGGAAAAAATTAAAGAAGTTTTCCGATACAGTAATACCATCCTGTTGAAAAGCAGTAGTGTATTTTGTAGCCATCTTATATCCGCCTCCCACATTAGTGAAAAGAAGATAATCTTCCATTTCAGGAATCCTTTTTAAGGCATTAAAAGCTATAGGATAGGATATCCCTCCTCCATATGCTTTATCTTTTTTATAATAAGCCTGATAGGTATAGATCTGGTCTTTTTTGGGATTCCATTTTTCATAGGATTCCTCGTCATTCCAATGCATCAGGATCAGCATAAATCCTGTAAGTCCTATCGTAAGTCCAAAGAGATTAATGAGGGTGGACAACGCATTTTTTTTATAATTGATCAAAGCAATTTTGAGCCAGTTTTTGAGCATACTTGTAGTGTTGTAATGAGTGATATTTGACCTTAATCGTTCTTGATGGATTCGAATTCTTTAGCATCTGCTTTTGCAAAGACATCTTTTCTCTGGGAAGCATGCTCTTCGTTAAAAATTTCGCCGTCTTTCATATTGATAATCCGGGATGCAAATCCTGCATCGTAGGAAGAGTGCGTCACCATCACAATCGTAGATCCTTCCCGATGAAGTTCTGCGAGAAGGTTCATCACTTCATTTCCGTTGGAGCTGTCAAGATTTCCGGTCGGCTCATCGGCAAGGATAAGTCTGGGTTTCGTTACCAAAGCTCTTGCTACGGCTGCCCTTTGCTGCTGTCCACCTGAAAGCTGCTGAGGATAATGCCTGGCACGGTGGGCAATATTTATCTTTTCCATAATTTCTTCCACCTTTCTTTTTCTTTCGGAGGAAGAAATTCCGTTATAAATCAAAGGCAGTTCAATGTTTTCATATACGGTAAGCTCATCAATCAGGTTGAAATTCTGGAAAATAAAGCCTATATTTTTTTTACGGACGTCGGATTTTTTTCTTTCACTCAGTCCTATCATTTCAGCTCCTTCAAACTGGTAAGAACCGGCAGAAGCTGAGTCGAGAAGCCCGAGGACACTTAAAAAAGTAGATTTCCCGCAACCGGAAGGTCCCATTATGGCCAGAAATTCGCCTTCTGTAATATTGAGATTCACTTCGTTTAAGGCATGGGTCTGTACATCTTCTGCTTTATAAATTTTTGAAAGATTATGGATATTGATCATTGTAATGTATGTTTAAGGGTAATGTTTAATAATATTGAGGATGGCTTTTTATGACCGGTGGTTATCGAGGTCTAAAATATTCATCTTTTTACTTTTTAATGGTAAGGATTTCATATTTTTTCAGATCTGAATAATCTGAAGTAATTACGGTTTCTCCAGCCTTTAGCCCTGATATCACTTCATAATACAGTGGATTTTCTCTTCCTAGGCTGATGGTTCTTTTTTCAGCCTGATTTCCTTTGACGACAAATATCCATCTTCCGTTAGTGTCTTTGGAGAAACTCCCTTTAGGAATCATCATGCTTTGGGTATCGGCTGAAAGTTTTAATTTCACTCCGAAAGTCATTCCTATTTTCAGGTTTTCAGGTTTTCTTTCGGTAAAGGTAAGCTCTACTGAAAACTGTCCGTCTTTTACTTCCGGCAGAATTTTCGTAATCATCACTTCGTCAGATTTACTGTTATTATCAAGCGTTCCTTTGATCCCGGTATGAAGTTTATTGATGTAGTATTCATCCACTTTCGCTACAAGTTTGTATCCGTCCATCAGGTCGATTTTCCCGATGCTCAATCCGCCCGTCAGGTTCTCTCCGAGTGAAATATTGAATGATGAAAGCCTTCCGGAAGCCGGTGCCGTGATAAGGAAATTATTTTTGTTGGAACGTAAAATCTGAAGACTTTTCTCCATCTGTCCTATGGATGTATTAACCGCAGACATCTGGGCATTCCTGGAGTTTTTCTCCGTTGAAAACCCTTTTTCTATAATCGATTTTCTTTGTTTCTGGTACGTAAGGTTCTGCATACTGATATCGTAATCTGTTTTTTTACCAATCTCGGCATCGTAAAGACGTTTCTGAAGATTAAAGTTCTGCAATGCCGTATTATAATCATTCTGGGCTTGCAGCAACTCCTTATCCTGAGTAAATTCCTGATTCTTCATTTCAAGAAGCGTACTCCGCATCTGGCTGATCTGCTGCATAATCCCAGTTTCCTGGTTCATATAATTGAACTCAGTATTGGGATTGTAGACCCTGGCAATAGGCTGACCTTTCGTCAGCATAGCTCCATCCTCGGCGAAAATTTCCTTCACTACTCCACCTTCCAGTACATTCACCAGTGAAGAATTAAGAGACTGCGTCTGTGCTGTAACCATAAGCATATCTTCAAATTTTCCATAGGTTACCTGGTCTGTCCGGATATCTTCTGCGGAAACATTGTACGTTTTTTTCTGTCTTATAAAATACAGGCTGCAAACCGGTATAATGACTACAACTGCCAATCCGATTAAAACAAATTTTAATTTCGATTTCTTTTTTACTATTTTCGTATCCATATTGAAGATAACTCATTTTGTTACAATGAATTACACAATGCAAGTGCCAGAAAATTATAAACCCGTAAGTCTCTGACAATCTGCAATACTTGTATAAGCAACAGAAAGCTTACTGTTCATTATCGGACACTTTTTGTCCGGAAGTGAACACTTTAATGAAAAAAGAATTAGTTTTAATACAGTCAATACAAAACATGCGTAAAAAAGAAGCCCACATTCTGATTGTGGATGACGAAGAAGATATTCTATTCTCTGCAAGAGTCTGGCTTAAAAAGTTTTTTTCAGAAGTGAGCTGTCTCAGCAAGCCTGCCCAGATTCTGAAATTCATGACTGAAAACCAGGTAGATGCTGTCGTTCTGGACATGAACTTCAGAAAAGGTTTTGAAAGCGGACAGGACGGTCTTTACTGGATGAATGAGATTAAAACCCTCGACCCCAACCTTCCTATTATCCTGATGACGGCTTATGGTGAAGTGGAACTGGCTGTAGAAGCGTTAAAAAACGGTGCTTCAGATTTCATTCTAAAGCCCTGGAACAATGAAAAACTCTATGCTTCGGTAAACCTTGCTGTAGATATTTCAAGAAAAAACAGAAAGCTCAGCCAATGGGTGAATGTGAACCAGAAAAGTAACCAATACCAGCTGGAGACTTATTCTTCAAAAATGAAGGAAGTACTTGAACAACTCAGAAAGGTAGCCCCTACAGAAGCCAATGTTCTGCTGCTGGGAGAAAACGGAACCGGAAAATATGTACTGGCAGAATCCATTCACGAACAATCGGAACGAAAGAATCAGCCTTTTGTTCATATTGATCTGGGGAGCATTTCCGAAGGGCTTTTTGAATCTGAACTGTTTGGATATAAAAAAGGAGCTTTTACGGATGCCCATCAGGATTATGCCGGAAAAATTGAAAATGCCCAAAACGGAACGGTATTTCTCGATGAAATCGGAAACCTGCCGGTTCATCTGCAGACGAAACTTTTAAGTTTAATTCAAAACAGAAAATTATCCAGGTTAGGAGAATCGAAAGAGCGTTTATTGGATGTCCGTTTTATTTTTGCGACTAATGAAAACCTTAAAAAAGCAGTTGCTGAGAACCGTTTCCGGCAGGATCTCTATTACAGGATCAATACAGTGGAAATTCAGATTCCGGCTTTAAGGGAAAGACCGGAGGATATTGGTTTGTTAGCCCATTATTTCCTGGATCGCTACAAGCAAAAATACCACCAACCGAATCTCGAACTCACGGATGATTTACTGCTGACCTTGGAAAATTATCCCTGGCCGGGAAATATCCGCGAACTGGATCACTGCCTGGAAAGAAGTGTTATTTTATCTAATGATAATCATCTCCAGCTGCTAATGCCAAAGCATGAGGAATATGAAAATACCATCGTCAACCTCAACATTGAGGAAATGGAAGAAGTTCTGATCAAAAAAGCGTTAAAAAAGCATATGGGGAATATTTCTTCAGCTGCAGAAGACCTGGGACTTTCGCGGGCTGCATTGTACAGGAGAATGGAGAAGTTTGGGTTGTAGGATAATAAGGAGCCAAGATTTTAGATTTTAGACTTTAGACTTCAGATGTCAGATGTCAGACTGTTGGTTAAGGAAAGTATTGTTACATTGTTACATTGTTACATTGTTACATTTAAAAAATATATAGAAATTTATGAATAAAAACGGGTATCTGTGGGTGATTTACAACCTTCTTGCCATTACTAGTGGTATTGCAGCATATCATTTCTTTTTAGAAGGAAAATGGTTTAATACCTTGCTTTTTGTAGGGCTTATAGTCGTTTTTGTGACTATGGTTTATTTTTCGCTTACTTCACAGGCTTCCAAAGCAGAAAAAATCATTCTTTCCATCAGGAGAAAAGATTTTTCGTTATTTCCCACGGAGGAAGGTAATGAGCTTGTGGACAACAGTATCCGTTTATATTACCAGAGCAAAGAGGAGCAGCTTTCCCTATCTTCCTATAAACTCCTGTATGAAAGTATCCTCGATCATATGGAAACAGGGTTGATGATTCTTTCTGCACAGTATGAAAAGTGGAATGTATTTTATGTGAACGGGGCTTTTCTCGAAATTTTACAGATTCCCAAGTACAACAGCTGGGAGTTATATGCCTCAAAAGTTCCGGAGTTTTATAAGATTATTGAGGATACGGGCTATAACAGTTCTCAGGATTTTTTTGATATTTCTATCCACGGAAATTCCAAACAGTCTTTTTCATTAAGGACAAAACAGGTAAAAAATACGCAACATCATTTCTATATTATCACCTTAGAATCCGTACAGAAAATTATCGAACAGAAAGAAAAAATGGCCTGGAACAACCTAATGAAAGTGATTTCGCATGAACTTCTGAATACACTAACCCCAGTCAACAGCCTGATCCAGAACCTGGAGTACATCAGCAACCAAGAAAGCATTGATAAAGAGGACCAACAGGAGATGAAAGACAGCCTGATGATCATCAATTCCAAATCCAAACAGCTTTTGAATTTTGTGGATGATTACCGCCAGGTAGCCGAACTTCCAAAACCTATCCTGGCTCCTGTATCGCTTAAAAATGTGATAGATTCTGCTGCCAGTATTTTAAAATCTACACTTACACAACACAATATTCGGATGATGATGGATATTGAAGATTTCAGGGTTTCTGCAGACGAAAAAATGATAGAGCGCAGTCTTATTAATCTTTATCTGAATGCTATCTTTGCCGTTTCCGAAAAGGAGCATAAGGTTATCAAAACCAGTGTAAGATCTCACAATAACAGGATTGTAGTAAGCATTACAGATAACGGGACCGGTATTACAACTGAAATTAAGGACAAAATATTCCTTCCTTTTTTTACTACGAGAGCAGGAGGCTCCGGAATTGGGTTAACGCTGACTAAAAGTATTATGGAAGCGCATGGCGGATACCTTAACTATCAGGCACTGGAAGAAGGAAGTGCTTTTGAATTATGGTTTTTGAAATAAGCAATCCCAATGATTATCAATACTTTACAAAAGATCATTCGTAACTAGTTGAAAGAAGTTCTATCGTATATTGGAAATCGCAAAGGCGCAAAGCTATATTTTCTAATGTTTTAGTGTTAAGGCGCGAGAAAATCAAAGATTTTCAGCAAAATGGTATGCAAAATTTGCAGGTATGTACAATTAATCTCTGATACAACTTTACCTTTTAAAACTAGTTTCAACAAAAATCTACGATCCTGCTGACATACTGTTGTCACAGCTCTGCTCTACTTTTGTATCAATATTTACATGATCAATTCCAAACCGTATGAAACTAACTTCATTAAGAATTATTACAAAAGACATCCAACAATCTGTTGCATTTTATGAAAAAGCAATTGGATTAACGGCTCAATGGTATACCGAAGATTTTGCAGAGCTTTCTGCCAACTCTATCACCTTAGCCATTGGAAGTACCTGTACTATGAAAATGTTCGGGGAAAATCTGACAGCATCAACTGGTAGTAAAAACAGTATTATAGAATTTCTAGTCGCCAATGTTGATGATGAATATGAAAGGATTAAAGAGATCACAACCGACATCATTCAGCAGCCGACTACTATGCCGTGGGGCAACCGATCGCTTCTTTTTTGTGATCCGGATGGAAATTTAATTAACTTTTTCACTCCTGTAAGTTCCGATGCGATTAAAAAATTTAACTAGCATTTTAGCCTCTTGAAAATTCCGTCTCAGAACTGAGGCGGAATTTTTATTTTTTAAAAGAGACAATTGCTAGGAGTTAGTGTTATATGAGTTTTTTATCAAAAATGAAAAGATAATCAATATGTTTCCTTTTATTTCTTAACATTCCCCCTCATAGAATCATATAAGATCAGCTTATTCCTGGCAGCTTTATAAAAATATACGGGATACATCGTATCATCTATCACAAGATCTTTGAATGTAAACGTATCCAAATTTCTTTGTTTATATTCTTTAATAAAGTTCTTCCCTATCTTATTTTCATCAATAATATAAGTTGGTTTTAAATTTTTGTCTGAATAAATCCCATATGAACTATTTTCCCGTTTCACTCCTCTTGACTCTAAAGTAACAGATAGCAATGTATCTTTTTCATTCTTATCTATGATTACTTCAAAAACATATTTTGCGTCTTTCGGATTAATAAATATTCTTTTTTTCTTTATTTCATCATCAGAAGGAATAGGATTTTTTTTCTGATAATCAAGAAGTACAATATATAAATTATCATTTAATCCTGATTCGTTTTTATGTTTTTTCTGGCAGTTGAAAAGGAATACCCCCCCTATCAGTAATATCATTTTTTTCATTTTTTAGTATTTAATTATGCATACTGATTCTTTTCACATAAATGATCCGTTATTTAAACATGTGAATCCTCTACCGATTAAAGGTTATTCAATTTAAACACTGAGTTTCTTCAATGCTTCCATCGCCCTTCCCCCATCCTCTTTCGCTACAAAAATATGATCATGAAAGTAGGCAGCTACGACATTACAGCTGATGTTTTCGTGCTTCAGTGCATTGGCAAAAGCGGCTGTTAATCCTACAGCTTCCAGTGAAGAATGTACATTGAGGGTAAGCCAGGATGAAATATAATTGTATTTTAAATTCCATTCATCAGCAATAGATTTCTCCAAAACCACTGTAACAGCTTCTTTTTCTCGAAAGAAAAACAACAGCTTTTCCATATCTGGAATTTGGCTTACGTTTTCCACGGTAGAGAAAACATAGTCACCATCATTCAATACAGGTTCCATGTTTTGCAACAGTACGGTAAGATTTTTTTCTCCTGACATTTTTTTCCTAAAAGTAAAGATTATGGTTCAGGATTTATTTATCAATTGATAAAAAATACAGTTTTTGAATTAAAATATTCCAAAACATAAAAATGCATCGCTATTTTATCGTACTTTTTCAATTCATCCATTTTGAGTATTTTCGTTTCTTTGAAATCGTATTTTGAACCCTACTTCCGGAATATTTTATCATTAATTACCCATGAAAATCCATTTGAAAAAATTTAACGAAATTCAAAATCTTTTACAATTAAAATTGGGTGCAAAAGTAAAAGTTGAAGAAGAAAACGGAAGCACATTTCTATCTATAAAAGATTCTAATTTATGGCTTTCAGTAGATCATTCAGAATTTACCGTTGGATTTGGGCTAAATCACACCCATTTTAGTGAAGAATATGGAAATTTACAAAACGGAATCAGGCAGGTTTTTGATTTGCTGACCAGTGAAGTGAGGGTAACCAAATATATAAAAGGGGAAACGGTTTATAAAGCAATCACTGAAATTAAAACGTCTGATTCCAACATAGAAAACTTAGGAATAACAGGTATTTTGATATATCCTTTTTGGAAGAAAACCAGAATTGAAACTTCGTATTTTGAAAGAATAATTAATAGGGATGACCTTATCCCTGAAATAGATCTGATTTTAAGATAATAAGCTTAAACCTACTATTCTTGAGATCCCTTGTGAAAAAAATATAAAGATTTGCTAAAATAATCTTCAAAAACTTAAAGGATAATCAATGATTTATCCTTTAAGTTTACTGTTCAATACTTTTACTGATATTGTTCAATCTTAGCCTTAGGTCTGTACTTTTTATCCAGCTCACGAACAAGTTCTATTGTCGTTGCAGAGAGAACATAGGCATTTTTGTCTTTTTTCGATGCTTTATCGTACAGGTAGATAAACTTGAAAGGATCTTCAATATGCTTGATCAGTTCTTTTTTATAACCTCCTTTTTCGATGATATTAGACATATAATATCCCGGAACGTGCCCGCTGGTGTTCCAATTATTAATGAGTTTATTCATCTTTAACTTAGACCGGTCTAAAGGTTTTACAGATAATAAAGAATCAATATTTTTAAGCACCTTTGCTCCGTCTGTAATGAATTCTGCAGCAGTTTCCCGCTGAAATGGCAATAGCTTTACCGCGTCTTTGCCCATATATCTTTTATCTGTTAAATCAGCACTTCCTTCATTCAGTATTTTCTGAAGTAAGTTTACAATAACAGCATCCTGATCTTCCGCTTCAAATACAAGCTGAGGCCTCAAAAAATGATGAAATTCGTGACCTCCCATTGCACCCATCTTATTGGTATCTTGAAAATAGGCCGCGATAAGGGTGAATATCATCCAGTCATTCTTAATGTGAGCATCATTATGTATCGGAATGATGGTCACTTTGTGTTCAGGAACTGTTTTGTGGTTTTGCTTGGGAAGCATCTGATAGGTATATTGATAGCACGTTTCAAAATAGTGCTTAGGATCTTTCTTGATATCGGTGAGATAAGCCTTCATCTGGTCTTCATTCACCTTATATTCATTCACAATATAGATCCACCAGTTTTTTAGAGGCTCTTTCAGTCTTTCCTGTAATGCCACACTGTTTTTTGGCATATAGACTATTTCCATGCTCTTTCTGTAATTTTCTATATAAGCACTGTCGACTCCCTGATCATTCAGATATACTTGTATTGCTTCATTTTTTAAAAAGGTATTCCAGGTTTTTTTGTCAAGAGGTTTATTATTTTTTAAGTCTGCCGTAATTTTAAAATATTCCCAGCAGGAAGTATCATCAAAAGTTTGAGAATACATCGTCTGAGAAGATAAGAAAGCAAACAAAATGAATATAAATTGTTTAATCATTGATTTATTTTTTAATGAAATGTTATGTAGTTAAAGTATAATAAAACACACTGAGACTGTAAGTATGTTATCTGAAATCCAGCATCTGACATCTAAAATCTATTACAATCTTTTTAAAACTCTAGCAGCATTCGTATTGTTGGGATTTATGTCCAGTACTTTTTGATAATTCTGTTTCGCTTTTTCCTTTTCTCCAGCTTCCAGATACGCTTCCCCCAAACTGTCAAATACATTTTCACTGTTAGGATATAGCAGGGTATTTACACGAAATATGTCAATTGCTTTTGTAAGTTCTTTCTGTTGAAGTAAAGCGTAACCTACTCCATTCAGATAGTTTTCAGAAAGGAGATGATGATAAGTATCTTTCGTTTTAGCTCTACGGTATGCCTCTGATCCTTTCTCAAAATGGCCTTCCAAAATCATTTCTAAAGGAGTTTTTTCATTATCCGTCATCAGCGAATTTGATGAGCGTATCGTTTTATCGCCCAGAACCTGTACCAATTCTTTTTTTCCTGTTTTTTTATTTTTTTCAAATTTCACGGTATAGTCCCAATCACGAAGAGTAAACGTATTATCCCCTACTTTAATCAATTCTGCAGGAGCTTCTACATTATTCACTGCCATCAGTTTTCCTTTTTCACGGTAAATTTTGTAAAAACCATAGGTATCAGATTGGTAGCGCCCAATGTTGTTGGTAAAATCCTGCTGGGTTACCGACATCACTTTATAAACGGGAGGCACAAAATTCGGCCATTCATAAACCGTTGCCACAGAACGGATCAGCTCTTCAATAAACATAGGCTTATTGGTATTGGTTAAAATCACCATTCCATCACCGTTAGTTTTATTTCCGATGAATTTGCCGGAAAAACCTTCATTATCACCTCCATGGCTGAAATAGACCTCTCCGCTTCTATTTTCGATGAAAATACCTAATCCCATGAATGGATCAATGAAAGGAGTGGTAAATTCTTCTGCTATTTTTTTTGAAATAATGGTATGGCTTTTATCGTTCAGCGTATTTTGAAGATCAATAACAAACTTTGCATAATCTTCAGCGGTCGTCCACAATCCTGCGGGTGCCATCTCAGGATAGGTGTGGTATTTCCCCTGAACTTTAGACCCATTTGCTGAATAGGCGGTAGCAGCCCATTGAGACAGCGCTTCCGGCAAAGGCTGGGTGTAGGTGCTGTTTTTCATATCCAGCGGCACAAGCACTTTTTCTTTCATAATCGTGGCAAAATCTTTCCCCTCAATATCTATGAGCATTTGCTGCATGACGCAATATCCGCCGCCACCGTATCGGTAAGGACTTCCGGGTGCTTTATCCACTGTAATACCAGGAGAATTGGCCGGACTTTGGCCGTTCAGTACCTGAAGCAACGTAGGAACAGGTTGGCCAGCTTCATATCCTAAAAATCCACTCACGGTAAGACCCGCCGTGTGGCTTACAATATTTTTAAGGGTAACTTTCTTTTCTTTGGTGAATTCATTTTCAGGAACTTTCCAGGATTTCAAATAGGTATTTACATCAGCATCAGGATTTATTTTTCCCATTTCCACTTCCTTTAATGCGGCGTAGGCACTTACCGGTTTGCTCATGGATGCAGCCTGAAAAAGGGTTTTTGAATTAACAGGAATCTTAGTATCCTCATCGGCTACCCCATATGTTTTGCTCCAGATTACTTTAGAATCTTTAATAACGGCGATGCTCACTCCGGGAATATGATAATATTTCATCCGTGATTCAATCGTCCAGACCGGATCGCCTTCAAAGCGTACGGCAGGCATTAATCCGGATTCTACTTTAGAAATTTCGTTTTTTAATGAAGACTCATTCTGTGCAGAAACCTGTTGTATCATTATTCCGAAAACGAGCGTAACATAAAAAGAAGTTTTAGCCTTCATTGTATTTCATGGTTTGTTGGGCTAAAAGTAGATAAGTTTTATGGATATATCTGTATGCAATTTAACAATTAGTAATGAATTAATAATATGAGTGTTATGTACTCAAAAATGGAACATTTTCAATAACTATAAGAGAAAAAGTTCACTTTACAAGGATAATTAACACAACTTTAACTTCTATTGTAAGGTAATTCAGCATTTATATCAATACATAAAACCATACTTTTGTAATCTAATAAAAGAATGAAAAAGATGGGGTTATTTGATATGTTTACCCAAGAGATCGCAATGGATCTTGGAACCGCTAATACACTAATTATACATAATAATAAGATCGTTATCGATCAACCCTCTATCGTCGCTATTGACCGTACTACAGGAAAACCCATTGCAGTTGGTGAACAAGCCAAGCTTATGCAGGGGAAAACCCATGAAAATATTAAGACCATACGTCCGCTAAAAGATGGAGTGATTGCAGACTTTCATGCTTCTGAGCATATGATTAAGGAATTTATTAAACAGATTCCAGGTATCAGAGGTCGGTTTATACAGCCTGCACTCAGAATTGTGATCTGTATTCCTTCCGGAATTACCGAAGTTGAAAAAAGAGCTGTAAAAGATTCTGCACTGAAGGTAAATGCCAAGGAGGTAAAACTGATCTATGAACCGATGGCTGCTGCAATTGGAGCAGGAATTGACGTTCAGAATCCTGAAGGAAATATGATTATTGATATAGGGGGCGGAACAACTGAAATTGCAGTAATAGCACTTGGAGGAATTGTTTGTGATAAATCTCTGAAAATAGCAGGAGATGTATTTACCAACGATATTGCTTATTTTTTAAGATCGAATTACAATCTGTATGTTGGGGAAAGAACCGCCGAAAGAATAAAAATAGAGATCGGTTCGGCACTGGAAGAACTGGATTATCCTTTGGAAGATATTCCTGTACAGGGAAGAGACCTGATTACGGGTAAGCCAAAAGAAATCATGGTGAATTATAAAGAAATCTTCAAAGCGCTGGACAAATCTATCATGAGAATTGAAGACGCCGTTTTGGAAACCCTTTCTCTTACTCCACCGGAACTTGCCGCAGATATCTATAAAACCGGGATCTATCTTGCAGGAGGAGGTGCCCTGCTTAATGGTTTAGCCGATAGAATACACAGAAAAACAGGACTGCCTGTATGTGTAGCCGAAGATCCTTTAAGAGCAGTAGTCCGTGGAACGGGTATTGCCCTTAAAAATATCAATAAGTTCAGGTTTTTGATGAGCAGTTAAAACTCGTATCATTAAACAGTACTAAAAATCATCATTTCATCGGATATACCCTATCCGATGAGATGTTGTGGATACTTATATCATCTGTTTTCAAACCTCAAAAAACACCATTATTTTTGCCGATAAGAAGTGTTTAAAAAACCCTTTTATGCCGGCTCATTGAGGGATATTAATTATCTTTGTATACTTTTTTAATCCATTATGAATTCTCCAGATTATATCCTTCCTGAACAGCTATTGAGTATACTTTTCAGGTCACCCAATGCCACAGCGGTATATACTGGTGATGACATTACCATTATCAGTGCCAATGAAGCTATGCTCAAATTTTGGGGGAAAGATCGTAACGTTATTGGTGAACATTTCATTAACGCTCTTCCAGAACTTTCAGGACAACCCTTTCTTGATATTTTAAAAGAAGTATGGAGATCCGGGGAAACATATATTGCCAAAGATTATCCTGCCATTATTGAAATTGATGGCGAGCTTCAGCACTTTTATTTTGATTTTGAGTACAAAGCAATATGTAATGACAATGATAAAACGGCTTATATCCTGCATACCGCTTCTGAAGTATCAGAAAGGATGGAAGCCAGAAAAATGGTCAAAGAGAAATCAAAAGCAGAACAACAACTCACTCAGGATCTTGTAGATCTGAACGAAGAATATATCGTAACCAACGAAGAGCTTTTACACATCAATGCCAAACTTGAGGCCGTCAATAAAGAACTCGTTTATTTTAAAAACCAACTGCAGGAAGTCAATGATACCCTGGTTCAAAGTGAAAATCGTTTCAGATCGCTTGTAGAGCACTCCCCTGTTGCCATGGCATCGCTTAAGGGAGAAGATTTTACAGTAGATGTAGTGAATGGTACTATATTGGAAATCTGGGGTAAAGACCGTTCTGTAGTAGGCCTTCCTCTGCGTATAGCGCTTCCTGAATTGGAAAAACAGCCTTTTTTGGGGATCCTCAAAGAGGTTTATGAAACTGGCAAGGAATTCTACGGACAGGAACTTAAAGTACAGCTGATGGTAGACGAAAATCTCACTGAGCGTTATATCAATTTTGTGTATAAGCCCATCTCCGGCACAGATGGAAAAACGACTACCATTCTCGTGGTAGCCTCTGATGTTACCGATCAGATTAATGCCCGGGAATCCGTTCGTGAAATCAATACCCGTCTGGAAATTGCAATGGATGCAAGCAGCCTGGGATCTACCGAAGTAAATCTTGCAACAGGCATCATGCTGAGCACCGATCAGTTCAAGCGTAACTATGGTTTTTCTCCGGAAGAAAATTTCACATATGCCGACCTGTTTGAAGCCATATTCCCAGAACACAGAGAAAGAGTCAGAGGATTGGTGCAGGAAGCGATCAAGGTAAATGGTATTTATAAAACCGAATACCCAATTAAATGGAGGGACGGCTCTTTGCATTGGATAGAGGCCCACGGACGTCCTAGGTATGACGAAAACGGAAATGCTGACCGGATGGTTGGGATGACGGCTAATATCACAGAAAAAAAGCTTTTTGAACAGCGTAAAGATGACTTTTTAAGCATTGCCAGCCATGAACTGAAAACTCCGATCACTTCGCTTAAAGCATCGCTTCAATTGCTGGACAGGATGAAAAACAAACCTTTTTCAGAAACCCATATCAGGCTCATTGAACAATCTGGAAAGAGTGTAGAAAAAATAGTTGTCCTTGTCGATGACCTTTTAAATATGAGCAGACTGAGTGAAGATCAGCTGAAGCTTGAAAAAACAACGTTTAACCTTCATGATATGCTTTCTATGAGCTGCAACCATGTCAGAATGGAAGGCAAATATGATCTTATCATCCAGGGAGATCAGCATCTGGAACTGTATGCCGATGAACACAGAATTGACCAGGTGGTGATCAACTTCGTGAATAACGCTGTAAAATATGCGCCCCATTCTCAACAGATCCATATCACAACAGAATTGCTGGATGGTTATGTGAAAGTGTCTGTCCGGGATTTTGGAAACGGAATCGATGCCAAGGTACTTCCCAATCTTTTTGACCGTTATTTCCGGGTAGATCATTCAGGGAAATCCTATTCAGGGCTTGGTTTAGGGCTGTATATCTGTTCAGAGATTATCCGAAAGCATGGAGGCCAGATTGGTGCTGAAAGTGTAATTGGCGAAGGAAGTACATTCTGGTTCACGATTCCTGTTTAATAATGTTCTCTATGTGGAAGAAGGCGGTAACCAACAATCTTTTCAAAACCTTATCGGCATTGCAATGCCCGGTCTACTTCATAGAAGGAAACGGCGATCAGCAAAAATCCCATTATCTTGTTGAAGATTATTATAAGTTGTTAAAAGCACCGAAAAAAGATCTTTTTTGGTTTGAAAAATCAGGACATACTGTTTTTAACAGCGAACCGGATAAACTCCAGCAGGTCATCATTGAAAAAATACTTCCTGAGACTTTTCAATAACTCTTTCAATATTCAATAATAAAGAAATTCACTATTGCGGTATTGGCGGCGGAATAAGTCTTTGGGTTTTGGTCGATAATGTTCCAAGAAATGCCTCTAACTGTCTCATTTCTTCATCTGTCAGTTCCAAAAGCCTTACAATCTCAGATTTATGAGAGGTCAGCGTAATTCCGTCATGAACCGTCGAGCGATATGGAGAGGGTTCTGGATTTCCTTTATTATACAATTGTATCACCTCAGCAAGCGAAACCATAGATCCGTTATGCATCCAGGGTCCTGTTTTCGTCACTTCTCTTAAACTAGGAACCCGGAATTTCCCGGCGTCTTCAGGATTTTTTGTTACAAGATATCTTCCCAAATCTTCCTGTGGTGAGCCTAATAAAGAAGTTCCTATATTCTCAAAACGGCTGTCGGAAAAATATCCGGAATTATGACAGCTGATACAATTGGCCTTGGTACGGAAGATATGAAGTCCCATTACCTCATCATCAGAATAACGATCTATTTTACCATCTATAAATTCATCAAATTTAGTCGGCGGGCTTTTAACCGTTCGTTCAAAAGTAGCAATAGCCTGGGCAATTCTCTCTTTGGTCACGGTTTTACTGCCAAAAGCTTTCTCAAATAAACTTTCATATCCTTTGATCTTGGCAATTTTTCCGGCAGCTATTTCAATGTGACCATTCATTTCCCGCTGATCCTGGATCGGCATATGAGACTGTTCTTCCAGCGAGCCGGCACGCCCATCCCAGAATAATGATGTGGCATAGGCAGCATTAAGAATCGTCATTGAATTTCTTGTTCCCAACTGTCTGTCATGACCATAAGACAAAGCTCTGTTATCGGTCCAGCCCAGTTCGGGATCATGGCATGAGGCACAGGCAATCTGATTGGAACCTGAAAGTCGCGGATCAAAGAAAAGGGTTTTTCCTAATAATGCTTTCTCACTGGAATATGGATTATCTGCCGGAAACTGAACTTCCGGCAAATGTCCTATCTCTGAAAAATAAGGTTTTGCTTCCGGATCAACCAATGGTTTAGGCCATTTTGAAGTATCTCCTGAAGCATATAATTTTCTGAGTTCGGCGATAAAAGAAGCTTTTTGGGTAATATCTTTCTGAACCTTACTGCTGAAACAGTTGTTCAGAAGGAATACCATAATCAATACAACCAAAACCCAGCTTAATATATTCTTCATTTGAGCTTCGCAAAAAAGGAGTTATTGTTAAAATTAAATTTTAACAAAGAAAAGCATTTTAAAGCATAATTACTGGTGTAAGAATATACAATTTACACCAGACTTTATGGCCTCATTATTCTGCTGTTATTCTGAATATAACGAAGGAAATGAATAATCTAATCTATGAAAGAGGTTTCTCCTTCGCCAGAAGGACAATCCATGTACATAATCTTATTGATTGTTTAATCAGCTATTCTTACTTATACTTCACTCCAATACCCATAAAAAAATTCCTCCGTTTTAAGAGGAATTTATCTTACTGCATCTCTGCAAGGATGTTTTTAAGCTGTCTGATGTATTTTCCAAAATAGTACGTAAAAGTATACTTGCTCACCACATAATGGAGTCCGAAAATTCCGGCATAGATCAGGACCCGTAATGGAAAAACAATATTTTTCAACGTTTCAAGACCCGGAACTAAATCCAACCTGTTATTTCTGATCAACCCTTCAATTCCTATGATCAACAGAGCAAAAATTACCCGGTTGACAATAAGATAGATCCGATTGGTGCTGATGAGTTTTTTTATTTTATTTTGAATATCATCTTTCACGGAGCCATTCATTTCTTCCAAATCAGTTATTAATTTTAGATTAAAATAATAATACAGGGTTGTCAAAGGCAGGATCACTAAGCCCATCCAAATCAAAATATGATGTTGAGCATCCGGCATTTTAACGGCTACAATCACTAAGAAAGCGAATAAAATCGGTAACATTTTAATTTGCTTCTGTACTTTTTTCTTCAGGCCGGCTAAGGGAGATTTCATTTCTTTTTTCGTGGCAGAAATGATGTCGAACTGATCCCGGTTTACATCTACGGAAATGGTATTCCAGCTATTTTTCAAGGTATCTAATTCCATATTATTTGTTGTTGGTAAGGGTTCTTAATTTGTCTTTAATTCTGTTCATTTTTACTCGAAGAGTAGCATTGCTGATTCCTAAAATTTCTTCCATCGCATCATAAGATTTATCTTCCAGATACAGGATCACGATGGATTTTTCAACATCATTAAGCTGTTGGATAGCGGTATGTAATTGCTGATGCTGCTCTTCTTTGAGCCCAATATCTTCTTCATACGGCATTTGGATATTGTACAGTTCTACTTCGCTGGTTTGTATAGCCCGTTTTTTCCGGGTAAAACTTGCCAGGGCTGTATTAATGGCAATCCGGTAGAGCCAGGTACTGAATTTTGCTTCGCCTCTGAATTTGGGATACGACTTCCACAACTGTATGATAATATCCTGATATAAATCCTGAATATCATTGGGATCATTTTTATACATCCGGCAGACTTTATAGATTACAAGTTTGTATTCTTTGAGTCTGGCTTCAAATTCTAGTTCTAGATCTGTCTTTTTCAAAAGATATTGATTTGGCTATTTGTTTCCCATTCCGAAAAAATGTTACAGGATTGGAAAAATTAATGAAATAATTATTCATGAAATTAAAACTTCGGAATCTTTCACCTCAATTTCAAAGCAACAAAAAAACCTTTACTTAATTGCTAAAGGTTTTATATATTCCGAAAATTTCCAATCAGTAATTTTTCTGATTATTCTGAATCAAGATATTTTTTAAGGTCTGATATACTTTTGATATGGAGTTCCTCAGCCTGTTTTTTACGCATCATCAGAGCATAGGAATTATTAAATCCCAGTGGCTGCAGCCATTGAATCCCGTACTGTTTCTGAAATTCTTCACTGACGTACTGATAGGTTTTTTCAGGACTTTGAGTAACGGTATGAATGGTTTGTTCTGTGGGTTTCAACAAGACTAATAACCCTGTCCCGGTATATTCGGGATAGAAATCTATGCCGTCGTTCAGTAAAGCATCGAAACAGATTTTCGTACCTCCCAGTCCTGTTTTGGTTTCTACTTTATAGTCTGTATAGCCTTCAATCAGCATCTTATAAATTTCTGTGAGAATATATTGCTCGCCAAAAATCTTTGATCCGATCCGTATCGTTCCGGCATTTCCCTGACGGGATATTTTGTATAGTTTGGTCTTCAGTAAGAAGTCTTTGGCTATTTTTTCAGGAGTCTGATGAAGATAATCGGCTCTGTAATTGAGATCTGTCATCACAGTATCGCTGAACTGACCTGCTAGCAGGTTCAGTGTTTTTTCAAGATCAGGAAATTTCTGTAATGTTTTCGTTTTAATGATTGGAGCTGCAAAATAGGGAGGAAAGATTTTTTTATCATCTTCCAACACATATAGGTCAAAGGCTTTGATTCTTCCATCCGTAGAATATCCGCTGATGAGATCCAGCTTATTTTCATAGGCTGCTTTGTACATTACGGCATCATTCACAACCTTGGGATGGGCATTGAGTCCATATACAGACCGTAATCCCAGATCACCATCCTGTCTGCCCATAAATTCAGGGGTAAATCCGGCTTTAAGCTTATCTTCCGAGCGTGTTGTCAGCCAATACGCTGCTCCTACGATTACAAGAACCAATGGCACGATATACCACAGTTTACGGAATTTCTGATATCCTGACCGTTGCAATAATGCAATCATCTGATCTAATATAATCGCAAGTAATGCTGCGGGAATGGCCCCTGCAAGGATCATATTCGTATTATTAAGAGAAATTCCTCCAAAAATAAATTCTCCTAATCCGCCTGCGGCTACAAAAGAGGCTAAGGTTGCTACCCCGACATTGATGACTGCCGCCGTTCTTATGCCGGCAATAATGACGGGCATTGCCAAAGGGAGCTCTACTTTTAAAAGCATCTGCTTTTTGTTCATTCCCATTGCTTTTGCCGCTTCAATCACGGCAGGATCTACTCCTTTTATTCCTGTGTAGGTATTCCGGATGATGGGAAGAAGCGCATAAATCAATAATGCAGCAATGGCAGGTGCAGCACCGATTCCTAAAACCGGTATCATAAAACCCAGCAGCGCAATGCTTGGAATGGTCTGCAAAACACCGGCTATTCCAAGGACAGAACTGGATATTTTTTGTTTTCTTGCAATGAGGATTCCTAAAGGCAACCCGACCACAACCGCCAGCAATAAGGATAAAAAAGTAAGCCCAAGATGTTGAATAATCTGAGTTCCTAATTTTTCCTGCTGTTCAGCAATAAAGGTCCAAAAGCTTTGATTTGTCATGCTACCTGTAATTTTCTGTACTCACTGAATGCTTTGGTCAAAGTATCATACCATTCTATATTGTTGTGGTCCGCACTCAGCTTTTGTAAAGCGGCCCAGACACTTGTATCCTTAGTGAATTTATAGGTATCATACAATTGTTGCCCATTGATAAGAAAAGGATGCAGATCCTGTAAAGCAGCCACCTTATATTCAAGTAAAAGCCGGCTTTCCTCAAAAAATTCTTTTACAAAATCATTTTTGGAATGATAAAGCATTTCTTTTGGAGTGCCGATCTGTACAATTTTCCCTTTATCCATCAGGCATATTTTATGACCGAGCTCAAAGGCTTCCTGCACATCGTGGGTAACGAGTACAATGGTTTTGTTTTTAAGTTCTTCCAGGGATTTGAATTCTGAATGAATTTCAGCTTTCGTAATATTATCTAACGCTCCAAAGGGTTCATCCATCAACAGAACGGGGGTATTGGCAATTAATGCCCTTGCAATGCCTACGCGTTGTTGCTGTCCTCCGCTCAATTCATGAGGAAATCTGTTGAGAAGATCACCGGAAAGATGCAGTTTATCCATCAGTTCTTCCGTTCTTCTCCGGATATCTTTTTGATTCCATTTTAATAATTCCGGAACCACGCTGATATTCCTTCCAATGGTATAATGAGGAAACAGCCCTGAGTTTTGCATCACAAAACCGATGCTCATGCGAAGGTCTTCTATCTTTCTATTACGAATATTTTCACCATCAATCAAAATAGTCCCTGAATCTGATTCTATCAGACGATTGATCATTTTAAGGGTTGTTGTTTTCCCACAGCCACTGGTACCCAGCAATACCATTATTTCCTTATCATTGGCCTGAAAGGAAATGGTATCTACGGCAGCTCTTCCACCAAAATATTTAGAAATGGATTCTACTGTAATCATAAGCTGATATTATCTGGCAAGCCTGATTCCCGTAAACTGCCACTGCAGCCTGGCATGAAAGAAATTACGGTAGGTATTTCTGCTGTGTCCGGAAGGGGTCGCCTCTGATGCACCGCGCAATACCATTTGATTGATCATAAATTTTCCGTTGTATTCTCCTACTGCTCCGGCTTCTTTTTTAAACCCGGTATAAGGCAAGTAGGCACTTCCGGTCCATTCCCAACGGTTTCCCCAGTTAAAATGGTCCGATGCTACCTCCCACTCTGCTTCTGTAGGCAAACGCATCCCTTTCCAGGAGGCATATGCTGATGCTTCATAGAAATTGATATGACAAAGGGTTTGCTCAAGATCGAGTTCCTGCAATCCATATAAGGTATACTGCATCCATTTTCCGTCTATGGAATGCCAATACAACGGGGATTCTGCTTTGTTTTCTTTTACCCAATCCCAGCCCTCTGCATGCCAGTGTTTAAAATCATGATAGCCGCCAGCTTCCATAAATTCAAGATATTCTCCATTGGTTACGGGATGGTTTGCGATTTCGAAATCATGAAGGAACACTTTATGTCTGCCCAATTCATTATCAAAACAAAATCCATCTCCCTGAAAACCGATTTCATAAATACCTTCGGAGAATGGGATCATTCCGGAAGCTTTGCTTATTTCTGCTTCAGGACTTTTTTCTTTTGTATAAGCTGGAAACAGAGGATTATGTCCTAAAATATATTTAATATCGGTCAATAATAGTTCCTGATGCTGCTGTTCGTGATTGAGACCCAGTTCCAGTAAAGGTTCAAGGGCTTGTTTCATGTGCTCGCTTTGAAGAAATATTTCCATTTGCTCATCGACATATTTCCGGTAACGATAAACCTCAGAAACAGAAGGACGGCTTAAATTTCCCCTATCAGTACGGATTACCCTAGCCCCGATGGTTTCATAGTAACTGTTGAACACAAAGTTATACTGAGGATCAAAAACCGTATACCCCGGAAAATTCGGAAGCAATATGAATGTTTCAAAAAACCAGGTCGTATGGCCTAAATGCCATTTTGGAGGGCTTACATCTACTATGGGCTGTACGACGTAATCTTCAATTTCCAGAGGAGCACAAATGGCTAGAGAATGATTACGGACCGCTGTATATTTTTTTACGGCATCAATATTTTTGGGACTTGCTATCATCTTTTTATATTTAATTGTTTACTGTACTTTCCATACGGAATCTATGAACCATTTTTTAGAGTCTTTTATTTCTCCTGCAATGGTAAAGCCTGACCTTTCTGCCAGTTCTTCTATATCTGATTCGGAAAATTTCTGGGAAACTTCCATATCAATAAGTTCGTTTTCCCTGAATGTTATGGTCGTATCATCAATGGTTACCTGCTGGTCTGTAAGGCTTACCAGATAGCTTCTGCAGGCTCCGCTCACCGGATCATAGGTTTGGTAATGCTGAAAACTTTTCAGATCAAAATCTGCTTCCAGTTCACGGTTGATACGGGTCAGAAGATTAAGATTAAAATCTGCAGTGATCCCGGTTGTATCATTATAAGCATCTAAAATGGTATGGGGATTTTTCTTCAGATCAAAACCTACCAGTACACGGTCTCCGGAAGTGAGACTGCGGTTCAGGTGCGTACAGAAATCATGGGCTTCCCGTACTTCCATATTGCCGATATTGCCTCCTAAAAAAAGGACTACTTTTCTTCTGGAAGAAAGTGCTGCTGCTTTATCAAGCATGTCAAAATACTCACCTTCTAAGCAGACAATGTCTAAACCGGGTATTTCCTTTTTTAATTTCTGATCCAGAATTGATAAAATATTTCCTGAAATATCAATCGGCATATAGGTATAGTCTATTCCATTTTCAACGAGGTATTTCAGCAGATAGGAGGACTTCATGGCATCGCCTGCTCCAAGCTCGATCAGATCAAAAGGTTCATCATCTATCGTGATAAGACTGGCAATTTCGGCTGTTTTATTTTTGAATATATCCAGCTCGCACTGGGTGAGATAATATTCGGGCATTGCCATAATTTTCTGAAACAGATGGTCGCCTTTCTTATCATAAAAGTACTTTGAAGACAGTCGCTTAGGATCTCGTGTTAAACCTTCCAGTATATCCAGACGGAAGTTGGTAACGCTAGGACTGCTATTTTCTATTTGAGAATTTATATTTCGTTTCAAATTCATTTTTTGCGATTTTCATATGGTTTGGTAAGTACTACTACAATCTTGCCATCCCCTTCATTACTTTGATAAAAGTATACCGCTACATTCTCATTAAGATAAATATACGTTTTATTCCTGAACCCCTGCTTGTGCTTTACGGCCGTGCTAAATATAATATAAAACACTGATTATCAACAAATATAAAAATAAACCCTCTGTATTTCCAATATTTTTTTACTGTTAATTACCTTCTGTTCCGGATAGTAATTATTAATAAAATAATCGGACGTGATATTATAGAAATAAAATATCCTTGCTGGAGTTTTTCAAAAGTTTTTCAAGCAATGAATTAAACTTTCAAGCAAAAAGAATAATGTTTTTGCCTGAAATATTGTTTTGTTATGAAAAAACTTAAACTTTTTTACGACATATCGGATACAAGTTACTATGTTCTTTATAGAGCTCCTGGCAAAGATTTATTTTTTAAGTTAATTAGGTTAATCCAACAATGCTTTCCAGAGAAATAGAGCATGCAATGTTTTTAACGAAACATGAAAGGGATAAAGCAATTGAAGAAATGGAGGAGTTTGTTAAAAACGAATTTGAAAAATTAAAAGATGGATTTTAAAATTAAAGCACCTACTAAGGTGCTTTAATTTTATTTTTTTAATAGATCAAGTTCAATTATATTATTGTCTTTTTTTATTCTTTCTTTATTTAGCTTTTCCACTAACATCATATGTTCAATTCTTTTTTCTTCAGATTCATAATATATTTTACCACTCATGGCATTTTGTTTAAATTCTTTTACAGGATCTTTTCTATACTCCTTATAAAATTTAACAAAATCGCTAAAACTAAGATTTTTAGTATTTGTTCCTTTATCTACCTTACTTTCATATGGGTTGTTATTATTCTTTTGTACTCCTTTTAATTGGAAAACATGATACTCTTTTGAATCTCCAATTTGAACAATTAATCCCGGTAAGCCTCTAAATTTATATGGACCATCACTAAATGGTATTTCCTCAGTAAACCAAGCCGTCCATTGTCTACCTGCAAAATCTAGTACTGCTTTTTGACATTGATACTCCCCAATCATCTTTTTTTCAGGGAGAATTTTCCAATTTAAAGGTCTTTCATCAACTATTACAAATTTATAAGAAGTGGAAAATTCTTCTGTAATTAATCTTGTCTTTACATCTGAATATTCTTTTGTAACAATATATTTAGTCTGAATACTAGGGTCTGGCATGGTCATAATCCCTTTTTTAGCATCAGCAATCATTACAGAATCAGAAATGATTTTTTTTTGACTTAGAAAAACAGATTTATTGTCTCTAACCTCTAGAATCATATCTTCATTTATTATATTATTTTTATTGAGAGTATCTGGTATTGATCTATAATTATAGGTAAAACGATAGTTTTGACCATAAATAATAGAAAAAGAACAAAAGATTCCAAGTATTAGACATTTCAAAAATTTCATATTTACTTTCTATTAAAAACACCCTAAAAAAAATTCTAGGGTGTTAGTGTTAATTTTTTAGCATGCTACCGCATATGATCCTGTACTACAAACAGGATTACTATTAATATGGACACAAGCGCTACACGCATCACTATTGTTTGAGCAGCATTTATAATTCCCTCCCTGCCCTTCTAAACCAGCTCTTGGTCCTCCATTAATAATTTCACCACCACTTAAATTTTTAAGTTGAGATCTAGATAGTTTTTTTAAATTTTTCATAATAATTCTGTTTTTGAATTCTGGATAAATATATATATAAAATTTTATTCTCCACTACGGGAATCCGTATTTACTAAAACTTTGTTATTGTGTAGAATACAAGCAAGTTGAAATAACGTTTTTGCTTTATATTTTTCTTTAATTTGATTTAATTTCTTTTCAACTGAACTTTGACTATTTGGGTTAATAGCACTTTTTTTTAACTGATTTGCAATTTCAGCTTGAGTTAATCCTTGCTGCAGGTTCTTAACTCTTCTATTTCATCCATGAGATAAAATTATTAATGTGTTACACAATATCCTTATGGTTAACCTCATACAATAGAAAAATCCTTGCTGTTTCCAGCAAGGATCGTAAGGAATAACTGACCTTTTTTTATGTATTCAAAAAAATAGATCACCAGATTTTTTTACTGTACAATTTAATCTTTCATGTATTTCGCTACCTTTTCTTCCAGATCATCCAGATTGAATGGTTTTGCAATATAATCATCTGCCTGAGCACTTTCCGCCAATGCAGTGATATCGCTATTGGCCGTAATGTAGATCACCGGAATTTTCTTAAATTCTTCATTACTTTTCAACAGCTTTGTAGCTTCTACCCCACCAATATTAGGAATCCAGTTGTCCATCAGAATAACATCCGGCTGAAACTGAGAAACTTTCTGTATAATATCGTGTGATGTTTCTGAGATTTCCACTTCGTAACCACCCTCTTCAAAAATGATCGTTATTACTTCCAGAATAACTTTGTCATCGTCAAAAATTAAAATTTTCTTCTTGCTCATATCAGGCTATTTTTAAATCTTTAGGTATATTATATTGTTTGTAACTGATTAATGTGTGCTGCCAACTCATCGGACATAATGATAAGATCGTGGATGCCTGCTGCTACGGCATGTTTTGGCATATAACTGACTTCTGCTGTCTCCGGATCCTGGATCCAGACTCTTCCGTTATTTTTTTTAATGTATTCCAAACCTTCCACACCATCAGCGTTGGCTCCTGACAACAGGATACCGACAAGGCTTTCTCCATATATCTCTGCTGCTGATTTGAAGGTGACATCAATGGAGGGCCGGGAATAGTTTACTTTTTCTGAACTGTCCAGAGAGATAATTTTTTTATCTTCAAATAAGACATGATAATCAGCGGGGACTATATAGATCTTATTTTTCTGAATTTCTGTTTTGTCTTCAGCTTCAATGACCTCCATGGATGAGAACTGCTGTAACAGCGTAGGTAAAATACTTACCGAATGTGCCTTCCGGTGCATCACCAGCAGAATAGGAAAACCGATCTCTTTATTGAGTTTTCTGGTCATATCCAAAATGACCTGCAGACTTCCTGCAGACCCTCCTATTATGACCAATTCGGTATTCTTCGTTTCCATTCTTTATTAATAATTAACTATGATCTGCTTTTTTCCATATTTTCTGATCTTCAATCTGATGATAAAATTTCCCTAAATTAGAAAATCTCAAAGTTTCTTTGGAACCTAAAGCCAGATAGCCTAAGTTTTCCAAACTTGCGTCAAAAAGATTGAATACGCGCTCCTGCAGTTCTTTATCAAAATAAATCAATACGTTTCTGCAGATAATCAGCTGAAAGCTGTTAAAAGAACTGTCTGAAACCAGATTATGGGTAGATAAGATCAGTTTTTCCTGCAGGCTTTTGTCAAACCTTACACTGTCATAATTGGCGGTGTAATAATCTGAAAAATCCTGTTTGCCACCTGAAAGCATATAGTTTTCTGAATACAATTTCATCTGCTGCAACGGAAAAACCCCTGCTCTTGCTGTTTCCAGAACGGAGGGATTGATATCTGTCCCGTAGATCAGTGATTTGTGGTACAAATTGGCTTCTTTCAGTAAGATGGCCATGGAATAGGCTTCTTCTCCTGTAGAACATCCGGCTACCCAAATCCTGATGAGCGGATAGGTCCCTAATTGCGGTAATATTTTCTCGCGTAATACTTTGAAAAAATAAGGATCACGAAACATTTCCGTTACATTCACTGTGATTTCTTCCACAAAATGTTTCAGGTATTCCGGGTCATTGAGTATAGTGTACCGCAGCTCTGCAAAGCTGGTGAATTTATCAATCAGACAGATACGGTTGACCCTTCTTTTAAAGGAAGCTCTACTGTACAGGGAAAAATCATACCCATACAGTCTGTAAACGTCTTTTATCAGGCATTCTACCTCTTCGTCTTTTACAATACTCGGCTCCAGCATCTAGGATAATTTTTGGATAGCAGTTATCAACTGATCTACATCAATCGGTTTTTTCACATAATCCTGTGCTCCTGCGTCCAGGCATTTCTGACGGTCTTCCGGCATTGCCTGCGCCGTCACTGAAATAATCGATACATGACTGATTTCCGGTGTATTGCGAATGATACGGATTGCTTCATAGCCATCCATTTCGGGCATCATCATATCCATCAGCACAACTCCAATCTGGGGATCTTCCTGTAAAATCTTAATGGCTTCCTGAGCCATTGTACAGCTTTCCATCTTATAACCCCGGGCTTTCAGGGTTAATTTCAGTGCAAATATATTACGTGGATCATCGTCCACAATCAAAATTTTCTTATTCATCAGAATTGATCTGTTTAACTTTCATATAACCAAACACGCAGCAATGATAACAGCTGATCAAGATCTACAGGCTTCGAGATATAATCTGAAGCTCCGGCTGTAATGCATTTCTGGCGGTCGCCAATCATGGATTTTGCGGTTACGGCAATAATCGGCAATTTGGCAAACATCGGTTTTTTTCTTATTTCCTGTATGGTTTCATAACCATCCATTTCCGGCATCATCATATCCATTAAAATAACATCAATATCCGGATGGGCTTTGATCTGCTCCAATGCCTGTTTTCCGTCCATGGCCAATACGACTTCTACTTTGTATTTTTCAAGTGCTTTGGTGAGTGAAAATATATTTCGGACATCGTCATCGGTGATGAGTATTTTCTTTCCACTCAAGACTTCAGTTAATGATCCTAATGTTTTATTTTTAATGGTTTCTATCGAGCTGTTCTTTTCCTCCACCAAATGTAAAAATAATCCTACTTCATCCAGGATACGCTGATAAGAATGCGCTGTTTTTACGACAATCGAATCTGCATACTGCTTGATTTTAAGCTCTTCTGCCTGGGATAAATTATTTTCGGTAAAGATGATAATCGGAAGGTTTTCTAATCCTTCATAGCTTTTAATGGATTCTACAATCTGATAGCCATGTCCTTTGGAAGCTCCCACTTCTAAAATTACGCAATCCACATCGTTGGAAGTCAATGCTTTTACACTGTCTTCTACATTATTTTCTACTGCTAATGAAATATTGAAGTTGCTTAAGAAATAGGATAAAGCACTGGCGTGTTTAGAATTTTCCTCTACAATCAGAACCTTTTGAGGGGATCTGCGAAGGGCTTCTTCAATTTTCCTGAAGACATCAGTCATCTGTTCCAAAGCTACCGGTTTGTTGATGAAATCAATAGCTCCTTTCATCAGACTTTCTTCTTTTACATGCAGTGATGACATCATATGCACGGGAATATGTTTGGTCTGAGCATTGGATTTTAATGCGTCCATTACCTGCCAGCCGTCTTTTACCGGTAACTGAACATCGAGTAAAATGGCCAGCGGATGATATTGCAGCGCAGCAGATAAAGCATAATCTCCTCTCACGACCACTACTCCTTTATAATCCTGTCTGTGGGCGTATTTTAATAATGCTTTAGCAAAATTGGTATCGTCTTCTACAATTAAAATAACTTTATCCCCATCCTGTATATTATCGCGGTCATCTGCTACATCTTCCGGTATTTCTAATGCATTGACAGAAAGTGAAGCTTCAGTGTTCGGATAATCGATGATGTTTTTAATTTCTTCTACATCTTCGCGGATAATTTCCACCAATTCCTGGTCCTGCTGGATATGAACAGGCTCTAATTTCCCGTCAACCGGAATGATCAGGCTAAACTCACTTCCTTCATCAACCTTACTTTCCAGCAATAATTCTCCGCCTAATAGTTTGGCAATTTCACGGCTGATGGACAGTCCTAATCCTGTTCCCCCGAATTTTCGTCGGGTAGATCCGTCTGCCTGCTGGAATGCTTCAAAAATGATTTTCTGTTTATCTTCTGCAATTCCGATTCCTGTATCTTTTACACTAAAAATAATAAAATCTTTATTCTTAGGGTCTTTTTTAATCGTAAGGGCAATGCTTCCTTCGGTTGTAAATTTCAATGCGTTTGACATCAGGTTGAGCAATACCTGGTTTAGTCGTAGTGGGTCTGTTTCAATGCTTTTTCCCACCTGCTCTTCTATCTGAATATCAAACTGAATTCCTTTTTCTTTCACCAGAGGATTGAATAAATTCTGAAGATCTTTTACAACATCCTCAATCACAACATTTTGATATTCCAGGGTCATTTTCCCTGATTCTATTTTAGCAAGATCTAATATTTCATCAATCAACGTTAACAGACTGCTTCCGGAACTTTGAATTACTTTCGCTGATTCTATCTGGTCTTCGTTTAGGTTCTCGTCAGGGTTTTCAGCCATTAAACGGGAAAGAAGAAGGATCGAGTTCAGCGGAGTACGCAATTCGTGTGACATATTCGCCAAAAACTCAGATTTGTACTTGGTACTTAATGCCAGTTCTTCTGCTTTTTTCTGGATTTCTATATTTCGTTCCGCAATTAGATGATTTTTCTCTTCTAATAATTTCGAGCGCTCTTCCAGTTCCGCATTGGTCTGCATCAGCTCTTCCTGCTGTACTTTGAGTTCTTCTTCTGAAGCCTGCAGTTTTTGGGTTTGTGCTTCTAATTCTGTATTCAGATTTTCAAGTTCAGAATGCTGTACCTGAAGTTCTTCAGACTGAGCCTGTGTTTCTTCTAATAGGCGCTGTTCTTTTTCACGGCCTCTTGCGGCATTCAACGCAATAGCAATATTTCGGCAGCCTTCTGTGAAGTAATTAATTTTATCCTCGTCAAAATTATCTGCAGCACTTACTTCCAGCACGCCGATGCTTTGCCCGTCCAAAATAATCGGAACCAATAGAATTCCGTTAACTTTCACTCTGCTGCTTGCAAAAGTAATCGCAAAATCATTTTCGTTAAGGTCATTGTATACCTTTGCCTTTCCTTTGATAAAGGTTTGTCCTACCATTCCTTCTCCCGGTTCGAAGAATTTTTTCATGGTATTTTCCAGACCGAAAGCAGACTCCAGTTTTAATTTTCCATCATCTAACAAATAAATGGCTCCATTGCTGCAATTTGCATATTCAATGATTTGATATAGAGAATCGTTCGTAACGTCCTTTACGGATCTGTTTCCCACCAAAGTTTCATTTAACAAGGCAAGACCTTTCTGATGCCAGTCGCTTTTATTGATTTTATCGAAAGATTTTTTCAGAGAATCGGTCATATGGTTAAGAGAATCTACCAGATCTCCAAGATCATCCTGCGAGTTGTCTTCGGCTCTCTGGCTGTAATCACCATTCGCTACTCTGTTGGCCACCTGCTGAATAACACTTACCCTTCTGCTAATTTCCAGATCTTTCGCCTTTAATGCTTTTTCAAGCCTATCTCTACGGATCAGATCTTTACGCAACTTAATGTATAAAAACAGAGTCACAGCAATTGCTGCCAATGCAGAAAAAATGATAAACAGAACGGTAGTATCAGATGAACTGTTAAGATTTTTATTCTTTCTATCCACCTGGTTTTCTTCGTACTTTACAAAATCCCGGACCAGCATACGGCATTTGTCCATATAAGCTTTACTCAGCAACATCTGCTCCTGAGTCATTACAACTCCTCTTCGCTTATTTTCAACAAGCTGTTTCAGATTACTGATACTGGTGACCACATTTTGCTCTAAAGCACTGATCCTGCCCAGCTGGCTTTTATCTGTAATCCCTATTGTTTTAGCACGCTCAATTGCCTTAGGACATTCTGTTAAACTGCGATTATAAGGTTCTAAAAAACTATCTTTCCCTGTTAACTGATATCCTCTGTTACCCGTTTCAGCATCTAAAAGAGCGATTAACACATCTTTTACTGCGGTTACCGAGCGACGGCTTTTGGACAGGTTTTCCCTATGCTCCATCTGCCTTTGGATACTGATATATGATGCGGCTGAACTTGCCATTAAGATTAATAAAGACAGTCCAACCCCAATTTGTAGATTTCTTATGATTTTTTTTGGCATAAAAAATTAGTTTAATGGTAAGGTAAAATAAAATGTAGACCCTTCACCTACGATACTGGATAAACCTATGGTCCCGTGATGCTGTTTGATAATTTCGGAACAGATATAGAGTCCTATCCCCATACCCTGAAATTGTAGTGATGATTCTTCTACACGGTAAAATTTACGGAATACGGCATCCTGTTTAAAATCCGGGATTCCAATTCCGAAATCGGTAATGCTTACTTTCACTTCATCTTCATCCGCAAATGTCGTTACGATGACCTGGTTATTCTCAGGTGAATATTTAATTGCATTCGTTAAAAAGTTGATCAGTACCTGTTCGATACGGATTTCATCGAAAGGGATAAGAAGATCCGGTACTACTGCATGATGCTGTATTCTGACTTTATTTTCTTCGTGGGTCTGCAGAATGGTCTCAATGGCATTATCGATCACCTTTTCAATATTGGTAGGCTTTTTATTGATCTTCAGCTTACCGTTTTCTATCTTGGAAACATCCAGTAAATCGGTAATTAAAACATTCAGTTTTTCGATCTGATCCTGCACCTTTAGTACGTAGTTTGCTTCCGGGCTTTCTTTATCAAGCTTCAGTTTACGGTCCAGCAGCTGCATATAAGCCTTAATGCTGGTAAGAGGTGTTTTCAGCTCGTGGCTGGCAATACTCAGGAATTCATCCTTTTCTTTTTCCACTTTCTTTTGATCGTCGATATCGGTAAAGGTTCCTACCCAATTTTTAACAATATCACCTTCGTAAACGGGAGACATTCTTAGTAAATGGTAGCGGTAATCACCCGTTTCTATATTTTTGATCCGGACTTCTAATTCCAGCGCTTTGCCTTTCTTTCTGCACCGTTCAAATTCTTCCCTGATATTGAGATCATCGGGATGAGCTTCCGGAAAGTCCTTATCGGTAGCTGAATATTGGTACCATCTGCCATTGACAAAATCTACAATGCCTTCTCCGTTTAAGGTAAATGCTATTTGTGGCAGCCCTTCCAGCATTAAATGAAAGTGATCAATTTCAGATTTCATGGTGACCTGCGATTCTCTTCGCCCCTGTACTTCCAGTTCTAAACTCTGCTGAGTTTTTTTCATCGCAAGACTTTGTTCCTGCAAATTGTAGAATGTTTTGACTTTGAGTAAAAGAATTTCCGGGTCTACCGGTTTGGTTACATAATCCATCCCCCCGGATGCATATCCGCGCGTGATGAATCTTTTTTCGGTATTTACCGCAGATAAAAATATAATGGGTATTTCTTTCGTCTTACTATAGCCTGCAAATGTTTCTGCGACCTCAAATCCATCCATACCAGGCATTTGAACATCCAAAATAATCAATGCATAATTATTTTTCAATGCTTTACCCAGTGCTTCTTCACCAGAATTAGCTGTATCAACAGGGAAATCTTTGGATTCTAATAATTTCTTTAACGAATAAATATTGTTCTGGTTATCATCAACAATTAAGATCATAAAACATAAAATAATCTAGTGAATAGTTCATACTTCCTTAAGCCATCAAAAATACTGACAAAATTCCAAAAAATGGGTTATTTTTTCAATATTATTAAGCATAAAAGAATATAATACAATAAAAAATACTAGTAACTATTTTATTTATTGAAATTAATTTAAATTAATGATTATTTAATGATGATAAGTTAAAATGTTTACCGATACGATCTTTAATGGCAAACTTTATGCATTAATGATAATTATCCGGTTTTGCTTCTTAGAGAGATTATGGAAGAATAAAAATACATATTACGGTTCTTCAGCTTATGGATCAAAGTCCCAATGAGGGTTGTCCGGCTCCAGCTGATATTTTAGCTTCTTTACAGAATTTCTTGTTACTGTAAATGGTTTTAGCGTATAGCTTTTTCATAACAATTGAATACTCCTTTGCGAAAAATCACTGTTCCCACAAATTCATATCTTTTTTTCAGATAGACTAAATTGGCCGTTTCATTAAGAGAGAATGCATCTAACCGAATTGATTGATAGTTGTTTTCAAATGCATACTGTTCAGCATATTGTATCATGGTACTGGAAACTCCCTTTCCCTGAACTAACGGGCTGACAAACAGACGGTGGATAATAAGGAAAGGTGACGCGTACCTCCAGCTTAAAAGATTGTATTCTTCATCACAGGACTCGTTCAAAACCATGTAGGATACTATTTCTCCATTTTCAGTCAATACCCATCCTACCTGAGATTCAATATCTCGTTTAAGTATGTTCTTATTGGGATATTCTGCGTCCCATTGGTCAATGTTATTGTTATGCATGTCAGCCTTTACAGCTTCTAATACTTTTTCGATTTGAAACAAATCAGCGGGTATTGCTTTTCTAATCATAGATTGCCAGGTAACTTAATTAATACTATCCTATTTCTAT
This sequence comes from Chryseobacterium soli, assembly GCF_000737705.1. Taxonomy (GTDB): domain Bacteria; phylum Bacteroidota; class Bacteroidia; order Flavobacteriales; family Weeksellaceae; genus Chryseobacterium; species Chryseobacterium soli. The sequence goes on along the minus strand of NZ_JPRH01000007.1, from coordinate 82,514 downwards.
CAGCTAATTTAGGGAATAATTAAATGCTCATCATTAATATTCAGTTTTTATCAAACCAAAAGCAGGATTTATTTTAAAGTGCAATCATGCTTTGAAATGTAAAATCAAATTTTGATATGTTGTACTCATTTCATGATTCCAACATTAGTCTATTGTTTTGTCTATACTATTTTAACAATGGCTTTTAGTGACTGTAAAATTGGATTGTCTTACCGCGTTATTTTAACTATTAAAAATGTTGAATAAAATGTTACTGTTACTTACAAATATAAAATGATATACTTCACGAAAAACAATCAGTATATTTGTATAAGACACTTTCTTAAAATGCTGACAGACAAATTCGGAAGAACAATAAATTACCTAAGACTGGCCGTTGTAGACCGGTGCAATCTCCGCTGTACCTACTGCATGCCGGAAAATGGTCTTACGTGGATTAAACAGAAAGAATTAATGACTGATGAAGAAATGCTCAGAATATGTTCTGTTTTTGCAGAATTGGGAGTCGATAAAATCAGAATAACCGGCGGAGAACCTTTTGTAAGAAAAAACATTATTAATCTTATTGGCAACCTATCCCGCTTGGAAGGGATTACTGATCTCAGTTTAACGACCAACGGTCTTCTTACTGAACAGTATATTCCGCAGCTCAAAGAGTTTGGCGTAAAATCGGTCAACCTCAGTCTTGATACTTTGGATGAAGAACGTTTCTTTACCATTACCCGCAGAAAAAGCTTCAATACCGTAATGAAAACACTGGAAGCATTATTGGAACATGACATCAAAGTAAAAGTCAACACTGTGGTAATGGAACATCAAAATATTGAAGATATCATTCCCCTGGTATTGCTCACTCAACAACTTCCGATTGATGTACGTTTCATCGAAGAAATGCCTTTTAATGGAAATGATGGTGATATTTCCCTGAAATGGAACTATCCTCAAATTTATAAACACATCCGTGAACATTTCCCTGAAATAGAAAAAACAGCAGATCCTAAAAGTTCCACATCATACAGCTATAGAATTCCTGGATTTACGGGCAATATAGGAATTATTGCAGCATACACCCGTTCATTTTGCGGAGACTGCAACAGGATCCGAATCACTCCTTCCGGCGTTCTCAGAAGTTGTTTATACGAAGGCACAGGCATCAATTTGAAAGATGAAATGCGTTCCGGGAAAACAGATGAAGAACTCAAAAACAGTATTATCAACTGTATACAAAACAAATCCAGAGACGGATGGGAAGCTCAAAAACTGAGTTTAACCGAGTCACAAATTCATCAATCAATGGCTACAATAGGAGGATAAAATGGAAATGATCACCGTACAACAGGCAGAAGATATCATCATGTCTCAATATCAGGATTTTGGTAATGAACCAATTTCTTATGAAGCTGCATTGGGAAGAGTGCTGGCAGAAGACCTTTTTGCAGACCGGGATTTACCGCCTTTTAACAGACCTACTGTAGATGGTATTGCGATCAGGTATGCTGCTTATGAGAAAGGGATCCGATCTTTTGCTATTAAAGCTGTACAATCTGCAGGCGAACCTTCTTTATCTGTAGATTCAGAAAATGAATGTATCGAAATCATGACCGGAGCGGCACTTGACCATTCAGTAGATACTGTTATCCGATATGAAGATATTTCAATAGAAAACGGCATCGCCAGCGTCAATATTGATATTAAAAAAGGTCAGAACATTCATCTGAAGGCAAGAGATAAAAAAATGGGAGACATTCTGGTGACAGCTAACCAGATTATTACTCCTGCCATTATCGGCATAGCTTCATCTATCGGAAAAACCATTTTATCGGTAAAAAAACTTCCAAAAATTGTCATCATTTCTACAGGAGACGAAATGGTAAGCGCAGCATCTGTTCCTACTCCATTTCAACTGAGGCGTTCCAATGGAATCACCATTCAGACTGTGCTGGAAAAATATAAAATTCAGGCAGACATTCTTCACCTGAACGATGATTATGAAGACATAAAAAAAGAAATTTCCCGCTGTATAAATGAATACGACGTACTTCTTATGAGTGGCGGAGTTTCCATGGGAAAATTTGATTATTTACCCAAAGTATGTGAAGAACTGGGAATAAAGAAACTGTTTCATAAGATAAAACAAAGGCCGGGAAAACCTTTCTGGTTTGGTAAAAGCCAGCATCAGAAACTTGTTTTTGCTTTTCCCGGAAATCCAGTCTCTGTATTTATGTGTTTACACCGGTATTTTATTCCCTGGCTGGAAAAATCGCTGGAAATTCCGGATTCCGGATTCCAGTTTGCTGTTTTACAGAATGATATTGATTTTCCTTTTCCGCTTCAGTATTTTGTACAGGTAAAACTCAGTGTAAATTCATCCGGCCAGCTAATTGCCAAATCAGTTGACACTAACGGATCCGGTGATTTTTCACATCTTGCGGACACCCATGCTTTTATAGAACTGCCTATGGAACAGACTAGTTTCAGAAAAGGAGAAGTGTATACCATATGGAAATATAATTTTTAAAAAAATTTATGAAAGATTTTTCTCATCTCAATAAAAAACTGGAACCTGCCATAGTTAATGTAAGCGGAAAAGCAGTTACCCATCGTAAAGCTATCGCTAAAGCAACCGTAGAACTTCCAGAAAATATTTTACAAAAACTAAAGGAAGGTGATTTTAAAACCCCGAAAGGATCCGTTTTTCAAACTGCTATCATTGCGGGAATAATGGCTGCAAAAAAAACGGGCGAACTCATTCCGCTTTGTCATCCGATAGGTCTTGAAAACTGTGAAATAGATATTGAACTGACCGACAGCCATGAAATTGAAATTTACTGCACGGCAGAAGTAGAGGCTAAAACAGGAATTGAAATGGAAGCGCTTACAGGCGCTTCTGTAGCTGCATTAACTATTTATGACATGTGTAAAGCCATGAGCCATGATATCATCATTAAAGAAATTAAATTAATCGAAAAATCCGGTGGGAAAAATGATTTCAGAAGAACATAACAGCATTCCTTCCATTAACGGTTTGGTACTGGCGGGTGGGAAAAGCAGAAGAATGGGAAAAGCAAAAGACCTGCTTCACTGGCATGGAAAGGAGCAGCGTTATTTTGCAGCAGATCTGCTCGCTTCATTTTGTGATGAAGTTTTTATTTCGTGCCGACAGGATCAGCTGGAAGACTTCGATGAAGAATACAATGCGCTTACTGATACTTTTCTGAATATGGGCCCTTTTGGAGGTATTCTTTCTGCACTGCGCTCTCAGAGGGATAAAGCATGGCTGGTTGTTGCCTGTGATATGCCTTTACTGGATGAAAAATCATTGCAGATCTTATTAGAATCACGGGATCCTGAAAAAGTGGCGACTACCTATAAAAGCCCTTTTGATGGTCTACCTGAACCATTAATTACGATCTGGGAACCCAAAAGCTATCCTCTTCTGCTGAATTTTTTAGGAATAGGAAATACCTGTCCCAGAAAGGTTTTAATCAATAGTGACACCCTTATTTTAGAACCGCATAATCCTGATGCTTTAATGAATGTGAATACTCCTGAAGAGGCTGAAAAAGCACAGGAATTTCTGAAAAAACAATAAAAAAATCCATTAATTCACGAATTCAGTTACTGAGATACTTTCGTGAGCACGAGGTAACAAAAAGAAATAAGTATGAATCACCCGTTTGAACGCTATCAATGCCAGATGGTTTTACCGGAATTTGGTATTTCTTCCCAGGAATTACTTCAAAATGCCAAAGTTCTGATTGTTGGTATGGGAGGTCTCGGCTGCCCTTCAGCACAGTATCTGGCCTCTTCCGGCATAGGTACGATTGGCATTGCCGATGATGATATTGTTTCTCTAAGCAATCTGCACCGGCAGATTTTGTATACTCCGGATGACGTCGGATTGTTTAAAGTAGACGTTGCTGCTAAAAAATTAGAGCAACAAAATCCGTCTGTTTCGGTTCAGCCTTATCGTTTGAGGGTTTCTTCTTCTAATGTAATGGATTTGATTTCAGAATTTGATCTGATTATTGAAGGAACGGATAATTTTGAAACGAAATGTTTACTGAATGACGCCTGTGTTTTGGCTGGAAAACCCTTAATCTACGGGGCTATTTATCAGTATGAAGGTCAGGTAAGTGTTTGGAATATGTTACAGAAAGATGGTTCGTATTCAACGAATTACCGTGATGTATTTCCTAATGTTGAAGAGTCACAGGTTCCCAACTGCAGAGAAGGCGGAGTGATTCCTACCCTTGCCGGAATCGTCGGTTGTATGCAAGCCAATGAAGCCATCAAATATGTAACCGGTTCTGAAGGTATTTTAGCCGGAAAATTATGGATGATGAATGTGATGAGCGGCAGAACTCAAATTATTAAGTTAAGAAAAACCTCAGCCGCAATTACAGAACTGCAACAAACTATTCCTTTGATAACCTTTGAATATTTTAAAGAAAATCAGGGAAATTTTAAAATTATAGATGTACGGACAGCACAAGAACATCAGGACTTTAATATAGGCGGGGACAATATTCCCGTGGAAAATCTACATGACCATTTTCAGATTATTTCTGCTGTATCCCAACCTATTGTAGTCTATTGCCAGTCCGGAAAACGCAGTGCAGAAGCTGCCAGAAAAATTAAAAAAACCTTTCCGGAAAAAGAAGTATTTTCCCTGAAAGGCGGTATCGGAAAACTCCATCCATAATCAGTCTATAATATTTTGAACAGGTTTTTGTGAAGTAATAATCTGCTCTCCGGCCAGTTCATGCATGGTTTCATCAATCATATGACACATACTGTTCAATGCCAAATCATTTGCTTCTGTACCAAACGGATCTTCAATTTCATCTGCGATGGCTTCAAAGGCCACGAATGTATAGGCTACAAATATCACAATAAACGGCATGAACCAATCCAGCGTATCAACCAATCCAAAAGGCAGCAGCGCACAGTAAATATAAACTGTACGATGTAATAAGACCCTATAGCTGTAAGGAATGGGAGTAGAAACAATTCTTTCGCATCCGCCTACTATATCTGCAAGTTTATCTAAATTTTCATCAAAACGGGCCTGTTGTATGGTATCAATTTCACCTTCGTCTTTTGCTTTCTGAACCCATTCTGCCATCAATCGCATAAGGACAATAGGCTTATATTTTGCTTTCATGACCAGTTCCAACTTCTCTTCATCCAGTCTTTGCTTTAAATCATCATAAGAATCTGTTTTCCTAAGCTGATGTTTGAGGGCAAATATAAAAGAGCTAAGCATCTGAATAAATTCAGAAACCGAAGATAGATCTTTTCTTTTTTTCAGGGTCAGCGTCTGACGTGTCAGTGACCGGGCTACGTTTAGTAATGCCCCCCATAATTTTCGTCCTTCCCAGAATCTGTCATAACTTACATTATTACGAAATCCTAAAAATAAAGCCAGCACAAAACCAAACAACGTTAATGGGGCCGGATTGAGCGGAATTTTAAATGAAAAAATAATCCCATGAAGATAGGCTACCCCCAGAGATAATACAAAAAGTAGGATAAGGCGTGGCAACAGCCGTGGTAATACAGATCCATGCCAGACAAAAAGCATTTTGAACCAATGTTCTTTTTTTCTTATAATCATATGATTTCTATAATCGCGTCTGGAAATTAATCTTTAACGTGTCCTATTATTAGTGATTCTACCTGGTAAGAGCTGCGGGCAGGCTTTTTCTCGCCCTCTGCAATCATACGAAGCGGACCTTTTTTCTCCAATAATGGTTTGCCGTCTACTGTATCTGCAATAATGACATTTTTTTCTGCAATAGAAGCGTCAAGTTCTGCCAATGAAAATAAAACCCGGTATCCATCTGTGCACTTTACAAGCAGATATTTTGAAAGGTTTTCTCCATGAAGTTCTTTCCCTGAAGGTACTCCGGCTTTTGCAAGAATATCGGAAACAGCTACCCCAGTAGATGTATGTACATTTCCTTCTTTATCTTTTAATGAAGCTTCTTTTCTGGGCATTTTTGAAAGATCTGATAAAGAAAGTTCCAATGGTTGCTGCACTTCACCACTGACCTTTAATTTGTATGAAGACTGGGTAAAAGCAATCCCTGAAGCTAAAAATAATGGTAATAAAAATATTTTTTTCATGTATTATTTTTTTTAAAACTATGAACGTTGAACAGCTCCTTTATAGAGCATTTCGTCCACTTTTTTGTACACTTCCGGATCATGTTTTTTTATTTTGATCTTCACATATTTGGAAGCAGGCATATTGCTGTCTTTCACTACATTATTTACTGATACCAATACATTGGTTTCCGGGAAATAAGTGACTGTATTCTTTTCCGGGATCTTATAGGAAACAATAATAAACAGAGGTGCCACCCTTTCTATCCCATCATCATAATTATAAAGATCTACTTTATCTCCAGCTTTAAATCCAGCCTTATCAATATCTTTTTGGTTCATAAATACGACACGGCGCTCATTCTTAATACCCCGATACCGGTCATCTAATCCGTAAATAGTGGTGTTAAACTGATCATGGGTACGGGTGGTAGCCATCATGTATTCATCATCGGCCAGCTTATTATCCGGTATTTCCGTTAATGTAAATGGAGCACGCCCTCCCAGTTCCTTAGAGAAATATTGTTTATCCCGTGCAGCATTGGGAAGATAGAAACCTCCTTTTTGACGAACACGAACATTATAATTTTCAAAACCCGGAATACATTGCTCGATGTCATCCCGTACTGCATCATAACTATCGTGGTAACGTTGCCAGTTGACCACAGATCTTTCGCCTAAAGTAGCCATTGCCATGCGGCAAACGATCTGGGTTTCATTCACCAGATTATCTGATAAGGCATCCAGCATTCCTTTTGAATCCTGCACCACTCCCATGGAATTTTCTGTCGTCACAATCTGTATTTCACCATTCACGATATCTTTATCACTTCGTCCGTAGGTTGGCAGGATAAGTGCTTCCTTCCCATGAACAAGGTGCCCCCGGTTCAGTTTGGTGGAAACCGATACAAGTAAATTCAGTTTTCGTAGTGCGTGTGCTGTATAGGTAGTATCCGGCGTTGCTGACACGAAATTACCTCCCATACAAAACATCACTTTTATTTTTTCTTCATGAATCGCTTTGATAGCTCTTACCACGTCATAACCATGTTTACGAGGTACTTTAAAACCATAGAACTTTTCAAGACGGTCAAGCTGTTCATCTGTGGGCTTTTCATCAATCATCATGGTTCTGTTTCCTTGTACATTGCTATGACCACGAACTGGGCAAACCCCTGATCCGGGTTTTCCTATGCTTCCTTTCAGTAAGAGTATATTGAGAATTTCACGGATCATATCTACGCCATTCGGCTGTTGGGTAAGTCCCATTCCCCAGCTCACAATGATTCTTTTTCTGGACGCTATCATTTCTGCTGCCTTATAAAGATCTTCTTTGGCAACTCCTGAAAGCGTGGCCAATTCGTCCAGATTATAATGATCAAACTGTTTCAGGAAATCAGTATATCCTACCGTTTTTTCTTTAATAAACTGATCATCGAATACTGTACCCGGATTTTTATTTTCAAATTCAATTAATATGAGCTCAAGGGCTTTCAGCAGTGCCATATCACCGTTAATCTTTACCGGCAGATAAAGGTCCGCAAGCTGGACGCCTCGTTTAAGGATATCTTTAACACTTTGTGGATTAACAAATCCCATCAAACCGGCTTCCGGCAGTGGATTAACAGCAATGATTTTAGCTCCGTTTGCTTTTCCTTTGGCCAGAGCGCTCATCATTCTCGGAGCGTTGGTCCCCGGGTTTTGTCCTATGATTATAATAAGCTCGGCTTCGTAAAAATCTTCCAGGGTTACTGTTCCTTTACCAATTCCAATCGTTGGACGCAATGCAGATCCTGAGGTCTCATGGCACATATTGGAACAGTCGGGCATATTATTGGTTCCAAACTCTTTTGCAAATAACTGATACACGAATGATGCTTCGTTACTCGTTCTTCCGGATGTATAAAAAGCGGCTTCGTCCGGAGATTCCAGTGCATTGAGATGTTCTGCTATTTTTTTGAAGGCATGATCCCAGCTGATCGGCTGATAGTGGGTAGCTCCTTCCGGTAAATACATTGGATCTGTAAGCCTTCCCATTTTACCAATCTGATAATCATCTAATTTAGCAAGATCATAAACCGAATTTTGTTTAAAAAACTCTGGGGTAACTTTTTTAGTGGTTGCCTCTTCTGCCAGTGCTTTTGCTCCATTCTCGCAATATTCACCCAGTACTGAACGTTCATCGTCAGGATCCGGCCATGCACAGCTGGGGCAATCGAAACCTCCCATCTGATTCATTTTAAATAAAGCCCGCATTCCTCTGACAGGTGTTTTTTCTTCTAATAAATCACTAAAAGCAGCGATCACAGCAGGAATTCCTGCCGCTGATGTTTCAACATGACTAAGCTTTAGGTCAAGTAATTCATAAGGGTTTTCGGCACTGGGCTCCTTATTTATTTCTTGTTCTATTTTATTTTCATCAATTTCTTTCATTGCTTTTTATTTTGGGATTATCAGCATTTAAGATTTGGGTTTGGATAGTTATCACTTTGGTCCTCCAGCGTATTATCAATACACACAAAGTCCTTTTCCACAAGCAGTTTAATCTCGCCCGTTTGTCCGTCAAAGCCTACCCTGTCTGTTGATACAAACTCTTCAACCATTCGCTTAGGCATTTTCATCACCATTCTATTTTCAATAAATTCGGCAGACAACACTTCATCATCTGTTCTTTCTATTGCGTAAATGAACGGTCTCTCCACAAACTGGGTAAAGCTGGAAACTATTCCGCTTTCTCCTAATTCTGCAACTTCTGACTGCGTCAGACGAAATCTTATTGAGTTATCTTTAATTCTTATTTTCATTTGTTTATTCTTTTGACATGTATGCAGACTACTTTTGGATAATCTCGAGGCTACTGCTTTTATGATAGATATTAAAACGGTTATCTCTTAAAAATCCTAATAGTGTAATATCAAATTCTTTTGCTAAATCCACTGCGAGACTGGATGGAGCTCCTATTGCTGCAACTATAGAAATACCAGCCATTGCCGCCTTCTGAATCAGTTCAAAACTGGCTCTTCCGCTTAACACCAGGATTTTCTGTTGAAGTGGAAGCATATGGGTGAATAAAGCATGTCCAATAAGTTTGTCTAATGCATTATGTCTTCCGACATCTTCCCGTAAAGCAAGCAGATTGCCTTCTAAATCAAAAATACCTGAAGCATGTATTCCTCCTGTTGCACTGAAGTTATTTTGAAAAGACTGTAGTTTTTCCGGTAATTGATATAAGGTCTCAAACGTTACTTTCTGATGAGATTTTTTGAGATTTTGAAAAGAAGTCACCGTTCGTATTGATTCAATAGATCCTTTTCCACATACACCACAACTGGAAGTCGTATAAAAGTTTCTGTCTGCTTTCATCAATTGAGGAATGAAACCGTCCGCAAGCTCAACAATTACAATGTTTTCACGGTTTCTGGAACATTCTGCCTGAGAATGATTTACACTTTTGACTTGTTCACCGCCGGAAATAATGCCTTCTGTAAATAAAAAACCTACGGCAAGTTCATTATCATTACCTGGTGTTCGCATCGTCACCGATATATTTTTGCTTTCTTTCCGGTCTTCAGTACGATAGGAAACCCTTATTTCCAAAGGTTCTTCTACAGAAATATCATCAGCATAGAAAAAACTTTTGTTGTCTTTAACTTTGATAATCTCGATCTTCTGTACTGATTTATTTTCCGATGTATTGGCTTTCATCTACATAAAGGACTTGTAGAGTAAATATACGAAATTTTATTTCTCAAAATTATGGATGGGCAGAAACCCATTCATCCCCATCTTCAAAAACTTCTTTTTTCCAGATGGGAACTTTCTGTTTTACGGTATCAATAATATAACGGCAGGCATCAAAAACAGCATCTCTATGTCCGTCACTTACAACTATGATCACTGCAGCATCACCGGGATATAAGATTCCGATACGGTGATGTACCACTACATTCCGTACGGAAAATAAAGAAATAGCTTTTTCCACTATTTTTTGTATTTCTTTTATTGCCATAGATTGGTAGCATTCGTATTCAAGACGGATAACAGGTTTATCTTTGGTCTTGTTACGAACCGTTCCTATAAATGTTGCAATACCTCCGCTGCCCAGATCCTGAGCTATCTCAAGACAGTGAATGATAGAAAGCGGATCTTCTGTTATTTTTATATCAATCATACCTTTATCCTCCACTTACAGGAGGAATTATTGCTATTTCGTTTGTACTGGTTATCACCTGATCTTCTTCTGCATATTCTTCATCAATGGCAATAAAATAAGAATTCAGCTTTTTAAGCCCCGGAAAATCTTCTTCCAGGATATTTTTTAACTGACTTACAGTCAACCATTCATCTACCTCGATTTCTTTTTCTGAGGTTCCGAAAATATCTTTTGTTATTCCGAAAGCTAATATTTTTAGTTTCATTGTTAATTTTTTAACCCGGATTTACCAGTATTTTATTAAAATATTTATCCCCGCCACCAAAACAAGAACCGCTGTCATTCTTTTGATGACTAAAAGATTCCATTTCAGAGACATTCTAGAGCCTATCTGCCCACCAGCAAATACGGCCAGACATAAACTCAAAATTCTGAAATAATCTATATCTACAGATAATTTCGACATCTGTCCAAAAATACCTGATATAGAATTCACCAGTATAAATACACTGGACGTTGCTGCAATTTTCCGGGGTGTATCCCATTTCAGCAGATTAAGTAAAGGGGAGAGAAAAATTCCGCCGCCAATTCCTACCAATCCGGATAAAAATCCTATCCCTCCACCCAGAAAACTATTTCTAAGAATTGATGGTTTGGAAGCTTCTGCCAAATTCTCTTCTTTCTTCACATCTGTTTTCACCCATAATAGTACAGCAGCGATTACTAAAGTGATTCCCAAAATTAAAAAAAAGGTTTCCTGACTGATTTTTAGTATAGCTCCCAAATAGGCCATAGGCACACTGGCAAAGGTAATGGGAAGTATTTTTTTCCAGTCAATCTGTTTGTTTTTAATATAAATATAAACACCGCCTACTACCACGATAACATTACAGATCAATGCTGTTAAACGTATCTCCTGATACGGAAGACTGTACATCGCCAAAACAGCCAGATAGCTGGATCCGCCGCCAAACCCTACAGAGGAATATACGAAAGCAATGATTAAAAAAAATAAAAAAATCTCCCAGTGCCCCATAACATTTCACCAATTATTTCTATTACAATAATACTGATTTTACTATTTATTTTATGTAAATCCACCAAAACTAAATGGGGTAATTTTCAAAAAAGCAATCGAAAAAAAAGATTCGGCAAAATAAAATGTAAAATTTCCGACTTCTATGTTCTTTTATACCTACAAGATCAATAGTCCGATGTCTATTTTTCCTAAAAAATAAAATATCACAAATAAATATTTTTAAGATAATTTCACTTCAGTTAAAGAAAATTTATTAATTTCGGATAGAACTAAACCGAAATATTATGAAAAATTTAAAAAAAATCGAAAGACAGGAAATGAAAGCAATTAGCGGAGGTATTAACTGCCCGGGTGGTCAGCTCTGTTTAATCAGCGGGAAATGGCAATGCATGCCGTACGACGGATGTGGTGGTGGAAACCAGCCCTAATTTTTAAGTTTACCTAAATTATTTGATTATGAAAAATTGTAAAAAAATTTCAAGAGATCAGTTGAAAAGTATCAATGGCGGAGCATTAACCTGCTCTGAAGCATGCTGTCCGCCTCCGGGAATAAAAAGATGTCCCTGGGTGGTTTGTGTAGCACCGTGTGATATATTAAGTTAAGAACTAAATTCATTACCTAATAAGTGAATTAGTTGATGAAAACTTTCATACCTAATTAGATATGTATTTACAAAAAAATGCACATCATTCAGGAATAAAAAAGGCTTAGAATCAAAGATTCTAAGCCTTTTTTAGGAGTGTGATATTCGAAACCAGATTCATTGACCATCTGAAAATATTGTTCAGATGCTCCGAATATTTTTCCAAATCTCCGGTAATATCGCCGTGTTGAAAATATCGAAAAAACATTATCACGGATAAAGTATGTTTAGAAATAACATTCCAGGATCAACAAATAGTGGAACACCTCCCATTCTATCTCCGTTTTCCATTGATGAATTAGGCTTCACGTTTATGCTAACTAAAAAAGTAACAATAAAATGTAAAATAAAATGGTTACCATACCTATACCTACATAGAGCTTGTTTCGCTGGTATTTTATCAAAGCAGTTATAAATAGGATCAAATTGATAACCATGATGAAAAAAATAGTTAAACCACCTATTTTTTCTCCAAGAGTATAGACGTAAATTTCAGTTAAATAGCCAGTTTCAGAATGACTTTCATTGTCTAACTTCAAGTATATATAAGGTATTTTCACCGCATTATTCATTCTTTGCTGATCGGCCCTGAATATATAAAAAGACGCTTTCCTTTCTTCAGCAGGCTTAAGTGTAGGATTTTCCCAATAGATATCTGGTAGTATACCGGCAGGTGCGGGCAAATAAATATTTTTTAGTTTATCTGCTCTGAACATACTCCCCAACCCTGAAAAAGTTCTGCTGAAAGTAGCCTTGCATTCCGTAAACTTCTGAATATATTCCACATCAGATCTGGCTCCCCTACTGATTTTCTTGGATACACTCATAGTAGCCGTCATTTTTATCAGTTCTTTATCTACATCCTTTGTGCACCCGATGGTATATACCAAAAACAAAACAGGTAACAACAAGGATGAGATAAGGCAAATGGTATATTTCATAGGCAATTGCAATTATAGGTTCTCCAGCTAAATTTTCAGTATTATTTAAAAGTCACTAATTTATCCAATCATACTGCTTACCACCGATATGTCTACTTTACAGTATTATAATCTTATCCTTACACCTCCAATCTTTAAGAAACCTGCGTCTACAGAGTGTAAATAATTCTGTTTTAAACAGTTAATTATTTACAACTTCTTGCAATTTTCGCACCACAAAACGCCCACAATAGTAACTATTACTGCTTCAATTCAAAGATGTTAGGTAAGTCTTATACTCCAATTTGAGTATTCATTTTGATGATTATTTTAATAATGGTTTAGATATGTATTATCGTTTACATTAACATCTGATTATCTTTTGCAGTTGGTAAACTCAACTATACTCACTAACCCAAAGGTAACAATTAACAAAAAAATGTCTTTTTAATTTTTTTATCATTTCAATATAACTATTAAAATCAATGTATTATATTTAATGTAGAAATTTTTTATAAAATATGTAAATATTTTTTGACAGTTAAATTTTAGAATAAATACTTATACAATTGATAAATGGAGCGGGTAATAGTTGTCAGCCACCTCAGGACAATAATTATTGTGCTTCCCTTAATATGTGTATAGATCAGGTTGCATTTTTTAGCCTAAAATACTGTGCTCGTATATGCCCTGTACCTTTGGAATGATAAAAACATATTCTAAATGACAACGTGACCCAAAAAGCTTAAACAGAATAGAAAAATCCAAAATACCATTTATTATGAAAAATTTAAAAAAATTAAGCAGAGTCGCACAAAAAGAAATTATTGGGGGATATAACCAATGTGGTGCACCCTGGGCACCAAATCAGGGATGCGGACCCAATCAATGCTGCATAGGAACTGCTTGTCATCCTATTTCTGATGCGGGCCAGCAATGGGGTCTATGTAATCCACCAGTTGAACCACCTTGTTGTGAGTCTTAAAAAAAATAGAGCTTATGTTGGTAAGCTCTATTTTTTTAGATATATGGTAGATATGATCCTTTACAAATTTGTATTCCGCCTGTAGTATTTTAGTTTCTTCACTTCTTTCCTATAAAATCGTCCCACGGGAATAAATTCTGTCCCAACCTCAATTTTGATAACAGAAAATGAGGAAATTTTCCGCTATTAGCAATGTAAGAATAGTGAAATCTTATCAATATATTTCCAGGAAGCAAAATTCTGCAGAGCCGAAATAGTATAGCGTATGAGCAACTCTGAGTTAACCAGCTTTATTTTCACGTAGTTTCTTGGGCTCTCATTTTTTCATTCTTTGCCGAAGAATAATAAATCCCATTATAATAACAGCTACAGCTAACCCATAAATAATATAATTTTCTAACATTTCTAATTAACTTAAAATTTAATATTTTTATACAAATTGCGTACTTCATTAAATTAATGGACCTTACTTTTAATTAAGGTAAATGATAGATTCCTTACGGATAATACTATAAACCAAAGCCTTTATATTCATCCCAACACCTATTGAAACGGACAAAAAGGTGGCTAAGGTAATTTGAACAGCCTAGCTTGTCTAGATCAACTTTTTATTAAAAATATAATAAAAGACTTTATAATCAACCACTTTCCCACATAAGAAATTTACATATAATTTTTTCTCATAAATCCCTAATAAATGACGGGAAAGTATATAAACAATCTGTTTTTCTTCAGTATAATCAGGTATGCTAATTTTATAAAACTCTTCTATTTCAGCTTTAAGAAGATGTAAAAAACTATCTTTAGATGTAAGCATAGCAATTATTTAGGAATGAGTTAATATTTTTTTCTGAAATTGATGCCCTATAATGAAAATATAGATTTTATCCCAATTGTGAATTTTCTACAAAGCTTTCCGATAATGGTGTATTTTGATAGGATTTTTTTTACTGCCTTATTTTAATCGTCTTACAGAAACCTGTGTAATAGGACCAGAACCTGTAGAACCTGTGCTTAAATACTTGAGTGTGTAATCTTGTGTATTTATAGCTCTAAACGAATAGGTATTTGCTGCCAACATCGGAATTGAGGTAATTAAAGTATAAGTTTGCAATCCGCCGGTCGGCGATACATAATTGTCATTTACTCTTGCCACCCACAGTCCAGTGGTATTGTTCCATATTCCAATAACGGGTGATGTTCCATTGGTCGTAGAAATCTGCACATTCATATTAATCTGATAAACCCCGTCAGCAGAAACTTTAAAAGAATTGGTTGTAGCCGTTCCAGCATAAAGATTTTCATTATCAATAATTTCATTATTGAGGTTACCAATGGGATTAGCTACAGTAGCCCCGGGAGACCCAACGGCTGTAAAGTCAGCAGTCATTTGAACAGTAATTTCCTGTGCAACTAAAAACTGTCCATTAACAGCTATTACTGTCCCTGTTGATGTGGGAACACCTGCTAAAGTTTGCCATGAGGGTGCTGCGCCTGGTCCATTTGATTTTAGAACTTGACCAATCAGGCCTGCCGAACCTGCAGTATTACTATTACCTCCAACATTAAGTTCATTTGTAACTTGTAACGAACCATTCACATGAAGACTTTTTTGAGGGGTTGCTGTACCAATACCCACTTGAGCATACATGGCCGAATAGATTGAAAGGATTAATAAAAAAAATATTTTTTTCATTTTTAATGTATTTTGATTAAAATAAATTAAGATTAAAAGCAGTCTCCATTTTTCTTACCATTTTGAGGGATCAACAAGAATGAGGAGGAGACTGATTACATTATTCATTTATGTTTTCAGAATTTAATGTCTCTTATAGAGTTATATTCCAGTATTTATATTTCAGTATCATTAATTTATATGGATTATCAACCTTGCCTATTATTTGCATGTAATTATCATTGGTCATTTGACAACAATTAAATATTTTATAATGCAAAAAAGCTATTTTAATTGATTTTTTTATGTCCCAAAGTTCCGGCATTTCGATTTAAAATAACTTCAAATACCCATCGAATTATATCGATAAACAGGCAGATATTTGTCGATATAATTATAGTTAGTTCGTACACCATTGCCCTACGTGATCCATTCAATTGTTCTTTTTCATACATTTGCATTACAAATTGACTGTTATGAAAAAAAAGGTTGTCCTTATTCAGGATAACGAAGATATCCTGGACATCATGGAACAGGTATTGGAGGACGAAGGTTTTGATGTTACTCCTTCGTTAACTACTGAGCCTATTGATAAAATTGATGAGATTGAACCTGATGTCGTTATTGTAGATGACCACATCAAAGGAAATAAGAAAGGATCACAGGTTATTGAAGAACTAAAATCTGATGCTGAAACGGAAGATGTATCGGCAGTACTGACTTCAACATCTCCTGACGTTCCAAAAAAGGCAAAGGAATGCAAGGCTGACGATTATATCGAAAAACCCTTTGATATTGACCATATGATAGATGTAGTTAAAAAAAATACTTAATTGTAACTAATGATTTCGCCTTATTTCATCTTTAAGTTTTAATGTAGAGCGCATCATAATTCTTTCCTTGTTTTATGATACAGCTTGACCATTGGTCGTTGCAGGATTCTCACCATTGGAATAATAGATAATTCACTGCAAGACAGTTTATAAACAGAGGATTATTTTTTACCTTCTTATGCCTGTAAGCACAATAAATTCTTAAAAATGAACGTGATAAATTGGCTAATTCATTAAATTAACAAATAATAACGGGAACACAGACTACATAATATGAAACTACGTACAATATCAATTTTGGCGGCCAGAACAATCTTTCTGGCCATCATCCTTTTTTCTTGCAGAGGAAAAGCGAAAAGTACAAGTCAGGAAGGCAAATCGGAAGTTCCTGTTTCTTTTTCTAAAAAAGAATTTGAAACATTTTTCCCGAACAGAAATCGATTTTACAGCTATGAAGATTTTGAAAGGGCGGTATCACATATGTCAAAAATTAAGGTCAAAATTGAGACAAGAGGAAAATGGATATATAAAATAACCAGAACGGATAAGCCTACAGGTGAATCAAAAGTGATCAGACAAGATAAAGAATGGGATGAGCCATGGGCTAAGGACAAAGGCTATGACTCATATACGGTTGATTATGCTGATTTCGGTACAGTAAAAGGTTCTGATTATCAGAAAAAAGAAATAGCAGCGTTTTTCGCCCACATTGCCCATGAAACCCGGAATGGAACGAACGGTAAATTTGATGATGGTCTGATGCTTAAAAATGAAATTGACACCACTTTAACATACATCGTTCCAAATGCAAATTATCCTGCTGTAGATGGGCAGAAATACTACGGTCGTGGCCCTCTTCAACTGAGTTATAATGGGAATTTCGGTTTTGCCTCTGAATGTATATTTGGTGATAAGAATATTTTATTAAAAGATCCCGGAATGGTTTCCCGCAAGGCAGATGTTGCCTTTGAAAGTGCAATATTTTATTGGATGACGCCTCAGGCATCGAAACCATCCTGCCATGATGTTATCATAGATAACTATAAAACATCCAGTGATAATGGTAGAAATGGATTTGGTTTAACTATCAATATTATTAATGGTGCTTTGGAATGTAACAGGGGAGAAAATAATGAAGCTATGCAGGATAGAATTTCTTTTTACAAGCACTTTCTTAAGTTACTGGGAATAGATGATAAGAACTGTGAATGCTCATGTGGCAAGATGAAACCATTTCCAGCATAAACAAGAAGCAAAATGGACAATTTTGAATATTTGAGTAAAAAATAATAGTTTACCCTGCTGAAAATGACTTACTTTTTACAGGATACGCTCAAATAAAGCTGGATAATTCTCTACAAAACCATCCTTATCAACCACTAGAACCGCTTTAAAATCCGTATCGGTATTTTCATACAAATAACGGTTGTCATCTAATTGAGTATAGCACTGACGAACGATCTTAAGTTCATTTTTTAAAATGTCTATATACAAAACTTTAACCTCCTGAAGCGTGAAAAACTCAGTAAATAATTTCTTAATCGGCAGTGTGTTAGTTAATGGGGTTAACGAAATATCAATAAATTTAAAATCAGCGAAGTCAAGGATGTTATTTATTTTCCATTTATCATCATGCTTTTTACCCGTGATTTTCCATGGAACACCATTAATATCGGCATCAATCATAAAACTTTGAAGGTTCCACTGTTGATCTAAGGAGATAACATAACGAACCTCATAGGTTTGCTCGTGGGCACAACCAATGATTGTAGAATTAATAATGACCTGATTATCGGATTGCTCGATTCTGCAAAGTTCCAATGACGTATTATCCTGCCCTTTCCAAAGTATCCTCATATTGTTCTCTGTTCACTAGAATCCACAGATAGAATAGTGATTCCAGCGAATACTTCTTTTATCCAGTAGGTTGATCTGTTGGGAATTTACTCATATCCATGAAGAAAACCTCCCAGGTATGACCGTCAAAGTCTTCAATTGTACGTTGTACCATGAAGCCATAATCCCGAACCTCATTAGGTTCTATTCCACCAGCCTTTAATCCGTTAGACATAATATGATTTACTTCGTCGACACTTTCAGCCGATAATGAAAAAAGCCCTGCAATTTTTGATTTTGTATCTGCAATAGGTTTTTTTGTAAAACTTGCGAATTTTTCATGCGTCAAAATCATTACAAAAATATGCTCGCTCCAAACCATACATTTTCCTGTATCATCTGAAAATTGAGGGTTAATTTTAAAGCCCAATGCAGTATAAAAATCCGTAGATTTTTGTAGATCCTTTACTGCGAGATTGATAAAAATTTGTTTCGCCATTTTTAATGATTTATTATTTTATTTTCTTCAATGTATCAAGGTATTTTTCTTCACTCTTTGCCTTTCTTTTTTAATAAAGCATAAGCAATATAAATTAACTTGTCTAAAGTTACAAATAATTACCATATGGACTAACATTGAAGAAGTTCCCTTAAAATCAGACTTTTGAAGTGTGCGACGATTTTTTATGATTCAAGATAATTATTAACAAGATTAATTTCATCATGTAAGGGTACTAATCTCCCCACATTACTGTTTAAGGAACTCCTCAGCAGTTCAGCCAAAAGGTCAATTGCCCCGTCTTGCAGAATTTGGGGTTTCTAATACGAGAAATTTTATTCTTATTTTCCAACTAAAATTACCTGTAAAAAATGCTGAAAACCCCCAATAAAAGGAAGCTAAAAATCATCCAATCAGCTGAATCTTCCAATAGGTCGTTATTCTTCTAATTATTTTCAATACACAAAGTTTTTAACGCTTTAGTAAAGATATTCCTCTAATGCAGATTGAGCAAATAAAACTACATGAACGAAGAATAACAGCAGATGAGTGCAGCCTGCTTTTTTGATCTAAAAAAAGGAATGTTTTTTTTAGAGAAGTTGTTTTTAATATCTAATTTCGAATATATGGGAGCCTTAACCTAAATAACCTCCGTAAGATTTTTGAATCATCGATTGGGATTTTGGATTTTTCTTTAATACATAATTAGATTACTATAATTGAGTCACTTGAAACATTTAATTGGGAGCTTAATCAGTAACATGCCATTTCATGCAGGTTGTTTCCTCCCAATTTTCCTCAAAATATTTTTGCTTTGATAATAAAAATCAACAAAATAATAAGCAACCTAAATAATTTTTCATGTTTTTATTAAAGTTTAAATGTAAGATGTAATGGGGTTGAGATATTGAAACAGCGACAGACAACTGCCGGAATTTTTGCGCACAAAATTTGGTATTGCTATAATTCTTAAAGTAATCTGTCACTGTGTAAGGTATAAGTATACCTTTTTACAATATCCACTATCGAAATGATCTGTTGTGTTCAATTTTAGGGGAGCTAATAGCTTACTGATGTTGCCACAACATCCCTGACTGACTTGGGAATTAACTGGCTTATCGATTTGTTTTGAGTACCTAAAATTTCTTTTTAATGAACTTATTAAGCAAGGAAGATAGATTTTATTTTATTTTTTATTTCCGTTCATCATTTTGTTTCTGAAGCAGTAGCTACTTCTGAAAGGTCAGTAGTACGGTACAAATACTCTACCGGAGTATTATTTCCTTCTTCAGAATGAAATCCCGGTACTTCCATGCCTTTTATGATACCGTTTTTTATACTTTTAAAATTAATTTGTCTTTCTGCAAGATCACCTCCTCTATCAAATGAATATTTATATTCAAGAACACCATTATTATTGATGAAAATAGCATAATGTGCATCCCAATTATTCCCACCCTGGCGTCCTTCTATAGAAAAAGGCATAATGGCATCATCCTGATGATCACCATTCAGGTCACCAATCAGAATCGGCCGTTCCGAATCAAAAATTGAACCACCCAAACCATCCGCCTCAATACCTAACTCTTTAATAAATTGGTCAGTTGTTACCGTTTTCTTAAAAGCAGTAAGCACTGCAATAGTGTCAATAACAGGAATTTTAACATCCGTTACGAGACTATCTTTTTCTTTTACGGCCGTTTCCTTGGTAATAATGGTATCAGTAACCTTCTTATTTTGCTGACTTCCCTTTTCATTGGGGCTGCAGCTTAAAATAGTTACAGCCAATAGCAATGAAAAACATATGTTGTTTAAGCTCATTTGATAATGATTTAATAAAGCGTACTGTTCAATATCGTTACTACAAAAGTATGTAAAACTACTACTGTAGAAAATCCCTACTTTCAGCTAATTTATGCAATTATAATTTCGAGATAAAAATAGACTGCGATCGAATCCACTTTTTATTGTTGTTGTAAATTAGATAACATTCACTGTCTTCTGGATCTATTAATTCAAATTGCACTTTCAATTTGGAGTTGCTACACGGATAACTCATGAGGATTAAAATTAAATGATAAGTAGTTACGGCGCTTCGGATTACATTTTTGCCTCGTTTTCTACTTCGAGAAACAGAAACAAAATGGCTTTCGTTTTTATTTTTTTGTTCGTTCAGTTAAAACTTCTTTTAACATATTGGTTCCGTTAATAGCCGACGGAAATCCTGAATAAATACTCATCAAAATCATAATTTCTTTTATTTCGATTTCGGTAAGACCGATGTTTAAACCTGCGTTGATATGAAATTTCAGTTGCGGTTTTGCGGTTCCTAAAGCTGTTAAAGCTGAAATTGTTGCAATTTGCCTGTATTTCTCACTCAAATTGTTTCTTGAAAATATATCTGCATACCCGTACTCAAGCATGAATTTTACCAAATCGGGTGAAAAGTCATTATATGCAGATTTTAACTTCTCTACCTGAAGACTGTCTAATTTTGTTAATTCTTGTTCTCCTAATTTTAACCTGTCCATTGTTATTTTGTCGGCGGTTTTTCCCACTTCGTCTTTTATTCCGTGCTTTTGCCTTTCTTCTAAAACTCCTTTCAAGGTGTTCATTGCATTTATGCAACTCGGAAAGCCCGAATAAACGGACATTTGCATAATCACTTCCTTTACTTCATTAATTGAGCTTCCTGTATTTAATGCTCCATTGATATGTACTTTTAGTTGCGGTTCAGCATTTCCCATTGCTGTTAAAGCTGCAACAACGGCAATTTCTTTGGATTTCAGGTCAAGCCCGTTTCTCGAATAGATGTCCCCAAAACCATATTCGATAATGTACATTCCTAAATCTGGCGAAATATCTTTAAGACTTTCGATTACTTTTTCTCCTGCTTCTCCATCAATTTCCTGGAGTTTCCCCCAACCTTTTTTAAATCTTTCTGATTGCATATTTTCCGATAATTTTATTTGTCCGTTTACTTTCACTATTAATAAAAGTAAAAACGAAATGATTATAGTATCTTTCATTCTTTCTTCCAAAATTAGCGGTAAAGTGGTACATGATGTTAGGACTTCTATCGGTTTTTCAGGTACTTTTCCTGAAAGTTTGAAGGTGAAAGATTGGATTTCTTTTTAAAAATCCTTGAAAAATAAGAACCGTCTTCAAATCCAAGCTGGAAAGCAATTTCACTTGTATTTAATGATGAATAAAGCAAAAGTCTTTTGGCTTCCGTTATTTTAAGATCCAATTGAAGTTGTTTGGCAGTAAATCCTGTTTCTTCTCTGCATAATTGGTTTAATGTTTCGGTCGAGATGTTGAGCTTTTCTGCATATTGCTCAATTGTAAAATTTTTATCATAATTTTCAGTAATCAGTTTCTTATACTGAATAATTGTATTGTTTAGTTTGTGATGATGTGTTTCGAAATTGAATAAAAGTGAAAACAGATAAGGAATAGCAACTAATTGATTGTTGTTTAAGGACATTCGTTTGAATATTTCTTCAATAAAAGGAATGTCATTTGTTGTTAAATCAACAAAAGGGAATGAAAAATCAATGTTCATTTGTTTCGCAAAATGTTCTTCGATTAATAAGAAATATCCCTGACTGTCAATTGAATAGTTCCAATTGTGAATTTGTACCGGATTAATTGTGAAAATGCGGTTTGGTAGAATTTCGTATTCATCAAAATCGATTACATTTATTCCGCTTCCTTGTGTAAACCAAATCACTGAATAAAAGCTGTGCTTGTGCGGCCATTCAATATCAGGGTCAGGTGTATCTTCAAAAACGCCGACATAGTATGCTGCTGGTTCCGCCAGGTTAGTAATTATGTCGTTAATTTGATAGGTTTTCATTTTAGTATGGCATTCTGTTGCAATAGCTACTCACTTCCTTATATCCTTTTCGAGAAATTGTCATTCTCTCGTTTAGCATTTTAAATATCATTTGAATAGTTCATTATGGGTCTTGCCGGGCAATTGTCAGCCGGGTTACATGCTGTATTTATTCTTTCCATTTAACGTAATTAATTGTTCCGTTTTCGTTCCAATCTATTTTCAAAGTATCTTTTGTCACTTTTTTAATTATTCCAACACTCACAAAATCATTATAGTATACTTTGAGAGAATCTTCGTTTATGATGTATGGCATATCTCCATTTCCATCATAATCTACAACATAAAAGGATTTTTTATTTAAGTCAAAGTCAGCGTGAGGTCCTTCAGGATCATTTGTCCAAATTCCGAAAAGTAATTTTATATCAAATTTCGATTTGATTATTTTACTCTCATTCGGACGGTCAACATGTTGTACACTTTCAATATCTTTGTTTTTTTTAGAAACGATTTCTACAATTCTATTTTCTTTTTTTGGTCGTATTGAATGCTCAATATTTATTTCATTAGCAGTTTCTTTTTTCTCGCAAGAAATTGCAGTTAATACACAAATAATTAATACGTATTTCTTCATCATTCTTTATATTATAGCTTGCAATGTTTACAGCTTGATGGTACAGAGGAAAATCGAAGCATAAAACTCTTATTGGTAATATTTATTTCTGTTCTGCCAATTCTTTCAGCTTTTTATTCATTTCTTCAAATCCTCTTTTTGTGTTGTTATCAAGTTGTTTTTTAAATAATGGGACAAGTATTCCTTTAAATTTTTCACTTTGCCTAAAAGTTATTGTTCCGTTTCCGTTGTCAATAAGTTCAAATTTATGTTCGCCGTCAAAAAGTCCTGCAAACAGTAAATGACCAAGCCAGCTTAATTCTTTATCCTTTTTAAATGTAAGAATTTTTGGGTTAAAAGTCATTCCTTTTGATTCTGGTGGTTCTATAGTTACTGTAATTTTGTTTCCTACTTTTACTTCGCCTTTTATTGATTTTATGAATGGATTCCAATTCGGATAATTGTCAAAGTTGGTGAGAATTGACCAACTTTTTTCAGGAGTGGAATTGATTAAAATTTCTGTTTTTATTTCTTTTTCCATTACTGTTGTATTTAATAATGTGATTAAAATAACTATTGTTAAAATAATGGTTGTTAAAATAATTGTCTTTAAATATTTCATTTTATTTCGTCTTTGAGATACGTTACAAAGATCTAACAGAAGAATTATTCTGCTCTTGACAAAAATCAAGAAATTACGAAAGTTGTCTTCTGTTCTATGAAATTATCTTACCAAACAGCCTTAAGCAGATTTGATTAAATGGAGCATTCAACAGTTCCATATTCCATCAAAAAGCATAACATTATCTCAGCGCCAAAGAAAAAGATGCAGACCGTTTTATCTTAAATTATATATAAATTAAGCGAAAAATTAACCTATTTATATGGTGAAGAATACCTTGAAAATCTATACAAGCCATAGACTAAAGTAAAGAAAAAGTAATTTTTAAAATAGTTTTTTTTAAAGTAAATTATTCTGATGATCAGTGATAGCTCACATCTTTTACCTTTGTCTTAAATGATTAGAGCCGATTATCATTCCAGCGGTGCTGCATAAAGTCACTACATTTTTTATGTCGTATTCAGGATTACTTACAATAACTTTATAAGAATAAGAAATCCAAGAATTTCATCATCAAACGGATCTACTCCAAACTATAAAGTATCTATCCACTTGTAAAGATCTGTATCAGCAGATATTCCGAATGATTTCCTCAGCCTGCTTTTCCTTGTCTGAACGGTACGCACAGAAATATGATTGTATTCTGCTATATCTTTTGTAGTGAAGCCTAGCTTGAGAAGAGCACATAATTTAAACTCCTCGGAAGTAATATCAGGATTTATTTCCATGAGGTTATCATATAAATTTGGAAATGAAGATTTTATTTTGGGTATGAAAGCAATATCATCATTCATGGCCAGTTTTACCAGATTCTCCAAATCCATATCGTCTTTTCTGTTAAGCTTTGCACGCATATCAGAGATTATTTTTTCACTCCTAAGAACCTTCTGATATAATTCCAAGACTATAAAGTGTTTTAATATTATAAAATATCCGAGAATCGACAGTCCTGAAAACACTATTATAAAAGTAACAAGTCTCTGGTTTTTTAAAAACTCTAAATTTCCTGCCTTTCCAATACTGAATATCCTGAAATCATAATAATGACTTATGAGAAATAAAACAAATGCAGTAACAAAAACAATTATGATGTACTTCGATGTTTTTCTTGTATTAAAAATAAAAAGCGAAGCAGTAAAGAGCAAAAAATAATATAATGATAAACCATTTTCAAAACCTGAAGTGGATGAAAAAAAGAAAACCAACAGCATGGACAGTTCTATACCGACCAAGCATACCAGCATATTTTGGCGAGCCTTTGTAAAAAAGAAAAGAAGGAGAAAAATAGCCCCCAGTACAAACAAAATCCAAAAATAACTCTTGAATCCAAACAGTAAATCTCTGAATCCGCTCAAAAGCAAAACAACACCTATAGAAAATGCAAATAAATTTAATCTTCGGGCGTCAAGTCGCTGAAATCTGTCCGCATCGGGATCAATATGTAGATTCTCTATATAATTCAATATTCGACGTAGCATTTTTTATAAATAATTGTAAAAAGATAATACTTATTTATTGATAAACTTTAGGTTTTAAAATTAATTTTCTGTAAAATCAAAAAAAACGCTACAATTCATAGACTACTATATATCAATAAATTATGATTAAAATCTTTTTTAAGAAACTTCAAATAGCATTCCCAGGATGCTTTCTATTAAAGAAAAAACCACGTGCTTTTTTTATACGACAAAGCGTTTTTTCCATTTGGTTACTGTATTACGGCTTAATTTAAAATGGAGGGCAAGCTGCTTATTGTTGAGTTGATTTTTTTTCTGATAATCAAGTATTTTAAGAATATCTGTTTTTCTATATGAACGGTGCCTTTGGTTGGCTGCAAAAGTTTCTTTGTCCGGGAAACCGAAAATTTTTTCATTCAATTCTATAATATCCACAACAGATAAGCTTTCTTTCTGTAATAATCGCATACAGCAATCTCTTTTATCCGGAAAATCTTTTATAATGATGTCAGTATAGATTCTCTTATAATCAGGGATTAATTTTTCCATAAGTAGTTTTTATTTTAACTTCATATACCTTTTCTTCTTTGAAATATATCAATAATGCCTTTGTTCTTCCTAACCAACTCTTAGACAAAATATAGAACCAGAAATCGGCGGGATAGTAGTTAAAGTCCTGTTCAAGAAGTTCTGTTATCTCTTTTTTGGATTTTCCCATCAGATAACTATATTTATTTTTTTTCATCTTTATACTTGCTCATCCACTTATAAAGAGTTGTTTTTGGGATTTTATAATGCTCTATTACTTCAATTTTTGACATTTCTCCTGACTGCATTTGTCTCAGAATGAAATTAATAACTTCTTTTGTATACATGTTTTTTCGGAACTGAGGTAAGATTGTTTTTTTATATTTCTTACTTTCTGCACTTTTGTTTGCCGGAGCATACAAGATCAAATGCTGTGAATACAGTCTGAAAAAATCATATTCTAATAGCTTGCTCCATTTCAACAGATTTTCTGTTTCTATACTTTTTGCTTTGTACATTCCCTTTATTTCCTGTTCTGTACATTTCATAAAATTACAGATACGGGAAAGTTCTATCTCGCGTGCTGCAACTTCTTTTTCAATCAATGGTCCTATTGGAATCTCTTTAAAGTTCATTTGCTTGTGTTTTAGAATCCTACAGATTTTTAGTCTATCCTTATTGTATAGATGTATGTTTAAACCGGAAGATGAATGCATCTGCCGGATAAACTAAATTTAAGGAGCCTTAATTTGTTCTATTTTTATATATACTTTCATATCACTAGGATTAGTTCCGGTTGGCCCGCTATTAGCTCCTGCCATTACAGTTACAAGATAAGCAGTTTTTGTAGCTCCTTGCTCTATCCAGCTGTAATATCTAAATTCCGGGCCGTTATTAGATCCCTGATAAATACCCGGATCTGCCCAATTTCCTCTGACTGATGTTGTGGCTTGATTCCATGTATTATCAGTTGTTCCTCCCCATTGATTTGGAGGAAGCATAACAGAATTTCCAGAATCATTTGTAGTTCCGCCTCCATAACCTCCAAGCTGATTATACATCAGAATTTTGTTTGCTGTTGCATTATTTCTTATCTGTACATCTGCATTTTGTACCTGATTGGTATTATTGGTAGCAGTTCCTGAAGTCTGGTCACTATGTCTCAGAAATGCCCTCACAGTATAGAGACCATCAGGAGTAGTAAGGGCTACCTGAAAGCCTCTGGTATTAGTGCCTGGATCTACAACATATTTCAGAAAATCCATTGTTGACAACACCTGTATATCAGCCCTAACTTCCTTCCCTACTGTAACACTGGAGCAGGAATTGGTAATTGATGGATTTGCCGTATAAAAAGGGGTAAGGTCAAATGATATCCCTGTAGGGGCCTGTTGTGCCGCAGTAGGTGTTCCGCTTATATTGAAAACCAACGAGCCTGATCCTTGTTCGAATGTTCCCGCGCTTAGAGTTGATGTTACTGAAGGATTCCCAACAGAAGTTAGAGTCACACCATTATAGCTTCCACCGTTACCGAGAACATACGGAATTTTGAGGATTGTTCCTGCCCCAATAGCAGTTCCACCTGTGATTGACTGTGCTGGATCCAGATAGGCTTGTGTACATTGTAATGTCGCATTAGGTGCAACAGAAGATCTATTGTCGATCCTTCTCCATTCCATACCGTTCCAGAAAAAATACCCCTCTGTAAGCGAAGTTGGAGAGCTTGCTGTATTATATACCAATAATCCTTTTGGCTGATTGGCAATATTGTTATCTCCATCTGCATTCAGATCCAAAGTGGCAGATGTTAAGTCAATTCTTGGTATCAAAATACCTTTGTTGGATGCACTCACATCTAACGCAGCATAATTGTTTGGCAATGTACCAATACCTGTAGCAGCTTTGTTAGTTACAATAAAATCATCTGCTAGTTGTGCTGCAGTGGGAGTTCCTGTGGCAGCATTGTTTTTGCCACCATCTATAATTGAAAACGCCCTGTGGATTTTGTGTATTAATACCCACCTGTCCGAAAGCTAACGAAGCAATCGTTAATGCAAAGATTGTATAAAATTTATTTATCATTTTGTGTAATAATTTTTAGAAGAATGGAAAAGAGTGTTATAATAACTCCTTTCCTGAGTTGATATATTTGACTTTGTGTTTTTATTATATAGTGTATTTAAAAGAAGGAGGAGTAACAGGAGGAGGACGGATCTGTATCCCTAATAGAAAAGTCCTTTCGAATAATCCTGCTTTGAAATATTTTTTTGGAAAAACTTTATTTTCGTATACAGCAAACATCTTATATTTATTCTGTAGTACTCCTTGTTTTTCCTTAAAAGGATTGGTTATGATAATGGCAATATTTCCTGATTTCTCATGAGAAACTATAACAGAGCTTTCATTTTCAGATATAGAGATTTCCTATTTAGCAATCAATTTTAAAACCTTCTTATCTGTTTTCTTGTTTTTAGATTTTCTTACTGCTTTAGCAAAAGAGGCCGGTGATGACTTTTCTTGAATTGGAGAAGAAAGCACAACCACTTTTATATTGGAAATTAGTTCCGGATTATGTACTGTAGTGATGTCTTCTACATAGAATAAAACCGGACTATTTTTTTTCTCTGTTTGAAAAAGAATACTGTCTTTTACATGTAGACTACCACCTGTTCCGATGTATAATTGTGCATTGATATTAAAAAAAGAGCATAGTAAAAGAAGCATACCTGATGCTTTTTTCATACTGTAACTGCTTTTCTTTAAATACATTTTCACCTCTTGAGAACTAAGGTGCAAGATTAATTCTATTTTGACCTGTAATAAAGGAATGAGATACGCTGCAGATACTTTATCAGTATACTTGAGCATACTACACAGATACGATCAAAAATCCAACAAAAACACAAAATACTCATTATCAATAATTTAAACCATGTAACGTATTTTAATTTTGAACTTATATGATATTCTCAAAATGCTGACCTAGACAAGAATCTTGTAGAAGTATATTCTATTTCAAGATAATAAAGACTCAAATTTATGGTATCCGGAAAATCAAACTTATTAGTAATTTCTGCTGAAGAGGCTATTTTATATTCCCGATAAATTGGGCAATTCACTTGAAGTAGTATGATATACATAAAACAATATGATTTTCAAAATAGTACAATTCATTGCTACAAATAATATCCCGTATTGCGTTTTAAACAATAGAATTTGATGTGTCCCGGTTTTCTTCAAAAAAATAAAAGAACAATTTCACCTTTTGAGGTTACCAATTATATAAATCTTTATAGACTAATAAAAGCCTTCAAATATAATTTGAAGGCTTTTATTCTTATTTTTCATAGAAAGAATAATTTTCATTTTTTAACAAAACAAGCTTTTTCTTACTAGAATCATTTAATTCCTTTTTTAGTCTCATTTACCCATTTTTCAATTTCCGATTGATCAGACAGCGAAAGTTTTGCCTTCTGGTGAATAGCTGTGTAAGAAGTAAGCGGCATTTCGCCCTCTTTTACCGTTTTTACGATTTCATCTAGTTTCTCAAGCTTTTTATCAGAGCTATAGGTATTGAATTCATCAAAATTCAAATGTCTTTTTCCGGAATCCACATGATCAGACAACCACCATTTCACCGGCTGCACCTTACTGTACCAAGGATAAGAGGTATTGTTGGAATGACAATCATAGCAGCTCGTTTTCAAAATGGTTTGAACTTTAACAGGTATTGTATAATAATTTTCAATGGCATTGGCAGAGTGGTTCGGACTGACATTTCTTTTAACATCAATAAACTGAATACCAATGAACAATAACAATAGTATGATCAATATATTTTTTGTAGTAAAAAAGGATTTATTCATTATTTCTTAGATTTTTGGATTTATATTTTTTTTATTATGCAAGCAGAATTATTCTTCTTCGCTTGCGGTGTTTTTAAGTTTCATCAAAAGTGTGTATGCATTTTTGGAAACAATTTTTCTGTTCTTAAAAACCTCGACATTTTTAATTTGGACAAAACCGTTTTCAGATTCTCCCAACATTACAGGAATCATTTTATAAGTTTGCTTCTTTTCCTGAACAAAAACATAGTTTTCACCTTCAAAACTGACAATACTCTCTTCAGGAAGTGCATTGGAAAATGATGTTTCAGTCTGAATCTCAGCGTTCATATACATTCCTGGAGTCAGGTTCTGATCATACTGCTCAAAATGGCAATGTACATCTGCTGTTCCGTCTGCATTGATATCTTTGCTGATCAGAATGATTTCTCCATCATATTTTTTATCCGGCTGTGTATTGGTATATGCTGTAAATCTTTGTCCTATCTTCAACATTTCAAGGTCTTTTTCATACACTTTAAGATTCAGATGAATATCATTGGGATTAATAAGTTCAAATAAAACATCAGACGGATTGACAAACTTCCCTATATTCACATGTACTTTGCTCACAAAACCATTGATTGTACTGTATACCGGAACACTTTTCCTAATGTTTCCTGATGTTAAACTTCCCGGATTGATATTGACGAGCTGAAGCTGCTCTGCCAAAGTATTCATCATGATCCTTTGGCTGTTCATTTCAGACTGAGCCTGCTGCATTACTTTATCACTGCTTGCCTGGCTCTGGTTTAGCTTTTTCTGTCTGTTATAATCCAGTTCTGCAAAATGAAGTTTTGATTTTGCCATCAGATAATCCTGCTGAAGCTGGATAAACTGAGGATTTTCAATAACAGCAATCACCTGCCCTTTCTTCACCTGCATTCCGGGCAAGAGGTCAGTACTTTTCAGATACCCTCCCAATGGAACGCTTACAGAAATCATATTCTGTGGCGGAACATCTATTTTCCCGTTAACTTTAAGTATTGTGGAAATATTCTTTACAGAAAGCGACATTGTTTCTATGGGAGTATTACTGATCTGCGCATCGGTAAGTACAACCCTACTTTCATCTTTGGGAGAGGCCAGCTGCACTACAGCTTCTTCTTTTTTATTGCACTGGACCGCAAAAAAGAGGAAAGCCATCAATAAAACTGAGTATTTATTTTGAATTAATTTTGACATAATTTATTGATTTAAGGTGATGTATTCCAGTTCAACAATGCTTGTATTAAGATTCCAAACTGCATCTGTATAATTATTTTTAATACTGATCGCCTGATTGGCAAGCATTACAAATTCCAGATAATTGATTTCTCCGTTGATGAACTGTTTTTGAGCAGTTTCAAGAATGGTATCAGCATTTTTCAGTTCATATTTCTCGTACTGAGAAACAATTTCCAGGTTTTTCTGCTGAATCTCTGAGAGTTTTTTATACTGATTATTTAATGTAAACTGCGCATTTTGCCAATCATTTTGAATGACCGATTCAGCAATTTTTGAAGCTTCAATTCTTGCTTTCTGGCTTCCCGAAAATATAGGAACAGAAACTCCCAGCTGAAAAGAGTGAAATTGAGGTGACGCATTGTACACTTTGTCATCCGCACCCATTCCGCGAAAGCTATTCAGGTTATAGGCGAGTTGCAGTCCCGGTAATAATCTGGCTTTTTCCAAAGCAGTTTGTTGCACAGATATATTTTTTTGCTGTTCTAATATTTTTAAAAATGGATTACCGGAAACATCACTTTGCAAACCGGAAGGAGAAAAAACGCGGTCTCCCTCGGGAATTAATTCTGTTTCTGAATTAAGAAGCCATTGCAACTGCAGCTGCAAAGTTCTAAGTTCCTGTTTTACCTGCTTAATCTGGATTTCAATAGCTGATTTTTGATTGGCAGCAGTCGCTTTTTCTAAGACATTACTCTCTCCACTTTTCAATCTTAAAGTTGCTTTGTCCAGAAATTGAGAATAAAAATCTAATGATTCATTCAGAATTTTTACCTTTTCCTGCCAATACAGCATATTGTAGAATGTAAGGGTTACCCCTTTTTTCAGCTGATATTCTTTCAATGAAATATTGAGTTCACTTTTTTTCCATTCCTCAGTGTACAGATTTTTCTGTCTTTTGTAAACGGTGGGAAATGCAATGTTTTGGGAAATCCCGAACTTCATATCACGATACGCACTGTTAATCTGTCCGTAATCTGCAGAAATTCCCGTCTGAGGAATATCTGAAGAAGATTTGATCAGTGCTTTGGCATATTCTGCTTTTAATTTTTCACTTTTCAGGCCTCTGTTATTTTTCAAAGCTATATCAACAGCTTCATTTAAAGTGATTTTAGTTTGAGATTTCATAGTACTTCCTGTTAAAACAAGAAAAATGATAAGAACGGGTGTTATTCTATTTTTTCGATTATTTTTCATCTTAAATCCTTTTTCAATAGTTACATAAAGCAGAGGAAGCACAAAAAGAGTAAGCAAAGTTGCAATCAACAGACCCCCAATTACCACCGTAGCGAGTGGCCTCTGAACTTCTGCTCCTGCTCCGTTACTTACTGCCATCGGGATAAATCCCAGTGAAGCAACAAATGCAGTCATCAGAACAGGTCTTAATCTTGCTTCTCCCCCATCAACAACAATTCTCACAATATTTTTAATTCCGTTTTTGTACAATCTGTTGAATTCTGAAATCAGTACGATTCCATTAAGGACAGCCACTCCAAAAAGAGCAATAAATCCTACACCGGCACTGATACTGAAAGGCATTCCTCTGGCAGCCAGCAAGAACACTCCTCCAATAATAGAAAGTGGAATCGCCGTATAAATCAAAAGACTTTCTTTAACCGAATTAAAAGCAAGAAACAACAGCACGAAAATTAAAACCAAAGCAATCGGTACTGCAATCATCAGCCTGGTTTTGGCATTTTTAAGGTTTTCAAAAGAGCCTCCGTACGTGACGTAATATC
The DNA here is from genome assembly GCF_000737705.1 of Chryseobacterium soli. Classification (GTDB taxonomy): domain Bacteria; phylum Bacteroidota; class Bacteroidia; order Flavobacteriales; family Weeksellaceae; genus Chryseobacterium; species Chryseobacterium soli. The sequence continues at coordinate 49,914 of NZ_JPRH01000007.1, read as the reverse complement.
CCGGAGGAAGCTTCAGCTGTTTGTCCACCTTAGCCTGAAGTTCTTCTACAATCCCCTGAACATCTCGGTTTTTGATATTAAAACCTACCACAATTCTCCGCTGTCCGTTCTCACGCTGGATTTGGTTAGGACCATCTTTGATGTCGATATTGGCAAGCTGTGAAAGCGGAATCTGGTTGCCAGCTGGCGTGGGAACCAGTAAATTCTTTACATCTTCCAGATTCTTACGGTCATTGCTGTTTAATCTGACCACCAGATCAAAGCGCTTTTCCCCTTCAAAAACAAGGCCCGTGCTTTGCCCTGCAAAAGCGGTATTGATAACTCTGTTAATATCTCCAATAGACAGATGATACTGCGCTATAACAGCTCTGTTGTACTGAATAATAACTTGCGGAAGACCTGAAACAGGTTCAATATAGAGATTTTGGGTTCCCTTCACTGTATTTATTATTTTCCCAAGCTGATTGGCATTTTTAACCAATGTTTCTAAATTTTCTCCGAATATCTTCAGAACAACATCCTGTCTAGCTCCTGTCATCAATTCATTAAAACGCATCTGAACGGGATATTGAAAGCCGACTGTAATCCCCGGAACATCTTCTAAGGCTTTACTCATTTTCCCGGAAAGCTCCGGAAAGGTTTTGGCGGAAGTCCATTCGCTTTTATCTTTCAGAATTACCATCATGTCAGAAGCATCCATAGGCATTGGATCGGTGGGAACTTCCCCACTTCCTATTTTGGTTACCACTTTCTGAACTTCCGGAAACCGGGTTTTAAGAATGTGTGCTGCTTTTTGTGTACTTCCAATCGTGGTTTTGAGATTACTTCCAGGCAAAACTCTGGTATCTACAGCAAAATCACCTTCCTCCAGGGATGGAATAAATTCACCTCCCATTCTGCTCAGAACCACAACGGCAAGAATAAAAAGAACCATGACAATACTGAAAATGGTTTTCGGAACTCTTAATACCTTCAACAAAGTCTTACGATACATTCTCTCAGCTTTTGCCATCAAACGGTCTGAGAAGTTCATTTTGTGGTTTATTTTTTTGCTTAAAATAATAGAACTCATCATCGGAATATAGGTAAGCGAGAGAAGAAATGCTCCTAATAAGGCAAAGGCCACGGTCTGTGCCATCGGTTTAAACATTTTACCTTCGATACCCTGCAGCGTTAAAATTGGCAGATAGACAATAAGAATAATGATCTGTCCGAAAACAGCACTGTTCATCATTTTTCCAGCAGAATCTATGACTATGGTATCCATTTCCTGTTTTGAAACTGACAGCGCTTTCCGGAATTTGGCATTATGGGTAAACTGATGCATGACCGATTCTACAATAATCACAGCTCCGTCTATAATCAATCCGAAATCAAGTGCTCCCAGACTCATTAAATTACCACTTACCCCAAAAAGATTCATCATACATACTGCAAAAAGCATCGACAGAGGAATGACTGAGGCTACTAATAAACCTGCACGGAAATTTCCTAAAAACAAAACAAGTACGAAAACCACGATCAAGGCACCTTCCATTAAATTTTTTTCAACAGTACCAATGGCATTGTTTACCATTTTAGTTCTGTCTAAGAAAGGCTCTATCACAACTCCTTCGGGTAAAGTTTTCTGGATCTGCAGAATCTTAGCTTTTACATTTTTAATAACCTCGCTGCTATTTTCTCCTTTGAGCATCATCACAATAGCACCAGAAACTTCACCATTATCATTATAGGTCATTGCTCCAAATCTTGTTGCATACCCATACCTCACATCTGCAATGTCTCTTATAAATAAAGGGACATCATTGTTCTTGGTGGAGATAGAAATATTCTTGATATCGTCAAGATTTCCAACTAACCCTTCGCTTCGTATGTATAGAACCGTAGGTCCTTTTTCTATATAAGAGCCGCCCGTATTCTGATTATTGGTTTTCAAGGCATCGAAAACATCCGTAATGGTAATTCCGTACGCATTCAGTTTATCAGGATTTACTGAAATTTCATATTGCTTTAGCTTTCCGCCAAAACTGCTGACTTCCGCAACTCCTTTTACTCCAAGCAACTGTCTCCTGACAATCCAGTCCTGCAGGGTACGAAGCTCCGTAATATCATATTTGCTTTCATATCCCTTTTTGGGGCGGACAACATATTGATAAATTTCACCCAGTCCTGTTGAAATAGGTCCCAGCGTGGGGGTTCCTATATCCGGAGGGATTTGATTCTGCACCTGCTGCAGCCTTTCTGCAACCTGCTGTCTCGCCCAGTAAACATCTATATCATCATCAAAAACGATAGTAACCAGTGAAAGGCCAAACCGCGAGAAACTGCGGATTTCTTTTAACCCTGAAATATTACTATTGACCTGTTCTATGGGAAAAGTAACGAGTCTTTCGATATCAGTCGCTCCGAATGAGGGAGCGGTTGTTATCACCTGAACCTGATTATTGGTAATATCAGGCACTGCATCTATTGGCAACTGGGTTACCTGATAGGTTCCTACACCGATCAGTCCAAAAACCAATAGTATTATAATGAGTTTATTCTTTACAGAAAACTCAATGATTTTTGTAAGCATAAATAATTCTGTTAATCTTATTTGAAATAAATAGTATTTGCTCCTATTCCTGCCAGAAAAGCATGTAAACTCCTATTCTTATCAAAAGAACAAGAAAACATGAGGTGATTAAGTCCAGCCAAATCACAGCAGGATAAGAGCCCAACGCAAATGTGTTGAACCGTAAAAACATACGGAAATGATTAACAGTATTTAGGAGGCTGCCATATAGAATTTATAGCATCTTTATCATAAAAAGGTTCATCATAAGAATAAATTTTCTCGTGATGATCTGTTATGATCTGCTTTTTGACCTCAAATGTGATATTAGGACTTATGGTAAAAAGAAGAGTAAGGGGAGAAGAATGAACGATGAAAGGTAGCTTTTGATCGGTCTGATAGTCCGCATCTTTGACAGGATGGTCATAATGCATCTTAAGAAAAGACATAAGAGTCATTTCTGCATTCTGTTCCTTGTGTTCCATAAAATGCTCTATAAGGACAGGAATTTTCAGCAACTGATATAACTCAGTTGTCGAAACCAGATAAAAGGAAAGTAATATTATGGAAATGAACTTTCTCACAATACAAAATTAGTTTTTTTTCTTTTCAGAATGATTTTAAATAACCTCTTTATTCATGTCAGATATCAGATTTTCATTAACGTTAAAAGATATAATCAATCTCTGTTTTCTAAATTATTATTTTTCTCAATAAATAATTTTTTCCATTTTGTAACTGTATTTCTGCTTAATTTGAAATACCTTGCTAATTCTGTATTATTACATTTGTTTTTACTCTGATATTTCAATATTTGTTTAATAGCTGTTTCATTATATGCGCGGTGTCTCTGATTGAATAGCTCTGCATCAAGTTCTGAATTACCAAAAATCTTTTGGTTGAGTTCTAAGATATCCAACTCCGATAAACTTTCTTTTTGAAGTATGTTTTTACATTGGTCCATCTTCTCCGGAAATTTTTTATGTATAATATCCGAGTAAATTTTTATGTAATTCGGTTTTATATTTTGTATTTGTTTATCCAATTGTCAAGTGTTGTTTTAGGAATTCTGTATTCAATGATAATTTGTGATTTGGTTTTTTCACCGGAAGTAATCATTTCAAGAATAAAGAGAACGACTTCTTTCGTATAAATGTTCTTACGAAACACGGGAAGTAAAGATTTCTTTTTTCCTTTAATTATATTTTGATTCAAGTTGTTGTTTGACGGAGCATAGAGCAATAAATGCTGAGAATAAATTCTAAAGAAATCGTATTCCAAAAGTTTACTCCATCGTAATAAAATTTCTGTACTCAAATCTTTTGATTTGTACATTTCCGTTATTTCATTTTCTGTACAATTAAGAAATTTACCGATTCTTATAACTTCTATTTCTTTTTCCGAAACTCGTTTTTCTATCAATTCCCCAATATGGATTTCCTTGAAATTCATTTTTAGTATTTTATAAAATTATTTTAATTATCATAATACTTCTTTGAGTAACTTGTTGCCATTTATTTAGTTAAGGAACTGATATTGATGCAAGTTAAATTTGTATTTAATATTATTAAATTTTGTATTGATTCAACTTAAGAAGAATTACAGAGTGTAGAAGATGTACTTTTTCACTCTGTAATTTAAAAAAAGTAGAGTAATAGAATTTTTATGCATGCTAAAAGACCCTCCCGTAGGTCATCTTATCCGTGATATTCTTATGCTAGTTCACTATATAAATACTGAGAAAGATGGTCACCGGGTACCATATAAAGCTCCCGTATGTAGTGGATATATAAATAAAATTATTACATATTTCTTATCCAGACATTAAAATCTATATCAGCAGAAAGATTTAATTTTTTTCGCAATCGGTATTTTTTCGATTCAACAGTCCTCAATGAAATATGATCATACTCTGCTATTTCTTTATTAGAAAAATTTAACTTTATAAAAGCACATAACTTTATATCATTTAAAGTAAGATTCTCGTATTTTGAAGTAAGATTATTATAAAATTCAGGATATACTTCCTTAAAGAGGATAATAAATTCAGGACTGTAATTCTTTGCCAGTCTAATTACTTCATTAAATTTTTTATCATTAAGCCTCCCAGTAAGTTCCTCTGTAAGTACCTTTTTTTCTTCAATCGTCTGTTCTTTCTTTTTAAGTAGCAGCTTTTGTCTTTTGCTTTTGAAATAAAAAAATGAAATAATTAAAAAAGAACATATCAGAATTAAAGTATTCAGATATTTATAGTCAAGCAAACTGCTTGTGATTTCTTTGTCTTTTTTTTCTACAATCTGAGCGAGTACAGCTTCCACTGCCTGCTTGTTGTGAAGATCAATAGAATCACTTATACTCTGATATTTATACAGATATCCGTTAGCTTTCGCTATATCAAATTTATTTTCAGTATAATAATTACCCAGGACTTTATAAAGATGTTTTTCCGCATCTCCATCTCCAATGGCAATAGCATTTTGTAATGCTTTTTCATAACATTCAATCGCTTTCTTTTTATTCCCATTCTTATCCATGAGTTTACCCAATACCTCCAAGGCATCATGCTGATAGGAAACATGATACTTTTTTAGAAGTCCAAAAGCTTTTTGAAGATAAAATTCTGCTCTTTGCAAATCATTAGCAGCAATATATTCATCAGCTTTTTGAGTATAAGTAGTATACAACATGTGGTACACTTCTTTTTCATTCATTTTTTTTAAAATACTCTCCTGAATTTTTAAGTGTTTCCAAAGAGAGTCTTTTTTATTTTGCATCTCAAAAATCTGACTCAAATTTTGATGTCCCCAGACAAGGGAAAAATTTCTTTTAAGAGTATCCTTTATCTTATAGGAATACTGTATCTGCTTATGAAATTCTTTACCAGCAAGCTGATACATTTTAAGGTTTCCGTATGCTCTTCCCCGCAGGCGGCAGACTTCTGTTTTGTAATTAACTGCCGTATCAAAAAAAGGTTCCTGTTCTGCCTTTTCTAAATAATAAAGACCTTCATTATAAGCACCAACTTCAAGTAAAACTTTAGCGATATAAATACAGCTAGCCGCTTTTCCTTTTGAATAATTGATCTTTTCAGCGATCTTAAGGGCATGGTTTGCTTTTTTCAGTGATTCATTAAACTTTATTTCATTAAAGTTTTTCAAGGAATTTTCAAGTATTAGATCTATTTGTTTCTCATTATTTGCTTGCGCATGGAAAAATGATGTAATCATAAAAACAATACATATATACAACTTCATATTTTCTAAGAATAAAAGTGTTATTGGCTATCTCTCTTCTCAATATTTTTCAACCTGAAAATATAATCTCAGGATGAAAAAAGATTCATTAAGGTACAGACAGCTGCTGCATTGAAAAATTCCTGTTTTCTATCAATGAATTTGGTACTGCAATCCGAACGCTTGTGGTTGGGAAATCTCCTGCACCGTAATTCATTGTTAAATAAACACGGTCTCCCGCATTCAAATGGACGATGCAATTAACATTAATTGGTGAATTGGCAATCTGGGCAACAGTATTACTGAAGTTCCCTCTGTTCCCGCCGACAATATTGGAGATTGCAGTACCATTTTTAGTGATATTGAGATTAATTCCTGTCCATTGATTGGTGCCGGATGGCGCTCCACCGCTTCCGAAATAAGCATAGCCTTCTATTTTATAGACACCTGATTCCAATATCTGCCAGTAATCCCCTGCGTCATTCCATGTTACTGATCCGCCCTGATTGACAATCATATCACCTAATGCAAAAGGAACAATCTGGGGAATACTGTTATTAAAGTTTGTGAAGGCAGTTCCAGTATAGGTTACCTGGTCAGTAGCTCCAAGTGCAGCAATAGTTGATGTAGTTTTATCAATAAAGGTGGACAATTCCCAGGTTGTTCCAGAAACAGTGCCCCTGCTAATCAGCATAGCATACCCAGCTGGATTGAGCTTAAAATTGGCTACTCCAGAACCTGTCTGATTATCAATGAGCTCAGTCCCATTGGCTGCGATAGTAAGCTGCGCACTTCCTGTATTTTTAATGTAATAGACTCTTCCCTGTATATTTCCTGCTGCCGGTGCAGCGGCAGTAGCAGCAGGCAAGGTAAATGTAGCGGCAGTACTACCGTTAAATGCCATATAAAAATCGCTAGCTCCTAATGTCGTCGATGTAGAGGACAATTTATACTGGCCGGCAAAAGATCCATTGACGGTAAGTGTACTTCTTGGTATAGCAGTATTTATTCCAACTTGCGCATGCAATAACGCAGTAAATACGAATGGACTTAAGTAAAGTAATGATTTTTTCATTTTGTTTAATCTTTGTGTGTTTAGAATATTAAATACCTGAATTTGAAACCCTTGTATAGTACTCTATCTGGGAAAAGAGTGACAGGAAATATTAAATACTATTTTTTTTCATTTGTTTTTAGAATCTTCATTAGGGTATTTGCCTATTTTAAAGCTTAGTTACAATTAAGTATCCATAATTATCACTTCCATTGGGCTGATTCATAAAACATGACTGGGTACTGTAGCTGTCTCCTCCTGCATAGTTAACAAATAAAGCTACTTTTTCGTTCGCAGCAGTACTTTGGTAAGCTACAACAAGCTTTTGTGGATTTGCATAAGCATAGCTATTAACGTGAATTCCTCCCGATGCATTTCTTCGGGCTATAGCATAATCCCTGAAAATTGTATTAGTAGAATAAACAGAACTTCCATTGCCAGCTGTTGCAAATAATGTATTTATAGCCACTTGTCCAGTATTCGAAGATGTTGTTGGCAGCCCATTACAGTATGCAGTTTGATACATCTCAAAAAGATAAACACCCGGTTCAGGGATTGTTAAATAGCTGATACTGCTTACAGACTGAGCATTAACAGTTCCTGAAGCATCTGTTCCGAATCCAAAACCTGCTGTATTGCCCTGGACGTCTGATCCGGCTGGAAAAGGTATGTTGGTGTAAACATTTGTATTGTAAAGTGAAAAGTTACCAAAGGATGAGCTCCGTTTAAAATAAAAATATTGGGTTGATGTAGGCTTAACTTTAGCCGCCCCGGCAGCATCAACGGCCAACGGACTATAAGGAGATGACAAAACAGGTAGATTTTCGTGCTTTATATCTGTCTTTACATGCCATAAATCAGTAGGTGAAGAAGTTCCTATATTAATACCAGTATTACCGTTATTGTGAATTTTGAATAATTCCGAATTATCTGAATTATTAACTTCTAAAGCTTTCGTTCCCAATGTATTCCCATTTGAAATAATATCTAAAGCCGCTGAAGGATTACTTGTATTAATCCCCATCTGTCCCCACACCTCAGCACAAACCGAAATTAGAGTTATTAAAAAAAACTTTTTCATCATTAGTGAATCATAATTTAGAAATATTCATTGTTATCTTATTGGATAAACCGGGAGGTGTGGCAAAAGAGCAAACATTTGAAGTAAAAGTATCTCCAAAGCCGTAGTTTACAAAAAGTGCTATTTTTTCGTTTGCAGCCGTTGTTTCAAATATCAAGAAAACAGTGTGGGGAAGTGCAAAATTGTAAGGACCGGCAATGACAGTACCGGTGTCATTTCTTCTGGATAAACCATTATAACGTACTACAGCCTGCCTGCTGTAACTGGTACTTGCAGAACTTGCCTTGAATAAAGCTGTTCCTATTCCCAGCATGTTATTTGAAGAATCTGCAGGGCTTCCGGTACAGGATGTATAATAAGTTAGATTTATTTTGTACACACCGGGATCCGGAAATGAGAGATATCTTACATTTGAGGATGAAATAGCAGTACTGTTTACATTTAAAGTAGCCGAAGCATCAGTACCGAATCCGGCAGTAATGGTATTAGTAACGGATTGGGCAGAAGTAAGTGGAATATTGGTGTAAACCCCTGTATCTGAAAGTGGGAAACCAGATGTTGTAACGGATGATGCCATCTCCATATAAAGATATTTGGTGGGCTCCGGAACATATGTTCCAACTGTTCCATCACTCTTTATAGCCAGAGGAGATAAACTTCCGGAAACAATGGGAAGGTTCTCATACCTTATACTTCCGTTAGTATGCAGCTTTGCCGTGGGATTAGCAACATTGACTCCGACATTTCCGTTGTCAAGAACAGTAAAAATTTCTGTTCCACTGGAGTTGTTTACTTCAAGTGCTTTAGTTGCATTCGTGTTTCCTTTAGATTTAATATCTAAGGTGGCCGAGGGATTAATTTCATTAATGCCTACTTGCGCAAGTACAAATGGTGACATCAGTACACTTGCAAAAAATAGTATTTTTTTCATTCTATGCTGTTTTAGGTTAATAAGGTAACATTGTAGAAAATGAACCAGTATGGTCTAAATTCTGTTGTATATAATATCTTTATGTACGACAGATACGAAGACAGAAAACACACCTTCGTTCAAATGATAAATGACCGGGATACAGTAAAATATTTTTTCCATCGCTTAAATAATCAGTTAGTGTTTATTAATTTTTATAACAAACAGCTGTTTTGAATGAATGTAGAATTGGATGCTGTTTGCTTAAAATTTTCGTAACAAATCTATAATAATGGTTTAAAAAAGTTGATACTGCATTTGCACTGCAACAATTAATAATTTGATTAACAGTATTTTAAATTAACCCTTCTTTGTTTGTTTTTTTAATACTTTAGTTTAAACACAAGAATTCATTAATGTTCCATAACCCATTTATTAAAATCTATATCACCGGAAAGGTTCAATTTTTTCCGTAACCGGTATTTTTTTGATTCAACAGTCCTTACTGAAATGTGGTCATACTCTGCGATTTCTTTATTAGAAAAATTTAACTTTATAAAAGCACATAGCTTCAAATCATTTAAGGTAAGATTCTGATATTTTGAAGTAAGATTATCATAAAATTCGGGATATAATTCTTTAAATCTGTTTATGAAAGAAGGATCAGAATGTATAGCAAGATGAATCAATTCTTCATATCTATTATCCAATTTTCGTTTAAGTTCTTCCGACTCAAGTACCTTCTGATCTATTACAGCATCTTTTAGTTTTTGCCGGGTTTTATACCTTTTATAAATAAGGTAAATTACAATAGCACTGATAAAAATAATAGTGAAAATAATATAATAAAGATTGCGATGGGTTCTTTTTTCATTTTCTTCCTGCTCAGTAAGCATTTTCTCAATAACCGTATTAACAACTGCTTTTGTTTCTTTTTGTAAGCTATCATTCAATTTAGAATATTTTGATAAATATTCATTTTCCTTATCAAGGTTATTAAGTCCCTTATACGCCTCTGCAATTAGTTTATAGGATTCTAAGTCTCTACTTCTTAGCTTGGCTTTCTGAGTAATTTTTAAAGAACTTAGCAGGTATTCCAGAGCTTTACCATAATTCCGCTTCTCTATATTCAACCTGCCAAAAGCCCGTAAGACATTAGCCTTGCCCTCAAGTGGAATCTGTTTTGTGAACAGTAAATCATTTGCTTTATTAACGTAATACTCCGCAGAATCAATATTATGGTCTTTATAATGCCTTTCTGCAATAGTAATATACAGCATAGGCATTGGAGACCTCATGCATTTATGCTCAGTACTGTATACAGAATCCATCATTCCCAGAAATTCAAAGCTCGATCTTTTCCAGTCATAAATAGAATAAATTCTTTTTTCCCGTTCTTTTCTGTTTTTGATTTTTTCAGCAAACTCCAAAGCTATATTAAAGGACTTGATGGAACGCTCATATAACGCCAATGAGTAATAGTTTTTACCATAGGTATAATGTAAATAAGCCAACAATTCATTATCATCTTCTTCTTTTTTAAGTTTTACTGCCGCAATTTCGAGAAATTTCAAACTTTCCTGGTTTCTCTTCATTGCATTCAGAATACTGGCAATATTGATGCATCCTCTAATTTCACCTTTTTTATAATCTATTTTTTTACTTGCTTCAATAAATTTTCTTTCCTGTACAATCACTCCATTAAAATCACCTTCTTTTACCATCTTACTAAAGGCCTTGGTTTGCACGCTATCAATTTCAATGACATTAGATTGGGCTTTAAATTCAAAAACAAAAAAAAGCAGAATAAAAAGCAGTATTAAATTTGCTCTTTTAATGATTGAATAATTTATCTTTTTGAGTAGACATGGTTTCATAAACATCACATTTTTAAATGGAGTAGATATATAATGAAATCTGTAAATTTATCTATTTTATAAGTATAAAATACAGAAATAGCATCATTTTAATTAATTATTTACATAAAAAAAATGAATATGTATAAATATTAATTATCACAATTACATAACTGCATAAAAATGAAAGATTGGTAACCGGCCATTGATTTAATTAATACAATCCTAAAAGTGGCTATTTGATTATTGAATGAGCCTAAAAAGTGATTGATAGTGTTTTTAATTACTGTTGCTTTTTCAATCTCATAGTTTTTATTGGGTTATCATATCTGAATGATTCTGCAGCAGCATGATTCAGGATACGCATTCTCTGAATCATTACTTCCTGCTATAGTAGAATTTTCAAATGATATTCTACAGATTAATGTGGCAATTGATCTCTGAAGTATCCATACACCCAAGTCCCTAAAACAGCGCTCAACAAAGTGATAACAACCGCAAAAGTTCCTGTCCCGATTTGTGCAAAAAGAGGTCCGGGACAAGCCCCTGTAATGGCCCAGCCGAAACCGAAAATCAATCCACCATAAATTTGTCCTTTATTGAATGTCTTAGCAGCAATTGAAATAGGTTCTCCATAAACGGTTTTTATTTTGAATTTTTTAATCAGCCAGACAGAAATCATTCCTGTGAAAACCGCACTTCCGATTACTCCATACATATGAAACGACTGCAAACGAAACATTTCTTGAATTCTGAACCAACTGATAATTTCAGCTTTTACAAAAACAATTCCAAACAAAATACCAACAATTAGGTATTTTAAATTGTGATACCACCTGTGTTGAATCTGGCTTTCGTTGATACAAATACTGTCCTGATGATGTATATCTTTTTCTTTTGTCATTATTAATATATTTAGAGTGAAAGAATAATTGGCAGAATGATATTTGCCATGAAAAAACCACCAATCATAAAACAAACTGTTGCTACTAATGATGGCCACTGCAGGTTAGAAAGCCCCATTATGGCGTGTCCGCTTGTGCAGCCTCCGGCATATCGGGTTCCGAAACCAACCAAAAATCCACCGATGACCATCAGGATAAAGCCTTTTAACGTCAACAGACTTTCAAAATTCATCAGTTGTGTCGGGACAAGATTGCTATAATCGGTAATGCCGTAGGTTGCCAATTCTGCTTTAAGTTTAGAACTAACTATAATTTCTCCTGGATTCATAAGAAAATGAGCGGCAATCACTCCTCCGAAGAAAATTCCTACAACAAAAAATAAATTCCAGGATTCTTTTTTCCAGTCGTATTTGAAAAAATTCACATTGGCAGGAATGCAGGCTGCACAAATATGTCGCAAAGAAGAACTGATCCCAAAAGATTTATTACCTAACATTAATAAAGCCGGAACGGTAAGGCCAATCAGCGGACCTGCAATATACCAAGGCCAGGGTTCTTTTATTATATCTAACATTATTTTTAATTTAAATTACTTCAAAACTTTACTTTGGCAAATGAAATTGGTTTTAGGAATACTGGTTTGTGCAATTGCATTAAATCCGCCTTCAATTTCAGTAAAATTTCGGTAGCCTCTTGCCTGAAGAATGCTCGCCGCCATCATACTTCTATAACCACCTGCACAGTGTAGATAAATAGGTTCATTAGTGTCTAGATGATTAATCCACTCATTGATATAAGCTAAAGGCTTATTATAGGCTTCATCAACGTGCTCTGCGCTGTATTCGCTTTCCTTTCTTACATCAATGATTGTAACATTTTTACCCCTAATTTCATTTTCAAACTGTTGTGCAGAGATTCGATGAACCTTGTCTGTTTCTTTGCCACTGTTTTTCCAGGAATTGAAACCTCCTTTCAGAAAACCTAAAACATGGTCAAACCCTACTCTACTCAATCTTGTAACCGTCTCTTCCTCATTATTTTCATCGGTGATTAATAAAATCGGCTGTGTTACATCTACAATCAAAGCGCCAACCCAAGGTGCAAAATCTCCGTCTAATCCAATGTTAATGGATTGGGGAACAAAACCTTTCGCAAACTCATCATTACTTCTCACATCAAGAATCAAAGCTTCTGAATGTTTTACTATTTCCTCAAATTCTTTGGGAGAAAGCGCATGAAGACCTTTAGACAAGACCTCATCAAAACTGTTATAGTCTTTCTTATTCATCGCCACATTCATCCCAAAATAGGACGGTGGAGGGAGAAGTCCGTCTGTAACAACTTTTACGAAGCTTTCTTTGTCTTTCTGATTCAGTGCATAATTGGTTTTCTTTTGATTTCCCAACGTGTCAACCGTTTCTTTCTGCATATTTTTCCCGCAGGCAGAACCTGCTCCATGAGCCGGATAAACAATAATTTCATCGTCTAAAGGCAGAATTTTTTGGTATAAACTGTCGTAAAGAAGTCCAGCCAGTTCTTCCTGAGTCATATTAGCCGCTTTCTGAGCCAGATCCGGGCGCCCAACATCGCCAAGAAATAAAGTATCTCCACTGAAAAGAGCTTTTTCTTTACCGTTTTCATCAATTAATAAAAAGGAAGAGCTTTCCATCGTATGCCCTGGTGTATGCAAAACTTTGATTTTGATTTTCCCAACTTCAAAAATCTGATTATCTTCAGCTATAATGGCTTTAAATTTAGGCTTTGCAGTTGGTCCATACACGATCGGTGCATCCGTTTTTTTACTTAAATCAACGTGACCACTTACAAAATCAGCGTGAAAATGGGTTTCAAAAATGTATTTTAATTGTACCTTATCTTTTTCAAGTCTGTCGATATAAGGCTGAGTTTCTCTTAAAGGATCAATGATCGCTGCTTCGCCTTCAGAAACGATATAATAAGCTCCCTGAGCCAGACATCCTGTATAAATTTGTTCTATTTTCATTTTTCTATTTTATTGATTGCAAATTTCTTTTTATAATTTTTCTCCTACAGCCACTTTTGTTACATAAGAATTTTTAAAAGAAAAGTTCTTTAATAATGATGTAAATTCCCATCACCAGAATAAACCAACCGAACGCAGGTTTCAGTTTTTTACCATCAATTTTCTTTGATAATTGTGAGCCAATGATGATTCCGACAACGGCAATTGCGGAAATTCTTCCCAATAAATTCCATTCAATCTTGACGTGATTCATTGATGAAAAAAATCCGATCAGAGAATTTAAAGAAATGATAACAAGAGAAGTTCCGATAGCGACTTTCATAGGTGTTTTCAACAGATTGACGAGTGCAGGAATAATCATAAAGCCACCACCAGCTCCTACCAGACCTGTTAAAATCCCGACAACAGAACCTTCTCCTGCCGCCAACAGTGTATTGCTATTTTGTGAAGGAACTATTTCTGTTTTTGATTCCATCTTTTTTTGAATCATTTTATAGGAAGCGGTGATCATTAACCCTGCAAATAGCAACAGAAGAAAAATGTCTTTGGTTACCATAAAGTTTCCCATTCTAAAAACTTCATCGGGAATTAAAGGGAGAAGAAAATTTCGGGTAACGAAAATGGAAATGATTGATGGAATGCCAAAAATAAAAGCAGTCTTAAGATCGACCAGGCCTTTTTTTAAATAAGAAAATGACCCCACCATACTGCTGATTCCGACAATAAAAAGTGAATACTCTGTTGCCAAAAAAGCATCAATTCCGAAAAGATAAACCAAAACAGGAACGGTAAGAATGCTTCCGCCACCGCCTATTAATCCTAAAGAAATACCGATAAAAACCGATGCTGCATAACCAAAAACTTCCATTTTCTTTAACTTTTATAAAGCAAAAATGGAAATATCTCTGATGCTGTACAGCTACTTTTGTTACATAGGAAAATTATATAGAATCTGAAAGGATGATTTTGTTTCTGCCCAGTTTTAGTTTTCCGGAATCTTCCAACTGTTTCAGAAGTCTGGACACTACTACTCTAGCCGTACCAAGCTCGTTGGCAAGCTGTTCGTGTGTAATAATTATTATTTTTGACTGAGACAGCTCTGATTTTTTATGGAGCAGATTTAATAACCTTTCATCCACTTTTTTGAAAGCAATAGCATTGATAATATCCAACAATTCTTCAAAACGTTTATGATAAAGCCTGAAAATATAATCCAGCCATTCCGGGTATTCTTTGATGAAAAGAGAAACTTTTTCCACAGGTAAAAAGAGGATTTCGGAATCTTCTTCCACTTCGGCCTTTACAATACTTTTCTCATTGTGCATTCCACCAAGAAATGACATAATACAACTTTCACCTGCTTTAATGTAATACAATAAAATTTCTCTGCCGTCTTCTTCTGTCCGGATTACTTTTAGCAATCCTTTCATTACAATCGGTATCGAGCGTATGGAGGCATTCTCATCCAGAATAACATCACCTTCCTGATATGCTTTCCTGATACCGTTTTGGTAAAGTTTATCGATTAGTTCTTGAGAAGAACCGAATTCAGAAGAAAATATGTGATGAATCATTAATTAATACTATAGGCCGAATGTACACTTTATTTTATAATTATAGACACGCAATCCGAGTTACCATTGTACACTGCAGCATTTTGTAGTTTAAAATGGACGTCATCGACATAGTCAACAATGAACTGGAAAGGATTAAAATGGATTTATACGAACGTTACTGAACCCTTTCAACAGAATCAATCCATGTAATCAAGAAAAGTTCTTTACTAAACATAAAGGATTCCTTCACAGCAATTAAAAATGTGAAAATGGAATCCGGAAAATATAAGGTAGTGTTTGATACAAAATACCCATATCTACTGTATGCAGAAACTGTTGTGAAGTAAATAGGTTCACTAATTTCTACTTCCTCCACTTCATATTTCTTCTCGGGAAATTACCCGATACGGATGCATTTAAGTAAGGTAATATATCATCTCAATTCATGATGTGAAAGATAAACTCAGCTAATCTTATCAAACTGCACATTCCAGCATCTCGCCGTATACTTTATCAAAGTAATTGCTCAAGCATACTATTCTTTCATTGTTAATAGGGTTTATATACTTCATAAACATTTGCTCAGTTCCATGGCCTGTGGCTTCCATTAAAAGAGGGGTCGGAATTTTCCCGTAGAAATTTGTGGCAAAACTTCTCCTTCCTATATGACTGGTTAAAACCTGCCACTTTTCTATTACAACATCTTTAACCCGGTGTCCACTGCGCTTTCGGGCTTTGATAAACTGAGCGAGCCCGGCCAGCATTGCCACCTGTTTAATCTGCTCATTATATTTCTGATAGTAAAGTGGTTTAGGAAAATTCCCTTCATTTCTCCTGATGACATTCAGGACCGTAGGGTGAAGAGGAAGAACAATTTCTTTACCTGTTTTCTTCTGTACAAAATTAATACAGCTTTTCCCGTTAATATCTTTCAGTTTTTCCCTGCCAAAGTTCATGAAATCAGAAATTCTCTGTCCTGTATAGCAGCTGATCAAAAGCCAGTCTCTGGCATCTTTTAATTCATTTGGAAAATCTGTGGCTTTAATTCTTTTGATTTCTTCTTCCGTAAGCGTAATTACTTCTTTATGCTGTCTTTCCCTGCGTATCTCAAGCTCTCTTACGGCAGTTCTTATGCCCTTACGCTCAACAAAATTCAGTATGGTCTTCACAAAATGTATGGTTCTGTATATTGTATTTTCACTGTATTCCTCGTCCTTTCCAAATACAATAAAATCTTTAACGAAATCCGAATTGATATCTTCTATAAGCAGATGCTTCATCATAAAACCCTCAAACCTCTGGATCAGTCTGCAAAAAACATTATATCTTTTAAATGTTGATGGACATATCATTTCCTTTCGGGATGAGATGTAATTCTTCAAAAAATAAAGCAGAGAATTCTCAGGATAGATTTCTTGCTTTTCTATACTTATTTTTTGAATTTCTTTAGACAAAAGCCTTTGGCTGATAAGCTTTTTTTGCTTCTGTCTTTCCTTGATATATTCTGTAATTCTGATTTTAATACGGTCTAACCTGGCATTAAGCTTTTTGTATTTTTTCAAATAAATATTTTTTGGACGCTGTTTTGCAAAATCCCATTCTTCTTCAGAAATCCTAAGGCATGTACGAAACTGACAGTTGATACTATGCTTATCATCAGTAAGGCTAACATGAATATTTTTAAGAAGGGTATTTTGAGGTAGAAAGAATTTGATTGTCATTACTGGAAATTTAAAATATTAATTACCAGCGAATTTAATACAAAAAATAGTCCTGACTAGACTACTATTTTTAACAAAATTACACATTTTTCGTTAAAAACCAAACTTTACTAAATTATTGTCTAACAAAACAATAATGACTTTATATATCCACTTTACAAAATAATAAAATAGTATAAAAATCACTTTTTATGCATTATTATTTTGTATTAGTCAAAATAAAAACAGTATGAAAGAGACTAATAGAACTAAAAATTAGTCTAGTCAGGACTATTTATAAAAAAATAAAACTTAATATTTTTAATTATCAACACCAATATACCAATTATGTTATGAAAACAAAACTGATTATTTCATCCTGTCTTATATTATTATTTATTAATGTAACAGCCTACTATAACTCTTCCGATAAAGAGGTAAACAGAACTGAATACAGTATCAACAATGAAAATAAAACTGGAGAAAACTTGAAACCCAATACCAATAAAATAAAGAATAATACAATACAATCAGTTTCAAAGTCCAAAGATTCCCTTACAAAAACATTACATCAATCTGAAAAGAAAGAGCAAAATAAGCACCCTAAATCTCCTCCTGAACCGGATAAAGAGGTCTATGCTGCCGAGGTCGACATGTTTATTCCGGTTCTACTGGCTATTGCTGTTGCTTTCATCATTTATTTCTCCATGTTTAAAAAGACCAATCATAAAGACTAAGTACTGTAAAATAATAGATATCGTGAAATTAGACAACAGAAAAAGTACAACCCTACTGAGTTTTGGCATATTATTATTCATTGCTTTAGATGCATTTGTAATCATGTTTTGCAGTATGCTGTCCTTTACATATAGCACAGTAATTTTAAAAACAGCTATTTTTATCATGGCTGTCTTGCTCATCATATTATCCAGAATCAGAATTTTTGAATTTGAGAATTCAGGTATGGTGATCACTATACAATACCATCATCCTTTTCAAAAAAAATGGATGGTTCCTTTCATAGAATTTCCCACCCATCTGTTTCATGATTTTTCCATTAAAAACAATTGCCTTTATTTAACCTTAAGAAAAGAAAATGAGGAATTTATTGATTTTAAAGTCAGGTTATACAGGATCGGCAGTGCCCAGATCAAAAAAATACAACAAGAATTTGAAGAAATAAAAAATTGATATATGTCTATAGATTTCAAAAATATACATATCGGTGAATTGATTCATCAATGTGTTCATGAGTCTTCTGTCGATATTGACCGGATATGCTCTTTTATGAAACAAGGAGAAGAGGAGATACACAAAATGTATACGGCAGAGAGTATGGAAACGGCTGTTCTTTTACGCTGGAGCAAATTGCTGGAATATGATTTTTTCAGAATTTACACCCAACATCTTATATTATATGCACCTCCATCTTCTGCCGGCTATAATATGGTTACAGATAATAAAAATTCCCAGCTTCCAAAATTCCGAAAAAATATTTACACCAAAGAGATGATATACTTTATACTGGAAACAATAGAAAAAGGAGAAAAAACCACGCTTCAGGTCATCAAAGAATATGGCATTCCTAAATCTACACTCTTCCGGTGGATTAAAAAATACAACCGTTAAGATAAGATCCAATACGTGTTATAAAATGAACTTCTACCCCCTTTTTTATAGATAATATATGAAAACGCCCATTCCGGTAAACTACAAAAAAATATACATGGATATCATCACAAAAAAATTTCCCGAAAAAAAAGTAATAATGAAATTCCTGGCCGGTAAAGAGGAATTATCGGTTTTAGAGGTGATCGATATCAATAAAAAAATATTTGAAAACGAAGATCAGTCTGACCAAATCTTCAATCAGAAACTTCGTTCATATAATACACATGCAATCCTAAAAATACTCGACTACCAAAAGAAGCATCAATTAAATAATTCTCAGCTGGCAATTCATTTCAAAATGAGTAGAAATACCATTGCAAAGTGGAAAAAGCAATTTTTATAATAAATTTAGATTTAATATAAAAAAAGTAAACTTAATTAATATCATTAATTTGATTCAAACTAATCTTCCAATAATCTTTGGAGCCCATACACTCTTTTACAGTATTTTCCATAGTACCAAATACTTGTAGATAAATTTCCGGTGTTATAATATAATTTAAATACATTAAACTACAGTTTTCAGCTGTTCCACAAAATAAGACGGTGTAAAACCTGTTTGCTGTTTAAAAGCATTAACAAAAACCCTTGGCGTACCATAGCCGCACTCTTCTGCCAAAGAGGCTATTTTATATTCCCGATAAATTGGATTTTCATAAAGATTCTTAATAATATAGTTGATGCGAAGCTCATTGATATAACTTGTGAAGTTGTGATTTTTATAGGTTTTTATTATTTCTGAAAGATATTTTGGATTGGTTGCAAGGCTATTAGCCATCCAGGTAAGGCTCAAATCCTTTCGAAGATACTTCTTTGAAGTCTCAAATTTTTCAAGCTTTACGAGTAATACCTTTACTGTTTCATCAGTAATTGTGATAGCAGTTTTTATTCCATTGTTTTTATTATGTCTGTCTGAGCTTTGTTCTATTTTATTAATTTCGTTTTCATTTAGTATTTTACCAATCAGATCTTCATATTTTTTGTGAATAATTTTATGGCTTCTTCGTCGGTATATCAACATTCCTCCAGTCATTAGGATAAGGATACCGAAAGAAATGGCAGCGATTCTTGTAATCTTTTTCTCGCCGTTGATTTTAGTGTCTGAAATCACTTTTTTTACAGGATCTTCCACAGCTTGCTTTTCTACGGAATTAATACTATCATTCAATTTTGAAAAAAGATCAAGATATTTTTGAGAGGTAGAGTTATCACCAATCCCCAGATAAGATTTCGCCAAAACCATATAACCCACTCTTCGGTTATAAGGCATGCTGCTAGATCTCTCCATAGCCAGCATATTCTCACCATATTGTATTGCTTTCCTGTAATCTTTTTTCATTTGATACAATTCTTGAAGTGCCTGATATAAATCGATTTTAGTTTCCAGATTTACTTCTTTCTTAATTAAATGAAGTTGCTTTAAAGCCTGCATAAAATAGAATTCAGACAACTTCACATTTCTTCCTTTATTTTTGGAATCCCGGAAGTGAATTCCTAGGTTCATATTTATTGAGACCAACATATCAAGCTTTTTGTCTAAAGGAACCTCCTTACTAGTATCACTTATTTTCAATATCTCTTCCTTGCTTTTTTCCAGATAATACAAAACCTTTTTATCTGACTGTCCCTGATAATACGGAGCCATATTATAATAAACCAAAGAAGTCTGATAATACCTCTGATCTGGTTCAGCAATCAATATTGCATATTTCAGAGCTGCTTCATACTCCTTTAGGCTCTCATCATATATCCCCAAATTTTCAAATAATATCGCCCTTTTATTGCATAAAGTAGATAATGTTTTATAATCTTCCTGGCTAAGTGCCAAATCTCTTGCTCTATTTGATATTTCCAAGGCCTTTTTATAGTCATAAGCTTCGGAATAGATCAACATTATATTTTTTGTTGCATTCAATTCCCCTTTTTCACACTCAACAGCCTTAGCGAGATCATTAGCTTTTTGAAACAGTTTGAGAGCTTCTTTACTTTTCCCGTTGCTGTTGAGAGAAGTTGCCTGATCTATTAATTGATCTATTTTTTTATTTTCAGGACATAAAATTGTTTCAGCATTTGCGATAGAGAAAAAAAGAAAAAAAAACAAAGAGATATAATTAGTGTGTAATCTTTGAAAAAACTGATAGCCTGTCCATTCAAGGCAAGATATGTGCAAAGATATTTTTTTAGACATAAGTTTATATTTCATAATGGTTATTATTTCTATGCTTCTGACGGCCAATAACTTTAAAACATGCAATAAAAGACCTTCTTCAAACTTCATTTTTGGCCCATGCAGCATTTAATTGAAGTAACAGGACTCCTTTTGCTTTAAATCTATGGCTTCTTTATTCTTTTCGATTTATTGCCGTTTTTCAATAATCATCCCTTTCATCATGGATTCGTAATCTACCTATTTTACATTTTGGGAAATAGCTAAATAAAATGATAAAAAATAAATTGGTATTGATCAATAATCCTCATGAAATTCAGTCTTTATCCTATAAATTTTATTCATAATTATCATTTGCACAAATTTAATGAAATATAAAATGAAAAAATTCGAATACCTATCTGGGATCATTTTTAAATCTTACACAAACAAAACAACAAAACATAACTTATTGATTTTCAATATACATATTTTGTAAAATAGATTAATAAGCATATGAATCTTTCCGAATTATTCCAGTATTAAGTTTGTACAGGTATTGTTGTAATCATAATATTGCATCAAAATGATAACCGATTCTGAAAATAACATGATGAACCAAACCTTCTCTCTTCATACACTTGGAGGGAGGAGGTTTTTCTTATTCATCTTGTTGTTAATCAACTTTCAGATCATACAGGCCATTTGTGTCCATAACGAAGCTCCTTTATCAGACTCTACATCAACTTTTATAGTTGTATCAGAGGGTACTATAATTTCAGGGATGGAGCAAGTACATGTTTCCCAACCAAAAAAGGAAAAAATAGAGAAAACTTTCAAAAGAAAGAATTTAACCGCATCCAACAAAAGGAACCAGAAAAAAGAGAAGATTTTTTCTCAAAGAGTTGAAAACAGCCCTAAAGCCGTATCAATATTCATCAGGAATACTCCATCAGAAAAATCCCTATTGGCTATTTCCGACCATGATAAGCAGATTGTAAGTCCCAATCAGCATACGATGAAATTCCTTCTGTTTGGGTCCGAAAACAAAACACCGACATTAGTTTATTTACTGGACATTTTTCTGAAAAAGGTTCATAAAGATCAATGGCTTTCAAACCTAAAGTTTTTCCGAAATTTCAACCGCCCGCCACCATTCATCAAAAGAGCTACTGCTTAATTCAATTCATCAGGCAGTTCCCATCATTTTCAGCGAAAAATTCAGCATGATTCATCCATTTCGCCGGGCTTATCCGACGCGAACAGGCAGTATCATGTATTGACCCAAATAAAACAGATGATGATATTTCAAATCATAACGTAAAGAATATCACACGGCAAACCTAAGCCTAAAAAAAACTTGAAAGAATAAAAACACATCAGGGTTCATCCTGACATACATTTAAGCACCTCTTAAAATGAAAAAAAAAACAATTTTACCAGCAACATTCCTTATTAGTATCACTGCTTTCGGACAAGTAGGAATCGGTACTGCAAACCCGCATCTCAGTGCTTCTTTAGAACTGGCTTCAAGCAACAAGGCACTTTATCTAAATAGAGTTCCCAATACTTCAGTAATAAACGATCCGCAATCCGGAATGGTTATATATGACCTGACCGATAAATGTGTAAAAGCATACCAAGGTAATCCGGCAGGATGGTCTGGATGTATTATAGGAAACAGCGGACTTGTAGGCGCAGTTACGAGTATTAATTGTGCTGGCGCTTATTTTACACCCAATTTTGCAACAGTGGGTCAACCTTATACAGGAACATTAACTGTTCCTTACACCGGAGGTAACGGCGGAGTATATCCAGCCCAAACCACTACTGTGAATGGGCTCACATTCAACCTTCCTTTAGGTGTTTTTGCCACCGGAGATGGCAATGTGGTCTATAATGTTACCGGAACTCCTGCCACAGCCGGAACTACCACAGTAAATATTACTATTGGAGGACAAAGTTGTTCCGGAGCTAATGCTATATCCCTTACCGTAAATCCCGCAACAGGCAATCCCGGTGGTGTATTACCCGGAACAGTTACATTGGCACAGAACAATAAGTATTGGATAGCCTCTATATATGATAATGATTATCTGCCTTACACAAAGCCTACAGCGCCAGCCAACACGTCTGTAATAAATGCTGATGGTAATACAGATACATTGGTTGATGTACAGGGAAGCCTCACCACTACTGGCATTACCGTATACATTCCGGCTACCGTAACAGGAAGTGGCGGACTTGTTGCACCATGGAGTAATACGATTACCATTCCGGCAAATCTTACACAGGATGGTATATCCAGACAAGTACAATTATCCTGGGCTGCACAAACCCTTACAACCTCCAGTACTTCTATTACCGCTACCCTCAAATCCATTGGCGGAACCTTGAATGCCAAGAAATTAGACATTAATGCAGGAATAGGGAATGATTATCTGGGATTGCTATTAGGTACTTTCCAATATCCATACAACCAGGCTGGGCTACTCACTACTTATCAACTGCGTGACATACCGGGCATTCCGGACAGAATGTTTGGGCAAATAGACAATAATAACAAATATGATCATAATTTTCTTTATCTGCCAATACAGGCAGAAGACGGCAAAATATGGCTGAACAACAACCTTGGGGCAAATTATGCTAATCTGGATCATCCGGCATTTAACCTTACCCAACAGGCAACGAGCACCACAGATGTAAATGCTATGGGTTCCCTCTTGCAATGGGGTAGGAAAGCCGATGGGCATGAGCTTCTAGAAAGAAATATTAGTAATTCAAGTTATGGGACTTTTAAATCAGGAGTTGTATATGGACAGGTAGCAACCTGGAGTCCTACCTATCCATATAGAATATTTTCAGCTCCTAGTCACGTTCCTAGTGAATGGACATCAGCTACTGTACCACCAGCAGGAAACAGATGGCTTGCTTCTTCCTCCAACAATCCGTGTCCTCAAGGCTTCAAAGTGCCTGTAAAAGTAGAATGGCAGGCAGAAATTACGGCTGCCGGAAGTAATGGTCTATATTCAACTACCCAAAAGTTAAAATTAACTTATGCCGGAGAGGGTTTTGATGATACGGTAATATTTAACCCAAGCGTTCCCGTCTATTCGGTAGCAGATGGTTATAATGGTACTCAAACATATACTGTAATGAATAGTTCTGTTGTTGGACCTAATATAGGCAATTGTGAAGTAGATAAGGCCAAATCCGTACGTTGCATTCAGGAGTGATGAGCATGCCCAATACGGACAATAAAGATATATATAAAGACACCAAACCTTACTAAATATTATGTTCTGGTTGAAGTTTTTGAAACAGTCATAACTTTTGCCAAATGACTTCTTTCCTATAAAACAGAAAGCCAACTAGCCATCAATACTAAGGTTTGGTTTACTCTGAAACCAATAAAAAATCACTAAATGAAACCTAATAATATATTTAAAAGAATAATGACTGGCATTGCACTCATATTCGGGTTCCTCTCCTATAGTCAGGTCGGCTTAGGCACCCCAACTCCACACCCCAGCTCTGACCTTGACCTCGGTGCTGACAACAAGGCACTTTATCTGAATAGAGTATCCAACACCACAGTCATCAACGATCCGCAACCAGGTATGTTGGTCTTTGATACGTCCGAACATTGCGTAAAAGCATACCAAGATGATCCTCCAAAGTGGTCCGGATGCTTGGATTCGGCATCCGGTACTGTTTCAGGATTTACTTGCTCGTCTGCATCATTCACCCCAGCAACGGCTACTCAAGGGGCTGCATATACAGGTACACTTACAATACCCTACACTGGCGGTAATGGTGGGACTTACACGGCACAAAGTTTCACCCAGAATGGATTGACATTTACCCTTACAGCCGGAAACTTCAGCATAGGAACCGGAAACCTGGTATACAACATCAATGGTATTCCCATTGCTTCCGGAACGACCTCTGTAAACATAATGGCAGGAGGACAAAGCTGCAACGGATTGACGTTGAATGTAAATCCATAAGAATAACAAACCATCCTTTTTTGGAAAGAACAATATCAAGAAAGAAAACATTCCATTCATATAAACCTAATTAAAAATCATGAAAAAACTACTTCTACCCATAGCAATTCTACTTGCTGTAACGGGTACTGTAAAGTCTCAGATTGCCATAGGAAAATCGACAGTGACCAATGCTTCGGTATCCTTGGAGTTTGCAGATACAGAAAATCGGGGATTGATACTTCCTTACGTAGAAACGAAGACAGGAATTACCGAGAACGGTACGATCATTTATGATACCACCGACCACAAAGTAAAATACCTGAAGGATTCCGGTACGTGGACCGATTTAAGTGTTGACAACACGGGAACAGCAAACATTTCGCTCCAAACAAGCAAAATTGAATCTACAACGGCAAAAACAGCCATCGGATCAGCAGCAGCTACAGACGGCACACCGGGAGTATTGGTTTTAACTGATACCAACAAGGCGATGATATTACCTAAAATGGCGAGCCCACATGTCAGCATTATTAACCCTGCCCCCGGAATGATGGCTTATGACACCGTGAAGAAACAAATAGCTGTATACAACGGTACAGTTTGGAGTTTTTGGAAACCTTAAACCAATAAAAAATGAAAGAAATACAGTTTTACTAGTCCCATTCTTTAAAAACACCCTTTGTCGGAAATCCGGCTAAAAACTATAAAATCATGAAAAAACAAACCCTCTTTTTCTTCATATTCCTGATTATGGGTAATATGATGATTCTGGCACAAAACTGCAACATCAATGCAGGAGCCAATGCCGTCATTTGCGGTACCTCTGCCAGTCTATCAGGAAGCCCCGGCGGAAGTACAGCTGGAAGTCCATTATGGACTCTAGTATCCAAACCTTCCGGTGCACCGGACCCGGTTATTGTAACACCCTCAGGCTACAATACCAATGTTACAGGAATGACTTCGCCCGGAAATTATGTATTCCAGATTGCCCAAAACTGTACTACAGGAACAGCTACCTCACAGGTAACTATTACAGCACCAGGTGATATTTCTTCGTTTACTGCAGGACCTGACATCACCAATGTTTCTGCCATTACAGGTACGGCAACCTTAAATGCAGTAATACCGGCAGGGTACACCGCATCGTGGACTTATTACAACATTTATAATAAGGAATTTTATAGTCAAACCACTACCACAAATGCAACCATGTCTAATACGACAACGGCAACTCCTACCCTGACCCTTGTAAAGAAAGCTGATCATGACATTGATCCGGCTTATCGTGCAGTATTAAGGATAACCTCTATCAACAATCCAAACTGTTGGTACGAAGATGATGCTATTGTCAGATTCATTCCTAATCCTCAAATAAGTCTTCCTGCAACTCATAACAGATGTTATCCTTCAACAGATACCAACCGGTATATCAATTTGAGCGGAACTTCTCCAATGTTTGCAAGCAATACGGCAAACTCATCGGGAAATCCTGCATTTGGGACCACCGTGACCATTAATGTCATCAGTCAGCCGGCTGGAGGTAATATTTCATTTTATCAGATAAGGAATAATTCAATGTACTTCAATGGTGTAAATGTTACAGGAAGCTATGTATTCACCATCACTGTCACCAATGCCAATGGAACATACACTACTCCTCAGATTACCTATAATTACAATGGAACAGATCCTAAACTAGTAAGTTTTATTGATGCTTCCCATCCTGAACAAATGCAATCTTACTATGCAAGTGGTAGTGGTGGCGCTGTATACTGCAATATGGCAGGAAAAACAACACCTATCACTTTCTATTTCAAGGTTGATCCTTCAGACCCGGCAACGCTTACCACAGCAGTTAGCAATTCCGGGATTGTCCCTCCGGGAGGAAATCCTTCTTTGGTTTTGAACGGAGCTGGAACGATGAACAGAAATGTAGTAGCAACACCCCCTGCCGGAGGTTGGCGAGTGGGAACCTACATCGTTAATTTATCAATCAAAAATGGAACCTGTGGTAATAGTCAGGATTATTATATTCATATTTCAGATGGCAGCCGTCCGAATGTGACGGTTCCTAATACTACAATATGTTACACTGGTTCCGGTGTTGTGACCGCTACAGTTCATTTACCTACGGTATATCAAGGAGTAGTTAACACCAGTTATCTTCAGGAGTTTTCCGGCAAATATGACTTTACCCTAGTATCTAAGCCAACCGGAGCAGCCAATCCTGTTTATGAAGCCAGTAATCTCAGAACATTTACCAATACCTCTACCACGATAAGTAATCTGGATAAGCAAGGAGAATATGTCTTCAAAATAAAAGCTGTTCCTAATGCAGGAGGTGTGGATCCCGGATTCATTGATAAAGAATATGCCTGCTCAGGGACTTCTCCGGAGGGTACATTTTCCATATTTGTATCCCCACAGGTCAATGCCAATGCAGGATCCAATCAAACCTTAGCAATAGGCGCATCACAAACTTCCCTCAATGGGAATAATCAAGGCATGTCATCTACAGGTTTATGGACCATGATCTCAAAGCCAGCCGGAGCTGCCGATCCGGTGATTGCAACGCCGTCAGCATACAATACCAATGTTACCGGGCTTACTTCCTCCGGCAGTTATACTTTCCGATGGACGGTTACCACAGGTAGTTGCAGCAGTACAAGTGACTTAACAGTTTCCGTTACTGCTCCGGGGCCGGGAGGTGTAAGTGGAGCAGATTTCTGGGTAAAATCAGACGATGCCGGAACTATTGCTACTGCCTGGAAAGACAACTCTGTTAATGCAGACAATATCCCAAATGTGGGCGGGGTAATCTTATCACCAGCAGACAGAAGTCATAACTTTTATCCCTATACTACGGGGTATTCTTCTTCTAAATTCTTTTACAATAATACTTCGGTAATGAATCCATTGGGGAATGTAGAGCTTCCGAATACCAATACCTCTATTTTCTCAGCAGCGAGACCTACAGCAGATAACGGAACAGGGCGTATTACAGGGATCGATGATGATGCAACCTATGCTGCAGAGCCTGGAGTTTCAATTGCGAACGGAAAACCAAGACAATACGAATATTTTAATACAGTCACTTCAACGGATTTTTCAATACCTTTCAATACCGGTATTTCCAATATATTCTCTGCAATAGCGAAATAATACGGTTGCCAACGGAGGCACATCTGCTATCACAGGAGGAGAGAAACGATTAGGACTAAACGGTTCTTATGAATCTTTTTCCGGCTTTGGTGCAGGAAATAAATTCCAGATTTATGGGCGTAATCTAAGGATTGGTCAAGCAGGATGGGATGCTCCCGGTCCTTTCCCTGGTGACATTATGGAGGTTATTTGGTACAAACGTACACTGACAACGAATGAACAATCAAGGATAAATTCCTATCTCGCTGTAAAAAACGGGGTTACACTAAACGAGAACTATCTTTCTACCGACAATAATATAATATGGGACAGAGCCAATAATACGGGGTATAACAACAATATCTTCGGTATTGGAAAAGATAATCTTACTGTATTGCATCAAAAACAGTCAGGAAGTGTAAATAACGGACAAAAGCTTGTTATTTCCACAACAGGATTTGCGGACACTAATGCTGCTAATAGTACAGGAATAGCCAACGATCTGCAATACCTTATCACAGGAGACAATGGTCTTCAACAAATCCTGAACACGCCATTAGTATACACAACAGGAATGAATGGAGAAACCAATCATCGTTTTGAAGCGATCTGGAAGGTTCAGAATACCAATGCTGTAGGAACTGTGACGGTGGCATGGCCTAAAGGGGTTAAAAACCTGTATCTGGTACAGTCTTCCAGTTCTGTTTTTGATGCAACGTCTACTTTCACCCCAATGACAACGGAAACAACCGTAAATGGTGTAGTATACAACATAGCCAATGTAACATTAGCTAATGGGCAATATTTTACATTTGCAGGATATTTATACGCTCCTGGAGGGGTTTCCGGAACAGATTTCTGGATCAGATCTGATGATGCAGCAGATATCGCAACCGCATGGAAAGACAATTCCATCAACGCTAATGATATTCCTGCCGTAGGAACGTGGGCTCTTTCTTCAGCTGACAAAGCCCATAACTTCCATCCGTATACTACAGGATACAGCGCTTCGAAATTATTCTATAATAATGCTTCAGTAATGAACCCTACCAATGGAGAGCTGCCTAATATTTCTCATTCCATTTTCTCCGCAATAAGACCTACCACGGCAGGAACCGGACGTATTACGGGAATTGATGATGATGCAACCTATGCTTCTGAACCTGCAGCCTCAATTGCCAATGGAAAGCCAAGACATTATGAATATTATAATGTTACCACCTCAACGGATTTTTCTACAACCTTCAATATCGGTGTTTCTAATGTATTCTCAACGATAGCTGATAATTCTGTTGCCAACGGAGGAACATCTACTTTCTCGGGTGGAGAAAAAAGATTAGGATTGAATGGTGCTTATGAAACAACTACCTTCAACAACACGAATAAATTCCAGATTTATGGTCGTAACCTAAGGGTAGGTCAAGCCGGATGGGATGCTGCCGGTGCTTTCCCTGGTGACATCATGGAAGTTATTTGGTACAAACGTACCTTAACAACCAATGAACAGTCAAGAATCAATACTTACCTTGCTGTAAAGAACGGTGTTACCCTGAGTGAAAATTATCTTTCCACAGACAGCAATGTGATTTGGGACAGAACCAACAATACCGGATACAATAACAATATCTTCGGTATTGCAAAAGATGAGGTCACTGTATTGAACCAAAAACAGTCAGCAAGTGTCAACAGTGGTCAGAAGCTTGTGATCTCTACAACAGGACTTGCCGAGAGTAATGCATCCAATAATACTGAGTTACCAAGCAACCAGCAGTTCTTAATGGTTGGAGACAATAATCTGAAACAAGGGCTGAAAATGCCTTTAGCTTATACGAGCGGAACTAACGGTGAAACGAATTTCCGTTTTGAAGCAATTTGGAAAACCCAGAACACAAAAAATGTTGGACAAGTAACAGTTGCCTGGCCAAAAGGAGTCAAAAACCTGTATCTGGTGCAATCTCCGGATGAGATGTTTGATACAACAGATAGCTTTACCCCAATGGCAACGGAAGTTACCATCAATGGAGTGATCTACAACACAGCCAATGTAACCTTAAGTAATGGACAGTTCTTCACTTTTGCAGGTTTCGGACGTGCTCCGGGAGGGGTTGTGAATAACCTTTCCTATTGGTACCGGGCTGATAAAGACGCCGTTAACACAGGAGACGGAACAGATATTACGGCATGGACGGATCAGTTCTCAGGAACTACTTCAGCACAATTAGGAACCAATGCCCTGCCAAAATTCAAGTTGGGTGCTGCCAGTTATTTTAACTTCAACCCTGGAGTCAACTTTACTGCAAACACTCAAACTATTGGAAATACATCAGTAAGAACCTTTGGCAATAATACCTATGATATCTTTATCTTGACAAAAGACGGACTATCAAACCCTGGCAGTAATGGAAGAATATTTAGCTCTTTATTAGACAATTCTAAATTAAGTGGCAGTATCAACTATTGGGATGGCTTTGGTGATATGTATGACAATAGAACAGAAAGAGTGAGAGCCGATGAAGGGTATAGATATCTTGCTAATCCCGGAGGAATACGGTCAACAACTATTCCAAGCATTGTATATCACAATCTATTAAATACCACTACTGGTAAAGGAATCAACGGAGGTGTCGTTTCCATGAGTGGAACACATACCTCCATAGACTTTCTAAACGGAGGACATACCTTCGGTTCTACGCAGATAGGCTCCAATGGAAGTGATAATGGAGGTTTTGTTGGAAATCTGGGAGAAACGATTGTTTATGGAGAAGGTAACCTTACAGTTACAGAAAGAAGAAGAGTAGATTCCTATCTTGCCATCAAATATGGTATTACGCTGGGACAGGTAAATACAGACCACTATCTGAATACAGATGGAAATATAGTGTGGAATGGAGCAGCCAATACCACGTTCAACAATAATATCTTTGGAATATCTCGTGACGATATTGAAATGTTAGAACAAAAGGTATCGAAAAGTGTCAATGCAGGAACGATTCTTACGATGGCCACAATCAATGATTTTGCGTCTCCGAACCAACTTGCAGCAAGAACAGGATTTACGAATGATAAAACATACTTCCTGCTTGGAGATAACAATGTTACAACAACACCACTTACTAACATCATGATTGCCGGAAATACACTGCATAGAATCCAGAGAACGTGGTTATCTCAACGTTCAAATACTCCTGGAAGTCTATACTTCGAGGCAGACCTTTCAGCCTATGGAGTGGCATTCTCAGCCGGAAACAATATTCAAATGATTGTAGCAGATGATGCAGCTTTCACAATAAATGTAAAAACAATCAACGGAATATTTACAGGTGGCAGATGGGTATTTATGAATGATTTCAACGCTGATAATACTCTAAGATACATAACATTTGCTGAAGGAAAAACCTCCTGCTATAAACCAGGTGCTATTGCTACCACCGGCAATCCTGCATTACCTACAAAAGTAGGAATTACCGCTCTTGGAAGAGCCGGCGCCGGAAGTACAGACAACTGGCCAATGGTAAGACAAGGTGGCTGGCTGGCTCTGGAAGCAAAAACAAAAGGTTTTGTTCCGAACAGGGTTAAGTTCAATGCATCCAATCAACCTGTTGCTGCTGATGGAATAACTCCTGTTATTACAACTCCTGTAGAGGGTATGATGGTGTATGATATTACCAACAAATGCATGAAGATGTACACTCTTAAGGAAGGTGATGCAACCATGGCCTGGCACTGTATCTCCACACAAACTTGTCCTGATTAGAAAAGTACAGGTTCAATAATTGATAGAAACTTAGCTCCGGAAAGTATTGGATGGAACGGGGCTAAGACTATCAATTTTAGTCAATTAACTGTAGTTGACTGTGGTGAATTATATAATAAAAAATAAGTAATACCATGATACAATGAGCAATAAAGCATTTATATGCTTACAGCACTTTAGTCATGAAAACCACATCATGATAAAAACGTGTAACAATAACAAATCAACAATATTTTATTAGTAAGGCATTTATGAAATCAATATCATCCAATTATTGATTTATAACAGAATAATGTCCTTCCCTCTCCCATTAAAAGTAATACTGCTTATGACTACAAATTTTAAAAATATTCATATTGGAAAGTTAATTCATCTGCGCGTTAAGGAAAGCAACATCGACTTAACCCGGATCTGTAACTTTATGAAATGTACAGAAATTGAAATCAATGAAATGTACATACAGGAAGACCTCTCCACTAATATCTTACTGAGATGGAGCAAACTGCTTGAATATGATTTCTTCAGACTATATTCGCAGCATTTGATCCTCTATGCCCCACCTTCTGCTTCAATCCGGGAATCCGCTATTTCAAAACTTCCACACTTCAGGAAGAACATCTATACCCGGGAAATAATAGATTTTATTATGGAGATAATAATTAAACAAGAAAAGACCAAGCGACAAATTACGGATGAATACGGGATTCCTTATACCACTTTATGTAAGTGGGTAACAAAACATAATAAATAACAGCATCAAATCAGAAATCAGAAATGGAAAAACAGAATCAACCTAATTATAAATTGATCTATTCAGACATCATTGAAAAAAAATTCCCTCATAAGAAAGCAGAATGCGAAAAATTATTAGGAAAAAAAATACTTTCTGCTATGGATATTATGGAACTTAATAAAAGAATTTTTGGCACCAAAAATCAAGATGCAAAAAAGATCAATCAAAAACTTCGTTCCTACAATGAAACAGACATAATGCGTATTCTTGATTACCAGAAGAATCATAGAATGAATAATGTTCAGGTAGCAGAACACTTTGGATTGAGCAGAAATACAATGACCAAATGGCGAAGGATATTTTAGTAAAATTCAGAATATCAATCACTTGTACACATCTATAATAATATGCATGTTAATCTTCCTAATTGCGCGCTAAGGCCATGGCGTGGATGATAAAAATAATAGCTGATAAAACCGGAAAAAATTTACAATAATCTTCCGGAAAAAATCTCTCCGGCATGATCATCAAATGATCTCATCTCCTACACTAACAGTTTGGACATTGTATGTTCTTCGTATGTCAGGTAATTTAGTAAGCTATTCAATTAAGCCATGCACACTCATTTCATTGGAAACTGTATATTCTTGAAATGATGCCAGTAAAAATGGGAAAAGACAATGATAAAATAAACTAAATAGACAGTAATATTATCGGAATCTAAGAATATTTTAACGTAAATAATCACAATTATATGAAATGAAATACAACAATAATTAAATATAATTATACATTAGTATAAAAACTAAACCAAACTTACACAATATGGACAATGAAAATTTTAGTACCCTTGAACTTCTTCGCCAGCAGTTCAGGTACCCCTTCCCTACTTTAAAAAATCCCAATGCAGAGCAATTACAGCAGATTACCGAGAATCAATGGATCGACGGAGAATATCTCTGGTTGTATGAGCAGAATCCTGATCTTAGGAAAAAGTACAAAAAAACCAAAACAGCACATATTGCCGCTCAATGGTTTCCCACTGCTCCTCCTGAAAAGTTCAAACCCATCTGCAGATTAATGCTATGGACTCTGTACAACGATGATCTCTATGAAGAAAGTGAACCGGAAGATATCGGACATGTACACACCCAGTCTATTGCGATATTAAAAGGTGAAATAGCCGCTAAGGATTCAGGAATACCTTTAGGACCTATGCTGGCTTCTTTAAGAGAAGAACTCCTGGAATTTATTCCACAGGAATCAATTGCACGTTTTACACAAATGATCAGCAGGTATTTTACGGGATTAGAAACGGAATTAAGATACAAGAAAAATAAAGCTTATCCCAGTGTGAGCGAATGTATTGCCTTGCGTGAAAATTCTATATGTCTCTATCCCTTTCTACAGCTTACGGAGTTAGAAACAGGAATCGTGCTTCCACCGGAAATTCATGCACACCCTGTCATCATTCGCCTGCAAACACTCGCCTGCCATCTGGTCACTTTTTTTAATGAAGTACAATCTGTACTGAAGGATGAAGCAACTGACAGCATTTACTACAATATCGTAAAAGTGATCCAACACGAACGGCAGATGTCCCTCAAAGAAGCCTGTATTGAAGACTTACGTCTTCACAATGAAGATCTGAAAGAATTTTTAGAACTACAAACTAATCTTCCTGATTTTGGGATCTGGCAGGACGCAGTGATCAACTGGGTACATTATATGAGCATGGTTTTGAGCGGATGGAAAAATATATCTACAAAACTGGACCGTTATACCGCAGCTGAATTTCCTGGAGCAGCAGAGCTAAAAGCAAAGCTGAATCAGGTTCAATAATACTTTGTGCAAGAATATTTTTAATTTAAAATATCCTATCAAAATAACAACCTATCAAACATCAATTTATCACTTTAATTCTAAAAAAATGAAACCAGAAGATTACAACCCGTCGAATTACCTACCTCAAGGTTATTACCCTTGGCCAGATAAAATCAATCCGAATGTGGAACAAATGGGTATTGATTACAGAAACTGGATTGATACTGATTATGTATATTTATCTGAAAATATACGTGAACGATACAAGAGCATGAACCTGCACAAGTGCTCGGCAAGAATGTATCCTTATGCAAGTTATGAGCGCGTAACACCTATGCATCGATATGTTGTTTTCCATACCATATTTGATGATCAACTTGAATATTCAACCGAAGAAGAGGTCAGTAGATATTGCGACCGACTCGTAGCAATATTCAGAGGAGACAGCCTTACTCCGGAAGATCCCGGTTATTTCATCCAAGCCGCCAAAATCAGAGATGAATTTGGTGCTTTTATGCCTGATGAATGGATGAAACGCTTGGCAGATACTTTTTACACCGTTACAAGATATGGTGCTCAAGAAGAGGCAACTTATAAGGCAACCCAAACAGTACCTTCACTTGCACTGTTTAAAGTACTCCGTGAATATTCAATTGTAATATTCCCTTATTTCTATCTGGTTGATGCAGAGTTTCATACCTTTTTAACAGAAGAGGTAGAGCGACATCCTGTGATACAGCGTGTCCGATCCCTATGGTCCAGAATTATTGCCTGGCAGAATGATATCCAGGGATTGAAAAAAGAACTAAGCAAGGACACCGAAGTTATGAATATCGTTATCGTCTTACAGAGAAACTATAACTTATCATTAGAAGATGCTATGACTGAAGCCATGAAAATTCATGATGATGATCTTGCAGAACTTGTTGCTTTACAGGAAGACCTTCCTGATTTTGGGAAGTATCAGGAACAGGTAAAACAATTGTTCCTAGGCTGGGGCAGCCTGATACAAGGTCTGAATACTTTTTACCTGATAGATACAAATCGTTATGATCCTGAATGCTTTGCATGGCCAGATAGGGAAACTGAAGATACATCACTTTAGATTATAACTGATTCCATCACAAAAATTATAAACAACGATATATACTGTATTGGCACAATATCAACCAACAGCTCCATAGCAAAACAGCATCAATCTTGATGCTGTTTTTGTTTTAACCATTTTTTACGATGTATTCGAAAAATAATCAATAAAACCTCCCATAGAGGACCATATAAACATGCAGTACATTATTAGTGTCCTAAATGCCGGACAATAGAAAAAAACTCCTGTAGACCCATTTGAGGAATAATAGACTGCCACGTTTTACTGAAGATACCACTGTGCCTTTAGAAACTGTCAATTTGGCAAATATTACTGTACTTTTTATAATCATTAGTTTTTTTCCAATCCCCTGGATATTAATTAGTTGCTAAAAAATTCAATGTTAGATTGAAGCGCTGTAAAGTATTGTTCAGATATTTGTAGATAAATAAATTACTGGCAATATTATAACGAACACACTTTTCATACAAAAGTTATACTTGCGATTTCTGAATTATTCTAAGTAATTATAGATTTTTTTTATTTTATAAATAATACTATATGATTATGAATATTTTATTATAATTAACAATTCAAACGTTTTCAAATAAATATCTACCGTACATATCATGAAATTGGAATATATTTCTGAATTTATCTCATAACTTTGCAAGTGAACATTTAATGCCCAAACAATAAAAACTACTTACCAATTAAACCACCTATTATTTCAATGAAAAAATCACTTTACCTTTTTGTACTGTTTTTTTCTTTTTATTCAGCAGTTGCACAGAACAAACAATCCGGCACCAGATCACAGACTGAAGTTATTGACAAAAAATTAAAAGATATTACAAAAGAAATTAATGAACATAATGGTGACCCAAAACAACAAGAAGAACATTTGCTTTACTTAAAAAGAACCTCCGAGAAATTAAAGTATGACTAGGGAATTTTACAGAGTGGGAGTCTTATAATGATGCTATATGGAAATCAGAGTCGAAGTAAAGAAATAATTGAATTAGGCACTGAGCTAAAGAAAGTCGCCCAAGGCAAAAATGATATTGATGGTAATATCTCAAATATATATCGTAGAAATGCACTTGCATTAGGCGAGCTGGGTTTGGATGATGCAAGTATGAATGATTTTAGAATAGCTCTTAAATTCATACAAACTATTGAAAATAAAGACAAGAGATTGTATTATCTTTCACTATGTTATGAAAATATGACTGTCTATTATGAAAATAAACCGTTTGCTAGTAAATTCGGAGATTCACTTCTATACTTTCGTAAAAAGAGCCTTAGTGCTGCAAAACAAATAAGAGACAATAACGGTACGGTATCAAATGACCTAAAATATGACCAGATCGCTTTTGATAATATGGCTATTGGCGTATCTTATCTGTCCAAAGAAGATACTAAGGCAAATATAGCGTCTGCAGAAAAATATCTTTTAGAGGGTTTAAAAATACACGAGAATGAAGAATACAATATACCTTCTACAAATAAAATCACGATGCTAAATCAGGTAAGCTGGCTATATTCAGAAAAACAAGAATATCAAAAGTCCATTGATTATGCTCTACGTGCGTTAGAATTGCAAAAAAAAATCGTAATCCTCACAGTAGAATGGAATCTTTTGAATTTCTTGCTGATTCTTATATAGGAATTGGTGATAAAGAGAAATCTAAACTTTATTTTGATAAATTTACTCTTCTTAAAGATAGTTTAAATTTTGCATCTAAAAATGATTCAGATGCTACCATTAAAAAAATGGTAGCAGAAAAGATTAATGAACATAATGCCATTTCAAAGAAACGATTAGTCGTTATTGGCAGTCTGATACTTATTGCTTCAATAATCACAATTATGCTCTGGAGAAGAAAAAATAAGAATCTTCATAAGAAATACGAAATAATGATTTCTAAAATACATAGCAGCAAAGAAAATTCAGCTGTAACATCCTTAGAAATCATAAAAAACAATGATACTAAAAGTTCCATAAGCATTCCGGACGATACCGTAAAATCTCTGCTTAAAAAATTGGAAAAGTTCGAGAAATCTGAAAAATATCTAAAAAAAGAAGCTAGTTTAACATGGCTTGCTAATAATCTCAATACCAACCCTAGGTATCTTTCTGAAATTATTAAAACCTATAAAGACAAAAGTTTCACCAATTACATTAATGGACTAAGAATCGAATATATCATTAAAAAGCTTTATGAAAACCCTATTTACCGTGAGTATAAGATCAATTATCTTGCTGAAGAATGTGGTTATATGACTCCACGGGTTTTTGTAGCTGCTTTTAAAAACGAATATGATGTAACTCCATCCTATTTCATTGAGAAACTGAAACAAAATGAAGTAAATACGCCTGCATAAAGAATTATAAAAGACTATAACTTCAATAAAAAAATAACTTTGCCTTTTTATTGTACTTTTTTCTTTACAGTTCGCTGTTTCCCAACACGCAAAAAAAGTCTGATTGGGGTTTGCTTTGTCTACATTAAATACTTGAAACTAATTTGCAATAAACTTTATGTCATTATAAAATATTTAGCATTTAAAAAAAATTCAGTGATTAAAAAGCGCTCTGTAATTCAGATTTAATTTGGCTCAACAAAATAAATCATCGAGAAAAGTATTTGAAGATACGCTCGTCTTGATCATAAAAAGCCAATGCACAAAGCCTATAAAAAAAGGAGACGTTTAAATATAAACGTCTCCCTAAGCGGGATGGGCGGGAGGCCTGTCGAACTCCTTATACCATTTCTATTATTTCTAAATGGAATTAAATAGCTAAAAAACTAGTTGCAATTAAATATATAAATTTCAAAGATACTAAAAACTATATTTTTATCAATATCAGTACTTGATGATTTTTTTTTGAGTTTTTGATCTGAAATGATCAATCTAAATTATCGAAAACCCAAAGTGAACTGGCAATTTTTTCTTCTATATTACAAAAAATCATCAATGATCATTAGCGATAACTAGGCTTTGAGAAGAATGAATTAGAAATTATTCCAACGTATTTTGAAAAAAATGAAGCACCCATCATGCTGAATATAGTTGTCATGAATAACGGATGTATTGTAGAAATAGGAAACTTCCATCACGTAATAAAAGAAATTCACCAATCCTAAATGAATTTAAATTTT
Source organism: Chryseobacterium soli (assembly GCF_000737705.1). Taxonomy (GTDB): domain Bacteria; phylum Bacteroidota; class Bacteroidia; order Flavobacteriales; family Weeksellaceae; genus Chryseobacterium; species Chryseobacterium soli. The sequence goes on along the minus strand of NZ_JPRH01000007.1, from coordinate 11,545 downwards.
AAATTACAGAAATATTTTTTTCCATTTTGCAATGGTATTACGACTCATTTTAAATTCTAATGCTACCTGATTATTATTAAGCTTGTTTTTTTTCTGGTAATCAAGGATTTGCAAAACGGCCTTTTTATCATATGACCGGTGTCTTTGATTTAAAATAACATGGCTTGCTTTTCCAAAAATTTTCTGATTTAATTTTATAACATCCAAAACAGACAATGCATCCTTTTCCAGCAGAGATTTAAATTCTCCCCTTTTCTCAGGATATTTTCTGTCAATCAGGTCATTATAAATACGCTTGTAATCAGGTTTTAATTCTTTTTTTTGTATTTGCTTATCCATTTATGTAATGTTGTTTTGGGAATTTTATAATCTTCTATCACCTGTTTTATACTTTTATCTCCTGATTCTACCAGTTCTACGAGGAAATCTATGATCTCTTTTGTATAAATATTTTTCTTAAATACAGGCAATGAATATTTTTCACCAGATATTTCAGTTCGGTTAAGAGAGGCTGGCGGTGAATATAATATAAGATGTTGAGAGTATAGTCTGAAAAAATCATATTCAAGAAGTTTCGACCATCTAAGAATGATTTCTGCATCTAAAGATTGCTGAGTGTACATACATTCAATTTCTTCCGCACTTAAGTTGAAAAAATTACATACCCTTGCTATCTCTATATTCGTTTCAGCGACTCTTAAGTTAATAAGATTTCCTATATGTATATCTTTATATAAACTCATTATTCTGATCTATAATCTTTGTTAATTCATTTTTCAGACATAACTGCTGAGCGTTATTTAATCTGTAGAAATTGAAAGACTGCTTATGAATGGAATCTTTGATCACTCCTGCCCGTCTAAATGATATTTTAAGATTTGTGGTAAGAAAAGTTCTTTTTATGTTGTATTCGACAAGTCTTTCTTTTGGGAATTCAGTTAACATCTTTGAGTTATGTATGTGCTCTTTAATGAAGGGATGCGAAATAACAATACTGAGAACTTCACTTGTGCTATCCATCTCAATTTTATGAGTAACGACCAGGTTTTTGAGCAGCCATCCCATTACTAAAAAAAGAAAAATAAGCAGTAATACTATTTCTGATACATTAAAGAAAACAACAAAAAAAGTGAGGCATAGAAAAGTAAATATTGATAAAAAACTGTTTATTAATAAAAATGTTCTTGCGTTTTTAGAATTATTAAACTTCATGAGGATACTATAATCTCTTGATAATGTTTTAAAATGTTGCCTTCTTTATTTAATTTATATTTGAAGTTGTGTTTTTAGATGTTGACGTAAAAAAAAAGAAGGCAATTAATTTTTTATTTATCTCTGCCACTTCATAAGCAGCAGAGATATTAATCATATGATTTTGCTAATCGAAGCTCTTACAATAGATGGTAAATCTTTAATTTGATGCCCAGAAAGACCAAATAGAACCATTAAAAAAAGCTAACCTTTTAGCACCTGTTTTATTGACGTACACCATCATTCCAGGAGAAGGACTGGGAATATTATTCACATCATTTACAACAGGGATAACCATAGCCTGTGTTGTTGATTCTAATACCAATACGCCGTCTGCAGAACTCGTATTGGAACCAATAATAACTTTTGCGTTAGCATTTTCACTGTTATTTGTTTGCTGCGCAAGAGCCGTATTGATATTGCCATCTCTCCCGCTTAAATCCTGCCAGATCCCATTGTAATATTTAATTCTGGCCTGTGAAGGATTGGAGGCATCCAGTAATATCGTTCCGGGAGTCACACCGGCAGGCAGACTTTTTACATAAGGTAAAATAATACCCTTATTGTTTGTATTTGCAAATTCTAATAATACCGAAGTTTTATCAGTTGCCGTCCCTATTGCATCACCTATAATAACTTGGGCAAAAAATATTTTGTATAGAAGTATCGAACTTACTATTATTATTTTCTTCATATGTGTAACGGTTTATTGTTAATTTAAAAGGTTAATTACGGACAAGATGGGGTTGAAAAGCATTTCCATGCACCATCACTGTAGATTTTCAGACATTTTGCTGTTGTGTCATAAACCATCATTCCTTCTTGTGGAGCAACGATCGCAGATAATCCGGCAGTAGAAACTCTCGACACTACAAACCCTTTGGTATTGGATTCTAAAACAGCATGCGCTGATTTTCTAATCATGGGCCAATTTCCGGTGTCTGCTCCAGCTCTTTGCTGTAATGTTATACCATATTTCGTATCTATGCCCGTAGTCATATTGGTCGCAGGATTATAACAAGAACAGTTTCCTACAGTTACATCTAATTTTGCTTCGCTGACACAGCCGCTTACATCTGTATAATTATAAATAATTTCTGCGGTACCCACTGCTCCATAAACAGCAGTAGCAAGTCCTGTATTAGGATTAATCGTAATTAAGCTGGGATTATCTGAACTCCAAATTCCTCCGGCCAGAGAATTGGTAAACTGATACTGTGTAGGATTGCTGCTCATATTACTGCACATGGTTGTTACACCGCCTACCATTCCAATGCCCGGTATTGTTGGAGGAGCCGGCGCAAATGTTATATCATCAATCGCAATATCATTTCCATCGCCTCCAATTGAATTATTCTTTAAAAAGATTTCGCCTACTGTTGAAGTTGCAGTAAATGTGAAGCTATATCTCTTCCAGATAGTTGAGGAAATATCCCCTGTATTAATAGAAGCCAATAATGTTCCCGTACCAGGATCTACTATCCCCATCGTAACATTAGGACGTATATTGAAGGATGGGGCCAAATCTGCCACCCAAAAGGCAAATTCATACTTTGTCCCTACAGACAGTCCTGTAACCGTTTGCCTAAAGAAATCGTCTGTTGCATAGGATGCATTAAAGAGTGCAAAATAGCCATTAGGGTCATTAGGAGTATGGTTTAATAAAGGAGGTACCGGTCCGCCCGCAAACCAACCGGCGCTGGTTTTAGCCAGGGTATAATAACCATCTGCAACCTGTCCGTTATTAAAATAATGGTATGCTGTAAAACCATTTATTGGACTGCCATAGGTACCGGAACCCTGTCCAAAGGACAATATGTAATTTGTAGCACACACAGCAGGGGTTGCTATTGAATTTTCTAAAACATTACTATATACTACATTAACCACTTCATTAGCCGAAACATTGACTGTAGAGGTAGAATTAGCCAGATTGGCAGAACTGTTATTCGTGGGATCATATAATTTGATGTCACTATTATTCCATCCTGAAGGGATTATTTCAGACAATTTGTAAACTCCCGCCGGAACCGGAATCATAATAGAATTGCTATTTTCACTGGTTCTTACTCTTTCATCATCCAGCCAGTCGCCTGTAGATGTTCTAGCATAAATCGTATGCTGAATAATTTGTGGGTTGTTTTTATTAATAGACCAGACCTGATCACCTGCTCCCGCAGTAAGACCGAATAAAAATCTTGACTGAGGGCTGGTAGTCCATGTACTACCGCTGTACTGATAAATGGTTGCCCCATAATTTGCATATATACTTCCATTATTGCTAATAGCAATATCACGGGCAGTATCCTGAGGGTTTCCTGCAGATCCGTTGGCTACTATAGCCGGAACTGCCGAAGCCGGGTTTGAAGAAGCAACTTTATACACATTTCCATCTCCATTAGTTTTTATGAAAACAACATCTCCCGTGCTCGGATATACATCTAACCGAAACGGAAGATTCGTTCCATTGTTGGTTACATTAGAAAAAACCGCCCAGGAATCATTAATTCCATTCCCGGTATATTTATAAATCATCCCATCATTTCCTACGGCAACTATAATTCCCCCAGGTCCCCCAGAAGCAACATCCAGAATTGCCACGTTAGAATGGGACGCAGGTGACCAAATCACTGCAGAACTCCCGTTATTATATAATCCCACGGCACCTGATGCGTCAGAATATACTGCGGTATTTTGTCCTATACCATCTACAGATTTTACATTGGTAACTGTGGTAGCGAGCCAGGTAGAGCTGCCCACCGGCCTCGTATAAAGTGTTCCTGCAACAGTATGTACTTCTGGTACGCTAATGCTGTTATTAACCACAGTCCATAACTGTCCTTCTCCTGTCCCATGGCTGTTTCCTAAATCAAATGAATTAAACCCGTCTGGTTTATCATTTAATGTAAAATTGGAAACAGGAAGCTCCCCAGAATCAGTTAAAGTAAAATTAAAATTAAGCGAGGCTACCTCGCTTATAGCTTTTTTATGAACATAAATATATCCATTTTGTGCCCTCATATTTTTAGTAAAAAGGCAGAGAATAATTAGTCCGTAAATCTTTTTTTTCATTTTTCTTAGAGTTGTATTTTTTTTGATTGCGATTGTTTGTTAATTAATCATTCATTTAATTATCAAAGAGTATTTTTAATATTCGTATCATCAAGATATTCGTAGTTAACTGATCATTGTAAGCTTCCTATGAATATTGCTTATTTTTATTTGGTGAGAATATTTTTTCCTCATAGCTAGTTGGGATATTCCAAGTTTCAACAAGAAATCCTACAATACAAAACAGTAGTATTATAAAATTTTACTGTGCAAAACTAGGTTGGATATAAGAGAATGGAAACAAAACCACTATGAAATGGAAGGAATCAAGATAGTCCAAATAAACCATAAAACACTCATAATCAATAATGATTAATTGTAAAATAGCTTTTTAAGAGTACAATGGAAAATTTAAATTTTTGGGTACAGTTAGAAATATAAATGCGTTTACCTAGCCGGTTAATTTAAAGCAGGCCTTCATAAAAAATAAAAAATACGATGGTGATAATGAGCATATGTACATTTTAATTACCAGCGAAATTTATTTTACGGATAACGAATATAAATATCGCTGAAGACAGAACAGCATGAAAAACCATCACCTAAACAGCCGAGCTGAAAATGTGTATGTATAGATTTTTATTAGAAACATTAGCCGTGAGGCTTTTAAGATCTATTTTTATATTCGTCGGTTAAAAAACTGATATATTGGCTGGGAGAAATATTCTTAATGGATTTAAAAATACTCCCAAATTGACTATGCGAATGGTAGCCACACATATCAGCTAATACAGAGATTTTGTATTGTAATAAATGAGGATTATCATGAAGTTCTTTCACAATATAATTGATTCGCTGAGTATTAATATAATTGTAAAAATCTGAATTCCTGTATTTTTTGATAATATAGTTAAGATATTTTGTATTGGTTTTTAGCATTACAGACATTTGTGCAGCAGAAATTCCTTTAGTGGTATAAAGCCTTTTCTTCTCAAAAGCCTCCAGATTTTTCAGAATTTCCTTTTCCGTTTCTTCGCTTATTGAAATTTTTTCCTTTGGAGAATCGTTTGTTTGAGATTCCGGAAAAATACTAGACTTCACAACTGGATTTTTAAGTTCCTGAATGATTTTCTGATATCGTAATTTTATTTTTTTATTTCTTATTTTATAAATAAAGAGGCTACAGATGATCAATACAATGATGATACAGATAAAAATAATAAGACTTAATTTTATATTTTCTCTTTTTTCTTTTATAGTATTCTTATTCTTAATCGTTTCTTTTACTGTTAAATCTCTTGTAACTGTAATTTGAGAATTGGTAATATCAGAAACAATTTTTGAAAATTTAAGCTGATCTGCGGGAGTATCTATATTTGCTTCTAATCTATTCTGTAAGATTTGCTTAATGACAATTTTATCTACATTTGGATGAGAATAAGCCAAGTCGAAGTTTTTTCTCGCCTCGGACAAATGATTATCTTTGACATTAATAAGTGCTTTATCCAATAAATAAAACTCATATAAGTTTATAGGAGATTTATCTTTAATTCTTTTGAGAGCAATTTCAGTTTTTTCTAAAGTTTCTTTAGCTTCATCAATTCTACCACATCTAATTTGTTCATAACACAATTGCACCAGCATTGCAAAATCGAACATATTCTTATACTCTGTGTTTGGTATTTTTCTGATATGCTGAATATATTTTTTTCTGCTATCTGCTGCTTTACAAAAATTGTCATCAATATCAAAAATTTTTGCCTGAGTATATAATAAATTTGCAGTCTTAATAAATGGGCTTGATTCCTTATCAAGCTCTTTTACCAATTCCCACGTTTCCTCAGATTCTACTATTAGTCCTGCTCTACGGTATGAAGTTATAAGTGAATATAATATCGTTATTCGATTTTGGGTAGAGTCGCTCTTCTTAATAAGAGAATCTGCTTTTTGCAAAATTTTTACAGATTCCAAATAATTTCCTTGTCCATACAAGCAATCACCCAAATTAGAGTAAGCAAGAGCTTTTTCATAGTCATTCTGTGCATATTTGACCATGTTTTTCGCTCTTATTAAAAGCTTATCTGGATTATATAATTTATCATTGTATTGTTGATAGAATAATTTTCTCTTATTTGCATCAATCTTAACTTGAGAAAAGCCTTGTGCAAACAAGAAAAAAAAGCCAATATTGAAAAAAATTTTTATGATTTTACGCACTGTTGTAGATGTTAATTCTATTGCCTGTATCAATACAAAAGCTAGATACAGTTTTGAAACTAATATAATTGATGATTTTTTATTCCTTAACTGATCTATCAAATCCAGGGCCACCTATTTATTCTGTATCATTATATTTTACAAATAAACCTTAAATTAAAAATGGCTTTGCCCACGTCACTTCGGAAGTACACCTTCGGTAATCCTTAGAATTTTGAGGTTTTCCATCTGTATTTCACTGTCTTTTCCTCTGGTTAAGACAATAATATTCTGAGCCAGCTGACCGGGTGCAAATTCATAAAACAGTATCTGCATCTTGTAACCATTTGCCAGATACGCAATCGTCACAGCGCTAGGTATTCCTTTATCAGCAAATTCAAACGAAAAAATCCCATCCATGACCTTTAACCGCGATGCATTTTTTGTAAGCACCTCTATCCGTACATTTTTGATCAGCTTCCCTTTTGTGTTCTCTACACGTCCGGAAAAATAAGCAGGCTGCTGAGCACTCATCATGGAAAAACAGCAAATGAAAAAAGGCAGAAGCAATAGAAAATTCCGGTATCTGGTCATGTCATTAATTTATCGCAAAATACAGCATAACTTCTAATCCCACAATTAAAATGATTACCTCCTAAGATTTCATAAAGTTTTTTGTTATAATTTCTCTTGTTGAAATATTTCTGACTTAAAAAAAATACTCTCTTTTTCCCTTGTTGTTTTAAAAGGTACTTTCTTTCTGATAAATCTTTTTGACATATATGATATCTGATCTTAGGTTCATGAGATTAAATAATTAGATTAAGAAATCTTTTTTATTTCCCAGTCTAGTTTTTCATAAGTATATCTCTTTTACTAATACTTATGCTAAGTTAAATAATTTCTAAATGTCAGAATGTATCAGATATTAAATTCTGTATCAGCTATTTACTATTGAAGAGCAAATAAAGGTTAAAAGCTCTCAAGCCAATAGTAAATAATACAGAGTGATATTGATAATATGGTAATCTGTTTAAAGTTATTCAATTTGATTATGGTTTAATTCAAAGGCTTGTTATAAAAATTCAATCTGGTATTTTGAAAACTCAGGTGAAGACCGAGAACTAGCGAGCGAAATATATTGAGTATTTTCATTCAGGAATAGATTATGAAATATTCAAGAACATCTTAAGCCCGAATAATGATAGAAATAGGCAAAGTTATAATCTCGCTTTTTGTTATTTCACAACTTGATTTTTTATAGTTTTTTTCGTCACTAATATCTTCGACTGTTTTTAAATGGATTATTTTTCAATGAGTTAGTAAAGGTTTTATGAATATTTCTGTCTACAGTTTTTCATAAAAAAGCCTATATTTGTTCTTTATTAAGGGTTCCCATCTTCAATCTATAAATTATATCTTTATGACAAAGAAAAAAGAAAATTATTCAAAATTTTTTAGAGTATTATTTCAAAACTATAAAACATTACATTAATATTCAAGCTAATACACATTCATCATAAAAAACTTATAAAATAGGGAACCTATTAATTGTAAGAATTTAAATTATGAAAAAAATAATATACATTTCAACTCTATTTATGTTAATCAACAATATTGCAATGGCGCAAATAAGCAATTTTTATAAAAAAGAATACTTTATTGAATCAACAGATAATGTTCAGCTTCAAATAAAAGAGATATATGACGTTCAAAATCTAAATGTGAATATTTTGCCATTGATTATGGTTCACGGAGGCGGCCCTGATGCTATTACCTCATTTGATTTAGATACAGAATTTCCGAGTTTTGCCGAAGAACTCGCTTCCAAAGGTATTCATCTTTTTCTTCTCAATATTCGTGGATGGGGAAAGTCAACATTACCTGAGTACAACCTGTCAAATAAAAATCTTATTATTGGAAATGTTGATGAAGCCAGTGCAGATATTCAATCTGCTTTAAATTGGATATCTGCAGAATTCAAATATCAAAAAATCAACTTATTTGGCTGGGCGACAGGCGGACATTGGATTAGCTATGCTGCAATAAAAAATCCAAGCAAAGTAAACAGTATTATTAGTTTAAATAGTTTATATGCAATAAATGGCAATTGGTCATCACATAAATTTTATGCTTCTCCTGATGACAACATGAAATACAATAAATCATCATTATTTAGAGAAACTCCAAAAGAAACCCTTACTGCATCGTGGACAAATACGATTCCTGTTCAGGACAAAACAAAATGGAGAAATCCTATCATTGAGGAAGCATACAAAAAGCAAGCGTGCCAGTACGGCATAGATACTAATGTTTTCAAAGTTCCGGGTGGTTTTCAAGAGGAAAGTTTTTATATGGCTTTAGGTAAAAAATACTGGAACGCCAAAAATATCTCCGTACCTACGATGGTCATACGGTCTGAATATGATTTTTGGTCAAGAGAAATAGATTTAATTGCGTTTAAAGATGATTTTCCCAATGATATAAGATCAGAATTTAAAACCATAAAGGGTACACATTATCTGTTTCTCGACAAAGATGATAAAGGCAAAAAAGAATTGATTGATTTGATTTTGAAATTTATAGAATAGTTTTTTCTGATAAAATCTGGTTGAATTACAACATATTCTTCAGACAAGCATCTCAACTGATTTTGTACGGTGATTATTTTATTAAGGTATACGATGTTATAAATTTTTCAAATTTTATTTTGATAAATCCAATTTACACCAATTAAAGAAGAGAGTTGATATTAAATTTCCTAATAAATCTAAACATCCATGATAGAAATATTAGGCAATGATATACTTCTATGTACCAAAATTTTTAATTTCACTCCAAAATATGACATATCACAATTACACTTGAATTATCTCAAAATAAAACTATTCCAAAAATACTTTATACAGGGCACTGCCAAAAATTGTTATGACGCTTTACTATAATAGTTTCTAAAATAGGTTTTACAAGAGATACTGTAACTTATGCAATATTCATATCTGGTAACCTTCACCATGTATTTTTCATGTGAAATATCATGCTGACAATTTTTTATCAAATAATAGACTTCCACTATTGTTCCTTTTAATGATAAAATTTAACAGATTAAGTTGATAAGGTCTAATTTTGGCGAGCTGCAATGTTAGACTACTGTATAACAAGACACTTGCAAAATTAATATATTTACGAAATGGCATTAACAAAAATAAACGGCATTGATTTAAACATCAATATAAAAGGAAATGGGAAACCATTGTTGCTGATTCACTTTTTAGGTGGCAATCAAGAGCAGTTAGATATTATAGCAAATCCACTTTCTAAACATTTCAAAATAATCACATTCGATATTCGGGGACACGGACAAAGTGAAAAACCAAAGGAATATACTTTGCAAGACCACATAAATGACGTGCTGAGCATTATGGATTTTTATAATATTGAAAAAGCGTATCTGCTTGGTGTTTCAATGGGGAGCTATATCGCGCAAGGTGTTGCTATTGCAGCACCTGAAAGGATTGAAAAGCTGATATTAACTGTTCCGAAATCAAATGGACTTACTTCATCTGTGCAAATATTGTTCAGTGAACATGCAGAGGAAATTAAAGGAAAAAATTTTCACGAAACTATTTTAACCTTGCTCAAATATTTCGTGTATAATACAGACATAATGCAATACCACCTTGATGTTTTTGAAACGGATTTAACACCTGAACAATTTGCAGCCGCCAATAATGCCTTAACAAATTTTGACTTCAGGAAGGGTTTACCAAACATAACAGCTCCCACGCTTGTAATAAGTGGAAAATATGATGGTTTAAATCCGCCAAAAGATGGACAGGAAATCACAACATTAATTCCAAATGCAACATTTACGGAATTACAATTTTCAGGACACGCCCCAATATATGAAGAAACCGAAAGGTATTTAAAACTGGTAGAAGATTTTTTATTGAACTAAGTAACATACAGACAAAAACACGGCTGTAATTGTAGTAATCTAAATAGCTGCTTAATAATCACAAATAACAGTAATCGTCATTTTTTTTAATATCTTTAAGATACAAATGGAACCAGCCTTTTATGTTTTAAAAACTGCCATTAATTTCGCCAGCATTTTCTTTTCCTCTATTGTATCAAGTTTAGTGATTTAGAAATTAAGATTCATAGAGAGTGGAAAAGAGATTGGTGAGGTTTACTTATGTTTGAGCATACTTATATAGCATTCTCCACTCCACTCGGCAGACAGATTAATAGCCAATTTGGCCCGGAATAGTAGGGGCCACCTTCATCGAAATACATATTATCCTAGATTTTCAATATATACTAGTAGCTTCTTTGAAGAATGTTGATGATATTTATGAGTTACAAAATTGAATGGTTAAACGAATATCGAACACATAATGATGATGAATAGGGGTATTTTAAGGCCGATGTTTTTTTATTATGGTAAATGCTGAAAAACTCGAACACTTATTCATAGAATTTTGCTTAAATATAACACATTGTGAATCAATGCACAAAGCCTATAAAAAAAGGAGACGTTTAAATATAAACGTCTCCCTAAGCGGATGGGCGGGAGGCCTGTCGAACTCCTTATACCATTTCTATTATTTCTAAATGGAATTAAATAGCTAAAAAACTAGTTACAATTAAATATATAAATTTCAAAGATACTAAAAACTATATTTTTACCATTATCAGTACTTGATGATTTTTTTTTGAATTTTTGATCTGAAATAAAATCAATCTAAACTAACGAAAACCTTATGGGATTCATATAAAATACTATCTTGAAAAATATAATAATAACCATTATTGAAGATAACCCACGTGACTTGATGCTTTCTTCAGTTCAAAGATGTTTAGATACCCCCTATACTCCGCCTTAAATACTCACTTTTAAAATATTTTTGATCTTATTTCAAATAAAATAATGCTCTTAAAACGTTGATACTACATAAACCATACATTTTATGAAATCAGCGTATTTATATGTCAGAGTCAGTACTGATGAACAAATGAGAAATGGCTATTCTCTCCCAGAACA
>NZ_JPRH01000006.1 GCF_000737705.1 Chryseobacterium soli | reverse complement strand
GGTTTTTTAATGTGGATCCTTTAACAGAAAAGTATAATACTTGGTCGCCCTATGCATTCAGTGGTAATAGAGTTGTTGATGCCCGGGAATTAGAGGGATTGGAGCCATTGATAACAAACAATACTAATGATAAAATGACTGTAGATTTTCATGTTAATGTAATACCTAAAAATGGGATGACATTGCAGAGTGTTCAGGATCATTTAAGTTCAGTTTCTGCAATATTATCTCAGAATTCTGGATTGCAAATTAATATGATCAATAACCCTAAAGCTACTTTTGGTCTTGATATGACGAAATCATATCAGTCCAAAAAAGTGACAATTGAGAAGGACGGTAGTATTACAACAGAAAAAGTTCTTGGTGAGGCGAGAGAAGGCGATCCTGTGAATCAAACAATAAGTTCTAATGGAAATGCTAAAGTAACCGCTCATGAGATAGCACATACTTTAGGGATATCTCATATTTGGGAGAGTTCTAACGTTTCAAATACTCCTGAAAATATAAATAATTTACAGAATTCGGATGGTAATTCAGAAAAATCTATGAAGAAGAATTCAGGAACTGATCTTTTACCACAACAGATTAACCAAATGAAAAAAACTATCGAATTAGTACAACCAAAAATTAAAAAAGATGAGATTACCCAATAATTTTTTTTTAAAACTATTTTTTAGCTTCATAGTCGTACAATTTTTATATTGCTGTAAAAGTACGGCAGCAAAATTTTATTATGATGATAGAACGGAAAAAACAGAATATGAAGAAATGGCTGAAGAAAGCTATTTTGCTGATATTCCTAAAGAATATCAAAAAACAGATAAGGATATATTGATAATATTCAGCGGTTCAGCTTTTAAAGGAAAGACAATAATTATTAACAATCGTGACTCCCTGTCGTTTAAATCAGAAGCAGGCGAATCTGGATGTTATGGTGTAAGATTTAAAAATGTGAATAAATCTTTAAAAAAAATAAAATTATCAGTTGAAGGTAAAAAAGATATTGTTATTCCCTTTATTGAAAAATATGATTATATAGATATTGGAGATGCAACCAAAAGCAAATGGGGAATAGGGTATAGTAAAATTCTACCAAGCTTTTTCTGTATGTAAATTTGTTATCATACTTAAAAAATGATAAAATTATACAATAAACAATCACCCCGCTCCCGCACGATTGTATCGTGTGGTGAAGTAATAATAACAACACCACCGCTATTAAGCGGTGGTGTTTTGTATATAAAGCTATATATTTATTTTGAAAACAATAAGTATATTTACCAGTATAAAGATCATTTAGGGAATGTAAGGATAAGTTTTGGCAGAGATATGAATACGGGTGGCCTTGAAATAACAGATGCTAATGATTACTACCCATTTGGAATGAGCCATTTAAAAACAGGAAATGCTTATTTTGGTGCTGGTAAATACCAGAATTATAAGTATAACGGAAAGGAGCTTCAGGAGACCGGGATGTATGATTATGGTGCGAGAATGTATATGCCGGATATTGGTAGATGGGGTGTGGTGGATCCGCTGGCGGAAAAATATCAAGACTTATCCCCATTTCGTTATAGTTTTAATAATCCTGTTAACTTCGTTGATCCTGTTGATTTAACCGAAGAAGATCCACCTAATAAAAAAGGAATAAAAGAAACATCAATCGAGGAAGTAGTAATTACTGTAAAGAGGACACAGAATTAGTTCCAAAGAAATATAGCAAATCCTATTGCTAGTTTTATTAGAAACGACACACATAAAAACAGACCTCAAGTTCTTCCTGCACTTAATACTTTTTGGTCACATTTTTATGATAGAGAATGGACTGATTCTTATGGATTAACATATATTGTAGCTAGAGATGGTAAAATATCAAACGTAAAACCGATAGGAAGTGCTGGACCATTAGAATATATTAGTGGTGCTGGAGAATTGAAATATCTACTTGCTAGCAAAGAAGCTTTAGAAACTTTTAAATCGACAGAGGTGGCTGCTCAAAGTACAGAAAAAGTACAAAAGCTTGCTAAGTTAATGAAAGAAGAAGATATAAGTATTTATGGAGAAAAAATTGTTGTCTATTTAAAAGATGGTGAAAGATATATATTAGATGGCCATCATAGAATACAAGCAGCAATACAAGAAAATAAAACTTTAGAAGTTATCGAAGTTACTGGACAAAAAGCCATGCAAATGTTTAAAGATAAAGTAAAACAAATTGATAGTGGATTATTTAAATAGTATGAGTACAAACAAGCTACTGAAAGAATATTTAACTTTCATTGTAGATTTTCATAATGTAATTAGAAAAGAGTACAATATCTCAAATAATGAGAATATTTGGAGTTATATTATAGAAAAAGAATTAGAAAAAGGAACCGTTGGAGTTTATAATTATATCCGACATGGATCAGGTTTTACCGTAGAAAAAAATGAAGTTATTTGTGAATATGATATAGCTCCTTTAAATGAATATGACATAAAGTTTTCTTTTTGGAAATTTAAAAATTTCATTGAAACTAATTATAAACAAATAATTATAGAGGATAGTTTATTAAAGAAAGATTTATCCGATATGATTACTGCAAATATCTTGAGCTGGCTAATTACAGATGGAATTAATTGGAATATTTATCAAATAAATTTCACAGCTTTGGAAAGTTTTTGACTTTGAACTGACTATTATTAAAATACAATACATATTAAAGGACAAAAATAAATAAGCCAGAGTAAAGACATTTTGCTCTGGTTTTTGTTTTTATAGACGGCTATTTCATAAAGTATATAATTTGAAAAGTTAGGTTTGGATTTATCACCTGAGCCCTTCTTAAAAATAAGAAGATTGATCAAAACAACTCTGCTGACTCAGACACCTCCAAAGCACCAAAGGACTTCCCGTGATGATTTTGGTGAAAAGCATTGAAGACGACAACTGGACCAAAAACTACACCTATTACGATACCAAAGGAAGAGCGGTAGGAGGACACTCCATCAACCATTTGGGTGGCTACACCAGAACCAAATCCCAACTGGATTTTGCAGGAGTTCCATTGAAAACTATTACCAGGCACAAAAGACTCGATACCGACACCGAAAAGGTCATTACAGAAAACTTTGAATATGATCTGCAAAACAGATTGAAAAAACATTATCATCAGGTAGACAGCCAGCTTCAGGAACTTCTGACCGAAAACAGCTACAATGAATTATCCCAGCTAAAAAACAAAAAGGTAGGAAACAATCTTCAAAGCATAGATTATGCTTATAATATCAGGGGTTGGATGACTGATATAAATAAAGATCAGATGGGAGTACCTGATTTAGGGGGAAAACTATTTTCTTATAAAATCAAATACAATCAGAAACAGGGAATTGATAATCCAGATCCCATAAAGTTCTCAGGTAAAAATGTAACGCCTAAATATAATGGAAACATTGCTGAAGTTGATTGGAGGGCTGTTACAACCTTAGGAGATAATCCTTCGTTAGAACCTAAAAGATATGGCTATGCTTATGATCAATTAAACCGATTGAGTGCAGGATATTATCAAAATCCGGGTAATCCATATAGTAAAGAAAATATAGAATCTCTAACCTATGATGTAAACGGAAACATCACCAATTTGTACAGGACATCTGTAGTACAGGGAACTATAGCAACAGAGATTGATGATCTTGAATATTTCTATACAGGAAATCAGGCGACCAGCATTAAAGATCATAGCGGTAACTCAACAGGCTATGAGGGAATTGCTGGAAATGCTATTGATTATGATGCCAATGGGAATATGAAAAGCATGATAGATAAGCAAATAACTGGGATAGGTTATAATCATTTAAATCTCGCAAATGCTGTTGCCATAGGTGCAGGGCAAGTAACCACTGATATTGCTACAAAATACAGAGCAGATGGAGTAAAGGTGAGAAAAGAGAATACAAATACTTCAGTAGGATTTAGCAGTACTATATGGAAAAAAGAAGTAACGGACTATCTTGATGGCTTCCAATACCTCAATGTGACAAGTTCAGGAAATAATACCGGCGGAAGCAGTGAATCATTTTTGGCATCATCAATGGAAACCAAACACGCATTTGAGAGGGAAGCTTTCAGTAAGATTGGACCTCCTATTATAATTGATCCGGGACCTATTGATCCAATTATTAAAAATCCTCACAACCCGGAATTACAGTTTTTTCCAACATCGGAAGGTTATTATGATTATCAGAAAAAGCAGTATATTTACCAGTACCAAGATCATTTAGGCAATGTAAGGATTAGTTTCGCAAGAGATAAGAATACGGGTGGTCTTGAAATAACAGATGCTAATGATTACTACCCATTTGGGATGAGCCATTTAAAAACAGGAAATGCGTATTTTGGCGCTGGTAAATACCAGAATTATAAGTACAATGGTAAGGAGCTGCAGGAAACGGGAATGTATGATTATGGAGCGAGGTTTTATATGCAGGATATTGGTAGATGGGGTGTTGTAGATCCACTGACGGAGAAGTACAGAAGAATGTCCCCATATACTTATGTAGGAAACAATCCTGCTATGTTTGTAGACTATGATGGAAGGGATTATGGAATGTATATTGATTTTAAAACGGGCACAGTTACGATAAGAGCAACTTATTATGCTACAGGTAATGATATGAAGTCAGCAAATCAAGCTGTAAAAATGTGGAATGGTATGAGTGGAAAATATAACTATACTTATAAGGATGCAAACGGAAATAAAGTTTCTATGAAAGTTAAATTTGAATTACAAACTTCCGAAGTCACTGTTGGTAAAGGTGAAAAGAGATTAGATGTTCTCAATAAAGCGATGGAATCAGCAACTAAGGGTGAAGGAAATATTTATAGATTTGCAGCAAGCAAGGATATGAATTCTAATGAAAATGGAGTTACATCAGGCGGTAATAGTATAAGGGTTAAAGATTCTCGGGCGGACACAGAAACTGGAGCACATGAAGTTGGGCATAGTTTAGGTGCAGATCATACTTCAAGTGGGATTCTTACAATTTCTTCAGATGATCCAAACCGATCAAACGATATTAATTCTTCTAATATTTCAGATGTTATGAATGCTATTGTGGGAACTCCATCCGAGCCAGATAAGGCTAAAGAAGCAACTGGTGGATTAGGACAAGCAACAATACATATTGAAAATAATAATTTACAAACGGATAAAGATTATAAAAGATTTAGAAATGGGGGTATACAATCAGCTGAATAAATATGTGTTTATTGTTTTATTATCTGTTTTGAGTAATAAAGTATTCTCTCAATTGAATAATAATTCTTATATAACTCAAGATACGATTACTATAAATAAACCAATTATTATAATGGTAAAAGGATATGATGGCAAATTTATATTAAGTGAAGACTTTTTAGGAGAAATCAATCATCTTCAAAAAGCTATAGATAATCAGAAAGTTTTTTTATACAACGATGATGGTATAGGTTTTATTAGTTCAAAGGATAGACAAAAAAATAATATAAGTATTGGAGAATGTTCTTATATAAAAAAAGAAGAAAAGAAAAATTTAACGATTTTAAGATTACCCATAGAAGTTAATAAATTTTATTTAGGATTTGTTAAATTGAAATTTTATAATAAAAGAGTCATATCTTCAAATAATAAAAAAACCTACTTAAAAGATAGTAATGACTTTGAACCCATCTTATATCCAATATGTAAGGATTCTGAATAATCAAATCCTTGGAGTTGCTATTTTATTTGAAACATAATTTTTATACTTCTTATACTCTAATCGATACAATATTACAAAAACTAGAGTGTTAAAATCAACACTCTAGTTTACCTCTAATAATGTATATAATTTTACCGACCATTTGGGAAATGTAAGACTAAGTTATACAGATACTAATAAAGACGGAGTAATACAACCAATACAATACCATGCTCAGCAATGTGATGGGCCTTTTAATCCTCCCTTTGAGATACCGAACTGTATTGATTTTACCAGACCTGGAGAAATTTTGGAAGTCAATAATTATTATCCTTTTGGATTACTGCATAATTACACGATGACAACGCAGAATGCTTATCAGTACAAGTACAATGGCAAAGAATTACAAGAGACGGGTATGTATGATTATGGTGCAAGGTTTTATATGCCAGATATTGGGAGATGGGGAGTTATTGACCCATTAGCAGAACAAATGCGTCGTCATAGTCCATACAATTATGCGTTCAATAACCCAATCAGATTCATAGACCCAGATGGGATGGCTCCCGAAGGTGATTATTACACGAAATTTGGTAGATACTTAGGGAATGATGGAAAAGATGATGGAAAAGTTTATGTTTCCGATGGTATTGCAAAAGATAAGAAAGGAAATGCCTCTTTTGCCAATGCTAAAGAGCTTGATATAAACCAAAGTGAATTAGAGGCAAAAGCTTCTACTGTTTTTGGCGAAAGTTCAGCTTATAAATCTGATATGGGAACAGAACTAAAAAAAGAAATATATTCCATTGCCAGTGTGCACGAACAAAACGGAGAAGCATATGGAGGTAGTAGTGCGCAGGCAGAATCGTTTAGAGATACCGAGAAAACAGATAGAAATGGCACTAAAATGCAGGTTGCTGTAGGAGCAGTAATTAATGCTGTAACAGGAGGTGCTGATTATAGTAATGGAGCAAAGCAATGGGATGGAAAAGAGCAAGCATTATTTCCAGCATCAGACAATAGAAAAAGTACAGGACGATTTGAATTGCATATGAATACGATGGGTTGGAATATATCAGATGGAGATTATGCCAAATGGAAAGGTGCTGTAGGTTCTGGCTTCCAAGCACCACAGGTAAAGGCAGCAACCACGGGTATGAATAAAGGTAAAATCAGACTTCAATCTTCAGCAGTATATAATCAAACAATTTTCTGGAAAGTAACAAAATGAGAATAGCAATTATTTTAGTAGCGACTTTATTAGCAACCTGTTCAAAAAGGAGTGATAATAAACCTATCCAATCTGTAGAAATTAAAAAAAATAAGATCACAGATATTTTAGAAGATGATAAAAGGCTTTTTACTTATGTATACGATGAAAAAGACTTGCCTATTGAAGTAATATCATACAATGAACAAACAAATACAATAGAGTCTAAATCGAACTATAATTATCAAAATGGAAAATTTAATTATGTTTCTCAGGGTAATGTAAAAGATGTTGATTACACGCAATCTGTACTAAATTATTTGTATCAGGCTAAAGATTTATCAACCAAAGGAATTAAGATTGAACACCCTGAAATAGTCAGTAGTGAAGTTAATGACCTTGCTACTATTTTAACAGTGGGTAAGAATTATGATGATTTTAAAAAAGACTCTGTTGTAAACGGAAATGAAAAGACAATAATTTATAAGAACTTTAATAAAAAAATCCGTTTTAACCCTTCTTATATTACGCTATTTATTCCTGAAGGCGAAATAGTTAAGGACTATAATTTGGTCATTAAAGATAGTTTACCAATAAAGGAAACCTTTTTATTAGAGAATAATCAGAGTCTACGAAGAGAATATTTTTATGATAAAAACAGAATCAAAAAAATAACTTACATAAGTTCTGACCCTACGAATAAATTACAAAGAGAATTTATTTACAAGAATTAGACAACAAAAGCTACTCCTCAAGCTACCGCACAATCCTTTCGTGTGGCATTTTTTAATAATTGCTTTAGTAAATTACCTCATTTTATATCTTTACGTAAGATAAATTATAGATATAGCAAAGAGGTTGATTATTTTAATTAAAGCTCTAAAAATAAGCAACGCTACTCATTGAGTAGTATTGTTTTTACATCATTGATTGTGTAATTTGGGTTGGTTCAGGAATGCATTTATGAGAGTGAAGACATGCTGTCTATCATTTTATATGTCTGTTATTGCAGAGACAATAGTGTATGGAAAATAATTTTAATATAGAAGTTGATAAGTCTAGTAAAAAAACAATTATAATATTTATAGTTTTTTTTGGATGTCTTTTGTTATTTACGATTTTTTACTTAATTATAAACTCAAGTTCTGAGAGAAAGCAAAAATTATTAAGTATAGACAGACAGACTAGGGTTATTGAAATCTATGCCAATAGGAATCAGCACAACCTTGGTTATGTTAGGTTTTCCAATGGAGTCAATGAATTTTTAGAATATCCATATAAAGTTGGTGATTCGATATCAAAGAAGAAAGGTGATTCTATAGAATACATTTTTAGAAAAGATAGTATAATAAAGAATAATTACTTTGAAGAAGCTCGAAAAAATGGTCTTTTAAAATAAAAACAGCTGCTTCAAGCACCTGTTTTTATTTGATTAAACTCTCCAAGCTGCCACACGAATCCTTTCGTGTGGCATTTTTTAATAATTGCTTTAGTAAATTACCTCATTTTATATCTTTACGTAAGATAAATTATAGATATAGCAAAGAGGTTGCTTATTTTAATTAAAGCTCTAAAAATAAGCAACGCTACTCATTGAATAGTATAGTTTTCACATCGTTGATTGTGTAATTTGCCTTGGTTCAGGAATGCATTTATGAGAGCGAAGACGTGCTGTTTATCGTTTTATATGTCTAATATTGCAGAGACAGTAGTGTATGGAAAATAATTTTAATATAGAAGTTGATAAATCTAGTAAAAAAACGATTATAATATTTATAGTTTTTTTTGGATGTATTTTATTGTCTACGATCGTTTATTTAATTGTAACCTCAAACTCTTCTATAAAAAAACAATTACTATCTATTGAAAGATATACTAGAGTAATTGAAATTTACAATAATAGAGAAGAACATAATTTTCTCTATGTAAAATATTCTAATGGCACTCAAAAAATTTTAGAATTTCCATATCAAGTAGGAGATTCTGTTTCAAAGAAGAAAGGTGATTCTATTGAATACATTTTTAGAAAAGACAGTATAATAGAAAATAATTTTTTTGAAGAATCCCGAAAAAATGGTTATTTAAAATAAAAAAACAGCTGCTTAAAGCAGCTGTTTTTTTGGTTAAACCCTCCGCTATCGAACGGTTTTATAGGACAATCTACTTCATAAAATACCCAAAATACGAACAGCTGCCCATCAGGTTTTTGGCCGTTTCAGTATCTGAATACTGTGATTTTAGCATGGCGAAATACGTTCTGAATTTTTGATTTTTAATATCATCCAGCTGCTTTTGGTAGGCATCCGCTTTTTCAGACCATTTGGGATCAGAATAATTTTCTGTAGGTTTATTTTTCGCCTCGTATTGATAGTACTTTCCTTGTTCAGCACTTGCCATCTGGAAGAGTATTCTTGCTTTTTCTTCTTTCATGGTGGAAGCATCCAATGCTTTTTTATAATAAGAAATGGCAAGATCAAAATTATCCGGTTCTATGTAGGTTCTGTCCATAAAGTTTTTGTAATAATACTTATATGGATTCTTTTGGTTGGTATTCCAGAAGTCATATTTTCCACCGTTGCTATTATCTACATCCATCACAAATACCTGTCTGTAATATCCTAAAATAGAAGTATTATAGAGTAAGTTTCCGATCAGCTGATTGGCTTTAGCAGACTTTTCATCCTTTCCGGTGCCTATTTTTTTAAGCTGAATCAACGCATCTGCCAGCTCAAGCTTATTCATGCTCGGTTTAATAAAAGGAAACAGAGAATAGCCCTCATTCTCCATACTGGTTGCAGCATCACTCTGATAGCTTTCCCAGACATTATGGCCAAAGACGTAGCTTGGAATATTTCTGAATCCATTGTATTCGTTATCTCCATATTTATGAGGAACTTTAGGCTGCTCGCTGGAAACCCAGTCATAATTGATTCTTGGAATTCCAACAAAGTTTTGTGCTTTTTGATAATAAGATTTAGCTTTTTCAAAATCAGCGGCTCTCATGGCACGGTCTCCGTAGATGACACTGAAAAAGGCATCGATGTTTCCGACATCATCCATGTTTTTAGAAATGATCTGCTGTTCAAACTGTGATTTGTTCGGCTTTCGGTAAAAATCTTCCACACTCTTTACCAGACTTGAATTCGGATTGTATTGAAGATCAGAAAGCTTATTACTCATCAGGAATGATTTTCCGTCTTCTCCCTGCAGAAAATAACGGTTGGCCAGAACATCTTTCAGGAAAGAAGCGGTAGAAGGAACCGGGCCGTAATAATCATCATAGCCCTCAGTTTCCGCTGTATCTTTTTTAACTTCTTTTTTCTCAACAAAATATTCAGCATAATCCTTCATTAAATGGTCTTCATAAGCTGCATCAATTTTCGGTTGGGAAACAATATCATTCAGCACTTTCATTCTTTTGATCTCTTCCAGATATTCAGGATTGGTGGTTTTAATATCCTCCAGAATTTCAGTGCTCGCTTTATAATCTTTTTTCAGAAACTTCAGATAGGCATCAGCAATCTGCCAGTATTCATCTTTAGATTTTGCTTTTGTTTTCTCTGTGAATTTTTCAAGATCATCAAGATAGTCTTTGGTTTTTTCACCATACCAGTAATTATTGTTATTGTAGAAAGGAATTCTGTTGGGATTTTTCAACAGTTCATCATCACTTTGATCAGATGTACCTCCTTCAGCCGTTGGATCAGATTTGATACCGAAAAGCCTTTTGAAAAACCGTACAATTTTCTGCCAGAAAGAAACCTTCTCCTCTTTTATTTTTTCCGGTGCAGCTTTATCCTGATCTGTTGTTTTGCCTAAACTGGGATCTTTATTTACAGAAGCAGCATCCGTATCGTTATTGGTGTAATAATAGATGGGAAGATAGCTTCTCTCCAGTTCATTGATACTTCTTACAGCCATCACTTTCAGGATCTCAGAATCAGGATTAATGTCGTACATTTTTTCCATGATGGGAATCGGATTGTTGAAATCTTCATAACCCAGAAGAAAATACGCCATGTTTTTTTCATTGCTGGTTCCCGCTCTTTTTAAAATGTTGTTGAAAGAAGCGGTATCCGAAAGCTTCATAGAAACGAAAGCGGACTCCTTTCGGCTGTCGCTGTTCATGAAGACCTGGAAGAAGTTCCAGTTGGCATCACTATTCATTTTCAGACCTCTCTGGGCGCCGGCAAGCTGGTCCAATGCCATAAAATAAGGAACACCCTTTAGCCGTATAGGTTCTACATAGGTTTTGAATGCCTGAAGAGCCTTTTCATAATTTCTTGTATAATGATTGAAACGCACAAGCTGATAGCCGTAGCGTTGTTTTATTTCAGGATTCTTGGTTGCATTGTATAATGAAACTAAGGCTGCTGTTGTTTTATCATAATCGATATTTGTCGCATTTTTATCCTTTCCGGTGCCGCCGTAATAAAATGAATTTTCATTTTCAACGAAGTTGATTCTCATATAAGGCTCGAGATATTTAGCTTCGATTAAATAATCCAATCCTTCCCGGTATTTTTGATAGAAACCTGTTCCCAGTTTTTGCAGCAGCTGGTTATTGGGAGTTCCTTTTTTTAGCTCATTAAGGTCATTCAGACTCATGGTGTTCACCAGATAATTCGTCTCGGAATAACTAAGCTGACCATTGAAGAATTTTTTCCAGGCTTCAATATTCTCATCAGGGATTTGAGACTGCTTGAAATCTGTATAAAATCTCGTAGAATAACTATGCAGAAAAGGAAGATAGGATTTATCTTTTATAATACTCTGTGTAAACAGGTTAAAGTATTCATAATCCGGATCGGACCATGCACACGCATCAGACTTCGTATAGAAGAGAGATAGGACGGCAATTGAAAGAATATACTTTTTCATATGAGCGTATGGTGTTTTTTATGATTGATAAATTTGTTTGCAGAAAATTTGTATTGTCTTGATGATTTATATAAAATCATCACAAATGTGGACTGCAAATCAGAGGAATATTTAAGTTAAAACTTTTTAAAATTTCGGTTACTTACAAATTTACTATCTAATTGATAATATATAATGTTAAAATGCGGTATTTTTTTGTGTAGAAAATCAACAACTTCCTGAAGCTGGTCATCTGTGATTTCTTCAACTTTTATCTTGAAACCTTTATTTAAATAGCTTCCAAAATAAAATCCATCCTTCATTACTGTAACCTCATGATCTGATATTTTTTTGAAATTCGGATTTTCCAGATCCTTTTTAGATAAGGCGTTAATTAACTTGTGCTTTTCCAGGTGGTTTGTAATGATTCCCCAGGAATAGATCGGTAAAGCGACTTCGACTTTTTTTATCGGGTAGTCTTCCAGTTTCGAAAGATAACTTCTCAAAATATTAACATCCAGGATTGAGTTTTTATCCGAATTTTCTAACGGTGATGAAGTAGAGTAGCACATCAGATAGACTTTTCCTACGGGAGGAATTCCCATCTGGTTTTTATCCTTAACCTGATGGAGGCGGAGTGTGCAGGTAACTTCTTTGCCGGAGATTTTCTTTAATTCTTTTAAAAAAGTAAAATAATCATCCCGCGTACCGGCTGTCCAGTCACAATCAATCTGTATTTCACGGTTGACTTTGAGGTGGTATTCTGTAATTTTCTTTTGAATGAGTGTATTAACACTTTCCGCAAGAAAGGTAATCTCTTCTTTGGAAATATTCAGGAAACTCTTGTTCGTGATGAAAACATTAGGAACAATCTGTTTGTTGGTCTCAAAGCTTTTATTTCTTGTAATAACAGCAACCGGCTGAAATTTTCCACCAGTTTTATCAACATCAAAAAATCGTGTATATAAATAGGGAACCGGCGCCAGATCAAGGGTTTTCTTTTCTTCCTGATCAAGGCTAAGGTTTGTTTTCCAATAATAAAAAGTAAAGGGGTGGGTATCTTTCCTGGCGCAAGAGACAGAAAAAAGGAGAATGAGGAGGAGTGACAGGGTTCTCATTCTTTATACAGTTTGCTGTCGCATGTACAGGTTTCTTTGGTCGCACTTTCCTGAGAAGAGCAGCAATCTTCAGATTTTTGGATGTTTCCTTTTTCATCAGTAAGATAGATGTTGTCCTTGTCGAATTTGACAAAAAAGTTTTCACCCATTTTTTTAAAACGGACGTTCATTACCTTAGGATTGTATTTCCCCGCATTCATTTCCTCTGTTGTTTCAGTTCTGTTCGCCTGGTTCACCTGAACAAATCCAAAATGAACATCGCCATTTTTCTTTACATCAAGATAGTAATGCGGTGTTCCCGTGCCGCTGTATCCTTCAATAATGTCAAAAGTTCTTTTACCAACAAAAGGTGCCTTTGTCTGTGCAAAAGATAAAACACTGATTAATAAGATCACTAAGCTGAAAATCCTTTTCATATATTTTCTTTCAAAAATAAGGAAAAACAGATAACATTACGACCGTAAAATCCCGGAAAGTTTACCATTTGGTTGCTCTCAAAATTTATGTATAGTAGTGTTTTTAGTATTCTGGGAAAATAGAAATGCTTAAAACAAGAATGATTATGATGAGAGAAACTCATATTTCTCTATTTTCATTTTCAAAATGTTGCATTCCAAATTAGAAATTAGGGCTCCTGTGAATATCCACAGCATGTGATTTAACATAATAAAATATATACTATTTTTTAGGTTAAATGCTTGTAAATATTCATTAATACTGATACTTTTGGAATGTTAAATAAAACAAAACAATTAAAACCATGAAAAAACTATTATTTATCGCGGCACTAGGTGTGGCAGGATTAGTAAGTGCAAAAAACGCAGAAGAAATTAAAACAGAAAATGCTAAAGAGAAAGCACCGGTTGAAAAAACTATTTCTGTAGAAAAGAAGTCAACAGCGAAGAAGCCTTACAATTGGATTACTATCGTATCACCTTGCGGAGCTGTTTTCTATTTAGACATGAATGATTATGCAACAACAGATGCTTTCTGGGCAGATGCACATCATTTTTCAGATGTGAAATGCAATTAATTTAGATAAAATATTAAATGTACTCATAGGAACCGGTTGCTTATTGCAGTAGCCGGTTCTTTTTTTATATTGTAATTTTAATTATGAAAATTTACAGCGTCTTACTATTGCTCATTATTTCATTGTTTAATGGACAAACGATCATTAATTCACCTGGCTTTGCATTGAAGCCTTCACCTTATCATGTTGTGGATTATGAACTCAGTTCTTATAATATCTACTATCAGCTTCAGTTTTCCAATAATCCGGATCATCCTGAAAATAAACGTGAAGCCTTATGTGTTCTTCAGTTCGGGAAGAATTTTTCAAAGTTTACCGATGTGAATCAGCTTAAAAAAGATACGCTGACTGAAAAATTCAGTCATCAGGATATGGTCAATGCGAAAGAAGCCGGAGAAATGTTGAATATCCATATCAATTATCCCACAATCATAGTTAAGAAAATGGCGGATAAAGAACTCATTGTTCAGGACAGGTTGAGAGATGTGTATCAATATGAAGAAAAACAGTCGGTTTTTAACTGGAAACTAGAAAAGGGCGAAAAGAAAATTCTGGGGTATAGTTGCGCTAAAGCAGTGGTGAGCTATAGAGGAAGAACGTATACCGCCTGGTTTACAAAGGAAGTTGCCATCAATAATGGGCCGTATGTTTTCGAAGGGCTTCCCGGCCTGATTCTTGAAGTAGAGGATGCCAAAAATGATTTTCACTTTGTAGCGGTAGGAATCGATCGTAAGCCTTTGCCGATCTATCTTAGAAATGAAGATACTATCTTTAAAGTAAGCCGTGAAAAATTCAGACAGGTACAAAAAACGTATCATGATAATCCCGGATTTTTTTATGGTAAAGCCTATAATGAAGATGGCAGCGTGATCACAACAAAAGCGAAACCGCTTCCTTATAATCCTATTGAACTAGAATAATAATTCATATTATTAGATAAAAAATGTCTTCCAGTGTTGGAAGACATTTCTTTTTAAGGCTAAGTGTAAAATTATTAAATAAAATTTTACTTTTTTGAAGCAAATTAAAACACAGTAGCTGCAAGCTGAATTCTGGCGTATTTGTTGGAAGGATTCCACATCGCCATCATAGATACCGGAAGACTGTAATGGTCTGTGATTTTTATAGCTTTACTTGCTTTTACTCCAAGATTGACGACGTCAAAACTATTCTTTCCGTTTCCGTATAAAAAGTAGCGGTCGTTAAGAGCAAACCCGGCTCCGACAAAAGCGTCTAAATTGACTTTTTTCCCTGCAATGACAGGATAGCTTACCTGTACATAGGTCGAATATTTATTCTTTTTATAGCTTCCGTCAGGATCTAAAACAACTTCTCCTGCATTGGCACCGCCATACAGCATGATATCCGCTTCGACATTGATTGGAAATGCTGGACCGAAGGTATAATTTGTTCTCAGATCAATAATATGGGCTGTCCTTCTGTTCGAATAATTGAAGATATCGTCTGAAGCCACAGCCGTATTGATATTCCTGGAATTGAACAAATCCCATAATCCGATATACAGTCGCCCATCCGAATACTGAACATAATAATTGATTTCCTTATAATGAGTCCCGTCTTTATCATCCGTTAAAGAAGAAGCGCCCCATAAACCTACCTTCCATTTCTTTTCTGCATCCAGGGCATAAGACAGATTTCCCATGACAACAGGTTTGTCAGTAATAATAAGCCCTCTCCATAAATGATTGGTTTGAATATTTGCTGTGAAATCAAGTCTGTTATTGTCCTTGGTTTCTATAGTGTCTTGAGAAAATAGTTTCCCTGTGCTCAATGCCAGAAGGCAAAGAACCGTTAAGATTTTATTCATAAATGTGATTTCTGTTGTTAATGTAAAAATCCGTAAAGAACTGCTGCCAAAGCAGCTCCGGCAATCGGTCCCGCAACTGGAATCCAGGCATATCCCCAATCGCTGCTACCTTTCACGGGAAGGATGGCGTGCATGATTCTAGGGGCCAGATCTCTGGCAGGATTAATGGCATATCCGGTAGTTCCGCCTAAAGACAAACCTATTGCCCAGACAAGCAGAGTTACAGGAAGTGCTCCCACAGAACCCAGCCCCACTTTTGCCGTAGGATCGGTATGTAAAGAAATACTTGGGTCAGAAAAATGGAAGATCACAAATATCAGCACAAACGTTCCGATAATTTCACTGATCAGATTGGAAAAAGTATTTCGTATGGCAGGAGCAGTACTGAAGCATGCGAGCTTAGCTCCTTCATCTTCAGTGATTGCAAAATGGTCTTTATTGAATAGCCATACCAGGAAAGCCCCGACCATTCCCCCGATCATTTGAGCGGCGATATAGGAAGGGACAAGGTCCCAGGAAAATTTTCCGGCAAGAGCCAGCCCTATGGTAACGGCAGGATTTAGATGGGCACCACTTACCGGACCGGCAATGGTAACCCCTACAAAAACGGCCAGTGCCCAGGCGGTGGTAATCACAATCCATCCCGAATTGTTACCTTTTGTGCCTTTCAAAACAACATTAGCGACAACACCGTTGCCTAATAATATAAGTAACATTGTTCCTATGAGTTCTGCGATAAATGGAGTCATATGTATCGTTTTTATGTAAGGTAAATTAATCTTCTATCCAACTTTGAGAACGCTTCACCGCTTTGTTCCAGAAATGGATCATATTGTCTGTTTTCTCTTTATCCAATGTGGGAAGGAAATCTTTGTCAACAATCCACTGTGATTGTATTTCATCAATGTTTTTCCAGTATCCAACTGCAAGACCGGCAAGATAAGCCGCTCCTAAGGCTGTTGTTTCCAGTGTTTTCGGACGTGTAATTTTCACGCCGAATAGATCAGACTGTATCTGCATCAAAAGATCACTTGCAGAAGCACCTCCATCCACTCTGAGCTCCAGACTTGGTGTTCCTGAATCCGCTTCCATAGCTTTTACAATATCACACACCTGAAATGCAATACCTTCTAATGTAGCTCTTGCAATATGTCCGTTGGTCGTTCCGCGGGTTACACCTACAATAGTTCCTCTAGCGTACTGATCCCAGTAAGGAGCTCCCAAACCGGTAAGAGCAGGCACGAAATACACGCCACCATTGTCTTCTACCGTTTTAGCAAGATCATTAACTTCCTCTGCTGAACTGATCAGTTTTAAACCATCTCTAAGCCATTGTATGGCAGCTCCGCCTACAAATACACTTCCTTCCAACGCATAGTTGACTTCTCCATTAATTTTCCATGCAACGGTTGTCAGTAAATTGTTTTTTGAAGAAACGGCTTCTTTTCCTGTATTCATTAATAGGAAGCATCCTGTTCCGTATGTGTTTTTTACCATTCCCGGTGTTGTACACATCTGTCCGAACAATGCGGCCTGTTGGTCTCCTGCGATTCCTGCAATAGGAATTTTTGTAGAAAATAAAGTGGTAGCAGTTTCACCATAGATTTCACTGCTTTGCTTTACTTCCGGAAGAATTGCTCTAGGAATATCAAATAATTCCAATAACTCATCATCCCACTCCAGAGTGTGGATGTTCAGAAGCATGGTACGGCTGGCGTTGGAAACATCCGTGATAAACATTTTTCCTCTTGTAAGTTTCCATACAAGCCACGTATCAACTGTTCCGAAGCACAACTTTCCGGCTTCTGCTTTTTCTCTCGCACCTTCTGTGTGGTCAAGAATCCATTTTAGTTTAGTTGCAGAAAAATAAGCATCCAGTATAAGTCCCGTTTTCTTTTGTATCATTTCCGCATGACCTTGTTCTTTCAGCTCATCGCAGTATTTGGAAGTTCTACGGTCTTGCCATACAATAGCATTATAAATAGGTTCACCCGTTTCCTTATCCCATACAATGGTTGTCTCACGCTGATTCGTTATACCAATAGCAGCTACTTCCAGTCCTGAAATGCCTGCTTTTGCGATAATTTCCGCAGCAACTGAAATCTGGGAAGACCAAATCTCATTAGGATCATGCTCTACCCAGCCCGGAGTAGGGTAGATCTGTTCAAAATTTTTCTGGGACATATATTCTATCTGCCCA
This sequence comes from Chryseobacterium soli, assembly GCF_000737705.1. Lineage (GTDB taxonomy): Bacteria > Bacteroidota > Bacteroidia > Flavobacteriales > Weeksellaceae > Chryseobacterium > Chryseobacterium soli. The sequence goes on along the minus strand of NZ_JPRH01000006.1, from coordinate 210,791 downwards.
TTGTGGTTGAATAAAATTGCTCTAGAGGATGTCGTGCCCTGATCTAAAGCAAGGATTAATTGTTCACGCATATTGTAGTTAATTAGATTATGTTTCTAGGAGAATAAGGGATCAGTAAATAGCCTTTTGCCAAGGCGATAAACTCTTCAGTCTGCTGTGCAATCCATTCAGGAGAATGGTTCTTTTCTTCCGCAATAAGTTTTGCTATCGTTCCTGCGCTGTCAATGGCTGCTCTCGCATCAAGAAAAAGAAGACGGACTCTTCTGGCTAATATATCTTCTATGGTTTCTGCCATTTCATGACGGATAGCCCAAACAGCTTCTGCTATGGTAAACTCATGGTCCGGATGTATTTTTTTTGCATAAGCAGGATTGCTTTGCTGCAACGATTGTAACGATGGAATATCTGAGCCGTACACATACAGATGGCTGCTTCTGTCCACCTGATCTGCATTCATGTTTCCATGGATTGATAAATGCTCAGTAACAGATGGAGTCTGCTTCAGGTTTTGAATTTCTATTGCCTTGTCGATGGTGTCTTCCGCCATTTTCCGGTAGGTAGTCCATTTTCCCCCGATAATAGAAGTAAGGCCTGTTTCTGAAGTAATCACTTTATGGCTTCGGGATACCTCTTTTGTATTTTTTCCTTCCCCTTTGGGTGCTGCTAAAGGACGGAGTCCCGCAAAGACAGATTTTACATCTTCACGTGTTGGCTTTTTGGAAAGGTATTGTCTGGCAGTTTCCAGCACAAAATTGATTTCTTCTTCCAAAGCACGAGGTTCGAAACTTTCATCCTTTAAAAGAGTATCTGTAGTTCCCACTAAAGCTCTGTCATGCCACGGAACGACAAACAGCACCCTTCCGTCTGAAGTTTTAGGAATCATGATCGCATCGTTGCTTTTCAGGAACGATTTATCCAAAACCAAATGAATTCCCTGGCTGGGTACTACAAATTTACCATGCTTGGGATTGTTCATATTTAAGATGTCATTGGTGAACACCCCTGTAGCATTCACTACAGCTTTCGCTTTAATGGTATATTGCTTTTGGGTAAACTGGTCTTCCGCAGTAACGCCTATTATTTTATTGGAATCATTTTTAAGAAGATTAACCACCTTAAGGTAATTAATAGCACTTCCGCCTTTTTCGATGATTGTTTGAGCCAGGTTGATGGCCAGGCGTGCATCATCAAACTGTCCATCCTGATATACCACTCCGCTTGCCAGATTGTTCTGTTCTATCGTTGGAAGTTTGGAGATCGTTTGAGCTTTGCTGATGTACCGCGTTTTGCCCAGACTTAATTTTCCGGCAAGGAAATCATAGATGGATAGCCCTATCTTATAATAGATACCGCCCCACCATGTATAATTAGGAATAATAAACGACTGGTTCTTTACCACATGTGCGGCGTTTTTAGCCAACAGCCCTCTTTCCTTTAAAGCTTCTTTTACAAGCCCGATATCTCCTTGTGCGAGGTATCGTACGCCACCATGCACAAGTTTGGTACTTCTGCTGGAAGTCGCTTTCGCAAAATCATGAGATTCTAATAATAAGGTTTTGAATCCTCTGGTGGTTGCATCTAATGCTGATCCTAGACCACTGGCCCCGCCTCCGATGACGATAAAGTCCCACTCCTCTACACCAGCTAATTTACTAAGTTCTTCGTTTCGTTTCATAAATGTTTCGTTTATGTTTCATTTTCAAATGTATAAATTAAAAACGAAACTAAAAAGAAAATAAATGAAATTTTATCGGTCTCGGAAAAAAATGGTATTTTTGATGAAAGAATCAGAATGGAAAAGTTAATACCAAGGCACGATGATATTTTAAAGGAACTGGATGAAAAAGGTCATGTTCTCGTACAGGATTTGTGTGAGAAGTTGAATGTTTCGTCGGTTACGGTTCGAAAGGATTTGAATTATCTCGAAAGCTTAGGGTTGCTTTTCCGGAATCATGGAGGAGCCAGCAAGCATGTGAGGTATGCTTATGAAAGGAATGTTGACGAGAAAGAAAATATCAATGTAGAGGCAAAACAAAACATAGCGAAAGCGGCTTTGCAGCTTATCCAGGAAAATGACTGCATTATTCTGGCTTCAGGAACCACGATGCATTATCTGGCGAGGATGCTCGTTAATTTTGGACAGCTTACCGTTCTTACCTCTTCGCTGAGGGTAGCTCTTGAACTTTGTAATAATCCTAATATTAATATTATCCAGCTTGGAGGAGAAGTGAGGAAAAGCTCTACTTCTATTGTGGGTTCTATCTCGGAAACTATTTTAAAACAGTTTTCATGTAATAAACTTTTTCTTGGAGTTGATGGGATTGATCTGGATTTCGGAATCAGTACATCCAATGCGGCAGAAGCTCATCTCAACCAATTGATGATTGAATGTTCCGATAAGGTTGTGATTCTTGCAGACTCTTCAAAGCTAAATAAGAAAGGATTCGGAAAAATAGCCTCCTTAGATAAGATAGATTATCTGATCACGGATAATGATATTTTAGAAGAAGACAGAGTTGCGCTGGAGGAGGCAGGAGTAAGTGTGATTGTGAAATAATCGAAAAACACTTCATCGCTTGAATAAATCAAAAATATTTTGAGGAAAAAGAAGGAAGTAAATTTTCATAAATGGGCTAATTGATTAAAAATCAAAATATTTTGTATGAAAATTTGTCAATTTGAAAATTATCCTTACATTTGCACACTCATTTTAGGGGCGAAGTATGCCTATTTCAAACGTGGAAATTACTTGTGATGCTCTAAAATGAAAGGTGATTCAAGAAAATTTTATAACATATTATATAAATAATGTCAGGTATTATTGGTAAAAAAATCGGTATGACATCTTTGTTTAACGAAGAAGGAAAAAACATTCCTTGTACAGTTATCCAAGCTGGTCCATGCTCGGTTTTACAGGTCAGAACCATAGAAAAGGACGGGTACAAGTCTGTTCAATTGGGTTTCGATGACAAGAGTGAAAAGAACGTTGGTAAAGCGTTAGCTGGTCATTTTAAAAAGGCTGGTTCTGCTCCTAAAGCTAAATTAGTAGAATTCTACAGAGAATTCGTTGATGAAGTAAAAGTAGGAGAAGAAGTAAAAGTTGATTTATTCGCTGAAGGTGAGTATGTTGACGTAACAGGAACTTCAAAAGGTAAAGGTTTCCAAGGTGTTGTTAAAAGACATGGCTTTGGAGGTGTAATGCAAGCTACTCATGGTCAGCACAACAGACTTAGAGCTCCAGGTTCTATCGGTGCTGGATCGGATCCTTCAAGAGTATTCAAAGGAATGAGAATGGCAGGTAGAATGGGAGGTAAGCAGGTAACTGTACAAAACCTTCAAGTATTAAAAGTGGATCAAGAACAAAATCTTTTAGTAGTAAAAGGTGCTGTTCCGGGAGCTAAAAATTCTTATGTAATTATCAGAAAATGGAACTAGTAGTATTAAATACATCAGGAAAAGAAACCGGAAAAAAAGTAACTCTAGACGAAACAGTATTCGGAATTGAGCCAAATAAGCACGCGGTTTACTTAGAAGTTAAACAGTACCTTGCTGCACAAAGACAAGGAACTCATAAATCAAAAGAAAGAAGCGAAATTACTGCTTCTACTAAGAAACTTAAGAAGCAAAAAGGATCTGGTTCTGCTAGATACGGTGATATTAAATCTCCAACGTTTAGAGGTGGGGGTAGAGTATTCGGTCCTAAGCCAAGAGACTACAGATTCAAATTGAACAAAGCTCTTAAGAGATTAGCGAAAAAATCTGTTCTTTCTCAGAAAATGAGAGACAACAGCATTAGAATTGTGGAAGGTTTGAGCATTGCTGCTCCTAAAACTAAAGATTTCATCACTATCTTGAATGCATTAGCATTAAACGATAAGAAGTCTTTATTCATTCTTCCTGATACTAACAAGAATGTATATTTATCTTCAAGAAACTTACCTAAGACTAAAGTTATGAAATTCAACGAAATTTCTTCTTATGACTTAATCAATGCAGGTGAGATCGTTTTCTTAGAAGGTGCAGTTGAAAAATTCCAGGAAAATTTAAAGAAATAAGTCATGTCAGTTATTATTAAACCAGTTATTTCAGAAAAGGCTAACTATCTTACAGATTTAAGAGGTGCTTATTCTTTCTTAGTAAACCCTAAGTCGAATAAAATCCAAATCAAAAAAGCGATAGAACAAGCTTACGGTGTGAAAGTAGCAGACGTTAGAACCATGATTTATGCTCCTAAAGTTTCTTCAAAGCACACTAAAAAAGGTCTTCAAGTAGGAAAGACAAATAAATTGAAAAAGGCAGTTATCACTCTTGCAGAAGGGGAAGTAATTGACATTTTTGCTGTAAATTAATTATTAATTATAAATAATAGTAATGTCTGTTAGAAAATTAAAACCTATCACCCCAGGACAGAGATTCAGAGTTGTAAACAATTTTGAGGAAATTACTACCAACAAACCAGAGAAGTCTCTAACGGTTGGTATTAGTAAGTCAGGTGGACGTAACCAAACTGGTAAAATGACCATGCGTTACACCGGAGGTGGACACAAAAAGAAATACAGAATTATCGACTTCAAAAGAAACAAGCATGATGTTGAAGCAACGGTAAAAACTGTAGAATACGATCCAAACAGAACTGCATTTATCGCTCTATTAGAGTACGCAGACGGAGAGAAGAGATATATCATCGCTCCAAACGGTATTAAAGTAGATCAGAAAGTAATCGCAGGAGAAAGCGTAGAACCGAATATCGGTAACGCAATGAAATTGAAAAATATTCCATTGGGTACTGTAATTTCTTGTGTTGAAATGAAACCTGGACAAGGTGCAATTTTAGCAAGAAGTGCTGGTTCTTCAGCTCAACTTACTTCTAGAGATGGAAAGTATGCAATCATTAAATTGCCTTCAGGAGAAGCTAGAATGATCCTGGTTGAGTGCTATGCAATGATTGGTTCAGTTTCTAACTCAGACCATCAGTTAACTGTATCAGGTAAGGCTGGTAGAAGCAGATGGTTAGGTAGAAGACCTAGAACAAGACCGGTAGTAATGAACCCAGTAGATCACCCAATGGGAGGTGGAGAAGGACGTTCGTCTGGAGGTCACCCAAGATCTAGAAACGGTATGCCAGCTAAAGGTTACAAAACAAGAAAGAAAAACAAAGGGTCTAACCGTTACATCGTATCTAAAAGAAAATAATTATGGCAAGATCACTTAAGAAAGGACCGTTCATCGCATATACTTTAGATAAGAAGGTTCAGGCAAATATAGAGTCTGGTAAGAAGACTGTTATCAAAACTTGGTCTAGAGCGTCTATGATCTCTCCGGACTTCGTAGGACAAACTATCGCTGTACACAATGGGAAATCTTTTATCCCGGTTTACGTTACAGAAAACATGGTTGGTCACAAGTTAGGCGAATTTTCTCCAACAAGATCTTTCAGAGGTCATGGTGGTAATAAAAACAAAGGAAGTAGATAATCATGGGATCAAGAAAAAGAGAAAGTGCATTAGCACGTAAATTAACAAATCAAGATGTAGTAAAAGCATTACATAACGATTGCCCTTCTTCTCCAAGAAAGATGAGATTAGTAGCTGATATCATCAGAGGGGTAGAAGTAGACAAAGCTTTATACATCCTAAAATATTCTAAAAAAGACGCTTCTAACAAATTAGAGAAAGTTTTGCTTTCAGCTATGGCCAACTGGCAAGCTAAAAACGAAGGTGCTGATATTGAAGAAGCTAATCTTATCGTTAAAGAAATTTTTGTAGACAGTGCAAGACAATTGAAGAGACTAAGACCTGCACCACAAGGTAGAGGACACAGAATCAGAAAAAGATCAAACCACATTACATTAATCTTAGGTAATAAAGAAAATTAATCAAGGTATGGGACAGAAGACAAATCCAATTGGTAACAGATTAGGTATCATCAGAGGATGGGATTCAAACTGGTTTGGTGGAAACGATTATGGAGACAGAATCGCTGAAGACTACAAAATCAGAAGATACCTTGAAGCTAGATTATCTAAAGGTGGTATTTCAAAAATTTATATTGAAAGAACACTAAAATTAGTAACAGTTACGATCACTACTGCTAGACCGGGACTTATCATCGGTAAAGGAGGTCAGGAAGTTGACAAGTTAAAAGAAGAATTGAAGAAACTTACTAAAAAGGATATTCAAATCAATATTTTCGAAATCAAAAGACCTGAACTTGATGCAGTATTAGTTGCTGATAGTATCGCTAAGCAAATTGAAAACAGAATTTCTTACAGAAGAGCTGTTAAAATGGCTATCGCTGGTACAATGAGAATGGGTGCAGAAGGTATCAAAGTTCAAATCTCTGGTAGATTGAACGGTGCTGAAATGGCAAGAAGCGAATCTTTCAAAGACGGAAGAATTCCTTTGTCTACTTTCAGAGCTGATATCGATTATCATATTGGTGAAGCATTAACTCAATACGGTAAACTAGGTGTAAAAGTTTGGATCATGAAGGGTGAAGTTTACGGTAAAAGAGAACTTTCTCCACTAGTAGGACAACAGAAAAAAGGACCTTCAGGAGGTGGAAACAGAGGAGACAGAGATAACAGAAGACCTTCAAGAGATAAAAAAAATAATTAATAAAATTTTAGAGGATAGTTTTTAAATGACCGTTACTTTTTTAAAATCTAAATTCTAAAATCTAAAATTTAAGAAATTATGTTACAACCAAAAAGAACCAAATTCCGTAGAGTTCACAAGATGAAGATGAAGGGGATTGCCCAAAGAGGGAATCAACTTGCTTACGGAACTTTCGGAATCAAAGCAACAGAAGGTGCTTGGATCACTGCAAGACAGATTGAAGCAGCTCGTATCGCTGCGACAAGATATATGAAAAGAGAAGGTCAGTTATGGATCAAAATCTTCCCGGATAAGCCAATTACTAAAAAGCCAGCCGAAGTACGTATGGGTAAAGGTAAAGGTGCCGTGGAATATTGGGTAGCTGTAGTGAAACCAGGTAAAATTATGTTTGAAGTAGGGGGTGTTCCTTACGAAGTTGCTAAAGAAGCTTTAAGACTTGCAGCGCAAAAATTACCTGTAGTTACTAAATTCGTAGTTGCTAACGATTTTGTTAAACCTTTATAATCTTTGATTACAATGAAAAAAGCTGACATTAAAAATTTAAGCGCGGGAGATATTCAAACTCAGTTGACTGAACTAAAAGCTCAATATCAAAAATTGAAATTGGCTCACAAAATCAGCCCAATTGAAAACCCGATTCAAATCAAAGATTTGAGAAAGACGATCGCAAGACTAAATACAGAGTTAACCACTAAACAACAATAAGATTTTCATACATTATGGAAAGAAACTTAAGAAAAGAAAGAATCGGAATAGTTTCCAGCAATAAAATGGAAAAGACCATTGTTGTAAGTGAGACTACGAGAGTAAAGCACCCGATGTACGGTAAATTCGTATTGAAAACGAAAAAATATACTGCACACGACGAAAACAACGAATGCACAGAAGGAGATACAGTTCTTATCCAAGAAACTAGACCTTTGAGCAAGAGTAAGAGATGGAGATTAGTAAGAATTATTGAAAAAGCTAAGTAATGTTACAAACAGAATCAAGATTAAAAGTTGCTGATAACACAGGTGCTAAAGAGGTACTAGTGATCAGAGTTCTGGGAGGTACCAGAAGAAGATATGCTTCAGTTGGTGATAAAATCGTAGTTACTATTAAAGATTCTACACCATCAGGAAACGCAAAGAAAGGTCAAGTATCTAAAGCGGTAGTAGTAAGAACTAAAAAAGCAGTTAGAAGAAAAGATGGTTCGTACATCAAATTCGAAGACAATGCTTGTGTTTTACTAAACGCTGCTGGAGAAATGAGAGGAACACGTGTTTTCGGACCTGTGGCTCGTGAGTTGAGAGACAAAGAATATATGAAGATCATTTCATTGGCTCCTGAAGTACTTTAATTTTAAAAATTTTTAAAAGAAAAATGTCAAAGTTAAAAATAAAAAGAGGAGATAACGTAATCATTACTACCGGTAAGAAAGAAATTAAAGGTAAGACGGGTGAAGTTATTGAAGTGATAAAAAAAGAAGGAAAAGACCCTAGAGTAATCGTTGCAGGACTTAACATCATCAAGAAACACGTTAAGCCTTCAGCTTCAAACCCTCAAGGAGGAATCGTTGAAAAAGAAGCTTCTATTCATATCTCTAACATAGCTTTAGTTGGTAAAGACGGAAAAGCTATCAAAGTAGGTTACAAAATCGACGGAGATAAGAAAGTAAGAATCGACAAAAAAACGGGTGAAACTTTATAATTTATAAATAATACATGGAATATATAGCAAGACCCAAGATAGCATATAAAGAAACAATTGTTCCTGCAATGATGGAAGAATTTGGGTATAAATCTGTAATGCAGGTACCTAGATTAGAGAAAATCGTAATATCACAAGGTTTAGGTGATGCTACTGCAGACAAGAAAATCATTGACTATGCTGTAGAAGAACTTACGAATATTACTGGCCAAAAAGCTGTAGGTACTATTTCTAAAAAGGATGAAGCTGCTTTCAAATTAAGAAAAGGTATGCCTGTAGGAACTAAGGTAACTCTTAGAGCAAACAGAATGTACGAATTCTTAGACAGACTTACTGCTTCTGCATTGCCACGTATCAGAGATTTCTCTGGTATCAAGGCAGATGGTTTCGATGGTAGAGGTAATTATAACTTAGGTATTACTGAGCAAATTATCTTCCCTGAGATCGCAATCGACAAAGTGAAAAAAATCCAAGGGATGGACATCACTTTCGTTACTACTGCGAAAACAGATAAAGAAGCTAAAGCATTGTTAACTCACTTCGGTTTACCTTTCAAAAAGAACTAAGAAATGGCTAAAGAATCAATGAAAGCGCGTGAGCGCAAAAGAGAAGCTACAGTAGCTAAATACGCTGAAAAAAGAAAAGCTTTAAAAGAAGCAGGTGATTACGAAGGACTTCAAAAATTACCAAAAAACGCTTCTCCTGTAAGATTACACAACAGATGTAAACTAACAGGTAGACCAAGAGGGTACATGAGAACTTTCGGTCTTTCTAGAGTAACTTTCCGTGAAATGGCCAACAACGGTCTTATTCCGGGAGTGAAAAAAGCTAGTTGGTAGTAATTACTAATTAAAAAATCGGGACAATTAAGTTGTCTGGATACTAAAGAAATAAATATCAGACCGAAGTTTTCTGAAGTCTGATATTTTAATCTTCAAGTCCCTTCAATACTGGTTGTCTTTAACCAATAATTTAAAAAAGAAAAATGGTAACAGATCCAATTTCAGATTTCCTAACAAGAGTAAGGAACGCACAAAGCGCAGGCCACAAAGTGGTGGAAATTCCTGCATCGAAAATCAAAAAGGAGCTTACAAAAATCTTATTTGATCAAGGGTATATCTTAAACTACAAGTTTGAAGATAGCGCTGTTCAAGGAACGATCAAAATAGCTTTGAAGTATGACAAACAAACAAGCAAACCTGCTATCAAGTCTATCCAAAGAGCTTCAAGACCAGGTCTAAGACAATACAAAGGTTCTACGGAACTTCCAAGAGTATTGAACGGTTTGGGTATCGCTATTATCTCTACTTCGAGAGGAGTAATGACAGATAAAAAAGCTAGAGAAGAAAAAGTAGGCGGTGAAGTAATCTGCTATGTTTATTAATTTTTAATCAAAGGAAAATGTCAAGAATTGGTAAAGCAATTATAACAGTTCCCGCTGGAGTTACAATCACTGAAAAAGATGGTTTAGTAACTGTTAAAGGTCCTAAGGGAGAACTTTCTCAGGAACTTACAGAAGGAATTACTTTAGAACAAAAAGATGGCGAGCTTACATTCAGCAGACCGTCTGATTCTAAACAACACAGAGCGCTACACGGTTTATACCGAGCGTTGGTAAATAACATGATTTTGGGAACTACTGAAGGTTTCACAAAAAAATTAGAACTAGTAGGGGTAGGATACAGAGCTTCTCATTCAGGTCAAAAACTTGAATTAGCTTTAGGATTCTCTCACGGTATCGTTTTAGAACTTCCTAAAGAAGTTGTAATCGACACATTGACTGAAAAAGGTAAAAATCCAATTATTACTTTAACGTCTTATGACAAGCAACTTCTTGGAATGGTAGCGGCGAAAATCCGTTCATTCAGAAAGCCTGAGCCGTACAAAGGAAAAGGTGTAAGATTCGTTGGGGAAATTGTTAGACGTAAAGCTGGTAAATCTGCTTAATAAATTATAAGAATTATGGCATTAAGTAAATTAGAAAAAAGAATTAGAATAAAAAGAAGAGTAAGAGGAAAAATCTCTGGATCTTCTGAATTGCCAAGATTATCTGTATATAAGAGTAATAAGGAAATTTACGCTCAGTTAATCGATGATAAAGACGGTAAAACTTTAGTATCTGCTTCTTCAAGAGAGAAGGGTGTTGATGCTAAAGGTACTAAAACTGAAGTTTCTGCCGCTGTAGGTAAAGCTATTGCTGCTAAAGCTATTGCTGCTGGAATTGAAGCTATTGTATTTGATAGAAACGGTTTCGTATACCACGGTAGAGTGAAAGCTCTAGCTGACGGTGCGAGAGAAGGAGGACTTAAATTCTAATCATTAAATTTCGGAAAATATGTTAGGACTAGATAATATAGAAAGAGTAAAACCGGGAGGATTAGAATTAAAAGATCGTCTCGTAGCTGTAAACAGAGTAACAAAAGTAACAAAAGGGGGTAGAGCTTTCGGGTTTTCTGCAATCGTTGTTGTTGGAAATGAAGAAGGGGTTATTGGTTACGGTTTAGGGAAATCTAAAGAGGTTGCTTCTGCAATTGCTAAAGCAGTTGAAGACGCTAAGAAAAACCTTGTAAAGGTTCCTGTAATGAATCATACAATTCCTCACCAAACTACTGCTAGATACGGTGGTGCTGATATCTTCTTGAGACCTGCTTCTCACGGTACAGGACTTATTGCCGGTGGTGCAGTTAGAGCGGTATTGGAATCTGCTGGTATTCACGATATCCTTTCAAAATCTAAAGGATCTTCTAACCCTCACAATGTAGTGAAAGCTACTTTCAAAGCATTGTTAGACATCAGAAGACCTGAAGAAATTGCAAGAATGAGAGGAGTTTCTCTAAGTAAAGTGTTTAACGGTTAATACATAAACAATGGCAACAATTAAAGTAAAACAAGTAAGAAGCGCTATTGGTAGAACAAAAACCCAAAAGAGAACGCTTGAAGCATTAGGATTTAAGAAACTTCACCAAGTTGTAGAACACGAAGCTACGCCTTCTATTTTAGGGATGATAGCTGCAGTTAGTCATTTACTTGAAGTTCAAAAATAATTTTAAAAAAAAATTAAAATGAATTTAAATAACATAAAACCTGCTGCAGGTTCTACATTCAGTTCAAAAAGAATTGGTAGAGGACAAGGTAGTGGAAAAGGAGGTACTTCGACAAAAGGACATAAAGGTCAAAAAGCAAGAGCTGGTTATTCTCAGAAAATCGGTTTTGAAGGAGGTCAGATGCCTTTACAAAGAAGACTTCCTAAATTCGGTTTCAGAAATGTAAACAGAAAAGAGTTTAAGGGAATTAATCTGGATACTATTCAAATTTTAATAGAAAATAAATCTATCACTGGAGATATTACTAAAGAAGTTTTAATTGCTAACGGTTTAATTACTAAAAACGAATTAGTGAAAATTTTAGGTAGAGGTGAATTGAAATCAGCGGTTTCAATCTCTGCTGACAAATTCACTAAATCTGCTGAAGAGCTTATTGCTAAAGCAGGTGGAAAAGCAATTACATTATAATACTTACTAATGAAAGAATTTATACAAACCCTCAAAAATATTTGGAGCCTAAAGGAATTAAGAGATAAAATTCTCTTTACGTTAGGGATTATCCTTGTGTATAGATTCGCATCTTATATCTCTTTACCTGCAATTAACCTTGCACAAGTAGGAGATCTCTTAGAGCATTATAAAAATCAAGGCGGTAACAAGCAAGGAGCAGGTCTCCTTGGCTTGCTTTCGTCGTTTACGGGAGGAGCTTTCAGCCACGCTTCCGTAATGGCGTTGGGTATCATGCCTTATATTTCAGCTTCTATTATTGTTCAGTTGATGGGGATGGCTATCCCTTATCTTCAGAAACTTCAGAAAGATGGAGAGTCCGGTAGAAATACATTGAACCAAATTACAAGATGGTTAACGATCGGAGTTTGTTTAGTACAGGCCCCTTCTTATTTAACCTCTATTACTCAATTATTCTTACCATATGCTCAGTTCCAGTCTGCATACTATGTAGAGCCAAATTCTATCATGTTCTGGCTTCCAAGTATTGTTATCTTGGTGGCAGGTTCAGTATTTGCAATGTGGTTAGGTGAAAAGATTACCGACAAAGGAATTGGAAATGGTATTTCCATCCTTATTATGGTAGGTATTTTATCTAGATTACCAGAAGCATTTGTTCAGGAAATGGCCGTGCAGAACGGAAAAGGAGGAATGGGATCTATCATGATCCTTATTGAAGTGATATTCTGGATGTTGGTTGTTCTGCTTGCAGTAGTCTTATCTGTTGCAGTCAGAAAAATTCCAATTCAATATGTAAGCAGAGCTCAAGCAAGAGGAGGTGTAAACAGAAATCTTATGCAGGGAGCAAGACAATGGATTCCATTGAAAGTTAATGCTGCCGGGGTTATGCCAATTATCTTTGCTCAGGCATTGATGTTCGTACCTGGTTTATTAACCAAATTCGATGAGTCTAATACTTTTCTTGCAGGTTTCAAGAATGTTTTTAGCTGGCAGTACAATGTATTGTTTGCGCTATTAATTATTATCTTCTCATTTTTCTATACTGCGATTACAATTCCGGTTAACCAGATGGCTGATGATTTGAAGAGAAACGGAGGTTTAGTACCGAAAGTAAGACCCGGGAAAGAAACAGCTGATTATTTAGATGATATTTTATCAAAAATTACCTTGCCAGGTGCAATATTTTTGTCTATCTTTGCAGTCCTTCCAGCAATAGTGCATGGAAGCTTTGTTCAGACAGACGCGTTCGCTCTATTTTTTGGGGGAACGTCATTATTGATTATGGTGGGAGTAATTTTAGATACTGTTCAACAGATCAATACATATCTGCTGAACCATCATTATGATGGCTTAATGCAGTCTAAATTGTCAAGAACGACTGGATACTAATTTATGGCGAAACAAAAACATATTGAACAAGATGGCGTAATTACTGAAGCGCTTTCAAACGCCCAGTTCCGTGTTGAACTGGAAAATGGGCATATTCTTATCGCTCATATCTCCGGTAAAATGCGTATGCATTATATTAAACTATTACCTGGTGATAAGGTAAAATTAGAAATGTCTCCTTACGATTTATCTAAAGGAAGAATTACATTTAGATATTAAATAACTGCCAAATGGAATCCTCGGACTTCCATTTGGCCTTGTTAAAAAATAAATACTATCAAATGAAAGTTAGAGCATCAATCAAAAAAAGAAGTGCTGATTGCAAAATCGTACGCAGAAAAGGTGTACTATTTGTGATCAACAAGAAGAACCCAAAATTTAAACAAAGACAAGGCTAATATTAAATTATGGCGAGAATTTCAGGTATTGATTTACCAAAAAACAAAAGAGGCGTTATCGGTTTGACTTATATTTATGGCGTAGGAAGAAGTACTTCTTCTGAAATCTTAAAAGCTGCCGGTATTAGCGAAGACAAGAAAGTCAACGAATGGAATGACGATGAATTGGCTGCAATTAGAACTTACATCTCTGAAAACGTAAAAGTAGAAGGAGAACTTAGATCTGAAGTGCAATTGAACATCAAGAGATTGATGGACATAGGATGCCAACGAGGAATACGTCACAGACTAGGACTACCTTTAAGAGGCCAGAGAACGAAAAACAACTCTAGAACCCGTAAAGGAAAGAGAAAAACAGTTGCTAACAAGAAAAAAGCAAGTAAATAATCGTTAGGAATTATGGCAAAACAAACTAAAGTAGTTAAAAAAAGAAAAGTAAAAGTTGAAGCTATTGGAGAAGCGCATATTCAAGCTTCTTTCAATAACATCATCATTTCTTTAACAAATAAAAGCGGAGAAGTTATCTCTTGGGCGTCTGCCGGTAAAATGGGTTTCAGAGGTTCTAAAAAGAACACTCCTTTTGCTGCTCAAATGGCAGCAGAAAATTGCTCTAATGTTGCTCATGAAGCTGGATTAAGAAGAGTAAAGGTGTATGTGAAAGGTCCTGGTGCTGGTAGAGAATCTGCTATCAGAACAATTCACAATTCAGGTATTGAAGTTAGCGAAATTATTGACGTTACTCCTATGCCACACAATGGATGTAGACCACCAAAAAGAAGAAGAGTTTAATTTTTAGAATTTACCCATTATGGCAAGATATATTGGACCTAAAACTAAGATTGCTAGAAAGTTTGGTGCTGCAATCTACGGAGATGATAAAAACTTCGAAAAGAGAAAAAACCAACCGCCAGGACAACATGGTCCTAACAAAAGAAGAGGTGCTAAAAAATCTGAATACGCAATTCAGTTAGCTGAAAAACAAAAAGCTAAATATACTTACGGTATTTTAGAAAAACAGTTTGCTAACTTATTCGATAAAGCACACAGAAGTAAAGGTGTAACAGGTGAAGTTCTATTACAACTTTGCGAATCAAGATTGGATAACGTAGTATTCAGATTAGGTTTTGCTAAAACAAGAGCTGGTGCTAGACAATTAGTTTCTCACAGACACATCACTGTGAACGGAGAGCTGGTAAATATCCCTTCTTATTTGCTTAAAGCTGGTGATGTAATTGCAGTAAGAGAAAAATCGAAGTCTCTTGAAGTGATTACTGATGCATTAGCTTCTAAAGCAAACTATGAGTGGTTACAATTCAACGATGAGAAGAAAGATGGTACTTTCATTTCTGCTCCTGATAGAATCCAGATTCCGGAAGAAATCAAGGAACAACTTATTGTCGAACTTTACTCTAAATAATTTTTTAATCAATTTTTTGCTCAACCCAATAATATGGCAATTTTACAATTCATAAAACCCGATAAAGTAATTTTACTTAACTCTGATGAATTTAAAGGTCAATTCGAATTTAGACCTCTAGAACCAGGTTTCGGGCTTACAATCGGTAATGCTTTGAGAAGAGTGTTGCTTTCTTCTCTGGAAGGATACGCTATTTCATCTATCAAAATAGAAGGTGTAGAGCACGAATTTTCAACTATTCCAGGAGTAATCGAAGACGTTACCGAAATTATTCTTAACCTTAAGCAGGTAAGACTAAAAGCTATAGCAGAAGCACAAGCCAATGAGCAGGTGATTGCTAAAGTTTCAGGACAAACGATTATTACTGCTGGTGATTTAGGCAAGTCTATGAACGGATTTGAGGTGTTAAACCCTGATTTAGTAATCTGCAACCTAAATAGTGATGTAACTTTCGAAATTACTTTCAACGTAGAAAAAGGTAGAGGATATGTTCCTTCAGAACAGAACAAGTCAAACAATGCACCTGTAGGTACTATTGCGATTGACTCTATCTTCACACCTATCAAGAAAGTACAATACAGCATTGAAAATTATCGTGTAGAGCAAAAAACAGACTACGAAAAACTTGTATTAGATATTGAAACTGATGGTTCCATCAGTCCTCAAAATGCTTTAACAGAAGCTTCTAAGATATTAATTTATCACTTCATGTTGTTCTCTGATGAGAGAATCACACTTGAAACTGAAGCTGTAAAAGCATCTATCCAATACGATGAAGAAACCCTTCACACAAG
This sequence comes from Chryseobacterium soli, assembly GCF_000737705.1. Lineage (GTDB taxonomy): Bacteria > Bacteroidota > Bacteroidia > Flavobacteriales > Weeksellaceae > Chryseobacterium > Chryseobacterium soli. The sequence goes on along the minus strand of NZ_JPRH01000006.1, from coordinate 194,972 downwards.
ACAACTTCTTAAATCTAAACTAGCAGATATGGATCTTTCAGTGAGAGCTCTTAACTGTTTGAAGGCTGCCGAGGTTGAAACGTTAGGAGAATTAGTTTCTTACAGTAAGTCTGATTTGATGAAATTCAGAAATTTTGGTAAAAAATCTTTGACAGAACTAGAAGAATTAGTGCATTCAAAAGGTCTTAACTTCGGTTTCGACGTTGCAAAATATAAGTTAGACGCTGATAAATAATTAATAATGAGACACGGTAAAAAATTCAATCACTTAGGAAGAACAGCTTCTCATAGAAGAGCTTTGCTTTCTAATATGGCTTGTTCTCTAATTGAGCATAAAAGAATCAACACTACTGTAGCTAAAGCTAAGGCTTTAAGAGTATATGTTGAGCCCCTATTAACAAAAGCAAAAGAAGATACTACACACAACAGAAGAATTGTTTTTTCATATCTTCAAAGTAAAGAAGCAGTTACTGAATTATTCAGAACAGTTGCTCCTAAAATCGCTGGAAGAGACGGTGGTTATACTAGAATCATAAAAACAGGTTTCAGACAAGGTGATGCTGCTGATATGGCACTTATCGAGTTGGTAGACTTCAATGAGCTTTACAATCCTAATGCTGAGGAGAAAAAGACGACAAGAAGAAGTAGAAGAGCTACAACTGCTAAAAAAGTAGAAGCTGTAGTGGCTGATGCTCCTAAAGCAGAAGAAAAAGCAGAAGCTCCAACAGCTGAAGCTGCAGACTCTACTGAAGAGAAAGCTGGAGAATAATATTCATTCAGATATATATAAAAAACCGTTCAGATTTCTGAACGGTTTTTTTATGCTCTATATTTTTGTTCTTTTGAGCTCAATGATATTGTTACCCTGCTCAAGATGCAGACTGTCTCCCACTACTCTTGCGGTCATATCATCTTTCTTGTAGATAGTTTCATCACCCTTTGTTTCTGACTTAGTAAGAACAAAGGTTTTCTTATTGCTGGTGATGGCCACCGTACTTTCTTTTGGATCATTTTTGAATACCACTTTAACCAATGTTCCATCTACAGCCTTATAAACATAATCTGTTTTTTCAGTTTTTTTGCCGTTTACCTCAAGGGTTGATGAACTCTGTGATACAGAATCAATCTTTCCGTTAGTATCTTTTACCACAGTCTCCGAACTGTCGGTTTTGATGATGCTTTTGTTACCGCTTTCTTTCTTATTGCAGCTTGTTAATGACAAAGCGATCATAGAAGCGGCTATTAAAAGTCCTTTTTTCATGATGTTTATTTTTTAATGTATTGTAGAATTATTTTGAATATCGTAAAATAAATTTGACTAAATTTAGTAAAAACAAAAAGCAAACCAATAACCTGAACTCAAAATTTTAAATTACACAAAGGGGTAATTGATTCCGCTTTGTTTTCTGTTGAAATTTGTCTTAAACAAAAATACGAAACATGAGCATTTCCATAGCCATAGTAGAAGACGAAAAAAACTACAACCATGCGTTGAAGAAAGTAATCGATTATCAAAACGATATGAAAGTGGCTGCTCAATTTTTCAATGGAAATGATGCTCTGCAAAATTTACCCGATCTAGTTCCAGATGTTGTTATGATGGATATTCAGTTACCGGATATGCTGGGAATAGACATTATTGAAAAGGTGAAAAAAGATATGCCCAATACCCAATTTATTATGTGTACAAGTTTTGAAGATGATGAAAAGATCTTCAGTTCTTTGAAAGCCGGTGCCATGGGATATCTCGTTAAAGGAGAAAGTATGGATAAAATTCTTTCTTCAATCCGTGATGTGCACAATGGAGGTGCACCCATGAGTTTTTGCATTGCCAGAAAAGTATTAGCCCATTTCGAACGTAAAGATATTGACACAACAGGAATGGATGAATTGACAAGTCGTGAAAAAGAAATCCTCGAACTTCTTTCGCAGGGATTTTTATACAAAGAAATTGCAAATAAGAAATTCATCAGCCTCGACACCGTCAAAAAACATGTTGGAAATATCTACAGAAAACTGCACGTCAACAATAAAGTTGAAGCAATCAATAAATTTAACCATTTTAAAAACTAAAAACCATGGAAACCTTGTGTAATGAAAAAACTGAAATCCTAAACTTAATTAGGAAAGCATTGTCAGAACAAAAGCTGGCGGTAAAAGAACTAAAGGAAATCAAAGATCTTTGTAGTACATTTATTAATGAACATGAATACACTGTTAAAGGAAAAAAAGATGATATTGTTCTTTTTCAGGATGCAGCCTTCTTTGATATGAAAGATTTTAATTATCCCGACAAATCTACAGTAATGCCTGCCGGCTCACCTAAACCAGGTGAATTTATTAAAAGATTTCTTGATGAATTTACAGATACAAAGTATCATACTACAGAAAGAATTTATAAAAAGGTTACAGAAGTATTGTTTTCAGTAAATGCTGATAAAATCCAGATTCACTTGGGACAAGAGAATGATGATATAATATTCTGTATTAAGAATTCAGAAGGAAAATATTTCAGAATTAACGATGTAGAAGAGCTTGTGGAAATTAACCCTGACTGTGTGTTGAATTTTAATAAAAATTTCGGAAAAGATTTAGATGATTACTTGTTTAAAAATACCAATGAACATAATAATACCAGACGTTTTGAAATTACAAGAAATGTTTATGAGTATATGAATAAGATGGAATTTGAAGCTATATTATGTCATCCTTGTATTTGTATGGATGATGACACAAGCAATCCATCGAACATATCATATAAGCACAGATATACTTATATGATGACATTTGGTGGGAAGCAATGCAGATTTGGCTGGTATTCCAATACATTAATATTCGACAGAAACGGTCTTTGCCCTCCAGGCTGCAAATAATGAGCATTCTTGATCTGCTTTATTTTATAATATTAGGAGTCAACTTAATGGTTTCCATTGTGGTGAAAGCACAATGGAAACATTTCTATTATATCTATTTTCTTATGACGATGGGAGTAGAGATAGTAACGCTTTATTTTCACGGTCTGCAACGCTTATACAATTTCCTTGATATCTTCAGTATGGTGTTTTTTTATTTTCTTTTTCGGGAAAGTCTGGTCTATAAGAGAATCGTAAAAGGAATTACCATGAGTATGGTAATTTTTTCTATATACTTAATGGCCGTCAGCAAAACCTCATATTCAATTTATACAGGGATTGTATTCTGTTTGTATTCAATCTTTCTGTCACTGAATTGGTTTCACAGCATGATCGCTTCTACAGAGAGCGAAACGTTGCGGATAACAGATAGAGGTTTGTTTTGGATAAGTTCATCGCTGTTGATGTGGTCAGTTTTTTACTTATTCAGAATGACGCCGATGTATTGGTTTAATAACAGAGATACGGAATTTTTATATACGCTTAAATACATTTTTCAGATTGCCACCATTATATCGTATGGATTATTCTTAAAAGGGCTTACACGCAAACAATTATGAAATCATTACCGGAAGAAATAAAACTTACCTTTCTTATTGCACTGCTGTTGGTGGTGCTATTTGTGGGCTTTATTATTTTCATTGTTCTCATGTACAACAGAAAGCAGCTTCTTTACCTCAAAGAAAAACAGCTTAAAGAATCGGAATATCAAAACCATCTGTTACAGAAAGAGCTTGAAACTCAAAAATCCATAGAACGTGAACGTGAAAGAATTTCCCATGATATGCATGATGATCTCGGAGCAGGAATTTCTGCACTTAAACTCCATGCAGAATTTTTAAAGCAAAAAGTGGAAGATGGTGAATTGAAAAATGATATTGATGAACTGTTGAAAACCTCTGAAGAGATGAATATCTCCATGCGAGAAATGCTATGGAGCCTCAATTCCGGAAATGATACATTAGGAAGCTTTGTTGAATATGCTCAGCTATATGCCCATAATTTTTTAAAAAAGTCCAACATCAGGCTTACTGCTGAAAGAGAAAATATTAACACCGATATGCCTGTTTCCACAGAATTGAGGAGGAATATGTTTTTATGCCTGAAGGAAGCTTTAAACAATTCCTATAAACACAGTAAGGCAGAGAACATTGAACTTTTATTCCGGCAGCATGGAAAAGAATTTGTAATGAAAATTACAGATAATGGAGTCGGAATTTCACCCGAAAAACCGGAAGGAAACGGACTTCGGAATATGAAGCGGAGAATGCAGGAGCAAAAAGGAGAATGCAGGATGAGTTCCTCTGGAAAAGGAACCGAAGTTATTTTTACAGCCAGCCTTTAAACGGCAGAAACCTTTCCTGAAAATCAGTCTGTTTAAAAATCCTCAGATTCTGAATTATTAAATTGATACAGTCATAAAATTAACTAAAAATTAACTTGAAATTTCACCAAAACGTAACGCTTAATTGGTCAAAAAAGTTATTTTTTGATTAAATTTGTATTAAACTATAAAATAATAAAAAATGAGTTACATTTCTTACATAGAAGCGAGACAAATTTTGGATTCTAGAGGAAATCCTACAGTTGAAGTAGATGTATTTACAGAAAGCGGGGCAATGGGCCGTGCAGCTGTACCTTCGGGAGCATCTACAGGAGAACATGAAGCAGTGGAACTACGTGATGGTGGTTCAGAATATATGGGGAAAGGTGTTCTTAAAGCTGTTGAGAATGTAAGAGAAGTAATCGCGCCTGAATTGGTAGGTCTTCCGGTTTTTGATCAGAACCTTATCGATCAGATCATGATTGATCTTGACGGAAGCAGCAATAAAGGAAATCTTGGGGCAAACGCAATTCTTGGAGTTTCTCTGGCAGCAGCAAAAGCAGCAGCAGCAGAACTGAAAATGCCTTTATATAAATATGTGGGTGGTGTTAATGCCAACACACTTCCTGTTCCAATGATGAACGTAATCAACGGTGGTTCTCACTCAGATGCACCGATCGCATTCCAGGAATTTATGGTAATGCCGGTAAAAGCAGATTCATTCTCTCATGCGTTGAGAAAAGGAACTGAAATTTTCCACAGCCTGAAATCTATTCTTCATTCAAGAGGATTATCTACTGCAGTAGGGGATGAAGGTGGTTTTGCACCCACTTTCAAAGGAACTGAAGATGCTTTGGATACATTGCTTCAGGCCATTGAAAAAGCAGGATATAAGCCTGGTGATGATGTAATGATCGCGTTAGACTGTGCTGCTTCAGAATTCTATAAAGACGGAGTATACGATTACAGAAAATTCCAGACTCCAGATGCCGCTCAGTTCTCAAGTAGCGAGCAGGTTTCTTATTTAGCTGAATTGGCAAATAAATACCCAATCATCTCTATCGAAGACGGTATGCAGGAAAATGACTGGGAAGGTTGGAAAATGTTAACCGATAAAATCGGAGACAGAGTACAGCTGGTAGGTGATGATTTATTCGTTACCAATGTTGAAAGACTGGCAAGAGGAGTAAAAGAAGGAATTGCTAACTCAATCCTTGTAAAAGTAAACCAGATCGGTTCTCTTTCTGAAACAATGGCTGCTGTACAAATGGCACAACACAACAAATTTACTTCTGTAATGTCTCACAGATCAGGAGAAACTGAAGATTCTACCATCGCAGACCTTGCAGTAGCAATGAATTGCGGACAGATTAAAACAGGTTCTGCTTCAAGATCAGACAGAATGGCGAAATACAACCAGTTGTTGAGAATTGAAGAAGCTTTAGGTGAAACTGCAATTTTCCCTGGATTAGAAGCTTTCAAAATAAAAAGATAATTGAAAATATAAATAACGGCAAGCGATAATTTTTGTTTGCCGTATTTTATGGAATTTAGTAAATTTAGAAAAAAATAAATAATGTCAGACAACAAAGTAATATTGAATTACGACGGTAATTCGTATGAATATCCAATCGTGGATAGTACTATCGGAGACAGAGGGATCGATATTTCAAAATTAAGAGACCAAACAGGTCTAATCACCTTAGACTTAGGGTACAAAAATACAGGAGCTACCCTTAGCGAAATCACTTACTTAGACGGAGATAAAGGAGAATTATTCTACAGAGGTTATCCTATCGAGCAGATTGCCGAGAAATCTAACTTTACAGAAGTAATGTATCTTTTATTACACGGTGATTTACCTACCCAAGATCAATTCAATACCTTTAACGGTAATATTAAAAAATATAACTTCGTTGCAGAAGAGATGAAAAAAATCATCGATGCTTTCCCTCGTTCTGCACACCCAATGGGAGTTTTATCTTCATTAACTTCCGCTTTAACTGCCTTCAACCCGAAAGCTGTTAACGTAAACTCTAAAGAAGAAATGGACCTTGCTGCAGAATTGCTTATTGCTAAATTTGCTCACCTTGCTGCATGGACGTACAGAAAAACTCTTGGGCTACCATTAAACCACGGAGATAATAACCTAAACTATGTAGAGAATTTCTACAAAATGGCTTTCAGACAACCGAATGCTGACTTCGAAATCAACCCTGTAGTAGTTGGAGCTTTAGATAAATTATTAATTCTTCACGCTGACCATGAGCAAAACTGTTCTACTTCTACGGTAAGAATGGTAGGTTCTGCTCACACAGGTCTTTTTGCTTCAGTTTCTGCTGGTATTTCTGCACTTTGGGGACCACTTCACGGTGGAGCAAACCAGGCAGTAATCGAAATGCTTGAATTGATTGAAAAAGATGGTGGTGATGTTAACAAATGGGTTGAAAAAGCTAAAGATAAAAACGATAGCTTCCGTTTGATGGGATTCGGACACAGAGTATACAAAAACTTCGACCCAAGAGCAAAAATTATCAAAAAAGCTGCTGATGATTTACTAAGTGCATTAGGTATTGAAGACAAAGCTCTTGATATTGCAATGCAGTTAGAAAAAGTAGCGCTTGAAGACGAATACTTCATCGAAAGAAAATTATATCCAAACGTAGATTTCTATTCAGGAATCATCTACAGAGCGTTAGGAATTCCTACAGAAATGTTTACTGTAATGTTTGCATTAGGAAGACTTCCGGGATGGATCGCTCAATGGAAAGAAATGAGAATCAAAGGGGATCCTATCGGAAGACCAAGACAGGTTTATCAGGGAGCTCAACAGAGAGACTACATCGATATGGTAAACAGATAATCTCTGTTCCAATATACATAAAAACCCAAAGCTTGCTTTGGGTTTTTTGCTTTCCCATGATTTTTAGAGAAATTTTGTAATTAAAATACAAGAATTCATTAAATTTACTTTCTTATAAAACTAATATACAATGAGTTTTGGTCAGCAGATATTATTCTTCTTTAGTGCGATAGGAGCCTTCAACGGTTTTCTGCTGGGTTTCTATTTATTGTTTGTGAAAAAATTAAAACACATTCCTGATTTCTTTTTAGGTCTTATTTTATTAACCCTGAGTATTCGGGTGGGAATCTCTGTTTGCATCTATTTTTATCCGGATTGTCCGCGGATTATTCCGCATATGGGATTGTCCGCATTGTTTTTTACGGGCCCGGCTTTGTTGTATTACATTCAATCCTCTTTTTTGAAAGAACAGTTTGATCTTAAAAACTGCAGAAAATCTTTTGGATTCTTAACCCTTATTTTAGGAATTGTAGGACTTCTATATGTACTGTTTCCTATTACCTGGGATACCTATTTTGGAACATTTATCTATACCGTTTGGACTATTTTTGTTTTTCTGTCGGTGTATAATTATTACATGTATTCAAAAAAAGAACAGAGAGCATCCAATCGGTTGATTCTTTCGGTTTTAGTGAGTAATATAATTATCTTCTTAGCCTATCAGCTTATTTCTACAGGCTGGATTCAGATCTATTGTGCAGGGGGAAGCCTAGTGTTTTCATTTGTTTTATATGCTAATTTTCTCATTCTATTTAATAAGAAACATCCATCTCCATCTGTTGAATATAAAGAGGCGAATAAATATTCAAGCAAAAAAATTTCAGAAGAACTGGCAGATAACTTTGTTTCAAAATTGGAAAGGATAATGAGAACGGAAACATTATATAAAAATCCGAATTTGAAATTAAGCGATGTTGCAGTAAAGATGAATATTTCTGCCCATCAGCTTTCACAGCTGCTGAATGATAATATGGGAAAAAGCTTTTCTACCTATATCAATGAATACAGGATCTATGAGGCATGTGAGAAAATAGAAAATGGGTCATATCTTAAAATTGAAGAAATAGGATATGAAGTTGGGTTCAACTCTAAGTCTACATTTTTCTCAACATTTAAGAAAATAAAAAATACCACACCGCTTTTACATAAGCAATCCCAAATGTCGACTGAGACGAGGTTTCAGAGTTCGAATTTATAATTCAGCACTTCGGAATTTAAACTTCAAAACTTACATTCAACGACCTTCCTATACTTTTGGCTTTATAAATTTTACTATCTATGAAGCTCAACATGTGGATTCTTGTCCCGGTTCTTTTGTTCTCATCTTTTATTAAAGCCCAGCAGGGTATGGGAGGAAAAGTATTGGATTCAGGAACAAAAAAAGAAATTGCACTGGCCGAAATTTCAGTTTTCAGGGAGTCAGAAGATCAATTCATTCAAAAAATTCTGACCGATTCTTTAGGCCGGTTTCTGTTCAATGAAATCCCTTCCGGAACCTATTTTATCATCCGGAAAGAAAACTATGAAACCCAGAGAGTAGATATCATCACACAGGAAACCATTATTGAGCTTCTTCCATTGGCTCAAAATATTTCCGAGGTCATTCTAAAGGGCGGTGCAAAAAAAATGAGGTTGAATAATGGAAATATGGTCTTGAGTGTTTCCGGAAACAAGGATTTTAAAACATCCACTAATATTCTGGAGGTATTGAGGAAAACACCCGGAGTTACCGTCGATCAGGAAGATGCAATTTTTATTGGCGGAAGAGTGGCTCCTGCTATTTTTATCAATGGAAAACCAGTTGTGATGAGCCCTCAGGAACTTCAGTCCTATCTGAAATCTCTGTCCCCGGAAATGGTAGAGTCCCTCGAAGTGAATTCTAATCCCTCCTCAAAATACGACGCAGAATTTAAAGGAATTATTGATATCAAACTTAAAACGGATACCAATCTTGGATGGAAAGGAAGCTATATTGGGAATGTTTCCGCCAATAGGACCAACTATCGTGAAAACTCTTTAAATCTTTCTTATAACACAGGAAAAATAGGATATACGATGCAGGCCGGATATAATGATGGTGTAACGATCTATCGGTATAATGCCCTCCAGAAGCTGGCCAATACGAATGTGATGCGAACCAGTACAGATCAGAGGGATGCAGGCAGTGTATATACTTTTCAATCTGGGGTAGAGTATAGAATAAATGAAAAAAACAGGCTGGGACTATCATTTAGAGGGAATTTCAGATCTAATGACCGGATGCGCTTAGGTTCTTTGTATACAACGAATCAGGATGAAAGTCAGCTTGTTTTCCATACTGAAAGCCAGAATCCCAATAGATACCGCCAAAATAATTATGGACTCACAGCTGATTATTCTTTACAATATAAAAGCTTTCAGCTGAGTTTTTTAGGAAACTACCTATTGGTTGAAAATAAGCAGAAAGATGATTTTATCAATAAAGATAAGCAGAGTACAGAACTATTATCATACTGGAAATCAGATATGCTTAATAAGGTACATATTTATACGGCCCAATCGGATGCCACGCAAAAAATAGGAAATGCGACGCTTGAAGCAGGATTTAAATTCAGTAGTACGGAAACCGGAAACCATATCCGGTACGACACCTTATCTGTGAATAACCAATTTGCTTTTGATCCTTCGCGAAGCAATCGATTCTCCTATAAAGAAAAAATTATAGCCGGGTATATTGCCTACAGCCACAAGTTTGATAAGCTTCAGCTCAATGCCGGTTTGAGGTTTGAAAATACCAATAGTATTTCTAACGCCATTACCATAGATTCTGTAGTCTCAAGAAAATACCTGGAGTGGTTGCCATCATTCAGTGCCAATTATACCTTTAATAGTTCCAACGAACTTTCTGTTTCTTACAGTAGAAAAATCACCCGTCCTGTCTTTTCGCAGCTCAATCCTTTTCGGTTTTATTTCAGTCCATTGAATTATTGGGTGGGAAATCCTTATCTGCAGCCTTCTTTTACGGATCAGATTAAAGCTGTTTACCGATATAAAAATTGGACTGCTGTTCTTACATTTGGAAAAGAAAAAGATGTGATGACGCGCTATCCGCTGTATGATCCTAAAACCAATGTATTGCAATATCTGGGAACCAATCTGCCTTACAGGAAATTCGCCAGTGTGGAAGTCGCCTTTCCGGTTAGAATTTCAAAGTGGTGGAACCTGAACAGCCAGTTTACAGGATATTATAATGATGAATTCAGACCCTATCTCGATGAAGTATTTGCCTTAAAAATATACAATTATGATGTGAAATTAAATCAGACCTTCACCCTTCCAAAAGGATATACGTTCAATATTTTTACAACGTATGAATCTAAAACAGGAAATAGTCTTTATGTTATAAAACCTAGGTATTCCATTGATCTCTCAGTTCAAAAATCCTGGCTAGACAATAAGCTGAATACCAAACTAAGCTTCAATAATATTTTTGATTCTTATGATCAGCGGGTAGAATTCCGGCATAAAAAAATCATGGATAACCGTTTTATCCATTGGTGGGATACTCAAAAATTGATGGTGTCGGCAGCCTATAATTTTGGAAGTTCAAAATATCAGGGAAGGGAAGCTCAGAAAACAGAAGAAGAAAACAGAGCAAGATAAATAAACCCTGCTTACAGAAGCAGGGTTGTCTATTTTTAGTTAGGGACAGTAGCAGTTACCACATGTCCAGATGGTACAGTTTCCTGCATCATCCCACTCGCAGCAATATCTAGGCTTAGTTGGTCCGATTCCTCCTACGATTGATTTTTGTTGATCTCTTCCTAATTTTTGTGCATGTTTTAGCACTTGATGTTTCTTGTTCATGATTTTTTGGTGTTTAATGTTAAAAGTAAGTTTTAGTATAATTTTTCGCGAAAACTATTTCACTAATTTATGAATTTATTTTTAATTTTCATATCTTTTTAAAGTCATACGTAGATGGAAAGCAGTAAGTTGTAGATTTTTTATTAAGAAAATATAAACGGATAATGTGAAGATTTAGCATGAATAAAGGAACTATGTAAAAGGACTATTCACAAGATTCCTATGTATGATGATAAATTCTGAGTATAAAACAATTCAAAAGTTTTCCAGATAGCCTCCTTTACTTATATTTGTAGTATTGCATAACTCTTTATGAAACTAAATATTAAAAACGAAACGGGAAGGCTAAGATCAGTTGTTCTGGGCCAACCTAATTCTATGGGACCCGTTCCCACCCTTGAAGAAAGCTATGATGCCAAATCATATTATTCCATCGAGAACCATATGTATCCAAAGGAAGCGGATATTATTGATGAAATGAATGCTTTTGAAGCAGTACTGAAAAAATATGATGTTGAAGTGTTCCGTCCAAGTATCATCGAAGATTATAATCAGGTTTTTGCCAGAGATGTGGCTTTTGTGATTGATGATAAAATGATTATTTCCAATGTCATTGCAGACCGGGCAGATGAACAGGACGCCTACAAAAATGTTTATGAAAAGGTGGCGTGGAGAAAGATCATCAATCTTCCGGAAACGGCACATATTGAAGGCGGAGATGTGATTGTATGGGATGATTTTCTATTCATCGGTACATGTTTCAGTGAAGATTACAGAAACTATAAAACAGCAAGAACCAACGAATACGCGATAGAAATTCTAAAAGAATATTTTCCTAAAAAAAGAATCATCGATTTAGAATTAAAGAAAAATGATAAAATTCCGTTTGAAGGAATTCTGCATTTAGACTGTACATTCAACCCGATTGGAAAAGACAAATGCATCATTTATGAAAATGGATTTGTAGATGAAAGCGACTACCGCCTGATCATCGATATTTTTGGAGAAGAAAACTGTTTCCACGTTACCGATCAGGAAATGTTTGAAATGTTTCCGAATATATTTTCTATTTCTCCTGAAATAGTGGTTTCAGACAAAGCTTTTACAAGAATGAACAATCATCTGAGAGACGTATGGGGAATGACCGTAGAAGAGATCCCGTATAGAGAGATTTCCAAAATGGGAGGCTTGCTGAGATGCTCAACAATGCCTTTAGTTCGTGACTAAGGGAGGTTTTAGGTTTGAAAGAATGATTTTAGTCTTTCAATCTTTTAATTTTTAAATAAAACAAACAATGCAGACAACAGATACCGTTTTAATGATAGAACCGATTGCTTTCGGTTATAATGCGGAAACCGCAGAAAACAATTACTTTCAGGTTGAACAGAAAGGCGCAGACATTCAAAATAAAGCGCTGGCAGAATTCAAAATCTTTGTTGAAAAATTAAGGGGTAAGGGAATTCATGTCATTACCATAAAAGATACATTAGATCCTCACACACCGGATTCTATTTTCCCAAACAACTGGGTAAGCTTCCATAACGATGGAAAGGTGGTTTTATATCCTATGTTTGCCTCCAACAGAAGAGTGGAAAGAAGAGATGATATTATTGAAACGATCAAAGGCCAAGGTTTTGAGGTTTCTGAAATTGACGATTGGTCACTTCCGGAAATTCAGGGACACTTTTTGGAAGGTACGGGAAGTATGATCTTCGATCACGATAATAAAATCGCTTACGGATCGGTTTCTTTGAGATTGGATGAAGCGTTATTCAGAGAATTTTGTGGAAAATATGGATTTACGCCTGTTGTTTTCCATTCTTTCCAGACCGTAGGCTCAGAAAGGCTTCCCATTTATCATACGAACGTTATGATGTGTGTGGCAGATCAGTTTGTAGTCATCTGCCTGGATTGTATCGATAATGAACTGGAAAGAAGCAAAGTCATTGAAACGATCAAAAATTCCGGAAAAGAAATTATTGAAATCTCGGAAGAACAGATGCAGCAGTTTGCAGGAAATATGCTTCAGGTACAGAACACAGAAGGACAGAAGTTTTTGGTCATGAGCCAGACGGCTTACCAGTCATTAACGCCGGAACAGGTTTCAGCCATTGAAAAATACTGCGAGATTATTTATTCAGATCTCAATACCATTGAAGTGAATGGCGGAGGAAGTGCAAGATGTATGCTTGCTGAGGTTTTTCTTCCTAAAAAATAATAGATAATTAAGAAATATACACATTGGAATCACCTGCCAGTAAAGGCTTACATATTCTTCTGACTCTGGAAACAGAGTCGGAAGATTTGCTATTAGATAGTGACGGCTTTTTAGCATTCACTCAAAGTATGTTGGAAAATAAAGACGTAGAGATTGTAGGAATTACAAGTCATGTTTTTGATAACCAAAGTTTCACTGCCGCGGTTTGTCTTAAAGAATCACATCTTTGTATTCATACCTGGCCGGAGTTCTGCCAGCTTACATTTGATGTTTTCCTGTGTAATTATTCCCAGGATAATACGGAGAAAGTTGAGAAAATAGCAGATGAGGTAGTAAAGTATTTCAATGCCAGGACTATTCAAAAACACAAGATTCAACGATAAAAATGCATTACGTCTGTCCAGTCTGTAAAACTGATAATAACTATGAATTTACCTTTCCTGCAGTAGAGTATATTTGCAGGTCATGTTCTAATCTGATTGATATATCGCAAAATACATCATTAAAGGTTGTAAAAAAGCCGATTGAAAATGTGGTATTGGAAATTGGAAAAAAAGGGTTGATCAATAATATTCAGTACCATGTTACTGGCACTATTACCAGGAAGTATGGCACTAATGTATATTGGAGAGAATACTATCTTAAAGATGAAAAGGGAAATGATGCTTTTTTAAGCGAAAGTGAAGGGCACTGGGTTTTTCTGCTGCCTCAATCCCCGGTCAATATCAAACATAAAAGTTCTAAATTAATACAGCTTGTTGATACTACCTATCGCTGGTATGAAACAACACCATGTACGATTCATGCGGCTGCAGGTTTTTTTGAAGACAAACTCGACTTCAATATTGCAACTTACAAAGAATATGTGAATGGAAGCAGAATGATCTCACAGGAGCAATCCGATAGCTCTGTTGAATATTTTACCGGAAAACATATTGCCAAATCAACCGTAAAAAAAGCATTCAATATTACGGATCTTCCCAATTATTATGGAATTGGAATTGTACAGCCTTTTTATATAAATGTAAGGCAGGCGATTAATATTCTGGCCTTAACAGCTCTTCTGATCTGCCTGATCCAGCTGAATCTGGTAATGTCAAGAACCAACGCAAACATTTTTGAACAGGAAATAGAATTTGCATCCGTCACAGATAAGGAACTGGTGAGCAAAAGTTTCGAACTTTCCGGTGGATCGGCACCTTTAGAGGTACAGGCTTATTCTGATGTTGATAACTCCTGGGCTAATGTTAGTCTAAGTCTGGTCAACGAAAAGACCAATGAAATGAGGTATACTTCAAAAGATATCGAGAGATATTCGGGATTCGAAGGTGGTGAAAGCTGGAATGAAGGTAGCCGGAACGAAGAATTTAATATTTGCGGTGTAGCTCCGGGGAAATATCACTTCCTGATCTCGGCAGAAAAAGAGGGGGGGATACCGGACCCTTTTAAAACGGGATATCAGTTGAATAACGGAGATTTTTCTGTCATTGGGAATGATAAGGGAGAGTTCTATATAAGAAATAATAAAACTAAAAACATTCAAAGCTATTCTCAGAGAGACATGCTGAAAAATGAAATTATTGGAATGAATAATTGGCTGAATCAACCTAAAGAAATACAGAAATTAGATTCCATTATTACATTTGCCATTCCTATAGAATACGGATATCCACAAAAATCTGAAGCCAATCCGTCAGTCAGGATTAAAGCCATATGGCAGCCGGTTTCTTTCTGGAATTTCGGGATTGTTCTGACCCTGTTGATCGCATTCGGTATCATCTGCCATGTCGGGAAAGGATATTTCGAAAAAGCAAAATGGAATAACAGTTCAAATTCACCCTATCAGGTTTAGTTATGCAGAGAATTTTCGATTACATAAAAGCTAACTGGCTGCTCGTTCTTATCGGGACATTCTTTCTAAGCTGGTTTGTCTATCTTA
This sequence comes from Chryseobacterium soli, assembly GCF_000737705.1. Classification (GTDB taxonomy): domain Bacteria; phylum Bacteroidota; class Bacteroidia; order Flavobacteriales; family Weeksellaceae; genus Chryseobacterium; species Chryseobacterium soli. Next base: position 179,870 of record NZ_JPRH01000006.1, on the reverse strand, counting down.
CTTATAGTGGAAACCGCTTTTGCGACTGTGCAAAAACGGAAACATTCCGCGACGGAACTACAAGAAGTCATTCATCAGGAACCGGATTCTACAGATATTATCACAAATAAAAATATAAACTATGGATACAATTAATCTATTGCCAATTATCAACTCAGTTCTCTACTCATTGTTAGGAATTGCCATTTTACTGGTTTGCTATTTCATTATTGAAAAACTTACCCCTGAAAAAACCGGGCACGAGATCGCAAAAAATAAAAATATTGCTCTGGCTATAGTTTTCGGAGCATTTATTATTGGTATTTCAATGATTATAAGCGCAGCAATTCATGGATAAAAAGAGGATCCCTCTCGAGATGCTGCTTATGTTCTCGGTATTTGTCATTGCTACCTGCGGACTGATCTACGAATTGGTGGCCGGCGCGCTGGCAAGCTATCTGCTGGGAGATTCTGTAAAACAGTTTTCTTTCATTATTGGCGTATACTTATTTTCAATGGGGGTTGGATCTTACCTTGCAAAATTCATTAAAGGAAATCTGATCGATAAATTCGTAGAAATTGAAATTCTGGTAGGTATTGTAGGTGGAATAAGCTCGGTGGTTTTATTCATATTATTCAATACACTAGCTCATTTTGAGAGCGTTTTATATCTTTTTGTCTTTTTTACAGGATGCCTGGTAGGAGTAGAAATTCCGATTTTAATGAATATTCTAAAAGACAGGATAGGATTTAAAGATTTAGTTTCCAATGTCTTTGCTTTCGATTATATTGGGGCATTGTTGGCTTCCATTCTGTTTCCTCTTGTGCTTATTCCGAAATTAGGTATTGTAAAAACACCATTATTTTTTGGATTGATCAATATTTCCATTGCTATTTTTTTATGTTTCTATTTAAAAAAGGAATTGTCAAAACCGTTTTCTTTACGGATAAAGTCCCTCGGAGCATTTATTCTGTTGCTTGGACTTTTTATTTTTTCAGATAAAATTTTATCCTATTCCGAAGAGAAACTGTACGGTGAAAATGTGGTTTTTACTAAAAGTTCTCCCTATCAGAGAATTGTACTCACCAGAAATAACCGTGAGTTCAGATTGTATTTAAATAATAATCTGCAGTTTTCCTCTACTGATGAATACCGTTATCATGAAGCATTGGTACATCCTGTGATGTCTATGGCAAAAAATATTGGGCGTGTTCTGATTTTAGGTGGCGGAGACGGTTTTGCAGTACGTGAAGTTTTAAAATATAAAGAAGTTAAAAATATTACTCTGGTTGATCTGGATGGAGAAATGACCGATTTTTTTACAACCAATGAAACCATGCGAGGCTTGAACCAAAATTCAATGTCAAGCCCTAAACTTAAAGTGATCAATAAAGATGCCTATATCTGGGTGAAAGAATGCAAACAAAAATTTGATGTGATCATCATTGATTTTCCAGACCCGTCCAATTACAGCTTAGGAAAATTATATTCGCTCCAGTTTTATAAAGAACTTGAAAGATTAACGACTCCTGATACCAAAGTAGTGATTCAGACTACATCACCTTATTTTGCTCCAAAATCTTTCTGGTGTATTGAAAAAACCGTCAATCAGATATTTCCTTTTACGGCGGCTTATCACACCTATGTTCCTTCCTTTGGAGAATGGGGTTTTTCGATGGCTTCCTTTGAGCCTATTAATAATACCATCTACAGGAAGATCCCTAATTTAAAATTCTATGATTACAACTTCAGGCAGCTGTCATATTTTACTAAAGATATGAAGGCAGCTGACGTTGAAGTAAATCGGCTGGATAATCAAATATTAGTACGCTATTTCGATGAAGAGTGGGGAAAAGTACAGTAGAAAAGATTTTCTTACAACCTTATTTTTAGGAAGTTTGATACTCCCTTTTCTGCAGTATTGTGGGAAGAAGGGAAAATCAATGCTGCTCAAAATTACAGGAACAAATCACGTTTTGGGACATAAACTGTGGGCTAAAGATTTTCCGGAAACTACAGAAGAAATCCATACAAAATACCTCATTGTAGGCGGGGGAATCTCTGGACTTTCAGCTTGCAGGTTTTTAAACAAAAATGGGGAGAAGGACTATCTTTTACTTGAAATGGAAGATCATTTAGGAGGAAACTCATCAAATGGGCAGAATGCGTTTTCGAAGTTTCCCTTGGGAGCTCATTATTTGCCTTTACCGAACAAAGAAAATATAGAAATAATCGAGTTTTTAAATGAATCTGGAATCTGTTCGGGAAATGATGACAGCGGTGAACCTGTTTTGGATGAATATCAAATGACTTTTCCTCAACAGGAACGCCTGTTTTATAAAAATGCATGGCAGAATGATATTGTTCCTCAGAAAGGGATCTCTTCAGAAACTCAAAAAGAACTGGATCGTTTTTTTAAAATGATGGACGAGTACCGTCAGAAAAAAGATGATCACGGAGTATATTGGTTTGCCATACCCGTTCATGATTCAAGCAGAGTGGAAAATGCTTTGCAACTTGAAAAAATATTGTTTAAAGACTGGCTGGCTATGCAAAATTTTAAATCAGAAGAATTACTCTGGCTGTTGGATTACTCCTGTAAAGATGACTATGGATTAGGAATTCAGTATATTTCTGCCTGGGCCGGGATTCATTATTTTGCAGGAAGAAAAAATAACTGGAGCGAAAAATATAAAGATCATGTGTTTACATGGCCGGAGGGAAATGCAAGGCTGACAAGTTACTTTTCAAAATATACCAAAGAAAAATATATACCTAATCATTTAGTTTTTGAAATTGAAATTAAAGATAAAGTTGAGGTTTTAAGCTTTGATAGCCTTCATAAAAAGACAAAAAAAATCATTGCTGAAAAAATACTGTTAGCCGCTCCGCAATTTGTGAATGAACGAATTTTAAATCAGAAAAGAGCAGAATCTTTTAACTATGTTCCCTGGCTTCTGACCACCATCACCCTGAAAAATGAATTCGGAGGAGATGAAGAACTGGCATGGGATAATGTGATTTATGGTTCAGAAGGATTGGGATATATCAATGATCAGCATCAGAATATTGGGTTGGTGATGGGAGAAAAGGTAATCACATATTACCGGAGTTTTTCAACAGCAGATTGTCGGAAAGCCAGAAAAAAGCTCTATAATATGAAAGAAAAACATCTCAGAGAGCTTGTTTTGTCGGATCTTAAAAAAGCCCATCCACTCATTGAAGATTTTATTACAGAAATACAGTTTCATAAAATAGGACATGCAATGATTGCTCCTGTGCCGGGACAAATCTTTGGGGAAAATTCAGAAAAGGCCAGACAACCGATAGAAGGTAAAATATTTTTTGCCCACAGTGACCTATCAGGGATCTCTATTTTTGAAGAAGCTTTTTATCAGGGAATCAGAGCCGCAAAAGAAATGATATGAAACAGCCCTGGATACATAATGCCAAAACAGATGGCTGGTTTATACTTTCACCGCCTTTTATCATCCTGTTGATCATTTTTCTTTTTCAGCAACAGATCCAGAATCTGGAAAATGACTATTCTTTTTATACCTGGCTTTTTCTTATTGTATTCGTTGATGTTGCCCATGTATATTCTACATTATTTAAAACCTATTTTATAAAAGAAGAAATTCAGAATAGAAAACTCCTGTACTGGGGGATTCCGGCAGTAAGCTGGGGTATAGGTTTGTTGCTTTATCAATTGGGAAGTCTTACGTTTTGGTCAGTTCTGGCCCTGATTGCTGTTTTCCACTTTATCAGGCAACAGTATGGATTTATGAGAATATATGCCCGCCTTGAACCTAATAATTGGAGCAAGAAAATAGATACACTTGCTATCTATTCTGCAACGATCTATCCGATGCTGTATTGGTTCAGGACGCCCCGTGCCTTTACATGGTTTGTAGAAAATGAGTTCAGCTGGATGCAGAAGCTCCCGGATTATGTACCTTATACTACCGTGCTATATTGCCTCATCCTGCTATTTTGGATTCTAAAAATAGGATACAGTTTTTTCGGTTCACAAAAAATAAATATTCCAAAAACTGCTTTAATTATCGGAACATATCTTTCCTGGTATTTCGGAATTGTATATTTCAATAATGATGTAGTCTTTACTTTTTTAAATGTGATTTCGCACGGAATACCTTATATTGCTTTGATATACATCAGGGAAATTAAACATAGAGAAAATCCTTCTTTTCATCGGTTTTCAATTTTTAAATCTGCTTTTGGAATTCTTTTATTCATCATGGTTATCATAGGATTTGCTTTCTTTGAGGAGTTGTTATGGGAGGTTCTTGTTTGGAATGACCACTTTTCACTCTATCTGGATCTGTCAGGACGTTGGCTTCAGATAGTAGTTCCGCTGCTGGTTGTTCCCCAGCTAACCCACTATTTATTAGATGGCTTTATTTGGAGGAAACCAAAAAAAGTTAAGTAAATTTGTGACTTAAGCAAAAAATATGAAGATGTACAAGTACTTTTTTTGGGTAGCCATTTTCCTTGGAATGGGCTTACAGGGACAGCAGAAAACATTTTGTAATCCAATTAATATCGATTACGGATACACGCCTTTCGAAATTTTCTCAAAACAGGGGAAACACCGGGCAACCGCTGATCCAGTGATCGTTAATTTTAAAAATAAACTATTCCTTTTTTCAACCAATCAGGAAGGTTACTGGTACAGTGATGATATGCTCGACTGGAAATTTGTGAAAAGAAAATTCCTCAGAGATAAAAAATACATCCATGACCTTAATGCACCTGCTGTTTGGGCAATGAAAGATACGCTGTATGTATTCGGATCAACCTGGGAGCAGGATTTTCCGATCTGGAAAAGTACCAATCCTACAAAAGATGACTGGAAGATTGCCGTAGATACCTTAAAAGTGGGTGCCTGGGATCCGGCTTTTCATTATGATGAAGATAAAAATAAATTGTATCTGTATTGGGGTTCAAGTAATGAATGGCCGTTGTTAGGAACTGAAGTAAAGGTTAAAACCCTGCAGTCGGAAGGTTTCGTAAAACCGATCTTAAAATTAAAGCCTGAAGATCATGGCTGGGAAAGATTTGGGGAGTATAATGATAATGTATTTTTGCAGCCTTTCGTGGAAGGGGCATGGATGACGAAGCACAACGGAAAATACTATATGCAGTACGGAGCTCCGGCAACTGAGTTCAGCGGGTATTCCGATGGAGTGTATGTGAGTAAAAATCCTCTCGAAGGTTTTGAATACCAGCAGCACAATCCATTCTCCTATAAGCCGGGAGGTTTTGCAAGAGGTGCCGGTCATGGAGCAACGTTTGAAGATAATTTCAAGAACTGGTGGCATGTTTCGACGATCTTTATTTCTACTAAAAATAATTTCGAAAGAAGATTGGGAATCTGGCCTGCAGGTTTTGATAAAGATGATGTAATGTACAGCAATACGAGTTATGGAGATTATCCGACTTTTCTTCCGCAGTACGCCCAGGGAAAAGATTTCTCTAAAGGCCTTTTTGCCGGTTGGATGCTGCTGAATTATAATAAACCCGTTCAGGTTTCGTCTACCTTGGGAGGATATCACTCCAATTATGCGGTGGATGAAGATATAAAGACCTACTGGAGCGCAAAAACGGGGAATTCCGGTGAGTGGTTCCAAACGGATCTTGGTGAAGTTTCTACCATCAATGCCATTCAGATTAATTATGCCGATCAGGATGTTGAGTTTATGGGGAAAACTTTCGGGAAAATGCATCAGTACAAAATATACGGTTCCAACGATGGTAAAAAATGGAGCGTAATTGTTGATAAAAGCAAAAACACCAAAGATGTTCCGCACGATTATGTGGAACTGGAAAAACCGGCACAGGCAAGATTTCTGAAAATGGAAAACTTAAAAATGCCTACCGGAAAATTTGCCTTAAGCGGTTTCAGGGTTTTTGGAAAAGGACAAGGTGAAAAACCTAAAAAAGTGGAGAATTTTGTTCCGTTAAGAGCTGATCCTAAAAAATATGGGGAAAGAAGAAGCATCTGGATGAAGTGGCAGCAAAATCCTGATGCAGACGGATATATGATCTATTGGGGGAAATCTCCGGATAAATTATACGGAAGCATCATGGTATACGGCAAAAATGAATATTTCTTCACCGGTGCCGATCGAACAGATGCCTATTACTTCCAGATTGAAGCATTCAATGCCAATGGAATTTCAGAAAGAACAGAGGTAGTAAAATCAGAATAATTTTAAAAATTCCCTTGTTATATTTGATTGCAGAAGAATATAAATACATAAAAACTCATTGATTTTCAATGAGTTTTTTTATTGCCATCAAGTCTTTTCAAAAAATCAGCGATGGTATTGATCAGAAACTGATCATGAGGTTCTTTAGACCAGTCCAGATGGCCACCGTTGAATTCACAGGATTCATGAAGAACATTATTTCTGCTTAACGTTGAATCTAAAATGGATTTCTGTGATAAAGGCACAACTCGGTCTGCTGTTCCGTAATAAGAAAGGGTAGGTGCTGAGGTTGTATTGATCCAGTGTACAGGACTGGCAAAATCTGTTATCTTATTGTTTAAAGTAAGCATATTAGGATCGATTAAATGTTTTTCAACAAAAGCATAATCTTCATAACTTTTAAACCCGGAGTCTGAAAGATCTGCCGGACCTACGATATTAATGACTGCTTTTACTTTCTTCTCCTGATCAAAGTGATAGGCATACAACATGGACAAATGCCCACCTGCGCTGTTTCCAAGCAAAATGAATTTTGGCTTATAATGTAATCTCTTTTCCAGATAGAGCATTGCTGTTTTTACATCATCAGTTTGGTTAGGAATGCCATACCGTGCTTCGGAAGCCAGCCTGTAATTGACGTTGGCAAAAACCATGTCCGGAAATTTCTGCATCATCGCAAGTGTGAAAACGGTAAGCTGGGATTTATCACCTCCCCGCCAGCCGCCGCCATGAAGTATAACAAAAACATCTTTTTTCTCCGTAGTTTTTTCATGAGGAACATAAAAATCCATGACCTGCTCGGAGTCTTTTCCGTAAAGAATATTTTTTTCACTGTCAAAACTGATATGATCGCTAAGTTTCAGGATCTTCTTTTGGCAGCTCTGTACCAAAAACAGAGTGCTAATGCATGCTAATACGATCAATAAACCTTTTTTCATAGGTATTAAAGATAAAAAAACCCGCTAATAAATCAGCGGGTTCTCTGTACAAATATAATTGAATATGAAACGATTGTTTTTTATCTTGTTCTGCTTTTGATAGCATCTGAAGCTCCTTCAATATCTCTTACTTTTTTAACTTTTTGGTTTCCAAAGTTATACGTAATACTGAAAGTCATTCCCCGGTTGAATTGGTCATTTTTCACATAATTGTAATTTCCGTTAGCCTGAAAATCTTCAATTTCCACGATATTGGTTCTAAGGACATCCGTTACATTCAGTGCAAACGTCCATTCGTTCCAGACTTTTTTCAGACTAAGATCCAGACTCATTAAGTTTTTCAACAATCCAAGCTCAATCTGTTGTTTGTCTACAAAGAAGTAATTAACGCCTACAAACCATGTTTTCTTTTTATCTAAACGGATGGTATTGTTGGTTTGAATAACGATACTTGTAGATTTTGTTTTATTAACATATTCCACAGGTTTACCGTCTATATCCTGGAAACGGTCTCCGGTAGTAGGATCAACAGCCAAAGTACCGTTGTTGATATTGTGCTGTACCCCGATATTAAAATTCGTTGTCCAGTATTCTTTGAAATATGATTTTTGAATTCCAAACATCGCAGACATTTCCTGTTTGTTTCCAAAATTTGTTCTTAAATAACGAAGCACGTTGTTGGTGCCTACTTTTCCATCTGGTGAAACTGGATAGCCCTGTAATGGAACCTGAGTGATGACATCTTTGTATAAAGAGTGATTTAAAATCAGGAAATATGAGCTTTTATACATATAGGTTAATTCCTGATTATACGTGGAAGATGCTTTTACAAATGGATTGTTCTGAGTGTAATTGTCATTTGTTAAAATATTTCTTACCGGATTAATCTCCCAGAAGCTGGGTCTTCTCATTCTGGTAGAAAACGCATAAGAAATATTGTTAGTTTGATTCAATGCATAATTAAAACTTACGTAAGGCAGGAAGTTATTATACTTTCGGTCTATTCTTCGGAATTCTTCCGGAGTATTGGTATTATCAGATGTTCCTAAACTGCTCGTAACTTCATAGCGGGCACCGGCCTTTCCGGAAAATTTATCAGAGAATTTCTTTTCCAGTGTTAAATAAACCCCATAAATCGTTTCATCATATACAAAGTGATTCGGATCATGTTTTGGGGCTACAGGAGGCTGTGCATTGAATATGAAGGTATCATTTTTAGTGTCATTATCAGTTTTGGTTTTATTAAAGTTTCCCCCCACAGAAACGGTGAAATCATTTTTAAACTTTTGGATGTAATCTACAGTACCTGAGAAATTATTAATAATCTGTGGAAGATTCTGAATGATTTGTTGATTTAAACCCAGTACATCTCTGCTTATATTGGATCCATAGGTTTTATTATCCGTATTCTGAAATCTTCTGTAATTAAGATAAGCAGCGTTAAGATTCAACTTACTTCCCAATGAATCCGTCTTCAATTCATAGTTTAAGTTAAGTGAATTGTTGTAAGAACGGGCATTTTCTCTGTTTTTTGACCAGGTATATTGGGTGCTGTCGCTCACTATAGTATTAAATAAATCTACTCTTGAATCATAGCTTCTGTTCACCCATGAATTCCAGGATAGCGCCAGATTACTCTTATCGGTTAATTGATAATCAATATTTAAATATCCACCCAGGTTTTTATTAGGGTCTGTAATATCACCAATAGATTCATTGGAAGATTTAGCATTTCCGTTTTTAAGGACATAAGATTGTGCCTGGATGTTATCTCCTGCAAAAATATTACTGCTGATTCCTAATTTGTCCTTTCTGTAATTAATAGATACAGATGCACTCGAACCATTGTATTTATTCTGCATATTGCTCATTCTCATGTTTCCACTCAGGCCGTCGCTCATTTTTTTCTTCATCACGATATTGATGATACCGTCTGAAGATTCCACCTGATATTCACTCCCTGGAACTGTGATTACTTCAATTTTTTGGATATTTTCGGCAGGAGTGCTTTTAAGAAGCTGAACCAGAGAATCTGCATCCATGTTGGTTTTTCTTCCGTTGATGTAGATCAGCGCATTATTCTTTCCGGCAATTTTTAATGTTTTGTCGTCAGTAGAAGAAAGCAGGGGAGTTTGCTTTAATAAATCAAAAGTAGTATTTCCCTTGGCTACTGGAGAAGCGGCAACATCATATACAAAACGGTCGCTTTGTTTTTTGAATACCTGTTTTTTGATCGTAACTTCCTCGATACTTTTAGTTTTAATAGTATCCTGTTTCTTTTCCTGTGCAAAGGCGAATCCTGTGAAAAATATGGCGGCGATGAGTAGTGGCGTTTTCATGATTTTATTTTTTAGTTGAAATAACTTGTATGCGTAATATTTGATTTTTTAAGTTCTTGATTTTACAGCGTCATTCGCTGATTTCATCTCTCTTGCTTTTTTTAATTTTTGATTTCCGAAGTTATAAGTAGCACCTGCGCTTATTATTCTTCTGTACCCAAAAGTGGTAATGTTATTATAGCTTCCGTTAGGCTGTATACCGGTAAGCCTGTCATAGTTTTGATTAAATACATCATACACTTCAACTAAGAAAGTCCAGTTGCCTGAGATCTTTTTTATGCTGAGGTCTAAGCTTTGCTGTATTCCAGATTCTCCAATCTCCACCTGGTTTTTTCCGGCGTAAAAATAATTGACTCCCAAAAACCAGTCTTTTTGGGAAGAAAGACGGATACTGTTGTTGAACTGGGCAAAAAAATTGAAATTTTTAACATCGATTGTATAAGGAATAAGAGTTTCCGTAGTTCCCGCTGCAGGTCTGGAAGTAGGATCCTCACTTACCGTACCGGAAAACATTCTATATGCTACATTTACAGAGTAGTTGGTAGTCCAGATCTCTTTCATCCAGGATTTGTTCATTCCGACAGTCAGACCCAGTTGCTTATTGATACCATAATTCGTTCTGATGTACCTTAAGAATTTTGTGGTAATGATGATTGGGTTTCCATGCTCATCCTCACCTTGTTTGGATAAAGTTCCCTGCAAAGGAAGCTGGCTGGAAGCATCCTGTGCGTAATTGAAGCTGAGATTGGCATAGAAAGCGCTTTTAAACATATAACTGATTTCCTGATTATAATGTTTCGAAGCCAGGATGAACGGATTATTCTGAGTGTAATTCTCAGGTGTAAAATATGTTCTTGAAGGATTCAGCTCCCAGAATCTTGGTCTTCTGATTCTGCTGGAAAAAGTATAGCTGATGCTGTTATCTGCATTGATTACGTAATTAAGATTAAGATAAGGAAGCAGATTATTATAATTTCTGTCGAAATCGGTTTTTCCTAAAATCTCTCCGGTACTTTTGGTCATCTCATATCGGGTTCCGATTTTACCGGATAGTTTTTCATTAAACTTTTTTTCATAAGTAATATAAGCGCCTAAAATATTTTCCTTGTAAATAAAATGATTCGTCTGGCTGATGTCACTTACAAAATTACCATCCGCAAAAACATCCTGTTTAGCATCATTATCCGTATTCGTATGGTTATAGCTGATTCCCATTAACCATGAATTTCCCTTCGCTGTTTTCTGGATATAATCAATATTAGCAGCATAATTATTAATAATCTGAGGAACGGATTGTCTGATAGCACCATACTGACTTTCGATACTGATTGGGAAAGTTTCATTAGAACTTACTTTATCCCTGTTGAACCATAAATAAGAAACATTCGAAGTCAGTTTACTGCCTAAAGAATCTGTTTTTATTTCATAATTAAGATTGAAAGAATGATTTCTTGTTTGTGCATTTTCCGTGTTTACGGTTCTGTTTTGCAAAACACCATCCTGCCAGTTGGTAACGTCCAACACTGAGTTAAAACTTTTATTATATCTCATGTTATAAGTAAGTCCCAGGCTTTGCTTTTTATTAATCTCATAGTCGATGTTTACCACACCACCATAGTTTCTGTTAGGATCGGTATTCATCCCGTATGATTCATTTCTGAAGGTTGCATCACCGTTGGAAAGAGTGTATTTTTCTTTTTCTTTCCAGCTTCCCATATTGAAATTGGTGTTGAAAGCCCATTTATTTTTTCTTACATTCAATGAAAGTCCTCCCGATGGATTATTAAAATATCCCTGTTCATCCAGTACTTTCAATGTTCCGTTATACCCATTGTTCTTACTTTTTTTCATTATGATGTTTATTACACCTTCGGTAGATTCTACCTGAAACTCACTTCCGGGAACCGTGATCACTTCAATTTTCTGAATATCTTCGGAAGGCGTATTTTTCAGCATCTCTATCAATGCCTCAGCATCCATATTGGTTTTCTTGCTGTTGATGTAGATCACTGCATCAGATTTCCCCATTATTTTTAAGGTTTTCCCATCAATACTTGAAATCATAGGAGTTTGCTGTAAAAGATTAAAAGTATTGGTTCCCTTAGCAATAGGAGATGCGGCAACATCATAAATAAAACGGTCACTCTGTTTTTTGAAAACCTGCTTTTTCAAAGTGATCCCTTCTATGCTTTTTACTTTCAGCGTATCCGTTTTCTTTTCTTGTGCGAAAACAAATCCTGTGAAAAATAGAGCTCCAATTAGTAATGACGTTCTCATGATGGTTATTTTAACTTGTTAATAGCTTGTATGTGTTATTATTTAACATTACAAAGATATATAATAAATCTAGTATCTTGCAATACAAAGTACTTGAAATATTTTTATATCCATTTTAACTAATTGATTTTCAGTAGTTAAAATTTGTATTAAAAAATTAGATACTTACCTTTTATACATGATAAGACAACTGTAACTGGAATATTGTTACAGCAAAAAGTGAAATTTTATGAAAAATAAAATTATTCTCTGTCGAATCGGGCTAATTTTTTATCAACCCAGATCGTTGCGAACGGGAAAAATGCCGAAAGAAGGGCAAAGACGAAATCCTCATCATCCCAGTTGAAAATTTTTCTCACAGGAAGACACAACAAAAGATAAAGGCTGAAAAATATCCCGTGGATATTTCCAATAACAATAATGAAAATCGTAGGAAGAAGTCCCTCATCATCATATCTTTTCCAGATCATGGCAACGCCGTATAGCAGGAAACAAGAAACAGCTTCTGCAATACAAATCTGTTTAAACCATTTGATGATTTTTTCCTGGGAATATTTTGAGAAAAATTTTTCGATGAAGTTCATTATCTTGATTATAAATTATCATTGAAACTTAAAATAAAGATTCACTGGTCGCGGCTTTATTTCCTTAACGTTCAATCCGTACAAAATTACTTATAAAAACTGCTTCCGTCCAAATAGTCAAATACTTCCGGTGGTAGCATAGGTCTTACATTTTTACCCTCTTTAATCATATTCCGGATTTCCGTAGCCGAAAGCTCAATGACAGGAGCTTTTATAACTGAAATATTATCATGCTGAAGATATTCAGAATCCTTTTTCTCCCCTTCAAAAACCCTTGGATACACAATAATGTGATGATTTTTTATAAGAGTTTCAGAATTTTTCCACTTATGAAGACCATCCAGATTGTCTTCACCCATAATCAGGCTGAAAGAATGATCAGGATATTTTTCATGAAGATAAGTAAGTGTATCAATAGTATAGCTTGGTTTAGGAAGTGAGAATTCTACATTGGAGGCTCTCATATTCGGATAATTTTTTACGGCAAGCTGTACCATATCCAGCCTGTTGTGATCCTTCAGCAACGTTTTTTTCTCTTTGAAAGGGTTTTGTGGGCTCACGACAAACCAAAGCTCTTCCATATCAGAGTTCTCCAGAATGTAATTGGCCAAAATAAGATGTCCAATGTGGATTGGATTAAATGACCCGAAAAAAAGACCGATCTTCTTCATAAATCAAATGGCAGCATTTAGTGATTATTCTCTAAACTTTACGTCCTTAATATTCAGATAATGCGTTACATTACCTTTCCAGTGGTTTTCTTCCAGTGTGAAAGCCAGATCAAAGTTTTTATTCTTAAAATCGTCTACGAATGGGCCTAATTTAAAACCCACACATTCAATATTTCTTCCTGTAGCTTCCTGTCTTATGTAAAATTTAACGTGGTTATTGTCTTTCCCCATTGTTTTTACATATCCGGAAAGCCTTTGATTCGTTAAAGTCAGGATAGGCTTCATATTGTGAGGGCCAAAAGGCGCCAGTTTTCTATGAAAATTAATGAATTCTCTGTTAATATCATCAACATTGATTTCAGAATCAATATGAATAGTCGGCTCTTTCTGATGTTCCTGAATCTTCTCCGAAACAATTCGTTCAAACTTTACTTTGAATGCTTCAAATTTGTCTTTTTCCATTGAAAGGCCTGCCGCAGCGTGATGTCCTCCAAATTTCAGGAAATATTCTGAACAGAGATCCAGCGCTTCATGAACGTCAAAATCCGAAACAGATCGGGCAGAAGCTACCATTTCTCCATTGTTTCCATCTGTGAAAACCAATGTTGGTTTATGGTATGTTTCAATCAGTCTTGAAGCAACAATTCCGATAACGCCTTTGTTCCATTCGGGATGATAAACGATCGTCGTATGTTTGGTTTCCTGCTGAGATTCAATGATCTGATTCAAAGCGGAAAGGGTGGAATTCATATCCAGTTCACGCCTTTCATCATTAAGACCCATAATGTCATTAACGATCTGGTTGGCGTGTTTCAGGTTATCGGAAACCATCAGCTCAACCGCTGCTTTTCCATGTGAAATCCTTCCTGCAGCATTTATTTTGGGGGCAATTTCAAAAACAATATTTGAAATTTCAAAATGAGAAAGTTTATCTTCAGGAATAAGAAGCCTTAGCCCCATATTTCTTGTTTTTCGAAGGACTTTTAATCCCATTTTAGCTAAAACCCTGTTTTCACCGGTCATCGAAACAATATCTGCCGCAATGGAAATGGCAAGCAGATCAGTAAGTTCAAATAATTCTGCTTCAGGAATTTTATAAATAGTATTCAATCCCTGGCAAAGCTTAAAGCCCACTCCGCATCCTGAAAGTTCCTTAAACGGATATCTGCAGTCAGTTCTTTTAGGGTCTAAAACAGCGGCAGCATTCGGAATTTCGTCTCCCGGAAGGTGATGGTCGCAGATGATAAAATCGATATCCAAGCTTTTGGCGTAAGCGATCATGTCAATTGCCTTGATTCCGCAGTCTAACGCGATAATTAAAGAGAAATTATTTTCTTTCGCGAAATCAATTCCTTCGGTGGAAATACCATATCCTTCAGAATTTCTGTCGGGAATGTAATAGTCCAGATATTTTTTCTCAACAATTTTGCTGAGATAGAGGTACATCAAAGCAACGGCCGTAGTTCCATCTACGTCGTAATCTCCATATACCATTATTTTTTCTCCATTTTCAATAGCAGTTGCAATGCGTTCTACCGCTTTTTGCATGTCAGCCATTAAAAAAGGACTGTGAATATCAGTAAGGTTTGGCTTAAAAAATTCCCGGGCCTTTTGATAATTGTCAATTCCTCTAAGAACGAGGAGTTTAGATTCAAAAGTACCAAATCCAAGTGACGAACTTAGGCTGTCCACAACTTCTTCATCGGGTTCGGGCTTATAGATCCATTTTTGACTCATTTCACAAAAATAGGGAAAAAAAATAGCATTTTGAAATGATTAATGATGAAGTTTTGAAACTGAAGTTGTTAAAAATTAACTACCTTCGCGGTCCAAATTCGAAATAATTATGAAAAAAATGGCTATCGGGCTTCTATTGTTAGGAGCTGTGTGTACAGTTAATGCACAAAAAATTAATCTTGGAAAAGCAGTAGGGGTGGTTTCCAAAGGAGCCAAGGCCTTTACTTTTACCAATGAAGACGCGATTAAGCTGTCAAAGGAATCAGTAGATTATATGGATAAAAATAATCAGGTTGCTGGTCCTAAAGATCCTTATACCATAAGGCTTAATAAACTTTTCGCGAAACACAAATCCCAGGATGGTCTTACGCTCAATTACAAAGTCTACAAAGTAAAAGACATTAATGCCTTTGCCTGTGCAGACGGTAGCGTTCGGGTATTTTCTTCATTGATGGATATCATGACGGATGATGAGCTACTGGCAGTTATCGGGCATGAAATCGGACATGTGAAAAATCAGGACACAAAAGATGCTATGAAATCGGCTTATTTAAAAGCAGCAGCATTAGATGCGGCTTCATCAGCTTCCGCTACAGTTTCTACACTTAATGAAAGCCAGGTAGGAAAGATGGCGAACGCCTTTTTGGATGCTTCACACAGCAAGAAGCAGGAATCTGAAGCTGACACCTATTCATATGATTTTATGAAAGCTAATAATTATAATGTAGTAGGAGCGTACAGAGCATTTAAAAAGCTGGCACTGCTTTCAGAAGGAAGTACACAATCTGGTTTTGAAAAGATGTTTAATTCTCACCCGGACAGCGAAAAAAGAGCTCAGGCTGTTAAGAAAAGAGCAGAGAAAGACGGTTTATGGAAAGACCCCGGAACTGTTACCCTGCCGAAAACAAAACTGACTTCATAAAGGTAAACTTACATAAAAAAATATTCCTCAAAAGCAACTTTGAGGAATTTTTTTATTCTGAAACTAGAATGTATTCTTGTCTTAAGAATACATTTTTTCTCTTAATTCTTTTACTTTTTTATCAGCAAGATATTCGTCATAAGTCATTTCTCTATCGATGATCCCTGAAGGAGTCAATTCGATAATTCTGTTACAGACTGTCTGAAGCATTTCGTGGTCATGAGATGCCAATAAAAGATTTCCTTTGAAGTTAGATAAAGAGTTGTTCAAAGTAGTGATACTCTCAAGGTCTAAGTGGTTGGTAGGTTCATCAAGTAAAAGAACATTTGCTTTCTGAAGCATCATTCTACTGAACATACATCTCATTTTTTCCCCTCCTGAAAGTACAGTACAAGATTTCAAAGCTTCATCCCCTGAGAATAGCATTCTTCCAAGGAATCCTCTCATGAATTCTTCGTGACGCTCTTCATCATTTTTAGTGAATTGTCTTAACCAGTCTACTAAACTTAGGTCTTCCTGGAAGAAATTCGTATTGTCTAAAGGCATATGCGACTGGTTGGTAGTAACACCCCATGCAACTGTACCTTTGTCTGCTTCAACATTTCCGGCTAAAATTTCAAAAAATTCAGTGATTGCTAAAGAGTTTTTAGAAATTACCGCTACTTTATCTCCTTTTTTAAGATTAAGGTCAATATTAGAGAACAATAATTCTCCGTCTTTAGTCTTTTCAAGACCTTTTACATCTAAGATCTGATCTCCGGCCTCTCTTTCCATTTCAAAAATAATAGCAGGATATCTTCTTGAAGATGGCTTAATATCATCGATGTTAAGTTTATCGATCATTTTCTTTCTTGCCGTTGCCTGTTTAGCTTTTGCTACGTTTGAACTAAATCTGGCAATGAAATCCTGAAGTTCTTTTTTCTTCTCTTCAGCTTTTTTGTTGGCTTGAGCTCTTTGTCTTGTTGCCAGCTGTGAAGCCTGATACCAGAATGAATAATTTCCTGTATAAAGGTTCAGTTTAGCATAATCCAAGTCACCGATATGAGTACAGACAGTATCTAAGAAGTGACGGTCGTGAGAAACTACAATAACTGTATTTTCGTAATCCGCAAGGAAGTCTTCTAACCATGAAATAGTGTCGATATCCAGGTCATTCGTAGGTTCATCCAGAATCAGTACATCAGGGTTTCCGAAAAGTGCCTGAGCCAAAAGAACTTTTACTTTGTCCTTGTTCTCAAGTTCACTCATCATCTGCCAATGCATATCATCCTTGATTCTTACATTAGAAAGCATACTTTGTGCATCAGATTCTGAGTTCCATCCTCCCATTTCATCATAGATAACACCTAGTTCTCCCGCTTTTATACCATCTTCATCAGAGAAATCTTCTTTCGCATACAGCGCATCCATTTCCTCTTTTATTTCAAATAGCTTTTTATTTCCTCTTAGTACAGTTTCAAGAACAGTATATTGATCGTAAGCAAAGTGATCCTGCTCTAAAACTGACATTCTTTTTCCTGGCTCTAGTGATATATGCCCTGTCGTAGGATCCTGCTTTCCAGTTAATATTTTAAGGAATGTTGATTTTCCAGCTCCATTAGCTCCGATAATCCCATAACAATTTCCTTTTGCAAACATGATGTTTACCTCGTCAAAAAGAACTCTTTTCCCGAATTGTAAAGATAAGTTAGATACTGTTAACATATAGTTTTGTAAATTTGGCGCAAAATTACGAAAAGAATTTGGGTAATTTATAATAATGTCATAGCCAAGTTTTTAAATGTACCGTATTTTTTATATATTTCATAACGAAATTTAAAAATGATGAAGATCGAAAAAACAGTCAATATATTTAATAGAAGAGCCCGGTTTGAATATGAAATTCTTGAAGAATTTGAAGCAGGCATGGTATTAACGGGTACGGAGATAAAATCTTTACGTTCATCCAAAGCTTCCATTACAGAATCGTTCTGTCAGTTTATTGATGGGGAGTTATACATTATAAATATGATGATTGATGAGTACAAATTAGGTACTTTTTACAATCACAAAACAAAAAGGGAACGGAAATTGCTGTTGCACAAAAAAGAATTGCAGAAACTTGAAAAGAAATTAAAGGATGCAGGAAATACTGTTATACCTTTAAAGTTATATATTAATGACAAGGGGAAAGCAAAGGTTTTAATAGCGCTAGGAAGGGGGAAAAAGCTTTTTGATAAAAGGGAAGCGATAAAAGATAGAGAAAATAAACGTAACCTGGATAGAATATTAAAGAAAAGTTAAAAATCATTTAAAAAACTTTGTATATAAAGAAAAATTATATTTATTTTGCATTATCAATTATTTAATCATTTAATTCTATGAAAAATCTAAAATTAGGAATTTCAGCATTGGCGCTTACTGTAGCCTCTACTGTTTTCGCTCAGACTACCAACAATCCGTGGTTAATCGGGGTTGGTGCTCATGCGGAAAACCATAAAGCACAGCAGGGCAACTTCAGTAATACGTTCTCTGCTAATAATTTGACGAAGACAATGTTCAATGTGAACAACTTCTCTATCACTCCTCCATTGTCTAAGCTTACTGTAGCTAGAAACATTGGTAAAGGTTTGGTTATCGACTGGCAGACTTCTGTAGGAAATGTTGATAATAAGAGATTCAACATGGGTAAAGAGTTCATGTTAATGACTGGTCTTGGTTTCCAGGCTAAAGCTGCAGGGCTTTTATGGAACGAAGAGTCTTGGTTTGATCCTTACTTAAGAGTAGGTGCTAACTATTTAAGACATGACTATACTGCTCTTTCTTTCCCAAGAACTGACGTTAATGGAAACTATGTTTTAAACGGAGACGGTGGTAACGAGAATGGTAAAGCTAACTTCTTTACAGTTTCTACAGGTGCAGGTGCTAACTTCTGGGTAACTAAGAACTTCGGTCTTGGTGTTCAGGGTGATTATGTATCAACTCCTGGTGATAAATCTACTGTTGCTAACTTTTGGCAAGCTTCAGCATCTTTACTATTTAGATTTGGTAACAGAGATAGAGATAAGGATGGTATCTTAGATAAAGACGATTTATGTCCAGATACACCAGGTCTACCAGAATTCCAAGGATGTCCTGATACTGACGGTGATGGAGTTCCAGATAAAGACGATCAATGTCCAGACGTAGCAGGTCCAGTTGAAAACAACGGTTGTCCTTGGCCAGATACTGACGGTGATGGTGTAATAGACAAAGATGATGCTTGTCCTACAGTTGCAGGTCCAGCAGAAAACAACGGTTGTCCTTGGCCAGATACTGACGGTGATGGTATCTTAGACAAAGATGATGCTTGTCCTACAGTACCAGGTCTTCCTGAATACAACGGATGTCCAGCTCCTAAGAAGCCAACAGCTATCGTAGTAACTGAACAATTAAAAGATATCTTATTTGATTTCAACAAAGCTACAATCAGACCTCAGTCTAGTGAAAAATTAGACAGTGCTGCTAAGATTATCAAAGATGCAGATGCTGAAAACTTCGTAGTAGTAGGTATGACAGATGCTAAAGGTGCTGCCGCTTACAACTTGAAACTTTCTAAAGAAAGAGCCGCTTCTGTAGTAGCTGCTTTAGAAGCTAGAGGTGTAAACCCTGCAACATTGAAATCTATCGGTATCGGTTCTCAGGAAGCTACTGTTCCTGCAACTGCATCTGATGCTGAAAGACAAAAAGACAGAAAAGTTATCGTAAGAGCTATCTCAGGTGCTGAGTGGGATACTTACAAGAAGAATGACCTTACTGTAGCTAAACCAGCTAAAAAAGCTGTTAAAAAAGGTGCTAAGAAAGCTCCAGCTAAGAAGGCTCCAGCTAAAAAGAAAAAATAATTAATTTTTCTAAATAATAAATACCTCCAATTTTTTTGGGGGTATTTTTTTTTCGTATACTTTTAAGTAATTTTGTTGAAAATTTAAAATAAAAATGGGAAGAGCATTTGAATATAGAAAAGCTTCTAAAATGGCCCGTTGGGATAAAATGGCCAAAACTTTTTCTAAAATTGGAAAAGATATCGCATTAGCAGTAAAAGCTGGTGGACCAGATCAGGAAGCTAATCCTGCATTAAGGAGATGCATCCAGAATGCAAAAGGCGCGAATATGCCAAAAGACAATGTGGAAAGAGCCATCAAAAAGGCGAGTGGTGCTGATGCAGAAAACTATGAGGAGATTACCTATGAAGGATATGGACAGGGTGGTGTTGCATTTTTTGTAGAATGTACCACCAATAACACAACAAGAACTGTTGCCAACGTAAGAGCTATTTTTAATAAGTTCGACGGTAACCTTGGGAAAAATGGGGAGCTAGCATTTATCTTTGATAGAAAAGGTATTTTCAGTATTGATAAGGCCCAAATCAAAATGGATTGGGATGATTTCGAAATGGAAATGATTGATGGAGGTGCTGAAGATGTAGATCAGGATGAAGAAGAAGTAATGATTACGACTGCTTTTGAAGATTTTGGATCTATGTCTCATAAACTGGATGAACTTGGAGTGGAAGCTAAAAGTGCAGAACTTCAAAGAATTGCCAACAATACGAAAGAAGTGAATGCAGATCAGTTTAAGGCTAACATGAAAATGCTTGAGCGTTTTGAAGAAGATGATGATGTGCAGAACGTTTATCACAATATGGAAATCACAGAAGAGTTAATGAACACTCTCTAAAAAATAATATAGCATTCATATATAATTAACTTTCAATTAGTTTCTTTGCATAAAACTATGAAAAGAAACGTAGAGCTAGTTGTTATTTCGGATGTTCATTTGGGAACTTATGGATGTAAGGCTAAAGAATTGCTGAGATATCTGAATTCTATTCAACCTAAGACTCTGGTTTTGAATGGAGACATTATTGATATCTGGCAGTTTAAAAAGTCTTACTTCCCTAAACCTCATTTGAAAGTGATCAAGAAGATTCTTTCGTTGGCTACTAAAAGTACGGAAGTCTACTATATCACAGGCAATCATGATGAAATGTTCCGGAAGTTTACCGATTTTGAATTGGGTAAATTAAAGGTCTGCAATAAAATCTGTCTGGATATTGATCAAAAGAAAACCTGGATCTTTCATGGGGATGTTTTCGATGCATCAGTCCAGCATTCTAAATGGATTGCCAAACTCGGCGGCAAAGGCTACGATCTGCTAATCATCATCAATAATATGGTCAATTGGTTTTTGGAGAAAATGGGACGGGAAAAGTATTCATTTTCAAAGAAAATCAAAAACAATGTAAAGAAAGCCGTGAAGTATATTGGCGACTTTGAGCTGACGGCTTCCGAATTGGCTATTGACAATCATTATGACTACGTAATCTGCGGACATATTCATCAGCCTCAGATTCGGAAAGTAATCAATAAAAAAGGATCCTGTACTTATCTTAATTCCGGAGACTGGATAGAAAACCTGTCTGCCCTGGAATACAATGAAAAGGAATGGACTATTTTTTATTATGATGAACATAAACATCTGCTTCAAGATGATGGAACAGAAGATATTCAGGATATGGATAATTCTGAACTTTTAAAAATAGTTACCAATTTTTCCTAAATGAAAATTTTATATGCATTTCAGGGTACCGGAAACGGTCACGTAGCAAGAGCACAGGAAATTATTCCTATTCTTAAAAAATACGCTTCGGTAGACACTTTAATCAGTGGGCATCAATCGCAATTAAAGGCTGATTTTGATATTAACTATCAACATAAGGGCATTTCTCTGCTTTATAACAAAACAGGCGGTTTATCCTACCGCAAAACGTTTACTGAAAATAAATTTCTGGAAGCTGCTAAAACAATCAGGGAACTTGAGCTTTCCCGGTATGATCTCATCATTAACGATTATGAACCTCTCACCGGCTGGGCTTGTAAATTGAAGAAATTACCGATGATTGAACTTAGCCATCAGGCATCTATGAGCTTTGCCGAAACTCCAAAACCTGAAAAAAAAGACTTCCTGGGAGAATTGATCTTAAAATATTATGTTCCCAGTGACAGAAAAATAGGGTTTCATTTTGAAAATTATCATCCTCAGATTAAAAAGCCGGTTATCAGAAGAAAAATAAGAAATCTTAATCCGCAGAAAAAAGGATATTATTTGGTTTATCTTCCCAGTTTTGCCGATGAGAATATTATTAAAATTTTGCGACAGATTCCTGTTGAATGGAAAGTATTTTCAAAATACAGTAAACAACAGGTTAAAGTGAAAAATGTAGAAGTTTTTCCTATCGACGAAATTCAATACCTCAAATATTTTGAAAGCTGTGAAGGGATTTTATGCAATGCCGGTTTTGAGAGCCCGGCAGAGGCACTTTTTATGGATAAGAAATTATTCGTGATTCCCATTCATAACCAATACGAACAGGAATGTAATGCCTGCGCTTTAGATCAAATGGGAATTCCTAATTCTAAAGTGTTAGAACTTGAAGAGATCATGAATTGGGTAGCTTCTGATCATCATCTCAAGGTAAACTACCCGGATAATATTGAAGATATACTGGTGAATGAAGTTTTAATTCTTTAAGAAAATATCATCTACATCGGTCATTCTCGTCATCACAGCTCTTGCATAGGAACAGTGCGGATATACTTTCCAGTTGTTTTCCCTTGAAAATTTCAGGGCTTCTTCAACCAAAAATTTTCCCATTCCCCTTCCTTCAAATTCCGGATGTACCAGTACGAAAGAAATAATCAGTTTATTGTCTTCAGGGAAAATAGTATAGGTAAGCCTTCCTACTTCTTTTACTTCGTTGTTGAGCGTAATAACACCGCCGTTTCCTGATTTATTGTTGTCAAATTTCATAATCAATAATTTGTTAATGGAAATACAAAAATTGCACCGACCTTTTGTGAAACATAAATAACACGAATGTTTTCAGAAGCAATATCAATTTTCAAAGTCACTCCAGCTATCAAATGGAGTTGTACATTGAGCTTTAATTATCTTTCCCAGTATAGTAATTGTAATCTTTGATGATCACATTAATAAACTGCCTTTCCGTCATTTTTACGGCATCAACATCCAGTTTTAAAATACTTTTAATCTTATCTGATAGCTTGCTGATTACCTGTCTGTCGTCTATTTTAAGGGCTTTTGTATAATTATCTTTAATAATTCTCATGTCGTTATCACTCAGAGCAATTACCTGAGGAAATGAAGGAACGTAATCCTGATGGATATTTTCTAAGATTGTATGAGAAATATTGATGTTATTTTTGAGTGAAATCACGGCGGTACCGGAAGCAATATCTCCTAACCGCTGATTATTTTTTGAAACGATCATTGAGATCAAACCAACCACTCCGGCAAAAGAAGTATCAATCAGCCTGAATACCCATCGAATCAGATAATCTCCAAAACTGGCCTGATATCCATCAATTTTTACCACCCGGATTTTCATGGCTTTTTTGCCGGGAGTCTGTCCCTCCATCAGGCTTTCCAAAACAACGGGGTAAATGTAAATAGGAAATGTAATGGCAATATAGATAGCCATTTGCGACCATTGATCAAGCCCGGTCAATATATAGCCTAAATCAAAAACACTAAAAAATAAATACAAAGCAACAACTGCGTATGCCACTTTTATCAGAAGATCAATGATGAAAGCAAGCATTCTTTCTCCAACGCTGGCGGTGGTAAAGTTAATATTTACATTTTGTGAAGTATTTATCGCAATTTGAGACATATTTTTTATTATTTTAGCCTTACAATTATGAGAGAAGTTTATTTTATTAAACAAAATAAAGAAAAATGGTTGGGAATAGAACAGGTTATTCAAGGGAAAATCAAAAAAAATCCTGATGACCTGTCTTCGCTGTACATCAATCTCATCAATGATCTTTCTTTTGCACAGACTTATTACCCTAAAAGCAATACGACTGTATATCTGAATCACCTTTCTTCCCAAATATTTCAGAAGATTTATAAAACGAAACGTGTGGAAGAAAACAGGCTGTTGTATTTCTTCAAAACAGAAGCGCCTTTACTGGTGTATCAGTATCGGAGGTATTTGATGTATGCTTTTATTTTCTTCATTTTATTTACTTCCATAGGCGTTCTTTCCGCAATATATGATAAAGATTTCACGAATATCATTCTTGGAGAAGGGTATGTGAATGAAACGATTGAAAACATCAAAAAAGGGAATGCAGTAGGAGTTTATCAGAGCGGTTCCACATGGGGCAGTACGATAGGAATTATTTTTAATAATATCGGAGTAGGTGCTAAATTATATCTCTATGGGATTGCCGGAGGAATAGGAACGCTGTATGCGCTTCTTTCCAATAGTGTAATGCTGGGGTCATTCCAGTATTTTTTCTATGATTACGGAGCCTTAATGGATAGTGCAAGAGGAATCTGGCTTCACGGAGTTTTTGAGATCTTTTCAATGGTGGTGGAAGCTATGTGCGGATTGATTCTTGGGGCCTCTATTTTATTTCCTAAAACCTTATCAAGATTCAATTCTTTTAAAAGCGGTTTTAAAGATTCCTTTAAAATATTCTTAAGCACGGTTCCCTTTACCATCTGTGCGGGAATTATCGAAGGATACGTTACAAGACATGCCTTGAAAATGCCGCTCATATTGAATCTTATTATTATTTTCGGGTCTTTGGTTATAATAGGATTTTACTATTTCATTTACCCGTCCATTGTCTATAAAAAAATTAATACACCAACAAATGATGCAATTTTATAAGAAAAGGGAGTTTGGAACTTTTATCAGCGACAGTTTCAACTTTTTCAAAATATACGGTAAAAATTATTTTAAAAACTATCTGCTTATCAATGGTCTGCTGATTATTTTGATGATAGCAGTGGTTATTTTCGGATTCAGAGAGATTTTCGGACAGCTTGCTGGTTCAAATCTTAGCGGTGAAAGCTACTACTTCGAAAGGTATTTTTCTGATAACGCCGGAATGCTCGTCATTGTAGGAGGATTGATATTTGTGCTTTTTGCAGTACTGATGATCGTCAATTATTTATATCCCGTGTTTTATCTTAAAAGAATTGCTCAGGGAGCTGAGAAGGTGAAATCTGATGAGATTCTGGGTGATTTTAAGAAAAATGCAGGCAGAATTATTATTCTTTGTTTAGGAATGATGTTTATTGTCACGCCGCTGTCCTTCTTTGTACTGGGAATCTCTTATGCACTGCTGCTGATCATTATCGGATTCTTCCTGTTGCTGCTGGTATATCCTACACTTTTTAATGTCGTGATATTTTTGATGTTTGATTATTTCAATACAGACAGAGGTTTCTTTGAAAGCTTAAGTTATGCCATCAGATCGCAGTTTTCTTATCCGAATGGGAGAGAAAAATCACCATATTGGAAATATTGGGGAGCAACCATTGTGGTATCCATCATTTTATATGTGATAACTTCTATTTTCACACTGATACCGATGATGTTTACTTATGGATCAGCGCTTACGACAATTCCTGATGGAAGTTCCGGACAAGATGCTTTTGCAGGGGTAGCAGGGATTATCTTCTTCATATTTTACGGAATTTCAATGCTGATCTCATTTTTCCTCTCGAATTTAATCTTTATCAATTCAGGGTTAATGTATTATGACAGCCGGACAGATCTTCATCAAAAAGTAGAACTTGCAGAAATTGAAACCATCGGATTTAATGAATAAATTTCTTTTTTTCATACTGATCTTTTTTTCGGTAGAATCGGTATATGCTCAAAGCGACAGTGCAACAACTGTGGTTGAAAGCTATATGGAAGATTCTCTGAGCTCAGGGCATTATAGAAATATGCTTCGGGCGGATTCTGTTTTGTTGAGGAATCCTGTTTCTGAAAATACAGTGTATCCTAAGAAATTTAAAGAAAATCTCCAGTCAAGATACAAAGGGAATGAATACGATTATACTGTTTCTAAGCCCAGAGAATCTTTTTTTCAAAAGCTTTTACGGAAATTAGATCAATTCCTGCAAAGTATTTTTGGAGAAACAGCGTTTACTAAATCTGCTAATGCAGCCAGTATAGTCATTCGGCTTTTTGCTATTCTTCTTGTGGGCTTTTTGCTGTATTTTATCGTCAGATATATCCTTGGAAAAGATGGAAACTTTTTCTTTGGCAAAAAAAATAAGAAAGTAGAGATCAATGCAGAAGAACTCCATGAAAATATTCATGAAATTAACTTTCCGGAAAGTATTGCTCAATTTGAGAGATCCGGCGATTACCGGTCTGCCGTTCGGTATCAGTTTTTATTTGTACTGAAGAAATTAAGCGATAAAAAATTAATCAATTGGAACCCTGAAAAAACCAACAAAGAATATGGAGCGGAATTAAAAGCTCCCCATCTCAAAAATGAATTTTTCAATCTGTCTTACATTTTCGATTATGTATGGTATGGAGAATTCAATATTGATGAACAGGGATATCAGAATTTTAAAAATCAATATCAGGCATTTAAACCGTAATTAAACTTTTACTATGAACAAAACTTTCAAAATATATGCTGTAATCTTCATCGTGGTGATGGTTATTCTGGCGTTGCTTGAAGTGAATAAAAAAGAAACTACGGACTGGAGAAAAAATTTTGATGTCAATAAAAAAACACCTTTCGGATTGTTTGTTTTTAATAATGAAGTGAAAGACCTTTTTAAAAACAATCTGAAAAAAATTGAACAGACTCCGTACGATTATTACAACCAGCATCCTAAAAAACCGCATAATATTCTGGTTATTGAAAGTGACATTGATGAAGAATCGTGGAGAAAAATCCTTGATGAGGTTTCAAAAGGTTCCGATGCGATGCTGATTGTAAATGATATTCCGAGAGAAATTTCAGACAGTATCGGGTACTATGATTCAGACATCTCTTTTAAGGAGGAAAATGTCCTGAAACTTACCGATAAACAATATCAGAATGATTTTATTAAATTAGATAAATTTCCGTCAGGTAGAGGATTCACCTTCATTAAACCCCAGGTGGAAGTCTTGGGCAAAACCATTGAAAAAGATAATGGAGATCAGGCTAATTTTATTAAAGTTAAATTTGGAAAAGGAAATATTTACGTTCACAGCGAACCTCTTTTCCTGACGAATTATTATCTTCTGAAACCGGGAAATATAAAATATACTCAGGATGTTTTTTCGTATCTTCAGGATAAAGAAACCCTTTGGTTTGTAGAAAGCAATACAAAAACTTCGCGGTTTTTTATGAGGTTTATCTTATCAAATCCCGCACTTAAATATGCCTGGTGGCTATTTTTGGGAGGATTGGTTTTGTTTATCTTTTTTAATGCCAAAAGAAAACAGCGTATTGTTCCCATTATTGAACCTCTAAAGAATACTTCGGTAGATTTTGTAAAAAGTATCGGAAACCTTTATTTACAGGAAGGCGATTTCCATGATATGATGGCCAAAAAAGCCCAGTATTTCTTACACAAAATTCGATTGGATCTTTTAATTGATACTCAGAATCTGGATGAAGATTTTATTAAAAAACTTCAGTTGAAAACCGGGAAACCTATTGAAATGATTCAAGAAGCAGTCAGTCTTATTAAAAAAGCGCAGGATCCTTATTCCCATGTAATGAAAGAAGACCTTGCTGCCCTGAATACAATTCTGGATGAAATAATAAAATAAAAGGCAATAATCTGATCAGCCAGTGATACAAGAAGATTATTGCATTGTTAAATTGATATATTGGTAAATTATAATCCTATGGAAAACATTGAAAACCAAAATATAGAAGATCGAAGTTCTATAAACCTCACAAAAAAAGAAGATCAGTTCGAATCAAGAATTGATATGATTGAACTTCGCGCCAGCCTGGAAAAAGTAAAAGCCGAGATCGGGAAGGTGATCGTAGGGCAGGAAAGTATGATTGAACATCTTTTAGCAGCCCTTTTATCAAACGGGCACGTATTGATTGAGGGTGTTCCCGGAGTTGCCAAAACCATTACCGCAAAATTGCTTGCCAAAACCGTTGCTGTAGCGTTCAGCAGAATTCAGTTTACACCGGATCTGATGCCTTCTGATATTTTAGGGACCTCAGTTTTCAATGTAAAAAATTCTGAATTTGAATTTAAAAAAGGACCTATTTTCTCCCACTTTATCCTGATTGATGAGATCAACAGATCACCGGCGAAAACGCAGTCTGCTTTATTTGAAGTGATGGAGGAAAGACAGATCACTATGGACGGAGTACAATATAAAATGGATGAACCGTTTCTGGTGCTGGCTACCCAAAACCCGATAGAGCACGAAGGAACGTACAGGCTTCCTGAAGCACAACTGGACCGTTTTCTATTCAAGATCAATGTTGGATATCCTAATTTTGAGCAGGAAGTTGCCATCATTAAAAATCAGCACGAAAGTAAAAAAGAAGATAAAACGGAGACCGTTCAACAGGTGATTACTGCAGAACAGTTGAAAAATTACCAACATCTGGTAAAAGAAATTATTGTGGAACCTCAGCTGATACAATATATCGCTAAAATCACAGTAAATACCAGAGAAAATCAATTCTTATATCTGGGAGCTTCTCCGAGAGCATCACTGGCACTTCTTAGCGCTTCAAAGGCATTTGCAGCGCTAAGAGGAAGAGATTTTGTAACTCCTGAAGATATTAAAGAAGCCAGTTATGCTGTATTGAGACACAGAGTAATGGTTTCGCCAGAAAGAGAAATGGAAGGTCTTACTGCAGACGAAATTATCCGTCAAATATTAGAAGGAATAGAAATTCCTAGATAAGAGACGGGATTAGGGCTTAGAAAATAGTTCTGATCCTTAAGAATCTATATCATGAAAAACTTATACATCAACACTCGTTTTTTCTTTACGCTCATTGGAGTGGGGATCCTTTATGTGTTCGCATTTTTCTTTCCGTTTTTAATGATTATTGCGCACATCATTCTCCTTATATGCTTTCTGGCGGTGATGGTGGATTATCTTCTGTTGTTTCTTCAAAAGAACGGAGTTCTGGCCCAGAGAATATTACCGGAAAAATTATCCAACGGTGATGAGAATCCGGTGAAAATTGATATTAAAAATGAATACAGCTTTCCCATTACAGCGAGAATCATTGATGAAATTCCGTTTCAGTTTCAGAAAAGGGATTTTTTAATTGAAAAAAAGATTGATTCTGGTAAAAACACGTATTTTCAATATGTTTTAGAGCCTAAAGAAAGAGGGGAATATCATTTTGGAAGCTTAAATATTTACGCTTCATCACCGATAGGTTTTGTCTCCAAAAGGTTTATTTTTCAGAAAGATGCCAGCCTTCCTTCTTATCCGTCTTTCGTACATCTCCGGAAATATGAATTAATGGCACTGCAAAATGAATTTTTGCTGGGTGGAATCAAGAAAATAAGAAAGCTCGGCCATACCATGGAATTTGAGCAGATCAAAGAATATGTTCCGGGAGATGATATCAGAACTATCAACTGGAAAGCAACTTCTAAAACGAATCGCCTGATGGTGAATCAGTTTCAGGATGAGAAGGCACAGCGTGTTTTTATGCTCATCGATACAGGCAGAACAATGAAAATGCCTTTCAATGGATTGAGCTTACTGGATTACTCGATCAATGCGGCAATGGCGTTGTCACATATTATTCTGAAGAAAGGAGACCGTGCAGGAATGATGACGTTTTCGAAAAAAACAGAGAATAAAATTGCGGGGGAAAATAAATCGGGACAGCTGAAAAAAATATCAGAAGCACTGTACAATGTGAAAACTGATTTTTTTGAAAGTGACTTCAACCGTCTGTACCAGGATGTAAAATACTCGATCAATCAAAGAAGTCTGATTCTGTTATTTACGAACTTTGAAACGTTGGATGGATTAAACCGACAGCTGAAATATCTTCGTGGAATAGCCAAAAACTATTTATTAGTGGTCGTTTTCTTTAAAAACTCCGAGCTGCATACACTCATCCATAAAGATCCTGAAAGTACACAGGAAATTTATGATGAAATCATTGCTGAAAAGTTTGAATTTGAAAAGAAACTGATCATTCAGGAACTCCGCAAATATGGAATTTACACCGTATATACACTTCCTGAGAATTTGAATATCGATGTTATCAATAAATATTTGGAGATAAAAGCGAGAGGAATTTTATAAATTTGCAGTACTAAATAATTAAAAGCACTTCAACAGATGCTGTTTCATATAGCGGTATCCTTCAGAATGAAGTGAAAATCTTTCAAATCAAAATTCAACAATGAAAATAACACTTAATAGAATCAACGACGACTTTTTATTTGAATGTACCAATTCTCAGGGAAATTCAATTCTTTTAGACAATACTTCACAGCCCGGAGCCAAAGGAGTTTCTCCAATGGAAAGTGTGCTGATGGCGGTTGCAGGATGCAGCGGAATCGATGTGGTTTCCATTTTAAAAAAACAGCGTCAGGAAATTACAGACTTTAAGGCTGAAGTAGAAGGAGAAAGAGTGGTTGTAGAAGATGCAAAACCTTTTAAGGCAATCAAGGTGAAATTTTTCCTGGCGGGAACGGTTGATCCTAAAAAAGCAGCAAAAGCGGCGGAATTATCTTTTGAAAAATACTGCTCAGTGTCCAAAACCCTTGAACCGAATGTGGAAATAGGATATGAAGTTTTTGTTAACGGAGAAAAGATTTAAATTATCAATCATAAAAAACAAAACAACCGGGCAGTACTGTCCGGTTGTTTTATTTTTGCTACGTTCATGTGATTATTATCTACGCTTCCGGTAAGTCCTTCTGCTAAACGTAATCCTATTCTGTTGTAAGAATAGTTGTCAGCAAAAAGCCCCTTAAAAAAGAGGCTTTGCAGTTATATTGTCAATCTTGGTTTCATGAGTTTTGCGACGGTGGCTGTCCATCCCGTTTGGTGGGAAGCACCTACGCCGCGGCCGTTATCACCGTGGAAATATTCAAAGAAAGTAATGTAATCTCTGAAATGTTCATCATAATTAAAAAGAGCATTTCCTCCATTGAAAGCCCTCTGGCCATGTTCATCCTTTAAAAATATAGAACAAAGTCTATTGCTTATATTTTGGGCGACTTCGTCGAGATTTCTTTTGTCTCCGCTTCCTGTCGGAAGGTCGACCTTTAGACTGTTTCCATAATAAAAATGAAAACGCTGTAAACTTTCAACGATCAGGAAATTGATGGGGAACCAGATCGGTCCTCTCCAGTTGCTGTTCCCACCGAACATTCTGCTGTCGCTTTCCGCAGGAGTATAATACACTACATTTTCATTGCCGTGAACAGAGAAAACAAAAGGATTTTCTTCATATACTTTTGACATTGCACGGATTCCGTAAGAGCTTAAAAACTCTTTCTCATCAAGCATTCTTGTCAGGACTTTTTTCAATCTGTTTTTACGCAAAATACTCATTAAGTGCTTTCTGCCGTGTCCTTCTTCATCCCAGTGAGAAACTAATTTTGTAAGCTCAGGCTTGTTTTTCAATACCCATTCCATTCTTATTTTGAAATTAGGCATTTTTTCAAGCAGACTGTGATCAATAACTTCCACAGCAAATAATGGGATAAGGCCTACGATGCTTCTTAAACGTAATGATACGCTTTCACCGTTTCCAAGCTGCAGAACGTCATAGAAAAATCCATCTTCCTCATTCCATAATCCTTCTTTATCATCACCCAGATTTTCCATGGCCTCAGCGATATACAGATAGTGCTCAAAAAACTTAATCGCCATATCCTCATATACCTGATAATACTGAGCGAGTTCCATGGCAATACGCATCATATTAAGGGCATACATAGCCATCCAGCTGGTTCCGTCTGCCTGTTCAAGATGCTGACCGTCTTTTAAGACCATATTTCTGTCGAAGGCCCCAATATTATCAAGTCCTAAGAAACCGCCCCCAAAAATATTATTCCCGCTTTTATCCTTTCGGTTAACCCACCAGGTGAAATTCAGAAGAAGTTTTTGGAAAACTTTTTCAAGGAATAATAAGTCGGGTTTACCGTTTTGCTTTTCATCAATCTTAAAAACCCGGAAACATGACCATGCATGAACAGGTGGATTTACATCACTTAAGTTCCATTCATAAGCAGGAAGCTGACCGTTCGGGTGCATATACCATTCCTTGGTAAGCAGTAAAAGCTGCCCTTTTGCAAATTCAGCATCAATAATAGCATAAGGAACACAATGGAAAGCCAGATCCCAGGTTGCATACCACGGATATTCCCATTTGTCGGGCATAGAGATGATGTCTTTATTATGAAGATGGTTCCACTCCGTATTTCTTACATAATCATTGAAATTTCTTGGAGCTTCAAAATTAGGATCTCCTTTCAGCCATTTTCCGACGTTGTAATGATAAAATTGTTTATTCCAAAGCAGTCCCGCGAAAGCCTGTCTCTGAACATTTTTTTCATCATCATTCGTTACGTCATTTTGCATTTCGTTATAAAACTCATTGGCTTCATTGATTCTTGCATTCAGGATCTCATCAAACTGAGAAAA
This sequence comes from Chryseobacterium soli, assembly GCF_000737705.1. Taxonomy (GTDB): domain Bacteria; phylum Bacteroidota; class Bacteroidia; order Flavobacteriales; family Weeksellaceae; genus Chryseobacterium; species Chryseobacterium soli. The sequence continues at coordinate 147,721 of NZ_JPRH01000006.1, read as the reverse complement.
TGGTTCATCCAATTCATTTGGACATAATCTGAAATCAAATGTTTTTGACTCGCCGGCGCCAATCATTTCATCAATTAAAAAAGAAGCTTTTGTTCCTCTTTTTTCAGGATTCACTGTATTGGACTGATGGATGATAAAATTATTGATGCCATCTTTAAAATAGGTATTTTCTGTTTCGGGAGCTCCATACAGCTTGGGAGTATTCGTTTCATTCTCACAAAAAACACTATTGGCATTCAATCTCCTTGAATACAATTTCTTAATGGATATGCTATCGTGGTTAATGTCAATACATCCTTCATGAGAGGCATTCAGCTGACCTTTATACGTATTATACCCCCATTTCCAGTTATTTCTGAACCATGCGGTCGGAGCCACTACAATGGGAGCCTCCTGCTGGCTTCTGTTACACACAGTAACCCTTACCAGAATATCATTATGATCGGCTTTACCGTATTCAATGAAAATATCGAAATACTCGTTATTGTCAAAGATCCCGGTATCGATAATTTCATACTCAGGTTCCTTTTTACTTCGTCTGCCGTTTTCAGCAACGAGGTTATCATATGGGAATTTATTGATAGGATATTTGTACACCATCTTCATATAGCTGTGGGTAGGTGTATTATCCAGGTAATAAAAAATTTCTTTAATATCTTCTCCGTGATTTCCCTGAGGATTACTCAGTCCAAAGAAGCGCTCCTTCACCATCTTATCTTTCTTGTTCCAGAAAGAAAGACCGAAACAGAAAATCTGTTTTACATCAGAGATTCCGGCAATACCTTCCTCTCCCCATCGATAGGCGTAGCTTTCTGCATTATTATGATTGGTATGGTTCCAGGCATTTCCGTTCGGACTGTAATCTTCCCGTACATTTCCCCATTGACGGTTGCTTACATAAGGACCCCAGTTTTTCCAGTTGTTATCTTCTAATCTTTGTTTTTCAACACTCATATTGCATCACTTTTCGATACGAAGGTAGTTTTTTTGAAAAATAATTCCAATTGTTTTAATCTGAATTATCCTTAACATAGTCTTGAAAATCTTTTATTTATGGGGCTTTTAAGGGGAAATTATTTTTTTTTAAAAAGATAAAATAAAAAGTACTATCTTTGCGGCACACGTTCATTCAAATATTGAAAATGTTATCAAGAAAGGTTGAGGGATTAGACCCTATGAAACCTTAGCAACCCTTTGTGCAAGCAAAGAAGGTGCTACGTTCTACCAATTTATTTTGGACAGATAACTTACTGAAGTTCTTTCAGCCATTTCTTATGGCATTTTCAATTGTATTAAAATAATAATAGAATTGAAAACAGAACTAAAAAATATTACACTTTCGTATCAAACGAATTCCGGTAAGGAATACAATATCCCGTTGAGCTACCAGCTCTTCGGGAAAGACCTGTTTACTGCACCCATCATTGTTATTAATCATGCTTTAACCGGAAACTCCAATGTTGCCGGTAAAAAAGGATGGTGGAAACAGCTGATCGGCGAAGGACAGGTTATTGATACCAATACCTACACTGTTCTGTGTTTCAATATTCCCGGAAACGGATATGATAATTTTTTAATTGATGAATATGAAAATTTTTCTCCTTCAGATATTGCCAATATATTTCTGGAAGGACTTAAAATTCTAAACATACAAAGCGTATACGCCATTATTGGAGGATCACTGGGCGGAGGAATTGGATGGGAAATGCTGGCTAAACAACCAGATCTGGCGGAAATCTTTATTCCGGTGGCCTGCGATTTCAAAACCCATGACTGGCTTCATGCACAATGCCTGGTTCAGAAGTTTTTGTTGGGTAGCGATCACGAGCCATTACAAAAAGCGAGAATTCATGCGATGCTGTGCTACAGGACGCCGCAATCATTAAACGATAGATTTCAAACTCAATATAATCAGGAAAAGCAATGCTTAGAATCAGAAGACTGGTTGGTGTATCACGGTAATTCACTAAACGAAAGATTTAGTTTAAAATCGTATAAGCTGATGAACCATCTGCTGATGAATATTAATGCCGAACAAAAAAGATTGGATGAGATCAGCGCACGAATGCACCTGATTTCAGTAGATACCGATTTATTTTTTCCGGCCTCTGAAATTCGAATGTGCTTTGAAAAGCTGAAAGAGAAAAATAAAAATGTTGACTATCACGAGATACAATCAATACATGGGCATGATGCCTTCTTAATGGAATACGAACAATTAAATAACATCATTAAAAATATTTTGTAAAGAATGAAATGGAGCGGCCGCGAAATTCTATCTGACCAATAATAAAAATTAAAGTAAGAACAGATGAAAAATGCTAACGAAATAAAATTTTTAAAAAACAGATCAATCATCAAATTTGAAGGAGAAGATTTCTTAGGTGAAATCGGGATTGACGGAAGAATTTTCAAAGCCCTTACCCTGGCGAGAATCAGTGTGGGCGTAATTTCTCAACAGGCTATAGAAAACGGCCTCTCAATTTTAGTTCATGAAAATGATTCCGAAAAAGCGGTTAACTGTCTCATAGAAGAATTTGAAGCAGAAAGACTATCGGGGAAAGTTTCTCAGATCTACAGCATCAATAATGTTTCTGTACTGGGATTTGTTGCTGAGGATTTTAATAAAATTCTTTCAGAGCTTGCCAGAAATAATGTTTTTCCACTGCTTTTAAATCAAATTGCAAGTGAAAAAAGAGTCAATATAGTAGTGACCTCTTCACAGGATGAGAAAACTAAAAATATCATTGAATCTGAGATTTCGAAAAAACCTAAAACCGTTCATCTGGCTATTATCGGCCATGGAAATGTAGGGAAAACATTAATTGAGCAGGTGCTGAAATCATCAGAAGAGATTAAAAGACGTAAGAAGATTGATCTTAAAGTAGTGGCGGTAGCCAATTCAAAGAAAATTGCATTTAATAAAAAAGGTTTTGACGGTAATTGGAATGATGAGGTGCTGGCGGCGAAAAATTCTTCCAATGTTGAAGAACTGATTAGCTTCTCCAAAGAAAACCAGCTGGAAAATCTGATCGTTGTAGATAATACAGCAAGTAAAGATTTTGTTAAAAATTACCATGCCTTAGCTGAAAATGGATTTGACCTTGTGTCTTCCAATAAAATATTCAACACACTTCCTATTGAAGAATATCGCAAACTAAGATATACGTTGAGTAAAAATAATAGAAGATATCTGTATGAAACCAACGTGGGTGCCGGTTTACCCTTAATTGATACCATAAAATTATTACACCTTTCAGGGGAAAACATTACCAGAATCAAAGGTGTATTCTCAGGATCTTTAAGCTATATCTTCAATAATTATTCTGTAAGAAATGACAAATTTTCTACAGTGATCGGAGAGGCAATGGAAAAAGGATATACGGAACCGGATCCACGCGAAGATCTTTCAGGAAATGATGTTGCGAGAAAACTGTTGATCCTTGCGAGAGAATTAGACCTGATCAATGAATTCAGTGATATCAATATTCAAAATTTAATTCCGGAACATCTTCTTTCCATTGAGAAAAATGAATTCGTTTCAAGATTGGAAGAACTGGATGATGAATATCAAAAAATTAAGGACAATCAGGAATCTGGTCATGTGCTGCGCTATGTAGGAGATCTGCATGGAGACCTGCAAAAAGAAAAAGGCCAGCTGGATGTAAAACTGATTTCTGTTCCGGGAGGTTCTGCTTTAGGGCAACTGAAAGGATCAGATTCCATTTTTGAAATCTATACGGAAAGTTATGGTGAAAACCCGATTGTGATTATGGGAGCAGGAGCAGGAGCCCAGGTGACGGCAAGAGGTGTTTTCGGAGATATTTTAAGACTAAGCGAAACAAAATAAATTAATGTACATACAGCGATATAACAGTGTACCCAAAAAAACTACCTCAAAAAGCACGTACAGTCACTCATTGGTAAACTGTTACACTGATATATTGCTACATTATTAAAATTAAACTATATGGAAAATTTTGAAACATTTGCAATAAGAACACAGACTGAGAGAAGCCAGTTTGATGAGCATTCTACACCATTATACCTTACCTCCAGCTTTGTTTTCCAGGATGCGGAAGATATGCGGGCGAGCTTTGCCGAAGAAAAATCTAAAAATTTATACAGCCGATTTTCCAATCCTAACGTCAATGAATTTACCGATAAAATCGTAAAAATGGAAGGTGCAGAAGCCGGATACGCTTTTGCAACGGGGATGGCTGCGATCTATTCTACATTTGCAACATTACTGGATGCCGGAGATCATATTGTAAGCTGCCAGTCGGTTTTTGGATCTACCCATACTTTATTTACGAAGTATTTCCCGAAATGGAATATCGAAACCACCTACTTTAAAGCAGATAATGCAGAAAATGTTGAGCAGTATATTAAGCCCAATACAAAAATTTTATATCTGGAAACACCAACCAATCCGGCCATTGAAATTCTGGATTTAGAGTTTTTCGGGAAAATTGCAAAAAAACATAATCTGATTTTTATTGTCGATAACTGTTTTGCGACGCCTTATCTGCAACAGCCCATCAAATATGGGGCAGATGTGGTGGTGCATTCCGCGACAAAGCTTATTGACGGACAGGGAAGGGTGTTAGGAGGTGTTGCTGTAGGAAGAGCAGACCTGATCAGAGAAATATATCTTTTCGCAAGAAATACCGGTCCCGCTATGTCGCCTTTCAATGCCTGGGTATTGTCAAAAAGTTTGGAGACCCTTGCCATCCGTGTAGAAAGACACTGTGAGAATGCGTTGAAAGTTGCTCAGTTTCTGGAGAGCCATCCTAATGTAGAATTGGTGAAATATCCTTTCTTACCTTCCCATCCAAGCTATGAAATTGCAAAAAAGCAGATGAAATTAGGCGGAAATATCGTGGCTTTCGAAATAAAAGGCGGAATAGAAGGTGGCAGGAAGTTTTTAGATAGCATTACAATGTGTTCGCTTTCCGCAAACCTGGGCGATACAAGAACTATTGTGACACATCCTGCTTCTACAACACACTCGAAATTAACCGACGAAGAAAGAAATGAAGTGGGAATTACTGCCGGTTTGGTTCGTTGTTCAGTAGGTCTTGAAAATGTAGAGGATGTCATAGCAGATCTGAAACAGGCACTGGATTAAATTATTTTGACAGATTGATCTCAAAAAATTAGCCTTGATTAGGTTTCAGAATAAAAAGTTTGAAATATATAAAAGCCTTAATGGATGATTTCGTTTGGATAAAATGAAAATCCTATTAAAGTCATTTCAATAAAAAAGTAAAATGAAAAATTCAGCACAATTATATAAAGCATTATCACAGAGAATCCTTGTTCTTGACGGAGCGATGGGAACCATGCTTCAGCGGTATAAATTTGAAGAAGAAGATTACCGGGGTGAGCGTTTCAAAGACTGGGAACATCCTGTAAAAGGAAATAATGACCTGCTTTCATTAACGCAGCCTCATGCCATTGAGGAAGTTCACAGGAAATATTTGGATGCAGGAGCAGATATTCTCGAAACCAATACCTTTTCCGGGACTACCATCGCCATGGCGGATTACCATATGGAGGAATTGGTGTATGAACTTAATTATGAATCTGCAAAGATTGCGAGAAAAGTTTGTGATGAATTCACTGCTAAAAATCCAGACAAACCCAGATTTGTAGCAGGATCTATCGGACCAACCAACAGAACGGCAAGCTTAAGCCCTGATGTGAATGATCCAGGATACCGTGCGATTACTTTTGATGAACTGAGAATTGCTTACAAACAGCAGTCAGAAGCTTTATTGGATGGAGGTTCGGATATTTTACTGGTAGAAACGATATTTGACACTCTGAATGCGAAGGCTGCTCTTTTCGCCATTGATGAAATTCAGGAGGAAAGAGGCATTGAAATTCCCATTATGGTTTCAGGAACGATTACCGATGCATCAGGAAGAACATTGAGTGGACAGACTGCAGAAGCATTTTTAATCTCAGTTTCTCATTTGAACCTATTGAGTGTAGGATTCAACTGTGCGCTGGGAGCTAACCAGCTGACGCCGTATTTAGAAACTTTAGCTCATAATTCAGATTTCTATGTTTCAGCCTATCCGAATGCCGGCTTGCCTAATGCTTTTGGGAAATATGATGAAACCCCTGAATTCATGGCAGAACAGATAAAAGAATATGCAGAAAAAGGATTAATCAATATCATTGGAGGCTGTTGTGGAACTACGCCTGAACATATAAAAGCTATTGCAGACTTGGTTGACAAATATGAGCCAAGGAAGATTAACAAATATAACAATGTATCAATTTAAAAATGTATCAATACTTAACCTGTTGCTAGATTTTTAAATTGGTAAATTAAATTATGAAGTATTTAAGACTATCGGGCCTTGAGCCTCTTATTATAACGCCGGAAAGTAATTTCATCAACGTTGGTGAAAGGACTAATGTTGCCGGTTCCAAAAAGTTTTTAAGATTAATTAAAGAAGAGAAATTTTCCGAAGCATTGGATATTGCCCGCCACCAAGTTGAGGGTGGTGCACAAATTCTTGATGTGAATTTTGATGACGGATTGATTGATGGAAAAGCTTCCATGATCAAGTTTTTGAATTTAATTGCTTCAGAGCCTGATATCTCGAGAATTCCGATTATGATTGATTCTTCCAAATGGGAGATTCTGGAAGCCGGGCTTCAGGTAGCACAGGGAAAATGTGTGGTCAATTCCATCAGCTTAAAAGGGGGCGAAGAAGAATTTATAAAGCAGGCAAAAGCTATTAAGAGATATGGTGCGGCAGTGATTGTAATGGCTTTTGATGAAGATGGGCAGGCGGATACTTTCGATCGTAGGGTAGAAATTACAAAACGTTCCTATGATATCCTGGTGAATCAGGTAAAATTTGCAGCAGAAGATATTATTTTCGACTTAAATATTTTCCCTGTTGCAACTGGAATGGATGAGCACAGGAGAAATGCAATCGACTTCATTGAGGCCACAAGATGGGTAAGACAAAATCTTCCGTATGCATCTGTGAGTGGAGGAGTGAGTAATGTTTCATTTTCTTTTCGCGGAAATGATACAGTAAGAGAAGCGATGCACTCGGTTTTTCTTTACCATGCCATCCAGGCGGGAATGAACATCGGGATCGTAAATCCAGCCATGCTGGAAGTATATGATGAAATTAATAAAGAGCTTCTTCAATTAGTTGAAGATGTAATTCTTGACAAAAGAGAAGATGCCACAGAAAGACTTTTAGAGTATTCTGAAAAAAATAAGTCTGTAAAAAAAGAAAAAGTAGAAGAGCTTGAATGGCGGACAAGACCTTTACAGGAGAGGATTACGCATTCTTTAGTGAAAGGGATTGACCGTTTTATTGAAGAAGACGTAGAAGAAGCAAGACTCCAGTCGGCAAAACCCTTACATGTTATTGAAGTTAATTTAATGACGGGAATGGGAGTAGTTGGAGATCTATTCGGAAGTGGGAAAATGTTTTTACCGCAGGTGGTAAAATCAGCACGGGTGATGAAAAAAGCCGTAGCCTATTTACAGCCTTTTATAGAAGCAGAAAAAGACGGGGCAAGACCTGCCAACGGGAAAATATTAATGGCAACTGTAAAAGGAGATGTTCACGATATCGGTAAAAATATTGTAAGTGTGGTGCTGGGCTGTAATAATTATGAAATTGTAGACCTTGGAGTAATGGTTCCGGCGGAAAAAATTATACAGGCTGCCATCGAACACAATGTTGATGTAATTGGCTTGAGTGGTTTGATCACGCCAAGTTTAGATGAAATGGTGTATATCGCTTCAGAATTGGAACGTCAAAATCTTAATTTTCCTTTATTGATCGGTGGAGCAACAACTTCCAAGGCTCATACTGCGGTGAAGATCGATTTAAAATATAAAAATGCTGTCGTACATGTAAATGATGCTTCAAGAGCTGTGAATGTTGTAAGTTCTCTACTGGGCGACCGTAATAAAGAATATGTTCATGACCTGAAAGATGAATATTCTGATTTCCGCGAAAAATTCCTGAACAGACAAGTGGATAAAGAATATGTTTCCATTGAAGAGGCAAGAAAAGACAAGTTTAAAATTGACTGGGAAAACGAAGAAATTTTTACTCCAAATAATATAGGCATACAGGTTTTCCATAATCAGGATCTGAATGAGCTTGTTCCTTTTATCGACTGGTCGCCTTTCTTCAGAAGCTGGGATCTGCACGGGAAATACCCGAATATCCTTGAAGATGAGGTAGTAGGCGCACAGGCTAAAGAACTGTTCAAAGATGCTCAGGTTATTTTAAAGAAAATTTTGGATGAAAAATTGTTAACAGCCAAAGCTATTTTTGGAATTTTCAAAGCCAAAGCTAATGAAACGGATGATATCCTGATCTTCGATGAAAATGATAAGGAGCAGGCAAAATTTATCACCTTAAGACAGCAGGTTCAGAAATCCAAAGGAAAAGAATATTTGGCATTAAGTGATTTCATTGCACCGCAGAGTTCGGGGAAAACCGATTATGTAGGCGCTTTCTGTGTAACGACAGGTTTTGGAACAGATGAGCTGTCAAAAGAATATGAAGAGGCTAATGATGATTATAATGCCATCATGGTAAAAGCGCTGGCAGACCGTTTTGCTGAAGCCTATGCTGAATTTTTACATAAAAAAGTAAGGACAGAATATTGGGGCTATTCCAATCAGGAAAATTTAAGTAATGAAGATCTTATTGCAGAAAAATATAAAGGAGTACGTCCTGCTCCGGGCTATCCTGCGTGTCCGGATCATTTAGAGAAACACACGATTTGGGATCTTTTAAAAGTAGAAGAAAATATCGGCGTTTTCCTTACCGAAAGCTTAGCCATGTTTCCTACTGCATCAGTTTCCGGATATTATTTCGGAAGCCCGCATGCCAAATATTTCGGACTTGGGAAAATCACAGAAGACCAATTGAAGGACTATTCCAAACGAAAAGGAATTTCCTTGCAAGAAGCAAGAAAATGGTTGTCACCTAATTTAGCAGATTAATACGAAACATGAAAATTACAGATCATATAAAAAACGCAAAAGGAAAAACATTATTCTCCCTGGAAGTTGTCCCGCCGCAAAAAGGAATTGGGATTGAAGATTTATATCGAAATATAGATCCGTTGATGGAATTTAAGCCACCTTTTATTGATGTAACGACCTCGAGAGAAGAATATATTTATATCGACAAAGGAAATGGATTGGTAGAACGTCGTATTACGAGAATGCGTCCCGGAACCCTTGGGATATGTTCGGCCATTCAGCATAAATATAATGTAGATACCGTTCCGCATCTTCTTTGCGGAGGTTTTACAAAAGAAGAAACGGAATATCTTCTGGTAGACTGTATGTATCTCGGAATTGAAAATGTAATGGCACTTCGTGGAGATGCCATGAAGGGACATCAATATTTTGAACCCACTTCCGGAGGCCATGCCAGTGCGATGGATCTTGTACATCAGATCAATAACCTGGGTAGAGGAAAATACCTGCATGACGAAGATCAGGTATGTGACGAACACAATAAATTCTGCATTGGAGTTGCTGGATATCCCGAAAAGCATATCGAAGCTCCCTCCATGAACTACGACCTGAAATGGCTGAAACAGAAAGTAGATGCCGGAGCAGATTATATTGTTACCCAAATGTTTTTTGATAATAAAAGATACATTGAATTCGTAACCAAGGCGCGGGAAATGGGAATTACCATACCGATAATCCCAGGCATTAAGCCAATTGCAACCAAGAAACATCTTAAATTATTGCCTCAGGTCTTTAAAATAGATCTTCCGGAAGAATTAATTAATGCAGTGGAAAATGCTAAAAATAATGAAGCCGTCAGAGAAATCGGAATAGAATGGGCCATCAGCCAATGCAAAGAATTGCTTGATTTTGGAGTACCTGTTTTGCATTTTTATTCGATGGGCAAAAGTGATAATATTAAAAAAGTAGCCGGAGAGCTATTCTAATAGAAGTATCATGAAAGGAGCCCTGCTGATGAACAGCAGGGTTTTTATATTAAAGATCAGGATGTCTTTCAAAAATCTTATTTCGATCAAATAAATAACGGTAGGTGGCAAGCTTTCTTGTTAAATCAGTATCAAGGTTTTCTGCAATTTTGATCATTTTAGGATTAAAATCTCCAATCCACTGAAGTTCAGTGACGGTAAAATCAGTGTGCTTTCTTATATGCTGAGTGCCTTCCCAGATCATGTAGCCATCAATCCCTTTCTTCTGCCATTCAGGAACAACTCCGAAAACAAGACCTACCATTTTTTCATTTTTCCTGAATTTTTTGAGAAAAAAGAATTTAATTTTCTCAAAAATCCCAAACTTTCCATTCAGATATTTAAACCATTGGTTGAGGTCCGGAATATTGATCCACATAGCAACAGGATTCCCGTTTTCATAAACAAACCAAGAAATATGCTCATTGATAATAGGTTTCATCGTCTTGAACATCTTTACCACCTTAGCCTTTTCCAATTGTTTGCCTTCTCCGTGTGATGCCCAGGCTCTGTTATAAATTTCCGTAAAATCTGCAGCAAATTTTTCCAGGTTATTCTTTTTCATGGGCTTTGCTGTAATAGCAGGATTTCTTCTGTGCTTTTCATGCATCACTGTGAAGACTCTTGAGACGTCTGCAAAAATAGATCTTGAAAAACAAAGCTGTTCAAAATAAACCGAAAATCCATAATTTTCAAAAAGCTCCTTATAATAGGAAAAATTATAGTTCATGCCGTATAAAGGCTCTATAAACTGATCAATAAGCAGTCCCCAGAATTTATCCCTTTCCCCAAAGTTGATGGGCCCATCCATGGCTTCCATTCCTCTTGCCTGCAGCCATTTTTTGCAATAGTCAAAAATGAAATTTGCGGTTTCCTGATCATTAATGCAGTCAAAGAAACCAATTCCTCCTGTTGGCTGATTCTGGAGGTAAAGTTGGTTGACAAAAACAGCTATTTTTCCAACAGTAATGTTGTCTTTATCTTTAAATAAAAACCTACGGCATTCTCCGTTTTTGAAAAACTTATTTTTTTGAGGGTCAAAAATGTTTTCGATATCCTTATCTAAAGGTCTGATATAATTTTTATCATGCTGATAAAGGCGGGCCGGGAATTCTAAAAATTCTTTTTTCTGGTCTTCATCCTGTACTTCTTCGACAATAATCATAATTTTTTTCTCCGAATGAATAATAAGGTAATGTTTTTAAGCTCAATTGAAATATAACAAACAGATATAATCCGTATTTTTGCTGCAAATTAAATAAAAATGGTTGATTTTACTGATAACGACGATGATATTTTCACTGGAAAAGAACATACGCCTATACGGGAAGATGCTTTTGATAAATCGCCACAGGAAAAAATAGAAAAGATTACAGCGCTTTTTGGCGAGATTATGGAGACATTAGGTCTCGATATGACAGACGATTCTTTAAAAGATTCTCCGAAACGTGTTGCGAAAATGTATGTGAATGAAATTTTTGGAGGACTCCTTCCGGAAAATAAACCCGGAATTTCTACTTTTTCTAATAAATACAAATACAGCCAGATGCTGGTGGAAAAGGATATCACCGTATATTCTTTTTGTGAACATCACTTTTTGCCGATTATTGGAAGAGCACATGTAGCCTATATTTCAAATGGGGAAGTCATTGGACTTTCAAAAATAAACAGGATTGTAGATTATTACGCCAAAAGACCGCAGGTTCAGGAAAGACTGACAATGCAGATCGTAAATGCTTTAAAAGAAGCACTCGGAACCAAAAATGTTGCCTGTATCATCGATGCAAAGCATCTTTGCGTCAATTGCAGAGGAATAAAAGATACAGCGAGTTCAACCATTACCGCTGAATTAAGCGGTATTTTCAAAACAAATCCGATTACCCGACAAGAATTCTTACACTATGTAGGAAGTCATGCAAAATTGGATTAAATTTGTTTCAAATGGATTATCAGATTCTTAACCATATTGTCACAGCAGAGCTTAAGAGGTTTGAAATGATTTCTGAAGAAGAATGGTCACATAAAATCTCCCCTGAAAAATGGTCTAAAAAAGAAATTTTAGGACATCTTTGCGACAGTGCTTTTACCAATATAAGAAGATTTGTAATCACCCAATATAAAGAAAACGAGAATATTGTATACGATCAGGATCTTTGGGTAAAAGCCCAGAATTATCAGAATATTTCAGCTTCCGAGATCATCAGTCTCTGGAAGGTTTTAAATATTCAGATCGTACATATTGTGGAAAATATTCCGGATGAAGCATTGCAGAGAACCTGTGACACCACGAAAACGGAACTCAGGATTTTTACGCTGGCTTATCTTATTCAGGATTATATAGACCATTTGCAATATCACTTAAAAGCAATTTAATAATGATACAATTTAAAAAAGTTTCCAATAAAATTTTTGTAGCAGTAATTATTTGTTGCGAAAGCCTATTTTTATCTTAATTTTAAATTTATTATTCATTAAAAAATCATTCAATTTTGTAATCATGCAATTAAAAATATATAACTCGCTTACTGCAGAAAAAGAAATATTCAAGCCTATTTTAGAAGGAAATGTCGGAATGTATGTCTGCGGACCTACCGTGTACAGCAATGTTCATTTAGGGAATGTAAGAACGTTCCTCTCTTTCGATTTTATTTATCGCTCATTGATGCACTTAGGATACAAAGTGAGATATGTAAGGAACATTACCGATGCCGGACACCTTACCGATGACGGAAATGTAGAAAATGATCGCTTCGTAAAACAAACCCGTCTTGAAAAGCTTGAGCCGATGGAAATCGTGCAGAAATATACGGTGGATTTTCATAAAGTACTGGATATGTTCAACCTGCTGCCTCCGAACATTGAGCCTACAGCAACCGGACATATTGTAGAACAAATAGAATTGACTCAGAAGCTAATTGAAAAAGGATTTGCCTACGAGAGCAATGGTTCAGTTTATTTTGATGTTCTGGAATACAACAGAAGAGGATTAAATTACGGTGAACTTTCAAAACGTAATATAGAAGAACTTTTCGCCAATACCCGTGATTTGGATGGGCAGGGTGAGAAGAAGAATCCGCAGGATTTTGCTCTTTGGAAAAAAGCATCTCCCGCTCACATTATGAGATGGAATTCTCCTTGGGGGGAAGGTTTTCCGGGATGGCATCTTGAATGTACTGCAATGAGCACTAAATATTTAGGTGAAAAATTTGATATTCATGGCGGCGGAATGGATTTAAAATTCCCACATCACGAATGTGAAATTGCCCAGGGGAAAGCCTGCAATGATATCGCTCCTGTAAATTACTGGATGCATGCCAATATGCTGACCATGAACAGCCAGCGTATGAGTAAATCAACAGGAAATTATATCCTGCCGATGCAGCTGGTGACCGGAGAAAATGATTTCTTTGAAAAACCTTTCCATCCGACGATTGTAAGATTCTGCTTCCTGCAGGCTCATTACAGAAGTGTACTGGATATTTCCAATGATGCAATGATCGCGAGCGAAAAAGGATTCATCAGATTAATGGAAGCGGTTAAAGTATTGAATGCTGTCACGCCAAATGATGAAAAACAATCCGGTTTCAATTTTGAAGAATGGAAAACGAAATGTTATGATGCATTAACCGATGATTTCAATTCACCGATACTGATTGCCCATTTATTTGAAGCCGTGAAATTTATTTTCGCTTTAAATGATGATAAAGAAACGATTTCAGCCAAAGATCTTGAAGACTTAAAAACAACCTTACGGGCATTCATCTTTGATGTTCTGGGATTACAGGCTGTTGAAGAAAACAATAATGAAAAATTAGATCAGACGTTGCAGGTTTTAATTGAATTGAGAAATCAGGCCAGAAAGTCCAAAAATTTTGACCTTTCAGACCAGATCAGAGACAAGCTGCTTGCAGAAGGGATTGAGCTGAAAGATGGCAGAGACGGAACAAGCTATGTCTTAAATTAATTAAAGTTTTTAACACTTATATATACTCTCGCAGATTATGCGGATTGAGCAGATGAATATGTGATATAAATCTGCCTGATCTGCTTAATCTGCGGGATTTTTTTATTAAAATTGAAGGTGAATTTCTTATATTATTAAAAAATAATGTTCATTAATCATTATAAATAATATTCAATAGGAAGAGAGTTTTTTGTTATTTCATATTGGAAATTGTGTAACTTAGTAAGAATAAAACAATTACACATCTAAAATCTATTATTATGAAAAAACATTTATTCCCTTTATTTTTGCTGTTGTTAGGCATAGAAGCACAAGCACAGCAGGATTTTTTTGCCATTACCGGAAAAGATTCTCCAGCAATTATTTTCAATGATTTTCGTTCGATGGATGCAATAAACGGTATTTCCGGAGAACGTATTTTTACTGCTGATTCTTCAGCGAAAGTATTTTCACAGGCTAGAAGAGGTGTTGCTTCTGAGGACAAAAATTCATATCATAATGCTCAGGCTACCACGATGGCTGCGTTGGCGTATGACTCATCTAATAATAATCTGGTCTACATGCCGATGTTTTCTTCCAATATCTATGTATTGAATCCAAATACAAAAGAAATTACATTAGTGGAAAATACGGTGGCGAGAGTAACTTCCTGTGACATCAATTCTCACATTACGAGAATGACCGCAGGATATGATGGAAATATATATGCCATGAATAATTCCGGGACCCAGTTTTTGCAGATTGCTAAAAAGAACAGTCAGTATGCAGTAACAGATCTTGGAATCGTTAAAGATGATCCATCCAATGGGAAAAATTCATTTACGACCATGGAAACCGGTTTTGGCGGAGATATAATCGCAGATGCCGATAATAATTTCTATGTTTTTTCAGTGTCAGGGAATGTATTTAAAATCTCAACTAAAGAATTAAAGGCAACATTTGTCGGAAAAATCACAGGTATTCCGGAAAATTATTCTGTAAACGGAGCAGCGGTTAATTCCAAAGGAAAAGTGGTTATTGCAAGTGCAAAAGGAGCTCCGTTATTCGAAATGGATATAGAAACTTTACAGGCTAAACAGCTTCCCGGAGATCTTAATCTGCATATTTATGATTTAGCAAGCAAATATTTTGTCAACGACAAAGCGCTCTCCAATACTACCCTTGCCAATCTGGATATATACCCGACAAGAGTGGATGAACATTTCATTACGATACGAGGAAACGATAAAGCGATAAAAGGAAATATCAAACTTAGTGTTTTTGATTTATCCGGTAAAAATGTAATGCAGCAGCAATTATCTGCTAAAGAGGGCTCATTGAACCAGCAGGTATATTTGAAAAATCTTGTTAGTGGTGCCTATATTGTGAGTATTACAGATGAAGCCAACAAAATTCTTTTAAACAAGAAAATTTTGGTCACTGAATAATCTTTAACTTTCATAAAAATCAAGAGCCTTTTCAAATCGTTGAGAAGGCTTTTTTAATGAAGATTTGATATTCAATAAGTTTTGTTTTTCAAGATTATAATGTATTTTTATAAAAAAAATATAAATGAGGCTATACTTTATTATCGATTACAGAGCAAAAGCCGGAGAGTCTTTGGAGTTGGTTATCAATGAAGAAGGAGCCACAGCTCAGAGTCATACATTATTTTATGCAGAAAATGGAATATGGAAATGTGAGGTGGATTATTTTTCAAAATCAATTTCTTATCAATATAAGCTTAAGGATGAAAAAGGAGTTATCCTTCGTGAAGAATTTGTGATGCACAAACTTCATTTTCCTCATAACTACAAAGAATTTGTCATTTTTGATGAGTGGAATAACAAAAATTTCCCTGAAAACTACCTGAACAACAAAATTCTTTATAATAAACTTAACCATTTTGTTCCCGAGAAAATTACGGTGTTAAAAAAACACACCCATTTATTCCGCATTGAGGCACCTGTTTATAATCCCGACTGGAAGATTGTACTTTTTGGAAGCACAGCATCATTAGGCAATTGGAACTATGAAAAAGCGGTACATTTAGTTCAGACTGATTTCGGAATTTGGGAAGTATCTGTTGAAATTCCTGAGAATGAACTTATTCAGTTCAAGTACTGCATTTACGATACAAAAGAAGGACGTGTAATTGATGTGGAGACGGGTGAAAACAGATATACGGCACCCAATCTGTCGAAAGATATATTGCATATTGTTTCCAATCACTATTTCAAATTCAAGCTGTATCAGATGTACCACGATGCAGGAGTTGCCATTCCCGTATTTTCACTGAGAAGTAAAGACGGTTTTGGAGTCGGAGAATTTTCCGATATGAAAAAATTGGCTGACTGGACAAAAGAAACGAATCTCGGAATCATCCAGATCCTTCCAATTAATGACACCACTGCGAATTATACATGGACAGACTCTTATCCGTATGCTGCAGTATCAGTATATGCATTACATCCACAATATATTTCATTAGAAAACTTAGATTTTCCTTTACCTGAGGATTTAGTTGAAGAATATCAATCCGAAAAACAAGCATTAAATCTCTTAGAATTAATAGATTATGAAAAAGTAATTTCCGGGAAATGGAAATATATAAAAGCTGTTTTCGGTGGGAATAAGGAAAGGATTTATAAAGACAGAAACTTTAAGAAGTTTATAAAAGATAACGAAAGCTGGTTGGTTGCCTATGCGGCGTTTTGTGTGTTAAGGGATAAATATAAAACGCCCAACTTTAATGAATGGAAAACGCATAAAAAATACATTGCCGGCAAAATTTCTCCATTCTTTTCTCCTAAAAATAAAGACTATGATGAATCAATGCTTCATGCGTGGGTACAGTATCAGCTCCATCTGCAGCTTAAAGATGCTGTAGATTATATGCATAGTCTGGGCATCTCTGTAAAAGGAGACCTCCCGATCGGTATTTACAGATACTCAGTAGAGGCATGGACAGAGCCGGAATTATTCGGAATGGATTTTCAGGCTGGGGCACCACCGGATCAGTTTACGGAACTTGGGCAGAACTGGGAATTTCCAACCTATAACTGGGAAGCCATGAAGGCTGATGATTACAGATGGTGGAAAAACAGATTCAAAGTGCTGGAACAGTATTTCGATGCTATGAGGATCGACCACATATTAGGATTCTTCAGGATCTGGAGAATGCCAATTTCTGCCACACAGGGGATTTTAGGGTATTTTTACCCTGCAGTGCCTATTGTTTTGGATGAATTCAACGCACGCAGCATTCCTTTCAGTTTTGACAGGTATTGCAAGCCTTTTATCAATGGGCAGATCCTTTGGGATTATTTCGGCGAGGACAGTGGTAAAACGCTAGAATTCATTAATAACAACCAGAACGGAACGTATTCATTTAAAGAAGAATTTGATACCCAGAGAAAGCTGTCGGATTTCTTTAAGAAAAATCCTCGTGGTCCCATCGAAGAGCAGCTGATTTCCTTGTGTGCAAATGTTTTATTTCTGCCTGAAGAAAGAAACGGACAAACGGTATATCACCCAAGATTCAATGTATACAATACAGAATCTTATAAATATCTTTCAGATTGGGAGAAGAAAGCTATCTATGAACTGTATCATGATTATTTCTTCAAAAGACAGGATCATCTTTGGTATGAAAAAGCGATGGAAAAACTTCCGGTCATTTTGAATGCAACTAAAATGCTTATCTGTGGAGAAGATTTGGGAATGGTTCCTGCAAGTGTACCGATTGTAATGGATGAATTGGCAATTATCGCGCTTAAAGTGCAAAGAATGCCATCTGAAAATATACCTTTCTACAATCCTAAAAATGCAGGTTACTTAAATGTAGTGACCGCTTCTTCACACGACAGTTCTACCTTAAGACAATGGTGGAAAGAAGACCCGGCATTAACGCAGAAATATTTCAACCAGCACCTGAATCAATATGGAAAAGCACCGGAAGAACTCACTGCTGATCTAGCTGAAATTATTATGAAACAGCATCTGTACAATGATGCCATGCTGGCGATATTCCCGATACAGGAATTTTTGGCTACAGATCCGGCATTGACCAATCAGAATATGGATCAGGAAAGAATCAATAATCCTGCAGTTTTTCCACATTACTGGCGGTATAGAATGCATTTGAATGTAGAAGATTTAAA
This sequence comes from Chryseobacterium soli, assembly GCF_000737705.1. Lineage (GTDB taxonomy): Bacteria > Bacteroidota > Bacteroidia > Flavobacteriales > Weeksellaceae > Chryseobacterium > Chryseobacterium soli. Next base: position 129,598 of record NZ_JPRH01000006.1, on the reverse strand, counting down.
AAACAATACTTCTTTCAACCAAAAAATTGCCGGTTGGATAAAAGATAGCGGAAGAGCGTAAATTTAATATTTGATTATCAATTAGTTAATGATATTTTAAAAGAAGTTAGGTCAAAAGATTTAACTTCTTTTTTTTATTTACATCAAAGAGATAGAATAGAGATATTCTACTATATACTAACCAATTAACGACTATAGAGATGAAAAAAATACTTTTGGGATTTGCATTGAGCCTGGCGACTCTGTCGTTCGCTCAGCAATACCCTAATAACCCTAATAACAACGGTTGGGGAGACAACGGAAATAATAATAACGGTTATAACGGAGACAACAGCGGATATAACGGAAATAATAACGGATATAACGGAAGTAACGACGGATATAATGGAAGTAACGATGGGTATTACAGCGATCAGGATGATCAAAATTATTTCCCTAATGATTACTACTACAATTATCCACAGGATTATTATCCGCAGGATTATTACCAAAGCTATTACAATGACTACCGAAACAGTATTCTCAATATCAACTGGAATGTCTTTTTTACCCAAAACAGACTGAACCGTTGGCAGATAGATCAGGTATTAAGACTTAACAATCTATATGTAAGCTTCTCAAACTGGAATAGCTTCTACCGATACAATCCGGACAGATGGTATTACGATAGATTTTATGCACTGCAAAGAATTTTGGGACCAAGAGTATTCGTTACTTTCCAAAATAACTATTATCATGGATACAGCCCTATTAGGTATTTCCAGAATTACAGAACAACCTATTACGCACCAAGATTCAGTGTAATGCCACGGTACAGAAATGTAAATATCAATGTTTACAGAGTGGACAGAGCAAAATTCAGAGGGATGAATAATCCTACTTTGAATATCGTGAGAAGAAGCAGCAGAGAAGACAATGGATTCAGAGGTTCTGTAAGAGATAATAATGGCGGAGGTTTCCGGGGAAATAACAACAATAATAATTCCGGAATCCGTACCCAGGGAAATAATGGAGTAAGAAATAATGGAAACAACGGAAATAATGGAAATTCAGGAGGGTTCAGAGGTAATAATAATATGAACAGTGGAACCCGAACTGAGAATAACGGAGGTTTCAGAAGCGGAAACTCCAGTGATGGAACCAGAGTAGGGGTAAGAACCGGTGGTGGATTCAGAAGCCAGGAAACAAGAAGAGAAAGCATTCCCGTAAGACAGGAAAATAATGGCGGAGGTTTCAGACAACAGCGTTCTGAACATTCAGCTCCAAGACAGCAGCATAACAACAGCGGCGAAAATAGAGGCGGAGGTTTCAGACAACGTTTAGCACGTAATTAATTTTCATATATTATATTTAAGTGGTGTGAAGGACAGATTTTTTTTAGAATCTGTCCTTTTTTATTGCGATATATTTTCGATAATTAAAATTAACATTTTTTATGAATTATTTGATTTAACTTCTGTTTCTATCGATAATCAAATAGATGTATAACAATTAATTAAAAATTTAAGAAAGATGAAAAAGTTAATTTTAGCAATAGCAATGATCGGAATGGGAAGTTTTGCCATGGCGCAACAAACAACTACTCCGCAGGATAAACAAGCAAGAAGAGCAGAAATGCAGCAAAAAATGCAGGAAAGAGAGCAGGAGCATATGGCACAGATGCAGAAAGATCTTAACCTGAATCAAACTCAGGTTACCCAGATAAAAGCGCTTAATGAAAAAAGAAAGGCTGAAATGAAGGCTACCTTTGATCAGAACAAAGAGAACAGAGAAGCCCAAATGGATCAGATGAAAGCGAAAAGAGCCCAAATGGATGCTGAAATGAAAAATATTTTAACTCCACAGCAGTATGATAAATGGCAGGCAGACAGAAAAGCTAAAATGGAGCAGAGAAAGCAGGGAATGAAGGAAGGAAAAATGATGAGGAAACCAATGAATACAGGAGCTGCTGAGGTAAAATAACAGCTTATAATGTTAGTTTTTTAATGCAAAAAGGATGGAAGTAATTCCATCCTTTTTGCATTAATTTTCATTAAAACTTTTGATTTCGGGGTTTTATTCCATAATTTTGAATATAAATTTTTATTATGGTAAGCGAAAAAATTGCAAAATTAATTAACGAACAAATAGCACACGAACAATACGCCGCACAATATTATCTTTCAATGTCTGCATGGTTTTCAGGAATTGACCTGGACGGAATTGCCAACTATTTCAGAGTTCAGAGTAAAGAAGAACTGATGCACGCAGATAAAATGTTCGACTATTTAAATGATGTAGGAGGCCAAATCATTATCGGAGAAATCGCAAAACCTCCGCATGAGTTTGAAAATGCAATTGATATTTTCGAAAAAGCATTACAGCACGAAAAAACGGTAACGAAAAGTATCTTTAATATTGTTAAAAATGCCAATGACGAAGGTGATTTTGCAACGACTTCTTTTCTTCAGTGGTTCATCAATGAGCAGGTAGAAGAAGAGGCGAGTGCTTCACAGTATGTTACCAAAATCAAAATGGTTTCAGATAACCCATCTGCATTATACCTTTTTGACCAGGAATTGTCCCAGAGAGTTTTCACTCCGGATCCAAAGGCATAATACCAGGATTCGTTTACATACAAAACCCACCATTCTTAGGAATAGCGGGTTTTTATTTTTTTAATGAATTGGTAAAAATATTTCTGGTTTTCAATCAAGGAAGTTTTTTTATAAATAAATAAGCTGGGTCTTCGAAACCTTTCTCCCAAGGCTTTCCAGAATATTTTTATATCCTTCGATCTGCATGACGTCATCTTCTTTCGGTTCTCCGGTTTTAAAATCTACAATCACATGATCTTCCCCATTTTTCAGAATACGGTCGGGTCTGAAGATTCTGCTTTTCCCGCGTACGGTGATCATGATGTCCTTTTCATTGATAACATTCCACTTTTCGTCAAAAAATTCAGCATAGGTGGTGACGATATGTTCTAAGGTCTGCTGAATTTCATTTCTCTCATCCAGAGTGATCAAACCTTCCAGAACATAACTGTCCAGGACCTTAACAATATCTTTTCGAGTGTTTATTTTTGATAATAATTCGTGGACGAAGAGACCTATTCTTACCTTTTCAACCCGTACCTGATAGTTTTTCGATGGCGTTGCAATCTTTATCGAGGTACTTTTTTCATTGATATTTTTTAAATTCCGGATGTTTTGTGTTTTGAATGATGAACTCTTATGTTTCGACTGTTTTTTTAACAGCTCAGGATCCACAGGATACAGGTCAAATTCATCTGCTTCGCTTGTGTTTTTTTCCTGAAGGAATGCTAACAGTTCAAGATTGTTTGAAGTTTTATTTTGTTTTTGAAGGTAAAAGAAAAGCTGTTCCACAGGTCTTGTGGTCGCCACATATTGTAAACATAATCTGTCGATGAGGTTTTTATATGAATTCTGCTTGTTGAATTTTTCAATAGATTCGTCATACACCTCAAGGTTTTTACTGAACTGATTGATATTAACTGATTTCAGGGCATCATTGTTGTCGGTCTCAAACCAGTTAGTAAACTCGCTATCTCTGTTTTTATTCATCATTGGAATAAAGACAATAGGGAACTCCAAACCTTTCGATTTATGAATCGTCATAATCTGAATGGCGTCGATGTTTTCTGAAGCCTGAATAGTGAAGGCTGAGGCTTCTTCATCCCAGTATTTTAAAAATTCTTTTGTACTTGCACCTGCATTTTGGGTAAAATTAAAAAGCATTTCCAGGAAGTTCAGAAGAAAATCAGTTTCCTTGTTCTCAATAGAAAATTCGTTGATGTAATATTCAACAAAATTATACAGGTTAAACTTCGGGAAGTTGTCCTGTTTCAGATGTAAAGAATACGTTTCATGAAGAAACTGAAGAATCTCTTCATGCGTTTCAATTTCCAGGATTTTTTTCATTTCCAGCGTGAAATCTGCCATCTGAACCCTTCCCAACGTATTAAGATGATACATCATCATAATCAGATTGGGTTTGCTTTTAGGATTCATTTCCCATTTCAGAAATTCGATGGCCGCCTTTAACGTATTCGATAGTTCAAGCGTCAGTCCTTTATCGGAAATTGTCTTAATATTGGTCTCTCCACCCTGGTACTGTACTTTCAGATTTCCCAATTTCTGTGAATAGCTGAAAATATCGAAGTTTCCACGGCATAAAATTGTAATATCCGAAAACTTAAAACCGTTGTCAAGACTTTCCTGGATATCTTTACGCATCCGTTCGGAAGTATCGTTGTAGAAATCTTCATTGGTAAGATTTTCAATTAGGTTTACTTTTACCCTTCCTGCAATTTTTGACTTTGAATTTTGTTCAGCATCCGTCCCGAAAATATTTTTATGTTCCTCCTCCAGATCCCGGGAATGGTATTGGTATAATTCATTATTAAACTGAACAATATTGGTGGCACTGCGCCAGTTGTCTTTCAGAACCAGAAGATCAGCTTGTTTAGGGGCAAATTCCTTTTTATTGATAATATCCAGCATGAGTTTGCTTTCTCCGCCACGGAACCTGTAGATGCTCTGTTTTGGATCTCCAACTAATGTGAAAGAGGTGTTCTTAGAGGATACACTATGATCCCTCAACGGAACAAAATTCTGCCACTGAAGTTCTGAAGTATCCTGAAATTCATCAAAAAAGTAATGCTGAAACTGTGAACCTACTTTTTCATAAATAAAAGCCGAAGGCTCATTTCTCAGGTTTTCATTGATCAGGATATTAAATTTTGAAAGTAAAACCAGATCATTTTCCTCTTCAATTTTTTTTAATTCATCCTGAATATCCTTGTTGACCTTTAAAGGAAGAAGAGCAAACAAAATTTTCTCTTTCTTTTGCGTTTCGATATATAAAATAATAAGCTTCATCCTGCTTTCAAGGAGCTGCTCTAGAATTTCTAAGATGTCCGGCTCTTTACTTTTTGATTTTGAAGAAGCTCCCTTTCTGTAATTATTGACCACAGATTCTTCCTGCGTCGTTGGAAAAGGAAATCCCGGTCTTTTCTGCTGATAAAAATCCAAAACCTTGGTAAAGAATCCTCCAAGTCCATTTTTACCCTGGGCGAAATCTTCAATCTCTATATTTCTGGACTTGAATAAATCTACAGACTGTAAAGCAAGTTCTGTTGATTGTTTTTTATTGGCTACAATTTCTTTCCGAAGCGTATTTTTGATGTCTTCATACGTCGTATCATCAAAACTTTTATTGCTTTTAAGATGTTCATAATGAATATCTTTTACAAACTCTTTTGCTGATCCGTAAAGACTTTTGTTGAGGTTGATCCTTTCATTGTTTTCGAGGCTGTAATCCACATAATCCATGAAAGAATTGGAGATCGACTCATTTTCACCAATCTGATCAAGCATTTTATCAACCGCTTCGATCAGAAAAGGTTCTGCATCAATTTCAAGGTTAAAGTTTTTAGCCAGTCCCAGCTCATAAGAAAAACTACGTACCAGCCTTGAATTAAACTTGTCAATCGTTCCGATATTTAACGTGGAATAATTGTGAAGAACATAATCCAGCAGTTTTTTAGAGCGAAGGTGAAGTTCATCGATGGTAATCCTTAAGCCCTGTTCTTCAAAAGCTTTCTGTATATTTTTCAGATCTGCATTCTCTGCAAACTGATCAGAAGCAAAATTTCCCAGCCATGATAAAATTCGTTCCTTCATTTCATTGGCTGCCTTATTGGTGAAGGTAAGTGCTAAAATGTTCCGGATTGAATGCGGCTGATTCGGATAACGAAGACAGATCATCAAAAGCCGCTGTACAAGGGCATAGGTTTTCCCTGAACCCGCAGAAGCATTGATCACTGTATAAGAATTTTGCATTGTTTTAATAGAATTGAGACTGCAATTTAGCTAAAATTTAAGTGGGATTTTAACAATTTGGGCCGGCTCTTTAACAGTTTTAGAATTAAAAATCAAAAATAAATCCTAAAACAAGTTAACTGAGGTTAAACTTATGATTACATTTAAAAATAATTTTAGCTTTGCTTTATTAAAAACAGCCCGTGAAAATTAAATTATTCTTTCTTTTATCTACCATCTTTTTTATCAATCTGAATGCCCAGAGCTATATTTTTGGGAAAGTCACCACTGAAGATGGCAGCGAGATGGCGGATGTTGCCGTCATTAATATAAGAACGGACGAAATGGTGGCATCTAACCAGGATGGGCACTTTATGCTTTCAGGAAGAGTAGGGGATGAGCTGCGCTTTATAAAAGCCGGCTATGAACGGATGATGAAAAAAATATCCAAAGAAAACATAGAGTCTCCTTTAAACGTCAGTCTGGCAAGAACAACCATATTGATTCCTGAGGTTGAAGTGAAAAAAGGGCTTACCGGAAACTTGAGGATAGATTCCAAGAACCTCAATAAGCCAAAAGTGGAGAAACTGACGAAAGAGATAGACCGCTACATTGCTCAGAAATCAGATCCTAGGATATTGGCCGCAAGACCCGGTGAATTTGTACAGCCTAAAGGACAGGGCTTTTCAATTGGAAAAGTGAAAGACAGATGGGATGATACAGATCTTGTAACCTACCTTCGAACTGCTTTGGGGGATGAATATTTTATCCATCTGAAAATAGAAAAACCTCTGATAGACCATTTTATTTATTATGTGCTGGCGGGAGGTTTTGAAAGGAAAAAGATCTTAAAATATGGATTTTGCAGTGATGCAGACTTATATAGATTTCAGCGTTTTGTACTGACCAGAATTTCTTCTTACCGTGCTCCGCAAACCCAAAGATAGACCGTAATGAGAAGATATATCAGACAAAGTCTGTATGCAGTTCCTTGTTTTATTTTTGCAGATGTATGCTCACAGCAAAAGATTACAGGAAGCATTATAGATAACAATGGAAGTTCAACCCTTAATTCTGTTTTAGTAGTGAATATTTCCAATCATACAAGCACATTCAGTAATGCTTCCGGAAATTTTGTAATTGATGCTGATGAAAATGACGAGCTCAGGTTTGTAAAGGAAGGCTATTATCGTGTTGACAGGAAGATAACTAAACAAGACATCAGAAATCCATTACTGATCGTTTTGCCTCATGCTGAAATCCTGATTCCCGAAGTAAAGATTAAGTACCAGCCTACAGGAAATCTGGAAAGGGATAGCAAACATCTCGACGAGTCAAGAAAAATAGCTTCTTTAAAATCCGGATTGGATGATTATATGAGAAGTCCTCTCAATGAGCCGTTGCCAAAAAACACGATTCCGAAACAATTTGGAGGTCATGACTTTGCTGCAGGGCAGGGAGATGTATTAGGAGCTCTCGGTCTTGTAGTAAATTTGATTAAAAAATCAGGCAAGCCTAAGATCACGAAAGCTGATTATAATGAGACTCAAAATTTTATTAAAAGAGTAAAGGAAGAAATGAATCTTGATTTTCTCAGGAAATATGGAATGGGTGATGAACAGATAGACCGTTTTTTACTCTATGCCAATGACACCAAAAAACTTGCAAAATTATATAGAAAAGATTTTAATGTGGCAGCCATAGAATTTGAACTGAAAGCAGCATTTCAGGAGTATAAAAAGACGAATAAACTTGAAGGCTAAACAATTACATTACAGATAAAAAACACAAAAAGATACATTGAATTTCAAAAGCAAATACAGATATGCACTTACCGGAAAAATAGTTTTTGTTTTCCTGGTCTTTCTGTTTACGCATTTGTTTTCACAGCAAACCGTCACAGGGAGAATTGTGGATAATGACGGAATCAATTTGAGTGGTGTTATCATTATCAATATGGCTACCGATCATAAAACCTATTCGAATGCTGAAGGAGCATTTTCTATTGAAGCTTCACAAAATGACGAGTTGAGGTTTGTCAAAGAAGATTTCGGAAGAGTTTCTACGAGAGTTCTGACGGATGGTAATAATCCTCCGTTATTAGTCAGCCTTATCCCGATTCCAAAAGAGATAGAAGAAGTACAGATCGTCAAAAAACTTACAGGTGATCTGTCAAAAGATTCCAGAATAGTGGCGAAGGTAGATAAGGGAGAAATCGTTCAGCAGGCAGTCGGACTTCCGCAGCCGATTGGAAAAATGAGGGAAAAACCGGCAGAAGTAAAAAGCGTTTTGCTGCCAATGCTTTTGGGAAGTCTTAATGTTCAGGGAGTATATGATCTCATTAGCGGAAAAGCCCGAAAGCAAAAAAGACAATATAAATACGATGATCTTCAGGAACACATTTCTTGGATTAAAAATAGAGTCGACGAAGACTATTTTACACAGGCAGGCATTCCTGCGGAAAGAATTTCAGAGTTTATAGAATTTTCTTTTCTTGTTAAACCTCAGGTAAGAACCTATGTGAAAGCTAAAAATTTGTCTGGAGTCCTGCTGAGACTGGAAGAAACGATTCCCTTATATGTCGATCGGTTAAAACATTCCGGCAAGTCAGAATAATGTTAAAGAAATCTTAAAATTTCGGAACGGAAATTGATATACTTTCTGTGAAAAATTAAATCACCCCAACTCACAAATTTTATGAATAAAAGCAGTATTATCACCGTTGCCATTGGAGCACTAGGATTTGTACTCGGTCTCGGTCTTCTTGGAAATGCCATAAAAAACAGGAATAAATCTGAAAACACCATTTCTGTAACCGGTTTAGGAACTAAACATTTCACTGCCGACCTTATCACCTGGTCCGGAAGTTTTTCGAAGAATAATATGGATCTGAAATCAGCCTATGATGAATTGGCAATGGACAGAAAAGTGATCAATGATTATCTTGTTTCAAAAGGGATTAAGCAGAATGAAATTGTATTTTCGTCCGTAGATATTCAAAAGCAATTCAGAAATTACAATGATGCCAACGGAAATAATATCCAGGGAGAATTTTCCGGATATAATTTAACCCAAAAAGTTTCCATTGAAAGTAAAGAAGTGGCTAAAATTGAAAACGTTTCCAGAAATATTACAGAGATTATTAACCGTGGGATTGAATTCACTTCTTCATCGCCATCTTACTTTTACACAAAATTATCGACTGTGAAGCAGGAAATGATTGCCAGCGCGACAAAAGACGCCAAAGAACGTGCGGAGAAAATTGCGGAGAACTCCGGAAGCAGTTTAGGTCACCTTAAAAAGGCAACGATGGGTGTAGTTCAGATTACAGCTCCTAATTCAAACGAAGATTATTCGTACGGAGGAACGTTCAATACGTCTTCCAAAGAGAAAGAAGCCAGTATTACCATCAAACTGGAATATGAAGTTAACTGATGCTTAGAACATCGAGCAGGTTTTCATAAAAATAAATAAAAAAAGAAAAAGTCAGAGTAATCTGACTTTTTTATGTTAATGATAAACGATATCGTAAATTTCGTCTTTGATGATGTTGAGGTTTTCAGGAGAATAATTAGCCAGCAGCCAAAGGTCTAAAGGTTTCTTCCCTTCGCCGTAGCTGGGCTGTACATGGGCTTCATCAATCAATCTGAATCCATTTCTCTGATAAAAAGCATACCGTCTTTTGGCATCTTCATCCAGATGTTCAGGCTCTATTTCTAAAATAATCCGCGGATAATTGTCAAATAAATAGCCTGTGATATGCGAGCCTAATTTCTGACTTCTGAATTCCGCAAACACTTCAAAATGTTCTACAAAAACATAATTGCTGAGTTCCCAGATAATGAGATATCCAATTGTTTTAGATTCGTGAAGGACCGAAATGATCTTCACATAAGGATTTGAAAATAAATCTACGAATTGGTTCCAGTCTCTCCTTTCATCTTCAGGAAAGGTGCTGGAGTAAGAGTTGTATATTTCCTGAACTCTATAATCCTCTGATGAGGTGATCTGTAAAAATTCCATAATTATAAGTCAAAAACGCTGGGCCTCCTTGTTATGAAAATGTCTTTAATCCAAAGAGTAAAGGCAAGTCCCAGATAAATTAAAAAGAAAAAGCCTGCCGTGGCAAAAGTTGAATAGATAAAGAATACCCGTAATTTAGACACGGGAATCCCCAGTTTAGCGCCCATTCTCGTAAGAACACCAAACCATTCTCTTTCCATTTTATGGCGGATATTATCAAACATTTGAAGATTCTTTTAAAATTTTAAATCCAATACTGCAATGTAAGCAATTTTTTTCTTCACAGAAACTTTTGTAATGATAAATAAGACTCTGGCTTTCTAAGGCAGTGGGAATAGAAGTCCCCATGTTTTTCCAGTTTTTGGTCACTGAATTTTTTTCTGCAGCAATCGTTCGGTAAAAACTGATGATCTCTTCCGAAATTTCTTCATGATGATATTTGTGATAGGTATATTTTAAGGGAAGAATCGTGTTGAGAATAACAAGATCTATAAAATCTTTACTTACCACCTTGGGATATTTACTACTGGATATCTTTCCGAAATTAAAATGATTATCCCAATATTCGGAAGCGTTACTATCTTTAAAAATAGCAAATAATTCCTCCGAGTTTTTTGCAACGATCACTTTAGAAAATATATTTTGCTGCTGATGGTAAAGGTTTGCGAGTTGAGAAAGCCGGATCGTAGGAAAATTAGGTGGACGTAATCTCAAAAATTTAGGATGAAAATGTAAATCCAGAATATTGAACTTTGCTTTGATAAAAGTAAATTCTCTTTTCCATATCTTCATCTGCTCATCTTCGTCAGTTTCAAGCCATCCTGAAATTCCAAATAACAAAGCTTCCAGCTGATATGGGTTTTGCCGGATTTTATTAACAATACTGAAGTCTACACTTTCAGCGATCTGCCGGAAAATATAGGCATTCACTTTTAGTCCGAAAGAATATGCTAAACTGTGGAATAGAACCGCTTCAAAGTTATTTTTATACTGTTTCAGACTATGCTCAAATTCCAGGGATTTTTCTTCCAGTTTTCTTAGGATATTTCCTTCATGAAAATTAACAGGAATTTTTTGAGAATCAAAAATACGCTCACAGGGAATGAATTGATTTTCACCTGAAAGTTTTTCGTATTTCCAGAGAATATTTTCATCGATGTAGTCTTTAAGCTCTAGCGTTGGGATATTATTGATGGTAAAATCATCAATAGAAGTATCGTTATAGAAAACGACGTGAAGGATAATATTTTTGTAATTGGGATCTGTAGAATGGTTATGGAAAATCCAGTCGGATGCTTTTACATGAAGCTCAATATTTCCGGCCAATATTACATTATTGAATTTGATTTTTCCAGTTAAAAAATCCGGGCCGGCATCCGAGTTCCATTTTCCAAACTCTAGTATTTCAACGGAATTTCCTTCAATATCTTTGAAGTCAAAATGTTTGAAAACCTTAAAGTTCCAAAGATATTGAAGTAGTTTTTCCGTCATAAGTGACGATAAATATAATAGAAATATTATACTTTCGACACCTCCTTTTTAAAGTTTTCGATGGTCGTTCTATACATTTCTTCATAAATAGGAAGAATGTTTTTCAAATCGAATTTTATAGCCTGTTCTTTCGCATTTATTTTCATTTTGGCTAAAAGTTCATCGTTGCTCAGCAGCTTAATGGTATAATTACTCATTGCTTCTACATTTCCGATTTCTGCCAAAAATCCGGTCTCTCCCTGAATGTTCACTTCCGGAATTCCGCCCGCATTGGAGCTGATAACCGGAGTATAAGCGGCCATAGCTTCAAGTGCCGCAAGACCGAAGCTTTCCTGCTCCGAAGGAAGTAAAAATACATCCGAAAGCTGTAAGATTTTATACAGATCATTCACTTTTCCTAAAAGACGGATTTTGGAGATCAGATCTGGATTTTCTTCCAAAAACTGATTGATCTTTTCCATGTCAGGGCCTTCCCCGATAATGATCAGTTTGGATTTTACTTTTTTCTCCACATTTTTAAAGATCTGCAATACTTCTTCCACTCGTTTTACCGGACGTAAATTGGAAACGTGGATCAGTATTTTTTCATCCGGACTGGCAAACTGCGTTCTCTGGCATTCATCACAGTCATCAAACTCCGAATTATCAATAAAATTGGTAATTACCTGAATCTCTTTTTTGATGTGGAAAAACTGCAGGGTATCTTTTTTTAAGCTTTCGGAAACAGAAGTAATTGCATCTGATTTATTAATAGAAAATTCTACCGCATGTTTATAGCTCGGGTGCTGTCCTACCAGCGTAATATCCGTCCCGTGAAGGGTCGTCACCAAAGGAATGTCATTATTGTCTTCCATAAGCATTTGCTTCGCTGTAAAAGCTGCATATGCATAGGGAATGGCATAATGAGCGTGAAGTAAATCCAGTTTATAAAGATTAACGACCCGGTAGATCATTGAACTTAATGCAATATCATAAGGCTGATATTGGAAAAGCGGATACGTCTGGACATTCACTCTATGGAAAAAAATATTCGGATTCGTGATATCCAGTCTTGCAGGAAGTGCCGAGCTTATGAAATGTACTTCATAACCTTTGTTGGCAAGAGACATTCCTAATTCTGTTGCTACGATTCCGCTTCCGCCGTATGTTGGATAGCAAAGTATGCCTATTTTCATTAGATTACTGTTGTTTTGATGTTGTGAAAACTGTTGAGTTCATATTGGTGGTGCTGGCAGCAGCCGGATTGAGATCCATTCCCATTCCTGCTTTCAGCTGGTCATTGACAAGAACAGGAAGCCTGCCCCATATTTTCGTTTTTCCGTTAAGAGCATCTGCTGTTGCAGTCATTGAATCGTCATTATTTTCATAAGAAACGAGAACGGTTGAAACTTTTGAAATATCGATGTCTTTTAAAGCATAGGCGCTTCCGAAAACATTCAGGATAATATTTTGATTTTTTGTTAATTCGGATAGAATCTTCTTTGATTCAGCTGATATTTTATAAGGTTTATAGGCTGTAGAATTATCTTTATGCAATCCTACAATCACCGTTGAGTTGGCCGGAATTGTATTAACTTCATTGGCTTTTTTGATGATCACAGCTGACCCCAGTTGATTGGCAAAAGTTTGATAAGGAGCTTCTTCCAACGGAACGTAATAGACTTGTTTTCCGGTAAGAGGAAGCAGTTTTTTGTCGTCTTTCAGTAAAGTCAGTGCATTGGAATATAGATTTTGAACCAAGACTTTATGAGAGTTATTGTTCAGATCATTATTAACGTTTTCAGAATTGTTGGGAGTATAGTGATCTAATCCTAAAAAATATTTTGTCAACAGGATTTTCTTAACACTTTCTTCCACCCGAGACTGAGGAATTTCTTTATTATCAATCGCTTTCTGAATTAATTTTTTCCCATCAGCAACGCCTTGTGAAAACAGCATAATATCATTTCCTGCTTTGAAGGCCATGGCATCCAGTTCACCGGGCTTAAATTTATTGGCAACAGCTCCCATATTTAATGCATCAGTGATGATAAGGCCTTTATATCCCAGTTTCTCTTTCAACAAACCTGTAATGATGTTTTTCGAAACCGAAGCAGGAATTCCTTTAGCGGGTTCCAAACTCGGTACATAGAGATGAGCTACCATAACTCCACCGATTCCTTTATCCATTAATGCTTTGAAAGGTGCTAATTCTATGCTGTTAAGCCTGTCCAAACTATGGGAAACTACCGGAAGGTCAAGGTGTGAATCTGTGCTGGTATCACCGTGCCCCGGAAAATGTTTTATGGCTGCAAGGATATTGTTATTCTGAAGGCCATTTGAATAGGATAGGGCAGAATTAATTACATTATCCACTTCCGAACCGAAACTTCTGTTTCCGATAATCGGATTGTTGGGATTGGTATTAACATCAACTACTGGCGCAAAATCCCAATTGATACCCATTCTGTGGCAGTCTTCCGCTATTTTGGCAGACATCTGCTCAATCAGATTTTTGTCTTGTATGGCTCCTAAGGTCATAGCCCAGGGAAACTTATGAGCGGCAGCAATTCTTTGGTAAAGGCCCCATTCTGCATCCATTCCGATGATTAAAGGAACTTTGGATTTTTGCTGGAATTCGTTAACAAGATTAATTTCTCTTGCAGCATCATCCTGCATAAGGATTAATCCCCCGATTTTATCATTGACAACGATGTTTCTGATCTGGCTGATGTGGTTCTCGTCTTTATTGGTATATAATGCTACAATAAATAACTGACCCAGTTTTTCGTCCTGTGAAAGGGACTTGTATGTTTTGTCAACCCATTGATGAGCCTTTTTTATATCTTCTTTAGAGAGGTTTTTAGGCTGATATTGGGCGGTAATAGCTGAACTTATAAATAAAAAAATAAAGAGGGAAGTATATGATAATTTCTTCATGATTTTTTGAATAAGAACAAAAATACAACTAAAAAAATGATGAAAACAATGTTTTTAAGTTTTTTGGTATATGTTTTGAATATGCTTTATGTATAATAACTAAACTTTTATAAAAATGAAAAAAATTCTTCCATTTTTACTTATGGCTTTTGTAGGTCTTTTTGCTTACAGTTGCGACAATAATGACGATGTAACGCCAGTAAATACTGTGGATTACGATACATATTCAGTAGCATACGATATCGCGCCTAGTTTCACCAAGGTAAGTGATAATCTTTATAGATACACGGATGATTTTAATAATCCTCTTGTAGAGTCTGATGTAGTATTAATCTACATGCAGAATGGAACTGATGGAGGATCACCGGTTTGGAAACTTCTTCCTTACACTTATTATGTAGGAAATGCAAATAATGATGCTGTTGATTATTTATTTGATTTCAGCAAATTTGCGATCACAATTAATATCAATTCTACTCCAACATTAAGTTTAACGGCAAATCCAACTTATTATCAAGGGAAAAAATTCAGAGTGGTAGTAGTTCCTGCAAAAACAGGTACAAGCAAAAATGCAGCTGCTGCTGTAGACTATGCTGATTATAACAGTGTAATTAAATATTACCATATCGACGAGTCTAAAATTAAGACGAAGTAAATAAGAAATATCTTTTCAGTTTTTTATAATTAAAAAAGCTCCGGGAGAAATCCTGGGGCTTTTGCTTTATAATAATTGGAGATAACCTCAATTACAAAGGATTACTTAAATAAAAAGCTCCGAGAGAATATCTTTCGGAGCTTTTGGTATGTATTGTTCTTTAATTATCATTGTCATCCAGAAGATGGCCAAAATAATCTTTCTTTGTTTGTAAATATCCTTTGCTATTCTCATTAGCCGGAATCTGGAGAGGAATTCTTGAATTAAGATGGATGTTACTTTCTACGACGTATTTTACCTTTTCAGGATTGTTCGTCAGCAGATTGACATCTTTCACACCCAGCAGGTTCAAAATTTCAATAGCCACTCCAAAGTTTCTGTCATCTGCAGGAAGACCTAGTTCAAGGTTGGCCTGTACAGTATCAAGTCCTTTTTCCTGTAAAGAGTATGCTTTTAATTTATTGATAATCCCTATATTTCTTCCTTCCTGACGAAGATAGACGATAATGCCTCCGTTTTCATGGATATATTTCATTGCGGCATCAAGTTGCTGTCCGCATTCACATTTTTTTGAATGGAAAACTTCTCCGGTAATACATTCTGAGTGGAAGCGTACATTCACAGGTTTTGAAAAATCTGTATTTTCTGCTACTATGGCCATGTGAGGCATCCAGTCATTGGCATCTTCAGAGAGAGCAATCATTCGGAAATTGCCGTGTTCTGTAGGAACATTGGATTCCGCCTGAATTTTAATCATTAATAGTGCAATTAGTTTTAGTTTCCTTTTAAAGAATCTTCAATAACAGAGATGTTGGTTTTTAGGCGAACCAGATACCTGTTGAGTACCTCATCATCATCTTTATCGAGACGTTGTCTTAGTTTTTGGATTTTTTTATAAGATTTTTCGAAGCTCTTAATAGCCCTGTTTTTTCCTGGTGAATTGTTGGCGTCGATTGCATATAAGTAGTTCTGCAGACTGTATTTCAGACTGGTGATCTCTTCATTTACTTCGACATTTTTAAACTTGGGAAAAGTTGAGATAAGATTTGATATTTCAGAAGCGTTTACATTTTCTTTGATATTAATATCAAAGCCCTTCTTTTTATCTCTACCGGAATCTGAACCCTTCGTTTCGCTGTAAAAATTATTGGACAACGGGGAAAGGTTAAGCTTTTCCGTTGCGCAGGAAGCAGTTATTATTAATAGTACTCCAAAAAAAAATTGTTTTTTCATTTCTGTTGCCCCTTTTGATAAAGGATTGGGTTAAGACTTTCATCGTTATACATTTTCATTTGTCTGTATACCTTCATCTTAACATTACCGTTCTCAATATCAGCAAGCAACTGATCTATAGAAGTTGAAAGATCCTCTTTCTGAGTAAGAAGCACGTCCATTTTTGCCTGGCAATTCGTTCGGTGCTCTTCAGAAGCGGACTCTCTATTGGCTTCTAATGACATATGATAAACCTTTAATGCAAGAATGGATAGTCTGTCTACTGCCCAAGCGGGAGTTTCAGTATTTATCTTTGCATCAGGGTTCGGAGTTATATTTTCAAACTTTATAAGAAACCAACTGTCAATAAATTCCACTAGATCAGTTCTTTTCTGATTAGAGGCATCAATTGTTCTCTTCAATTGAAGAGCTTCGATCGGATCTATATTCTCATCTCTAATTATATCTTCCAAATGCCATTGAACGGTATCAATCCAGTTCTTTGCATACAAAATCCGTTCCAAACTGTCTTTTTCGAAAGGGTTATTAACTAGAGCGTTAACATCATCAAACACGTGATAGTCTTCAATAGATTGATTGAAGACTTTCCATGCGGTCTCGGTGAAATTCATTAATTCTGTAGAATTTAGTTGCTAGGCGGCGTATTATTGTTCGTTGAAGACGGATTCTTTTCAGAGTCCGGTTTATCTTCTTCTTTTACGGCATCTTTAAATTCTTTAATACCAGAACCTACCCCTCTCATTAATTCCGGAATTTTTTTTCCTCCGAAAAGTAATACAAGAAGTATCGCAACGATTAGGATGTGTTGCCACGATAAGGATAATATTGTTAATGTTTCCATTTCTAAAATTTTTACAAAGTTAGCTTTTTTTAATATGCAATCCAACCTAATGGATCAACTGGATTACTTCCTTTCCATACTTGGAAATCAAGGGTATAGGAACCATCGAAATCCTGTGCTATAGTCCCTACAGGAGTCCCTGACGAAACTTGCTGTCCTTTGGAAACACTTACATTTCCTAAGTTGGAATAAATAGTAAAGTATTCTCCATGTTTTACAATTACAGTCTTCGTGCCGTCATTGTTTGCCAATACTGAAGAAACGGTTCCCGGGAATACCGATTTTGCACGGGTACCGGAAGGAACTGAAATTTTGATTCCGTTATTTTCTTCAACAATATTTTTAAGTATAGGGTGAGGCTGTCTTCCAAAACGGTGGGTAATCTGTCCTGCTCTGTCTGCCGGATAGCCTAATCGACCTCTGCTTTCTGCAAAATTATTTCCTGCCGGAGTGGTTACTCCATAGCTGGTCATAGCTTTGGATTCTGCCGCCTTTTTGTCTTCGTCTTTTCTTTTTTCCAGTGCTGCTTCTGCGGCTCTTGCTGCAATTAGCTTATTGGTTGCTTCTTTAGCTTTGGCGTTGGCTTCTTCAGAGGCTTTCGTTGCTGCAATTTTTCTGGCAGCATCTTTTGCATTGGCTTCTGCTCTGGCTGCTTCTTCGGTACGTTTTCTTTCTTCCTCAGCTCTCTTAGCTGCCAGTTCTGTTGCTCTTTTAGATTCCGCTTCGGCTATTTTTCTTTCTCTTTCCAGGGCTTCCGCTCTGGCTTTGGCTTCGGCTTCAATTCTGGCCTTTTCTCTTTCTGCAGCAATTTTTGCGAGACGGATTTTTTCCGCTTCCGCTTTTCTTCTGGCTTCTTCTTCTGCTTTGGCTATTCTTATTTCTTCCGCAATAATGGCTCTGATCTGGCCTTCAAGAACTTTAGACTGAGTTTGTTTCTGCTTAAGCTCTACTGTCAGTTTTGATTCATTTTTCTTGAATTCCGTAACCAGCTGTTCCTTCTGTGCTTTTTCAGCATTGATGGTGGTTAAGTCTTTTTGCTGATTAATTAAAAGATTTTCTTTGTCTTTTATTGAATTCTGCCTTTGTGTAATGGTCTTTTTGATCTGATTTGCAGCATCTGTGATTTCGGCCGCTTTTTTATCCTGGAAATCGGAATATTGTTTCAGGTATTGAACCCTTCTTATTCCTTCTCCAAGGTTTTTGGCAGAAAGAATAAAGGTTACTTTGTTTTGTACCCCTTTGTTTTTATAGGCTTTTACTAAAACTTCGGCATAATTTTTCCTCAGAACATCGAGTTCCTTATTTTGCCTGTTGATCTCTAATTGACGAAGATAAATATCGTCTTCAATAAATCTTTTTTCTTTTTGAGTATTGTTGTAAACCTTTTCTCTTAAGACCAGTTTTTTATTGACATTCATAAGATAGGCTACGGAAAGCTTGGATTCGCTTCTTGTTTTAGCTAAATCTGAATTTATTTGTGCAATTTGTTTTTTAAGATCGGCATTCTGCTTCTGCAATTGTTCTTTATTTTGCTGCCCCTGGTGCAGACCAAAGAACAAAATACCTATTAAAAAGCTAAATTTTTTAATCATTTAATCTCTATTTTCTTATAACTGGAAGGTACAGAATATGCTGTTTCCATCCTCGAAAAGTCAAATTTCGTATTTTCCATTAAAATTTGACTAGATTTTGAGCCTTTTATAATTATTTTAACATTTTTTGGAAGACGTATTCCATTATATTCATCCCAATTGCTGTATGATATTTCTAATTCATCAGGAGATAATACATCTTTTAAATTGACACTTAACAGGTCGTAATTGGTATCATATTGTAAAACAATTTTATACTCTCTCGTTTTTTCATTGGTGACAATTTTCTGATTAACTTTTGAAGCCATTTTAAATCCCTGTGCATTCTGGGTAAGATTGAACTGAGAGTCGCTGATTTTTACAAAAGTTCGTCCCAGTAATATTTTTTCAAGTGATTTATAATCAATGAAATTAACATTCAGCAGGTGATTAAGATAATCAAAGTCTGAATCAATATAGGTTTTACTGGTTTTATCCTGACCTTTAATTCCTTCCGGAGTAGCAATACCTTTGGCAACCGTAAAGAAGAATGCCTGAAGGTTCATCCATACTTTTTTATCATTTTCAATATAAATGGTTGCATCAAGGGTAGGAATGAAATTTCCTGTCTCCACATTTATTTTGCTGTTGATTTTTATCTGCTCAAATTTAGGCGGAATAATCACATGTTCAAAAAAAGCGAATTTATCACTTACAGGTTCATTGACGTCTTTTGGATCCCTGTTATCCCCAACAACAGTACTAGTACTGTCCTGTGGAGTTCCTGTTTTGTTTCTGGCCGCATTACGGGTTTTACAAGACGTTACAACGAGAAGTAATAGTAGTACGGATATCCAATTTTTCATGTATTAATCTTTTCAATTACAAATGCTTTGCAATATTAACGCCAAACCACACAAAATATATTGTGTGGTTTGGACATATCTTTATTTATGTTAAATGATTTCTAACTTTATTTATTTGGATAAGAAATCCAATACGGAAAAATCTCCTAGAGAAATTTCTCTTGCGACCCCAAAATACTGGGCAGAATTACCGATCATTGAGTTGGAAAGATTTCCATGGTTGATCTTTGTATTTTCCTGAATCAATGAGTTTTCAATATTGGAATTAACGATAACGGTGTTATTTCCCAATGAAACTCCAGGACCTACTTTTGAATTGGAAATCCTTACGTTTTCTCCAATGAAGCAAGGCTGGATGATTAAAGAATTTTCAATCACTGCAGAAGCCGGGAAATTCTTCATATTTTCTCTTTCGTATTCAAGGATTTTGCTGTTGGTTTCTACCGTTGCGTTTTTATTACCGCAGTCCATCCAGTCATTTACTTTTCCTAAAGTGAATTTGGCTCCTTTCGCTCTCAGATTTTCCAGTGCAGTTGTTAATTGATATTCGCCGCCATTTTTAATATCATTATCCATGATATAATTAATTTCGCTCATCAATTTCTCAGCACTGTTGAAATAATATATTCCGATGATTGCAAGGTCTGAAACATATGTTTGTGGCTTTTCTACAAAATCTGTGATAAAGCCATAATTGTCTAATTTTACGACTCCAAAAGCAGAAGGATCTTCCACACTTTTTACCCAGATTACTCCGTCTGAATTTTTATCCAGCTGGAAATCTGCACGGAAAAGAGTATCTGCAAAAGCAATGACCACATCTCCCTGCATAGAAGCTTCAGCACATTTTATGGCGTGAGCGGTACCCAGCGGATCTGTTTGATAATATATACTTCCTTTTGCTCCTAATTTTTCGGCAATATGAAGCAGGGATTTTTCAATCTCCGGTCCAAAGTCTCCAATGATAAAGGCTACTTCTTCAATTTTTTCTCCTGCTACTTTAGCGATATCTTCCACCAACCTCTGTACGATAGGTTTTCCTGCAATAGGAATAAGAGGTTTTGGAACGGTGAGTGTATGTGGACGTAATCTGGAACCACGTCCAGCCATAGGAACAATAATTTTCATAAATGATATGAGGATATTTTATTTGTTAGTTTTAATTTTCTTAGGTTAAAGATAGTAATTAAAACCATGCTTGCCGGTAATATTTATCATCTTTAGTCTGTGTTTATCTAATTTTTAAAAATAGAATTCATTACTATCAAAAGAGGGACCAATTTTTAGTTTTTTTTGATTCGCGAGAGGACCATATTTTTTTCGGAGTAAAATAAAATTCCAATGAAAATTAAGAATAATATATTGCTCAGTAAGATATTATAGTTAAGGTATTTCACAATGATAAAACTGAAAACGCCAAGTAATATGAGGAAGAAAGACATTTTTTTCATTCTGTAAGGTATGGGATAATATTTTTGACCTAATAGATAAGACACAACCATCATGATAACATATGCTCCGAAAGTTGCCCATGCAGAACCAATCATACTGTGATAAAATTTTAGCGCTAAAAGATTCAATGCAATATTGATCCCAGCTCCAAGCCAAGAAATGATCGTTCCAATACTCGTTCTATCTGTAACTTTATACCAAGTCGAAAAGTTATAGTAAATTCCAAAGCAAAGATTGGCTAGGACAATAATTGGGATAATATCTATTGCGATCCAATAAGATTTGTTAGGAATAAAAACGCTTTTTAGCCAAGAAATATTGGCAATAATTCCTAATGCAACGGCACATGCAAAAAACGCAAAATATTCAGCGACTTTTGCATATGTTTTTTTAGAATCGCCTTTGTCCATTTGTTTAAAGAAGAAAGGCTCAATACCCATTCTATAAGCAGTAACAAATAATGTCATCAAAACGGCTAATTTGTAACAACCACCATAAGCGCCGGCCTCTTCATCTGATATCAGACCTTTTTGAATAGATTTATCGAAATTCTCATTAACCATAAATGCTAAACCAGCTAACATCAATGGGAATGAATATTTGATCATTCGTCTAAACAATGAAGTTATGAATTGAAATCTTACCTTTATTATAATCGGAAGCAATAATAAAACCCCTAGTGCACTTCCCGCAAGATTACTGAAGAATGGATAATCTACATTTTGGTCTAGTCCAAAGCTTCTTGAAATGCTTTGTGGAATCCAGAAAAATAATGAAGCAGTAAAGACTGCCTGAAAAATAGCTTGAACGATCCTTACTACTGAATATTTGATTGGTTTATTGTGAAAACGTAGCCAAGCAAAAGGTATCACCAATAAATTATCAAAAAATGCAATTAAAGCAAACCATTTAATGTATTCAGGATTATTATGATATCCGGCATAATCTGCTAACTGCTGATTGAATAAGTAGCACAACGCGAGGAAAATAGTAGAGGTTGAAAATAAAAACCAAAAAGAAGTATTGAAAGTCTTTTTCTCATTTCCTTCTTCCGCAGAAAATCTAAAATAAGCTGTTTCAAAACCAAAAGAAAGTATGATGTTTACAAACGAAATCCATGCGTAAAGCTGTGTGAAAGTAGCAAAACCTTCATTGGGAATTTTATAGATCAAAAGTGGATTAAGAATAAATAAAATAATTCTTGGCGCAATTGCACCAACTCCGTATATGATTGTCTGCCCTAATAGTTTCTTATACAATGTCGAAATTTTTTCTGCAAATGTAAATATTTAGAAATTGATTTATTATCGGAGGGATTAAAATTCATTCATAAATCTTAATTTTGTAATGAATGAAAATGCAGACCGTATTTTACTGTCTGAAATCTAATATCTAAAGCCTACCAATAAAATGAAGACCCTTATCAAAAATGTAAAAATCGTCAACGAAGGCCAGATCTTTGAAAGCGATATTTTAATTGAAAACGATATCATTTCTAAAATAGAAGCTTCTATTTCTGAGGAAGCTGACCAGATTATTGATGCTGCCGGAAAATACCTTCTGCCAGGAATTATTGATGATCAAGTGCATTTCCGGGATCCGGGATTGACGCATAAAGGAAATATTGAAACGGAATCAAGAGCTGCCATCGCAGGGGGCGTAACCAGTTTTATCGATCAGCCCAATACAGTTCCCAATGCAGTAACGCAGGAATTGCTGGCTGACAAATATGAGATTGCTGCTCAAAAAGCCTATGCTAATTATGGGTTTATGATGGGCGGAACCAATGATAATCTGGAAGAAGTTCTAAAAACGAATCCCAGAAATGTTCCCGGAATTAAACTGTTTCTGGGATCTTCAACAGGAAATATGCTGGTAGACAATCCTGAAACGCTGGAAAATATTTTCAGCAATACAAACATGCTGATCGCAGTTCATTGTGAAGATGAAGCGACCATCAGAGCGAATACACAGCAGTATATCGATAAATATGGAGAAGATATTCCGATGAAGTTTCATCATTTGATAAGAAGTGAAGAAGCCTGCTATAAATCATCTTCAAAAGCAATTGAACTTGCAGAGAAAACCGGAGCCAGACTTCATGTGTTCCATCTTTCTACTGCTGTAGAAACCGGACTTTTCAGAAATGATATTCCATTAAAGGATAAAAAAATAACAGCGGAGGTGTGCGTTCATCATTTAACCTTCACGAATGAAGATTATGAAACGAAAGGAGGTTTGATTAAATGGAATCCGGCCGTAAAAACCCAAAAGGATAAAGATGGTCTTTGGGAAGCACTTTTAGACGATAGAATTGATGTTATCGCAACAGATCATGCTCCTCATACGTGGGAAGAAAAACAAAATCTATATACTAAATGTCCTTCAGGAGGGCCTTTGGTACAGCATTCATTAGTAGTGATGCTGGAAAATTATAAAAACGGTAAAATCTCCCTGGAAAAAATTGTTGAAAAAATGAGCCATAATCCGGCCATCCTTTTCAGAATTGAAAAAAGAGGTTTTGTGAGAGAAGGATACAAAGCTGATCTTGTTTTGGTTGATTTAAATGAAAACTGGACGGTTGCCAAAGAAAATATCTTATATAAATGTGGGTGGAGCCCATTGGAAGGGATGAATTTCCATTCTAAAGTGACCCATACTTTTGTGAACGGAAATCTGGTATATGACAATGGGAAAATTACAGAAGAGAAATTTGGAGAAAGATTGCTTTTTGAAGAAAGAGATTAATAAAATTAAATCATAGAATATAATCTCTGAATTAATGGAGATTATCAAGATAATTCAATAGGAGCGGGCTTTAGCCCGCTCTTTTTATATTTTATTTTCCATTGGCTTTAGCCAAAACTTATTCTTAGCTCTCGCAAATCTGGGAGATTATGCAGATTTTAGAACACAATCACATGCTAAATCCGCAAAATCTGCGAGAATATTATATTTCAAGAGTATTTATCTTTTTCCTTTCGCGATTTTGAAATTTTATTTTTTCGCTTTACTTCCCATATAAAAAGTAAGCTTTACTCTATTCATAAGCTGTATTTTTTGCAATAAACTTTTATTTAGCTAGTTTTGCGCGGAAAAATAATCATCAATGTATAAATTTTTTTTAACCTTATTTCTCTCAATTTCTTTACAGCTTAGCGCTCAAGTTAATACACAGTTGCTTTCAAATTCATCCTGGACACGTCTGAAAAACAAAATGGTTGATGGAAGTACAGATTTATCGAAAGAATCACCCCGATTTTTGGTATGGAAGATCAACGGAAATAATTTTTGTAAAAATATTGATCCATGGTTTGTAGATAGAAATAAATGTATCAATTTTAAACTTGAAAATAATGTAATAAAGTTATCAGATAAGTTAGCCTATCACATTGAAACACTAACAGCAGATTCATTAGTTGTTGTAGAAAAGATAGATGGCGTGACTTCCCCAGATAAAATAAGAAAGTTCTGGTTTGTAAAGACTTCTGTTATTGTAAAAGATTTTGCTGATAAAGAAAAAAGTGATTCAATTATAATTAATTCCCAAACTGTAACTCCAACATTGACAAAAGATATAATTAGTGAAATGCTGAGTGTGTATTTGAAAAAAAATTATACCCACGATTTTACCTTGGATGGAGAAATCCTTATTTTTCCCAAAAAACAGGTGGTTGAAGTGAAAATGGAGAATAAAAAATGGACTAGAGATAATCAAATAGGTGTTGATTTATTCAAAAATACTCTACAAAATAGCTTTAAAGTATGGAACATAGCAGGATTTGAGAAGTTTGAAAAAATTATTATTCCTTATCATTTCTATAGTAAGGTAGAAGCGGGTTCTGGTAATTTTAGTTTTTCTAATAAGGTTTCCGATAAGGGAAATAAAGAAATTGTAATTAATATAAAAAATAAGTTTGCTTCTTCAGATAATTTCAATAAAGGTTTAGGAGCCATTAACAACCAGAAGTTTGATAGTGCAATTTATTTTTTCAATCAGGCTTATGAGAATGATAATACCAATACTGATGCATTATATAATATAGTTTCAATTTATTTAGCTCAGAATAAAACAGATGCTGCATGTGCTACATTGAAAAAATTAAAAGATCTGGAACAAACCGAAGGGATAAAATTGTACAATGAAAAATGTTCAGAAAAATAATAATCAATAGGAGCGGGCTAAAGTCCGCTCTCTTTATATTTTATTTTCCATTGGCTTTAGCCAAAACTTATTCTTAGCTCTCGCAGATCTGGGAGATTATGCAGATTTAAAACACAATCATCTGTGAAAATCTGCAAGAATATTATATTTCAACAGTACTTATCTTTTTTCTTTCGCGATTTTGAAATTTTATTTTTTCGCTTTGCTTCCCATATAAAATGTGAGTTTCCCACCATTCATAATCTCAGAATGTTTCAGAGTGAAATTACTGATCTCCTTTCCATTCAAAAGAACCTTTTGGACATACACGTTTTTCGGACTCTGATTGATGGCTTCAATTTCAAACGTTTTTCCATTTTCCAGATTCAGAACAGCATGATCAATGGCAGGGCTTCCGATAGAATAATCTTCTGAACCGGGTGCTACAGGATAAAATCCTAATGAACTTAAAATATACCAGGCACTCATTTGTCCCGCATCATCATTTCCACCCAATCCATCAGGAGTTGTTTTGTACTGCATTTCTAAAATATGACGGATCTGGGATTGTGTTTTCCACGGTTGTCCCGCCCAGTTGTAAAAATAAGCAACATGGTGTGCAGGTTCATTTCCGTGAACATAGCCGCCAATGATTCCTTCCCGGGTAATGTCTTCAGTATCGGCAAAAAATTCATCAGGAAGATGCATGGTAAACAATTCATCCAGTTTTAATGCGAATTTTTTCTTTCCACCCATCATTTTAATCAGTTCATCCGGGTTTTGAGGAACAAAGAAACTGTAGTTCCAAGAGTTACCTTCGATAAATCCCTGACCATGGGTACTCAACACATCAAAATCTTTCTTGAAGCTGCCATCAGCTAATCGGGGACGCATAAAACCTATACTTGGATCAAAATTGTTTTTCCAGTTTTCAGAACGTTTGATAAATTGGTTATAAATATCGGTTTCACCCAGATGCTTTGCAAGCTGCGCAACGGCCCAGTCGTCATAAGCATATTCCAGTGTATTGGAAACCGAGGTTCCGCTTTTCTCAGCAGGAATATATCCAAGGTCTATATACTGTCCGATTCCTTCATAATCTCTTTTGTTAGCGGTTTCCACACAGGCTTTAAGAGCCTCTTTCGGATCTCCCGTGTAATTTCCTTTGATAATTGCATCGGCAACAACGCTTACACTGTGATAACCACTCATACACCAGTTGTCATTGGCATAATGCGACCAGATCGGTAACATTTTCATGGAAAACTGGCGGTAATGTGCCATCATTGACTGAACCATATCATTATTCCTTTTTGGCTGAATGATATTAAAGAAGGGATGAAGTGCACGATAAGTATCCCAAAGAGAAAATGTAGTATAGTTGGTAAATCCTTCTGCTTTATGAATATTCTGGTCAAGTCCTTTGTACTCACCGTTCACATCGGTATAAGTGGTAGGATTGATAAAGGTATGGTACATCGCTGTGTAAAAATTGGTCTTTTCAGTTTCGGCACCTTTAATAACGATTTTATTTAATTCTTTATTCCAGTCCTGCTGGGTTTTTGCTTTGACCTGATCGAAAGATAAACCGCCGGTTTCTTTTTGTAAATTATCCAGAGCATTGGCCTGGCTTACCGGCGAAATTGCCAGTTTTACTTCTATTGCTTCATTGTCATTCGTATCAAAATCAAAATATAGTTTCAGGTTTTTGCCAGCGATTTCAGGGAAGTTTTTGGTCTGGTCAAATTTTCTCCAGAATCCATTATAAACCTGCTTGCCGTCATAATTTTTCTGACCGTAAGATTTAAATGGCTTAGAGAATGTCAGTGCAAAATAAACCGTCCTTGTTCTGGCCCAGCCGTTGGTCTGCCGGTATCCTGTAATAGTAGTTCCGTTTTCTACCCGTGCATAGGTCCATACATTTTTACCGTCATAATTATAAATTCCAGCCATCAGATCAAGGATGATGTGCGCCTGATCAGATTTTGGAAAAGTATACCGGTGAACACCTGTTCTGGTGGTTGCCGTCATTTCTGCAAGAATATTGTGGTCATCCAGTTTTACCTTATAATAACCGGCTTCTGCTTTTTCATTCTGATGGGAAAACCGGCTTCTATAGCCGCTATCTGGATTCGAAGCGGTTCCGGGATTCAACTGTAATTTCCCTACGGTAGGCATAAGTAAAAAATCGCCAAGATCAGAATGTCCGGTTCCGCTAAAATGCGTAGAACTGAACCCTACAATGGTTTTATCTTCATATCGGTATCCTGCACAATATTTATACACTTCACCGTTGTATTTCCCGTTAAGTTCATAAGAAATCGTGTCTGTTTCAGGACTCAGCTGAATAGCTCCAAAGGGAGCCGTCGCACCGGGATAGGTATGACCCATTTTTTCAGTTCCTATTAACGGA
Source organism: Chryseobacterium soli (assembly GCF_000737705.1). Taxonomy (GTDB): domain Bacteria; phylum Bacteroidota; class Bacteroidia; order Flavobacteriales; family Weeksellaceae; genus Chryseobacterium; species Chryseobacterium soli. The sequence continues at coordinate 102,165 of NZ_JPRH01000006.1, read as the reverse complement.
TTGATATATTGATAAAGCTTTTCGAATGTTTGGGCTTTAGAATGTACACTAAAAAATAAGAGGATCAGTACAACGGAAGTTCCCGGATTTTTCATGAATGAGTAATTTTTGAATCGTAAATGTAAATAAAATCAAAGAATAATTATTTATAACATTATTTATACTGGAATTTTAAAGGTCATCCATTCAATATTTAGTATTTTTAGGAAAAATAAAAAATATGAATCTATATACACAGCCGATGCTTCGTGAAGGCGCATTGAACGATAAAGTAGCGATTGTAACAGGAGGCGGAAGCGGACTTGGAAAGGCTATGACCAAATATTTTCTTGAATTAGGTGCAAAAGTAGTGATCACTTCCAGGAATATTGAAAAGCTACAGGCAACTGCCAAGGAACTGGAAGATGAAACAGGTGGGAAAGTTCTTTGTGTAGCTTGTGATGTAAGAAACTGGGATGAAGTGGAAGCCATGAAAGAGGCCACCTTAAAAGAATTCGGAAGAATTGATATCCTGTTGAATAATGCAGCAGGAAATTTCATTTCACCAACCGAAAGACTTACCCATTCGGCTTTTGATTCTATTCTGGATATCGTTCTGAAAGGAACCAAAAACTGTACACTATCTATCGGTAAACACTGGATTGATACTAAATCCCCGGGCACTGTTTTGAATATTGTAACGACATATTCATGGACAGGATCGGCATATGTTGTTCCTTCTGCCTGTGCAAAAGCAGGTGTATTGGCCATGACCAGATCATTAGCGGTAGAATGGGCAAAATATGGAATCCGTTTCAATGCGATTGCTCCGGGGCCTTTCCCTACCAAAGGAGCCTGGGACAGACTGCTTCCGGGAGATCTTCAGGAAAAATTTGATATGAAAAAGAAAGTTCCGTTAAGAAGAGTAGGTGAGCATCAAGAACTTGCCAATTTAGCAGCTTACTTGGTATCCGATTATTCAGCGTATATGAATGGGGAAGTAGTAACTATTGATGGTGGCGAATGGCTGCAGGGAGCCGGGGAATTTAACATGCTGGAAGATGTTCCCCAGGAAATGTGGGATATGCTCGAAGCTATGATTAAAGCAAAGAAATCTAATTAAATGATAATAAAAATTCCCGGATTTGTAACAAATCCGGGAGTTTTTTTACCTATCTGTTTATAAGCTTATAAATTTTTACCAATGAATTATAAATTCCCCACGCTTGTTTCCGCTATTGCAGTCCTTATGTTTTCAGGATCTGCTATTGCACAGGAAGCTCCAAAATATGATTATGTAGAAGCATTCAAACCTTTTTTCTATCCTCAGACAGGTACGGAAACACGCTCCGCGAGCGGACAGCCGGGACATGCGTACTGGCAGAATTCGGCTTACTATAACCTCAATGTCAGCCTGAATGAGACTAAAAATGAAATTACAGGAACTGCTGAAATTACCTATACCAACAATAGTCCCGATCAGTTAGGCTTTCTTTGGCTTCAGCTGGATCAGAATTTATTTAATAAAGATTCCAGAGGAAATGCAGTTGTGCCTATGTCCGGAAGCAGAAACGGAGCTCACGGAGAAAAGCTGAATGGCGGATATACCATTAAATCGGTGAAAATGGACGGTAAAGACATAAAATATACAGTTACCGATACAAGAATGCAGATTGATCTTCCTAAAGAGCTTAAAGCGAAAGGAGGAACAGCAAAAATTAAAATTGAATATTCTTTCATATCCCCGGAATATGGCTCTGACCGAATGGGAATACAGGACACCAAAAACGGTAAAATTTTTACCATGGCCCAATGGTATCCAAGAATGTGTGTCTATGACGATGTAATGGGATGGAATACCCTTCCTTATCTTGGTGCCGCAGAGTTTTATCTGGAATATGGTAACATAACGGCTAATATCACGGTGCCTGCCAATCATTATGTGGTGGCCTCCGGAGAACTTCTTAACGAAAAGGAAGTTTATAGCAAAGAAGAAAACTCCCGCTGGAGCCAGGCGAGAAACAGTGATAAAACAGTAATGATCCGCCCGGAATCTGAGATTGGCAAAAACCAGGCTTCTGGAACCAAAACATGGAAATTTAAAATTGATCAGGCGAGAGATTTTGCCTGGGCATCTTCTGCTGCATTTGTTTTGGATGCTGCCAGAATCAATTTACCTAGTGGTAAAAAATCATTGGCTATTTCCGCATATCCGGCAGAAACCGGTGGCGATAAGGCCTGGGGAAGATCTACGGAATATACCAAGGCTGCTATAGAACATTATTCTGCAAAATGGTATGAATATACTTATCCGGCAGCGACGAATGTAGCAGGAAATGAAGGCGGAATGGAATATCCGGGAATCGTATTCTGTCATATGGATTCTAAAGGAGAAGACCTTTGGGGAGTGACGGATCATGAATTTGGACACAACTGGTTCCCGATGATTGTAGGCTCTAATGAAAGACTTTTTGCATGGATGGATGAAGGATTTAATACCTTTATCAATGAATTGTCCACGGAGGCTTTCAACAAAGGAGAATATTATAAAAAGAAGAATGTGGCCCAAACAGGAAGTTTTCTGATGAGTGATCAGTTTGAACCTATTATGGTGGGAGCTGATAATATGAAAGAAAGAAACATCGGTGTTTTGGCTTACTACAAACCGGGAATGGGACTTGAAATTTTGAGAGGATCCATTCTGGGACCTGAAAAATTTGATAAAGCTTTCAGAACGTATATCCAGCGTTGGGCGTTCAAACACCCTACACCGTGGGATTTCTTCCATACAATGGAAAATGTTTCCGGAGAAGAGCTGAACTGGTTCTGGAGAGGTTGGTTTTTCGGCAAATGGAAAATCGATCAGTCTGTTAAGGCTGTTAAATATATCAACGGAGACTTTAAGAATGGGGCGCAAATTACGGTTGAAAATATCGGACAGCTTCCAATGCCGACTACGGTTCAGGTGAAATTTAAAGATGGAACCAAGCAAATCATCCAGCTTCCTATCGAGCTTTGGAAACGAAATACCGAATGGACTTTCAAAGTGGATTCAAATAAAGAAATTGATGAGGTGAAACTGGATCCGAATTCCCAGATTCCGGATATCAATGTGAAAAATAACAGCTGGAGCTCTGCACAGGTGAAACCGGTTGAGAAAATTGATGCGAAAGATTTCGCAGGAACATTTGGAAGCAAAGAAGTCCCGCTTAAAATCATATTCTCTGAGAAAAACGGACAGTTGTATGGAAAAGCCGGCGGGCAGTCTGAATTTCCTCTGGAGTATGCTGGTGACAATACCTTCACTTTTGATCAGGCAACTATTTCCATCGTTTTCAGTAAAGACAAAAAAGCAATCACTTTTAAACAAGGGGAGAGAGAATTCAAATTCACGAGAGAATAGAATTTCCGTTTGTTTAAATTAACAATATTGTTACCTTTTTAAAGCTTCTCTCTCGCAGAGAAGCTTTATTTTTGTTGTTTATTATTTTAAATATATGAGTATGAATTTTAGATTTTCTATGGTCTTTTTGATGTTTTTTGCGTTGGGATTTTCGCAGGATCTTAAAGTAATGAGTTTTAACATCAGGCTTCAGGTGGAATCCGATAAGCAGAATGCCTGGACAGAGAGAAAGCAGGATGTAGTCAGTTTGTTGGAGTATTATCACCCGGATTATTTTGGAGTTCAGGAAGCGCTTCCTGAGCAGATGAAGGATCTCAAAACCGGATTAAAGAATTACGATTATGTAGGAGTAAGAAGAGATGACGGAAAAGAAAAGGGTGAGTTTTCAGCACTTTTTTATGATACAAGCAGACTTCAGATCATCAAATCGGGAACGTTCTGGCTTTCCGAGACTCCGGATGTTCCTTCAAAAGGCTGGGATGCAGCATACAACAGGGTTTGCACCTATGCTGTGTTTAAAGATAAGAAATCTAAAAAAGAATTCATGGCGCTCAATCTTCACTTCGATCATGTCGGAAATGTGGCAAGAGTGAAATCTTCGGAATTAATTCTAAAGAAAATCAAAGAAATCAATCCGAAAAACCTGCCGGTAACAGTGAGTGGTGATTTTAATTTAACTGATGATTCAGAGCCGATTAAAATTATGTCACAACATATGAAAGACAGTTTCTATCATTCGGAAACAAAACATTATGGGCCTGTAGGAACATTCACCGATTTCAACGTCAATGAAATTCCAAAAGAAAGAATCGATTATATTTTTGTAAAAGGATTCAACATAAAATCACACCGCCACATCAATGACAGAAGAGAGAATTTACTGTATCCTTCCGATCATTTTCCGGTATTGGTAGATATTTCTTTCTAAACAATATTACGGTGTCGGAAAATCAACTTCAAATCCAATTCCTCTCAGGGATTGGATTTTTATTTCTGGATCATTACTGAGGTATTTTCTAAGCCTGCTGATGAAAACATCAAGGCTTCTTCCCGTAAAATAATCATTAGTTTCCCAAAGACTGTCCAATATATCGTCCCGCTTTATGGCCTTTTTATTGTGTTTTAAAAGGTGAAGGAGCAGCTGCTGTTCACGGATGGTAAGCCGGATGTTTCCTGCCGTATGGGAGAGCAAAAGCTTTTCTGTATCTAATTGGTAGCTGCCTATACTGATGATATTTTCCGGCGTGGCGGGCTGTACTCTTTTAAGGATGTTTTTAATTCTCAGGATGAGTTCTTCTGGATCGCAGGGTTTGGCGATGTAATCATCGGCGCCTATTTTCAGACCTGTCAGACGGTCTATTTTCTGGTTTTTGGCTGTTAAAAACAGGATGGGAAAATCAGTTTTTTCCTTTAAGATCATTTTGGCTAAAGAAAATCCGTCAATATTAGGCATCATGATATCTAAAATTCCGATATGAAACGTAAAATCGGCAGATAAAACAGGAATGATATCAGCAGGATTCTGGAACCATACGACCTCAAAATCCTCAAGTTCAAGATACTGCTTAAGAATCATTCCAAAATCTACATCATCTTCTGCTAGCAAAATTTTAGTTTTCATAAGGCAGTCGTATTGTAAAAGTTGTTCCTTTTTGAAGCTGGCTTGAAACCTCTATTCTGCCGGCGTACTGATCAATTATTTTTTTTACAAAATAGAGTCCTAGCCCCAATCCTTTGCTGTTGTGAATATTATTGGACTGTATTCTGTAGAACTTTTCAAATATATTTTTAAGTTCTTTCTTTTCCATACCCTGGCCATTATCGGAAATTTCAATTTCTATATGATGTGGTTGGCTAATGATATTGACTTTTACAGCGGAAGATCCATATTTTACACTGTTTTCACAAAGATTTTTAATAACCGTCTCCATTAGGTTTTTATCAAAAGGAAGCTGCTGTGTAATCTGGTTTTTAATTTCAAAATCTATGTGAGGATAGGCAAAAGATAAGTCCTGAATGAAAAAACTCCAGTCTTCGGGCTGTATGTGAATAATTTCTTCTTCTGTTTCATCTTTGTGAAGCTGCTGCATCAGGCTTTCCAGGCGGAGAATCTGTCGGTCAATAAGAGGCAGTATTTCAGGATTCCATTCCTTGTTCAGTGCTTTGGAAGCGATTTTCAGCGTGGCAATAGGCGTTTTGAATTCGTGGGAAATATTATCCACAACAGTGTGGAGAACTTCTACCTGCTTCTGCTGCCTGATTAGATTTTTAACCGTGAAAATATAAAGGATTAAAACACTTGCCAGCAAAGCAATACAACATAGGAAAAGCAGAGTGAGTTCTTTGAAAACAATACTTTTGATGTTTAAAATTTCAAATTCCGTTTTGCTTTTCACATGAAAACTATTGTTTTTGATGATCTTTTTGTCATCATCTGAGGTAGAAGTAGAAGAGGTTTCCCAATTTCCTGTGTTGGTAATTCCAGCTTTTACCACCTTATTTTTTGTTTCAAAGAGGGTGATGGGATCGTCAATGAGCTGGGTTTTGGTCGGTAAAAAAACGATGGATAAATATTGAATTTTAACAGCAATTTTATACCCTTCTTTTTTGAATTGATTATCTACATACCCGCTGAAATAATCCTGACTTTTTTTTCTGTTTTGCTCAAATAGAGCTAAAAATTGTTTTTTGCTGATTTCCTTATTGTTATACCGGATGAAAATATGCTGCAACGAATCGTCCGATGCTTTTTTAATTCCTTTTTTATCTTCCAGATCATCAGTGAATCCGGTGAGTGTATTATGTACGTTTCTGTAAATTTCCCGCTCTTTTACCTGATAGGTTTTATACATGAAATAAGCCTGAATCCCTAACAGAAGCAGGAATAATGCTGCAAAAAGAGCAATAAGATTTTTACTTTTCAAAATCATAGTAACAAATATAAAACTTTAGTCTTTGTCATAGGGCCATTAACCTGTCATTAACCTTCCATTAACCGAGTTTTTCAGATTAAATAATCACCTTTGTACTGCAGGTAAAAGTTTTCATCTACTCATTACAACGGGATACATAAAAACATATTCGCATACAGTTTTCTGATTGTACTTTTTAATAAAAAATTACTCAATGGAAAAAATAATTTTTCTTTTCGTGGTATCAATGGGCATTTTTGTTAATGCTCAAAATACCGATAGATCAGTGTCTGTTGAACAGTCTCAAAAGGTGACAGCCCATCATGCTGAAGAAAGTATTCAATGGAAAATTGAATCAGAAACAAAGACACTTAATAATTATAACCTTCAGAAAGCAACGGCTGTGTTTGAAGGAAGAGAGCTTACCGCGTGGTTTACCGCTGAAACAAAAATTTCAACGGGCCATTATCAGCTTGGAGGACTTCCGGGAGCGATATTGTATGTGGAAGACAGTCAGAAAGATTTTGTGTATAAATCCAATCTGAAGAAAACGAATGGAAGAGCAGAAAAAACAATACCTTCTTAGATTGACCATCTCACCATCAAATTCATAACATGAATTGGAAAATAATATTTCGGGGCCTGAACAGCATGCTGTTCAGGTCATTTTGTATTTTAATAATAAATTAATTCCGGTTGTTGTCTAAAAGCCATTAACCCATCATTAACCTTCTGTTAACCCATATTTCCCTTAGCAACATGGACTTTTGTATCAGAAATTTCGCGGACAGGATATCCTGTTTTCGGAAGAGTATGTAACCTTAAAAAATGAATCATGTATAAATTGCTTGTCTTTCTGTTTCTTCCCATTCTGATGTTTTCGCAGCAGCAAAAAATCGAGGGAACTGTTACCAATGCTCAGAACGAAAAACTGGCTCTGGTCTCTGTTGAGGTCTTCAACTCCGAAAATACTTTACTGAAAACTTTGACGACTAATGAAAATGGAGGTTTTACCCTTGAAGGCATTTCAGAAAAGACCATAAAACTGGTGATTAAAGACCTGGAATATGGAACGGTAGAAAAAAATGTGGATATGGAAAAGCAGGATGAGCTTCAAATTGTTTTGAAAAAAGAAATCCAGGAAATTCAGGAAGTGGTGATGACTAGGCAAAAACCTGTCGTGAAAAGGAAAATCGACCGGCTGGAGTTTAATGTGGAAAATAGTAATATTTCCTCACTGAATGCATGGGAAATCCTCAAAAAAACGCCGGGCGTTACAGCAGGGAATGATGTATTGGCGATAAAAGGAAGCCAGAGTATTCTGGTAACCATTAATGATAAAAAGGTAATGCTGACAGGAGATGAACTGAAAAGTCTGCTGGAAAATACACAGGGTGACGAAGTGAAGTCTGTAGAGGTGATTACCAATCCGCCGGCAAAATATGAAGCGTCTGGAAGTGCAGTATTGAATATCGTATTAAAGAAAAATAAAATAGAAGGTTACCGCGGCGTACTGTATTCCAAATATGTACAAAGCCAGTATGCAAAAGGAGTGGCGGGCCTCTCACAATATTATAAAAAAGATAAACTCTCGGTGATGGGAAGCTATTACCGTGGAACCGGAACGTATTACAGAGAAGGAACGGACTATGTGAATTATATAGAAGATCAGACCCGATGGATCAGTACCATGAACCGTAAAGATCAGAATAAAAGCCAGAATACCGTAAATGTGAATCTTGAATATGAAATAGACAGCCTTACCAACATCAGTCTGAATTATTCAGGATCATTCAGTCCGAAATCCTTTGGAACCTATCATGTTCCTACTTTAATTTATAACAATCAGAATATTGCTGAATCCAATTATCTAACGGTAAATGATCATAATTCCCGTTCTATCAATAACTCACTGAGCTTTCAGGCAGACCGGAAGCTCAATGAAAAAAGCCAGCTGACCTGGACCAATTATTTTGCAGGAAACAATGCCCGCAAATATCAAAATGTGCTGACCTATCTGGATTTTGTCAACCAGCCACCTAAGGAAAATAATTTTCTGACCAATAACAGAAGTGATGTTCAGCTGTATTCCACGCAGGCAGATTATCAGTGGAAAAATGAAAAATGGGAACTGGAATCAGGGGCAAAATACAGTTTTGTGAAGACCAGCAGCCAGCTGGATTTTTCAGATAATGAAAACGGACAGTTTCAGTACAGAGCTGATAAAAGCAATGTTTTTGATTATAAAGAACATAATTTTGCGCTCTACTCTTCACTGGCCTATAATCCGGGAAAATGGAATTTTAAAGCAGGCCTTCGCGCGGAGAAAACCGATCTTGAAGGTGTAGTTTCCGAACCTTATGAGATGAATAAGAACGATTACTGGAAATTATTCCCGACTGCATATGCCCAATATACCACGGAGAGTAAACATCAGTTCGGATTATCATACGGAAAAAGAATCAGCAGACCTTCCTATTCATGGCTGAATCCGGCAAAGTCTTATTATAACCTGTTTTCTTACTTTCAGGGTGATCCCAAACTGAAAGCGACAATCATCCATAATCTTAACCTTACATATACCTGGAAAGAATGGAATCTCGATTTCTATTATCGTAAAGAGCTGTATCCCTCCATGGAAATTTCATTTCAGGAACCGAGTACCAATCAGCTGATTTATCATTATACCAATATAGAAAAAGCGCAGGCCTATGGCCTGAGTCTGTATAAAAATTTCCAGATCAAACCGTGGTGGAGCTTAAGTCTGTCTGAAAATCTTGAACATAATGAGAACTATTTTATCGGCGTAGATGATCTTTTATACAAAAATAAAATCTGGAACTGGACATCCAATGTTTCAACAAGTTTCACGCTAGATAAAAACAGTGACTGGAAACTGGAGCTGGGACATCAATACAATTCCCCTTCCATACAAGGAACATTTAGAATTTCAGGTTCATCGTCTACCTATCTGGTCATGAACAGGAAATTCTTGAACAAAAAATTAGAAGCCAGCCTTTTCTTTAATGATATTTTCAGAACTTCAGGAGAAAAAATAAGTACCAAATATGCCAATCAGGATAATTATTTTCTGGATTACAGGGATACAAGAAACTTTATCATCTCTTTAAAATTCAATTTTGGAAATCAATCAGTAAAAAATACTAAAACCATTAAAAAAGCGGATGAACAGGATAGGATGTAAAAATCAATTATCATAGAATAATATTAACTATTAAACGGATTAATTTACTTTTCTCTGTTGCATTTTCCTTAATTTTGAAGTTGATTTTTAAAAATTGGAGATATGAAGAGAATTTTTTCCGGGTTGATGATGATTATTTCGCTGTATCAAGTTTCCGCTCAGGATCTGTATATGCCGAGAAACATTAAAAAAGCATATGAAAATGGAACGCGGGATGCATCCGGTGCACCCGGGAAAAACTACTGGCAAAACAAAGGAATTTATAATGTAGAGGTGAAAGTAGATGCTGCCACAAAAGTAGTTTCCGGAAAAGAAACTATTGTGTACAGCAATAACAGTCCGAATGATCTGAATGATCTGGCCATTCGTTTTGTCAACAATCTTCATAAACCGGAATCTCCAAGGTCCGGTTCTGTATCCAAAGACTTTTTGTCTTCAGGATTGCATATCAAGTCATTTGCTGTGGATGGTAAAAAATATGACATCAACAGTGATGATTGGGGAACGGTAGAAAAAGTAAAATTACAAACTGTTTTAAAAGCAAAATCAAAAGCCCAGATTGCCATAGAATGGGAATACCCACTGTCTGTACAAAGTGGAAGAGAAGGACAGATTGATGCTGAAACCTTTTATGTGGCCTATTCATTCCCAAGAATCTCCGTATATGATGATTACAACGGTTGGGATATGTTGCCGCATTCAGACAGACAGGAATTTTATAATGATTTTAATGATTACAACTTTGCGATTACCGCTCCAAAAAATTATGTCGTTTGGGCGACTGGAGATTTCCTGAATCCCGATGCCGTATTGCAGCCTGAATATTTAAAAAGATACAAAGCTTCTTTAAAAAGTGACAAAGTAATGCATGTTGCTACAGAGCACGAAATGAAATCTGGAAAAGTAACCAAACAGAATAAACAGAATGTCTGGAAATTTAAAGCCAATAATATCACCGACTTCTGTTTCGCATTAAGCAATCATTACGTTTGGGATGCTGCCAGTGTTCAGCTGAAAACAAAAAGAGCCAGTGTGCAGGCAGGATATAAAGCCGGAGCAAAAGATTTTGAACATTATGTAGACTGGATGCGTTATAACCTGGATTGGTTTTCAAAAAACTGGCCGGGGGTAGAATATCCTTATAATGTAATGACAGCGATTCAGGGATATGCCGATATGGAATATCCGATGATGATTAATGACAGCAGTATTCCCGATAATCTTCAGGATGCAAGACTGACAGCAGATCACGAAATTGCTCATACCTATTTCCCTTTTTATATGGGAATCAATGAAACACGATATGCCTTTATGGATGAAGGTTGGGCCACCACACTGGAATACCTGATTGGGATTGATGAAAATGGTGAAGCGCCGGCAAAAGAATTTTATCAGAACTTCAGGGTGAAAAAATGGATCAATGATCCGTCTGCAGAACAGGATCAGCCAATTATTACGATGAGTACACAGGTAAGCGGAGCAGGATATGGGAACAATTCCTATGTGAAGGCATCTTTATCGTATTTAGCTTTAAAAGATTATTTAGGGGATGAACTGTTTAAAAAAGCACTTCATCATTATATGGATAACTGGAACGGGAAGCATCCGGTTCCGTGGGATTATTTTAACTCAATGAATACGGGTTCTGGCAAAAACCTCAACTGGTTCTTCAATAATTGGTTTTATACCAATAATTATATTGATCTTAAGATTAAAGGAACCGCTCAGCAAAATGATCTTCTTACGGTAAATATTGACAATGTAGGTGGTTTTGCAGTGCCTTTTGATGCGATATTAACATACGAAGACGGTACTACAGAAAAGCTTCATTTTTCTCCTTCTATTTGGGAAAAAGATCAGAAGCAGACAGCTTTAACGATTCCTATCAAGAAAAAAGTAAAATCAATTACCCTGGATGGCGGTCTTTTTATGGACTATACCCCGGCAGACAATACAAAAGTTTTATAATTTCCATAATGATAAAAAGTAAACATCCTTTCTCAAAACCAGAGAAAGGATGTTTCATTATAAAAATAAAAAGGATATATTCTAAAGTACTCTTAACCCAGCTCTTGAACCTGAGGAAGCAACGACTGCCTGCATTCTTGTTTTTTGTCCGGCTGAGAACATAAACATGGCAGCATCATCTACATAATCCATGAAATTCATAAACATTACCGATCTCTGAACCCCGCTGCAAGTGTTGTATAATGGATAAGTAGGTTTTCCTACATTGGAAGTTGTCTGCGTTGGAGTATCAGCTACAAGGTCATTTCCGCAGTTGGCATCTCCCCAGATGTGTCTTAGGTTTAAATAATGACCCACTTCATGAGTGGCTGTTCTTCCTAGATTAAATGGAGATGAAGTCCCTGTTTTTCCAAAAAATGGAGCTGCGATTACAACACCGTCATTCCAAAGACCTGCAGACTCAGGAAAAGTGGCGTATCCTAAAGTTTCTCCCTGGCTGCTAGGCATGCTGCTTACTACCCAGATATTCAGATAATTGGTAGGATTCGTAGCATCAATACCGCCAGTGGAAGCTTTTTTCATTGCATCATTGGTCGTCCAGCTTGTTTTGGTAGTAGATTTTCTTACCGTATTGGCTAATTTGAATCTTACTTTAACATCACCTGATTTTACCGTCTGAAATTCTGTAGGGATTTTGCTTACATCAGTATTCGTACCACCGTAATCAGCATTCAAGACTGCGATTTGTTCCGTGATCCTTGCATCTGAAACGTTTTCTGCAGTGGTTCTGTATAATACATTCACAATGACAGGGATTTCAACGGTACCATCTGCAAGAACTTTCCCTAACGAGATATCGTTTGCAAATTTTTCAGTATTAGCCTCTAAAGCACTATACTTTTGTCGTAGCTCTGAGCTGCTTTGCAAAGCCTGTTTTCTGATTTCTTCAGAAGGACAGCTTCTTTTATTCGCAAAACTGGCTGAAGATTCATTGCTTTTTCCCGGATCTTCGGTTTGAGTAGATACATTATCATTGTTGCAAGATGACAGGAATCCTAAGGCAAGAATTCCGAATAGTAGTTTTTTCATTGTTTAAATATTATATTTTGTGGTGAGACGAAATTATATTATTTTCAATGAGTTTGCAAAATTTGAATTTTGATAAGTTGATAGGTTTAGCTTAATTTTTAAAATGAAATATTTATATTTTTGTATATTTTTATAGCTATTTTCTTTATTTATAGGGTTTTCTTTGATTTTTCACTTTTCATAATTTCCATGTTATCATGGCTTGTTTGGATATAATTATGTAATGAAATTCGTTATTCGTTGCATAATTAACAATTGTTAGGTTAGTGTGTTAATTATGGAAGATTTTTGATTGTAATATCACTCAAATCATTTAAGCAAAACCATTCTTCATTGCAAATACAGCCAGTCCTACACGGGTTTTTAACTCCAGCTTTTCGCACAGCTGATCGCGGTAGCTTTCAACCGTTCTGGGACTGCAGCACATACGGTCTGCAATTTCTTTATAGCTGAGCTCCGTTACTGTATAGGTCAGGAATTCTTTTTCCCGGTCGGAAATTTTTACTGTATTTTCAGCACCCTTTTCATTGTTGAGGCTTGAAAGGATAATGCGTGTTGCCCATTCAGGATAGAAAAAACCGTCGGTATTTAATTTGGTAAGTGCCGTTTCCAGATCTTTCGGATGAGTGTTTTTTAGTAAATATCCTTTTGCTCCGTTTTTGATCATTTTAATCACGCTGTTGTCATCACCCTGCATGCTTAAAGCCATAATTTTGATGCCGGGATGATTTTTTGTAAGCCAGGCCGCTGTTTCAAAACCATTCATAATGGGCATACTGATGTCTAACAGGATGAAATCCGGAATCTGGCTATTGTTTTCAAGTTTATCGATGAGGTCCTGTCCGTTTTCACATACATAGATCACTTCAAAATCGTTGAAATTACCGATAATTCCTTCTAATGCTTTGGCAATAAGGATATGGTCATCAACAATAACTATTGTTTTTTTCATGGCTGTCTTTTTAAAATAATATTGAGCGTCGTTCCGATGTTTTTCTGGCTTATAAGACTGAAGTCAGCACCAATGATGGCCGCTCTGTTTTTCATATTGGTGAGGCCTATACCGCTGGAACTTATGTCTGATGTATCAAACCCGACACCGTCATCCTTGATATTCAGTTCCCAAAGCACATCATCGGACGTATTAAGGGTGATGAAAATGTTTTTACAGTCGGCATGTTTGATGCTGTTCTGAATAAATTCCTGTGTAATCCTGAGCAGTACATTTTTATGGACAAAATCAAGATCCAGCTGTTTGAAATTATGTTCAAAACTTACGATGCATTTTTTAAAAGTATTGGTGTTATCCGCTTCTTCCTGGATTAAAGTTACAATTTCTTTCTGATTGATATTGTCATCGGTAAGAGTTTTCGACAGGCTTCTGAGATCCTGCAGAGACTGATTGATGATCTGAGATACCTGCTCAATCCTTTCACTTACTTCAGATACTTTATTTTCATAGAGCAGCTGTTGGGTGTAAAGGCTTACGAGCGTAAGTTTCTGCCCGATATTATCGTGAAGTTCACGCCCGATCTGCTGCATAGTAGCCTGCTGAATTTCCAGCTGTGTGGCCAGAAGTTCTCTTTTATGAATCTCATTTTTTACTTCAATTTCATTGAGGTATTCCTTCTTGCGCTGTCTGTATTGCCTGATGTAGACCATTACAGCTGCAACAAACAGCACAAAAAAGATATTGAATAAGATGATCGTTATTAAGAGTTCTGTTTTCCCCATATAAACGAAATTGTAAATAATGCATACATGATAATTCCTGAAATCAGAAAGTAACTGAAATAGATGTTGAAAATCCCGCGATATTCCCTGATATAATCCAGAAATGTCCAGAATGGTAATGTTCCTATATAGAATAACGTTACCCCCAGATTGATATAAAACATTCTGTTTTTATTAAAATGAAGGATATCAGAAGAGTTGATCTGTTTATAATACTCCATGATAACTAAAATCATTAAAAGCAGGCATCCCAAAGTATAATTTAAGGAGAACATCACCTTATCTGTTGAAATAAATTCGATGGGAATAAAAGAGAGCAGATAAAGAAAGGATAATAAAGCGAAAAGCTTGGGTTTTTCAAGAGATTTTACGGCATACAGCCAATAGAAAAATATAAACTGTACGGGGATTACAAAATAATTGTAGAATTGTGCTTTATTATAATCCATAAAATGATGTCCCCATTTTCCTATTGATTCACACAAAAAAATAAAAACCAGATAAAACATAAAATATTTCCATTGCTGATCTTTTCTCCGGATATAAAAGATCAGAGATGTAGCAGCAGCTATTCCTTCTGCTAAATACATGAGTTCAAATGCTCCTTTTTGGAAGTCAATCATTATGTTTGGGATTTAATTTTTTTTTATTTGTAATGCTGATTATATTAGAATTGTTCTACTACTGAAAGATCCGGTGGAATTAAAGCTCCATGATTCTGGCATAAAATCGATTTAGGAGATTTTGCTCCCATTGCCATAACCTGTTCGTTTTCAATTCCTGTTTCTTGTGTAATACTGTATGTTGAAGAATCCATTGGATTGAAATCATAATTCAGCATTTCACCATTTTCATCCGCAATTTTCAAAGTAGGAATCATTACTAACGTGTGTTTTCCTGCATATTCCTGTACAATCGGCTGATCTGCCATCTGATCCCAGTCTTCAATTCTTGGGTAGGCTGCATAATGAAATCTTACTCCTAAACTACTTTCTGTTATAGCTGTATCTACTTTTTGAGTTTCAGCTTCTATATCGGCAATGAATTTTTTTAAAGTAGGGAGATCAAACCAGATAGAATGTGCATCATCGATATTCATTGCACCATTGATTACGTTGAGCTGACGGATGCGGTAATTGTCTATTAAACCCTGGATAAACGGAGTGAGCATCGTGTTGGGAGCTGCCGGTAAATCATTGTTTTCAGAATTAGGAGTAGGTTCTGTTGTCATAATATTAGTGTTTAAGATAGAATGTTAGTTAGTAACGCAAATTTCGCAAAAAATACGAGCTAAGCGATAGGTGTTTTTCCCGTTTATTATCCGTGTTTTCACGGATTGCATTTTGGGTGTTAAAAGTATAAAGTATTATTGACTTTTTAAAAAGAAAAATGAGTGTTTTATTATATTTAATGATGCTTTCGGGAAAACATAAAAAAAGCGGCAAAAAATTAATTTCGCCGCTCTTATCATAGAATTTTTTTTAGATGCAAGGATACTTTTTAGGATCTTTACAAAGGGTACCATTACTGCAGCAAAGTCCCGAAGGGCATGAGCCATCAAGAGCACAATAAATAGGTGCCGGACCAGCTCCGGTGATTTCCTTCAATTCGTTTCTTTTTAATTTTTTCATAATATTACTTGTTTTGATTAATGATGTTTGGTTATTGTAAATGTATGAATAAGAATTTTAACCGTTTGAGTTTAAAAAAATAAGTGGCGCAGACCTGATCTGCGCCACTTACTACAAAAATAATATATGAAAAAAAACTATTTATTGTTCTGCAGGACGGAATACCAATCCTGTTTCTTCAAAATAATCCAATGTGATTCGGTCTCCCTCATTTACCGTTCCTGCAAGAATCTCTCTGGACAATTTGTTCAGTACTTCCTGTTGAATAACCCTTTTCAGTGGTCTCGCTCCGAAAGCAGGATCATATCCTTTGTTCATTAAATAATCTACAGCATCCTGTGTAGCAGTCATAATGATATTTCTTTTGGCGAGCATATCATTGAATCCTCTCAATTGATACTGAACGATTTTTCCGATTTCTTTTTTTCTTAAAGGCTGGAAAAGAACGATCTCATCAATTCTGTTCAGGAATTCCGGGCGTAAAGTCTGTTTCAGCAGATCAAAAACCTCATCTTTCGTTTTATCAACAATTTCATCCTGGTTTTCTTCCGTAATGTTTTCAAAATTCTCCTGAATCAGGTGTGATCCGAGATTCGAAGTCATAATGATGATCGAATTTTTAAAATTCACCACACGTCCCTTATTATCCGTAAGACGGCCGTCATCTAAAACCTGTAACAGCGTATTGAAAACATCAGGATGTGCTTTTTCAATCTCATCCAGCAGGACTACAGAATAAGGTCTTCTTCGTACTGCTTCAGTTAATTGTCCTCCCTCATCATATCCTACATATCCCGGAGGAGCACCTACCAGTCTTGAAACACTGTGACGTTCCTGATATTCACTCATATCAATTCTCGTCATATTGTTTTCATCATCGAATAAGAATTCAGCCAGTGCTTTTGCCAGCTCAGTTTTTCCGACACCTGTTGTTCCCAGGAAAAGAAATGAACCGATTGGTTTTTTCTCATCACTCAATCCCGCTCTGTTTCTTCTGATCGCATCTGCAACCGCTTGAATAGCTTCCTCCTGTCCAACAACCCTATGATGAAGTTCCGTTTCCAGATGTAATAACTTTTCTCTTTCAGACTGCAAAAGCTTCGTAACAGGAATTCCTGTCCATTTTCCGATAACTTCTGAAATGTTGTCTGCGGTTACTTCCTCTTTAATCAATTCATTCTGATGGTTTTGCATTTCCAGTTCAAGTTTCTGCAAAGCATCTTCTTTTTCTTTTATTTTTCCGTACTGAATTTCAGCAACTTTTGCATAATCTCCGGCTCTTGAAGCTCTTTCAGCTTCCAGTTTCAGAGATTCAATATCTTTTTTGATTGATGTTAAGTCCTCAGATTTTTGTTTTTCTTTCAGCCATTTAGCATTGATCTCATTTCTTTCCTCTGATATTTTGGAAATATCTTCTTTCAAATGATCGATCTTGGTCTGGTTGCCCTCTCTTGAAATGGCAGCCAGTTCAATTTCCATCTGCATCAGCTTTCTGTCTAAAACATCCAGTTCTTCCGGTTTTGAATTGATCTCCATTCTTAATTTAGCAGACGCTTCATCAATAAGGTCGATCGCTTTATCTGGTAAAAATCGGTCTGAAATATATCGTTGAGACATTTCAACAGCTGCAATTATCGCTTCATCTTTGATTCTTACTTTGTGGTGGGCCTCATATTTGTCTTTAATACCTCTAAGAATAGAAATCGCAGCCTCAGTATCCGGTTCTTCCACCATGACTTTCTGGAAACGTCTTTCTAATGCCTTATCTTTTTCGAAATATTTCTGATATTCATTCAGTGTGGTGGCTCCGATTGCTCTTAATTCTCCTCTTGCCAAAGCCGGTTTCAGAATATTGGCAGCATCCATGGCGCCTTCACCACCTCCGGCACCCACTAATGTGTGGATTTCGTCGATGAAAAGGATGATCTGCCCATCTGATTTAATTACTTCATTAACAACAGATTTTAATCGCTCTTCAAATTCACCCTTATATTTTGCTCCGGCAATCAGTGCACCCATATCTAATGAATATAAAGTTTTATCCATTAGGTTTTCCGGAATATCCCCACTGATAATTCTGTGGGCAATTCCTTCTGCGATGGCAGTTTTACCCACCCCAGGTTCACCGATTAAGATCGGATTGTTTTTTGTTCTTCTTGAAAGAATCTGCAGCACCCTTCTGATTTCTTCATCACGTCCGATTACAGGATCCAGTTTTCCTTCTGCTGCTAACTCATTGAAGTTTTTAGCATATTTATTTAAGGACTGGTACGTTTCTTCCGAACTTGCAGAAGTAGCTTTGCTTCCTTTTCTTAATTCTTTAATTCCGCCTTCCAAAAGACTTTTAGTTACACCCATATCTTTCAGCATTTTGGAAACTTCTGAGCTGGTTTCTAAAAGAGATAACCATAAATGCTCAATCGTTACAAATTCATCGCCCATTTTTTTAGCAATATTGGGAGCATCCAATAAAACTTTATTGGCGGATTGTGAAAGATAAATGTTTCCTCCCTGTACTTTAGGAAGCTTTTCTAAATTTTCACGATTTCGCTCTCTCACTAAATTAGCATCTGCTTCAGATTTTTTTAATAAAAAAGGCGATATATTTTCATCCACTTGAAAGATCCCTTCCAGAAGATGTTGAGGTTCTATACTTTGATTGCCAAATTCCATTGCAACTTGCTGTGCTGCCTGGATGGCTTCCTGTGATTTTACGGTATATTGGTTTAAGTTCATATTTTTATATTTTTGGTAAGGTTAAGTTCCGATTAATTTTTCTAAAAAACATCAAGAAATTAAATTTTAAGGCTCAATTTCTTAATGTTATCAATTATTTATCATTTAATTCGATTAGTGTATCGCAAAAACTGTTCTTTTGTTGAATTTATAAATATTTGAGACAAAATTTCCGAATTATGCATTTTTTAGCAAAAAACACAAAGACAAAATTTCCGATTCATAATTATTTATAATAAAATGATGGAAAAATCGTCATATCATAAAAATTATAAAAAGATTAATAGAGCTAATTTTGAAAACAGCGCAGTAAAAATTCCCCTCCCTTGGAGGGGTGTCAAAAATTCTGGGAATTTTTGACGGGGTGGTAAAAAAGAATAAGCTTCCTCTTGATAAAATATATCTAGTTGAATATCATATTGTTACAAAGGAAAATAACCGTAATAACTATAAATAACCTCTGCTCCTGCAGCGTTAAAAAATCATTCATTCAAAATCAATATATTAAAATCAGAATAATTACTTTTGCATTTCACCGATGGAGTTAAAAGAAAAACAAAGAAAAATATTAGACGTTGCTGTAGAACTTTTCAAAGAGAAAGGGTATATGGGCAGTTCTGTAAGAGATCTGGCAACCAAACTGAACATTAAAGCAGCCTCTCTCTATGCGCACATACGTTCCAAAGAGGAAATTCTGGAATGGATTTGCTTTGGAATTGCACAGGAATTCTTTGTAGAACTTCAATCTGTAAAAAATACTCCTGTAAATCCAAAAGAAAAGCTGGACCTCTTTATTGATAAACATCTGTCGGTTGTTCTTAAAAACCGCGATGTTACTCATATCTATTCCAATGAATGGAGGCATTTGGAAGAAAGGCTTCCTGAGTTTATAGAACTGAGAAAACAATATCAGCTTGAGGTGGAAGAATTAATTTCTGAAATTTTCCAGGCTCAAAACTGGGAACTGAAGTCACCCACTTTTACCACCAGGTTTATCCTTCATACCTTAAATAATTCTTATTTCTGGTTCAAAAGAAATATCGATTCCACCAATGAAATCACCGAAGAAATCCGGGATAAAATACTCTTCGGGTTATTAGGAAATCAAAAACGGTAAATACTTTTATAATTTTAGAAGTGTGAAAATTCACATATTTCAAATAATGAACATTTATAATTAACTGATTGTAAATGTTTTAACGATTAAATTAGGTTGATTATTGCAATTCTTTATCTATCACAGTTCTTTAGAATAATTCAAAATATGATGAAAATCATAAAAATTTTGTCAGGTGGTAAAATCTTTATAAATTTACACCTAACAAATGTTAGTTAGTTGAATATGGATTTTTCAGTTGAATACTTAAAGCTCGACCAATTGAGACAGCTTCAATCCGAGAGATTGTCAGCTTTGGTAGAGTATCTTGGGGAGAGATCGGATTTTTATAAAGGAAAATTTAATGAAGCAGGAATATCACCTAAGGAGATAAGGTCAATTGAAGATATTTCAAAACTGCCGATTACCTATAAACAGGATTTGAGAGATAATTACCCGTTTGGCTTATTTACAGTTCCGAAAAATGAACTTCAGAGAATTCACTGTTCAAGCGGAACCACGGGAAGACCTACAGTAGTGGGGTATACCAAAGAAGATGTTGATCTTTTCAGTGAAGTGGTAGCAAGATCTTTATATGCAGCCGGTGCAAGAGCCGGAATGCAGCTGCACAATGCCTACGGATATGGAATTTTCACGGGAGGACTTGGACTTCATTACGGAGCTGAAAAATTAGGAATGAGCGTTCTGCCGATTTCAGGGGGAATGACGACCAGACAGGTGGATCTCATTATGGATTTCAAACCTGAAGTGATCTGCTGTTCTCCTTCCTATGCTTTAACAATTGCAGATGAATTTGCTAACAGAGGAATTTCTGCGGATGAAATAAGTTTAAAATATGCCGTATTGGGTTCAGAGCCCTGGACGGAATTGATAAGACATCATATTGAAGAAAGATTAGGCGTTCACGCGACCAATATTTACGGGTTAAGTGAAATTATCGGTCCCGGGGTTTCTATGGAAGATTTTGAGGAAAAAGGAGGTTCTTACATCTGGGAAGACCATTTTTATCCTGAAATTTTAGATCCGGTTACTAAACAACCGGTTCCTTTCGGGGAAGAAGGAGTTTTGGTGATCACTACATTAACAAAGAAAGCTATGCCGCTTTTACGGTATTGGACCAATGATATTACCAGTCTTTATTATGATGATAATGGCAAGAGAAACATGGTTAAAATGAGACCTATTCTTGGTAGAGCTGATGATATGCTGATCGTAAGAGGCGTAAATGTATATCCAAGCCAGATAGAAGAAGCTTTTTCTCATGTGAAAGGTGTTGTACCGAATTATTATCTGACTCCGGTTGAAAAAGAACAAATGTGTGTAGCACTGGATATTGACATAGAAATTGATGATGATTTTGTAAAAGAAGCCCAGCAGGTAATAAATACCGATGATTATACTATTTTTGTCGGGAACTTTGGAAAAAGTATAGAAAACGAAATAAAAAAACGGGTAGGAATCACAACGAAAGTGAAAATTCATGCCCAGGACAGTTTGCCTAAGTGCGAAGGTGGAAAAATTAATAGAATACTAAAGAAAAAATGAATTCATTTTATAAACTAAAAACGGTAAAAGTTCAGAAAGATACCAACGATGCAGTGAATGTAGCGGTAGAAATTCCTGAAGAACTGAAAGATAAATTCAGATTCAAACAGGGACAATATCTTAACTTCCGAATGATGATCGACGGAAATGAAGAGAGACGTTCTTACTCTATCTGTAATGCGCCAAGCGAAAAAAGCAACACGCTTGAAGTATTGGTGAAATTATTGGAAGGCGGAAAGGTTTCAGGATATTTCAATGAACATCTTCATATGGATGAAGTCTTGGAAGTAATGCCGCCTATGGGAGGTTTCAATACATCTTATCACCCCTCCAACACGAAAACCTATATCGGTTTGGCAGCAGGAAGTGGAATCAGTCCGATTTTATCCAATATTAAAGAAAGCCTTTACCAGGAACCCAACAGCAATGCATATCTGTTCTACAGCAACAGAAGCATGAGCCAAATTATGAAAAAAGCTGAAATTGAAAAGCTGGTAGAGCATTTCAATGGAAGACTGAAAGTGGTTTATCTGGTAAGCCGTGAAAAACATGAAGACCCTATTTTTGAAGGAAGAATTTCCCCTGAAAAACTAGATCATTTATTTGAAAGATATACAGATATCGACGTAAAGGAAGCCACCTATTTCATCTGTGGACCTGCTGAAATGATCAAAGGCATCGCCGATTATTTAAAGAAAGATAAAAAAGTACCTGCTATTCAGGTTTTATTTGAATATTTCACCGCTCCTGACGAAGAGAATTCTGCAGAAATGAGTGATGAATTCAAAGCGATTGCCAATATTGAAAGTATGGTGACGGTAATCATTGATGACGATGAATATTCATTCCACCTTAATTCTAAAAAAGAGAGTATCTTAGATAAAGCATTGAAAGACAATCTTCCTGTACCTTTTGCTTGTAAAGGAGGAGTGTGCTGTACGTGTAAGGCCGAAGTATTAGAAGGAGAAGTTTTCATGGAAAAAAACTTTGCGCTTACCGAAGACGAGGTAGCAAGAGGATTTGTTCTTACTTGCCAATGTCACCCGACAACCAATGTGGTGATGCTTAATTATGATGTTTAATTTTTTGTAAAGTGTAAAATGTATAATGTAAAAAGTATATCGAATTACATTATACAACCGACATTTTACTTTAATACAAAAAAACAAAAGATATGGACTTAGAAAAATTTGTTCAATACGTTCACGAAGAAAATAAAGTAGAACCAAAAGATGTAATGCCTGATGATTACAGAAAATTATTGGTTCGTCAGATTTCGCAGCATGCACACTCTGAGATTGTCGGAATGCTGCCGGAAGCCAACTGGATTTCCAGAGCCCCTTCATTAAGAAGAAAAATGGCATTGCTCGCAAAGGTTCAGGATGAAGCAGGACATGGTTTATACCTGTATTCTGCCACTGAAACCTTAGGAAACGGAACTATCAGAGCAGATAGAGACGCGACTTACGAAGATATGCTGGAAGGAAAGGCAAAATACTCAAGTATTTTCAATTATCCAACATTAAGCTGGGCAGATATCGGAGCAATCGGCTGGCTGGTAGACGGCGCTGCCATTATGAATCAGGTAATGCTGATGGGGAATTCTTACGGTCCTTACTCCAGAGCCATGGTGAAAATCTGTAAAGAAGAATCTTTCCACCAAAGACAAGGATATGAAATCCTGATGGCGCTTTGCCGTGGTACAAAACAACAGAAAGAAATGGCTCAGGCTTCTCTAAACCGTTTCTGGTGGCCGGCTCTAATGATGTTTGGTCCGAATGACGACAGTTCACCTAACTCTAAAATCTCTATGAATTACAGAGTAAAGCGTGAGAGTAACGACAGTCTTCGTCAGCGATTTATTGACGTTACCGTTTCTCAGGCTGAATTCTTAGGATTAACCATTCCGGACAAAGATCTGAAATGGAATGAGGAAAGACAGCATTACGATTTCGGAGAACTTCCGTGGGATGAATTCATGACAATCCTGAAAGGAAACGGACCTTGTAATAAGAAAAGGTTACAGACAAAAGTAAAGGCGCAACAAGAAAACCTTTGGGTGAAAGAAGCGGCAGCAGCTTTTGCAGAAAAACAGCAAAAAGAATCTATTAAGTAACTGAAGAAATTATGATCTGGGATTATTTTAAAATTATTGTGATACCTGTAATTGTAGTAACATTCATTAGGGTGTTATTCGGAGCAAATATTTTTGAAAATTTTTCCAGTGTAATGTCTCTGAACTTTTTTATCACTGTTCCTTTTGTATTAGGGGCTTTAATGATTTACTTGTCAAAAGAAAAAGATACACCATCTTATACTTATAGAATATTTTTTCCTTGGTTAGGAGTTTGTGCTTTTGTAGGAGTGACAATTGTATTCCAAATTGAAGGATGGGCTTGCTGGATAATGATAACGCCTTTGTTTTTATTGTTTTCATCATTAGGGGGATTGTTTGGAGGTTATATAAAATCTAAAAAAAGAGATAGATTAAATATTTCATTGGTGATATTATTACCTTTTTTAATTGCACCAATTGAGAAATCAATACATACTCAAAAGCAGATTTTTAAAACCTTTACAAGTATTAGAATTCATTCAACAAAAGAGAAAATCTGGGAAAATGTTATTTCAGTAAAAAAGATAGAGTCTAATGAAGAGCATCCGAAACTTACAAAGTTTTTAGGGTTTCCTATGCCTGTAGAAGCAGTGCTAGATAAGAATGAAATAGGTGGATTTAGAAAAGCAATTTTCGAAAGAGGATTGATTTTCAATGAAACTGTGACGGATTATTCGGATTTTAATAAAATGAGCTTTGAAATAAAAGCAAATACTTATGATATTCCATCTACAACTTTAGATGAGCATATTTTAATAGGAGGTGAATATTTTGATATGCTTAATGGAACTTATGTACTAAAGAAAATATCAGAAAATGAATATGATTTAATTTTATATTCAAATTTTTCACTCAATACAACATTTAATTTTTATGCTGGACTTTGGGGGAAATGGATAATGAAAGATATACAAGATAATATACTTCGGGTTATTAAAAACAGAAGTGAAAAATAAAATATGATTTAAATAAATATTTTTAAATCATTTAAATTTATAAAACAAATAAAAATGAGTCAATTAGATATGTGGGAAGTGTTTATTCAGACTAAACCGGGATTATCTCACAAACACGTTGGAATTGTACAGGCACCAACAGCAGAAATGGCTTTGCAGAATGCAAGAGACGTATACACAAGAAGAAAAGAAGGGACCTCTGTTTGGGTGGTTCCAAGTAAATATATTGTGACTTCAGAAGGAGTAGACAAAGAAGCATTCTTTGATCCGGCTGATGACAAATTGTACCGTCACCCGACTTTTTATGACATTCCGAATGATGTGAAAAATATGTAATTCTCTGTAAAATGTCAGCTGTAAAAAGTACATTGTACATCCGACATTTTACATTTTACAAAAATAAAAAACAATGAATTCATTATATAATTATTTATTAAAACTAGCGGACGACAGTTTCATTATGGGACAAAGATTGTCTGCGTGGTGTGGTGAAGGTCCTTATCTGGAGGAAGATATTGCATTGACAAATATCGCATTGGACGAACTTGGACAGGCAAATAACTTTTATGTTTACGCCTCAAGAGTTGCCGATAACGGTAAAAGTGAGGATGATTTGGCATTTCTAAGATATGAACACGAATATCTGAATGCGCATTTAGCCGAACTTCCGAATGAAGATTATGCACAGACCATTCTTAAAGTATATATTTTCTCTGTCTATCAGAAATTGATGTATGAAGCATTATCAAATTCTGCTGATGAAGAACTTTCTGCTCTAGCACAGAAATCTTTGAAAGAAGTTAGGTATCATTATACTCATGCTTCTTCTTGGATGAAAATTTTCGCTCAGGGAACAGAAGAAAGTAAAACCCGTTTAGTAAAAGCAATCGAAAATGTTTGGGAATATACAAAAGGTTTATTCGCAAAAGTGGACGGAGAAGATGATTTAATTGCTTTAAATATCACTCCGAATGTGGATGAATTATACAACCAGTTTATCTCCATTACAGAAAAAGATTTCGCAGATTTTGGATTAGAATATCCAAAAGATCATTTCATGCAACCTAAATCAAGAACAGGGTATCATACAGAATATTTCGGATTTATGCTTTGTGAATTACAGTATATGCAGAGAGCGTATCCGGGATGTACATGGTAGCGTAAATGAAAAAGATGATCCTGGGTATAATCGCTTTTTTATTGATAGCATATGCTTTCATTTGTGTTGCAGTATATTTTTATCAGGAACAAATTATTTTCTATCCGGAAAAATTATCAGAAAATTATTCCTATGATTTCGGAGGTAATTTTGAGGAAATATCAATCTATACAAAAGATAAAAAGAAAATAAACTCAGTATTATTTAAAGTTGAAAATCCGCGCGGTGTTATTTTTTACCTTCATGGAAATGCAGGTTCAATAAAAGGATGGGGCGAGGTCGCGAAACTCTATAATCATATGAATTATGATGTTTTTATAATTGATTATAGAGGGTATGGAAAAAGCGAAGGAGGTATTGAAAGTAAAGAACAATTATTTTCAGATGTGAAACTAGCATATGAAGAGGTGAAGAAAAGATATTCTGAAAATAAGATTATTATTTTAGGATATTCCCTTGGAACTGGATTGGCTTCAAAATTAGCCTCTCAGGAAAATGCTAAATTATTGATTTTACAAGCTCCATATTATAGTATTGAAGATGAAATGAATCAAAAGTTTTCATTTCTTCCGAAGTTTTTGCTAAAATATAATATTGAAACTTATGACTATTTAAAAACCGTTAGGTCTCCGGTCATCATTTTTCATGGAAATAAAGATGAGGTCATTAATTATAAAGCATCTTTAAAACTGAAAGCAAATTTTAAAAAAGGAGATCGTTTGATCCTGTTGAAAGATCAATCTCATAACGGAATAACAGATAATTTAGATTATCAGAATTCAATGAAAACAATTCTTGAGTTTGATAATAAATAAAATATGAATCAGCTTTTAGATTTATTAAGTACAATCCCCGATCCGGAAATTCCGGTAATCAATATCGTGGAGTTAGGTATTGTAAGAGAGGCAAAAGTTACCAGCGAGAATGCTTGTGAAGTAATAATTACGCCCACTTATTCTGCCTGTCCTGCTATGTTTACCATTGAGGAAGATATCATTAAAATGATGAAGGAAAACGGCTGGGATGCAAAAGTGGTCACCAAAATGTTTCCGATTTGGACGACAGACTGGCTGACAGATGAAGCAAGAGAAAAACTCCGTGTGTACGGAATTACACCTCCCGAAAAAGGAGCCGACGAACATCACATCGGGAAACCTAAAAAATGTCCGCGTTGTGGATCGATGCATTCGAAACAGATCAGCAGATTCGGGTCTACCTTATGCAAAGCTTCCTATCAGTGTTTAGACTGTTTGGAGCCTTTTGACTATTTTAAGTGCCACTAATAAATGTAACAATAAAACAATGTACCAGTTTACCAATGCAAAAATAATTGTTACACTGCTAAACTGATACATTGTTAGATTGTTTAATATTGTTAAATTAGAGCAGTGTAATTTTTTAATTCTTTAATCATTTAATTTTTAAATTTAAAACCATGTATACACAACTTGATATCGAAACGCATTTTGACGGAAAACTTAAAATTGCTTACCTCAACCAGCCTGACACAATGAATGCGCTTACAAAGCCTTCTTTAGGAGATTTGAAAGATTTTATTAAAGAATGCAATGAAGATGATACTGTAAGATGTGTGGCTATTTCTGGAAGAGGAAGAGCGTTCTGCTCCGGACAGAATCTGGATGATGCTTTTGTACAGGGAAATGAACATCATGATAACGACATCATCAGAAAAATTGTAGTAGATTATTATAATCCTTTGGTGACGGAGATCACACACTGCAAAAAACCGGTTGTTGCCTTGGTAAATGGTCCAGCAGTAGGAGCTGGTGCTATGCTGGCATTAATTTGTGACTTCGTTTTAGCGGTTGATAAGTCCTATTTTGCTCAGGCATTTTCTAATATAGGATTGATTCCTGATACAGGAGGAACATACTTCTTGCCAAAATTATTGGGCAGACAATTGGCAAATTATTTAGCTTTCACAGGTAAAAAATTATCCGCTGAAGAAGCAAAATCTTATGGTTTAGTTGCAGAAGTTTTCAATGAAGAAGAATTTGCTCCAAAATCTATGGAAATTCTTGAAAGAATGTCAAATATGCCGACTGTTGCTATAAAGTTAACTAAAAAAGCTTTTGCCCATTCATACAACAATACGTTGAAAGAACAGCTTGAATTAGAAGGTGATCTACAGCAGGAAGCTGCTCAGACAGAAGATTTCAAAGAAGGAGTAAGTGCCTTTTTACAAAAAAGAAAACCTGATTATAAAGGAAAATAAAAGATCTTGTACAATGTAAAAAGTATAATGTACAAGGTATGTTGCCATTATGATACTTTTTACATTGTACTTTTTACATAATACAGAAAATGAACAATATCGGAATTATTGGTGCAGGAACTATGGGCGTAGGAATTGCTCAGGTGGCTGCAACAGCGGGATGTAAAGTCGTTATATACGATGCACAGACCCCGCAAATAGATAAAGCACTTTCAGGTCTGGAGAAAACCCTTCAGAAATTAGTTGAAAAAGCTAAAATTTCTCAGGAAAAAGCCGCCGAAATCAGAAATAATATCGCCAAAGGTGGGAAGTTACAGGATTTAAAAGATTCTGATCTTGTGATTGAAGCGATTATTGAAAATAAACAAATTAAAACAAAAGTTTTTACAGAATTGGAACAGTATGTTTCCGATAATTGCATCATCGCTTCCAATACTTCATCCATTTCCATTACTTCCTTAGGGGCAGAATTAAAGAAACCGGAGCGTTTCATCGGAATTCATTTTTTCAATCCGGCACCTTTGATGCCTTTAGTTGAGGTGATTCCATCTTTACTGACAGAAAAATCTTTAGCAGAAAAAATGTATACCCTCATGAAAGATTGGGGTAAACTTCCCGTGATTGCCAAGGATATTCCTGGGTTTATTGTTAACAGAATTGCCCGCCCTTACTACGGAGAAGCATTAAGAATTGTTGAAGAAAATATAGCAACTCCGGAACAGGTGGATGATGCTATGAAAACACTGGGTAACTTCAAAATGGGTCCTTTTGAATTAATGGATCTCATTGGTGTTGATGTGAACTTCTCTGTAACCACTACCGTTTATAAGGATTATTTCTATGATCCAAAATACAAACCATCTTTACTGCAGCAGCGTATGTCTGAAGCAAAACTTCACGGGCGAAAAACCGGAAAAGGCTTCTACGATTATGCAGAAGGGGCTGAAAAGCCGATTCCTCAAAAGGATGAAGCTTTATACCAGCAGATTTTCTTAAGAATTATTTCCATGTTGATCAATGAAGCGGTTGAAGCAAAAAGGCTGGGAGTGGCCAATGATGAAGACCTTGAACTGGCAATGCAGAAAGGAGTAAACTATCCAAAAGGATTATTAAGCTGGGGCCAAGAAATCGGATATGCAAAAATCTCCGAAGCCCTGCAAAACCTTTACGAAGAATATCAGGAAGAAAGATACAGGCAAAGCCCTTTACTTCGTAAAATGTAACAATATACTAATCTAACAATGTAGCAATCTTACTGTCATTCTGAGGAAAGTGAAGAATCTCAATTGGTAAAGAGTTACAATGTTAAATTTTAGATTAAAATTAATGGGTATAGATGAATTTAAAATTGAGCTGGAAACAAGGCTTTTAATTGAAAAAAACTATGTAATTCAAGAACTTGCTTCGATCTGTGATGATCAGGAGATACTTGGATTATTAGGGAAATTTAATGAAAAATATAAAGACTTGGTAAAACGGTTAGCTTATGAAAATGGAATCGACTTAAGCGCTCCTTATCCAATTGAAAATTCATCCAATTCAGAAAATCTTTCCTATGAGCAAGTAATTCTTGGCAAAACTATGAGTATTTATGATCAGTTGGTTGAAGAATTATATGAAGAAATAACAAGTATAGAGTAAAATGAATCCAAGACAAGTTGCAGAATATATGTTCGATCAGGATTATTTTTCCCAGTGGATGAATATCAAAATGATTGAAGTACAAGAAAATTATTGTTTACTAGAAATGCCCATCAGACAGGAAATGTTGAATGGCCTTAAAACCGTTCACGGAGGTGTTACATTTGCTTTTGCGGATTCGGCATTGGCATTTTCATCCAACAATTCCGGAGATGCGGCAGTAGCATTAAACTGTATCATCAGTTTTACCAAAGCCGGAAAAGAAGGCGATATTTTCAGAGCTGAAAGTAAACTGGTAAACAATACAAGAAAAACCGCTGTTTACGACATCAATATTACCAATCAACATGAAGAACTGATTGCAAAATTTGTCGGAACAGTCTATAAAATCGGAAAAAAAGTAACAGAACTGTAAGTTCAATATAACAATGTAATAGTTTACCAGTGTAACAATTTAATTTTAAAAGGATGATAAATTTTGACAATAATCCGTTGATTCAGAAAACTGTTCAATTTTCATTAGATATTATTGAATTTTGTGAATTATTAGAGGAAAAAAGAAAATTTGTTATTGCTAAACAACTATTACGTTCAGGGACAAGCATTGGAGCGAATGCATTTGAAGCCCAAAACCCTCACAGTAAAAATGATTTTATCAATAAGATAAAAATTTCAGCCAAAGAATTGGAAGAGACCAAGTATTGGCTATATCTGTGTAAACATTCCGATAGCTATCCATTTGATGAAAAACTAGAACATCAGATTATAGAATTAGGAAAAATTATTTATAAAATATTAAGTACAAGTTTAAATAAAAACCAATCGATTTAGTATTGTTAGACTGTTACATTGCTAAATTGTTACATTTCAAATATTATGAACAACGTATATATCATAGATTATATAAGAACGCCAATTTCAAAATTGTCAGGTGGTCTTTCAGAAGTACGTGCCGATGATTTGGCAGCAGTTGTCCTTAAAGAAATTGTTGCCAGAAACCCTGAAGTTCCTGTTGAGGAAATTGAGGACGTTATTTTCGGATGTGCCAATCAGGCAGGAGAAGATAACCGTAATGTAGCAAGAATGGGACTTTTACTGGCCGGACTTCCTTACAAAATAGGAGGTGAAACCGTCAACAGGTTATGTGCTTCCGGAATGTCGGCAGTTGCGAATGCTTTCCGGTCAATTGCTTCTGGTGAAGGTGAAATTTACATTGCAGGTGGAGTAGAGCATATGACGCGTTCACCTTATGTAATGTCAAAACCGAGCGCAGCTTTTGGAAGAGACAGCCAACTATTTGACACCACTTTCGGATGGCGTTTTATCAACCCTAAAATGAAAGAATTATACGGTGTTGACGGAATGGGAGATACAGCTGAAAACCTTGCGGATATGCATCAGATCAGCAGAGAAGATCAGGATAAATTTGCGCTTTGGTCTCAGCAGAAAGCTACAAAAGCACAGGAAAGCGGAAGACTGGCGGAAGAAATTGTAAAAGTTGAAATCCCACAGAAAAAAGGAGAACCGAAAATTTTCGATACAGACGAGTTTATCAAGCCTACATCTTCTATGGAAGGGTTAGGAAAACTTCGTCCAGCTTTCAGGAAAGAAGGAACCGTTACAGCCGGAAATGCTTCAGGAATGAACGACGGTGCAGCAGCATTGATCCTGGCAAGTGAAGAAGCCGTAAAAAAATACGGATTGAAACCAAAAGCTAAGATTTTAGGATCTGCGGTAGCAGGTGTTGAACCAAGAATTATGGGAATCGGACCTGTGGAAGCAACGCAGAAACTCTTAAAAAGATTAAACCTGTCTTTAGAAGATATGGATGTTATCGAATTAAATGAAGCGTTTGCAGCTCAATCACTGGCGGTAACAAGAAGCTTAGGACTAAAAGACGATGATGCAAGAATCAATCCAAATGGAGGAGCTATTGCGATTGGGCATCCTCTTGGAGTTTCTGGAGCAAGAATCATTGGTTCTGCAGCGATAGAGCTTCAAAAGCAGAATAAAAAATATGCATTATGTACGCTTTGTATCGGTGTCGGACAAGGCTATGCAATGGTAATTGAAAAAGTATAGCTTTTTTCAATAATGTACCAATATAGCAGTGTATCAATGTACCAATTTAAATTCAATCGTTTAAATATTGTTAAACTGTTAGATTGATACACTGTTACATTCATTAAGATATATTGTTAAATTAAATTTTTAATAAAAATTTCATGAACATCTACTCATATCACGGGATTCGCCCTATCATAAAACCATCGGCCTATATTCATCCGCAGGCCGTAATCATTGGAAATGTAGAAATAGGTGAAGAAGTATATATTGGTCCCAATGCGGTCATCCGTGGCGACTGGGGTAAAATTATTATAAAAGACGGAGCCAATGTGCAGGAAAATTGTACACTTCACGTTTTCCCCAATATTGAAACTATTTTAGAAGAATCAGCACACATTGGACATGGTGCCATTATCCATTCTGGACATATCGGGAAGAATTGTCTGGTAGGAATGAATGCTGTGGTTATGGATAAAGCGGTGATCGGTGACGAATGCATCATCGGAGCATTGGCTTTTGTTCCGGCCAATTTTACATGTGGTCCAAGAAAATTAATTGTCGGAAGTCCGGCAAAAATTATCAGGGATGTTTCTGATGATATGATTCATTGGAAAACACAAGGTACAAAACTGTATCAGGAATTGGCGAGAGAAGGGAAGGATGCCATTCTTCCGTGCGAGCCGTTTTCAGAATATGTCGAACAGATTCCTACGAAAATTGTTGATTACAGTATTTGGGATGATGTGAAATAACCCCACCTTACAAAATTTAATATGTTAAAAAAACTTCTAATTTTCTGCAGTATTCTGTTTGCATTTCAGTCTATGGTGTTAGCCCAGAATGAAATTGTAAAACCACTTACCATTGGAGAGACAGTCACCTTAAAATCTGCCATCTTAAAAGAAGAGAGAACTTTAAATATCTATCTTCCTTTGGGTTTTGATAAAGCTAAATCATATCCCGTAATCTATCTTCTGGATGGAAGCATGAATGAAGATTTTATCCATGTTTCAGGACTCGTTCAGTTCTTTAATCAAATGTATGCTATGCCGGAGACAATTGTTGTGGGAATAGCTAATGTAGACCGTAAGAGAGATTTTACCTACCATACAGATTTAAAAGATTTACAAAAGGATTATCCTACTACAGGACATTCTGATCGGTTTATCAGTTTTCTTGAGAAAGAGTTGAAACCTTATGTAGAAAGTCATTACAAAACAACAGATACCTATATATTCGGACAGTCTTTAGGTGGACTTCTGGCAACGGAAATTCTATTGAAAAAGCCTGAAATGTTCAATAATTATTTTATCATAAGTCCGAGTTTGTGGTGGGATGATCAAAGTCTGATCAAACAGGCAAAACAACTGCTTTCTAAAAGTCCCGACATGAAAAAGTTTGTGTATGTTTCTGTAGGAAAAGGGGAACATCCTGTGATGGTAAAAGATGCAGAATCCATCTATGATATTCTTAAAAATTCAAACAAGAAAAACTGGACGGTAGAATATAAAATGATGGAAGGTGATAACCATGCAACGATTCTTCACAGAAGTCTGTATGAAGGACTGGTGAAAATGTTTCCTTACAAAGAACCGAAATAAAAATAAATAAATGTAACAATATATCAATGTGAAAATCTAATCATTATGTGCTTGCATGCCAAGTTTATAGGAGCAACTCACTGCCAAACTGTTAAATGGACACATTGTTAAATTAAATATTTTATGGAAAAATTAAAAAACTATATCTACGGAGAATGGGTAGAAGGTACCGGAAACGGAATTCCTTTATACAATGCTGTAACGGGAGAGCAGGTTGCTGTTTCAGATACAGAAGGCCTTAATTTTGAACAGGCTCTTGATTATGGAAGAACAGTAGGGTACAAGAACCTTTCTTCTATGACGTTCTACGATCGTGGAGAAATGTTGAAAAAAGTAGCGCTGTATCTTTTAGAAAGAAAGAAAAAATATTACGAACTATCATATAAAACAGGAGCTACGCATGCAGACTCATGGGTAGATATTGAAGGAGGTTTCGGTACCTTTTTCACCTATTCCGGATTGGCAAAAAGAATGCTTCCGAATACTCCGTTTTGGGTAGATGGCGAAACTCAGAAGATTTCTGCCAACGGAACATTTCTGGGAACCCATATTTTAACCCCTAGTGAAGGAGTTTCTGTACAGATCAATGCCTATAACTTTCCGGTTTGGGGAATGCTGGAGAAACTGTCAACTTCATTATTGGCAGGAGTTCCAAGTATTGTAAAACCATCTCCTTACGGTTCCTATTTAACCAATGCTGTTTTTCAGGATATGATTGAAAGTGGAGTCCTTCCTGAAGGGGCCCTTCAACTGGTTTGCGGTGAACCCGGAAATATTCTGGATTACGTACAGGATGGAGATTCTGTATTGTTCACAGGTTCTGCAACAACAGGGAGAAAATTGAAATCTTTACCTTCAGTGTCTGGAAATTCTGTGCGTTTCAATATGGAAGCAGACTCCTTGAACTGCTCAATCCTTGGATTAGATGCTAAACCGGGAACCCCGGAATTTGATCTTTTCATCAAAGAAGTTCGTACGGAAATGACGACCAAAGCCGGTCAGAAATGTACAGCGATCAGAAGAATTATCGTTCCTGAACATTTGATAGGTGACGTTCAGAATGCCTTATCCAAAGCATTGGATCAAACCAAAATAGGAAATCCCCTAAGCAGAGAAACCAGAATGGGATCTTTAGTAGGAAAACAGCAATACGATGAAGTTCTTAGAAAAGTTAATATTTTAAAAACCGAAACAGAGCTTGTATACGACGGAAAACACGAATTGGTAGATGCTGATTATGAAAATGGAGCATTTATGAGTCCGAAATTATTCCTGAATGACAAACCTTTTGAAAAAAATATCTCTCACGATGTTGAGGCTTTCGGACCCGTTTCTACCCTGATGCCTTATAAAGATGCTGAAGAAGCAGCTGCTCTGGCAAAAAGAGGAAAAGGAAGTTTAGTAGGTTCTATCATTTCTCATGATGACCATTTTATCGCTGAAACGTCATGGAAAATGGCTTCCCAGCACGGAAGGATCTTTGTGTTGAATAGAGATAACGCAAAAGAAAGCACAGGACACGGTTCGCCGCTTCCTACCTTAATGCACGGAGGACCTGGTAGAGCAGGAGGTGGAGAAGAAATGGGCGGATTGAACGGCTTACATTTCTTCCTTCAAAAAACAGCGATTCAGGGATCACCGGATGTTCTGACGGCGATCACTAAAATTTATCAGCAGGGAGCAGAGAAAAAATTCGCAGACAAACATCCTTTCCAAAAATATTTTGAAGACGTTGAAGTCGGAGATTCATTAGAGACTGCAGGAAGAACAGTTACCGATGCAGATATCGTTAACTTCTCCAATGTTTCATGGGATCATTTCTATGCCCACACAGATGCAACAAGTTTAACAGGAACTATTTTTGATAAAACCGTAGCACACGGATATTTCATCCTTTCAGCGGCAGCTGGATTATTTGTTTCCGGTAAAAAAGGTCCTGTTATTGCCAACTATGGACTAGAAAACTGTAATTTCTTTAAACCTGTATATGCAGGAGACACGATTACAGTATACTTAACGGCAAAAGAAAAGGTAAACCGTGGTGTAAAAGGTAGAAATATACCTTCAGGAGTCGTAAAATGGCTCGTTGAGGTGGTTAATCAGCGTGAAGAAGTGGTTTGTGTAGCTACGATCTTAACATTGGTGGCGAAGAAATCACCATTTATCGATTTGAAAGTAAAAGCTGTTGAGAAAATCCTGAACGGTTTAACAGATCATACTCAGGCAAAATGGGGCAAAATGTCTCCTCAGCAAATGATTGAGCATTTGGAACATGGTGTTTTGGTAAGTTTAGGTGAACCTGAAGCAGACAAATGCTACACTCCGGAAGAACAGCTTGAAAAATGGCAGGATTCCCTTTACAATCACAGAAAAATGCCTAAAGATTTCCCGGCTCCTTTCCTGGCGGAAGATGAAAAATTATTAGAATTAAGACATAAAAATCTTGAAGCTGCCAAACAGTCTTTCATAGATAATTTGAAAAAATTCTCAGTGTATTATAAAGAAAATCCACAGGCAGAGCATATGAATTTTGTTTTCGGAAAATTAAATAAAGAAATGTGGGAATTAATGCACAGTAAGCATTTCACCCATCATTTTGAGCAGTTTGGATTGATTTAATTCAGAATAAAATATAAATTGATTATCCCTTTTGGTTTTTACTGGAAGGGATTTTTGTTGTCCCT
The DNA here is from genome assembly GCF_000737705.1 of Chryseobacterium soli. Taxonomy (GTDB): domain Bacteria; phylum Bacteroidota; class Bacteroidia; order Flavobacteriales; family Weeksellaceae; genus Chryseobacterium; species Chryseobacterium soli. The sequence continues at coordinate 66,386 of NZ_JPRH01000006.1, read as the reverse complement.
GATAAAATCTTAGTTGAATAAAGGCTTTTCTTAAAAATGATAAGTACTTTTACAGGAATACTAATATCAGAATCTCATTTATTTACAAAAAATATGGAATTACAATTTTTTAAAGACTTCGATTTCACCAATTTCTGGAATGAAAGCAGCTATTCAGTAAGAGATTATATTGAAGATTACCCCAATGATGAAATGATTGCATCAGTGGAAAGTGAACTTGGGTATAAGCTTCCTGCTTCTTATATTTGATGAGGTATCAAAACGGTGGCTTAGTAAACAAATCCTGTTTTCCTACTGCTGAAAGTACTTCCTGGGCAGATGATCACATCGCTATCACAGGGATTATGGGAATTGGGCGTGAAAAAACATATTCTCTTTGCGGCGAATTGGGAAGTCGGTTTATGATGGATGAATGGGGATATCCGGACACTGGAGTATATATTGCCGATTGCCCTTCCGCAGGACATGACATGGTGATGCTGGACTATTCCAAATGTGGAAAAGAAGGCGAACCTGAAGTTGTACACGTAGATCAGGAAGATGATTATAAGAAAACCTTTCTGGCCAAAAATTTTGAAACTTTCATTAAAGGCTTAAAAGACGAAGATGAATTTGATTTAGATTAAATAATCAGTATTTTTAACTCTTAATTCATCAAATTATAAAATAAAAAACAATGAACGAAAGTTGGATGCAAAAGTGGGAAGAGGTAAAAGATGTTATGGTATGCCCCACAGATTTAGAATCCTATTTTACCTCTGAGGAGATCCTTGATCAAAAAATGGAAGTGATGGAAATCGGAAATGTTTCTCTGCCTTCCGGAAAAGTAATTGTAAGAGATCCGCTGGTCTATTTGAATGCAGGAGAAAAACCTTATTTCATTGAAACTCCGAAAGGAGATTTTCCAGTAAAGATTGCTGTGGTAAAATCAGAAGAATGGGGAGACAGGTATGCCGTTGCCAAAGTAAAGTTTACCGATGAAAATCCCGTTATTTATCGCGAAGCACTCCTGGGTAACGAAGACATTGAAGATGTGGGAGAAGGTGATTACTTTGGATTTGCAGTAGATGCAGGATTAGCCTGTATTACGGATGTGGCTGTACTTCCTGCCTATGATAAATTCCTTACAGAAACCAATGCGGATAATATCTACGATGATTATTTTGCGGGTCTTTTTGCACAGAGCTATAAAGATCACCCTGACAATCAAAGAGAGCTGGGAGACTGGATCAACTGGACAATTCCAAATACGTCTTATCACATACCAATTTTTGCGAGTGGTTTTGGTGATGGTGCTTATCCGGTATATTTTGCTTACGATGCACAAGATCAGATCTGCGGATTGTATATTCAGTTTATTGATATTGAACTGGCATTGTCTGATGACGATGAGGAGGAATATGAAGAGGATGAAGAAGACGATAACAATGAACCTGAAAATTTCGTTTTTCTTAAAGACTAGGTATGAATAAAACTTTTGCTGATCAGGTTGTTCAGTTTAACAAAAATCTGGAATATGCAGGGGATCTTCCTGAAGGTTTTCAGATATTAAATCCCTACATGAATAATCCGGAAACAATGGAGGTCATGCAGAAGTTTTATCAAAAATATTATAACGATTCCAACCAAAGAAAATTCATCATTGGAATTAATCCCAGCCGTCATGGAGCAGGAGTTACAGGCGTTCCGTTTACCGATACAAAACGCTTAGAAAGCGTTTGTGGAATTCCCATGAAATCTGCCTATACTCACGAAATTTCTTCCGTTTTTATGTATGATATGATTGCAGAATATGGTGATGCAGATGAGTTTTACAATGACTGTTATATCAATTCACCGTTTCCGCTGGCTATTGTAAGAAAAACCAGAAATGGTGATGTCAATGCGAATTATTATGATGATAAAAAGCTGTTTGAAGCGGTAAAAGATTTTATGATCGATTCTTTAAAGAAACACATCAGCTTGAATCTCGATACCTCAGAGGTCTTTGTTCTCGGAAAAAAGAATGCAGATTTTATCTCTAAACTGAATAAAGAAGCAAAGCTTTTTGAAAGAATGACTATTCTGGAACATCCAAGATATATTCAGCAGTATAAGCTGAAAGAAAAACAAATGTATATCGATAAGTATGTACTGGCTTTAAAAACCATAGTATATTAACTCCTGAAATCTAAAGTATAGTATAAGATTGTTTTGTGCTTGTGAATCATTTGATAACAATGCAAATGAAACATTTCTTGGAAATATTCAATAACATCCTTGTCAACACTGAAATTCTTTCTTATCGACCACCACATGTCATTTTATTCTATTTATTTTCATCTATTCCATGAAGTCTTCTATTATTGCCCCAGCGAACACTCTGGCTATTCATTATCCCTAAAGAGGCTTCAGCTCACTAACCCTTTTTCACACGAACTTTCATGCATAGTTTTTCTATAACTAAGTCGAAATAGCCTGCCTCTATCCAGCGGATATAATAGTAATAAACCAATTGCCATTTTGGAAAATATTTAGGAAACATAAGACACTAACAGCCCGTTTTTATCAGATATATTAAGGCATTTCAAATCAGTATAAGAGGATATTTTCTTTTTCTCTCTTTTAGCTTCATATTTTTCCACTGGTTTTCATTCAAACCACTTGGGTATTGCATTATTTTTTTTTTCAAATATCCAACCTTTGAAATCCGCTTAACAAAATTTTCCAGCTAAATTTAAACAGGCTCTTAATAATTTGTAGTAAATTAGCCGGATTTTAACAAATTAAACACAAAGAATGATGAAAGTTTTAAGTATAAATATAAAACAAGATAGAGTTTTTGGACTTGATATTTTAAGATGTTTGGCTATTTTATTTGTAGTCATTGGACACGGTAATTATCTTTTGCCAACTAAAATTTCAAATATTATCGATTATTTTATATTCGATGGAGTAAGTGTATTTTTCGTGTTAAGTGTATTTTTAATAGGTGGTATTTTGATTAAAGAGATTGAAAATAAAGATATTTCTTTTAAATTAATATTGAATTTTTGGAAAAGAAGATGGTTCAGAACACTTCCAAATTATTTTCTAATTCTTATTATTCTATGTATTTTAAGTGTATCATTTGACAAAGACTTTGATGGTATCAGAAGTATTGCTAGATATTTTGTCTTTTCGCAAAATTTATTTACACCTCATCCCGGTTTTTTTCCAGAAGCTTGGAGCTTAAGTGTTGAGGAATGGTTTTATTTATTAAACCCCATTAATTATATTATTTATTTCGGTTACTCTAAAATCATCAAAAAAACAAACTTTGATTATGACTGCTTCTCTTATCATTATTGCTGTAACAGTTTTTAGATTTTACAGATTTTTAACTGTGACAATTAATGATATAAGTGATTGGGATTTGATATTCCGTAAACAAGTTTTTACAAGACTAGATAGCTTAATGTATGGGGTTGTAGGTGCTTATTTTGCATATTACTATAAATCAAACTGGTTAAAATACAAAAGAAGTCTTTTTTTAATTGGTTTTGTAATTTTAGTATTCCCGAAATTCATCTCTTTTAATAACTTTGGTACTATCTATCTTTGTGTGTTTTCTTTTTCAATTAATGCTATTGGAACTTTATTTTTAATCCCATATTTGAGTGATTTTAAAAAAACAAAAAATGCCTTTATACATAAGATTGTAACTTATATCTCTTTAATTTCATACTCTATGTATTTGATAAATTTATCTATTGTTAAAAAATGGATTTTAAACAATGTTCAGATCGAAGATATTAATTCCTATTTATTGATAATTATTAAATACTTTTTGTACTGGTTCTTAACTATAATATTATCAATTTTAATTTATAAATATTTTGAAATTCCAACAACAAAACTGAGAGAAAAAATAAATTAGATGTAATACTAATATCTTCACATAAATTTGTCAAATCCAGGCAAACCTTTCAATCTAAGAACAAAAAAAGTGCAGAATTTTTCAATGCAACCTGGAATGATTTAATGGAAAAGTCTGAGTTGGTTTTTACGAGAACTGTAGAAGGAAGAAAAATACTGCTGAAATTAAGGTTCCAGTCTTTGATGAAAAGAAATACAGGAATTGAACATATTCATAAATGGACCAGATAAAATAAACTCCCTTGACAATTGTTAAGGGAGTTATCATTTATGCATTAGAATCGCAGGGAAGCTGAATTCTTTTTCATACTGATTACAAGCGTTTTTATAATACAGTAGAAAGGTTGAGTGCATTTTTGTTCATATCATGACTGCTCATTGAGTGTAGAATAAAGTTTTCATGGTTACTGTTTATTTATTCAGAAAAAGCAGACTGTTATAAATGAAATGCTTTGTATTAATCCTTAATGATTTTATGAGATTCTGATAAGGTTTTAAGAATGTAGACACCTTTTGGTAATTCGGCGATGTTAGATTCATTCACTCCTTTTTTTACTTCCAGGGTTTTCACAAGCCTTCCGGTCTGATCATAGATTTCTGCCTTTGAGTTTTCATCCGTTTTGATGGTAAAGGCTCCTTTAGTAGGATTAGGATAAACACTCATTGTTTTCGGTGAAGCTTTTGTTTCGCCAGTAGCTAAAACTACACCCGTATCTTTTACCCAGGTAAAAGCATCAACACCAAGATAACGATAATCTCCGCCGATGGTCAGCTGAAGCTGATCAATAACGATATTCGAGTAGTTTTGCCCGTTCAGGTTGGTCAGATCAATCAATGTATACCCGTTGGTAGTTCCCAAAGATGTTGCAAAGCCATTGCTTTTAGTTTGGGTAAACTTGGTGATACCAGACAGCTTACCTGTAATGGTAAGCGTACCCGCAGCATTTTGGTTAATAAGATAATTGGCTAAAAACACCCAGAATCTGTTGACTTTAAACAAATTTGAAGTGGTTTTTATACTAAAAGAAACGTTTGCATTGGCAAGTGTTGCAGTTCCTGTATTATCAATATATCTGTTGTCATTCGCCGTACCATTCCATCCTGTGTTGGCGAAATTTCCAATGTCAAAAAGCGAAGCTGGAGCATTATGCGAAATGATATTAAAGATTACGCCGTTATCTGTGAAACTCGTGCTTCCACTGGATTCAGTTTCGAATACTTCTGTACTTGTCTGCGCGAAGGTGAAAAAGGAAATGAGCAGACTACAAATCGTAAAAAAAGTAGTTCTTTTCATGATTTTAATTTTTAGGTTGTTTTTAAATTCTTGTTTATGGCCTTGAAGGGTAAATACCCTCTACACAAATAATGTAGTTTAACCCTAAATAAGGAGGCATATTGTTAATGGGCAAATTCTGACCGATAAATGAAACAGATCTTGGATTAATTACCGTATCAGGATCACCATCTACATAACTTGGTATAGGACTAAATTCTCTTCCGTTGGGTATGCCTGTAATGGCTAATGAAGAATTGGCAGATGGCGTTGTAGAATTAGCATTAACGTTGGCTACTTTTACCTGGCTTGTAAAGCTTGGTAAGTTTGAATTAAGTAGTGTTGTTTGTGCAGAACCCGACATTTCCCCAAGTTCATATGACTTTCCGGTGCTTGAGTTTCCTGATCCAATAGGATAGCGCCCGTTAAGGTTAGGTAATGCAAAAGTCGTTTGACCATCGCCACCATAAATAGTCCCTAAAATTGAGAAAAGTGCAGTATTGTTTGCGATGCTTAATAACGCTCCGTTGCATAATAAGAAACCTCTAGGTGCAAAGTTTCCTGCGAATAATTTGATTGTGCCCATTAATTCTTCCATGATGATATCGTTTTTTTCAGTTGTTGATTTTTTAGTATGTTATTTTAAGACTTATGGTCTTGAAGGATAAATGCCTGATATGCAGATGATATAATTTAATCCTAAGTATGGAGGCATATTATTGATGGGTAGATTCTGTCCTATAAAAGAAACCGATTTTGCATTGATTATTGTGTCAGGATCACCATCCACAAAACTAGGTACCGGATTAAATTCTCTTCCATTAGGGGTTCCTGTGATGGCAATTGATGAAGTAGAGGAAGGAGCTATAGAGTTAGCATTGACATTAGCAACCTTTATTTGGCTGATAAAGCTGGGTAGATTCTGCTGAGTAAGAGTTGTCTGAGTGGTACCTGCCTGTGTCCCTAAAGGATAATATTCATTGGCATTTACATTTCCTGCTCCGATGGGATAGCGTCCCTGTAAATTGGGTAAAGCAAAATTTCTTACACCGTCGCCGCCATAGGTAGTCCCTAAAATTGAGAAAAGTGCAGAATTGCTTTGAATAGGTAATAAACTTCCATCACACATCAGATAGCCTTTGGGTGCAAAGTTGCCAGCAAATAATTTAATGACTCCGATCATTTCGTCCATGGTAAATATTTTTTCAGTTATACATTTTCCTACTCTTATATTGGCTTTTCGGATCCCGCCTTTAGGTTTTTATTAACAAGTCAAAGGAACAATATAAAACAGCGCAGCACTAGAGTAGAAAATACCAAATTGACCTTTCCGTATTTATACGGAAGGTAAAACAGACGCCATAGGAAAGCATCTTAATTTTATACGCTTTAATTCTTTCTGAAACAGGCGTATTTAGTATTTTTGTATAAATCCAATTAAAATAAAAATGAACGAATTCGTAGCATCAGAAATTAAAAACAATATTGCCGAAATCACATTCGGAACCCCAAAAAGCAATTCACTACCGGGAGCTATTTTAGAAAAACTGGCGCAGACTATTTTAGATGAAGGCGCTAAAGATGAGGTAAAAGCTATTGTAGTAAAAAGTGAAGGTGAGAAAGCTTTCTGTGCAGGTGCAAGTTTTGATGAGCTTTTGGCTATTAATGAACTTGAAAATTCGACGAAATTTTTCGGGGGCTTTGCAAAAGTATTGAACGCCATGAAAAACTGTGGAAAAATAGTTGTGGTAAGAGTTCAGGGAAAAACAACCGGTGGAGGAGTGGGCATCGCCTGCGGTGCAGATTATTGTTTTGCTACTAAAGATGCTGCTTTGGCTTTAACGGAGATTAATTTAGGAATCGGGCCATTCGTTATCGGCCCTTATGTGGAAAGAAAAATAGGAAAGTCACAGTTTTCTGCCATGGCGATTGATGCGGATTTCAGATCTGCAGCGTGGGCAGAGCAGCATAATGTTTACCATTCTGTTTCAGAAAATATTGAAGAAATGGATGCTAAGCTGGAGAAATTTTTACAGACTTTAGCTTCCAGAAGCAGTGATGCACTTGCGTTGATCAAAAAGGTTTCCTGGGAAGGAACAGATCATTTTAATGAATTAATGCCTGCAAGAATTCATATGAGTGCAAGCCTGATATTGGAAGAATCGGCTAAGAAAAATATTGAAACTATTAAAGAAAAATTGAGAGCGAAATAGCTTCTGAATGAGCATTTTAAAAAGGCCGTTGAACCCGTTCAACGGCCTTTTTTATGGCTAAAAAACAAAAATAAACGAACGATTGTTAGTTTCGTTAATATTGAACTGTTAATCAATTGATTGATTTAATTTGTTTTTCATGCTCATTATTTTGTTATATATATTAATTATTTAAAAAATTAACTAATATTTGGATATGTTAATATTTATTAACATATTTGCCAAGTTAATATTAAAATTTGTTAATATGAAATTACGATTGTCTTTAATAACTACTGCTGTTCTCTTCTTCGCAGGAGGGCAGGCGGTTGAAGCTCAACGGTCTAAAAAAGATACGATTGGTGAGCAAAAAATAGATGAGGTTGTTATTGTTGCTTATGGATCCCAGAAAAAGGAAACGTTAGTAGGCTCCAATACAGAAGTGAAAGCAAAGCAGTTTGCAGATCGCCCGATTTCTAACATTGCGCAGGCAATAGATGGAGCAAGTGCGGGGGTAAAGGTAAGTACCAGTACGGGTCAGCCGGGAGCATCACCTAGTATTCAGATCAGAGGTATCGGGTCTTATGGCATCTCTACAGCGCCCCTATATGTAGTGGATGGTGTGATCTTTACAGGAGCGCTTTCAGCACTTAACCCGAATGACATTGCATCATTTAACATCTTGAAAGATGCAGCTTCTACTTCACTGTATGGTTCTGCAGCAGCTAATGGTGTTGTTTTGATCACAACGAAAACAGGAAAAAAAGGTGCTGATGCTTTAAGTTTCAGTATGAGCACGGGATATGTGGGAAGAGCAATCCCAGAATATAGCAGGGTGAATGCCGCTCAATACTATCCACTTATCTGGGAAGCGATCAGAAATGGACGTCTGACTTCTGTTCCAACCAGTACGGTTGCAGCTGCAAATGCTTATGCTACAGCCAATTTGATTTCAGGTGTTTTAAAAACGAATATTTTCAACGTAGCTGATAATCAATTGGTCATAGATGGAATTTTGAATCCTAATGCCCAATTAAAATATACAGATTTAGACTGGCAGGGGCCATTGTTCAATACCGGATTTAGACAGAATTATGAATTAAACTACAGCGGTGGAACGAATAAAACTACTTATTTTTCTTCTGTAAGTTATACCAATGAAACCGGATATCTTATTAAATCTGACTTTGAAAGATTTACAGCCAGATTAAAAGTAGATTCTCAGGTTAAAAACTGGCTTAAAATAGGAACGAGTATCAGTGCGGTTTCATCCAATGGAAATAACTCTGTAGATGGAGCAGATAATAACTCTGCCTATATTAACCCGTATGCATGGACCAGAAGTATGGGACCAATTTACAGTCCTTACGCTCATGATCCTACCACCTTTGCAACCATGTACGATGCATTTGGAAACATAGTGTATGATGCAGGAAATGCAAGAGGTGCTGATGCAGCGGCGGGAAGAAATATTATTCAGGAAACATTGCTGAATAAAGATATTTCTAAAAATTATTATATCATTTCAAGAGCCTATGCGGAAATTAAGGTAGATCCTTATTTAACTTTATCCACCAATGTTGGTTACGATATCCGAAACAACAGAAGAAGCAGATATATCAATAAAGTGATTGGAGATGCTGCTCCGGGAGGTGCTGCTGAAAAAACTACTTATACAGAGCAGACCATTACATGGAACCAGTTGTTGAATTATAAAAGAAAATTCGGATCTCATAACTTTGAATTTTTATTAGGACATGAAAACTATAAATATATCTATGAATATATGTATGGTTACAAGCAGGGACAAACAGTGGATAACAATGATGAGTTGATTAATTTTGTTACCCCTACATCGCTGACTTCACAAACGGATAACTACAGAAAAGAAAGTGTTTTCTCAAGATTGAATTACGATTATGATTCTAAATACCTATTGTCAGGGTCTATCCGTTGGGATGCTTCATCCAGATTCAGCAAGGATGTAAGATGGAGTTCTTTCTGGTCGGTAGGAGCAGGATGGAGAATTAAAGGAGAAGATTTCCTGAAAGAGTCTAACCTTATTAGCGATCTGAAATTACGTGGCTCTTACGGAGAAGTAGGAAATGACGGTACCAACAGCTATTATATGTATAAAAATACATTTAGCTTAGGGTATAATAATGCGAATGAGCCTGGAATATTATTCGGATTCCTTGCAGATCCTACTATTACATGGGAAACGAATAAACAAAGTGATGTAGGACTTGATTTTGGATTCTTCAACAACAGAATTAATGGTTCGGTTGAATATTATAACAGAACTACATCTGATTTGATCTTCCCGGTACCAACGCCTGTATCTTCAGGGGTTCCAAACAATAATATCAGCAGAAATGTTGGAACGATGTACAACCGTGGTTTTGAAATTACTATCGGTGGAGATGTAATCAAAAATGAAAACTTCACTTGGAGTCTAAATGCGAATGCTTCAACTCTTAAAAACCAAATCACAGGATTGTCTAACGGAATCACTGAGATTATTAATGGAACTAAGAAAATTTCTGTAGGACATTCTGTTTATGATTACTGGTTGAGACAATGGTATGGAGTAGATCCGGCAGATGGTTCTCCTTTATTCTTGGTAGCGGATGCCTTTGCCAATACAACAGCTACTGATATCAGAACTGTTAACGGAACAAAGGTGACGACCAACTTCAATAAAGCGAAGTATGATTATTCCGGGACGGCAATTCCTGATTTATTTGGAAGTTTCGGTACATCATTTACCTATAAGAACTGGTCTGTTTCTGCAATGTTTACGTATCAGTTAGGGGGTAAAACCTATGACTCTAACTATGCTTCTTTGATGTCAAGTTATTCTCAGGGAGGAGCATTAAGTACAGATATCTTGAATAGATGGACAACTCCTGGGCAAATTACGGATACACCGGCATTGAATTCATCTACTTATACAAGTTCTAACGCAGCTTCAAGCAGATGGCTGGTAAAATCAGATTTTATTACTTTCAGACAAGCAAATTTAACGTATAGTTTCAATCCGGAAATGATTTCAAGGTTTGGATTATCCGGTTTAAAACTAATGGTATCAGGAGAGAACCTTTGGAGCAAAACGGCTAGAAAAGGATTGGAGCCTTCTCAGGCTTTCAATGGAACAACGACCAACAGATATTCTCCGGCTAGAATTGTAACCATAGGATTTAACTTGTCATTCTAAAAATTCAATTATGAAAAATATTACAAAACATTATAAAAAATTGGCAGTGCTTTCCACTGCAGTGCTCACATTAGCACTCACTTCTTGTAAAAGTGATTATTTAGAAACAGATACTACCATTGCAGTGCCTGAAGATGCTGCATATTCAAGTGCTTCCAACCTTATGGCAATTATTAACGGAATGCATAGGAATTTGTATACAAGACAGAATTCTAATCAGGGTCAGAATGGTCAGGGAGGTATTATGATTATGATGGATGCCCTAGGAGAAGATCTTGTGTTTCCTTCTACCGGGAATGGCTGGTATGTCTCTACGGTAAGATGGCAAGATCAGGTAAATGAAAATGCAACCAATGATTTTTTTCCTTATCAATTTTATTATGCATTGATCAGAAATGCTAACCTGGTGATCGCTAATGGTCCTAATGTTCCTGTACCAACGGCTGCCGATGCTACTACAGTTAAAATGGCTATTGGAGAAGCATTTGCATTCAGAGCTTTTTCATATTATATGCTGGTACAGATATACGGAAAAAGATATATACCAAATACTACAAATAGTCAGTTAGGAGTTCCTATTAAATTAGTTGCAGATGAAGTTCCAATGGCAAGAAATACTGTTGAAGAAGTGTATGCACAAATTAACAAGGATTTGGCAGAAGCGTTATCAAGATTAAACGGTTCGAGAGCTACAAAATCTCATTTTAACGATAAAGTGGTATTGGGATTAAGAGCGAGAATCGCTTTGACTCAAGGAAACTATGCGTTGGCTGCATCTTCTGCCCAACTTGCAAGAGCTGGTTTTGATTTAATGAGTAGCGCTACTTATGCATCTGGTTTTAATAACCTGGAAGGAAATGGTGAATGGATGTGGGGCGCAACTATTATTGCAGATCAGACAGATTACTTCGGAAACTTTGGAGCCTATATGTCCAGAAATTATAATTCTACGAATATCAGACAGGCTCCTAAAGCAATGAATAGCAAACTGTATGCAATGTTCCCAAGTACCGATGTAAGAAGGTTGGTTGTTGATCCCCTAGGAAATCATTTTGGAGTACCCGGAACGCCTACAACTCCTGCAATACCTGCAGTTGCTTTATCTTCTACGTATTCGAAATTTGCATATACCAGCCAGAAATTCCTATCAGTAAGTGCTTCAGACAGCAGAATGGATGTACCTTACATGAGAGCTGCTGAGATGTATCTTATCGAAGCTGAGGCTAAAGCTAAAGCTGGTGATGAAACGGGATCAAAAGTGGTCTTCAATGAGCTTACTAAAAAGAGAAATGATGTTTATACAGGAGCTACAACTACTGGAGCAGCTTATATCACGGAAATTCTTAACAGCAGAAGAATGGAATTATGGGGCGAAGGATTTAGATTCCTAGATCTGAAAAGATTGAATCAGGGCTTAGATAGAACCGGAGCCAACCATTCAACGGTAGTGGACAATAATGTCATGACGGTTGCGAATACCGATACACGTTGGGAATATCTTATTCCAAGGACGGAGATCAATGCAAATCCGCTTATTGTTCAAAACCCATTATAAATTTTACACAAATTTTAATATTTTTTTTTAGAATCCTGCTTCTTAGCAGGGTTCTTTTTTTATGTCATGAAATTATTTTATTTAAAACGAAAAAAATAATTGGAAGATTAAAAATAAATTTTAACTTTGTATTTCAAAGTTCTTTATATGGAGACAAAAAACTATCACGAAGATTTATCTCATATCCGTTCCATGATGGAGCGTTCTTCCAGATTCATTTCATTAAGTGGATTATCCGGTGTTGTTGCAGGTCTGACAGCACTCATTGGTGCAGGATATGTATATTTTGTGCTAAAAAGAGAAGGGATCAGCTATTTTGATGGAGATAGGAATATCTATCAACCGGAACTGGTTCGTGAACTTGTCATTATCGGAGCCTTGATTTTATTTGTGGCTTTATTGAGTGGATATATTTTCACAGCCAATAAGAGCAGAAAGAAAGGACTGAAGATTTGGGATGCTACCACCAAGCGTCTTTTGATTACTTTTGTAGTTCCCTTAATTACCGGAGGTATTTTTTGCCTGGCGCTACTTTTCCACCATCTTTTCGTATGGATAGCACCGGCAACTTTAATATTTTACGGTTTAGCATTAGTAAGTGCTGAACGGTATACTTTAACAGATGTTAAATATCTGGGATACTGCCAGATTGTTTTAGGACTGGTTTCTTTATTCTTTCTCGGTTGGGGGTTGTTATTTTGGGCAATAGGCTTTGGCGTTCTTCATATTGTATACGGATCAATAATGCATAAAAAATATAAATAGACTTCTATAAGAATACATATAAGGTATTGTTTCCACCAGATCAATACTTATAGATTTAACCTTTAATTTATCATTTAAAATTCAAAATAGTGATTAACATCAATCAGCTCAACAAAGAATTCGAAAGCCGTGTAAGATTGGGAATTATGTCCGTTCTTATGGTGAACGACTGGGTTGATTTTTCTGAAATGAAAGGATTACTCGAAATTACAGACGGTAACCTGGCAAGCCACAGCACTGCTCTGGAAAAAGCAAACTATATTGAAGTGAAAAAAGAGTTTGTAGGAAAAAAACCAAAAACATCATACCGCGTTACACAAAGTGGAAGACAGGCATTTACAGAACATCTTGATGCCCTAGAAAAATTATTAGGACGATAAATCCTATATTTTTTTGAAATTTCACTTTGTATTTCAAAGTTCTTTGTTCAAAATATGCCAAATGAATAGAAAAACATTTTTAAAAAAGATTTTACAACTCTCCATCCTTGGAAGCTTCCCGCTGCTATATTCCTGGCAGATTGAACCGTTTTGGATTGAATTTGTACAAAGAAAGCTTCCTGTTAAAAATCTGCCGGAGCATCTCCGTGGTAAGATACTCATGCAGATCTCTGATCTCCATGTTGGAAATCGTTTCGATTGGAACTTTTTGATAGAATCATTTCAGGAAGCAAAGCAATTTAACCCCGATTTTGTAGTCTACACAGGAGATTTTGTCAATTCCGGGACAGCTTCGGAATGCAACGACTTAAAGACAGTTATGAAACACGCTGTACTGGGGAGGCTGGGTACTTTTGGAATATTAGGAAATCATGATTATGGTGAAAATTGGAAAGATCTCGAATGTGCAGAGAATATTAGCCGTATTGTTGAAAATTCTGGAATTACCATAATCAAGAATAATCAGGAAGAAATTCATGGACTGAATTTTATAGGATTTGAAGACCTGTGGTCTCCCAATTTTAATCCATCAGAAGTAATGAAAGACTATGATCCTTCAAAAGCCAATATTGTACTCTGCCACAATCCCGATGCATGTGATAAAGCTATCTGGAATGGCTATCAGGGATGGATTTTAAGCGGACATACCCACGGAGGACAATGTAGGATCCCTGGAGTAATTACACCGGTTCTCCCTGTAAAAAATAAAAAATACGTGTCTGGGGAAATTGACCTCCAGGATGGGAGAATGTTGTATATCAACCGTGCTGTAGGTCATTCTTTTCAGGTCAGGTTTATGGTTCGTCCCGAAATTACAGTTTTTATATTAACTCAAGGTTAAAAATATTATTATGAAAGAAGAAAACATTTTAACTACAGGTAAACTCTTCTTCTGGCTTTCATTCATATTGGGAAACATTTGCTTATTCGGCTATCTAATAACTAAAGATGAAGGCTTTGCATTTTATGGTTTTATGCTTTTATTTTTTGGCTCTATCCTTAATGTTCTGGTGATCATAACTTTATTAATTTATGGTGCCTTCAATAAAAATTACCTTGATACTTGCTACAAATCAATAGGAACTATTCTTATAAATATTCCAATAGCTACTTTATACGCTGTTATTGGAATCTCTATTCTAAATTTTTAATTGAACTATTATGATGAAAATTTTAAAAAATAATAATCTTAGAAAATGGTGGTTTAAAAGGAGAGCTAAATATAATATTGGTTTGCTAATTTCAGGATTTATATCATTCAACTTATATTGGTTTTTAGGAGAACTTTTGATTTTTCCTCATGATGAAAGTTTTGACGTGACTCTGTTTACAATATTTTTCCAGTCCATAGCATATTTTGTTTTCATTCTTATTGTCAATGTTTTTTACACGTTCGGTTATTTTGTTGATAAATATTTCAATAAAAATAATAGCGAAGAATTTAGAGTGAAACTTTTTAATAGTGGATTCGGAGTATCTATGTTTATACCATTCCTGATTCCCATTCTTATTGTCGTTCAGTATTTTATCGAATATTATTAAAATTAAATACATAAACTATGAAAAAATTACGTGTTAGCTTTTTACTTTTTGTGTACGGAATTACTCAAAAATTATACAGAACCTACTTTAAAAAGAAGAAAAGACAGTGGCAGTTCAATGAAAAACAGCTGCTCGAGTTTCAGGAAGATTCCTTAGGACGGAAATTAGGAGAATTCTATAAACGCCATGGATTTTCAATGATCCCAAAAATGGAAAATCATGATGTGCATCACCTCATTACAGGATGCGGAACTCAATTCGAGGACGAAATTGCCATGCAGTATCTCCTGCTGGGAAATGGTAAACTGAATGCCCACCTCCTTGCTGCAATCGTATTGGGAAGCCTTATTCTTCCGGAATATTTCAGAATGTATATCAAGGCCTATAAAAAAGGACAGGATATGAAACCGTTTTATCATTGGGATTTTGAAAGTCTGTTATGGCAGAATTTTGATCATCTTAAGGATTTTATCCAGCAGAAAAATACAACCGCTCTTTATTAATGATATGAAAAATATACAATTCAGTTCGCTTGGGAAAAATGCCTTTCTTTTCTCCTTGTTACTGGGAAGCTGCCTGTTGGTTTTATTTCTTATCACAAGAGCAGATATTGTCGTGGTTTGTGGTTTTTATTATGTAATGGCTGCAATGGTAATTAATATCCTTATCCTCTTGTATGAACTTATAGAGTTTCTTACCGATGTTTCTGAAAGAAAAGACAGCGGGAACTCTATATGGCTGATGCTTCTGAATATTCCCATAGCATTCCTGTATCTCTTTATCATCTTCAACTTATAATCTCAACGTCTTTAAATTATTTAAATCTTTCAATAAATTAATCCTCAACATCATGAAAACACATCATTATATATTTCTTACAACCCTTCTATTTGTCATCCTTTTCTATGATGAAAATATGGGTTTAAATCTAGGGATCCTGGGAGTGGTATATGCACTGCTTACTTTTTACAAAACAGTAAAAAAGAATAAAACGAAAGTTTTTAACCTTCTTTTTGCGGCAGGAATCATTTCCAGCATCTCTTTTGCATGGTACGGAGATTTTGCTTCATTTTTGGCAGTGGTAACCTCACTTTTACTGCTTTCTTTCAAATCCAGGAATAGGAGACTGACCATACTTTTTCTGATTCCGGTATTTGCAATGAATTGCTTTACCTCAGTATTCAGGATATTCAACTTTGATGCGTGGCTGCCTAAGAGAAATGTCTCAGGAATATGGCAGAAAACACTAGCTTTTGTGCTGATTCCCTTAGTGCTTTTGAGTGCTTTCTTTGGAATCTATTCTGCAGGAAGTGATCACTTTGCCAGTATTTTTACAGATTTTGAACTTGATATTAATCTGTGGCAGGTGCTCGGACTTACCATCCTGGGATTATTCATTGCCTTTAATTATTGGAATTATGCTGTTGAAAGATTTATTTATAAAAACAACAGGATGCTGGATAATCACTTTCAGGATAAAGATAAAATACAGAAATCTACATACTCATTTCTCGATCTTGATGCCGAAAGAATGAGTGGTGTTGTTTCATTCTTTTGTTTAAATATTTTATTGATTTTCTTTATCATCACTTACAATTACGAACAATTTTATGAAGTTTCCAAAACACCGGCTCAGCTTTCAGAAGAAACCCATGAAAGAGTAAATGCTGTAATCATATCTATTGTAATGGCAATTCTGGTGATCATGTTTTATTTTAAATCTGCCTTTAATTTTGATCCTAAAGCCGGCTTTTTAAGAATTTTAGCCAAAATATGGATATCACTCAATGCAGTTCTGGTATTTTCTGCCATGGCGAAAAACTATGAATATATTATCAGTTATGGTCTTACCTATAAGAGGTTAGGAGTCTTTGCATTTTTAATTTTATCTTTAATAGGACTGGCTTTGACTTTTATTAAAATTCAGAAGAAAAAAAGAAATGTATTTCTGTTTAATACCATGGCCTGGTGTTTTTATGGAACAATTTTGGCTTGCAGTTATATCAACTGGGGTGGTATTATTACCTCCCAGAATATGAAACGCCGTGATTTTGCGGTGGAATATCATTTTACGAATGTTAACTTCGGTGAAAAATATTTACTGAAATATGCTGATGAAAAAAATGATATAGCACTAAAAAAGAAAATAGTAAGAAAAATTGAAAGCAAGAAATCATCTACTTTCCTTTCAAAAAATCTTTATTATGAAACATTAAAAGAATAGTTATTATGAGAAAATCCTTATTGTTAATCCCATTGATTATTATTTCGTGCAAAAAAGATCCTAATATAACAGAAATGCCAAGTAAGGATTCTGTGGCAGTGTCTGAAATGCCGGATGCAGCTTCTAAAGCCGATTCTGTAGCACTTAAAAAGAAAGATTCAATCATTAACAATGCTCCGGCTACCAAAGAAGTACTTCGAAAAGGAGTCATGAGAAACGAAAAAGCAGGACAGATTATACGAACGGCAGATGCTTCACAGCTTCCATTTACGCTGGGGGAGGAGTTTACAGAAGATGGCCAGGAACTTGTTTTGAAATTAACCCATTATGACAAAGCTGATATTAAAGCAAAAATTTCTACTAAAGAAAAAGATTTTAATATCCGTTTTAATCAAATAAAACTTCCGAACGGAGACTATGACGGTCCTTTCGGAAGAGAGATCACTCATGAAATATCAGGGAAGGGAGAAGTCTGGCTCATTATAGGAAAAAGCAATATGGCATCCGGAAATACAAAAGGAAGCTTTACCGTAAGCGTAGATTAGGGTTTTGGTAATTTGGTATAATTTCTGCAACCTTTACGGTAAAGTGTAATATTATGAAAAATATATTTTTAACAGCAATCGCTGCTTCGGCAGTACTCGTAAGCTGCGGAACAGTACAGTCTCTTGTTCAGAATACGTTCCCATATACCGCCAATGTATTGGTTTCTACGGGAGTGCCTGCTGATAAAGAAGTTTCTTCTACTGCCACAGCAACCAATGTACAGACCTGGTTTGGTGGAAACAACAATGCAAAAATTAAAGATGTCAGAATTTCTGAAGCAAAAATATCCGTAGCCTCTCCTTCAGGAGGAAATTTAAGTGCTTTTAAATCCGTAAAAGTCTATATATCATCAGGAGGAACAAACGAAAGATTGGTTGCTTCCAGATCCAATATATCTTCAAACTCGGACACCCTTAATCTTGACCTGAACGATACAGGATTTTTGGATGAGGTCGTAAAAAGTACAGGTCTTACCGTGAGAACGGTTTATGAACTAAAGAACCAGACGAGTTCAGATATGAATATTAAAGTATCACTTAATTTCAACAGTGTTCCTGTAAATTAAATATAAAAGTTGAGCAGTAAAAAAACGTCTTTCAAAATTTTTTGAAAGACGTTTTTACTTTTTATTTAGAAAATAATTATTTAAAATCTACCAGCTCGATATCGAAAATAAGAGCTGCGCCGGGAGGAATTACGTTTCCTGCTCCACTATCTCCGTACGCAAGATCGGATGGAATATAAAATCTGTATTTAGCACCTTTGCTCATTAGTTGGATACCTTCTGTCCAGCCTTTTATCACTCCGGAAAGATTCAGTTCGATTGGTTTTCCTCCATTTTTCTCTGTAGAATCGAAAACAGTCCCATCCATCAGCTTTCCTGTATAAGCTACATTAGCTGTACTTGAAACGGTAGGTTTTGTTTTTCCGTCGCCTTCTTTCAGTACTTCATATTGCAAACCGCTTGCTGTGGTTGTTATTTTCTTGTTCAGCTTGTTTTTAGCAAAAAATTCTGCACTTTTTTTCTTATTTTCTTCTGCCTGTATTTTTGCCTGTGCTTGTTTTTTCTCACCTTGTTTCTGCATGAAACCTTGTAAGAATGTGCCCAGTTCCTCTTTTGGGAATAATGTTGGCTTATCAGAAAATCCATCTTTTATAGCCTGAGCCAAAAGATCAGGATCTACTGTGAATCCTTGCTTTTTTATATTTTCAGCAATATCAAGACCAATGTAATAAGACGCTTTTTGATCGTCTGTGTAAGATTTTTGAGCGAATGCAAGATTTGCTCCTGTTAAAAGAACTAAGGTAAATAACGTTTTTTTCATTGTTAAATGTAAATATATTTTTTTGCGAATTTAAGCTTTTGTAACGGAATCCATAACAATGGTTACAGGTCCATCATTGATCAAAGATACTTTCATGTCTGCTCCGAAAATTCCGCTGGCAGTTTTGAGTCCGGATTTTGCTATTTCTTCTTTAAAATAATCAAAAAGAGGAATCGCCTTATCCGGTTTTGCGGCTTTAATAAAAGAAGGTCGGTTACCTTTCTTGTAGTCGGCAATCAACGTAAATTGGCTTATACAAAGGATTTCCCCTGAAATATCCATCACCGAAAGATTGAGTTTGTCGTCCTGGTCTCCAAAAACCCTGAGATTCAGTATTTTCTGAACCAGCCAGTCAGCATCGGTTTTCTCATCATTTTCATCAATTCCTACCAGCAGCATGAAGCCTTTTCCTATTTCACCAACCGTTTTTCCGTCTACTTTTACACCAGCTTCCGAAACCCGCTGTACAACAACTCTCATATTAATAATAAATATTTAAAATTTTACTTACGTCGTCATAATTAAAAGGGTAAGTCTTAGGCGGAAGAGACGTTACGGTAGTAGGCTGTCCCGTAAGAAGGATCCATGTGGCATTATCTTTTGGACATCTGATGCTAATATTGTCTTTCACTTCAAGGGTTGTATTGCTGTCAGGGCAGATGTGAGGGGCGTTTCTGTCGTACACCTTGAAACTGGTGGCAGAAGCTCTTACCACAATCAAACCTCTGGAACCGGACTGCTGCTCGTTAACATAAATCCATCCTCCAACCTGGTTCAAAGGGAAGTAGTTAGGTAGGTTTAGGTTTAAAGTAACATTAATTGGGTTGCTGGGAAAGCAGCTTACTGTTTCTTCTCTGCTTCCACAAGAATTTATAGTTAAATTATTGATAATCAATAATATGAAAATAGATAATATTGAAAAAGTTTTTTTCATTTCAAATTAAATTTTTATATATTTGTAAAAATTAAACGATTATAACTCGAAAACATTGTCCGGCAAATGTCGGATTATTTTTTTATACTAAAACTAAATTTTGAAAATTATGGCAAGCTATGTTACAAAGGAGGGATTAGAGAAAATGAAAGCTGAGCTGGAACAGTTGGAAACTGTGGAAAGACCCAAAATAACGATGCAGATCGCAGAAGCAAGAGATAAAGGAGATTTGTCTGAAAATGCAGAATATGATGCGGCTAAAGAGGCTCAAGGAATGCTTGAAATGAGAATTTCAAAACTTAAAGATGTTATTTCTACTTCTAAAATTATAGATGAAAGCCAATTAGATACTTCAAAAGTTTCAATCTTAACAACTGTGAGACTTAAAAATAATGCCACTAATCTGGAGCAGGTATTTACTTTGGTACCGGATAATGAAAGCGACCTGAAAACAGGAAGAATTTCTGTAAATACACCGATTGCAAAAGGATTGCTTGGTAAAGTTATTGGTGAAACTGCCAATATCGTTTTACCGAATGGAAACAAATTATCTTTCGAGGTATTGGAAATCACTCTGTAATCTAATTTCAAGCATCTAACTTTTAACTTCTAAACACATGAGTACAATATTCACAAAAATCATTAACGGCGAGATTCCCTCTTATACCATTGCTGAGGATGAAAATTACATTGCATTTCTCGATGCAATGCCTTTAGTGAAAGGACATACTTTGGTGGTTCCTAAAAAGGAAGTTGATTTAATTTTTGATCTGGAAAGCGAAGAATATAAAAATCTCTGGGGATTTGCCCAGAAAGTCGCCAAGAAAATTAAAAATTCAGTACCCTGCGTAAGAGTAGGGGTGGCAGTAGTAGGTCTGGAAGTTCCACACGCCCATATTCATTTAATTCCCTTACAGAAAATGGAAGATATGAACTTCAGAAATGAAAGATTAAAATTAACAAACGAAGAATATACAGAGATTCAAAACTCAATTATTAATTCTTAAAAAATATGAAAATCGTAAAATTCCCTTTTTACGATTTTCTTTAATATATATTATAGTATGAATTCAAACCAATGTTCTTTCTGTGGCAGAAAAAGAAATGAAGTGCAGATGCTGATTTCTGGCCAGAATGGTTTTATTTGTGAAAACTGTATCGAGCAGGCTCATTTGATTGTAAAGGATGGGGTTTCTAAAACAGAATCTTCAGTTGCAGAAAATGTAGATGAGCTTAAAAAGCCGAAAGAGATTAAGGTGTTTCTTGATCAGTACGTTATCGGACAGGATCAGGCAAAAAAACAACTTTCAGTTGCGGTTTACAATCATTATAAAAGACTTCTTCATGCTCAGTCGGAAAATAGAGAAGTGGAGCTTGAGAAATCAAACATCATCATGATCGGTGAAACCGGAACCGGTAAAACATTACTCGCTAAAACGATTGCCAGAGAATTGAATGTTCCGTTTTGTATCGTGGATGCTACGATTTTAACGGAGGCAGGATATGTAGGAGAAGATGTGGAAAGTATTTTGTCACGACTTCTTATGGTTGCAGACTATGATGTTGAAAAGGCAGAAAAAGGAATTGTATTTATTGATGAGATTGATAAAATTGCAAGAAAATCCGATAATCCAAGTATTACCAGAGACGTTTCCGGAGAAGGAGTTCAGCAGGGATTGCTGAAACTGCTTGAAGGCAGTATCGTGAATGTACCGCCACAAGGAGGAAGAAAGCACCCTGATCAGAAATATATTCAGGTAAACACTCAAAATATTTTATTCATTGCAGGTGGAGCTTTTGACGGAATTAAAGAAATCATCGAAAGAAGAATGAACAAGCAGGCTATCGGTTTCAGCCTTGATAAAATCAATAAAGTAGATGAAGATGAATATGTATTAACAAATATTAATGCAATCGATCTTCGTTCTTTCGGATTAATTCCGGAACTTTTAGGAAGGTTTCCAATCATTACTTATCTCGATAAACTCACGAAAGAAACGATGGTAAGAATCATGAAGGAACCTAAAAATTCGATCGTGAATCAATTTATCGAACTCTTTAAGATGGATGGTACCAATCTGGTTTTTACAGATGGGGCTATTGATAAAATTGTAGAGGAAACTATGGAGAAAGGATTGGGTGCAAGAGGGTTACGAGGAACTACGGAAAAGGTGTTAGAAGACTATATGTTTTCAATAGGAGAAGAGAAAGAAATTATTTTAACGGAAGATAATATTTTTGTTAAAAAATAAAAAAAATTGTTATATAAGAAAAAAATCATACCTTTGCGGGTGAAGATTGTATTAACACACAAATAATTTATACAATGAGAAAAAGTTTATTTGCTATTGGTCTTTTAGCAATTGGTTCCTCTGTTCAGGCGCAGATACTTTGTCATGTTGACACCAATGCTAATATGTATGTGAGTGAAGGCACCCTAGTTTATAGCGGTGGGGGTGTGCAGACCAGAGGTAATGGCCTTCTGGACGTTCACGGGAATGTTATGGTTGTAGGCGCAGCCGGAGATGCTTTTAAAACAATTACTACTACGGGTACAGATAAAACCGATGGTGGAAATATCGTTTTAAGGCTGAATACTCCAGGCACTTATGCTACATCCACTTATGGACAACTTTATATTGATGGTTTAACCCAGACCAACATTACAGGAGTTGTGAGTAAAGAATTTAGAACTGATAGACATGGTAACGGTAATTATTTCCAACAAATTGCAATGCCTTTCTATGGTAAAACACTAAATACTTTATCAACTGAATTTGCTAAAACCTTTAACACAGGAAGATATAGTAATCCAATTCTAAAGTGGGATAACGCAGGTGCGGTATCTAACCATTTTACGGATTTGACGGCTACTACCAATGATGGTTCAGGATATTATATGCTTAAAGTTACCGGTAACGACTTGAATACAAGTACTCCGCCGGCAACCATGGCTACAATAGCTCCAACACCTACAGGATCTGTGTTTACTCTTAACGGTAAACCTTATGCTACTTTACCTGTTGCCACGTTGCAAAACGCTGGAAATGTTAACTTCGGAACAGGAGGTAACAATATCAACCCTCAAAATGAAAAGTATAATTCTTACCTTCAGGATCAGTTTGAGAACACTGCCAGTTTATGGACAGGATCTTATGGTAAAAATATCTACCAGTTTGGTAACCCGTTCCTTACCAATTTAGATTTATCTAAAATTGGATATGTGGAAAATGTAGGAGTTACTGACGGAAATGCAGTTTCTAATATCTGGGGTGTTAAATATTCTGCAGGTACTGTGCAAACAAGTTCTACAGGGTCTACCTATAGTACCGGAGCTCAGATTCAGACATTTAACAATGACGGAACTCCTGTTGGAGATATAGGTCTTATGATTCAACCAATGCAGCCATTTGTGTTGAAATTAAGAGATAATACTTCTCAGACTTTAAACTTTAACACTTTAAGACGTTTCAATCAAGCGGTAAGAGCAGCTGGTACTGACTATAGTGTTACTGCTGCTAAAAATGCACATGCAGGTAAACTTGCTTCAGGAAGTGTGAAACAACTTGGAGTGATCGGTCTTGACGCTAATGGTAAAGAAATTGCAAGAACATATTATGTAGTTTCTCCAACGGCAACTACCGGACACCAGGTGTCAACAGCTACAACGGTTCAGGCAGCGGCAAGTTCAGGAAACTTAATAGGTACTTTCGAAGAAGCTTTAGCAGGTGGATATGATAATAACTATACTTCACAGTACTGGTTATATATCAATGAAGCTAATGAGAGTAACTTTAAAGGTAAAAATGTAATGTTAGTAAATTACGACCTAAGTAAAGTGAAGTCTTATAAATTCGAAATCAGAGAAAATGCAGAATTAGTTCCTGTTGGAACCCATCTGTTATCTGCTGGTATCGGATTCTATTATAAAGCTACAAACGGAACTGTACAACAGGCAAAACAAGGTGATGTAATCACTGTTAGTAATGACGAATACAATTTATATTACGGAGAACCTAGTAAGGATGTTTTAGCAACTCAAAAAGCAGCTACGCCTTCAAGAACGTTAGTAGTATATAATCCTGAGATCACTAACTACGTTGTTAGATTCGATCCAAACTGGAAAAAGGCAGATATTGAGGTTTACGATATGAGTGGTAAACTGGTTATCTCTAAAAAAGCAGTTGATGCATCTAGAGATTTTGTAATTGAACTTGATGGTTCTATTAAAAATTCTTATGTTGTAAAAATTGTTTCTGATAAGGGGGAAACTGTTAACACCAAAATCTTAAAATAAAAAATATGAAAAATAATATTAGTAAACTATTATCCACTCTTTTTCTTTTTGCCGTTTTATTGGTTAAGGCTATTCCATCTACTCCTGTCCCAGGCGACGGAAGTACAGGAGGATCCGGAACTGGAGAGCCAGCAGCACCAATCGACATGTATGTTTATGTACTTTCAATAATTGCAGTTATGTTTATTGTATTCTATACAAAAAAATATAAAAGCCAAAAAGCATAAAATTTTATTAAAATAATAGTAAACTCTCTGATTAATCAGAGAGTTTTTTTATTTTTACTCAATGAAAAAGATTTATATATTATCAGCAGCATTAACTGCATTTTCTTTACAGGCTCAGTTTACTGTTACAGTACAGGCGCCATCAGATTTCAAAGAACAAGAGGCTATTTTATATACATTGAACGGTTCAAAAGATATTATTGTTACCAAAGAACAAAGTAAGAATAATACATGGACCTTTAAATATCCCACCAGCTACATGGGAATGATGAAGCTGAACTTTCCGAACACCAATAATATGGTGAGTTTTATTTCTGAAAATAAAAACGTAAGCATAAAGTTAGACGTTCAGAACAATAAAGTGAAAGACATTATCTATCAGGATGAAGCTAATTCACTTATGAACAAGCAGCAGGAAGGTTCTCAAAAGAAAGAACTGATTCTTCCTGCATTAACTCAGATTAAGGAATATTATAAAGACAATACGGATTTTGGTAAAGCCCTGAAAGAGGAGATCAGTAGACTTTCCGGTGGTGCGGGAAGCATAGATCAAACACAGCATCCGTTTATTTATTATTATAACACGAACTACAGCAAATTCTTATCTAATTCCGCAGATCCTTCTAAAAAAGCTACTCAGGATGACATTATCAATTTCCTTGATAAGTCTAATGATATGCTAGAGACATCATCATTATTAAGACCGGTATTGGTATCGTATCTTAATGCAGGTGGTAATACAAATGTCGGAACTTCTGTTGATAAACTTTTAGACCGTTTAAAGGTAGAAACACCAAGAGGACAAACAGTTTTATCTGAGCTTATTGATATTTTTGACGTCTATGAAATGGATGAATTTAAAACTAAATATCTGAACCTCGCTAAAAATCTTAAATGCACCATTAATGACAGGCTGGCTTCTACGCTGAAGTCGAATGCAAATATAGAAATGGGAGCTGTTTTTCCTAACTATAAATTCCAGGCACCTGCTAATACTACAGCGAAATCGCTACATGATATAAAAGCGGATAAAAAGATCATCGTATTCTGGTCTTCCACTTGTTCTCATTGCGAGAGCGAACTTCCTCAATTGCTGGCAAAATACAATGATTTAAAGGCTAAAAATGTACAGGTGGTAGGTTTCTCTTTAGACGTGGATAAAGATTCATATACGAAGAAAATTGCTGCGTTTCCTTGGATCAATGATTCAGAATTAAAAGGATGGAACAGCAGTTATGTAGATACCTATAATATTCATGCAACTCCAACATATTTTATTTTAGATGCTAACAATAAGATAATCAATAAACCAGACCATGTTGGCGATGTTTTGGAATATTTTAAAGCAAAATAATTTTGGTGGTAAGTAAATATTTTCTATATTTGCACCACCAAAACGGCGAGGTAGCTCAGTTGGTTAGAGCGCAGGATTCATAACCCTGAGGTCACGGGTTCAATTCCCGTCTTCGCTACAAAAAGCCCCTAGTAATAGGGGCTTTTATTTTTTCATCTTCTTTCAATCATAATTTATTTTCTTTTTATTCTAAAGAATTATCAAAATAAAAATCAACTTTTAAGTAAAAAATCAATCCATTCTGGCAAGCTTTAACTCGGGATATGGAATTGAGAATGATAAGCAATTTTCAGGATACAAAAGGTTTCTATTACAATCAGATTTAACATAGGTAAAAGCTTCTTAAATTGCTACTTCATCTATAGTTTATCAAAGGTTTCAAAATAAATTATTAACGGATAATATCATAATAAAAACCGCAGCAAGATCGCTGCGGTTTATTTTTTATATCGTATGAGAAATCAAATTAACTTTGATATCCCAGAAGTTTTCTGATTTGGTAGAAGAATCTTTCAATAAGTCGGAGATCCTGAGTTACAATCTCAGCATTCCCTCTTAGTTCTTTGTCGAAAGTAAGCGTTTTGTTGTAGCTCGTCTTTAATCCTTTTGGAAGAACTACATCTACATAGTAATTTCCTTTATCATCAGGAATAAGAGAAATATTCTGAACTTTTCCTTCTATGATACCATATTCCTGAAAGCGGTAATTGTCTAGCTTAATCAATACTTTCTCTCCTGCAATAATCTTTCCTGAATTGGCTGTAGGTACAGACATTCTACCTACCAGCTTTTCTTTGTTTTTAGGAAGAATAGAAAGGATGGGATCGCCTGTTTTTATAAACTGGTTTTCACCAAAAAACTGTTGGAAACTGGCTACTCCGTCAATAGATGAAATAACTAGGAAGTTTTGTTCCCATTGCTTTAATGATTTTCGAAGCTGCTCAAAAAGTTGCAACGTCTGAGAAGAGTAGGTGATCTTATCTTTTTCAGTGTTGATAGCGGTTCCGCTTTTTGTTTTATTTAAATTCAAAATACCTTCATCCATTTGGGATAAAGAAATATTGATATTTTCCAGATTCTGTTGAGCCTGGATATATTTTATCTTTTCATTTTCGAGTTCCATTGCAGCGATAACGCCTTGATTAAAGAGTTCCTGAGATCTCTGGTAATTTTTCTTTGTCAGCTCATATTTTGCCTGTTCCAGACTCTTTTGCTGTCTAAGGGTAGAAATCCTTATTCTGTATTCTGAAATACTCTGATTGGCTGCTAAATTTTCTGGAGCGTATGGCTGAAGCCTAGTAAAAAGCTGCTCATCCTGTAATGCTTTTGCAAAACTGTTATAATCTCCCTGCAGCTCTCCCAATTTGAATCTTGAAGCCTGGGCAAGCGGAAAGGCATGCAGTTGACCGGGAACAAGTGAATCTACCAGTTTTTTGAGTTCCAACACATCTTTATAGTTGGCTGCAGACTGCATCACCATTAACAAATCATCTTTCTTAACATCCTGATGATCTTTAATGAGGATCTTTTCTATTTTGGAGCTTATTCTGGCTTCAATTTTTTCCGGTGGATTCTGTGAAGTCACAATAATAGGTGCCGGAATAAATTCCGGATATTTGATGATATAGCTCATCAGCATAATGAGCAGTAGAATAATAAATATAATGCTGTTCCCCCAGCGTATCATCCAATGGGGAGGCTGGGTAAGAATGTCCTGAACACTTTCCGAGCGTAGTTCTATGTTGTCTAATATATCTTTTGACATCGTATTAAAAAATTAAATCTATGAAGATTTAATAATATTTCTGGTAATTAAATCTATACAGTTTGCGGAATAGATACTTTGTGAGCTATTGTAACTACTACATTTTTTTGAATATCAGCAACCCTTTGAAGAAAGTTGCTGATAGTATCTTACAGCATATAATGCTCATATGCACTCAATGCCTTTTTGTCCTTATACCCTGCAGTTTTCAGGTGAGAAAAAACTAGGATGAACACAAGCGGTCATCTTTTCACACCATGCTAAATTACAGTCGCATTGGAAAGGTGTTCCAATATCAGGTGGATTCTGTGGGAAGTAGTCTCCGCAAACTTTCCCTCCTCCTTTCAGAGACTTAAGGTCGATTCTTGTTAATTTTCTTAGATTTTTCATAGTAATATAATTTTAATTTTTCCTACTCTGTATGCTTTTCGGATTCCGCTCTTTGGTGATATCTGACGTATTAATTTCCTAATTCTAATTGGTTTTTAACCAGTCTATAGTATTCGCCGCGTAAGGCTACCAATTCGGTGTGATTTCCTTCTTCTACTACTTTTCCTTTATCCAGGACAATGATTTTATCTGCATGTTTCACAGTTGAAAGTCTATGGGCAATAACCACAGCTGTTTTTCCTTTAAAGAACTGCTCCAGGTTTTCCATAATGATTTTCTCGTTATTGGCATCCAGTGCTGAAGTAGCTTCATCAAATAGAATGTATTCAGGGGATTTGTAGACGGCTCTTGCGATGAAAAGTCTTTGCTTTTGTCCACCGCTTACTCCTAGACCTTCATTTCCAATTTTGGTATTGTAACTTAACGGCAGACCTTCTATAAATTCCTTGATATTGGCAATTTCTACGGCACGTCTCAATTTCTGTTTATCCACATAATCTTCTCCAACTGCGATGTTATTGGCAATAGTATCATTGAAAACATACCCTTCCTGCATCACCACTCCGCAGTGATCTCTCCAGAATCTTGGTGAAACATTTTTCAGATTGGTACCTCCAATTTTTATGTCTCCCTCATTCGGATCGTAAAATTTCATTAATAATTTAAGCAAGGTTGTCTTTCCGCTTCCGCTGGCCCCAACGATGGCTGTAGTCTTTTGATAAGGAATGACAAGATTCAGTCCTTCGAATACCGGAACATCTGAACCGATATATCTGAACGACATATTGCTGATTTCAAGATCTTTTTGTGGGATTTCAGAAGCATATTGCTCATCTTTCATTTCTTCATCATCCTTGTCATGGATCTCGCCTAATCTTTCAAGAGAAATTTTAGCATCCTGACTCTGTTTGATAAAGTCAATAAGCTGAAGCAGCGGGCTGTTAAGCTGCCCGATAATATACTGTACAGAAAGCATCATCCCTAACGTAAGGTTTCCGCTCAATACCAGTTTTGCAGACAGGAAGCTCACCAGAATATCTTTCATCTGGTTGATGAAATTACCTCCTACCGACTGCCACTGTTCCAGCGACAGCGATTTTATTCTTATTTTAAATAATTTCACCTGCAAAAATTCCCAATCCCAACGTTTCTGCTTTTCGGCGTTGTGCATTTTAATCTCCTGCATACCGTTAATAAGCTCAATCACTTTGCTCTGCTCCTGAGAAACCTGTGAGAATCTTTTATAGTCAAGCTCTTTTCGTTTTTTAAGGAAGAAACTGATCCATGCTACATACAGTACTGCTCCTATAAGGTACACGACAAAAAGCCTGTAATCATATAACAGGAGTACAATGCTGAAAATAATCAGGTTGACAAGAGAAAAGAGGGTATTTAAAGAAGAACTCGTCAAAAGTTGTTCTATTCTGTGGTGATCATTGATCCTCTGCATGATATCTCCGGTCATTCTTGTATCAAAAAAACTTATAGGAAGCTTCATGAGCTTGATAAAGAAATCAGAAATAATCGAAATGTTGATTCTTGCAGAAAGGTGAAGCAAGATCCAGCTTCGAATAACCTCTATACCCATTCTTCCCAAAAAGAGCATGATTTGCGCCAGCAATACCACGTAAATGAAATTCAGATCCTGGTTTTGTATACCGACGTCTACGATACTTTGGGTAAGAAAAGGGAAAATAAGGGAAAGTAAGCTTCCTGCCAATAAACCTACTGCAAGCTGGATAACCAGCGATTTGTATTTCAGCAGGTATTTTGAAAGAAAAGTAAAACTCGCTTTACTTTCATTGGTATCAAATTCGGTCTGGAAGAAAGCGGGTGTAGTTTCCAGAATAAGGGCAATCCCTTCTTCCGTATTCTCATTGGCATTCTCTCCGATCCAGGATTTGATGAACTCTTCTCTCGTATAAGTAATCAGGCCGTAACTCGGGTCTGAAATATAGACTTTATTGTTTTTATCAATTTTATAAACAACAACGAAGTGGTTCTTGTTCCAGTGTACAATACATGGAAAAGGAACTTCCTCTGCCAGCGTGTTAAAGTTGATCTGAACTCCCAGTGAGCGGAATCCTAAATTTTCTGATGCGTCGCTCAGTCCCAGCAGGCTGCTTCCTTCACGGGTCGTTTCAGAAAGAGTGCGGACTTGCTGTAAAGAGATGCTTCTGCCGTAATATTTGCTTACAATCCTGAGACACGTAGGTCCGCAGTCCTTTGCGTCAGGTTGTTTATAAAAAGGAAATTTCTTCAAAACTTATACTCATTATAAAATGCCGTCAAAAATATGACGACATTTTTCATTATCCAATATTAATATTCAAATGTATTGTCGACTAATAAAAGCACCATTGGTTGATTATATCCGACAAATGGTGCTTTAATCCCGAAGGCGGGCAATTTTAATTTAAAGGTGCATCACACAGATAGGTTGTTGGGCTGGCTCCTGAAAAAGGTCTACACGCGCCTTTTGAACAGCAATAGCCTGGACCGCAATCTCCATCAACCGGACATTGTCTAAGTCCACCTTTAATAGTTTTTAAACTTTCTCTTGTGATTTTTTGTAAATTTTTCATAGTAATTGGTTTTGATGTTTTTCCTACTGTTTTAAAGCTTTTCGGAATTCGCTTATATAGTTTTTCCTAAGATAGTGAATTTTTGTATGCTGTTTATTTTTTACTAAAAGTCTTCGTCTTCAATTAATTCATCAATGAAAAACCAAATATCCTCACGGTCATATTTATCCGGAAACTGGTGCCCGTTGATGATGAAAACCGGTGTGAATGTCAATCCGGCATCTGTATTGTCTTTCGACATTTCAATGATCGGGTTTAAATTTTCGGATCCTTCAGTTGCGGTAGATTTTGTGCTTATCTTGCTTTCGTCTTTCGTTTCAAACCATTCTTCTACCGTTTTCAGAAATTCTTTTTCCGGTTTGTTGTGGTAGATATTGGTAAAGTCTGAAATCAGTTTTGTATATTTTTCGTTAGCTTTTTCAGGGAAGTAGTTGAATCTTAGCTGAGCGGAAAGCTGCTCCGGATACTTTTCCAGAAGATCTTCCATTATTTTGTGAGCATCTTTACAAAATCCGCAGTACGGATTGGACACAATAGAAATATGAAGTTTAGCATCTTTATTTCCTAAAGAGAATGTTTCATTATCCCGGAATTCTATTTTTTCATTGTCTACAAGCTGAGATTTGAAAAGTTCATAGTTTCTTTTAAACCTAAGGTTTTTGGCATTTGATTTCTGCAGTGTTTCTTTATAGGAAAGCAGATTATTAACATAGAGTACCGCAGAAAAAATAATAATCCACAAAATAGCCGTTAATAAAAGTGTCCCAATTCCAAAGGATATATTTTCGAAAAGTAATGTACTTACAACTAATTGTCCTACCAGGATTGAAATAATCAGGAGACATACCCGGCAGAAAGTTTTTTCTACAAAGGCTTGTATATATAAGGAGTAACCGATGGCTAGCACTGATACAAAAGTGAATCCTTTAACGATATAGGCTGTAGTAGGTAAAAAAAGCCCCAGAACCACAAGTCCTGTAAAATAGATCAGTGAAAAATCGGCAAATTTTAATCCTAAAATACTTGTTTTATCCTGCTTGATAATCTTATCACATGAGTTGGCAGCCTGGCTTGCTGTGGTGTCGCCACAGATACTTCCAATGACTGAAGAAGTATTTCCGAATTTTTGGTTGAAAAGTTCGAGAGAAATATAAACTCCTGCCAGGGAAAGAACATTGAATAAGGCTTCATATAGAGTCTGGCTTAGGAATGAATAAATCAGAACAATGGCAAAGACAATATATAAGATAGGCTTGAGGTTGACAGCCGCTTTACTTTCTGCATTTTCTGTTTTCTCAAAGAGTAAAACAAAGTCTGTGGATTTTTTATGGAGATCTTCTTTGTT
Source organism: Chryseobacterium soli (assembly GCF_000737705.1). GTDB lineage: Bacteria > Bacteroidota > Bacteroidia > Flavobacteriales > Weeksellaceae > Chryseobacterium > Chryseobacterium soli. The sequence goes on along the minus strand of NZ_JPRH01000006.1, from coordinate 34,513 downwards.
GAGTGTATTGGCTTTTTCTGAATAAACTGAATAACTATTTCCTGCTTTTTTTACCAGCGAAAAAGAATTATCAACAATGGCGATGAATTCTTCCGGCAGTTCATCCCAATATTCTTTATCAAGTTCATAAGCATCATTTTTCACGCCCATAAAATTCAAGGTGTCACTGAAAGCCAGCGCAGACGGATAGTTTGGGTGGGAGTTAAACTGGAAAATAAACTCCTGTTTATCAAGCTTGAGGTAGTTAATTAGTTTATCGAAAATCATATAAATATTTTTTATCTAAAATACACAGATGTTTTAAAAAAACAAAACTTTTTCTTTTTATGGTGATATATATTGTTTAAATAGAATTAACATCTTGTTATCAATGCTATTACGTTTGTAGTTGAATATCATTTTTTTGTCAATTAATAGTGTTTTTTGGTGGAAATTCCTGATTTGCATATTTTCATCACTAATGAATAGGAAGGTGAATTACTTCTATTGTGGTATCTCAGCGTTATTTGTTTGTGTTAAAGTTTCAAGCTGGCTCCTATTTTTTCAACAATTATTTTACAGATAGGCTGCTGGATTGTTTATAGTAAAGATCAAAACTTTATAAATCCGATCCAAATAAAGTATACCGTAATTGATAAATTCCGGATAGAAAGGCTATAGATTCATTACTATTATTCAGAGGAATGTGATTCATCTTCTTTGAGTTTTTTAAAGAAATCCTTTCGTATCTGGAAGCTGTGTTTTATACTCGCAATACCCAAACTTTTTCGGTTTCGGTTGGTCTGCACACTATCTTTTACTGCAATCATATTAAAACCGTAGAGGCTGGTGCCTTTGTGGGATCCTAAATGCGTATCATGCATCCGTGCATAATCAAGGGGTGAGCAATCACCGGATTTTATATATTCCAGGAGTTTTTCTTTTATATAAGGATAATACTTTTTAGATTCATTCATATGCGTAAGCAGGGTAGTCATATGAAATCCGTTGCCGTTATTTCCTGCCATGCCTATTTTTTGCTGAGATGGAAATCCATATTTTTTAAATGTCCATATGAAAAGCTCTGCATTTTTTTTTACATTTTTTCGAACAACTGCCGTATCATAAGGACGCCCTATCTGATCTCTTGTAGCAGCAACTGTGAAAGAATCAATAAGACGTTTATTCAAATCTTTTTTCCAGTCTGCTATTTTTTGTTCTACCGTATTGTTATCAATTCCATATTTATTAAAAAGGGGAAGATAGTTTTTGTATTTATCACCATAAGGAGCTATTAAAGAAATCAAATGATACAGGCTTTCTTTCCCTCCAAAATCTTCATGGTATTGATCGGCAAGGTTTATATAGGTAGCATATTCTTCAATACGCTCCTGATTTTTAGGGGTATATTTTTTAAAAAGCTCACGATATTCTTTTACGGCAAGTTTTGGATTATTGGCCAGCCTGTAGATACTGTCAATTTCATTTACCTTATTGTAATAGGGGATGTAGTTCTTTTTGCAGGATAAAAGGCATAGTGCGAGAAGAAAATAAAGACAATAATGAATGGGTAACTTTTTCATGGTGTTTTAGTTTAAAGATTATAATAAGCAGAAAATCGAGATCATCTGATGTTGGATTTCTCTGCTATATACATGTTATTATAATGATGTAAATTACACTTTTTACCGTATTCTTTCTCATTAATGAAGAAATACCTTTATTTTTCTATAAGCATATACAGATCTTTTTCTGAAGACAGTCCGACAGAAGATGCTACTATTTTCAGATTATTTGGGGTATTTTACAGCATCTAATAATTCAAGAGGGTTATTAAATTTCTTTATTTCTTCTTGTTTAATTTTTGTTAATTCATTCCAATTGATGTTTTTAAGTTCATTACCATCCTGGTCAACAAAATTTACTTTTATTTTCCCCATTTTCGCTTCTTTGTACGGATCTAAGTAATAATTAATGTAAATTTTATTTAATTGTTCTTTATTTACTTTTACAACGTTTTCTGTCTTAAAATCAACACCATTATATGGGTCATAAAATGTTTTAGCAACCTTTTTTAAAGAAAATTCATAATTTCCCTTATCATCAGAAACCCATACAATTAATCCTGGTAATCCTTTAAACAAAGAAGGACCTTCTGAAATTGGAACATCCTGAGTAAACCATGCTGTCCAATATCTGTTTTTATAATATGATGTAGCTTGCTGGCATGAATAGTCGCCTATTTTTTTAGTGTTAGATGTTATTTTCCACTCTAAATTAGGGGATTCTGCAGCTACTTCATATACATCTGTTAGTACACGATAATACTTTTTCAGTATGTTTTTATCCTTAACAATAGCATTATTAAAATCTAAAGAATAATATTGTGATTGGTTTCCATTAATTCTTATGGAATCACTTTTAAATAATTTTTCCGAATAAAAACGAGATAGATTAGAATCATACACATCTAGCAACATATTACTTTCTTTATATATCGATTGAGTAGAGTCGGGTTTGTACTTTATATTGTAAGTAACTCTTATTTTTTGAGCTATTATAATGTTAATTGAGAATGAAAAAATTATTATTTTAAGTAAAACTTTCGAGATCATAGTATTTTATTGCTTTTTGTTTTAAAGGATTCTTGCTCCATTCTTCCCATATCCCCTTATATGGATCGTAACCACATTTTAATGGTTTAGAAAAAATATTTTCCGGATTTTCTTTATATGCACGACAATCTATACAAAAATATCTATATTCACAATCCCTGCAAATTTCTATTTGATCTTTTGTAATAAACCTCTCTTTCTCTTCATTAATTTTAGGTATTAAACTTTTTGCTGATATAGTATTAAAATTTTCTAAGACATTTTGCATTGCAGGGCAGTTTTTGAGGTCTCCATTATTTGAAATAAATAATTTACCATACAAACAACTATTAACAGTCTTATTTTTCGATATATTATTTAAATCATTCAGAAAATAATCTTCACTTATTACTCCGCAATATTTAGGATTGATTAAATCTTTCTCATAGTAAATCATTGTGAATAGTCTTTTATTATCAACAATTGATTTATTTTCAGGAGAATTATAAAAATAAACTACTTTTATCCGGAAGTTTTGTTTTAATAAATTTATAACTTTTGAGCTTTGAGTCAAATCTGTATATGGTAATATTAATTCCGCTGTCCTAATGCAGGAAAATTCAATTAGAGATAATATTTTTTTAAATTTGGAAAATGAAAATTCTAAAAATCTAATTTGAATGAAAGTTGAGGAAAGATCTTCTATGAACATATATACATCTTGCAGGTTGAAATTATCTCTAATCTTATGTTCAATAATTACCTCATTAATTTTATTTGGAGACCGCCATTTAAATTGTTTACGATATCCTTTTGGTGAAATAGTATCGGTAATAGTTCCAAATTTTTCGTCAACGAAATAAGATACGGATTCCAATTCATCATTATTAATAATTGGTATGTAATAATCATCGACAAATAAATGATAAAAGTCAGTAATATTTAATATCTTATTAAAATGAAAATCACAGAGAAGGATATTTTTTGCACCCTTAACTATAAAGCAATCTTGATATAGTTCAAAAAAATTTTTCATTTTTCAAATAGTTTTAGATCTATAAAAGGGGTACACACTTTATCATATACCTTCACTTTATAGTCTGTTGAATGGTATTTATGTGAGACCGCCTTATTCAGCTCTTTTTTAGATACGAATTTTTGTAATTTCTCTGCGAATGAATCATCCAATAAGAAATGAATTAAAGTCATGTGTTTTTTATGTTGCATTCTTTTAACATTTTTTTTAATGCGAGAGCAATTTCAATTTCTAAATATGTATTGTTAAATACAGAATGGTAAGTAAACTGCCCCACAGGATTTACTTCCAAAAAAAAGTGTTCATTATTTTGATTTACTACTAAATCTATTGAAGCACAATTTAAATTCATAGACTCTAAAAGATGGTGTAAATTTTTTTCTACTTCTTCAGGAAGTCTATAAATTTCAAACCTACATTCATCATTAGCTACAGAGATACGGTGATCTACAATTAAATTATCATTTGTAATGATTTTTGTTGAATAGAATTTTCCTAATAAATAAAATGATCTTATCTCAAAACTTCTTATTATCTTTTGTTGTAATAACGCTGGTTTGAAAAATTGGGGAATGTTATTGATTTTTTCATTTACCACTGTTGTTTGCATTGTTATAATGCTATTTTCTGATCTAAAATTAACACAATTTTCAAAGGGTTTTGTTATAAATTCTTCGTCATTCGCTGTCAGGGATTCAAGAGTGTTCTTATTATTAACAATAAATGATTTAGGTATTAAGAGTCCACAATTTTGCGCCATTTGCATTTGAATCAGCTTATTTTCCGTGAGATAAAAAGGGTTTGTTAGCCAAGTAACATTTCTTTTATTTAACTCAAATAGCAAATATTCTCTTAAAGCTCTGGATTCAATCATGTTATATTCAACCAAAGAATGATATAACTTTTTTCTAATATCATGTTTTTGGCTTTCACGCAATGCATATGGAAACTTTCTAAACCAAACCACCTTAAAAGTGTCTATTGGATATTCCCCTATAAATATTGTTCCATTATTAAAATCGATTTTTAATACATCATAAATATTATCATTTAAGATATAAAACGGAATATTATAAGCATTTAGCCAATTTGAAACTTGCTCTGTAGGGGTGTCGTCAGATTTTGATATAATTAAAATCATAATATATATTTATATCTGATCAGTTATTTCAGACATTTGAAATCATTTAAATAAAACTGTATAGTTTCATCAAAGGTTGTTTTTGAAATTTTAAAAGACAATGCAGAATTACCACATTTTATGGTTCGTATATAGAACTTTTTTGTTTCTACAATAGGAGGTAGCTCCTTTTTTTTGATAATTAGAGCACAGTCATAAGTTTTATATGTGGAGTTTTGTAAATAGAATAATTTTTTACCATTATATTTATGAACAGTTTTTTTCAGTCGATACTTAATACTGTCAAACTCTTTTTTATTTTGTGCTAGATCAAACCCTCCAAAAATCATCATTGTTACTTTTAAAGAATCATTTCTAAATCTATAATAATCTCCTTCTCTTTCAAAAGAATTGTATTTAGATAGTGAACTATAAGAATTCGTCCCACAACTATATAGTAAAATTGTAAATAAAGCTATTATAAATTTTTGCATAAAATTTTAATATAAAAAATAAAGATAATTTTCCAATAAAATAAATTTACTACCCCAGATCACTATGAATATGAGGTAGTAATCAAAAGGGAGCTTATTAGGCTCCTTTTATCATTTAGTAAGGACCATCATTTGTTTGATCTATAGGTGCATCATCATCACCCATGCCAGAATCGAGGGCCTTTGGCTTATGAACTACAATTACAATTTCTTTGATTGATCTTGTAGGTGCTCCTTCACCACCAAAGATTTTGCTACCAAAAGTTTTGGTAAAATTACCCAACGATTTTGCTTCTAAGTTTTTGATTGATTTTTTCATTTTTGAATTTTTAGAATTAATATTTTACTTGCCATATATTATTCCCTGGCTTGGGAAGGCGCTGATCAGCATTTCATATTTATACTTTTGTACTGTACACATACAAAAAATAAACATTTGTGTTTTTACCTGAAGCAAAGATGTTGGTGTTTTTTTTATTTGCAAAACAAAGTATATCGGAATTAATTAATTTTGGATAATTGAATTGGATTTTTATAAATTTAGATATTATTTTATATATTTCTTTATGCAGTACCATTACTATTTAATGACAACAATAAAAATATGTATTATTGTACTTTGAAAAAATGAATAAAACATATTTTATTTTCTTTCTGTTTTTTTATTGCATATACTCTTCTCAAAGTATAAAAGGATTCCGTATATCTGATTCTTTAAAAGATAAAAAAATTAACGAACTGAATCAGGCATATGATAAAATATTCAGAATTGATAATGATAAAGCTGAGTTATACGCAAATACAATTCTGGTAAAAGGTAAAAAAGAACAAAATAAAGATGCTATTTTTGATGGGTATTATAAATTAGCGCATACTAAAGGTCTAAAACGAGAAAATGGAACTCCATATGCTGACACTTTATTTGCATTAACTCAACATTTGAATACTAATGAATATCCAGCAAGAACTTTTATTATTAAAGGGATTTTATATAGCTATGAGTTTAAATATAAGCAAGCTTTAGATGAATATATAAAAGCTCAAAATTTAGCAAAGAAAAAAAATAATATTGATCAATATTATTACATAAAGAAATTGATAGGTGTCTTAAAAACTACTACAGGGGAAAATGATGAATCCCTTTCTTTATTTTTAGAATATTATAATTATCAAAAGAAAAAAATTAATAGTAGTACAAAGGATATTAAAAATTATTTAGGGGCTATATTTTCTGTTGCAAATGCATATAATAAGCTAAAGCAATATAAGCAAAGTAAGCTCTTTAATAAGTTAGGTATTTCTGAATGCAAGAAATATGATGATTATAATAATTACCCTTACTTTATTATGTCAGAGGGAATATCTGATTATTACTTAAAAAATTATAATGAAGCTTTTGTCAATTTTTCCGAAATAGAACAGCTACTTGTAAAGAATAAGGATTATGCAAATTTATCAATCTTATATTATTATAAAGGAAAGGTTAATAAAGACCTGAATAAGGAAAAAGATGCTATCATTTTTCTTAAAAAATCTGACTCTGTGTCGAAATTTTCTAAGGGTGCTTTATATACTATAAGGGATGGATACGAAATTTTGATTGACTATTATAAGAAGAAAGCAGATAAAGAAAATCAATTAAAATATATAAATAAATTAGTTTATGCAGATAGTATTATAAACAGTAATCAGAACAATCTTTCAAAAGAAATATATAAGAAATATGACACTCCAGTTTTATTAAACGAAAAAGAAAAACTTATAACTGACTTAAATTCAAAAAACAATATTTTATTTTGGGCATTAGGGATAGGCAGTTTGCTATTTATTATTTTATCATTTTTGTTTGTAAAAAATAAAAATAAAATAAAATTATATCAGAGTAAAGCGAATTTGCTTGCTAAATCTCAGGCTACTGATGAAGTTTCGATCACTCCGACAGAAATAAAAGATGTTCAAAAAGAGAAGGCTAAAATATCTTTATCAGATCATACTTTTAAACAATTAGGTATCCAGTTAGAGGAATTTGAAAATGCGAAACGATTTTTAGATAAAAAAATTAATTTAGATGTTTTATCTAAAGAGTTCAATACAAATAGAGTGTATTTATCAAAAGCAGTAAATGAACTTAAAGGAAAAAATTTCCCCCAATATCTAAATGAATTGAGAATTCAACACATTATTGAAGAGTTAAAAACCAACAAAAATTTACAAAAACTTACTATAGCAGGTGTTGCAGAAGAAGCTGGTTTTAATAATGCTGAATCTTTTACTAATGCATTCAAGAAAATTACAGGTACACTACCATCTTATTTTATAAAGGTATTACAAGAATAATAAGAATTTTAATTTGTTAAAATATTGTATTTCAGCTTTTTGCGTTTTATTTTACAAGAAATTTATTAATTTCGGTATCTAAATTTTGAATGTTTAGACCTTTTGTTTCTTTATTTGCATAAACAATCAAATATTATGATACAATGAAACAGAAAAAAGAAATTGCACAAAAATTATCATTAAAGAAAATGCAGATGATTAAGATAAGTGTAGATAATTTATTATCAATCAAGGGTGGCGATATGAGTGGACATTCAATTTATCAGACTGATACTGTTCCTACTACTGGTGATAAAACAATCAACACCCATTTTCCTACTGGAAATGAGATTTTAAATAATTAGAATAGTTTTTACTGTTATCATTCAGAGTTCTTTATGTAAAAAGAATTTAGTATGATAACAGTGAAATTTTTTACAGAAAATCACTAAACACCACATCTCCATCCTGATCTGCAATAAAATAAACATAAGCATATTCCTCCCGGAGAGATAAAGATATTGTTTCCGAATTGATCTCGATAAGCTGCTCGGGGATGCTTTGATAGTAAACCGTTTCTTTTCTGTATAATAAAAGATGCATACCCAGAAAGCGTGTATCCAGTGTTATGGAAATATTTAAATAGTGATGCGCATACCAATCTTTGGATCTTGGAAAGAAAATTTGAATATCATAAAGTTGAGGATGATCCATTAGTATATCTCCGTTATCATTAAGAAAGACACAAGGTTCTGATAAGGCATATTCATCATTGACAAAATTAAAAAAATCGGATTTTCCCAAATCTACATTTCCCATTTTAGATTGGTCTGCACAATATATTTTTTTGTCTAATAAAATTTCACTAAGATATTGAACTGTTTTTTTCCAGCCATTGCCGGATGATTTTTCAATATGGGAAGAACCTGCATAGAGGATAGATTTTGTGCTGGGAAGCGAATTTATTTTATCAATGATGTTTTCTGCCTGGATACAATCTCTGAAACTCTGCCGTTGCGCCTTGTCCGGATGAGAAGATATTTCGGATGACTCGTAGCTGTTGACGATAAAACCTAGCTCTAAAGCCTTCCTGAGAAAAGACGCATAGCTCGGATTCAGAGTATAATATCCTATAAATGAACTAACTTGATGAATATTGCTAAGATCAGCATTGATTCCTTCCACAAAAATATTTCGGAAACCATTGTGGTAGAGCTTTTCTAATAATAATTCCATGAATATTCTGTTTTCATGGTTCAGATGATGTTCGTTGATCGCAAATATTTCCTGATCTCCTGAGATTTTTACGATATACTCTATAGCGGAAACAGGATGGTACCCTTTAAATTTTTCAACCATTTCATTTCTATTGTAGCCTATATTACGGGCTTTGTAGTGGTAAAGTAATGATTCAAAATTATTATCACCGATTCTCTGGCTTCTGAAATAGTCTAAAACTCCCAGATAATTGGGGAAAAATGAAGACTGAAGTATTTCAAGAGGGCGTTTTAAATCTTTGGTGGTATTCATTTTGGCCATTTTAGAATAGGAGCATCAGTAATTTCCGGTGTGCTGAATCAGCTTTGGAAACATTTTTCATAAAGTGAATCCCTCAGAGTTATAAAATGCGAGGGATCACCATTAACAGGAATGCCATGATGGTGGTATATAAAAAAAGAATTGGTGTTATTTTGAAAAAAAAATTGTCCATGCTCAAAATAGAGTATTAATTACTGCCATGTCGCAGTATAAGGGTCATAGCTGCAGTATTTAGGTTTTGTATTCATCTTTTCAGGACTTAGATAAGCTCTGCAATCGTGGCAGATATACCGGAATTCGCAATCCCTGCATACTTCTATCTGATCTTTAGCAATATTATAGCTTTGTATGACGGTATTGTTGGCAATATCCCTGAGATCAAAATCATTAATATTTCCGATCGCTCTCTGTATGGAAGGACAGGGTTTGATATTGCCTTCAGTATCCAGCGCCATTTTTTTGTTTAAACAGGAATTACAATGGTTAGCCTCCGCGAAATTTTGAAAGTTGATGATGAAATTCTTCGGAGAAATCCGTCCACAATGGTCATTTCTGAGTGACATTGTGTTATAAACGATCAGGGTATCCTGTATGATGAAGCTGTCATTTTCACTGCACTCAAAAAGAGAAATAGCTTTCAGTTCATTGAATTGATCTCTCAACGTATTAATATCAGACAAGACCATGGTAAAATCTTCGTTAATGGTTCTGTAATCTGACAGGCATAATGATACCGACCGGATATTGGAAATTGAAATTAGATTGAGGATATCGACTAAAAAATCTTTAGAACGGTTGTATACCCTCAATTCTAATGCTTCAATTCTGCTTTGCTCACTTTTTTCTAATAGTTTTTTTAAATGATCTGCGGATTCGTTGAGTTCAACAATCGCATTGGTTATAATAGATGAGTTTTCATGGTTAAAAGTAAGTCTTGGAAACCGTTCAGGAGTATCCGTATAAAAGCCGTAATCTTCTTCCACCAGATAATCAAGCCATTCCTTATTTTCATGATCTACGACCACGGTATTTTTAGAAAGCGCTTCATAATGTCCGGTTTCTATAAAGATGAAGTCATTTCTTCCCAGGTCACATATCAGGCTTCTTGCACTCCCGTTTACAGGGATACAATCACTATATAAGACAAAAAAATTATTGTTCATCATCTTCAAAAAATTGGATAGGTGAAATAAGCTTATAAAATGGATGGGATATTTTTCCTTTCAGTTTCTTCTTTATGGGAGCAGAGCCCTTATGCATTTCTGCCATCAGGATATTCAGAGAATATTTCTTTTTTTCTTCGTGCCCTATGATATCTTTATATTTTCGTGGTTGCATAGTTTTATTAGGTGGTCTGCAATTTTATAATCCAAATTATAATTGCAGGGGTTAGAAGTCATTCCGTATTGGCCCACAGGGTTTATTTCTAAAAATATATATTCTCCTTTTTTATTTTTAATCATATCGATAGATCCGGTTCTGAGACTAAGTTTTTTACACAATATTGTTAAGCTTGTTTTGATATCTTCAGGCAAATTATATCTTACATATCGGGTAGGGGTATCAGTTTTGATTCTGAAATCAAGCTTGGTTTCATCCTGCCCCTGGGAAAAAATAGCCATCGGATAAAATTCTTCATCAATAAAGAATATCCGCAGCTCATATTCCTTATCAATCTTGTTTTGAACAAGAGAGGGAAAAAATTCTGAGGGTACATCAGGATGGTCGAAATCAATTTCTTTAGTCAGCATGCTCATCATATAGCCGTTTTTGCTGTTCATGAAATTGGCATCATGGATTGATTTTGTGATCATACCTTCTTTAGCACTATCCGCAATAGATCTGTTCGTGATAAAAGTCTTCGGGATCTGTAAACCTGCCTGAGCTGCTTCCTGAAGAACGATAAGTTTATTCAGATTGCCGCTGGCTGCCGGATACCATATTTTATCTTTAAGTCTATAATTAATATAAGAAATCAGCGTAAGAAATTCAGCTCTCAACTGTTCCTTAAACTTGATCGAATCGAAACCGAAGAATTCAAAATTATCTTTAATGGCATTATCATAATGATCTGTATAATCCAAAGATGCAAATCTCCTGCACCATACTGCCGTAATTTTTTCGAAATCAATCTTCCGGTCTCCAATTACGACATCTCCGTTGACTTCAATAAGCATTTTGTGCTCAAAAATATCCGAAGTCGTAATAACCATATAGTCTTCAAAGCCTTTATCTTTAAAAATATCGATCAGCTTTTGAGTGGAATAGTCCCAATAATTGGTTAAAAATAGTATCATGTTGAATTTCGATAGATGTTAAAAGGCTGTTTTATGGGAAAACAGCCCTTTTATATGGGCTACTAACCAGTCCAATCAGAATCGTCACCGTCAAGCTGCCATCCTCCGCCTTGGCAAAGAGTAGTAGTTTCGTTAGTGGTAGATGTAATTGGGCTAAGTTTACCTCCAGCTACTTTTTTCATCATTTTCTTTTCGATTGAAAACGCATTTAATTTTTTTAAATTTTTCATTTTCTAAAATTTTTTAATTAATATTTTCTTTGCCATACAAACCCCGGCACAGGGCTTACTGATCAGTGTATTATTGTAGGGCGCCTACAAGGTTTTGTGTTCTTACCTTCTGGAACAAAGATGTGGATGTTCTGCTTTTCTGGCAAACAATGTATCCCGTAATTGATAAATTTCGAATAGTTATTAGTAGAGTTTGATAAAGATAAATGTTGGATTTTTGAAGTAATATTTTGTACATTAATGTGTTATTGTATTCTTATAGAAAAAGATAAAAATGTGTATTATTGCAGTTGGAAAAAACGTGTATGAATAAATATTTTCTTCTCCTACTCACTTTTTTTTGTCAGATAGTATGCTTTTCGCAAAGTATAAAAGGTTTTTATATTCCAGATTCTTTAAAAAAGAGAAATAATGAATACTTACAAAAATCCTATGACAAAATTTATAGAATAGATAATGATAAAGCAGAACTGTATGCAAATACCATTTTATTAACGGGGAAAAAAGAAAAAAATAGTGAGGCAATTTATGATGGATATTATAAATTGGCACATACTAAAGGACTGAAATTTGAGAATGGAAAACCTTATGCGGATACATTATTAAGTTTGACTAAGCATCTAGATACTAAAGAATATCCTGCAAAAGCTTTTATTATTGAAGGTATTTTGTACAGTTATTCATTTAATTACAAGGCTGCGTTGAATGAATATGTTAAGGCTCTGAATTTAGCTAAGAATAAGAATGAGGATCAATACTATTATATAAAGAAACTGATAGGTATTTTAAAAACGACAACAGGCGAAGATGAAGAGTCACTTTCTCTATTCTTGGAATATTATAGTTATCAAAAGAAAAAAATTAAGACTGATACAAAAGATATTAAAAATTATATCAGTGCAATATTTTCTGTAGCAAATGCATATAATAAGATAGAGCAGTATGAAAAATGTAAATTTTATAATAAATTGGGAATTGCCGAATGTAGGAAATACAATGATTATAACAGCTATCCCTATTTAGTTATGTCAGAAAGCATAGCAGACTATAATCTGAAAAATTATAACGATGCTTTTGTAAATCTTTCGAGTATAGAGAAAGATCTAACAAAAAATAAAGACTATGCAAATCTATCAATATTGTATTATTATAAAGGAAAGATCAACTATGATCTGCATAAAGAAAGTAAGGCAATTCCATTTTTGATTAAATCAGATTCACTTGCGAAGCTTTCACAAGGTGCATTATATACAATAAGAGATGGATATGAGATTTTAATAGATTACTATAAGAAAAAGGATGATAAAGAAAATCAACTTAACTATGTTAATAAGTTGATGTATGCAGATAGTATAATTAATAACAATCAAAACTATCTTTCAAAAGAAATATATAAAAAGTATGATACAGTTGTATTACTAGACGAAAAAGAAAAACTGATTAGTAGCCTTAATAACAGGAATTCATTATTATTCTGGATTTTGGGTGCAGGTTTTCTTATCATATCTGTTTTGCTCTATGTGTATGTTGAAAACAAAAAAAGGATAAAAGAATATCAGAAACAGGCAGATCGTTTGCTGGAAAGATCAAAAGAATCATTTTCCGATTTCACAGCTGTACCTCTTCCTATTGAAACAAAACTAGGTCTCCCCGAGAAGGAAGAAAGGAGCAAAATTTTGTTGTCAGATGAAAAACTTCAGGATATAAGAGCCAAATTGGAGAATTTTGAGGGAGAAAAAGGATTTTTGCGTAAAAATATTACGGTAGATAGCTTAGCAAAAGAACTTGGAACCAACAGAGATTATCTTTCAAAATCTGTAAATGAACTTAAAGAAAAAAACTTCTCACAATATATTAATGAATTAAGAATTAATTACGTGGTAGAGGAGCTTAATAAAAATGAGAAACTTAGAAAATATACCATTTCGGCTATAGCAGATGAAGTAGGATATAATAATTCGGAGTCATTTTCTAATGCATTTAGAAAAGTTACTGGAACTTTACCATCTTATTATATCAAATTATTGGAAAAATAGGGTGTTTTTATTAATACTGATAATGTGCGTGTTATATATTTTTTAATACGATATTGATCAATTTAGAGAATCTTTTTTTGGGGCAATTACAATTATTTGGTTTCTTTGTGGTAGTTACTTTATAAAATCGTTTCACATGAAAGAAAAACAAGAAAAGAAATTATCTTTGAAAAAGTCACAAATGACTAAAATTAGTAATCAATCATTATCATCAATAAAAGGTGGATTAGCGCAATGTAGTGGTTCTGTTTTTCATACAGGAACTACGGTGGGAACTGACACTGGTGTTTCTCAAAATGTTATAGAGGACGTTAAAGATAGCTATAACTAACACTTATATCACTTTTGAAATAAAGTGACATCAAATAATTTTAATGGCAAATATCAAAAAAGATATTTGCTATTTTTTATTACTATAAATCTATATAAATAGCACTCTAATAATGCCTCGTTTTCCCTATCAGTTTTTTGATGAATATGTAGTACGCTCACCGTTATTTTCGCTTAAAGACTTTATTGAAAAGACAGACCGTGATGAAATTCCGGATGAAGTATTGCGGGAAATTTGCACAGACCCTGTTTTTCAGGAAGCTGTTTATCTCGCCTCGCCTTATCTGCATGGAGAGATTCTGAAATGGCTCAATTCCGAAGGGAAATTCTCTTCCAGACAGCATGAAAAACTGAAAAACACCGTATTAAAATACTACAGTCGAATGAGTACACGCTGTACTCCGTTCGGTCTTTTTTCAGGCGTTGGATTAGGAAAATTTAATACCGATATTTCCACTTCGATATCCAATAACCAACAACCGGCAACCAACAATCAGATTCGGGATACCAAGCTTGATATGCATTTTTTGGTCGCACTGTCCGAAACGCTGGCAAAAATTCCGGAGATTAAAAGCCAACTTTTATTTTATCCGAATACCAGTATCTATAGAGTAGGGAGCAGGATCCGGTATGTAGAATATACGTATGCTGAAGGAAAAAGAGAATATGTAATTTCATCAGCACCCAATTCCCAAGAACTTGATCAGTTACTGAAGTTTGTCGAAAAAGGAAAAACAATAGTCCAAATTGCGGAAACTCTTATCAATGATGAAATCACAGAAGAAGATGCCGCCGGATTTATTGAGGAATTAATAGAAAATCAGGTTTTGGTAAGTGAGCTGGAGTCTAATGTTTCAGGTGCCGATTTTTTAGATGCTATCATTGCTGTAGTACGAAAATTTGGGGCCGACAATTATACCGATATCCTTGTTTCTATACAAAAGAAGCTTGAACATATGGATATAAAGCTCGGGAATTCAGTTTCTCTATATACCGAAGTAGAAGAGCTGATGAAGTTTTTCAACATCAATTATGAGCAGAAATACCTTTTCCAGACAGATTTATATTTCAACAATACATTTCAACTGCCTCTAATATGGAAGAAAGAATTAAAAACGGCTATTACCTTTGTGAACCGGATGACCTTGTTCAATAAGAATACCGTTTTTGAAACCTTTAAAAAAGCTTTTTATGAAAGGTTCGAAACAGAAGAAGTACCCTTAACTTATGTATTGGATACTGAAATTGGAATTGGCTATAAACAGAATATCCAGGCCAAAGGACTGCATCCGTATTTAGAAGATATCAATCTTCCGGGTAAAGTGATGAAACCGGAATGGAATCTAAGACTAAACCCTGTTCAGATTATTTTAAATAAAAAGATTCAGGATAACCTGTTGGATAGAGCATTTTCCATTGAACTTCATGAGGACGATTTTAAAAATTTTGAAGAATACTGGGAAGATTTACCCGATACTCTTTCTTTTATGACAGAGATAGTTTCTGAAAACGGACAGGATAAATTATTTTTTAACGGCGGTGGCGGAAGCAGTGCCGGAGATTTGCTGGCAAGATTCTGTTCTGAAAAATCAGAAGTCAGAAACTTCGTAAAAACAATTGCTGACAAAGAAAAAGCCTTAAATCCTGATGTGATTTCTGCTGAGATCGTCCATCTTCCGGAAGCCAGAATTGGAAATGTCATCCGGCGCCCTCTGCTTAGAGAATATGAAATACCTTATCTCGCCCAGTCTGTCTTGCCTCAGGAAAAGCAGATTTCGGTTGAAGACCTCTATATTTCGATCAAGAATGACAGGGTTGTCCTGCGTTCAAAAAAGCTGAACAAAGAGATTAAGCCTTATCTTACCAATGCACACAACTATTCGGCAGATTCATTGCCGGTTTACCATTTCCTGTGCGACTTATATTCGCAGAATAAACGTTCCGGATTATCTTTCTATTGGGGAGATCTGAAAAAAATCTACCGTTTTTTACCAAGAGTTGAATATAAAAACATCATTCTTTCAAAAGCACAATGGAAGATTAAGGAGGAGGATGTCAACATACTGCTCCCTGTAATGGATAATAAAGACGAATTTCTGTCATCGTTAAAAACCTGGAGAGTCAAAAGACAGATGCCGAAATGGATACAATGGGTCCAGTCAGACAATACCCTTGTGCTGAACCTTGAAAATTATACCTGTGCAGCACTTTTAATGACCACAATACAGCGCAGAAAATCGATCACAGTTGAAGAATTTCTGTATCATGAAAAAGAAGATTTTGCCCGGCAGTTTGTATTTTCTTTATATAAAGATCAATAAATGGAAACACCAATCAGAAAATATATTCCCGGAAGCCAATGGCTGTATGCTAAGATCTATACAGGAGTAAAGACCGCAGATATTATTCTGAAAGAGTCAATACAACCGCTTTTACAACATTTGAAAGAGGAAGGTCTCATCAAAAAATGGTTTTTTATCCGGTATAATGACCCGAAATCCCATTTACGGATCCGGTTTGAACTTTCAGATACCGGCAGTTTTGATGCTGTACTTTCACAGATTACTTCTTCTTTGGAGGAATATATCCACTCCGGAGAAATCTCAGATTTTAGGATGGATACTTACGACAGAGAGATCGAAAGATATGGGGCAGCATGTATTGAAGAAGCAGAATTTTTATTTTGGAAGAGCAGTGAACTTATTCTTCATGAATATCTGTATTTTGAGGATGAGGAAAAAATCATCGTATCCCTTTTTTATATAGAGGAAATGCTGAAATGTTTAGACCTTTCTATGGCTGAAAAGCTTGAGTGGATCAAGGTTTCCAATCTTACTTTTAAAAAAGAGTTTCATGCCGATAAAAACCTTAACAGCCAGCTTGATAAAAAATACAGAACTTTTAAGCCTAGCTATCTCGAGTTTCTTGAGTCTGAAGAATATTTGGACTTTAGAACAGATATCCTGGCCCATATCACAGAAAGCTCTGAAGCGTTGCAACATGTAAAACAACATTATTCAGAAAAAGAACTCCGGTATTTCTTTCAGAGTATATTTCATATGAATATAAACAGGATGTTTATTTCCTATCAGAGACTGTTTGAAATGATCATTTATGACTATCTCTACCGGTATTATAAAACAATTGGATACAAAAATTTGGATTCAAAAAGTTAAGATTAGGATGGAAAGTGTACTTTTGGATTTAATAACTCCTCTATTTCATTTTCAAACTTCCGGACATTGGTAGAAAAAGAAAGCTTTAACCCGAACTCAGATTACCATATCTTTTAAATACATCCTTATTAAAAATGGGATATTTCATTTTTAGAGTTATAATATAATAACTCCAATTTTTTAGTACGGGAAAACAGTTGGTAATCTAGAATAAATAAAATTTAGACAATAGATTGATTTATTGTTTTTTTACTGCTAAAACGATTATTTTACTATTATTTTGCTATTTATTCAATGTCTAAGCGCTTATTTTCTTTATTTGATGTGAACTCAAAAAAACTCAAAAAATCTTAAATTTTTCATAAAGTTTTAAAAAAGGCAGGAAATGTTTTTGTAGTTATAAAATATATTGTACTTTTACATCGCCTTGAATGAGGGAACAAGTCAAGGTAATAAATTTTTTTTCATCATTTGTGTTTTTAGAATCGTATCGCCTGATACGATTCTTTTTTTTGTATTTACTTTTCGTATTGTAAAAGAAGATCTATGAAATAAGAATAGGTAACCGAACCTTCCTGCTGATTGCTTTTAAGAAACAGGTTATTCGTAAATCCGAAAAAGTCATCCAGCCAACCCTGATGTTTCATGATAAAGCTTCTTTCATACAGACGGTCTCTTTTCATCCCGGCAGAATAATTATTAATGATAGATTTTACAAATTTAGGATCATCTGCAACGATAAATCTTAAAAGGCTTTTTAAGGTAAAGTATTCCGTGCTGTATTGAAGATCGGCATTGTTGGAATTAACCCCGATGAGATATCCCACGAAATTAGCCTCCTGTTCTCTTGCAAAGCCCAATTGATGGGAGCTTTCATGAGCAGAGGTAAAAGGGATGAATGTAGGCGGTAGTGCGGCGTTATACTGTGCCTCGGCAGTGAAAGGATTGTAATAGCCCAGAATGCCAGTAAAATTCATTACATATTTAAACAAACTCGGTTTAAAAGAATTGATTCCCGTGGCTTTTTTATTGGAAATATAAATAGGAAGTCTTTTCTGCTGCAAAAGAATTTCCTCCTGCACCGATTTCAGATCAGTAATAATAAAAATTCCGTTATGATCTTCCTGTACCCGTTGCCTGCTTACTTTGCACTTTTCAAGATAGCGCAATGCCAGGACTTTTGCTTTTTCTATTGAGGGCTCTTGCGGATTCGGAAGTTTCCTGATAATAGGAGTCTGGAAATACAGCATTCCCCAGAATAGCTGATACACAAAATAGCAGACATTAGCAGTCACCAGCAGATTGAAAAAAGAACGGTTTCTGGTTTTCTTCCGGAAACATTTCACAAGTTGATACAATAGATAGATACCGAATACCACATAAAGAAGATCTCCAAACGAAAAAGGAATCCATGCAAAAGACATCTGATGAAATCCTTTCTGGAATTCAAAGAAATGCTCAAAAAAGCGGATGGCAATTTCTGATTGAGAAAAAATGTAAAACAAAAGAAATTGGGCAAGTAATACACCTGCCCAAAATCTCTTTTTCTTATATAATGATATTTTTGTCGTATTAGTGACCACTTCCTTTGGCAATTTTATCAAGATCAATTCCCTGAGACTTCAGAATTCCGCTTACCCGGATTGCATAGAAAGCAAGATAAGCAAAACAAACAACACCAACGATGTAGCTTGAGTGGATCGTAGTAAGATCAGCAACATATCCCTGAATAAGGCTTACAATACCTCCTCCCATAATCATCATGATCAGTAATCCAGAACCCTGGTTCGTGAACTTTCCAAGACCATTGATCGCAAGAGCGAAAATACAAGGCCAAAGAGTAGAGCAGAACAAGCCCACACTTGTAAAGGCATATACAGAAACCATTCCTTTAGTAAACATACCGATCAATAAAGCGGTAATACCTGCACATGAGAAAATAAGAAGCATTCTTGCCGGATTTCCTTTGCTCAGAATATCACAAATGATCATCGCAATGATGATAAGTCCGTACACATAGAAATGAGTAAGATCGTGCTTGGCAATAGCATTCACCAAAAGGAACACCCCAAAAGCCAGGTAAGGAGCTAAAAATCGTAATATTTTTTTGAATCCGGCACTGAAATCAAAAGCATCAACAGCACCCGTCCATCTTCCGATCATCATAGAAGCCCAGTATAAAGAAATATACGGTGCAATGTCCTTCGTATGGAATCCTAAATCTTTCTCCATATAAGCAGGAAGGTTACTTGCTGTAGATACTTCCACACCCACATACACAAAGATAGCAATCATCCCTAGAATAAGTTGTGGAAACTGAATCGCAGAAGTTCTGTGTTCTCCCGGAACAACATCTTCTGTCTTTTCAAGAATCGTAGGAGTGATGGCAGGAAGTGAAGAGAATTTTAGCATGATTGCCACTAATACAAAGGCAACACCTAAAATCAGGTAAGGAATCTTAACACTTTCAATGCTGACTTCTGAACTTGCTGCTGTAGCAGAACCGAAGATAGCAAAAGATACAATAAGAGGTCCGATAGTCGTCCCTAAATTGTTGATTCCTCCAGCCATGGTAAGTCTTTGAGAACCTGTTTCGGCAGGACCTACCTCAATAGCCAGCGGATTGGCTACAATCTGCTGCAGGGAAAACCCTAAACCTACAATAAAGAGTCCGGAAATCATTAATGGGAATGAACCCATATTAGCGGCAGGATAGAATAACAGTGTTCCTGCTGCAGAAATAAGAAGGCCGACGATTAAGCCATTTTTATAACCTATCTTGTTGACTAAATCTTGTTTCAAACCTTTTGAAACGGCCATATAAATTAAAGAACCCACAGTATACGCTACATAAAAGCAGATCTGCACCAGCATACTTTCGGTTTGGGATAAATTAAATGCCTTTTTGAATACTGGGATCAGAATGTCATTACTAGCAGCTACAAATCCCCAGAAAAAAAATACAGTAACCAACGGGATAAACTGGCCCCAATTAGTTTGTTTAGAATAATTTGACATGTTTGTTAAGAATTTCTTAATAACAAATATAATTATTTCTTTTAAATACAGTGTTCAAGCAACGTTTTTTTTATTTCGTCAAAAGCCTCTGTTTTTAGATTTTTTGGAACGTCCGATGGCTCTATAATTCCGTTAAAATATACCCTGACTTTCCCGGGACGGCCTTTTGAATTGTCAAACGGAAAGATATCCTTCAATCCAACGAACGTATATACCGCAATCGGAGAGTGATGCTTTGAGGCCAAAGTAAAAGCTCCGTCTTTAAAATCATCTAATATGACAGACGTATCATCCGGTACACCGCCTTCAGGGAAAATAACAATGCTGTTTCCTTCCTCCATCTTTTCGGCACATCTTCTGTAGACATCCGCACGGCTTCTTGGGCTCCCTCTGTCTACCATCACGCATATCCTTTTATATATAGTGCCAAAAATAGGAATCTTTACAAGCTCTTTTTTTCCCACAAAACATAAGGGATGGTCTGGAAATAAAATGCAGGGAAGCATGATATCCATAATAGAGGTATGGTTGGAGATAAAAACGTATTGTTTGTTTTTATCAATTTTCTGATCAGAAAGTTTAATCAATTCATATCTCAAACCCATTCCGTAAAACAGGGCAAAGCACCAGATCCGGATAAACTTATAAGCATATTTGTAATGCTTTTTATTAAAGGATAAAATATAAACAGGAATTCCCATGGTTATTGTTAGAACAAATGCCAACAGAATCAGCCAGAACCTCCATAGATAATTTAAAATTTTCGCCACAGCTTAACCGTTAAAAATTACTTTCTTCTTTATAGAATAATTAAGGATGGAAACCAGCAGGATCGCAGCGATCTTACTGATCATTTCCGGGCTCAAGGTATAACAAATTAAATTGATATTGTCTTTAAATACAAAACTGTAAAATATCTGGAAAAAGCCCAGACTTAATAAAGTGGAAACGAAAGAAACCCCTATGAAATAAGCAAACTCCCTTGTTTTGGAATGCTTGCCTCTTTCAAAGACGAACCAGATGCTCAAAAAATAATTCGTGATGATCCCGCATCCGGTAGAGAAAATATTACTCAAAGGATAATGCACACCGTGGAAGTTGACTTCTCTGGGGAAAAAATGGGGAACATGCATGCTGAAGATTTTAAAGCTTCCGATTTCTACAACAGCACTCAGTCCTCCTGCTATGATGAAGAACAAAATCTGTTTCTGGCGTATTAATAATTCTCTCATTCAATTTATATGATGTGCAAATTTATAACTATATGTTAAACACTGAAAAAAGTTGTTAAAGTTTTTTTTTACATCAAATTTATTTCTACCTTTAATTTCCAGAATGAAATAATCCTAACCTGATAATAAATTCATTTTCAACTACTTGTGTTGATGGTTTTTCTATCTTGTAATGCGTGACAATGCATGCGACCCCTATATTTTGTGACTCAATTTATAATAATATTTGTATGAAACATCAAAACAAATACAGAAAATTCCAGCTTCAACAGAAAAATATTGAGGCTCTAGAAAAAGAGAACTCACGCTTTAAAAGAGTATATTCTGAATATGAAAACATGTCTGATGAACTTTGGAATCTGGAGAATGATAAAACTGAACCAGTTCCGGATGATTTTATTAATGCAATGATTCTTCAGGCTTCATATCTTGAAGATGAAATTGAAGATTGGTTAATAAGGTTCAACAAAAAAAAAACTGATATAAAACAGTAGTGATTTTAAACAGCTTCCAGGTTGTTTTAAGCGCTATTTAAAGATAAATTCATAATTTAGCATCCTTAAACTAAAATGTAAAATATGGTTGCTATTGTTGATAGTGGTTCTACCAAATCGGATTGGGTAATACTTGATGATTTCAAGAAGGTTTTTCTAAAAACAGAAACCATTGGATTTAATCCGAACTTTATCAATAAAGAACTGATTGTTCCTGAAATAGAAAAGAACAGCAATCTCATATTAGTAAAAAATTCAATAACAAAAATTTTCTTCTATGGATCCGGATGCGGAATCAAGAAAAACTGTGAAACCATCGAAGAAGAACTTCTAAAAGTATTCGGAAAAGCTGAAATCATCGTAAAAGAAGATCTTATGGCTGCTGCATATGCTGCGTATAATGGGAAACCGGCCATCGTATGCATTTTAGGCACAGGATCCAATTCCTGCTTTTTTGACGGCGAAAATCTAAAGATAGAGTTGCCGTCACTTGGCTTTTTAATTGGCGATGAAGGAAGCGGAAGTGCCATTGGAAAACAACTGGTACGCAGGTATTTTATGAAAAAGCTGCCTGCCGACCTTCATACTGAATTTCAGGATGAATATAACCTCACGCTTGAGGAGGCATTAAAAAACATGTATCATACTACCAGACCGAATGCTTATTTAGCTGACTTCAATAAATTTGTTGTCGAAAGAAAAGATCATCCTTATTTTCAGGATATGGTGTTTGAAGAAATGAAAAGCTTCTTCGAATATCAGGTCCTGCCATATAAACAAGCAAAAGAAGCCGAGATTAATTTCATCGGCTCTATTGCCTATTACTATGAGAATATTCTCCGTTCTGTTGCGGCAGAACTTAATTTAAATGTGGGACATGTTGTACAAAAGCCTATCGAAAGTTTAGTCAGCTACCACATTAAATATATACTTTAAATCAAAAAACAAAATTCTATGTCAAGTAAAACCCACCGCGACGAAAAGAACTTTAATCAGGCCGCGTTAGATTATCATAAAGCCGAACCTAAAGGGAAAATTGAAGTAATCCCTTCAAAACCGCATTCATCTCAACGTGATCTGTCGCTGGCGTATTCGCCGGGGGTAGCAGTTCCTTGTATGGAAATTCACAACAATCCCGAAACCGTATACGATTACACAGGAAAAGGAAACCTGGTAGCCGTAATATCCAACGGTACAGCCGTTCTTGGATTGGGAGATATCGGAGCGGAAGCATCCAAACCCGTAATGGAAGGAAAAGGGCTTCTTTTCAAAATCTTTGCAGATATCAACGTTTTTGATATTGAAATCAACGAAAAAGACCCTGAAAAATTTATTCAGATTGTAAAAGGTATTGCTCCTACTTTTGGAGGAATCAACCTGGAAGATATCAAAGCACCTGAAGCATTTTATATAGAACAGAAGCTTAAAGAAGAATTGGATATCCCTTTGATGCATGACGATCAGCACGGAACAGCAATTATTTCTGCTGCAGCCCTGATCAATTCATTGCAGATTGCCAATAAGAATATTGATGAGGTAAAAATGGTAGTAAATGGAGCCGGAGCGGCTGCCATTGCTTGTACCAACTTATACATTTCTTTAGGCCTGAAAAGAGAAAACGTTCTGATGTGCGATAGCAAAGGGGTAATCAATCATAAAAGAGAAAACCTTACTCCAGAAAAAATAGATTTCATCGCCAATACAGATCTTGAAACGTTGGAAGATGCTGTAAAAGGTTCAGATGTTTTCATCGGATTGTCTAAAGGAAACGTAATGACTCCTGAAATGCTATTAAGCATGAATGAGAATCCTATTGTTTTCGCTTTGGCAAACCCTGATCCTGAAATCGCTTATGATTTAGCTTTTGAAACCCGTAAAGACGTTATCATGGCGACAGGAAGAAGTGACTATCCTAACCAGGTGAATAACGTATTGGGATTCCCTTATATTTTCCGTGGAGCATTAGACGTTCAGGCTAAAGGAATTAATGAAGAAATGAAGCTGGCTGCTGTACATGCTATTGCGAACTTAGCGAAAGAACCGGTACCGGAAGCTGTAATTCTAGCTTACAATGTACAAAACCTGCAGTTCGGAAGAGAATATTTCATTCCAAAACCGTTTGACAACCGTTTGATTACCAAAGTATCAAGTGCGGTTGCAAAAGCTGCTATTGAAAGCGGTATTGCAAGAAAAACAATCGCTGATTTTGATGAGTATGAAAATCAGTTGCTGGACAGAATGGGAAGAGATGAAAAATTGGTGAGAATGATGCAGAGCCGTGCTAAATCCAATCCAAAAAGAATCACCCTTGGCAATGCTGAAGAATATAACGTACTGAAAGCAGCACAGATTCTTTACGAAGAAGGAATTGCTTTCCCAAGTCTTTTAGGTGATAAAAAATACATCAAAGAGCAGATGGAACGTTACGGAATCAACCTTGATATTCCTATTATCGATCCAAGCGATGACGATCAGAAAGAAAATAGAAAAAGATACAGAGAAACCCTTTGGAAACTTCGTCAGAGAAAAGGGATGAATGAATACAAAGCGAAAAGATATGTGCGTCAGAGAGATTATTTCGGTCCGTTAATGTTGAGACATGGAGACACCGATGGTCTTATCGTAGGATTCTCTAAAAACTATACTTCCGTATTGCGTCCGGTATTAGAAATTATCGAAAAAGACAAAGGAGTAGATAAAGTAGCAGCGATGATGATGATCCTTTCTGAAAAGAAACCTATTTTCTTTGCAGATACATCTATCAACCAAAATCCTACTGCTGAAGACCTGGTAAATATTGCTAAAATGGCGGAAATGACTGTGAAATCTTTTGCCATTGAACCAAGAATTGCCATGCTTGGATTTGAAAACTTTGCTGCGATATCAGACACTTCTAAAAAAGTAGCTAAAGCGGTAAGTATCCTTCATGAGAAATATCCTAAAATGATTGTTGACGGAGAAATTCAACCGGATTTCGCCATGAATGCAGATCATTTAAGTGATTATCCTTTCTCAAAGCTGGGAACCACGCCTGCCAATACATTTGTATTCCCTAACCTGGAAAGCGCGAATCTATCCTATAAAATTATCAGAGGAATGAAAGTGGCTCAGGTAATAGGACCCATCCTGATGGGACTGAAACAGCCTGTGCATGTACTTCAGATGCGTTCAAGCGTAGATGAGATTGTGAATCTGGCTACGGTTGCAGTACTTGATGCTCAAAGAAGAGAAAACAAAAAATAATAAAGAGTTTATTCTTTATGGGAATAAAAGCAGTATACTAATTTTAGTGTGCTGCTTTTTTATTATTTATCAGTCTGCCATTATATCATGGACTTGTAATTTTCATAGTTGATATTATTAAAATTACGATAAAATCTGTTTGAAAAATATAGGTTTTATACGCTGTTGCAATTCCTTTATTCCTAATAAAATAGGTGAATTGGTTGTTGTTTTAAATAAATTTAAAATTTGCTTGTTTATTTTGTAAGAAAATAAATATATTTATCACTGTCAAATCAAAAAAATATTTACCATGAAAAACATTAAAAGACTTTCAAGAGAAAATTTGAAACAAATCAGTGGAGGAATTATCAGAGACCAACCTATTAAATCTCCTGATGGAGGGTATTACTGTCTTCCATCTCAAGGGCAGTTATGCTTAGTAGGCTGTACACCCACGTGTGTAAATGGAGCATGTAACATAAGTATGTGTTTGGATATAAATCCTTAGAATATTTATCAAACTCAATCATTTCAATTATAAAACCTGTCCGTTCGGATGGGTTTTTTATATTTATTGTATTTAATATGAATTCATTGAATGTACGATCAAAATTTAAGTTAAAAAGCATTCGCACGTGAAATGAAAATATTAATTAGTTTAAATTGCTATATTTGGGAGTTTTAAAAATTAATAATGATATTTTCTTTACAAGGCACTGTCCAGGAACTCACACCTACTTACGCAGTAATCAATGTCCAAGGAGTTGGTTACTATGTAGGTATCAGTCTTATGACCTCACAGACACTGACTTTACATCAGGAGACTTTTTTATTTATCCAGCAGATCATCCGTGAAGATGCCCATCTTCTTTTCGGATTTAACACTCGTTCGGAAAAAGAAATGTTTAATCTGTTAATAAGCGTTAACGGAGTAGGGGCTGTATCTGCCCTCATTTTACTATCAACTTTAACCTTGGAAGAGATTGCTTCGGCAATACTTTCAAGCAATAGCGCATTGATCCAGAAAGCTAAAGGAATCGGTGCCAAGACTGCCGAGAGAATTATTGTTGATTTGAAGGATAAAGTCCAGAAATTCGGCAGTTCAGCAGAAAATATTTCTATGCTGGTAGATAATAAAATCAAGGATGAAGCGTTATCTGCATTAGAAGTTTTAGGGATTCCTAAACGAATGAGCGAGAAAATTGCAGACAGAGTAATTAAACAAAATCCAGTTGTTTCGGTAGAAGAATTGGTTAAACAAATTTTAAAAAACATTTAACATTTGGTGGCAAATAATAAGCATCTCAATATATTTTTGTTCCTGTCGTTTCTGTGTATGTCCGTAAGTACATTCGCCCAGCAGATACGTGATACCGCTATCATAAGGAAAGAATATGAATTGGCCGACCCTACGAGGTACGAAGCCTTTTACGACATAAAAACAGGAATGTACTACGTATATCCTAAAATAGGAAATACCGTAACGGGACCTCCCACAGCCATGTCGCCCGAAGAGTATAAAGAATTTATGCTGGCAACCCAGACAAAGGCTTACTACAAAGAAAAATCTGATAAATACAACCTTCTTTTCCGAAAAGATAAAACAGATGCCCGACGAAAAGGGCTGATTCCCTCACTACTCATCAACAACAAACTCTTCGAAACGATATTTGGAAGCAACAAAATTGAAATTATCCCTTCCGGATATGCTTCTTTGGATTTTGCGGGACTGTACCAAAAAATAGACAATCCGCTGATTTTACCACAGAACAGAACCAGTTTTACCTTTGATATTAATCAGAGAATTCAGCTGGGATTATTGGGTAAAGTTGGAGAAAACCTTCAGCTAAAAGCCAATTACGATACCCAGAGCGGCTTTGCATTTGAAAACAGAATGAACCTTGTCTGGCAGGCAAAAGGAAACTGGAAAGACCTTCAGCAAAAAGGACTTGGAGATGTTGATAAACCCAATGCAGGAGGTGAAGATAAAATCATCAAAAGAGTTGAATTCGGTAATGTAAACATGCCGCTTTCTACCAGTTTGATCCGTGGTTCACAATCCTTATTTGGGGTAAAAACAGAGTTCCAGCTGGGGAAAACCTATGGAACTGTTGTCCTTTCACAGCAGCAGGGTGAAGCCCGAAATATTGTTGTGCAGGGTGGAGGAGTAATGAATAACTTTAAAGTAAACGCGATTGATTATGAAGACAATCAGCACTACTTTTTAGGACACTACTTTCTTAATAATTACGACAATGCTTTGCTTAACTATCCTCAGATCAATTCAAGAGTCAATATTACAAGAATGGAAGTTTGGGTGCTGGACCAGGGGAACAGCAATCTTGCCTACCAAAAAAGTATTATCGGGATCAGGGATCTGGGAGAAGGTGCTTCCGGAATGCCGGATAACTCACAGAATGGGTTGTACCAGGCAGTAACGTCAGCAATAGGGAGTCCGAGAGAGGCCGGAAATAACTATACCAGTACTTTCCAGGGCCAGAATTTTCCAGGAAGTACAGAACCTTATGATAATGGGGAACATTTTATCTTCAATACCAAAGCAAGAAGATTGAATGCCAATGAATATATCTTACAGCCACAGTTAGGATATATCTCATTAAATCAAAAGCTTAATGAAAATCAGCTCTTAGCAGTTTCATATTCATATACCGTTAACGGAACCAATCAGGTGTATAAAGTAGGGGAATTCTCCGAAGAAAGTCCTGTTTTGGTAACCAAAGTATTGAGATCGAATAATAAAGTCAATACACAGTCGCCTATGTGGGACCTGATGATGAAGAACATCTATTCAATGGATGCAGGGCAGGTAGCACAGGACGGGTTTATCCTTAACTTATTTTATAGAGATCCAAAAACAGGAGGTAAAGTAAATTACCTGCCGGGTACTACCGTTCAGGATACCAATTTATTGAAACTATTAAACTGGGACCGTCTTAACATGAATGGTGACCTCCAGAACAACGGAAACATTCTGGGAGATGGTATTTTTGACTTTGTTAACGGAATTACGATAAGGCCGGAAACCGGGAGATTAATCTTTACTAAAGTTCAGCCTTTTGGTAACTATATGCAGTCGTTGGTAGGAAACGACCCGCAATATGTTTTCCATGACTTATATGACCAGCAGAAGCAGGTGGCTACTTCCAGTAACCTGGCACAGCGATACACCATGGAAGGGCGTTACAAAGGTACACAGGGGCAGGGAATCTCTCTGGGTGCTGTAAACGTTCCGCAGGGATCCGTAAAGGTTTCTGCCAATGGAGTTCAGCTGACGGAAGGAGTAGACTATACGGTAGATTATATGCTGGGAACCGTTACCGTTATCAACGAAAATGTAAAGCAGTCCGGACAGGCTATTAATATCTCACTTGAAAACCAACTGACATTTAATACCCAAAGAAAAAGATTCTTAGGAGTGAATTTGGAAAGAAGATTTAACGAAAACTTTATCTTAGGAGGTACAGTAGTAAACTATTCCGAATCGCCTCTTACCCAAAAAGTAAATTACGGCCAGGAAGCAGTGAACAACACCATGGCGGGGATTAATTTGATGTATAATAATCAGCTTCCATTCCTGACAAGATTAACGGATAAAATCCCGTTGATTAATACGGAAGCACCATCAAATTTAAACTTTAAAATGGAGGCGGCTTATCTTCTTCCGGGATTAAACAAAGGAACAAATGACCAGTCTTACATAGACGATTTTGAACAGACAACATCTAAGATATCCTTAAAAGAACCTACAGCATGGAGTCTCGCATCCAGACCTGAAAAAAATCCGGGAGCACCGTTTAACGGACCTCCGGGGAATGATATGCTGACAAGTGGTTACGGAAGAGGATTGCTATCCTGGTATAATATTGATCCTAGATTTTATGGAATCGGTGGAAAGGCACCTGCAGGAATTACGGCACAATCTGTTTCCAACCACGCTTCCAGAAGAGTACAGACTTCTGAGATCTATAACAATAGAGACTTTGTCGCAGGAGAGCAGACATTTACAAATACTTTTGATATATCCTATTATCCTCAGGAAAGAGGTCCGTACAACGTGAATCCTAATACTGAAACGGCACAAAACAGATGGGCGGGGATCATGAGACCGATAAGCGTTTCCAACTTTGTGAATTCTAATATCGAATACGTAGAATTCTGGATGATGGATCCCTATGCAGACGGAAATAACTTAGGAACCAATCCAAAACTATTACTTCATTTAGGGAACGTATCCGAAGACATCTTAAAAGATGGAAAAATGCAGTATGAGAATGGCCTTCCGACTCCGGGAGCACCTTCTACGACCACCAGCTCAAATTGGGGAACACAACCGAAGCAACCACCAATTCTGTATGCGTTTTCAAGTGAAGGAGACGACAGAAGAATGCAGGATGTAGGATATGATGGATTAAGCTCAGATCAGGAATCAATGAAATTTGGGAATACCTTCGTAAACCCGGTTACCAATATTGCTGACCCTGCAGTAGATGACTTCGTTTTCTATATGTCCAGCAAGTTTACAGGAAGCCAGGCAGCGTCAGTTGTTCAGAGATACAAATACTTTAGAAACCCGGACGGAAACTCTCAGGCGAACTCTCTAGAGGTTTCCTCACAGACTCCGGATGCGGAAGATATCAACAAAGATTATAACCTGGATCAAACAGAAAACTATAACGAATATGTTGTTAATCTTGATAAAGGTAGCCTTACATTAGGACAGAATAATATTGCCGATGTAAAAACAGTACAGGCTACGTTCCAGAACGGACAGACTTCTGATGTAAAATGGTACCTGTTCAGAATTCCGGTTTCGAAATATGCAGAACCTGGAGCCGAAGGAGATCATGATCCATCAGTCCTTAATAATGTAAGATTTGCCAGATTAATGCTTGCAGGATTTAATCAGACTTCTACCATCAGATTTGGAACCATGGATCTTGTAAGATCAGACTGGAGAACATATCCGAACCTTATTGCAAGTCAAACGGTAACTTCACCACAGGAAGGTACTGGAGGAGGTGCCAATCTAAATAATAACTTTGAAGTAGGAAGTGTAAATATTGAAGAAAATGCACTGAACCAACCGCCATATGTACTGCCACCGGGAATCGACAGACAGGTATTGAGCGGGAATGCAGGAGCACAGAGACAAAATGAAGCGTCTCTTTATATGAATGTGAAAAGTCTTGCAAGTGAAGCAAGAGGAGTTTTCAAGAATACTTCTCTAGATATGAGAAGATATAAAAAATTGAAACTTTTTGTTCATGCTCAGGATCCTAAAAATAGAGATGAGAACGTTGGAAGACTAGATCCTAAAACTAAATTTTTCATCCGTTTCGGTAGTGATGCTACAGATAACTACTATGAATATGAATCTTCATTAGTACTAACCAGAAATACATCAACTACCCCATTGGAAATCTGGCCGGTTGAAAATAATGTTGATCTTAACATACAGGATTTTGTTGATGCAAAAATTAGAAGAGATAAAAATTCTCCAAATGATATCATCACTAGAATTGCAGATCCAGTATTTCCTACAGGTGATACTTTTAAAAAGATTTATATCAAAGGACGTCCGAGTTTAGGGAATGTTACCACAATTATGATTGGGGTAAGAAATGAAGATGGCAGGACAGGGTCACCAATAGACAGGATTCTTTGGGTAGATGAAATCCGTCTTTCGGAAATTGAAAATGATGGCGGATATGCAGGAAATGCCAGTTTAAATTTCAATCTGGGAGATTTTGCAACAGTGAATGCCAATGCTTCCTATACATCAGTTGGCTTTGGAAATATAGATTCAAAACCGGCAGAAAGAAATCAGTCTGCACAATCTGCATTCAGTATCAATACAGCAGTTAACGTAGATAAGTTTCTTCCGGAGAAAAGTGGAGTGAAAATCCCGGTGAACTATTCTTACTCACAAACCATAGAAGATCCAAAATACAATCCTTTGGATACCGATGTTGAATTCAATAAAGCAGCCAATAAAGAGCAGCTTAAAAAGGTAGCCAGAACGTATACTCAGCAAAGAAGTATAGGAGTGGTGAATATGCACAAAGAAAGGGTGAACCCTAATAAAAAGCCTAAATTCTATGATATTGAAAACGTTTCCGTAACAGCGGTATACAACGATGATTTCTTCAGAGATATTTATACAAAAAGAAATTACAGACAGTATCTTAGAGGATATGTAGACTATAACTACACCTTCAAGCCTTGGGTAATTAAGCCTTTCAATAAAATGATCAGCGATACTGCAAAATCTGCTAAATATCTGAAATGGGTAAAAGAATTTAATTTCAATCCGATTCCGACAAGATTATCTTTCAGAACAGAAATTGATAGAAACTTCAACGAATTAGAATTCAGAAACGTTGAATCTATTTTAAGCGGAAATGTAGGAAATGATTTTGCAGCCATTAAAAACAGAAACTTCTATTTCGGTTGGCAGTATGGATTAGGATTCAACTTTACAAAATCGTTGAAATTAGAAATCAACTCTGCAACAAGAACCCTTAATGATAATGCAGATGTCAATATGATGGACAACAAGTCGATCTTTGGAAATGTACTAAGAGCCGGAAGACCGGTATTGTACAACCACAGAGTACAGCTGAATTATAAACTTCCGTTCCAGTACCTTCCATATCTTGATTTCATTGATGCTGAGGTGGGCTATGGATTTACGTATAACTGGAATTCCAGGTCTACAGCGTTGCTTACAAGTCCGGGTGGAAGTCTGGGGTCAATAGGGCAGAACACCAATACGATTATGGCAACAGCAACGGCGGATATTCCGAAGTTCTTTGGCCAGTTCAAATATTTCAAAGATATCTCTACGAAACTTCAAAAACGTAAACAGGAAATAGACTCTTTAAATAATGCCTATACCCAACAGTGGGAGAAGAGAAGATACCGATACAAAGACTATAAATTCAAAAATAGATTAACAGTGCTTCAGAGCGCAGCATTCCTTCTGACATCTTTCAAGCAGTTGAATGTTAATTATACTGAAAATAACGGAACAGTACTTCCTGGACTTTTATCAGCACCAAACTGGTATGGTTACGGGCAAACACTGGGTGGACCTACTATCGGATTCTTAATGGGATCTCAGGCGGACATCAGAAGAACCGTGATGGAAAACGGATGGGTAAGCAACTCGGTGTATATGACAGATCCGTATATCAGAATGTCCACAAGAGAATTCAGAGCCAATCTCCAGATGGTGCCAATGAATGATTTAAGAATCGACCTGAGCGTACTTCATAATTATAACAGGAATTTTTCCCATACCGGATTTAATTATGTAGATGGCAATAACGTGGCAAACCCTGATTATACATTTGCAAATGATTTAGTAACGTACTCCAACTCTGTAGTGCTTCTTAAAACCTCTTTCAAACAAGGGCAGGCGGTGTACCAGTCTATCAGAGAAAATGCAATGGCACTTTCTCAGCAGTTGGCAGGTCCGGGAGCAACAATCAATAATGACGGCTTTGCAGAACATTACAGTATTGCTAACGCCTATGTTTTGATTCCTGCATTTAGAGCTGCAGTAGAAGGCAGGTCAATAAAAAGTATGGGCAATGCCAAAAAGGCAGGACTTCCTTTACCAAACTGGAAGGTGATCTATTCAGGATTAAGAAACGTTCCGATGATCAACGGGCAGTTTACGAAATTTGATATCCTACACGGATATACGGCAACATATACGGCAACAGGAATTCAGTCAAGTATTGATTATTTCAACAGATTGACAACTGGTAGCGTGTTTGATGTCAACAATGATTATTACAATCCGTTTACCTTCTCTCAGGTAGGATACGTAGAATCCTTTTCACCACTGATCGGGATTGATGTTACCATGAGAAACAACATGCAGTTTGGACTTCAGTACAACAGAAACAGAATGTTGTTATTAGGATTAGTTAACCAAACCCTTACCGAAGATGCCAATACCGAATATGTAGTAAGATTGGGATACATTGTCCGTAATTTCAGACTCGGAATGGCAAACACCAGAGGAAGCAGAGGAAAAGGAAGCGACCTGAATATCAGAGGAGATATTTCTCTTAGAGACAGTAAGACATCCATCATGAATATATTGTTAAATGATTCCCAGGTAACAGGAGGACAAAAACTCCTTAACGTTAAGATCTCTGCAGACTACAATGTTTCCGAAAACTTAAACCTGAGAGTGTTCTACGAACAAATGACATCCAAGTATAAAATATCGACAGCTTTCCCGCTGTCTACCGTAAGAGCAGGATTGTCTGCTACATTTACTTTCGGAGACCCTGGCGGAGGTAGTTTCTAGAAAATAACAAGCTTAAAATGAGAAGCCCCTTAAAATAAAGGGGCTTTTTTTATATTCAATATTTGAACCTTTTATTATTTTGAATACATTTGTATAAATAAAAAATTAAAAATGAACACACCATCAGAATTAAAGTACACTAAAGATCACGAATGGATTAAGATCGAAGGAAATGTTGCTACAATTGGAGTTACAGATTTCGCACAGGGAGAACTTGGAGATATCGTATACGTAGATGTAGACACTGTAGACGAAGACCTTGAAGGTGGAGCTGTTTTTGGAAGTGTAGAAGCTGTAAAAACTGTTTCAGATTTATTCTTACCTATTGCTGGAAAAGTTATTCAGTTTAATTCAGACCTTGAAGACCAGCCTGAACTTTTAAATACAGATCCTTATGGAAACGGATGGATTATTAAAGTCGAAGTTGCTGATGGTGCAGATCACTCTGAATTGCTTTCTGCTGAAGAATACCAGGCAATCATTGGATAAGATTTCAAAAATAACCAGTAAGATATTGCCCATTTATTGGGCATTTCTTACCTATATGCTTCTGAAGCCCGGAGAAGAGAACCGTGAATATTGGTTTATGTTCAGTGGCATCGACAAAGTTCTCCACCTAAGCATATTTGCGGCCTTGGGGTTCTTCCTTATATCGGCCTTTCCTAAAATTAAATTTTCGTATTTTTTTCAGATCATTCTTATATATGCCTTTCTTACCGAGATTCTACAGGAAGAGATGGGGCTAGGAAGATCAATGGAGACCTTAGATATAGTAGCTGACGCCATTGGTTGCCTAATCGGATACTATATATATAAAAGAATCCTTCCCCATTTTTTCTAGCAACTTCCCTGAATTTTACATGCATCACTATTGTGGATAACTCCACTGATTGATATAAAAATTTCATAATCAAAACATTAGGTAATAACTTATCCACTTTGCGAATATTATGTTAAATAAAGTTGGTGGTGAGGGTTAAAGTTTCTATCTTTGCCCCACTGAAAACGAGAGATAGTAGGTAGCGCAGAGACAGTAATTGATATAAGGAA
>NZ_JPRH01000005.1 GCF_000737705.1 Chryseobacterium soli | reverse complement strand
TTTTTTTGTGTTATACTCATCTCATACTCATACACGAACCAACCCCAATTATCTCAATACTTTAGACACTACACCAATACTTCAATCACTATATCAATCATTATCAATACCTCAAAATGAATGGTACAATGTATTAATCTACCAATCTAACAATCTAACAATATTACAGTATAATTACTACACCATCAGCTGGCTTCTTACACCATATTCGATTCTTTTACACGGTAAAGAACATTCAATAGGGGCGGGCTTTAGTCGACCGCCTCAATAAATTAGTCATAAATCAATACATAAAATTCCACCGGCTTTAGCACAAATATGCATGTTATATTCAACAAAAAAATTACCAATAATCTTCACGGAGAATATTTGTATATAGATCTTATATAATGGTGGAAAATTTATTGCATAACTCAATATTAAGATAAATTAAAAATGCCATCTCAATTGAGACGGCATTTTATATATTCTTATTGTAAATATGTTACTTAAACCTGAATTACCCCTAAATTAAATTTTTCAGTAATAGGAGAATGATTTGCAGCCTCAATTCCCATAGAAACCCATTTTCTCGTATCAGCAGGGTTAATGATAGCATCAGTCCAAAGTCTGGCAGCAGCATAAGTAGCTTCCGTTTGTTTTTGGTATCTCTTAGATATTGTATCTAAAATTTCATCATGCTCTTCTTTAGTGATTTCTTTACCTTGCTTTTTAAGTGTAGATTCCTGAATTTGAGCTAATACTTTTGCGGCCTGTGATCCTCCCATAACTGCCAGATCAGCCCATGGCCAAGCAACAATTAATCTTGGGTCATATGCTTTTCCACACATCGCATAATTTCCAGCTCCGTATGAATTCCCGGTTATGATGGTGAATTTTGGTACTACAGAATTGGAAACAGCATTAACCATTTTTGCTCCGTCTTTGATAATTCCTCCTTGCTCTGATTTTGAACCTACCATAAATCCGGTCACATCCTGAAGGAATAATAAAGGTATTTTTCTCTGGTTACAGTTGGCAATAAATCTTGTTGATTTATCTGCAGAGTCAGAATAGATTACTCCTCCAAACTGCATTTCTCCTTTTCCATTTTTCACGAGTTTTCTCTGGTTGGCTACAATTCCTACAGACCAACCATCAATTCTTGCTGTTGCACAGATGATGCTTTTACCGTAATCGGGTTTATATTCTTCGTATTCAGAGTTATCAACTAAACATTTGATAATATCATAAGTATCGTACTGGTCGGCTCTGGAAACAGGCATGATCCCAAAAATATTATCCGGACTTTCCTTTGGCGGGAAACTCTCTATTCTATCAAAACCTGCCTTTTCGGTAGTTCCGGTAGATTTCATAATATTTTTAATTCTATTTAGAGCGTCTTTATCATCTTTAGCTTTATAATCCGTAACGCCTGAAATAGAGCAATGAGTGGTAGCACCTCCTAATGATTCATTATCAATCGTCTCACCAATTGCTGCTTTTACAAGATAACTTCCGGCGAGGAAGATAGAGCCTGTTTTATCAACAATCATTGCTTCGTCACTCATAATAGGAAGATAAGCCCCTCCAGCCACACAACTTCCCATAACGGCAGATATCTGGATAATTCCCATTGAGCTCATCTTAGCATTATTTCTGAAAATTCTTCCAAAATGCTCTTTATCAGGGAAAATTTCGTCCTGCATTGGAAGGTAAACGCCGGCTGAGTCTACCAGATAGATGATCGGAAGTTTATTTTCCATCGCTATTTCCTGAGCTCTAAGATTCTTCTTTCCAGTAATCGGAAACCAGGCCCCTGCTTTTACAGAAGCATCATTGGCAACAACAATACATTGTCTTCCGGAAACATGCCCCATAACAACGATAACCCCGCCACTTGGGCATCCGCCATGCTCTTCATACATTTCATAGCCGGCAAATGCACCTATTTCTATGGAGTCTGATCCTTTATCGAGAAGATATTCAACTCTTTCTCTTGCTGTCATTTTACCTTCATCACGAAGCTTTTGAAGCCTTTTTTCTCCTCCACCTTTTTTTATTTCAGCAAGTAGTCTGTTTATTTCAGATAATTTTAATCTATTTTGATCTTCTCGTTTGTTGAATTCAATGTCCATAAATTTCAATTTTTTACGTCTAAAGATACTATTTTTAAAGGGAATGTAGATGAGTATAAAACAAATGTTTAATAGTTTGATTCTCAGAAATTTGTGAAATATTTAACAGCGAAATGTTTTAAATGATAGAGTTTTTTTTTAACTTTACGTTAGAGTAGTGGATATGATTTTATCTGTTCATTGCTCTGTTCCTAGTTTATTTTTTTAATAGTTTATTATTTGAAAGCCCTGAAAGTTGAATAAATTTTCAGGGTTTTTTTTATGTACTAAATGTCAGGAAGAAGAAGAGCATGATTTATATAAAATATGATATCTATCTCATGAAAAATGTTAAAATTGAATGAATAGTTTTATATTGACGTAAAACCCATATTTTTTACAGTATTTGTGAAAGCTATTTGTAAATTTGCATGTTAAAAATTTAAAGAACTTAGGATATGCATAAATTAGCACTTTTTAGATTGCATTTAATTGTCTTTTTGTGGGGGTTCACTGCAATTTTGGGAAAGCTAATTCATGCAAATGCCCAGATTCTGGTATTTTACAGAATGCTGTTTGCTGCCGTATTTCTATTTGTATTCATAAGAGTTTTTAAAAAAGAGAGTATCAAAGTCTCGAAAAAGATATTTTTTCAGCTGGCTGCAATAGGAGTGGCGATGGCTCTCCATTGGTATTGCTTCTTTTATTCCATTAAAGTTTCCAATGTATCTATTGCTTTGAGCTGTTTATCACTCTCAACACTTTTCGCTTCAATTTTAGAGCCGATTATTTTTAAAAGGAAGATCGATGTGATGGAGGTTGTCATGGGAAGTGTTATTGTTGCCTGTATATTATTGATATTTAAGACCGAGTTCCAATATAAAGAGGGAATTTTTTACGGTATTCTATGTGCTGTGTTTGGAACCATCTTTTCGGTTTTTAATGGAAAAATGTTTGGAAAGACCAGTTCTGGGAATATTATATTTTACGAAATTTTCTGTGGATGGTTTGTTTTATTGATATTTTATTTGCTATCAGGACAAATTTTTCAAATGAATGAAATAAATTACAAAGATTTGGCGTTAATATGCTTGTTGGCAAGTGTTTTTACCGCTTTTCCTATGTTGGAATCAGTGAAACTAATGAAGTACATATCACCTTTTACATTAATTTTAACAGTTAATTTAGAACCTGTCTACGGAATTATACTAGCTTTTTTTATCTTTGGAGAATCAGAGCATATGAGTCCTGTATTTTATATAGCCTCAGCCGTGATGATACTGGCAATTGTTGCAAACGGATTGATAAAAGCCAGGAAAACAAAAAAACTTAACTAAGCATCAAATTTATATGATGAAAAAATACTTTTTACTTGCATCTTTATTGCTATTTGGCCTGTCCCAAGCTCAAATTATCAGAAAATATTCCAATGAATTCTTAAATATCGGAGCTGGAGCAAGGGGATTAGCAATGGGTGGTGCTGTTTTGTCCAGCCAGGATGACGTCTATTCTCCCATGTGGAACCCGGCAGGTTTAATGTCTATTGAAATAGACTGGCAGGGAGCAGCGATGCACGCAGAATACTTTGAATCGATTGCAAAATATGATTATCTGGCATATGCCAAAGTTTTGGAAGAAGGCGTTTTTGGAGTATCTGTGGTAAGACTTGGGGTAGATAACATACTGAATACAACCCAAATGATTGATGCAGAAGGAAATATTGATTATGATAAAATTACAAAGTTCTCCCAATCTGATTATGCCGCTATCCTTTCCTATGCTTTTCATCCTGCAGGAAATACTAAATTAGATGTTGGGGTGAATGCAAAAATCGTGTACAGAAATGTTGGTAAATTTGCCAGTGGATATGGTTTCGGTTTTGATATAGGAGCGATTTATAAAGGAGACAATGGATGGAAATTCGGAGGAATGCTTCGTGATGCGACCACTACGGTAAACTTTTGGAGTATTAACCAAAAAGAGCTTTCAACCGTGGTAAACGGGGAGGAATTTAACCCTGCACCGAAGGATAAGATGGAACTTACCATGCCTAAATTAAACTTAGGAGCGAGTAAGGTATTCGAAATTAACAGCAGTGTATATGTTTTACCGGAAGCGGGTATTAATGTAGATTTCGCTAAAACGGCAGCGCTTGTTTCAACAGATTTTGCAAGTATTACGCCTTATGCCGGTGCTGAACTGGGTTATCAGAAAATGATTTTTGTGAGATTGGGAATCAACAGATTTCAGTCCATTACAGATATTGAAGATCTTAAAAGAAAAGTTTCTTTCCAGCCAAGTGCAGGTTTGGGAATACGATATAGAGGTCTTACGTTAGATTATGCGATTACCAATTCTGGTATTGGTGGATCTAATTTTTATTCTAATTTCTTCTCTCTTAAGTTGGATATGGGAGAATTTAGAAATGATTAATGCTTAGAATTAAAATTTAAAATCAATGAAAAAACTTGTAATAATTCTATTTTCTTTTTGTCTGACACTGGTTTTTGGACAGAAGATTTCTGATTATAAATATATTTCAATTCCTGGGAAATTTAAAGATTTTCAGGAAGAATCTTATGGTTTGGACGGTGCTTTAGTAAAAGCTTTACAAAGCAGAAAATACATTGTAATTCAGGGTGATAAAGAACAATGGCCTTCTGATATAAAAGGAAAGTCTTGTAACGTACTTATTGCCAATCTTAAAAATGATAGTAATTTTTTGAGGAATAAATTATTGCTGGAATTCAAAGATTGTAATGATAAGGTTGTATTTACCACTAAAGGAGGTTCTAATATCAAAGAATATAAAGAAGGATTTCAGGATGCTTTGAAGCAGGCTTTAGTATCTGTTCCAGCTTCTAATCCGACAGAAATTCAAGCTGTAGCAAACAATACAGAGCAGCCTAAAAATGAAAATGTGGCTTCTTCATCAGTTGCAGAAAACAAAACTGGAAAATATACAAATGGGAAGATGAGTCTGCAGAAAATACAGATTGATGCCAACCAGTTTATTTTAGCAGATCCTAATAGCTCTGTACCCTACGCAACCTTTAAATTCACCTCTAAAAAAGATGTTTTCAGAGTTAAAATGGCAGACGGAAGTTTTACCATTGGTTACCTGGAAAATGGAGATATTGTGATTGATATTCCACAAGCGAACGGAGAATACTCTAAAGAAATTTTTTCTGGAAGATAATAATTCAAGATTTAGTTTTACATAACATACAATAAGCTCTTGAAAAAGAGCTTATTTTGTTTTTATAAGAATATATCCGAATGAATAAACTTAAGACTTTAGTCTATTGTTTAACTGATCTTGTACACTAGTATAATACAAATAAAAAATGCTGTCTTTACATGAAGACAGCATTTTTAGATAATGATGATAAGTTGTTTATTTATTAAGGAAGCTAATAAGCTTAATTAAGCTCTCTTCCTTATTAAACTTAATTTTGTTTGAGTCAAAAAAACTGTTCAATTCAGCAGTTTTATCAGGATAAAGATCCAGGATGTCTTTTTTGTTTTTAAGAAGTCTGTAAGTACCTTTTTCTGTTTTTACATAATAGACAGGTTCATCTCTTCTAAAGCTAGAATTCGTATCTTTCTTTGCAAAGCTTACCGGATTTTTATTTCCTGAAGGAGCTTCAATTTTGGTGGTGATCTTTTTTAATAGAGAATTCTTTCCATCAGCCAGTACAATGAAATAACCAGGCTTATGATCTATATCTTCTAGTGTAAGTACTAGTTTAGGATTTGTAAACTCAATTCTAGTGTATGGGCTTTCTTTTAGTAGTGTATATACAGTTCCTTCCTTTTTATATTCAATTTCATCGGTGTAGGTATCGTACCTCATTGGCATGATTTCATTACAGCAAGTCGCTTTTGCCGGGCTAAAATTATCATTTAAATAGGGTGATCCTTGGATGTCCGAATATTTTAATGCTTCCCCTTTGGTTGCTGACGTATTCATCTGATACGATACTTCTTGTTGAGAATAACAGAAGCTGATTAAAAATATCAGAAAAGCTGTGGTTATATTTTTCATAAAAATTTAGTTTTTTATTTAGGTAAAATTAGATAAAATGTTTGTTATCTTATTGATTTGCATTGAAAAAATCCCAAATTATTTTTGCTTTGCTTTTTCCCAGGATTTCTTCCAATGTTTCCAGGCTAGACTCTTTGATCCGTTTTACCGATTTCAGTTTTGAAAGAAGAAGTTCAATCGTCTTTTCTCCTACACCCGGAATTTCTTCAAGTTCAGATTTTATCGTGGAATTTGTTCTTCTGGTTCTGTGATGCTTAACGCCAAAACGGTGTGCTTCATCCCGGACTCTCTGCAGAATCTTTAGTGTTTCCGACTTTTTATCCAGATATAATGGAATAGAATCTTCAGGGAAGAAAATCTCTTCAAGCCTTTTTGCGATCCCAACAATCGTAATTTTTCCGTAAAGTCCTAAAAGTCTTAAACTTTTGACAGCAGAAGAAAGCTGGCCCTTTCCACCATCAATAAGGATTAGCTGTGGCAGATCATCCCCTTCATCCAGCATTCTCTTGTAACGTCTGTAAATAACTTCCTCCATGGTGGCAAAATCATTGGCTCCTTCCACGGTTTTAGGATGAAAGATCCTGTAATCGGCTTTGCTTGGTTTTCCGTCTTTAAAAACAACACATGCAGATACAGGATTGGTCCCCTGAATATTGGAGTTGTCAAAACCTTCAATATGACGTGGTTCAACAGGCATTCTCAGTAACTTCTTCATTTCCGCCATGATCCTGTTGGCATGTCTTTCCGGATCCACAATCTGAACCTGTTTTAATTTTTCCAGACGATATTCTTTGGCATTCTTTTCAGAAAGTTCCACAATACGTTTCTTGTCACCAACCTTAGGTACAATTAGTTTTACATTAGGAATTTCTACAGACAAATGAAAGGGTAAAAGCACTTCTTTGGAATCAGATGCAAACTTTTGCCGGATCTCAATCAATGCTTCTTCCATAATATCTTCATCACTTTCCTCAAGTACTTTTTTGATTTCTGTGGTGAAACTCTGAATGATATTTCCGTTTCTGATTTTGAAAAAATTGACGTAAGCTGCAGTTTCATCACTCGTCATTCCAAAAACATCTACATCGTCGATATTAGGATTTACGACGGTGTTTTTCGATTGGTAATTCTCAAGAGCATCCAGTCTTTCTTTAATAAGCTGTGCATTTTCAAACTGAAGAGTCGAAGCATATTTCATCATTTGATTCACCAGATATTCTTTTGCCTTTCGGAAATCTCCCTTGATGATTCCACGGATAGCATCAATCTTTTCATCATAATCTTCCTTGCTTTCAAGATCCTCACAAGGACCTTCACAGTTTTTGATGTGATATTCCAGGCAGACTTTATATTTTCCTTCTGCAATTTTGTTGGGAGAAAGATTTAAATTACAGGTTCTGAGTTTGTAAATATGCTTGATGGTCTCCAGTAAAATTTTTGCAGGCCATACCTTGGCATAGGGCCCATAATATTCTGAACCATCTTTTATGACGTTTCTTGTTAGAAAAATTCTTGGGAATTCCTCATTTTTAATGCAGATCCAGGGATAGGTCTTATCATCTTTCAGCATAACATTATAAAATGGCTGATGCTCTTTGATAAGATTGTTTTCCAGCAACAGCGCATCATATTCACTATTGACAATAGTGGTTTCCAGCCGGTGGATTTTGCTAACCATTATTCGGGTTCTGTAGCCGGAAAGGTTTTTATTGAAGTAGGAGAGAACCCTTTTGTTTAAGTGTTTTGCTTTTCCTACATACAGAAGCTGATCGTTTTTATCATAATAACGATAAACGCCGGGTTCGGAAGGTAAAGTTTTGAGCTGTAATTCTAAAGAAGGATTCATAACACAAAATTACGGAATCCTCTCGTTATTTAAAAGAATAAAAAAAGCTGTAGAATTTTCTACAGCTCTGTATTAAGTTTTGGTTTGTTTTATCCGTTATGCATTTCAGTGTATTCATTGACTAAGAAGCTGAAATAATCCCATTCTACGGAATTTTTCGGATACTTTTTCATGAATTCAGCATTGTCACCGAAAAGAAAATCATAGTTATCTTCAAAATCATCTTTGTGAAGCCACATTATTTTATCTCCTTTTTTTACATAATAAGATTTGATAACGCCACCGCCTAACTGAGGAGAACCCATTACAGAAAATCCTCCGGTTTCCTTAGCTCTTGGATCATGGTACACAGAAATAATATCGTCAAATCCTGGGTTGATAACCTGCATCAGGAATTCTTTATCATCCTTTTTATTCTTTAAAGAAACCGTTTGGTTAACAAAGTAAATACGGTCATTGCTAGTTCCTTTAGTCAGTTTTTTTGTGCTGTAATTTCTGATGTTACCAAAATATTTTGCTGTTTTTGCAATTTTTTCAGCATTGCTCGGATATACATACATTTCACTGATCTGATCTGCATTGAAAGCCATGCTTTTCTTTGAGATACTGTCTTTGATGGAAACTTCGTAGATCTGTCCTTTTTTAGTTTCAATAGTATTGCAAAAGCCTTTATGAGAACTTCCGTCTTTTAAGATAATCGTAGATGTTTTCTTAGGTGATGGAGTGTTGAATCCTTCATTAAACAGATAGGTTTCCATTTTTTTGATTTCTTCCTTTGTGTATTTTACCTTTTGGGCAAAAGAAGATACGCTTGCAAGGCATAATACAAGAAGTAGAGTTTTAAGTTTCATGAGTTATTATTTTTAATATCGGGGGCTAAAATAGTAAATTAAATAACTAGTTTTTATAAAAATATAGGACGCTGAAATTTAGTTTTTGCAATTATCGTTAAATGTGTAATTTTAAGGAAATTTTTAGCAATGATATACGGAGTAGATGTTTTCACTTTCCATGATGTTTTGGAAATTTGTAAAAAACCTAATAAAGCAAAACTTAATAAAGCGGCAAAAGAACAGATTTTAAAATCTCAGCAGAACGTTCAGAAAATTGTAGAGTCGGACAGATGTGTATATGGAATCAATACGGGTTTCGGTCCTTTGTGTGATACTAAGATTTCACCCGATGAAACAGCCCAGCTTCAATATAATCTGATCATCTCTCATGCAGTAGGAGTAGGAAAGCCGAT
The DNA here is from genome assembly GCF_000737705.1 of Chryseobacterium soli. Classification (GTDB taxonomy): domain Bacteria; phylum Bacteroidota; class Bacteroidia; order Flavobacteriales; family Weeksellaceae; genus Chryseobacterium; species Chryseobacterium soli. The sequence continues at coordinate 242,627 of NZ_JPRH01000005.1, read as the reverse complement.
TGATAAAGAGTTTTCTAAAATTATGATGATTGCTAAAGTTCACGCATTATCGAAAGGATTCTCCGGAGTTTCCCTTGAAGTTATCGAAAGATTGATCCTGATGCTTGAAAAAGATATTATTCCTGTAGTTCCTGAACAGGGATCTGTAGGAGCTTCCGGTGATTTGGCTCCGTTAGCCCATCTTGTACTCCCTCTTTTAGGATTAGGACAGGTGTGGGAAGGAAATGCTATTTATGATACTCTGGAGATCTTAGAGAAGCATCATCTTGAACCTTTAGTATTGGGACCCAAAGAAGGACTAGGATTAATCAACGGAACACAATTTATTCTGGCACACGCCATTAAAGGCTTAGAAAAATTTGAATACTTATTAAATTTGGCAGACATGACGGCTGCCATGAGTATCGAAGCCTATAGAGGTTCTGAAAGCCCTTTTAAAAAAGAACTTCACGATATCAGACCTTTTGAAGGAAGTAAGAAAGTAGCCGCAAGAATGGTTAAATTCTTAAAAGGATCTGAAAACATGAAAGCGCATGAAGATTGCGAAAGAGTTCAGGACCCTTATTCTATGAGATGTGTTCCTCAGGTACACGGCGCCAGTAGAAATGCTTTTGAGCATCTTAAGATTATGGCTGAAACAGAATTGAATTCTGTAACGGATAATCCAATTGTATTAAGTGCTGAAGAATCAATTTCAGGAGGGAATTTCCACGGCCAGCTGATGGCAATGCCTTTAGACTATGCAACGTTGGCTGCTGCTGAGCTGGGAAATATATCAGACAGAAGAAGCTATTTATTACTGGAAGGAAAATACGGACTTCCAAGATTGCTAACCGAAAGTTCAGGATTGAATTCAGGCTTTATGATTCCGCAATATACCTCTGCAGCATTGGTAACGGAAAATAAAACGTTGTGCTTCCCGGCTTCTGCAGATTCTATACCGACAAGTTTAGGTCAGGAAGACCATGTTTCTATGGGAAGTATTTCAGGAAGGAAATTTAATCAGGTTCTTGGGAATCTTGTAAATATTTTAGCGGTAGAATTAATGTTTGCAGCCCAGGGATTGGAGTTCAGAAGACCTTCAAAATGTTCAAAAATCATTGAAGATAACGTTGCGATCCTTCGTTCTAAAGTTACCAAGCTTGAAGAAGACCGATTGATCGGAAAGGATATGCTGGCTATCGCAGAATTAATTAACGAAAGAAAATTTATCGTTGAAATTTAATTATAACAATAACGGTTGTGTAATTGGATTTTTCCAATGTTAAAAGATAAATGATCAGGTAAAGCTCTCAATATTGAGAGCTTTACTATTTTAGTACTAATAAAAAATATAATATGATTATAAAAAGAACTGATTCTTCAGACATAGATTTTCAGAACCTTGTGAAATTACTGGATGCCGACCTGGCCATACGTGATGGAGATGATCACGCATTTTATCATCAGTTCAATGGTATTGATCTATTGAAAAACTGTGTGGTTATTGACCTTAACGGTACTGGAGCTGCCTGTGGAGCTTTTAAACCCTATTCCTATGATACGGTAGAAATTAAAAGAATGTATACAGATCCTTTGAACAGAGGAAAAGGATTAGCTTCAAATACGTTGAATGAGTTAGAAGTCTGGGCTAAGGAATCCGGATATCAAAAATGTATTTTGGAGACAGGCATTAAACAGCCTGAAGCTATTGCTTTATATGAGAAAAGGGGATACAAAAGGATTTCTAATTATGGACAATATGCCGGAGTAGAAAACAGCGTCTGCTATGAGAAAGTGTTGTAAATCTTATTGATAGATTACATTGTAAAGTTTAGTTTTGATAACCTAACAGATTAATAATATTTAATTCATATTTGTGAGATTTATATTTTGGGTAAATTCTTATCTTGTTGTTCCAAACCAAAATAGTTCAACATGAGAAAAAATGTATTCTACCTATTAGTTTTATTTTTTGTTTTGAATTCGTGTACTACGGAAGAATTCCAGAATGAAAATCCTACAATTGAGATTTCACAAAAAGATCCTTTATCCGCAAAACAGATCAACGCCGAAATTAACCAATCCCTTAAAAGTAACGGCTCTTTCAGCTGGAGTAAAACCTCAGACCACTTTCTGTGGAGTGCCGTTTTCCAGGGAAATAAAGTAGCATCTATAGGATTCGGAAGCTCTCAAAAGGATTTTGACAGAAGCCTTTCTTCCAACAGTCATGAGATTCAAAATGAAATTCTATCCGTTATCAAACAATATGAGGGAAAAGAGGAAAGCAGGATTTTAATCACCTCAGACCCATTCCTTAATCAGATCGATGTGGTGATAGAAAATCAGGAAACGATTATTGCCCTGCGCCGTATGAAAACAATCCGTTATCTGGAGCCGGGAGATTACCATTATTTTGAAAACGAAAATAAACTTAATGGCACTGCAAAATCCAGCGGCTCTTCATCAGGATGCGGTTTCGAATCGGAAGCTTTAAATGCGACAGATTATACTTCTGTAACGCCCAATGCAAAAGTTCCATGGGCTTTTACCAAACATAACATTCCTGGAGCGTGGAGCTACAGTACAGGATCCGGAGTAACGATCGGTCTTATTGACAGCGGCGTTTCCTCTGATCAGAGCCTGTTAGGAAGCAGTTTTAACAATGGAGCATCTTCCGGAAGAACAATTACTAAAAAAGGAGTCTATGTAGATTCTGTATGGCCATGGAGTACAGATACAGACGGAACTAACGATCAATGCGGACACGGAACAAGCATGGCATCGGTCATGACAGCCCCAAGAAATACGACGGGTCTTCCTGTAGGAGTAGCATATAATGCAAGTTTAATCGCATACCGCGCTGCATCCAACGTAGTTTTGGACGGTTATCATGAACAGAATGGGGTGAAAACCGCTTTTACAGAACTTGGCAATACGGCCAGCGTGAAAATTATTTCCATGTCTATGGGGCATATTTTTTCAGTCGGGAAAATTGAAGATGGTGTAAAATACGCTTATTCCAAAGGAAAATTGATTTTCTGTGCAGGAGGAACTTCTACAAGCTTTACCAATTTTGTTGGCGTTATTTTTCCGGCATGGATGCCTGAAACGCAGGCGATAACGGGAGTAAAAGAAGGAACTTCCAATCAAAAATGTGATGTATGTCATTCCGGAAGTGAAATCGATTTTACCTTCCAGATGGAGAGAGGATCAGGAAACTCAGTGCCTGTGGCAGGATATTATAATGCCCAGACTAAATATGTAGGTGGTTCTTCTGTTGCCACGGCTGCCACAGCAGGAATTGCTGCGCTGGTATGGGCTAAAAATCCATCATGGACAAGAGAGCAGGTACTTACTAAAATGAGACAGTCTGCCACGTATTATCCGGCCGCCGATGCCAATTATGGCTATGGAAACATCAATGTGTTAAAAGCCGTTCAGTAGATATCAGTTATACTCAGGAAGGAAATATCTTAATCTCCCAGCTGATAATCCAATGGAAGCATATTTTCAATTTTGTTTTTTGAAAAATCACCTTCATTGATCAGCAGATCCGGATTAGTGATATTTCCTTCTTTTGATATTTCAAATGTTTCGCCTTCAGAGTGGAGATAAGAAGACTGAGAAACGGGAACCGTAGTTTTGATGAATTCTTTTCCCTTACTTTCATAAAAATATTTTTTATAGTTCACCTGAAGCATATCTTCAAAGCTGAGCAATACCTGTTCGCCATTTCTTTTTGTATAATCAGCATCAGGGATTTTTGACTTTGTTAAGGCCAGTGCGTAAGGTGTTTCTTTATTCTTTCTCTTTAAAATATCAGAAATGTCTTCAGGGATTTTTATGGTTCCGGACTTTTTCGTCATTTGCATGAAATCCTTCACCGTATTCAGTTCTTCTTCTGTGGGATATTTTGGATTAGGAATCTTAACAATTTTATTGATGATAAAACCTTCTTCCGCAATTTTATTTTGGTAAATACTTCTGAAAAAATGGAGGAGACTTCCATCAAAAGCATTCATTCTATTGAGCTTTACCTTATCCGAGTTTTTTGTTTCCTTAAAAAAGCTTGTTCCACTATAATTGATCATACTCGTATTGAAATCTACAGAATAATTGATCAGGTTATACTGGATTTCGTATCCAAGGGTTTTATTTTCAATAATCAGAGTTTTGGGAGCCTTTACTTTCAGAAATTTATTCTTTTTATCAAATGAAAATTTTAATGTGCGCTGATTTTTGATCTTCACATTCTCTTTATCATACCCGATAAATGTATCCAGAAAATAATTGATATAATTTTTATAGGCCTCTTCGGTATAGGGAATAAGCCTTATTTCTTCAATCGCATTGGTTTTTGTTAAGACCACTTTAAGCGTTTTGTTGATAAGTTCAGAAATGGCAGCCGTAAAAGTATCATAGTCATCCCTTTGAAAAACAATATTTCCCGTATTGCTGGAAGGAAGATTTAGGATAAAACTTCCGTCTTCTTTGGAGACTGTTCCGGTTTTACTTCCGTCTAAATAAATATGGGTATTGGGAATTCTCTGTCCTGATTCATCAACGACAGTTCCTTTAATGACCTGAGCAAAAAAGAGGTAAAAAGGAAGAAAAATAAGAAATAGTAATATCGTTTTTTTCATGGTAAACAATATTACTACTTTTTTAGTGATAAAAAAAGGAACCGATTATTTTTTGGCTTATCCTATCCGTACGCTCGTCATGCTCAATGAACCACCGATCAGTTCATCATTAAATAATGCAAGCTCTTCAGAAGTATCTTTTAAACCTAACGTATAAATCAGGGGAAGATAATGGTCCGGAGTAGGAACAGCATACTGCAGAAATGTCCCTTGCTTTTGATACTCAATAATGGGTTGGAAATTGCCATCAAGCAGCCAGTTATTGGTTTTTTCTCTGGCTTCAACCGCCCAGTCCCAGCCGGCTCCAACAGTGTCGATGTTTTTCCAGTCGATTAATCTTAAATTGTGCACAATATTACCGCTTCCGATGATCAATATTCCTTTTTCACGAAGTTTGTGTAATTTTTTAGCGAGGTCAAAGTGATACTGCGGAGGTTTTGTATAATCAATACTTAGCTGGATCACCGGAATATCGGCTTCAGGATACATGTGTTTAATCACAGACCATGCCCCGTGGTCCAGCCCCCAGTTATGGTCTTCTTCCACCAGAGTCGGAGCTAATAATTCCACTGTTTCTCTGGCAAGTTCAGGATCTCCGGGTGCCGGATACTGTACATCAAAAAGTGCTTTAGGAAATCCTCCGAAATCATGGATCGTTTTGGGCATATCCATTGCCGTTACGAAAGTTCCTTCCGTATACCAGTGGGCAGAAATACATAAAATGGCATTGGGTTTTGGAATTTCCCGCGCCGCTTTTCTGAATCCCTGAACAAACTGGTTTTCTTCAATAGCATTCATAGGCGAACCATGGCCCAGAAATAAAACGGGCATTCTTTGGGTGTGCCCAAAATTTTCGCTTATGTTTTGTAGATCATTAAGGTTCATAGAATGGAGTATTAAAAAAGGTTCAAGGCTTACAAATCCCTGAACCTTCTGATATGTTTTATGTGATCATCTGCCATAAAGGCAGATCATACGTTTTTGAAAATTATGCCTTTACGAACTGAAGCTCTCCTGCAATTTTTACATCGTCGCTTACCATTACGCCTCCGGCTTCAAGAGCAGCATTCCAGTTTAATCCGAAATCTTTTCTGCTGATTTTTCCTTCAAATGAAAATCCTGCTTTTGTATTTCCCCAAGGATCTACATTGATTCCTCCAAAATCTACATCCAGTGTAATTGGTTTAGTAATTCCATTTACAGTAAGGTTTCCTGAGATCTTATCGTTTAATGCCTGAGATTCGAAAGTGATGGTAGGATGTTCTTCAGAATTAAAGAATTCGGCTGACTTTAAGTGATTATCTCTGTCTGTGTTATTGGTAAATACAGAATCCGTTTGGATCGTTGCAGTAGTTTTAGCGTTTGAGAAAGAATCGTCTTCAGCTTCAATTTCAGCATTGAAAGTTCTGAAGCTTCCTTTTACGTTAGAAATCATCATGTGTTTTACTTTGAAAGTAATTTCACTATGTGTTAGGTCTAGGTTCCATTTTGTAGCCATTGTATGTATTTTTTATTGTTATTTATAATGCAAATGTAGGATAAGGAAGAGGTACAATACATTGATTTAGGATAAGAAATGAATGGGAGGTAAATTTCTTCCAGATTTGAGCGTCAGGATAAAAGATATGAGACGATCTATTCAAAATATCCAACTCCATTTCGGTTAGTAACTCAGCATAAAAACTAAACACTAACAACCAAACGCCATCAACTGCCAGCCATCAACGTATAAATCCAGATAGTAAGGTAAGAATTTATTTTATGAATGCATGAATCTCATTTTATGAATGTTTTATTTTAACAATTTTTAACGGCTGACTTTTATTTCTTATTTTTGAGGGATTCAATTATATACAATGAAATTATATAGATTTTCTTTATTGATGGTAGTTTTGGGTGGATCGGTTTTTGCCCAGACCCAAAAGTTTACGATGGCGGAAGCTGTGAATGGTCTGAGAACCAATTTGGCAGTGAAAAATATTTCTCAATTTTCATGGTCAGATGACGGTAAATCTTACATTCAGGGCGTTAAAGGTGGATATTTGATTACCGATGTAAAGACTAATAAGCAAGATACGTTGGTTTCTCTGACGCAACTTAACAGACAGTTTGCGGATAATAAGTTAAAAGCGTTTCCTCAGATTAAATTCATCAACAATTCCCGAGGGTATTTCAATGCCAATGACCAAATGTACTGGATTGAAAAATCAGGAAGCGACTGGAAAGTAAAAACAACCGCTTCGCTGAATGAAAATGCTTCCAATATTAAGGTTTTTGGTGATAATCAGACATTTGCTTACACAGTAAAGAACAATTTATATATCAGTAAAAATGGGAAAACGGTTGCTGTAACCAATGAACCGAATGAAAATATCATCAGCGGACAGGCTGTTCACCGAAATGAATTCGGGATTGATACCGGAATTTTCCCGGCACCCAATTCAGAAGCAGTAGCTTTCTACAAAATGGACCAAACCATGGTCGCAGATTATCCGGTGATTGATTGGTCTGTAACTCCTGCCGTTAATCACAATATTAAATATCCAATGGCCGGAAAGGCTTCTCATGAAGTAACTTTAGGTATATTTAATACTAAGGATCAGTCTACCACTTTCTTAAATATTGAAGGGGAGAAAGACCAGTATTTAACAGCCATTACATGGAGTCCGGATTCAAAATATATTTTTGTAGGAGTATTGAACAGAGGTCAGAATCATTTGAAAATGAATCAATATGATGCGGTTACAGGGAATCTCGTAAAAACATTGTTTGAAGAAACCAACGATAAATATGTTGAGCCTCAGCATCCTTTAGTGTTTTTCCCAAATTCCAATACAGATTTTATCTGGCAGAGCCAGAGAACAGGATATAATCATCTGTTTCATTACAGCTTAGAAAAAGGACTGGTTGCCCAGATCACAAAAGGAGACTGGCTGGTGACTGATATTTTAGGCTTTAATGAAAAGAAAAAGGAAATCTATTATGTTTCGACTCAGGAAAGTCCTTTGGAAAGACATTTATATAGAATTAACTGGGCGAATTTTAAGTCGCAGAGAATGGATAATGCAGCAGGAATGCATTCCGGTGTGTTGAGTGCTGATGGAAATCAACTGTTCGATATGTATGCGAATGAAACTACACCAAGAGTTGCTAACATCATCAATACAAACACCTTAAAATCCAGCAATATTCTTACTGCTGAGAATACGCTGAAAAATTATCAGAGACCTGATATTAAAAATGTAACCTTAAAAGCTGATGACGGAACACTTTTATATGGAAAAGTGATTCTGCCGACCAATTTTGATCCAACCAAAAAATATCCAACGATTGTTTATTTATACAACGGTCCGCATTTACAGCTGATCACGAACACATTCCCTGCATCCGGAAATCTATGGTATGAGTATATGGCCCAAAACGGATACATTATTTTTACAATGGACGGAAGAGGCTCTTCAAACCGTGGGATGAAATTTGAACAGGCCGTTTTCAGAAACCTGGGAACTACTGAAATGAACGACCAGATGAAAGGAGTGGAATATTTGAAATCCCTTCCTTATGTAGATGAAGATAAAATGGGTATCCACGGATGGAGCTTTGGTGGATTTATGACGACAAGTTTTATGCTTCGTCATCCTGATGTTTTCAAAGTGGGGGTTGCCGGAGGTCCTGTGATTGACTGGAGTATGTACGAAATCATGTATGGAGAAAGATATATGGATACACCACAGGAAAATCCTCAAGGATATGCAGCGGCTAATTTATTGGATAAAGTTCAGAATTTAAAAGGAAAATTGTTGATGATTCATGGAGCTCAGGACGATGTTGTCGTTTGGCAGCATTCTATAAAATTTATTAAATCTGCTGTAGACAATGGAGTTCAGCTGGATTATTTTGTATATCCCGGACATCCACATAACGTTATCGGAAAAGACAGAGTACATCTGATGCAAAAGGTAACAGATTATTTTGATCAGTATTTAAAGAAATAACCCATATAAATGAGCAATATAAGAGTAGATAGAATTCACTTTCATACTTTTGATTCGTTAAGATTTCTATCTTTTCTATTTGTTTTCTTACATCATTCCCCCATTCCTAAAGACAGTGTATTACATTACTTTTCCCGGGAAGGGGGGATTGGTGTTTCTTTTTTCTTTGTTTTAAGTGGTTTTCTAATCACCTATATTTTGCTTCTGGAAAAAATTAATAATCAGGGTAAAGTTCCATTAAAGAAATTTTTTAGGAGAAGAATATTAAGAATCTGGCCACTGTATTATGCCATGGTTTTATTTGCTTTTTGTACACCCTTTGTTCTTCATATTTTGAAGCTTCCGTATTCTAATGAAGGGTATGAACCTAATTGGTTTTTTACACTGACATTTCTCGAAAATTATGTCATGATGTACACGAAAATGTTTCCTAATGTATCACCATTGCTTGTTATATGGTCACTATGTATCGAGGAGCATTTTTATATCATCTGGGGATTAGCTTTTTATTTTATTTCTTTAAAAAATATTCCGAAATTAATTATAACATGTCTAGTTATTGCATTTGTTTCCAGAATAATTTATGGGATATATGATATCTCAACTTTAGATATTTTTACCAATATTGACTATTTCGCCTTTGGAGCAATTCCTGCTTATATTTTTGTTTTTCATAAAGGAATAATTGAAAAATTAAATAAGATCCCTGCCATTTATAAATACATCTATGCAGTACTTGTTTTGGTGGTTATTTTAATTGCAGGAAATACATCTGTATTTTCTAGTTTCAGGATGTCCTATATTCTTTTTGGAGTGTTATTTTCTCTACTGATATTATTTACCCTAGGAGATAAAAATGTATTCAAAATATCAGATAAAAGCATACTAGCCAAACTTGGAAAGTACACTTATGGATTGTATTTTATACATTTGATTTGTATTATGCTGGTGACTAAAATCAGCCAAAAATATGAATTTGGCGGACTTTTAATAACTCTATTATCGTTTATCATGACTGTAATTCTATCATTTCTATCTTATCACCTTTTTGAAAAACAGTTTCTGAAACTTAAAAAATAATCCAGATTCCACCCTTCCGTTCTTACCAAACATCAATGCTTTTGATTGCTGAGTGTCGTATTTTTGATCCATATAAAATGTACAGATATGGAATTAGGAATAGGAATGTTTGGCGACTTAGGAGTTGACCAGACTACCGGAAAATATAGAGATGCAGGAGTGAAAATCCGTGAAATTATCGAGCAGGTAAAAAGAATGGATGAGGTAGGAATTGATGTTTTTGCGATGGGAGAACATCACCGTCCGGATTATGCAGTGTCATCTCCTGAAATAGTATTGGCGGCTGCTGCAAGTGTCACGAAAAATATAAAGTTAGCAAGCGGTGTTACGGTGCTGAGTTCATCAGAGCCTGTAAAAGTATATGAAGATTTTTCAACATTGGATCTGATTTCCGATGGAAGAGCAGAAATATTTGTTGGAAGAGGAAGTTTTATTGAATCATTCCCTTTATATGGATATTCCCTGAATGATTATGAGCAGCTTTTTGATGAAAAATTAGAACTGCTGTTAAAAATAAACTCAGAAGAAAACGTTACCTGGTCAGGACAGCTTCGTGCGCCGATGAGTAACCAGACCGTTTACCCGAGAGCAAAAAATGACGGAAAATTAAGCATTTGGAGAGCCGTAGGAGGTACCCCGCAATCTGTTTTGAGTGCAGCCCAGTTAGGAATGCCTTTAGTGGTTGCCATTATTGGCGGAATGCCGGTTCAGTTTAAAAATTTAGTTGAATTCTATAAACAGGAATATCAAAAAGCCGGACATGATGTATCCAAAATGCAGATAGCCATTCATTCTCACACTTTTGTAAGTGAAGACCAAAAGGTGACCGACGGATATTTCCACAATTATAAATCGCAGATGGACAGGATAGGCGCTTCCAGAGGCTGGGCTCCCTATACCAAAATGCAGTATGACGGTGGAAGAGCGAAAGACGGTGCCTTATTTATCGGAAGTCCTGCAGAAGTTGCTGATAAAATTGCTTATATGAAAGAAATTTTCGGGATTACAAGATTTATCGGTCATATGGACGTTGGTGATCCGGTTCATGACATCATGATGAAATCCATCGAATTATTTGGGGAAAAAGTAAAACCTACCCTGAAGAATCTATAAAATCAACCCTCCGACAGGTAATGTTGGAGGGTTTTTATTTGTAATTTGAACCTGAAATGCTACGGATTTCTGTATAAATTCTCACAATGCCTCATAATAAGCAATCGCAATCTGAGGATGAAAAGCGAACATAAATGTTTCAAAAGCATTGTTGGCTCCAGTATCTCTGCTCAGAAGATAGGTATTGTTGATGATATCAATTAGTAATAGTTCCGGAGTATAAAAGGTGAGTCCTACCTTGTGTTTGGATGGATCTTCAGTATGAGAACTGATGAGGTCCAGCCTGAAATTTTCCACCGGAAAAAAAGTATTTCCCAGAACATCAGGAAGACTTTTGATGACTCCATTCAGCTGAGAAACATAATTAACTACACTGGAACTCATTAAAAAAGGGATCTGTTGAGCATGAGGATTCTTTTCCAGAAGCTCCCAATAGTTTTTCACCGGATCTTCTTTACTGTCGAAAACCTGATGCTGCACTTTATATTCAAAATAAGTATCTTCAAAAATATATTGGTCCCACGCCATAGTGGAATTTCGGTCGATTACAATTCGAAAGGCGAGTCTGATCTTAGCTTTCATATTTCTAATAATTTTAAAAGTACATCAATTGAATAAAAAAGGGCAGCTTTCCACGTCTGCCCCGCTACAAACATAATTGATATGAAAAAAAATCTAACACTTAAAAGTGTATTAATAAACTATAACTTTCGATATTTATTTTTACCGTATATATTCCGGATTTCTATCAGACTTCCAAAAACAATAAGAGCGCATTCTCACTTAGCGCTTCGAATTCCAGGGTTTCAATTTCTTTGATAATGACACAGTCTCGTGTTTCCAGTAACATATTCTGAAATTCAAAAGCTCCATTGAGAACCAATCCAAATAAAGTGTTTTTTGGATGATATAAAGAATATTCCTGTTCCTGTCTTCCTTCATAAAGTCCTATGAAATTTGGATATTCCAATTGATTGGAAATAGGAATAAGGGTGTTTTTATCTCTGATATTTACATCTTCAACTGAAAAGAAATGATCAGGTCTTTTGCTTTTTAATTCTAAAATCAGAATATCTGCTTTTTCATCAGCCAGGTTATTTTTTACCGTTAAAAAACCGCTTTCTTTTGACTGTACTGTGAAAACCTGTTCTGAAGTAATAGGCTTTTTAAAATCATTAATGAGAATTTCGCCATACAGAACAATAACCAGAACAGAGCTGTCAAGCTGATGCGTAAAATGATAACTTCCGCCTTCATCCAATACTATTTCAACAACATTTCTCAGGTTGCTCAGATTTTCCTGTTCAGAAACCATTGTATTCACAACGCACGACTCTTTCTTTTTCCAGACTGAAAAATCAGCTTTAATTATTTTTGAAGCACTTTGAACCAGCATAATTTTAATTTTTAAATAGATTAGCAGTTGAATTCCTGCATTACACGGATAAACACGGGATATTCAATTCACTTTTTGTGCAGACCGTGTAATAAGCAGGAATATAAAAAAGCGGTAACTGGCAACAGCATGTATTCAATCTCCAACATCAGTACCGCTTGTAACAACTTCTTAATTTAAGCCGAAACTTTTATGGTTTGGGTCAGAGCGAAACCTCCGCTTACGCTTCCTGAAATACTGGACATTTCATTGGAGGTTCCATCACTGAACACGTTATCATTCGAATTATAGGTGTAGCCACTCATCCCTTTATATCCGGTGCTTGCAGCAACCTGTATCACTGCACTGTCAGTTCCTTCCGGAAAAGCAATTTGGGTAACCAGCAGAGACTGACCTGTAGAGCTGTACACATGAACATGGATGTGGGTAGCTCTTCCATTATACCATCCCGGAAAAATAGAAGTAAAAGCTACTTTCCCCGAAGCATCCGTAGTCTGTCTGCCTCTTAAAAAATGAACTGTAGTATAATTGGTAGATTGCATGCCTGTTCCTCCATACTCAGAATAATTTCCTTCCCTATCACAATGCCAGATATCTACAAAAACACCCTGTAGACTGGCGCAGGCAGCGCTGACATTTTGAATGAGCAGGGTAATCGTTAAGGGAACACCGGTTCTGTCGCTTACAATATTACTTTGTACAAGACTGGAAGGCGTTTTTGTAGGAAATGGACCTTCCGTTTCAGAATTGGTTACAGAGCATCCAGTAGCGGAAGATCCTGAACTTGAGCTGGAACCTGAGGAACCCGAAGAAGATGAGCCGGAAGTATCATCATCACTTCCACAATGGATCAGTATCGGTGCAGCAATAGCAGTTACTCCTGCTAATCCCAGGCTCTTCAAAAATCCTTTTCTGTTCATTGTTTTCATACGATGTGGTTTTAAGATTAAAAAATTAAAAGATGATCTACTACTTAGATGCTGTCTTTTTAAGTTTCTTATCCCAAATGTATTGTCAAAATACCCATTGTGGAAATTTATGAGGTAAACAGATAAAATGTGTCGGTAAACGGCTTTAGAAGAAGCTTTTTTAAGAAAGCTTTAAGATTATTTGCTGATGATCTTCATCACTTCATATTTGTAGGTTTCGCCGATAGGAATAATAAAATCTTCAATATGAATATTCCTGTTGACAATCGTTTTAATGTCACCTACAGGGACAATATAAGAACGGTGAACCCTTATGAAATCCTTTTCAGAAAGCTTTTCCATAATATTTTTCATGGATGAACGTGCTGTAATTTTGGATTGGTCTTTCAAATGAATCTGGATATAATCATCAAGACCTTCAATCAGTTGGATATCATCGAAATTAATTTTATGCAGTTTATAATCTGCACGGATTGAAAGATGCTTTATACTGTCGTTTTCAGGGTTTATTTTTACTTTTTCAACGGCGCTTTTAAATCTTTCAAAAGAAAAAGGTTTCAATAAATAATCTACGGCATTAAGACTGAAGGCATCTACAGCATATTCCGAATAGGCAGTAGTGAAGATTACTTTGGTGTTCTGTGGAATATTTTTATAGAAATCCATTCCATTTTTGGAGGGCATTTCGATGTCCAGAAAAATCAGATCTACAGGGAATTTGTTGAGGTGTTTTTGTGCATCGCTCTGTATATTGAAAACTTTCTCCAATGAAAGGTTTTCAATTTTTTCAGCATAATTCTCAATGATCTTTAATGCAAGAATTTCGTCGTCCAGGGCAATGGCTTTTATCATATTGTTTTATGCTAAATTAACTTTCAGATCCACATCGTAGGTCTTTCCATCGTTAGTGATGGTTAAAGTATATTTTTCAGGATATACCTGATCCAGATGTTTAATGGTATTTTTTAATCCTATTTTCAGGCTGTTTTCATCAGTCGTTTTTTTACTCACGATATAATTAAAGACAGAAAAGCTTAAAAGATTTTCCTGAACAACTGCTTTGACAGAAATTTTTGAAGTTTCTTCCGCATTAAAACCATATTTAAAAGCATTTTCTATAAAATTAACCAATATAAATGGCGCGATTTTCAGATTCTTTGTGTCACCGATCTCTGTATAAGAAAAATCCAGACTGCTGTCGGTTCTTACCAATTGAAGGGCAATATAGTCCTTTAAATACTCAAACTCTTTGTCCAGTTCCACAAAATCTTTACTGCTCTCCTGAACCACATACCGCATTACATTGGAAAGTTTTAAAATTCCATTAGGTGCATCATCCGATTTCAATAACGCTAAAGAATAGATAGAGTTTAAAATATTAAACAGAAAATGGGGTTGAAGCTGATACTTTAGATTTAATAATTCTGTTTTGGCTTTTGAACGTTCAAGCTCCTTTTTTTCATTATTTCTAAAGATAAAAAGTGATGATAAAAAGGAAAATAAAAATGGAAGAAGAGAAGCGAAAATCATCTGGTAAAGAGACCCTTGATTTCTCGGTCCGGGATTTTCAAAAGGAGGTCTGCTGCCGATGGGTGGAGTTGGCATATTCCCATTATGCGGAGCTAGATTTCCCGGATTAGCAGGAAAAGAAGGAGATCCGGCAGAAAAAATATGTTCAGAGATAAGGTAATACGGAATGAATACAATAATTCCGAAACTGATTAGAATACATAGGGTAAAAGGCAGGTATTTTTTTTTAGCATATAATTTCGGAAGGAAGATGCTGAGGTTTAAATAAAAAAAGATAGTGACCATAGCAAACCGGATAAACTCCCTTTGAAAAGGAGAAACCCTGAATACAGACAAAGTCCCGTCGAAATCCGGAGAAGAGACGATAGGAATGGTCAATAGCAAAGGAATCAGGATAATATGAGGCCACAGCTTTTTCATTAAACGAAAATATAAAAAGTTTGAGAGATAAAGGCTAAGAGGAATTTTATTTTTGCATTGCCTAAAGTGTAACCCATATAAGATAATGGCATCATTGAAAAGCACAGTCATCAATTTTATCACTATTTTTGCAAAAAAAAACATGCAGCAACCCAAAGATCCTTTACACGGAAAAAGACTCGATGCCATTCTTGAAGAATTGGTAGAATATTATCAGGGGTTTGAGAAACTGGGCGAGCAGATCAATATTAAATGCTTTACAGATAATCCAAGCATCAACTCTTCATTGAAGTTTCTCCGTAAAACAGATTGGGCCAGAACCAAGGTGGAAAGTCTCTATCTCTTTATGCTGAGACAGAAAAAAAGAGACGAAACAAAGCCCGGAAAGTAGAAAGCAGGATATTGTTTTAAGGTTCTTCTTTTAGCACTTTTCCTATAAATAATCAAAATAGCAGTATATTTGCCGCTATTAATCGTGAAAAGTCTCACGAAAAAAAAGAAAAAATATGATAATTGAACACAATCATGTTGTAGCTGTAAGTTACATACTTCACACGATCGAAGAAGACGGAAGTAAGATTCTTGTAGAAGAAACAACACCAGAAAATCCACTTACATTTTTGTATGGTGTAGGAATGATGATTCCAAAATTTGAACAAAATATCCTTGGTTTGAAAGCGGGTGATAAAGCAGCTTTTACCATTCTTCCTGAAGAAGCTTATGGTGAAAAACAGGATGATGCCATCACACAATTGCCAATTGAGATGTTTAATGAATCTGGAATTCCACCAGTTGGAGTTATTTTGCCTTTGTCTGATAATCAAGGGAATAATTTTCAGGCATTTGTGGTAGAAGTAACACCGGAAGCTGTAGTGGTAGACCTTAACCATCCAATGGCCGGGAAAGTGTTAGATTTCCAGGTGGAAATTTTAAGCACACGTCCTGCAACAGAAGAAGAATTGGCGCATGGCCACGCTCATGGAGTAGACGGCACAGAAGCACACTAAAATATAATATAAATGTCCGTGAAAACGGACATTTTTTTTGCAATATCAATATTGTCGATTATTACTTTAATCTAAAAATTCACCGGAAACGTAATACCAGCGGTCATGCATTTTTTGGAAGACAGAAAATTCATGATGAAGCTGAGGATTTCCGTCCTGATCTGTGTAATACGCTTTAAACTCTACATGATTCAACGCTGGAATCTGAATAATTTCCAGTTTTGTCCACTGATTGATTTCTCCCCATTCCTGAAGGTCTTTTTTACTATGAAGCTTTCGTTTTCCAGGTAAGGTAGTCTCCATTAAGTATTCTCCGTTGGGAATTGCAAAGGCGGAAAACCGGGAACGCATTAAAGCTTCGGCTGTGGGAGCATGCTGTTCTCCGGTATGATAGGGTTTGCAGCATTCTTCATAGGATTTTCCTGAGCAGCAGGGACAATTCATGATTATTGTATTTGTAGGCACAAAAATAGCAAAAGATTTATAGTAATGATGAGCAATAGATCCATAAAAAAAGGAGCAATCAATGAATGCTCCTTTTTCAATATTTATTTAATAAATCCTCTGTTTCTCAATAAAGGTTTAATATCCGGATTGTGTCCTGTAAAATCTCTGAATGCCTGATTAAGGTCAACAGAATTTCCTACAGAAAGAATATATTTTCTGAAACGGTCACCGTTTTCTCTTGTCAGGCCGCCGTTATTGCTGATCCATTCCCAGGCATCGTTATCTAATGTCTCAGACCATAAATAAGCATAATATCCTGCGGAATACCCACCGCCCCAGATATGGGCAAAATAAGGAGTATGATATCTTGGCGGAACTGTTGCTAGCGTAAATCCGTGGCTTGCCAGTGATTGTTTTTCAAAATCCAACACCGGAATCAGCTGAGTTTCATTCGTTACCGTATGCCAATCCATATCAAGTTCTGCAGCAGAAACAAGTTCTGTTGTCATATATCCCTGATTGAAAGTCGCTGCTTTCTTGATTTTATCAACCAAAGCCTGAGGAATAGGCTGCTTAGTCTCATAATGAAGAGCATAATTTTTCAGAACCATAGGATCTAAAGCCCAATGCTCATTGATTTGTGAAGGGAATTCTACAAAGTCTCTCGGAACGTTGGTTCCTGAAAGGGAAGGATACTTTTGACTTGCAAACATTCCGTGGATAGAATGTCCAAACTCATGGAACATCGTAGAAACATCATCATAGCTTATTAATGAAGGCTTTCCTGGAGCTGGTTTCTGATAATTATAGCAGTTGACAATTACCGGTTTGGTTCCCAAAAGATAAGACTGTTCCACGAAGTTACTCATCCATGCCCCTCCATTTTTAGAATCTCTCGTATAAAAATCAAGATAATAGATGGCAATAGATTTTCCGTCATGATCAAAAACCTCGTAGGTTACTACATCAGGATGATATACCGGAAGATCTGTTCTCTTTTTAAAAGTAAGGCCATAGAATTTTTCAGCAGCGTAGAAAACTCCTTTTTCCAACACGGTAGTTACTTCAAAGTAAGGCTTGATCTGGTTTTCATCAAGGTCATACTTTGCTTTTCTTACCTGTTCAGAATAGAAATTCCAGTCCCAGGGTTCTACCTTGAAACCACCTTTCTGCTGGTCGATCAATGCCTGAATATCTTTTGCTTCACGCGCTGCGGTTTCTACAGCCGGAGTCGCGATCTGGTTCATTAATTTAGTAGCTGCTTCCGGAGTTTTCGCCATCTGGTCCTGAAGCTTCCATTCTGCAAAACTTTTCTTACCCAGCGTTTGCGCTTTTTTCAATCTGATCTTAGCCAGTTTTTCAATGATTTCTCTGGTGTCATTAGCGTCTCCTTTTTCAGCTCTTAACCAGGAAGCTTTGAAAAGCTTTTCTCTCGTTGCTCTGTTTTTTAAGTTTTGCAATAAGGGCTGCTGAGTCGTATTTTGTAAAGCGAGAAGGTATTTTCCGGGCTGTCCAGCCGTTTTAGCATCCGTTGCTGCAGCTTCAATTTCGTCAGCAGAAAGTCCGTCCAGTTCTTTTGCATCAGAAAAGAAAACGCCGCCCTGTTTTCTGGCCTCTAATAATTTATTGGCATATTGGGTGGAAAGTGATGCCAGTTCCTGGTTGATCTGCTTAAGTTTTTCTTTGTCAGCCGAAGAAAGATTGGCACCTGCGATTTCAAAATTCTGTTTGTAATACTGTACCAGTCTTTTCCCTTCTGCATCCAGGCCATCTTCTTTAATGGACTGTATTCTCTTGTAAAGATTTTCATTCAGATACATTTTATCCGAATGTGCCGCAAAGATGGGAGCATATTCCTCATCTAAAGCCTGCAGGGTAGGATTGGTATTCGCACTGGTAAGATTCGAAAATACCATCATGGTTCTTCTCAGAACTTCGCCGCTTTTTTCCAAAGCCACAATCGTGTTTTCAAAAGTTGGAGCAGCAGGATTGTTGGCGATTTTTAAAATTTCAGCGTCATGCTGTTTCAGTCCGAAATCAAAAGCCGGTTTGAAATGTTCATTTTTAATTTTATCAAATTCCGGAGCCTCATATTGAAGCTTACTTTTCTTCATAAATGGATTAGAAGATAAGGAAGAATCTGGTACAGGAACTTCCTGTTGAGTATCGGTTTTTTTCATTGTAGTACAAGATTGATTTAATGCCAAAGCAGAAATTAACAATACCGATGAAATATTTTTCATAAATTAGTTGTTATTAAAGTATAAAGATATTAAAAACTTAATTTATAAAACGGTAAACATGAAATCAACAACTCTTTTTATTTTTTCAGCCTTCGTGCTGCTAGCTTCATGCAATGAAAATCATGACAGAAGAAACAGAGAAAAAAGCGGCTGGGTAGAAAAAGTAATCAATAAAGACAGCGGGCCTATCAAGCAAAAAGAATTTAAAGGCGATTTTGATGAAATCGAAGTCTCTCAGGCAATTATGGCAGAAGTGATAAAGTCTGAAACAGAGAGAGTGGTTATTTCGGCTCCTGAAAATATTATTGATGAGGTGCTTGTTGATAATGACAACGGAAAGCTGCATATTCACTACAAATCAGGGATCAGGGTGACGAACAGCAATAGAGTTTCGGCAAAAATTTATACTAAAGATTTTACAAAGATTAATGCCAATTCTGCAGCGAGTATCGTGGTTAAAGATAAATTTACCCAGGAAAAAACAGAGATAGAACTTTCCAGTGCTGCGAGTATTACCGCTGATATCGAAGCAAATAAGCTTGATATTAATGCAGGCAGCAGCTCAAGTTATCAAGGTAAAATATGGGCAGTTGATTTGGATATTGAAGCTTCTTCAGGATCAAGTATGACCATTTCAGGAAAGGCTAAAAATACGGAAATCAGTTCTTCATCAGGAAGCAGTATATCCGCAAAATCTATTGTTACAGACCATATAAAAGCAGATGCTTCAAGTGGGGCTAATTTAGAAATCAGTGCAAGTTCAAGTATTGATGCAGAAGCTTCTTCAGGAGGAAGTGTTACTGTGTACAAAAAAGGAAATGTTACAACGGTTAGAAAAGAAGAAAATAGTGGCGGAAGCGTAACGATTCAGTAAATTAATGGTCGGTTTCCTCATCTTCTGATGTGGAACCTTCCCAATTTTTATTATCAAAATTAAGATTGTCATAAGCCAATAATTCCTCCTCACGCTGGAGGAATTCTTTTGTTGTAAATAATAAGATTTCATCCTCAGTATCTTTTGCTTTAGCTAATCTTCTGATGGATGCCTTATCTATAGCCATAAACCTTTGCCCAAGACGTCTTGCAGCATATTTTCTCATACCAGTTTCGTTGAGCAGGTCTACGGCCATATCTACTGCGGTCCCTAATGTCTCACGGTAAATATGCTCAATACCATTGTTCAGATAATCATACGCATCAATTCTGTTTTTTGCTCTAACAAAGATTTTAACTTTCGGATAATGCTCGCGGACAAGATCGGCAATGAACTTATTATCGTCTGCATCATCAAGACATAATACCAAAATTTCAGCATCTTCAATTCCTGCAGCCCTCAGGGTTGGAATTCTTGTGGCATCTCCATAATATACCTTAAAACCATAGCTTCTCAACAGTTTTACCCGGTCTGAATCCCTGTCCAAAACCGTTGCAGGAATTTTATTCGCTTTTAAAAGACGGCCTACCGTACTTCCAAAGTGTCCGAATCCAACAATAATAATTTTCTTCTGGCTTACATCGTTATCCAGAATATTGAAGTCATTTTCCTCATCCGGTACTTCTTTAATGAATTTTGGGGTAATAAATTTTTCATTAATAATCAGAAGAATAGGGGTGATACACATGGTAATGGCTGTAACGGCCATCATCTGGGCATTAATTTCCGGGCTTAAAAGATAAAGGTCAGAAGCATAATTGATCAATACAAAGGCAAATTCCCCCACCTGCGAAAGGGCAAATGCGTAGAAAAAACTTTGAGGCGTATCCAGCTTGAAAAATTTTCCAATGGCATACAGAACAACAAATTTTATAGCCAATACCGCAAAAACAGTACTGAAGATAAATAGTGGATCATTCTGGATGATATTAAAATTGATCGTAGAACCTACACTTACAAAGAATACGGCTAATAATAAGCCTTTGAAAGGATCGATCTGTGCTTCCAGTTCATGACGGAATTCACTGTTGGCAAGCATTACTCCAGCAAGGAAAGCTCCTAATGCCGGTGAAAGCCCAATAGCAACCATCAGCTCTGAAACACCGATTACCAGAAATAAGGAAGAGGCGGTCAATAATTCTGTCATGCCTGATTTGGACACATACCTAAGAAATGGAACGAATACATACCTGCCCAACAAAATTAAAATGGCAACACCTAAAATCACCGTTCCTGCCTGAAGCCATTCCGGGAGCTTCTGAATGATAATTTGAATTTCGTTATTGTGATGAGTTGATTTATAATTAGCAATAAGCGGTAAAATGGCAAGAATAGGAATGACAGCAATATCCTGAAACAATAGGGTAGAGAATGAAGCCTCTCCAGCCATTGTTTTGAAATTATTTTTTTCCTGAAGCGTCTGCAGCACAATAGCAGTGGAAGATAATGCAAAACACATTGCGACGGCAATTGCCATATCGATTCTCCAGCCGGCACTAATGAAAACTACAAAAAGCAGAGCAATAGTAAGGAGCATCTGAGTGAGACCCAGTCCCATTATTTTCTTCCGCATATCCCAGAATTTCCGGGGTTCCAGTTCCAACCCGACTAAAAATAAAAGCATGATGACTCCAAATTCGCTGGCATGCATGATGTCGTTAACATCTTTCCCGGTAAGTTTAAGGACATAGGGGCCAATAATGATCCCTCCCAAAATATATCCAATGACAGAGCTCAGCCCGAATTTCCTTGCAAGCGGAACCATAATAATGGCAACGCCCAAGAAAATTAATGTATTCATCGCTAAGCTGGACTCCATATTTTATTGGTTTAGAAGTGCGGTAAATTCTTTTTTATGTAGAATAATTTCTTTTTTAGTCAGTTTATTGGCTTCATAAACGATTTTGATATGCTTTATATCTGCTTTGAAAACCTTCAGGGAAACAATCAGCCCGCTGATGAGTTCGTCAATCGTGTATTCATAGGTTCCAGTCTTGCTGAATGATCTTTCTTTGCCTCCTGTGGTTACAAGGATATACACCTCCTTACCTTCCAACGGGTTATATTCTCCTTCCTTTAGCCAGTCACGGTCGAACACTTCATCAATCCATAACCGTAACAGAGGCGGCATTCCAAACCATATAATGGGAAACTGAAAAATAAAACGGTCATAGTTTTTCAGCCGTTTTCTTTCTCTGAAAGCAGCGATGTGAAAATCAGGGTATTCTTCGTATAAATCTCTTAAAGTGAAGTGCTGATGACGGACATAGAAATTGAAGAGCTCTATATTTGAGTTTGAGTGCTCTAAATATGGATGTGCAAAAACGACTAATGTTTTTTTCAAAATCTCCCCTTTCTGTAAATATAATAAGATTTTTTCACAAAAAGGGATAGAATTTGAGTGCAATAAAAAAAACTATAACCGGAGTTATAGTTTCTATAAGGTAAAATTATATATTTTAATTACTTGGTCTGAATGCGGTCCAGTTTGATCCGTCACTTACAAACATTACTGTTTTGGTTTTGCTGGAATGGTTATCCAATCCGATCATATACATATTATTGGCTCCTCCAATGCTTGAAGCGTCAATAATCTGTCCGGCGGGAGTGATTATTTCAGCAGTAGTAGTGGTTATATTTCGTATAAAAATAATGGCACCCGGAGCTGCTGTAGGATTAGGCAGGATAAAATCATCATCTTGTACTGCCGGCTGTACGTTCACCACCGTACTTGTTATTTGAGATCCGTTACTTGTTAATGTTTGAGGAGTAGAGCTTATGACACCATTGACTTCAAGTTTTGTTTTTGCTGTTCTTACCGTAGGGTCTACACCGATTCCCATATTTCCATTATTATCTATAGAAGAATTATAATGATTAACGTAATTGCCTGTATTGGTAGGAGAGGTTCCAAACCAGATTTCTCCTCCCGCATTTCTTCCTGTTCTCATGACGACTGAAGATAGTAAATGAGGAGCCGTAAGGGTTTGGTTATAGGCATATCCTTCAAAAGCGGCGATACTTCTGCCAGCGCCTACCGTTTGAGGAGCGGCTGGGCTTCCATCAAACAAGGCATTATGATACGCTATTGCCTGATCTGTGTTTCCATTAGAAAAGAGTCCCATGTTTACATCAGCATTTCCGTTGCCAACCATTGTGAGAAGATCTATAGGAGTTGTTGTTCCTATCCCTACCTTCCCATCTTTGGTCACAACAAAATCGTTGAGCTGCTGCATTAAATTTGAAGTGGTTCCGTTATCCTTACCGCCATCGATATGAAACATGGCTTTTGGGTCATTCGTGTTTATTCCGACCTGAGCGGTCGCAACCAACGGAAATAATAGTACTGATAATCTAATAATTTTTTTTTTCATTGTAATGATTTATATATTGTGTGTGTTTTTTAAATGAATTACCATCCTCCGGATGCACCGCCGCCGCCGAAACTTCCACCGCCGCCGAAGCCTCCAAATCCGCCTCCGCCGCCTGAACTTCCACCACCGAATCCACCACCTCCAAAACTACCTGGGAATGGAAAGAATCCACCGGGATAATTTCTACGGCCTCTTCTGGAAATGATAACATCGTCGTCGTCATTATTTCCACCGCCTCCGCCACCCTTATTTCCAAAAAAGATAACGATGATCAGGAAAATAACAAATGCTATAATAAGAATTTTAACTGTACTTCCATTTCCGCCATTGTCCTGTGCTGCAATAGGTTTGAATTTCCCCTGTACAGCTTCCATAATAGCCGATGTACCACCATTTATCCCTTCATACCAAAGTCCTTTCTTAAAATTAGGCGTAACGATATAATCTAAAATCTGACCGGAAACTGAAGCGGTAAGATATTGTTCAACAGCTCGTCCCTGCTGTATAGACATGGTTCTGTCCTGCGTAGCAATTAAAAAGACCACCCCGTTATCTACTTTTTTCTTTCCGATACCCCATTGCTCACCGAACATGGTTGCCAGAAAATTCACATCCTGCCCTTTTGTAGAAGGAATGATGATCACTTCAATTTCTGTAGAAGTAGAATCGGCAAACTTGATAAGCTTGTTATTCAGTGCATCTTTTTCCTGCTGGGAAAGTAATCCTGCTTCATCATACACAGGGTAGAGAACGGCAGGTTTTTTAGGAATAGTATATTGGGCTGATACAAAAGTGTAAAAGCATACTAACAGGAATGAAAATAGTATTTTAAGAGAAGGTAATCTCATTGGGGAGCTCGTTGGTGTTTTCTCCTTGTACAGGAAAATATTTTTTTAGTTCAAGACCTGTTTCCAGAATAGCACTTTTTAATGCCTTGTGATAATTGCCTTTGGCAAATTCAGAAGTAATATAGTCATGCAGGTGGTCCCAGTATTCTTGCTGTACTCTTTCATGAATTCCTACATCCCCGATAATGGTGAGGTATTTTTTTTCGAAATTGATGTGAAAAAGCACGGCGTTTCTTTCAGCAGTTTTATGCATATCAAGCTTTTTAAAAACCTGATATGCTGTTTCTGCGTGATGATCTTCTGTATTGGAATCAATGTGCACTCTAATCTCACCTGTAGAATGCTGTTCTGCAGACTGAATTGCTTCTACCAAAGAAGCCAACTGCTGATTGGTTAAAAAGTTGCTCATTATTCTGTGAAAGCATCAGGAGCTTTATTAGCACCTGCTTCAGCTTTGAATAAAGGTTTTTCTTTAAAGTTTGTGAAATTAGCCAGGATATTATTCGGGAACTGTTTGATCGTCGTGTTATAATCCTGAACACTGCTGTTATAATATACTGTTTCAGTTCTTATGCTGTTTTCAATGGCAATATATTCTCTTTGGAAATTGATATACTGCTGATCTGCCTTTAAGTTAGGATATTGTTCTACTACAGCCATTAATCTGCTCAGTGATCCTGATAATTCTCCTTGTGCTGCCTGAAATTTAGCAAGATCCGCTTCTGTCATATTGGTAGGATCAATGTTAATGGAAGTAGCTTTAGAACGGGCTTCAATTACTTTCGTTAAAGTTTCCTGTTCAAATTTTGAGTATGATTTTACCGTTCTCTCTAAATTCGGAATCAGGTTGGCCCTTTTTTGATAAACAGTTTCTATATTAGACCATTTGGTATTGGCATCCTGTTCTTTTTGTACAAAATTATTATACCCGCTTTTACCCCAGAAAAAGATAACAGCAACAATGATAAGAAGAGCAATACCGATCGTTCCGGCGCTTAGACAGCCTTTATTTTTCATAATTTATTTTTTTTAATTTTTTTTGTGCTAATCAAATATACAAATTATGTATTAATTTTGCAGAAAATTATTTTAATGGTAACAATTGTAGTGGCGATAGGGAAAAATAACGGGATTGGTTCCGGTAATCAAATGCTTTGGCATCTTCCGAAAGATCTGAAACATTTTAAAGATACTACCTCCGGATATCCTGTGATTATGGGAAGAAAGACTTTCGAAAGTATCGGAAAAGTGCTTCCTAACCGTACCAATATTGTCATTTCAAGAAAACAAGACTGGTTTGAAGAAGGGGTTTTAATTGTGGGCAGTATTAAAGAAGCCGTGAAATTTGCCAAAAAGATTGATGAGAATGTTTTCATCATTGGGGGCGGAAATATTTATAAGCAAACCATGGATATCGCAGACAAGCTTGAAGTTACTGTAGTAGATGCAGAGATGGAAGCAGATACGTTTTTCCCGAAAATCGATCCTAAAATCTGGAAGAAAACGAATGAGGTATGTCATGAGAAAGATGAAAAAAATCCTTACGATTTTTGTTTTCAAACCTTTGAAAGAGCTGAAGTTAAAAAGGCTTAAACCCAGATTATCAGACAGGGTTTACAGAATAAGAGAGATTGTGAAGCTTTAAACGCTGAACCTTAAACTTTAAACCTTAAATTTATTATCTTTGCACTTCTAAATTTTAATTTAATAATGAATAAGTACATAAAAATTGTAGTAGCAGCACTTCTTATACTTGCCGGGCTTTATATGATGTTTTTCACAAGAAGTTTGGGCTGGGGGATCGTAGTTTTCCTTCTTGCAGCAGTGCCTATTTTACTTTTCTTTAAAAATGAATATATCCTTTTGGCTTTCTGGCAGTTGAGAAAGCAGAATATGGAAAAAGCAGTAAAATATTTGAGCGGAGTTACCAACTACCAGGCTCAGCTTCACAAGTCGCAGTATGGATATTTCCATTATCTGCAGGGGCTGACGTTGGCGCAGGAACATCCTACGAAAGTAGAACCTTTAATGAGAAAAGCATTGGAGTATGGTTTGAATATGAAGCATGACAGAGCGATGGCTACTTTAAATCTTGCAGCATCTGCGATTTCTAAAGGTAAAAAACAAGAAGGACAGAAACTGTTGGAAGAAGCAAAAAGATTAGACAGCGCAGGAATGATGACTGATCAGATCAAAATGATGAAAGAGCAGCTGAAAATGCCTTCTATGCAAAAGCACATGCATAATCCTAATATGAGACAAAGAGGAAAATTCTCTTAATAAAAAGTAATCATAGAAATATTGAAGTCCTGATTTTATCAGGACTTTTTTTTATTTTGCATCATTGGAAGGAAGATGAGTCAGTTTTCAATTGATTCTTACATTACATTTCCGAACTATGATCATGTCCATAAAATTTTGGAATCTGCCAGTGATATTTCACCGCAAAAGTACGGATGGCAACAATCAGAAGAATGGTGAAAATCTGAATAAAAGTATAAGAAAGTGGTGAAAATTTCGTCATCAGTAAAAATGCCGAACCGCCTACAATACATGCTGTGGCATAAATTTCTTTTCTGAAAATCAACGGAATCCTGTTGAGCAGAATATCCCGGATAATTCCACCAAAACATCCGGTGATCGTACCGAGCCCGATGCATATTAACGGATGGATATTTACATTAATTCCTTTCTGGATACCAATAATCGTAAATAAACCCAGTCCGAAACTGTCGAAAATAAATAAAGTAACCTTAAAATTTTTCTCCAGAGATTTGAAAATCATCGTGAATATACTGGTCATAATAATTACCCCGCAGGTGAGCAGATCATGCATCCAGAATACAGGAATATCCAATAATAAATCTCTTACCGTTCCACCGCCGACAGAGGTTACAAATGCAATAATAAGAACGCCAAATGGATCGAGACGTTTCTGCATGGCTGCAAAGCTTCCCGACATTGAAAAGGAAATGGTTCCCAGTATTTCTATAATAAAATTAAACTGTTCGTGCATGGGTGGATGATCCGTGATAAATGATAAAAGATTCGTGATTTTCTCATAAGCAAATCTTTTACCATTTACCGATGATCATTTATTTTATTACTTTTTCAACCCGTACAGAATCCGGAACCAGAAGTTCGTATTCTCCGCCGTGGTTAATAATTTCTCTCACAATGCTGCTGCTGATGAAAGATTTTCCAGATGAGGTTAGTAGGAAAACGGTTTCTAACTTTTTATGAGCTAACGTTCTGTTGGTGTGAGCAATTGCTTTTTCAAATTCAAAGTCGGCGGGATTTCTTAAGCCTCTAAGGATGAACTGAGCATTTTTTTCAAAGCAGAAATCTACCGTCAGACCTTCGAAATAATCGACTTCCACATTGGGAAATTCTGCTACTGAATTTTGGATGAACTCTATTCTTTTCTCTATAGGAAACATGTATTTTTTCTGAGAATTCTGCCCGATTGCGATAATTAATTTATCAAAAAGGGGCGCCGCTCTTTCTATAATGTCGTAGTGTCCTAAGGTAATAGGATCAAAAGATCCCGGGAAAACAGCGATTTTCATACTTACTTTGATTTTTTAGCTAATGCTTTTTCAACTTCGTTTCCACAAAGGTCTGTGATAGAGATTCCGTAATGTCTGGCTTGCTGAGGAATGATACTTGCTGGGGAGAATCCCGGGTTCGTATTCATTTCAAGCATATAAGGAATTCCATCCATCAGAATGAATTCACTTCTTGAAAAACCGCTCATTCCCAGAGAATCATACGCTCTTTTAGCAATTTCTTCCACTCTTTTTGTGGTTTCTTCATCAATTCTTGCCGGTGTAATTTCTTCAGAAGCACCTTCGTATTTAGCTTCATAATCAAAGAATTCATTGGTAGGGATGATTTCTGTAATGCCAATGACAATCGTTTCTCCTTTAAAATCAATGACACCTACAGAAACTTCCATTCCGTCCAGAAAACTTTCAATTAATATCTCGTTATCTTCTTTAAAAGCCACCTCTGTAGCAGCGATTAATTCTGATTTCTCTTTTACTTTTGTTATTCCAAGCGATGAACCGGACTGATTGGGTTTAACGAAAAGCGGAAGACCCAGGTTTTCTACAATCTCATCCGTATTGATGTGTTCTCCCTTTCTTAGATAAACACTTTTCGCAGAAGGAATTCCATATTTTGACAATACAGCTAACGTATCTTTTTTGTTGAATGTTAAAGCACTCTGATAAAAATCACAGCCTGTATAGGTCTGTCCGATAGCATCCCAGTACGCCTGAAGGATTCCATTTTCCCCCGGAGTTCCATGAATAATATTAAAGCATACATCAAATTTCAGATGCTCCTGAGTATCTAACGTCACGGAGAAATCCCCTTTGTTGATCTCGTATTTTTTGTCATTTTCTCCTAAAAAATACCACTCATCTTTAAGGATAACGACTTTGTGTACATTATAGAGATCTCTATCTAAAGAATCATAGATTAATTGACCGCTTTTTAATGACACAACATATTCATCAGAATAGCCTCCCATTACTACGGCAACATGTTTTTTGCTCATAATCATATAGTATCAATTGAGGCAAATTTAATCATTTTATGCAATGCAATATGGGAAATTCCAAAATTTTAAAATCGAAAATGAATTGTGTTAAATAAAAAGCACATTCTAAAATTATTAGCTATATTTGCCGTTATAATTAAAGTATTTTTTAGTATGCTTAAATCACTTTTCAATTGGAAAGTTTTAGTGAACTTATTAGTAGCCATCGTTGTTTTTGTGGGGTTGGTTTGGCTTACATTTCGTTGGTTGGAATATCATACTAACCATGGCCAGGAAGTACCCGTTCCAAACGTTGTTAATAAATCCGTACACGATGCTGTCAAAATATTAGATGATGCCGGACTTGAATATGATGTAGACAGTGCTAATTATGATCCTAAATACAGACCGTTTCAGGTGCTTCAGGTCTATCCTTCGCCGGGTTCCCGTGTAAAGGATGGAAGAACAATTCGATTAAGAGTTAACCCTAGAACCTGGGCTCAGATTGCTATTCCTGATGTTATCAATAAATATTCCGGTCTGGGCTTCCAGAGATTGGATCAGGTAGGTCTGAAGGTAGGTGATACCATCTATGAACCAAGCATTCAAAAAGATGCAATTCTTAGAATATTATTTAAAGGAAACTCAGTGAAACCGGGTACCCGCATTCCTAGATTTTCTGTGATTGATGTTGTGGTAGGATCCGGTCCGATGAGAAATATTTCAATTCCGAATGTAGTAGGACTCAGCGTTAAAGAAGCAAGAGTAGTTATTGCAAAAAGTATGTTTGAAGTAGGCCTTGTAGATCATGAAGATGGCAGCAAAGATGAATCTGATATTATTTACTATCAGGATCCTGCAGCAGGAGATGTCCGCGATCAGGGAATGCAGATGGATCTTTGGGCCAGTAAGAAAACGCCGGCCGAGCTAAGATCGAAAATAGACCAGCTGAATTCATTATACCGAATGAAAGTAGATACTTCTCTTCCTCCGGTACATTACGATGAAATTCCTGCTCATCAGGAACCTAGCTATGATCCAGTGCCTGTTGCTCCAATACCGGTGACTAAAAAAGAAGTTCCGAAACCGGAGCCTGTGAAACCAGAAGCTACTAAACCGGCAGCTTCAACAGAAAATAAGCCTAAAACGCCTGCAAGCAGTACTGCTGCCAATACAGGAACTACACATAAACAAGCTGCTTCCACTACACCACAGCAGCCTGTTCAAAAGCCAAAAGCTAAAAAGGTAGTAGTAGAATAGCATATAATTATTATAAAAAATATAGGCTTCAACTTTCAAAACGTTGAAGCCTTTTGCGTAAAAATAAAAAAGAATGGCAGAAGATAACGAGGATTTTTTAGATGAAGAATTATTAGATTCCGGAACAATTGATACCGTTGATATCGATGAGGAAAATAAAGGATTGTATGAACATCTTAATATCACTGTTGATAATAAGCAGGAGCCGCTGAGAATTGATAAATTCCTATTAATATACAGACAAAACTCCTCAAGAAATAAAATTTCCCAAACCTGCAGAGCCGGAAATGTGGTGGTAAACGGAATACCCGTAAAACAAAACTACCGTGTGAAGCCCGGAGATCAGATCTCTGTACTGCTTGCTCACCCGCCGAGAGAAAATGTAATCATTCCTCAGGATATTCCAATCAATATTATATATGAAGATGATGATCTTGTGGTGGTAGATAAAGAACCTGGGATGGTGGTGCATCCTGGCTTTGGAAACTGGGATGGGACTTTAGTGAATGCGCTGGCATTTCATTTCGAAAAAAACGGAGCTAAATCTGATCTTGACAGAGTAGGATTGGTTCACCGGATAGATAAAGATACTTCCGGACTTTTAGTAATTGCTAAAAATGAATATGCATTAAGCTTTTTGGCCAAGCAGTTTTTTAACAGAACGACCAAAAGATTATACTGGGCATTTGTATGGGGAAATCTGCAGGAAGATGAAGGCACGATAAAGGGTCATATCGGGAGGCATCCTAAAAACAGGATGCAGATGTCGGTTTACGAAGATGGAAGCCATGGCAAGCATGCGGTGACCCATTACAAGGTTTTAGAGAGGTTTCGATACATGACCTGGGTGGAATGTAAACTTGAAACCGGAAGAACCCACCAAATCAGAGCACATTTTAAACACATCGGCCATACTTTGTTTAATGACGAACGATATGAAGGACATACGCCTTTGCGCGGAGTTAACCTACCTAAGTATAAGCAGTTTATAAAAAACGTTTTCGATATTTTGCCAAGGCATGCGCTTCATGCCCATACTTTAGGGTTTATACATCCAACGACGAAAAAGGAATTGTATTTTGAGAGCCCAATGCCTCAAGATATGACGGATGCTGTAAAAAAATGGAGAATTTATTTAGAAAACTAAAAATATATTGAGAATTTTTTTATATTTGTTGAATTGAAATCAAGATTTGTTATGAGAAAACTATATGCTATCGTATGTTTAGCTCTTTTGTCGAATGCATACAAAGCACAAGAATCACTACCATACTATCAGCAATATCTTTTGGATGGTGAGTTCCTGTTCAACCCAGCTCAATACGGAAAGACAGATTACGTACAGCTCAACGCCAATTATCAACAACAATTTTCAAAGTTTAGCGAATCCCCAAGTGTTCAGTCAATAGGGATCAATGCGAATATCTTCGATAGAGTGGGTGCTGGTATTTCTGTGTTTAGAGACAGCAATGGGCCTATTTCTGCTGGTGGAATTACAGCAGGTGCTTCATATTTTATTCCATTAAGTAGTGAAGGAGACAGAAAAGACCAGTTCTCTTTCGGTACCAGTGTAACTTTGTATAATATGAATTTTGATTATTCAAAAATTAATACAGAAGATGGTGGAGATCCTTTATTACAAGGTAATGAGAGTAATATCTTTATGGCTTACGCAAACTTTGGTTTAGCAGCAACTTATAAAAATATCTTTGGAGGTGTTTCTGTAAACGATATCGCATTGAGCAACGATGCTTCTATTGTTAACAACTATGAGCCTTCTCCAATCAAGTTTTTCTTAAACCTTGGATACAACTGGAATATTGCAGATAATATTGCTTTAACTCCTTCTGTATTGGTGAATTTAAATACCAATTCAACAAGAATGGTAGATTATAACCTAATGGCTACTTTTTCGAATGAAATCAATGCATTCTCTTTTGGGGTAAGTTACCGTTCTGTTCAGAATAGATTTGACCAACAACAATTAAGTGTTTCTCCAATCGTTAAAGTAAGATTTAACAAATTTATGATTGGCGCTACCTACAACCTCGGAATGTCTGACATTCAGAGCTATGGTGGAAATAGCTTTATGCTAGGCCTTGGTTATAACTTTGATAACTTTATTAATCATAGAGGATTTAGATATTAATCAATTTAATTTAAATAAATTTGAGCTCTGAATTTTTCAGAGCTTTTTTTATGATATATATTCACATCCCTTTCTGCAAACAAAAGTGCAGCTATTGCAATTTCCATTTTTCAACTTCTTTACAGTTTAAAGATGAAATGCTTGCTGCCATGAAGAAAGAAATTTTTCTCAGGAAAGATGAACTCGAAAATAAATCCCTGCAGTCTCTGTATTTTGGAGGCGGAACACCCTCTATTCTTTCTGCAGACGAAATCAATTCTTTAATAGACGAAGTTTTACGGTATTTCAGTTTTGAAAAAGATATAGAGATCACCCTGGAAGCCAATCCCGATGATCTGGATAAGAACTTTCTCAAGCAGCTATCCAATTCGCCGGTTAATAGACTTTCAATAGGTACACAGAGCTTTTTTGATGAAGATCTGAGATTTATGAATCGTGCTCATAATGCTGCTGATGCAGAAGGTTCTATAAAAAGAGCACAGGATTTTGGATTTGAAAATTTAAGTATCGAT
The DNA here is from genome assembly GCF_000737705.1 of Chryseobacterium soli. Classification (GTDB taxonomy): domain Bacteria; phylum Bacteroidota; class Bacteroidia; order Flavobacteriales; family Weeksellaceae; genus Chryseobacterium; species Chryseobacterium soli. The sequence goes on along the minus strand of NZ_JPRH01000005.1, from coordinate 210,219 downwards.
TTAATTTACGGTTCACCAACTTCCAATCTTGAGATATGGAAAGAAAATCTGAAAAAAACGATTGCTTTGGAAGTACCTCATATTTCCTCCTATGCATTGACAGTAGAGCCGAAAACCGCTTTAAACGACTGGATTCTAAAAGGGAAAGTTGCCAAACCCAAAGAGGAAGAGCAGAATAGGGAATTTTATTACTTGTCAGACTTTTTAAAAGAGAACGGTTTTGAGCATTATGAAGTTTCCAATTTTGCAAAACCGGGCTTTTATTCCAGGCATAACTCTGCGTATTGGAAGTATAAAGAATATTTGGGAATAGGCCCGTCTGCCCATTCATACAACGGTTTTGATGTGCGCAGCTGGAATGTTGCCAATAATCAGCAGTATAATAAAAAATTAACTTTTAATTCTTTGGCTAAAGAAGAAGAAGTCCTTTCACAGGAAGACCAGTTCAATGAAATGATCATGATTGGGTTGAGAACCATCTGGGGAGTTGACCTTGACAGCCTGAATAATAAATTTTCGGAGCGAATTCTTGAACAATTTCAACGTGAAATAAAATCGAAAATAGAAGAAGGTATTTTAATTGTTGAAAAAAATCATCTGAAAATTCCGGAAAAACATTGGTTTATGGCGGATGGAATTGCCTCTGATTTGTTTATTGTATAATATTTTTATCCCTGAACAGGAGCATATCCTTCAATTTATAAAGCGTATGGCGATCAATTTTAATCCATATTGTCTGTTGATTGGAGATCTGGCGTAAATAAAGTATAAAATCTGGAATCTAAAATCTAAAATCTTTGTATTTTTGTATCAAATCTCAGCTCATTTGAAAACTAAAAAACAAGATTATTCGCATCTTTCGTCAAGCCAGCCTATCGGGATTTTTGATAGCGGAGTGGGAGGTTTGACGGTAGCTAAAGAAATCAAAAGATTACTTCCGAACGAAGACCTGATCTATTTTGGCGATACCAAGCATCTTCCATATGGCGAAAAATCCAAGGAAGCAATCATTGAATATTCTACAAAGATCACCAATTTTTTGCTCGAGCAAAACTGTAAAGCGATTGTCATTGCCTGCAATACGGCAACCGCTAATGCTTTGAACGAGGTGATGCAGTCTGTTGCAGGTAAGATTCCGGTGATAGACGTAATCAATCCGGTAGCTGAAAAAGTGTCGTATGAAATCCACACTAACGTTGGAGTCATTGCTACAAAGGCAACGGTGAATTCAGGCCTTTACAAAAAGAGTATCAGAAAACATAATAAATGGATTAAAGTAGATGAGCTGGCAACCCCATTATTAGTTCCCGCTATTGAAGAAGGTTTCAAAAACCATCCGATTACCCATGCCATTATCTACAATTATTTAAGCAATAGCAAGCTGAAAAATATTGAAACCCTGATTTTAGGATGTACTCACTATCCTTTACTGATTGATGAGATCAAACAGTATTACGGAAACCGTGTACGGGTTATTGATTCTCCGAATATTGTAGCCAATCATTTGAAGATCATTCTGGATAAATATAACCTTCTGAATCAACATAATCAGAAACCTAATTATCATTTCTATCTTTCTGACCTTACCAAGAACTTTGAGAAAATTTCCAAAAAATTCTTTGGAAAGACCATTGATTTGGAGTTGAAAGTTTTATAACAGATCTACAATAAGTAAATTGACTTACGGAATACAAAAAAGACTCATTCAATGAGTCTTTTTTCTTATAATTCTACAATGACCTGTTCTTTATTTTGTCTTGTTTTAGGGGTTATATTGGGTTGATTACTGTCATTTTCAGCTTTAACTCCTAAGGCTACCGCAAATAAGGTTTCATATTTTTCATTGTTTAAAATGATATCATACTGATCGGGATCAATTCCCTCCATCGGGGTAGAATCTATGCCCATTTCAGCACATGCAGCAAGTAAAACGCCCAGAGAAAGATAAACCTGATGACCCATCCATGATTTGACCGCAGCTTCCCCTTTTGTTTTTACAAAATTTTTGTAAAAATTGACGGAACCTTCAGGTAACCTTCCTTCAATTTGTTTCTCAAAATCCTCAGCATGTTTTAAAACCTGAAAAACGATCAGGTGGCTGCTTTCCACTATTTTTTCTTTATTCCAATACGATGCCTCGCCTAATTGTTCTTTAATAACAGAATCACTTACAAAAACAAAGTTCCATGGCTGGCTGTTGATGGAAGATGGACTTAGCTGTACTATTTCTTTCAGCTGCTGAATTTTATCTTCACTGATTTTCCCTTGTGGATTATACTTTTTAACAGTATATCTTGATTTCATTTTTTCTAAAAAGTTCATAATATTTATACTATATTTTTTATAGTTACAAAATTAATTTAAGTTTAGTAACTTTGCAATAACGGTAAAAAAGGATAGTATAAAAATGTATACAATAGATAACAAAGATTACCCATGCTGCACCAGTGTGACCATGAAATTTATAGGCGGAAAATGGAAAGCCGTTATTTTGGTTTATCTGCTGGATAAGCCCAAGAGATATAATGAAATAAGAAAATTAATTCCAACCATTACAGAAAGAACGCTAAGTCTTCAATTAAAACAACTGGAGGAAGATGGAATTATCAACAGACGGGTTTACACGAAAAAGCCACCTTTGATGGTAGAATATTCCTTAACAGATTTTGGAAAAACATTACTGCCTGTTGTAAATGCAATTACGAAATGGGGAATTGAAGCTTCTGAAAGTTCAAAAAAAATAATCAAGAAAAAAGTTTCCTGATTATTCTATTGTGGTATCTTCTTCCTTATTAGGATTAAAGAAACTGAAACCTATGTTTCCATATTTCCTGGTCTCCACATAATTAGGATGGTCAAATTTCATTCTGCTTTGATGCTCGATGATAAGAACTCCGTTTTGTTTCAGGTATTTATTATTAAGTACCAGAGAGATTAATTCGTAGTATTTTTTCTCCTCCATCTCGAAAGGAGCGTCAGAAAAAACAATTTCAAAAGATTTTCTGTTTCTGAATTTTTTCAGCCAGTCGAAGACATCACCTCTTTGTACATTCACCTGCAGACTCATGTCCAGCTCAGAAGCCGTAGAGTTGATGAAACTGGTATGCTTAGGATTCATTTCTACAGAAGTTACATCCTTACACCCTCTTGAAGCAAATTCTAAAGAAATAGACCCGATTCCGGCGAAAAGATCCAAAGCAGCTATCGACTGCATATCATACTTATTTTCCAAAATGCTGAACAAAGCTTCTTTTGCAAAATCAGTGGTTGGCCTTACATCAAAATTTTTCGGAGCGGCTATTTTTTTGGCTTTCCATCGGCCTGCGATTATTCTATACATACTGCAAAGTTAATTATTAAAAATAAAAGTCGGTTTTATTTTATTAAATATATACTTTTGCAGCCTTAAAAATTATACCATGAATAAAAAGACATTCTTTTTTCTAACATTGTGTTGTTTCATTAATTCTTTTGCACAAAATTCTTTTGGAAAAGGATCTTATGTTACGGAGAAAGATCAAAAAGTAGAAGGTTTCATTAAAAATCTTGATTGGAAAAATAACCCCACCCAGTTTGAGTTTAAATCTTCAGAATCTTCCAAATCAGAAATACTCAGAATCAGCACTGTAAAATCATTCGAAATCGACGATAAAGTAAAATATGTGAAGTCGAAAGTGAATATTGATAATTCATCCACTTTTGTGAGTTCATTATCTACGGAAAAAGCACCGATATATACTGAGGAGACTGTATTTTTAAAAACTCTTGTTCAGGGGGATACCAATCTTTACGAATATAACTCAGCTACTTCAAAACTGTTTTTCTATCAGGCAGATAATGGAGTTGTAGTTCCATTAGTCTATAAAAAGTATTTTATTGATGATAACAAAGTAGCAGAAAATAACGAGTACAGAAATCAGCTTAAAGAAGTGAAGACCTGTAATGAAGTTATTGAAAAAGAAATAGGAGTATTAAAATACACGACAAAGGATCTGACTGTATTTTTTACAAAAGCGAATTCTTGTAATGGAGGAAGTGTAAATTACCAAAGTATTACAGAATCAGAAAAGAAAAATCTGTTTCATGTAACCCTGAGACCGGGAGTTAATTTCTCTTCTTATTCTGTGGAGAGCAAAGTAATGCCTGATTTTTATAATGCCAATTTTGATAATAAAACTTCTTTCCGTTTCGGAGTTGAAGCTGAATTTGTTTTGCCTTTTAACAATAATAAACTCGCAGTTATTATAGAGCCTACCTACCAATACTACAATGCAGACAAAATATTGGATGCATCAACTAACAGAGGCGTTAGAATAAAATATTCTTCTATTGAATTGCCTGTGGGATTGAGATATTATATGTTCTTAGATAAAAATTCTAAAATTTTCGTGAATGCTTTAGGTGTATTTGATGCTGTTTTAGAAAAATCAAAATTAGAATATGATAATACTTTTGTAACACCTGGACTGAAATCTTCAATGAATATGGCTTTTGGAATTGGTTACAAATATGCAGACAGATATAATGTGGAATTCAGAATCAACTCTAAAAGAGATATGTTACCTGGAGGAACTTCTATGGAAAGCAAATACAAAAACCTTTCAATTATTTTTGGATACACTTTGTTTTAAGAATTGAACCATTATATGATGTAAAAAAGGAATGCACTAGGCATTCCTTTTTTTATTTAATTCAAAATGAAATTTTTATTAGGGATATTATCAAATACAATTTTGAGATTCTTTACGAATTTCTGGAGTTCAGAGAGAAAAGTTTCATTTTCTGTAGTCTCCCCATACGCATAGAAGTTGGTATCATTGATTCCGAAACCTATTTTGCTTAACGTAAACATGACGAAATAAAGAAAATCAACTTCTGAATTCACATCCAGATTGTTGTATAAGATTACTTTTTTATTGTCAATGGCGAAAAATTCACACTGATTATGATACAAATTGATATGAATCTCTTTATTGCTTTTATTGTTGACAGAATTTAAAAATTTCTCTCCTGAAAAATTAAAATGAACCGGTACAGCCAGTTCTTTTATTTTTTTGTAAAAGTTTTTAGGAAAAGTATAATAAAACTGAACGCTGAACTTCTTGTTTACAGAAAGCATAAGCTCTTCTTTTTCCTTATCGACGGGAGCATTATAGGCGATCAGTTCGAATCCATCCTCATGCCCCGAAAATCCTTCAGGCATTAAGGTAAAATGATTCAGTGCTGAAACCACCTGGATTTCATCAAACCTTTGCTTGATAAGAATTTCATCCAGCTTCTCTTCAATAAGATTTTCCGGAGTTTCTTCGGTAACGAAATAAGACTTTTCCTCCAAAATGCTTTTGTTTTTAGCAATCTGGTAGATTAATCCGTCTTTGGTAAAAAGTAAATTAAGTACGTTCATATTTCAATTAATGCAAATTTAGTGAAATTCTACCATAACAGCACCTGATTGATGGTGAAGTATTTCCTTGTTATAAAAATCCAATCCTCTCTGGCTTTCCAAAACATCCAGCACCATTTTCTGAAGAATGCCGTCTCCAATTCCATGAACAATCTCGAGACGTTTCAGATTGTGTTTTCTGCAAAACTGTAAAATTTCCATCAGTTTTTCTTTTTGGAGGAAAAGTCTTTCGTAGCTGTCATAATCCTGTGGATTTTTAACTAAGTTATGAAAATGAAGATCCAAAACAAGACCATTCTTTTGATGCTTTTTTGAAGTATTTTTTTGAGGTTCAGCTTTTTTTACGATAGGTATGTTTTCATACAAAGATGGATTTTTCGGAACCAGCTTTTCTTTTGGATATTGATAGGTGAAACCATATTCATCTTTAAAAACTACAATATTTCCATTAACCGAAGTCACCACTCCGCTTAAATCTTCATCCAATGCTGAAACTTTATCTCCAATCTTCATGTAATATAGTGTATAGATATGCTGTAATAGATTATAATTAAGACTTTGGTCCCAGTTCAATAATTTCCAGGTCCTTTATTTCTTCACCATCGATCACGAAGCGTATCATGGTTCTCGTGGTATGCCATCCCTGTTTTCCACAGGCTCCGGGATTCAGGTGGAGAAGATTATTCTTTTTGTCAAACATGGCTTTTAAAATGTGAGAATGCCCTGAAATAAACAAAGCAGGAGCTTTTTCCTCGATTTCTTTTTTGGCTAAAGGAGAATACTTTCCCGGATATCCCCCGATGTGAATCATTAATACTTCTACATTTTCACACAAAAACCGATTGACTTCTGGGAATTCAGAACGGATCTTGGCTTCATCAATATTTCCGTACACCCCCCTCAAAGGCTTGATTTTTTCAAGCTGCTCAATAACTTCCATATTTCCAAAATCTCCACCGTGCCAGATCTCATCAGCCTGCTGGGCATAGTCTAAAATTCGGTCGTTAATATAAGAATGGGAGTCGGAGAGGAGGAGTATTTTAGTCATCAGCACTTTTTTGCAAAGTTAAGAAAGATTTATTTTTTGTTACAGAGAATCAAAAAATAAAAAGGTAACCTTAAGAATGAATACATTGTACATGTTTATATGATAAATGCTTCCGGATCGATATGTCTTTATATTCTGGATTGCACCTGATAGAAATAATCTTCACTTATATTTTTGTTGTTAGGTTGGATTTCAAATGTACTTAATAAATACCGAATTCATTACCTTTGAGAAAATTTAAAAACAATGAGGCAAACCTTTTCTTTGTTCTTTATTCTTTTCTCCCTGGTCTCTTTTGCGCAGGTGGAAGAAAAGAAACTCGATGAGCTCATCCAGAATACCTTAAAAACATTTGATGTTCCCGGAATGTCTGTAGGAGTTATAAAAGACGGTAAACTGATCTATTCAAAAGGATTTGGCGTTCGTTCTTTAACCACTAAACAGGCAATGGATGATACCACTTTGGTAGGTATTGCCTCCAATTCCAAAGGTTTTACCTGTACGGCATTAGCGATTTTAGCGGATGAAGGAAAGCTGAACTGGGATGATAAAGTATCTAAATATATTCCTGAATTTCAGATGTATGATCCTTATGTGTCACAAAATGTTACCATTAAAGATCTGGTGACCCATAGAGCAGGATTGGGATTGGGACAGGGCGATTTGATGTTTTTTCCTGAAGGAGGAAATCTGTCCGTGAATGATATCGTACACAACGTAAGATACCTGAAACCGGAGAATCCTTTCAGAACAACATTGGATTATAATAACATCATGTTTATTGTTGCCGGAGAAGTTATCCACAGAATTTCCGGATTAACTTGGGCAGAATTTATAGAACAGAGAATTATGAAGCCGGTAGGAATGACCTCCAGTTTCGGAAGTTACAACAGAGCAAAAGCCATTGCCAATAAAATCGATGCTCATGCTCCTGTAAACGGAAAATCGATCGCCGTTCCTCATGATTGGAATGAAACCGCGAATGCAGCTGGTGGTATTATGAGTAATATCAAAGATATGACTACCTGGGCAGAATTTCTGATGAATAATTTTACCACAAAAGACGGTAAAAAACTGGTTTCAGATAAAAATGTACAGCAGCTTTGGAGTCTGCAGATTCCAAGCAGTATAGCAGCTAAAAATCTATATGACACAAGTTTTTACGGATATGGAATGGGCTGGTTCCTAAGTGACGTTAAAGGCCATAAACAGATCCAGCACACAGGCGGACTGATCGGAACTGTTACCCAGTTTACCTTAATTCCGGATCTTAAATTAGGAATTGTCGTATTGACGAACCAGCAATCGGGTGCTGCTTTTAATACAATAACCAATACAGTTAAAGATTCTTATCTGGGAATTGCAGACAGAAACTGGCTGAAAACCTACAGGGAGAGAATGACTAAAAACGAAGCATTCTATGAAAAGCAGAAAAACGAAGCATTCGCTAAATCTGAAGCCTTTAAAAAAGAAAAGAACAGCCAGCCTAAAGCAGAACAGTTTACAGGAAAATATAATGATGTATGGTTCGGAGATGTAGAAATTGTTCAGCAGGGAAGTACCTACAGGATTTCATGTGCTAATTCCCCAAGATTAAAAGGAGAATTACTTCCTTATTCAAACAATTCTTTCATTATAAAATGGGACGACAGAAGCTATGATGCAGATGCCTATATTATCTTTAATTACGATGAAAACGGAAAAGCAGAGTCTGCAAAATTGAAAGCTATTTCAGATGTTACAGATTTCAGCTTTGATTTTGATGACCTGGATCTGAAAAAGAAATAATCAAGAAAACAGTCTATATTAAGAATTTGGATATGACATCAATCAAATGGCTTTAGCCAAACAAAAAAATAAAAGCTTCAACATTTGTTGGAGCTTTTTATTTTAACAGACAGCATAGAAGTCTTTGAAAATCATCTTAAATTTTACCCGGTTCATAAAAGAATAACAATTTTTTTCTGGCACCATCAAATTCTGCCCATGAATCGCAATCGATCTCAAAACCTGCCACGCCGCAAGTAGGGAAATGAAAGATATCCTCAGAGATAGAGTTGGCAAAATTGGAAATTCCGTTGTTATGAGAGAAAATAGCAACCGAATTATGGCTGTCATCCAGACTGTAGATCACCGATTCAAAATTTCTTTCCGATGGATTATAAAGTTTCTCATCAGTGATGCAATTAAGCTGATACGTCTGGTTGAAAACTTCACACGTATGGAGTGCCCGGACCGCCGGACTGGATACCAGATAATCAATCGAAATATTATTACTTTTCATAAACCTGGACATATGCATGGCGTCATTTAAACCCTTGTCTGCCAATGGTCTGTCAAAGTCCTCCGTTTCTTCGGGCCAATCGCTTTTTGCATGTCTTACGAGGATGAGTTTCTTCATATTTTCGTTTTTTGGAAGATTAAAATTATAAAAAAAATAATGGAATAAAACATGATTTACATAAAAAAACTGCGTTATGAATAAAATCATTAAAATTTACTAAATTTGCAGACTTATGGGACAAATCCTTGCAATAGACTACGGAAAGGCTCGTTGTGGCATCGCTGTAACGGATGATATGCAAATTATTGCAAGCAGCCTTGATACTGTGGAAACAAAATCGCTGCTGGTATTTTTAAATAAATATTTCAGCGAGAATAAAGTAGACGGCGTAGTTATAGGACTTCCTGTAGATTTGAAGGGAAATATTTCCGAAGTGGAAACGGATATTTTGAAATTTATTGAAGAATTTACAAAAGAATTTTCTGATATTCCTGTCCACCGTTTTGACGAAAGATTTACCTCCAAAATGGCCTCGTTTTTTATTTCCCAGAGTGGGAAAAGCAAAAAAAAGAGACAAGAGAAGGGATTAATAGATAGAGTAAGTGCAACCATCATATTGCAGAATTTTTTAGAACAAAGAACAAGATGATTTTACCGATAAGAGCCTTTGGGGATCCTGTTTTGAGAAAAGTAGGCAAAGATATAGACAAAGACTATCCCAATTTGCAAGAACTTGTAGAGAGCATGTTCGATACTATGTACAGCGCCAACGGTATTGGGCTGGCAGCACCTCAGGTTGGACTTGATATCCGCCTGTTTGTAATCGATGTGACGCCTCTTGCAGAGGATGAAGATTATGAGGATATTAAGGATGAGCTGAAAGACTTCAGAAAAGTTTTCATCAATGCACAGATTCTTGAAGAATCAGGTGAAGAATGGAAATTCAACGAAGGATGCCTTTCTATTCCTGATGTAAGAGAGGATGTAAAGAGAAAAGGAACGATCCTTATTGAATATTATGACGAAAATTTTGTAAAACATACAGAAACTTTTTCCGATATTAGAGCCCGCGTAATTCAGCATGAGTACGATCATATTGAAGGGGTTTTGTTTACCGACCATTTGAGCGCATTGAAAAAGAAGCTTGTAAAAGGTAAACTTACAAAGATCTCTCAGGGTGATGTAAGCATCAATTATAAAATGAGATTTCCAAAATAAATATAAACATTAAAGTAAAAAAATAATACAGGGCAAAAAGCAATAGGCGGATTGCTGAATTTACAAAAAATAAAATTATGTTGTTAGAAAAAATAATTTCAATTTCTGGAAAACCAGGACTTTACAAATTAGTTTCTCAATTAAGAAACGGGTTTATTATTGAAGATGTTACTTCAAAAAAGAAAGTGAGCATTGGAAATTCTAGCCAGGTTAGTTTGTTAGACAATATTGCAATGTTTACTTTTGATAAAGAAGTGCCTTTGTTCGAAGTTTTTGAAAATATTGCTAAAAATCATGATTATAAGGAAACGATTTCTCATAAATCTTCTGAGTCTGATTTGAAAGACTTTATGGGTGCTTCTCTTCCTAACTACGATACAGAAAGAGTATATGCTTCCGATATCAAAAAATTGGCTCAATGGTATAACATCTTGCACAAAGCAGGATATATCACTCCTGAAAGCTTCGTAAAAGCAGAACCTGAAACACTGGATCCTGCACATGAAGAAGTAAGCCTTGAAAAAGAAGCAACTAAAAAAGTAGCTCCAAAAGCAGAAAAGCCGGTAACTCCGAAAGTAAAAGCTACTTCAGCAGCAAAAGGGGCTCCAAAAAGTACTCACACTAAAAAAGGATAATTCATTCATCTGAATTTCAAAATAAAGGCCTTGTCACTGAATGTGACAAGGTTTTTTGTTATTACTGAGTATTAAGATGCTTATGTATTTTGAATCTTCTGCCCAACAACACAAATCTTCGATTTCAGGACAAAAAAACAGTAATTAACAAAGATTACCTTAAATTTGTGCCCATTGAACGCTCAATACCTATGAATACAAAACAGGAAAAACTAGACGCCTTCGAAAGATTGCTCGATATCATGGATGATCTGCGGGAAAAATGTCCCTGGGATCAAAAGCAGACCTTGCAGTCGCTTCGACATTTAACTCTCGAGGAAACCTATGAACTTTCAGATGCCATTCTGAAAGATGATCTGCTTGAAATTAAAAAGGAACTGGGTGATGTTCTTCTTCATCTGGTTTTTTATGCTAAAATTGGTTCTGAGAAAAACAGTTTTGATATTGCAGATGTGATCAATTCCCTGAATGAGAAGTTGATTTTCCGCCATCCGCACATTTACGGAGATACGGAAGTGAAAGATGAAGATGAAGTAAAAAAGAATTGGGAAAAACTAAAACTGAAAGAGGGAAATACTTCTATTTTAGGCGGTGTTCCCAAAAGCCTGCCAAGCCTTGTGAAAGCGTACAGAATTCAGGATAAGGTAAAAGGAATCGGCTTTGAGTTTCATGATGCAGAGGATGCCTGGAAAAAAGTAGACGAGGAAATTGCAGAATTCCATGCAGAAACCGATCTTGATAAAAAAGAACAGGAATTGGGTGATGTATTTTTCTCGTTGATTAATTACGCCAGAATTTCCGGCATTAATCCTGATTCTGCGTTAGAAAGAACCAATTTAAAATTCATTTCAAGATTTCAGAAAATGGAAAAGCTGGCCGATGAAGAAAATGTAAAGCTGGCAGACTTATCACTGGAAGAAATGGATGTTCTTTGGGAAAAAGCTAAACTGCTGCTTTCTTAATTTACAAAGTAGCTGATCGAAACCTTATAGATTATTGATATCTTAGAAAAATATACGATACCCGTATGTTCAGTTAAAAAAAATAAAAATATAGATATGTTGCGCACTGTTATTTTATCCGCATTCTTTTTATGGAGTTGCAACCCTAAAGCTCAGGATTCAACTAAAGATGAAGTTCTCAAAATAGAGTTTGCTCTTCCTAAAAAACTGAAGGAAGTTTCCGGAATTGCTTTGTCAAAAGATAAAAAAACAATCTGGACGATAGAAGATCAGGGAAATAAAAACAAAGTATACGGACTTGATCGTCAGGGAAAATTAATCGCTAATGTTCTGGTTGAAAACGCTGAAAATACGGATTGGGAAGAAATTATTACAGATGCTACAGGAAATATCTATATCGGTGATTTTGGAAATAATGACAACGATAGAACGGATCTTGCCATTTTGAAAATAGATCTGAAAGATGCTTCTCAAAAGACAACAAAGGTTACACAGACCACAAAATTTCATTATGAAGGGCAAACTGATTTTCCTCCCAAAAAGTCAAACTTGCTCTACGACTGTGAAGCTTTTATAGAAATGGATGGTAATTTTTATCTCTTTACCAAAAACAGAAGCAAAGGATTTGACGGGACTTTTTTGGTTTTCCAGGTTCCTAATAAAGAAGGAGATTTTGAGGCTAAATTGATTGCTACTTTAAAGCTTGACGGCAAATACAGCGATGCGGCTATTACATCTGCTTCTATCAACAGTACGAAAGATCGTATTGTCCTGTTGAATCATAAAAATATTCAGGTGCTTTCCGGATTTACAGCAAATGATTTTAGCAAGGTAAAAATCCAGAAAATCCCGTTAGATCATAATTCGCAAAAAGAAGGAGTTGTTTTTCTTGATAATAAAACCCTGTTGATTGCTGATGAAAAAGATAAGGAGACCGGCGGAAACGTTTATAAATTTTCCTTTTAAAATATAATCCCCACAAAATAAGTTTTTGTGGGGATTATTATATGTTTGAACTATGGTGTGAGGTAAAATACCGTCACGACCAATCTTAAAAATTCATACCTACGCCGGCTGAAATTCTTCCGCCATCAGAACCATAGAAATAATTCAGCCTTGCTGAAAACATATCTACAATACTTAGCCAGAATCCTGCCCCTACAGACTGGTGCCATTTTTTAGAATCTTCACCATTGTTCCAGACACGTCCGAAATCATAGCCTACCAGGACTCCCATATTGGCAGGGACGATATTGTTCCGCACTCTGCCGAAGTCCCAACGGACTTCAGAATTATTTGTAAAATAAGATCTTCCTGAAAAACGGTCATTTCTAAAAGCTCTCATACCGTTGTTGCCACCGATAGCTGCCGCCTGATAGAATTCAAAATTATTATTGTTGATCCACATTCCATTACTTGAATTGGCAAAAACGAATAGTCCTCTTTTGTCAATTCTGTGGTCTATGGTAAGGGTTCCGTTTAGTGCCAAAAAGTTTTTATCGAAATTGGATACATTCGTTTTCCAGTTAGCATTCACTAAAAGTTCCATCCCTAATGTTGGGAAAGCCTTGTTATCCATATTTTTAAAGCTGAAAGTATAATTGGCTCCTGCAAACTGCTGGCTTTTGAAAACTTCAGGTCTTACGTCCGGTGACTGGTCCACAAACCGGTCGCCGTTTCTTTGGATTTTATTATCTTCAAAAGTCAGTTGAAACTGATGCTGCAGATTCAGCCAGCTTTTTTTAGAAATAGAAGGCGCAAAACTGAATTTTGAAATTCTCGCTCTGTTATATTCCCTTTCCGTATTTTCTTTATCATAAGGACTTTCGTTAGACAGTCCGAAGAAGTTTTGTGAAAAATGCGGAGTAGTGTATGCTGCATCAAGATTGAAATCCCATCCTGAAATCGCTTTTTTGAAAATTCCTTTATACACCAGGCTAAATCCACCGGTCGCCGTATAGAAGTTAGCCTTCAGGCTGTGCTTCTGGGTGTAAGGATCGCGGATGAAATTATTTACCGTATAATTGGCCAAAACACCTAATATCACCCCATCATCAGGGTTATAGTCTGCATTGGGATATCCTGCAAAGAAGTTATATTTCGGATGCTTATAATTGTAGGTATTGATATCATAATCATCAGAAATCTTTTTTGCTGCTGTACCGGCATGGTACGTGTTTTTTTGAGATTTAAAATCATAAATCTTCACTTTTTTTCCATCAGCAACAGTATATGTATCATGGTTGTAGCCGCCGATCAATCTGATGTTCATCTTAGGTCTGCCGTCTCCTAAAACTTCATAAATATCATCATCTTCCAACCCATAGATCCAAAGTTCTTTGGTTTTAGAGTCATCATACGTTTTTTCAAATACCAGCTCCAGATTCTCTTTGTTTTTATCTAATGCATACTGTTGTACAGTAACAGAATGCCCGTTTTTAGTAATAACAAATTTATCTGGATTTACCGTTCCTGCCAAAGGAACTTTTTCCTGCAGCACATCATAATATCGGGATGCGTAATCCTGTAGTTTTATTTTTCTGGATTTTAACTTTCTTTGAATATCTGCAATGGTCTCATCTTTTACCTCTTTAGGCAGATTACTGAAAGCTTCATCAATATCATTGTCTGTAAGATGTTCCTGGATATATTTGGCCTGGGCGATCCATTCTTCCTGTGTAGAACCTTTTAAAAATACAAGATCCAGCGGATAAGGTTCCATATTCATCCATTTTACATTTTTAATGTCATCTTTGAATGTTTTCATGTGGCGGATGGCTGGTACATTCATGATAATCTTAAATGCAGCACCGTCATATTTACTGAAAGCCTGGTCTCTGTCTCTGGGAATCGGTTTATAAACGACTTTATCACCGTCTTTGTATTCCGCCCATTTCCATTGGTCAGAATGTCTGTCCCAGTCACCGATCAGCATATCAAAAATTCTGGCTCTGATGTAGGATTCCTGATCTACAGCATATTTATTATTTTTTGTAAAATTCTTTAAAACGTCATCCGTAGAAAGAATATCTTTTGCATGCTCCAGTGATTCCAGTGTTTTAGGATCGGAAGAAAACCGTTCTTCGATCATGTACATTTCATCACCGTAGTTTTGATTATAATCTCCTAAAGCATATTGTTTAGGAATATAATATAATTTAGGGTTGCTATGGAAAATGTTGAGTTTATCAGCCATATTCCCGACTGAAAATGGGGTGAATGGATGATCGGTTGTATAGAAATCAAGCAGGAATTTCTCCGGGAAAGTATTATTCAGTTCATTTCCGAATGTACTTTTTTTGAACGCCATATTATTCAAAAACCGGACTGCACTTTTTTTCACGCCCCGCATTACAAATTCCTGTCCGTCCTGAGCTTTAAGTCGAAGACTGTTGGACTGGTTTCCACCACCTTCGCGGAAAGGAGTGAATCCGCCATTGATTTCCGAAAGATTGGCCGTTTGCGCTTCAATAGGAATTCCGTAATATTTTCGGTAATGCTCGCCCCAAAGCCATCTGTAGATTTTTCCTTTCTGAGTAAGTTCTACAGGATAAACAGTAGAAGTAAAGGTACTAGGAAAAGTATTCGGGAAATTATTGATGAAAACATCCGGTTTAGAGATTACAGAAATCTGGGTAAGCTTTTCAAGCTTATTATCCTTAGTCGAAAAATATTCTATATCTGAACTCTTGTCTTTTCTTAAATTTAACACAGCAAATCCGCTGCCTCCATAAGAAAAATCGGTTTTCTCAGCAATGGTTGCCGGATCTGTTTTAGAGCCTGCTCCGCTGATGATCTGTCTGATATTTCTCTCTTCATGGTACTGGAGATTATGATCGTGTCCGGAAACAAAAATAATATTGTCTTTATCCTGAACAATACTTTTTATCCTGTTGGCAAGATCTGCATAATGCTGATTGTTGATGTCTTCCATGCTGGCGCCTGAAGAATTTCTCAAAACATTGATCAGACTGGCAACACCAGGAACCGGAACTTTGCTTTTTAAAGGATAAAGATGTGATTTTGCAGAATTAAAGCCTGCATGCACTCCGCTGCTGATAATCGGATGATGAAGCGCAACGATAATTCTTTTGTCCTGATTTTTATTCACAAGATCTTTAAATTCTTCAAAAAGATCTTCCCGGGTTTTTATCGAACAGTTTTTATTGATTCCGGGGTATTGGTCCCAATTTACTAAAGCCCATTCAGAATCTATAACGATTAACTTAATGTCTTTCGTAAGGTTGATATCATCAATAGGACAAGAGTTTTTGGGTAAGAATGCTTTCTTATCGTTTAAGTATTCTTTAACGTAATTTTCCTGAGCCTTTAGTCCATCCAATCCGTAATACCAATCATGATTTCCAGGGATAACCAATGTTTTCCCTTTGAAATTTTTCGTGATGGCCAGCTGGTTGTCCAGTTTTTCTTTTGCGGAAGGATAGTCTTTATCGGATTTCTCCGGCATTCCTGAAGGATAGATATTATCGCCCAGAAAAAGGAGCATGGAATTTTCGTCAGCAGAATCTAATTTACTTTTAATATAATTCAGTGTATGTTTGGCCTGTGCTTCATCTGCATTTCCGGCATCGCCGACAAGGAAGATTTTAAAGTCATTTCCGGATTTTATATCAGAATTTTTAACTTCGAATAAGTTTTTACCCTTTTTTACGTTATATGTTGCGCAGGAATAGAGAGCTCCGGCAGATAATGCTGCTTTAAGGAGAATCGAAATTTTTTTTAGATCAGTTTTCAAGGATAAATTCATAAATTTACATTAACAAAATTTCAGGAATGAGCATTTTACACAAAGCCAAAGATTATGTTGAAATCTTATTCAAAGATAAGTTATCTTCTGTATACTTTTATCATAATTTTATTCATACCACGTATACAGTCAATAAGGCTGAGGAAATTATGAGGAACACACCGGTCTCCAAAGAAGATCAGGAGAAGGTTTTACTGGCTCTTTGGTTTCATGATACCGGATACATTGAATGTGCCCAGAATCATGAAGAAAGAGGCGTAGAAATTCTGAAAAATTTTCTACAAAATGAAAATTATCCTCAATCTTATATAGAAGACGTTTCCCGTTTGATCTTAGCTACAAAAATCACCTATGAGCCCCAGAACCTTTTAGAAAAAATAGTAAAAGACGCGGATTGCAGTCACTTTGCAGGCCATGATTATAATGATATTTCTGATGCCTTAAGGAAAGAATGGGAGCTTACCAATGTACGGTGTTTTTCCAATGATGAATGGAATGCAGGAAATCTGGATATGCTGAAAAACAAGCATCATTATTACACCGATTATGCCATTGAAAACTGGGAGCCTCTTAAAAAGAAAAATATTAAGAAAATAGAGAAGAAGCTGGAAAAGGAAGAAGATAAAAAAACAACTTCTGAAAATAAAAAAGAAGGAAAAGAGTCTAAAGAGCCGAAGGAACCAAAAGAACCGAAGTCAGACAGAAGTGTAGATACTCTGTTCAGAATTACATTGAATAACCATACCAGGTTGAGTGATATTGCAGACAGCAAAGCGAATATTCTGCTTTCCGTGAATGCCATTATTATTTCAGTATGTCTTTCTGTGCTGGTTCCCAAATTGGATGCTCCGAAAAATGCACATCTTGTGATTCCAAGTTTTATACTGCTGCTGTCAAGTGTTTTAACGATTATTTTTGCGATTTTATCCACAAAACCTAATGTTACCAAGACCAGGTTTACCAATCAGGATGTTGCAGACCGAAAGGTGAATCTTTTGTTTTTTGGAAATTTTAACCAAATGCTTTTCGGGGATTATAACGAGGCTATGAAAGACCTGATCAAAGACAGGGATTATATTTATGATTCAATGGTGAAAGATCTCTATTTCCTGGGAAAAGTATTAGACAGAAAGTATAAACTGTTATCTATTACCTATCAGATCTTTATGGCTGGAATTATTATTTCGGTACTTTCTTTTGGATATGCTTTTCTTACTCTTTAATTTTCTAGTTAGAAAAAGAAAATCATTATAAGAGCTTTCTGTTTTTAAACAAGTTGAAACTCCACAAGGACGGTTGAAGAAGCTGGATTTTTATTTTGTGGGTTAATTAATCTATTCTTTATATTTTATTTACTGTTTCCTCCATAAATTACAGTTAATCTATCATGAAATAAAAACACAAAATTCTTATAGGCTCAAATAATGAAAAAACTATTACTTCTTTTTATTTTTTCGTGTGCTCTGTTCAATTCTCAGGTCATTAAAGATTCTGTTTTAGGGAAACCTAAATCTGTAAAAGAATATGTGATTTTTCTGAATGATTCTGGTCCTTTTACTTTTCTGAAAGGTGATGATGCGTATGGGCACGCTATAATTATGAGGCCTAAAAATCTGAGAAACAGTATGAGAAATTCATGGTTTGAAACAGATTTTTGCCGCTATATAAATAATGAAACTTTCTTTGATAAAAACAGAAATATTACAAAAGAAATTTGGTATCACAAATCGGGAGATATCGTTGATGATTATGATTATATGTATGATGATTTAAATAGATTAACTATACAAAAAACTAAGAATAATTATTCGGAAACTACTTCGCGTTATTTTTATGAAGGGAATAGCAAAACTGCAAAATTTAAAGAATATTATTCTAAAAGCAAGGATGAACCTCTAAAAAAATTTGTTGGTAATCTTGAAAGTTCCAAACCTTTATTCATTACAAAGTTTGATACCATTTCAAAGACAGACAGTATTTTTGCTATTACCAATGATATTTGGAGGAAAGTAGGTGAACGGTCTTATACCAGAGCTGAAGATTCTGTATATTATAGGAAATTAAGCAGGGTAAAAATCTATGATAATCAATATAAAGTAATTGAAGAAAAATTTTTCAATTATAAAGATGACTATCAAAATAAAAAAATAACCTTAACCAGGCATCTTAAGTATGAATATGATAAATCCGGAAATGTAATAAAACAAACTGATTTTAAAGATGGGAAATTTTATTCTTATATCATGTTTGGAAATGGTAAAATAGTCAGAGAAGAGAGAATTGATAGTTATGGAAAAACAATATATACTATTTATACATACACTAAAGATCAAAAGTTAGAAAGAAAAACAACATATTATAAAGATAAAGTTTGGTACGAAATCAGATTTGAGTACAAAAATAACTACATAACCAAACTGTTTTATTTAGATAAATTCGGGCATGAAGATGAACAAATAGAACCAACAGTCATCAGTTTTAAATATATTTTCGATAAACAAAAAAACTGGAAAGAAGTTATTAAAAATGTCGACGGTAAGGATTTATATAAATGGGTCCGGATAATTGAATATTATTAGGATTTTTTGATCTTACACCAAAGAAACCCTCAGCGCCAGTAATCCTGTGATTCCCTGCAGGTCTTCAACTTTTAGAAACTCTACATCAGACTGAAGAATTCCTTTTTTCTGAAGTTTTGCGATATATTCCAGGTATTCTCGCTGATTTTCCATTCCAAAATAGACGATGGTGATTTTTCCGGGACAAGTAATTCTTTCGTTGGAATCTTTGACATGTGATTTGTCCAATCGTTTTTTGACGATTTCGTAGTAAGAATTGTAGGCACCGTCTACATCAAAACGCTTTTCATCCATTCGGAAACGGATGTCTATTTTTTCATTATAAACAAAGATCAGGGAAGCGATATCCAGAGAAATTGGAAGATCCTTTTTAAAGTCCTGAAATTCACGTTCCATTTTGCAGATGGTTTTCAGCTGCCAATATCTTAATTGGCTGGCTACTTTGGAAGAATAGGGGACATCCGGAGCAATATTCTGGCCTATGAATAAATTATGCTCAACTCCGTCAGACTTAAATCGTTCATAGTAATGCGGATAGATCTGTTGTGCCTTCACCTGGCTTTCATCCAGCATATCTGCCAGCTTTCTGTTCACCAGTGTGATAGAATCGTCCAGGTTTTTCCGGTTGGCATAGAATAAGTCGGTCTGAATAAATAACTGTAAAAAGTAATCTTTGATTTTTTCTTTTACTTCTTCACTCGACTGTACTTCCAGTTTTCCCTGTAAAAGCGGGTGAATTTCATCTCTAAGCAATCGTTGGAGACGCTGTTCAGTATCTGCTTTGATTTCTTTATTCAATTCATTTTCGAAGATTTCTAAAGCCAGCAGATATTTTTCCGAATCAGAATTGATCATACTGAATATATCATACAGACAGGCAATCTGTTCGTTGAGATCCTGAAGCATTAAATTAAAACGCTTGTCAGAAGAAGAACGGATGTCTGAAAACCCAAAAAGAGGAGTTAAATTTTTAAAAGAAATCTGCTTTAATGTGTATATTTTTTTCGCCAGGGAAGCATTGAAATATTTCTCTGCTTCATTTCTGAATTTCCACACCACGCTGTCGTGGATGGAAGTATATTCACGCTGGATAATAGCTTCGATCTGATAATTCTTTTCAAAACTGAATCTCGTCAGTGAGAAGAGGATCATATCTGAAAAAAACTCCATCTTTTTAAGCTTTAAACCATTAAAACTATTGGAGATGGGTGAACTGAACTCCATGATGGCCAGCAATTCATTGTCCTTCATGATAGGAATTACCATGAAACTGTTGATGTTGTTGTTCTTTAAAATATTGAAAGAAGGCATTTTTCTGGTCTCCTCATCCATGTTTTCAACATTTGAAATCACAATAGGCCTCGAGTTATGATTTAAATTATTAAACGTATTCTTCCGGGTTTCTTCATCGAATGCATTAATCCAGAAATCTAAAATATGATTGGTGAAAAAATTTTCATAGATCGGAACATTTTCAAGTCTCTGATCTTTTTTATTGAAAAGCATTAATCCGAAGTTCAATGCCGGAACATCAAAATACGATTTAAATATTTCCACCAGGTTTTCATCTGGATTCAGGTTTTCCGGATCGATTTGAATCATACTGGATTTCAGATCCGAAAGCGCAACTTCAGAAGTGCAGTCCACCAGGGAAATAATGGTAAATCCCCTAAGAATCCAGGATTGCGATGGAAAATATTTCTTCCAAAGATTCGTGTCATCAATATTCTCCAGCAGCATATTCAGGGTGTCGTCAGAAGGGATTTTCGCCTGTTCTGTGGGGAAAACTTCCGTGAAATCTGAATTGACGGTGATCTTATAATGCTTCATAATGCCCTGCTTATTTGGAATATCGTAATAAAAGGGCAGGGTACTTTTGATATCTTTTTTGAAATAACTTTGTAAGATAAGGCAGCAGCAGAATACATAAAACTCATCATCAGTAATATTTCTGAGTTCTATTTCAAAATCCTTACCGGCATCTTTAAGGATATCTTTAAATCTTTCGGTATAGTTAAATGTAATATCGGATAGAGGAATGCTGGCTGCTTTTATTTCATTATTGGTCAAACCTGTTGGAAAAAGATCGGCAAGAAGCAACCTGATGAGGTCTTCATGTTTTTCCAGTAATGTTACGTCCTGAAAGCCGTCTTTAAGTTCCTGAAAATTTTTGGTTTTGTCAATCAGTGACTGTGCATAGTTGACGCGGTATTCTAAACGGTCGTTATAACGGATATGCTCAAGCACATCCAAATATTTTTTGAATGATATATAAACCTTAAATGGAGCGTCTTTTTTATAAAGATTTGCCAATGTTGAAATTTCAAGTAAAGTTATGAAAAAAGTTGTCTTCAACTGTCTTGAGATTACTTTTATTCAGGGAAAAAACAGGTAAATTATTGAATTCCGATGGCATTAGAATTACTATTTTTTTACCAGATATTAGATTATACTAATAGATAGTTATAAAAATTACCCACCAAAAAAGCACAACATCAATGTTGTGCTTTATATAGTATTTATAATTGAATTTTTACAGTCCGAACTGTTTTGCAAACAGATCTGGGAAAACTCCCAATACAATAATAGATGCAATAACAAATACCGCAACAATATTATAGGTAAGCGTTACTTTTTCTGAAGTCTTGAATGTTGTTTCTTTAAAGAAGAACATCGCAATGATTAACCTCAAATAGTATGCGATAGAAATTGCAGAACCTAACACAGCTACCAATACAAGGAAAGCCGCACCGTTCATCGCCTGAGAGAATAAAGCAAATTTACCCATGAAACCTGCTGTTAGTGGAACTCCAGCCATTGAAAGCATAGAAACGGCTGCTACTGTTGCCAATATAGGCTCAGATTTAGCCAATCCTTTGAATGCTCCAAATGAGGTTTCTCTTTTTAGTTTTTCTACCCAGATCAGACACATAAATACACCAACTGTAGATAATGAATAGGCAAAAAGGTAAAAAGCCAGGTTGTAAGTAGAAAGATTCGTCATTCCAAAGAAAACCAATCCGATATATCCTGCGTGAGAAACTGATGAATATGCCAGCATTCTTTTTGCGTTGGTTTGGGCAAGACCCATCACGTTAGCCAGTAAAAGAGTAATGATCACAAATACTCCGAATACATTGATCCATTCATGGGTAACTCCGGCAAAACCGATAGTCATTAATCTGAATAGTGCAAAAAATCCTGAGATCTTTACCACACTCGCCATGAAAGCCGTAATCAATGAAGGAGCTCCGTAATATACATCAGGACTCCACATATGGAAAGGAGCTAATGCCACTTTGAATGCCAATGCACAAAGAATAAGCAAAACGCCTAAAATGAACATGGTATTGTGAGCATTTGCCACTCCAAAGTTTTGGATGGTATATAAATCAAAACTTCCAACACTTCCATAAATAAATGCAATACCAAACAGAAGGAATCCTGTAGCAAATGCACCCATCAGGAAATACTTAATAGAAGCTTCATTGGATCTTAGATCAGTTTTGTTGGCACCCGCCATTACGTACAGTGGAATAGAAAGAATTTCTATTCCCAAAAACAGGGTCACCATATTTTGGAATCCGAAAAGAGTAATACTTCCGCAAAGTGCAAAAAGCATTAATGCATACAATTCAGACTGGTGGCTTCTGTGATTGCTGAACGCAAAACCTCCCAGAAAGAAAAGCAATAGGGTAATTACAATAGATATTTTTGTAAATAGGGCAGTATTAGGGCCATATTCATACATGTTTTTGTAATGCTCGAAGAATGTACATTCCGGCAAGAAGCTTACATATAATGCGATGATTAATCCAAAAATCCCAATGTATCTTGCGAATTTCCCTTGTTCAAAAACTCCTGAAAATAACGCAACAATTGCCGTTAGGAAAACAATAATTAAAACACTCATAATATAGATTTGAGATGCGGTGAAAGAGGGATGAGACAGAAATTCTGATTTCTCAATTTCTTAACCGCTTAATTTTTAAATTTTTTACTCTTTCAATTAATTTACCATTGATTGGTAAATAAACTTCAACGAACTACTCACCATATCGATTACCGGTTGCGGATAAATACCTAATAGTATTACAAATACCGCTAAACTGGCCAATACTGAAAATTCTACTCCTGAAAGATCTTTTGCAGTACTCAATACCGCTTCATCTCCTTCACCGAACATTGCTTTTCCATAGAATCTCAATAAATACACAGCACATAGAATTACGGTAAGACCGGCAATTACAGATGCTAATACATTGAAATCAAAAACAGATTTTATCAGGATAAATTCCCCGATGAATCCATTGGTTAATGGAACGCCCATTGATCCTAATATAATGATCAGGAACAGCACGGCAAACTTAGGAGCAACTTTCGCCAATCCTCCCATTTGTCTGATATCTCTTGACTTGAATCTCTTATATAAAATATCACAGCAGTAGAATAAACCTACTACGTTGATACCGTGAGCAAATGTCTGTACTAAAGCACCTTCAGCACCCTCAATAGTAAAGGTTCCTCTTAAAGTAATCACTGCAGAAGCGAAAATACCCGCTACCATCAATCCAACGTGTGAGAATGATGAATAGGCAATAATTCTCTTCATATCATTCTGGATAATGGCAATCAGTGCTCCGTGAACAATTCCTACAATGGCAAGAATAATAACGATCTGTCCTGAAATTCCGGCAATCGGAAGGGGAGTGATCGGTAACAAATAACGCATAACTCCGTAAATCGCCATTTTCAGCATAATCCCTGATAACAGCATTGATCCTTGAGTAGGAGAGTAAGTATATGTATCCGGCTGCCATGTATGGAACGGGAATACCGGAAGTTTCACGGCAAATGCAAAGAAAATAAACCAGAATACAACGGTCTGCTGCGTTTCATTTAGCTGAGCATTATAAAGATCAGTTAATGCAAATGAAGCTGAGTGGTTGTATACATAGATTAATCCTGCCAACATGAACAGTGATCCAACGAATGTATAAACGAAGAATTTAGTTGTAAATTCAAATCTTTTATTTTCCTGTCCCCAAAGTCCGGCAATAAACCAGATTGGAATCAGGGTTACTTCCCAGAAGATGTAGAATAACAGTCCGTCTAACGATGTGAACACTCCTACAAGTCCAAACTGCATCAGCAGAATAAGACCATAGAAAGAGTTTCTGTAACTCACATTTTCATTGAAAGATGATAAAATGATAATTGGCGTCAAGATATTGGTCAACAATAAAAGAAGTAAACTCATTCCGTCAATTCCGAAATGAAGAGAACTTTTAATGAATTGTGACCACGGATAATTGATCTCGTGCTGTAATACGCTGTCTACCGTTGGATTAAAATTAAAATCCGAAGCGATGTAGAAGGTAATAAGCATTTGAACCAATGCAATTCCTAGTGCCAAATATTTGCTGGATTTATTTTTCCAGGCAAAGACTAGTCCCGACCCTACTAGAGGTAAAAGCAATAATGTTAATAATAAACACGACATTATTATTGTAATATAAAGTTAACAATCAGTATAATTCCCACAGCTAAAGACATGATAAGTATGTATGTCTCAACATTTCCGTTTTGGATACGTTTCATTGATTTACCGCTGTCTTCAGCGCCTTCACCCACGAAATCTACAAAACGGTCTAACACCCCCTTATCAAACATTTTTCCTCCACGTCCTAATCCTTCAACAGTTTTTACAATTAATGCATTGTAAAGTTCGTCAACATATAGTTTTTTAGCAGAAAGCTTTTCCCATCCAGTGTAATTTTCTTCTGCGACAGCCATCTTTTTCTTATTCACATACGTGTTTTTAACGATGAACCATACAGAGAAGAACATTAATACTGTTAATCCTAACAGGATCATTTCAGTCGTAAAGTCAACTCCTGAAAGCGTTGCTTCCATTTGTTTAAAACTCTCTTCGGTAAGAACCGGTTTCAGCCATTCCATAAGTTTGGCGTAGTGTCCGTGCCCGATAAAGTGCGGAAGGTTAATGAAACCTCCGATTACAGAAAATACAGCCAATACGATCAATGGTAAGGTCATATTGGAAGGACTTTCATGTAAGTGATGTTTTTGTTCTTCCGTACCTCTAAATTCCCCATGGAATGTTAAATAATACAGTCTGAACATATATGTTGCCGTAATTGCTGCTAAGATGAATAGCATTACCCAGTAAATAGGGTTTTTAGCAAAGGCAGCAACTAAAATTTCGTCTTTAGAGATCATCCCTGATAGGAAAGGGAATCCTGAGATCGCCAGTGTTCCGATAAGGAAAGTAGCGTGGGTTACAGGAATATATTTTTTTAGACCACCCATGAAACGCATATCCTGCTCTCCGCTTACTGCGTGAATTACAGAACCTGCTCCCAAGAATAACAGGGCTTTAAAGAAAGCGTGTGTCATCACATGGAACATAGCAGTGGTATAGGCTCCCAACCCTAAAGCAATGAACATAAATCCAAGCTGTGAAACTGTAGAATAAGCCAATACTTTTTTGATGTCGTTCTGACGGAGTGCGTAGAAACCTGCTAGGGCTGCTGTTAAAAATCCTATTAATAAGATTCCATCCTGTACTGTTGGGGCTAACGTAAATAAGAAGTTAGATCTTACTACTAAATAGATTCCCGCCGTAACCATTGTTGCCGCGTGAATCAATGCAGAAACAGGAGTAGGACCGGCCATTGCGTCCGGAAGCCATGTATATAAAGGAACCTGTGCAGATTTACCGGTAGCCCCGATAAATAAACTCGCTGTAATAAAGATAATTACTGTTCCGTCTAATTCAAATTTTGAAGCATTTTCAGCCACTGACAGATAATCGATAGCATTAGTCTGAGATGCGATCATGAAGATACCGATCAAGAGAGCAAGGTCACCAATTCTGTTCATGATGAAAGCTTTTCTTGCTGCTTTCCCATATTCTTCATTAGTATACCAGAATCCGATCAGTAAATAAGAACAAAGTCCAACCCCTTCCCATCCGATAAACAGGATCAGGTAGTTGCTTCCCATTACCAAAAGAAGCATAGAGAAGATAAACAGATTTAAATAAGTAAAGAACTTATAAAAACCTTTATCATGGCTCATATATCCGATAGAGTACAGGTGAATCAAAGATCCGATTCCTGTAATAATCATGATCATCATTAATGAAAGCTGATCAATCTGGAATCCGAAATTAATCTGAACCCCGTTTACTCTAAACCATTCAAAAGCTTTTACGATTATCGGCTGGCTTTCAGAATTAAAATTCATGAAAATGCCTACCGCAATACAGAAAGATCCGAAAACCATTGCAGTTGCCAGTCCGCCCACCAACATTTTTGGAAGGTTTTTCCCGAATAAACCGTTAATAAGAAAGCCTAAAAGTGGTAAAAGTATTATTGCATACACTAAATTTTCCATTCCTTATCCTCTTAATTTATTAAATATACTTACATCTACAGAACGGGTATTTCTATACAGCATAGCAATAATTGCCAGACCTACCGCAACTTCTGCGGCAGCAACCACCATAATGAAGAAAACTAAAAGCTGTCCGTCTCCATTTCCTTTGTATGCTGAAAAAGCAGCCAAAAGAAGGTTTGCAGAATTAAGCATAAGCTCTACACAGCCTAAAATAACAATAGCATTTTTTCTCAATAGTACTCCTAAAACTCCCAAACAGAATAGTACTGAAGAAAGAATTATGAAATAATCTAAAGGGATGCTTTGTATAAATGTATCTCCCATAATCTTATAAATCTTTTTTACCGATTAATACCGCACCTACAATACCTGCCAAAATAAGGATGGAAGCAAGTTCAAACGGTAAAACATATTCATTAAACAAAAGTCTGCCCAGATTTTTAGTAAGACCAACGCCTCTGTCTACGTTCTCCAAAACAATATGTTTTTCTCTTACTCCTCTGAATACTCCTAAAATACCTATCAATACAAGCCCGGCTGTAAAAACTCCAACAAATTTTAAAGTATTGTTCTTCTTACTTTCGTCTGCTTTATTAAGGTTAAGCATCATTAGAATATAAAGGAATAATACCATGATTGCTCCTGCGTATACTATAATCTGAATAATTGCAAGGAACTGCGCATTCAGAAGAATGTACATTCCGGCAATTGAAAACATCGTAACAATTAATGACAAAATAGCATATAAAGGATTTCGTGCAAACACAAAATACACGGCACTTGCCACTGCTAAAAACGCCACCAAGAAAAATAAAAACTGATCCATTATTTTACCGCATTTTTTTGTTTCTCGGATTGTCTTGCTGTGATGTCAATCCTTTCATTTATTTTTTCAACCAACTTATCTTTTCCGTAGATGAAAGAACCTCGGTTTGTTTCTACGTCTACCAAACGGTCTGTAAGATAGATGGCAGATTTAGGACAAGCTTCTTCGCACATTCCACAGAAGATACATCTCAGCATATTGATTTCGTATACTGATGCATATTTTTCTTCTCTGTACAGGCCTTTTTCTTCTTTAGTTCTTTCAGCAGCAGTCATTGTAATGGCTTCTGCAGGGCATGCAACAGCGCAAAGTCCGCAGGCAGTACATCGCTCTCTTCCTTCTTCATCTCTTTTAAGAACATGATGGCCTCTCCATACTTTTGCTCTTGGCTTTTGTACCTCCGGATAGGAATATACTGCAGGAGCCCCTTTTACTACGGTTCTCACAGCATGCTTGAATGTAATCCCCATACCTTTGAAAATCGCGGGTAAATAGATTTTCTCAGCAAGGGTCATTTCTTTATTAGAAACAACTTTTGATCTGTTCGTAAGTTTCATTTATTGTAATTTTTTTAGGCTGAATTTTTGTTCAGCATTAAAAATATATTCTTATCACTCTTTTAGTTCGCAAATGCTAAAATTACAGCACCTGTAATAATCAGGTTCACCAATGCCATAGGAATTAAAGTTTTCCATCCTAAATGCATCAATTGGTCATATCTAAATCTAGGAAGTGTCCATCTGATCCACATAAAGATCAGGATTCCGATCACGGTTTTAGCTAAAAATGCAACCACACTTAATATCCCTGCTGTATTCTCTCCCCAGTGCTGAGTTACCCATTCAATTCCAGGATAGTTGTAACCCCCGAAGAAAAGAACGACCATGAAAGCGTTAGAGATAAACATGTTCACGTATTCACCAAACATATACAATCCTAATTTCATAGAAGAATATTCCGTGGAATATCCTGTTACCAATTCAGATTCACACTCAGGTAAATCGAAAGGATGTCTGTTGGTTTCTGCCAAAGCAGCTACAAAGAATACTAAGAAGGCAATTGGCTGATAGAAAATATTCCAGTTCATGCCGTCAATATGAATAAGACCCCAAAGTTTCCCTGTGGTCTGAATTTCCGTAATTACTTTTAAGTCTAAACTTCCTGTCATCATGATAATAGACAACAACGCCAATCCCATCGCCAATTCGTAAGAAATCATCTGTGAAGAGGCACGGATAGCTCCTAATAATGAATATTTGTTGTTGGATGCCCAACCTCCGATCATAATACCGTATACTCCAATGGAAGCCATTCCGATAATGAAAAGTACTCCAACATCAATATTAGCTACCTGAAGATCATAAGAAATACCACCGATACTTAAACTTTTACCCCACGGAATAACAGCGCCTGTAATCAGTGAAATAAACATTACCAAAGCAGGTCCTAATACGAAAAGGAATTTTTCTGCATTGGCCGGTGTAAAGTCTTCTTTAAAGAAAAATTTTCCACCGTCTGCAAGAGGCTGTAGTAATCCGAAAGGTCCGGCTCTGTTGGGACCGATTCTGTCCTGCATAATAGAGGCAACTTTTCTTTCTGCCCAGGTAGAGTAGGCTGCTATCGTCAGCGAAAGCAGGAAAAGTGCTAATACAAGTATTAATTTAAATGTCAGTAAATCCATTTTTATTTAGATATTTAGAAGTCAGATACTAGATATCAGATGGTCTGAAGTCTGGGTTCTGAAATCTGATGTCTTTTTATTTAAAATTATTTTTCGTCTTTTTCGCTGATCTCCTTAGCCATAGGATTGTCTAAAACTCTTAGCTCGTCCTTAGGTTTTTCGTAGTGATTCAATGAAATTACAGAATGTCTGTCGATATGTCTAGGACCTTCAATATTCCAGTCTTTCAATTCTTTTCTTTCAAAACGACAAGTATCGCAGATGAATTCTTCCACCTCTCCCCACTGGTCTTTTCTTGCAGTAACTCTAAGAATTTCATCACCTTTCATCCATACTAATGCTTTTCCTGAACATTTATCACATTTGCAGGTAGCATTCATCGGTTTTGTAAACCAAACTCTGCTTGCAAAACGGGAAGTTCTGTCTGTTAAAGCTCCTACAGGACATACATCGATAATGTTTCCAATGAAATCATTGTCTAATGCTTTATTTAAATATGTAGAAATTTCAGCGTGGTCTCCTCTGAACAGAATTCCGTGTTCTCTGGTTTCTGTAAGCTGATTCGCAGTCAATACGCATCTTGCACACAGAATACAACGGTTCATGTTAAGCTTGATATTCGGTCCAAGATCGTCTGCTTCGTATGTATTTCTTTCAAATTCGGTTCTGGTATTTTCAACACCATGCTCATAGCCAAGATCCTGAAGACTACATTCTCCGGCCTGGTCACAAACAGGGCAATCCAACGGGTGGTTCACCAATAAAAATTCGGTAACCGCCTTTCTACCTTCCTGAGCTTTGTCTGAAGAAAGGTTTTTTACTTCCATACCGTCCATGACATTGGTTCTGCAGCTTGCAACCAATTTAGGCATAGGGCGGGGATCTGCTTCAGATCCTTTGGAAACTTCCACCAAACAAGTTCTACATCTCCCTCCACTGGTTTCCAATTTGCTGTAGTAGCACATTGCAGGAGGTACAGATTTTCCACCGATCTGTCTTGCAGCTTCCAAAATAGAAGTACCTGGCAAAACTTCAGTAGTCTGTCCGTCTATAGTTATTTTGAATTTTTTAACCTCTTCGCTCATATTCTATGCTTTTCGCTTAAAAGCTTTTAAGCTATATTTTAATTATACTTCTTTGTATTAAATGTATACCCGATTCCTCCAAGAACCTGCCCGAAAACAAAATCCTGACGAGCTTTGTCCGGTTTATTATTTAATGTAGTTTTAATATCCCACATATTAATGTATCCGGCTTTTCCTTCTACTCTCAGCATCCAGTTTTTCCAGAACACTAAGTTAAGACTGGATCTGATATCGGTTCCCATACCGGCAACATGAAAACGGTCGCTTCTTTCATTTCCAAAAAGTTTGATATTACTTTTCGGAAACATTACTCCGATACCGGCTCCATAAGACCATACTAAATCTATATTTTTTTTGTGAATAAGATTTTTATATTTCTCAAGACCTAAATTTTCATAATTAAGTCCATCGGTATGTTCAAAGGTAAGGAATTGGGTGTCGGCTAAATCTACCTGTCCGTTATGTACCATTCCTGCATATTTAGGATCTGAAATTGTCCCTGAAATATCAACCGTCTGGTTTTGTTTCATCACATATTTCATATGATCTATCCCCAATACAAGGGCTAAATTATCTTTTATAAAATATCCAACCCTGAAATTATACTGTGTTACCGTAAACCAGCTTGGATCAAAATAAACGATACCAAACTTAGTAGGTTTATCTCTTGCCTGTACATTATTCAATTGAAAATCATATCCGTTTCCGGTAAAATGAATATCAGATCTACTGAAAGCCCCTCTGTTCCAACCAAAGAAAACGAACATCTGACCTTTTTTGCTTAATGGTAAAGGTTTTTCTTTCTTTTCGCTCCTTCCGGTAGCGGTAAAAGGATTTACATCCAGTTTAACATCTACTTCTTTTAATGTATCTTTTTTTAGCTGTCCAAAAGCAAAGCTCGACATCATTAAACCGGCAACTACTAACTTCTTCATTTCAGTTAAGCATTTTTTTCAACAGCAGGAATTGGATCTGCATAATTTGCTAATCCGTAATTTTGGGTCTGGGATAATTCAGGATTTTTCACATGCCATTCGAACTCGTCTCTAAAATGACGAATTGCTGCTGCAACCGGCCATGCCGCTGCATCTCCTAATGGGCAGATGGTATTTCCTTCGATTTTTCTCTGGATATCCCAAAGTAAATCGATGTCCTCCATTTTTCCTTCTCCTTTTTCTATCTTTTTTAAGATCTTATGCATCCATCCCGTTCCTTCACGGCAAGGCGTACACTGTCCACAACTTTCGTGATGATAAAATCTCGCTAATGTCATGGTATGTTCTACGATACACTGGTCTTCATCCAATACAATGAAACCTCCAGAACCCATCATTGTTCCGGTAGCAAAACCACCGTCAGCTAAGGATTCGTAATTCATGTATCTTGGTTCTCCGTTTACCGTTTTTAATAATAAATTGGCAGGAACAATCGGAACTGAGCTTCCTCCGGGAACACAAGCTTTAAGCTTTTTCCCATTGGCAATACCGCCGCAATATTCATCAGAATAGATGAATTCTTCAACCGTAATAGTCATATCAATTTCATATACTCCAGGTTTGTTGATATTTCCGCAAGCAGAAATCAATTTTGTTCCTGTAGATCTTCCTACTCCGATTTTTGCATATTCGGCTCCTGTAATATCAATGATAGGAACGATAGCAGCAATAGATTCCACGTTATTTACCACAGTTGGTCTTTCCCAAAGTCCTTTTACAGCCGGGAATGGTGGTTTTAACCTTGGATTTCCTCTTTTACCTTCAAGAGATTCAAGCAATGCTGTTTCTTCACCGCAGATGTAAGCTCCTCCACCTCTCTGAACATAAATTTCGCAATCGAAACCTGTTCCCATGATGTTTTTACCTAAAAATCCTGCAGCTTTTGCCTCTTCAATGGCTTCTTCCAAAATATCAGGAATCCATGAATATTCACCACGGATGTAGATATAAGAAACATTAGAACCTAAACAGTAAGACGAGATCAGCATTCCTTCGATCAATAAATGAGGAAGAAATTCCATTAAATATCTGTCTTTGAAAGTTCCGGGTTCAGATTCATCGGCATTTACTACCAAGTGTCTTGGAACGCCTTCCGGTTTTGCCAGAAAGCTCCATTTCATTCCGGTAGGAAATCCTGCTCCACCACGTCCACGAAGTCCTGAAGCTTTTACTTCTTCAAGAATTTCATCGGGTGTCATTTTTAAGGCTTTTTCAGCTGCTCCGTAACCTCCCTGTTTACGGTAGGTCTCGAAGTAGCGAATACCTTCTATATGTGCGTCCTTAAGTAAAAGTTTTTTACTCATTTTTATTATGCTTTTAGCAGTCTGCTGTTGGCGTATGCCTTTCGCTTCGGGCTATTTTAAGTTTGTTAAAATTTATTTTAGTCTAAAGCAACCTGTCCCTGTCTGCAAAGCTCAAGGATTTCGTCTACTTTTTCTATCGTTAAATTTTCGTGAAAGAATTTCCCCAGCTGTAACATCGGCGCATATCCGCATGCACCAAGACATTCAGCAGGTTTTAAGGTAAACATACCATCTTCGGTAGTTTCTCCGTCCTTAATGTTCAGTTTGGTTCTGATATGGTCAAGGATTTTTTCGCTTCCGCAGACCATACAAGGTCCCGTTCTGCAAACTTCCAAAACATATTTACCAACCGGTTTCATATTGAACATGGTATAAAAAGTAGCTACTTCATATACTTCAATTGGCTTAATACTTAATAATTCAGCAACATAATCCATCACAGGAACGTCTAACCATCCTCCGAATTCTTTCTGTGCCAGGTGAAGGACAGGAAGAAGAGCAGATTTTTGTCTACCTTCAGGATATCTTGCGATAATTTTATGTACCTGTTGTAAACTTTCCGGTTTAAAAGCTATTGTTTCGCTCATTTTTTTAAATGTATTATTGTACGGTGTACAATGTACTAATGACTTTTTTTATTTTTTCCACTGTAAAATCATGAATACATTTTACAATGATACTCTTTACAATTTTATGCGTCTAATTCTCCCGCAATAATGTTCATGCTACACATCGTAACGATGGCATCTGAAATTACAGAACCTGTAATCATTTCAGGATATGCCTGGTAGTAGATGAAACATGGTCTTCTGAAGTGAAGTCTGTATGGAGTTCTTCCTCCATCACTTACTAAATAAAATCCTAGTTCCCCGTTTCCGCCTTCTACTGCATGGTATACTTCTCCTTTAGGCACATCTGTTTCTCCCATTACAATTTTGAAATGGTAGATTAGGGCTTCCATTTTGTTGTAGACATCAGCCTTTTCAGGAAGATAGAAGTCTGGAACATCAGCATGGAAAGGACCTTCAGGAAGGTTCTCGTAAGCTTGTTTGATGATTTTTAGAGATTCCCAGATTTCCTGCTGACGAACCATGAAACGGTCGTATGTATCTCCGGCAGTTCCTACAGGAATAATAAAGTCGAAATCTTCATAAGAAGAGTAAGGTTGTGCAACTCTTACATCATAATCTACTCCTGCAGCACGTAAGTTGGGACCTGTAAACCCATAGCTTAAAGCTCTTTCAGCGGAGATTGCTCCCGCACCGATGGTTCTGTCCATGAAAATTCGGTTTCTTTCTAACAGTTGACCGAATTCTGCAAATCTTGCAGGGAATGTTTTTAAGAAGTCCTGGATCAATTCATGACATTTCGGGGTGAAATCTCTTTCGAATCCTCCGATTCTTCCCATATTGGTCGTCATCCTTGCACCGCAGATCTGCTCATAAATATCGTAAATACGTTCTCTTTCGATAAACATATAGGTAAGACCTGTAATAGCTCCGGCATCCATTCCTGTTACTCCGTTGCAGATCAGGTGATCTCCAATTCTTGCCAGCTCCATAAGAATCACACGCATGTAGTCTACACGTTTAGGAACTTCAATTCCTAACAGTTTCTCTACCGTCATGTGCCAGCCTAAGTTGTTGATCGGCGCAGAACAGTAATTCATACGGTCTGTAAGGGTAGTGATCTGAGCGTAGTTTCTTCTTTCAGAAATTTTCTCAAATGCTCTGTGGATATATCCTACCGTTTGCTCAGCATGAAGGATTCTTTCTCCATCCATCGTTAAGACATTCTGGAAAATCCCGTGGGTAGCAGGGTGGGTAGGTCCTAAATTGAGGGTGTATAACTGACCGTCAATCTGTTCCTTACTTTCGTATTGGTTAAGTATATTTGATAATGAGTTATCTTTCATAATTTCAAATGCTTTAGGCTCTAGGCTTTGGGCTTTAAGCTTACTGCTTATTGCTTGTAGCGTATTGCATTATTTTTATCTTCCGAACATGCTATCGTTCTTATCTGTTCTTGTACCATCTTCAAGACGATATTCTTTCAACATAGGGTGGTATCCAAGATCTTCCATATTCAGAATAGCTCTCAGATCCGGATGTCCTTTAAATTTAATTCCATAGAAATCAAAAGTTTCTCTTTCCATCCAGTTGGCTCCTGCATATAATTCGGTAAGAGAATCTACTTCAATATTTTCTCTGGACATAAAGATTTTCAGACGGATTCTGAAATTAGTCATCATATTATGCAGATGATAGACAACGCCTATTTCTTTTTCAGGAAACTCAGGGTAATGGATTCCACAGATGTCGGTAAGAAAATTAATTTCCAACGAAGAATCTTTAAGATAATGAATCACCTTTTTGATATCTTCTTTCTTAATCTCAACAGTCAGCATTCCATAAGGTTCTGAGCTTGAAATGACAGATTCCGGAAATTCTCTTGTTATTGCCTCTAATACAAATTCGTTTGTCATCTCCCTTTTAGTTGCTTATGTTGTAAGAATCTAATAATTTCTGGTATTCAGGCATATCTCTTCTTCTGATGCTTTCGCTTTCTGCCAAAGCCTGAACCTGCATTACGCCTTCAATGATTTGTTCCGGTCTTGGCGGGCATCCTGGAACATACACGTCAACCGGGATGATTTTATCAATTCCCTGTAATACAGAGTAGGTATCAAAAATACCACCGCTGGAAGCACAAGCTCCAACAGCCACTACCCATTTTGGTTCAGCCATTTGGGTATACACTTCTTTTAGGACAGGTCCTAATTTTTTAGATATCGTTCCGCAAACCATCAGCATATCTGCCTGTCTTGGTGAGAAAGAGTTTCTTTCCATACCAAATCTTGAGGCATCATAGGTAGGGTTCAGGGTAGCCATAAACTCGATACCACAACAAGAGGTTGCGAATGGTAACGGCCAAAGAGAAAATTTTCTAGCCATCCCGATTACACTGCTCAATTTCGTTGCGAAAAATCCTTCTCCTTCAAATCCTTCAGGAGCAGGTGCATCTGTTCTTATTACTGGTTTTTTATCTGACATTTTTATTAAATATTTAAAGATTAAAACATTTAAAATTTAAAAATATGATCAATCTTTAAATCTTTTAAATGATTACATCTTTT
Organism: Chryseobacterium soli; assembly: GCF_000737705.1. GTDB lineage: Bacteria > Bacteroidota > Bacteroidia > Flavobacteriales > Weeksellaceae > Chryseobacterium > Chryseobacterium soli. Next base: position 174,872 of record NZ_JPRH01000005.1, on the reverse strand, counting down.
AATGTTAAAATTTATTTATCCCAATCTAGCGCACCGCGTTTCCAAACGTAGAAAAACGCTACGAAGAAAATGGCTACGAATGTAAGCACTGCAAGGAATCCTTCAAATCCGAATTCTCTGAAGTTTACAGCATAAGGATAAAAAAATACGATTTCAATATCGAAAAGTACAAACAATACCGCAGTCAGGAAGTACTTAATAGAAAACGGTGTTCTCGCATTTCCTTCTACAGGAATTCCACATTCCCAACTCTGGTTTTTTACAGAATTTCCTTTTTTCTGTTGTGGACCTAGAAAATGTGCTCCAAGTAATGAAACCGCTACGAAAGCAACCGCAACACCGGCTTGGATAAGGATTGGAATATAACTTTCAGGTAAATTCATTTTTGCATTATTATCTCAATTTGCAAATTTAGCGAATAAAGAATAAAGCATGAAATTAATCAGGTTAAAAGTCTGATGAAATTAGGGAAAACCAATAATTTAGAATCAATAAAAATAACGCTTATTTTCGCATTTTTTTGAGGAGAGAGAAGGCCATAAATGAAATGTAGCCGAAAAGGACACTTGCATAGATGATATTAACGACTGTATTAGTCCGGTCATCCTGTATCTGGAAAAATAGATTGTACGTGATAAATCCTGCGATTAAAATGGCAAAAACAATAAGATGCGGCTTCATAAAAAATGTGTCTAAAGTAGAGTTATACGATACGGGGTCCCTTTTTTTTAGCAAGGTAATTAATGAACTTCAGTGAAAGAATTTTATTATTTATCATTAATCATCATTGAATAGGTTCTCCTTCTTTTATGATTAACCGGGTTGTAATCCTGCCAGAGTACCTGAACACTTTTATTTTCCTCCAGTTCAGGGTTGGTTTCTGCAAAATCAATTCCCATGCTTGTAAAACGCACGAAAATTTCTTTGAAGATAATGGCAGTTACGCCACGTCGCTGATATTCGGGATGAATTCCGATAAGATAGAAATTAGCACGGTCATTTTTCTTACTTGCCTGCAAAAAGTGCCACCATCCGAATGGGAATAATTTGCCCTTTGATTTCTGTAAAGCTCTTGAATAAGAAGGCATTGTGATGGCAAAAGAAACCAGTTCCTGATTTTCATCTACTACACAAATCACGTAGTTTTTATCAATAAACGGGAAGTATTTTTCTCTGTATGTCTGGATTTGCTCATCAGAAATTGGAGTATATGTTGAAAGGTGTTTATACGTTTCATCCAACAGCTTAAACATGGGTTCCACGTAAGGTAAAATCTCCTCTTTTGATTTGAAATGCAGAACTTTAAGTTTGTATTTTTGAGCGATTAATCCACTGAATTTCTCTACTTTTTCAGGCAATACTTTTGGAAAATTCATTTCAAATTCTACCCATTCTTTTTCTTTGGTCAAACCAAGATTTTCAAGGTGTTTAGGATAGTATTCGTGGTTGTAAATTCCAATCATAGTAGCCAGTTTATCAAAGCCCATGGTCAGCATTCCTGCCTTATCAAGATTGGTAAAGCCCATTGGTCCCTCGATTTTATCTATTTGATGCTCTTTGGCATAATCGATTGCTTTTTGAATTAAAGCAGCCGAAACTTCCTGATCATCAATAAAATCAATCCATCCAAAACGAACTTTTGCAATGCCTAATTCCTTTTCTTCTTTATGATTGATCATCACTGCAATCCGTCCAACTACTTTATTGTCTTTGAAGGCGAGATATTGTTTCGCTTCCGAATAATTCAGTGCCGGATTTTCTTTTGGATCCCAGATCTTAAATTCATCTTTAATAAAAGAAGGAACATAATAAGGGTTGTTTTTATACAGATCCATAGGAAATTTTACAAATTTCTTTAACTGATCGGCCGTTTTTACTTCAAGAATGGAAACTTTAGACATAGTTTTATGACGTAATTAAAGGACAAATATAAATAATATTATGGAATACTTTGGCACAGTTTTTACATCAATATGCTTAAAAATTTAACACAAAATATAGAAGAAATAATGGGTTATTATATTATCATAATTATTTCGATGCTCGTAAGCTGGTACGTGTCCTCCAAGCTAAAATCGAAATTTGAATATTACTCTAATGTCCATCTAAGAAATGGACTTTCAGGTAAAGAAGTTGCTGAAAAAATGCTCAGAGATAATGGGATTAATGATGTACAGGTAATTTCTGTACCGGGTCAGTTAACGGATCATTATAACCCGGCTGATAAAACCGTAAACCTTTCTGAAGGAGTTTATATGCAGCGAAATGCAGCGGCGGCGGCAGTGGCTGCTCATGAATGTGGTCATGCGGTACAACATGCTGTAGGATATTCAATGCTACAGTTACGATCTAAACTGGTACCTGTTGTTCAGATAAGTTCTAATCTTATGCAGTTTGTTCTTATTGCCGGAATCGGTATTATGGCGGCAACGGCTTCAGAACAAAATCCAAGAGGAAATACTTTGGTTCTGGCGATCGGAGTTATTATGTTTGCAGCGACTACACTTTTTGCGTTCATCACGCTTCCTGTAGAATATGATGCGAGTAACAGGGCGATGAAATGGCTTAAAGATACCGGGACTGTAACTGCAGAGGAATTTGTAGGCGTAAAGGATAGTCTTACATGGGCAGCCAGAACGTATGTGGTTGCAGCCATTGGTTCTCTGGCTCAGTTGCTGTACTGGGCTTCTCTTTTATTAGGAAGCCGAAGAAATTAATTAATAAGTAAATTTAAAAGAAATATATTGCATCTCGGAGAGTTTTTCTGAGATGCTTTCTTTTTGGGCTATTTTTAAGGAAGCAGTGAGAATGCAGTTTTCATCAGCATCAAAATTGAGCACTTTCGCATCAAATTTTGAAAGTAGGGTAAAAATGGTATTTTGCTGATTAAAATTAAAACGGATTTCAATTTCTGTTTCCAATTCTTTAGTAATGATATTCGCTTCTTCCAATGTTAATTTTGAAGATTCTTTATAGGCTTTGACCAATCCGGATACGCCTAATTTTGTGCCTCCATAATACCTAACGACAATAGCGAGCACATTGGTGATTTCATGAGCTAATAATTGATTGTAAATAGGGAGCCCGGCACTTCCGGAAGGTTCTCCATCATCATTGGCGCGATAATTTTCGCCCTGAAGGCCCATTCTGAAAGCATAACAATGGTGGGTTGCTTTGGGATGTTCTGTTCTTACTTTTTCCAATGCATTTTTTAGCTCCTTTTCATTATTGACGGGATAGGCAAATCCAATGAATTTGCTTCCTTTTTCCTTTAATAAAATATTTTCTATGGGTTTCTCTATGGTTTTGTATTCGAACGTCATTGTAGCCATCTTTATAAATGCAAAAGTATAAAATGCTGGGTAAGTTATGCAATGATCAATAAAGAAGCCTTCAAAATTTTGAAGACTTCCTGTGTTTTTTTGAAATTGTCAATATGGCTGAAATGCTTTATTCGCATAGGTCCATAGGAATTAAGCACATATAGCTGGTAGGACCACAAAAATCCTGAGGACAATAATCCCGGCATCTTGTAGGCTGTCCGTTAGGTAAGGTACAGGTGACAAACCCTCCGCCGGTAATGCTTTTTAAACTGATTCTTGAGATTTTTTTTGAATTTTTCATATTAATTTTTTTAGTTGGTTAAAGCTAATTTAACCATTTAATTAATATGATGTGCTGGTTTGATGAGAATTAACGTATTTATATACTGTATTGTCAAGGAAAGTTTTTTGATCCTCTGTGTCGTTTTTGAATACAGGGGCTTTTGTTCCGTTTTCCAGTTGTAGACCTTCATTTTTAATGATAATCGCCTCATCCCAAAGATTCGCCTTGATGAACTGCTGCAACGTAAAACTTCCGCCTTCTATAATAATAGACTGTATCTGCTCTTTATACAGAATATTCATGAGATCCAACAGGAAATTATCTTTTGCTACCTTAATAAATTTGATATTATTTTCTGATCCTTCTTTTATATTGTTGATCACCAACGTTGGTGCTTCATTATTATAGATCTTGAAACTGTCCGGAACTTTTAAATCAAAATCAATGAGAATTCTTACAGGGTTTGTTCCTTCAGCGTTTCTAACGGTCAAACTGGGATTATCATTTAAAGCGGTTTGTGTTCCCACCAATATGGCGTGTTCATCGGCTCTTAACTGATGTACCCATTGATTAACCAGCGAATTTGAAATAGAGTAGGGTTTGCAGTCTTTATCTAGAAATCCATCGCCTGATTCTGCCCATTTGAGGATGATGTAAGGCCTTTTCTTTTCATGATAGGTGAAAAAGCGTTTATTCAGTTCAATACATTCTTTTTCCAACACTCCGGAAACGACTTCGATTCCTGCATCCTGAATGATTTTTTTTCCTTTTCCGTTGACTTTGTCATGAGAATCCATAGCACCAATCACTACTTTTTTGAATCCCAGCTCTTTGATTTTTAAGGCACAGGGTGGCGTTTTTCCGTAGTGGGCACAAGGTTCCAGTGACACATAGATGGTTGATTCCGGGATCAACTCTTTGTTTTTAACGGAATTAATGGCGTTAATTTCAGCATGATTTTCTCCTGCTTTATGATGATAGCCTTCTCCTATTATTTTCCCGTTATGCACGATAACGCTTCCTACCAATGGATTTGGATAGGTTTTCCCTAAAGCTTTTTGAGCCAGCTCGATGCATCTTTTTATGTATAATTCGTCCTGCATAATGGTTCATGAAAAAGGCGAAGACAAATTTCTTTGCTTCGCCTGTTTTTAATATTGTGATAAAATTTATTCTCCAGCGATGATGCTGTGAAGATTTTGTCTTAACGTGTCAAGATGAGATCTTTTCTCATCAATAGTATTGAACGTATCTCTTAACAGAGGATTATCTTTCGATGGATTTTTAAAGAATGCAAGATTGGTTTCCAATTTTGTGATCTCAGCTTCCAGGTCAGAAATCTGGCTCTTGATTTTTCTTGCTTTGTCTGTAAGTTGATTTTCAGATAAGCCTTCTTCTTTAAGTTCAAGTTCATTGATCTTATTCAATTTCAACTTTTCTCTTAATGTTCTGTTGAATTCTGTATTGATCGATATTTTATCTCTTGGAACTTTTCCAATGTTGTTCCATGCTGTTTTTACAGCTTCAATTTTTTCGATACTTCCTTCTTCATTGGTTACTGTCTTCAGTTCATCAAGCAAGTCTTTTTTCTGCTTGTAGTTTTCTTTCCAGTTATCAGTAGAAGTATTGCTTTTCTCTCTGTAATTGTTGAAGAAAGTATTACATGCATCGCGGAATTCGTCCCAGATCTTATTGGTCATGCTTTTTGGAACGTGTCCAACCTTTTTCCAGTCTTCCTGTAGTTTTTTGAACAACGGAACGGTAATTTCCCATTCTTCATTGTTCATATTGTCTTTTGCAGTCTGGATAAGTTTTAATTTCTCTTCCAAATTGGCCTGCTGAGAACCTTTTAAAGATTTGTAGTAATTATTTTTTGTTGTATTGAAAGCTCTGAGTGTTGTTTTGAAATCATTCCAGTTTTGGTTGGATAGTTTTCTTGGAACGCTTCCGGTTTTCAGGAATTCAGAACGCAGATCTTCCACTCTTTTTATGGAGTTTTGCCAGTAGTTGTGGTTAGGTGTTTCAGAGGGTTCAGAAAGTTTCTTTATTTCCGCAATGATCTGATTTTTCTTTTCAAGACTGTCATTTTGCTCTGTTTCTATGGCTGCAGAGAGTTCAGACTTTCTTTCGTGAATTTTATTGGAGATTTCTTTGAATTCTTCCCATGTTTTTTCACGGAATTCTTCTGCTACAGGTTCTGCTTCTTCTTTCCAAAGTTTGTGAAGATATTGCAGTTCATTCAATGCCTTTTGAATAACAGGTTCATTTTGAAGTTCCTGTGCACGGGCAATGATGTGCTGTCTTTTTTCAAGGTTGTGGCTGTATTCCTGCTCAAGAAATTCCTTATTTAAATCCAGCATTTGATAAAACTGATTCAAATGGTGGAAATAGTTATTGTTAAGGATTTTAAATTCAGATTTAGCAACCTGTCCTGCATTTGACCAGTCTTCTTTGATCTCTCGGATCGATTTGAAAAGATTGATCCCCGGTTCAGAATTGGTGTATAGATTTTTAAGCCTTTCGATGATTCCCTGTCTGTGATCCAGGTTTTTCTTTTGCTCTTCTTCCTGACCTTTTTGGTAGGTGTCGTGTTTTTCTCTGAAGATATTGACTAAAGCGGAGAATCTTGCTTGTGCAGGATGTTCGTAGCTGAAGTTTTCAGGAGCATTGCCTGCTTCGGCGTACTCATGTTTTTTATCTTCCACTTCATCATGAATGTAATGACTTGCTTTTTCTTTGAGCTGATTGAATGTTTTAAAATTCTCACCGGCATTATCCGTGTTGATAATTTTTTCCATTTCTTTCAAAGCATCGGCTAAAGTGATATCTGCTTCTACATGCTCTTCTTCAAGGTGTTCTGCTTCATTGTCGTGTGTGGTTACATCGTGAACTGTAGTGTTTTCTGATGTTTCTTCTTGAGATACTTCGTTAGAATTTTTCATTTCTTCGTTTTCAGAAAGATTGTTTTCTGTAGTCATAGCAAGTCTTTTATGTGAGTGGCGTTAATATAGCTTAAAAGGCAATTAAAGTACTAATTTATGTTATTTTTTTTGAAAGTTCCAAATTTCCCAAGCTTTTTCTGCTTGCTGTTCCAGCATGTAGTAACCGTTTACTGTTTTTGCTCCTTTTTCAGATGCATTAATAATGAACTGTGTATAGTTAGGGTTATATATCAAATCGATAATCAAGTGCTCAGGAGTAAGTCCGTCAAAAGGAAAGTTCAGACAATCCTCTACATTAGGGAAAGTTCCCACTGGTGTACACTGAACAATGATTTTATAATTTTGTACGGTTTCTTTATCCAGATTTTCGAAATTAATTTCAGAATTTCTTGAAACGATTTTGGAAGAAATTCCGTTTTTATCCAGAACGTATTGTACTGCTTTTGCAGCGCCACCACTGCCTAGAATTAAGGCTGTATCCTGATGATTTTTTTTGTGGAGCAGCAAGGTTTTTTCAAATCCGAAAGCGTCTGTATTGTATCCTGTTTTTTTACCGTTTTGGATGAGTACACAGTTGACGGCACCTATTTTTTTAGCTTCGTCACTTAATTCATCCAGATAATCAATGATTTTTTCTTTAAAAGGAATCGTAACGTTGAAGCCTAAAAGGTCCGGATTGGAAAACAGCTGTTCAACTTCATGAATCTCACTGAGATCAAAAATATCATATGAAAAGCCTTTCAGCATTAACTTTTGAAACTTGTCTTCGAAGAACTTCTTAGAAAAAGAATAGGAAATATTCTTTCCTATCAAGCCTAATTTTTTATTGGAATCCATACTATCAAAAATAAAAAAAAGACCGAATAAATCGGTCTTTCTTTATAAATATTTTTTAACAATTATTCTACAATGAATTTTGTAGAGAAACTATCTGTTTTAAGGATGTAATTTCCTTTAGTAATCCCCTTAAGGTTGATCTTGTTAGAGGTTTTAAAAGGATTGATGATCACGTCGATTAATTTTCCAGAGAAATCATAAATTTCTGCTTTTGAAATTTTGCTCAGGTTTTCACCTTTTACAAAAAGCTCATTGTTTTTTACCGGGTTAGGGTAGATGGCAAAAGCAGATTTGTTTTTATTGATTTCTGAAGTTCCTAATGAAGAGAAACATGTCCAGCTAAGGTCATCCAAAGCAGGTCTATCTACGGTAGATGAATTGGTGAGTTTTATAACAAAATCTCCACTTATATTTATATTATTAAGTGTAGTTGTAGTTGTAGTAGAACTGTAAGGAATTGTTCCTACGTTTACATTGTTTATAAGAACATTGATATTACCAGGATTTCCTGAGAATTTTAACTGAGTGGTTAAAGTTAAACTCTGAATTCCACCGGAAATAGTTGAACTTGTTAAAGTACCATTTCTTATTGTAATAGCTTTTCCTGTGATCGTTTGGTCGATTCTTGCATCAGTTGCCGTCCATGTTATATTGTTATTTGTCCATATTCTTGTATCATAAGCTGGATTTGTAGACGTAGGGATGTTAGAGAAATTCTCTGTTCCACAGCTTGTATTTCCACCTGACTGTCCTGCTAAAGTAGTTTCCGTTGCAATATTACTTTGCGGGGATGCATTTCCAAATGCATCTTTAGCAATAATATAGAAATTATAGGTAGTAGATGAAGATAATCCTGTAACAATAGCTGTTGTTCCGGTAACGGTAGCTTTTAGAGTACCATTTGCATATATATCATATGCTGCTACTCCAATATTGTCTGTAGCTGCGGTCCAGCTTAAAGCAATAGAGTTTGAAGTTGGGTTATTGGCTGCTAAATTGGTCGCTGCGGTTGGTGCTTCATTATCAATAACCGGTGCTCCCCAAATCAGGTTAGCATACGAAGGATTATCAATAAATGGGTTTCTGTTTCCCTGGTAAGCAAAAGAAGCATTATTTCTGCGAATTTCAGCAGGAGAAACAGGATCTAAAGTATTCCATTCCAGCAACTGGTTCAGTTCCCAAGGTTGAAGCCCCGGAAAAGCAGTTGAGCCAAGCATGTTTCCTGAGCTAAATCCTGAAAGGTTAGATTGATATCTCGTTACAAAATAGAAAATCATTCTGGCAACATCTCCTTTGAAACCATCGTTGGGTTCAAATACAATTCCTGAATATCCGGGTGATGCAGAAGGTCCTAATTTAGAACTGTTTAAAGAGGTGAAAGTGGGTACTGATACCTTTCCAAATGGATAATTAGATCTCATTCCATTTACTTTTCCGTCTGTTGCACGGATAAAGTTAATGTCGGATTTCATAGGTAAAGCTTCATTGAAAAGACTTTGCGGAACGATATGTTCTCTGTTGTAGCAGCCTCCTTCACCTGAATATTGACCACACTGGTTGGTGCCAAGGGTGAAGTTATAAGGATCTGGACCGTTAGGCTTCTCAGAATAAATATCTAAGATCGTCCCATCATTTTCATAGTCATAATCCCTGTCCGTTGTTGCATATCCAGTCCAAAGTTGGTCATAGGTTTTAGCCTGATGCCCGTTGGTGATAATTGCACTTAGCTCGGTTTTAAGGTCAGGACCCGTTAAACCAGCTGCGGTACTGTAGTAATTGGCCGGAGCCTGTGCTGATGCATTAAAAAATGCAATATTCAGCAAAATAAAGGATAAAATTCGTTTCATTTCCATAAATTGGGCCGTAAAGGTACAAAAAAATGAAAATGAAGTGTATTAATTTTTGGTAATATAGTCTTTGCTGATTTTAGAAAAGAACCATGAAATGGCGACGCCAAACAATGATGCTGTACAGGCTACGATCAGGTAATTCTGACCTACTATTTTCACAGGGAAAGGCAGTACATCATTGGCTCTGAAGAATTCTGTGTATAGCTGGAAATAGCAGAGTGCAGTTCCCAGAATCAGTCCTGTAACGACTCCTGAAATAACAATCAGGATACCGGTATAAAAATATATTTTTCTCAGATGACTTAAAGGAAGCCCCAGTGAGATTAAAGATTTTGCCTGTTCTTTTTTGTCGAGCTGTAAAATAATGATAGCTCCTGCCAGGTTAAAAGTCGTAATAAAGATCACCAGTGCGAAAATCAGGTAGATAAACATTTTCTCTGTGTTGATCATTTTCCAGAAGGCTGCATTTTCTTCTTCCTTCGTTTTAATCTGAATTGTTTTTCCAAGAGAAGAAAGTAGGTTTTGTTTGACCATGTCAGCATTTTCCGGATTTTTTAATTTAATAACAATCTGGTAAGCTGATTTTTTTGGAAGGCTAAGCAGTTCTTCTGCCAGTTCAATAGGAGAAATAATATAATTGTCCAGCTGATCTTTCCCAGGGAAAACTCCGGTTACAAGAATATCCCTTTTATTATAAATGTCTTCTTCTTTATTAATGATTCCCGTGCCGGGTTTGGGCATGAAAATAGTGGCGTAATGATTGGATGAATCAATGGGAATAGATAATCTGTTGTCCAGATTATTTTCCATTAATACTTCATTGGAGTATTTAAAGCTTGGATATACTCCAAAGAATACATCCTTATTGATGGGATTTACTTTCGTATATGCAGAATCAACACCTCTTAAATAAGCAATATCTCCTTTTCCGTTAAAGTTAATGTATACTTTTTCTTCAATCACCCGGGAAAAGCTGAGAATTTCCTTATTAGCTTTTAAGACTTCAGTAACTTTGCCGAGATCTTTGATTGTTTTCCCAGTTGCATTCTTAAGCGTAAGATCTGCATGAAGATTGGAGATCAGGTCTTTATTCAGGTTTTCAAGTCCTGAAAAAACTGAAATGATGACGAACATTGCAGCCACAGCTACCGTCATTGCTCCTACTGCCAGCCACGTAATGAACGTGACTGCAGTACTGCCTTTTTTTGCTAAAAGGTATCGGGATGCTATGTAAAATGCAATATTCTTCAAGATCTTATAAAACCGGATTGTCGCCTTCGCCTCTTAATTCTTTTTCTAATTTTTCCACATCATCCAGAGCGGTATCCAGATAGAAATTAATTTGAGGGATGATACGAACCTGTTTTCCCATTTTCTGACCGATGAAGTTTCTGTATTGTGCTTTGTTTTCCTCAATTTCCTTCATTACTGCGGAACGGAATTCCTGAGGGAAGATGCTTAAATAAATTTTAGCAATTCCTAAATCCGGAGTTACTTTTACATCCGAAACGGATACCAATATACTCTGCTTGCTTTCTGAAGCTTGTTTTCGGAAAAGCTCTGCGAAGTCTTCCTGAATAATCTGTGCTACTTTTCTTTGTCTGTTACTTTCCATAATTTCTGCAAATTTAGTACTTTTGTTTGAATTGATACTTTGAAATGTGGCTCCGGTATCAAATTTACGATTTAATTATATGTATTATTATTTATGAAGCTAGAACATATTGGTATTGCCGTGCAATCTTTAGGAATTTCTGATGAACTTTTTACTAAACTTTTAGGAAAAGAATCTTACAAGAAAGAAACCGTCGAAAGGGAAGGCGTGGTAACCTCTTTTTATGAAACAGGAGAGAGTAAAATTGAGCTGCTGGAAGCGAGCAATCCTGAAAGTCCGATCTCAAAATTTATAAGGAAAAAGGGCGAAGGCATCCATCATTTGGCTTTTGGCGTGGAAAATATCCTTGAAGAGGTGCAAAGATTGAAAAAAGAAGGGTTTCAGTTTATTTCTGAAGAACCGAAAGAAGGTGCTGATAACAAATTAGTTGTATTCCTTCACCCTAAATCCACCAATGGGGTATTGGTAGAACTTTGTCAAGAAAAGCAATAAAAAGTTTTGTAGTGAAAGAAATTTTACTATTTTTGCAAACACAAAATTTAACCAAGTTTTGAGGTCCTATAGCTCAGTTGGTTAGAGCACCTGACTCATAATCAGGTGGTCCCTGGTTCGAGCCCAGGTGGGACCACACAAGTAAAGCCGCTTACAGTAATGTTAGCGGCTTTTTTTATTTTGTTCTTCTATAAAAAAGGGCAAATCCTATTATGACAAGCATAATGCTTATAACATAGATACTATATTGTTCCAAGGTGATATCCAGGAAGTCTGGACTTTTTTCTTTCAATATTACAGAATCGAAAATATGGTTAATTAGTATTATTAAATTAGTTAGAGGGTGCATTGCAAATTTTTTAAGGTGGAAATTCTACTCTTAACAATAGTTTTATAGCTCTAAATCGTGAAATTTTTTCTCCACTTAGCAATCGTATTTCTACTCAGCTTAAAATGAGTTGCCAATTGGGAGTTATTCAACTTATTTTTTTTCTGATAATGTAAAATCTCTAATATTGTAGAGTGATCATAAGACCTGTGTTTTTGATTATTGATAGATTCTTCTTTATCATTTATACCAAAAATGATATCATTGATTTTAATGATATCTAATACAGACAATTCTTTTTTTTCGAGTATATATTTGCATTTATGTTCTTTTTCAGGATATTTTTTTGAAAGTATATCCGTATATATCCGTTTGTAATTGGGGAAATTTGCTTTTTTGATTATCATGTTGTTTCTGGTTGTTATTATGTTTTTCAATCGGGATTTTCCGAATTTTCATCCGCATTGTATTTACTTATCCATTTATATAATGTAGTTTTAGGAATCCCATAGTATTCCACAGCTTCTTTTCTTGTTTTTTCACCGGTATTAATTTCCTCTAAAATAAAATTGATGATATCTTTTGTATAAATATTTTTCCGGAACTGTGGCAATGCTATATTTCCGTTTTTACTATTTTTCACTTGTGGGGCGTATAAAATCAGGTGTTGAGAATAGAATCTGAAAAAATCATATTTTAATAATTTAGACCATTTAAGCATATCATCAGAATTCATATTCTTTTGCTTAAACATGTTCAGAATTTCCTCTTCTGTAAGCTTAAAAAACCTGCAAATTCGATCAATAGGAATATTTAATTCCTGATGTCTGGCTTTAATAAGCCTTCCGATATGTATTTTTTTTAAATCAAGCATAATTAGAGTTGAGTTAGTTTTTTAGATCTCATTAGAATTGAGAATCATACTAGCATATGTATAAATTATTTTCATTTAATCTGCTTATTGTACTGGAGTTGCTATGATATCAAGTCTGTCATATGGAGAGTTTCCAATAGTTGCTTTTATGCCTTGATCATTATCAAAAGCAAAAACATATCCCTTTAATTCAATGGAGTAACTGCCTGGGTTCAAGACAACAAAGTATTTTCCTCTCGGATAATAAGTACCTTTGCTATAGGCTGCAGAGAGATTGGTAAAAGGCAATGTATTAGCTGACATAACGTCATTCACTGTAAATGGACTACCGGAAGGGAGGGTTTTCCATATTAAACGGGCTCCTAATTGTTTTTCGGCCCCATCGGTTAGGTTAGTTCCCGAAGTATTTACGATGTTGTCTATTCCCAGCTGATACGAAAAAACAACTAAAGAGGTCTGCGAAATCGTAAAACTTTTAGTAAGTAAGTTGTTTGTATAGCTTGCCGTATTGTTTATAGAAGACAACGTTTGGGCAGAAGATACGGCATCTGCTCCGTCGCTGCCTGCTAATACCTGAGGTAATAGCGATGTGGTTGATCTTGTAGTGATATTTCCGGAACCATCTGCTGTCATCACTTTTGCATTAGTGGTATTTGTTCCGAGATCATCCATTCGCGTTATACTTGTAGTATGGAGCTGTGCTGCCGGATTAGGAATTCCAATACCAACATAACCATTATTAAGAACAGTAACTATTTCTGATGCACTTGAATTACTTATTTTTATGGCTTTTGTTGCACTGCTGTTTCCTTTGCTTACAATATCCAGCATTGCTGATGGAAGATTGGTATTTATACCTACTTGGCAATTATAAAAGCAGGAAACCAGAGAAAAAATAACCAATGTCCAATTAAAATTATTCATCATTATACTTTATTAAAAATTATTGTACGGATGTTGCTGAAATATCAAGTCTGTCATATGGAGAGCCTCCAAAAGTTGCTCTGATTCCTTGGATATTGTCAAAAGCATTTAAGAAGCCCTGGAGTTCAATAGCGTACGTACCCGGGATTAAAATAATAGAACAGCTATTTGACTGGTAAAAAGTCCCGCTTGCATAATTATTATTTGTATTTGAAATAGGCATGGCGTTCGTACATAATATTCCATTTATAGCGAATGAGCTGCCCGCAGGTAAACTTTTCCATATTAAATTAGCTCCGATTTGTTTTGCTGCTCCATCATTAAAATTATTACTTCCTGAAGAGGTCAATATATCGAGAACACCCAAACTATAAGAAAAAGTAACTAAAGAAGTTTGTGAAATTGTAAAACTTTTAGATGCCAAATTATTGGTATATCCAGGTGTATTATTTATAGAAGATATAGTTTGCGTTGTAGGTACTGCATCTGTACCGTTTCCACCAGCCATAATTTGTGGAAGTAAGGTATTGGTTAATCTTGTGGTAACATTGCCGGCAGGGTCGGTAGTCATTACTTTGGTATTCGTAACATTTGTTCCTAAACCATCCATTCTTACGGTACCGGTAGTGTGCAATTGTGCAGTCGGATTTGCAATACCAATACCTACATTACCATTATCAAGAACAGTAACCATTTCTAAAGCACTGGAATTGTTTACTTCCAGTGCTTTTGTTGCCGATGTATTCCCTTTGCTTGCTATATCCAAAGAAGCAGAAGGAGTGCTGGTATTAATACCTACTTGAGAGAAAGTGAAAACACCGCAGATTAAAAAAGTAAAGAATGCTATTTTTTTCATAACAGAACGAATTTGTTTTTGCGGCAAAACTATTATATTCAGATATGATGACTATAAAACCATGGTTGACAATTTATGACAAAATCTGTCATAGTTATTTTATTGAGATTTAATTGTCTTTTTATCAGTTGGTTATGTGTTTTTATTCTGTACTAAAAGGAATGGGGTTTATTGCTGAATCCTAATGATTCTAAATGTTTTTGTAATATCAGTACCCGGAACATTCACAAGAACACCTGAACTCGAAACATAGGAATTGGCTACAGCCGGTTTATATATAACAACCCTCAAAAGATCATTTGGTGAAAAATGATGAATAAAGTTTGGAAACGAAATGGTTTGAGTTTTATTAGCCGCATTTTTTTCGATAGGTGTGCTATTGGAGAAAATCGTACTCCATGATATTCCGTTGGTAGAAGAAGACTGGAGGGCAACAATGACTTGGGAAGAATTCCCCGCCACAAGGACGTTGACTTTAAAGTTGAGTGCTCCTGAGATCTGATAGTAGGAATCTGTTAAAAACTTTAAAGTATTCCCTGTTAATTGGATATCGATGGTGTTATTTACATATATATCAGCCGATTGCCAGGGAACTGTCACTGGCTGACTTAAATTGATGCTTGCTAATTCTGCTATGCTAAAATCTTGTTGCGTTTTTGATGATAATACATAATCTATAGGTGTTTTTAAAGTCCTGATTTCCGGTAGATTGCTAACGCTTTCCCAAATAGTAGAATTCCAAACCACCAAAGAATTTGCTTTGATCAGAGTATTTCCGCTTCCGGATACCGTTTTATTATAAACAAGCATACTCGTTAGTGGTGATGGAATAGTAGATACATCCGTATTGCTTGTAAGGTTTACGCGTGGTGGCAAAAAGCCTTTTTTAGGAGAAATAGAGCTTACATCCAGATCCAAAACAGACGACGAATTCGGAGTTGTGGTGCCTATTCCTACTTGGCCCATACAGATGTATGAGAGTGTGATATATACAAGTATTATTATTTTTTTCATTTTAGTTTAATTTTTGAATTTTTAAAACTTTACCATAATTAAGTCCGGTTGCGGCGCTTATACTTGCACTATTTCCATGGTTTGTGCCTGCTGTTTTAAAGACAGTACATCGGATCAGATTATTTTGTGCTAAGGATACCACTATAGGAGCAACATTATTAGTTCTGCTATTTTGTGTAAGTCCATTCCCCCATACACCGACCGTTTTTGCCAGAGGTGACCAAGTGCCTCCGTTATCTGTGGAAATTTGGATGGTAAACTCCATATTCGTTGAGGTTGTTAATGATAGAATTTGAGGATTGTATCCAATATATCCGGAGATTTCATAATTCCCGGAATTATTCACTTTAAAATTATTTTCGTCCAAAAGAGAAATATTATTCCCGGTATTCAAAATGATTGAGCCTGCCGAAAAATCAATCAAGACCGGAGCTATATTTACATTATCTGATCCTGATATTGGGCTTTGTGGTGTAGTAACACTATTATTACCCTCCGCAAGGAAAAATATTTGAGGTAACAGTTCTTTTTTTACTTCCGTTATGCTGGCAAGATCTATCCAATTGATGCCATTCCAATAATAATATGTATTAGCAAGAACTGCTGTAGTTCCGGAGCCGTTGTCGGTTGTATTATAAACTGTTAAGCCTGCTGCCGGATTGATAATGGTAACTACATCTGTGTTGCTTAAGAGGGCAACTCGTGGTAAAAGAACCCCTTTTTTATTATTGGCTGGTAAATTTGATACATTGAGTTCAAGTACTGCAGAACTATTAGGAGTAGAGGTTCCTATCCCTACTTGGCCCATAATAAATGATGATATCAAAAGAAAAAGGAAAAATTGTAAAGCTTTCATAGTTATTTTATATTGTAATCTAGTAACTGTATTTGAAGTCCCTTAGAAGTGGGAATATTGTTAGCGGCATCAATTCCTATATAACAATTGCCTGCGCCGCAGTGGTCATTCGATGCGGTGGAATTAAACGGATTGGCAATTACAAGTCTTACCCTGTCACCCTGATTTAACTGAAGTGGTGTCGCAAGCAAAATAGCTGTTTTTAAAGTGCCTGCTCCATCCTCACCCCATCCTGATCTTGATCCTATTGCATTATTCCAGGTTGTTCCATTATCTGTAGATTTCTGAATCTTCAAATTGAGAAATGCTCTTTTCTGATAACTGGAAGCAGGAACACCTGCTGTAGTGGCCATTGGATTGTAATTAACGAAAGCCGAAAACTCATAAATGCCCGTAACATTTGCTGTGAAAGTTGAACCTGTACTATTAAAAGTAATAATGTTTTTAACGTTAATAGAAGGAGTTGTAAAGGTAACGATATTGTCATTAGGCGTGCCCGTTGCAATATTCATGTTTGCGGAAGTGAAGGTTTGATTATCGCTGCCCTCAATATAGAATACTCTTGGATTTACCGCTTCCTGAACGACACTTGTATACACCAAACGCTCCCAGTTAGTGTTATTCCAGTAATAGAAGTTATTGGCATTTACTTCATTAGGATACACACCTGCATCAGCTGTATTAAAAATTAAAAGACCGTTTGCGGGATTCGGAATGGTGGAAATATCATTAGTTCCGTTAAGGGATACTCTTGGAGGCAGAAATCCTTTTTTACTGGTCCCGGAATTTCCCGGAGGAGAATCTGCACTTACCTCCAAAATTGCGGAAGTATCGGGAGTTTTGGTATTAATCCCTACATTTTGCGCGCACAATAAATTGATTGCTAAAATTGCAAATAAATTTTTCTTCATTAATAAGAGTTTAAATATTAATTTTTAGGAGTTATTGATAGATCCAGAATTATAAAATGATTCATTTTTCCGGAAAAAATCATTTCTAATACTGAAATACTATCCGATTTTACTGTAAATTGTTGAGAGAACTCAGTGTTATTTAAACCTATTTTGAAGATTAAAATTCGCGAAATTGCAACGAAGTGCTAACTTTTTTGTCATCATCCTTATGTTATTTGTGTTGTTTTTGTAAATATAACAATTTTGTCATATTGAAATTTTTTTATTTCCCTTTTTTTTTAAAACTGAAATAAAAGCTGTTTCTTTTTTCATAAATAATAAGTGAAAAAAAGTGGAGTTATTGCGTGATGATCGAAGAGACAGCGGATAATAAAAAAAAATAGCGAAAAAGAAAAATCAGAAGAAATTTTCGCTAGTGCTTATGTATTATTAACAAAATACTAAGAAGTTAGTTATTTTAGACTCCCATTATGAGAACAGATGTGTTTAATAATTACATGTTTTTGGTTAGTCGTTACAAAATATCATCCAATAGTTTGTTATAATAATGTGTTTGATTTATCAATGCAAAACTATCATTATGGAGTTTGAAATTAATACAATGTCGCCTGACATTTTATGATAAAAACTGTCAAAATTATTATAATATGCGTTATTTATAATTTGTCTGAATTTTCATCAACCATTTATAAATATTTTCAGAACTGTCAATATTGAGTTTTTTTCTTATTCTGTATTTTCTGCTTTCAACAGAACTTACAGAAGTTTTCTTTACTACAGCGATCTGTTTCGTGTCAAAATTTAATTTCATTAAGGCACAGTACTCCAGATCAGACGGAGTAAGTTGAGAGCTTATGGATAAAAGTGTTTCATTGAATGCCGGAAATATTTCAGAAAATTTAAGATAAAAAGACTTGTCATTATTTTGAGCTAATTCAATAATATGATCCAGTCTGTTTAGATCAGGGTCCTCCACACCATTTTCTGACACTAGATCAGGAGAGGTGTCGTTAGCTGCTTTTTCTTCTTCAACTGTTGTTGTTTCCTCTTGTGAAACTGTTTTTTTTCGGATAAACAAGAAATAGAATAGAATCAGTAAGACTACGATAAGAATGGGGATAGCATAAAAAAGCAGATGATTTTCATTTTTCTCTGTATGCTCTGATGGAATTTCTTCAATTATTTTCTTCTCAGCATTAGCAAGACTGTCGGTTATCTTTTTTGCTTTTGTAAGATAGAATGCCTGATTTTTGTAATCATGAAGACCTAGGTAAGATTCTGCAATTCCCGAATAACTTTCAATTAACTTTGAGGGCAGGATTTTATATTCTTCTGAAAGATGTATTGAATGATTAAAATATTCAACCGCCTTATCATAATTTCTTTTTTTGTTTTCAATATTTCCTTTAAGGGTGTAGAAGGAAATATATTCAACGCTATTTTTTTCATTTTTAGTTAGCGCTTCAAACTCTGCTAAATATTGTTCAGCCTCAGGAGTTTTATTTTGAAGAAGATAGATAGAAGCTATATTCTTCACATTTTTAGCGATATATTTATTTTTCTGAGGAAATGTATCACTTAACGCCTTAGATTCTGCATAGGCCTTTCCATAATAAAACTTAACAGAATCATATTTATTGGGGAGTGTATTTTCTTTATCTATAGTGCTTGCTTGTTGTCTGAAAATATTTGATCTTGCAATATGCTTTCTGTCTGTTTCTGTGATTTGATCTGCTATAGATAAAGCTTTACGGCAGTTTTCTCTGGATTTATCATAATATCCGAATTCCTGATAAATACCGCTTTCCAATGTAAGCAGATCCGACCAGATGACATAGTTCCTGGTTTTTTCGGCAAGGATAAGTCCTTCATTGATCTTGCTCAGACTTTCTTTATAATTTTGCTCATTCTGATAAATCTCAGACATCTTCACAAGTGCTCTTAGAGTTCCCTTTTCGTAATTTATATTTTTAGATTGATAGTAAACTTCAGTACATAATCTTAACATTTCTTTGCTTCCCTTTTCTGCATATGAATGTTTACCGGCAGCCAGATTCCATAAGCTGTCGATAGATTTTTCCTGAGATGACTGCCCGTTTATCAGACTGTAAAAAAGAAAAATAAAACAAAAAATATATTTAAATATCATTTAGAATATTATAAAACAAAGTTAACTTTTTTACAGATTGTTTTTTCTTAATATAGTTAAATCGATTTATTGGTTTAATATTCAATGCATTGAAAATGTGGTAGCTTAATGTATATTGTCAAGAGGACAATTTATTTTTAAACTCGTATAAACAAATCTGATGCTAATTAATGCAGTTCTGTTTTTTAGTGTACCGGAAAGTTATTACTTTTGAAGATGTAATGATCGGGAACTAAAAAATTGCAGTGGCTAACTCAGATGAATGAGGATTAAATTACAGTTTTTTAATATTTTGATAATACATACAAACTTAAATAATCAAAAAAAGAGACGATGTCAATAGCAAATGAACAGGAATTAATAGGAATGCAGAAAGCAAGTGAAGCGGTTGCCTATACCTTGAAGGAGATGATTAATTATGCTCAGCCTGGTATGACAACAAAGGATCTTGATGAATATGGAGCGAAGATTCTTTCCGGTTTTGGAGCGAAATCTGCCCCTTACCTGACGTATGGATTTCCGGGTTGGACATGCATCAGTGTTGATAATGAATTTTGCCATGGGATCCCAACAGATCAACGGGTGTTAAAAGAAGGAGATTTGATCAATATTGATGTGTCGGCAGAACTTAATGGATTCTGGTCGGATAATGGAGGTTCTTTTATTATCGGAAAAGACATTAACCAGCATCAGAAATTAGTGGATGCTTCCAAAGATATTTTACAGAAAGCAATCAATTCGATAAAAGGAGGAGTGCGAATTGCAGATATCGGATTCCTTATGGAAACGGAAGCTAAAAAAAGAGGATTTAAGGTGATTAAAAACCTTGCCGGGCATGGGATCGGAAGAAGCTTGCATGAGCAGCCTGATGAATTGCTTAATTATAGAAACCGTTTTGATAACAGAAGATTCAAAAAAAATTCTGTGGTAGCTATTGAAACATTTATTTCAACTACATCCAATAATGCAGTAGAATTGAAAGACGGATGGACGATGGTGGGGAATAAAGGAGGATATATGGCACAACACGAACATACAATTGTGGTGACTGATGGCAAGCCTATCATTTTAACGCAGATGAATGAAATCCTGAATTAATATTACAATATCAAAGTTTTCATAGTTAATAAGCGAAATACACTGGCTTTTTAGATAAAACAAAATAATAAAGCTTCACTCTTTGTTGAGTGAAGCTTTTTACGTATAAATCATTTAATAATAATGAAAAATTTTTATTTATTTTCCGCCGCCGCCATTCTTTTCAAGATCGGTTTTGGTGTTGTCTTTTACTTTCTGGTTTCCGAAACGTTTTACGAATGAAAGAGAAACTCCGTACCAGTCCCATTTTGATGAATTTCGTACTGTGCCTGTTTCACTGTAGGTAGTGGCATCATAATTAGGTCTTTTGAAAATGTTCATGAATTGTATGCTGGCTTCCATTTGTGTTTTTGGAAATAATTTGGTGACAGAAATATTGTGGAAAACATTGGCTTTATTCGCATAAGAATTTCCGTTATTCTGATTTGAAATTTCAACCCAGGCACTCACATTGACATTCTTATTAAAAAGATTGGTATAAGAGATGTTCGTAGAACCACTCAGATAGCTGATGTAATCTTTAGCACTATCCAGTTTATTTTTTGCATTAAAATCACTGTTGTCGTTATAGTACCATCCAAGACCCACATTCACGCTCAGCTTATTCTTCAGGAATGTCTGATTGGTATTGGCATACAGGTAATATTTTTCAACTTTTCCGGTGAAATTACCCGGATAAGTGATTGTTTTCTTATTTTCAACCGTATATGTCGTCCAGTAATCCTGATTGGTAAACATATACCTTGCAGAAATGAAATACTTTTTCAGGATTCCAAATTTCATAACGATTCTGTCACTTGGGTTGGGATCAAGATCCATATTTCCCCGTGAATAAATTCCTTCATTATTAGGGATCAGGAAAGGATTGAATTCTGTATACCAGGGACGCCAGATATTCCGGTTATATGTAAGGCTTAAATCATACTTATCCGAAAAAGAATACTTCAGCAAAATATTAGGAAGAAAATTTCCGTAAGACTCTTTTCTGTGTGTATCCGCAACATCCTGTTGCAATTTAAAGTGGGTATTCTCATACCGTATTCCGATTCTTGTTTCCAGCTTTTTGAAAAAGGTCTTGCTGTAGTTCAGATAAATGGAACTAATATTATCCTTATACCGGAAATTATCATTTCTTCGAAGATCACTGTTCTCCGGAAGATCCAGACTGTTTCCATACAGATCATAAGGCACCACATTATTATTAAAATCTATTTTTCCTCCAGCTTCCAGTGTACCGCCCTTACCTAAAGGTTGAGTGTAATCTACTTTCAGATAATAATTACGGGTTTGGTTAAGGCTGATAATTCCGGTTTCTTTGGGGATAGGTGAAGTACTCACGTATTTGATAATATCATTATCCTCCGATTGTGATTCATAATTGGTACCGAGATTAACATCTAAGATTCTGTTTTTTTCCTTATCGTAATACTTATAAAATAGGTTGGTTCCCAACATACGGTTAAGCCCTGATGAATTCTGATTCTGAATATAAGAATCCTGAAATTGATCATTCATATAATGCATGTTTTCTGCATCGGAAAAAGAAGATCGTTTGCTTTGGTAATATTCCAGAATAAGCCCGAGTGTATTTTTATCATTCAAAGCAAATTCCGAAGTAGAAGATAGAGAAGGACTCTGACCCTTATCTGTGGTTTCACTATTAATATAATTAACGTCATTGTCTTTATATAACGTGTAGGTATTGTAGTTTTTTTCTACATGCGTATTATTACTGTAACTCCCGATTAGGGTTTGTGTAAATTTTTTCTTGTGGTAATTCAGGTTGAGGTTTGTATACTGAGAGTTCTTCGTATTTTGTCTGTTGTTGAAGGTTACGCTTCCTTTCATCCCCTCATCATCCCTTTTTTTAAGAACGATATTGATCACGGATCCGGCACTTTCATAACGGGAAGACGGGCTGGTGATCACCTCAATTTTCATTAAGTTATCGGCAGGAATAGTAGCAAGGTATTCTTTTAATTCCTTCCCTGTGAACACCGATTTTCTGTCATTAATATATACCGTAACAGATTCTCCTTCCGCTTTGATGGCGTCATTATTATCAATACTTACCAAAGGTGTCATTCTTAGTACATCCCAGGTGGTGTTTCCTGCCAGAATAGAACTGTTGGCTACATTAAAAACGGTTCTGTCGGCTTTAGATTCTACCGTCGCCTTTCTGGCAACGAGCGTCACGGCTTCTATTTCTTTTTGTTTAACAACGGTATCTTTTTCTGCCTGAGCAAATGTTAAAGAAGCCATTAATAAAGCGATGGTGGATATAATTATTTTCACGAAGTTTTAGTTTTTTTATTATAAGACACTTATTATAGGCAGTATGTTACACCGAAAATGAGGAAATATGGAAATAAGTACTGAAATACAGTCATTAACAAGTCTGATGTGATTTTGTTATTCACAACTAATAAATCATTTCACTGTTTTTATTGTTGAATTCTATGGCTTCTGAAACGAAAAATATATACATAAAATGAAAAAGAAACACATCTGGAATCTATTGTATTGAAATGAATAGTATTGTTATTTTATTTAATAATTTATGATTGCGTGAAAATTATTCAGTTTTTTAAACTGTATCCATAAGAAATGCAGTGTACCTTTTTTGTAATTAATATTTCAACAGAAAAAAAAGCAGTATTCATCGGATGTTATATTGTGATTAATCTAAAAATTTATTCACTATCTCGTGTATTTCTTATTTATTTAATGTTTTTATTGTTTTATATGTAAAAATTTGTAACTTTAATAGACCAAAAACGGATTATTATGAAAAAACTTTATTCTTTAGTATTTTGCTTAGGAAGTTTTTTGGGGTATTCTCAAATCCAAAGCGAAGATTTTGAAACTTCTACGATGCCTGCGGGCTGGGAAATGAATGTGATTACCGGAACAGCCGGCTGGACCTTTGGTGTTAATGAATATGGAGGCTATCAACCGTTCACAAGCAATGGAGCTATGTTTGACGATGATCTCAATGAGGAATACGAAAATGAAGCGGATCTGATCTCTCCTCCAGTTAATGTTACTTCATACGGAACACTATCGTTGAGCTTTAATTATTCACTTGAAGATTATGCCGGCTCAGGAGACTTTTTTGTGTATGTCTGGAACGGAACAGCCTGGGTACAGATTTTTACCCAAACGAATGATATGCTGTTCGAAGCCAAAACGATTGATGTAACCGCGTATAAAAATGCAGCTTTTAGAGTCAAATTTAAATATCTTGATGATGACTGGGGCTGGGGTGCCGGTGTAGATGAATTTAGATTGACCGGAACACCACTGCTGGCAGTTAGTGAAGCTGAAGCTAAAAAAATTGCTGTAGGACCCAATCCTGTACAAGATAAACTGACCTTCTTTACCGATAAAAAAGTAACGAATATTATACTCTATGACAGTACGGGAAATAAAGTTTCCTATAATTCAATGAAAGATAATACAGTAGATGTTTCTTCATTAAAAACCGGAATGTATTTTATAACCTATGAGATTAACGGAA
Source organism: Chryseobacterium soli (assembly GCF_000737705.1). Taxonomy (GTDB): domain Bacteria; phylum Bacteroidota; class Bacteroidia; order Flavobacteriales; family Weeksellaceae; genus Chryseobacterium; species Chryseobacterium soli. The sequence continues at coordinate 150,997 of NZ_JPRH01000005.1, read as the reverse complement.
AAATATATAAAGATAAAATGATGAAAAAATAATTGATGAAGGAAACCTTTAACGCCATGTTAGAGGTTTTTTTTTTGGTAATATTCAATAAATTTAGACTAAATCCTTATCATTGGTGAGGATTTTTTGCCGTATAAACAAAATATTTTTTACTTTTGAGAAAACAATATAATATGCTGAGTCATAAAATTCCCATATTGGGATTCATTTATGCAATCGATTGCATTTTTGGAATCGGTAAAATGAAAGGACAGAGTTCCATTCAGGTAAAAAATACATTGGATTTTGCCAGAAATGAAGTGATTTCTGTTCCTGTATCACAACTGAAATCGTTTTTGAGTAACAATAAAGAAGGCGATTTGAGGATTAAGGATCATCAAAATAACTTCCTTCCAATCCAATGGATCGATTATGATAGTGATGGAAAAAAGGACGAACTTCTTTTCCTCGCTGCTGTTGAAGCAAAGAAAACAAACAACTATACTATAATGGCAGATGGAAAAACCCCAGTTCCTGAAAGTCCTGTAACAACATACTCTCGATTGGCTCCCGAAAGAGTGGATGATTATGCTTGGGAAAATGATAAAATCGCCTTCAGGGTGTATGGGCCCAAAGGTCAGCAGGAAGCAGTGCAGGGAATTAAAAGCAGTACGCTTTCCAGCGGAGTGGATATCTGGTTGAAAAGAACAGAGAAATCGATCATCAACAAATGGTACAAGGGATATCTTACCGATCCGATGTTTTATCATAAGGATACACGAGGTGAAGGGTACGATCCTTATCATGTAGGAAACAGCCGCGGGACAGGAGGGATCGGCATCTGGTCGAAAGACAGCCTGCAGGTTTCCCAAAACTTTGTAACCTCCAAAACAATTGCAGAAGGTCCGCTGCGTACTGTTTTTGAACTCACTTACCATCCGTGGAGTGAATACGGAGTAACAGAAACCAAACGCATTTCATTAGATCTCGGTTCCAATTTTTCTAAGTTTGAATCCAATTTTACTGCAGAAAAAAAAGTACCTAATTATATTATTGGGATCACTCTTCACAACAATGAAGGCCAAACTCAATTAAATAATAAAAATGGATGGTATCTTCACTGGGAAAAAATTGATGATGCCTTCGTCGGAGAAGGGATTGTAGTAGAGCCTGCTATAGTGGAAAAATCATGGGCCAGAAAATCTAAAGTGGCCGACCAGAGTAATTTATTAGTAGTTACAAAACCAAAGCAAAAATTAGTGTATTATGCAGGATTTGCCTGGCAGAAAAGTGGTCAGATCAAAACCATACAGGACTGGGAAAATATTCTGCAGAAACAGTCTCAGATTATCGCAGCTCCTTTACTTATTAAGATTAAATAATGTCTAAAACAATGAAATTAACAATCTACACAGCGGTTTTTACGGTAGTTTCCATCAATTTGTCCGCTCAGGTAAAAGATACGCTGGCAGAGAAAATGGTCCTGTATCAGCTTCCTAATGGAGGTTGGGGAAAACAGCTTGACGATAAATCTGTCGTTAACTACAATCTTCCGATAGATAAATCCCTTTTAAAAAAAATAAAAGCAACCGGTGATGATCATGCCACCATTGATAACAATGCAACTTCCCGGGAGATCAACGGGTTGTTAAAAGCCTATCAGGCAACAAAGAATCCCGACTATCTGAAGGCTGCAGAAAAAGGAATCAGCTATCTTTTGCTGATGCAGTATAACAACGGAGGTTTTCCACAGTATTATCCTAACACCGGATTATACAGAAAACAGGTTACCTACAACGACAATGCCATGATCAATGCCCTTACCGTGCTTTACCATACGGCAGAAAGTAAAGATGATTTTGAGCCGGTAGACCCGAAATTAAAGGAAAAGGCAAAAGCGGCAGTACAAAAAGGGATTCTCTGTATTTTAAAAACACAGGTTCTTCAGAATGGCAAACCTTCAATCTGGGCAGACCAGTACAATGAAATAACATTGCAGCCTGATAAAGCAAGAGCTTTTGAACCTATTTCGCTCGCAACGGGAGAATCAGTCAATATTGTAAGATTTCTGATGATGCAGCCTGTAACCCCGGAAATTGAAAAATCAATACAGTCTGCCATTCAATGGTTTCAGCAGAATGATATAGAAGGATATAGCTACAATGTAGGAAAGCAGAACGGGAAAACCGTAAGAATTTTAGCGGAAGATAAAAATTCGGTGATCTGGGCAAGATTTTATGATATCAGTACCAATAAACCTTTATTTGGAGACCGTGACGGAAGTGTAAAATACAATTATAACGAAGTGTCTGAAGAAAGAAGAAACGGTTACAGCTGGTTTGGGGAAGCTCCTCAAAAACTGATTGACAAAGAATACCCGAAATGGCTGCAGAAAAATAATATTTCTCAATAGTTGCGGAGGAGATTTTGTATCATTTAAAGTTGGATTTTGCTTGATTTTCAGGAGATTAATCAATATATTCGCATTAAAAAAGGCTGAGAAATAGTTCTCAGCCTTTTTTATCCTTGTATATTTAAATTCCTTTATTTTAAAATGCAGTACAGATATTTCCGGTTAGGGTAGCTCCGGCATTTGTGGTAACATCTGCTTTTACAGAAGAAACAGACAATGCTCCGATTGAATAAGGCGGGGTAAATGCAGTACCGCTTCCCGCTGTATTTCCGGTAACATTGGTAAACGTATTTCCTGTTGCCGTTACCGCAGTATAACCAGTCATCAGGTTGATCGGTTCTTTTACATTTTCAAAAACATTTCTGTCAACAAGAATATTGGCCTGTACTCCTGCTGCAATACATTTGTTGCTTACAGTACTGTTGAAATAGCTGTTGATGATATGGATTTTACCAAATCTTACCCTCGGCATTCTTTCTCTGCACCCCGGAGCCCACCAGCATCGTACAAAAGTTACATTAAGTTTTCCGGCATCTGCTGTTGCACCATCACTTGATCCGATAAGATTTGAAAATCGGTGATCATCCGTTCCGCCTGAACCGCCTGCTTTTGGAGCTTTCAGATAATGGAATTTAGTATAGGAAACTGTCACAAAATCAGATTTATTTTTAATGTCAAAATTTCCGTCTACGCCATCTCTGAATTCACAATGATCGATCCATACATTTCTACAGTCATCTAAAATGGCATTGTCCCAGCCGTCTGTGTCATAAGCTCCCGGTCCTTCAAAGATGAGGTTTCTGATGATGATGTTCTCACACCTTTTAATATTGATAATTCCCGATCCGTCTTTTGTCTGATCTGTAGAAACCAGTTTGGCGCCGCTTGTCCCGTAAATGGTTTTACTGGTTTGATCCTGTAGAGACAGACGGGTCGTAATAGTGATGGTTCCTGTAACTTTAACCACCTTTACTGCGGTGTTTTCAATGGCTGCTTTAAGCTGTGCATATGTGGTAACGGTAGTTTCGGCGGCAGTACCACCTCCTGTTGTGCCCCCATTTTGAGAAGCCCATCCCGGAGCAACACAGCCGGCAAGAGGAACAACGGCATTGGTTTCTAATGAATTGCTGAAAGTAACGGCATTGGGATTTTCGGTTAATTCGCTTTTGATGTCCTCCTGACCGCAGCCAGTTAAGGCAAAAGCTGAACTTAGAACTACCGTTGACAGGATAGCTTTAAAATTGAGTTTCATAGTGTAATAATTTATTTGATTAATGTAATTCAAATTTATTAAATAATTAGTTTTTACTTTTATATTTTAGTATATATTTATTTATATAATTATAATGTTGATTATTTAATTTGTTAAACCGATTGCATTTTATATTATTTGTTATTTTATTGAAAATCGTTGTAAAAACAGATATATCTAAACGCAATGATGATGATTTTTGTCCTTAACGATCAGCTTTAGCACTGATTTAAAAAGTGAGGGAAGAATAAAAAACACGATCACCGGATGGTAATCGTGTATGATTTAGAAGTATGGGAAATATAATATTTTTAACGGACTTTTGATAAATTATTTTTCACCAGTCTTTATTTTAATGCGCGATAAAATCCTCTCTAAAAGGCGTGAAAGCATCCACTAACTGTCCTTCTTCAAGACATTTTACCCCATGGAAAATATTAGGTTGTGCGAAAAAACCATCCCCTTTCTGCAGGATTTTCACTTCGTTATCTACCGTTACTTCAAACGTTCCGGAGGCTACATACGTGATCTGCGAATGAAAATGCTGATGTAAAGTTCCAACGGCATCTTTTTCAAATTTCACAATGACCATCATAACCTGGGAGTTATATCCTACAAATTGACGTGATACCCCGTTTCCAAGGTCTTCCCATTCGGAGTTTCCGTCAAAGAAAGGTTCTTTTTTAAATTGCATTTTTCTTATTTTTTTAAATTCATATTTTTAGTGAATCGCAAAGGCGCAAATAGTATTGCGTTAGCCAACATTACTTTATATATTTCTCTAGCCGTGTTTTCAATGTTTTCAAGGAATTTACAGCCAGTTTAGCAATGGATTCAGCACCTAATTTTGATAAATGAGTATCGTCATCTTTTCCGTCTGGATAATAAGCATCTTCTCCTTTTTTATAGTGGAGATGCAACCTTTTGGAATTCTCAGGGCCATAAGAAATTTCAAGCTGTTCAGTCAGCAGCTGCAAATCCACAAACGGCACTTTGAGATCCTGAGCAACCATCCTTACTACTAGCGGATATTCTTTATGAGTATCTACCAAAACACCATTTTCATTAAAATTTCTTCTGACAATAGAGGTCATGAGAATAGGAATGGCTCCTTTTTCCCGGGTTTCCTGAACATACCGTTCCAGATTGGCTCTATACTGGGTGTAAGGATTGGTGAAACGTACCGAATCATTAATTTTCTGATCATTATGACCAAATTGAATGATTACAAAATCTCCTTTTGTAAGCTGCTTCTTGACTTTATCCCACCTGCCTTCGGTTCTGAAACTTTTGGAGCTTCTTCCGTTGGTTGCATGATTCTGAATTTCAATTCCTGTTGTCAATAATAACGGGAGCATTTGCCCCCAGCCATGTTCGGGATTTTTATCCGGATTTTCCTTATTGGCCATGGTAGAATCGCCGATTAAGAACAACGTTGGTTTCTGTTGTGAAAATGTGAATACGGATAGTAATACACTGAAGAAGAGGACGTATTTTTTATTCATTTTTCTGATGTAAAAGTTGTAGGTTAATTGCCAGGATTCCAGCCATCCAATATTTTTTCTAAGGTATAATTTTTTAAGTCTTTTTTTGTCAGCTGATGAGACCATCTTGTGCGGTTGACCGTATTTCCACCATCGCCTTTACTTCCAAATTCTGCGTAGTAAGCGGTTTTTTCTTTATCCGGAAACATGTTGTCGCCTTTCCATGGATTCCATCCTTCCGGTACGATATGTTTTCCCATTTCCGTACGGATGAAAATTGTTTTGGCGTAGGATCTCCAGGGTCTTCCGAGATATACTTTCGTAATACCTTCTTTAGCCGTTAAAGTGCAGTCGAGAAAAACAAAACCGTATTTCCTGTCAGCTTCTGTTGCAGCAGCAGTGATATAAGAGTCTGCCAAGCTTTTAATGGTGCAATTTTTAAAAACAACGGTGGCCTGTCCAAAAATAAAATCGGTGGTTCCTTCGATATAGCAGTTTTCAAAATACTGTCGGCTGTGATTGGATGCAGCATACACCGTATCCTGACAACCCAGAATATTGCAATTTCTACTCCTGAAACGATCGCCTTCCACATGAAGAGAAACTGCTTGCCCTTCATTGCAGGAACTGTTTTGAATGGTCAGGTCATTGATTTTAATATCATCAGCCATCACCAGGAGCGTATAAGAATTGAAGGTGGTCATTTTTTCGTTAAAAGCATCAGGTTTTCCCGAATAGTCGTTATTGGTAATGATGGTTGTATCTTTATTTTCACCCTGTAACGTGATCTTATGTTTTGAAGAAGGGATCACAATTTTTTCATGATACGTTCCGGTTTTGATGATGATCAATGCTTCTGAAGGACCCAAATCTCTCACTGAATTAATTGCTTTCTGAATTGAGGTAAAATCTCCGCTTCCATCTTTGGCAACCGTGATTTTTATATGGGGAGCATTTCCTGCCAGCAGCCATTGAGCCAGGGAAATAAATACCATTAACAATAATTTTTTCATATGCTTATTTCAATGTGGTATTAGACAAGTATTTTAAACGCAGAGTTTATATATTTTAATGTGTTATTGTAAGGAGCAAAGAAAGCGACACAGTCGCTGATGAAGTCTGCTTAATAAGAATCAATGGTATTGATTCTTCTCTTTGCTCCTTAAAAAATAAATGATTTGAAATTTTTTCTTTGCGTTTAAAAGACAACTTTATTTAATTCCAGATTATTTAAAAACTTTATTTAAAAAACCGACGGTGTAGTTCAGCGTTTCTGTAAACCAGGGTTCAGCGCTCCAGAAAGAATGAGGGGTATCTTTTATTTCATGATATTCCGTAGGAATGTTGAAGCTTTTCAACTTTTTCATCATATCATCTCTTCCTGCGTGAAACCGGGGCTGAGAACTGTTGATAAACAGGGTAGGAGGTGTATTTTTATCTACATATTCCAAAGGGGAGGCTTCGGTCCAGTTTTTTAAATTAATATTCCTGTCTCCGCCCAGCCAGTACGAAGCATAGGTACTTTCTTCTGCTTCGGGATGGATGAAGGAAACGATCCCATCTATGTTCACGATAGCACTGATGTTGTTTTTTGATCGTACCCCAACCAAAGTGGCCATTTGGGCACCTGCAGATTCTCCCAGTACGGCTATTTTCTTCTGATCTAAGGAATATTTTTTACGATTTTTCTTAAGCCATCTGATAGCTTGTTCTATATCTTCAACACCTCCGGGATATTTGGCGGCATCAGCAAGCCGATATCCTACAGCTATTGCAACATATCCTCTGGAAGCCAGTTCTTGAGCCATGAATTTTTCATTCTCCTTACTTCCTGATATCCAGCCGCCTCCGTGAACCAGGGCGATTCCCGGATACTTTTGGGTGTGGTCTAAAGGATAATATACGTCTGCTTTTAAAGAAAGTCCATTGATATTGGCATATTCAACGTCTTTTTCAATCCCGATATTGGGAGGAACAGGGCGTTCCAGTGGGGTAATGAAAGGATGTTTCTTTTTTAATTTTTCATAGGTCCCTTCATTGGTGTAGGGGGAAGCATTCGGCCTGGTATTCTGACCGAATGCTAAGATCCCTACTAATGAAATAGAAATATAAGTAAGTTTGCTAATAATCATTCGTTTTTCGAATTTTTATTGAACTGCATTTTTAGAGACTTCATTGGAGATGGTCAATGAGTTTTTGGTATTGGTAATATTTTTAGGCAATTTCACAGACCCTGTTTTTGCCCCTAAAATTTTTACGGATGATTTTTGAGATTCAAACGTGACAGTAGATAAGTCGATGTTTTTACTGTTGTATACGATGGCTCCCGTTCCTTCAGCATAAGCCAGTGTTACATTTTTTAGAATAATTCCGTCTGCATCGGTAATGGTCAGGGCTTTTTTCGTATCAAATTTAGAATCTTCGATTACGATATTTTTAAGATTCATTTCTGCCAGACCGTTGAGGGTAATGGCTTCGTAAGAATTAACTGCATTGATATTCTTGAAATAGATGTTTCTGAAGATCGGAGTTTCCTCGGTTACCGGATATACTTTTTCCGGGGCTTTATTTCCTTCCTGTTTCTGTCCATCTTCCAATACCGGAGAGCTTCCTTCATAGAACATATTGAATCCAATGGTCTGAGCGGGAATGTTGATCATATCAATATTTTTAATGTAAATATTTTCAACGATACCGCCTCTTCCACGTGTTGTTTTAAAACGGAGACCAATATCTGTTCCGATAAAGGTACAGTCGGAAACCTGAATGTTTCTGGCACCGCCTGACATTTCGCTTCCTACGACAAAACCTCCGTGACCGTGATAGACCACATTGTTTTTAATGATGACGTTTTCAGTGGGCATTGCTCTTTTTCTGCCGTCTTCATTCTTTCCTGATTTAATGCAGATGGCATCATCTCCTACATCAAAAGTGTTGTCGTAAATCAGTACATTTTTACAGGATTCAAGGTCTACGCCATCGCCATTTTGAGAGAACCAGGGATTTCTAACGGTAAGATTTCTTAAAATAACGTTGGTACACATCAAAGGATGCAGGTTCCACGCCGGAGAATTCTGGAAAGTAGGGCCGTCTAATAACACCTGGTCACAACCGACCAAACTTACCATAACAGGGCGAAGAAAATCTTTCACCGTCGTTAATTCGTCTTTTGAAATTTTATCAGGAACGTTGAAGCTTGAACTGCTTTCAAATCCTTTTTTATAGCTTTCAGAAGGGTACCAAGTTTTGCCATCTGCAGATAAAATTCCGCCTGAAGCAACGATCTGTTTCCATTCAGATTCGGCTAATTTTCCTTTTTTAACGGCTCTCCAGGCATCACCGCTTCCGTCAATCACGCCTTTTCCGGTGATGGCGATATTTTTTGCATTTTTTGCGGAGATCGGCGACTGGCAGCGGATGGTATTCAATCCTTCAAAACTTACATCTACCAGAGGATAATCATTTTTATCTTTACTGAAAACGATAAAAGCTCCTTCTTCCACATGAAGATTGATGTTGCTTTTTAATACGATAGGGCCTGTTAACCACATTCCTCTCGGCACGATCAGTTTACCGCCGCCTTTTTTGCTGAGGTCATCAATTGCTTTTTTGAAAGCTTCTGTATTTTTCAATTTTCCTCCTGAAACGCCTCCATATTGGGTAATATTGACGGTGGCAGCTGGAAAAGAGGTTTCCGTAACCTGAGGCATTTTAAACTCAACATTTTTATAAATGTCCATATTCTGAGCCTGGATCTGTCCCGAGAACATCATGGCTGCAGCAAAACCGATCATTTTAAAAGACTTCTTCATGATTTACTTTTTATGGGTTGTAGTACTATTTTTAAATTCTTTATATACCAGTGAAGCGACAACTTTTGCTCCTTCCGGCTGAAAATGGGTGTTGTCTTTCTGACCTTCCGGATATGCTTCATAAGCACCGGCAGGAAGATTCATAAAGTAATGACTGGTGACATAATCCTGTCCTTTTTGTGTAAAATACTCCATGGATAGCCTATTTAAATCGATGTAAGGAACATTCATTTCTTTGGCAATATCAAGAGCAGCCTGCCAATAGTCGCCATGTACATTCTGAAGTTTTCCGTCTTTCCATGGATAGTTTCTGGCTACCGGAGTAACGATAACCGGATTTGCGTCTTTCTCTTTGGCTTGAGAAACAAACAGCCTTAAAAACTCTTTGTACCCCTGAACATTAATATATCGATCAGTATGCTTTTCCGAACCGTCATTATGGCCAAACTGCATGATGACATAATCATTGGGTTCAAGATGTTCAAATACATAGCGCCATCTTCCTTCCTGAAAAAAGGTTCTGGTACTTCTTCCGCCATGTGCTCTGTCAATTACGATTACGGAATCTGTCTTAATCCCAGGCCGTAAAGCTGCGAGGCTGTCTTTTACAAAAAACGGTTGAAAAACCTGCCCCCAACCCGTAATCGGATACCGGACTTTCATATAATCTTTTCCCGGTTCATAATCCCCGGTATAATCAGCCATCGTAGAATCCCCAATCAGATAAATATGGGTAACATTTTTATTTTGTCTTGCCGTTGTCTTTTGAACATTCTTCTGTGACTGACAGGCAGAAAGCAGCAAAGCGCTGAATAAAAATGTAAGGATTTTATAGATTGTTTTTTTCATTACTTAAGGATGATCTACTATAATTTATATTTTTTTGGTGAATTGCAAAGGCGCAAATTGATTATTGATACAGTTTTAAGGCGCAAGAAAATCTGAGATTTTCGGCAAATAGTGCATCGTAAATTTTATCGGAGATAAAATCCTTGCGCCTTAGAAAGGTTTAGGTTTTTAAAGAGCTTGCGTCTTTGCGATTGACTAACCATTCAATTTTATTCAATAACTTATTTTTTTTGTAATTCTGAACCAGTCGAAGTCAGCATATCCTCCGCGGGGCGCTTTTGCTGTGCTCACACTGTATAAGCCCACCTTTGCTCCGATCCATTTCCCTGGTTTTGCCTGGAAAATATCTCCTGCTTTGGTAAAGCTTTTTCCATTTTCACTGTAGCTGAACTGGCAAAGGCCATTGGGCTCGCTGACGGTCACTTTTAAATACGCTTCATTTCCTTTCAGTTTTGTTTCAAACAGAATTTTTTCTTCACCGCCTTTATCTGCTTTTTCGGCTCTTCGCAACTGAAGATAATATCCGTCCGGTTTATTCGTAATGACGATTGATTGATGATCTAATCCCATCACCAAAAGTCCCGCGGTTTTTCCTTCTTTGGCATCTTCGGGCGTTAATTTAACTTTTGTAGACGCTGTAAAATTTGGAGCCGGAAATTTTTGAGTGAGTAAGTTGGGAACGTTCCAAAGATTTTTTTCACCTTCCGGAACTTTCATGGAAAACAATCTTAAAAACTGTTGTCCCGGAAGTTTTGAAGACCATACGATATTCGGATTGGCACTCCATTGCCATTGAAGTCCTAATTCTTTACCTTCAAATTCATCCGTTTCCGGTGGAGTGACGATAGGGTAGGATTGTCCTACATCAGGTTTTTTATAGGTTAAAACCGGTTCTCCGATTCCATTTTTATTGTTGTCGATTCCCATTACAGGCCAGTCTTTTTCCCATTTCATCGGCTGCAGATGAACGATTCTTCCGTATGTATCTACATCCTGGAAATGATAAAACCAATCTTCTCCTGAGGGTGTATCTACCCAGGCTCCCTGATGAGGTCCGTTGATTTTTGTAGAACCCTGTTCCAGCACAATTTTCTCCTCGTAAGGGCCATAGATATTTTTTGATCTTATGACCAGCTGCCATCCTGTAGCAACACCGCCGGCAGGAGCAAAAATGTAATAATATCCGTTTCTTTTATAAAGTTTCGGTCCTTCAACGGTGGGATGAGCATCGTGTCCGTCAAAAACATGAACTCCTTTATCCAGAACTTTGGTTCCTTCAGGGTTCATTGTATTAATGGATAATAAACTTTTCACTCCGGCACGGCTTCCTGCCCAGCCATGCACTAAATACGCTCTGCCGTCATCGTCCCAAAACGGGCATGAATCAATTAAGCCTTTTCCTTCCATCACCAGAACGGGTTTTTCCCAGGCTCTCAGCGGATTTTTGGTTTTCACCATATAAATTCCATAATCGGGATCGCCCCAGTAGATGTAGAATTCACCTTTATGAAACCTGATACTGGGCGCCCAAACACCGTCTCCTCGTTTGGGGGTACTGAAGTTTTCGCTGGGAAGAACATCAGGAAGGGCATAATTCACCAATTTCCAGTTCACCATATCTTTTGAATGAAGAATAGGAAGTCCCGGAGCTTCATTAAAACTGGAAGCCGTCATATAATAATCATTTCCCACACGGGTAACGTCTGGGTCGGAATAATCTGCATATAAAATCGGGTTTCTGTAATTTTTCCCCTGATCAGCAGTCCAGACTTCAGAAACATAGGGTTTTTCCTGTGCGTGAAAGAAACTTACTGTGGCTGAAAGTACCATAAGAGCCAAAGCATTCAGGGTGTTTTTTCTTTTCTTCATAAAGATCATTTTCATTTATTTTTCGAATTCTAAACTGGCTAAAATGAAAGGTCCGGTTCCTTTTGGATCATTGGAACGTATTTCTTCATTGATATAATATTCATAAGAACCGCTTCTATACGGTGTTCCGCCTAAGCCTGCCACGGCGCAGCATTTATTTAGACTTATCACCCCGTTTTCATCCACTGTAATTAGATTGTTGATGATTCCATCGTAGCCTCTTTTAGCATAGGTTTTATAAGATGCTGGAAGATAACCGTTGTTGACCGATTTTATGATCGTGTACACAAGCATAGAGGATCCTGTAGCTTCCAGATAGTTTCCTTTTTCACTGCCTTTATCCAACACCTGATACCAAAGTCCTGTTTTTTGGTCCTGAACTTTAATAACTGCATCGGTATAGGATTTTAAATAAGAGATTAATTTGGCTCTTCCGGAATGATTTTTTGGTAAATAATCCAGAACATCTACCATGGCCATTCCGTACCAGCCCATGGCTCTGCTCCAGAAATTGGGAGAAAGTCCTGTTTGCTTATCTGCCCACGCCTGTTCCTTACTTTCGTCCCAGGCATGATAAAGCAGTCCTGTTTTTTTGTCTAAAAGATGTTTTTGAATGAGATCAAACTGATTGATAATATCGTTGTAGGCTTTTTCAGCCTCAGCTCCTTTTGAAAAATCGTGGGTGTAATGGGCATAAAACGGTTCACCCATGTAAAGACCGTCCAGCCACATTTGATTGGGATAAATCTTCTTGTGCCAGAATCCTCCTTCCGAAGTTCTCGGCTGTCCATCGATTTGGGAACGAAGTGTTTGTAACGCTTTCAGATATTTTCCTTTCTTCTCCTTTTCATAGAGGTAAAGAAGGACATTTCCACAGTTGAGCATGTCGATGTTATACTTTGAAGCATCATAGGAAACGATGGTTCCATCCTCTTTGACCATCGTATCACCAAATTGGGTGATGTACTTATAATATTCTTTGTTGCCTGTTTTTTCGTATAATTTTTCTGCGCCTTCCAATACAATAGCGGTAGGATAGCTCCATTTTGGATTTTTGTTGTAATCAAGCATCCATGCTTCCGGAAAACGTTTGATTTCAGAAAGAAGCATTCTTTGAGACCAGGGTAGTTTTGAAGAAATTGTTCCTTCTGTATTGGTTTTTACTTCTCTGGAAGCTGTTTGTAAAGGTTTTTGCGCGCAGGATAAAAAAAGTCCCGAGCATAATGCGGTGAATGCGTAAACTGTAACAGTATGGTTAATAAAGTTCATAGTTTTAAACTTTAAAGTTGATTATTTTTATCTAACAGATCCAGTTTTTTATCCAGATCCTGGTAAAAAGCTTCTTCGGTAGTAAGACCGTTGGGTTCCAGCGACCATGCTCCCATGAAATAATAAGAAACATTTTTAGTTTTCTTGAAAATAACGGTATGGGTGGATTTTGTTTTCACATATTTGTCGAAACTTTCGAGAGGATAGAAGACAGCCATTCCCAGGTTGTCATCTTTTTTGGTTTCCGTCTGATTTCCGTAGGTGGCGATGTAGGCCCATTTTTTATCTTTACTGATTCCCTGTTTTAAAGGAATATTTTTAATAGCTACAATGCCTGTACACAATCCGGACAGCGTATTGCTTAAGGAAAGATCTACTTTTACAAAACGGTCTTTCGGGAAAATGGTAAGTTGTGATTGAAGGTCTATTGCATTCCCCCAGGTTTTCCAGCCTTTATAATTGATGATGGCAAAAGAGCGGTCTTTTTCATTGGTTACTTTTGCGGTAGTGCTTTTTACGATTTTAAAAGTTTCCACATAGTCATTCTGTTCATCATATCTTCCGTAAGATCCTACGCCAATCGTACGACCGGATTTTAACACATCCTGTCCCCATGGGGCATCATGATGATAGGATTCAAAACCGTCCTGCCCGACATTGGGAAGAACGAGAGTATTTACTTTTTTACCGAAAATATCGGTAGCATTTCTCCAGTCCAGATAGAGTCTGTAGCCGATCTGGTTATTTTCCAGCCCGATCCCTTCATACCTGATGTAGGTTGAATGATCAGTATGTTCTTCCGGAAGCGTTAATTCCTGAATATTTTTGAAGGTTCCGCCTACATATTGATCTCCTTCCCATTTTCCACCTTCTTTTACGCTAAGTTCCGCATAGGAGAAAGAGGCTTTGGGATTTTTACGGATCTTTTCAATCACGCCTGTCTGCGCAAAAGAGACCGTTGAGCTCATGAAAGCTCCTGCAAGAACTATGGTAAAGAGATTGAGTTTCAATTTTTCTGACATACTATTTTTTTGGGATAACTGGTTAATAAGGAGTTTTCATGGTTATTAGCGTTGTCCTTCCGTTATTTTTTTTACAATATCATTCATATAGACCTCAATATTGTCGTAGTTTTTATCTAGATCTCTTCCGTTGGCATTGGCGAGGTTCGGATTTAATGCATTGTTGATTTCCCATTCGTCGGGCATTCCGTCGTGGTCTGAATCTACAATGGGCTTACCTGAATCTACCATTGGAAATCCGCCGACATCGTTCTGGGAATCGATGATTCCATTGGTGCTGCCTTTCGAACCTTTATAAGTGAAACTTCCGCTTCGGATATCTTTCAGCACATGAAGATCAACGGCATCCCTGGTAAGGCTTGCTCCCCCGAACTGCAATATCTTTTCGTAGGCCTCTTTGGCAGAATGGGTTTTTATATTGTTGTGAACCTCATGAGGCTGATTGATTTTAATTGCATTTTTCTCTGCCAGTGTAAGGTTGTAAGAAGTTTTCATCTGGTTGAAAACTCCTTCTGTCCAGTTGTCTTTTGTTACTTCAGGATTTCCTTCCATCACATTTCCGCTGATATAATATTTCCCCCAGATGTTATACACTTCCGCCTGTGGTTTTTCATTTTTATCAATGGCAACAATCCTTTGTCTGGTTGTGGTGGCAGGACCGGGTTTATAGTAATTATTGATGATATTAACGTTCATGCCTTCGCCTCCGTAGAGACTGTTGTGTCCCCAGTTATACATCACATTATTTCTGAAATCCGTAAGATCCGTCAACGCAAACTTACTACCTGCATATTCTCCCAGCCTGGGGTTTCTGCTGTCGTGATGAGCATAGATATTGTGATGAAAAGACGCGAATTTTCCTCCGGCAATTCCTCCATAGCCATGGGCTCCTTTCTGATGGAAAGAATTTCTCAGACTTTCTGCAATCACACACCATTGAAGTGTTGTGTTTTCATTCACATAAATGGAAACGGTCTCGTCTATGGACCAGCTCATCGAGCAATGATCTACCATCAGGTTTTTGATGAATCTTGCTCCTAAGGCATCTCCTTCATATTTTTTCTGGTCACCCATCCGGAATCTCATATAGCGGATGATCACATTGTCTGCAGCGACAAAAGTTTCGTAGTTGGCAACCGTAATTCCATCTCCAGGTGCAGTTTGTCCGGCAATTGTTACATCGCCTTCTTTTATTCTTAACGGAGATTGAAGATAGATAGTACCGCCGGTTGTAAAAACAATATATCGGGGACCTTTCTGATCCAAAGCATACCTCAGCGTACCTTCAGAACCGTCATCTGCTGTTTTAGTGACAAAATACACTTTTCCGCCCCTTCCCCCTGCCGTATACTGCCCAAAGCCTTCTGCTCCGGGAAAACTCAGGACGTTTTGCGCGTCTGCCAAAGTAGAAACACCACATATAATTCCCATTGTCAGTAAGTGAGTGAACGGTCTTTTCATGATTGAAAATTCTTTAGGATTGAATTTTAATTTATTTGAAACTCTTTTTCACGTTCCAGCCTTTTAAAATATTAACTGTTGTATAGTTTTTTCTTTCAGTTGGAGTCAGTTGGTGAGACCACGAAACCCTTTTTGAAATAGGAGCGCCAGCGCCTTTGGAATTATATTCAGCATACAAAGTTGTCTTTTCAGCATCCGGTTTATTCCAGTTGTGCCAACCTTCAGGTTTTATGGTTGAATTCATTTCACAGTCGATGTATACGGTCTTGGCAAAAGGTCTCCAGGGTCTTCCCAGATATACCGAATGTTCAGCGGCATTTCCTGTTATTTTACATTGAATAAAAACAAATCCAAAAGCATTATCCTGTGGAGTAGAAGCTGCTGTAACGTATGATGCGCTTTCTTTTGAGTAAATGGTACAGTTTTCAAAAACGGCAGTGCCTGCCCCGAAAATATAATCTGTTGTTCCTTCGATGTAGCAGTTTCTGAAATAATTTCTGGAAGGTTTTGTTTTATCCTGAAGGTCTTGAGTTCCTTTTAGATATAAAGTATCCTGAAATCCAAGAAATCTGCAGTTTTCAAAAGCAATCCGGTCACCCGCTGTAAGAACGGCCACTGCCTGGCCAACTTTTCCCGAACTGTTTTTAAATGAAATATTTTTTGCGGTAAAATCATTCGAAAAAATAAAAACGGTAGCAGAACCTGTAGTCCCGATTTCTTTACCGTCAGCATTCTTTTTTGAAGCGTAATCATCATAGGTAATGATGGTGTTTTCAGGGTTTTCGCCTTCCATCAGGATGGGTCCTTTTGTTTCAGAAACCGTAATTTTTTCTTGATAAATTCCGGGTTTTATAATAATTCTTGTTCTTGCTGCGGTTCCATTTTCAACGGCATCAACAGCCTGCTGTATGGTTGTAAAATTCCCTTTTCCGTCTTTCGAAACCACGATGGTTCTATCCTTGGTTTTGAAAGAAAGAAGGCTTGCCACAAACAGAATGAAAACAGGAAAAAGAATGAATTTTTTTGTAACCATAGAAGCTTTCATGACTTTGATTTTTGAGTAACATACAGACTTATCTCTGGGAAGAAGCAAGTCTGTATGATCAACTCATATGAATGTAATGTATTTCTAGTAACCGTAATCCTGGGTAAGATTATAGTTAGACTGAATGATGTCGCTGTAGATCGGCAATAATTCTCTTTTGTTAGGCTGGAAATATTGCGCAAAACCTTTTACAGGATCGCTGATGTACGTTGGAAGTACGGAAGCCCTCCATGCAATTTTTGTATATCCTGACGGCGTTGCATCCTGCGAAGGATTGTAAAATACTTCTGTTTTATCGGCTCCTGAATAATAAATATCGATGGCGCTGATATTCTGTTGTGCTGTTTTGGAAGGATCATAAACCGATTTTTTATAATACAGATTCAGAGGTGCATTGGCATAGGCTCCGGTTCCGTTCATAAAATCAGTCATTTTCTGTCTGCTCTCAAGGATTTTAGTATTCAGTAAATTCCAACGGATAAGGTCATATTTTCTGATCCCTTCTGCTCCTAACTCCAATAATCTTTCTTTAACGATAGCATTGAAAAATCCTACTTTGTCCGTAGGAATCGTTCCTACCTGACCTAAGTTTCCTGTATAGGCTCTGTTTCTTACCAGTTTTAATGCATTTACAGCGTCTGATGAAGGAGATCCGTTCAGTTCGTTATCAGCTTCAGCAAACATCAGCATAACATCGGAAACACGGATCATTGGCCAGTCTACCGCAAGATTTTGAGAAGGCCCCGTGATATTCGTCCATGATTTTCTGAACTTGGAATCCGTAAATGAAATAGCAGTTACCAATTCTGCCTGATTGGTATTATTTACCTTGAAAATTCCCACATTCATGTCTCTTCTCAGGTCATATTTACTGAATTCATAGAAATAGATCGGTAGTGCATTGATTCCGCCGCCGCCTTTCCATGAAGAATTATCGTCATGTTTCAATCCGTTGTAATATCCTATTTTACTGTCTGTTCTTGCATTTCCTCCGAAAGCTCCAACCGCAAAAATAACTTCATTGGTGGCATCCTGAGTATTGGTATGCAGCGCTCTGAAAACATTTTCATAGCTTGGATTCAGGCTGTGTTCTCCCGGATGGTTCATGATGTCTTTACATTCATCATAAGCAATCTGATAATATTTTTGAGGATTAGTTCCCTGTACCATAAGCTGTGGGTTTCTTCTCAATGAATATCCTGCTCTTGCCAAAGCAATTCTGGCTCTAAGACCTTTTACGGCACCTTTAGATAATCTTGCAGCCGTAGTACCGCCTTCTGATCTCCATGGAACTAATGTGGCTGCTTTTTCAAGATCGGCAAGAATTTTTTCATAGATCACATCGCGGTCTGTTTTAGCAAGGTATAACGTTTCCATATCCGCAGAGGGGATGTCCTGGAAAGGAATATCACCCCAGTTTCTGATCAGTTCATAATAGAACTGTGCTCTTAATGTCAGAGCTTCTCCCAGAAAACGGTCCATTAATTTTTTCTCATCTGCAGAACCCTTTTGGTATACCGGTGAGAGTGGAATATTTTTAATGCAGAGATTCGCCCGTTCAATTCCCGAATAGAGTTTCAGAAACGGCTTATTAAGCTCCGTGTTTGTAGAACATGAACCGAAGGTGGCGATTCCTCTTCTGTCGTTACAGTTGAAATCTCCTGAAGTTCTGAAATCATCCGAAGAGTGAGGATAGATCAGAGAAAGTCTCTGTCCATAGCCATCATCACCGGCAAGCTGGCTATACACCCCTACCAAAGCGGTGAAAGTATCTGCGGTACTGTCGAATTGCTGCGCTTCAGATACACTCGAAAGATTTTCGGGTTCTAAAAAGTCATTACAAGAAGTAAATGTTAATGACGAAATGATGCAGCTTACAATAATTATCGATTTTTTCATTTTCATTGTTTCATTAAAAGGTTATATCAATACCTGTCAAAATAAATCTGCTTCTTGGATAAGCAGCATAGTCTACTCCCGGAGTTAAAGGATTTCTTCGGGTACTTGCTTCCGGATCATAACCGGAATATCCTGTGATGGTAAATACATTGTTTACCGTAGCGTATATTCTTAAATTCTTAATGAATGCACTTTCCAGTGCACCTTTAGGAAGCGTATATCCTATAGTTACGTTGTTAAGCCTAAGGAAAGATCCGTCTTCAATCGCATAAGAATGAAGGATATAATTTCCTGATGGGGGAGTCCACATGGTCGTGTTGGCATTTAATGCAGCTAATGCAGTAGGATCAGTCACTTTTACCCCATTATTATCAAACCATTTCCAACGGTTGGCAACATCCGCAGACATGTTATTATCTCTGTATAAATACTGAGTGGTAAACTCAGATTTGTTCGCATTATACACTTTGCTGCCTACCGAGAAATTGAAGAATAAACTCATATCCCAGTTCTTCAATCGGAACGTCTGGCTGAATCCACCATAGAATTTCGGTTGTGCACTTCCCAGTTCCGTCTGATCCGCTGCGGTGATTTGTCCGTCACCGTTGAGGTCTTTCAGTTTCAGGTCTCCCGGCTGTACTGCTTTTGATCCCAAGGCTATAGCGCTGCTGCTAGGAACTCCGGATTTCAGGGTATACGCCTGTGTTGCAGGGTTAAAATCGAAATCTCCGATCTCATACCTTCCTTCCGTTACATATCCGTAATATGTTCCTACCGGGCTTCCTACTTTAGCAATAAAGTCATAAAGATTATTCACCCATCCTGAAGCAACCAGGTAAGAATTTGAATTGGCGGCCAGATTTCCGCCCAGACTCATAATTTTATTTCTGTTGGCAGAAATATTGAAATCTGCTTTCCATGAGAAGTTTTCTCTGTTAAAGATGATTCCTCCCAATGTTACTTCAATCCCTTTATTTTGAGTTTTTCCTGTATTCTGAAACTGAGTTTCGTATCCGGAAGTCTGAGGAATTTTAGCCAATACCAAAAGATCTTTTGTATCGGTGATATACGCATCTACACTACCGTATAATCTTCCATTGAAAAATCCGAAATCAATCCCTGCGTTTTTAGAAACCGTAGCTTCCCATTTTACCCGCGGGTTTTCAGCAATATTTCCGGTAGTGGCACCAGGTGTTACCCCGCTTCCGAAAGTATATCCGTAATCGGTAGAAGTCGTAAAGAACGTGTCATGCAAATAAGCCGTGATTCTGTTGTTTCCGGCTAAACCATATCCGAAACGAAGTTTAAGCTCATCCAGCCATTCCTTGTCTTTAAGGAAATTTTCCTGTTTCATTTTCCATGCTAATGAAAACGCCGGGAAGGTTCCATATCTGTTTTCCTTACCGAATACATTAGACCCGTCTTGTCGTATAGAAGCGGTTATTACATATTTATTCGCAAAAACATAATTGGCTCTTCCAAAGAAAGAAACCAGTCTGTCCGGTGGTAATACCAAAGTTCTGGGGGCATCCTGAATCATTCCTGTAGGAGGTACTGCAGACTGTATGCTTGCAAATGCTTCGTTGGGAAGGATAGAAGAAGGAAGCCATTTTACATAGGTGTTGGAAGATTCTCCATCTGTTTGTACCGTTTCCTGGCCGATCATTAAGTCCAGCTTATGATTCCCGAATTTTTTATTATAATTTAAAGTATTACTGTTCGTAATTCTTCTCGTCTGTTGTCTTGTCAATTGCACAATCGGCTGATTGTTGTTTGCTCTGGCATCGCTGGTTACCGTTCCCCAGAATTGGTTGACTGCATTATCTTTCTGTACATATCCTACAACACTCCGGAAAGTTAAATCTTTCGTGATGTTATAATTCAGGTATGCATTTAATAATAAATCGTTGGTTCTGTTTTGTCTGATCTCATTATCATTTAAGATTAATGGATTGACAAGGTTGGTAAGAGTAGCGTAGTTTGGATCGAAATCATCTACAGGAACGTTACTTCCCCCTTCAAAAGGCTGATACCGTACCGCATTTCTCAATCTGTTGGTCCCTTGCGAACCGCTTGCAGAAGTTCCTGCACCGTCAATCAGCTGTCGGCTGTATCTTGCGTTGAATCCTACTTTTAATTTTTTGCTGACGTCATAATCATATTTGAAGTTGGCCATACTTCTTCTGAAACCGGAATTCAGCATGATCCCGTCTTCTTCAACGTGGTTTAGGGACAAAGAGAATGCAGATTTTTCAGATCCTCCCATGATGTTGACATTATGGGTAAAGTTAAAAGCCTCCTGACCGAAAAGTTCTTTCTGCCAGTCTCTTTTCTTAATATTTCCGTATTTATCTGCCAGTTCGCTGAAACTTCCGTATCGCGTCTGAAAAGCAGTCTGATCCTCTAAAATACCATTTTTATTGTACAGTTCATACTGATACATGACAAACTCATAAGGATCCAGAACAGGAATGGTGTTGGTAATTTTTCTTACCCCGGTATATCCGCTGTAGTTAATCGAAGTAGCAGCTTTTTTGCGGCCTCCTTTCGTAGTGATCAAAACCACTCCATTGGCACCTCTTGCTCCATAGATGGAAGTAGAGGAAGCATCTTTCAAGACTTCAATAGATTCGATTTCTTTGGGAGAAAGGATAGAAAGAGCGTTATCCATCTGGATTCCGTCTACAATATAAAGAGGGGAGTTGCTCTGCGTGATGGAAGTACCACCTCTTATCTTGATATCTACTTCAGCTCCGGGCGCCCCTTCACTGGCCATGACCTGTACACCGGCCACTCTTCCCTGGATTGCTTCTGCTGCATTGTTTACAGGCATGTCTTTCATTGCTTCAGCCTTTACAGAACCTACTGCATTGGTGAGATCAGCTTTAGAAACTTTTGAATAACCTACCAAAACCACTTCGTCGATCTTGGATTCTTTTTCTTTATTCTTTTCTTGAGCCATACCAAGGACAGGAAGTAGAAAGACCGTTACATATAACCACTTTATTGATTGTACTCTTTTATCCATTATGATATCCTTATAGTTTTAGTTATGGGTTGAAATCTTCTTTTCAATCTCTTTTTGTTTTTTGTGGATTTTTGGTAAGTATTCTATTCTTTATTAGTGGTCAATATTTTGGAAAGAGCTACGCTTTTTATTGTGCAATCGATTGCGTAATTTTTCACGATAAAATATCTTGGCTCCTAAACTAATATTATTTTCCAATATGCAAAGAAAAAAATATTATTTTTTCATTAATTTGACTGTTTAAATTATTAAAATAAGCAAAATATAGGGTAGAGTGTTTTAATTAAATAATTATAAATCAATTATTTATAACTGATTTTTTTATTGTTGATTGAGAAATAAGAAATGCTAATTTTTTTAATGTTTAGTATTTTAAAACTTAAAATTTTATTAAAAAATCACTAATTTCAAGTGTTAAAAAATCCCCAAATTGATCACTGAGAATTAAATTTTGAGAGATTTCCTGATTTTTATCATCTTTTTCTTTCTCAATTTTGATTCGTATTTTTTAAATGATAACGATTAATCTTAATAGGTATCATATATATGTATAAATTAAGTTATTATTATCGATATCTTATCTCATGCTTAACTTTTATTTTGGCATGATTTTATTTTAAAAGACACCGCTCAGTATCATTTTAAGGGAACGAAAATGAAGGGAATGGATCACAAAAGTTTCTGTTTATGAATTAAATTTTAAATTTATTTAATTGTAAATCAGTATTTTAAAAATTAAAATTAATTTTTTGTTAACCAATTAAATAATAATTATATATTTATCCACAAGTATTTCTAACATTTTTTAGTGTAATTTAATGCAATCGATTACGCAATGTTTAACGGTTTTGAGAAACCATCAAAAGTAAAAGTATAAAACCCAGAGTATGACACCATCAGAATTTCGATACGCCCATCATCCCGAAGATGCCAAAAAATATACCACTGAAGATCTTAGGAGGGAGTTTCTAATCGATGATCTATTTAATGAAGATAAGATCAAGCTCGTATATTCTATGTATGACAGGCTTATTGTAGGCGGCATTATGCCCTCATCAAAAGCTTTGAAACTGGAACCTACAGATGATCTGAAGGCAGCTTATTTTCTGGAACGCAGGGAATTGGGAATTATCAATGTCGGCGGTGCAGGAAAAATTACGGTAGATGGCGAAGTATATGAGCTCGGAAATAAAGAAGCTTTGTATATAGGAAAAGGAGTACAGGAAGTGATATTTGAAAAAACAGGGGAAGAACAGCCTTATTTTTATATCAATTCTGCTCCCGCACACCACACGTACCCTACAAAGAAAATCACAAAAAGTGAAGCCGAAATTGTAGAACTGGGCGAGGAGAAATATGCCAACAGGCGTACCATCAACAAACTGATAGTGAACAGCGTGCTGGAAACCTGCCAGCTGCAGATGGGAATGACCGAACTGCATCCGGGAAGCGTCTGGAACACCATGCCGGCGCACACCCACACGAGAAGAATGGAAGCCTATTTCTATTTTGATCTTGAAGAAGGACAGACGATCAGTCACTTTTTAGGGCAGCCACAGGAAACCCGTCATATTTTCCTGAAAAACAGAGAAGCCGTTCTCTCTCCGGAATGGTCAATTCACTCAGGAGTAGGAACCTCCAATTATACTTTTATCTGGGGAATGGCCGGAGAAAATATGGACTACGGTGATATGGATGGTATCAAAACTAACGAACTAAAGTAATTTTTCTCATGAATTTATTTGATTTATCCGGTAAAGTAGCCGTTGTAACCGGCGGAACTCACGGATTAGGAATGGCTATGGCTGAAGGCCTTGCCGCCGCAGGTGCTGAACTGGCAATTACAAGTACCACCCCATCTAAGCTGGATCAGGCATTAGACTATTATCATGAAAAAGGATACAAAGCCACAGGCTATCTTTTTGATGTAACGGACGAACTTGAAGCAGCCCAGAAAGTAGCCCTGATGGAAGCCACTCATGGAAAAATAGACATTCTGGTCAACAATGCGGGAATCATCAAACGGGTTCCGGCGATCGAGATGGAAATAGAAGACTTTAGAAAAGTAATCGATGTAGATCTTACCGGTCCTTTTATCATGTCGAAATTAGTCGGCAAACATATGATCAAAAGAAGATCCGGGAAGATTATTAATATCTGTTCCATGATGAGTGAGCTTGGCCGTGATAATGTAGTCGCGTATGCTTCTGCAAAAGGCGGACTTAAAATGCTTACGAAAAATCTGGCAACAGAATGGGCTAAACATAATATTCAGGTGAACGGAATCGGTCCCGGATATTTTGCGACCTCCCAAACAGAACCAATCAGGGTGGATGGACATCCATTCAACGATTTTATCATCAGCAGAACCCCGGAAGGAAGATGGGGAAACCCCGAAGATCTTGCAGGAACCGCTATTTTCTTAGCCTCCGATGCAAGCAGATTTATTAACGGACAGATTATATATGTGGACGGCGGTATTCTGGCAACGATAGGGAAACCTGCTAATGAGTAACAAAAGAATTAAACTAGAATGAAATCCTTTATAACAGATCAATTTTTACTACAAAATAAATACGCTGAAGAACTCTATTTTAACTTCGCGGAAAAACAACCGATCATTGATTATCATAATCACCTGATCCCTAAAGATATTGCTGAAGATACGGTATTTGGGAACATCTCTAAAGTATGGATTGCAGGCGATCATTACAAATGGCGGGCTATGCGTACGCTGGGAGTGAATGAAAAATTCATAACAGGAGATGCTTCAGATAAAGAAAAATTCGAGGCCTGGGCAAAAACTGTTCCTTATACCTTGAGGAATCCTTTATACCACTGGACCCATCTGGAACTGAAAAGGTATTTTGGGATCGATGAACTGCTTAACGAAAATAATGCAGGGGAAATTTACGAGAACATCACGGCTCAGCTGCAGACTCCGGAAAAATCAACAAGAGGATTGCTGAAAATGATGAATGTAGAATCTTTATGTACTACAGAAGATCCTACCGATATTTTAAATTACCATCAGGAAATCGCAAAAAGTGATTTCAATATTAAAGTGAGTACGGCGTTCCGTCCGGATAAAGCAATCCTGATTGAGAATCACAATTTCGCTGACTATATTTCCAAATTAGGAGAATCGGCAGGAATTGAAATTAACTCTTACCAAACATTGTGTGATGCGTTAATCAAAAGAATTGAATATTTCCACGAAAACGGTTGCAGACTTTGTGACCACGGATTGAATAATATTTCTTTTGAAGAAGCTTCAAATGCTGAAGTAAGTGCTATCTTTAATGATAAATTAGCGGGTAAAGTAATTGCTGAAAAGCAGGTTAACCAATTTAAAACCGCCATTTTGTTATTCTTAGGAGAAATCTACCACAAGTTTGGATGGGTTCAGCAGTTCCATTTGGGAGCACTGAGAAATAATAATGAGCGTATGCACCAGATTTTAGGACCCGATACAGGATGGGATTCTATCGGTGATTTTGTACAGGCTGAAACGCTTTCCAGATTTTTAAATAGCCTGGATGGAAAAGATAAATTAACAAAAACCATTTTATATAATCTAAATCCGGCAGACAATGAAATATTCGCGACCATGATCGGGAATTTCAATGACGGAAGTGTGAAAGGAAAAGTACAGTTTGGTTCCGGATGGTGGTTCCTGGATCAGAAAGACGGAATGATCAAACAGATGAATGCACTTTCCAATATGGGACTGATCAGCTGTTTCGTAGGAATGCTTACCGATTCCAGAAGTTTTCTTTCTTTTCCAAGACATGAGTATTTCAGAAGAGTGCTGTGTAATCTTTTCGGAGAAGAAATGAAGAAAGGCGAACTGCCTGATGATATTGAACTGATAGGAAGAACAGTCTCTGATATCTGCTATCATAATGCAAAAAATTATTTTGACTTTTAATTAATAACATATGGGCAGTAGAATAGTCACTTTCGGAGAAGTCATTATGAGGCTTTCGCCTCCCGGAAATAAAACAATGAGACAAAGCCACGAAATGGAATTCTTTTTCGGAGGTACAGAACTTAATGTGGCCTCTTCGCTCGCAGTGATGAACTGTGAGGTAAGGCACATAAGCAATGTTTCAGATGATTTTGTAGGTGAATCCGCCGTTTCTTTCATGAAAAGTGTAGGAATTGATACATCTTTCATCAATAAAACAGAACATCCTCTGGGATTATACTTTCTTGAAGTGGGTTCATCCGTCCGTGCGAGCAGAATTGCCTATAATAGACTGAACGGTTCTTTTGCCAATATAAAAACTGAGCAGGTGGACTGGGAAAAAGCGCTGGAAGGCTGTGAATATTTTCACTGGACCGGAATAAGCCCGGGAATTTCAGAAAGTGCCTATGAAACCTTAAAAGAAGGTTTGCAGACTGCCCGAAAGATGGGAATTCATATCACGACGGATCCTGCGTACCGTTCCAATCTTTGGAAATACGGAAAAAGCGGAAACGAAATATTAAAAGAGCTGGTTTCCTATTCTACTATTTTCATTGGCGGTGTTAATGAGATCAATGAAATTTTAGGAACTCAGTTTTCATCAGATCAGGAAGGCTTTATAGAAGCCTGTACAATATTACAACAACAAATTCCTTCGATTCATAAAGTTTTCGACAAAATAAGAATTGGCGTTAATGCAAGTTCCCAGCAGACGCAGGGGAGAGCCTGGGTTAATGATACATTCTTTGAAACCGACTTGCTTGAAGTGAATCCCGTGGTCGACAGAATCGGGACCGGAGATGCTTTTGCAGCGGGTCTTATTTACGGACTGCTGCATTTTGATGACGAAAAAGCATTGAAATTTGCCAATGCGGCGTGTGCGATCAAGCACACCATTTTAGGAGACATCAATTACTGCAGTGCCGAAGACATTATGGAAGTAATGAACGGAAATTCAGGAGGAAGAATAAAAAGATAATTATGGCAAGATTTACCCGTATAGAAGTTGCATTAAAAGCAAAAGAAACAGGGATCGTTCCCGTGTTTTATCACGCTGATGCGCAAGTGAGCAAAAAGATTGTAAAAGCCTGTTATGATGGCGGCGCCCGTGTTTTCGAATTTACCAACAGAGGAGAATATGCCCACGAAGTTTTTACCGAGCTGACGAAATATGCGGCTAAGGAACTTCCTGAAATGATGTTGGGAGTAGGATCCGTAGTAGATGCAGGAACGGCTTCATTATACATTCAAAACGGAACGAATTTTATCGTTTCACCTTTATTGAATGCAGATATGGCTAAAGTCTGCAACAGAAGAAAAATCTCATGGATGCCGGGCTGTGGTTCCGTTTCAGAAATTTCTTACGCCGAAGAATTGGGTGCTGAAATTGTAAAAATATTTCCTGCTTCCCAGGTAGGCGGACCGGAATTCATCAAAGCGGTAAAAGGTCCTATGCCATGGTCCAATATTATGCCTACAGGCGGCGTACTTCCCACAAAAGATAATCTCTCTCAGTGGATTGCTGCCGGGGCTTTTTGTGTAGGATTGGGATCGCAGCTGTTTGTGAAAAATGAAAACGGGGAATATGATTACGAAAAAATTACAGAGACTGTAGCGAATTCAATTCAAATTATTAAAGAATTAAGGGAGTCGTTATAACCTGAAACTTACATGTAAAATCTGGTTTAACTACTCAGGTTTCAAATAAAAATGATTTCTACAATTAATAAATCCTTGCTGAAAACGGCATGGAAAGGAGATTTTTTGCTCTCTTTTGTTTCAAAATCAATAAAAAATCAATACTATTAAAGATTGGTATGAATAAAAATATATCCCCGAAACCGACTCACTTCAGATGGACGATATGCGCATTGCTATTCATCGCTACGACCATCAATTATATGGACCGGCAGGTGCTTTCATTAACCTGGAAGGATTTCATCGCACCCGAGTTTCATTGGAATAATAACGATTATGGAAACATCACCGCATTATTCTCAATATTTTATGCGATAAGCATGCTCTTTGCGGGGAAATTCGTGGACTGGATGGATACCAAAAAAGGATTCCTCTGGGCTATTGCAATTTGGTCTGTGGGAGCAGTTTTACACGCTTTCTGTGGTATTGCCACTGCGGGAGTCCTTACCGGAAACTGGATGGTAGGCTTCCATGAATCTAAGGAACTGATCGGTAAAGTGGATAACGTCTCTATGGTGATCAGTACCAGCGTTACCTTATTCATTTTCGCCCGTTTCGTGCTGGCAGTTGGGGAGGCAGGAAACTTTCCGGCAGCCATTAAAACAACGGCAGAATATTTTCCTAAAAAAGACAGAGCGTTTGCCACGAGTATTTTCAATGCAGGAGCTACGGTTGGGGCATTGGCAGCACCGTTAACGATTCCTTTCATTGCCAAATCTATGGGATGGGAATGGGCTTTCATTATTATTGGGGCATTAGGATTTGTCTGGATGGGACTTTGGGTATTTTATTATAAAAAACCGCATGATCATCATAAAGTAAATACCCACGAATTAGAATATATCCAGCAGGATCAGGATGATCTGCCCAATACAGATTCCAGTATTCCTGAAAAGAAATTCACTTTTAAAGAATGTTTCAGCTACAGACAGACCTGGGCTTTTGCTTTTGGAAAATTTATGACAGACGGAATCTGGTGGTTTTTCTTATTCTGGACTCCGGCTTATTTAAGTTCGGTATACAAAATGGACAGTACGCAAAGTGCACTTCCTTTATTCGTTCTGTATATGATTACGCTGCTTTCGATTATAGGAGGCTGGCTTCCTAAATATTTTGTAGAAAAAAAAGGCATGAATGCTTATTCAGGAAGGATGAAAGCCATGCTGATCTTCGCATTTTTTCCACTGCTGGCACTTTTAGCACAGCCTTTAGGATCTATTACCTATTGGATTCCTGTTTTAATTATAGGGATTGCCGGGGCAGCGCATCAGGCGTGGTCTGCTAACATCTTTTCGACGGTTGGCGACATGTTTCCTAAAAAAGCAATTGCGACCATTACCGGAATTGGCGGAATGGCCGGAGGAATCGGTTCATTTTTAATCAATAAATCATCAGGAGTATTGTTTGATCATGCCCATAAAGCATGGACAACTGTTGATGGGACTCCCTTGCTGGAAAAATATCCAGAATATATCAACGAACGCCTGCCGGAAGGTTTTTTTGAAAAGCTGGAACAGTCGGGGGCCGTAATTTCAGATGGAATTGATAAAGGATATATGATTATTTTTTCAGTATGTGCAGTAGCCTATCTTATCGCATGGAGCGTAATGAAATCATTGGTTCCAAAATATAAAGTTATCAATAAATAATGATGGAAAATCAGATAAAACAAAAATTAAACCGTGAACTAAGCGGTTCTCAGGAGAAACTACCCATTAAAATTGTACAATTTGGAGGCGGAAATTTCATGAGAGGATTTACGGATTATGTCATTGACAGATTAAATAAAGAAGTGGGGTTTAATGCCGGAATTGTCAATGTACAGCCTACACCGGGAGGTTCCGTTCATAAACTGGAGGAACAGGATAACTTGTATACGCTTTTTTCAAGGGGAATAAAAAAAGGGGAAATCATCGACGAAAAAAGAATGATCTCAGCAATCCAGAAATCCATTAACCCTTATACGGATTATAACGAATTTCTGGCATTGGCTAAAGAAGAAGACCTTGAGTTTATTTTTTCCAATACCACAGAAACGGGAATCGTTTACGATGAAACTGAAAACACTTATACAGGTCCACACAAAAATTTCCCAGCCAAGCTAACGGTTTTGCTGCATGAAAGATTTAAAAATTTTGCGGGAGCACAAGATAAAGGAATAAAAATCATTCCCTGTGAGCTTATTGAAGATAATGCTTTTGCATTAAAAGCGATTATCCTGAAATATGCATCCCTTTGGAATCTGGGAGAAGATTTTATCCAGTGGATTGAAACTGCCAATCAGTTTCACAATACATTGGTGGATAGAATTGTTCCCGGTTATCCTAAAGAGGATAGCGCGCAGTATGAAGATCAGCTCGATTATGAAGACCAGATGATGGTTGTTTCGGAAGTATTTTTACTTTGGGTGATTCAGGATGCTGGAAATCTGAAAGAAAGAATCCCTTTCCACAAGATCAATGAACAGATTTTAGTGGTTGATGATATTCAGCCTTACCGTTTAAGAAAAGTCAGAATTTTAAATGGCGGTCATACCCTGATGCTGGCGCCTGCGATTCTGTCCGGAAAAGAAACGGTGAAAGAATCCATCGATGATCAGTTTATCGGTACCTTTTTAAAGGAAACTATTTTTAATGAAGTCAATCAGACTCTGGGTCTGGATGAAGAAGAACTGAAAGACTTTGCTGAAGAAGTTTTCGACAGATTCAGAAACCCGTTCATCAAACATTATCAGGCAAGCATTGCTTTATATTTTGTTTCTAAATTTAAAGTGAGAATTCTACCCAGCCTGTTAACCTATGTTGAAATAAATAACAAGCTGCCATTGAATCTTACATTTTCACTGGCGTGCTTAATCAGATTTTATCAGGGAAGTGTAGGGGATAAACCATTACCTCTGAATGACGAAGAATCCATTGTGAACAGATTCAAAGAAATCTGGAAACATGAAGACTACGGAAAAGTAGCTGAACTTGCATTAGCTGAAACCAGTTTCTGGGATACAGACCTTACGCAGGTTCCGGGATTGACCGACGCTGTTTCAAATGCATTATCTGAAATTGATCAGCATGATGTGGAAACGGCTTACCATAATTTTATTCAATTCAATTCTTAAGAAGTCATGCAAAAGAAAGTACTGAAAGTAAATCCCAACGATAATGTAGCAGTAGCATTGGTAGATCTGAAGCAGGGGGAAACTGTTACTTTGGGTCATCTTACCTATGATATTGTAAAAGATACCAGGGCAAAACATAAGTTCGTTACAGAAGATCTTTCCGTTGGCGACCATATCATCATGTATGGTGTGTTAGTGGGAAAAGCCAGCCTTCCGATCCAGAGAGGAGAAGTGATTACCACTGAAAATGTAAAACACCAGAGTGCAAAAGTAGAAGGAAAAACAGAAACCGTTTCATGGTCGGCACCCAATGTTGATCAGTGGAAAGATAAAACATTCATGGGATATAACAGAGAAGACGGACAGGTGGGAACCTCCAATGTCTGGCTGTTTTTTCCATTGGTTTTCTGCGAAAACAGGAATGTTGAAATCCTGAAAGAGGTTTTTGAAAAAGAACTTTTATTCGAAAAAGTAACCAAGCATCAGTTACTCCTAAGGTCATTGATCAATAATTCATCAGATACCGAAACGGTTGATGATGAAGAGCAGGATGCAAGGGTATTCAAAAATATTGACGTTAAATTTATCACCCATCAGGGCGGCTGTGGCGGAATCCGTCAGGATGCAGAAGCGTTGGGACGCCTCCTGGCAGGGTATGTTAAAAACCCAAATGTGGCAGGAGCAACGGTATTGAGTCTGGGGTGTCAGAATTTACAGGTTCAGACCTTTAAAGATGCTCTGGAAGCTATAAGTCCGGGTAATCAAAAGCCCATCATCATTTATGAACAGCAGAAATCGGGGACAGTAGATGAAATGCTCAACGGAATTATTAAAGATTCCTATGAAGCCATCAAAGAAGCCAATGAAATTCAGAGAAAACCGGCACC
The DNA here is from genome assembly GCF_000737705.1 of Chryseobacterium soli. Taxonomy (GTDB): domain Bacteria; phylum Bacteroidota; class Bacteroidia; order Flavobacteriales; family Weeksellaceae; genus Chryseobacterium; species Chryseobacterium soli. The sequence continues at coordinate 119,945 of NZ_JPRH01000005.1, read as the reverse complement.
GTTATCAAAATTGGTATTGGGATTGGAATGTGGCGGATCAGATGGATTTTCAGGGATTTCTGCCAATCCTGTGCTGGGTCAGCTGTCAGATATAATGGCAGCGATCGGCGGCTCAACCATTCTTTCCGAATTTCCGGAATTGTGTGGAGTAGAGCAGGAGCTGGTGAACCGATGTGTGAATGAAGAAGATGCAGAAAGATTTTTAACCCTGATGCAGGATTTTGAAAAATCAGTCGTTGCTGCAGGATCTGGCTTTGATATGAATCCGTCACCGGGGAATATTAAAGATGGACTGATAACCGATGCCATGAAATCTGCAGGAGCGGCTAAAAAAGGAGGCTCATCACTCATTCAGGATGTGCTGGATTTTACAGAATATATCAAAAGACCGGGCCTGAATCTGCTTTGTACTCCGGGCAATGATGTGGAATGTACCACAGCGCTGGTCGGTACCGGATCCAATATGGTCCTGTTTACCACCGGTCTCGGAACGCCTACGGGAAATCCTGTGGTGCCTGTCGTAAAAATTTCATCCAATACTTCACTATCCGAAAGGATGCCTGATATCATTGATTTCAATACCGGAGATATTATCACCGGAGAAAAAACAATTGATCAAAAAGCTGAAGAGCTGCTGGAATTTATCATTGAAGTGGCCAGTGGAACAACAAAAACGAAAGCGGCTATTTTAAATCAGAATGATTTTATACCCTGGAGAAGGGGTGTTTCTTTATAAATATAGTTTTTAAATTATATAATTATTAGGTTGGAAATGCTTTCTACATTGGTGGGAAGCATTTTCTTTTTTGATAAAATATAAGCTTGTTGGTTATTCGCAAAGGCGCAATGATTTTAATCTTTATGTTGTTTTAAGGCGCAAGAAAATCAAAGATTTTTAGAAATAAACATAAAGCTTGTATTAATAGGAGCGGACTTTAGTCCGTTTAATAAAAAATAAATTCTTAATTGGCTTTAGCCAAAATTTAAAAAAAATTCCGCTGTTCAAAGGGCTACACTCTGAACCGAGGAACAAATATTGATTTCAGTAAAATTGGGATGACATTATAATTTTAGGGTAAGATTCAAGTCTTAATTTTTCCCTCTACGTCAAAACAAAATAAAAATCTATTTCCTTTTCGAAGACTTTCTGATATAAAGCTGCGGCGTTAATACTACTTTTTTCTCAATAGAAACCCCGGAACCGTTTTCCTTTACACTGTCCAGGAATACCTGTCCGGACATTTTCCCCATCAATAAAGGAGTCTGATCTACAGAACTCATGGTAAGTTCCATAAACTGGGTAAAAGGCTCATTACTGAAACCTATTACGGCTACTTCCTGAGGGATTTTTATTTTACGTTTCTTTAATTCCTGGCAGGCGCCCAACGCTGCAAAATCACTCGATGAAAAGATCGCATCCGGAATTGATTTTTTGTCCCAAAGCTTTTTGATCGCATCAATTCCTGCATCAATAGAACTGCCCATAGAAACAATATTATCCTCCTTTACAGGAAGCTGATGGTCGATCAAAGCTTGCTTATAGCCGTTGAGACGGTTTTGGTAGATTTCAAGATTAAGATCTCCCGCAAAATGACAGATATTTTTGTACCCTTCATTGATCAGGTGTTCCGTTGCAATATAGCCCCCACGGTAGTCATCGATGGTTACTGTGCTGATTCCCTTGATGTCTTTCTTCCGGTCGAAAAAGATAATTGGGGTATTGGTGGTATCTAAAATACTCTGGATATGTTCAGTATCAATAGTCGTCTTGGAAACCGACATGAAAATTCCGTCCACCTGGGCGTTCAGCAAGGTGTTGAGGTGTCTTTTCTCAATATTCACATCCTCATGGCTCTGGCAAATGATCACATGATACCCGAATGGAGAAAGCTCCTCCTCAATTCCCCGGATTACGGATGAAAAGAAATTCGTATTCACAAAAGGAACAATGATGCCGACGTTTTTTGTTTCCCCGCTTTTTAAGGCTTTGGCAAGATTATTCTGCTTATAGTTCATTTCTTTGGCAGTCTTCTTCACCAAATCTTTTGTCGCCTGGCTTATTCTCGGATGATCATTAAGCGCTCTGGAAACAGTAGCCACACTTACATTAAGTTTCTTTGAGATGTCGTATATCGTGGCACCTTTTTTATTCATAGAGACGTTTTTTTCAGATGTTTTTTATACCAAAAACTAAGGTTGATTATTGACGTAAATTTAATCAAATAATACCTAATAAGGAGAAATAAAGTGTATTTTATCCTTAAATATGCCGGTTGACTTTTTATCGGAGCAAATTAAGTGAAGAACAGGGAGCAAAGAATAAAGAGACAAGATGCCAGACATCAGATATCAGACTATAAACTTAACACATAGGTTAAACACCAAACACTAACAACCAAACACTAACAACCATCAACCAAAAAAAATAGAGCACCAAATAATTGATACCCTATCCCTGATATATGATTGTGAATTAAAGTCTTATTTTTTCCATATTTTTTCAATTTCTTCCAGAGATTTCCCCTTGGTTTCCGGAACCCATTTCCACACGAAAATGAGTGATAAAACACTCATTACTCCGTAAAAGCCATACGTAAGGGCACCACTGAATTCCATCATAAAAGGATATGTAGAAGAAATAAAATAATTGGCGGCCCACTGTACAGCTACAGCCGCCGCAATAGCACTTCCCCGGATTTTATTAGGGAAAATTTCTGATATCAGAACCCAGCAAATTGGTCCCCACGACATCATAAAAGAAGCGGTATACACAATAATAAATACTAAGGTGGCAATCCCGATAATATGGAAATAAGAAAGGATGGCAATAGCAAACATCCCGACCGCCATTCCTACGGATCCTACGATAAGTAAAGGCTTTCTTCCCCATCGATCTACGGTGAAGATCGCAACAACAGTAAACACTACATTTACCAGTCCCATGACAACTGTCTGGAGCATGGAGGCATCTTTATGCACTCCCATGCTTTCGAAAATTCTCGGAGCATAGTATAAAGCAATGTTAATTCCTACAAACTGCTGGAAAACAGAGAGAAGAACCCCAATGACAATAACGGTTTTTCCAAAAGCAAAAATTTCACTTTTATGTTCAGCCACTGTACCTTTTATTTCATTGAAAATTTCCTTTCCACGGGCCTGTCCATTGATTTTTGTTAAAATGGTAAGCGCTTCCTCATCCTTTTTTATAAATGTTAGATACCGTGGCGTTTCCGGAACGAAGAAAAGCAGGGTTCCAAATAAAATGGCAGGAATAGTGAGGGAAAGAAACATATAACGCCATCCGATTTCATTGATCCATTCAATACTTTTGCCGTCCGCAATTCCCCAGTTGACAAAATAAACAACCAGCATTCCGAAGATAATGGCAAACTGATTCAGAGATACCAATTTCCCACGCACTTCTGCAGGAGCAATTTCCCCGATGTACATTGGGCAGACTGCGGAAGCAAGTCCCACACCGATGCCCCCGATAATCCTGTATCCGTTGAAAGCAAGCAAAACTCCCATTGAGGGTTCTCCCTGTTTGAAAAACAGAAACTCAGGATAGGCAGCTCCCAGTGCACTGATAAAAAATAAAAAGGCAGCCAGCATCAGGGATTTCTTTCGTCCCAGCCGGGTAGAGAAAAAACCGGATACGGCTCCGCCAATGACACATCCTATCAATGCACTGGAAATCGTGGCACCATGGGCCAGTGAACTGAGTCCCAATGGAATAATTAAATATTCCTGAATTGATTTTTCTGCTCCGGAAATGACTGCCGTGTCATATCCAAACAAAAGGCCTCCCAATGTGGCTACCAATGTAAGGACTGTCACATACAACATATTAATTTCTGCCTTGGTTCCTGATGAATATTTCTGACCCGAATCTATTATCTGCATGGTTGATGAGTTAAATTATCTTTTTAATTTCTAATAAAAGTGCAATCGATTGCATTATTCAATGGTGAATATGAAATCTTATTGAGCGTCTTCCTTTATCTTATAAAGACTATGGTTTTACTAATTTTAAGCCTTTAAATGTAGTAATTTTACATCATATAGAATAAAATTTTATGAATTTGTAAAATTCAATGATAAGGCTCATGGTATTTATTTATTGTTCAATATTTTATCAATTGTGGGATTACTGATATTTTAAGATTATCCAATGAGTACCATAGCATTTACTTGAAATATTTTCTCCTGAAATAATAAGGCACCACTTTAAATTGGACTACTATGTTTCAAATTATTTAAAAAAACTGATTTTAGGAGAATAGGAAAAAATGTAATGTATCTCTTTTAAAAATTTTATTTTTGAGCATGAATAACAGAAACCGCGGAAAAAATACAGGCGATGATGAACTGTTTGGTTCACCAAAGCAGACCGACAAATTGAAACTTGCGGTTCAGGATATGCAGTATCTTCTCAGCAGAGGCTATGCCGAAAAAGCGTCTTCCGAACTTATTGGAAACCGGTATCGGTTAAAGACCCGGCAGATTCAGGCTTTTCGTTCCGCTTCCGCTTCTGTGGCTCAGGTTGAATATAGAAAATCTAAGCAGTTATTGATTACTGATTTAAAAGATCAAACAGTTTATTTAGATGGGTTCAATATTTTAATACTGCTTGAAAGTCTGCTTTCAGAGGCATATATTTTTGAAGGCTCAGATGGTTGTTACCGTGATCTTTCCGGAGTTCATGGAACCTATAAAAGAGTGAATCAGACGCAGCAATCGATAGAATGGGTAGATCTTTTCTTTCAAAAAGCCCAGCTCCAAAAATTGATCTGGATTTTTGATAAACCGGTTTCCAACAGTGGAAGAATCAAACAGATCATTCTCGAATATGCTCAGGGAAAAAACCTCAACTGGGAAGTGGAACTGGAGTATAATCCGGACCGTTTTTTAGCAGAAAATGCATTCATTGCCATTTCTTCAGATGCCTGGATTTTGGACAATGCCAAAAATTGGTTCAACCTTGTGGAGTTTTTAATTGAGGAAGAGAAATTACACGTAAATTTGATAACACTGCTATAAAATGGAACTGTTGAAACCCTGTATTCCGTTCATTTCAAATGTCTGGAAAGAAAAGTACAAAGCCCTTTTAGCAGAGCAACATCTGGAAAGGCTGGAAAATAATATAGAAAAGTATAAAGAAAATACGCTGGATTGGGAACTGCCTTATTTTAATGAAGAGCTTCCAACAAACCGTGAACAAAGCTTTAAAACAATCATCACTATTCTTGAAGCAGATGATTCTGATCAGACTAAAGCGCATAAATTAGAGCAAATTCCTTTTGAATATTGGCTGGACCTATTGGGTCAACGTTTGACCTCTGCCAGCATTCGTGATGAAAATGCGATTCCCCCACTTAGAATTACTTTGATAGAAAGCTGTATGACACCTTTTAATCATGAAATCACTATTGCCCAGAGAGCATGGGAAAAGCATGTAGGGCGGATGGATGATTTGTATTGGGGGAAAATCAGCGAAAATAATCAACAGAAACAGAAGAAAGTGATGGCGAAAATCAATGAGATTCTCAATCATACCACCTGGTGGAATGTTTTTTATCATTATAAACATGGACTGGTGTATGAAGTAAGAGAAAAAGAAGGCCATGGCATCCGATGGAGTCATGGCGGTAAACAATTGATCGGCTTTCTTGAAGTTTTCATTAATGAATAAAAATTTTTTACTGCGTAAAAAGATTGCGTATTGCTGTTATAATTTTGCCAGCTGGTATACTAAAACCATTTTGGGATGAAAAATAACTATAATAAAGGACCTTTCAGAGCTTATGAATACGGAAAAATCCCTCCTTATCTAAAAAAATATGGTAACAAAAAATGGCGGCGGACTGCAACATCTGAAATAAAAGATCATCTAACAGAATCGGCGAAATTTAGAAAGAAAAGGCGAAAACGAATTTGGATTAAAATTACAAGAGAAATCAATGGAGTAAAGCGTTCTGATTATAGAAAATATGCAACAGAAAAATCATGTAAAGATTCCATCAACAGAGCCCATATCATCTCCTATTATACAATGAATAACAAACAAAAAAATAACAAACAAAAATGAATACCTATATTGATATTGGCATTAACCTGACCAATAAACAGTTCTTTAATGAACACAAAGAAGTCATCAACCGCGCTCTGGACAACGGAGTAGAACAAATGATCCTCACAGGAACCAGCGTGCGTGGCAGCAAAGAATCCGCAGCAATTGCTGAGGAATATCCCGAAATTTTATTTTCAACGGCAGGAATTCATCCTCACGATGCAAAATCTTTAAATGAACTGTCTATTCCCGAGCTCCGGAAGTTACTACAACTCGATCACGTGATCTCCGTCGGAGAATGCGGACTCGATTTCGACCGTGATTTTTCACCAAGATCCGTTCAGGAAAAATGCTATCAGGCACAGCTGGAACTGTCCATTGAAACCAATAAACCTCTTTTTCTTCATGAAAGATCGGCTTTTAAAAGATTTAATGAAATCACAGATAACTACCGGTCTCAACTTCCCGAAGGAGTTGTCCATTGCTTTACCGGATCGTTAGAGGAAGCAAAAATTTATCTGGATAAAGGATTTTATCTAGGTTTTACCGGAGCAATCAGTGATGATAGGAGATTTAAACATTTGGAAGACGTGATCAGATATGTTCCGCTTGACCGGATGATGATTGAAACCGACGCCCCTTTCATGCTGCCGAAAAATATGCCGAGAATGAAGAACCGGCGTAATGAACCTTCTTTTCTTCCTTATGTCGCCCAAACCATAGCGCATCTTAAGAAAATAAGTATCGCTGAAGTGGCAGATGAAACGACAGAAACCGCCAGGAAATTTTTCAGGTTATAAAAAAGAGCTCTACTGATAAAGTAAAGCTCTTTTTCTTTGCCGAAAATCTGAATTGTCTTTTAAAGACTCTTCAATGCTGATTCCAATGCCAGTTCGATCATTGGTTTCAAAGCCGTTTCTCTTTGGTCAGCTGAAATTTTTTCATGCGTAGGAATAATGTCAGTTACCGTAAGAATTGTTGCTGCATTTTTTCCCAGATGTTTAGCATTGGCATATAATCCGAACGCTTCCATTTCTACAGCCGGACAGTTATATTGTGTGGCAATAGCAGGAATATTAGGATCTTTTCTGTAGAAAATATCACTGCTGTGAACATTGATAGCTTTTGTTTTTAATGATAATTCTTCTGCCGTTGCATTGATGGTATCGAAAATACTTCCCTGGTGGGGCAGGATATCCCCTTCAATTTCCCATGCATATTTTGCATATGTACTTTCACTGGCTGCATTTTCAACATTTAAAATATCAAAAACCTTCAGATCAGTCGTATAAGCACCACAAGTCCCGATTCTGATGATCGTTTCTACTTCATATTCTGTATACAGCTCAAAAGAATAAATACCAATACTTGGGAAACCCATTCCACTGGCTCCTACACTGATTTCTTTACCTTTATAAAGTCCGGTATAATAAAAAATACCTCTTGTTTTGCTGACTAATTTTGCGTTTTCTAAAAAGTTTTCTGCAATATATTGTGCACGAAGCGGATCTCCCGGCTGCAATACTACTTTAGCAATTTCTCCTTTTTTTGCACTGATGTGAATACTCATAATGTTATTTTCAAAGAGGACAAAGATAATAACTTTTGCTGATACCCTTTTGGATAATTACAAACTAAAAAGTGTATTCTGTAGTTTCAAACCTGTCATTGCGACGAACGCAGCGATGAAGCAATCTTACATTGTATGCAGTCAAAAAAGTGATTTATTTACACCCTTACATTGAATTTTATCTCTATCCTGTTATTTAATTGTCAATCATTCCATTAAAAATTTCATTCTTAAAGAAATAATTTTATTTTTGTTAGATGATGGAAAATAAATCCCCATTTTTAGATACCCTTTTTCTGCTCCGCAAAGAAGAATGCATTACTATTTTTTCGGATATCAAAGTTATTTCCAACAAAGAAGAGATGGACGCTGCAGATTATTTTGAAGGAGAATTTGAAAAAGAAAGACTGGAATTTTTATCCGATCAGATGGTGTGCAACAGAGAAGCGGCCGTTTGGGCTGCAAAAGTACTCTACCACAGTGCACAACTTCATTTGATCCGGGAAAATACAGCCAAAGATCTGGGTACACTCATTCCTCAGTTCAAAGGAGTGAGAGATGTTACTTCCATAGTGTCAGCAGATCTGTCGCTACGGTTTTTACCGCAGGTGATTGAAGTGTTGCAGGCAGCAGATTCAGAAGATCCTTTGGTGAAAATGCTTGAACAGATTTTGCAGCAGTTTCATTACTCGGGAGTGGGATACACGCTGGAACTGGGAAACATCAACTGGGAAGAAGAATTAAAAGACAAAACCTACCGGAAATTATACCTGGAAAGGATTGTGGAAAAGAAAGCATATCAATGGGCGGAAATTCCTTACCTTAATCAATTACTCATTGCAGAGTTTGGAATGTACAAAGATCTGTTTTGGAGAGAACTGAAAATAGTTGATCATGGAAATTAATTTCGTTAGATTGATCATTTCTCCAAAATTGCTTTACCGTTTACTGTAGTGAATGAACAGACTTGTATTGTTAAGAAATAAAGACCAATGACTCAAAATATTATAAAACTCAATACCGTTCTTACCTATGTAAAAGAGACATTTGTAGGAAAAAATGATGTAGTAGATTTACTTGGAATCTGCCTGCTGGCAAGAGAAAATGCTTTTTTATACGGCCCTCCGGGAACCGCAAAATCAGCTATCGTAAGAACATTGTCCAGTGCTGTAAAAGACGGGAAAAACTTTGAATATTTATTAACCCGCTTTACAGAGCCGAACGAAATTTTCGGTCCCTTTGATATTAGGAAATTAAAAGAAGGTGAACTTCTTACCAATACGGAAGGCATGATGCCCGAAGCATCAATGGTGTTTTTGGATGAAATTTTTAATGCTAATTCCGCCATTCTGAACTCCCTTTTGATGGCTTTAAATGAAAAGATTTTCAAAAGAGGAAAAGAAACAAAACACCTTCCTGCGCTCATGTTTGTAGGAGCGAGTAACGTTCTTCCTGAAGATGAAGCCCTAAATGCTTTGTTTGACCGTTTTCTGGTCAGAATCAATGTAGATTACGTTCATCCTGAACTCTTACATCAGGTATTGCTGGCAGGTAGGAAACTGGAAAATGCATGTGAAAATGATATTCCGGAAATCCATGCAGACGAAATCCGTGAACTTCAGAACCTGTGCAGAACCATAGATTTGAAGCCCATTTATGAAGTCTATTTAAATACTATTATCAGCCTTCGAAATACGGGTATCGGAATTTCAGACCGTAGAGCCGTAAAATTGCAGAATTTAATTGCAGCAAGTGCCCTGATCTGCGGAAGAAATGAAGCAGTCCTTTCAGATCTTTGGGTATTGAAACATATCTGGGATACCGAGGAGCAGATTGAAATCCTAGAAGGAATTATCAACAGGACCATTGAAAAAGACGATCATCCGAAATCCCATCCTCAGGCATTTCAGAATAAAGCGCCCAACCCCGAAGAAGTGATGAAGGACGTAAAATTGCTGGTGGAAAAATGGAATAGCGGAACTCTGACTTTTGAAGAACAGAATGTCATAAAAGATAAATTAAGATATCTTCAGACGCGTTGCGACTGGATCAAAAATCCTGAACAGAAAAACTATATTCAACAAGAAATTGAAAGTTTATGGCAGAAAATCCTTCAAAGCGTGTAAAAGAATTTTGGGCAGAACTTCCCAGGTCGGATGAAGATTTTCTGGGCTCCATCAGAGACTGGAAAAATGTTCAGGTGGCTTTGGATAATGAGGTGATCTGGCTCAAAGACTTTACCGAAGAACAGGCAGTTTCTCCGGAAATACAGCAGTTGCCTGATATTCTGCTGTATGAACTTCGGGAAGGTCTTCTATTCCGGAAAGAGGCACTGGTTCCCAGTAAAAAAATGAGGACGGCACTTTTGTGGTCATCCATTGATAAGGCGATGCGCCTTAGTTTTCCGGCTTCCAATCAGAATTATTTTGGAATCCATGAAAAAATAAATATCCAGTTAATCCCTAGTGATGAAGAACAGCCTGCAGCCGCTTTGCTGTGTTCTATAGCTTCCATTAAAGAAGAAATTCCTGCATTACCAAAGTTTAAACTGGAACCAATCCACTGGATGGTGATCGATGATCACGCACTCTTTGTCGGAACCCCGCTATTAAGCCTCCCCGGGAAAAGTTTCTGGACAAAAAACGGACATCTTTTACCCGCCGGTTTTGATTTTGAATTTAAAAATACGAGTTTGATTCTTCAGCAAAAATACAATCCAGAACTCGACCATTGGCTGGTATGGAATGAAAGCGGAAGCTATACGGCCATCCTTACAAATGATTTCCGTCCTCTGTCTGTAAGCTCATTTCGTCTCACTGAAAAAGCAAAAGAATGGAATTGACAGAGTATTTCCAATCCTATGAACATTATTTCTGGGAATGGGCAACCGATGAAGATGTTCCGGACAGTTCCGGATATCATGACAATAATCTGGTCATCATTCCAAATGAAGGTGCAGTGGCCTATAGACCCTATGTCATAGAAGTACTGAAAGAGCTTCAGCCGCAGGGCTGGCCGCCTTTTGGAGCATTGGTGATGATGTTATATGCTACCCAGGATGGCTATACCAATTTTGCCGATCCGATTACTGCTACCACCGATTTTTACAACACAGGTAATTTTGATTTTCATGCAGATCGTGCAATACGCTTTCTCGACAACCTGAAATCATTAGGGAAAACCTATACATATGGGCAAAACAGGATGGTGCTCTTACAGACTTTGTGCAAAAATATCCATAACAGTGTATCCTCCGGAAATGCGGAACTGATATTGAATGTTTACCATAAAAGACCCCAGAAGCTTTCGGAAGCAGCTTATAAAATTAATGCTTCACCCTCTGCTTTAAACAAAGATATGGCTGCATTAGCGCTGCTCTTTGAAAAATTTCCGACCACGCAGTCTATTATTGATGCAATGAAAGGAATCATGGCGGAACCAGAACTGGCAGATGAGGTAGCAGAAGAAGCAACAACCGTAGAAACGGAGCAGGATTTTATTCAGGAATTGATTGAGGAACCGAAGACCTTTCAGGTAGGAAGCTTAATTAAAAGAATCTGGAGCGGACTTAAAATTCCTATGCGGCATCTGTCTCCGGGAGATCAGCCGATTGGCGGTATTTCTGATATGACCAATAAAGGAGAACTTCACAGAATGCTCCTTTCAGAATTTGCCAATGAAGATGAAATATTCATGAGCCGCATTGCCAATAATGAAGTCCTCTATATCCAACGTGAGATACCACCAGAAGAAAACGTTTTTGAACGGATTATTTTAATAGATACCTCCCTTAAGAACTGGGGAACGCCTAAAGTACTGGCTTTTGCGTCTGCACTTGCCGTGATTAAGCATCCGAAGGCGCATTCACAATGCCGCGTTTTTACGCTGGGACAGACCAGTACACAGATTTCACTGGATACAGTGGCTGATGTCGTTGAGAATATGAATCAGGTAAGCTCTATATTGGAAGTATCCGCTGCTCTTGAAAAATTTCTGGAAGAAGAGCATACAGAAAAAGATCTGGAAATCTTCTTTATAACCCATCAGGAAAATATATCCAACGGGAAACTTCAGAAGCTGATCTTTCAAAACAGAGACAGGCTGAAATTTCTGGTGACCACTTCCTCAGACGGCGAGCTTAATTTTTTTAAACATGATAAAGGAACCAGAAAGCATCTCCAGAAAATAATTCTTCCGCTTCATGAATTATGGGCCAATCCGCCACAAAGAAGACGGAAGAAGGATGATAGCGGTTCCGGGAACAGTAAAAAGACGGAAGTTCCTATGAATTATCCTCTGCTGTTTCCAACACCAAGCAATAAAATTGCCGGATTTTTATATGAAGGGGAATTTTTTATGTTGAGTACTAAAAAACAGCTTCTTAAAACCTATTTTTCAGATAATTACTATAACCGGGATTATTACGATTATTATAAAACCTACCACGGTTGCGAAGTATTGATAGATGATATTTCGGTGAAACCCAGAGGACAGTTTGCATTAGCAAGGAATAAACAGCAGCAGTACATCCTGTGCCAGTATCAGCCGGACAAACATCTGCTGTCAAAACTGAACCTGAATACAAAAGAATACTCAGAGCTTAATTTAACCGGTAAGCAGATTCCCCTGAATATGAAGCTGATTTATTTTGACAGAAATTTCTATCTGCATCAGGCTCTAGTTCCTTCTGTTTTTAAAATGAATCTGGAAGGAACACTATCCATAGAAACTGTGAAAAACGAACCGGAGATAGAGAAAAACCATATAAAAGCAGAAGCTGAGACGGAAAAGCTTACCCATAGCGGGATCAGGATTTTAAACAATTTTAATACAGTAGGAATCAATGCCAACGGTAATCTGGTAGTTTCCAACCATGAACTTAACCAGATGGATGATTCTATCCGTTTTTATAAAAATAGTTCGGCAATCAAAATTCCTGCGGAACAGAATAAAAATAAGTTTTCTTTTCCCGATGGAAGTGAGATCATTACAGATTCCCGGGGAATGCTTAGTTTTAGAAGCAGCAATAAGAGTATTCCTGAATTTTATATGCCCTCGTCGGAGCATGGATATCTGTCTTTGGCAACCTACACAGAATTTGGAGGCTCAGAATATTATCTTCCGGAAACAACTTTGCTGAAAGTGAAAAAAATGGATGAAATGTATACCCAGTATCTGAGGGCATTTATTGATCAAATTATGGAATATGGAGCTTAGAATTAAACCTTTTCCGAAAAATACCTATCCGAAAAAAGGACTTTTAATTAAAGGTTCTTCCCCAATGTTGTGGCTTCATGAAATGGAAGTTTTAGGCATTGATCTGGAACAGGTAAGATCCTATGCTGTTCCTGCAAACGAACCTAATATCTTATACGGTTGTTTTTTGATTTTCACTCATGAGGCTCCAAAGGAAATTGGAAAGAATGCCTATTTCCAGGGGATTGATGATAAGTTATTCATTCCCGAAAATACCATTTTTTATCCTAAAATAAATCCTGAAGACTGGCAGCAGATGGATGCAGAACTGGTCATTATGCATCCTGATTTTGGAATGGTGAAAGCAGAGGAGCCTATCGACTGGATCTCACTGATCCAACAGCCTGAAAAAACAGAAGTCTCTGTCCTCAAACCCGTAAACGGCGTAAAAATCCCGAAAACCATCGAGAGTTATACCGTTGAAATGGACGATGATAAAATATTGGAAGCCCTTCAAAAACCAAAAATGGAAGAAGAATGGATGAAAAATCTTCCTTTCGACCTTAAAAAGGTAATGGCCGGAAATAAAAAGGAGATTGAAAAATATTTAAAGTACATTGAAAAATATCCGGACAGGGCAGTAGATCTTGGGGTTCCTTTAGATATTATGGGAACTTCCAGAGGGAACGGTTTTGGAAAATTTTCTTTTGATAAAGGATGGTTTGCCGGTTTATTCGGTGGCGGTGATGAAAATAAAGCAAGAAAAAATTTTCGTTGGGTATTTGTGACCGTGATTATTATGGCGGTTATTGCCAGAATAGCTTTTGATTCAGATAAAAATAATACACAAAAACAACTCCCGGAAACCTCATCAGGCACTATTGAAAATGGTGTTAAAAGCCCGTCTGATCTGGTCGCTTTTCAATCCGGATTAACAGAGATTGATCATGTTATAGATTCCATATACTGGGGAGAAAGAAGACGTCTGTCTACGGAATATATCGCTGCCACAGCGGTAATGTCAAAAACTAAAGAAGAACAGGACCAATATAAGAAATCCGGAGGAAGGCCGGTAGGAGAAGTGGGTAATGATCTGGAGAAAACCCATGCTAAAGAAAAGCAGAGCAGGGATTCCCTTAAAACGATTTATAATAAAAAAATCGCTCAACAGGTGGAAAATAAATCGGAGCAGATGAAACGCAGGCTCTCGGATTCCCTGAAAGAATATGTCAGAGGAAAACCATTGAATGGGGATGTGGTAAAATATCTGCTGACCAAGAAAAAAGCATTGATGGCTGATTCATTAGGCCGTCTTTACGGAACGATAGGGGAACCGGAAATGCCGTCGGCTTCCAATAAAGATTCAGGAATCAAAACCGTAAGCTCAGGAAAAGAGATTCAGAAAGGGAATATTTCGTTTATGGATATCATGTTTCTGATCCTCTTTATGGTAGGTGCTGTAGCTGCTTTTTCTTTTGTATTAAGAAGGAAATCAATGAATATCGGAGGAGAAAATGTGCCGGCCGGGATCAAAATATTTTTAATGATTGTACTCGTTGCCATGCTGGTCTATCTGTTTTATCCCTTAATACAATCTTTCGGGTACAATTGGTTCGTATGGATCCTTATTATCTGTGTGATTCTTCTGTTGTACCGCCTGTTTGCAGAAGATAAAACCATCTTAAAATCTGATGACCATGAATAAGCAGAAGTTTATAGATAAATTTTTAAGATGTCTTTTCATACTGGCATTTTTCAAAATCATTGCTATTATTGCACAGCTTTTCCATCAGAGCTTTTGGAATGTGATCGGTACTTTGATCCTGTTTCTGATCATTGCCGCCATTATATTTTTTGTTATTGTCGGGTTGTCAGATAAAGAAAAAGATGCGAACCATGGCGGAAGAAGAGGAGCTGGAGGTAATAGTTCTTACATTGAAGGTTCCCTTTTCGACAGGATAAGAAGTAAGTACGAAGAGCTTGCCGAGAAGTACATTGCCGAAAATGATTATAAAAAAGCCGCGAAAGTATACATGAACCTCCTTCAGGATAATTACAGAGGCGCAAAAACGCTGGAAGAAGGAGAATTCTATAACGAAGCAGCGGTGATTTATCTTAGAAAATTAAAAAACAAATCCGATGCAGCCTCCTGCTATGAAAAAGCAAGACAGTATAAAAAAGCCATTGATCTCTACGTAGAAATGGGACAGAAAGAAAAAGTGGGCGATCTGTACAGAGAAATCAATGAGATAAAAAATGCCAATACCTATTATCAGATGGTGGTGGATGACTACACCAAAAACAACCAGATGGTGAAAGCTTCTCTTATCTGCCGTAAAAAAATGGAACAACCCGAAGCAGCACAGAAAATTCTATTGAAAGGCTGGGAAGAAGATAATGATTCCTTCAACTGTCTTAACAATTATTTTGCAAATATTTTTAATATGCCAACATTGGAAAAGGAAATTAAAAATCTCTATGATAAAACTCCTGAATATAAAAAGATAACTTATCTGCAGGCACTGAAGCATGAATTTAAAAAAGATCCGGCACTGCATACCACTACCAGAAATATCGCCTACGAGATTATCGCAGAAAAAGTATCCAACCGTTCAGAAATCATTAATGAACTGAAATATTTCAATCCTGATGATGAGGTCATCTTAAAAGATATTTCGAGATATAAAACGGGAAGGAATAAAATGTTTAGACATTGAAAAATTCAAAAAGGATCAAACTAAAAAATATCTGTATTTCCAGTTAAATTATCCCCTTTCTTAAGCTGGAAAATATTGTTTTCAATGTTGAAAAGCAATTTTTCATATCTTTGCGCCAATATAATTATGACAAAACAAAGAGCACATATCAATGTAAACCTATGCGAAAGCCCTTCAGTAGAGGGATTATTCGGATATGATGAACTGATGTGTAATGAGGCGAAATGTGCTGACTTTGGAAATTATTTACGTTAAACTTGTAAAAATTTAATCAAAATACTGCAAAACGCCTCGACTACCGGGGCGTTTTTTGTGTTTTTAGGGCAGAAATTATTTAGAATGAAAAAAAATAACCATAAAAGTGAAAATTTATTAATCAACAATGAATATTTAATACGATAAATAAGAGTGATAACTAACCCGATGAGAGACAGTCATTTAGGTAATTAAAGTATCTGCAATACATTGCGGACAGGAATTTCTATCTCTAAATTTTACATTTAAAATACTGATAATCAGTAATTTGTGTTTTAAATTTATTTGCAGGTTAAAAAAAATCATATTTACTTTGCAACCGAAAATTGAAAGCAACAGGTTTTCAGGATTCAAAAACAATTTAACAAGAAATATAATGAAACAATTACATAACATATCTAATCAGTTTTCAAGTGTATACGGGATTCAGCCGCAAGGACTGGTATGTCTTCTTGATCGTGAATTTATGAATGAAAGGTGCTTATATACGTGGGTCAGTTAATGATCTGATACGTCAAAATATATACAGCACCTCCCAAAAAGAGGTGCTTTTTTTATGGTTTCTTTAGCTTATTTGGTAAAGCGCCGGTCTGTGGCACCGGAGAACAGGGTTCGATCCCTGGAGATACCCAAAGTAAAGGTTCTGTAGCTCAGTAGGATAGAGCGTTGGTTTTCTAAACCGAAGGGTAGAGGTTCGAATCCTCTTAGGATCACAAAAGGTTCAGCAAAAATTTGGCTCCGACTGTCTCTCGGAAAAGAATAGGAAACTGAACCTGAAAAGACTGGAAAGATAACGGAGGTTGTTTACCCGCCTTGGACGCGGGAGGTCGCAAGTTCGAATCTTGCTTTCCAGACAAACGTGCAAAAAGTGAATGGTGAATTTTGTTTCACAAGTGAATTTTTATAATGATCAGAAAAGAAAATTGATTATTTACCACTCACAAATGATAAATGATTTCGTAGCTCAATAGGTTAGAGTGTCGGTCTGATACGCCGGAGGTTGAAGGTTCGAGTCCTTCCGAAATTACAAAAAAGATTTTGTAGCTCAATGGTAGAGCGTTGGTCTGTTAAACCAGAAGTTGAAAGTTCGAATCTTTCCAGAATCGCACATAATGATGTTAATTGTTTCAGGGAGAAAAGTACAAGTTTGTCGAGCGTAGAAGTTCTTATATCAAACTAAAAAAATTAAGACAAGCTTTTCCTTTCTCTAAAAATGTAAGAAAATACATATCAGATACTACAATAGGATTTTAAAAGTCTGACATCTAGAATCTGATGTCTAATAAAACAACCTGATGGTTCGCTGAAGTGGAAGAGTCGGGGCGGTCTGCAAAACCGCTGCATATGCTGAGTGGGTTTGAAATGTGAAATATTCGCGAATTCATTAAAAAAATAAAATTGGTTATGAGTAATCCCATAGCCATCTCAAATAACTAAAATGAGATTAGTTCCAGAGAAAAGTACAAGTTTGTCGAGCGTAGAAGTTCTTATATCAAACTAAAAAAATTAAGACAAGCTTTTTCTTTCTCTAAAAATGTAAGGAAATAAATATCAGATACAACAATAGGATTTTAAAAGTCTGATATCTAAACCAAAAAAGGAAGTGCGCCGGAGTTGGAGAGCCGGGGCAGACTGTAACTCTGTTGCTTCATTGCTGAGTAGGTTCGAATCCTACCACTTCCACGAAAATCAACTGATAATGTAATGTCAGCATGCAGGAAATATACTCTTGTTGTTTAGGTTCAATTCCTAATCAGTTGATTATAACGCTCTATTCGTCTAACGGTCAGGACGCCTGCCTTTCGAGCAGAAAACAAGGGTTCGATTCCCTTATAGAGTACAAAAAGTGAATGGGAAATTTTACAATGGGAAATAATCATTCATACAAAAAATAAGGAAAGAGAAAAGTTTGTCAAGCGCAGAAGATCTTTACAAACACTAGCAGACATAGTTTATTTATAGACAGACTTTCTCAAACCTTACATGATGAGTGAGCATGACGAATGCTGAAATGCTAATTATTCAATAAACCTGCAGGAATGGCGGAACTGGCAGACGCACTTGATTTAGGATCAAGGTATTGGGGGTTCGACTCCCCCTTCCTGTACTCATAATGAATAGATTATCAATAATCAATCATTATCAACCCGGATTAGTGGTGTAGAAGGTCTGCACATTTGTCTGAAAAACAAGAGGTAACCGTTCAATTCGGTTCTGATCCACACAGAATGAGTCATCCACATATGATGACAGATCATTCATACTTTATCCTGATTCATAGTGTAATTGGATAGCACACAAGACTTTGACTCTTGTTGTTCAGGTTCAAGTCCTGATGAATCAACAATAAAATCAAAAGATCATAGCGGGCTGGTGAAAGCTGAACAATCAGTAAAAATAGACCGTCGATACAATGAATAAGAAAATATGACGTATACAACAGAAACGTAGAATTTTAAAAATGTAAAAAAATGGAAACGCAAGAAGAAACCTGGCAGAATATGGACGGAAAATTTTTCCGTCAACCTATCACACAGTTGGTAGAAGAAGCTATTATTCGTGAATTGGCTAATGGGCACAAGCTTAGAGTATGTGTGGGTTCAGACTCTCATGTATATGGTGAGGCTATTAATTATGCAACGGCTGTAGTATTTATTCGGGAGGGGAAAGGAGCGTTTACCTTTATCAGAAAAGAGAGAGCAATACAAACGATCAGTATTAAAGAACGTATGCTAAATGAAGTCAATAAATCAGTTGAAATTGCCTATGCTATCGGATCTGTACTGGAAATGTACAACGTAGAAATGGAAGTACATGCAGATATCAATACCGATCCTGAATTCAAGTCCAATGTCGCATTAAAAGATGCAATGGGATATATTATGGGAATGGGATATATATTTAAAGCTAAACCTTATGCTTTTGCAAGTTCCAATTGTGCCGATATGATGGTGTAATAACAATATAATAAGCGATGGAACTCACAAAAAGGCTTTTATTTCTGGATGATATAAGATATCCTCATGAATTATATCGCTATACAAAACAGGATATTTTCCTTAGAAATGACTGGTATATTGTACGGGATTATGAGGAGTTTATCACACGGATTACAGAGAAAGAACTTCCAGAATGGATTTCTTTTGACCATGATCTTGCATACCAACATTATCTGAAGCCGGATTCTTCAGACTACACTGAAAGAACAGGCTCTGACTGTGCAAAATGGCTCGTAGAATATTGCCTGGAAAATCATACAGATCTTCCGGAATTCTACTGCCACTCAATAAATCCTGTAGGAAAAGAGGATATTCTCAGTCTGCTGGAAAATTTTAAAAAATTAAAAAACGAATAAAAATGATTTTCAAAACATATAACTCAATAGAAAATGCTTACCAGGCCCGGGTGATCGATCAGATCAGAATACAGGGTTTCGGGGATGAGGTTTTCATTGTACAGGAGAAAGTTCATGGTGCTAATTTCTCTTTTTTTACCGATGGAAAGGAAATTAAGATTGCCAAAAGAACAGATTTTATCAAGGAAGACGAAAAATTTTACAATGCCCATCATATGTTGGAGCAATACCGTGAAAAAGTAATTGGTTTGTTCCAGAAAGTGAAAGCCATTTTTCCTGAAACTGAAACGGTAGTCATCTACGGCGAATTATTCGGCGGTGGCTATAAACATAAAGATATAGAACCTGTAAAAGGTGCTGTGAAAGTTCAAAAAGGGGTTGAATATGCGCCTCAAAACGAATTCTATGCTTTTGATATCAAATTGAATGGGATAACGTACCTGGATACAGATGTTTCCAATGAGATTTTTCAGGAAACAGGATTTTTCTATGCTAAAATTATATTCCAGGGCACTTTGGAAGAAGCGTTACGATTTCCCAATGCATTCGAATCTAAAATTCCGGGTTGGTTAGGCCTTCCTGAAATAGAGGATAATATGTGCGAAGGAACCATTGTTAAAACTTTGAAAACAAAGTATTTTGGAAACGGATCCAGAGTAATTCTTAAAAATAAGAATGAAAAATGGACGGAAAAATCTAAGATGGTCAGAAAAGACAGAACAGCCCAAAAGGAAGTGCATTTCTCTGAAGCCGCTCACGAAATTTGGAGTGAAATTCAGCAGTATGCAACCACCAACAGATTGCATGCCGTAACCAGCAAGATTGGTGAATTTGAGCCTAAAATAATGGGTAAGGTCATTGGACTTTTTGCACAGGATATCTTAGAGGATTTTGAAAAAGATTTTCCTAATGTTTTCAATACCATAGAAAAAGAAGAGCAGAAAAGGATCAACAAAAAGTTGAATAATTTGGCGATCACTTGCATTAAAGAAGAGTTTATGACTCTAAAAGTTGAGTTTCGGTAATCCATTACCGAAACTTTTTTATATTTAAAAACTAAAAACCATGTTACAAGCAACAATAAAAAGTCTTCCCAATGAAGACATCAGCATACTCATCAAAGTTCCCAACTCCGGTACCATGTACCTGTGTGATTGCGGTGAAGCCAGTTTATTAACAGTTAAAGAAGCACAGTCGATATCTGCGCTATTCATCAGCCATACCCATATTGATCATTTTTCAAATTTTGACGGAATTTTCAGACATCAGATCGGAAGCGGAGAAAAAGTAGTCATTTGCGGACCTGAAAATATTCAGCAGCAGGTTCAGTCAAGGTTACAATCTTACACCTGGAATCTGGTTGATGAAAATGCCATAGAATATGAAATTCGTGAAATTATTTCTCCCAAAGAAATTAAGGTGTACACGATTAAGCCTCCTCTTTGGAATCTTACATGGGTGAAAAACCAGGATTTTCTTTATGAAGACCAGTTTCTCGATGTTGAATGTACAGTTCTTGACCATAAAACCAATTCTATTGCCTATCTGTTTAAGGAAAAAGACAGTATTACCTTTAAAGAAAATGCTTCCTTATTCAAAAGAGGAAAATGGATCGGAGCACTGAAAGCAGCTTTTGAAGAAAATGATGCAGACCAAAACATAGAGATAGAAGGAATTAATCATAGAGCCGGAGACCTGTTTCATCTGTTGTTACGAACGGAAGGTTATAAACTTGGAGTAATTATGGACCATGCTGCCCAGGAAGAAAATTACATTAAAATCAGAACTGTTTTTAAAGAAGCCGATCTGGTCTATATCGAAACATTTTACAAAGATACGGACAGGGAATTTGCGAAAATCAATTATCATAGTTTTGCCTCTGCATCAGGAAAAATTATGCAGGAATCCAAAGTAAAAGAAGCGGTACCGATTCATTTTTCAAGAAGATATACAGAATCCGATATTGCAGAAATTGAAACGGCTTTTTATGAGGCATTTCGCAGTGATGAGGTGTAGATAATTAAATTTTTAACAACAAAAGTCACAAAAGGATTAGACACTTTAAAACACATGAGAAGTTAAAAATGGTGCGCATAAAGATCACATAAGAGAAAATTAAAGATTTTCTGAAGCTAAAGTGCTCTGTTTTGTAATCTGAAATTAGTATAAATTTTATGTGTCTTAAAAATAAAAGTGTTGAAAAATTCTACACAGCTTTTGTGGTTCAAAACAATTAAACAAATTAAAAAAAATGAAACCAAATATATTTTTTACGGCCGATCATCATTTCGGCCTCCCCAATATTATAAAATTTTCCGAACGGCCCTTTGAGTCGATGGAACAGATGAATGAAGAAATGATCCGAAGATGGAATGATAAAATTGGTGTTAATGATACCGTCTATCATCTGGGCGATATCAGTCTGGGAAAACCGGATTTTACCAAAGAAGTGTTAGACCAATTGAATGGCAAGATCCATTTGATCAAAGGAAACCATGAAGGAGCTGCACTTACCCATACCAAAAGGTTTGAATGGATCAGAGACTATCATGAATTGAGAGTTGAAGAACCCGATAACAGTAACGGAAAACAGAAGATTATTCTTTTTCATTACGCCATGCGTACCTGGAACGGGTCACACAGGGGAACCTGGCAGCTGTACGGCCATTCTCACGGAACACTTCCGGATGACGAAATGAGCCTGAGCTTTGATGTCGGGGTAGACTGTCACGATTTCTGTCCAATTTCTTATGAAGAAGTAAAAGAAATCATGAAAAAGAAGAAGTGGACACCGCCTTTTGCACCAAGAAACAATGAAGACTAAGATGGAAACGACCAATGAAATATTAATTGTCGATCTGGAAGCTACATGCTGGGAAAACGACAGAATTCCTGTCGGACAAAAAGTAGATATCATCGAGATAGGAATATGCGAATTGAATCTGACCACAAAAATTATTTCCAAAAAGCAGAGTATTTACGTCATTCCCGAAAGATCGGAAATCAATAGTTTCTGTACAAAACTAACAGGAATTACTCCACAATTGATCGAAGAACAGGGAATATATTTTGACGAAGCCTGTGAAAAAATTCAGGATGAATATCAATCTGCGAACCTTACATGGGCAGGATTTGGAAATTTTGATAAAGAGCAGATTTTCGAGCAGTGCGATTGGCTGGGTATCGAACCCCCTTTTTCTTATGATTACCTAAATGTAATGGAAGAATTCAGAAACCATTTCAAACTTCAGAAAATGATTGGATTAAAAAGGGCACTGGAATATCTCAAAATGGATTTCGAAGGGAATCACCACAGCGGGGCAGATGATGCCTACAATACCGCCAAGATTGTAAGAACACTATTGGGGTAAATTTTAAATTAAGTAATAAACAAATGAAAACAACAGATACTATATTAATTATAGACCTCGAAGCAACATGTTGGGATGGCAGGCCGCCGCGAGGTCAGGAAAGTGAGATCATCGAGATCGGAGTCTGCATGATGGATGTAAAAACTGGTAAGATTTCTCAAAATGAAGGAATTTTAGTAAAACCACAATACTCAAGCGTAAGTCCGTTCTGTACAGAACTTACTTCTATAACTCAGAAAATGCTGGATGAAGAAGGAATCCTTCTCGAAGATGCATTGGATATTTTACGTGCCGAATATGATTCCGAAGAGCTTACATGGGCGAGCTATGGCAATTATGACCTGAATATGCTGCAGAGCCAGAGCCGCAGATTCAATGTAGATTATCCATTAGGTGATCACCATATCAATGTGAAAACACTATTTGGTGAGCTGCATCCGGGTATTAGAAAAAGTGTCGGCATGAGCAGGGCATTAGGTGAACTCAATATCCCATTGGAAGGGACTCACCACAGAGGAGTGGATGACGCCAAAAATATTGCAAAAATCCTTTACTGGTGCCTGCAAAACAGCTAGATACAGCATGTGGATTTAAAAGAGCTCTCTTGAAAAAGGGAGCTTTTTTGTTGAGCATAATTCTTCCTGTCCTGCGCGAAAAACTGCACTGAAGTATAAATAGAATCACTTTAATTCCAATAATTAATCACATAACTGAAGGTAATCCTTACCTTTGCTTATCTACATAAAAAAATAAGCATGCAGACGCAATAATGAGTCCATGCGATACATAATAAGGTAGATCATAAATGAGAATAGAAATCCTGTTTTCAATTCCCTGCAGCAGAAATTATTTCAGAAAGAAAAGGCGATCCATTCCAGAAAGCTTCCTGCTGCCCATCATAAGAACATCATGAAGTATGACGAAGGGAAGAGACGGTGATAACTATGGATGGAACCCATAAATCTATAGGTTCAGATCATTCTGAACATACTGATTTTTATTATTTACACTACAATGAAAAAAAAGATACGATATACAAAAAGAGATAAAAAAACGACTCTTGATGAAACACAGCTTCATGAGAACATCACCTATCTTAAACACATATATACCGGTGAAAGACTGGAGAAGACAGAACATTACCATAAAGGTGTGATCTATTGCATTTCTTTTTATTTTGCTGATGAAAAGATAAACGATGAAGAAATTCTATTTGAAAATATTTTTCTCAACGGAGTCAATATTATAAGAGAAAAGCAACTCGGAACCTGTAAGCTAGTCCATGAAAGATGCTACAATAAATTACTGCTTGAAAAAGATTTTTTCAGGGTGGAAGATGCTCAGAGACGTGTCATTTCAATGTACCATCACAGCAAAGAAGAATATCACAATCAAAAAACAGTATATTCAGATTCCAATGAAAAACTGAATTTTTATTATTTTGACACTGGAATACCATTGCTTAAAAAAGAGGAAATCGAAAGACAGCTGCAGGAATTTTCAGCCCTCCATCAATTGGAAGTTTCCAGCTCGTATTACCTGAATTTTTTCCCCTTTACCCCATCAGGTGATACTCCGGAAATTGAAACCTGCACTTATTACTCCGGTTTTGGAGAAGAAAGAGAAATTACATTACAGCAGGCTTTTTTTGAAAAAAGTTTCATTAAAAAAGGATATACTAACGGTACTTTAAAGCGTATTGAGCATTTTGTAAAATTTAAAATTTCGGCCATCAGTTATTTCATTGAGGAAGGTGAATCTGTTGCTCTGACAGAACAATATACCGAGCTTCATTATGTAGAAGAGAAAAAAAATGGCTTTACAAAATGGAAGATTGAGCAGTACAGGAATGGTGTTTTAAATGAAACGCTCATTAAAGTTGTGGACCTGCTGGGGAAATGCATTTTCCTGAAATGTACAGATCAGCATGGAAATATAGAGTCGTGTACAAAATATGCCTATTACTATGATTCCAAATATTCACCTCTGGACAGTTTTACCTATGATTCAACCGGCCGGTTAGCATCAGAAACGATTTATGAAGAAGATGGCTGGCATGGTACAGATCATACAATTCAAGACCTTAAAGATTCAGGCTTCTTTGATTCCGAATATGGAAAATACTTCCTCTCTGCATCACCGGAGATCCCGGAACTTTTAAATCCTGTGGTTTCTTACCAATTGGTGTACAAAAATCATCTGGATGAAATCATCACCAAATCCGAAACAGAAAATCTTTACGAATATTCAGTAGAAAGCTTCGAAAATGGAAAACTGGTCAAAAGAATAAATGCTAAGGCTGTTTCTAAAGAAGATTTTAAAGACAAACACTACATTGAATACATAGAAAGCTATCATGATGAAGTAAAAGAAATTACAGATCTTGCTCATTTTACGGACGGAAGAAATAAAATCTATTACAATAAAAGAAAGCAGAATAACTATATAATATACGATTTTATCGTACGAAATGATGATACCTGGAGTATAGTTAAGTTTACAGGCACAGCTGTTTATGACAATTATTTCAGGCTGGTAAGCAGCGTAACCTATGATGCCGCTTCCGGTAATCTTGTTTCCGGAACCAAGATATTTTACCCACATATATCTCCATTATTGGGCTCGGATGGGATCACCGTCAACTTTAATAACAGGGGAGAAGCAGTAAGTTATACAGAAAGAAGTCTTGGAAGGCCACGTTTTTTTTCAAGAGAGTTATTTGAGAAAGAGTATTTCTTCAATGTCAGCCCTGTCAATAACGAATACTACAGAAATATAGAGGACCTCATTCCCGGGAAAGAGGCATTTCCTTTTTTTGATTTTAAGCTGGAAAAAATACAGTACGCTCAGGAAGGATCACATCTGCAGACCGTAGAACTTCTCACTCATCATTCCAAACTGAAAGTGGCTTTTCTGGGAACTTATAATATGTACTATTTTTTGGAGGATGGAGAAAAACTGGAAACTTATACCAATACACTTCACAAAGAATTTTCAAATGTTTTTTTCTATCATATTGAAAAGAAAAAGGGAATTATTGAAGCCGACTGTTTTTATCCGATGGGAATTGATGCCCACTTTACCATAGATGTGGAAACAAGAGCCATACACTGCGACATCATAACCCCTAAAGATGAAGTACGATTTAGATTATTTAAAACTACCGAATTTTCGGAGCTTTACAGCTTTTGGCACGGAGAAGAGCGATTATGGACTCTTGATTTTGAAGCTGAAATTTTAATTGAATTATTGTTAAAAACGTAAATTCTTTATCGAACGCGTAAAACGTTATCCGTCAAAGTTTTAATGTTTTGTTAAAAACTCACTTTTGTGGGATATGTAAATTGATTTTTGTTATTTTAGTTGCCAAGAATCAATTTATGCTCATTGAAGGCGAATTTAAAGCGATTTATTTACACGATAAGATTAAGGAAATTATTCTTTTTCTGGAAAAGCTGATCCCCAAAGAGAAAGAAAAAATTATTGTTATCTTAAAAAACTCCCTGAAAAAAGATCGGGGTCATAATGCTGTTTCTGTTCTGGCCACGTTAGGCTGCAGTAAAAATAAAGGTACGATTGAGCATCGCAAAGTATTGAAGTTTTCTTTGAATGCAGTTAATCTTACCTTCTCAAAAAATCATAGCAGAGTTTTTTTTGAATTGTTTACCTATCTCATTCCCACAGTCCGGAAAATTAGGATATTGGTGTTGAGAGCGAAAAAGCAAACTATCCCCGAAGTTGAAAAAAAATATACATGGAATGCTGTACTTCCGGACGATTGTATGAAACTTGGACTTCCATTTCAGAAAATATACAGTTTATTTATTTCTGCGGAGCTTTTTAGTAAAGATAAACCCTTTTCTGGTACGGCTTTTGAAGCCTTTATCAACAGGGCAGTTGTAGCTGATTTCGACCTCTCCGTATTTGGATTATTGGTCGGGGAAAAGATCAGTTTTGGACTCGCTCAGGTTAAAAAAATAACAAGCGTGTTGTCTCGTTATATTAATCTGAATCCCGAATATAACCAAACTTTTGAAAAACTAATAATTTCTATTCTTACAGCCATCAAAAATCCGGTTTTTAACCTGAAAAAATTGCTGGAGCTTTATTATGAATTAATGAAGCTGAATCATTCCGCGCCTGACAAGGCACTGATTGAAAACCTGAAAGCATGGGAAAAGAAAATAACCTGAAAAAAATTATTCATCAAATTAAAGACTAATGAAAGAGAGACTTTATGAGATCCTTAGTGAGGAAAAAACACATGAGATTATTCCCTTTTTAAAAACACTGAAAGCAAAAGATAAAAAAGAACTTGTTCCGGCGATCAAGAAAATGGATAGAGAGATCAGTAAAATAGTGATGACTAAAAACTCCTATCATACCAGCGGATCTGCTGAGCAACACTCCATCATTGATATTGCTTCGTTTGTCTGTATGGACCGGAAGCATTACGGAAAAGATTACTGGAGCCTGTTCAGGAATATGGAACAGACCAATGAAATTTTGGAATGGGGCTGCCCTGCCTGGTTTTCTGATTTCATCAATGAATCAGTAGATGCTGAATACACCGCTTTCAACTATCAGCATATTATAGAATGGTCTGCGAAAGGATATATCCAGCCTTCTCCCGAACTTTTAGGGAGTCATTTAAGTGATCATCCCCGCGATTTAGAAAAATATCCTGAAACGTTAAAGGTGCATTTCTGGCATCTGTGCGAATTTCCGTCCAGATCCCTGCCGTTTTATAAAGAATGGCTTCCTTTAATTCAGAAACTCATTAACGAAGAAAAAATAGAAAGAAAAAGATTTTTGAAAGAATGCCTGCTGGCTTCCAACAGAAATTTCAATAAAAATGTAACAGGATGGTTCATGGATGCTTTTACAGCATTAAAACCGTCAGACGAAGAACTGATCGAACTGCAGGATGAACTTTTTGCAGGCCTTCCTTCTGTACAGTCCAAAGCCGTCAATACCATTCTGGCCCATCTGAAAAAGATTGTTTCAAGTACCGACTTTAAGAGTGAGGAATTTTCAAACTTTCTCCCGAATTTATTAAGCTCGGAAGTGAAGGCAACTCTGATGGCAAGTTTGGTCCTTACAGAGAAACTGCTGCACAAAGAAGAAACGGATACCGAAAATTTAGGAATGGCTTTAAGTGCTGCATTTGTGAGTAAAGATGAAAGTATCCAATTGAGGACAGCAAAAATCATTCAAAAATATATTCCTGCTTCCGATGGGGTAAAGGTGGCCATTTCTCATTATTCTGAAAATATGCTTGCCAATGCCAGACTGATTCTGGAAGATTATCTGAGTAATGAAGATTATGAACTTGAGGAAGTATCTGTTGAAAGAATGGAATTGATTCATCAGGAAAATGAAGTTCAGGAACCTCAAAATTTTGAAGACCTTATGTTTTTCCTGCCACAGGCTATTGATCATTCCGGAACATATTATTACGATCTTGCATTGTCGGGATTAGTCCGTTTTGCAGGAGATGCAGATTCCGGATCAGTAAAATTAATGGAACCTGTTTTTCAAAAAGCATGTAAAACCATTGCCAAATGGGAAGTAGCTCCTTACAGTATTATTCTTTGCAATATGATTATCAATTATGGATTGATGCTCATAGAGAAATTCCCTTATGAACTGAGAAATCTTGATAAGATCTATAGAAAGATCTTTGACGAAGAAAGTACGAGAGAGCAGTATAAACATTATGATAAAAAAATAGGCCCTATTGAAGGAATTTCTTTTGGAAGTTTTACGATGAGCCCGTATAAAAAAATAGCCGTAGATGTTTTTGATAAAATTAAGAAGGGAAATACGATTCCACTTTTATCAACAGTAACCCATGAACCTTGCTGGATCAGCCCTGCTGCATTGGTAGAAAGATTTGAAATATACCAGAACGAAAACATAGTACCTAATGATTATGATGTGCAACTGGCATTACAGCGTTGTGCGTTGGATAA
This sequence comes from Chryseobacterium soli, assembly GCF_000737705.1. Taxonomy (GTDB): domain Bacteria; phylum Bacteroidota; class Bacteroidia; order Flavobacteriales; family Weeksellaceae; genus Chryseobacterium; species Chryseobacterium soli. The sequence goes on along the minus strand of NZ_JPRH01000005.1, from coordinate 91,436 downwards.
TACTGATGAAGCACTGAAGCAAGCCGAAGAAAAGCTAAAAGGAGAATATAAAGAACTGCTGGTTTTCTTTTTTAATAAGAAAAATACCCCGAAAGGACCGTTTACACATCCTTCATGGTGGATGACAGCAGGAATTACGCGCTCCCCTGAGACGGTTTTTGAAGAATTTAAAGATTTTGGATACACTACAATACCTAAGGAATTCTTCACAGGTAACTACAATTGGATCACCACAGATAATAAAAAGAATTCTTACTATCCGGTTGAATTAAGCATCACCATTCCCAAATACCACTTTGAGAAAAGACAACATCCGCTCTTTTTAGAATATTGTATTGCAGAACAAAAAGACTCTTCCGATATTCCTGCATTGCTGTGGAGTTTCCCCAATACTCCTGCTCATGTAATCGCTAAAATTATTAAAATTGGACTCTTTTATTCAGGACTGTCCGAAGTCTATGAAAGAGGGCTTACCTTAAGAACGGCGCAGGCTCTTCATCAGATAAAAAAACCTTTGGATAGTATGGGATATCTGTTTTTGGGAACCACCTTACTGGATGGTGATAAAACGATTCGGAATACAGCCTGTGAGATCTGGCTGGAACATGTTTCCCTTCAGATAATTGATAATGTCAGGCTTGGGGAAGTAATAGGGTTACATGAAAAACTAGAATGGGCACCAGTAAAACGGTTTACAGATCTGATCCAAAATAATATGATGAATGTAAGCAGAAACCACAACCTTGCGTTAGAAGTAATGATTTCCAGCATACTGTTGCAGATGGAAACGCCTATTACCAACCTGAAAAAGCTTTTGGAAATTTATCACGAAATCCTCGCATTGAATCAATCTAAAATAGATGCAGGGTTACAGGATAAACTCGACAGCTGGAAAGAAAACTCAACCCTAAAGAAAGTCTGTAGTCTTTTATTAAAATAGTTACCCATGGAAGATACACTCATTTATACCTATTCAAGACCTTCGTCTTTGACTAAAAAAAATTCTTCAGAGGAACTTTTTTTATCCAAGTACAGCGAAATTCAGAAAAACACAGATGTACCCTGTTTCTTCTGGGGAAATATTGGCCAGCCTTTCATTGTAGCCCGGTGCCTGATAACGCTTTCCAATATTGTTAAATCCAGTTTTAACCTGTCACCGTTTCAGATGTCGCTTCTTAAAGATCCGATTGTCACTGCTGGGAATGAAAGACTGCGCTTTGAAGGATTTTCTCACTGTGCAGGTGTGTATGCCCGGGTAGACATTCTTCCGGATGCTTTAGACGGTGAATTTCTTGATAACGGAACTACCAATGTAGATTTCAATCAGCCTATGATTACTGCACTGGGAAGCATTCGCCAGAACGAGAAAATAATGCTTTCCGTGGGTGAAAAAGAAGTAGGACTGTATCAGGAAGATCATAAAACAATCGAAAGAAAAGTACCATTGCCTGTAAAATGGATCAAAGGATTGGGTACGGTTCAGATATATCTTTCCGAATCAGAAAAACGGCACACGTTCAATAAAATCCAGACCCAGCAATTGTTTAGGGGTATACCCAAAGGACCCGTAAAAACAGATTATTACCTTATTATAAGAGGAAACAAACCCATGTTTTCTCCTGTAAAATCAAATGATGCCGTTTGCATCGGGGGATTAAACCGTCTGCGCCTGTTGGAACCGTTACTTCCTTATATTGATGAAATGAAAGTATTTCCTCACCCTACTATGCAGTCGACAACCTGGCAGCTATATATGGGAAATGTCCGTTTTAGTTTTTCGTTATCCAGAGAAAACTGGCGGGGATTTTCAGGAGAAGGAGCAGTGCTGGAGAGCCATATTGATGATGTTTCTGATGAATGGACCGAAGCATTGGACCAGTACGCCTATGCTAATCAATCTTTTAATACAGCTGCTTTGGTGCTGGAAGAAAAAATGAGCATTACAAATGTTGAAAGTCTTACAGGGAGACTTGCTGCTATGGGATTATTAGGATATGACCTTGACGATAGAGAATTTTTCTACCGCAGGCTGCCTTTCAAATCTGACCGGATTTCCGGATTGAATCCCAGAATGAAAAATGCAGAAAAGCTGATTGAAGAAGGAAAAGTAGTCATTTTACATGATCAGTATGACAGAACAGAAGCCAGAGTAGAAGGAACCGGTGTACATCATACGGTAATCTTGGACCATGAAAAAGAAAGATGTACCTGCGAATGGTACAGCAAATATCAGGGAGAACGCGGTCCGTGCAAGCATGTCCTGGCTGTGAAGAAAATGATGAACTTAGAAAGTAAATGATATGTTACTATTTAGAAAAAGGGCCAATCTGTTACCAAGTTGGCCCTATAAATTAAAAAATAAACGAGAGAATTGGGTGAATTAATTAATTATTATTCAACCATTCATCATAAGAAATGACACCCAGATTGGGTTGGGATTTTCCTTCCAGAATAGAAATAAATTCCAGTTGATTTCCATCCGGATCATTAAAATAAATAGCTAGAGCCGGCATCCATGCAAAAACCATAGGTTTGTCCATTCCGTCTTTTAAAAAGTTGTAAGGTTTTAAATTCCTGTTTTTTAGATATTCGGCAGAATAATCTAAAATATCCTGCAGATCACATGAAAAAGCGAAATGTCTCGGCTGTAGATTCTCCTTTTGTTCCCATAATCCTAACATAAAATCTTTATCTTCCCCAATCCATAAAAATGCAATAGGTCTGGTTTCATCGAGATGGGCGAGTTTTAATCCCAACACTTCCGTATAAAATTGAATGGCATTATTCAGATTGCTTACCTGAATATGGGTTTCGTATAATCCTTTGATCATGATGTTGTTATTTGAAATTAATACAACAAAGATAGACCAGTCCTTCAAAAGATAGAATAGACGGATTACGGTTTATACAGCCTATTTTACGGTTTTTTTCTAAAGTCTGTCGGAGTTTTTCCTGTATGTGACTGAATGAACCGTGCAAAATGGGCAGGACTCCCGAAGTTTAGTTCATTGGAGATCTCTTTAATGCTTTTTTCTGTATAGCTCAGCGAAATTTCAGCTTCCTGAAGAATCCTGTTCTGGATAACTTTTAACGCAGAATGGCCTAAATGTTCAGCCACACATTCGCTGAGGTATTTCGGGCTGATGTGTAACTGTTGTGCATAGTCGGCAACCATTTTATGCGTTTTAAACTGTTCATCCACCAATTTCCGGAAGCGGTGCATGATCTGAAACTTCCTGTTGATGGTGGTATCTGAGTTAAGAAGACATATTTCACAAATCCGGTTGTATTCATATAAAATCTGTAGCAAGTATAAACGAATCATTTCCATTCCGAAAGCTGCCTGTCTGCTGACTTCCTCAGCAACCTTACCGAATTGGTATACAAAATCTGCCACCTGTTTGCGCTTCAAAGGAAATGTAGGCGGGTAATGGGGATTGATAAACAGAAGATCATTAAGGATTTCATGATTGGCCAGACCTTTTTTAAGGAAATCCTGATCAAATAAAATAACCTGTGCTTCAAATGCTTCCGCGGTTTTTTCCATACCTATCCACGTAGCAGCCGGAATGATAGAAATGCTGTTGGCTTTTATTAAAAATTCATGAGAACCTGCTTTGATCTTACATCTTCCTTTGAGCCCTGCAATAATCATATAAAAGTGGATCTGAACACGTTCTTCCGGGAAAGTATGGTTTTCATCCAGACATAAAAACACAATTTCATCACCCTTCTTCGAAAGATCAGAAGGAAAGTAAGATGCCATGAAATTTTTAATGGAAAAATGTTTTTCGGTTTTCATACAAATAATCCATTACAAAAGTAAACAATAAAAAAATGAAAACTTTTTAGAAAAAATAAAACTGCGCAAAAAGACTGCGTAATTGTGGTTTTACTTTGCATCAGAAATCAGAGAGGAACGATAATCCTTATATGTTTAACAATAAAAAAACAGTAACTCATGAAATTTAATTTTTTAAGAAAAGAGAAAAATGTAGTAATGAACTACGAAGGTGCAAAAGCATATACAATGACTCCTGCAGAAGAACTATATACTGCTGTTGTTACCACAGGATTATCCAATACTACGTATGAAAAAGGGAATGAAAGACTGAACAGAATTCAATCTCTGATTACGAAGAATGATCCTGAATTCGTTGCAAAACTGGCCGTATATGCAAGAAAAGAAATGTATCTGCGTTCCATTCCATTGGTATTGACTACCGAATTGGCAAGACAAACCTCTGGTACCGATTTGGTAAGCAAAACTGTGGACGGAGTGATTCAAAGAGCTGATGAAATTACAGAATTGCTGGCCTATTACCAATTGGCCAACGAAAGAACGGAGGTGAAAAAACTGAACAGACTTTCAAAGCAGATTCAGAAAGGTCTGGTAAAATCTTTCAACAAATTTGATGAATACCAGTTTGCAAAATACAACCGGAAAGCTGAAGTAACCCTGAAAGATGCCTTGTTTTTGGTTCACCCGAAAGCAAAAGACGAAAATCAGCAGATCATTTTCAATAAAATTGTGAGCGATTCATTGCAAACGCCTTATACATGGGAAGTAGAGCTTTCTGTGTTGGGACAGACCCGGTTTGCCAGTGAAGCAGAAAGAAAATCCGCTTTCAAAAACAAATGGGAAGAATTGATCTTCAGTAACAAGCTTGGTTATATGGCAACGCTTAGAAACCTGAGAAATATACTGGAAGCAGGCGTTTCTCCGGATGCGATGTCCAAAGTCTGTCATTATCTGGCAGATGAAAAAGCAGTAAGAAACTCAAAACAATTGCCATTCAGATTTTTGGTAGCGTACAGAGAATTGAAAACAATCGATTCACCCTATCTTTCTACAGTGTTGGAAACATTGGAAGAAGCTGTATTGGTAAGTGCTAAAAATATCAAAGGTTTTGGTTTCGGTACTTCAGTGGTGATTGCGGCAGATGTTTCAGGTTCGATGCAGCAGCCGGTTTCCCCGAAAAGTAAAATTTTGCTGTACGATATCGGACTTTTGATGTCGATGATTCTTCAGTCACAATGCAAAAATGTAATCACCGGAATGTTTGGTGATCGTTGGAAAAGAGTTTCGATGCCTAAAAACAGCATCCTGAGAAACGTTAACGAGTTCTACAAACGCGAAGGTGAAGTAGGGTATTCTACCAACGGATATTTGGTGATCGAAGATTTGATCAGCAGAAGAGAAAATGTAGATAAAGTAATGCTGTTTACCGACACGCAAATGTGGAACAGCAATGGAAATACACATTCATTTGAAAACTCCTGGAACCGATACAAAAGTATCACAATCCCAATGCAAAATTGTATATTTTTGATTTGGCGGGTTATGGAAGACAGCCTTTGGATGTTAGAAAAAATGATGTATACCTTATCGCAGGCTGGTCCGACAAAATTTTCGATGTACTGAATGCCTTGGAAGACCGGAAATCAGCGGTACAAATGATAGAAAAAGTAGTGCTGTAAAAGGCACTGCTTTTAAATAAAAACGAATAACCATTAATTTTTTAGAAGCTATTTCCCGCTTTTCACTGTATCTTTTTCGCCAGCGCTTTTTCCAAAGCCATTGAGAAAAAGGATGCCGTTACAATCGGGGCTAGGAATATAAAACTGCATAAAATGATACAACTTTTTAATGTTATTGAAATTAGCCCACTGAAATATTCCAAAGAAGAGTATGGATTGCCAGAAGTTTCAGATCTACCAAATCCTGAAGAATGGTATAAACAGTGGATAAAAGCCGTTTCTACAATTGATCTTGATTTCCATACAATAGATGGAGAATCTTATTTTGTTGATATTGAAACAATTGATGATAGAAATTTAAAAATTATTTTGGAAGTCGATCTTCAAGGAATTGATTTAGATGATTTTAAAGATCAGATTATGCCATTTGATGGCGGGATTGTTTTAAAAGAAAATGATAAAATTTTAATAAAACCAACTTGTTGTGGAGATATTGGAAATATTAAAGAATGGCAAAGGATTTTAGAAAATGAATCAAAAGAATGGTCAGATCTATGGGTAGGTCACCCTTTTGTTTTCTATAAAAAAGAAAATGGAAAGATCCAATTTTCAGATTATTCAGATTTGAATTTAAATGAATTTTTAGATATAAAGCCAATTTTTGAAATTGATGAATCTAACTTGAGAATTGAATTCGAAAAAGTAAAACAACAACAAATAAAATTTAAAATTAAAATCTCAGAAATTCTAAAGAAAATGAAGATTGATGATTCAGAAAGAATTTCAGAATTAATGACAGGAGTAAAATAATCGACATAGGAAATGCAGGCGTTAAGAAAATAAGATATGCGAACGTTAAGAAAATTCTAGTGTCTGAGCGCAAGTGAAATTTTGAAAACAAACAACAATAGCTAATTTGCGCGAGTTTAGAATTTTTAGAGAGCATACCTTATTTTTAGCCGGAGTTTCCAAGTCTTGAATTTTTGGTTCTTTTGCTTCAAGGCAAAACGAACAAACATAAAAAATTGAGATTGCTTCGTCACTGCGTTCCTCGCAATGACCTAAAAAATAAACCGATGCCGTAAGAAAAGAAATCCTTCGACTTTTAATTGAATATGAGTCTTTTCGCTGAGTTGCTCGGTTTTAAATAACCAATGTCGTTAGCATAAGAGTTTCATCGTCAAACTTCCAATTTGAATATCATTCAAAACTCTTATAACCTGTTACTTGGTTTTTTAATTAAAATAATTTCAACTGCGTAAAAAGAATGCGTACTAAAGCAATAATTTTGCTGTAAGAAAAAACAATAACCATAAAAATTTAAAAAAGTAAGTGTCGTAAAATAGAATTTCTTCGTTTAAGGGGTGGCGATACAGGTTCAAATCCTGTTCTGCAGAAGCAGATGGTGTAAAAAGTAGCACGCTACCAGCAAGTCTCTGTTTGATTTTTTACCTTACTTATAATCTATCGATGCCGTAAGAAAGAGTTCCTTCGAATCCAAATTGAAAAAGCCTCTTTCACCCAATTGCTCGATTTTAAATAAAATACATAACAATAAAAATCAGGTGTCGTTATAGAATCATACCTCGGGATTTGAACATTGGGTCGCAGGTTCGATTCCTGCCCATTCCCTCGAAAAGGAAAGGTAGCTCAGCTGGATAGAGCAAATGCACGGAAGATTCTGCTATTGTTACCTTGATTTATATACAAAGAGTGCCGTAGATAAGGCGTACTTCGGTTATCATTGGTTCGACTCCAAAAATAGATCTGAAAATGATCTATAGTTAACGTCTTCTCGCATTCGCCTCTTTAAAAAACAAACAAGTGCCGTAGGATAATGCTACTTCGCTCATCACGACGCGGTCGCGGGTTCGAGTCCCGTCTCTTCCACAAAAAACACAAAACCAATCGGAAGAGTAGCTCAGCAGGTAGAGCACGATTGCATTTTCAGTATATTGCCTTGTTTTTAATTTATTAAGTGTCGTAAGGAAAAGTTCCATCGTCACCATATTGGGGAGGAACAGCGCAGTCGGTATTACCGGCAAGGCTGTCCGGTTCGACTCCGGCAAAGACAAAGCCCCGCTCTTTTCCTGTTTTTTACCTTATTATAACCAATGCCGGTACATTATGTATCGGCATTTTTTGTTTCATTGATCTCTTCTTCAAACATCTTTTTCCATTTCGCAAGCGTCGTTCGGCTTATTTTATATTTCCTTGACATATAACTTGTCGAAAATTCATGTTTTTTTTGATACTGAAGAAGCTTAAGCATTGTTTTTTTATCGTACGTTTTCAGTTTCTGATTATTTTGTTGGCTTTCTCTCGACTGCTCAAACAATTTATCATTAAACTTCAATACGTCTTCAGTGGTATTCAGCTTTTTGAGAAGCGTTAAGATTTTAGGATCTTTTAATTTGTCCGGGTAATCCTGCTTCAGCATATCCTCATAAATTTTGGTGTAATTGGGGCGCATGATAGAATAGATTTATCCGTTATTACTGTTTTTCTGAAGCCATCGGTGAAGTGTACTTTTAGGAATAGAATACTCCCTGATAACATCATTTTGAGTCATTTCACCGGAATGAATCTTTTTCATAATGAATTCTTTAATCTCCTGAGTATAAATATTTTTCCTGAAGTAAGGAACCTTTTCAGATTTCTGCTGATTTTTGTTAACTGCCGCCGGCGGGGCATACAAGATGAGGTGAGAGCTGTAGGGTCTGAAAAAATCATACTCCAATAATTTGCTCCATCTTAAAAGAAGATCTGTATCTAATGATTTGCTGGTATATACATTTTCAATGAATTTTTCATCCTTATTCAGAAAATTGCAGATCCTTTCCATAGGGATTTCTTTTTCATCAACCCTCTCCTTAATTAATTGCCCTATATATATATCTTTATATAACATGTGTTGAATACTGTTTTTATATTAAACTTTGCACCAAAGAAAAATAGAAGATATATTATTCCTGACGGGAATAACCTTGCTTACCAAAGTAAAGCGTGGTCAGAAATTTTGATAGTAGAGTAAGTAATCACCGGTATTGTAATGATAGCAACATTGTGCTCATTAACCAGTTTTTTGATACAATCATTGATGGTGTCAGATCTTTGTCTGACAATGGCCCTTATTTCAGGTTATTTTATAAAGGTTTCCCTCTATTTTCATCCAATCCGTTTACTAAAACCCATATTTTTCAAACTTTCTATTCGGTTGTCAAGTATGAATAACATATAACCTATTAAAGCTCTCTCATGCCATTTTATTTTGTAATTACTAATTAGTAACCTAATGATGAGTGTATTAGATTACGGTACTTCTAACTATTTAATTATAATAAATAATTGTCTTGTCTGTTTTCAAATTTAGAGAAAAAAAATAGAAGTTAATTCACAAAATGGGTTAAAAATTTCATTATAAACGTAAATTAAAGAAATATTTACGCAATAACTATATGAATATGTGAATTATTTCAACGGTGTTTTGTTTGATAAATAGCAATATAAATAGCAAAAGAGTATGGATAATAAAAATTGTGTACCATCGTACAAGTGCCTACCTTTGTGCTTCAATGAAAAATACGATCAGCTTTTTCGACCTTTCGAAAAAAATAAATTATAAGAATGAATTGCTTGCAGGCTTTACAGTAGCCATGACAATGATTCCGGAATCTCTTTCCTTTGCTATTCTGGCAGGACTTTCTCCGTTGATAGGATTGTATGCAGCCTTTCTGATGGGAATTGTGACGGCTGTTTTAGGTGGCCGCCCGGGAATGGTTTCCGGTGGAGCAGGAGCAACCATCGTTGTACTCATAGCCCTGATAAAATCTCATGGTACTGAATATCTTTTTGCTACAGTAATTCTTGCAGGAATTTTCCAGCTTCTGGTAGGAGTTTTTAAGCTTGGGAAATTTGTGAGGCTCATTCCGCAACCGGTTATGTATGGTTTTTTGAACGGGCTTGCGGTGATCATATTTATGGCACAGATCGAACAGTTTAAAATTACAGACAGCAGCGGAACCGTAAGCTGGATGCAGGGAACTACCTTATATATAATGGCTGGTCTGGCAGCGCTTACAGCAGCGATTGTTTACTTTTTTCCTAAAATAACAAAAGTGGTTCCTGCTTCTTTAGCTGCTATTCTGATTGTCTTTGCTATTGTTGTAGGCTTTAATATCAATACCAAAACTGTGGCCGATATTGCTCATATCAGTGGTAGTTTGCCAAGTTTTCATATTCCTAAAATTCCTTTTTCACTGGAAACATTACAGATTATTTTTCCCTATGCCTTAATTATGGCAGGAGTGGGCCTTATAGAATCACTTCTTACTTTATCGATGGTAGATGAAATTACCAACTCTAAAGGAAATACAAACCGCGAATCGATTGCGCAGGGAGTTGCCAATATGACGAACGGCTTTTTCGGAGGAATGGGCGGATGTGCTATGGTGGCTCAAACGCTGGTAAATCTTAATGCAGGTTCAAGAGCCCGTTTATCAGGGATTATTGCATCAATCACCATTCTGATAATTATCCTGTTTGGTGCCCCTTTTATAGAAAAAATTCCGATGGCTGCGTTGGTTGGGGTAATGATGATGGTTGCCATCAGTACTTTTCAGTGGGTATCCATTAGAATTGTAGGTAAAATGCCGAAATCCGATATTTTTGTAGGGGTTTTAGTCGCCTTGATCACCATTGTTCTGCATAATCTTGCATTAGCTGTTTTGGTGGGAGTTATTATTGCCGCTTTGGTTTTTGCCTGGGACAATGCCAAGAGAATCCGTGCGAAAAAATATATTGATGAAAATGGAATTAAGCATTACGAAATATCCGGTCCCTTATTTTTTGGATCTGTAATGGCTTTTTCGGATAAATTTGATCCTATCAATGATCCGGATGAAGTCCTGGTAGATTTCAAAGAAAGCCGGATTGTAGATATGAGTGCTGTTGATGCTTTGGATAAACTTTCGAAAAGATATCAGCAACACAATAAAACCATTCGTTTACGCCATTTGAGTGAAGATTGCCGTGCTATATTAAAAAATGCAGAAGCAGTTATTGAAGTGAATATTCAGGAAGATCCTACCTATAAAGTGATGCCTGAAAAATAGAAAAATAGAAATAACATAGAATATAATAGCCAAACGAGGACTGTAAATTATTTTACAGCCCTCGTGTTTTAGGTTATTATTACATTGGAAATGAAATCAGGTACTATAACATAGTGTGATAATTTCATGCTGAGCGTAGCTCTTCCGCTCGTCAGCGTTCTCAGATCCGAAATATATCCGAAAGTAGAAGCTAAAGGAACTTCTGCAGTGAATATTTTTCTTCCCGATTTTTCATCAATAGAATTGATGATTCCTCTTCTTTTGTTGATATCCGCAGTTACAGCGCCCGTATATTCCTCTATACTCTGAATTTCAATCTGCATAATCGGTTCCAATAGTTTTGGCTTACAAGTTTTAGCCGCCGCTTTGAATCCGTCTCTTGCCGCCAGTTCAAAATCAAATGCTGCAGAATCCTGAGCATGTGCAGAACCATCAAGAAGCGTAATTTTCATTCCTTCAAGAGGGTAGCCGTTCAATGGACCATGTTCCATCGCTTGCCTGAATCCCTTTTCAATATAAGGAATAAACTCGCCAGGAACTGCACCTCCCTTAATGAGATTAATGAATTCCAGTCCAGGCAGATTATTGTCACTGGGACCTATTTCAAAAGTGATATCCGCAAACTGCCCATTCCCTCCATTTTGTTTGGAAAGCTTTTCTCTATGGATTCTCGTTTCTGTTAAAATCTCTTTGTAAGAAACTTTAGGTTTGCCCTGATTAATCTCAATGCCATGGTTCAACCTGATCTTTTCCAACGTAACTTCAAGATGCAATTCTCCCAAGCCACTCAACAAAGTTTCGCCTGTTTGCTTGTCTCTTTCAACAACCAGCGAAGGATCCTCTTCCTGAATTTTGGCTAGCACCAACCCGAAAGACTTTTCGTCATGATTCGTTTTGGGTTCTATGGAAACCCGGATCACAGGAGCAGGAATCGTAATAGATTCAAGGAGGATAGATTTTCCGATAGCAGATAAAGAATCCCCTGTCTTGGCATCTTTTATTCCGGTTAAAGCTACGATGTCCCCTGCTTTTCCTTCATTCATAGATAACGTTTTGTCAGACTGCATCTGTAAAATCCTTGACACTCTGTGAGTTTCCCCTGTTCTTACATTTACGATCATATCCCCGGATTTTATGTTTCCTGAATAAATTCGCAGCATAGCCAGTTTTCCCATATGTTTATCGATAACCACTTTAAAAACCAATCCTGCAAAAGAAGCCTCTTCATTTCGTTCCAGTTCCATGGTTTCTCCTGTCATCGGATTTTTCCCTTGTATGAAAGGAAGCTGGTCCGGAGACGGCAGATAATTAACAATAGCATCGAGCAGCGGCTGAACTCCTTTATTTTTAAATGCAGATCCGCATAAAACGGGAACTACAGCTCTTGACAAACAAACTCTCCGGATACTTTCAAAAATAAATTCATCAGAAACTGTATTTTCAGAAACCATACATGCTTCAAAAAATATCTCGTCAAACTCTGCTAATATTTCCATCAGTTTCATTCTGTATTCATCCGCTTCTACTTGGTAGACTTCAGGAATTTCTTTTTCAAGGATTGTTTCTCCATTTTCATTGGCCCAATACAGCGCTTTTTGAGTAAGCAGATCAATTACACCTTCAAAACTGTCTTCAGAACCCATGGGAATTTGTAAAGCCAGGGGTGTAGTATTCAGCTTCATTTCAATCTCTTTCAGAACGGCAAAGAAATCGGCGCCTATCCTGTCCATTTTGTTGATAAAGCAAATTTTTGAAATGCTATGTTTTTCAGCCTGAAACCATACATTTTCAGTTTGTGGCTGAACGCCTGAAGAAGCACAGAACACCGCTATAACGCTGTCTAAAACTCTTAATGAACGCTCAACTTCCACCGCAAAATCAATATGCCCGGGAGTGTCGATAATGTTGATATTATACACCTGCTGATCCTTTTTCCATTGCGTAGAAATAGCTGCCGATGAAATGGTAATTCCTCGGTTTTTCTCCTGAATATCTTTATCCATCGTTGTATTTCCATCATCTACGTTTCCGAGTTTATGAATTAATCCGGTGTAATACAGTAAGCGTTCCGTTAAAGTTGTTTTTCCAGCATCTACATGTGCTATGATCCCTATATTTCGAGTATTATATTTCATTTTTTTTAATTAAATAGTTGATTTTAAGATTCCTGGAATGGAATCCCTTTAATGTGAGAATCGGGAAATAGGGTAGCAAAAAAGACCTATCTGGATAGAAAGGCCTTCAATATATTTTTGGATGTATAAAGGTCGATTACTATTCAGATAAATATTCAGTGCTACCAAAGTACACAGCTCTGATAGGATTGTTTAAAGTAATAATATTTATCATTTTTGTTGACATTGTTGATTTTTAATCGGTTGCGAAATTATAAAAAAAAATGAAATAATCAAAAAAAATATTTTTTTTGAAATAAAGGAAATAATGGACACGATCCGTCTTTATCTGTGAAATCATAAAATATCATAAAACAAAGGATGAACCCTGTGACGTAATGATAAAAATTTTATCTTTGGGAGGAATTGTAAAATTCAACGAATTGATGATGAAAAAACTAAACTCTTTTTAAAGAAAGAGTTAAAACTTTTAACCTATACCGTTTTGAAAGTAGATATTGACATTCATAACCACTATCATTTTTCTTTTGATCTGTGGCTCACCTTAATAAAATCTCATCCTGAATTTAAAGCAAAAAGAGTTGGGCTGTTTGCCTCGTTTTTTGATATTGACAAACCTGTTGAAGAGGTTGCGAAAGTCGTAAAATATTACGATGATTTGTGTAATACCATTAATGAGGTTGTCGGAGGTAATATAGATACCTTTGAGATGTATTTATTAATCTTAGGTTCATTGAATGTAGATGTAAAACAATTAGATAAACAAAAATTAAATCAGTTTTACACAAAAAGCGAAGAGCTGTTTTTAGAATACAAACCGGTTGTTATTTTTGAAGATATTCACCAGTTTTTTGAGGAAATAAAAAATCAGGGAAAAACGATTAATATTCTGAGTAATACAGGATTTATCAAAGGAAGAACAATGAAGAAATTTCTGATTGAAGAAAACCTGGATCAGTACATTGATTTTCATATCTATTCTGATGAAATTAATTGTTCCAAACCCAATCCTCTTGTATTTCAGGAGGTAAGAAATAATATGAAAAACCAGGATCTTCCGATGCACCAGATTCTGCATGTAGGAGATAATCCCATTGCGGATTATAAAGGGGCAAAAGATTTTGGATTCAGTGCACACTTATTAAAATACCAATAACGATGAATAGAAGGTACAGCTTACATCACATTCATTCGGCGGATGAATTTACTTTTTCACCCACAGAATACAGCTATTTCAAGTACGGAGATAAGTCGTACGCTGAGAAATTTGCTAAAGAGCTGTTTGATGGATTTGTTGCCAAGCATGCAGATCTTTTACATACAGATAAAGAGATATTAATTCTGCCGAGTCCGTATATGGCGATTCCGACAGCTTCCAATTTTTTATGTTTTTACTTTAAAAAACATCTGGATTATTATTTATTTCAGAAAGGAAGAAAATCCACGGTGTTGTCAAAAATCAATAGAAATCACACCTACATTACAGATTATGGAAATCTTAGTTTTGAAGACCGTAAAAATCTGATTGCCAATGATACCTATTATATTGATAAAGATTTTTTAAAGGAAAAACTTTGTATTTTTATAGACGATATAAAAATCACCGGAAGTCATGAATATACAGTGAATAAAATTTTGAATCAATATGAGGTCAATGCGGATTTTGTTTTCCTGTATTATGCCGAACTGATGAATTTTGAACTTGATCCCAAGATTGAAAACTTTTTTAATTATTATGCGGTAAAAAACGTGGAACACGTCGCAGAAGTAATGCTGAAGCCAAGTTTTCAGTTCAATACAAGGATTGTGAAATATATTTTAGGCCTGGATTCAGAAAAATTTGATTATCTTAACTCAAAAGTTGGAAAACAGCATATGGATGACCTTCTGGAGCTTGCTATCAGCAATAATTACCATTTAATAAAAGAATACGAAAACAATATAAACACTTTAACGAAAACCGAATTATATTATGGCTATTAACTTACAAAAAGGACAGAGAGAAAATATTAACGCCCCTAAATTTACTGTAGGTTTAGGGTGGGATACCAATAATACTTCTACAGGAACTGCTTTTGACCTGGATGCTTCTTTATTTTTATTAGGAGAAAACAAAAAATTGGTCTCAGACAACCATTTTATTTTTTACAATAATCTTGAGTCGCCTGATAAAGCGGTGATTCACACAGGGGATAACCTAACAGGGGAAGGTTCCGGAGATGATGAGCAGATCAAAATAGATTTAACGAAAATTGATCCTGCAATCCAGGAAATCACTGTGGTAGTAACGATTCACGAAGCGGATGCAAGAAAACAAAATTTTGGACAGGTAAGAAATTCTTTCATCAGAATTTTCAATACAGATACGAATGAAGAGATTTTAAAATATGAATTAGACGAAGATTTCTCCATAGAAACAGCAGTAGAATTCGGAAGAATCTATAACAGAGGTGGAGAATGGAAATTTGAAGCGGTAGGAGCAGGACAGAGAGACGGTCTTGAGAAATTTGTAGCAATTTATCAATAATCAACATGTCAGATATCATCCCAAATACAAACATGACGCTGGTAGATAAAGACGGAAACGTCAATCTGACCCAGCTGCAGGTAGAAGAACGCCAGAAATATGAAGTGCTTGCCAATTCCATCGATGAAACCAATCCTGGTTCTATCGTTAATTATGGTGCTGAGCTTCAGAAAACACTTTCTAACCAGAGTGACAGCTTCTTAGGAAATGTAAGAAGATCGAATTCCGGTGAAGTAGGAGAGCTGATCAATAATCTATTGGTGGAGCTTAACTATGTAGACGTAGATGAGCTTCAGGGCAATAAGATGAAGAGCTTTTTAAGTAAACTGCCTTTCATGAAGAAAATCATGACGCAGGTGGAAAACCTGTTTGCGAAATATGATAAAATCATCAATAATATCGATCAGATTTCCCATAAAGTAAATGCGGGAATCATTACTTCTACGAAAGATAATGCTGTTTTACAGACTATTTTTGAGAGTAATGTAAATTCTATCAAGCAGATTGAAGATCTTGTTATTGCCGGAAATGTAAGAATGGAAAGAGCTTCTGCAGAACTTGCAACAATGGAAGCTGCCCCGCAGAATTACCAGGATTACCAGATTGCCGATAAAAGAGATTTTATTGCGAGATTAGACAGAAGAATGGCTGATCTTAAAGTCGTACGTGTGATCATGATGCAGTCACTTCCGCAGATCCGTTTGGTGCAGAATAATAACGTTTCTATTGCTGAAAAAGCGCAAACCATCCTTACCACTACATTACCGGTTTGGAAAAACCAGCTTTCACTGGCGGTGGCGATGTATAGACAGCAGCAGAATATTGAGATCCAGCAGAAAGTATCTTCTACGACAGAAGAAATTCTGAGAAAAAATGCAGAACGTCTGGGACAGAATTCAGTGAATGTAGCTAAAGCCAATGAGCAGACTATTGTATCGGTAGAAACATTGAAAGAAACCACTTCAATGTTGATCAACACGCTGAACGAAGTGAAACAAATCCAGAAGCAGGGTGCAGAAAACAGAAGAAAACTGGATCAGGACTTACAAACATTGGAAAGCGAATTAAAAGCAAACGTCAGAGCATAATTAATAGGATATAAAGGTGGATGATGAAGCTGTAGCCATAATGTCTCAAAGCAAAAGAAGAGTAACAAAGCTTAAACTTCTTGCTAATTTTTTTGAAAATATTGATATAATATCCATTTACATCAAAACCGATATTATACACAATCTCTTTCAGGAAAATAAGGCTTTGGATTACAGTAAACTTGAACTTTTTCACCTTCAGTATACAGACAGTCTGATAGAATTGCTGACAAAGATTAAAAGGCAGAAAGAAAGTGATATGCTGGCGGTGATCAATGAAATTGATGTCAACAACAGATACGTCGTCAATTTTGAAGAAAGAAGGGTCGACAGTTTTGAGACAGACCGGAAAATGTACAGTGGTATATTTTCCCAACATCTTGCCAATCTGTATAAAGATCTTACGGAAGAGCGCTTCACCATAGATTGGAATAATGTCCTGTATTTTAATAAGAAATATGCGACTGAATTTTACCGGGAAGCAGATGAAGAACTTTTGAAATCTGGTCCTTTGCCGTCTTATCACTATCAGGACTATGAAATAGAAAGGAAACTGTTGGGCAGGCTGAATATACAGAACTTTAAAGTACGTTTTGTATGCGGCTATCTTATCGGGAGAAATGAATATGAGCTCTTTAAAATTTTTCAGTCGGATGACCATTTTATTTTTAATGTAGAAGAAAAAAAGATGTACTTAATAGATGAGCAGCTTGAGAAACTGGATATTTCAGAAAATCAATCCAATCAGACGACAATCATTAATCAGTTGAAAAAGAAAAATGAATATCTGGAGCAGACTATGAATGAAAAAAAACGTACCCTGCCGGCTGAAGTAGAATCTGTATTAAAAGATTATCTTCGGAATCTGGAAAATATGGATATCATGAGCAAAATATTCGATTTCAATGAAGAAACCAATATCCTTCGGGCAATGCTTAATCTGAATTTAAATAATTAGTGAAAGAGAAATAGGAGCAGATGAAGTGCTTATTCTTTTCACAAAAATGAATAATAATAACTAAACATAAAAAAATGGCTATTAACTTACAAAAAGGTCAAAGAATTAATCTGAAGAAAGAAAACGGTACAGACCTTACGCAGGCTTGTGTTGGGATCAACTGGGGTGCAATTGAGAAAAAAGGTCTCTTTGGAACTAAAAAAGAAGCGGTAGACTTAGACGGAAGCTGTATTCTTTACGATTCAAATAAAAACGTTACCGAAGTAATCTATTTCGGTAACCTGAAATCTAAAAACGGCTCAGTAAAGCACAGCGGAGATGACTTAACAGGTGATGTAGACGGAGATGACGGTCTGGATAATGAAGTGATCACGGTAGATTTTAGTCAGCTTGATGCTAACGTAGAACATGTTGCGATGGTATTGAACAGCTATAAAGGACAGGATTTTGGAACCATTCCTTTTGCCTCTATCCGTATTTATGAAGGTTCACCTACCAATGTAAGAGAAGTATTTGCAAAGTATGACATTGCTAATGATGCGTCTTTCAAAGGACATGTTGCAATGGTAATGGGAGTATTTTATAAGAGAAACGGAGAATGGAAATTCAACGCTATCGGAGATCCTACAGCAGACAGAAAATTAGAGCAGACTATACAGACCGTTCAGCAAAATTATCTATAAATAAACTGATAATCAGTCATAATGGGCTTTATACAAAAATGAGTAAAGTATCATTTAAAATTAAATACATACAAAACAGCAATAGCCGTACCCCGTACAACTATTGCTTTTGTTATAATAAAACATAGCTTACGTGGAAAAACATCAAGGTATTTTAGACCTTCACCCTGGTTTGGTGGTAGGATTTGCGATAACGGTCGTTATCATGTTACTTCTGGATTTAGGAGTATTCAATAAAAAAAGTCATGAGGTCTCTTCCAAAGAAGCGACGATCTGGTCTATCGTATGGATTTCATTATCTATGATATTTTCAGGAGTCGTGTACTGGGTTTTCAACACCGATGGATCTCCTGAGAGTCATCAGATAGCGATTGAAAAATTCACGCAGTATCAGGCTGCATATTGGGTGGAGAAAGCACTTTCAGTAGACAATTTATTTGTATTCATCCTTGTTTTCGGATTCTTTAAAGTACCGAAATATCTGCATCATAAAGTTCTTTTCTGGGGAATTATTGGAGCGTTGATATTTAGAGCGGTATTCATCTTTGCCGGAGTTGGACTGATCAATTTAACCTATTTACCGGAAATGACTGTTTTCGGAAAAGCTGTTCAAATCAATATTGTGATGGCTCTTTTCGGATTGTTCCTTGTGTACGCAGGAATCAAATCCTGGGGCGGTGGTGATGAAGACGAAGACGAAGACTTCAGCAATACAGCCGGAGCGAAGCTGGTAAAAAGTTTCTGGAAGGTTTCCGATAACTACGACGGAGATAAATTCTTCACCATTCAGAATGGAATTAAAATGGCAACCCCACTTTTAGTGGTAGTAGGAGTTATTGAATTCACGGACGTTTTGTTTGCGGTAGATTCTATTCCTGCAATTTTTGCCATTTCAAATGATCCTTTCATCCTGTATACATCGAATATCTTTGCTATTTTAGGTCTTAGATCATTATATTTCCTTCTGGCCAATTTCATCCATATGTTCAGCAAACTGCCTTATGGTTTAGCCATTATCTTATCTTTCATCGGAGTTAAGATGTTAATTGCACCTTGGATTCACATTTCATCACCGGTTTCATTAGGAATTGTTGGTGGGGTATTGGTAATCTCGGTTCTTTTATCCATCCTATTTCCGGATAAGAAAGAAGAAGCGGAATAAAATATTACATACAATTACAAAAGAAAGGCTTTACAGATGTAGAGCCTTTTTTTATTTTCAGTTAAAATCTGCTATTTATTTCTTTAATTTCCCCATCTATCTATCTCAAATATTCACTAAACACCAAACAACCATAAACTAGCAACCATCACCCAATCACCCATGCAGCAGCTTATTAATCTTAGTCCTCGTCTGCATAGAAACCTTGTAGGCTTCCTCCCGAAGCTTTTGGATCTTCCCTACAGGATGGAAAAACGGTTTGCTTTCAAAAGGATTAAATGAAAGAAGCTCATTGCTGCAGTCACGTGGATTCGGTAAAGAATTTTTTTTAATGTTCACTTCTCCGATTTTAATAAAAGGAGCATTTTTCCATTCCGTATTCAGTGTATTGATCGGCTGATCTTTGATATCACTGCAAAACTGGATCAGGACATCTGCGGTATAATCATTTGTACTGAAATACTCTTCCAAAGCTTTTCGGGTGGTAAACTTCTTTCCAAAGTTCTTTTCAACAGACTGCGGTTTTAGCTTGATCTTAATCATATAATCACCCATTCGGTAAGCTCCCACAGAATAATAATCAAAAGACAAAAAGAAATCATTTCTTTTACCAATAAAATGCAGGGTACTCTTTATAAATGAACCGTTAAGAACAGAAGGAATAACTTTTACCATCTGAGCGGCTAAAGAAGGAAGATGACTCCATTTTTTAATATAAAACTGGTTAATTGAAGTAAATAATTTCAAAAACGTGCTCACAGAATTTACCGGAAACAAAGGAAAATTCACCAATGGATAATTGGCAATTAAAGACCCTTTATCATCTATTATTTTCACCGCAAATCCATAAGCGGGAATCTCTTTTTTTGATGAATTAATAACAGGTTTTGCATTCGAAAACCGGATTACCAGATCAAATTTCTTTTCCTCAAAAAAGGGCTGTAGTTCGTGTGGAAGGGCATTTGATACCACAAATTCGCCATTGATTACGGCATAGGTTTTGGCGTGAACATTTCGAGTGGCATAATTTACGTCACTCAGCAAAGAGGACTGTTCAACAAAATCGGCGATGCTTTTTTTGTTAATCTCGAGAAGTATTTTTTCCTCTTCATTGAGTTCATCGAACTTCCTGTGGTATGGTAATGGATTTGGCATTTAGTTTTTAAATTCAATTATAACGCCAAGTTTTGGATCCTGTGTTAAAATAATATTAAGCTTATTTGAATTTTTAACCGAAATACTAAGGATTGATCTAAGTGTATGGAAAGTAGTGCTTTAAGTCGGGACTTATTGCGGCATACTTAAAAAGGTAAAATTGTATCTTTGCAAAAAAAGAATACTATGGGAGTAGCAGATATGTTATTTAAACGTAAAAAAGAACTGGCAGAAAAAAACCTTAACGATGGGAAGGAATACATGGAAGAGTATGGGAAAAGAGAAAGCGTAGTGCAGTTGCCAAGCGGTTTGCAGTACGAGATCATTACCGAAGGAGACGGTGAAAAGCCGGGTCCTAAATCTATGGTAAAATGCCATTACCACGGAACGACCATTGGAGGTAAAGTTTTTGACAGCTCTGTAAAAAGAGGAACACCAGCTTCTTTTCCTTTAAACAAAGTAATTAAAGGATGGACGGAAGCATTGCAGCTAATGCCTGTTGGAAGCAAATGGAGATTGATCATTCCTCCTCATTTGGCATATGGAGAACAGGAAATCAGCAAAGAAATAGGTCCAAACAGTACCCTTGTTTTCATCGTGGAATTGTTAGGAATAAAATAAATCTTCTTCCTTAAAAGATTAAAAATTTACTTGATTTCAGGTAAATTTTTTTATTGGAAGTAAATTAGTATTTTAGAGTGAAAGTTAGTTGAAAACCTATTTCAGCTACCCGGATTCTATCAAAATATGACTGAATGAAAAAAATATTTTACCTTTTTGCTGTCCTTTTACTTCTGGTTTCCTGCGTTTCCAAAAAAAATCAGGTGATTCAGCAGAATATCCTGACGCTAAAAGACAGCTATTGTAAAGCCCCTTTTAAATATAATTATGCCAATAAACTGCCGTCTTACAATTCAGATTCTATATTGGCGGCCAATAAAGAACTGAGAGGGATGTTTTCGGACCAAAGTATTTTGATTTTAAATGCATTGGAGAACCTGGACGAAGTCCATAAAATCATTGATCTTAAAAAAGATTCATCACTGACATCACAGGTGAAAGTGTTACAGCTTAAAAGCATCATTAATAGTAAAATAACCATCTCCCTCACAGAATTGGATGCGGTAGCCGCAGAATTCGATTGTGAAGGCGAGCGCGTTGCACAAATCGGTAATTATGTGGATAACCTAAACAGTTCCAGAAATAATAAACTGATCCTGTATTCCATTGCGGCAGGAGCCATGGCTTCCATAGCAGGAGGAATTGTGAGTGATAATGCCTGGAGTAACGCAATAGATATCGGCGGTGGAGTATTGGGAGCCGGTTTAGGACTGGCCACTTTAAATCCGAAAGGAAAAAAAGTTGAATTTATCCATCAGAGAAATTTATTAAGAGATATCTGGCGGGAAAAACTGGAATCTCCAAACTTCCCACCATTTATCTGGTATATGTACACCGAGAAGAAATTTTCGAACAAAGAAAATCATTCCATTATCCAGAGCATGAAAGAAAGATGGCTTCATTACCAGTTTGATGACAATAAGGTAAAAGCAGACCAATCCGTTATTTTTAGTGATGGCGGATACTACAGGGCAGACGATCTGCATAACCGGGCTGCAATGCTGAACCAGATGCAGTCGGCGACCAGAACAATTAATCAAAATATCAATTATCTTCTCCTGGATCTGGATAAATTAATTCTTTAAGAAAATTTTAACTGTAATAAAATTTGTTACATTTAAAATTTATTCTATCTTTGCGGAGTAATTATAATGAACAATACACGATTTGCTACGGCAGTACATATTATGACCTTATTGGCTAAAAGTCCTCAGGAGTGGCTTACTTCTGAATGGATTGCCGGAAGCATTAACTTAAATCCTGCAATGGTGCGTAAAGAGATCAGTGTATTGAGAGAAGCAGGTTTGATCGCAAGCAAACAGGGAAAAGAGGGTGGAAGCCAGCTTGGGAAAGATGCAGAGAATATCAGTATTTCTGAAATGTATGCAGCCGTAAAAAACACGGAAGTATTAGGAAAGAAAAACAATAATCCCAATCCTGCGTGCAGTGTAGGAAAAGAAATTAATGTTCATTTAAATACATTATTTGAAGAAACAGATCGCTTGGTGATCAACTTTTTAGGAGATAAATCATTGAAAGAATTCAGTGAACAGTTCGAATAAAATTTTTTAGCTACAAATGTAACAAAAGTTATTACAATTAATTAAAATAAAAATTATTATGAAAAAAGTAGCAGTAATCGGTGCAACAGGATTTGTAGGGGCACAGGTAGTAAAAGAACTTACCAACAGAGGATATGCAGTAGAAGCTATTGTAAGAGATGCTTCTAAAGTAGAGCAGAATAATAACGTTACAGCAAAAAGTATTGATGTAAACAATGTAGCGGAATTGGCAGATGGATTGAAAGGAAACGATGCCGTAATCAGTACATACAATGCAGGATGGACAAACCCAAACCTTTACCATGATTTTCTTACAGGTTCTGAGAATATTGAAAAGGCAGTTGAAGAATCTGGCGTGAAAAGATTAATCGTTGTAGGAGGAGCAGGAAGTCTGTATACACCGGATAATATTCAGATTGTAGATACACCGGATTTCCCCGAAGCTTACAAACCTGGAGCCACAGCAGCAAGAGATTATTTAAACAAAATTAAAGAGAATACCACCTTAGACTGGACATTCTTCAGCCCTGCGATTGAAATGAATCAGGCCAATGTAGGAACCAGAACAGGAGCATACAGAACTTCTCTGGAGACTCCGGTTTTTGATGAGAACGGAAGAAGCATTCTTTCTGTAGAAGATGTGGCAGTAGCATTGGTAGATGAATTGGAGCAGAATAACCACATCCGTGAACGTTTTACAGCAGCATACTAATTAAAAATAATATCTGATGATCAGAAAAAAAATAATAGGGTTAATGACTTTACTGGGTTTCGCAAGTGTTGTATGGGCGGGAACTCCAAAAATTAAAGTATATAATCCTGGAACGAAAGCAATTTTCCCTATCACTTCAACCATAATTTATGGTGAAAAGGATGCTGTACTTATTGATGCACAGTTTCAGAAGCAATATGCGGAACAGCTCGTTAAAGAAATTAAAGCAACCGGAAAAAATCTGAAAACCGTTTTTATTTCCCACAGCGATCCCGATTTTTATTTTGGATTGGATGTTATTAAAAAAGCATTTCCAAATGTGAAAATCATATCAACTGCTCAGACTGCTTACCTTATTTCAGCATCTAAGGATGAGAAAATGGCAGTCTGGAAGCCTCAGTTGAAACAAGATGCACCTTCAGAAATTATCATTCCGGAGGCTGTGAATTCTATTCCCGATCTGGAAGGAAATACCATAGAGATCAAGCAGAATCCTGAAGATCCGGCACACAGTTTCCTTTGGATTCCTTCATTGAAAACCATAGTGGGAGGAATTTCAGTTTCAGTGGATTCGCATCTCTGGATGGCGGATACAAAAGATAAAGAAGCGATAAATAAATGGATCGCGCAGATTGATGCGATGAAAGCACTTCACCCAACACAAGTAATTCCTTCTCATTTTGCAAAACAGTCTTTCGCTCCGGCATCCCTTGATTTTGTTAAGAATTATCTTGAGAACTATAAAAAGGCAGTGACAACAAATTCCACTTCGGAAGGTATTGTGAAATTGATGGTTCAGCAATATCCGGATCTTCCGGGAAAAGATGAGCTGGCAATGGGCGCTAAAGTTTTCCTAGGAGAAATGGACTGGGAATTAAAATCTCCATACCCAGCGATCGGTCATAAGGTTGAAGTGGATTTTGGAGGTGTAAAATTCCTTCTGGATTTTAAAGA
Organism: Chryseobacterium soli; assembly: GCF_000737705.1. Lineage (GTDB taxonomy): Bacteria > Bacteroidota > Bacteroidia > Flavobacteriales > Weeksellaceae > Chryseobacterium > Chryseobacterium soli. Next base: position 67,284 of record NZ_JPRH01000005.1, on the reverse strand, counting down.
TAATAAGACAATGACCTTTACCGGAACAGCCGGAAGTTCAAAAAACAGCACTGATACCGTAGAATATACTGCTGTAGAAGTTGCAAAGAATGTTTTTATGGTATACTGGCATGAACCCAATCTTGGCTTCAATGTAACCCATATTCAGGATTATAATAAAAATATAGTATATTCAAATATTGCAGGTTCTGACGGTACGTTTACCCATCCGAAAGGAACTCTTAAGATTTTGAAGTAAAATGATAAGAACCAAAAGTACATGTAAATTTCACATGTACTTTTTTTAGGTCTATCAATAGAACTAAGGCACAGAAAGATTTTTTATATATCCATTTTTGTTATATTTGGCTTTGCAGAAATCTTCTTTTATGAAGTTAAGAGGATCTGTGATTTATTTTAAAATCAAATAATAACCAATGAAGTCAATTAAAATTCTGCCCCTTCTTTTGCTCCTGTTTTTATGCAGCTGCGGTAAACTAGCTACAACACCCGAAGATAAAAAATCTGTCGACGAAATTCTTAAGTTTTATGGAGGCTATGTTGAAACGATGAAAGGAGTGCAGACATTGAATGGAAAAACCAGTGATTTTTTTGAAGTGGAGATTAAAGAGAGTAAACTCATTAATAATCAGCCTCAAAGAGCGATATCCAATGCCGCTAATATTGCATTTATAGTTTTTCAGAATCAAAAGCCTGGAGAATATGATGTTATCAAAACAAAATTACTTTTATCCGATGGTGCCAGTTTTACAAAATCATTCACTCAAAAAGAACTGCAGGAAGTAAAAGACATCTATCCGGAAGTAGAGAAGATCAATTCATTTCTACTTAATAAAAACTACAGTGGAATTCTTGAAATGTTTGATCCTAAATTTAAACCTAAGGAAGAAGTGGCAAAAGAGGCACTTTCTGGAATGGATTCCAAAGGAGGATCGATAACAAAAATACAGTTTCAGGGATTTGAATTTATTGATGATGCCAATTTAGGGAACATCGTTGTAATAAGAGAAGTCGGAGTAAGAGATCATGTTTTCCCTTTTATCAATATCGCATTCGACAGAAAGACAAAAAAACTGTTGAATATTGAATTCCCATAAAATATAAATACATCAAGAAATTCCCATAATTTATGAGGAGTAAAATAAAAAGGCCGTTCCATGTGAACAGCCTTTCTTTTTATAAATTCATAAACAATTTCGGATTCACCGGCGTATTGTTTTTGTGTACTTCATAATGAAGGTGAGGTCCTGTAGAACGTCCGGAATTCCCGGATTTTGCAATAACCTGTCCTACTTTTACTTTATCATTTACTTTCGAAATTAATTGTGATAAATGGCCGTACAATGTTGCCAGCCCGTTTCCATGAGAAACAATCACACAGTTTCCATAACCTCCTTTTTGCCCGGAAAAGATGATCGTTCCCGCAGCAGCAGCTCTTACGTCAGAACCAAAAGCAACGGCAATATCCAGTCCTTTGTGGAACTGCATTTGATCAGCTTCAGCAGGAGGATTATTTCTTTCCATCGGTGTTTTTGAAGTGGTAGTACCTGAAACAGCTTTTGCAGACGCCATTGCAGGAGCTGGAGCAGCAGGGGCAGCTTTTGGAGTTACCATCACTTTTACTTCTCTTTTATTTCCGTAACTATCAGTTAATTCAATGATTTTTTCAACCGGTTCAGCTTTTATTTCCGGTTTGGGTGCCGCAGCAACGGCCGCAGGTTTGGCATCTGATGATCCGGTAGATTTTACAGAAGCATACACCGTTTTAAAAGGAATAGGATTTTTTCTGATGCCGAAATTTGAGGAAATATATCCGTCGGTAGGCATTCCCAGTGGGACCTGCATTAATTTCTTTTGAAGATTCATCAGATACTGGCTGTATCGGTTAGCCTGCTTGGCAAGATATACAGAATTGGAAATGCTGTCTTTGCTTAGAATCATCAGCTTTTCATTGGCGATATCTTTAGATTTCAGGAATGAATTAAGCTGTGCTACAGTTTGATCTACCAGGGTAAGATCTGTTCTCATTTTTAAATAATCTACACTGTCTTTTTCAGTGTTTATTTTTACAAGGTTCACTTCATACGTCTTGTCATCTTTTTTAGAAAATAACGTGGCGATAAAAATCCCTTGTGCAAAAACTACTAGTAAAAGTCCTCCTAGAAGAATGTTTACGTTCTTTCTGCTGTTTAGAAATTTCTTCATTTTTCTTCTCTTAGTATATTAAAAAAACGGTTTTAAGCTTGCAAATTTAACTAAAAATAGGATTTAGGGGCAGTTTTTAACGAAAAATTTAGTTATTTCTGTATTTAACGTATAATTAGATATTTAATTGTATTGAAATGTTAATTTTTTCAGAAAAAGAGTTTTATCATCATTTCAAAAGTGTGGCTAAGCCTTTGTTTTAATATATTTGTAGTTCATTTTCTCATTATGGCTAAAAAGAAAACAATTTCAGAATCTCCCCATCCAAAAAAGAATAAAAAGGACATTTCTGTAGGAGTTGTAGGAAGCGGAAGTTTTGCGACCGCTATCGTAAAAATGCTTGTTGAAAACTGCAAGGTAGTACACTGGTGTGTACGAAGTGAGTTTGTAAAAGGAGCCATAGAGCTTCGCGGACATAACCCAACTTACCTTACTGCGGCTCATTTTAATCTAAAAAGTTTAAAACTGACAACTGATGTCAATGAATTAGTATCGGCCTGTGATGTAGTGGTGCTGGCAACACCTTCCATTTATCTTTCCGACACGCTGGATAAAATGACCTGTGACTATTCGGATAAGATTTTTGTTTCGGCAATTAAAGGGATTATCCCTAAAGTAAACGACGTGGTAGCGCATTATCTGAGAGACGAATTCAAGATAGGATTCAGAAATCAGGCAGTAATTGCAGGGCCTTGTCATGCCGAAGAAGTAGCCATGGAAAGACTGTCTTACCTTACGATTGCTACCGTAGAAGATGAAGTTTCTGATAAGCTGCAGAGCATATTCAATTCAGACTTTATTAAAGTACATTCCAGTAAGGATGTTTTAGGGAATGAGTATAGTGCTATTCTTAAAAATATTTTTGCCATCGGAGCAGGGATTTCCAGTGGATTAGGCTATGGTGATAATTTTACCGCAGTTTTTGTGTCGAATGCGATCCGTGAAATGGAAACCTTTTTGGAAGCTATTTATGAAGCGCCAAGAGATGTCAATGAAAGTGCTTACCTTGGAGATCTTCTGGTAACAGCGTATTCTCTTTTCTCAAGAAACAGGAATTTAGGAAATCTTATCGGAAAAGGATATACGGTAAAATCTGCCATCCAGTCTATGAATATGGTAGCAGAAGGATATTATGCTGCAGATTCCATCTATAAGACGGCCAAGCAGAAAAACCTTAAACTTCCCATCATTGATACCATCTACGGAATTCTGTATGAAGGGAAAAATGCTGAAAAGCAATTCAAAAAACTAACAGCAAAACTGAATTAATAGAAAAGAAGGCTTTACTCATGTAAAGCCTTGTCTTTTTAAATATAAATTGAAAACTTAAGTCAAAAGCTTAAGTTTTTTTATTGGCTCATTTTAGTAATAAGCAATGCAAATGAAGCTCTTACTGTCAGATTACTGCTCGTAAATCCGTTACCCGTGTCGAATTCAAATTTTTGTCTGATTGTAGTGGGAGCAGCCAGCTTCAGATAAAATGTTCCCTGAAAAAATGTGAAAGAACTCGACAGCTGGCACATTCTGTTAACCTCGGTGATGGTAGCACTCGTTGCTGAATTAATCAGATAAGACCGGGTACAAGTGAAATTTTGAGATAAATATTGTGTGTTGGCCGGGCCCGTATTATTGTTGGCATTATTAGTATCCACAGAATATCTTAGCATATAGGTTCCTGCAGGCAGTGTAATAGTAGAGTTATCAGCCGCCAGTGAAGCTCCTGTGATTTTATTGGATGCCACTGTGAAATTCGCAATAGTATTATTGGTGCTGTTTACAGGAATTAAAACGCTGGGAGCGATAACCAAAGATAGAGTCTGTGGCTCCGATCCTGCAAGAATAGTGCGCTGCCATTGATTGCGCACCCATATGTAATATCCTTTGGAATAAGTGGATGCTCCTCCTTTATTGTAGATGATTAATCCATCAGCAGGATTTACGACAGGAGTCGAGGTGCTGTTAAGTACCGTAAGATCGTACTGTGGAAAAATAACCCCTTTATTGGATGAATTGATATCAAGAATACTGCTCGCGTTAGGATTTGAAGTATTAATACCCACTTGCGCTTTTGTGAATGTACCTAATGAAAATAGAGTCATGCAGGTGATATAGATAAGCTTTTTCATTTCTTTGGTTGTTATTGATTAAGGGCAGATCGTTGAATATCAACTTTTGCATTTGTAATAATAATTTCTCCGTTATTAGGAGCATTTCCGCCAGCTCCGGACTGATAGGTACCTCCTGCATCATGAGCAATGGAAGGCATCAGGTTAATGGGAGTTGCTGAAGTTGTAACGAAAGAAAAACTCAGGTTCAGCGTATGCGTTTTGTTGCTTGCTATAGATTGGGCATTCAGGCTGATCGTTTTCCCGTATTGGGTTCCTGTGGCAGGATCAATCAGTTTCACAAGATACTGATGAAGATGGATCTGGGTTCCGCCAATACCGGCAGTGGTACTTTCAATGGCCGTTCTTATATTTAAGCATACATTCACAAGGTAGCCGCTATTTCCCGGCAGGGTAATTACCCCCGTTGCAGTATTATAAGAAGCACCAATATCATTGGAAACCACATTAAATGCTGCATCATTGAAATTTTTGAATATACCGTTGGCCAGTCCTCCCAATATAGTATAATCGGTAGTTCTCTGGAGCATCAGATAACTTGCCAGATTATAGGTGTCAGCAATCTGGCTCCAACGGTTGTTTTTCCAGATATACAGCCCGGGGCTGATAGAATTTCCTTTATTATAAACCAGAAGACCTTCAGTAGGATTGCTTACTGGAGTAGTGTTGCTTAAAATGTCTATAATATCCACTCTGGGAAGCAGGACCCCTTTATTGTTGGATTCTGAAACCTCTAGTATAGCAGAGCTGTTCATCGTTGATTTCCCAATAGCAACCTGGGCAAAAAGACTATTAATAATGCATAATAACAGCAGAATATAAGTTTTTTTCATGATTTGTTTTTTTAAAGTTTTGATATTTTGATATAAGAACCCGTCGGAATTACATTCACAAGATCATAAAATGTACTGTTCTGCATTCTTCCAAGGTTTAACCTTAGCCCTCCGATAATATTGGAATTCGCGTTGGTGGGGACGGTATAGTAATACGACCACGTAGCAAGATGGTTGGTACTTACTTTAGAGACAATAGGAACCTCTTTTCTTGAAGAGGAGACCGCTGTAAAAGTATTGGTGGAATTATTATAAGTGTCATTATAGAAATCTATAAAATATCCCATCAAATAATAGGTGCTTCCAGGTAAGGGAGCCGTTCCACCTTGTCCGGCAGGGCTTTCCTGAGGCGAATTAAGATTAAGGTTTACTTCAACTAAATAATTTCCCTGCGGTAAAATCAGTGAATATCCTCCGGAAGAACTGTTAAACTGCACCTTAAAGCCGTTGATATTGGATACTCCGGATATGGAAGGCGGATTTACCAGCAGCGGAGAACTGGCTCCTGCTATTGCATTGTCTAATAATGACAGAGAACCGGTAAAATCCAGATATCCTACTTTTGGGGTATCTTCAGCGTCTATTGTACTTTGCCACTGGCTAGTTGTACCGTTGAAAAAATGCAGGGCTTTATTATTACTGTTGGTCCCTCCATTATAGCCAATGAGGCCATCGGCCGGAGAAGCCACAGGGGTCGTCGTACTGCTGAGGTTTGCAATATTCAGATTGGGAAATAAAACTCCTTTATTTCCTCCGGATATTGTTACCGTAGGTATTGATGTATAGCCCGTTCCACCATTATTAATGGTAATACCGGTAACAACTCCGCCTGAAACAGTCGCAGTAGCTTTTGCTTTGGTACTTCCGTTGACGATTGAACCTCCACCATAAAAATTCACAGTAGGTACCGTGGTGTATCCACTACCTCCATTGGTAATCGTAATTCCTGTGATAGCCCCTCCTGATATGGTAGCTGTAGCCACAGCAGGGATCCCCTTGAAGTTTTCAATATGTAAAATTGCACTGGGGTCCGGATTGGACGTGTTAATTCCTACACTTCCGCTTTGGGCCAAAGCCACTGTAGCGAATAGTGTACTCACGATGTTGAAAATTTTCATCTTTAGTATGTTTATTCGAAATATTTTGAATTAATAGTTATTGGAATATGTATTAATTTCATACCAAAGTAAGGAAAATATGCGTAGAATAATAATATTAATTGTAATTTTTTAATGTTTTATTTGATTTATTTTTATTTAATTTCACTTAATATTGAATATTATTCATAATTATCACTATTAATTGATAAATAATATTATGGCTAGCAACTACTGTTGCGATATTCTACATGGCCAACTTAAAAAGACATAAATAAACTTAGATTTAGAAAAAAATAAATGTGTTGAAAATCTTTGATTAATTTTTTTAATTAAAATTTTAAAATCCTAAATTTTACTCGTAAAATGAACGTAATTACTGGCAAATTTTGAAAATCATAAACAAAAAAGTAATTTCAATACCGAGTATCGATAGTATAAGATTGATAATTTCCATGATAAATGATGAAGAATTTATTAATTTATTTTGGACCAAAAATTAACGTGTTAAAATCGTTAAAGAGGGCAGAGGTTCTAAAAACTTTTCCCGAAATTTGAGTAAAATTTAGAATTATGTCACAATCCCTTACAAGCAGAACGCCAAAACCAAAATACGACGTTGTACTGATAGGTGGCGGAATTATGAGTGCCACTTTAGCTACATTGCTTCATGAATTTAACCCCGATCTGGAAATTGCCATATTTGAAAGGCTGGGAAGGTTTGCCAAAGAAAGTACGGCAGCATGGAACAATGCAGGAACCGGACACTCAGCCTTTTGTGAACTTAATTATACCCCGGAAAAACCCGATGGCTCCATCGATATCTCTAAAGCAGAAAGTATTGCAGAGCAGTTCGAAATGTCTAAACAGTTTTGGGCCTACCTTATTAAAAAAGGCTATGTAAAAGATCCTAAGGAATTTATTAATTCATGTCCCCATATGAGCTTGGTATTTGGTGAGAAAGATGCCGAATACTTAAGAAAGCGCCACGAAAAAATGTCAGGATCTGTCCTGTTTTCAGGAATGAAATATTCTACAGATCATAATCAGCTGAGAGAATGGATTCCGCTTGTCATGAGCAAGCGAAACGATTCTGAAGTGATGGCAGCGACTAAAATGGATTTGGGGACCGATGTAAATTTTGGATCCCTGACCCGCAAAATGGGAAGACACTTACTGGAAGATTCCAATGTAGAGGTTTTCTTATACCACGAAGTAAAAGATGTAGATCCAAGAGAAGACGGCACCTGGGGAATGAAAGTGAAAGACAGGATCAATAACCATAAACAGGAAGTTAATGCAGACTTTGTATTCATAGGAGCAGGCGGATACGCGCTTCCATTGCTTGACAGCTCTGATATTAAAGAAAGTGAAGGATATGGCGGATTTCCTGTTTCAGGGCAATGGCTCGTATCGCACAATCAGGAACTGGTAGAAAAACACCAGGCGAAAGTGTATACACAGGCTACAGTAGATGCTCCGCCGATGTCGGTACCGCATTTGGACCTTAGAATTATCGATGGTAAAAAAGCACTTCTTTTTGGTCCCTTCGCAGGATTTTCAACAAAATTTTTAAAAGAAGGAAGTTACCTTGATCTTCCCGAAAGTGTAAATACCAAAAATTTACGCTCTCTGTTTGGAGCGTGGTGGCATAATATTCCTTTGACCAAATATCTGATCCAGCAGGTTGCGATGACAAAATCTCAGAGAATGCAGCATTTGAGAGAATTTATCAAAGATGCCAATGAAGAGGATTGGGAACTGAAACTTGCAGGACAAAGAGTTCAGATCATTAAAAAAGATGAAAAAGACGGTGGTAAACTGGAGTTCGGTACTGAAGTAGTGGTGAATAAAAGCGGTACTATTGCTTCATTACTGGGGGCTTCACCAGGAGCTTCAACAGCAGTATACGCCATGGTGAATGTTCTTGAAAAATGCTTCCCGGATAAGCTCCAGGGAGAATGGAAAGAAAAACTTCTGGAAATGATTCCTTCTTATGGTCAGAAATTGGCAGAAAATCCTGAACTTACCGAGAAAGTAAGAAATTACACCAAAGAGACATTAGAATTAGAATATTAAAAAAAGAAATTGTCAGTGGTGAACGGTGAATGTAAAATTAACCATTCATCACTGATGATTCATAGTAACAAAAAAAGTGGAAGAAGTCGTTGTAAAGCCAATCATCGTAAAAGAGCTCCTGGAATCTCTTCAGACAAAAATAGAAGAAGAGAAGCAGGTTATTGTACACTGTTGTTTTCCGGCATCGCCGTTTTTAGGAAATCTCATCAGGATCTGGCAGTCAACCTATCTTTTTGATAATCAATCCGAGCATAAAAGTAAACTGATCCATGTTGAGAATATTACCATGTCTCCCAATTGGACGGTGGTTCCTTTCATGAAAGATTTTTGGTTTACCCTTATATTTTCAGGACTTCCTAAAGACTGTAAGAGTTTTGATCTTAAGGAAGTTATTCCTGAAGAAGGCGGATTTTATGTCAATTCCATTAAACGAAATTCGTTGGATGTCTATCGGGTTAAAATTGCAGAATCATATTAAATACTGATACATAGTAGCTTTTCTTAGGCTACGCAAATTCATTTGTCCGGATTAAATTTTCAATACAAAATTCTGCAATGGCGGTGATCGTAACAAATGGATTCACTCCAATAGTTCCCGGAATTAATGAGCCGTCCAACACATACAGATTTTCATGTTCTTTAAGCTTGCCATACTGATTGGTAGCCTGTCCCAAAACACAGCCGCCAAGCGGATGATAACAAATATCAGCTCCAAAGCCATTATTAAAAAGAAAATGACTGCGGGTTCCACCGTTAGCTTTGTTCATTTTTTTGATAAAATAATTGGCATTTTCTTTCATTGTAACGGTATGACTTTGATCCCAGTTCAGAGTCAATTTTGTCTGTGCTGAATCATAAGTAACCTCACCTTTTTTATCAACCCTGTTAATGAGCAGATACAAAGCGGTGGCTACATCCATTCCCATGGGAAGCGGAGCAATCTCGGTAAAAAAAGGATGCTCTGGATCATCCCAGTTATCAACTCCACCCACGGGAATGGTAGACTGCTGGGCACCTGTTCCGCCGGACAACGGTTTTACCCAGTTTCTGCCTGTCATGAAATTTCCATTGTTCCCCCAGTTTTTACCGACAAGTTCATGAACAGGAAAGTTATGTAGAGAATGAGAACGCAGTAATAATTCTAACGTTCCCATCGTTCCGGCCGAAAGGATTAACTTTTTACAGTGAAAAGTTTTATCAGCAATGGTTTGCCCTGCTGTATCGATCTGCTGGATAGCTAACGTATAACTTTTATCTTCATTGAGCTTAATGTGGTCAACTTTGTGAAGATCCAGGATCTCCAGATTTCCTGTTTCCAATGCCTTTTTGAGGTAGGTTTTATCCAGGCTGTTCTTACCATGATTATTTCCATAGATGACTTCCGTATTCAAGGCAGAGCGGGGAACCTCATTTCTGAATTCTTTCTCCATATATTTGAAATCATAAACGTTGGGAACACGGATGGTTTTAAAGCCCGCTTTATGCGCTTCTTCTTCACCTACTCTTGTAAATTTATAATAAGGACAGTCTTTTAAAAACTGCTCGTCAATCACATTCACTTTCAGTTCTTTATGGACTAATGGAAAATAGAAATTATAAAATTTTTCAGCATCAAGGTCCGGAAAAATCTCCTTAAAATAACTTTCTTTCGGGGTAACAGCCATTCCACCGTTAACGATTGATCCGCCTCCTACGCCTCTTCCTACCCAAACATTGATGTGTTCATAATCCAGCCGGTCCAATGCCGCAGTAAATGGAGTTAAAGAAAAAAGATTCATGAAAGGGGCTATACTTTTCTTTTTTAACCAAGCTGCACTTTTACCAGGCTTTAGAAGATTGGAAAAAGGAATTCCTGATTTTTCCCAATTAAGACCCATTTCCAGCATCACTACTTTTTTTCCGGCTTCAGACAAACGAAGTGCTGAAACAGCACCGCCATATCCTGATCCGACAATAATGATCGGAGCCTCTCGGTCTTTTTGTTCAGAAGCCGTACGCTGGGCTGCCTGAAATAAATTAGATTGTAAAAAATAGAAGCCGGATACCGCTAAAACACTTGTTGTAATGAATTTCTTTCTGTCCATGTTCTGTATTTTTCAAAAAGCATGCTAGAGAATTCTATTTAAAAGCAGATTGTGCTTTTTTGGGGGAATTTTAACTTTCATCCCATGAAAAATTCATAGTTTTACTCTTTTAATCGAAACATGTATGAAAAAATATATTGTCTTATTCTTACTATTCCCACTGTGGATCTTTTCTCAAAAAATGGTTTCTCCGGAAGTCATGGAGGTTAAAAAATTTCAGGAAGATTTGAATGCGGAATACCTTAATCCTAAAGAAACTCCTTTACGTGGAGATAACTTTACGAATTTTAAAGGGCATCCTTTCTTTCCTTTTGATCTGAAATATAGAGTTACGGCAAAATTCGTGAAAACAAAAAATGCGAAACCTTTTGACCTTCCGACATCTTCAGGCAAAACAAAAACGTACAGAGAATATGGAAAAGCAATCTTTGAATTAGATGGGAAATCCTATACCTTAAACCTGTATCAAAGTTTGGATTTAATCAAACAGAAAAAGTATAAAGATTATCTTTTCCTTCCGTTTCGTGATGCAACCAACGAAAAGGAAACCTATGGTGGTGGAAAATATATGGACCTGAGGATACCGAAAGGCAATACCATCATATTGGATTTCAATCAATCTTACCAACCTTTCTGTGCTTATAACGCTTACGACTATAACTGTCCGATTGTTCCGGAAGAAAATAAACTTCCGGTAGAAATAAGAGCAGGAGTAATGTATCAGGATATTTATCACCATTAAGCAATGACCAGTTTACATTTTTTCAAGCCTGAAGATGTATCAGGATTACAATATACGTTGGATGAAACTCAATCTCTTTTTACCGCAACTGCAGAAGAGGCGCTTGAACGGATTAAAGAACGAGATGATGATTTGGCATATCCAATAACCATTTTCCATGATGAAAAGCCAGCTGGATTTTTTGTACTGGATTTCGGAGAAGATAAATTCGATCTTACCGAGAATAAAAATTCTGTGTTACTAAGATCTTTCTCTATAAACCCTCAATTACAGGGGAAAGGAATTGGAAAATCTGCCATGATGAACTTGGATGATTTTGTTAAAGAACATTTTGGAGAATGTAATGAAATAGTGCTGGCAGTTAACGAAAAAAATAGTTCAGCATATCAGCTCTACTTAAAAACAGGATATGTTTTTGAGGGAAAAACGAGGGTAGGAAGAAGCGGTCCTCAATTCCTGATGTATAAAACTTTAAGAAAATTTTAATTTAAAATCTTTCATTCTCACCGATACTTTCCATTAACTTTGAGTAAGATCAAATAATAAATATGGAAATATCACTTCAAAATCAGGTGGCTGTCATTACCGGAGCCTCAAGTGGAATAGGCAAGGGAATTGCTGCATCATTAGCTTCTGCAGGTGCCACAGTCGTTATTAATTATCCGGTAGAAAAATCTTTCCCGGATGCCCAGGCAGTTTTAAAAGAAATTACTGATGCCGGCGGAAAAGGCATTACTTATCAATGTGATGTTTCCAAAGAGGATGAGGTGATTGCAATGTTTAAAGATGTCGTTGCTGAATTAGGAACAGTAGATATTTTAATCAATAATGCAGGCATCCAGAAAGATGCGAAATTCACCGAGATGACACTCGATCAGTGGAATGCTGTCATTGGAGTAAACCTTACCGGGCAGTTTCTTTGTGCCAGAGAAGCTATCAAAGAATTTTTACGTCGCGGCATCGATCCTTCACGTTCTGTTGCGTGTGGAAAAATCATCCATATCAGCTCTGTTCATGAAATCATTCCCTGGGCGGGACATGCCAATTATGCTTCGAGTAAAGGAGCAATCAGAATGTTGATGCAGACACTTGCTCAGGAATATGGAGCGGATAAAATCAGGGTTAATTCAATTTGTCCGGGTGCAATCCAGACACCTATCAATAAAGATGCGTGGAGTACTCCACAGGCTCTGAATTCTTTGTTGACCTTAATTCCTTATAATAGAATAGGACAACCGCAGGATATCGGGAATCTGGCTGCTTTCTTGGCAAGTGACCTGGCAGATTATATTACAGGAACCAGTATTTTCATCGATGGCGCAATGACCACTTTTGAAAGTTTTTCAACCGGAGGGTAGAAGATAGCGATTGTCAATAGTGAATTAACTTCGTTGTGAATTTTAATTGCCTTGCGAAGCAGAAATTGACGATTGACCATTCACTTTTTTAAATAACTTAAAACTTAATTCATGTCGGAAAAGCAAAGAATTTCAGATGTTTCATGGAAAAAATGGGGACCTTATGTAAGCAACCGCGAATGGGGACTTGTACGGGAAGATTACAGTGCCAACGGTGACGCATGGAATTATACCACTCATGATACAGCAGAAGCTAAAGCGTACCGATGGGGTGAAGAAGGAATATGTGGCATCTGTGATGATTTTCAGAAGCTCGTATTCTCCGTAGGATTTTGGAATAAGAAAGATAAAATGGTAAAAGAGCGGTTTTTCGGTCTTACCAATGGGCAAGGAAATCACGGAGAAGATGTAAAGGAATATTTTTATTATCTGGATTCCACTCCCACGCATTCCTACATGAAGATGCTCTATAAATATCCCCAGAATGCTTTTCCCTACGAAAATTTAATAGAAACCAATGCAAGTATAGGTAAAGATGCCCCGGAATACGAACTTATCGATACCGGAATTTTTGACCATGATGAATATTTTGATATTTTCATTGAATATGTAAAAGAAAGTCAGAATGATATTTTAATCAGGCTCACGATTGTTAATAAGTCTGAAAACAATGTTCCTCTTGTCTTACTTCCTACCGTATGGTTCAGGAATACCTGGAATTGGGGCTATGATGATTATAAGCCACAATTACGTTCCGAGGATTCTTCCTGCATTGAAATCAGTCATAAAGATCTCGAAATAAAAAATCTCTATGCCAGAGAGTCTGCACAGGTTTTGTTTTGTGAGAATGAGACCAACAGTGAACGCATTTACCAGTCACCCAACACTTCAAACTATTGCAAGGATGGGATTAACGATTTTATCATTAATGGAAATTCAGGATCTGTAAATCCGGAGCATGTGGGTACAAAAGCTTCATTTTTTATTGATGAAAATTTTAAAGCAAAAGAAACTAAAACTTTTGAATTCAGAATGTCTGACAAAAAGCTGGAAAAGCCTTTTGAGGATTTTGAAGAGACTTTCAGTAAAAGACAAAAAGAATCGGATGAATTTTATGCTGAAATCCAGAAGGGAATCCAGACGGATGACGAGAAGTTGGTGCAACGGCAGGCATTTGCAGGAATGCTCTGGAACAAAATGTTTTACCATTACAATGTAGATAAATGGCTTAAAGGAGATCCGGCAGAAATAAAACCTCCGAAATCGCGTGAAAAAATAAGGAATTCAGAATGGAAGCATCTTAATAATGAGCATATCATTTCGATGCCCGACAAATGGGAATATCCCTGGTATGCAACGTGGGACCTGGCGTTTCATACCATTAGTTTTTCTTTAATTGATCCGGATTTTGCAAAATACCAGCTGAAATTGTTCTTATTTGAATGGTATATGCATCCGAATGGACAACTTCCTGCCTATGAATGGGATTTTAGCGATGTTAATCCGCCGGTTCATGCATGGGCTGTTTTCAGAGTATTTAAAATTGATGAATTTCTTAAAGAAAAACCTGACATAGAATTTTTGGAAAGTGCTTTTCAAAAGTTACTAATGAATTTTACGTGGTGGGTCAATAAAAAAGATAAAAATGGGAATAATATTTTTGAAGGCGGATTTTTAGGCCTTGATAATATTGGGGTTTTTGACCGCAATGCAGTTCTTCCGAATGGTGAACAGCTGGAACAGTCAGACGGAACAAGCTGGATGGCGATGTTTGCCCTGAATATGATGAGAATTGCTTTGGAACTCGCTCAGTATAATACAGTGTACGAAGAAATGGCGATGAAATTCTTTGAACATTTTCTTTCCATTGCCCATTCGCTGGATAATATGGGAGAAGAGAATTTCAGCCTTTGGGATGAAGAAGATGAATTTTTCTACGATGCAATTTCTTCCAGTGACGGAACAAATATGTATCTTAAATTAAGAACAATAGTCGGATTAATTCCGATGTTTGCAGTAGAAGTGATCGATGATGAAATGATTGAGAATCTTCCTAATTTTAAGAAGAGAATGAAATGGGTTCTTGAAAATAAACCGGAACTGGCTTCTCTCGTTTCAAGATGGGAAGTGAAAGGACAGGATTCTAAACATTTATTGTCTTTATTGCGTGGCCACCGTCTGAAAAGATTGCTGAGCAGAATGTTGAATCCGAATGAGTTTCTAAGTGATTACGGAATTCGGGCGTTATCCAAAGAATATGAGAACAATCCTTATACGCTGAATTTAAATGAAACAGATTACCGGGTAAGATATACTCCTGCAGAAAGTGACAGCGGCCTTTTTGGCGGGAATAGCAATTGGAGGGGACCCATCTGGTTTCCAATCAACTTTTTGATCATCGAAAGTTTGCAGCGGTTTTTCTTTTACTACAGTCCTGACTTTTTGGTCGAATATCCTACAGGAAGCGGAGAGTACTTAAATTTAGATCAGATTGCCGATTCTTTAAGCAAAAGGCTTTCAAAAATATTCCTGAAAGATGAAAATGGAAACCGGCCTGTAAACAATCAATATGAAAGGTTTCAGACAGATCCTAATTTTAAGGATTATATTTTATTTTACGAATATTTCCATGGAGACAACGGGCGTGGAGTAGGAGCTTCCCATCAAACAGGATGGACGGGCCTGATTGCGAAAATATTGCAGCCTAGATTTACCAAAAAAGAAATCGCAGCATCTGAAACAGAAATGCCGGAAGATGTGGAAAAGCTTAAAAGTTAAGAATAACAATTATTCAAAAATCTGTTGAATAACTTCAAGGGATGCGGGTATTCTGAAGTCTGTAATGTGGTAATGGTAATATACCAAAAGGCTGTCCAGAAAATCTTTTCTCAAAGAAGCCGGGATTTTTATATGGTAGAGGTTTTCAGATGAAACCGCATTTTTCCATAGGGCGGAAATCTCTTCATTAAATAGCTGGTGAGAAGCACCAACGGCAAACGTTCCTGTTTCCGGATCAAGGTATTTTCCGTTATTGACTAGCGGAGCAACTCCCTGAATTTTTAATATAGCAATGAGAAACAGCAGATGGGACTGATAGTTTTTATTTGTCAGTTCGGCTATGAATTGGTCAATGCTAAAGAATATACCAGGATTTTTATTTTCATGTTTAAGAATTTGGTTTAAAAAATCTGAAACGAAAAATATAACCGTATTTACTTTGATATCTGTATAGATATCGTTGTTTTCTATCAGTTCAAATTTTGATACTGAAGGTATTCCATTGCCTTTGACTGGATTAGTCGTAAAATTAAGCTTGCTTAAAGGCAGAAGTAGGGCTTTCTTTTTGTTTCTTTTGGAATAAATTCCTTTTAGAAAGTAAGTTTGAAAGCCGTCCTCTTCTGTAAAACAGTGAAGGACGGCATCATTTTCTCCGTATTTGATGAACGAAAGTAAAAATCCGTTTTGTGAATTCATTAATTAACTACGGCTATTTTTGCAGTAGCTTTATCAGAGCCATCCTCATTGGTCATCAGTACAAAATAGATCCCGGAAGCTACTCTGGTACCTTTTACATTATTAAGATCCCATTCATAATACCCGCCTCTTGCTACTGCTGAATGTACTACGTTTCCTGCAGCATCGGCAATTCTGATATTTGTTTTTTCTGCCAGTCCTTTAATTGTTACTTTTCCTTTGAAATTAGAATATACAACAGGATTTGGATAGACTACGACATTTCCAAAATTGGAATTAACATCGGAAACATCACTTTGATAAGCTACAATACCGCTGTAAGTGGCAAAATATACTTTACCGGTCTTTCGGTCTACTTTAATATCTGTTACACTGTTGGTTGGCAGTGGCGAATTTTCTTTTGTGAAATGTTTTATGGTCTGTTGGCCATCTGCGGATAAATAATATACACCACCACCATCTATTGATACCCATTTATGATCACCGGCATCTACTTCTATCTGAAGAATCTGGGCATCTCTGAAAAGTTCTTCTCCAAGTCCACCTTGTTCAATGATAATAGGGTTTACTTCTGGATTAGTTCCTTTTATTTCTGTAGCGGCATTAGATAATATTCTTAGTCCGCTGTCTGTACCTATCCATGCATCACCCGATTTATCAATGGCAACTGATAATGTTCCTTTTGAGTTACCGGCAAAACCATTGGATTCTTTTAATACATATTCTACATCATCAGAAGTATTGGTCGGAGTATTTTTATAATCATAGACCATAAAATTATTTGTCCTTGGCATGGGAATCCATAACAGTCCTTCATATAGCAAAGGCTTCTGAACTGCGTCACTTGTGAAACTGAATTTTTTTACTACAAAATTATCTGCTGATTTATCATAAATACCAATAGAACCATTTCCAAAATTGAATCCAAAACTTACAAAAAGATTATTTTGATTATCACTTACAAAACCTACAGGACGATAATAATAAGCATCATTGGCTACTAAATCATAGTGTTTTACAAAGTCAAAATCTTTGTTGGTAGAATTATACTTCATTTTGTAGATTCCCTGAGTGAAATAAGTGTAATTTGTAAAAAGAACTTCATTATTGTCCATTGGATTGATAACCGCATCCAGGATATTAAATGCCGTGGAATTTCCAATAAAATAAGAAGAGTAAAGCCATTCTGTACCATTAAAATAATAAAAACCAGGATTTTCAGGATTTATAATCTGTGAACCATATCGGTCTCCTCTTGCACCTGAAGAAACCAACATCTGATTGTTATCATACAAGTTTATTTTGTAAGCATAATTAAGATAGGGACCGGATGGCTTATATGTACTATTGGCTTCATCCTTTATTCCTGACAGTATTGTTCCCCCATATACTTTTCCGCCCACCATTGTTGCTGTATTACATTCCTCTCCGACACTTACTGTGGTCTGGGCTATTCCGTTAGAGTTAAACGTGTATATTCTGTTTTGGTCAGTGATTATAATATTATCAGTTGTAGTAACTACATCGTGAATATTTCCAAAGGTGATAGGAAGAGCTGTTGCTGTACCGTTATTGTACATAAATGCAGCAGTTGCCGAAGAAAAAACAAGTCCGGCTTCCGAATCAATGTGTTTAAATGATCCGGGGATTTCTGTAGTCCAGGTTGAAAATACCGGGAATGTAGTATCCATTTCATGACTTTTTAGCCCGGTATTTGTAACCGCATAGACCTTATTTCCAAAAATGGTAGCCTCGTTAGCTGTTTCATAAATACCTCCACTTAAAAAGAAGGCAGAATCTCCAAATTCTTTTTTCTTTAAATTAAATATTGAAACACCATATCCTACAGAAACCACAGCCTGGTCTCCTGTTATAGAAATATGATTAATTTTTTTGCTTCCGTTATAGCCTGCAGCAATAGGAATATCTACTACATATTTGATTTCTTGTGGAGTAATGACGTCCATCGAACCGTTCTGATATCCGATAAGACCAATCTTGGTTTTCGAATTATAATCAAAAGCCGTGATTTTCACATCATGGAGTCCGTTGGCTTTCGACAACTTTGTAATCTCTCCTGTTGAGGTTGTATAATAGAATATCCCGTTTTCTGTAGCGGCAATTATTTTTCCGTTGTCTTCTTTCATGGCCAAGACATTATTGTAGGAAAACAGATCGGTCCACTTTTTTGATGAAATGGTCTGTGCATTTGTCCATTGCAGGGATGCTAAAATACCAAGAGAAATTATATAAAGTTTTTTCATATTATGCGATTATGCTGCTGTCGATTACCTGATTGTTCCAGGAAATATGTTGTATATTTTTATTAGAATCAAAGTGAAAATCTATTCTGCCTAAAAGAAGACCTGCCCATCCAACCTGATTAACCAGCACATTTTTTCCTTGCCTGTTCGTATAGGTTTGTGGTTCGGGTAAAAAAGTATGGGTATGCCCACCTAATATAATATCAATATTTTCCGTTTTGGCCGCTAGAATTTTATCACTTACTTTATTGGGTTCGTCTTTATAATCATAGCCGATGTGTGAAAGGCAGATGACAAGATCACATTTCTGCTCATTTTTAAGAAAATTTGAATAATGCTGCGCGACATCAATAGGGTTTGAATAAACGGTTTCTCCGTATTGTTTCTTGCCTACAAGTCCGTCCAATTGTATTCCTACTGCGAAAATCCCGACCTTAATCCCATCTTTATTAAAAATTTTATACGGAATAGTTTTCCCATCTAAAACTGTATTTTTAAAATCATAGTTGGAGCAGATGAAAGGAAATTGAGCATTAGGCAGCACCTTTAAAAAACCATCCAAACCATTGTCAAAATCATGATTTCCCATCGTAGAAGCATCGTACTTCATCATTGACATTAATTTAAATTCCAGCTCACCTCCGAAAAAGTTGAAATAAGGAGTTCCCTGGAAAATGTCCCCGGAATCAAGCAGCAATACATTGCTTTCCTGGCTTCGGATTTTCTGAATCAGGCTTGCTCTTCTTGCAAAACCTCCCTGGTTAGGATTTTTTGTATAGCTTTCGTCAAAAGGTTCAATTCTGCTGTGTTGGTCATTGGTATGGAGAATAGTCAGTTTTCTTCCGGATGTTATTCCTCTGAATTTTAAATCTTCTGCCATCATCATATTAGGAGCTAAAGCCATTGCTAAAGTTCCGCCGCTTATTGCTTTTAAAAAACTTTTTCTATCCATTATTTCTTACCAATAAAATTTAAACGAATATCATTATTAGGCACTACTTCAGCATTTTTCTTGAAATAGTCAATAAATAAATCTCTTAACCGGATTCCGGTAGGAATTGATTCTCCTTTTGCGAAGAATTTCATATTGTCGCCACCTAAAGCAAGATAATCTGAAGTGGCAATGTAATAATCCTGATTAGGATTTACAGGTTTTCCGTTGATTAAAGATTTTGATAACTGTCCGTTATTTGTTTCAATATATAAATGGGACACAGGATTGTTCACCTGAGTTTTTGCGTAATAATCAAAAAGTCCCTGAAGATCAGTTCCTTTCAGTTTAACAATAATCACTTCATTTTCAAAAGGCATTACCTCAAAAACGCTTTTCAAAAGAATGTCACCTTTTCCGATTGTGGTACGAATTCCTCCGATGTTGATCAGGGCGGCATCTACATTTTTGTTAAGCTTGGACTTTGCCCATTGATCAGCTCCATCGAATGTATAGTCTGCTAAAAGATTTCCCAGGTTACTGTTATCTCCCTGTTTGGTAAGATCTGTATTGGTATGAGAGATTTTCTGATTCATCTCTTTATCCAATTTTTGCTTATAAGGTTCGATAATTTTCACAAAATCTTCATCATTCTTCAGCTCGTTATTAATAGAAATGTTTTTCTGTGTCTGTACATTATATACCTGCAAAGAAGCCGTCTTGCAGGCAGTAAGAACAGTCAGAGAAATTCCCAGTAATAAGAATTTATTTTTCATAATCTCTTTTAGTATATGCAAATATAATTATATGTATAATAAAACATTATTATTTATTATAAATTCTTAGTCTAAATTATTAAATTTGAAGAAAATAATTCTAGCAGATGAGCATTTTAAAAGGAGTAGGTGTTGCATTAATAACACCCTTTAATGAAGATTTATCCGTTGATTTCGACAGTTTAACAAAACTTGTTGAATATAATATCGAGAACGGAATCAATTATTTAGTTGTATTAGGAACTACAGCAGAAGCTGCAACACTTTCTACCGAGGAGAAGAAACAGGTAGTAGATCATATCATTAAAGTAAATGGTAAACGCCTTCCCCTTGTCCTGGGGATCGGTGGAAACAATACTCTTGAAGTAAAAAAACAGATTGAAGAAACAGATTTATCAGCTTTTGAAGCTGTTTTGTCAGTATCTCCGTATTACAATAAACCTAATCAGGAAGGGCTTTACCAGCATTATAAAGCACTTGCTTCAACAGGTAAGAATATCATTATTTATAACGTTCCTTCAAGAACAGGACAGAATCTGGAAGCGGATACTACCATCCGCTTGGCAAAAGAATTTCCTAATTTATTCCTGATCAAAGAAGCAGCACCCAACATTCTTCAGTATTTTGATATCTTAAGGAAGAAACCTGAGGGATTTTCTTTGGTTTCCGGTGATGATGAATACACACTTCCGGTAACACTGGCTGGTGGAGATGGCGTTATTTCTGTAATAGGCCAGGCGTATCCTAAAGAATTTACAACGATGGTGCAGCTTGCTTTCGAAGGAAAAGTACAGGAAGCTTATGCAATTCACAATAAATTAGTGGAGATGATCCGTTTGATTTTTGCTGAGGGAAACCCTTGTGGTGTTAAAGCAGTACTGGTAGAAAAAGGAATTATTAAAAATTATTTAAGACTTCCTTTGGTTCCGGCTTCTGAAGGGCTTTACGAAAAAATTAAAGCAGAAATGGTTAACATTTAATAAAAAAAAGTTAGTAATTATAAAGTGGAAAACCGTACTGGTTTTTCACTTTTTTTAATCCAAAAAAGTATGAAATTAATTGGAGCAACAGAAAAAGACATACCGCTGATTCAGAACTTGGCAAGAAGGTCTTGGGAAAAAACCTATGTTGGAATTATTTCCACAGAACAGATTGAATATATGTTGGAAGAAATGTATTCTGCTAATGAAATTTTAAAGCATCTGCAAAATTCTAATTATCATTATTACATGATTTTAGATGATAGAAATAATTCTTATGAAGGGTTCATTGGTTATGAACATGATTACGAAGCGGCGACTACAAAACTTCACAGAATTTATTTGGCTCCTGAAAGTAAAGGAAAAGGCTTCGGAAAAGGTGCCTTAGAATTTTTAAAAGAAAAGGTTCAGGAGAGCGGAAACAGCAGGATTATTTTAAATGTAAATAAGGATAATTCTGCCAAAAAGTTCTATGAATCGCAAGGATATAAGGTGTATAATGAAGTGATTTTAGATATTGGTAATGGATTTGTCATGGATGACTATGTAATGGAATTTTTAATTCACGGTAATTTGACTTAAAATTCTATAACATTATCCTATAATTCTATAACAAGTGATGTGGTTTTTTAGATCATCTTTGTATCAGAACCAAATCACTTCATAACAATACATTCATATGCTTGGTTTTAAGCTGTTAAGCTTTTTATCAGTGTATTTTTTTTCATCCTTAGTGTTTAAATTCCTGTATTTAATAATACAGGAATTTTTCGTGTTCAATTTTAAAGTTAAAAAAAAGCATCCTATTTCACTTTAGATTGAAATAAATCCTTATATTTACTTAAAATTTAGCACACTTATACTAGGATGAAAATGTACGTAAAATTTGATTTCAATGCTCTCTGTAAGAAAGTATTGGATGAAAAACTTAAAGAGCACGGGCTTAAATACCGCCTGCTGAACTTTGGTGAGGTAGAATTCTATGAATCTTTTACACAAGAGCAGCATAGTGTTTTTAAGAAAAATCTTAAAGACTATGGCATAGAAATTATTGAAAGCCAAAAAACAGCTTTGGTACAGAAAATAAAAGATGCCATTGTAGAACTTGTTTTTTCTAACGAAGCTATTCCTGTGAAAGCCTCTATTTATATTGCAGAAAAACTGAATCACAGCTACGGTTACCTTTCTAATTTATTTTCCGAGGTTACCTATACGTCGATAGAGAATTTTATTATTCTGCAGAAAATAGAATACGCAAAAGAATTAATCATCAGCAATAAGCAAAGCCTTACAGAAATTGCCCATAAATTAAACTATTCCAGTGTTGCCCATTTGAGTACGCAATTTAAGAATACGACAGGGATTACCCCTTCTCAGTTTCATAAAATCATTATGAAGAGACGGAAGGCTCAGAGTTTGGTTATCAATTCAAAAATGCTCTATGAATAAAGAATTTCTGAACGTAATAGTAGTAGACGAAGATGAAGGAAATTTAATATTCTTTAAAAGCATATTTAAAGATTTAAAAGTAGGGGTTAAGGTGCAGTGTTTTATGAATGGAGATAATTTAATGGAATACCTGAACAGCGAAGATGCTCTTATTCCTGAAATTGTATTCATGAAATACGAAATTACCAAGAAGAGCAGCATGGAATGTCTGGAAGAAATAAAGATGGACTTCAGATTCGGTAATATCGTGACAGCAGTATATTCTCACCTGCTTTCGGAAGATGAAATTGAAAGCGTTTTTGTAAAAGGAGCCAATATTTTTATTAAAAAACCTGAGGCTTATGAACCGTTGAAGAAGATTCTTACGGAAGTAATCACCATCAACTGGCAGTATCATACTTCGGGATTGAATATTGATAATTTCATGATGAAAGTGGGATAATTGTATAGGGAAATGTTACCTGTATTTGAATAAAAAGAATAGTATTTATTACATAATATTCACACTTATGTGAAAATTTTATAACTAATAATAGAAATAATGTAAAAGCTTTTCAGGTGAATAGTTGCAATTTTGTAACTGTAAATAAGCGACACAAATTTATTATATATAAAATCAGTAAATGTTTGAAAAGATAATTGTTTCGAATGAGAAACTAAATTATATTAGTCACAATGTTAGTTAAACAAAATGGATTATATTAATTTCCAACTATAAAGCGCAGAAGATCTTTAAACAAAACGGTACAATCATGAAAACTTGAGAAGAGCTGGAGGATATTTTTATTCGTTTCATTCCCAAATCCTTCAACTCAGACACAGTTAGTTTTTATAATAAGCAAGTTGGAAAAGTAATTCATTTTGTTTTTTTATAATTTATTTTAATAGTTATGGCCCAAAAATATTTTCAAATAATATATAAATATTTTCACACCACACACCAAATCACAAGATATTAAGCTATGGCTATTAAAATAAGTTTTTTGAAAGATCAAAAGTAATTTCTTCTAAATAACAGTTTTATAAGGGGGCCGCGGGAAGATTTCTTTTCGCGGTTTTTTTATGAAATTTTACTCCATTTATTTTCACCCTTATAATATCTTACATAGTAATTCTTGATGATGAGGTTGTCCGGTTTTACAAGCAATGGATCATTTTCAAGGATTTTTTCTACTGCATCTTTAGTCGCTTTAATAATTGCTGAATCGTTTACCAGATCCAGTTTCTTAAAATCTACTACACCGCTTTGCTGCGTACCCAGAATATCGCCCGGACCACGAAGCTGCATGTCAACTTCAGAAATTTTAAACCCATCATTGGTTTCAGTCATCGTTTTGATACGGGTTCTGCTTTCTTTAGACAATTTATCAGAAGTCATCAAAATACAGTAGCTCTGTTCAGCACCCCGGCCTACACGTCCGCGAAGCTGATGAAGCTGTGATAAACCGAATCTTTCTGCACTTTCAATCACCATTACTGAAGCGTTTGGAACATTTACGCCAACTTCAATAACTGTGGTAGCAACCATTATTTCAGCTTTTCCGGAAGCAAAATAATTCATGGCTGCATCTTTTTCATCAGGTTTCATTTTTCCATGCAGCATCGTGACATTATAATCTGAAAATGAATTCATCACATGTTCCAAACCATCCATTAGATTTTTGTAATCCAAGGTTTCGGATTCCTCGATCAGTGGATATACAAAATATACCTGTCTTCCTTTCTTGATCTCGTCTCTGCAGAAATTATAAACAAAAGTTCTGTCTTTTTCACGTCTGTGAGCGGTTATAATGGGTTTTCTTCCTACCGGCATCTCATCAATCACCGAAACATCAAGATCAGAGTAAAAACTCATAGCCAATGTCCTGGGAATAGGCGTGGCGGTCATCACAAGAATATGGGGCGGAATTCTATTCTTAGCCCAGAGTTTGGCCCGCTGTGCAACCCCAAATCTGTGCTGTTCATCAATAATAGCCAGTCCTAGATTTTTAAATTTTACTTTATCTTCTAACACCGCATGAGTTCCTACCAGAATAGAAAGTGTGCCATTTTGAAGCTCTTCATGAATGATCTTTCTTTGAGAAGCTTTGGATGAACCTGTTAAAATCCTGATATTGATTCCTGTTCCTTCTAACAGATCTTTTATTCCGTTGTAATGCTGTTGTGCTAGAATTTCGGTGGGAGCCATCAGGCAGCTTTGAAAACCGTTATCCATGGCAATAAGCATCGTAAGTAATGCAACCATCGTTTTTCCTGAACCCACATCGCCCTGAAGCAGTCTGTTCATCTGGATAGGCCTTTTCATATCCAGGCGGATTTCCTTTAACACCCTTTTTTGGGCATTGGTCAATTCAAAAGGAAGATGATTCTGATAAAAATTCGTAAAATAATCTCCTACGATCGGAAAGGAATTACCGAATGACTGCGTTTTATGATGGAGCTTTTTTAAACCAAAACCCAATTGGAAAAAGAATGATTCTTCAAATTTTAACCGATTATCAGCCTTTTCAACATATTCCAGGTCTTTTGGAAAATGAATATTCAGATACGTATGCTGTCTTGATAAAAACTTAAAAGCTTTTATCATATAATCCGGAAAATTTTCCTGAATGAGATTAGGAATTTCTTTGCAGACATTTTTTAAAACAGTCTGAAAAAATCTTTGGTTTAATCCTCTTTTGGTTAATTTTTCAGAACTAGGATATATAGGACTTAATCGGTGGTCACCTTCTTTCTTTTCCTCAATTTCAATCTCAGGGTGAGGCATGGAATATTGATTATTGAACACATTGATCTTCCCGAAAATATAAATTTCACGGTTAATAGGAAGCTGCTCCTTCATCCATTTAGAATACTGAAACCACACCAGATCCATGGTGCCGGTATCATCATTGAATTTTGCGGCAAGTCTTTTTATTTTCCCAGTCTGGATCTCCTGCACATGGGTAATTTTTCCTTTAAGCTGAATTTCCAGATTGCTTTCCTGAAGATTGGAAATTTTGTATACCTTGCTTTTATCAAGATAGCGGATCGGGTAGAAGGTTAAAAGATCTTCCACGGTAGAAATACCTAACACACTTTTGATGAGTTTGGCTTTTTCAGGACCGATACCTTTTACATATTCTATGGATGTCTCTAAAGTCATTTAAAAATGGGCACTAATTTCGTGAAAATAGGCTAAAGTTTAAAATTTGCGACACGGAAAAATTAAAAAATATTGATAAAAAAAGACCCTCAATTTCTGAAGGTCTTCTGTATTAATCTTTTATTTTAGATTTAAATTTTTTCTGATAATCTTCCCACTGATCCCGTGTTTTTATTTTTTTGAAAAGATTGGTGGAAATCAATTCTAAATACGGTTCCAACTCTTTTGCGGATAATTCCCCTTGAAGGATGGTAATAGGACCTCCACTCTCATCAAGAAAAACAGTACTTGGGACAGCACCTACATTCATATACTGGGTAAATTCATGAAGTGCATTTTTTCCTTTTTTATGTTCTGTATTTGGATTTGTAAACGTTCTTCCAAAAATATCCATGGACTTTTTCTCTTCTGCATTAAATTTTACAGCATAGTAATTGGCATTTAAAATATCAGCAATAACGGGATGTCCATAGGTTTTTTTCTCCATAATTTTACAGGGACCGCACCAGTCTGCATAAAAGTCAATCAGTATTTTTTTTGGATTTTCTTTCTGGGCTTGTAAAGCTTCCTCAATGGTCATCCATTTGATTTGTGCAAAACTAAAGGTGAGCCAAAAAAGAAATACTATGCTTAAAATTTTTTTCATAATTTGATATTTAAGTAAAATTAAGCATAATACGTATGACTATTTTACATCCTGCATTAATTTTTTTACAAATGGAGAGATCAAAATTAGTACCACACCGGCAATAACGGCATATAATCCTAATTGTTTATATCCATCAGTATAAGTGATTAAAACATCATAATTGGTAGCTCCTTTTTTTGCAGTGGCAAGACCTGCTCCGATAATTCCCGCCACATACTGGCCATATGCCGAAGCAAGGAACCACATTCCCATCATCATTCCCTGAAGATTTTTGGTGGAAAGTTTGGTCATAATTGACAATCCGATAGGGGAGAGACAAAGCTCACCCAGGGTAATTACTAATAAAGCAATCGTGAAAAAGTTCAATGAGGTGATCCCCTGTAAATTAGCAAAGAATTTAGTAGCAAATAAAACATAATACCCAAGTCCAAGGAAGATAAATCCGAGACCGAATTTAATGATGGTATTAGGCTCTATCTTTCTTTTATTCAGCCAAATCCAGAGCAGGCCGATAATAGGTGCTAAGAAAATAATGAAAAATGCACCTCCTGAATTATTAACTCCGTTCGGATCTAATCCAAGAAGGTCTTTATTTAAATTTTTAGCGGCGAAAATACTTAATGAACCACCACTTTGCTCATAAATTCCCCAGAACAGGATAGAGAATAAAATGAATACAAGTGCTGCCCACAATTTTTTACGTTCTGCAGCCGTCACTTTTGTCATTTCATAGAACAGATAGATCAGAGTTAATGGCCCGATGGTATA
The DNA here is from genome assembly GCF_000737705.1 of Chryseobacterium soli. Taxonomy (GTDB): domain Bacteria; phylum Bacteroidota; class Bacteroidia; order Flavobacteriales; family Weeksellaceae; genus Chryseobacterium; species Chryseobacterium soli. The sequence goes on along the minus strand of NZ_JPRH01000005.1, from coordinate 40,324 downwards.
CATAAAATAGTCTGTATACTGGGTCTTTGCAACCATGATCATAATAATCGGAACGAAGATTAGTGATAAAACATATACCCCGTATTCCTGCCATTTTGCGATAGGAGCTGATTTTATTTCATTATTGGGATGTCCCGGCTGAAGACCGATTGTTCCTAAACTTTTTTGCGTAAAAACGAAATTAATTAAGCTTATTACCATTACAATTGCAGCAAATCCAAAAGCAAGATGCCATCTTAACTCTTCTGGAATAAAACTGGCAAAAAGTTCTCCTTTACCTATTGCAATACATAAATATCCTCCAAGCAAAGCTCCAAGGTTGATTCCTGCGTAGAAAAGTGAGAAACCTGCATCAGCTCTTGAATCATTAGGCTTATAAAGCTGACCGACCATAGAAGAAATATTGGGTTTGAAAAAACCTGTACCTACTACTGTGAATGCAATTCCCAGGAAGAAGAACTTATGCGGATCGGTTGCTAGAATTAAACTTCCAACTATCATTAAGAGTCCGCCCCAGAACAGAGACTTTCGGAAACCTAGAATTTTATCGGCAAAAAGGCCGCCTATAAAAGTGAAGGCATACACAAATGCCTGGGTGGCACCATATTGAAGATTGGCTTCCTTTTCGTGGAAATTAAGCTGGGAGATCATAAAGAAAACCAGCATTCCTCGCATTCCGTAGAAACAAAAGCGTTCCCACATTTCAGAGAAAAATAAGCTCCATATTTGTTTTGGATATTTTCCTTTGAAATTTTGTATTTCATCTAAAGTTAAGCTCATAATTGCTTTATAATTATTTTAGTTTGAGTGATTATTTTCCTGATCAAGTTCGAAACGGATTCTGTCCTGATCAATGATTTGCTTTAATTCTTCTTCTTTCGGAAGGTACAACAAATATTTACTTGCAAAAAGGTTATTTTTGTCGTTAAGAATAGAGTACTTTACGATAGTTTCATCTTTTTCTGAGCAGAGTAAAATGCCTATGGTTGGATTATCGCCTTCATTTCTTTTCATGTCATCATACCATTCTTACATACATATCAATTTGACCGATATCCTGATGAGAAAGTTCCCCGGTTTTTAAATACAAGAGAATTAATTTGTCTTTTCAGATCTCTGTAGTTCCAGCTGTTTTGAATAGATTCATTGATGTAATAATTCACTTTATCTGAATTATTCATCTTTATCAATAGCCTGTAATGAGTCCAGCTCAATTCGTGACGCAATGCGTCACATATTGGGAATGCCTGATAAAAAGAACGCATATTTCTTAGATTACTTTCATCAAAATCTTTTCCAAACTCTAAAGTTAATTTTTTTGAGAGATTCTTCAGTGTATAGGATTCATAAGTTCCCCGTTCATTTCCTTTCTGTTCATCTTCAACAATAAGTTGCCCGATTTGCCAGTACGTAAGCAAAAGTGTGGAATTCGCCATGCGAAAAACTTTTTCGCGCGATTGCGTAACGATTTCCTTTACGGATTGATATAAAGAATCTTCGGAGATTTCCATCGTACGAAAATAAAAAAAACCTCTGACTTAGCAGAGGTTTTACTTATATTTTATTGATACGGTTAATTTACACCGTTCATCATTTTCTTTAAGATTGGTGAAATTAAAGCTAAAATTACAGCTGCAATACCACACAATACAACGAATACCATAAAGAATTCGAATAAGTTGTGGATTTCAACTCCTGCAAAAGTTGGATTTGCTAAAGGTAGTTGAGCTTTTTCAAATGCTGCAACCTGATCAGCATTTAATGTCACTTTTTTATCTAAAACATCTTGAAGGTTTACTCCGATTTCCTGTGCTTTAGAGAATTTATCACCAGTTGCAGGAATCAATGCTCCTAATGAACCAGCCAATGCATAACCGGCAGCATTAGAAATAAAGAATACACCATATAATAAAGATGCGAATCTTTTTGGAGCTAATTTACCTACCAAAGATAAACCGATTGGAGATAAACAAAGTTCACCACAAGTTTGGATGAAATATAAAAGCATTAACCATTTGATCGCTAATAATCCTGAATTTCCAAGATCTTTTACGTTATGCGCGATAATGAAATAACTTAAAGCAATTAAAGCTAATCCCATTGCCTGTTTCATTGGAGAAACCGGCTCTTTTCCTTTGGCTCTTAATTTATCCCAACATAAACTGAAAGGAACTGCCAATAATACAACGAAAATACCGTTGAAAATCTGCACCATTGACGGTGGCATATTCCATCCGAAAATACTTCTGTCTGTTTGGTTATCTGCGATAAATGTTAATGAAGATCCTGCCTGCTCGAAAGCTGCCCAGAAGAAAATAATGAAGAATGATACAATATAAATTACCCAAATTCTTTGTCTTTCTATCTTGTTTTCAGCAGAACTCATAATTAAGAATGCCAAAGAAATACCTGCAGCATAAATGAAAGGATAAATAATTCCTTTGATTAATTGCCCCATTTCCACAGCTTTAAACCCAAATTCACCAACAAGTAAGTATCTGAAAACGAAGAATAAAACAACGAAAATACCTCCAGTAATTCCTAATGATACTCCAGTAAATTTTGCGGTCTGAGTTTCTCCTTCTTCAAAATCTGCACTTGTATTATTTTTCGGTAATCCACCGATAGGTCTTCCTTCCGGCGTTACTACATACTTGTTTTTAAGGATAAAGAATGTTATTGTTCCAACTACCATGGCAATTGAAGCAGCTAAGAATCCCCATTTAAAAGCAAAAATATCTCTTACTCCCGTTGTGGCATCTTTTACGTCTCCTACATAAGGACAAATGAACTGTCCCAGGAACGCTCCAATGTTGATTCCCATGTAGAAAATCGTGAACGCTGAGTCTAGTTTAGATTTTTCCTGTTTAGGATAAAGACTTCCTACCATTGAGGAAATGTTTGGTTTGAAGAACCCGTTACCAAAAATAATAACGAACAATGCCAACCACATAATGGTTTTCGCACTTCCTAAATCTGCGGAAAAACTTGAGGCACTGATGAATAATAAAAACTGACCAATTGCCATTAATGAACCTCCAATAAGGATAGCATTTCTATTTCCGATATATTTATCAGCAATAAAACCACCCAAAAGAGGGGTAAGATAACATAAAGCTAAAAATCCACCATAAATGATTGCCGCATCCGCTTCTTTTATTAATAGGGAATTTACCATGAAAAGCGTCAAAAGCGCTCTCATCCCGTAAAAGTTGAAACGCTCCCACATTTCTGTTCCGAAAAGAACCCATAATCCCTTTGGATGTCTGGAACCCTTATTCTCTACAAATTCATCCGGTTTCGGACTTAATGCTTCAATATTATCCATTTCTATTGTTAATTTTTGTTAAGACTGACAAATATAGTTTTTTTTGAGTTTTTGGCAAGGTTTTAATTTTATAATTAAACAAAAAAGCCGTAGAATAGTACTACGGCTTTATAATATGTATGAAAAACAGGAGATTAATGTCCTTTTTCTTTCATGATTTTATTTAATCTTTTTAACATGGAAAGTCCTAATAATGTGGCGAATATGAGTAAAGCAAAGTTCACCAGAAAATAATTCATTTTGTTGTCGTAATTGTACCAGGTGCTTGCCAGAATTCCGGAAAGCTTGTTTCCTACTGAGTTGGCAAGGAAGAATCCTCCCATCATCAGTGCTGTGATCCTTGCAGGAGACAATTTAGAAACGAAAGATAATCCCATCGGGGAAAGGCAAAGTTCTCCGACTGTGATCGCTCCATACCCTGCCACCAGCCATAAGGCCGAAACTTTAACCGCTCCATTTTCACCTGCCATCACAGCAAATACCATGACCAGACAGGAAAGTGCAGAAATAAATAATCCAAGGACAATTTTTGTAGGCGTTAATGGTTCTTTCCCTTTTCTCCTCAGCAATGCCCAGAAACCAACCACTACAGGAGTTAAAGCAATCACCCAGAATGGGTTGATCGACTGAAAAAGTTCAGTATTGTAGAGAAAAACCTGTTTTTCAGGGTTTTGTTCTAATGCAGCCCGCTGTTCAGGGGAAATGTTTTTAAAGTAAATGTCTTTTCCTATTTCTTTAACGGGTTTTCCATCTTTATCCTTTTGAGATTGATACTGCTCATTATACACCGGAACTTCTTTGTCTTTGTAGCTTTTTCCTTCCACCATATAAATGTCTTCCAAAGGTTTTTCTAATGATGCAGGGACACTTCGGTCGGTATAATAATTCGCCCATCTCGTTAAAGCCGTTCCGTTTTGTTTGAAAACTGCCCAGAAAAACATACTGATCATAAATACAGATAAGAGGGCGCCAATAGAGGCTTTCTCTTCAGGTTTTGCTTTAAAGTATAGGGAAGCATAAAAGTAAATTACAGGAATACAGGCAAAAATGAATGCATCCGTGCTGTCGCTTCCGAAGATATTATTCGGAATAAACCAGCCTATAACTCCAAAACCAATAGCCGGAACAAAAACTTTCATCATGATTTCAGAAAGCTTTGTATCTCCTTCCTGTACAGGTTTCATCTGTGCAGCATGGATGTAATGCTTTCTTCCGATGGTAAAAATAACCATCCCGATCAGCATCCCGACACCAGCGGTAATGAATGCTTCACCCCAGCCGAACTTATTTCGCATGAAGGCGGCGATAATATTACAGATAAATGCTCCGATATTAATTCCCATATAGAAAATATTATATCCAGAGTCTTTATTAGCCTTATAAGGTTCTTCAGAATATAGATTTCCTAATAAGGTAGAAATAGTAGGTTTAAAGAAACCGTTTCCAATGATGATTAATGCTAAAGATCCATAAAACAAAGGCAGCTCTTTGAAAACACCCATTCCAATATATCCTGCGGCCATTAGAATTCCGCCTAAATAAATAGATTTGATGTATCCTAATACTCTGTCTGCTAAAAATCCTCCGATAAAAGGCGTCAGATACGTCAGAGCAATATAAGTTCCGAAGATATCATCGGCAGTTTTGTCGGGAAGTCCTAAACCACCCTTTACACCGGTCGGTTCGATAACGTACAGAACAAAAATTCCGAGAATCAAATAATACCCGAAACGTTCCCACATTTCAGTGAAAAAGAGAAAGGGCAGGCCTTTAGGATGTTTAGTCTTCATAGTTTCAAATTTCAAATTTCCCAAAAATAAGTTTTTAATTTTAATTGATAAAATAAATAATACTTTAGAAAACGATTAATGAAATAAATAAAAAAATCCTTTCAATTACAATTTGAAAGGATTTTTTTACATTGTTACAATACAGATTATAAATTCTTAAGAATGAAATCTGTCATTTTCTGATACAGTTGCGGTCTTGTCTGTCCGCCATAAATTCCGTGGTTTTTATCCGGATAGGCCATAAACTCAAACTGTTTTTTATTTTGAATCAATGCTTCAGAAAATTCCATGGAATTTTGGAAGTGTACATTATCATCAGCTGTTCCGTGAATCAGTAAGAAGTTACCTTTTAACAGATTTGCATATTCCGTAGGGGAATTTTTATCGTATCCATCAGGGTTTTCCTGTGGTGTTCTTAGGAATCTTTCCGTGTAAACAGAATCATAATATCTCCAGTTGGTTACTGGTGCTACCGCAATTCCGGCTTTAAATACATCAGCGCCTTTGGTCATGGCTAAACTTGTCATATACCCTCCGAAACTCCATCCAAACATTCCGATTCTTGTTTTGTCGATATAAGACTGGTTTCCAAACCATTTTGCAGCCGTAATCTGGTCTTCGATTTCGTATTTTCCTAAATTCATGTACGTTACCTTTTTGAATTTAGCGCCTTTGTAACCAGTTCCGCGTCCATCAACACAAGCAATGATATATCCTTTTTGTGCCAACATTTCGAACCAAATTGCGTTTGCATTGTCCCAAGAATTTGAAACCTGCTGAGAACCTGGACCCGAATACTGGAACATAAACAATGGATATTTTTTGTTTTTATCGAAGTTTTTAGGTTTTATGATCCAGGCATTCATCTGATCTCCTACTGCATTCGGAATGGTGATGAATTCCTTTTCAGCAAAATTATCTGATTTTAGCTTTTGAAGCTGGTCATTATTGTTCTGAAGTTCTTTTAACGTCTTGCCATTTCCGTCTTTTAAGACATACATGTACGGTTTTGAGGCTGTAGAAGATGTTTCAATGAAATAATTATAGTTTTTGCTGAAGTTGGCAGAATTATTTCCGTCCGTATTGGAAATCAGCTGTGACTTTCCATTTTCGATATTGATCTTGGAAACGACTTTATTGATGCTTCCTTTTTCTGTGGTCTGAACGTAGATTTCCTTAGATTTTGGATTGTATCCGTAATAATCAGTTACTTCCCAGTTTCCTTTAGTCACCTGTTTTTTCAGCTTACCGTCTTTGTCATACCAGTATAAGTGACGGTTTCCATCTCTTTCAGATCCCCAAAGGAAAGAATCGTCCTCCAAAAATTCTAAAGTAGGACTGTCTGTATCAATCCATTTTTCGTCTGTTTCGGTAAATAATTTCTGAACGGCTCCTGTTTTTGTATTCACTTTCAAAACATCGGAAGCATTTTGCGTTCTTTCAGAAGTTATTAATATGATCTCATCAGGTTTTGCCGTCTGGATCACATTAGGAATATAATAATTTTTATAATCGTCTAAATTGATTTTTGTTTTTTTAGCTCCATCCAATTGATAGATGTGGGCAGAAACCACCGAGTTTTTTTCTCCTGCTTTTGGATATTTATAACGCATTTCAGATGGATACAGCGTCTTTCCATAAATAGGAATATAAATTTCCGGAACTTCACTTTCATCAGATTTTACGAAAACTATCGCATCGGAATTTTTAGTCCAGTCATACAGTCTGGCGTGTCCGAATTCCTCTTCATACACCCAGTCTGCCAATCCGTTAAGGATTTTATTTTTAACGCCATGTTCAGTAATCTGTGTGATTTTCTCTGAAGTAAGATCCTGATAAAATAAATTATTATCTACTATAAAAGCAATCTTGGAAGCATCAGGTGAAAATCTTGGCTCCTGAATAGGTTTTCCGTTATTAATGCTGATGGTTTTTCCTGTTTTTAAATCTTTAACTTCAAATTTCCCTAAGAAAGAATGTCTGTAGATCGGCTGGCTTCCCGTTAACAATAATATTTTTGATTCATCATCAGAAAATTCATAGCTTTCATATTGTCCGTCAACGATATTTCCTTCTTTCTGGGAAGTTTTATATGAATACTTGGCAATTCCTGTAGGTTCAATAACCAGATAATTTTCCCCGTTTTTCATGGAAGTTATTCCGGCAATGCCTTTTCCACGGTAGTATCCGGAGTATATTTTATCTAAAGTGATTTCCTGTGCAGACATATTTTGAAATGCCACCGCAACAGTAAGAGTTAAAAGGATTTTTTTCATTTCTAATTTTAATCGATTTCAAATTTAATAATTCTTATCAAGATAGCCATATAAAACTAAAAAACAGGGCAAAAGCCCTGTCTATGCAATATATCAAAGAGAAATTACTCTTCAAGGCGGCATATTGGATAAGTTGTGATTCCGCATGGGTTGTCAAGACCTCCAATATATCCTACAGTTCTGGTACAGGAAATCGGGCTGATGCATCTGATCATGCCAGGAAGAATTCCTCCCACTACATCTTTAAGTTGTTCTCTTGAAATTTTCTTTAGATTTTTCATAGTTATTATAATGTTTTGATTACAAAGACTAAAATAATAAAAAAACAGCTTACTAAATGAAATTATAATATTATTTGTATGCATTTGGCAATAAAATTGAATATATAAAGTATAATCAATTTAATAGTAATAATTATGGAAACGAATGCATATAACCAAAAACTTAACCGATACGTTTTGACGAACAAAATTGTGTATACTGGTTTTTCAAGTTTTAAAGATGCCGAAGCATGCGCGCAAAGTAAAGGAGGAGATCTTGTAGAAGTAGCTTTTAAAGATGGAAATGATAACCCTCAGCTAACAAATGAAGCAGGATTAATTGAAAAAAAACTCCATTTTTATGTAGATGCCGGTGATGAATATAAATTTATCCATTCATCTGACCCCGGATTTAAAAAATATGCAGATGAACTCCAGAAAATAAAGGCCAGCAACGATAAAACAAGCCCTGAAGAAAGATATTTCGCCAATTTTGAGATTGAAAATATGGAAGATCCGATTATTGTGATTAAAAATGATCATTTAGAGTCGGTAACTTCCAGAGAGCGTTCAAAATATTTGAAGCACGCTAGTGTTTATGAATTAGGAGTAACCCTGCCAAAACCTTAAAAAAATTATAATGAGCAAGACAAAATACTCAGACAAGGCTCAAGACAAAGTAGGAAAGGTAATGCACGAATTTAAGGAAGGAAAATTAAAATCTTCTTCCGGAAAAAAGGTCACAGACAGAAAGCAGGCGGTTGCCATTGGAATTTCTGAAGCCAAAGAGAAAGGGCTTAAAGTGCCTAAAAAGAAAAAAGATTAATTAGAAAATATCCGGGAAAATTTTTCCCGGATATTTTTATTTGAAAAGAATTGGCTTACTGCTTTTTTGTATTATGTTGCAGTTCACTAATCGTTATAAAGTATTTTGTAGTATTCATCAGCCATTCGGTCGCTGTTGAAATGATCTTTAACATCATTCATTGAATTGTATTGAATTTTCCTCCATTTGTTTGGATTGTCATAATAAGTTGGAATAATCTCATTTTCCAGGATTTCATATAATTTGTTCAGGTCATAATTGTCCTGCTCATAAATACTCATATTGGCATAATCTGCTTTTGGAACGACAAATGAGTTTTCTCCGTGGTGGGCAAATTCAGGGATCCAGCCGTCATCGGTTGAAAGGTTTACAGAGCCATTCATAGCAGCCGTCATTCCGGATGTTCCTGAGGCTTCCCTCGGTACTCTTGGGTTATTCAGCCATAAATCAGAGCCTTGTTTCAGTGATTTACTTAAAGAAAGCTCGTATCCCGTTAAAACAGCCATATTCTTATGGTTTTTACTTTCCTCAACCAGCGTATTGAAGGTAGAAATTGCTGCATAATCCATCGGATAAGGTTTTCCTGCCCAAATAATCTGTACCGGATATTTAGGGTTGTTTAATAGATTCCGGAACCTTTCTTTATCATGTAAAAGCATGTCAGCACGTTTGTAGCCTGCGAATCTTCTCGCCCAAACGATGGTGAAAATTTTCGGATCAAACAAATTACCGGTCTGGTCTGCGACGATTTTAAAGAGTCTTTTCTTTAAATGCTTTTTCCGGAAATCAAAAACCGTTTCGTCATTCTCATCTTTAGAATTGTAAAGTATTTTATCTGACCAATATTTAAATTCCTGTGCATTAGTGATCGATTTTATTTCACAGATTCCCGGATATTTGCTCCACATAGCTCTGGAAACTACCCCATGAAGCTGAGAAACTCCATTGGCAACTTTCGCCATTTTTAAAGCACAAAGCGAATGGTTAAAACGGTCATCATCAGTTCCTTCAATTTTTTTTGCATCTTCCATACTGAACCCGGAGAAATAAGACATGTCATAACATAATTTGAGGTTATGTTTTTCATTTCCTGCTTCTTCAGGGGTATGGGTGGTAAATACTAGTTTTTCTTTGACTTTCTCAAGATCTCCATTGTATTTTTTCAATAAATGGAACGCAGCAGGAAGTCCGTGGGCTTCATTCAGGTGATAGATATCCCTTTCAATATTCATTTCATCCAGCAATTGTGCGCCTCCTTTGCCCAGTAAAATATATTGTGCAAGCTTTGTAGACTCATTGGCATCATATAATTTATGACAGATCGTCTTTGAAATATGATCGTTTTCAGGAACATCTGTGGAAAGAAAGAACATAGGTGCTGTATTGAAAATCTCAGGATCCAGATACCATACTTTCACCCAAACCGGTGCACTGTGAATTTCTATCTGAAATTTTATTCCTGTGTCTTCAAGAAAGCTGTACATTTTTTTTGTCCAGGTAGGCTGTAACGTCTGATCATGGTTTCTTGCCTGATCATAGTAGCCGAATTTCCAGAGAATTCCGATTCCAATAAGGTTTTGCTTTAGATTGTAAGCACTTCTCATATGAGATCCTGCTAAAAAGCCTAAGCCGCCGGAGTATACTTTCAGCACTTGCTCAATCGCAAATTCCATTGAAAAATAGGCAGTTTTTGTAGTGTATTGAGGATTGACACTATAGGGTATTTTAAAGTTTTTAAAATCCATAAATCACAGTTTTGTATTTTTATAAAGACTAAAGGTATTAAATATGAAAATAAACCCTACATTAATTATGTAATAAATAAATTTTAAAAGTATCTGCCGAATAGTTTTTTTACCTACCTTTAATAGGTAAATTTTTGATTATCAAAAACTTCTAATAATAAAAGCTCATTGGTACATGTGTTCTTTACTCATCAATAAAAAAATCACACATGAAAAAGACATTTTCCGAAGAAGATCTTATTAAGAATCTAAGCCTGTATTATCTGAATCGACATTTGAAAAAAAAGCCGATGGAGAAATATCACCGTAAAATAGATGAATCTCTGCTTCACGACCGCGAAAAATATAAGAAGAAATCCGAGATTTTGCTCTTAAACTCTTTTATGCACCATTTTCCAGAGGTGCAGTTTGAAAATCTTATTTGCGAAAGTCCTGACTTTATCGCCAAATTCAACGACAAAAAAATTGGAATAGAGCTTACGGAAGTGATTAACCATTTGGAAATGAAGAAAGTGGAAAGCTGTTTGAATAAAATTTTCCGTCAGGCTGAAATAGTATTAGAACAAGAGAACACTACGAAATATCGTGGTGTTTATTTTTTAGAATTCCATACCAATATTAAGTTTGAACGGCTGGAAGACCAGCAGGAAATTATCCAGTGTATCTGCCGGAGTATCCAGAAAAATAAAGCAGTGGGATGTGTAAAAAGCATCAGGAAATCTGTCCACAGGAGAAATGTGTTTATCACCCATGAATATAATATGAATCTTTTTGATGAGCTCTGTTCTGAAAAAATTTTGGAACTTATCGAAAAAAAGAATGAAAAATTCCCGTATTATGATACCTCGGTAGATGAATGCTGGCTGGTGATTGTTTCTGATATGAACTCTCTGGCCTCAAGATATACTTTCATTCAGGATAGAGAGCATCTCCAGGAAGTACAAAGTCCTTTTCATAAAATCTTTCATCTTGAAAATCTTTGTGGCAATATTACGAGTATAAAATAATCTGCATTTTTATTGTAGAATTCTATAGGTATATCTTTATATTTCAGAATAATTCAATCTATGAAGAATTTTATTATTTGTAATGAAATAATAGGTATATTTGATATATGTGTTGTGTATTGTTTTAATTTATGATTAATTTTTAATAAAAACATATATCTATGAGAAAAAATCTACTTTTTATTTTATTATTTGTATCACAGATCTTTTTTTCCCAGGCGGACTGTTCAACAGCACTTGCGGTTTGTGGAAATTCTAACATTACATATACACCTTCAGGAATTGGATCTGTCAATGAAACCTTAGGCGGTTGCCTGCAAATGGAGCACAATTCTGCATGGTATTCATTTACGATTGCTACAGGTGGTACCCTGACATTTGAAATTAATCCAACAGGACCTGTAGATTACGACTGGGCTATTTATGGACCCAATAAAACCTGCGCCACCAGAGGGACTCCCATCAGATGTTCTTCCAATGACGGTACTACAGCAGGTTATCCAACAGGGATGAATATGACATCTACAGATACCACCGAAGGGCCTGGTGTTGGGGATGGCTTTGTAAAATACATGGATGTTCTTCCAGGAGAAACCTACTATTTATATCTTGATAATTTTTCACCCACCGTTTTTTCTTTTGATCTTACATGGGGCGGAACGGCAACATTAGCTTCTCCGTTTACGGATCCTACTATTCAGCCACATCCTTTTATGCCTCCTGGAAATCCTGCAGCCAATCCTGCAGATCCAAGGGAAGTGGTGATATGCACCAATCCTGCTGTTTTTGATTTTTCTTTATTGTCTTCAGGAATTATTAATGGAAATCAAAATTTTACGGTGACGTATCATACAAGTCAGAATGATGCTTTAACAGGAAGTAATCCAATAACAGCACCTATAAGTGTTAATACCACTACTATTTATTATTACAGTATCAGCTATACAGATCCTACTAATCCCGTTAATCAACTGAATAAGTGTAAACAGATCGGTACTTTTAAATTTAAAGACGGCTCTATTCATCCCTATAATGCCCTATTAACCCAGTGTAACAATAATAATGCAGGGACTGCAATATTTGATTTAACAACAGCTGACGTAATTTTAGATCCTACGGTGACTAAAAAATATTACAATACCTTATCTGATCTTAATGCAGGAATAAATGAAATTACAACGCCTACTGCCTTTGTATCCGCAGAAGGAAAAATATACGTCAAAATAACCACACCATTCGGATGCACCGGTATTGCAGAAATTACTTTAAAATTCTATCCTGTTGTGGTCGTTAATGATGCTATTTTAAGATCGTGTTTCATCGAAGCCAATCCTTCTACGGCATCTTTTAATCTTATCAGTGCTGTTGTAACGACACAGTTAGGAGCAGTGAAAAAATATTATCCTTCTCTCACAGATGCGATTAATCAGACCAATGAAATTGCTACGCCCGCTGCTTATATCGCTCCGAATGGAGTAATTTATGTTCGGGTATCTAATGCGAACGGTTGTTATAATATTGCTAAAGTTACTCTTGTTGTGATTCCGCCTGTGTATTCCAACGTTCTTAAAGATAAAGTGATTTGTATTGAAGATAAAACCACTTTGGATGCCGGCCCGGGATTCAATGGATATGAATGGAGTACAGGCGCTACCACTCAGGCGATCAGCAATGTTGGTGTCGGAACGTATTGGGTAAAACTAAAAACAGGAGACTGTATTGTACAACAGGCGGTGAAAGTATATTCTTCAGGGCAGCCCGTTGTGTCTACAATTGATATCAGCAGCAGTACGATCACTGTTTATGTGATCGGTGGTACTCCACCTTATCAATATTCAATGGATGCCATCAACTGGCAGGATTCCAATGTCTTTACCAATATTTCGAGGGGAGATCATACCGTATTTATAAAAGATGCTTATGATTGTGAGCCGATACAGATTGATGTTGTAGTTCCTAATCTTATCAATGTGATTACTCCGAACGGAGATGGAATTAATGATGTCGTTGATTACTCTGCACTCGCTCATAAACAGAATCTGGTATTCAGTATTTTTGACCGATATGGAAATAAAATCCATCAGGCCGATAAATCCAATGGTTATAAATGGGATGGTACCGCAAAAGGAGGCGGAAAAGTTCCTACCGGAAATTATTGGTATTCTGTAACCTGGAATGAAAATGATAAAAAGAATACCGCTTTCAAGTTTTCAGGATGGATTATGGTGAAAAACAGAGAATAAATACAACCCTATAAAATGAGAAACCAGCTTAATACAAGCTGGTTTTTTTGTTATAATGATGAATGAATTTCTTTAAAAATAAGAATGATACCTATTAAAAACCTTTAGTATCTTTAAAATAATCAGAAAGATAAATGATTTTTCCGTTTTCTGAAAATTGAACCAAAGTACAGATGTTATTTTCATAGATGCCCTTTCCAATCATGGTTCCGTACGAAGTGGTCTGATAAAAATATTTGTGATTTCCTAATGAAAAAATTTCAGAAACGTGCCATTCAATGGTTTCATAACGTTTGAAAATAGCTCTGAATAAAGCTAAAATCCTATTTTTACCTGAAACTTCCTTTAAAGGCGGAATCCATATGGTACTTTCATCGGTAAACCATTTTTCAAGCTGTTCTATATTTAATGAATTCAGATCTTTCATAAAGTCACTTATCCTACAAACCATAACTGCATTTATACTGTATATACGGGAAAAATGGTAACTTAGTTTTTATTTTAAACCTATGGAAGATTTATTCATAAAACGTTTTGAGTACTATAAGTCTCTTGGAGATAATACCTTACAGCAGCTTTCTGAAGAGCAGGTATTCTGGCAGTACAATGAAGAAAGTAATTCTATTGTTGTCATCATACATCATATTGCAGGAAATATGCTTTCCAGATGGACGAATTTTCTGACGGAAGATGGAGAGAAATCCTGGCGGAACCGCGACGAAGAATTTGTAAATACGATGAACACCAAGCAGGAGGTTTTAGATTTTTGGGAAAAAGGATGGAAGTGTTTTTTTGATGCTTTAGGTCAGATTAATGAAGAGAATTTTTATTCAACGATTTATATCAGGGGAGAAGCACATTCTGTTGCCGATGCTGTTTTTCGTCAGCTGGCTCATTACCCTTATCATATCGGCCAGATCGTTTACCTGGCTAAAATGATGAAAAATGAAGATTGGAAAACACTTTCCATTGCGAGAAATAAATCTCAGGAATTTAATATGGAAATGAAAAAAAAGCAGGAAGAAAAGGATGTAACATCCAATGCTTCACCCGTTTGTTTTCAAAATAGTTCTGAAATAAGAGATGAATACAAACAATAGACTGAATCAATTTAGAGTCTTTATTAAAATTACTATCTTTGCACCCATAAAATTCAGGAGTAATCAATGTCTCACATTCACAGAACCGCCGCATTTCATACCCTTGGCTGCAAATTAAACTTTGCAGAAACATCTACTATTGCCCGTCAGTTAACAGATGCAGGTTATGATAAAGTAGGTTTTGATGATAAGGCGAATGTCTATGTCATCAACACGTGTTCGGTGACTGAGAATGCAGACCGTGAGTGTAAACTTCACGTAAAAAGAGCCATGAAAGCCAATCCTGAAGGGTTGGTGGTTATTGTTGGATGCTATGCACAGCTGAAACCTGAAGAAATTTCTCAGATCAACGGAGTGGATTTGGTTCTTGGAGCTAAAGAAAAATTCAATATTTTGAGCTATCTCGATGATTTGGAAAAATCTGAAAGCGAAGGAATTGTTCATTCTTGTGAAATTGAGGAAACAGACTTCTTTATCGGAAGCTATTCTATCGGTGACAGAACCAGAGCTTTCCTGAAAGTTCAGGATGGCTGTGATTATAAATGTACGTACTGTACGATTCCTTTGGCAAGAGGAATTTCCCGTTCCGATACCATTCCCAATGTTCTTGCGAATGCCAAAGAAATCGCAGGAAGAGACATCAAAGAAATTGTTCTTACAGGAGTAAATATCGGCGATTACGGAAAAGGAGAATTTGGAAACAAAAGACACGAACATACTTTTTTAGATCTGATTTCAGAACTTGATCAGGTAGAAGGCATTGAAAGAATACGTATTTCTTCCATTGAGCCCAATCTTTTGAAGGATGAAAGTATTGAACTGGTTTCTAAAAGCAGAAGCTTTGTTCCGCATTTTCATATTCCTTTACAGTCGGGAAGTGATGATTTATTGAAAAAAATGAAACGCCGTTATCTGACTCAGTTGTACAGAAATAGAGTCAATAAAATCCGTGAGGTAATGCCTCATGCAGCTATTGGTGTAGACGTTATTGTAGGATTTCCGGGGGAAACCGAAGAATTATTTATGGAAACCTATAACTTCCTGAATGAACTTCCGATAAGCTATCTCCATGTATTCACCTATTCCGAAAGGGAAAATACAGAAGCTGCCGGAATGGACGGAGTCGTTCCTATTCCTGAAAGAAAAAAACGTAATAAAATGCTGAGAATACTTTCTGAAAAGAAAAAAATGGCATTTTATGAAACCCAGCTTGGGAAAACGCTTCCTGTTCTTTGGGAGCACGAGAATAAAGACGGAAAAATGTACGGCTTCACAGAAAACTATGTGAGAGTTCAAAAAGACTTTGATCAGGCCTCCGTTAATCAAATAGAATTTCTGAATTTAGAAAAAATCCTGTCAGATGGCACAGTTTCTGTGCAATCTTCTTACGAAAGTTTTTTAGCAAAAGCATAGTCTCTTTGCAAAATTTCAACTAAATTTATTTTAACTTTTAAATACTACATTCTTATGAGAGATAAGTTTTTATCTTGGGGAATTGTATTAGTAACTGCTATATGGATTGTAGCGTTATTAATCAGAGCGCATTATTGGATACCGATTCTGCTTTCCGCCATTTATGCATTAGGCGTATATAATGCCTACCAGTCAAAACATGCCATTTTAAGGAACTTTCCGGTGCTAGGCTACTTCCGGTACTTTTTTGAAAGTATCTCACCTGAAATGCAGCAATATTTCATCGAAAGAGAGACCGATGGCAAGCCTTTTCCAAGAAACCAGCGTTCTGCAGTGTACAGACGTGCCAAAAACCTGAGTGATACAGTCGCTTTTGGAACGCAGTTAGAAGTTAATCATAGAAAATACGAAGGAATTAAACATTCCATTTATGCAAAATCTCCGTCAGAAGAATTACCGAGAGTCTGGGTAGGAGGGGAGCAGTGTACACAACCTTATCATGCATCGTTATTCAATATTTCAGCGATGAGTTTTGGAGCATTAAGCGACAGGGCTCAAATGTCTTTAAATAGAGGTGCAAAAAAAGGAAATTTTTATCATAATACCGGTGAAGGAGGGGTTTCTCCACACCATTTGGAAGGTGGAGATTTATGCTGGCAGATCGGAACAGGATATTTTGGATGCAGGGATGAAGAAGGGAAATTCAACCCTGAATTATTCACAAAATATGCAACGCTTCCCACAGTAAAAATGATTGAAGTTAAATTATCTCAGGGTGCAAAACCCGGTCATGGAGGCGTTCTGCCGGGAGTGAAAAATACTCCTGAAATTGCAAAAATCCGTCACGTCACACCCGGAATGACGGTTATTTCACCGCCCTCTCATTCTGCTTTTTCCAATGCTGCAGGATTATTGAGATTTGTACAGCATTTAAGAGAACTTTCAGGAGGAAAACCTGTTGGTTTTAAGCTTTGTATAGGAGATACCAGAGAATTTGAAGACATCTGTGTTCAAATGAATGTGTTGAAAATTTATCCGGATTTTATTACCATAGATGGTGCTGAAGGGGGAACAGGAGCCGCGCCGCCGGAATTTTCAGATGGAGTGGGAATGCCGTTGGAGCCAGCTTTAATTTTTGTCAACAGAACGTTGAATAGCTATAACGTTAGAGATAAACTCAGAGTGATTGCCAGTGGTAAAGTATTAACGAGTTTAGATATTTTGAGAGCAGTTGCCATGGGTGCTGATATGTGTAATAATGCAAGGGGATTCATGTTTTCTTTAGGCTGTATTCAGGCACTGAGATGTAATACGAATAATTGTCCTACAGGAGTTGCCACACAGGATAAAATGCTTATTAAAGGATTGGATGTAACCGATAAAAGCGAAAGAGTGTATCATTTCCATAAAAACACACTTCATACCTGTAATGAACTGATTGCTGCAGCAGGAAGAAAATCCTATGAAGAAGTAGATGCAACCATGTTTATGAGAGGAGATGAATTTGATCATCTGGCGGATCTTTATTTCCCGGATATTTTAGGAAATGTAAAACAGAAAGCCAGATCTTAAAAGATAAAAATAAAGTATAAAAAAAACCGCTTCACGTATTGAAGCGGTTTTTTATTGATATGTTGTTTAACTATTGTCCGGCAGGTCTCGGAGCTGTTCCGTATACCTGAAAATTAAAGACAAAAGAATTATTTCTTAAAGAAGATCCTGTATAGTTATTATACGGGTCTCTGGCAAAAGCTGCTCTAGATGGTACAATGATAACTCCCTGAAGGTTATATGCTTCTGAATTTCCTTTATTAAAAGCTTGGAATTTTTGCAGCGCTTCATTAAAGCCTTCGATCATATAATAGCTCTTTTGTTTTGCTGCATCAGTAGTTGCATTTACTATTAATGGATCTTTGTCAGATATGTAATAGAATTTAGGATCAACAGCAGGAATAGTAGATCCGTTTATCGTGTTTAGAAAATCTACTCCAGTCTGAAATGCTACATTTCCGTCCGTGTTTACTGCAAGATAAGACTTAGATTTCATCATGATTCTGATAATATCCGTAGAACCAATGGCGTATCCAGGTGTTGGTACATCTGCTGGCTGAGCACCGGCTCTTATGAAATAGATCGTTCCGGAAGGTAAAGTAGTATGAGGCAGATCAGTCAGCTTTGTTTGATTGTCATCAGAAGTGTCTGTACTGCTGAAAGCTTTTATATTTCCCTGGGCATCCAAGTAGTTTTCATTCATAAACTTAGCGATAGCCTGGTTATCATAGTCGTTTTGTACATTGATATCAGCCGGCTCCGTATAGGTTGTATCCGCATCATCTTTTTTACATGCAGAAAAACACAGCGATCCTGCAAGGATATATAAAAATATTTTTTTCATTTCAAAAAACTTTAATTACTTTACAAATAATATAACGGCAAAAGTATAAAAAATTATGAGAATAGATAAATTTTTATGGAGCATTCGTTTTTATAAGACAAGAAGTGTTGCTACAGACGAGATTAAAAAGAACAGGGTATCCATAGGAGAAGGTGTTGTAAAGGCTTCAAAAGAGGTAAAAGAAGGAGATGTTATCAAGATCCGTAAAAATCAGATTGATTATAAAATAAAAGTAATCCAGATTCCTAAAAGCAGGATTGGAGCTAAATTGGTTCCGCTTCACATTAAAGACGTCACCGATAATGACCAATATGAGTTATTGAAACTCCGTAAAATGACCCAGGATTATTACAGAGTTAAAGGAGAAGGAAGACCTACTAAAAAAGACAGAAGAGAGATGGATGAGTATGTAGGAAATGATATTGCTTCAGATTTTACCGATTGGGATGACTTTTTTGGGGAAAGCGGTGACGAGAATGAGGAAGAAGAAAATGAAAAAGCTCTATAAATAGAGCTTTTCAATAATTTCCTGAACAATATCTTCAGGTTCCCTTGAATCCGTATTGATGTTAAACTGTGCTTTGCTGTAAAATTCATTTCTTTCGAATAAATGCTTAGCAATGAACTCAGGAAGGTTTTCATCCGAAATATTGGCTATTAACGGCCTTTTTTCTTTTTGTTTTGAAAGCCTTTCTGATAATGTACCAATAGATGCTCTCAAAAAGATACTTTTAGAGCTGTGGTTGATAATCTCCATGTTATTGTAGTAAACAGGAGTTCCGCCACCAAGGCTTAAAACCACATTTTCTTCACTCGCTAATATTTCTTCCAACGCCTCTCTTTCCAGCTTTCTAAAGGAGATCTCGCCCTTTTTTTCGAAAATTTCGGAGATGGTTAATTTATTTCGCCTAGAAATCTCTTTATCTAGGTCAATTAATTTAAAATTTATTTTTTCGCTTAATATTTTGGAAATGTGAGATTTGCCACATCCCATGTATCCGACCAGTGAAATTATCATGAATTTTTTTTAAACAAATTTGCAAAAAAGTTTTGAGATAATGAAAAAAGTCCTATCTTTGCACCACTGAAAACGAGGAACAATATACAACTGCAAATCGTTATCAAAGTGACCGACTCGGTAGCTCAGCTGGTAGAGCAATACACTTTTAATGTATGGGTCCTGGGTTCGAATCCCAGCCGGGTCACAAGCGAAAAAATATTACTAGATTTTTGTAATTTTTTTAGCCTGCGTGGTGAAATTGGTAGACACGCCATCTTGAGGGGGTGGTTTCCTAAGGATGTGCTGGTTCGAATCCAGTCGCAGGCACTGCAAAGAAAATTTAATAGTTAACAGTGAAGTAATTCATTTTTAATTGTGGCCGACTCGGTAGCTCAGCTGGTAGAGCAATACACTTTTAATGTATGGGTCCTGGGTTCGAATCCCAGCCGGGTCACAAGTTTACTGAAAAGTAAATTTTTTTCATATTAATATTTTGTGATTTGGTGTTTCAAAGGCTTCCCTCAGGAAGCCTTTGATTTTTTGTTTTCTATTCTAAATGCATATTGTCGATCAATCGCACACCATCTACCATTACTACAATAAAGGCTCTGTAGTTTCTGTCTTTATAAAAGAAATCAGTCTCTTTCAATGTCTCTTCGTCAGCAATCAGGAAATATTCCAGCTGCATGCCCTGCTGCTGATCGAAAACATCAGCTACCCTTTCTTTAATTTCAGGAACGGTAACGGTTCTGAACCAGTCGTTGACTTTCAGTAAGGTCTGGTAAATAATTTTTGAAACCTCTTTTCGGTCTTCATGAAGTCTTTGGTTTCTTGAACTTAGGGCAAGACCATTGTCTGCTCTGTAAATAGAAACTCCAACTATTTTGATCGGGAGATGCTTCTTTTCGACCATTTTTTTGATAATGGCCAGCTGCTGGAAATCTTTTTCTCCAAAATAAGCATTATCAGGCTTAACCTGTCGGAATAATTCTTCCACCACAGTTCCAACTCCATCAAAATGTCCCGGTCTCGATTTTCCCTCCATTTCATTTTCCAGTCCGTCAAAATCATAATGCTGGCTTACTGCCTTTTCCGGATAGATATCTGCTACTTCAGGAATATATACGGCATCCACCAATCCTGAGTTTTTTAAAATTAAGATATCTCGGTTGACATCTCTGGGATACTTTTCCAGATCTTCAGGATTATTAAATTGAGTGGGATTTACAAAAATTGAAGAAATGACAAGATCATTTTCTTTTTTAGCTTCTTCATATAAGGAAAGATGGCCGTTATGCAGGGCTCCCATGGTAGGTGCAAAGCCTATTCTTTTTCCCATTTCTTTCTGTCTTTCAATGAAATCCTGAAGGGTTTTCTTGTTTTTTAGAACTTCCATAGTTTATTTTAATACTAATTCAAAAATACTAAAAATATAGCATAATAAAGTGCGGTTTTGATAATTTGGAAAAGGGAATTATCGTAAAAAAATGTTAATTAAAATAATGTTGGATGTTTTTTTGTAATTTTGCACATTAAAGCGTTTTTACAAAAAATTAGAAAGAAATTTATGCCGAATCAAAAAATACTGTACATTACTACGGAGATGTATCCATACCAAGAAGACACAAATATGGCTGCAGTGGTAAACAAAATGGCACTTAAGATGCACAATGAAGGCAATGATGTTAGAGTTTTTATGCCAAGATTTGGACAAATTAGTGAGAGAAAATTCCAGCTTCATGAGGTAATCCGCCTTTCGGGAATGAATATTATTATCAATGATCTGGATCAACCTTTGATTATTAAGGTAGCGTCTCTTCCGGGGGAAAGACTTCAAGTCTACTTTATTGATAATGAAGAATACTTCAAAAGAAAGCAATATTATGTTGATGACGAAGGAAATCCTTTCGAAGACAATGATGAGAGAGCAATCTTCTTCGCAAGAGGAGTTATTGAAACTATCAAAAAATTAAACTGGGTTCCTGATGTTATCCATTTAAATGGATGGATGGCTTCTTTTGTTCCAATTTATCTTAAAACCTATTACGAATCCGATACCTATTTCAAAGATGCAAAAATTGTACTTTCTCTTTACAACGAGAAAGAAGCAGCTTTGGACAAGAAGATCGATGAAAAATTAAAATTCGATAATATTTCAGGATTAAAAGCGTTAGATAACCCAAGCATTAAAAGTTTTGTTATCGAAAGCATGAATTATGTAAATATGGTAGTGAAAGGTGATGAATTCCTGGATGAAGACCTGGATAAAGCTTTCAACGAAACATCTACTCCAAAGTCGGAGTATCTTGATCTAGACTCTATAAACCAACTATATTAAAAAACACATTTTTAATGACTCATAATGTTAAAAGAACTTTCGCCATGTTATTATTGGCGATTTTTGGAAGTGTATTGCTTTATAATTGCGAACCGGAACCGGATTCGCTGGGGGAACAGCTATTTGCCAATGAAGCTACAGAAGGTACTGTGACACCATATGACCTTATCGCTTATAATATTAATAATCATGATACTATCAGAAGTGATGCTTCTAAATTGATCAATTTATGGGGATCAACTTCATCTACTGCCGTTTTAGGAGCCTTTAACGAAAGTAATTTTGGAATGCAGAAAGCTTCTTATCTTACGCAGTTAAGACTATCAACCGATAATCCTGATTTTGGAACCAATGCAGTTGTGGATTCTGTGGTTTTAGTAATAAGACCTTCTGCTGCTCAATATGATGGTACAGCTTTAGGGGATATAACAGATAAGGCTGGCTTTCTTAATGGAGATAACACTATTCCCACTAAGGAAAGTATCAAGACGTATGCTGTTAATAAATATGGTAATATTGGGACTACAGGAGCACCCACTTTGTTTAATATAAACGTAAATGAAGTAACGACTTTCTTAGATGCTAACAATACCAATTTTACCCGTTCTAACGTAAGTGTAAGCACAGGTGCTTTATTGGGAACCCGTGTTTTTAATGGAAATGTTACGGCTATGACCATTTTAAAGACTTCTGATAACAGTACTGCATTTACGTCTAACTTAGGTTTCAGAATCCCGCTGGATAAGACCTTCTTCCAAAATAAAATCATCGCTAAAAAAGGACAGCCTGAACTTCAGGATGCGTCTAACTTTACAAGATATTTTAATGGAATAAGAATTTCTGTTGCAGAAAATGATGGATATTTGTTCCAGTTTTCTCCTAACGATATGGAGATGATCATGTACTACAAATCTGATGTTACGACTAATGGTGTAGTAACGAGACCACAGACCACATTTACCTTTAATCTGCAAGGAGCAAACGCCCATATCGGACAATATGAATACAACAGAACCGGATCAAGTTTATCTGATGCATTAGCTGTCAGTAGCGAGCAAAATGGTGATCCAAGACTTTATACACAGGCTATGGGAGGGCCTTCTATCGGAATAAAAATTAAGGATACTGACATCAATACGCTTAAAACATTATATCAAAATAATAAAGCAGCAATTATAGGAGCTAAAATCAGAATTTATACTGATAAAACCAACTGGGACAATGCTTATGCTAAGCCTACAAAGTTTACCCTTCTTCCGGTTGATAGTAAAGCTGCCACGGGTGAATTGATTTCATCCACGTTTACTCAGGATATGTTGTTAGGCTTTACTCCATACAAAATGTATGATTTGGATAAAAACCCGGCTTATTATGATTTTACAGTAACGAAAACGGTTAAAGATATTGTGGAAACCGGAGCAGAAAACAAAACACTGGTGATCAACCTTGGAGAGTTTTTAGCCCTTTCATCATCGTCAACAACACTGGCTGGATATAAATATACTTCCAGATCATTTGCAATGGATAGAGCAGTGTTCGTAGGAACAGAGGCTACCAATGCTAATAGAATTCAATTATTAGTTACTTACGGAACAAAAAAATAAAAAAACACTAGAAAAAATATGTGCGGAATAGTAGGATATACAGGTTTCCAAGACGCGTATGATATAGTAATCAACGGTCTTAGAAGATTAGAATATAGAGGATATGACAGTGCAGGTATTGTACTGGAAGATTCTGACAACAAATTTGAAATTGAAAAAACAAAAGGGAAAGTACAGGACTTAGTCAATATTTCTCAACAGTTAAAAGGAAAAGCAAAAATGGGAATGGGACATACCCGTTGGGCTACCCATGGAGTTCCTAGTGATAGAAACTCTCACCCTCATTTATCCAATAATGGTAAAGTGGCAATTATCCACAATGGTATTATAGAAAACTATGATACCATTAAAAAAATGCTTACCGAAAAAGGATTTACTTTTAAATCAGAAACAGATACAGAAGTATTGGTTAATCTTATCCAGTATTTTATGGATCTGAATTCACAGACCGATTTCCCGACTGCAGTAAGATATGCACTTAATGAAGTATACGGAGCTTATGCAGTGACTATAATGCACGAGGATTATCCTGGTGTATTGGTTGTGGGTAGATTAGGATCTCCTTTGGCCATCGGAATTGGTGATAAAGAATACTTTATTGCTTCAGATGCCTCTCCTTTTGTTGAATTTACAAAAGAAGCGATCTATTTGGAAGAAGGTCATATGGCCACGATTTCATTAGAGGGAGGTGTAGATATTAGAACAATCAATGAGAATTCTAAAATTGAGCCGGAAATTCAGCAGCTTAAAATGAACCTTGAGCAAATTGAAAAAGGCGGATATGAGCACTTTATGCTTAAAGAAATTTTCGAGCAGCCGAAATCTGTCCATGATACTATGAGAGGAAGACTTCTTGTTGATGAAGGAATCATCAAGATGGCAGGAATCTGGGATCATGTTGAAAAATTCAAAAATGCAAACAGAATCATCATTATTGCGTGTGGAACTTCATGGCATGCAGGACTGATTGGTGAATATCTTATTGAAGAATATGCAAGAATTCCTGTAGAAGTAGAATATGCTTCAGAATTCAGATACAGAAATCCAATTATTACAGATAAAGATGTCGTTATCGCAATTTCTCAGTCAGGAGAAACAGCAGATACCATGGCTGCATTAAAGTTAGCAAAAGAAAAAGGTGCATTTATATATGGTATATGTAATGTAGTAGATTCTTCCATTGCAAGGATTACAGATGCGGGTTCTTACACTCACGCCGGTCCGGAGATTGGAGTAGCTTCTACAAAAGCATTTACAGCACAGCTTACCATTCTTAGCTTAATTGCACTGAAACTTGGAAAGCACAATGGAAATCTTGGGAATGCTGAATTTATGAGTCTAATTGCTGAATTGAATGCACTCCCTAAAAAGATAGAAGAAGTATTAAGTACAACCCATGAGCTGACTCAAAGTATTGCAAAAGACTTTGTGAATGCTACAAATTTCCTTTATTTGGGAAGAGGATACAACTATCCTGCAGCGCTGGAAGGAGCTTTAAAACTAAAAGAAATCTCTTATATTCATGCGGAAGGATATCCTGCAGCAGAAATGAAACATGGTCCGATTGCTTTAATTGATGAAAACATGCCTATCGTTATCATTGCTCCTAAAAAAGGACATTATGATAAAATTGTGAGCAATGTTCAGGAAATTAAAGCCAGAAGAGGTAAAATTATCGCTGTCGTAAATAAAGGCGATCAGCAGGTAAGTGAAATGGCAGATTATGTTATTGAAATTCCAGAGACTTCAGAATGTTTCTCTCCAATCATTGCATCAGTACCTTTACAACTCTTAGCATATTATATTGCTGTATATAGAGGTGCGAATGTGGATCAGCCGAGAAACCTTGCGAAATCTGTAACTGTGGAATAAAAAGTATTTGTAAATAAAATAAATTTAGATTTCTTTCGTTATTTCAAAAAAAATCTTAAAAGTTTCTTAAAAAAATTATATATTTACGGCTTAATTATAAAAATTAACATGAAAAGGATATTTCTTTTATTATTGTCTGCGTCGGTAGCGTCGGTATCTTGTTCAGGTGGTGGTAGCTCTTCTGTAGGGAAACCTGGAACAAAAGGAGAATTGATACCAAGAGAGAAAACGAAATCATTTGTTGCGGAAAGACCATACGGTATGGTGGCCATTCCTGCAGGTTCCTTTGTTGCTGGTTTAGCAGACCAGGATCCAACAAATAGCCCTGAAAAAGCAGCATTAAAAACGGTTACCGTTTCCTCTTTCTTCATGGATGAAGCTGAAACTACAAATGCAGAATACAGGGTATTTATTAATTACGTAAGAGACTCAATTGCGAGAACTTTACTTGCTGAAGCTGCTGGAGAAGGCGGTGATGAAGGCGGTCGTAAAGGGGCAAGCATAGGAGATTATGCATACCTTGCAAAGAAAGAAGAAAATTTAACACCCTATCAAGAATATTTAGAAGGCCAGGGAGGCAGAGAAGAAGGTGGATTTGATGCCACTAAAAAATTAGACTGGAAAATTCCTTTACATTGGAGTACCTCTAAATATCCGGATGTGGAATATGCGGAAGTATTAGAATCAATGTATTTGCCAGCTTCTTCTAGAATGGGTAACGAAAGAATTCTAGATGTTAGTAAATTAAAATACAACTATCAGTGGGGAGATATGGATGCTGCAATTGCTGATAACGAAAGAGGTGCTAACTACCTTAAGAGTAAAAGTATTGCGATCTACCCGGATACTACAGTTTGGGTAAAAGATTTCCACTTCGCTTATAATGAGCCATTGTTCGAACAATATTTCTGGCATAAAGCTTATAAAAATTATCCGGTAGTTGGGGTAACATGGGATCAGGCTAGAGCATACTGTAATTTTAGATCTAAACTGAAAACTGATTACAACGAAAGTTTAAAAAGAAAAAAACAAAGACCATTGCTATTCCGTCTTCCGACAGAAGTTGAATGGGAATATGCTGCAAAAGGCGGTATGCAAAATGCTACTTACCCTTGGGGAGGTCCATATTTAATGGATGACAGAGGATGCTATCTGGCAAACTTCAAACCGAAGCGTGGTAACTATATGGAAGACGACAAGAAAGGTACTTATACATATACAGCTCCAGTAAAGAAATTTAAGAAGAATGGTTTTGGGTTATTTGATATGGCTGGAAATGTTTCTGAATGGACAGTGTCTGCTTATAACAATTCTTCATACGGATTCTCTTCTACTTTAAATCCTTCTACAAAAAATACAACAGATACTAAAAAATCTGTGAGAGGAGGTTCTTGGAAAGATGTAGGCTATATGCTTATGACTGGTGCAAGAGATTGGGAAAGAAAAGATTCGGCTAGAAGTTATATTGGATTTAGAACAGTACAGGATATTCCTGAAGCTGCAGTAAAACCAAAAAGAGTTAGCAGATAATAAATCAGACAATTATTTTCAATAACATTTATAACACTAAAAAAAACTAACTTATATGTTTAAGACTAAAGATGCTTGGATGAACTTCTTTTATTCATTCGGTGCTGCAATTGTAATTCTTGGAGCTTGGCTTAAAATTACTCACATTACTCTGGGACCAATTAATGGTAATATGGCTCTTACAGTAGGACTTATTACAGAAGCAATCATTTTTATCATTTTTGCTTTTGACCCTCCGAAATCTGAAGAGTCTTATGCTTGGGAAAATGTATATCCTGAATTATTAGATAAACATGCAAACCCTAACCCAATACATTCAAATATATCTTCTAAAAATGGAGCAGCCGCTCAATTTGCGGAATTAGAAAATTCTCTTTCTACAAAATTGGACAAGATGCTTGCTGATGCAAAATTAGATGTTCAATTATTTGATAGACTAAGAACAGGTATTGATAAATTTTCAAACTCTGTAGACCAGATCAATCAAACGGTAGATGTTTCTGCTTCTACTCATAAGTATAATGACCAACTTAACAAAGCTGCTCAACACATGGAAAGCATGAATGCTTTATATGCAATGCAGTTGGAGAGTGGTAAAAGACAATCTGAATTTGCTAACAAATACGTTGCAGATATGCAGAAATCTGCTGAACATTCAGAGAAATTTAATCAAGAATTACAAGGTTTAACATCTAACTTAAATAATCTAAACAGAGTTTATGGCGGTATGTTGACTGCTATGAAGTCGTAATTTCCAAACCATTTTAATATTTAATTTTTAATCCAAAACAAAAAGAAAAAGAATGGCACAAGGAAAACAGACTCCACGTCAGAAGATGATCAACCTTATGTATTTGGTGTTCATCGCTATGATGGCCCTCAACATTGATGCTGAAATCATCCGATCTTATTACGATTCCACTAAAGCACTTCATGAAACAAGAACTTTAACAGAGAAAAAGAATGAGAAAATTTTTGAAAAAACCCTTGAATTAAAAGCACAGCAAGTACCTGATACATATGCACAGCCTTGGGAGCAATATAAAGTGCTGAAAGTGAAAATTGATGCTTTAGTAGATGCGTCTCAGAAAATAAAAGACGAGTTAAAAAAGCAGTCAGAATTTCATGACATAGATCCTGTAACCAAGAAAGAAATTGATGTAAGTGAAAACTTTGCAGCTCTTAACAATAACGAAGCAACAATGGCTTACTTCTTTAAAGAGGGAGATGAAAATACACTTACTAAAGGAGCTACAGACTTAAAAGCTAAGATTGATGATGTAAGAAATTATATCGTTGCTACTTTTGGTAATAATGCTCAATTAAAAGATTTGGTGGAAAGAGCTAATAAATCTCTAATTGCGGAATATCCAAAAGGAAAATCTCCAAATGATAAGACTTGGTTCCAAAACAAATTCTACCATCAGCCACTTATTGCGGCGATCTCTAATTTAGAGATTATCCAAAATGATGCCAGAAACGTACAATCTGATGCTTTAGCACTATTATTACAGGAAAAAGTAGATGCGAGTATTAAATTCTCAAAATATGAGCCTATCGTTTCAGGACCAATTGATATTCAAGCAGGTAAGCAGGCAGAAGTAAAAGTAATGTTAGGTACTTATTCTAATAGTAATAAAATTAGTATTACAGGTGTTGGCAGAGTTGTGGATGGACAAGGAATTAGTTCAATTACAGGATCAGGTATTGGCGAGCATAAATTAGGAGGCACGATTACATTAACAGATGCTTCAGGTACACCTCAGAGTTTCCCTTGGACACATACCTATAATGTAATTGCAGGACCAAGAGAAGTAAAACTTGAAAAAGGATTATTACTATCTGCTGATAAGATGAATGTAATGTATAGAGGTCTTGAAAACCCGGTATCCGGATCGATACTTGGTGCTGATAACTCTAAACTTTCATTATCTGCTCCAGGTGCTACTGTAAGAGGTACAGGTCCAGGAAAATGGATTGTTAAACCTTCTACAGGAAATACAGTGAAGCTTACATTATCTGGAATAGATCCTTACGGAAAATCTGTTTCTCAGGTATTTGAATACAGAATTAAGAATGTACCGCCACCACAAGGGCAGATGAGAGGTCAGAATGTATTGTCTATGCCGGCAAGTTCTATTCCTAACCAGTCTGTTCAGGCAGCAATTCCTGACTTTGACTTCCCGGTTTCATTTACTGTAACTCAGTTTATGGTTAGAGTTCCAGGTAAAGCAGCATTATTAATCCACGGAAGCTCATTAGATGATGCGGCAGGATTAGTGAGAAACTTAAGAACAGGTGATGTAGTATCAATCTTTGATATTAAAGCAACTGCTCAAGGCTTAGACGGACAAGTAATTAAAAATATTACTCCTATATTAATTAACGTTCAATAGGACTAAAATTGTAAATTTATTATGAAAAAATATATTAGCAGCCTTTTAGTATTAGTTTCGGGATTTGCTTTTTCTCAAACTATTCTGAACGCTTCTTCTCCAGAAGAATTTAGGCAGATGAGAGCTGAAAACAAGCAAAAAGTTGGAGATACTATCGTTGATAAAACAGTAAAACCTTTGGAATATGGTTTTGTGGATGATAAAGATATTTTAAAAAGTATGTTTGTTTGGGAGATCATTGATATGAACGATAAGATTAATCAGCCGTTCTATTATGATAATCCGGATGGCCTTCTTTCAACACCTACAAGATCATTATACCAGTTATTATTAGATGCTGCATTAAGCGGGAAAATAGAGCAGGTATACAATGACGAGAATTTTGTAGACAGACTTTCTGCTGAAGGTATTCAGAAAAGATTAGAGAAAGTAGTTATTAATGATGCTGCCATCGATATTCTTAACTCAGGAAGACAATTAACTGATCAGGAGAAAAAACAATATACTGACGTTTATAAGACTACTACTGAAAAAGTAAAAGTTCTTAAAATAATGGGTATGTGGTTCATCGATAAGAGAGACGGACAAATGAAGTACAGACCTCTTGGTATCGCAGCAATGGGTCCTGACCCAGCGGTGCAGGGAGTTATCGGTCCAGACGGAAAACCTATTGCAAGCAATGACGAACTGATTGATCTGTTCTGGGTATATTATCCAAGTGCAAGAGATATCTTAGCAAATAATTACGTTTTCAACAGAAAGAACTCTTCTGCAGATCTATCTTTTGATGATATTATTAATGCAAGAAGATTTTCTTCTATCATTTATAAATCTTCCGCAGGTTTAGGTGATGGTAACATTAAGGACTATATTCCTAAGAATGCCGAAGAGCAGTTGGAAGAAAGCGACAGAATTAAGTCGCAGATCCTTGACATGGAAAATGAAATGTGGAATTACTAAATTTCACTTGATATTTATACAAAACCTGAGTACTTTTACTCAGGTTTTTTTATTATGAAAAATATAGAATATATAATCGTAGGAGACGGATATGCAGGGCTTTTCTTCGCTCATCAGCTGATTAAAAACAATAAATCCTTTGTCATATTCTCAGAAGGTAGGAAAAGTGCATCGCAGGTTTCAGCAGGAATTATCAATCCTGTTGTGCTCAAAAAGTTTACGACATTCTGGAAAGCTCAGGAACAGATTGATTTCCTGACACAGACATTGGAGGAAATCAAGTCGTATACAGGAAAGAATTATTGGATTGGCAGTTCAATTCATAGAATTTTTCATGATGAAAACGAACAGAACCTTTGGATGAAGAAATCCGGAAATGAAGACCTTTCAGGTTTTTTAAGCCAAAATTTCGAGCACATAGATGGGGTAAAAAATGATTTTGACACAGGAAAGGTTATTCAGTCAGCAAGACTAGATGTTAGTGGGTTTTTCAATGGTCTTTTCGATTATTTTGAAAAAAATGAGCTATTTGTAAAAGAAAAATTTGATTATACTCAACTTGATGTAAAGGTATCTTCTTATAAAGACCTCACTTTTAAAAATATTATTTTTTGCGAAGGTATTGGTGTTAAAGAAAATCCATATTTTTCTGTAATTCCTATTAATCCCAATAAAGGGCATCATATAAAAGTTAAACTGTCCCGGGAAATTCCTAAGGATATCACTATTAAAAAGAAACATTTTTTATTTCCTGTTAATGATGGGCTTCATTTTTACGGAGGAACCTATGACAGAGAGCAACTGCACCATCATATTGATGATTCTGCTGTAGTACAACTTGTGAAAGGATTATCAGAACTTTATCCTCATGATTTTGAAGTAAAAGAAGTAAACTTTGGATTTCGTCCTACGGTAAAAGATAGAAGACCCATCATCGGAAATCACCCTGATTACAAAAACCTGTATGTTTTCAATGGCCTGGGAGCAAGAGGAATTTTAAATGGATGTTACTTTTCTAAAAGTTTATATGACTGCATTGAAGAGAATATTCCTTTACATGCAGAAGTAGATATAAATAGATTCAAATAGATAATATTTTTTGATCTTTTGTCTGAACGAGTGAAATA
The DNA here is from genome assembly GCF_000737705.1 of Chryseobacterium soli. Taxonomy (GTDB): domain Bacteria; phylum Bacteroidota; class Bacteroidia; order Flavobacteriales; family Weeksellaceae; genus Chryseobacterium; species Chryseobacterium soli. Next base: position 9,114 of record NZ_JPRH01000005.1, on the reverse strand, counting down.
TATTCGATAATCAGATGAAAATGTATATCTTCAAGAGAGAATTTTAAGCTATGAACGAAAATATTTTAGGTATTGTAGCAGGCGTACTTACTTCTGTTTCTATGATTCCTCAGCTTGTAAAAGTCATTAAAGAAAAAAATGTGGAAGATATCTCATGGATCATGATTCTGGTACTTATTTCCGGGCTTTCATTGTGGGTATGGTATGGCTTTTTGAAAAATGAATTGCCTATTATTCTTTCTAATGCCTTTGCTGTATTAGTGAATATAGGTCTTTTTGTTTGCTATTTGCTTTTTAGAAAATCCTGACCAGTCAACATTTAATTAAAATAAAAAAGAGACTTTACATGGTGTAAAGCCTCTTTTTATATAATGCTAATAGAATGTAAGATTATTGAAGAACAAATTTTGCCAAAGGGGCCATTCTTGCTTTGTTCAGCGTCAGTATATTCCCATTCACAGAATAGTTATCTGCGGTAAGTAAAGCTTTTGTGAATTGATTCTCAATATCAAGATCTTCACAAGCCATCATGGTAGAAATTCCCTGATTGAATTTTATTCTCATAATATCAGGTTTTATTTCAAAAGTACCGCCCAAACCATTGCATCCTGCATTTCCTTCATACCTCATGTCAGCCATATTCAGTTTGAAATGAGGATTATTTTTTTGGTTTTTTAGCGCAATAGGCTGTCCGTTAAGCTCTGTAAGTTTCCATGTTTTTCCGGTAATATCTTTATTTGTTTGGGAAGGCAGCGCATTCGTTTTGCTTTCACAAGAAATAAGAAATACCGTTAAAAATAATACCGTGATATAATGATACCAGTTTTTCATAATTTTTATTTTAAATATAGATTATCTTATAACTAATACGATGCCATCTTTGTGGGAGGCTGTACTTTTTTATCATGTTTTAGATGGAAAAGAACCATATCAACATCTTTTTTCAGAAAAGTAATATTTCCCTTGATATTAGAATAAAGATATTCAGTGTTGGTAGCGGTGTACTCTGGCAAATCATTATTCTTTTTAAGATCATAAGTTTTGCCGTTCAGATGAATAGTAACAGTATTTTTTGTTTCATTAACAGTAACTTCCATTTTTTCGCCATAAGTATCTACAAAGATATTCTTGACAGATTCATCAGGAGTTTCTGGGGCTACAGCAACGATTTCAGCTTCTTTTCCGGGATGTTTACACGCTGTTGCAGAAATGACTATCAATCCCATAAGAATCGATTGTAATAATTTTTTCATAATAATAGGTGATTTTAATGTGTTTCATGAAATGGTAATATTAATAACACATAAATTTACAAATATTTTTATTAAATATATGTTAATTTTATATAAATTAATCAAATTTTATTACCTGTAATGCTTTTAAAGCCTTTATGCAAAGCATTTTTCATGAAATATAAAAATGTAAATAACCATAGACAGACCTAGATTTCGAGGGAGATTTGCTGCGTATGGGTAGGGAATGGTTTACTGTAAATAAATAATAGACTTTTTTTCATTTGTTGTTTATTTTTGGCAAAAGTACTCTAAAATTGATGAAATAAAAATAGATGAATATCAATGATTTAAAATCTTAATATAGGTTTTGTTGATCAATGTAAATTTTTCATGGATTAAATTATATTCTAAAATAAAATTTTAAAATATAGATTATTTCGATTATTGATAACAAAAAAGGATTATCGTTTCAACTCTTTTGTAATGCGTTTGAATTTATCTCAATAAAAAGAATCGTATAATGTCAAATGTGTTTTAAATTAACTGATAATGAATAATATATGGTGTTTTTTATAATGTTGTAATTATTATTTTGCTCTTTAAAAAAAGGAGATTTATTCAGCTTATTTAAAGGAGAGTTAAATTTTGTTAATCTATTATGAAGGTATAGGATTCAAGGCGTACCTTTGCTCCTTCAAAATGAGAAACTGTATAGTATATTTTTTAACGAGTCTTTTTCTGCTTTTTATAGTAGAAAGTAAGATTAATGTTAAAACACTTCAAAATGATTATTCCGGTCATGCTTCTCATCATATGCCGAAAAGGGCAAACCGATTAAATCAAACCTACGAAAAGTTTTCTGTACAGCAGATGGCAGATGATGCAGGAATTAGTTATTCTCTGGAACTTCCGGAAGATGATTTTCAGTTATCAGACACGGTGCAGGCTATGGTTGCCTTTGCCAGTGTGTTCAGCTTGGTTTATATTTTTGGATTACGGTCTTTTAAACGCAGAAAACCCGACATTCATGGTTTTCTTTCGCGATTTTCTACAATAAAAAAGTTCATTCTGATACGTTCTATTAGAATTTAAACTCTTCTTTTCCGATGTATTTTCTACTTCCAAAACTGAGTAGGAAATACCCTGTGTTGTATATGCCGGTAATCATTACAATATTTCATATTCTCTATTACCAATTTTCAATTAAAACATTAACGATTTATATAAACTCTAGAATTATGATGAAAAGAGTTGCTTCAAGCATTATGCTTAGCACCCTTTTGCTCGTTGTTGGCTGCAACGGCAAAAAAGAAGAAAAACAGGAAGATACAGTATATCCTGTTACCAATCCTTTGAAAAAAGATACTGTAATTAATAAGGAATTTGTAGCGCAGATCCGTTCTGTGAGGAACATTGAAATCCGTGCACAGGAAAAAGGATTTCTTGAAAAAATTTATGTGGATGAAGGTCAGTACGTTCATGCAGGCCAGACCCTGTTCCGGATTATGCCTCAGTTATATCAGGCAGAACTACTGAAAGCGAAAGCAGAAGTAGAGCAGGCATCTATTGAATTGAGAAATGCAAGCACCCTAGCAAACAATAACATTGTTTCTAAAAATGAAAAAGCAATGGCAAAAGCAAAACTGGATGCTGCCAATGCAGAAATGAAGCTGGCTCAGATCCACCTTTCGTTTACGGATATTAAAGCCCCATTTTCAGGAGTGATCAACAGGATTCCTTTAAAATTAGGAAGTTTGGTAGATGAGGGAGATCTTTTAACTTCTTTATCAGACAATACGGATGTGTACAGTTACTTTAACGTTTCTGAACCGGAATACCTAAGCTATCAAACCCACGCTGCAGACCGTGGAAGCAATCAGGTATCTTTAATCATGGCTAACGGTGATATGCTTCCTCAAAAAGGGGAGATCCAGACCATCGAAGGTGAATTTGATAATGAAACAGGAAATATTGCATTCAGAGCGAAGTTTCCAAACCCGGATAAACTGTTAAGAAACGGTGAAACTGGAAAAGTACAAATGACACTGCCGCTTCATAACGCTTTGATTATCCCTCAGAAAGCAACCTATGAGATTCAGGATCAGAAATACGTGTTTATCATTGACAAAAACGGAAAAGCAAAATCCAGAAATATAAAAGTTGCCTATGAACTTCCAGACCTTTATGTAGTAGCTTCAGGTCTTTCAGAGGGAGATAACATCTTATTGGAAGGGGTTCAGAAAGTAAAAGACGACCAAAAAGTGAAGACAAAATTCCAGAATCCTGCGAAAGTTCTTCAATCATTGAAATTAAAAGCAGAGTAGTAGCAGTATGTTTAAGAAATTCATTCGCAGACCTGTTCTGTCAATCGTAATCTCATTGATTATCGTATTTATGGGGGTACTTTCACTGGTAAAGCTTCCGGTGACCCAGTTTCCCTCCATTTCTCCTCCTAAAGTAAATATCACCGCAGAATATCCGGGAGCCAACAACGAATTGTTGATTAAATCCGTAGTTATTCCTTTGGAAAGGGGTCTTAACGGGGTGCCGGGTATGAAGTATATGACTTCCGATGCCGGAAACGACGGGGAAGCTTCTATCCAGGTTGTATTTGACCTGGGAACGGATCCTAACGTTGCAGCAGTTAACGTTCAGAACCGTGTTTCCTCTGTAGTTAATAAACTTCCGCCGTTGGTAGTACGTGAAGGGGTGAAGATTACAAGAGAAGAGCCTAACATGTTGATGTATATCAACTTATACAGTGATGATCCGAAAGCTGACCAGAAATTCCTTTTCAACTATGCAGATATTAACGTAATGTCTGAATTGAAAAGGGTAAGCGGTGTTGGTTTTGCCGATATCCTGGGAACCCGTGAGTATGCAATGCGTATTTGGCTGAAACCTGACCGTTTAACAGCTTACAATATTTCAGCAGATGAAGTAATGGAAGCTCTAAACCAACAGAGTTTGGAAGCATCTCCTGGGAAAACCGGAGAAAGTTCTGGTAAACGCTCACAGTCTTTTGAATATATTTTAAAATACTCGGGACGTTATAATAATGAAAAAGATTATGGAAATATTATCTTAAAAGCAAAAACCGGTGGTGAGTTTGTAAGATTAAAAGATGTTGCCGATATAGAATTCGGAAGTTCAATGTATGATATTTATTCTACATTGAATGGAAAGCCTTCTGCAGCAATTACGATCAAACAGTCTTATGGATCGAATGCGAGCGATGTTATCAAAAATGTAAAAGCTTTGATGACTGATCTTCAGAAAAATAATTTCCCGAAAGGAATGCATTACGACATTAGTTATGACGTTTCAAGATTCCTGGATGCCTCTATCGAAAAAGTAGTACATACTTTATTTGAGGCCTTTGTTTTGGTGGCGATTGTTGTATTCCTGTTCTTAGGAGACTGGCGTTCGACTTTGATTCCGGCATTAGCTGTTCCGGTTTCATTAGTAGGAACCTTTGCGATTATGTCTGCCTTTGGAATTACTCTGAATATGATCTCATTGTTTGCTTTAGTAATGGCTATTGGGGTCGTCGTCGATGATGCAATTGTTGTAATTGAAGCGGTCCACGCTAAAATGGAAGAAAAAAACCTGTCGCCGTTAAAAGCTACAGAAGAAGCGATGCATGAGATCAGTGGTGCAATTATCGCAATTACATTGGTAATGGCAGCGGTATTCATTCCGGTGGCATTTATGTCAGGTCCGGTAGGTGTTTTCTATCGTCAGTTCTCTATTACAATGGCATCTTCTATTATTCTTTCAGGAATTGTTGCTTTAACGCTAACTCCTGCTTTATGTGCCTTAATATTGAAAAATAATCATGGTAAGCATAAAAAGAAAACTCCTATCACTTTATTCTTGGAGAAATTCAATAATCTGTTTACAAAAGGAGCTGGAAGATATGAGAAATTATTAAATAAGACCGTTACTAAAAAAATTATAACACTTCCGTTATTACTGGTTTTCTGTGCGGCTACTTATTTTATCAGCAATAAATTGCCTTCAGGATTTATTCCAAGTGAAGATCAGGGAATGATCTATGCTATTATTCAGACGCCTCCGGGATCAACGTTGGAAAGAACCAATCAGATTGCATTACAATTACAAAAAGCTTCAGAAGGTATTGATGGAGTACAGTCTGTTTCTTCATTAGCGGGGTATGAAATCTTAACGGAAGGAACGGGCTCTAACTCGGGAACCTGCTTGATCAACCTTAAAGATTGGGCTGACCGTAAAGAATCAGCCGCTGAAATTATTGAGAAACTTGAAGCTAAAGCCAAAGAAATTCCAGGTGCTAATATAGAATTCTTCCAGCCTCCTTCCATTCCAGGGTATGGTGCAGCAGGTGGTTTCGAACTCCGTTTGCTTGATAAAGCAGGAAGTGGAGATTATCAGAAAATGGAGAAGGTAAGTAATGATTTTGTAAAAGAACTTCAGAAACGTCCGGAATTGGGTTCTGCATTTACTTTTTATTCTGCGAGCTTTCCTCAGTATATGCTTAAAATAGATAATGATCTGGCAGAACAGAAAGGAGTAAGCATTGAAACGGCGATGGACAATCTGTCAACATTGATAGGTTCTAATTATGAAACGAGTTTTATCCGTTTTGATAGACCCTATAAGGTAATTGTTCAGGCCGGACCACAATATCGTGCGCTGCCAAGTGATTTATTGAAGCTATATGTGAAAAATAATAAAGACCAGATGGTACCTTATTCTGATTTCATGAAACTGGAAAAAGTATATGGGTTATCAGAGATCACGAGACATAATATGTATAATTCTTCTGAAGTAAGTGGTACGCCTGCTCCGGGTTATAGTAGTGGACAGGCAATTCAGGCAATTCAGGAAGTAGCAGATAAAACACTTCCAAGAGGTTTTGGGATAGACTGGGCTGGTATTTCTAAAGATGAAGTAAGCCGTGGAAATGAAGCCGTATTTATCTTCTTGGTATGTCTAGGATTTGTGTATTTGATCCTTTCTGCACAGTATGAAAGTTTCATTCTTCCGCTTCCGGTAATTTTATCACTTCCAACGGGGATTTTTGGAGCATTTTTATGTCTTTCACTTCTTGGATTAGAGAATAACATCTATGCTCAGGTGGCCATGGTAATGCTTATTGGTCTTTTGGGTAAAAATGCTGTATTGATTGTAGAGTTTGCCGTTCAGAGAAAGGCAGAAGGAGTACCGATTGCAAAAGCTGCGATTGAAGGTGCTGCCATCCGTTTCAGACCAATCTTAATGACCTCTTTCGCTTTTATTGCGGGACTTATTCCTTTAGTAATGGCTACCGGCCCTGGTGCCACAGGAAATAGAACTATCGGGACAGCTGCTGCAGGTGGTATGTTGATAGGAACTATTTTCGGACTGATGATTATTCCAGGATTGTACTATATTTTTGGAACGATTGCAGACAAATCAAGGCTGGCCAAATATGAAGAAGAAAATCCTTTAACAGAACAAACTGAACCTTATGAACATGATGGAAAATTCGAAGACTAAAAGTATCATTACAGCCATTGCTTTATCACTTGTTCTTGCAAGTTGTAAAGCTCCGATGGCGACCGTTATAAAAGATGAGGTTAAAGAAAATATACCTCAGAATTTTAATCAGCAGGAGCAACAGGATGCTAATAATAATAGCGGAACGACTCCATGGAGACAGTTCTTTACAGATCCAAATCTCGTTAGTCTGATTGAAACTGCACTGAAAAATAATCAGGAACTGCTGATTACCCTTCAGGAAATTGAAATTGCAAAAAGCAGTGTCCTTTACAAAAAAGGGAAGCTAAGTCCTACTGTTGCTGCAAAACTGGGAGCCGGAGTGAGTAAAGCCGGCCGCTACACCAGTGAAGGGGCTGGGGATGCTACAACAGATATAGAAGCTGGAAAAGAAATGCCTGATCCGCTTGGAAACTTTGAAGGAGGATTAATGGCCAACTGGGAAATAGATATCTGGAAAAAGCTCAGAACTGAGAAAGAATCTGCAGTTGCCCATTATCTTTCTACAGTAGAAGGGAAAAACTTTGTTCTTTCCAATCTTATTGAGGAAGTTGCTGATAATTATTATGAACTATTAGCACTTGATAATCAGTTGGATATTATTCAACAGTATATCAAACTTCAGGAAAGAGCACTGGAGATTTCTAAAATCCAAAAGCAGGCTGCAGCGGCTACAGAGCTGGCTGTGAAAAAGTTTGAGGCTGAACTGGCAAAATCAAAAGCTTCAGAATATACCATTCGTCAGGAGATCACAGAAAAGGAAAACGAGATCAATGCATTGTTGGGAAGATATCCACAGCAGATTGTGAGAACAAAGGAAAGCTTTATGTCAACGATTCCTCAAACCGTTTACACAGGTATTCCTTCACAGTTATTATCCAACCGTCCTGATATTAAACAGGCAGAATTGGAATTGAAATCTTCAAAACTGGATGTAGAAGCAGCTAGAAAAGAGTTTTATCCTTCACTGGAAATCTCTGCAACATTAGGATTGGAAGCTTTTAAACCTTCCTATTTGGTAAAGCTGCCTGAGTCGATAGCGTATAATTTAGCAGGAGAACTGGCTGGACCGCTGATCAATAAAAGCGCGATTAAAGCCAATTTTCAAACCGCTGATGCTAAGCAGATTCAGTCCCTGTATGAATATGATAAAACGATATTAAATGCCTATCTTGATGTGGCTAACTTAATGTCGAAGGTTAAAAATATTGACCAGTACTATCAGTTAAAATCTCAGGAAACAAAAGCGTTGGACGAATCTATTGATATTGCCAATCAGCTATTCCGCAATTCCAGAGCAGATTATCTGGAAGTTTTACTGAACCAGAGAGATGCATTAGATGCAAAAATGGAACTGGTTGAAGCAAAACAAAAGCAGTTAAGCACCGTTGTAGACATCTATAAAAGTCTGGGTGGCGGCTGGAAATAAGAAATCATAATTCAGCCAATATAAACATTATGTTTTGGGGTTAATTCTTTTTAGAATTAACCCTTTTTTTGTTTTAATACGACGGGTTTTGACGTGGTGGAGAAATAGATTTGTAATAAAAGTAAATACCAAGAAAGAAAAGACACCATGTGATAAGATTCATATTAAATCTTTTTAACGTGAATTTAATAATTGCTAAAAAATGTTAAATTTGCAGAATTATAATAATAAAAACGACTATTAACTTTAAAACACATAATAGATGAGGAAACTCTACACGAGTGTACTTTCGATGTGCACTGTTTTGGGCATACAGGCCCAGGAAGTATTGTGGCAAAAAGATATTAAGTCCTCAACACAGGATTTCTTAAGTCAGGTAACCACCACCATCGATCAGCAATACCTTATTACAGGAAGTTCGATACAATCTAAAAAACTTTCTACCGACAATACCCAAAACAACGGTTACGATTTCCATTTAGTCAAACTGAACCAGCAGGGTGACCAGGTCTGGGAAAAATATTTTTCAGGAAATAATCACGACTTTTTATCTGCTTCCGTAGCAACCCAGGAGGGCGGCTTTCTTCTGGCCGGAACTTCGTATTCAGGAAAAGGGTTGGATAAAAAAGATGATTCCAAAGGTGGTTCTGACATCTGGCTGATCCGTATCAATGAATTCGGAGATGAGCTTTGGCAAAAAACTTTGGGAACTTCTTCCGATGAAGAAGCAAGATCTGTGATTCAAACCACGGATTTAGGTTTTTTTGTGGCCGGAAATGTACAAAACTCAGCCAGAGGATATGGTTCCAAAGATGTTCTGATTATAAAACTCGATAAAAACGGAAAAGAACTCTCCCAAGTGATTCTGGGCGGAAAAGGTCTTGATGAAGTAGAGAAAATGATTCCGACAAAAGACGGCGGAGCATTGCT
>NZ_JPRH01000004.1 GCF_000737705.1 Chryseobacterium soli | reverse complement strand
TAAAGCCATTCAACGAGATTCAAGGAGAAAGCAGAGGACTAATGCGGCAGAAAAGTCTCAAACTTAGCACGATTCTTAGTTCACCTCTGTTTTCCTTTTAATAAATTTAGATTGTTTTTATCAATACAAAGTAAAGGCACGAATCCTTTCGTGTGGCATTTTTATTAATATTTAATTTCAGTAAACTACTTCATTTTATATCTTTACATAAAATAAAATCATAGAGATAGCAATAAGTTTGATTATTCTGATGAAAAGGGCTTTTGATGAGATTATAATTATTAGAATATTTAATTTATAGTTTTTTAACCACACGAAAGGATTCGTGCGCTAGCATGGGGAAATGAATTAATCATAATAGCAAAATCAAAACTTTGCACAGCCGGAAACATAGTATAAAAATAACAACATCTATACAATTTCACCCATCAAAAAAACAACAAACCCTTCCAATTTGAAATTTAAATTGTAAATTTCACTAACCAATTTTTAAAAAGATAATGATGAGGATAAGAAGCGAATCCTTTACAGTAGATTTTTCGGCTGATCCTTTATTTCCTGACCATTTTGATATCACGAAATCACCGTACTATATTCATTTAAAGAGCTTTCTTCATGAAGATCTTGCGGCTCTTCATCCGGAGCTCGAAGAAGAATATGTAAAGGCCAAAGATTTTGAATTGGAGGAACAGTTATTAGCCGAGGCATTCCTTTATCTGTACGAAAAGGACCACACCATTTTAGATAACAAAAAAGATGCAGCTTCCATTGATACCCACCTATTAAATGAAGGCTTTATCTATATTGTAGAAAGTTTAACTGACCCGGACGATGTACCTTTTTTTGAATAGGTATTTACCAAATAATCCGGGAACAAACCGTCATTTTAGTAATCAAATTAAAACACAGCGTATGAGCACACCCATTATTGTTCAGTATAAAATCAATGCTCCGGTGGAAACCATCTGGAAAGCATTAACAGATAAAAACGAAATGAAATCCTGGTATTTTGATATTCCGGATTTTGAAATGGAAGTAGGGAAAGAATTTAATTTCTATGAACCCGGAGAGGAAAAGAAGTACCATCACCAGGGAGAATTGTTAGAAATTATTCCCAATCAAAGATTACAATACAGTTGGTCTTATCCTGACTTTTCCAAAGAAAAAACATTCGTTACCTGGGAGCTTCATCCGGAAGAAGGAGTAACGTTCATTACGCTCATCCATGAAGATATTGACAACTTCAAAGATCTGGGAGAAGGTTTTTCCAGAAAAAACTTTACAGAAGGCTGGAATGCAATCATTGGACAAAGCCTGAAAATGTATGCAGAAAATTAATGTGCATGATTGAATTGCTTCCATTTGATATCAACCATGCTCCAAAGTTGATTTCCAAAATAAAAGATGAAAAAATGCTCCTCCAGTTTGCTGGACCAGCTTATCGTTTTCCTTTGACAAAAGAGCAGCTTGCCTATGATCTGTCTAATGAAAACAGAACCTTATTCAGAGTGGTGGAAACAGCAAGCGGAACGACCATTGGGCATGCCCAGATTTTGTTAAAAGAGAAAACTTTTTTACTCGGAAGAATACTCATTTGGGATGAAAATAACAGAGGAAAAGGCTATGGCAAAAAACTAGTCCTGCAATTGGCAGAATACGGATTCAGACATTTTGATAAAGACACTGCTGAACTGAATGTCTACGACTGGAACACCGGCGCCATTGAGTGCTATAAAAAAGTAGGTTTTGAAATAGATTCCGCTGTCATGAGTGAAGTCTATATTGAAGGCGAAAAATGGACTTCCATCAATATGAAAATGAATGTAAAAAATTATAAAATCCCGATATCATGACGAAATTTACCTTCCTCCGTCCTATACTCTGGACAGAAAATCTAGAAGAAACCATTGAGTTTTATACCAAAGCATTAGGTTTTACCCTATTAGGAAAAAATGATGACTGGCATTGGGCATCACTTAAGAAAGACGATGTACAGATCATGCTTTCCCTTCCTAATGAACATGAAAAATTTCATAAAATCGGTTTTTCAGGATCATTTTATTTTAATGTAGATAAGGTGGATGAACTTTGGGAAGAGCTCAGAACGAAAACCAAAGTCTGTTATGAAATCGAAACCTTTGAATGGGAAATGAGAGAATTTGCGATATACGACAACAATGGCTATATATTACAATTTGGTCAACCTGTAGAGGAAATTAGTACAGCGGAATAAATTTTGCTATTTTTGGGGAAATATTTAGAAATTCAATGAAAAAAAATATAATAGCAGGGTTTGCAGCAGTTTTGTTGCTGGCTTCTTGTAACAAAGACGAAAAAATTCTGAACAGCTTAAACGATTACAACAATTCAATGACTGCAAAAGGATATCACTTCGGGGATAAACTGGCCCTTCCAAGTGATGTTGCTGATAATGCAGAAAGTGTGACCATAAGTTTTGGAGATAAAGAAACCTCAAACCTTGTAATTGATCCTAAATTTTTCACATTAGGAGATAATGCGGTAACGTTCAATATAAAAACAAAAGGGGGAGAAACCCTGAATCAGGATGCAACCATCAATGTTTTTGCTAAAAATCCTGAAAAAAAGATCGCTTACGAAATCATCGCAGAATATCCTCACGATCCTAAGAATTTTGTACAGGGATTTCAGGTGGAAGGAAATACCATCTATGAAAGTGACGGGCAGAACGGAGCATCGCAGATCTTAAAATATACATTGGGAACCACAACTCCGCTATCTTCTACCAAGCAGGCACAGGAAGATTTCTCTGAAGGAAGTACCATTGTAGGGGATAAAGTATACCAATTAACATGGCAGAGTAAAAAAGGATATATTTACGATAAAAATTCGTTGAAACTCCTTTCCGATTTTGCCTATCCAAACGTATTGGGTGAAGGTTGGGGATTAACGTATGACGGAAAAAACCTTATTGCATCAGACGGAAGTAAATTGCTGTACTTCCTTGATCCGAACAATCCATCCAAGCTGATTAAATATATTGCAGTAGCAGGCAGTACTCAGGCGTACGATCAGCTGAATGAGCTGGAATACCATAACGGATTTATCTATGCAAACGTTTGGCAAAAACCGATTATCTTAAAAATCAATCCAGCCACCGGAGAAGTAGTCGGAACATTTGATTTTACGGATATTGCCAAAAAGAATACCAAAGGAAGCGACGATGTGTTAAACGGAATTGCCTTTAAAGGAGAAAATATGCTAGTTACAGGTAAAAACTGGTCTAAAATTTACGAAGTAGCCATTAAATAAAGCTAAACTGATCTTTTACATTTCAAAATCCATATAAATCCGGTGAAAAAGAATATGATAGCAATCATTGCATCAGCTCTTCTGATGGTGTCTTGTCATAACGATGAGAAGATGGTAAGTGCATTGAATGATTATAGCCATTCATTGGAAAGTAATGGGTATCATTTTGGAGATAAACTGGAACTTCCCAAAGAAGTAACAGATAATGTGGAAAATGTCAGCATCAGCTTTGGGGATAAGGAAACCTCCAATTTGGTGGTTGACCCTAAGTTTTTCATATTAGGAGACAATGACATTACTTTTCATATCAAAACCAAAAGCGGTAAAGAGCTCAATCAGGATGCAACCATCAATGTATTTACGAAAAATCAGGAGAAGAATATTCCTTACCAGATTATAGCAGAATATCCGCACGATCCTGAAAATTTTGTACAAGGTTTTCAGATGGAAGGAAATATAATCTACGAAAGTGACGGTCAGAACGGATCTTCCCAAATCTTAAAATATACATTGGGAACGACAACTCCGCTGGCTTCAACACCGCAGCCGGATGAAGAATTTTCTGAAGGAAGCACGATTGTAGGCAGCAAAGTATATCAGTTAACCTGGAAAAGCAGAAAAGGATATATTTATGATAAAAATTCATTGAAGTTACTTTCAGAATTTGCTTATCCAAAGGGAATGGCTGAAGGTTGGGGACTGACGTATGACGGGAAAAACCTGATTGCATCGGATGGAAGCAAAATGTTGCATTTCCTCGATCCCAATAATCCTTCCCGGCTGATTAAATCCATTGCAGTGGCAGGAAGTAATCAAACCTACAAGAAGCTGAATGAGTTGGAATATCATAACGGATTTATCTATGCCAATGTCTGGGAGAAGCCCTTTGTCTTAAAAATAAATCCAGATAATGGAGAGGTTGTTGGAATATTCGATTTTACCTATTTTGCTAAAAAGAATACCAAAGGAGAAAATGATGTACTGAATGGAATTGCCTTTAAAGGGGATAATATGCTGATTACCGGTAAAAACTGGAAGAAAATTTATGAAATTGCTTTTAAATAAAACAATTAACGATTTCTATTTCAATAAAATAAAGTAAATTGGTAGCGTTCCTTAGGAGCGCTATCTTTAGTAAAGAGAATTTTGAGAATACTACCATTAATATTCATTTTTATTTTCTGTGCAGCCACTGCGCAGAAGTCCCTTCCATTAGATACGTTAAAGCTCAAAGAAGCAAAAGACATGCTTGCAGACGACTATGGAAGTATTTATATCTATAAAAATAAGGATTTCAGTTTTACAAAATATGATTCGCTGGGGAAGCAGATCGGACAGCTGATGTTTACCGTTCCCTACAAAGTACAGAATGTACAAAATCCGTTGACTGTTGCTTTGTTTTCGGAAAATGCACAGGAAATGAAGTTTGTCGACCAAAATATGAACGAGATTCAACGATTGGATTTTAAGCAGAAATTTGGCTTTATCCGGATGGCTTATGCGGAAGATCTGCAGCAGTTGTGGCTGCTGGACGACAGTACAAAACGTCTGATACAGTATAATTTCAGAAACGAAACCACCATCAACTCTTATCCTTTTGATGCCAGTTTTGAAGATTTGATGGATCTGCTGGTGTTTGAAAATAAAGTCTATATTTTAACGAGAAAGCACATCAGAGTCTACAGTTTGAAGTTTGAAAAGCTCTTTGAAGCACCGGTTGAAAACGGAAAACGGTTCAGAAGAGAAAATGAATTTATCTTAGTGATTACCAATAATTCAATTTTAAAATATATCCCTGAAAAAGAGATGGTGAAGGTTTTTGAAGATCCAGATGCTAAAATTGTGGATAAAAATACATCATCTTATTTTGAAATCAAAGGCAACAAGCTTTATCTTTACAGCCTCGAAAAAAGTAAAGAAACTAAACTAAGAACAGAACCCGAACCGAAAGAAAAAACTACAGAACAGACGATTGATCATCCGGCAGAAAAAGCAACGGAAGATTCATCAGAAAAGCCTGTAGAAAAAATAGAGGAGAAGCCAAAAGGCGATAAGGTGTTAGAAAAGCTGATTGAGGAAACTTCTGAAGTTCAGGCTGTAGGTGTTTAGTGGTAAGCAATTAATCAGTAAAATACTAAGGAAAATATGCATATTGCAGTTACAGGAAATATCGGAGCAGGGAAAACTACGTTAACGACTATGCTCTCAAAGCATTATGGATGGGATGCACAATTTGAAGATGTAGATCATAATCCTTATTTGGAGGATTTTTATGCAGATATGAGCAAGTGGAGTTTTGCTTTACAGGTATACTTCCTGGGAAGCAGATTCCGACAGGTGAAAGAGATCAGAGAAAGCGGTAAAAATATTATTCAGGATCGTACGATTTATGAAGATGCCCATATTTTTGCAGAAAATTTAAATGATATGAAGCTGCTTTCAGACAGAGATTTCAATAATTATGCTTCGGTTTTTAATTTGATGAAATCCTTTGTTTCCGCACCTGATTTATTAATTTATTTAAAATCTGATGTTCCCAATCTGGTAAAAAAGATTTATAAAAGAGGCAGGGAATATGAAGCCTCAATCAGCATTGAATATCTTTCAAAACTGAATCAGAAATATGAAAAATGGATCGCTGAATATACAGAAGGAAAGCTGCTGGTTATTGAAGTGGATGATTTGGATTTTGTAGAAAAACCTGAAGATTTCGGATTTATTTTAGAAAAGATAGAAGCAGAGCTGAACGGGTTGTTTTAACAATTATTTAGGATATATTAAGGTTTTTGTAACCTGATTCTGTCTACCTTTGTAGAGAGTGAGTTTAATTTTTAAAATAATCAAAAATGTTAGTTAAGGTTTTACATAACGGTCATTGTTCAAAATCAAATGCTGTTTTAGAGTATTTGGACGAGAACGGGGTGCCATTTGAGATTATTAATATGATTGAAGATCCGTTGAGTATCCTGGAGATCAAAACGGTATTAAAAAAGCTTAATCAAAGCGTATTTCATATTATCAGGAAAACAGAAAAACTGTATCAGGAAAAGTTTGCCGATAAAAATTATTCTGAAGATGAATGGATAGAAATTTTATCTGCCAACCCGTCTTTAATACAGAGACCTATTTTAATAAAAGGTTCAGTAGCGATGTTGGGAAGACCCATTGAAAACGTAAAATTCTTTATTGAAAAATAATAGAGACAACAATAAGACATAAAAAAACCAGCTGTACAGCTGGTTTTGCTTTTTTATAATAGAATAACCCCTTCTATTTTTCCGACTTCTTTATAGATACGAACTACCTGCTCAGCATCTAATACAAATGCGTTGATGTTGCAGGCTGTATATTTTCCATTTTTACTTTCACGGTTTCCAAGGGTAAACTTGATGCCGTCAAAAACCCGGTAGATCTCGGTAAGTTTAGATTGATCTGTCGGAATGATAAATTTGAATAAATAGTCCTCCGGAAAATCATGATGATCATCCAGTTTTTCCTTTAAAGAATTGTAAAAGTCTTCGGGGTTTGCGTGTTGATTTCCTTGTAATATATCCATCTCCAAATATTAATTATATATAAATTTAATGAATTTTTTTCTATTTTCCAAGAGGTCCCAATAGAGCTTTGGAGTTTTGATGCTCGTAATCTTCAATAATATTGAACAGGCCGTTCACTAACTGTTCAGAAGCCAGCTTACTAATGCTTCCCGCATTGGTATTGCTGCTTTTTCCTCCAAGAAGACTTCCTAATAAATTATTGCCGGATAGTGCGGTGTTAAGTGTTTTGGCGATTCCGTATTCATTTAATTTTTCGTCAACCTTTGGTGCAATGGCATCTATCAGACGCTGGGATGTTTTCTCTTTAAGGATTTGCGTTGCCGTAGTTCCCTGAGCAATTCTGGTGACATCCTGTGCGTTTAAACTGTTGACGGCATCATCAAGGATAGGTCTTGAGATATTAACCGTATAAGAGGCTGCTTCAGCAATAAAATCTTTTTCTTTGGCAACCAGAGAAGGAGATATTTTTTCCAGTGTAGAATTAATATCCCGTAATTCTTTGGGAAGAGCTTTATCGATGAGGTTATTTTGAAGGAATGCCTCTTTGTTTCCGTAGATGCCCATTCCTTTATCAATTCCGTTTCTTAAAATCTTTCGGATAACAGACAATCCCAGGTCTGTCGTAGCCAGGGTGGTGCATGAATGTGGAACTGTTATAATAACTGCACCGGCTCCTATGAAAAGGGCTGCTGCAATGATGTATTTTTTCATTACTCTTTTTACTTATTTTCTCAATTATTACGCCAAAGGTAAACACTATTATCTTTTTAACAAAATATTAATTTATCGTTACGATTTGGGTGTTTTTTTACTTAAATTTTATTTTTTTTGATTGAATATTTGATGGAAATTTAACATCACTATTATTTAAACCCTAAGAAAACGTAGTGATATCCGCGATTTATTTAAAAATGTAGATATATTTTAAAATTTTTAAGATAAATTAACAAGGTTAAATATTTTTATATAATTTTGGCTAATGTCTTTTTTTGAGAATTAGTAATAATTCACTAAACAGAGGCACATATAAAAGGTTTCAACCTTTTTTATTTAAAATTGATTGTACGAATAAAATTAAACTATATGAAACAACGTGATTTAAAGTATTCATGTCTCATTGCGGTTCTGTACTTCGGTATGAACGTCAATGCACAGGTTACGCCTAAAGATTCTGTACAGAAAGAGCAGAAGATTGAGGAAGTAGTCCTAATTGGATATGGATCTCAGAAAAAAGAAAATGTGACCGGGAGCATCGGGACCGTATCTGCAAAAGATCTTGCAGACAAACCCAATGCCAATCCTCTTAGTTCTATTCAGGGTAAACTTGCCGGGGTAAACATTACCAATTCAGGTACTCCCGGAGGTTCTCCAAAAGTAGACATCAGAGGAGTTGGTTCTTTATCAGGAAATACTGTTTTTATTGTAGACGGTATGATTACTACCGATATCTCTTATCTTAGTTCTCAGGATATAGAATCGATGAGTGTTTTAAAAGATCCATCGAGTTTGGCTATTTTTGGAGCACAGGCGGCGAATGGTGCGGTTATCATCAAAACCAAAACCGGAAAAGGAAAACCTGTTTATAATTTCAATTCCTATTTAGGGATTAAAAAGGTAACCAATATTCCTAAAATGGTTAATGCTGATCAGTATATAGAATTATATAATGAAAAATTAATTAATGATACTGGTTCTAGCACAGGGTCTATTAATAGAAGTCAGTTTCCTGCAGATACAGACTGGTATAAAGAGATTTTCAGAACAAGCATCATCAATTCTAATGATTTTTCTGCAACAGGAAGTTTGGGTAAACTTAACTATTATGCCAGTTTAGGATATCTTCAGGATGAAGGTAACCTTGCTGCAGGAAAAGGAATTAACTCCGGAAGTGGTTTTAACAGATTTAACAGCAAATTAAACCTTAGTTATAAAATCACGGATAATATTACCATTGGAGATAACTTCAGTTTTTCCAAAATGCGTACTGACGTAGCACAAAACCCTGTGTTAACTTCTTTTATTGCTCCGCCAATATTTTCACCAATGAATCCTGCTACAGGGGATTATCAATACTTCAATGGGTATTCTATTGCCAACCCAAGGGCGATGCTTGATCTTTACCGTTCTCAGATAAGACAGGAAAGATTGCTTAATAATGTATGGGGAGAATTGAAGTTCTTGCAAGATTTCACATTCAGAATCAGCTATTCTAATGATAATTACAGCCCTAGCCAATATGAGTATACTCCAACTTTTACGTATGCTCCTTTAGCGAATCAGGTAGCCTCTACATTGGTAACAAGGAACTTTAGAAATAGAAATTACGTTTGGGATAATACCATTAACTGGAAAAAAAGCTTAGGAAATCACAATTTTGATGTACTTGCTGGTTTTTCCAGAACAAGAACATCTTTGTCTCAGGATTATGTATCTGCTAAAAATGTTCATTATGATGGAACCAATGGTTCTCTGAATGTGGCAAACGGAACAGACATTATTTATGTAAGCGGTATAGATAAAGATGATAATATTGCATCTGCTGTTTTCCAGGATCAACAAAGAATTCAATCTTTCTTTGGAAGAATAAACTATGATTATAAAGGCAAATACCTGGTAAATGCTTCTATACGTAGAGATGCCAGCTCCCAGGTGAGTGTTGACAGATCAAGAACGTTTCCTGCCATTAGTGCGGGTTGGGTAATATCTAAAGAAGATTTTATGAGCAATCAGAATGTCTTCAATTTATTAAAACTAAGAGCCAGCTACGGAGAATTAGGAAATCCTAATATAGGAAGAGGATATACTGCCAATACATCTCTTATAGCAGGTGGTGCTTATTTTGGAAATACAGGATATGCCGCTCAGACAATTGATAAATTCATCAATCCGAACATTGGTTGGGAGACTACAACAGGAAGAGATATAGGGTTGGAAATGGCATTGTTCAATAATAAGCTTAAAATTGATGCAGCCTATTATGACAAAGATTCTAAGAATGTAGTGTATGGTGTAAACCAGGGAACTGTTTCTGGTGCCAGTAACTGGAATAATTTTGTAACCAATGCGTATTCTTTTAATAACAGAGGATTTGAAGTATCGGTTAATTACAATACTAAAATCAATGATAATATCGGTTTAGGAGTATATGGTAACTTTACTTCACTTAAAAACGAGATTACCTCAGTGTACGGTGGATCATATTTGGAAACAGGAGCGAGTTTATTTGGAAATTCTATTGTAAGACTACAGTCTGGTCAGTCAGTAGGTTCTTATTATGGGTATCAGGTTACTGGTGTTTTCCAAACCGATGCAGAAGCAGCAGCATCAGGACAGCCTGGAGCAAAAGCAGGATGGTTTAAGTTTGAAGATCAGGATGGTAACGGTGTTATTGATACAAGAGATAAAAAATTCTTAGGAAGCCCGATTCCAAAGGGAACCTATGGTTTTGGAGTTAATCTAAATGTCTATGATTTTGATATTGCAGTAGATTTCCAGGGAGTATTTGGTAACAAGATATACAATTACAACCGTGAACAGCGTTATGGAAATGAGACATGGGATTTAGATATGTATAATAACAGATGGCATGGAGCAGGTACCTCTAATACTAATGCAATGATTACTTCTAATCAATCTATTATTTTACCTAGCAGTTTCTATGTAGAAGATGGCAGCTATATCAGACTTAGAAATATTCAGGTGGGATATAATTTGCCGAAAGAATTTGCTAAAGCTCTTTCTATCACAAAACTGAGATTATATTTAAGTGCACAGAATCCATGGACAAGTTTCAAATATAGCGGCTTCTCACCAGAGATTACAAACTCGGATAGAGTACAGATGGGAATTGATAATAATGTGTACCCAATCTCTGCTATTTATACAATAGGTATGAATCTAACATTTTAATTAAAAGAATCATGAAAAAAATATTTTTAACAATTTCTATACTTTCATTAATGACAAGTTGTAATAATGATTTTGTAGATATTAAAGATGAAGGGCAGACTGAAGCGAAAAATTTCTTCACAACACAGGACGATGCAATGCAAGGCACGAATGCTATTTACAGCTTTTTAAGAAGCTGGGAGAATTCGGCTTTCCCTGCACAGTTTGTATTTGGGGTGCCAGGTGATGATGTGGAAAAAGGATCTAACCCTGGAGATGCATCATTCATCAATGCATATGATAACTTTACCTACACAGTAAGTGATGATGGAGTAAGAGGATATTGGATCGGTCAATGGCAGGCTGTCAACAGAGCCAATCAGGTGATTACAAACGTTCCGAAAATAAACATGGATGCTACACTTAAAAACAGACTGATTGCTGAGGCCAGAATGTTAAGAGCGTATTTCTATTTTAACTTGGTAAGAATATATGGCGGAGTTCCTATCTATGACGGATTACCACCAGACGGGAATTATCTGAAAGCAAGAAACTCTACGGCAGAAGTATATAACTTCATCGTTGCTGATCTTACAGCAGCAGCTTCAGTATTGCCTCAGAGTTACCCTGCCTCAGATCTTGGAAGAGTTACAAAAGGGGGTGCTTTAGGATTGCTTTCAAAAGTATATCTTTATATGAAAGATTACCAAAAAGCGTATGATACCTCTAACCAGGTGATGTCAATGGGATATGCATTGGATCCTGATTTTAACCATTTGTTCAGACCGGCAGGAGAATTTGGTTCAGAATCTGTTTTTGAAGTAAATTGTGATTGTTCTGCAGCATTTGGAGGTAGTCAGTATGCAGAAGTTCAGGGTGTTAGAAATCAATATGGTTGGGGATTCTTTACTCCTACGCCAGCATTGGAAAATGCATTTGAGCCGGGAGATATCAGAAAAGAACTATCTATTCTGAGAGAAGGAGAAACAACCCTTGAAGGAGATGTGATTCATAAAGGAGATCCTCAGGCGGGTAATGTATGGAATCAAAAAGTGTATGTACCATCATCTTTAAACAATAATGCATGTGGTTACGGTTCTATACAGAATATAAGAATATTAAGATTTGCTGATATTCTCTTAATCAATGCAGAAGCAGCTAATGAATTAGGAAATACGGCTGCTGCTGTTACCAATATCAATAAAGTAAGAACCAGAGCTCACCTTGCGAATACAACAGCTTCAACTCAGGGTGCTCTTAGAACAGCTATCTGGCAGGAAAGAAGAGTAGAATTGGCAATGGAGAATGATAGATTCCCAGATCTAGTGAGAACAGGACAGGCTGCTACAGTGTTGGCTTCTAAAGGATTTGTAGCAGGGAAAAACGAAGTTTTCCCGATTCCTTTGGATGCGATGAACCAAAGTAACGGACTTTTCGTACAAAACCCCGGTTATTAATCTATAACTATATAGAATAGCCAAAGTTCATCTTTGGCTATTTTTTTATTTAATCTATATAAATGTATATCATATGAAGTTAGGTATTGTTTCTATTCTTGCAGTGTCACTGATGGTTTCATGCAAAAATGCTCAGGTAAAAAAAGAGGAAACCGCTCAAAATACAATGGTAAATCACACCATTACCGATGAGCAGTTAATGGATAAAGTTCAAAAAGAAGCATTGAAGTGTTTTTGGGACTATGCAGAGCCTCACTCCATGTTAGGACGTGAACGTTACCATGAAGACAATATCTATCCGGATAATGATAAACATGTAGTGACTACAGGTGGTTCCGGGTTCGGACTCGCAACTGTATTAGTAGGAGTGGAAAGAGGTTTTGTTCCAAGAAAAGAAGCGGTGAAAAGACTCACCAATATGATGGATTTTCTGGCAAAAGCAGACCGCCATAAAGGAGCATGGTCACACTGGATCAATGGAGAAACAGGAAAAACCGTTCCTTTCGGCAAAAAAGACAATGGCGGAGATCTGGTAGAAACAGCATTCCTTACCTCAGGGATTTTAATGGTTCGCGAATACTTCAAAAATGGAAATGCCGAAGAAAAAGCCCTGGCAAAAAAATGTGATGACCTATGGAAAGGAATTCAATGGAACTGGTATACAAAAGGAGGAGAAAAAGTATTGTACTGGCATTGGTCTCCTGATTATCAGTGGGACATGAATTTTCCATTGGAAGGATACAACGAATGTCTGATCACTTATATCTTAGCAGCATCTTCACCAACCTATTCTATCGATGCAGAAACTTATTACAAAGGCTGGGCAAGAAATGGAGCTTACCTTACAGACAAAACAAAATATGGACTTCCTCTGTATGTAAAACACAACTATGCCGAAGAATACGGCGGGCCTTTATTCTGGTCTCAATATTCATATATCGGTCTCGATCCTACAGGATTGTCTGATAAACTGGTTAAAAATTACTTTGACCTTAACAAAAACCAAGTCTTAATCGACTATAAATACTGTGTTGAAAATCCAAAACAATGGAAAGGTTACGGACCAAACTATTGGGGATTAACCGCAGGGTACACAAGAAATGAAGATGGAAGTACAGGGTACACGGCACACATGCCTACCAATGATAACGGAGTAATTACTCCTACTGCTGCATTGAGCAGTTTTCCTTACACCCCAAAAGAATCAATGGACTTTTTGAGATTTATCTATACTCAAAAGCCTCAGTTTATAGGTTCAGCAGGACCTTATGATGCGACTTCAATCAATTACAACAATTGGTTTACGCCGAGATATCTGGCGATTGATCAGGGAACAATTGCTCCAATGATTGAAAATTACAGAACCGGATTTTTATGGAAATTATTTATGAATGCTCCAGAAATCCAGCAGGGACTTAAGAAATTAAGCTTCCAGTCTACAAAATATGGAATAAAATAAAGATAGACCATTAGGAATGGGTTAAAACCCATTCCATTCTATCCACAACAATATAAAATAGCGATATCAAATTCAATAGGAACGGGTTTTAACCCGTTTGAAAAAAATAAAAATCAAACGGCTTTAGCCCAAACCTACATATTAAAATGAGAATTAAATTAAAGCACCTCCCCATCTTACTTTTACCATTTTCATTGAGTCTCAACGCTCAGGAAATGAAAGGAGAATTAAACAAAGAATTCAAAAGACAGGAAAAAATATCCTACATTCTCGATTACCCTCAAAAAGTAAAAGGAAATGTGCCTTTGATCGTATTTCTCCACGGTTCTGGAGAAAGAGGAAATAATCTTGAAATGGTAAAAGCCCACAGCCCGTTCACTTATAAAAATCTAATCAAGGAACCGGTAGCGATTTTAGCACCGCAATGTCCTGCAGATTCATGGTGGGATACGATGACGCTTTATAATTTGATAAAAGAAATTCAGAAAAAATACAAGATTGATACTTCCCGAATTTACCTTACAGGACTTTCGATGGGGGGATGGGGAACATGGAAGTTAGCCATGGAACACCCGGAAATGTTTGCGGCAATAGCTCCCGTATGTGCTCCGGCAGATAGAATAATGGAGGCCAATATTGATCAGTTTAAACAGTTGCCTGTAAAAATTTTTCATGGAGGAAATGATGATGTCGTTTCTCCAATGAATTCTATAGAAATGTATCAGGCTTTAAAAAAAGTAAACCCAACGGTTACCTTAACTATTTTCCCTGATGACAACCATAATTCCTGGGACTCTACGTACTCTGACCCCAAGTTTTACGAATGGATGTTAAGTAAGAAATTAAATAAATGAATTTAATTTTTATTGCATTAGACAAGTCAGATGATGATATTCTTCTTGATGAAGAATTATTTAATGAAAAATATATTATCGCAAGTAGAGAACCTTCTTTTGAAAATAAATTTATAAATGATGAAAATTTTTCCAATTTAATGAATTTTGTCTTTCAGACTGAAGTGAAAATAAATAATTTAGATAATTCGGAAAGTAGAAAATTGATTAATTTATCTTTATACAAAGAAAAACATCTTCATCCGAATGATTTAGAGAAAGAGTACTTTAAATGGTTGGATATTTCCAAAAATGAGAATACAATGACTGAATATGGAAGTCTGATTTGTGTTTTAGCATATCTGGAATCAAATAAAAATAAAAACGAATTATACTTAATTGTAGAATCGTTTAACAACTAAAAACAAAAACAGAACTATAATTTAAGAAGATAGATTTATGAAAAAGTTAATTGTAATAGCCACATTAGCACTGGCACCTGTGTTTTCTGCGCAGGAAATGGTCAATAAGCCCGTTCAGTCTTATCAGACGGCTCAATATCAAGCTAAAAAGAAAGCTTTTGTAGACAATCTTTTGTCAAAGATGACATTAGATGAGAAAATTGGACAGCTGAATTTGCCAAGCTCAGGAGATTTTACCACAGGGCTAGCTCAAAGTTCCGATATCGGAAAAAAAGTGGAACAGGGATTAGTCGGTGGACTATTCAACATAAAAGGAGCAGATAAAATCAAAGCAGTTCAGAAAGTAGCTGTTGAAAAAAGCCGTCTGAAAATTCCTTTGATTTTTGGAATGGACGTTATCCATGGTTACGAAACCACTTTCCCGATTCCTTTAGGATTAGCGGCTTCATGGGATATGAACCTGGTTCAGCAGTCTGCAAGAGTAGCCGCAAAAGAAGCTGCTGCTGATGGAATCAACTGGACATTCTCGCCGATGGTGGACATCTCAAGAGAACCAAGATGGGGGAGAGTATCCGAAGGTTCCGGGGAAGATCCGTATTTAGGAAGTGAGATTGCTAAAAATATGGTATATGGATATCAGGGGAAAGATTTAGCCAATGGAACCAATATTTTAGCTTGTGTTAAACACTTTGCATTATATGGAGCGGGTGAATCCGGTAGAGATTATAATACCGTTGATATGAGCCACATAAGAATGTTCAATGAATATTTTCCACCTTACAAAGCAGCTGTAGATGCAGGGGTAGCTTCTGTAATGGCTTCTTTCAATGAAGTTGACGGCGTTCCGGCAACAGGAAACAGATGGCTGCAAACTGAAGTATTGAGAAACCAATGGAACTTTAAAGGTTTTGTGGTAACCGATTACACCGGAATCAACGAAATGGTTGACCACGGAATGGGAGATCTTCAGCAGGTTTCTGCTTTAGCATTAAAAGCCGGTGTTGATATGGATATGGTAGGAGAAGGATTCTTAACAACATTAAAAAAATCTTTATCCGAAGGGAAGGTCACTCAGGCTGAAATTGATATGGCAGCAAGAAGAGTTCTTGAATCAAAATACGATTTAGGATTGTTTGATAATCCTTACAAACATGGAGATGCCAAATTAGCAGCGAAAGAAGTTTACAGCATGGAAAACCGTAACATCGCGAGAAATGCAGCAGCTCAGTCAATGGTTTTGATGAAAAACGATAACCAGGTCCTTCCTTTGAAAAAATCAGGAACAGTAGCGGTGATCGGACCATTGGTTAACAATTCATTAAACATGGCCGGAACATGGAGTGTGGCAGCGCAGCATGACAAGTCGGTTAATTTGATGCAGGGTCTTCAGGCGAACTTAGGAAAAGAAGTGAAATTCATTTCTGCTAAAGGTGCAAACATCGACTACGATGCCAAATTAGAAGATATCTATGCAGCCCACGGAAAGAAAACAGACCGAGATAACCGTTCCAAAGAAGCTCTTTTAAAAGAAGCAGTAGATGTAGCCAATAAAGCTGATGTAATTGTTTTAGCAATCGGAGAATCTGCAGAGATGAGCGGGGAATCGTCTTCAAGAACTGAAATTACCATTCCTCAGTCTCAGGTAGATTTATTAAACGAATTAAAAAAGACAGGAAAGCCTATTGCAATGGTACTTTTCACAGGTCGTCCATTAGCTTTGACGAATGTAAAAGATACTCCTGATGCCATTCTTAACGTATGGTTTGCAGGTTCTGAAGCAGGAAATGCCATTTCCGACGTATTATTCGGGAAAGTAAACCCTTCCGGAAAACTGCCAATGACATTCCCTAGAAGTTTAGGACAAGTGCCAATTTATTATAACGCTAAAAATACTGGACGCCCATTAGATCAAAAATTGGTTGATAAGTGCGAATATCAGAGATTCCGTTCCAACTATATGGACGAATGTAATACCCCATTATATCCGTTTGGATATGGGTTAAGCTACACCAAATTCAACTATTCTGACCTTGCAGTATCCAATGCCAATCCAAAAGGAAACCAAACCGTTCAGGCTTCGGTTACCGTAACCAATACTGGAAATTATGATGGAGCGGAAGTGGTACAGCTGTATATCAGAGACATGGTAGGAAGCATTACCAGACCCGTAAAAGAACTGAAAGGATTCCAGAAAGTCTTCCTGAAAAAGGGTGAATCGAAGAAAGTTACCTTCGATATTACTCCGGAAAGTCTGAAATTCTACAACGGAGCTTTAAAGTTCGATTGGGAACCGGGAGAATTTGATATCATGGTCGGAACCAATTCCGAAGAATTGAAACATTCAAAAATCAACTGGACAAAATAATTTTTATATAAGCCGCTCGTATTGAGCGGCTTTTTTTGTATCTTGGAATGACCATAAACTAATAGCCTATTTTGGCACAATTTTTACCAAATTGAAAACATTTAAAATTAACATATGAAAAAAACAATTGTACTCAGCGCCATGTTCCTCGGTTCATTATTTTTCGCACAGAAAGTAGGCGGAGACAGAGACGTTCACGGATGTATAGGATCAGCAGGATATACCTATTCACAAATCAAAAACGACTGTGTAAGGGTTTTTGAACAGAAAATTAAATTAAAAGAAGTCGACTCAGATAAGAGTTCTACTTCCATGACTGCTGTTATTTTTAGTAAGGATATGAAAAGAGCTGAAATTTTCATTCCCGATGGAAATGCAAAAAGCATCATCCTTGACAGACAGGGAAAAGGTAAAATCTGGAAAAGCGGAAGCCATATTAAAGAAAGTTATGTCTTGGTTCCTTACAAAAAAGCAGGGTATCAGATTAAAAAGGATGATGTGGTCATCTATCAATAAAAATAAAAAAACAGGAAATCAATCTGACTTCCTGTTTTTTTTTGCCTAAATTTTAAATATAAATTATCCTGCAACCAATTCCTCAGCATATACAGCACCCTCATAACAAGCATTGTAAATCGCTTTCAATTCATCCAATGTAGGAACTCTAGGGTTAAATCCTGTACATGGATCTATCAGCGCATTGTTAGCGATATAATCCAGGTTCTTTTCCCAGTCTTCTTTTGAAATACCGAATTCTTTGATAGCGGATTGATTGTTAACTTCAGAACGAAGTGTTTCAATAGCCTGCGCCAATTCTTCAGCAGTTTCTTTTCCAATTACTTTTGCCAAATCAGGATAACGGTCAGTTACCTGAGCATTGAAACGAATAACATTAGGTAAGAAAATAGCATTCGAAGCTCCGTGAGGAATTCCGTACAAAGCACCAACCTGGTGAGACAGAGAATGAACAATTCCTAACCAGGCATTATTAAAGGCTAATCCTCCCATAAAAGAAGCATCATGCATATTCTGACGGGCTTTGATATTCGTTGGATTCTCCACTACCTCTTTTAAGTTGTCAAAAACCAGTTCCAATCCTCCTTTAGAAAGAGCATCAGCGATATTATTTTCAATATTTGAAACATAAGCTTCCACACAATGAGTCAGAACATCAAGACCTGTATTTGAAGTGACGTGAGCTGGCATTGAAGCACAGATTTCACCATCAATAATAGCAATATCAGGAGTCAGTTCATAAGAAACAATCGGATATTTTACTCCTTTTTCACGATCGGTAATTACAGCCAGACCTGTAGTTTCAGTTCCTGTTCCGCTGGTAGAAGGAATAGCAATAAATTTAGCCTTATTTCTTAAAACAGGTACGGTGAAAGGTTTGATCATCGCATCAAAATCAGCATCAGGATACTCATAAAATACCCACATGATTTTTGCAGCATCAATAGCCGAACAACCTCCCAAACCGATAATCCAGTCCGGCTGGAAATTCTGGATGAATTCCGCGCCTTTAGCACAGGTTGCAGAAGAAGGATCCTCTTCCACACCTTCAAAAATCTGGGTTTCTATTCCGGCTTCCTGTAGAAAAGCAACTGCTTTGTCTAAAGTCCCGCTTTTTTTCATCGAACCGCCACCAGTTACGATAACCGCTTTTTTACCGTTGATATTTTTTAATTCTTCAAGACTTCCAGCACCATGGAATACCTCTCCGGCAATAAATAATTTACTCATTTTTTCTTTAATTTTAATGAGACAAAATTAGCCGGATCAGAATGCCTGATGTTATACAAATAAGACTATCCGATATACTTTTGCGCCAGTTCCTGCTGTAATTCCGTTGGAGTTTCTTTAAGCTTCGCCTTTACAAACTTATTAAGTGCCGATGGCGAATTAAAACCAAGGTCAAAAGCAATCTCTTTATGCGTAAGGTCTGAAAACAGAAGCTGACGTTTGATTTCAATCAGGATACGGTTGTGGATCGCCTGGATTGCTGTTTCTCCACAATGTTTTTTAGTTACTGCATTAAGTTTCTTGGCAGTTACCGCCAGTTTTCCGGCATAATATTGAACTGTCCGTTCCTGTTTATAATGTTGGTTGAGGAGTTTTTTAAAACGGACGTAAACCGGCTTGTCTGCCGTTTCCATATGCAGAATTGGATGCAGTCCATGTACAGATTCTATCAGGCCTAAAAGGAAAATTTTAATATGAAAACGCGCCTGTTCTTTTTTAATAAGACTGGGTTTTGTATAAATTTCCTGAATAATATCTATAGTATACAGACTTTGCTTACAATCTTCAGGAGAGAGCATGGTACAGTTTAGCTGCGTAGAAAGGTTAACATTGTATGTGCTCAGTTCATTCTTTAAAATATCTGAGCAGAAAAGTATTTCTTCAAATAAAATAATCTTACCCTTCAGATCTGCACTGGGATTCGATATAAAATGAACCTGTTCAGGAAATACCACGGAAATTTTCCCGGCGTCAGCAGGTGAATTTTCTCTTCAATATGAATCCGGATCTTGCCGCTTTCAATGACAAGAATGAAAAAATGATCTTTCTTATGGGGTTGAAAATAAGTTTCAAGGTTGTCTGTATTCAGGTCAAAAACACGGAATGACAGATTCTTATCTTCCTCTTTCTGAATGTTTTTCTTGATTTCCAGTTTCATCATACCCTCCATAAATAGTGTTTTAAAACGAAGCGCAAATGTAGAGCAAAACATTCCATACTTCCAATATGTTGAAAATTCGCAAGAGCAAAATGGTGTATGGAAGCTTAATCCCGCTATCCACTCATACTCCTCGTGCTCAGCTTTTTCCCTTGCGTACTGCGGGGTAACCGTTGCTATCGGGGCTAGGGTTGATGGTGTTTCTAAAGAAATGATGACAAAAATAAAATAATGAAGATATCCACAAAACCTCACAGGTTTTTAAAACCTGTGAGGTTTGTTTAAGCACGAAAACAAAAAACAATTTCTCAGGCAAAAATCAGTAAGACAGGATTTTTATCTCTCACCGAAAAACCTTATTTTTGTACATCTAAAAAGTAATAAGAAAGAATGAATTCCTACAAAAATCCATTGGAAGAGCGGTACTCCAGTGAAGAAATGT
Source organism: Chryseobacterium soli (assembly GCF_000737705.1). GTDB lineage: Bacteria > Bacteroidota > Bacteroidia > Flavobacteriales > Weeksellaceae > Chryseobacterium > Chryseobacterium soli. Next base: position 593,189 of record NZ_JPRH01000004.1, on the reverse strand, counting down.
TATTTAATTTCTCACATAATAATAAATTCCGTACTTGGAGAAAGCTTTGGATCGCTCTTGCTGAAATTGAAAAAGACTTAGGTCTTGAAATTTCTGACGAGCAGATTGCTGAGCTTAAAGCAAACGCTGAAAATATCGATTATGATAAAGCAGCAGAGTATGAGAAAAAATTCCGTCATGATGTAATGGCTCACGTTCACACGTATGGTGATGTGGCGCCTTCAGCAAAAGGAATTATACATTTGGGAGCTACTTCAGCTTTTGTAGGAGACAATACGGACCTTATCCAGATCCGTGACGGACTTTTAATCCTAAAGAAGAAATTGGTCAACGTAATGAAAAACCTTGCCGATTTCTCTATCCAGTACAAAGATCTTCCTACACTAGGATTCACGCACTTTCAGCCTGCTCAGTTAACGACAGTTGGAAAAAGAGCAACCCTTTGGTTACAAAGTTTGGTTCTTGATATTGAAGAACTTGATTTCTTCCTTGAAACACTGCGTTTCAGAGGAGTAAAAGGAACCACAGGAACAGCAGCAAGTTTCTTGGAACTTTTCAACGGAGATTATTCTAAAGTAAAACACTTAGATAAGGAACTTTCAAAAAGATTCGGTTTCGACAGAGTATTTGGAGTTTCAGGACAGACTTACGACAGAAAGATTGATGCTAAAGTAGTAGCATTATTATCAAATATTGCTCAGTCTGCTCATAAATTCTCTAATGACTTACGTCTTCTTCAAAACCTTAAAGAAGTAGAAGAGCCATTTGAGAAAAACCAGATCGGTTCCTCAGCAATGGCTTACAAACGTAATCCAATGAGAAGCGAAAGAATCGGTGCTTTGGCAAAATATGTAATGTCATTAACGACAAGTTCTGCGATGGTAGCGTCTACACAGTGGTTTGAAAGAACGCTGGATGATTCAGCCAACAAAAGATTAACGATTCCTCAGGCGTTTTTAGCAGTTGATGCCATCTTATTGATCTGGAACAATATCATGAATGGAATTGTGGTATATCCAAACAGAATCAACAAGCACATCGAAGAAGAACTTCCTTTCATGGCGACAGAATATATCATCATGGAAGAAGTGAAAGCAGGAGGAGACCGACAGGAGATCCACGAAGTGATCAGAGTTCACTCTATGGAAGCATCTAAAAAGGTGAAAGAAGAAGGAAAAGAAAATGATCTGATTGAGAGAATCTTAAATGACGAATCTTTAAAATTAGATAAATCAAAACTAAAAGAAGTATTAGACCCTAAAAACTTTATCGGTTTTGCTCCGATTCAGACGGAAGAATTCATCAAGAATGAAGTTCAGCCGATTCTGGACCAGAACAAAGACCTGATAGGATTGGAGGCTGATCTTAAAGTATAAAACCATATGCAGTCTTTTCGGCTGCATATTTTATTTTAACCCAACCATGAGAAAAATACTTGTACTGGTTGCACTAATACCAATGATTTCCTTTTCGCAAAAGAAGGAGGTTTTACAGTATTTTATTTCGAAAGATTCCTTGGTGGGCGTAAAAAATGAAAAGGGGAAGATTATTGTTCCTGCACAGTTTAAAATTTTTTCAATCATTGAAAATGGAGATCTGGTCAAAGAAGAAACTATTTACTTTGACGGATTTAAAAAAGATGAAGATAAAGAAAAAAATGCATGGGGATATGTGTATGACCGAAAAGGTAATTTCCTGTACAGACCTTTTTTATATGATAACGGAGCCGATTATTTCGAAGAAGGCGTAAGAAGATTCGTTAAAAACGGAAAAGTAGGATTTGCAGACAGAAATGGAAAAACGGTTATCGAACCCATCCATGATTTCGTATCGCCATTCAATTTTGGATATGCATCCTTCTGTGACGGATGCGACTGGGAAAAAACAAACGATGAGCATAAAGCAATTGTAGGAGGAACCTGGGGCGTTATGAATAACAGAGGAGAAACGGTGCAGCCTGCAGCAAAACAATCTGAAAAAGATGTGGAGCTGAACGGAGAATTATATCCATATCCATTCCAATACAGTGAAAAAGAGAAGAAGATTCTTCAGTTTTTTGAAAAACAAAATAAACAGCTTTCCGGTATCTATTATGTGAACCATTATAACAAATTAGCTGAAAATGAAAAGAAGCTTTTCTTTGAAATCGTTGAAAGACCAAAAGAAAACTTTCCCTATTTTCAGGTGAATACCTATGATACAGGAAAAATAAATTCAGGATCATCACGTTTTAATTTCTTAGTTTCCGAAGACGGGAAAGATTTTTACGCTCAGGACTATGAAGTTGAAAAGCTACCTTTTGAAAAATGGCTTAAGAAAGAAATGAAAGAAGCTGAAAAATTTCAAAAAGAGCATCCGGATCATCCGAACAAGTTAAAAAAATAAAGTCTAATAATATTTAATATCTGGCATCTAATGTCTAATAACAAAAGAATTTTCGTAGAAAAAAGGGGAGTTTTCGATGTAGAAAGTCCAAAAATTTTTGATGAGGTAAAAGCAGTAGCTCCATCAGTCAAAAATATAAAAGTATACAATGTGTATGACATTTTCGGATTACAGGAAGGTGAATTCGGGAAAGTGGTCAACAGCACATTCGTAGACCCTGTTACTGATATTTTGCATACAGAAAATCCTGCACAATCGATCCATTTTGCGATGGAGTTTTTGCCGGGCCAGTATGATCAGCGTGCCGATTCTGCGCAGCAGTGTATAGCGTTGCTTACGGGGAATGAAAAATCCAAAGTAAGAAGCGGAAGACTGATCCAGTTGGAAGGAGCGTCAGAAGCTGACCTTGCCAAAATTAAAGAACTGCTGATCAATAAAGTAGAATCTCAGGAAAAAGATCTTTCCGTATTGAATATTCCTGCAGATGAAATTCCATCAGAGGTTTTGATTCATGAAAATTTCATTACGTTCAATGATGCCGAATTGGAAGATTTCTATAACAGTCACGGTTTTGCATTAGAATTAGACGATTTAAAATTCATTCAGGAATATTTTAAAACTGAAAATAGAAACCCTACAGAAACAGAATTAAAAGTTTTAGATACTTATTGGAGCGACCACTGTCGTCACACCACATTTGAAACTGAACTATCCAATATTCAGTTTGAAGGACAATTTAAGCATACATTAGATACTATTTTCAACGACTATATTGAAAAAAGAAAATTCCTGGGCCGTGAATTGAAGCCTATTTCCTTAATGGATCTGGCAACAGTATGTGCAAGATATTTCCATAAAACAGGAAACCTTGAGAATCTTGTTGTTTCTGACGAGATCAATGCATGTACCATCCAGATTGAAGCAGAATACGATGGAAAAAAAGAGCCATGGTATCTGTTATTCAAAAACGAAACCCACAATCACCCTACGGAAATTGAACCTTTCGGAGGAGCTTCCACATGTTTAGGAGGCGCGATCAGAGACCCATTGTCCGGGAGATCATTTGTATTCCAGGCAATGAGGTTAACAGGTGCTGCCGATGTATTGGAGGCTGTTGATCAGACCTTACCGGGAAAATTACCGCAGAAAACAATTACCAAACAGGCTGCCAACGGTTACTCTTCGTATGGTAATCAGATCGGTCTGGCCACTACAATGGTTTCCGAGATCTATGACGAAGGCTACAAAGCCAAAAGAATGGAAGTTGGGTTCGTTGCCGGAGCAGTTCCTATCGACTGGGTAAGACGTGAAAAACCTGAAAATGGCGACTCTGTAATTATTTTAGGAGGTGCAACAGGAAGAGACGGTGTTGGGGGAGCAAGCGGAAGTTCTAAAGTACAGGACGAAAACAGTATCCATACCATGTCTACGGAAGTTCAGAAAGGAAATGCCGTTGAAGAACGTAAAATCCAGAGATTATTCAGAAATCCGGAAGTAACGAGACTGATCAAAAAATCCAATGATTTTGGAGCAGGAGGTGTTTCTGTGGCAATCGGTGAAATTGCCGATTCATTAGACGTTAATCTCGATGTATTACCATTAAAATATGAAGGTTTGAACGGAACCGAGCTTGCTATTTCTGAATCTCAGGAAAGAATGGCGGTTGTCGTGGAACCTAAAGATAAAGAACAGTTCATCAAATTCTGTGAAGACGAAAACATTGTTGCCGTAGAAGTAGCAAAAGTGACCGATTCAGGAAGAATGCAGATGTTCTGGAAGGGAAATAAGATTGTTGATCTTTCAAGAGCATTTTTAGAGACCAATGGATGTTCTAAAAATCAGGAGGTGAAAATTACCCATCTTGAAGAACTGAAATCAGAAAAAACTGCATTCTCAGAAGAAGAATTCTTAAAGATTCTAGGCGATAAAAACGTAGCTTCCCAAAAAGGACTGTTGGAGATGTTCGATGGTTCAGTTGGTGGGACTACCGTTGCGATGCCTTTAGGAGGTAAGTATCAGCAGACCCTGATGGAAGGGAGTGTGCAGACCCTGCCGATATTGGGAGCTAAAGATATAGAAACCGTTTCCCTGGCAAGTTGGGGATTTGATGCCGGTATTTCGAAGCAAAACTCATTATTGGGAGCGTCTTATGCAGTAGTGGAAAGTGTGGCTAAAATCGCTGCAATGGGTGGCGATTACAAAAACATACGCTTAAGTTTCCAGGAGTATTTTGAGAAACTAGGTCAGAATCCTGAAAAATGGGGTAAACCATTGGCGTCATTGTTGGGAGCATATGATGCTCAAATCAATCTTGGACTGGCTGCAATTGGAGGTAAAGATTCCATGAGTGGAACATACCAGGATCTTAATGTTCCTCCAACCTTGATTTCATTTGCGTGTGCAGACGGACAAAAGAAAAATATTATCTCTCCGGAATTTAAGAAGGCCGGTAATAAATTGTATTTCTTCAACCACATTCCACAGGAAAACGGACTTCCAAACTACGAAGCTTTAAAAGCAATTTTCGATAGTGTTTTTGAAAATATTAAAGCTGGAAAAGTGGTTTCTGTGAAGACCGTGAAAGAAGGCGGAGTAGCAGTTGCTTTAGCAAAAATGAGTTTCGGAAACAGATTGGGAGCAACAGTAACCCTTGCTGATGAGACCATTATATTAGCAAAAAATATAGGAAGCTTACTCATAGAATCTACAGAAGAATTGAATATTAATAATCTTCAATTGATTGGTGAAGTTCAGGATTCTAGTGTTTTGAAAATCAACACTTTTGAGTTTAGTATTGGAAAATTACTTGAAGCAAATACAAAAACATTTGAAACCCTTTTCCCAACGGTTGAAAAAGAAAAATTAACGGTTGAACTGGATGAAAAACTAAATTCAGTTAACCCAAGAAATATCATTATTAAGAAACACGGTATTGCCCAGCCAAGAGTTTTCGCTCCGGTTTTCCCGGGTACCAACTGTGAATATGAAACACTGAATGCATTCCAGAAAGAAGGAGCTTTAGTCAGCAGTCTTCCGCTTAAAAATATCAATCATCAATTGCTTGATGAAAGCATCGATGCATGGGTGAAAGAAATCGGACAGTCTCAGATTCTGGCATTCTCTGGAGGATTCTCTGCGGGAGACGAGCCAGATGGTTCTGCAAAATTCATCGTCAATGTTCTGAAAAACGAAAAGATGAAAAATGCCGTTCACGAATTATTGGAAAGAGACGGAATGATCATTGGAATCTGTAACGGGTTCCAGGCTTTGGTTAAATCAGGATTGTTGCCTTACGGACAGATCAGAGATCTGGATGAAAATTCTCCAACCCTTGCACACAATGCCATCAGAAGACATATCTCTCAGATGGTGAATGTAAAAGTAATCAATGATGACAGCCCTTGGTTAAAAGGAATGAAAGATCAGGTATTCACTATTCCGATTTCTCATGGAGAAGGACGTTTCATGGCTTCACAGGAAGAACTTGAACGATTGTATAAAAACGGACAGATTGCCACACAATACATCGATTTCGATGGAAATATTGCTCACGGAATGCCGTTTAATCCAAACAATTCATTGTTCGGAATAGAAGGAGTTACCAGTGAGTGTGGGAAAATTTATGGAAGAATGGGACACCCTGAACGGTTTGCAGAAGGGTTGATGAAAAATATTCCTACTGCCAATTACCATAACATCTTTAAAAACGGTGTCGAATATTTCAAATAAACATCATAAAAAAATGGCCGTCATTAATGGCGGCCTTTTTTCTACCCTGTCAGGATTCTACGACGAAGTATCCAGTGTCCTGATGAAAGATACAGATTGGAAAGTCGGAACTCTGGACGGTTTCGATGATATTCTATACGGAGGATTCGGAGTCTTTGAAAATAAAGACGAAGTGGAATTGATCTGGAAAGACGCTGAGAAATCAAAAAACGAATTAGGTTTTGAATCAACCCGTGATTTTTATCAACACAAAATCAACCAGGGAAAACCTTTCAATACAGAATTAATTCAACAAAAACTGGATGAATTGATGGCCGGAAACGGGCAAACTTTATTTGATATTCTGATCGAAATTATCGAATCACATAAAAATATTACCCTTATCTTAGAGTAATATATTTTCATTACAAACATAAAAATACATAACACAAATGAAAAAAATAAGATACGGTTTGTTTTTCGGAGACAGTATTACATACGGTGAATATGACGGTGTTTTTGGTGGCTGGGTAGATATTCTGAAAAGATACGCACTGCAAAAATTCCACGAAGGAAGTGATGAATTGATTCTTTTTAATTTAGGAATTGGTGGAGAATCAACGGAAGGTCTTCTCAAAAGAATGCCCCATGAATTGAACGCCCGGAATGCTGCAGACGGAAATATTGTTTTTATAGGATATGGAGCTAATGATCTGGCAGTAAAAGACGGAAAACAGATCGTAGATCCGGAACAGTTCAGAAACAACATACAAACAGCTGTAGAATATGCACAACAGTTTTCCAATGATATCTATCTGGTAAGTATTTTACCTTTTTCCCAAAAGGTAGATGGAATAGTGGCCGCTTCAGGAAAACTAAGGATAAACGAAGATGTGATAAGATACAACCAGATTCTGCAGCATATCGCAATTGAAAACGGCCTGATCTATATTGATTTTTATACTGCGTTTCTTGAAGACAGAGAGATTCTCCTTTTTGAGGACGGTGTACATCCCAACGAAAAAGGATACGGAATGATGGCTGAAATAGCGATTCCAATCATAGAAAAATATTTATAATGCCCAATTTATTTTCATACGGAACCCTGCAGAAAGAGCAGGTACAGCTTGAAACATTTGGAAGAATTCTTAAAGGAAAAAAGGATTTTTTATCAGACTACAGGATCAGAATGCTTGAAATTACCGATCCCGAAGTCTTACGGAAGAGCGGGGAGAAATACCATCCGATGCTGGAGTTTTCCGGAAATCAGGAAGATGAAGTGGAAGGTGTTCTTTTGGAAGTTACAGAAAAAGAAATTCTGCAGGCGGATGCATACGAAGTAGACGATTACCAAAGAATCGAAATTACTTTTAAATCCGGGAATAAGGGATTTATATATGTAGGAAAGTAGTTTTACAATAATGAAGGGGATATTTTTAATATAATAAAGAATTAACTCAATACATCTACAATATACTTCCAGTACACGATAATTCCTACTATAATGGATACTATTGCCATCAAAATAACAGCTCCTGCCGAAATATCTTTAATAAAGCCGATCCTTTTATCAAAATCAGGCTGAATGATGTCACAGATCTTTTCTATCGCGGTATTGAATATTTCAGCGCTTAAAACTCCGAAAGAAACCACAAGAATGAGAATCGTGTCGAGCCCCGAAAGCGGTAAGTAGAAAATTAAAAAAAGATTGATCAAAAGGGCCAGAAATTCAATCTGGAAATTCCTTTCCGATTGCAGCATATAAAAAACACCTCGTAAAGCATTGATAAAACTTCTATGAATAGGCGGCTTTCGCATGAATTCTTTTTAGCAAATATAAGATATGTATTTTGATTGCCATTGAGATCAACATAAGAAAGAAGTATTGATGCGTAGCATAAAGCTTTTACATAAGTTTAAAAGGATAAATGATATCCATACCTGTTCAAAAAGGATTGGTTTTCGTAAATAAAAAAATAGCCACCGGCTATTGTAAAGTGAATATTTTTAATTCTAAAACGAATAATGGCAAAAATTTGAATGTAATATCAGGCCTGAAAACAAATTAATGATGTTTGTTAAAAACTACTATACATTATTTTTTTCATTCTTACATCTATTTGTTATATTTGTACAAACTTATTTTATAAATCTATGAAATTTATTATTTCAAGTGGTGAACTGCAGAAGGCTTTGCAAACTGTAAGTGGCGTAATATCAAGCTCTCAATCGAGACCGATTTTAGAAAACTATCTTTTTGAGTTAAACGAAACTCAAGTTACCATTACAGCATCTGATGGCGAAACAACCCTTGTAACTTCATTAGATGTTAAATCCGATGATGCTGGGAAATTTGCTGTTCCTGCTAAAATTTTTCAGGATTTTATCAAGACGTACGGCGAACAGCCTCTGACATTAGCTGTAAAGGATAATGCAGAAGGAACGGGAAGTCAGCTTGAGATATTAGATGAGAAAGATAATTTCGCGGTGGCATTGGATAATGCTGATGATTACCCGGAATTGCCGGAATTTGATGCTTCACAAAGTGTGACCATGACGGCCGGAGTTTTGTCTGAAGCCCTTACAAACACCCTTTTCGCTACGAGTAACGACTCTCTTCGTCCAGTAATGACAGGTGTTCTTTTCCAATTTGGTGAGAATGAAACGAATTTTGTTTCTACAGACTCACACAGATTGGTAGTATACAAAAGAATGGACCTGATGAATGCCGAACCCATGGAATTCATCATGCCTAAAAAACCGTTAAACATTTTTAAAAATATTTTAGCAAGCTCCAATGAAGACGTGAAAATCGACTTCAACGAGAATATGGCTAAATTTACTTTTGGGAAACACATCTGGATCTGCCGATTGATTGATGGGAAATATCCTAACTATACTGCGGTAATTCCAAAAGAAAACCCGAATGTACTGACTATCAACAGAAATCTTTTATTAGGAGCAATTAAAAGAGCTTCTATCATGTCTAATAAATCTACCAACCAGGTGAGATTTAAATTGTCTGCCAATATTCTTCACCTTCATGCTGAAGACACTGAATATGCAAACAAAGCAGATATGCAGATTCCTTGCGACTATAACGGAGAAGATATCAATATCGGATTCAGCTCTAAATTCTTAACAGAAATGCTGACTATTTTGAGTTCTGATGATATCACTATGAAAATGTCTCAACCGAACAGACCGGGAATCATCGAGCCTTTAGATGGTCTTGAAGACAACGAAAATATCCTGATGTTATCAATGCCTGTAATAGGATTGTAATCATTAAGGAATAAGTAATAAAAAAAAGAGATTTTGATTTTCAAGATCTCTTTTTTATTTAATAATTTTATATTTGATGAAAAATATTTACGATCCTGGCTATGTTAAGAAACTTTTTAACCATATGTCAGCTTCTTATGAAAGGATGAACTATATCACTTCATTTGGCTTTTCTATCCGCTGGAGACGTCAGTTCCTTGCTAAATTAGGAAGATCCCAAGATAAGCTTCATGTCATTGATCTTCTTTCTGGGCTTGGTGAGAATTGGAGTTTTTTACAAAATCATTTTCCCAATGCGAGTTTTTCTGCGTTGGATTTTTCAGAACAGATGATTGAAAATTCTAAAAAAAAATCTGCACATCTTTTTAAAGGAAAACTGAATCTGATGTGTGAAGATATTTTACAAAACACCTTACCTTCCGATCATTATGATATTATATCTTGTGCTTATGGATTGAAAACATTCAATACAGAACAAATTGAAATATTAGCAAAACAGGTCAGCAGAATTCTTAAACCTGGAGGTAGATTTAGCTTTGTAGAAGTATCAAAACCTGAAAATGCTATTTTATTTTTCTTTTATAAACTCTATCTGGGCAGAATAGTTCCTTTACTGGGCAAAATATTCTTAGGTGATCCAAGTGATTATAAAATGTTGTGGATCTACACGGAAAAGTTCGGAAACAGCAGTTTATTACAGGCAATTTTTGAACAGAATGGATTAGAAGTTACTTATGACAGATACTTTTTTGGTTGTGCAACAGGTATAAGCGGGACTAAAATAAAATAGGTACTATTTCGTAATATTGTGTGAGGAGTGATGGAGAAAGTTAATGTATGCCTGATCTTTAAACACGTGTGATTATGTAAAAAACAACAGGAGAAATAAAAATGATGAGCTGATAAAAGTATTATTTTAAAGTTCCTTCTAAATTTCTCTATTTCTCAAAAAAACACGACATTTGTAGGGACAAAAATTCAAATAAAATTTTCAAAATAAACGGATGAAGATATCAAATAACTGGCTGAAAGATTACATAAAAACGGAATTGAAACCTGAAAGAATCGGTGAATTCCTTACTGATATTGGTCTTGAGGTTGAAGGAATAGATAAATTTGAAAGCATAAAAGGAAGTTTGGAAGGTATTGTCGTAGGGAAAGTATTAACCTGCGAAAAACATCCGAATGCAGATAAGCTAAAGAAAACAACAGTTGAGGTAGGTAACGGGAAAGTACTGAACATCGTTTGCGGTGCTCCCAATGTGGAGGCAGGGCAGACGGTTCCTGTAGCAGTTGTTGGAACAAAAATCTATGACAAAACCGGAAGTTTTTTTGAGATTAAAGAAGCGAAAATCAGAGGGGAAGTTTCACAGGGGATGATCTGTGCTGAAGACGAATTAGGTCTTAGTGAAGATCACGGTGGAATTATGGTACTGGATGAAACTCAGTATGAAGTCGGAAAGAATTTTGCAGACTATTTTGAATTGACAAATGACGATGTTTTTGAGATCGGTTTAACACCAAACAGAACGGATGCGATGTCTCATTATGGGGTGGCAAGAGATCTGTTTGCTTACCTTTCAACCAATAAGCAGAAATCAGAATTTGAGAAAATTTCTTCTGAAGTATTAAATAACGAAGGTTCCCACAGCTTTACCCTGGAAGTTGAAGATAAAGAATTGACTCCAAGATATATCGGTGCTGTGATTGAAGATGTACAAGTAGCGGAATCACCAGCTTGGTTAAAAAACAGAATCAAAGCGATTGGATTAAACCCGATTAACAATATTGTAGATATTACCAACTATGTTCTTCATGGATTGGGACAGCCGCTTCACGCCTTTGACGCAGATAAAATTGCTGATAAAAAAGTTAAAGTAGGAACGGTAAAAGAAGGAACTAAATTCACAACTTTAGATGGAGTTGAAAGAACGTTAAACGGTTCTGAAATCATCATCAAGGACGGAAAAGATACTCCGATGTGTATTGCAGGAGTTTTTGGTGGTGCCCATTCCGGAGTTTCTGCGGAAACCAAAACTATTTTCCTTGAAAGTGCTTATTTCAATGCGGTAGCTGTAAGAAAAGCTGCCAAATCCCACGGATTGAATACAGATGCTTCTTTCAGATTTGAAAGAGGGGTTGATCCTAATATCACAAGAACAGCCATTACGCATGCTGTAAAAATGATTCAGGAACTTGCCGGTGGAAAACTGGTAGGAGAGCTGCTGGAAGAATATCCAAAGAAAATAGAAGATCATTATGTGATCATCAGATTCTCTAAAATCGAACAGATTTTAGGAACAAAAATCCATAGAGAAAAAGTAAAAGAAATTTTAAAAGCCCTTGAAATTCAGGTGTTAAATGAAATTCAGAATGGACTTGAAATTTCTGTTCCTGCATACAGAGCAGATGTAACCAGAGAAATCGACGTTATTGAAGAGATTCTGAGAATTTATGGTTACAATAAGATTGAAGCTCCTCAAAAAATTTCGTTTACCCCTGTTAAACAGAATGCCAACGATCAGGATGAGCTGGAAAGCAACTGGGCAAGAACCTTACAGAGCCTTGGTTTCAATGAAGTGATGAACAACTCACTGACTTCTGTAAAAGATGAAAAAGATGCTGTAAAACTGCTGAATCCTTTAAGCGGTGATCTTGCTTTCATGAGAAAATCTTTATTGGAAGGTCTTCTTCAGAATGCAATCTACAATATCAACAGAAAGAATCAGGATATTAAATTCTTCGAATTCGGGAAAATTTATCATAAAAGAGAACGATACGAAGAAAGAAAACAACTGGCCATATTAGTTTCAGGAAGAGAAGCGGCAGAAAACTGGCAGCAGCCAAAATCAGCTACAGATTTCTATCGATTGAAAGCCTATGTAAAGGTTTTATTGGAAAGACTTTCCATTGATTATAGAGAAACAGCTTTAACAGATGAAAGATTCTCTGATGCAGTAGCTTATGAAGCAGATGGAAAAGTATTGGTGAGAATAGGAAAAGTATCTCCTGTAATGTTGAAAGATTTCGATATCGACCAGGATTGTTTCTACGCAGAAATCGAACTGGAATTTGCTCAGGAATTACGCTTAGGAAATGAACTGAAGTTCAGAGATATTCCTAAATTCAACAAAATAAGAAGAGATTTGGCATTGCTTATTGATAAGAATATTAATTATCAGGAGCTGTATCAGACTGCTAAAAAGAATAAATCGCCATTCATTAAGAGCATTAACTTATTTGATGTTTATGAGGGTAAAAACTTACCGGAAGGCAAGAAGTCTTACGCGATGAGTTTTGAGCTTTTAAATGAAGAAAAAACGTTGGAAGAAAAAGAGATTTCAGAAGTAATGGACTCTCTGATCAAATCTTTCCAAAAAGAGTTTAATGCAGAATTGCGGTCTTAAAAAGAATTAAAACAGATCAATAGAAACGGGCTAAAGCCCGTTTTTTTTATTTTATGCAGTAAACGGATTGAGCAGACTATTGTTTCTTATCGTAAAGAAAATCCAAATATTTTGAGAGGTGATTTTGTTGTTCTGTACACGAAATAGATTACCGAAAGATAGATTACTAAACATAATAAAATCTTTTGAAAGCCGTTTAGATAATATAATTTCCGTAAATTTGAGTAAATCAAAAAAGAAAAAAATGAAAAATCTTTTTTTAAGTATATGTGCAGCTGCAATGTTGGCATCGTGTGGTACCATGTCGAGCCCGTCTGCTTCGAAAGTAGGAAAGGCCCAACCTTCATTAACCAATACAAAATGGACGTTGGCAGATAATGTAAAAGGTAAAATTCCGACTTTAAGTATTGAAGGGGAAAAAATTAACGGAAACGCAGGATGTAATAATTATTTTGGAACGATAAAACTGGATGCTGCTACAGGAAACTTCACTGCAGGGCAAATGGGTTCTACAAGAATGATGTGTGATAATATGACCGTAGAACAAAACTTCATGGATATGATCGGAAAAGCTAATAAATATGTAGTTTCCGGCAATACCTTAGAACTATACAAAGACAATCTTTTATTATTGAAATTCAATAAAGCTGAATAAAACAAAAGGAACTCAATTGAGTTCCTTTTTTATGTTTAGAGAATTATGTATTAATCTTCCTCTTCCTCGTCGTACTTAGCCAACTCTTCGTCACACCATTTGAAAGCAGCTTCTACTACTTTGGTAGCCTCATCTGCCATGGTCTCTTCATCATCACCTTCTAAATCATCCAGCCACTCAACTTCTTCTTCCTCAACGTTTAAAATAAATCTTGGATATTCTGTGTGTACTACGAATAAATCTTCTGGAAATTCTGAATTATCTGCTAATAAAAACTTAGGTAATTTCATTTTTTTAATGTTTTAACTTTGACCAAAGATAATAAAATTATTGGTATTTGTTCTTGTCGATTTTAATTTTTTGAAAAACTTTATACCGGGTTAAAGTCGTTCTCTGCAAGCTATCTTTAGGTTTGAAAGTAAGCGTAATACGGGGATTTACAGTGCTGATAAGTTCTGCAACACGTATTTCTTCCAGATTATCGTCCTTCAGTACAAAAAATTGTATAGGTATCTGATCCAGGTTTTCACTTTTTAAATAAGTGGATATTGCTTTTCTGTTTTCCAGGTAATTTCCTTTGGAGAGCCAGGTAAAAGCCATTCCTGATAATAAGCTTAATGCACCGATCGCATACACTTTGGTATTGAAAAGTTCAAAGAGTCTGTTGAAATATAAAAGCCACAGCGGCAGAATAAAAGGAGCCAGAATTCTATAATCTATTGGAATTACGGAATAAAAATATTGGATAAAATAGGAACAGATAATACCGGTAATTCCAATCAGTATAAAAAAAGATTCTGTTTCCGTAAGTTTTTTTCTGGTGAACAGGTAGATCATGAGTGCAATATTCAGCACTCCGATTCCATAAATAGCATAATTTATTAATCCTCCACCCGGATTGGCAATATGCACAAACGGATTGAAAGAAGTGGCAAGTCCCTGGAAAAGTTCAACCAACAACTGTGAAGTCGGATGCAGTCCCATTTCCAGAAATTGCTTGACATAATTTTCGTTAAAGTAATCGATAAACAAAAACTTGTACAGGACGATGAAAACAAGTCCTATGGCGCCAGAAATAATAAAAGTTCGTGAATACTTTCGCTTCCAGAAAATCAGTCCGAAAAGCCCTGTAGCTCCTATGATAAATAAAGCACTGTACCGGATATTATAAAGAGCGATCAGAGATAAGGAAAGATAGAAAATAGCTTTCCCTTTTTCCAGTTTGCCCGTAATCACAAGATGTGCGGTGTATAAAAATAGGAATACAAAAGGAAGGATCAGCGCCTCACTCATGGTATAGGCATACGTAGAAACAAAACTAAATAATGCACTTATAACAATGGATTCTCTCTGATAAAATTTCTTTTTCCAGCAAAAACAGATGATGAATAAAAATGCAGCAATTCCTACTGCTTTGCTGCCCCAGAATTCATCCAGACCAAATAAAGTAAAAAATTTAATGCTTAAAGGATAACCTAATGGAGTTGTGGTGTTATCAATAGTGGGAAAGACATGAGCAAATCTCATATACCTTATGGAATCAGGATTTACGCGCCCTTTCTCATTGAATAAAAAACGTAAAATGGTCATCACTAAAGTAATGATGACCATTGTTATTTGAATATTTTTTTCTTTTATTTTCATGGAAGAAATTGAATTTTGTCTTATCAGCTCGTATTCTCAGAAGTGATGCTCAACGATTATTATTGATCAATCAATTCGAAGTAAAAATTGGCTATAGACAATTTATTCATCAAAAATCTGATTATTTAGAAAACATTTTAGCGACTTTCTCAGCCTTTTTGCTTTCAGAATAATCATAGAAGCCTTCTCCGGATTTTACGCCCAATTTCCCAGCCATTACCATGTTTACAAGCAATGGATTAGGAGCATATTTAGGATTTTTAAAGCCGTCATACATTACATTTAATATCGCAAGACATACATCAAGACCGATGAAATCTGCCAGCTGCAAAGGTCCCATAGGATGAGCCATTCCCAATTTCATTACCGTGTCGATCTCTTCTACACCAGCCACACCGTTGTAAAGCGTTTCAATGGATTCATTAATCATCGGCATCAGAATTCTGTTCGCTACAAAACCTGGGTAATCATTAACTTCTACAGGCACTTTTCCTAATGCTTTGCTCATTTCATAGATCACATCAAAAGTTTCTTTCGAAGTAGAGTAGCCCTTGATGATCTCTACCAGTTTCATAATAGGAACGGGGTTCATAAAGTGCATACCGATTACTTTGTCCGGTCTTTTGGTAGCTGCAGCAATTTTAGTGATAGAAATAGAAGATGTATTCGTAGCCAGGATACAGTTTTCCGGTGCAAATTCGTCCATCTGTCCGAAAATTTTCAGTTTTAAATCCTGATTTTCAGTGGCTGCTTCTACGATAAGATCTGCATTTCCTACAGCATCCTGAAGAGCTGTGAAAGTCGTGATATTTCCTAATGTTTCTGCTTTTTGTTCTTCCGTAAGGTTTCCCTTTGCAATTATTCTGTCAAGGTTGGTAGTAATGGTTTTTAATCCTTTGTCCAAAGCATCTTGAGATACATCTACCAGGTTTACGTTAAAACCGCTTTGTGCAAAAGTATGTGCAATACCATTTCCCATGGTTCCTGCTCCAATAACTACAATGTTTTTGATCATTTTTCTTTTATTTTTTATAGATAGTTAAATTTCTTGAATTCGCCAGATCAGCCTTTGTAATCACTTTCTGATCATCAAAACTGACACGTCCGTCACGGCTCTTATTGCGTTGGTTGTTTTGGGTCTCGACTACCGTTTCCAGTCCTTTGATAAAGGTGATTCGTTCTCTTTTTGAAAGACTGTCGATTCCGATATAAAGTTTAAACTCACCCTCTCTTCCCAAGCCGCTTTGGCTGTAAACTTCGAAACTTTTTTTCTTATTTTTTTTCGCAAACTTTTCCAGATAACTGATGACGGGATCCGGTGAAGGAGTACCGCAGCAGATGCTGCCATAGCTTACCTGTACATAGTTTTGACTCTTTTGTGCAAAAAAGAAAGTACAACACAACAGACTGAATAATAATGCTATTTTTTTCATATTTATATTGTTTTTTTTAATGATGAATACATTCTGCAAAGAACCCTATTTTGTATAAGCACAAAGTGTATTTCCCGGACTCTAAAAGTAAGCTTTAAAAATTACTTGTTAAAATAATCCCAGACCGCTTTTGAAATGTCTGATATCATTTTACAATTTGCCTCATTGGATTCGGTGGAGTTGCTTACAAATACAGCTAATGCATAGTGTTTTCCATTGGGTAAAGTGATGATCCCAATTTCATTTTCAGCACCGGTAAGGCCCTGATCGTTTTTTCCTGAAGATCCCGTTTTGCGGGCAACCGGTGTATTTTTAGGAAGCTGTTCGATCATTTTATTTACCCCTGTTTTGGTGCCCAAAATGATGTTCATTAAAAATTCGGTAGATTGTTTAGACAGCAGCTTACCGTCGTATAGCTTTTTCAAAACCTGAACAGCTGAATTTGTTGTGCTGTAATTTTCATATTGTGCATTCCAGTCCTGATGCATTTCAGCTTCATTATATTTTATCTGGAAGCCCTTTACTTCTTTAGAATCCATGAATTTTTGGACAGTCTGTGTGCCGCCAATTAACTGTAGAAGAATGTCACAGCCGTTATTATCACTTAAGGCAACTGTATTATCAATAATTTCACTTAAAGGAACTTCAACATTGCCTGCAGGATATTTATCTCGGAGCGGAGACCAGGTGTTTTCTAATAAATCAGATTTTTTAATGAATATTTTTTGATCTAATTTCAGTTTTCCATGATCTACCAAGTCGAGGACAGCACTGGCGATGTGAAATTTGAAAACGCTTTGCATCGGAAGCTTACGGTCACCGTTTTTATTGTATTTAAACCCATTCTCAAAGCCTAAGACAGAAACACCTACTGTAGCCTTCTTATCTTTAGTGAAAGAACTGATTTTTTGTTCCAGCTGTGAAGTCTGCGAAAAGACAACACCTGAAACCAACAATAAAAGAAACCCTATTTTTTTCATAGTTTCAAAGATAAAAAAAATCCCTTTTACATCTAAAAGGGATTTGTATTTTAAGGAAATTATTATTTTAGGTAAGAATACAATGGTACAACAGACTGTGTGATCTGCTATTTCTGCTGTCATTCAGAATGTAACGAAGTGAAATGAAGAATCTAGTCTATTAAAGAGATTCCTCCTTATTTTATTTCAAAATAATTGAGGTTTACCCCATCATTTTCAAAGTAGATTCTGATTTTATTTTCTCCTTTTTTAAAGATAATGCCTTTAATGGAAATGGTCTGCCATTTTTCATTTCCTCCGGTAAAAGGGAGGGAAACGGTTTTTATATCTTTCACTGAACCGCTTTCTATTCTGATTGTTGCATCATGATTACTGGCATATCTTATATCAAAAGTATAAGCCTTATCCGTTTTGCTGCTAATGGTATATTGGATCCATTCGCCGGATTCGGTTTTGCCTACATAATATTGATTGGTAACAGCATCCTTGCATGGATAAATATCTACTGCATCATTTCTCATTTGATGGCCGGCATTCCATTCCGATCTTTTATTGGGATCGCTTACCCAAAGATTGATATAATCTTTATCCAGATAAGCAGCTCCCATTCTTCCGAGATCATAATCTGAAGCAAAGATTCTTCCAGGAGCCTGATGGTCTTTGAATGGTTTTGTAGAACCGTCTGTTACCTGTCTGAACATCGCATCGATCACATCATACTGTATTTCAGTATTATTGAATTTGTAATTGTCAGCAATTTTCATGAGTGCTTGGGTCGCAAATTCTTTTGAAGGTTTTTCACCGCCATTTTTCCAGTAATCCAATAATTTTTGATATTCAGGAGTGATTTTCACATTAGCAATTCCGGCTCTGTTATCAATTTTTTTCATCGGCCAGAAGGCATATCCGATATTGTGCTTGTTCAGCAATTGGATAAGTTCTGTAAACCAGACATTAGAATTTTCCCCTGTTTCTCCAAGCCAGATCGGCATATTATGCTTTTCTCTGAGATCCAGTATTCCCTTCAAAGTTGCATCATCATTATTGTTCCAGTATTTATGAAAACTGAAAACCATATTATCATCCCAAATAGGAGTCAGGCCATTATAATTATTTCCCCAGCCATTTCCTTCGATGATGATGATGTGTTTTTTATCCACTTCACGAATAGCTGCTGTAATATCTTTCTGAAATTTCCAAAGCGGAGCATTTGACATTTCATCCGTACCATTCGGATTTTTACCGGTGAAATTGATATTGGGTTCATTGATCAGGTCATATCCACCAATCCAGGGTTCATCTTTATAGCGTTCTGTCAGTTTTTTCCAGAAAGCAATGGTTTTTTTCTGATTTTCTTCACTTTGCCAAAGAGAAGGTTTGGATTTATCATTATCAGAAATATTTACATCATTTCCTTGTCCTCCGGGAAGTGCATGCAAATCGAGAATCAGGTACATTTTATTGGCAGCGCACCATTTCAATACATCATCAGTCATTTTAAAACCTTCTTCCAGCCACGTATTCTGGCCTTTTACAGGTTCTTTTTCGATAGGCAAAGTATAAAGATTGTAATGCATTGGCAAACGGATAGAATTGAACCCTGCTTTTGCCAGAAAATCAATATCCTGTTTAGTGATACCATTTTTCAAATAAGCTTTATAAAAGTCATTCATCCCGTCTTCACCAATCAATTCTGCGATTTTTTCTTTGATTTTGTATTGTGGACCAGCAAAATCTGCCGTTTTTAGCATATATCCTTCCTGAAGCATCCATCCTCCCAGGCCTAAGCCCTTTAGCTGGATGTTTTCACCTTTATCATTAATGATTTTTTGACCGTCTGTTTTGAGCAATTGCGATGTCCCAAATTGAGACAATAAAAAAGCGGATAATAGAAGGGTTCTTTTCATAGTTTTGATTTTTTACAATATCAGGAGATTTTTAGTATTAATGGCAGCTTACACAATTTTCCATGTAGGAATCTACATAGATATTGTTAATCTGAGTGAGAACCCAGTGTGTATGCAAAATGAATTTTTCCAATTGTATATTGAATTGTTTTTCAAATATATTGTTTTTTTTGTTTTCAAAATGACTTTCTATTGGTAAATCTTTAATAATACCATTTTTTGTAAGAATAAGCTAAGAAGATAAAGAGGAACAAGAGAATTTATCCTCACTTTTCTATAATTTTTAGAATGTGAATGCCAAGAAAAATATTCTTCATTGATGGTATCAAATTATGTAAACATCTGCATCTGAAAATTTTGAAGTTTCATTACGCTCGTGAAAAGAAAAGCTTACAATCCTTGTCAAGGTTCCAAACCTTGACAAGGATGATAAAAATTAAGTCCTTTGTAATTAATGTAAATAATAAGAAATGACCGTTAAAAATAAACTCAGCAGGATTGGGCCTGTTATTTTTTTTATTTCAGCATTTTTAAAGTAAAAAAAGCTGAGAATCACACATAAAATAGCTGATGCAATAATTCCTGTATTGTCAATATAGCTTGAAGAAACTTTAAAAACTAAAAACTGTAAAGAAGCCAATATGATGAGTTCAAATAGATTCATCAATAAAAATAATGAAGTAAAATAATTAATTTTTTTACCCTTGGATGAAAAAACACCAAATCCTATAACTCCGGCAAGGCCTTTTAAAATGGTAATGATTACATTGTTGTAATGGAAGGATGATAACTGAACAAAGGTTTTATACGGCTGATAAATACTTTTGGTCGAATTATAATCTTTAGTAATATACGAGTAGCTCACATATAAGCAAACCAACGATAAATATAAAAATATCATAGGCAGGAGATAGGTTTCAGCTTTCTTCATTACCGGCTGATCAGTTTCATAATTTCCAGTGCTACTTTTAGCGCTTCCGTTCCATCTTCAAGGGAAACTTCCACGTTTTTATTTTCTGTAATGGCATCTGCAAAAGAGTTCAGCTCATCCAAAATAGCATTATTAGGCTGAATATTTGGATATTCAAACAGAATCTGATTCTTTTCTCCTTCGGCATTTTCAATAATCATATCAAATGGAGTAGGCACTTCAGGGGCATCCTGCATCTTGATCACCTCTGCTTTTTTCTCCAGGAAATCAACAGAAATGTAAGCATCTTTCTGGAAAAAACGGCTTTTTCTCATCGCTTTCATAGAAATTCTTGAAGTCGTAAGATTCGCTACACAGCCATTTTCAAATTCTATCCTGGCATTGGCAATATCCGGAGTTTTGCTTACCACACAAACACCGCTTGCATGAATAATTTTAACTTTAGATTTCACCATGCTCAATAAAATATCCAGATCATGAATCATTAAATCCAACACTACAGAAACATCGGTTCCACGCGGATTAAATTCAGCAAGCCTGTGGATTTCAATAAACATCGGATCTTTGATATATTCTTTGGTGGCCATAAAAGCAGGGTTGTATCTTTCAACATGGCCTACCTGGGCTTTTATCCCATTCTCACGGCATTTATAAAGGATTTCTTCTGCCTGTTCAAGCGTATGGGTAACGGGTTTTTCGATGAAGAAATGAAGTCCTTTAGCAATCGCTTTTAAGGCATAATCATAATGATAGAGCGTAGGAGTTACAATATCCAGCATCTCAATCTGATCCAGAAGATCATCAAAATTTTCAAAATATTTATATCCGAATTCGGCTTCTATTTTTTTCCCGTTTTCTACATCTTTATCATGGAAGCCTACAAACTCATACTTATCAGATTGATTAAGAAGTCTTAAATGTATTTTCCCCAAATGTCCGGCACCTACCAAACCTGCTTTCAACATAGCTTTTTTAATTTTTGTAAAGATATAAATTAGATGCGATATTTCAGATATAAGACTTTAGACTTAATCGTCAAAATGTACGTCCGGATTCTGAAATCTAAAATCTTATCCTTATTTTTGTGAGAAACTAAACCCTGATACCTAATAATTACCATCTAATGACGCAAGATTCGTTTGTACACAAAGGAAAAAGAAAGATTTTAGTCGACTACCTTCGGCAGAGAATTGGAATTTCGGATGAAAATGTACTTTCGGCAATGAATGAGGTTCCGAGACACCTTTTTATCGAAAGTATTTTTGAAGACTTTGCCTATGAAGACCGGGCTTTCCCGATTCTGGCACATCAGACCATTTCGCATCCCTCAACCGTTGCCGAGCAGTCGGAGCTTCTCAAAGTAATGCCTGGAGATAAAGTACTTGAAATAGGAACCGGATGTGGATATCAGACTGCCGTATTACTCGCTATGAAAGCTTTAGTGTATACGGTGGAAAGGCAAAAAGACCTTTTTGATTTTTCAAAGAAAAAATTCCGGGAACTTCATCTGTATCCTAAGTTTCAGAGCTTTGGAGACGGCTTTGCAGGGCTTCCCACTTTTGCACCTTTTGACCGGATTATTGTTACCTGTGGAGCTTCAATATTGCCCACTGAATTATTAAAACAGTTAAAAGTGGGCGGTAAAATGGTGATTCCGTTGGGACCTACAGACGAGCAGGTTTTATTCAGATTTACAAAAATATCTCCTACAGAATTCGAAAAAGAAGAATTTGGCGCCTATAAATTTGTTCCTATGTTAGGAAAAACCAATCAGTAAATAGCTGGTTCATTGCCATCAGGTTATTCACTGTCATAAAAATATCACTTTCGGGATTCGAAAAAAGAAGAATTTGGCGTCTATACATTTGTTAGCGAGAAAAAATCAGAACACAGTAAACCTTAGTGTGTGCAATTTTATACAATAATTAGATAAATCTCACCTTTTCCATTCAATAGAAACGGGCTTTAGCCCGTTCATAATAGATTGAAAATCATCCGGCTTTAGCCGAAAAACATCTCTGTTATGACATACGATAAAATTTTTATCAAGATTTGAGAAACATTTCGGAATGAAAATTGTTTTTAAATATTAGAACAGTTGTTTAAATTATAATACAATTTAAATAATAGTTGGAAAAAAATTCACAACGAAAAAATAATGTAGAAGTCTGTTTTACTTTAGAAATAACCAATACATTCGGATGAGAAAAAATAATTTTTAATTTAATAGTAAAGTTCAGCAGCCTTGCTTTTTTGCGGAAGCAAGGCTTTTTTTGTTGACATTACGCATCACAAAATAAAAATAATGAAAGTATTCATCAATAAAAGAATTCCTGAAATAGGGATCAACCTGCTGAAAGAAGCAGGACTCGACGTTAGTATTCCTGAAAATGAAAACCTGTCTCACGAAGAATGGCTGAGCTACTGTAAAGATACCGATGCAATTCTCAACGTTGGACATCATACTTTTGATAAAGATTTTTTTGAAGAATGTTCCAATGTAAAGGCAATTGCTCTATATTCTGTAGGTTTTGACCATGTTGATATTGCGGCTGCCAACCAGGGAAATGTGCCGGTTGGAAATACACCCGATGTATTGAGCAAAGCGACTTCAGATGTTGCTTTTCTTCTGATGCAGTCGGTGGCAAGAAGAGCTTCCTACAATTTTCAGAAGGTTAAAGAAGGAAACTGGGGCGATTTTGATCCATTGCATGCCTTAGGACAGGAATTATACGGGAAAACGCTGGGTATTTTCGGATTGGGCAGAATCGGTTTCGAAATGGCCAAAAAAGCTCAGAAAGCTTTTGATATGAATATTATCTACAATAACAGGCATCAAAATGAAGAGGCAGAAAATGAGCTTAATGCAACATATGTTTCGTTTGATGAGCTTGTAGAACAATCCGATGTTTTAAGTATTCATGCTAATTTTACTCCGGACCGTAAAGATCTTTTCAACCGCTCGGTTTTTGAAAAAATGAAACCTAATTCTATTTTTATCAATACGGCAAGAGGCGGTTTTCATCAGCAGACCGATCTGTATGACGCTTTAGTGGCAAGAGAAATTTGGGGAGCAGGGCTGGATGTCACCAATCCGGAGCCGATGATGAAAGATGATCCTATTTTAGGACTTTCCAATGTATGTGTATTGCCGCATATAGGTTCAGCTACCATGGAAGCCCGGGACGGAATGGCTAGAATTGCCGCTGAAAACATCATTGCTTTTTCAAAAGGTGAACAAATGCCTCATTGTGTCAATCCGGATGTGTATGGTAATTAGATAGTAGATTTCAGATCTGAGGGTTGAAGTTAGCGAAGAACATTAGATTAATTCTCCAATTCTCTTGTTGAAAATATTCTGGTGCTGATCTGGATTACACTGACAGCCGCAAGTAAAAATATAACTGCAAATTTATATTTCAAGATCATAGAAAATAGCACTGCACATTGTTCTTCACTGAAAAAAACAGCGGAGAAACCTAATGTCATCGCAATCAGAACTGATGCTAAAGAATAGAGCTTTACAGTAACTTTACGTTGCTGTTTAGCTTCAATTTTTCTGATGACCTGATGAGAAAATCCCAGTGAGAATCCTGCATCCGGAGACTTTTCCAATGCATCATAGAGGAATTCATAGGTTTCCAGATCCTTTTCCGGAATAATCGTATTATCCTCCTGATGACCTGGGAATTGCTGAAGTATTTTGTCTTTACGGGTATCCATCTTTTTCAAGTTTTTCTTTTAATAATTTTCGGGCTCTGAATAAATATCCTTTTATCGTTCCTTCAGGAAATTGAGTGATATTCTGAATCTCCTGAATACTGAACTCATCCAGATGATACAGCGTAATCACCGTTCTGTACTGCAACGGAAGTTCACTGATCAGTCTGTTGATGTATGTATCAAATTCCTTTCCTATAAGCTTTGTTTCCGGAGTTTCAGACGCGAACTGAAAATCCGAATTTTCATCAATCGTATCAAAATAATGCCTTGAATTTTTCTTTATATAATTAAGGGCTACATGATAAGTGATCCTGGCAATCCATGTAGAAAGTTTGGATGCTCTTTTAAAACTTTTAAGATTATTGAATACCTTAATAAAAACTTCCTGTCCCACATCCTCTATATCTTCATCATTGCTCAATATTCTGTTCAGGATAGAATACACCAAATTCTGATATTGCTTTACAATATGCTGGAAAGCACTGAGGTTTCCCTTCAGAACATCGTTAATGGTTTTTTCTTCATCGAACATATCCTATTAGACCATTTTTTTTTCTTTAGGTTACAACTTTCTAATATATTGTAATTTTTGTAACCTTCACCTATGGAATGTTGTCTATTGGCTAAATAGAAATCAAAATGAAAAATCTGGCACCCTTTATCGTCATGATCGCCATACTCATCGCTGTCTCCGTCATGATCGTGGTGATCACGAATTATAATCTGAAAAAAAAGATACTCAATAAAGAACATCTTGATGATAAAATGTTTGTGATCCTCAACAACCTTACCGGATTTAATTCCGAAATGCTGAAATGGGGAATCATTTTACTGTTTGGCGGAGCAGGTCTTATCGTACTGGAATTTCTTCCGCACGATGAAAATACGCCGCTTCCTTATGGAGTGATGACGGTCTTTGTCGCACTCGGTTTTCTTACCTATTATTTCATGATGAAAAATCAGAAGAAATAATTTTCCTACTCCTATAAATCAATATAAATCCCGGATTTTTTAAAAAGACAGAACTACTGTCCCGGGATTCTTATGCCCATAACCCAACCATTATGAAAACAGTATATGTACTTTCATGGCTTGCCTGCGCCCTTATAACAGGTAATACAGCTGCTCAGGAAACAGCTTCCGGAACGGTAAAAGATTCCGTTTCCAACATAAAAGCGGTCGTTATCAATGTAAAGAAACCTCTTATTAAAAATAAAATTGACGGCTTGGTGTATAACGTACAGGCAGATCCGGAAAACCAGTCGAAAAGTCTCATAGAAATGATGAAAAAGATGCCCTACATCACTGTTGATCCTAATGAAAATGTTCTCTTCAAAGGGAATACTAATTTTAAAATCCTGATGAACGGTAAAGAAGCCCAGCTTCTGAATACCAATGCAAAAGAAGTATTGAAAAGCATTCCTGCCAGCAGCATCCAGAACATAGAAATCATCACCAATCCATCTTCAAAATACGATGCAGAAGGCGTTTCAGGAATTATTAATATCATCACCACCAAAAAGATGAATGATGGATATAATGCCTCTGTGAACTTCGGGACCAGGTTTCCCAGGCAGGAGCAGAATATGGGTTTTTCTTTGAATGTACAACACAAAAAACTGGGTATCTCTGCTTATGGCGGCGGTTCTCTGACCAACCAGCCTGAAATTGAATATCAAAATTTTCAACAGACTTCCTCTGATAATCTTCGTCAGAAGGGAAGGACCTCAAATAAAGGAAATGGAGGCTACTTTAATACCAGTATCAGCTATGAAATAGACAGTTTACAGCTTCTGAATGTTCAGTTGGGAATGAATTTTTCCAACAGCAGATCAAAAGATGGCCTGGATTCTTATTTTTTCCAGCAAAATGCGCTGGAAGAAAATAACCTTTCGTTCAATAATTCCAACAGCAGAGGAAATGGTTTTGAAGCGGCGGCTAATTATCAGATTGGTTTTAAAAATGATACATCCCAGCTTTTAACACTGTCCTATAAATTCAATACCTACGATTACCACATGATGAGTAGAACGGATGTTCAAAACCTGATCAATACTTCATCCTATACTCTTGATCAGACGAATGATAATGATAACAGCGAACATACTTTTCAGGTTGATTTCGTAAAGAAAATTAAAAAAGTTTCTCTAGAAACAGGAGTTAAAGCCATACTCCGGAAAAACAACAGTGGTTATACTTCGGTTCCTGAAAGTCTCAACAATTCGGATGAATTTATGAATAACCAGAATATTTTTGGAGCCTATATTTCTACCCAATTTACAGTGTTAAGCCTGAACTTCCAGACAGGCCTCAGACTGGAAAGAACACAGACAAAAGTAGATTTCACGTCTACGAATACCAGCGTCAATCAAAACTACTTCAACCTTATTCCCAATATTTCCATCAGTAAAACCTGGAAAGACCATCACACAGTGAGCTTTGGGTTTTCCCAGCGGATAAAAAGACCGGGAATTATTCGTCTTAATCCCTTTGTCAATCAATCCAATCCCTATTTTCAAATCAGTGGAAATCCTTATTTGAAATCAGTGATCAATAATGATTTGATGGCCGGATATTCATTCAATAAAAAAATCAATCTTAATCTGGGACTTTCGTACTCTTTTTCCAATAAAGTAGACCTTAAGGTTTCAACCTATGATCCTGATACCCATATCACAAAAACAACGTATGAAAACTCCAATAAAGCCGGTAGATTGGGACTGGATTATTATTTGAGTTATCCCGTGAGCAAGAAATTCAGTCTCAGCCTAAATGGAAATGCTGCCCTGTTTTTCATCAGCGGAATGGTAGATGATGCTTTTATTAAAAATAATATGTTTACGTATAATATGTATCTGTCTGCCAATTATCAGTTTGAAGACCACTGGAGAGCCGGCACCAATATAGAATTCATGAGCAGAATGCCTGCAGGATTGCAGAAAACAACCAATTCCTATACAGGATTGTCTTTCAATATAAGTAAAAGTATACTGGACGATCAGCTTTCCTTTTCAGCGTATATTAACAATCCATTCAATACCTTTAGAAAAGCCGTTACCGAGACCAATGGCGGTGCTTTTTATCAGAACGATTACATCAGAAACTATTATCGGTCATTTGGAATTAATATCAACTATAAATTCGGAAAGCTGAAAGATCAGATCAAAACAACAAAACGCAGTATCTCGAATACAGACCTCGCCAACTAATAAATTCGATTCTTTTGAAATAATACACCAGCTTGGAATTATTTTTGTTCTATATCCTGTAACACTAAACCCCAAAACCCCACTATTATGATACCAGAAGATAATACCAACGAACAAAACAGAAAACTAAAAGAGATGAATTACAGTCCCAATGAAGATCTGTTTAACAAAGAAAAACATATTCCTTTAGATGGTGATGGAAATCCGATCACCAATGAGCAGGAGGAAGAGAACGAAATGGAGATGGATCTGGACGTTCCGGGATCCGATGAAGACAATGATATGGAAGAAGTCGGCTCGGAAGATGAAGAAAATAATTATTGGAGCACCAGTGATAATAATGACGATCACGAAGAAGAAAATGATGATGTCCTTACTTAAAAATACAACCTTACTCACCGGGTAAGGTTTTTTGTTACAGAAACATAAGCTTTTATTCTCTATCTTAGAGAATGGAAGTTTTTCTTTTTTAGAGAAATCCTGAACCATAAAGAAACTCCGGTTATCCCGGTAAAACACAAGCATGAATCAGATTCTCACCTATATCAATGACGTTCCCATCTCCAGCAATTTCGTTGAAGAACTTCCTTATAATCCAAAAATAAAAGCACTTCTGAAAAATAAACAGAAGACGGGAATCTTAAGTGAAATGCTATTCTGGATACAGGTCCGGGCAAGAGCATTTCATAAAATTGATTTTGAAAGACAGGTAATTATTGGAGATCATATCATCGATTTTTATGCAAAGAAACTAGGCTTGGCTATAGAAATCGGCCGTCCGGGAAATGATCTGAAACAGTCTGAAGACCAAACCCGCCAGGATTTTCTTGAATCTTTAGGCATCAAGGTTTTTAAAAAAACGGCTGTTGAGGTTAAGCATGATCTTTCTGCCGTGATGAATGATCTGGAACAATTTATTATCCTGCACTACACATCAGCCCCAAATCCTGAAACGGTATAAAAATTCCCCTCCCTTGGAGGGGTGGATTCGCCCGAAGGAAGAAGACGGGGTGGTTCATAACAACACAGCATGAAAGACATCATAACCTACATTCATGACATTCCCATCCACAGAAACTTTGTGGAAAATCTACCTTTTAACCCCCATTTAATCCCATTACTGAAAGAAAAACGTAAAGCAGGTATCTTAATTGAAGTGCTTTTCTGGAAACAGGTGAGAGCAAAAACATTTCATGCGATAGATTTCGACCGGCAAAGAATTATCGGAAATTATATTGTGGATTTTTATGTGAAAACATTAGGATTGGTCATTGAAATAGACGGCTGGAGTCATGAAACTAAAGAAGTCTATGACGAAGTAAGACAGCAATATTTAGAATCTTTAGGATTAAAAATATTCAGAATAACAGATTTTGATGTAAAGAACAATCTAGGAGTTGTCATGAAAAATTTGGAGAATTTTATTATTGAAAACTATAGTTCCTAAATTCCCCTCCCGCGGAGGGGTGGATTCGACTGAAAGGCGAAGACGGGGTGGTTCATCACGACCGACAATAGCTGTCAAAGATCCCAAAGATTGTATTATTCAGCATTTTGAAACCCACCCCTCCATAGGAGGGGAATTTTGTCGCCCCTGCCTTTCAGTACCACACATTTTTAGTTGCCTATATTTTGTAATTTGAATATCTTTAAAACCAGAAATAGATTTTAATATTCAAACGTAGAAAACCTCATATATAATGACTTTCCAGGAACAAATACAACAGGGCATTCCTCAACAGCTGCCTCAGCCCAAACCATACGAAACCAATATCAATCACGCTCCGAAACGTAAAGAAATTTTAGGCGAAGAAGAGAAAAAATTAGCGTTAAAAAATGCTTTGCGTTACTTTGAACCTCAGTTTCATGCGGAATTATTGCCGGAATTTAAGGAGGAATTGGAGAAATATGGAAGAATTTATATGTACCGTTTCCGTCCCGATTATGAAATGAAGGCGAGACCGATTGCCGATTATCCCGGAAAATCGGAGCAGGCAAAATCAATTATGCTGATGATCCAGAATAACCTGGATTATGCCGTGGCTCAGCATCCGCATGAATTAATTACGTACGGTGGAAACGGAGCGGTGTTCCAGAACTGGGCGCAGTATCTTTTGACGATGAAATATTTGTCTGAAATGACCGATGAACAGACATTAACCATGTATTCAGGGCATCCGATGGGGCTTTTTCCGTCTCATAAAGATGCACCCAGAGTCGTGGTGACGAATGGAATGGTGATTCCCAATTATTCCAAACCGGATGACTGGGAGAAATTCAATGCATTGGGGGTTTCCCAGTACGGACAGATGACGGCGGGAAGCTATATGTATATTGGTCCGCAGGGAATTGTTCACGGAACAACCATCACGGTATTAAATGCATTCAGAAAGATCAATAAAGAACCTCAGGGTGGACTTTTCGTAACTTCAGGATTGGGAGGAATGAGTGGTGCGCAGCCAAAAGCAGGAAATATTGCAGGCTGTGTTACCGTATGTGCAGAAGTGAATCCGAAGATCACCAAGATCCGTCATGAGCAGAAATGGGTGAATGAAATCCATGAAAACCTCGATGAACTGGTAGAAAGAGTAAGAAAAGCGCAGGCAGATAAAGAAACTGTTTCGTTGGCTTATCTTGGAAATATTGTAGAAGTTTGGGAGAAATTTGATCAGGAAAATGTAAGAATTGATATCGGTTCAGATCAGACTTCGCTTCACAATCCATGGGCAGGAGGATATTATCCTACCGGACAGAGCTTCGAAGAATCCAATGCCATGATGGCGGAAGACCCTGAATTATTCAAAGAAAAAGTTCAGGAAACTTTAAGAAGACACGCCGCAGCAATTAATAAACATACCCAAAAAGGAACATATTTCTTCGATTACGGAAACGCTTTCCTGCTGGAAGCTTCAAGAGCCGGAGCCGATGTAATGGCAGAAAACCCAACGTTGGGAAGAGAATTTAAATTCCCAAGTTATGTACAGGATATTATGGGGCCGATGTGTTTCGATTACGGTTTCGGACCTTTCCGTTGGGTATGTACCAGCGGAAACCCGGAAGATCTGCAAAAAACGGATGATATTGCATGTGCCGTATTGGAGGAAATGGTGAAAAACTCTCCCGAAGAAATCCAGCAGCAGATGAAAGACAATATCCAGTGGATCAAAGGAGCGCAGGAAAATAAGCTGGTCGTAGGTTCTCAGGCGAGAATCCTGTATGCAGATGCAGAAGGAAGAATGAAGATTGCAGAAGCATTCAACAAAGCGATTAAAAACGGAGAAATCGGACCGGTGGTACTGGGAAGAGATCATCATGATGTTTCGGGGACAGATTCTCCGTACAGAGAGACATCCAATATTTATGACGGATCAAGATTTACCGCCGATATGGCGATTCAGAATGTGATAGGTGACAGTTTCCGTGGGGCGACCTGGGTTTCCATCCATAACGGGGGTGGAGTAGGCTGGGGAGAAGTAATCAACGGTGGTTTCGGAATGCTGCTCGACGGTTCTGATGATGCCGACCGAAGATTAAAATCCATGCTGTTCTGGGACGTGAATAACGGAATCTCCAGAAGAAGCTGGGCCAGAAACGAAGGTGCTGTTTTCGCCATTAAAAGGGCTATGGAGATAGAACCTAATCTGAAAGTGACGCTTCCGAATTTTGTGGATGAAAGTTTATTTTAATTAAAATTGAATTGAAAACTAGAAATACAAAACTATTCCTATTCTTTTTAGGAATAGTTTTACTTTTATTAATGATAGGTCTTTTACTAAGTCCAAGAGTTTTATTTCCATTTGGTTATGGCCCTGGAATACATGATTTCACCAAAGGTTTAACAGGTCGTTATAATTTATACAGAAATTCTGCCCATACGATTTTTGTCGCTCCTGAAGACGGGTGGAATGACGAAGATGCAATAATTCCTTCAAAAGTTATTAAAGTGAATACTTACAGTGAATTTATTATAGCCGAAAGACAGGGTTTGAAAAAGCGAAATCCTAAAGATAGTTTGGATGGTTATGAAATTCCGGATCCAGATGTAATAGATTACTGGATTCTCAACACAAATAAAAATTATGTACTAAAAAATTTGGACAATGATGATTTTAAAAAGAAATTGGATTCTCTTAAAGTTCCAGTTAATATTAAATTAATTGATGTCTATGAATATTAAATTTATTTCAGGATATTGAAAAAATATACAGCCCAAATTAACAACAAACAACTTGTCTTAGGTTTAGAAGATCAAAAAGAGATTGGAAGAATTGTAGAGCTTAATAAATTCTTTTCTTCAGACATTACATCATTTTCAATTCCAGAAGTTATGATATCAAAAGTGTTGGTTTTCTAAATAAAAAAATAAAAGCACCTAAAAGGTGCTTTTATTTTTTTATAGTTTAATCTAGGTGATTATTTTTACTTCTGTGCATTTTGATAATTCTTTCCTGTTGTTCTTTTGAGACTGTCCTGCCTGTAGAAGCAAAAAAAGCTCCTATCGGATCTTTCTGAAAATCTAGTCTTTTTTTGACAAATTTTGGATAATCAGTTTTCATACTAAAGGTAATAGGCTCAATAGGCTTTTTTATATTTTTAAGACTTTTTAATGTAAAATGAAAAAAATCATTTTCGTCATAGGCTTCCACAATTAATCCAGGGAGTCCTTTAAAATTATAAGGACCTTCCTGAAAAGGGATCTCATCTGTATACCAAGCAGTAATCTGCTTTTTACCATATTTTCCCACAGCTTTTTTGCATGTAAATGTTGATATGGTTTTCGTGTCATTCACAAGCTTCCATTCAATTTTATTTTCAGGCTCAAAAGCAAATACGATGTTAAGTATTTTGTCATACACAATAGGGTTGTGATTTTTATAATAAATTTCCTGAATAAAATATGCCTTGGGAATGTTTGAAAAATCAATTGTATAGGTGCCATTCTTGGGCACTGCCATTGAAACGTTAGCATTGGTCAGGCTGTCATACCTTGCTTTTGCATCCGACCTGAACAAAGAAACATGATCTCCTATAAGAAGAGAGGTGATTTCCTGCTTTCTCGTATAACTGTCTGTGGTGTCAATAAGGAAAGAGGTTAAATATTTACATTCAATTCTTGAGCTGTCTTTTTGTGAAAAAAGAAAATTTATTGAAATTATTAGAAAAAAAAGTGTCAATCTCATAGATAAATTTATTAGACAATTTACAGCCGATTAGACTGTAAATTGTTGTTTTTAGCCACACATGAATTCATTCATCAGTCTGGCATTATCACGCATACATTTTCTTGCGTAATCAATACCTTGTCCAATACTAGGATCATAGCAAGCTGTGTCTTGTATAACCTCATCTGTACAGACTACTAACATACCGTAGCTGATACAAATAGGTTGAAAAGCAGCTTCGCTTTCCGTTTTCTCCTCTGATGTTTCAACTTTTACTTCTTTAGTGGTAACAGATTCTTTTGGTTTAATTTCGACAGCACTTTTAGCGCTTAATAATCCTGCAATACCTAATGCAGCGATTAAAATTGTTTTTTTCATGATTGATTTTTTTGGTTTTTAAAAGTAAATACATTTGTATTAATTGTCTTATATAAATTTAATCAGAACTTATATAATTAACATTTGTGTAGATGAAAATTTTATTTACTCCAGTTCTATTGGGTTTTCATATTTCATATTTAATTCCCGCTCTTTTTGCCTTTGCCGGATCATCTCTTGCCCTTTTATGATGGTGGTTCCATAACTTGCAAGGACGGCAGCTGCATTGGCATCAGCATTTCTTATTGCCTGTCTGAGTTTAGGCTGTGTTGTTTCTATCGCTTCGGTATACCTTCTTTGCTCTATGGTGATTAATTTGCCTTTCAATTTAGAATTTGGGACAGATTGTACCAGTTCAAAATCATAATCACCTTTATCATCTGTAATTTTGATGATTAATCCCGGTAACCCGCTGAATTTATACGGACCATACGGAAACGGAATGTCGGTAGAATACCATGCTTAAAGGTTACTTCCGC
Organism: Chryseobacterium soli; assembly: GCF_000737705.1. GTDB lineage: Bacteria > Bacteroidota > Bacteroidia > Flavobacteriales > Weeksellaceae > Chryseobacterium > Chryseobacterium soli. Next base: position 559,903 of record NZ_JPRH01000004.1, on the reverse strand, counting down.
TTTTTTACAAGGAATGGTATTGATCACTTTTGTTTCATCTATAAGCTTCCAATTGTTTATGATGGGTTCTTTATAGGTAAGCAGTGACATTCCTGCTGTATTAAAGTACTGTATATTTTCATTGGATTGGATGATGGTAAAGGTAAAACTTGTTTTTGGAATCACTACTCCTTTTTTCCAGCCAAGCGTTATACTTCCATCGGGATTATGGGTCATTGTTCCTGAAGTTGCCATTACCGAATCACCTTTCAGCGATATGCTACTCGCAAAGAACGCACGATGATCTCCTATTTGTAATGAAAATGGTTCTTCATGCCTATAATCAGTTTGTGTATTGAATTTAGCTTTTAGCTGATACGTAAACTCACCACGCAAAGTATCCTGTTTATATGATTGAGCATACGATAAAACACTAAACCCTAAGATTAATGATTGAAATAATTTTTTATACATAAAATGTGTTCTTATTATAAAATTGCATTCATCAGTATTCGTGTAGAAATAATTTTAAAATAAGCAGTAAATATAAAATGTAAATCAAATAAAAGTAGAACATTTTATTAATTTAACTGCAGAAATGTATGCCTTTATGGCTAATTGAGCCTTTGTTTTAGAGTTTTTCTAATAGAATTAAGGTTTGCAATAGATTGTAACTTCTGTATTTAATTCTTGACAACTAGATATTAAAGAAGAGATTAACCATAGCATTTGAATAGCTTCACTTCTTTCTGCAAATCTTTCACCAGTAATTAATTTATTTAAGAATTCTTCTAATCTATTTTTAGAAATAAAATTGATTACCAAGATAACTTCTTTTTTTAAGTATGGATTGGTTGATGCATTCTTAATTGTTTGTATAAATTCATCAACACTATTTCCCTTTCTTAATCTGTTAATATTTGTAGATGCATATTTGTTTATCCATAAGTTCTTCTTTGTACTCAATTGAAAATCTTGAGGCGTTATATTTCCTAAATTTTTTTGGGCTTGTCCTACAATATCTTGAAAAGCACTTGCTGAAGCGCTTGTAGTATTGAATTTTGAATGTATAAATACTATTTTATCATCAGAAACTCCTATATGATCTGCCCATTCTCTTCCGAAATCATCACAGATAAAACAGTTATAATTACCCATGAATTTATCTTCAACAAATCTGAAAATTGAATTTTCTTCAAAAATTGTTGATGTTGCATTAGGATTACCTTTTTCAGAAGTAACATCTCCTAACTGTTGATCTGTTTTGAAAATTTTCAAGAAATTCGATATGTTTCCTAATAATTTATTATCTCTAAATAATTTTCTATTTGAGTATGCTAAATCAATGTTATCAAAGTTAATAATGAATGCATTTTTACTATTGATATGATCTACTATGGATGTGATATTTCCATTAGCATATACGATTTTAATATTTTTAAATTTTAGAGATCGAATAGTAATTGATTTTTCATTTAATCTTAACTCCAAATCTGATGATGTAGTATTTAAAATCTTATAAGAATTATTGTCTAACTCATCCACTTTACAAAGTCTTTCAAACATATTTAAATAATGGATTAAATTAATTTCTTTTATTATATATTCATCATTCTCATTTTTTTTTTCTATGATAAATTTAGAAATCAATCCTTGCTCAAGATCATTATAGATACTACTAAAACTAAATAGTATTGAGATTGGAGTTAATGATTCTCTTTGCAATTCATAATCTTGAGGTTCTGCAAAAATTGATAAAAATGTGGATGTAGAAGAATGGTTTTTTATTTTGTTAATTTGTTCTTTTGACCATTTACAGAAATTTTCAATATTATTTTTTTTACCAAACTTATTAATTCTTGAAGAGTTTAGAATTAGTGTAGTCTTTTCATTATTATTACTTAGTCTTAAAGAGTTTAGTAGATAATTATTTGCACCCAAAGATGAGAAGTTTTCTTTTAAATCAATAGCTTCAACAGTTTTTTCTCTTAAAGCTCTATCTGACACATTTAAATTTTTTAAAGAAAATTTTTCAAAGTTTGTGTTGTCATCTATAAATAAAGTTGAAAGAACTTCATAATCTAGTGGATCTAATAGTTTAATAAAATCTTGAATTTTGCTTATATTTTTTCTGCTAATAACTATAAAATCTTCGATTTCAACAATCAAAAGGTAAGCGAGTTTTTCTTCAAACCAATTTCTGATAGGTTCATCAATAAACGTTGGTTTAGTAATATATTTAAATACACAAACAGAATAGTAAATTTCTTCTGATCTTATTTTTCTTTTTCTTTCATTTAAAAGATAGTATCCTGTTTTTGCAGAGGAAACCAAGTTAAATAAATTTTTAATTCGATTGTCTGAAATAGATATATTGTTTCCGTTTTTATAAAAATAAGCATTCTCATTAATAATTATATTATTAAGTTTTTCAAGATTAGTCATTTGTTTTTAATTATATAATTGGATTTCAAATATATAAAAGATGATTTAATAAAAATTACGGATTTCCGTAATTGCGATGTCTTCCAAGACTCTAAGGAACTATCTCCACAACCTCCGCAACTCACGCCTACTAGTGAAACAAACCACCGGAGCGCTCCGGAGCTTTAAAACAGGTGTGGGTGTAATCTCCAGAGGGCTCCGCAAATCTCGCGCAATGTGCAGGAAACCAAAGAAGTGCTCCGGAGATTACGCGCAGGAGTGTTTGTAACCTAACAACTTTTTAATATATTTGATGCTGAAAATCAGTATCAACTCACTAACAAAAACACAAAAAACGTATGGAAATTGCACTCACAAAGCTGAGTACTAAAGATCTTGCGACTTTAGCTCAGAGAACCATTTCAAATGCCCTGTCCGGGAAATATCCTGTAATTACAAACCATCCGCTGCTTGCAGATTTGCAGGCCTCATACATCGAATACGATAAGGTGTACACCAAGCAGATCTACAGCGGAAAAGGAAAAGACGTTGCCGCGCTGGATGAAGAAAGGGATGCGGCATACAACAGCATGAAAGCATTCCTGAACGGATATCGGAAGCTTTCTTTTGTGGCCCATTATCAGCTGGCGGAAGACCTGTATCAGGTATTTAAAACTTTCGGGCTAAATCTCGACCGTATGAGCTATTCTTCCCAGACTGCCCAAATGAAAAAGCTGATCGAAACCCTGGAAAGTTTCGAAAATGCACAGAAAATCACAGCCCTTTCTCTGAACACGGCATTGGCGGATATGAAAGCTAAACACGAAGCTTTTGAAACGCTGTTTTCTGAGCAGGCAGGGATTAATGCAGACCTTCGCCAGCTGAAAAGCGCATCGGCTATCCGCCGGGATCTGGAGAAAAATCTGAAATCCTATATCCGGTTACTAACCCTGATGAAAGGCGTTTCGGGTTGGGAACTGTTCTACAATGATGTGAACGAACTGGTGAAGGCCGCGAAAAATTCTACTGTAATACCCCCAAAACCTGAAAAGCCATCTTAAAACAGTATAAAAAAAAAAACTCAGCACAACGCTGAGTTTTTTTGTATAGATATTGTTGTAAGCTCCTTTGTTGGAAAATCGCAAAGGCGCAAGGTTTTTTAAGCTGTATGGATATTTTCAAGGCGCAAGAAAATCAAAGATTTTCAGCTATGTAGTCATTATGGAATGAGCAGTAATGAAATTTTATCGGAGATAAAATCTTTGCGCCTTCCAACGCATTTCTGGATTGATTTTGCGTCTTTGCGATATTCCAACCTAAGTATTGTTGTAAGCTTTTTTGTTGGAATATCGCAAAGGCGCAAGTTTTTTTAAGCTTTATGGATATTTTCAAGGCGCAAGAAAATCAAAGATTTTCAGCTATACAGTCATTATGGAATGAGCAGTATTGAATTTTATCGGAGATAAAATCTTTGCGTCTTCCAACGCATTTCTGGATTGATTTTGCGTCTTTGCGATATTCCAACCTAAGTATTGTTGTAAGCTTTTTTGTTGGAAAATCGCAAAGGCGCAAGGTTTTTTAAGCTGTATGGATATTTTCAAGGCGCAAGAAAATCAAAGATTTTTAGCTATACAGTCATTATGGAATGAGCAGTATTGAATTTTATCGGAGATAAAATCTTTGCGTCTTCCAACGCTTTTCTGAATATATTTTGCGTCTTTGCGATGTTCCAACTATAGCTTGAAGTTTTATTTTTTATACTTTTTCAGTTCTTCTGCCAGTCTTTGGTTTTCCTTTTTCAGAAACTCTATAAGATCTCTCTGGCCTTCAAGAAGGAATTCCGGCACGTTGCAATAATAATTACCATTGACATTGCCTACATCAATTGTATTGTTATTAAAATTATTTATGTTTTTAGCTTCCTCTTCCTCATATATTTCTTCCACAGGAACATCCAGAAAACGGGCGATCTTTTCCCATTCTTCCTGTCTTATGCCTACATCTCCGTTTTCTTTTCTGCTGTAGTTGGAAACATCTGTGGCAATGATATCTGCGATCTGCTGCTGCGTAATGCCTTTTCTTTTTCGTAAGCTGCGTAGTTTTTCTTTTTGCATAACCGTATTTTATACAAATATGCAAAATATTACTCAAAAAAAGTAATGAGAATAAGTTCAATATTGAACTTGTTTAAATTTTTATGGTTACCACAAAAGGCACAGAGTTTTTTGAACACCTAAGCGTAATAAGCTATGCATAGAAGTTCACTACAGATCCCATAAGTTTTTAAGAATAGCAGGAAGATCTGTTGAATCAACTTTAATCTGTGGAATCACATTCCCCTCTTTCGGAGGGGTGGCAAATCGAAGATTTGACGGGGTGGTTTAAAAGGAAGCAGACTGTTTTATAGCTATTGTGGTTAAACTTTAAACATTCAATGCTTTAATTTTTCACTGCTTTAATCGCTGCGTCATAATTAGGTTCCTGTGAAATATCAGCTACCTGCTCTTCGTAAACAATTTTTCCTGAAGGATCAATTACTACAACCGCTCTGCTTAACAGCCCTTTCATCACGGAATCAGTAAGTTCTACACCATAGACTTTTCCGAAATCAGAACGGAAATCTGAAAGCATTACTACATTTTTAATGCCTTCGGCACCGCAAAATCTTTTTTGGGCAAACGGTAAATCTTTAGAAATACAAAGTACCACGGTGTTTGGAAGATTAGCCGCATCTTCATTGAAATGACGAACGGAAGCCGAACAAACGCCTGTATCCACACTTGGAAAGATATTAAGAATCATAAACTTCCCTTTGTAAGAATCCAGCGTCTGATCTTTCATACTGACATCGGTAAGGGTAAACTTTGGCGCTGCTTTGTTTACAGAAGGCAGTTTTGCGTAGGTATGTACAGGTTTTCCTCCCATTAAAACAGTGTTGGCCGTTTTATTTTGAGCAAAAGACAATGCCGAGAAAAAGAGTGCTGTGCTGAAAATTATTTTTGAAAACATGAACTTTTATTTTTAACAAAATTATTCTTTTTTTTGACTATACATTCAACTTATATTGACTTTTATGAGGTGTATAAGAGAAAGATTTCAATTTTATTTTTTTTAATACACATATCTTATTCTTAGGTCCCTTCATGATCTTTATATTAAAAGTTAAGACAATTAGATTGTAAGATTATGTATAATTACTTTTTTGATGAAGTCTGTGTTAGATTATTTATTTATCTGTTTTAAAACCTCTTCAAGAGAGGAGGTTCTCAAAATAATTTTTCCGTCATGATCTACTATGAACATCGTGGGAGTACCAATGATGGCATAATTTTGAAAATTTGTGCCTTTTATTCCTTCATAATCACAGAAAACATCTTTCCATAGGAAGGTTTTTGCTTTATCTTTAAATTCCTTTTCATTTCGATCTGCGGATAAAGAAATCAGTCTTACCCCTTTTGCTTTGATGTTTTCAAGATGATCTGGCAGATTTTGGAAAAGGAGCTGACAATGTGCGCAATCGGATGCGTAAAATATGAGCAGCGTTTGGGTATAATTTCCAGCTGCCAGCTCTCTGCTTTTAAGAATGGTATTTTTATCCTGCTCTTTAATAATAAGATCCGGAGCATAAGTACCGGGAGTTCCTTTTATATAAACAGCTAAAATACCATCGTACTTTTCTATTTTTCCGGAAGCTCTTACTAATGGCGCAAAAAAATTGATGTAGTCCTTTTTGTTTTGCTTGGTAAGGAAATAGGCCATTTTACCAACGAAATCTGTATATTGAATAGGATCTGTTATTTTATTACTAATCGTTTTAAAATCATTTTTAAAAACATAGAAATCCATTACAATACTGGTATTTAAATATACCCAGGATGAAATAATATCTGGCCACTGTTCCGTGCCATACAATGTCTGCCAGTCTATTTCTTCTGCAATATATTTGATGGTACTTTTAGCATATTCTTTTTCCGAAGCTGGATTTCCAGAGCTTATATTTTTAGTAGTTTGAATTATTTGTGAAATTTTTTCTTTCTGATCAATTATCTGTGCATTTGAAATGCCAAATAGTATCGTTAAAAACAGTACTGTAATTGATTTTTTCATTTTAATATATTTAAAGAAACAGGATGATTATAATAAATTTCTCAGGGTAAAAGAGGTATCTCAACAATATTGAAAATAAACTTTTTATTTTAATCTTATGTTTTGGGATATTATTGACAAGTTACAATTTTTAATCAATATTATTTTGTATTCTGTTGATATTTAGGGCTGGTAAATGAATATATTTCCTTGTTTCTACGGTTCGCAGACATATGTTTTCAAACAGTTTCAAAAACAGGAGCTTTGAATTTAAATCTTCTTTTTCCTATCCGAATATGAGAGGCTATTTCGAACTCTATTTTATTAAGTATTTTATACATGGAAAAACTGATTTTTTGTTTTGCATCCAAATTTCAGAATCCTTGTTTGGTTAAAATTTTGGATCAATTCATTAACTTTAATTCAAATACCACTCAATAGAGCAAATCTATTAATCACCTGTTTTTAAAATCAATTTTTACGGCTACCTTTAGTATAACAAAAATTGACACCCAATTATTAAAAAAGTAAATAGATTTATGGATTCAGTACATACCCCGTCATTTCACGACATTTTTAAAAGCGAAAACGAAATCCCCGAAGAATATAAAGTTCAGGAAATCCATCAGAGAACCTACCTGCTGAATGGCGAGCTGATCGAATGGAAAGGTGAAGTTACCAATGTATATTCACCCATCTGTATTCCCACAGAAAGCGGCCTGGAAAGGAAGCTGCTGGGAAGCATCCCGAATATTGGCCAGAAAGAAGCGATGGAAGTGCTGGAAGCCTGCGTTAACGCCTATGATAACGGATTAGGCGAATGGCCGACGATGTCTGTAGAAGGGCGCATTAAATGCATGCAGAAGTTTGTATACCTGATGATTCAGCAGAGAGATCTGGTGATCAAGCTGCTGATGTGGGAAATCGGAAAAACGCTGCCGGATTCTACCAAAGAATTTGACCGTACGGTAGATTATATCAATCAAACTATCGATGCCCTGAAGGATTTAGACAGAGAATCGTCCCGGTTCCAGCAATCTGAAGGAACAATTGCCCAGATCAGAAGAGCTCCACTGGGAGTGGTATTAAGCATGGGACCTTTCAATTATCCTTTGAATGAAATATTTACAACGTTGATTCCTGCCCTGATCATGGGAAATACCATTCTGTTTAAGCTTCCCAAACATGGTGTTTTAGCACATTATCCATTATTGAATGCCTTTAAGGAAGCGTTTCCAAAAGGAACGGTGAATACGTTGTACGGCAAAGGTTCGGAGATCATTACTCCTATCATGGAAAGCGGAAAAGTAAATGTACTGGCTTTCATCGGATCGAGCAAAGTGGCTAACGGACTGAAAAAACTGCATCCGAAAGTTAATCGTTTAAGAGCTATTCTTAGTTTAGATGCTAAAAACGCAGCGATCGTAACTAAAAATGCCAATCTGGATGTAGCCGTAAGTGAATGTATTCTTGGTGCACTTTCATTCAACGGACAACGGTGTACAGCGCTTAAACTGATCTTTGTACAGAAGGAAGTAGCCGCTGAGTTTACTGAGAAATTGAATAAAGCAGTTTCTGCGCTGAAACCGGGATTGCCCTGGGAAAAAGACGTGAAGATAACACCGCTTCCTGAGGTGAATAAACCGGATTATCTTAAAGAATGCATTGATGATGCAATCGCTCATGGAGCAAGTGTTCTCAATGAAAATGGTGGCTATCATGAAGCTTCATTTGTTTTTCCGGCGGTAGTATATCCGGTTAACAGTGAGATGAAACTTTATCACGAAGAGCAGTTCGGTCCGGTAATTCCTGTAGTTCCTTTTGAACATATTGATGAGCCTATCGATTATCAGGTCAATGCTTCACATGGAATGCAGGTGAGCATTTTCAGTGAAGATGCCCTGGAAGTTGCCCAGTTAATTGATCCTTTTGTGAATCTGGTAAGCCGTGTGAACATCAACTGCCAGGCCCAGCGTGGTCCGGACGTATTTCCTTTTACGGGAAGAAAAGACAGCGCAGAAGGAACGCTTTCTGTTTTTGATGCGCTCCGTTCATTTTCAATCCGATCTCTGGTGGCTGCCAAGCTGACGGAATCTAATAAAACTTTGTTGAATACCATTGTAAGAGACCACGATTCCAACTTCCTGAGTACAGACTATATTTTCTAGTTTGAATTGAATATAAAAATCCAATACATTCATTATTATAGCTTTCTTACAGATATTGAAAGTCTTCTGGATGAATTGGAAAATAAGTTTCGGCGGGCTGAAAGCCCGCCGAAACTTATTGCGTATAGTAAGCCGGAAATTCTCTCAGAATTGAATAGAGATCTCTCCACTCAAAATAGTGAGGACTTACGCTGCTTATATTGGTAAAACCTTTATCCTTAAACAACTTTTTATTTCGCGTAACATGAAAATACTGTGATACTACAATAGCACTGTTAAAGGGATATTTTTCTTTTAATTTGATGGTATTGTCAACGGTTGCTCGTGTGGTATTCCCTTTATTATCTACAATAATCACGGAATCTGAGATACCTTGATGGATCAGATATTCTTTCATTTTATCTCCTTCATAAAATCCTTCTTTTCCAAGGCCGCCACTTACAAGAATCGTTTTTACGCGATGTTGCCTGTATAGAAAAACTCCGCTTTCCAAACGCTTGATGAGCCGTTCGGATAATGTTCCGTTTTCATTTACTTTGTTTCCTAGAATGATGGCAAGGTCAGCTTTCTTACCATTATCAGACAAGCCGTCAATAATAATATAGAGAGAATGCACTATAAACCATAACAGGAGAAGAGAGCATGCAATTTTTAATAATTTAAATACAGGTTTTGACATTAATGATACTGCCTTTATTTTACGGTATTTTCTTTTTCTCTTGCAATTTCATTTTGAACCCATTCTAATTGTGGATCTTTTTTATCAATGATATCCTGCATTGTTTGGGTAACGGTAACATCAGGAAGTACGCCTCTCTTATCATTTGAAAAACTGATATTGGGCTGTACAAGAAGGAGCCCGATCGGGAGCTTTATCCTTGAATTGGGAAGTTTTTGGTAAGAATAAAACCCTGCTACAGTTCCATCATTTGCGCCTCCGGTTTCTTCACCAACCAATATTGCTCTCTTATCATTTTTTAATTTTGCCGTAATAATCGAAGAAGCCGAAAAACTGCCGCCGTTGATGAGAACAAAAACTTTTCCATGGAACGCATTTTTATTTGGGCTTGTAGGCTTATCAGCTTTCATTTTGTAAAAGATTTTACCGTCTTTTTTATAAGTGCTGAAGGCCTGTGCAAAAAAGTAAGTAGGATAGGTAAAGCTTTTTAATGCATATTCCAGTGGGCTGCTTGTTCTGAAATAATTGGTTTTCAATGGAGTAACTCTTGAAGTGACCTGTGAAGGCTTTATCAGTATAAAAGGTTCGGAAGCCAGATAAGAATAGAGCTTATTGATCTCGTACAGAGAACCTCCGTAATTATTACGGATGTCTATGATGAGGTATGATGATTTTGCTTCTTTAATTTTAGCAAAAGTATCTTTATAGAATTCGTCAGAATAATCCTTTGAAAAACTTTTTACTTTCACATAAGCAGTCGTGCTGTCTTTGTCCAGAAATTTGAAATTTCGGTTATAAGAATTGCTGAATGCCACATAATCATTTACTTTTTTCTCCGGGGTTCTTTTTTCCAGTTCTTTATCCTTTTCCAGATCATTTTTAGATTTGGCTTCCCTGGTCAGCGTATACGTGTGCTTTTCGTTGTTATAAAGTGTTTCAATGGTTGCGTCGTCTGTAAACCCTTTTTCAGCAGTATAAAAATTGAAAAATACATCCTTTAAAAAATAAGACTGAAAGGTAGTATTGTACCCATCGCTGCTGATCAGCCTGCGGTATTTTTTGATGTATTCAGAAACAGGAACATTATTGATCGCTACAATTTCAGTTCCTGGTTTTATGTTTTGGATAGAATCTTTATTTTCAATAATATAAAGACGGTTTTCTTCAATATAATATTCAAACCGGCCGAACATGGCCTTTTTATGTTCTAAGGCTTTGGCTTCTTTCTTGGTGAACTTTTTTCTTGGAATCCTTAATGCCAGATGGCCTTCGCGGATATCTGCAATCACGGGTTGCAACTTAAAATAAAACTGCAGGGGAGTTAGTGGTTCGTTGATTGTTTGCTTCAGACTGTCAATTTTATGATCCAATTCCGGTTTTGAAATATACCAATAAAGCTGCGGATGCATTTCCTGGAGCTTGGTATAGGCATAGTCTATATCCTCTTTAAGCTTTTCCGGAGCTACATCTGTAGCTCTTTGCTCATTATGCTTCCGTGTGGAGGCACATGATGAAAGGACTACATAAAGCAGTATGATTGAATAATTTTTCAATGTGTTTGTTTTTTTTCAATCTGCTAAATTAGAAAGTTTGATTATATCAGTTAAATTATTAATTATAAATTATTCTGAATGCCTTATAAATTTAGTTAAAAAAATAATAGTTGCTGATGGAATTTTTAAATAAAGACAAAAGTAAATATATTTGATGCTTATTTACTACAAATGATTTACTCAATTATTACAATTGTTGTTGTATTGATCGCCGCTTATTTTATCATCACCAGCCAACAGGTTTTTGGGGCAGAACCAAAAGGAAAAAGGCTCGAAAGGATGAAACAGTCAAAATTATATAAGAACAGTCAGTTTCAGAATACCAGCTATACACCCTCAATTACCGAAGGATATGGAGTCACTAAAGTAATGTACGATTTCTTTTTCGCCAAAAAAGATCCTTTGCTGAAGCCTTTGAAAAGCATTCCTGCCATTCATACCGATTTAAAAAACATTTCAAAAGACGAAGATGTGTTCATCTGGTTGGGCCACTCTTCTTATTATATTCAGACAGACGGAGTTTCTTTACTTATAGATCCTGTACTGAGTCTGTATGGTTCGCCTTTTAAATATTTCAATAAAGCTTTTAAAGGAGCAGATATTTTTAAACCTGAAGATATTCCCAACATCGATTACCTTATTATCACGCATGATCATTATGATCACCTTGATTATCCGACTGTAAAAGCAATAAAAAATAGGGTAGGAATGGTTATTTTACCTTTGGGAGTCGGTGCACACTTCGAAAGATGGGGCTATGCCGAAAACCAGCTTATTGAGGAAGAATGGGGTGGCGAAGCATTGTTAAAGAATAATCTGAAGATTACATTTACCCCTGCAAGACATTTTTCCGGAAGAAAAGTGAAACGTAACGTAACGCTTTGGACTTCTTATGTGCTGGAAACACCCACAAAGAAAATCTTTTTAGGCGGCGACAGTGGCTATGATTCCCACTTTAAAATAATTGGTGAAAAATATGGACCTTTTGATTATGCTGTAATTGAAAACGGGCAATATAATGAAGCCTGGAAGTATATCCATGCATTACCGGAAGATGTGATTCAGGCTTGTATTGATATCAAAGCCAAGAATATTATTCCTGTTCATTCTTCAAAATTTGCACTGGCGCTTCATCCGTGGAATGAGCCCTTGAAAAAAGTGGCAGGCCTGGGTAAAGAAAAAGGCCTGCATGTGCTTACCCCGCTCATCGGTGAAATGGTTGACCTGAATAAAACGGACAACCAGTTCAAAGTGTGGTGGGAGGATTAAGTTAGGCGTGCCAGATATCTTTATATCTCGCCGGGTGGTTCTCAAACTGCTGTCTTACAAAATCACATTCAGGATCTACCAGCAGATCTTTTTCTTCAGCGTAATTAACCAATTCGTCCAGAAGCATTTTAGCATAGCCTTTACCCTCGCGCTCTTCGTCTAATTTGGTATAATAGACGATCAATAATCTTCCATCAATTTTTATGGACATATAGCCTGCTTTTTTATCATCAATTAAAAGTTGCAGTTCGTCCTGGTATGGAGATATTTCAATTTTTAAATTTTCCATAAGTATTGAGATTTGATTGATTTAAAATGACAATGAAAACTCTTTTATGAATTCATTTTCTTAAAATTACAAATTAAAAATGATAATGAAATACATTTTAAATATTTTTAATAAAGATTTTATTTTTAGTATTAATCACTTGCCATAATCATTGTTTTTCTTGTAATATTTTTAAAAATTTCTGGTGTTTTCCAGCTCTTGTGATTTTTTTAACAAAGATTATGAATGTGTGTTGTGAATTTGGCATTTTAATTGAAATCTTACCAGCAGATTAAATTTAAATAAGATGAAAAAATTATTCATAACAGCATTATTGGTTGGAACATTTAGTTTGAGCTATGCGCAGTCAGATTATTATAATGATTATAGAAGAAGTATTTCAGATGTCAACTGGCAAACGGTTGCAGCAGATTTACTTCTTTCAGCAACACAAACCAAACAGTTGTATAGTCTAAATGACAGATATAACGATTACAATTCATGGAATAAAGTGTATGTACACAACCCGGACAGATGGAGGGATGACCGATATTCTGAAATCGAAAGAATTATGGGGCGGGAAAAATACACAAAGTTCAAAACAAAATACTACAAAGGACAAAATCCTACTGCCATATACAACAGAAATAAAAATAATGATAAGAGATATAAGCATATGGAAAAAAAGGCTAAATCTCATAAGTATGATCATGACAATGAAAATGACCACGACAATGGTAATGGCAATGGCAATGGGCACAGACATTAATCACTATTCACTCTACATTCAATTATTTATTAGTGGCCGGTCGAAAGATCGGTCATTTTTTATGGGATCAAATTATTTGGATTTTTTAATAAATTTCTGTTTGAATTTTATAATTTTGACCTATGGAATCCACAGAATCTTTACAGCAATTTTATACAAGGACTCAGGTCCCTGTTTCTCCTACCGGTCTTGCTAATGCTCATGGGGGATTAGGACATTTTAATGTTTTTTCCAGAGATGATTGTGCGTTGGTTACGCCTTACAGCAGGAGAGATTATTATAAGATCTCTTTAATCATAGGTAAAGGAAAACTTCATTATGCAGATAAATGGATATACGTAGACAGGCCTGCATTGTTGTTTTCCAATCCTGTAATTCCCTATTCGTGGGAAGGAGAAGACGAAGACCAGACCGGATGGTTTTGCCTCTTTACCGATCAGTTTCTGCAGAATGGTAACCGTTTAGGGCATATTCAGGATTCTCAACTGTTTAAAATAGGAGGAACTCCGATCTTTTTTGTTGATGAACTCCAGCAACAATCTGTTTCAGAAATTTTCATTAAAATGATGGCTGAAATTCAGTCGGATTATATGCATAAATACGATATGCTTCGTGCCTATCTTCATCTTTTGATCCATGAAACGATGAAAATGAATCCTGCAGAAAGTTTCGAACCTTATCAGAATGCTTCCCAGAAAGTAGCCTCTTTGTTTATGGAATTGCTTGAAAGACAGTTTCCTATTGACAGTCCTGAAGCTTTCTTAAAATTAAAGACACCCAATGATTATGCTGAAAGCCTTTCTGTTCATGTAAATTCTCTAAACCGCTCTGTAAAAGAGATTACCGGGAAAACCACTACCCAGCAGATTACCTCAAGAATTATACAGGAAGCAAATGCCCTGCTGATACACACCGATTGGAATATCTCTGAAATCGCTTATGGATTAGGATTTGAAGAGCCTGCCTATTTTACCAATTATTTTAAAAAGCAAACCGGATCTACTCCAAATGCATTAAGAGCCAGTCTTGTTTGAATTTTATAATTCTTAGTTTGAATTCTATATCAACAATAGAAAACTCTTGTCCTAATTTTGTCCTGTAAATTTAAAATCACAGACTATCATGAAATTTAAAAAATTAGGAAACACAGGAGAGCAGTTATCAGCTATTGGATTGGGATGTATGGGAATGAGCTTTGCTTATGGCCCTGCAGATGAACAGGAAAACATCAATACATTACACAAAGCTCTTGATCTGGGAGTCAATTTTTGGGATACAGCAGATATGTATGCCAATGGAGAAAATGAAAAACTGATTTCTAAAGTTTTGGTACCTAACCGTGACAAGATTTTCATTGCAACTAAATTTGGATTTAGATTCATGGATGGTAAAGCAAGTCACAGTTCAGCTCCGGGAACTTATTTTGACGGCTCACCGGAATGGATCAAGCAGGCTGTAGATCTTAGTCTTCAAAGATTGAAGATTGACACCATAGATCTTTATTATGCGCATAGAGTAGACCCGAATATTCCTGTTGAGGAAACGGTAGGAGCAATGGCTGAGCTGGTAAAAGCAGGGAAAGTTAAATATCTTGGTTTATCGGAAGCATCGCCTGAATCTATCAGAAAAGCTAATGCAATTCATCCTATTGCCGCATTACAGTCCGAATATTCTATCCTGACCAAAGATGTTGAAAAAGAGATTTTGCCGACGATCAGAGAGCTTGGAATTACGTTGGTGCCTTATTCACCGTTAGCAAGAGGACTTTTTGCTAATATCAATGAAACTGAGAAATTTGGTGATGATGATTTCAGAAAATCGCTGCCGCGTTATCAGAATGAAAGTTTGGAAAACAACAGAAATCTGGCTAAGGAATTTAATGACTTTGCAGCTTCTAAAGGAGTAAAAGGGACACAACTGGCACTTGCCTGGGTATTGAACCAGGGAGATGATATTATTCCGATTCCGGGAACCAAACGTATTAAGTATTTGGAAGAAAATATTGCAGCAGTGAATATTGATCTTTCTCAGGACGATTTACAAACCATTGATGCTATCCTGAAAAAATACCCTAATATTGGAGAAAGATACAGCGAAGGCTCTATGAAATTGGTTAATAATTAAAAAAACAATAAAATTTAGATTCCCGATAACTGATATTGGGAATCTGGATTTTATACTGATATTATAGTTGAAATAGCCATTTTTATACATCCTTAGATTTCCAACCAATACATGTTGTAAATGTAGGATCTGCTTATTGTAATGATCATAAAAATAAAAAAACACATACATTATGAATAGAAGAGAACTTTTAAAAACCGGATTGCTCGCAGGAGCGTTCAGTATCATTCCATTTTCAAATACTTTTGCTGAAACCAAAGAACTTTCATCCTCTTCTGAAGATGATCTTTCAGGATATAAAAAGGTTCAATTAGGCGACTTAGAGTTGTTTATCCTTACTGATGGTTATATCCATGAGAAAAATTTGAAATCTTTTGCTCCGCGAGGAAATCTTTCTGAACTGAAGGCACTTCTCAAAGATAGCTTCCGTTCCGAGGAGTATATTGACATGGCAATGAATGTACTCCTTGTCAAAACAAAGAACCGCCTGATTCTTATGGATACAGGAATGGGTATTTTTGCTGATGAAAGAACCGGATTTGTACTGAAAAGCTTGAAAAAAGCAGGTTTTTCTCCGGCAGAAATTACAGATGTATTTATTTCCCATGCGCATCCTGATCATATTGGCGGAGTTGTAGATAAGCAGGATAAATTGGTTTTCCCCAATGCCAATCTTTTTATTTCAAGAATTGAATATGATTTTTGGATGCAGGCTAGTGCTAAAGATTTTAAAAATAGCGAACTGAGTAAATATCCGGAAGTGATTCAACAGATTATTCCTTCCATTCAGAAAGTATTAAAACTCATAAAGCCGAAACTAAAGTTTTATGAACTGGATAAAACGCTGTATGAAAATTTCAGTTTTCAGTTAGCGCCGGGCCATACTCCGGGATTGACAACGGTTGCTATTGCATCTGGCACAGAAAAGCTGTTGTATATTGCAGATTTGATACATTCTGATGTGATCTTATTTCCTCACCCGGAATGGGGCTATTTTGGAGATACCGATTTAGACATTGCTATAGCATCCCGTAAAAAACTGCTTAAACAATTAGCAGAGACAAAAACAAGAGCTTTATCATACCATTTGCCATGGCCGGGACTCGGTTTTACAAAAACCAAGAATAATGAGTTTGAATGGATCGCAGAAAGTTTCACGAATTAATCAGAATAAACCATTACGGAATCCATCAAGAATATTCAATAGAAACGGACTTTAGTCCGTTCTGCTTTTATAAATTCCAATGGCTTTAGCCTAAATTTATAGTAAAAACAAAAAAGCACCTGAAAAGGTGCTTTTTTATATATGTGAATGTTGACAATTAGATTCCGTCAACAATTTCATTTAAAACTGTGCTTGGTCTCATTGCTTCATACGTTTTGTATGTATCAGTTTTGTAGTAACCATCAATGTTTTGAGGCTTACCTTGAGCACCAATTAATTCAGAATTAATAACTTCTTCATTTTCCTGCATTGCTTCTGCAACCGGAGCAAATTGAGCTGCTAATTCAGCATCAACAGTTTGGTTTGCCAGCGCTTCAGCCCAGTACATTGCTAAATAGAAGTGAGAACCTCTGTTATCAATTTGTCCAACTTTTCTTGCCGGAGATTTGTCTGTAGCAAGGAATTTAGCGTTTGCCTCGTCTAATGCATCTGCTAACACCTGAGCTTTTGTATTCCCCTGAGTTTGTGCCAAATGCTCTAAAGATGCCTGTAATGCTAAGAATTCTCCTAATGAATCCCATCTTAAGTATCCTTCTTCCAGGAACTGCTCAACATGTTTTGGAGCAGAACCACCAGCTCCTGTTTCGAATAAACCACCTCCGTTCATCAATGGAACGATAGAAAGCATTTTTGCAGAAGTTCCAAGCTCTAAAATTGGGAACAGGTCAGTTAAGTAATCTCTCAATACATTTCCTGAAACAGAAATAGTATCTTTTCCTTCTCTTGCTCTTTTCAACGTTTCAGTCATTGCATCTTTTACATCAAGAATTTTGATGTCTAATCCTGCAGTATCGTAATCTTTAAGATATTTTTCAACTTTTTTGATGATCTCTCTGTCGTGAGCTCTTCCTTTGTCTAACCAGAAAATAGCCGGAGTATCAGATAATCTTGATCTGTTCACTGCTAATTTTACCCAGTCCTGAATAGGAGCATCTTTAGTCTGACACATTCTGAAGATATCGCTTTTTTCTACCTTTTGAGAAAGAAGAACGTTTCCGGCTTCATCCTGAACTTCAATCGTTCCGTCTGCAGCAGCCTGGAATGTTTTATCGTGAGATCCATATTCTTCAGCTTTTTGAGCCATTAAACCAACGTTAGGAACAGATCCCATAGTTGTAGGGTCCAGTTTACCGTGAGCTTTCATATCATCGATTACAGACTGATAGAAACCTGCATAAGAACGGTCTGGAATGATACAAACCGTATCTTCCTCTTTCCCTTCTTTGTTCCACATTTTACCTCCACCTCTTACTAAAGCAGCCATAGATGCATCAACAATAATATCAGAAGGAACGTGGAAGTTGGTAATTCCTTTGTCAGAATTTACCATAGCTACTCTTGGTCCGTTTGCTAAAGCCGTTTCAATGTCTGCTTTAATGTCAGCTTCCTGAGCATTTCCTTTGATTTTATCAAAAAGATCGGCAAGACCGTTGTTAGGATTAACATCTAAAGACTTAAATGTCTCAGCATATTTAGTAAATACATCTTTAAAGAACGTTTCTACAATAGCTCCGAAAATAATAGGATCAGAGATCTTCATCATCGTAGCTTTTAAGTGTGCAGAAAGAAGTACGTTTTTGCTTTTAGCTTCTTCGATAGCTTCCTGTACGAAAGTTCTTAAAGTATTCAGGTTCATTACAGAAGAGTCAATAACTTCTCCAGCCTGAAGACCTGCGAAATCTTTTAATAAAGTTTCAGCACCGTCGTTTCCTTTGAAAACAATTTTGTATTTCGTAGCGTTCTCAAGAGTTGTGGAAGTTTCAGTACCATAGAAATCTCCGTTATTCATGTGGGCAACATCTGTTTTGCTGTCAGAAGCCCAGTCACCCATTCTGTGTGGATTTGCTTTTGCGTAGTTTTTAACTGCTTTTGGAGCACGTCTGTCAGAATTTCCTTCTCTTAACACAGGATTTACAGCGCTTCCTAATACTTTAGCATATTTAGCTTTAATCGCTTTCTCTTCGTCATTCTTAGGCTCTGCAGGATAATTTGGAACGGCGAAACCTTTAGATTGTAATTCAGCGATAGCTGCATCCAATTGAGGAGCAGAAGCTGAAATATTGGGTAATTTAATAATGTTGGCGTCAGGTTGTGTAGCAAGCTGGCCCAATTGAGCTAATGCATCATCAATTTTTTGATCATCTTTTAAGAATTCAGGAAAGTTGGCTAAAATTCTTCCTGCCAAAGAAATATCCGGAACTGCGATCTCAATATTTGCTGATTTTGTAAATGCCTTTACGATAGGTAAAAATGAGTGTGTTGCCAGCATTGGCGCTTCATCCGTAAGTGTGTAATAAATTTTTGATTTGTCTGACATTATACTGTTATTTATTATTTGATTTTTAAAGTCTCACAAATTTACTAAATATGATTGTTTTATAAAGGTATTTCCATAAAAAAAAGAGGTATAGGCCTCTTTAAATTTATATATGTGTGATTGCATACGCTCCGGTACCGTCAAAATTTATAGTGAATTCAATTTTATGATTTTTCGGAGTGCTCGTAAGGTTGGGAAAAGTAATATTGGCACCATCAATATCAAAAAGTCCGTCATTCAGGTTTTTTCATATGATTTCCTCAGATTACCGTATGATGGTAGGAAGCAGATGTTTTATTTCACTTTAAGAATTATTTAACCTTTACTTCAATAGAAAAAATATCTAATTTGAGTAAATTTGAAAAACTTAAAAAGATATATTATGTCAAATATTACATTAAAAGGAAACGAAGTACATACAATAGGAACATTACCATCTGTGGGAACAACGATTAACGATTTTGCACTGGTAGATTCAGGATTGAATGTAAAAACGCTTTCAAATTTTGATGGAAAGAAAAAAGTGTTCAATATTTTTCCAAGTATTGATACTCCAACGTGTGCGGCTTCTACAAGAAAATTCAATGAAGAAGCTTCTAAATTAGATAATGCCGTAGTAATCAACGTTTCTAAAGATTTACCATTTGCATTAGGTAGATTTTGTGCAGCAGAAGGCCTTAATAACGTAGAAACTCTTTCAGATTTCAGAAGCAGTTTCGGAGACGATTATCAGGTAACTATTACCGATTCTCCATTGCAGGGGTTATTGAGCCGTGCAGTAATTGTAACGGATGCAGACAACAAAGTGGTATACACAGAGCAGGTTTCTGAAATTGCAGATGAACCTAATTACATTGCAGCCATTGAAGCATTGAAATAAATAAACCATAAAATTTCATAAAGCCCTGTGGAAGTTTCATTTTGCAGGGCTTTTTCAGCAGTAAGAATTTCTAATTTTTTTGAAATGGTAAAAAGAATTGTAGCCAATATACA
The DNA here is from genome assembly GCF_000737705.1 of Chryseobacterium soli. Classification (GTDB taxonomy): domain Bacteria; phylum Bacteroidota; class Bacteroidia; order Flavobacteriales; family Weeksellaceae; genus Chryseobacterium; species Chryseobacterium soli. The sequence goes on along the minus strand of NZ_JPRH01000004.1, from coordinate 540,049 downwards.
GACAGATGACCTGTCAAAAGCTGATGAATTTTATCACCGGATACTTGGACTTGAACTCCTGATGGATCACGGATGGATCAGGACATTTGGAAATGATGAAACTGCAAAGGTTCAGATCAGCTTTGCGGTTCAGGGTGGTAATGACACCGAAGTTCCGGATCTTTCCATTGAGGTTGATGAAGTGAATCAGGTGTACGAACAAATGAAGGCCTCCGGTTTTGAAATAACATATGACATTACTGATGAAGACTGGGGAGTCCGGAGATTCTTTGTCCGTGACCCATTTGGAAAAATAGTAAATATCCTTTCTCATTAAAAATGTAAAATCCAATGAAAGCTGAACAGATTATCCCGGTTCTCAGAATTTTTGATTACCAAAAAACAATTGAATTCTATATCGATTGGTTAGGTTTTGAAATCATGTGGGAACACCGTTTCGAAGACCATACTCCCGTTTATATGGAAGTGAAAAAAGGCAATATCATTTTTCATTTAAGCGAACATCACGGGGATTCAACTCCTGGAAGCAGTGTGTTTATATTGGGTGAAGGCGTAGCGGATTATCATCAGCAACTGATTGATAAAAACTACAAATACAACCGTCCCGGACTTGAAAAAACATTTTATGATGCCATATCCTTTACCGTACATGATCCCTTCGGAAATAAAGTTATTTTCAATGAAAAATTTGATACCGTCAAACATCAGGATTTGAAATTGTATTCTCCGGAATAAAGGAATGGTATTCCCGTTACTTTAGTATTTCAAACTTCATTGAGTAAGGTCATCAAAACTTTACCGTATTAAAGCTAAATTTACAGTCAATAATGAAACGATCAGGAACAGCAGATTTACCCCTTCACTATGGCAAAGTACCGCCATGGCTGTACGAACGTATGTCTATTCTCGGACTTTCCATGATCGAAGTGATCTTAATGGATTACGGGAAAGATGAGGTTCTAAGGCGGTTGGCAGATCCATTTTGGTTTCAGTGTTTCGGTGCTGTAATGGGGATGGATTGGCATTCCTCTGGAATCACAACCTCTGTGATGGGCGCCTTGAAACGCTCAATCAATCCCAATTCACAATCGCTTGGAATTTATATCTGTGGTGGAAAGGGCAAATTCTCAAGAGAAACTCCGTCAGAACTGATTCAGATTGCTGATAAAACAGGGTTAAATGGAACAGAACTCGTAAAAGCCAGTAAACTTTCAGCAAAAGTGGATAATACAGCCATTCAGGACGGATATCAATTGTACCTGCATAATTTTATTCTGGCTGATAACGGGAACTGGAGTGTTGTTCAGCAGGGAATGCACGAATCAGACGGTACGGCAAGACGTTACCATTGGCACTCAGGAAATATAAAATCATTTATTGAAGAGCCTCATACAGGAATCAACGGGATTTCCAGAGGACGAATCCTTAATCTTACCGATGCGCAGGCCTCTGACAACCGTAAAGGTATTCTGGATATTTCTCACACCGATTCTGCAGAAATCATGAATGATTTTTCAAGACTGATTCTGCCGGCGCATCATGATGTCCGGGCTTCAGATGTTGATCTGAAAAGATTGGGAGCTTTGCTTTATGTTACCCGCGAGCAGCAGCCTCAAAACTTTGAGGACCTGTTGTTATTGGAAGGAGTAGGACCCAGAACCATGCAGTCGTTGGCGTTGGTAAGTGAAGTGATACACGGAGCACCGTCAAGATTTAATGATCCTGCACGGTTTTCTTTTGCCCATGGTGGAAAAGACGGACACCCGTTTCCGGTTCCGACCAATGTATATGATGAAAGTATTCAGATTCTCAGAACAGGTATTGAAAAATCGAAATTGGGAAATTCTGACAAATTGAAAACTTTGAACAAACTCCATCAGATTGTTGCTGAAACAGAAAAAGATTTCACTCCGGATTTCGATATCCAACAAGTGATAGAAGAAGAAAGACAGAATTCATGGAAATTTGGTGGAAAAACCGTTTTCGGAGATGCCGTAAAACCTAAAAAACCGAACGACATTCAGCTGTCTTTGTTTTAAATATCATATCACCTGCAAGAATTTACCATGATCATCTGTGTAAATCTGAGAAATCTGTGGTTATAGAAAATGTAAACTACAAAAGTCACAAAAGTTTTAAAGCACTTTAGTTTTTTAAGTTTAAATGATTGCGCATAATAAGTTCACCTAAGTAAAAAATCTGATTAATTAGCATAATCCGCGAGAGTTTAACATACTCATCTGTGCAAATTTGTGAAACCTGTGGTTATAAAATATAAACCACTTTACTTTTTAAGTTAAATCTTTCCATTTGAGAATAAGTTCCAAATAAAAAGCCTTGCAAATAAAGATTCACAAGGCTAATATTATTATTTCAACTCCAACACAGACCGTGCATGGCTAAAGGTCTCAAAGCTGTACTTCCCATGGTATTTCCCCATTCCGGAGGTTCCAACCCCACCAAACGGCAGAAAATGTACTCCAACATGAATAAGGGTACTGTTGATCTCAGCATCTCCGCTTGTAGTTCTGTTCAACACATCGGCTGCAAAATTGCTGTCTTCTGAAAATACATATAATGCCAATGGTTTTGGTCTGGAATTAATTTCATCCAAAACGGTTTCAATATCAGTATACGTTAAAAACGGTAGGATAGGACCAAAGATTTCCTGCTGCATTACAGCATCATCCCAGGTTACATGATCCATGATGATGGCTTCAAAATGACGGGTTTCAAGATCATAATTTCCTCCATAGACTACTTTATCCTGCGCTGCGGTTAAATAGCCTGCAAGATTTTTAACCTGTTGTTGAGAAACAATTTTACCGATTTTCCCTAACGAAGTATCCGGATACGTTTTATCTAAATGGGCTTTAAGTCTTTGAATAAGCTCATCTTTTATAGATTCATGGACATAAATATAATCCGGAGCTACACAGGTCTGCCCGCAGTTCATCCATTTACCTCTGGCAATTCTTTCAACTGTTTTATTAAGATCTGCATCTTTATGAACAATCGTTGGTGATTTTCCACCCAGCTCAAGCGTTAGCGGAATGAGCTTTTCAGCAGCTGCTTTCATAACGATTTTTCCGACATTAGGACTTCCCGTAAAGAAAATATAGTCAAAGTCCAGGCTTAGCAGCAATGTGTTTTCTTCAATGGCACCCTGAACTACGGAGACATACTCAGGAGTGAAAGCTTCTTTTACAATCTTTTCAATAACACTGGCTACATGCGGAGTATTTTCCGATGGTTTAATGATTGCAGTATTCCCGGCCATTAAAGCGCCTACTAAAGGACTGAATGTCAATTGTACCGGATAATTAAAAGGACCTACAATGTATACAACACCATACGGCTGATGGATAATTCTGCTCAGCATTTCATTCCCGGAAGAATGGGTAACCGTTGGCATTTCAACAGGTTTTGCCCACGCTTCAAGATTTGCAATACAGTAGTCTAATTCATCAACTACTAATTTTATCTCAGCGTATTCTGCTTCCTGCCTGCTTTTTCCCAGATCAGTATATAATGCATCACAAATTTCATCCGTATGTTCAGATAAAACCTTTTTAAAACGTTCCAGCTGTTTGATTCTAAAATCAATAGATTGTGTTTGACGGGACACAAAAAACTTCTTTTGACTTTGAAAAAGATTGGTAATATGTTGGGTTTGTTCAGTATTCATTCTTAGGATTTATTTTTTTAAAAGGGACATTATTTTTTCTGCTACTGCTTCTGAAGAGGCTGGATTCTGACCGGTAATCAACAGGCCGTCTTCCACAACGTGTACTCCCCAGTCAGCACCTTTGGTATAATGACCACCCAGTTTTTGTAATTCATCTTCTACCAGAAAAGGAACAACTTCAGTAAGCTGTACAGCTTCTTCTTCGGAATTTGAAAAACCGGTTACATTTTTTCCTTTAACGAAAGGATCTCCATTTTCAAATGTTACATTCTTAAATACTCCTGGAGCATGACAAACGGCTCCTACAGGTTTCCTGCTGTTGTAAAAGTCCAAAATAAGTTTTGCCGAATCTTTATCATTGGCCAGATCCCAAAGCGGGCCATGACCTCCAGGATAAAAAACAGCATCAAAATCAGATGCTTTCATTTCTGATAATGGATGAGTGTGGGCAATAAGATTTTGGGTTTCCTGATCTTTATAATAGCGTTCAGTAGCTTCTGTCTGAGCAGATTCTGCTTCACTACTTGGGTCTATGGGAGCCTGGCCTCCTTTTGGTGTGGCGATGGTAATGGAATACCCATTATCTTTAAAAGTATAATAAGGAGCTGCAAATTCTTCTACCCAGAAGCCTGTTTTACGTCCCGTGTTTCCCAGTTGGTCGTGGGAAGTAATGACGAATAATATATTCATAGTATATATGTTGTTTGTTTAACGGTTATATTTTTTTGACATTAAGGATAAGCAAATACAGTGCACTTCTCTTTATATAAGTCAGTTATTTGATTGAAATGTTTTATGACTATTATAGAAGGCTCAGGTAAAATGCTTTCAGGTACCTAAACATAACAGAAATTAAGATTCATCAGACTATTATTCAATGATATAAAGGGACAATTATTTTTTATTTTAAAATGGATGAAAGAAATTGGGGAATTGCAGAATGTATGATAAGGTGAAAAAGAGTGTTGGGAATATCATCCTCTGTGCTGTCTGCCCATGCCAGCAATGCTTTATGAATTTATTTGTGATTTCTCTCACTAATTCCAATAAAAATGATAATTTTAAAACCGTATAAAATACTCACCTGATGAATAGTAAAGCCTTAGATATATGTTATGATTTTCCGTTTTTTATGCATGATGAGCTTGATGAAATATTCCAGGCACATGAAAAGGTAACCTTTCAAAAAGGAGAGTATATTCTTGAAGAAGGAAAAACGGCCAATGAATATTACATTCTGGAAAAAGGGCTGGCCAGATCTTTTGTCAATGATTTTAACGGAAATGAAGTAACCACCCATTTCTTTGCAGACAATGAAATTATTATTGAGGTTTTATCACTTTTCCAGAGAATCCCCTCTCAGGAAAATATCGTTTGTATTACCGATTGTGAGTGCTATCGGTTAGACTATGATACTTTTCAGGACTTATTTCATAAAATTCCCAATCTTCGGGAATGGGGAAGATCATGGATGTCCAAAGAACTTTTTACCTATAAGCAGCGATCTGTAGAAATGTTCACCCTTTCTGCCACCAAACGCTATCTCAATCTTTTAGAACAAAAAGCTCAGGTTGTACAGTTTGCCCCTTTAAAACAGATTGCCTCCTACTTAGGCGTTACAGATACTTCTTTAAGCAGAATCCGCAAAGAATTGGTTTCCCATCCAAAGAAAAATTAAATCTTGTCTTATGACAAGTAGATATCCGTAACGACTTGGTAATTTTGGTTAAAAGTTTAACATTAAAAATTACAAAATGAAAATCAATCAAATCTATGTGAATCTTCCCGTGAAAGACATTCAGAAAACAAAAGAATTCTGGACAAAACTGGGATTTACCATCAACGAACAATTTTCAGATGAAAAAGCAGTTTGTGTAGTGATGAATGACAATATTTATGTCATGTTTTTGACAGAAGAGTATTTTCAGACTTTTTCTGAAAGACCTGTTCCCAAAGGGGATACCACTCAGGTTTTGGTAGCCATAGGACTCAACAGCCGTGAAGAAGTTGACCAGGTGGTACATGCTGCGGTTGAAAACGGAGCTCATCAGCACGAAGAACCACAGGACTATGGATGGATGTATCAAAATTCTTTTTGGGACATCAACGGACATGGCTGGAATGTAACGTTTGCAGATCTTTCTCAACTTCCTCAAGGATAATCAAATGGAAGCACAATCAAATGATATTACCATTATAAAATATCTGATATCGAGTAATTACAAAGTAATTTCGATGAATATTAATGATATTTCAAACGAAGAATCAATGATTTTTCCCAATGGTGATGCTAATTGTATGAATTGGATTTTAGGACATTTAATTTATATAAGAAATGCTTTTTTGAATGTTTTAGGTGAAGAATCTGTTTGGGATAATGATCAATTTTCATGCTACAACAGGGGAGAAATTCCTTTGAACAGAAAAGATGAGTTTATAAGTTTCGAAGATTTAAAGTCTTATCTGAAAAAATCCCAGGATAAGTTTGAAGCAAAACTGAACAGTCTTGAAAACATTGATGCTGCAATAATTAATGATGTATCAGGATTATCTCTTCACGAAATTTACCACAGTGGTCAATTCGGTTATCTAAGAAGAATTCTCGGGAAATCTGGAGCGATAAAATAAAGGAGAATTACTTTCAAAGATTGTACAATCTGTAAAATGTAAATTCATTAATTGGGATTAAGCTCAAAAAAAATCTGCTTAATCTGCACAATCAGCGAGAAATTTAATCAACCAAATCAAAAAAATGGACACACCAACTTCAAAAAAATTAGACATTATTATTCCTGCTTTTCGAGGACACAGCCAAAGTTTTCTGTTGGTCCTCGATGGAATTTCTGAAGAAAATGCACTCAAAAGAATTGAAGGCAGAACCAATCATATCATATGGATGGCCGGCAATTTTCTCGACATGCGCTATGCACTCGGAAATGTACTTGGGCTGAACGAAGAATTTGAGTATAAAGATTTTTTCTTTCAGGGGAAAGCCCTGGATGAAAGTTTTACATATCCTTCTCTGCAGCAGCTTAAAGATGAATTTCATAAAATTTCACCTCTTGTTTATCAGAAGTTGCTTGCTGCTACCGATGAAGAGCTGGAAAAAGCCTTTCCCATGGGAATGAATATAGATTTTTTCCCAGAAAATATCTTAAACTTCGTTGGAATGTGTATTGGTCGTGAAGATTATCTGTGCGGACAAATCGGGCTGATGCGTAGAATTCTCGGGTACGAAGGGATGAAATATGATTTTGATAAAAACCTTAACTATTAAATCATGAATCCTCTGGAAAAAGGATACAAAAAGGTTAATGGTATTCAGATGTATTATGAAATCTATGGTTCCGGAAGGCCGTTGGTATTAATTCATGGTGGCGGTTCTTCGATGCTGTTTGATTTTAAAGAAGCCATAGAACGGTTACAAGACAAATTTCAGCTCATTGGAATTGATCTCCAGAATCATGGAATGACAGAACATCGCGATATCCCGGAGACTTTTGAACAGGATGCCCATGATATTGCTGCCCTTTTGAAAGAACTGGAAATTGACAAAGCCTCATTTTGGGGATTCAGCAATGGTGGGAATACCGTGATGCAGGTTGCGCATCTTTATCCCGCGAAGGTGGAGAAACTGATTATAGCTTCTTCATTTTATAAAAAAAACGGAATGATAGACGGATTTTTTGAAAGTATGCAAAACGCTACATTCGAATCAATGCCTGAACCACTTAAAATCAATTTTTTAAACCAAAATCCGGACTTTTCAAAACTCGAAAACCTCTTTGATAAAGACTGCAAAAGGATGCAGAATTTTGAAGATTGGGATAATACAATTTTAACGTCGATAGAAGTACCCACATTATTGATCTCAGGAGATAAAGATGTGATGAAACCTGAACATACTGTTGAGATGTGGTGCCTGATTTCCGATGCTCAACTCATGATTCTGCCGGCTACCCATGGCTCCTATATGATGGCGGATTTCGAAGGAAATGTTGACAGTAATTTAATAGACCTGACGGTTTCCGAGATAGAGAAATTTTTAAACAAGTAAAAAATCTCTGGATTCTTCCAGCTTATAATAAGAGTTGTCGCAAAGACTTTACGCATTGTGCGCTATAACTACAATTAATACAAACTTTTAAAAACAAATAGCATGGCTAAATTAAATCCGTACCTCAATTTTGATGGTACAGCAGAAGAAGCATTCACTTTTTACAAATCTGTTTTCGGCGGTGAATTCCATGGTGAAATACATAAAATGGGAAATGCTCCCGGTACCGAAAATTTATCTGAAGAAGCAAAAAACAGAGTAATGCACATTGCCCTTCCCATCGGCGGAGACCTATTAATGGCGTCTGACATTGTCCCGGAATTCGGGCAAAGCCTAACCGTTGGAAATAACAACTACGTATCTATTTTCCCTGAATCCAAAGAAGAAGCAGACAGGCTTTTTAAAGGACTTTCTGAAGGCGGAAACGTAGAAATGCCGATTGAAGACCAGTTTTGGGGAGATTACTTTGGAAGCTTTCAGGATAAATACGGGGTTCATTGGATGGTGAACTATAATGAAGAATATACAAAATAATCTTATATTTATCTAAATTATTATAGAAGGGTAACTGTTTTTGGTTACCCTTTCACTGAACAATTAAAATAAAAGAACGATGGATCCAATTACAATAGACATTACGATTTTAGCCCCTGTGGAAAAGGTTTGGAATTATTTCAACGAGCCGAAACATATCACTAAATGGAATTTTGCCCATGAAAGCTGGCAGTGCCCAAGTTCTGAAAACGATTTGAGGGTAGGCGGAAAATTCAAAACCCGAATGGAGGCGAAAGATGGCAGTTTTGGATTTGATTTTGAAGGAATTTATGATGAAGTCATTCCCCACGAGAAAATACAATACCATCTTGAAGACGGGAGAAAAGTAGACGTTATTTTTAACGCCATTGACGAAAACACGACGAAAGTAACCGAAATTTTCGATCCTGAAAAACAAAATTCCGTGGAAATGCAGCGGGAAGGCTGGTATGCTATTCTCAACAATTTCCATAAATACGTTGAAAACCACTAAAAAACTCTGCAACAGTCATGATAAATTTAATCATAATGGCAAAATGTTTAAGCTCCATGTATGCTGTTGATCATGTTGTTAGAGGAAATTTTTTGCAAGGAATCATTGCATCTCCTGCAAGAAGGGCTTTAGAAACAGAAAAAATTGATTCTTTGGAAAAATTATCAGATTATTCTGAAGAAGAAATCATGCAGTTTCATGGCTTCGGAAAGAATGCTATGGAAAAGCTGAAAAACCACATGAAAGAAAATCATCTTTCCTTTAAAAAGAATGAAAAAATAAAATAACACCGGTTATTTGAAAAAAATTCACCCCTTAAATTTTAAAAATTATGAATAACGATATTTTTCCATGTCTCTGGCATGATGGAGATGCAGGCGAAGCTGCTGCATTGTACTGTAAAATATTTGGCGGAACCATTACTGCCGACACACCGGTAGTGGTGAATATTGATCTTTTTGGCCAAAAACTGATGCTTTTGAACGGTGGACCACACTTTGAAAAAAATGCTTCCGTTTCTTTTATGGTCATTTGTGATACAGAAGATGAGGTTCAGCAATATTGGGATCAGTTATTAGAAGGTGGAATGGCTTTAATGGCCCTGGATTCTTATCCTTGGAGCAAAAAATACGGTTGGGTAAAAGACCGGTTTGGTACGACATGGCAGCTGTTTTTAGGAGAAAAAGCTGATGAACAGAAATTAGTGCCGACACTCATGTTTATTCATCAGAATAATGGAAAAGCCAAGGAAGCCATGGAGTTTTATACTCAAACCTTCCCGAATTCTAAAATAGGAAATATTTTACATTATAAAGATGGGGGTGAACCTAATGAAGTTCTTGAAAATGTTCAGCATGCTCATTTTGTGATCGACGGATATAGCTTATTTTGTATGGATAATTCCTATGACCACGCCTTTGATTTTAATGAAGGAATTTCAATGGTGATCATGACGGATGATCAGGAAGAAACCGATCATTTATGGAATACCTTGATTTCTGGCGGTGGAAGAGAAAGTATGTGCGGCTGGTTAAAAGATAAATACGGATTCAGCTGGCAGATTGTTCCTAAAAAACTGATTCAACTGATGAATGATGCTGATCAGGAAAAATCTCAGCAAGTTGTTCAGGCAATGATGAAAATGCAGAAAATTATCATTAAAGATTTAGAAGAAGCTTATAACGCTTAATACATTTCGGCTTGCTGTTTGATGTTTGTTTAGAAAATAGATTTGCCTATGAAGACACAGAACAAGTCACAATCTAAATCAAAAGTACCCAAAGATGGTTTATTTCCCGAGATTATTCGTGAAAACTATCGGGGAAGCCAAAAACTGGCCAATAAAAAAGCGCTTATTTCCGGAGGTGACAGCGGAATAGGGCAGGCAGTAGCCGTTCACTTTGCAAGAGAAGGAGCGGATATTGCTGTTGTATATAAAGAAAGTGACAAAGATGCTAAAGAAACCTTGAAGCTCGTGGAAAAAGAAGGCGGAAAATGCATTCTGATAAAAGGCGATATTTCAAAAGCTGCTTTCCGTACAAAATGTGTACAGAAAATAAAAAAAGAATGGAAAACCCTGGATATTTTAGTTAATAATGCCGGCGTTCAGTTTCCAAAGAATGATATTGAAAACATATCGGATCACCAGATACAGGAGACCTTTAATGTCAATATCATTTCCATGATTTCTTTTACAAGGAATTTTCTTGCCCTTATGAATAAAGGCGGAAGAATTATCTGTACGACTTCTGTTACGGCCTATCGCGGAAGTGATCATTTACTTGATTATTCTGCTACAAAAGGAGCCATTGCAACTTTTATTCGGTCGTTGGCCGTTAACCTTGCAGAAAAGAAAATCCTGGTCAATGGAGTTGCTCCGGGACCCATCTGGACGCCTTTGGTAAAGAAAACGTTCGATACGCTTTCAACATTTGGAAAAGACACTCCGTTAAAACGGGCAGGGCAGCCTTCTGAAGTGGCACCGGCTTATGTTTTTCTGGCTTCTGATGATGCCACTTACATTACAGGCGAAATCATTCATATCAACGGCGGAGATTTTGTGGGTGGTTAATTGTAAAATAAGGAGACCATATACAATTTTACACCACTGTCATTCTGACGAAGGAAGAATCTCATGATCGCTTAGATTCTTCATTTCACTACGTTACATTCAGAATGACAGAGTCATAATAATAAGAAGAAGATGGCAGGGCTAATGTAAAATTGTATATAATTACCTAAAATTAAACGGTGAAACACTAATTGGGCCCTTTATTGTTCAGTATATTTTTACATCATAATTATCCTGTAAGGGATTCATTTAAATAATAAACGACAAACATGGAAACATTATCTTATGAAATTGAAATAGAGGCAGCACCGGAAAGGATATGGGGTGTACTTTGGGGCGATATTACATACAGACAATGGACAACCGCTTTTACGGAAGGTTCTTTTTATGAAGGAACTCTTGAAGAAGGAAGTATTGTGAAATTTTTTGACCCCAAAAACAACGGAATGTACAGCCGGGTTGAGAAAAACGAACCGGGAAAAGAAATGAAATTTCTGCATCTTGGTGAAATCTATGATGGAGTGGAAGCTCCTCAGGAATGGGGTGAAGCTACTGAAACCTATATTTTAGAGGAAACCGAAAGTGGGACCACTTTAACATGTACAATTCAGACACCTGCAGAATTTAAAGATTTTTTCGAGGAAAACTTTCCAAAAGCCTTGGGAATTATTAAAAATCTTTCAGAAAATCAGCTCTAAATTGTAGAGAAAACTCTTTGATAAAAGCATAACTTTAAAATGAATGCTTTTGTGATTGAAAAAATAATTAAATCATCAAATCAAAATTATGGAAACATTATCATATGAAATCGTAATCAATGCTCCGGCACAGAAAGTATGGGATATTCTTTGGGGACCGGAAACATACAGCGAATGGACCCAGTTTTTCGGGGCGGGATCTACTGTTATGAAATCCGACTGGAAAGTAGATGGGAAAACCTATTTTGTTGATGCAAAAGGAGATGGTATGGTTTCCACCATTGATAATATAGATGAACCGAATCAAATTATTTTTAAACACTTAGGAATGGTGAAGGATGGAGTGGAAGATACCGAAAGCATGGAAGTCAAGCAATGGAGCGGAGCTTTTGAAAAGTATATTCTGATTGATTTTGATGGCCAAACCAAGCTTCACACTGAAGTACAGGTCGAAAAAAACTGGCAGGAATTTATGAATACAGGTTTTACAAAAGGGCTGGAAGTGGTAAAAAAGCTTGCTGAAGAATCCAGATAGTATGGATGCCATTGGAAATTCCGGGTCGGGAAGTCTGATTTTGATTAACTTTACTCTTTCTTCAAATCATCTCAGGATTTAATTACCCTAAAAATAATACATCTATGAAATTATTAACCATTCTGTTCGGTACTTTTCTTTTGGCTTTGCTGGGAACAACTATTGTTCAGGGAAACTGGAATTTTTTATTTTCCGGAAATCTTGGGATGGCGGTCTTCATCATTTTTACAGGCCTCTCTCATTTTAAATTTCAAAAAGGAATGGCGATGATGATTCCGGATTTTATGCCGGCAAAAATGTTTTGGGTATACGCTACAGGCTTTATAGAAATTGCGGCAGGTATTGGGTTGATGATTCCTTCAATCCGTGAAATAACCGCTATACTACTGATTATTTTTTATATATTGGTTTTTGTAGCCAATATTAATTCATCAAAGAAAAACATCAATATTTTCAAAGGAGATTATACAGGACCGGGGATGACCTATCTTTATAAAGAAAGAATTCCGATGCAGATTATTTTAATTGCATGGACCTGGTATTTTGGAATCTATTTAAGCTAAATAATACATTGCGGAATGCAATAATAACAGAGCGGGAAGTATTTACTTTCCGTTTTTTTTATTGTCTGTTGTCTGGTGTTGGTTTATGGTTGATTGTGTATGGTTGTTGGTGTTTGGTTTTTAGTTCTTAGTTCTTAGTTCTTGACTCTTATAACTCTGTCGATTCCCTAGCCCTGATAGAAGCGGTACCCCACAGCAAGCAAAGGGAAAGGCTTGGCGCGAGGAGTAAAAACGGATAGCAGGAATGGCTTCCTAAAAAAATATAAAGTGCTATTATGTGCTGTAAACAAAAGAAAAATTGACTATTGTAAAAAAATACTTTACATTTATTAAAGTAAAACCAAAAGATCGATCGTCATAGCAATATGGAGGTTGTCGAAAAAATAACAATGCCACAGAAGGAGAAAGAAAGTATCATCTCGCAAACCGTTTCAAAGTACGGCGGAAAGCTGATGTCCTATATTCGTCCAAAAGTGAAAAACACGGAAGATGCGGAAGATATTCTGCAGGAAGTGTGGTACCAGTTCAGCAGTCTTACCAATCTTTCCGAGATTGTAAATGTTGGCGGCTGGTTATATAGAGTTACTGCCAATAAAATTACGGACAAGTATCGCAAAAAGAAGACGGAAAACCTTGAAGATTTTGTATATGAGGACGAAGATGGCAGCTTTTCTATAAAAGATATTCTTTTGCTGGATGAAAGTGCAGGCCCAGAAGTGAAAATGTTTCAGGATGAAATCTGGAAAAAGCTTTTTGAAGCTTTGGATGAATTGCCGGAAAAACAAAGACTGGTATACGTCGAAAACGAATTGAATGACAGGACGCTTCAGGAAATAGCTGATGAACAGGGCGAAAATATCAAAACGATTATCAGCAGAAAAAACTATGCTGTGAAGCACTTAAGAAACAGGCTGAGAAAATTATACGAAGATTTAAATAGTTAGTAAAAAGAAAGGTATGAATCATAATAAACACAAAAAAGGCTGGATTTTTTTATTCTTATGTCCGCCGTTAATCTTACTGGGAGTTACATGGATCGTCATGGCTCTTTGGAACTGTCTGCTTCCCGATATTTTAGGGGTGAAATCGATAACTTATTGGCAGGCCATGGGGATATTGATTTTAAGTAAAATTCTTTTTGGAGGCTTCCATTTTGGAAAAGGAATGAGAGATTTTAAAGAGAAAAAAATGATGCGGGAAAAAATGATGAGTTTATCTCCCGAAGAGCGTGAAAAATTCAAAGAAGTCTGGAAAGACAGATGCTCAGGCGGATTCTTTAACAGAAACAACAGAACTAACGAATAATTTTAAAAATTGTAAAGAAGTAGTAAAGTAAAATTTAAACTTATTCGTCTATATAAAAAACAAGAAGTAGTAAAATTTAAAATTCGAAAAAAATGAAAAATTCAGTATTAAAAGGTGCTCTTGGAGCATTAGCCGTAGTAGGTGTAGCATTGGTTGCTAAAAAAATGGCAGAAAGAAAAAGATTTATAAAAGGTATTTTTAACGAATACGGAATTAAAGAAAGATCTCCTTTCGGACTTGCAGATAAGATCAGAGAAATGAATGATGAGGAGTATCAGGAGCTGAAAGGAAAATTCAAAAAAGAATTTGCTTCAAAATGCTGCAGAAAAGAGAATACGTGCGAAGCATAATTCGTAAAAACTAAATTGAAATTGTTTAATTCAGGCTCGGGAAGCTTTGCTTCCCGAGCCTGAATTTTTTTTATCGGAAGTATGCAAAAAAAATAATCTGAAAACAATCTGAAAACAATCTGAAAACAATCTGAGAAATTATAAGAAGCTTACTCCCGCTATCCGCTCATACTCCTCGCGCCAATCCTTTTTTCCATCGCCTGCTGTGGGGTAACCGCTGCTATCGGGGCTAGGAGACTCAACGTAATTACTACTACCGTCATTGCGAACGAAAGGTAAATCCATCTCATCAACTATAAGCACAACCTTTCAGACTTTTGCGTTTAAGACAAAAAAGAGATTGCTTCGTCTCTCCGTTCCTCGCAATGACGGTTTGCTTTATATGGCTTGAGCAGTATTCTTCATCAAGCGAAGCGCCTTTGCGCCTAAACACATCCAGCAGACAACATTTTTGCGCCTTTGCGTTTAAAAAAAGAATAATTAACAAAGAATCAAGAAATACAAAACGAACACTAAACACCATCAACAAACAACTCACAACCGACAACAATTTTCCCCACATAAAAAGCATTTCGAAAAATATTTTCTTATTTTTGTACCGTTATACATGAAGGATTATTACTATTTTCTCGGGATTTCTCACGATGCTTCGGAAGAAGACATCAAAAAAGTCTATAGAAAACTCTCTTTAAAATACCATCCGGACAAAAATGATAACGATGATTTCTTTGCAGAACGTTTCCGTGAAATTCAGGAAGCGTATGAAACGCTGAGTGACAAGGCTAGAAGGAAAACGTATGATCAGAATTTAGAGAGCCATCAGAAAAGTTTCAGATACAATATTCCGCCTGCTATTAAAACTTTTACGGCCAATAAAATTCATGCAAAAAAAGGAGAGGAAATTATCATCAACTGGCAGACGAGCAATGCTGATGTTGTGAAAGTGCTGCCTTTCGGACTTGAAAAGGCTTATGGAGAAAGGATCTTTAAAATCACAGAATTTAAAGACGGAAAATTTCAGCTTTTGCTTCATGTCACCAACTCATTACTGCACAAAACAGTGGTTCAGGGAATCACCATTACTGAAGTGTTTGAAAATGACACTGAAAAATTCAAAAGCAGTGTAGAAGAATTTTTTAAACCACAGCCACGGACTAGAATGAACAGAATGGGCCAGCCTAAAATTGTGGCACTCATTTGGGGAGTTATCATCCTGGCAGCAGCCATCTATTTTATTATAAAAAGCTTGTAAACTAAGCCAATTTCTTTCTTCCGGGACATTTTTTACATCTTTTTCCTTTTTTGAATTTCTTGCAGCAGGATTTTTTTTCGCAGTACATTTCTTCATTACTAAAAGAATATACAGGAGTTAAAGGCGGTACTTTAAAAGGGACAATCATATTCATGCTGCAAATATATTAATTTAGAATAAATATAATTAATAAATTTTCATAAATCATACTTTTTTCTCTATCAGCTGGTTTATAGCTGTATAAGTGAATCGAAAATTCCCATTTTAGCATTTTTGTGATTCCAAAATTGATATCAGATACTGGATTTTGAATGTTTTTATACTTTCATGAATATCTAAGAGGGATCCTAAATATAAAGGTACGTATTAGTGATGGTTTTTTTTATCAGGTAGGTTTTTACTCGATACATTTTTCGGATTAATATGAATTTTTCATTAAAATATCTTCAATTTGAAATACAGGCAAAATCGTTGGGAAATTACAATCGTAAGATTCACAAGCTTATTTAAACTCACTATAAAAAGCTTACTGAACTACACGGTTTTTTACTTAAACAGTTGGGTAGACTAAGGATAAATATCTGTTTTTATAAAGATAAATAAGCAAAGTATTTACTCCGTAAGTTTTTCTAGGATCGATAATATATTGTACGGAATATTAATTTGGCGAAAAAAAGATCAATAGAAAATATTTCTTTTTAATTTGAATTTCAGTGGTTTAAATAAATTGAAATTCAAACATCAGAGTATTCAAAAAATGTATGGATTGATCAATCGTTTGCATTGGGATGAAAAAGAATTAGATCTGAATTCCGGAAATTAAACACATCAAAACAGGATGAACTTTTAAACGATAAAAATGCTGCTGATAAAATGAAGATTTATTCTTTTGTTGATGAAAGTTTTAAAAACATGTGTTTTTCGAATTGATATTAAGCTTTTGTTAATTTATTGTCAATTCTGAGCTATTGCATAATTCTTTGAGAAATTGTAATTTTACAAATCTTTTTTACAAACAAAATCTAATATAAAAAATGAATACAGAACAGTTTGTGAGCCGTCACATTTCCCTTAATGAAGCCGATAAACAGGCCATGTTGGAAAGAGTGGGCGTTTCAAGTATCGAAGAGTTAATTTCTCAAACCATTCCTTCTTCTATCCGTTTAGAAAAAGATCTTGAAATCTCAGAACCGCTTTCAGAGTATGAAATGCTAACTCATTCAAAAGAATTGGCATCAAAAAACACTGATTATACAAGCTATATCGGTTTTGGATATCATAATACTCTTTTACCATCGGCTATTCAGAGAAATATTTTCGAAAATCCGAGTTGGTATACAGCGTATACTCCTTATCAGGCGGAAATTGCACAGGGAAGATTGGAAGCTCTTCTTAATTTTCAGACTGTTGTATGTGATCTGACAGGCTTTACATTGGCAAATGCTTCATTATTGGATGAATCTACAGCGGCTGCCGAAGCAATGCATATGTTCTTCAACAATAGAACGAAAGATCAGAAAAAAGCAAATGCGAACAAATTCTTTGTTTCGGATCTTGTATTACCTCAAACCGTTTCTGTACTGAAAACTAAAGCAGAAGGACTGGCCATCGAAATTGTAGTAGGTGACCATAAAACCCACCAGCTTGACGAAACCTATTACGGAGTTTTATTACAATATCCAGGTAAGAACGGAATCGTTCTGGATTATACGGAAGATATTGTTGGATATAAGAAATTAGACCTTCAGGTAGTGGTTGCTTGTGACCCAATGGCATTGGTGAAATTGAAATCACCGGCATCTATGGGTGCTGACTGTGCGGTTGGAACTTCACAGCGTTTTGGAATTCCATTAGGATATGGAGGTCCTCACGCAGCATTTTTCTCTTGTAAGGATGATTATAAAAGAGATATTCCGGGAAGAATTATCGGAGTTTCTCAGGATATGTACGGAAAACGTGCATTGAGAATGGCTTTACAGACCAGAGAACAGCACATTAAAAGAGAAAGAGCAACTTCAAATATTTGTACGGCTCAGGTTCTTTTAGCAGTAATGGCTGGAATGTATGCTGTATACCACGGTCCTAAAGGATTGAATTATATTGCTGACCAGATTCACTTTAAAGCAAACGCTTTGAAAAACGGTCTTAAAGCATTAGGATATGAAGCTGTTGAAGAACCGATCTTCGATACGGTAAAAATCTTGATGAACGAAGATGAGAAAGGAAGATTATCAAGAATGATGCTTGATCACCGATTGAATCTGAACTACTTCACAGAAGGAGTGGTAAGTATTGCTATCAACGAGAGTACAACATTAGATAAATTAAATGTTCTAATGGCTTCTTTTGCTCAGTTTAAAGACAAGCAAACATTCAAATTAGAAATAAAAGAAGGATACAGCATTCCTGAGGAGAATTTAAGAAAAGACGAAATTCTTACTGAAGAAGTATTCAACAAATACCATACAGAAACGGAATTGATGCGTTACATCAAACGTTTGGAAAGAAAAGATTTATCATTAACCCACTCGATGATTTCTCTAGGTTCTTGTACCATGAAGCTGAATGCTGCTACTCAAATGTTGCCGCTTTCTTGGGCTGATTGGGGAAGTGTTCACCCATTTGTACCGGTTGACCAGGCTGGAGGATACCAGGAAATGATTAAAGAACTGGAGAAAGATTTGGCAGAGATTACTGGTTTTGCAGGAACTTCTCTTCAACCGAACTCCGGAGCTCAGGGAGAATATGCAGGATTAATGGTGATCAGAGAATACCATATCTCAAGAGGAGAAGGTCACAGAAATATCGTATTGATTCCACAGTCTGCACACGGAACCAACCCGGCTTCTGCAGCAATGGCTGGTATGAAAATCGTGGTAGTTAAAAATCTTGAAAGCGGAGAAATTGACTTTGAAGATTTAAAAGCTAAAACAGAACAGCATTCAGAGAATTTATCTTGTGTAATGATCACGTATCCGTCTACTTACGGATTCTTTGATGCCAACATTATAGAAATTACAGACTTGATCCACAAGCACGGTGGACAGGTGTATATGGATGGAGCGAATATGAATGCTCAGGTAGGATACACAAGTCCTGGAAATATTGGAGCAGACGTTTGTCACTTAAACCTTCACAAAACTTTCGCTATTCCTCACGGAGGTGGAGGTCCTGGAGTTGGCCCGATCTGTGTTGCCAAACACTTGGTACCATTCCTTCCTACGAATGCAAATATCCAGGTAGGAACTAAAGAAGCTATTGACGGGATTTCTGCTGCTCCTTACGGTTCAGGATTGATCTTGAATATTTCTTACGCTTATATTAAAATGCTGGGAACTTCAGGCTTGAAAAAAGCAACTGAACATGCGATCTTAAATGCTAATTATCTAAAAGAAATCTTAGCAGAGCATTTCCCGATCTTATATTCAAACAAAAACGGAAAAGTAGCTCACGAGTGTATCGTAGACTTCCGTCAGTTCAAGTCATTAGGAATTGAAGTAGCTGATGTTGCCAAGAGATTGATGGATTATGGATTCCATGCTCCAACCGTTTCTTTCCCGGTAGCAGGAACGTTAATGATCGAGCCTACTGAATCTGAAAGTAAGGCTGAGATCGACCGTTTTGCAGAAGCTTTAATCTCTATCAAAAGTGAAATCGATGAGATTGCCAATGGCGAAGCAGATGCGACCAACAACGTATTGAAAAATGCTCCTCATACTGAACAGCTTGTCATCTCTGATAACTGGGATAAACCTTACGGCAGAGAGAAGGCTGCTTATCCACTAGAGTGGGTAAGAGACCATAAATTCTTTGCAACGGTTGCAAGAGTAGATGAGGCTTATGGAGACAGAAATTTAGTGTGTACTTGTGAGCCAATTGAAGCTTATATGTAATACAATATTATATCATAAAAATCCCCCGTTTAGAATCTCTAAATGGGGGATTTTCATTTTATTTTTTCTTATTTATTCTTCGTAAAATAGATGATGACAGAAATGTACCTGCCATGATCAGGCATGTTATCATAACAACTGTCAATAGTGTTGATTTACTGTCGCTCTCAGTTGAAATATTGGTTTTTTGACTGCATGAAAGCAGAAATACTGTTACTGCAAATGCGTAACAGAGTGATAATTTTTTCATCAAGTATGTATTGTTTGTTTGGTGGAGGATAAACAAAAAAAGTGCCGGATGTGTTGATTTTTAATTAATTATGAAATAGGAAGCCGGAGGTGATGTGTAGTTAATTCGTAGAATCTATATAAATTCATGTAGGTTTATTAGAGTATTGGGATGATTGAGAACATTTTATTCAATTATGAAAAGCTGTTAGTATTCTTTTCTGTTATTTCAAATCATTAAAAATTGAAGTCGCTGCTTTACGGATTGTTCTTCCGTTTCAATAGTTTCTCTCAGTTTCTCTATCTTTACATACATATTAATAAAAAAATGATGAATAACAATCCCTTTTATATTTTACTCCTTGTAATAGTTATTGCTGGAGGCTATACTCAATTTAAAAAAAGAAATAGATGATTTTGCTCTAAACAAAATAATGATTGATACTTATAATGTTAACATTATGTATATCATAAAAAAACCTCCGTTTAAATTCTAAACAGAGGTTTTTTTATTCTTTTATCCTGCTATCTTCTTCGGTAGCTATAAGCTACGACAAGTGCTATACCCATAGTAACAAAAGTAACCATAGAAACAGTTTTAATAGATACTTCACTGTCCTTTACCTGTGATGCATTGCGATGTTTATCACATGAGGACAAGAAAACTACTGCCATAAACAGACAGCTCAAAAGTAATTTTTTATTCATAAATATAATTGTTTGGTTTTTACTGTTTTACGAGCAAAAAATATACCGAATTGTCTATTTTTATGAGAATTCTATATGTGATGAATAGGAAATGATTGGAATAATGTAATTTTTAGAAATTAATTTATTTTGTTGGCGGAGAGCAATAATTATACTTTCAAAATTCAAAACTTCTATATCAATTATAGTGCTTTCTGCAATATCAAGGGGCTAATTTATTAGCAGTTGATTAATCTCTCTCCATTATTCGGTACCAATTTTCTTCTAATTTCCAATTATATTCAGGTTCTAGTTTTATTTGCTTTTCGTATTGTTTTTTTATTTCATTGTCATTTGTGAATATAAAATAAGTCTGTGGTGATTCAAAAAATCCACGGGAAATCCAAAACTTAATAGTTTTTGTATTTTCTGTTTTATTTTTATAAATCCAAATGTCATTTCCTCCGTTTGAAATAATTGGAAAATTAAATGAAAGTTTACAAATACCATTATTCATTTTCGTGTTGGATCCCAATTTTTTAGTTAAAACTTCTTTTATTATTTGCTTACGTTTATTATAGGAAATCGTCCAGTCAATTTTTTCAATTATTAATTTTGGAATTTTGTTGAAATTGTAAAATGTCAGGAAAAATAAAATGAATGTTATAGAGAGATTTAATATTCTGTTTTTCTTTAAGCTTTTAAGTTCTTTTATTGTTTTTGTTACCTGCCTTACAAATAAAATCAGCAATATAATACAGACTAAAAGCCAGGAAAATGGTTGAATAAAATAAGGAAGACAAAAATAGTAGGCAAACACAAAAATTAACCATATTATTACCAAAGTTGATATTTTTTTTGTCATTACTTCATCTTTAGATTCTGTTAATAATCTTGGTATTCATGCTTGAGTAAATATATTTTTTAATACATCTCAATTAAAAAATAATTCTTTGGGTTAGAGCGAGGAAGTACGTAGATGTTTTCATTATTTTAATCTGCCTGTATTCTAACTTCTTGTTGAGTCTCCAATTTCTCAATCAAACGTCCTTTTACCACCGTAAAAGCATAATCCTTTGCTTCAGCAAAAGAAATGTCATACTTACGGTCAATATTTCTTAGATCTTCTGGAAATTTAGACAACAGACTATTATAATAGGTGTTTAAAAATTCCTGAGAAGGCATTTCGTAATTGATCTTTAGTTGGAAACGTCTTATTAACGCAGTATCAATGATCTCAGGGTGGTTGGTAGCGCACAGTAAGAGCGCATTTTCAGGATAATAATCGATCAGCTGGATCAATGTATTCACCAGCCTTCTCATTTCCCCGACATCTTTATCATCGCTGCCTCTGGCTTTTCCGATCTGGTCGAGTTCATCCAGAAATAAAACAGATCTTTCCCTGCCGGCTTTATCGAAGATCATTTTGATATTTTGTGATGTTTCTCCGATACGCGAAGAAACGATATTGCTGAGGTTAAGGATAAGAATATTTCTTCCCAAAGCATTCGCAAGCGCTTTTGCGGTCATCGTTTTCCCGCATCCTGAACTTCCCTGAAGCAATACTTTATTATTGACTGGAAGCCCATATTCCTGCAATTCTTTGAGGTATGTATGTTCTTTGATAAGCTGTACAAATTGTTCCCTGTTGTTGCCATCAAGGAATACATCCTGTAAGGTAACTTGTTCTTTGTCCTGGATAATGAGATTGTACAGATTCATGAGTAAAAGAAATTCGCTTTGTTGACCACAAAGATAAAACTTTCTTTAAGTCTGAAGTCCGGTTATGAAAAAAGAAAAGCCGAACTGGGGAGTCCGGCCAAACTATATATATTAAAATTTGTTTTGAAATAAGGGTATTTTATGTTTGGAGCTCTTTTACTCCGGTTGAGTAAAAGAGCGAATCTGGTGACCAGATATAAACATAAACAATACAATTTATATCTTCTACTAAAGAAGATAAGGTTTAGAAATTCTTAGTTGTTTTCTCTCTTTACAGTCATAAAGTAAGAAGCGAATACTACTAAACATGTTGCGATTCCGATGTAAGTGATCATTTTGTTTTATTTTTAATTATTTGACTTTATTTTATCAATCTTTCAATTGCAATATTACTACTTTCAAATCATGTGCCAAAACAAAACATTATGATGTATATCAGTAAGTTATAGATGTTTGTTCTTCGTTTTTTACCAATATTTGTTTACGTAAAATTAATATGTTATTGAGAATTTATTAATATGTTTATTATCTTATCTGTAAAATTTTGAAAATTTGACAATCAATTGAATACTTATATATTGGACTTGATAAAACAAAAAAGAAGGAATGGTATGCATAATATTACCGGATCGTATCATTTTTCTGCATTAATTTTTTTCGTGAAACGAATTTCTATGTTAATAAAATTTATTTTTCAGTCTGAATTTTTATCCCTGAATTTATTTTCAATCTGTCATGTTTTATGACAATAATGGCGGACCTATTGTCACTATTTATTGAAATAATGTCACGTTTTTAAACTGAGCTGTCCATTTCTATTGAGAAATGAAAATTATAATTTTGAAGATACTTTTGTTAAACGTCATTATTACAGCTGTTTATATTTATTTTGAAATGCAGTCTTGTCAGATTAATATAAAAGATTAGAGACTGACAATATAAAATGGAATGACCTTATGTAATATATATCAAATTATAATGATTTATTATGATGGAAAAGCTGAACTAATTTCCAGTTCAGTCTTCAGAAGATTCTTACAAATTTTGATTACTCAAGGGAAGGATGTTTTACATATTGCTAAGATGCAATGAAGAATGAAAATCAGTATAGATTTTCCAGATCCATAGCTCTCTTTTAATGGAAAAGCAAGCTATTTTCGTTACTTTTGTGTAAAAAGTAAATATGGGACGCAGTTATATTTTTCTTGCTTTGGCAATTACGTTTGAAATTATCGCAACTACTTTTTTGAAAAAATCTGAAGAATTTTCAAAGCTTTGGCCTTCGGTAGTGACTATCATAGGATATTCGGCAGCGTTCTATTTTCTGAGTCTGACGCTTCGGCAGATCCCTGTGGGAATTACCTATGCTATTTGGTCCGGAGTAGGGATTGTTTTCATCACCCTCATCGGAATTATAGCTTTTAAGCAAGTCCCGGATCTTCCTGCCATTATTGGAATAGCCCTGATCGTTATCGGCGTCATCATCATTAATGTTTTTTCTAAAATGGGAACGCATTAATGAGTGGGGTGTTTTAGATAATAGATATTAGATTTCAGACATCAGACACAAGATGTCTAACTTCATACATTATACATTATACATTATACATTATACTGGAAAAACTAAACACCAACAACCAAAACCAACAACCAATCACAACTATCTCACCCTCGGCTTTCCAAAAGGATTATAAGAAACCCCGACATTGAAATAGAATGCTGGTTTATTGGTAGATTCAAAAACATAATCTTTAAAAGATTTCTGCTTTTCAAATATTCTTGTTCGTGGCGTAGCCCGGATTCCGGTTTTTAAAGTACCGATAAAGTTTCCCCCTAAATTATGTTCATAAATCGCTCCGGAATTGATTTCCACCTGACGGAATTCATAGGTTTTATCGGAACGGTAAATGTAAAATGAAGTATTGTCCATTTCGCTTCCCAAGGAAATTCTTCCATTGGCGAAAATATCTTTTCTGATCAGTACTTTTTTAGGAAGCAATACATCCAGTACCCAGCCATTATTAAATTTATTTTCAAGGGTGAAAATCGGAAGGACGGGAATTTGTGTGCTGGGATCAATAAAAGCGGCGAGTCCCAGCATTATTTTAGTTTTTGGGGTTGCTTTCAATATAAGAGAACCGGTTACCATACCGCGGATCCTTTCAAAATGCTGTTCGCTCCCGTCTACAGAAGCTGTGGCGGTGTAAATGGCTGTTTTATTGAATAATCTTGAAAAATAGCTGAAATTTAACGCTTCAGAATGATAATGAAAATCTTTTTCCTGCGGGGCGGCTTCTGCTAATACCGGATGTTCCGTATTGAGTGAGGTGTAGCGGTAGTTCAGGGAAGTGCTCAGCAACAATTTTTGTTTTTTGATGAAATAAATATTAGCATTCGCTTTCACCTGTTGGAAGCTTTTAACTTTATTATCGGGCAAATCTCCGTTTTGTAACTTAGAGGTATATTGGTAAGGCATTACCTGGGTATATTCCACATTGAGATCTCTGGACTGCGGAAATTTATCGGCAACAAATGCCCGTACCCTCATGGGAATACTGTCTCGTTTCTGGGCATAGATTAGATTTTTAACCGGCAGGAATGCGATAGGAATAAAGAGTTTTCTTAAGGTTTTCATAGGTTATGATAGTAAGTGGATTATGGATTGAAAAAAGCTGAACTTAAATATTCTGTCATAATAGATATCAATGCTGTTTTCACTGATAAAATCGGTATAGTTACGATTTGAGCTGCTACCGGTATCTTCTTCCACAAATACAAACCAAAGTTCTTTGAGGTTATTTTTTCTTTTAAAATCTTCGTTGGCATTCAGATCTAGTGGGGCTGAATGTTTCAGATCATAAAATAAAATTCCCTTTCTTATCCCATGGTCTTCAATAATATTGATAGAGTGGTGCAGGTAATTAAGAATGATGATCTTGTGGTCATAACATTCTATAAAATGATACAGATCGATGAGCTGAATTACTTTTTCCTCCTGTTGGGCATCTGTCATAAAAAAGCATTCTAATGTTATCTGTTCAGTTAATTCCTGAAAAACGGCTAATTCCATAAGCATGTAAATTGAACGGGACAAAGGAATAGAGAAAAGTGTGAGAAGATTTGTTTTTTATACCAAAGGCCTTACAATTTATACCAAATCCGGAATCTCTCAACTTGGTATAATAAAATGCGGGGTTCGTATAATATTATAGAGAGGAATACCGTTATTACTTATTTTTGTCTACTTATAAAAGTGTTGAACCATGACAGGATACCATTCACCGAAAATGAAAGACACCTTAATCATCGATTTTCTGGTAGAAGACAAGTACCGGTTTTGGAGGCACTGTACATTTTTGCTTTTCTTTTTCGGACTGATGTACTTTGCCCGGTTCTGGCATTGGTTTTCCGGGATCTACCAATATTACGCTTTGGCGTTTGTCTATACATCACTGGTGATTATGGCTTATATTAATATGTATGTGCTGGTTCCGGTATTCTTCTTTCGGTCAAGATATATTGTATACGTTATATTTCTGTTGATGTTGGGAATAGGAGGGCTCAATCTGATTGGCTATGG
This sequence comes from Chryseobacterium soli, assembly GCF_000737705.1. Lineage (GTDB taxonomy): Bacteria > Bacteroidota > Bacteroidia > Flavobacteriales > Weeksellaceae > Chryseobacterium > Chryseobacterium soli. Next base: position 514,393 of record NZ_JPRH01000004.1, on the reverse strand, counting down.
ATTTAACCATCTTTTTTCTGAGTACCGCCTGGATAGCATGGAGGGAGAAAACAGAAAGACTGGTCTGTATGAAGGAACGATGATGTGTATTTCTATCATTATGATGACAACCACTGTGAAATTACTCCAGAAATGGATACGGGATAATAAAAGAATCACAGAACTCAGTAACCTGACACTTCGGATGGAACTTAATGAACTGCGTAATCAGATCAATCCGCATTTCCTTTTTAATATGCTGAATAATGTCAAAGCCCTGATCAGGACTGACCCGGAAAAAGCGACAACAGTTATCATCAAACTGTCTGAATTCCTGCGCTATCAGTTGTATGAAAACGGTGAAGAAAAAACTTTACTGATTGCCGAAATAGAGTTTCTTTCCAATTTTATCAACCTTGAAAAAATAAGACGGGAAGATTTCTCTGTAGACATGAATGTAGCTATTGATAAAAGAACGCTGAACAGTATTTTTATCCCGCCCAATCTTTTTACCACCTTTGTGGAAAATGCAGTAAAACACAGTGTAGATATCAGCGGAAAAGGATATTATATTAAAATACATATGATAATGGAGAACAGAAAACTTCATTTTACATGCATCAATTCCAGAAATCCGGACTATCACCCTACAGAAAAGAATTCTGGTGGGTTGGGGCTTGCTAATATTAAGAGACGTCTGGAGCTTTTGTACCGCAATACCTATCATTTGGATATTGTTTCCACCGATAAAGAATACACTGTAAATTTAATTGTTCCCATATGAATTGTATTATTGTAGATGATGAGCCGCTGGCCAGGGCAGAAATGCAGTCTTTGATTCATGAAGTTTCAAAGCTTGATATTTTGGGAAGTTTTTCCAATGCTCCTGCTGCCATGGAGTTCTTAAAGACCACAGAAATCGATCTTATTTTTCTGGATATTGAAATGCCTTCGGTAACCGGTCTAGAGTTTGCGGCCCTGCTTCCAAAAGAAACCCTGGTAATTTTTACCACAGCCTATTCACAGTATGCCCTTAAAAGTTATGAGCTGGATGCAGTAGATTATCTTCTGAAACCTATTGAGGAAAAACGGTTGGAAAAAGCGATCAATAAAGCAGTTTTGTATAAAGACCTTCTCTCTAAAGAAACCGTGAAAAATACGGTGGAATCGAATACGGCAGATTTTCTATTTATCAAAGCAGACAGAAGGTATTACAAAATACATTTTTCTGATATTAAATTTATCGAAGGCCTGAAAGATTATGTGGTGATCCATACCCGGACCCAAAAACTCATTACCGCAATGAATCTGAAGACGATTCATCAGAAAATTCCGGCAAATAAGTTTCTACGGGTAAGCAAATCCTATGTGTTGAACATTGATTGTATTGATTCTTTCGACAATCATAATATCTACATCGAGGATTCAGAAATTCCGCTGGGTGAAGTATATAAATCAGATTTTTTTATACGATACTCAGGAAATTCTCTGAATCCCGAATCTTAAATAATATGAAAGAGCCTGAAACTGGAAGAGGGAAGTTGCTATTAATCCTCAAATAATTGTCCTGCAAACGGATTATCTACAAGCCATATCCAGATTCCTGCTTCATTTTTTTTCATCATGCAGGTCGTTGCTCCCTTCATTTCGATAGGGCTTCTATCCGGTGCATGAGCTTTCAGAATCCATTTATCGGCCCATACCGCAAGATTGCCCACAACAGTAGCTTTATGTTTAATCCCCTGAATATCGGGTTTCCAGCCACAGAGATGTTCTAATGGTTTTCTGATGTTTTCCAATCCTTTTATTTCCTCTCCATCTCTTTCAATATAAATCGCATCTTCATCGAAACAGCTTAAAGCACCTTCTAAATTACCCGTCAGGATGCAGTGTCTGAAGAATTTTACAGCATCAGCGGGTTGGGTTCTATCAAAATTTTGCGGCATTGTTTTTTTATCTGTCGGTTATCTTTTTTGTGCGACACATCGTATTACGGATCCTGTTCCATTGTGAAAAAGTCCTTCATTAAGCTCAATTTCGGTTTCTTCCAGCACTAAAAAATCATAATCCGGAAAATCTTCTTTAATCTCTTCAATGGAAAACAGAGATCCGAGGTCTTTTGGACCACCGACTTTTTCGTTTTTCAACACATAATCCAGGTGGCTTTTACTGAATGCTTCAAATATAATCATCCCTCCCTTGCCAAGATACTGACTAATCATTTGATGGATAGATGATTTGATCTCCGCAGGAAAATGAGCGTAGATTTATGCAATTACATCAAACTGTTCTGTTTTGAAAGAAAGGTTCTGAAGTTCACCCACCTGATATTCGATGGTGACTCCGTTGCTTTCGGCAAGCTGTAACGCTTTGTTTTTTCCTTCAGCACTGATATCAAACGCAGAAACTTCCCAGCCTGATTTTGCTGCAAAAACAGCATTACGGCCTTCTCCCTCGGCCGGAAAAAGGATGGTTCCTGGACTGAGTTTTTCCAGTTGTTCTTTTACATAAGTATTGGGTGCTGTGCCGTATGCAAATTCATTGCTGCTGTATCGCTCGTCCCATCGGTGAGTCCAACTATCTTTCATGGTTTTGTTTTTAAATAATAGACTATCGAAAAATCTTCTTTTTCTGATGGTTAAATTACAAAAAAACGAATAGCAAAGGCTTATGCATGACAAAAAACATACAATTTACAGCCAAAGAGAACTGCTTTGTTTTTTTATAGGCAGGTGATCTGTTTTCTAATACAGTTTCTGATCTTTTTCACAATAAAAACTGCTTCTCTTTCCAAGTCCTGTATTTTTCTTGATGACCTTTTGCCCGCAAACAGGACATATTTTTTTATGGTAGATCTGCCAGTGCTTCTTAAGAACAAATGCTCTTTTCCATTCCAGGAAATCGAAACTGTAATTTCTGGCTTCAGCGATCAGTTCTTTTAATTTTTTAGCAGGAAGTTTTCCGATTAAGCTTTCAGGGTGAACGCCGATCCTGAACAGAACTTCGTTCTTAATAATATTCCCGACTCCGGAGAAAATATCCTGATCCATTAATGCATCACACACCATCATTTCGGGTTTGGCTTTCAGTTTCTTTTCGGCTTTTTCAGGGCTCCAATTATCGCTTAAAATATCAGCTTCCCAATCAATGGCCGATAAAAATTCAGGATCAACGAGTTTTACAGAACAGGTGTAAAAGTACATGCCGCCTGTTGTAAATAATAAAGCCAATCGGAGGTTTTTATCTGGTTTGGTTTGCTCATCTACGCTGTAAGACCCAAACATTAAAAGATGAATCCTCACACTCACCTCATCAAAAATAAGATAAGTTTGCTTTCCAAAGGTTCGGATTTCAAGCAGCGTTTTTCCTTCCAGCATTCCGGTATCAATAGAAGCATTTCCTGATGCTTCTACCACTTTTTTCCCTGCGAATTTCTGCAGGTTTTCTTTCATGAGTAGTATAGAGGGTCCTTCAGGCATAGTTTTACTTTTCAATAAAAATTCAAATACTATTCCGTAAAACTAAAATTTGAAGTAATTTTGAAAAATGATGAACTTAAACCAGATTTTCACGAATCAGCGTACGGGAAATAATCCGCATACAAAGGCTTCAAGAACCGATTTTCAAAGAGATTTCGACAGAATTATTTTCTCATCCGCATTCAGGAGGCTCCAAAACAAGACTCAGGTTTTTCCTCTTCCCGGAAGTGTTTTTGTTCACAACAGGCTGACCCATTCACTGGAAGTTTCATCAGTAGGGAGAAGTCTGGGAAGTATCATTGGAGAATTTATTTCTGAAAATTTCAGGAATGAACTTACGGAGGATTCCAGCAGTTTTTATCTTCATAATCTGGGAAATGTGATTGCGGCGGCATGTCTGTGCCATGATGTTGGAAATCCAGCTTTTGGACATTCCGGAGAAGATGCCATTGCCAGTTATTTTGAAAGAAATGAAAACGATCTGAAATCTAAATTCAATGATAAAGAATGGGCGGATCTCGTTAATTTTGAAGGAAACGCGAATGCCATACGGGTATTAGCACACCAGCAGCAGGGTAAAGATGAAGGCGGTCTTCAGCTTACTTTTGCGACACTGGCTAGCATTGCAAAATATCCATGTGAAGCCATTGCTAAGAAAAAGGGAATTATTCATCGGAAGAAATTCGGTTTTTTTCAAAATGAAAAGGATACTTTTCTTGAAATTGCAAAAGCGACCCATTTAATTTCAGAAAGTGAAGAACCCCATATTTTTAAAAGACATCCGTTTGTATGGCTGGTAGAAGCAGCAGACGATATCTGCTATAATATTATTGATATGGAAGATGCCCACAGGCTGGGAATCGTATCTACTGCCGACTGCGAAAACCTGTTTTTCGAACTGGTAAAGTCTGAAAGCAGCGATACCAAAAGAATCAAAGATAAATTGGCTTCTATTTCCAATGATAATGAAAGAATTTCCTATTTGAGGGCAAAAGTGATCAATGCTTTAATTAATAAATCAATAGAAACCTATAAGCAGCATTTTGAAACGATCCTTCAGGGCAATTTGGAGCATGCGCTTCTGGATATGTATAAATCTGAAAATACAGCATTGCAGGAAATAGAAAAATTCTCTATCGCCAAAATTTACAATCATAAAGCAGTTGTAGAGATAGAAAATGCCGGATACAACGTAATGTACGAATTGCTGGATCATTTTATACCATCTGTTCTGAAGTCCGGAGATCAAAGAAAGTCCTATGATAAAATGGCTTTAAAACTCCTTCCTATTCAGTTTCTATACGAGCAGGGAACTGATTATGAAAAAGTATTGGGGGTGATTGATTTTGTATCAGGAATGACAGACAATTATGCCACCGACTTATACCGAAAAATAAAAGGAATTGACATTGGGATGACAGTATAGTAATTTCGTTCTTTCTATTTATAAAGAATTACAAACACATAAAAAAATTAAAAACTATGGCCTACTTAGGTATTATTATTTTCATTGGTCTTATGACCTTATTTGCTTCATTTTTTACCGTGAAGCAGGAGACCGCAGCAATTGTAGAACGGTTGGGTAAATTTCACTCGGTCCGTCATGCAGGACTTCAGTTGAAAATTCCTTATTTAGATAAAATTTCAAAAAGAATGAATCTTAGGATCCAGCAGCTGGATGTGATGATCGATACTAAAACTTTGGATAATGTTTTTGTGAAAATGAAAATTTCCGTGCAATTTCAGGTGATCAGAAGCCAGGTGGCGGATGCTTTTTATAGATTGGAAAGCCCGCACGATCAGATTACTTCTTATGTTTTTGATGTGGTAAGAGCAGAAGTTCCTAAATTAAAACTGGATGATGTTTTCCTGAAGAAAGATGATATTGCCGTTGCTGTAAAAGCAGAACTTCAGGAAGCAATGCAAAGTTATGGCTACGACATTATCAAAGCCCTGGTAACGGATATTGATCCGGACGAGCAGGTAAAACATGCCATGAACAGAATCAATGCTGCAGAAAGAGAAAAAACAGCAGCAGAATATGAATCTGAAGCCCAAAGAATTAGGATTGTAGCCGTAGCAAAAGCGGAAGCGGAATCTAAAAAATTACAGGGCCAGGGGATTGCAGACCAAAGAAGAGAGATCGCCAAAGGTCTTGAAGAATCGGTAAGAATGCTTAACAATGTGGATATTAATTCTCATGAAGCATCAGCACTTATCGTGGTTACCCAGCATTATGATACATTACATTCTATTGGGGCGACAAACAGAAGCAGCCTGGTATTGCTTCCAAATTCACCAACAGCAGCAAGCGGAATGCTGAATGACCTTGTGGTTGCGATGACTACTGCAAATACTGTAGGAGAGGCAACGAAAGGACATATTGATCCTCCCAAAAATCATCAACACTAAAATTCTTACAAAAGTTTGAGATACAAAAAATTCCGGCGCCCCAATGGGGCGCCGGAATTTTTATCTGTATTATTTCTTTGTTTTAGAAACCTGCTGTACCAATGTGTACTTTATAGAAGAGGCATCAGCGGGTGGATTGGCAATTTTTTCAGTTTTTACCTTTAATACATATTCATAACCCGGTTCATAGGTAAATCCTTCGATATTACTGTAGAAATTGGTCCAGTTTTCTGAAGCTTTTTCTTTTACCTGAAGGCATTTCATTGGGGCAACACCCGTACAGTCTGCAGTTTGAGGTCCTACGATGAATGTTTTTTCATCACCTTTGGCTGCATTGGCTGAGGTTGTGCACTGTGTCATTGCAAATAAGGCTACTGCAGGAACTGCTCCTTTTAAAATGGTTGCTATACTTTTCATAAGTCTGATTTTATCCTTACCCGACAATTATTATGCCGAACTGGTTTAAGGAAATTGTCGTGGTTCTACTCTTGTTTTTTATTTTTTAATTAATTAATTTGAACCCCCTTAATGATTGAAACCAAGTAAACAAATAGTACAATATAATATGGATAATCAAATTCAAAATTACAAAATCCAACAACCTGAAGCATGGGCGGGAATAATTGAAGATCAGGAAATTATAAATAGGATCAAAGATTCTGAATTTGCAAAAAAACAGATTGATGAAGGAAGAGATTACTGCTATTTTTTAGATAAAAAATATTACACCAGCAATACCGAAAACAGTGAATATGCCTGCATGGCCTATACACTGAATGAACCGGGGAATTTAGAGCGTGCATCAGCAACCGATGTGGTGGTTGAGGAAAATGAAGTATATAGCATTCACAGAATCAGTGTGCTGAGAGATGGCGTACTGATTGATAAAATTCCCGATACAAAAATTAAAGTACTGGACAGTGAAAATCAGAGCAGTGGGGGAGTATTAAGCAGCAATAAAAAGATCAATATCACCATAAAAGACCTGAGACTGTATGATGTTTTGATCATGGAAGATTCCAGGGTAAAAGCTTTTACGGACCGCGATTTTCTTAGAAAAGAATTCTCCAAATACGTTTGGGTAAGTCCGGATAATTATTGGGCATATGGAAGCTTTAAATTTACGATGATTAATGACCGTGAGCAGACGATTGCGTATAAAAAAACATTTTTCAGAGATGAAAACGGAAATGTCTTAGAACCGGAAATCAGCTATTTAAAAAAAGGTGAACAGTTTGTGATTGAAAAAGAAAATTATATCAATCCTGTGGATGCAGGACGTGAAATTTTCCCTTACATAGACTTCGCTACAGACAGCAACTGGAAAGATCTTTCCAATTATATTGCTCCTATGTATGAAGAAATTTTCAACAAATCTTCGTTGCAGGAATTTGCTCCGAATTTAGTGGAAAAGCTTGATGCCATAGCAAATCAGGATGAAAAACTTCAGTTTGCCATAGAATATGTTCAGAACCATATTTACTATGTGTTCAATGCGGATGAAATGAATGGCCATAAACCACAGGAGCCGGCCGTAACCTATGAAAACAAGCAGGGAGACTGTAAAGCAAAATCAGTATTGCTAAAAGTAATCCTGGACTATATCGGAGTGGATGCTTCTGTAGTTCTGGTGAATTTTCATACCGATTTTTATATTAAATATTACCTGCCTTCCTTATTGAATTTTAATCATGTCGTGGTAAAAGTGAATTATAAAGGAGAGGAATATTTCATTGATGCCACCATCCGTGATGAATTTGGGCTCATTGAAAACCGTGGGTTCATCTATTTTATGCATTACCTGGAAATAAAACATAATCAGGAGCTTCAGGTAAGAAAGCCTTATAAATTCCCATATTATTGTGTGGATGAAAAAATTGAATTCAATGCTGAGAATACCATCGGAACTTTAAAACTGACCACTGTTTACAGAGGAAATCGGGCGAATGCCATGAGAAGGTATTTTAAAAGCACCAATAAAAGAGAGATTGTCGACAGCTGGAACAACTTTCTGTTTTACGGGTTAAATTATTCCAGTGATAGAAACGGAACGGATATCAGAAATGTATTCAAGGATGCATCCATAGATATTGTAAGCGATGATAAAAAGCAGAATGAGTTTACCATTCATTATCAGACAACCGTTGAAAATCCTTATTACACAGATCCTCAGAAAAACCGATTCTTAATGTATTTTGACCGGAATGTGGTAAAGGCAAGCGCACGCGATTTTATCCATAAAGATCTTTCTTTCTGGCATAATTTCGACAGTGAAAAATATGAAATTAGTTTGTATACGGATCAGAAAATCGATACTGAGGAAAAGTACACGGTTCAGGAAAGTACCATTGCCAATCCGTATTTTGATTATAAAAGCCGTAAAAAAGTGACTAAAAACGGAGCCACGGTATTCATCGAGTACAATCCTCTCGTTAATCTGGAAATCCCTCAAAAAGACTTTGAAACATTCAGAACAGACCATCATACAATAGCAGACAGTAATTTTGGATTGGGTGTTGATATTATAGAACCCGGATTGATGAACAGGCTTAAATTCAGTTTTAAAAAGAAATTTAAATAAGCTTTAAACTTACTTTAAATTCTAAAATACTATTGTTTATGATTCCGGCGGCCAAAGGCCGCCGGAATCATTTTTATCCATTTTTTAGTTTTATATAACTTATTTCCCGAAGATAAGTTCATTCTTATAATTCATTAAAATACATATACTTAATTCAGTATTTGTACTGAATCTATATCAAATTACCATTCTTATATTTGATCATTAATTAACTAATAACCATTACCATTTAAAAAAAAAATTACATAAAATTTTTTTGATTTTTTATAATATTTTTCAATCGGTTATGAATGTTAGAAACCTAATTTTTTTAAAAATATATTTTAAAAAACGATAACGATTGAATTCATACTGTTAGATATTCAATATATAACACATAAAATAATCATCAATATAATTAATAGAAATGGTAAATACTTTAATTTTCAACGCATATGATATAGTTGTTTCATTTACACAAGCAACAATTAATGCAGAACTGGTAAAACTTGCAAGTGGTGGTACAATAAAAAAAGAAATCGTTCTTTATCGTATCCTGAATAGTGCAAATATCTATGAATACACTGTTGTCAATACAGCCGTTGATATACCACAGGGAGCAGAATTTATCGATGGGGTGGTTGTTCCTGGCATTGATATCAACAAGTCAGGAAGTGATATAGTATTGACTCTTAACTTTGTTTCCGGCAATGCATCATTTATCGATAAGAATGGCTTTGGGCCTCTGGCTAAGCTAAAGCAATATGATATGGCAGGCTGGAAATACGGCTTTACTGTTAATCTTGATCTTTCAGCTTATAATCATGATGATAAACGTATTCCCTCACCGGAAGTACAGGCAGAGCTTAATGGGTTCAGTGCAGCTAATTTATCGATTGGCTGCTTGTTTCTTGATTTTATGTCTACAGATTTAAAGAGTACGGTGCCTGCGGAAACCTCCTGCCCTGCAGAGATGACTGAATTTATGAGCTACTACTTTAAGCATTTGGATGCAACGGGAAATCCTTACATTCTGGGTTATAGTGCAAGTGCAAATAACGGGAGTTCATTTTCACAGAATATCCCACCGACCCTTAAACCAGTGGGTACAAATTATACTATGTTTTCTGATCCTGTCTATTCTGGATTAAGCAATCTGAATTATACGTTGGTAACAGAAGGAGGACACGGATCGGCTTCAGGAACACCAAATACACTTGATACAAATTGGTTTACACCCAATGATAAAGCGGCAGGGAAAATGATGATTTCTGCCAACTGTTTTTTAGAAGCGCTTATTCTACGGCCTTTTTATAATAACCTGCAGCAACAGACTATTGCACAGGTATCCCAACACATAAATGTGGGTGCGGGCAATTCTTATGAGGCGGCAAAGTCCATACATAACAATACCTGGTCATTCAATATTTCTAATGTAAATGGTGGAGATGACCAATATATCAATCAGTTTAATGTTAGTCTTGATAATGTTGATGGAGCGGTCATTTTGAATTTTACGGGAAATCTTCACATATATAAAGAAGTATCTAAAGATTGCTTTTTCTGTACAGCCAGGGCATATGCCAGCGCGGATATCGGCTGGAATGGTACAGTAAAAATATTTATAGCCAATGGTGAACTTGCCATTGACAAATCATTTGGTATCGTTAGCCAGCATTCGGATCATGATACCAATACGTGTGCGGATGCATTCAGCTGGATGGGGAAGATTATCGGGGGTATCCTCGATGTATTCACAGGCTGGACGGATAATGGGATGTTCTCAAATCTGCTTTCTGATGCCTTCAGTATCAGTCTGCCCGGTATTGGCAACCTATCCGTTGGATTGGGGAATTTTTCAAATACTGCCAGCAGTATGGTATTAACACCTACCGGTTCCAATTATAATCTGGCTCCATCTGGAGACTCCCCGGCAATGGATGCTCTTGGTAATATCTATATTGACCTTTCTCTGAATTAATAAAAAAACTTTTAACCAATAATTTCATGAAAAATACATTTATTTTCAATCAGTTTGACATGGTCGTATCCATGACTCAGCAAACCATTAATGACCAGTTGACCCATCTACTGAGAACCGGAACCATTAAACCTACCTTTATCCTCGCCCAGGTAATAGAAGGCAATAATTATGTATATAAAATACTTGATGATGCCAGCCAGATCCCGCCGAACAGTGCCTACATTAATGCCAATATTCTGCCTCAGGTTAATATCTCCAATAGTGGCCTTGACATCACTTTCATCATCAATATGCTGTCAGGTACTGCAGCATTCTGGTTTGGAAACGGCCCAATGGCTAGGTTGACCGAATTTACCATCGATAACTGGAGCTATGGGATAGACGTAAATATGGATATTTATAAGCTGGAACAGGATGATATCGGCAAAAAAATAGTGGTACCGCCACTGGTTGAAAATCAATTGAAGAATTTTACAGACAAAATGTTTTCTGTAAACTCCCTGCTCATGGATTTTGAGTCTGTTGATCTTATCCAGTTTAACCCAACACATACCAGCGCTGGAAAAGCTGGTGATATAGGCATAGAGCAGATGGTACTTTTTATGCAGTTTTACCTGAAGTGGTTAATCGCATCTGGCAACCCTTATGTGCTGGGGTATGCGATTAATCAGAATGATCAAACGCAGGTGCCTCAAAATGAAGAAGTACCGGATTCATTAAAGCCAGTCGGTACTACTTATTCTATGTACTGTGATGCTGAAAAACCGGAAAAAAGCAATCTAAATTTTGTACTGGCTACTAAGGGCGGATTTGGTCATATTTCTGGTTCACCGGGTACCTTTGATACCAACTGGATTGGGGATAATGAGGATATTAATGCTAAAATGATTATTTCGCATAATGATCTTGTAGAAGCACTGATTCTCAAGCCGCTTTATCAAAGCCTGCAAGATAGTGTATACTCGCAGATTAAAGATAATATTAGTGTATCGTCAGGGAACACGTATGACGCGGGGAAGAAAGTAGACGCCACAGGTATATCTTATGTAATTTCCGATATCAGTACTGGTGATGATCAATATGTAAATAAGATGAATGTTACTCTTAACAATAAGGAGACCAGTGTGGATATTACTGTTAAAGGTCATATACAACTGTATAAAGAGGTTGATAAAAATATGGGTGTTTGTACTGCTAAGGCCCACGCAGGTGGTACCGTAGACTGGACGGGTACCTTTACGATCGAGTGTACAAAAGATGAAATGGGTAATCCTACCTTAAAGCTTACACAAAGCACGACAATCGATAATGTCACTCAGAGTTCGGATAAAAATACATGTGCAACTGCCTTCGAATGGATCGGGAAAATCCTGGGAACCATTCTTGATGTACTGACTCTTGGGTTGGATCAGAATTTCTTTAGCAAGCTGTTTGATGATCTTATGGATCTCAAGATTCCGAAAATTGGAAATATTGGAAATGCCTTTGTGAATATATCGAATTCTGCCCGTACCACTATTCTGTTACCAGGAGGCCAGGTGTTCTTTTTTAAAACACCTTCTATTGATACAGAAGGTAATTTCTACCTGCAGCTTACTTATAAATCTGAAAATTAACCGGTTCGCATAAGATCTCATTTTTTTAAACCATTCAAATAAAATATTATGGAAAAACATTTAAGTGATTTGCTCACCTTACCGGCAAGTGGATTACAAGACATAACATCGGTTCAGATGCTTGTATCGTGCGAATTAATGAAGAACCAGCTTCCTGCATCGCCAATAGAGCCTAATGATAATATACAGGTAGCCCAGGATAGTAATGGGCAGCCATTGATTTTTACCATAGGAACTGATGGCGTATTTCGGCTGCTGCGTTTTGCCAATGGTTCTTCGGAAGGATATACGTCGCTTGACCTTTTAAGCGGTCTTACGGGTTATGATAAAGCGATTACGTTTGATCTTTCGGAAGATCTGACAGGCAGAATTTCCATTGCATTTGCACTGAAGCGTCAGAATAGCAATTTTACCGATCTGTTCATTGCCGAAAATATTCCCGGAGATTCTGATTGGTCAGCATTTGCGGCTTCATGTAAAAAGATTCAGGGTATTGATTCTTCCTTTACCGCAGATCATATCCGGCTTGGTGCTACAGATATCAACAATTCTGCACTGATCCTGATATCTGGCAATATTAACAGCAATGAATATTACTATCAGGTCAGCGGAAGCGATCTGGGAGCTGTGAAGATGGAACTTCCCGAGAATGTGCACCAGCCAACTGAGATCGAGACTGGCTTCGCATTCGGGCAGAAGGGAAAGTTCTTCCTATATAATATCGGGGGCAGCCAAACCCTGGAATGTACTACGCTGGCTGATAAGTTTGAAGGCAGTATTGTATATGACTTCAGTCCGGGGAATGCATCAATACCCGCGGCATACCGCAACCTGATTTACAACTGCATGGCTACGGCAACCGGCAGGGAAACCAATCCGATGCTGATCTCTTCTGACCTGTACGTAGGAACCAACCAAGGTATTATCCTATTCAATGGATGCCGGATTAATAACGTAGGATTTCAGCTGGTTACGGATCAGATAAAGGATGTACACCAATTGTACATCACGGAAGATGCTAATAGTATATCACTGTGGGCGATGGCCAGTCCCAGTCGTTTATATTACATCTATGGTAAGAAAGATGCCAACGGATATACCTGGAATGATGCTATTCTTTTTAACTCCGGCATTACCCATATCGCACCCATTCGTAATAAGACCACGCTGACTAATGAACTTTATCTGGTGGACCAAAACGAAAATCTGATCCATTGCTGGCAAGACCCCGCTTCCACAATATGGAACCAACGTACGCTTAATACAAAAAAAGAAGCTTTCCTGCTTGACTTTAATTCCTTTACCACTCAGGTGACACTGGCGGATCAAAATGGTAAAATACTTGCGGGACAGCAGCTGGCAATAACCTCTTCTGAATGGCTGTTTGTAACCATCAACGGTAAAGTGTACAGCCTGGATATTGACACTCCGGCCATTGTACCTACAGACAGCAGAGGAATGATTAATATTATCCAGATGACAGATCATATTGCTGCTCCCATATTCCATTTTGAAGCTCCTTTTTTAAATAAAGTGGTTAATATTTATCCAAACGGAAAAATAGAAAAAAGTCTTTCAGTGATCACTTCCGGTGATGATCTGAAAAATGCAAAAGATCCGAATGGGAATCCTGTACTCACCACGGTACCATCCGGAGATACATTGGATGGGGTAGCGGCCAATCTCAGCCAGATGACTACTGCCGCCGCCGCTCATAAAACAGGCCAGGTAAAGGATGGTGATCTGTTTGTATCTGTTACAGACAAAGGAGTCAAAGAATCAGGAAAACTTAATCTAAGCCATCTTCCGGATAATTTTATGATCGGTATGAAGCTGAGTGATGGTATATGGCAGCCGCATACAGAAAGCATTGGGCTTATGAAAAATAGTGTGTTTGATGATATTCTGACCTTTGCAGGAGATGCATTCCAGTGGTTGGAGAATGCTTTTGTGGACGGTATTAAACTGATAGAAAAAGGAGTTACATACCTCAAAGATGGGGTGAACTTTGTCATAAGTAAAGTGGGAGATGCCCTGCACTTCGTACTTACAATAGCAGATAAAGTACTTACCATTGTACTCGATACTATGGTGACGGTTTTTAAAGCTATTAATTGGGTGTTACAGCTGATAGGCATAGACTTACAGGCTATTCTTCGCTGGCTGGGCCATCTTCTTGGCCTTGACGATATCTGGGAAACCCATAAAGTAATTGCAGCACTGATGACGAATGCCGTCAGTTATGGAGCTGTACTTGTGGAGAACGGGCTAGACCAACTGGAAGCTTTTTTGAGCAAGACATTGAATGATGCAGAAAACTTAGTACTAAACCAAGTATTGCCTGCCGGGATTTCCACCCAGAGTCTCAGTCAATCCAACTCTCTGGACAATCCTTTGAATTCATCGGCAGGAAACTGGATTTTCTCGCAAATTGCTAATAATGGTTTGTTCAATGGGGGTTCAGCAGGTTCTGTCAGTCATAACCCTTTTGAGCAGTTTGCCAATGATGTGATCACACCTACTGTATCTGCATTGATTACCGACCTGGAAAATACTTTCAAGGATTTTACAGGCTTGCTCGCAGGCAATGTAGATGATGCCTTTAAAATGATCAGAGATCTCATCAAGATGATAATTGATCCTATTAAGACAATTATTTTAGGTATGATCAAGTTTTTAAAAGAGCTGACTGGCGACTTGCAGGCAGCGTTGACGGGAAGTCTGGATATTCCATTTCTAAGTACCATGTATAAGTACTTTACGGCGCTTTTAGGTGAGAAAGAAGACCTGACGATAGTTAATGCTATTTCATTTATTATTGCTATTCCTTATACTTATATCAGTAAAATATTTATTGGTGCAGCTCCTTTTGCAGATAGCGATTATGGGATGAAGAGCAGCGGGTATTTCAATGATCTGTTTGCCAGCCAGCCCTCACCATTCAAGCTATCTGGTAACGTAGCAGCACTGGAAGCCAGTGCGGGACTTACCAGGTCTGCAGTTACAGCAACTAAAGAAACCAGCGGGGCCTCATCTGCTGCAATAAACTATTCTAGAATTGGGGGATCTATTGCATCCTTATCTTCCATCCCTGCAGGTATTCTCAATATGATTTCCTTTTTAGATGATAGCGAAGAGCCAGGGTTAAGTACAATGGATAAAGTGTCACTGGGGTTCTCGGTAGTTACGGCTGCACTCACTTTCCCAATCAAGAAAGAAGGACAGAATGAGGATTCTTATATTTTAAGAACGACTTCCTGGGTTCTGTCAGTAATCAAGGATATCGGATTCAAATTCATCCCTGTTAAAAAGATAGCGGCAGGTTCAGAGTCTATTGTAGATATTGTTATTTTATGCTTATCACTTCCGGCAAACATTCTTAACAGCGAAAATGGATGGTCTTATTCACAGGATATCCTGTCTAATGCGGGAGGATCTGCTGCAGCTGGTGGAATGGCTTTAAAAGAAACAGAGGCAGGACCGGTGGTCGGTGTAATAGGAGCAGGAATTGCTTACTTCGGTGCTGTTATTGGAATGGTGAATTGTATACAATCCGATGACATTGTGCATGTTGTAAATCCAGGAGGCTAAAAGCTAATGATCAATCATATTGTTTCCCCTGTATTCTGTGCTGCGATTGTTCAGTAATGTCATTCGAGATCGTACTATAAACTTCGTGACAGTAAATCATATATAATTCCAATATAAAGCCGTCTCAAAACTTAATTTGAGGCGGCTTTATATTGGAATACTCATTGTGTGAGCCAAAATATGAGGTTATCATGCTGCAGACGGTTGAAATCAATTTTAATCCAGGATAGAATTATCTAATTTTTTTAATTTAAAAGTGAATCATTTAACTTCAACCTCTGAACTTTCAGTTTCCTTGGGTTTTGATGTGATTCCTCTGAATTTCTGCTTACCAATCAACAGCTCAAAAAACAATCTGAAATCAGAGATTAAGGACCAGATCGGATATTTAAAAGTAGCTGGCCTGTTTTTTTCAATGACAGCGTGACTGAACCAGGCGAATCCGTATCCAAAGATCGGGACGTACCATAAAAATCTTTCTTTTCCTGAACTGATCACATACCAGATTACCCCAAATACAAGAAGGGTTCCGATAAAATGAAAAATTCTGGTTCCTGTTTTACTGTGTTCGGTAAGATAGAACTGATAAAATTCGCGGTATGTTTTTATTCTTTCAGACATGGGAGTATTAGTTTAGGGTTGTTGAGGTTAAAGCAATAATTCCGCCAATCTGAAAAGAAAAAAGGCGAATTTGCTGCTCTGCAAACCCGCCTTTATATTTTATGCTTAATAATCTTCTTTAAACAGACTGCTTTCTAAGCTTACTGTTTCTATAACCGTAGCAGAAATAGATCACCAGACCTACCGCAAACCACATTCCGAACCAGAACCAGTTTTCGTGGCTCATTCCGGTAAGCAGGTATAAACAAGAGCTTAAACCGATTAAAGGAATTAAAGAGAAGTTTTTAAGAAAAGTAACGATACAAAGCACCAGATTAATGATAATGAAAACAAAGATCGATGCTCTGAATTCCCCTTCTTTGGGATCTTTCCAGTCCATTAACGTGGCGAAAAATCCAGGCTGCCAAAAGTAGAAACCAATTAATGCGCCGATAAATATAATCGGAAAAATGATTTTACCGTTAATATAAGGAAGATGGAATCTGCCTTTGATTTTTTCTTTGGCAGGAAGCATTAAAACGCCGGCACATACCAAAACAAAAGCGAAAATAGTCCCGATACTTGTAAAATCAAGGATAAATGTTTTATCTGTAAATAAGATAGGAACTCCTACGGCAATACCGGTTACGATCGTTGCAAATGAAGGTGTTTTATATTTTGGATGCACAGTTTTGAATTTTTCAGGCATCAGCCCGTCACGGCTCATGGCATACCAAATTCTGGGCTGTCCCATCTGGAATACTAATAATACGGTAGTAATAGCCACAATAGCTACAAATGAAACCACAAGTTCCATCCATGCGACATTAGCATTCGTTTTTTCAAAGATGAAGGAAAGCGGATCTCCGATACCGTCAAATTTTCGGTAATCAACCATTCCTGTAAGTACCAATGTTAACGCAATATAAATAACAGTACACAATACAAGTGAAATGATCATCCCTTTTGGTAATGTCTTTTGAGGATCTTTTGTTTCTTCAGAAAGTACACTTAATGCATCAAAACCGATATAAGCAAAGAAAACCCCGGAAACAGCGCTCATTACCCCAGCGAAACCATTAGGCATGAAAGAAGCAACCTTCGTTTCTGGATTGATAGGTGTCCAGTTTTCTGTATTGATATAAGAGAAACCTACAAGAATAACCAAAACAATTACGGCTAATTTTAAGATTACCAATGAGTTGTTGAAATTTTTACTTTCCTTAACCCCCACATAACAAAGCCATGTGATCAATCCGTTGATAACCAAGGCAGGAACATCAACAATGAATTTTAAGCTTCCGATCAAAGGTGCGGATTTCCAGGCATTAATCAATTCTGTATTGGTAGAACCGTTCATGAATGCTTTTTTAGCCTCCGTGTAACTGCAGGTAAGGTAATCGGGAATATGCATGCCTAAACGATGCAGAAAACTGGTGAAATAATCCGACCATGAAAAGGCTACATATATATTTCCGAATGAATATTCCATGATCAGAGCCCAGCCAATGATCCAGGCGATCAATTCCCCGAAACTTGCGTAAGCATAAGTATAGGCGGAGCCTGCTGTAGGAATTCTGCTGGCAAATTCAGCGTAGCATAATGCCGTAAAACCACAGGCGAAACCACAGATCAAATATAGCAGGATAACACCGGGACCGCCTCTGAAAACGGCTTCTCCTAAACTGCTAAAACTTCCTGCTCCAATAATGGCCGCAATGCCAAAAAAAACGATGTCCCAAACGCCTAAAACTCTTAAAAGGCTGGTAGATGTGTCCGTCTCTGAATAGATTTTTCTTCTAAAAAGCTGATTCATTCAATGTCTATATTTGATTTGAAAAAAAACAAATGTAATGATAATTATAAAAGTATGTTAAAAAATGGCTAAATTTTCTATATTTTTCTTAAACTCCCGTTATAGACTTGTTTAAGCAATAAGTTTTCAATACTTTCGTTGATATATACAGACTAATTTTTTTATTCAAAAAGAATGAAATCAAGAAAAATACTTTTAGCGGCTGCTGTGTTTTATTTCGGAGTTTCCGAAGCTCAACAGTCCCAATACTTTACCCAGAAAGAAAATTATAGATTCAACCTAGCTGAAAATCTTTATCAGACCAAAATATACAGTGCTTCTCAATATGAATATGCAAGACAATATTTTTACAATCAGAATTTGTCGAGGTCGAAGAAAGAAGGTGCACAGTTTTTTGATAATGTAATCGGGGTTATCCTTCAGAAGAATCATGCTGAAGAAGGATTAACTGCTTTTATGAAAGAATATCCGAATTCCGCATATTTTGCTCAGGCTAACTTACCTTTGGCAGATTATTATCTTGCTAAGAAAGATTTTGACAAAGCGTTGGAAACATTGAAAAAAGTCAACCAGTATCAGCTTTCAAAAGAGGAAAATACACAGTATATCCTGAAGTTGGGCTATGCTAAGTTTATGACCGGTGACACCAAAGGAGCAGTAGATGCTCTGGAGGAAGCGTATAAAACAGCTGATGAATCCCAAAAAGGAGACATCGCCTATATGCTTGGTCATTTATATTATTCCAACAGACAGAATGATAAAGCCTTCCAGTATTTTGATTCTATAAAAGAGCAGCCGAAGTTCTCGAAACTTGTGCGTCCTTATTATGTACAGATGTATTATAACGATAAGGATTACGATAAAGCGATTTCGGAAGGGAATGCATTACTCAACGAAAATCTTTCCGATTCTTACAAGGCAGAAGTTCATAAAATCATTGGAGAAAGTTACTTCATGAAAAATGATTACGCTTCCGCTTATCCACATTTGAAGGATTATCTAAGCGTGCAGCAAAATCCATCTGAAAATGACCTGTATGAAATAGGATTTGTTGCAGCACAGCTGAAAAAATACGACGAAGCCGTTTCATACTATAACCAGCTTCTGAACAGTAATTCTGCTTTAGCTCAAAATGCCTACTATCAATTAGGAAATGCTTATTTGGCAGTAGATAAAAAGCAGGAAGCACTTTCAGCATTCCGTTCTTCTTACCAGATGGATTATGATCCTAAAGTGAAAAAGCTGGCTCATGAACAATATGCAAAACTGAGTTACGATATCGGAAACCCTTTTGAAAGTGCCTCTACGGTCATTCAAAATTATATCAATGAAAATCAGAATGCCGCGAATGCATCGGAGATGAGATCGCTTTTAGTGAAATCATACTTGTATTCCGGGAACTATAAAGAGACATTAAATGCCATCGACAGATTGCAGAATTCTACTCCTGATATCAATAAAGTAGATCAGGAAGTTTCTTATTTATTGGGGACAGAAGAATTCAACAAAGGAAATTATGATGAGGCAGAAAGATATTTCCTGAGAAGTTTAGGATTTAATATCAATAAAGAATTCAACAGCAGGGCACTGTACTGGCTGGGACAAACCTACTATCAGAAAGGAAACTATCCTTCAGCGATTGTACGTTATGAAAAGCTTCTTAACGAAACCTTCCCTGAAAAGCAGCAGTTGCCGTATGACCTGGGATACGCTTATTTCAAATCTAGAAAATTCGATCAGGCACAGACTTATTTCCAGCAGTATCTGAAGGATCCGAAGCCTGAGTTTAAAAATGATGCAGAGCTTCGTTTGGCAGATATCCATTATGCGAATAATGATCTGAATGAAGCCATTGCCATTTACGATAAAAATGAAGATGCTACCGACTATACCTTGTATCAGAAAGCAATGGCTTTAGGATTTAAAGGAGATACCCAAGCGAAGATCAACAATTTAAAAACGCTTCTTTCCAAGTATCCGGATTCTGAATATTATGATGATTCACAATATGAGATCGGAACAGCGTATGCCGCTCAGGATGATTTTACGAATTCAAACGATGCTTTTGCAAAAGTGATCAAAACATCTTCGGATAAAGATCTTATTGCCAATGCTTCGATTTACAGAGCACAGAATTATATTGACCAGAACCAGAGTGACAAAGCGCTTTCTGAACTGAAATCTCTTGGTGAGCAGTATAAAAATACCGCATATGCTCAGAAAATTGTTCAGGCTGCAAAACCTATTTTCACTAAAAACGGTGATGTTTCAGGGTATGAAAATTTCGCAAAAAATATAGGAGTAAACGTTGCTTCTTCAGAAATCGACGAAATCAATCTTTCTACAGGAAAACAGTATTTTACGAAGAAAGATTACAAAAATGCAATTTCTTATTACGAAAAATATTTAACGCAGAACCCAACCGGAGAAGGCCTTTATCAGGCTAAATACGAATTGGGAGAAAGTTATTATCAAACCAATAATGCAACGAAAGCCCTGTTGGTTTTACAGGAAGTCGCCAATGTTCAGAACGATTATCAGGATGATGCGCAGACCCGTTTAGCACAGATCTTTATTGCTCAGGGAAATAACGCCGAAGCTAAAAAATATTTGGAGAGCATCAAAAACTCTTCTGATATCAGCATTAAGAACTACGCTAATGTAGAACTGATGAAGATGTATGCTGAAGAAAAGAACTTCTCTCAGGCTGAAAAATTAGCGGATGCAGTGATTGCTAATACCAAAAACTCGGCAGCCGTTATTGAAACTGCGAAAGTGATCAAAGCAAGAAGTCTGATGAATGCTGGAAAAGATAAAGAATCACAGACTGCTTACACTTCTCTTGAAAAATCATCGAATACCTCTGTAGCGGCAGAAGCGCTGTATGCGAAGGCTTATTATCAAAATAAAGGGAAGGCATTCAAATCTTCCAATGAAACGATTTTTAAGCTGGCTAACAACTACGCATCGGAAGAATTCTGGGGTGCCAAAGCTTTGGTACTGATGGCTAAGAACTACATCGGTCTGAAAGATAATTACCAGGCAAGTTATACCTGCGATCAGATTATTGCCAATTACAAAGATTTCCCGGAAATCGTTGCAGAAGCGAAAGAAGTTAAAAAGCAGATTAAGAAATAAAAAATGTACGATCGTATTCATGGGTATTATATCATTAATACATTTACGTGAATACATAAATACAATATGTAATGAACAGAAAAATTCAAATATTATCCATATTACTTTTAGGAGTTTCGCAGGTTGCGTTTTCCCAGATTAAAGAAGAGAAGCTGATTCTTAATAAAAAAAGAGAACCGGAGGTGAAGAAGATCGAAAAGAAGAAGACTTCCGTAGAAACGATTAAGAATTATCCGCCGGAGGAGAAATCTCAGAATCCTGTACAATACAAAATTACAGATGTTCCTGCGGTTTCGGATTTCAAAACTTCGACGATTCAGGGGGAAGATGTAGCTCCGAAATTTGAAGGTACAGCACAGAATAATTACGTCCAGTTTGGAATGGGCAATTATGGAAAGATCCTTGGAGATGCCAATATCTCTAAAACCCTTCAAAATAAACTTGAAGTGGGTGGTGATTTCCATTTCCTTTCCACACAGGGACTTAAAAAAGAATACGACTGGGATTCTAAGCAGAGTTCTGCAACCATCGGGGCTTTCGTAAATTCTTATGGTGATAAAGGGAAACTTAATCTGAATGCGGAATACGGCTTAAATAACTACAATTACTATGGTATTTACGCCTTACAGCCATCTTCTGATGTAGATCTGAAGCAAACGGTCAACCAGTTTAAAGTGAATGGATATTATGACTTCTATTCCAATGAAATTTTAAATGATATTCGGGTGAAATCTTCATTCTTAAAAGATCATTTTGATGCTCAGGAAAATCAGGTTTCCATGTTGGCTAATTTGTCTAAACATGCTGTTGAGATGGGTAAATCGGGTATCACCTTAAATGCAGACTTAGGTATTGGATTAGAAGCTGTAAAAACGGATTTTGCCATCAGAGACAGAAATTCATCCAACTTTTTCAATACAAGCTTAACACCGAAAGTTACTTTTAGAAAAGGAGATTCCTATTTAATGTTAGGGTCTGCGTTTTCATTCCTTAATGCCAAAAATTCAAACGATTTAATGGCTGAGCAAATGAAAAACAATAAGACCTATTGGTTTCCACAGGCCGAATTCCAGTTTGCAGCCGCTAAAGAATTTAAATTCTATGGTGGGGTAGACGGAGGTCTGAAGATCAATACGTACGGAGATATGCTGCAGGAAAATCCTTTCCTTGTTTCTGACCAGTATCTGAAACCAACAGAAACCAAATACCATCTGTATGTAGGTTTGAGAGGAGATATCGATGAAACTATCAAGTATGATGTTTCAGCAGGGTATGGAAAAATGAGAGATATTATGTTCTTTAAAGGAAACAGTATTTTTGACAACGGATTTACACTGAACCGTTCTGCCTACAATTTTGCCAATACATTCTCTGCAGTGTATGACGACGGAAATGTAAGCGATATTAAGGGAAGCATCCAGTATTTTCCTTTGGCTAACCTAATTATTGACGGTGAAGTTCGTTTTACCAAGTACGATCTGAAGAATTATGAAGATATTTATAACGTTCCGTTGCTTAATGCAAGCATTGGAGCAAAATATACAATGCTTGATAAAAAACTACTGTTAGGCTTCAAAGGAATCTTCGCAAGTGACAGAACCACAAACTCTTTCGCTATCGAAGGTATAGCGAATCCGGGTATGATTTACCAGTCTACGGAGAACAAAAATGATAAAGTTGGTGGGTATGCTGATTTAAATCTTTCCGCAGAGTACAAATTTCACAAAAATTTTAGTATTTTCGCACTCGGAAATAATCTTCTAAGCTCAAAATACCAGACGTACAAAGGATATAAAGTTCTTGGCGCACAGATTTTGGGAGGGGTGAAAATAACTTTCTAATATTACCTAATGAGTGATTGGTAATAAGATAATTAATTTTACTTATTACCAATTATTTACACAAAAATGGCTGCGTAGTTCAACTGGATAGAATATCAGATTTCGGCTCTGAGGGTTGGGGGTTCGAATCCCTTCGCGGTCACAAAAAGCTCCTATTTTAGGGGCTTTTTTGTTTTATACCCCCGATAATATTCCTTTATTATTGGACTCATTTTTAATTTTTGTATAAACGCTTATTTAACTCGATATAATGAAAAACTGTCTACTATAGACAGTTTTTTTGTTTTAAAACAATATCAGGTGGGGTATCTTATACGTTTCAATTTTTATTGTATTATTAAGAATCATTACTTTAATAAAACATATCTGGAAACAGTTCCATTATCAAACTGTGAGATCGGTAGAACATATAATATCCGCTGGTGATTGCTACATTTCCTTTTGCTGTAATACAATGCCGGTGAATTAATGTGCTGTCAGGTAAACAAAATAGTGTAGGTGAATTTTATGGTTATTTTTTATATTTCACTATTCATATCTTTTTATTTTGTTAATATTTTAATTGTATTTATTATTTATTATTAATTCGATATTTTGTTTGTATATTCACACTGTGGAGAATAATTTTAATAGATAATAATTTATTAAGATATTTTATAAACACAATTTTCTTTAGGTGCTAATAAATTTTCCAGATAAGAATTGTTGTGTGTAACCCTTCTGTATTACAAAGTACCTAAAACTTTCTGAATTATATCTCCTAGTATTTCTGTTATAATCAAGATTTCCGAATTTAATTATTTAATACATTTTAAAACATGAAAAAAAAATTTTTTACCTTACTTGCATTAAATGCATTCAGTATTGTGTTATATGCACAATCAGGTAATGTAGGTATCAATACACCTACACCTGGTACGACCTTAGATATTAACGGTGCTATTACCAACCGCGAAACAGTTGTTGCTGTTAGTGGTAATTCCGCTGTTGTACCTTCGAATGTAAGCCAGATTCAGCTTACAGGTATCGCTACAGCTATTGTTGCTGTTACAGCTCCCGCACCCCCTAATTCGGGACAACGTCTTATCATTTACAATAATAGTACGGGAGGTTTTGGAGCGACTTTGAATGGCTTTAGTATCTCTAACGGGCAGGCTTTGGAGTTTTCCTACAGTAATGGTAACTGGAGAGCTACGAATGGAGGAGCGGATCCAGGTGGAACAGCTTGGAATTTATTAGGGAGTACAGGAACAGTGCCAAGTACAAATTTTCTGGGAACTACTGATAACCAAGATATGGTATTCCGTACCAATAATATTGAGAAAACTCGTATTACAGCAAACGGAAATGTAGGTGTTAATACTCCTACACCCGGTACAACTTTAGATATTAACGGTGCTATTACCAACCGTGAAACAGCTGTGGCTGTTAGTGGTAATTCTGCTACGGTACCTGCCAATGTAAGTCAGGTCCAGCTTACGGGAGCAGCAACGGCAAGTGTAGCTATTACAGCTCCTTCAGCTCCCAATGCCGGTCAGCGTTTGATTATTTACAATAATACCACCGGAGGTTTTGGAGCAGCTTTGAATGGTTTCAGTGTCCCTAATGGGCAGGCTTTGGAGTTTTCCTACAGTAATGGTAACTGGAGAGCTACGAATGGAGGAGTGGCTCAGGGAGGATTAGGTTGGGGGTTTCTGGGGAATACAGGAACAGTATCAAGTACCAATTTTCTTGGAACTACAGATAATCAGGATATGGTCTTTCGTACCAATAATACTGAAAAAGCCCGTATTGCTGCAAATGGAAATGTAGGTATAGGTACACAACTTCCAACAACCACCCTGGATATTGTTAATGCAGGTACGGGAAGTACTATTGTATCTGCATCTGCTGCATCAAATACAGCGCTGAAACTGGAAAACAGTGTAAATGGACAGGCTGTAATACAAAATTTCACAGCTAAGAATGCCAGCGGAGTTGCAAGAATAACTGGGATGGGGATTAACCCTAATTTCAGCACCAACGGCATTTTTGTAATAACCAGAGGGACAAACTCTGATTTTCTTCTGGATTTGAGTGATGGACATATTGGTATAGGAACAACACCTGATTTAATTTCCCAACTCTATGTAACGGGTACTGCGGGAGCAGGTTCAGCATTGCGTATTACAGATGGAACACAGGCCAATGGCCGGATTTTAGTGTCTGACGCTAATGGTCTTGCGAGCTGGAAGGTTAATAATATTCCAACTTTTGTGTTAAGTTATAATACGAGTTCTACTGTGCTTTCAGGTGTAGGTATCGGAGGTTCATCATCACTCCCTAACTTTGTTTCCACCATAAACACAACGCCGGGGATAAGCTTCATTGGTAATACGGTAACTTTAGCTGCAGGTGTTTATCAGGTAAATGTTTCGCTTGAATTTTCTAACGCTACCAACGGTGGCGATTGTGGAACTCTGGTAAGCCTTATTAACAGCTATTTTCTGGATTTTCCTAATAATGGAACCAATATGCGTGTACACTCCAATTCTCCCAGCAACTGTGGAGGAACGTCCAATCATTCGGCACAATGGAATACAACAATCTCGATACCTGCGGGTGGTGCAACTTGGGTCCTGAATCTTGGCCGCGGACAGGGTGGGAATTATACCAATAATGTAGATGTCTCCACCTCGTCCCGTATATTGCTCTTTAAGATGCAATAGAAGATTTAGATCTTTTATAGTCAAATCTTAGGAATTTGACTATAAAAGAATATCAAAATTTAATTTCTAATCAATCTGAAAAGTGATATAGAGAGTATAAATTTTACACCGAAAATTATTATACAGACAGAGCAAAATGTCTGTATTTATTTTTAGCATAGAGTAAGATTATTTTGAGAATCAGTATAGATAAATATTCTGCTAGTGCTACTTTTTAAAATTGAGAAGAAATTAATTATATATATTGAATATTGAGGCGTTTGTGTAAAAGTATTAGTTTTATATAACTCAGATATTAATAACCATGGAAAACGCAAAACTTTTATTTGCCATCATAGAAAATGCTATTGATGGTATTATTACTATTGACAATAGGGGCAGAATAGAAAGTCTTAATCCTTCTGCTTTAAAAATATTCGGGTATAAGCAGGAAGAGCTTATAGGTAAGGATATTTCTGTCTTGATGCCAAAAACCGATAAAAGTAAATATGATAATTATTTTTTTCACTGCCAGGATAGACAAGAAGAAAAAAATATTGGGACGGCAAAAGAGATCAGAGGCTTAAAAAAAGACGGGGCTCAGTTTCCTTTAAGGCTTGCTGTGAGCAGGGTGCAATTTCAGGACAGAATAATTTACACAGGTTTTATTCATGATCTTACAAAAGAAAAAGAAGAGGAAGAGTATATCAAAAAATATTCTACTGAACTTGAAGAATCAGTTGAGAGCAGGACAAAATACCTCAATCAAATGCTTTATAAATTAGAAAAAGCAAAAAAAGAAGCTCATATAACGCTGGAAAAAGAAAAGGCACTCAACAGGATGAAAATTCACTTTGTATCGATGGCATCCCATGAGTTTCGTACGCCCTTAAGTTCTATACAGCTATCTGTTGTATTAATAGAAAAATACCTTCCAATTTCTGATAGCGCTCAGATATTAAAACATCTTCATAAAATTAAGAATGCGATTGCCGGCCTGAATTCCATTCTTAATGATTTTCTTTCTCTGGAGAAACTGGATGTAGGAATTGTAAAACCACATTACGGTTCATTTGATATTGTTGAATTTTCTGAGGAACTTACTGAAGAAATGCAGCTGATTACTAAAAAGGGCCAAATCATTATTTACCAGCATACAGGGCCAGACCGTGAAATCCATATTGACCAAAACCTATTAAGAAATTGTTTAATAAACCTGATGACGAATGCCATAAAATATTCGGGCGAGCATACGCGGATAGAATTTTCTACTGAAATAAATAAAGAAGAATATATTTTCACCATAAAAGATAATGGCCTAGGAATACCGGAAGAAGATCATTCTTCTATTTTCTATCCTTTTTTCAGGGCACATAATATTGATAATATCCCGGGCACAGGTTTGGGGCTTACTATTGTACTTAGGTATGTAGATCTAATGAGCGGTAAGGTTCATTTTGAAAGTAAGCAAGGAGCAGGTACACAGTTTACGCTGCTGTTTAAAAAGATGTATAGTACAAATAATGCCCTTTAAATCTGATGAAAAAAAAATATATACTGATTATTGAAGACAATGAAGATATTCGTGAGAATACTTCGGAGATCCTCGAGCTTGCAAATTACGAAGTATTTCAGGCTTCTAATGGGAAAAAAGGTATGGAACTGGCTATTAAACATATACCGGATGTTATTTTATGTGATATTATGATGCCTGAGCTTGATGGATATGGAGTTCTGTATCTTTTGAGTAAAAGAGAAGATACGGCACTGATACCATTTATTTTTATTACCGCAAAGACCGATAGAACAGAGATCAGAAAAGGGATAGAAATGGGAGCTGATGATTATCTTACAAAACCTTTTGATGATATAGAACTTCTGAGTGCTATAGAAAGTCGGCTGAAAAAGAAGGACCGTCAGAAAAGTCTTTACAGCTCTAATCTTAGTAAGATAACAACTCTGTTTCAGGATTCACACGGTCTTAATGAATTAAAAAAATCATTTAGTAAACGAAAAATTAAATTCTTTAAAAAGAAGCAAGTAGTGTATTTTGAAGGTGATGCGGCTAATAAGATTTATTTAATTTTGTCAGGTTCAGTAAAAACCACAAAAATGACGGATGATGGAAAAGAGTTGATGACTGGAGTTTATACTCTGGAAGATTATTTCGGTATTACGTCTATGTTTTCAGGAAAAGAATATAAAGAAACAGCTGAAGTACTTGAAGATACTACATTGTGTTCTGTTTCGAAAGAAATTATGGATACGTTAGTCTATAAATATCCGGACATCGCTGAAAAATTCATTGCAATTTTAGCAAAGAATGTTGTTGATCAGGAAAAGCAATTGTTGCAGATGGCCTATTATTCTGTTAGAAAGAGAATGGCAGAGGTGCTTGTAAAGCTACATACTACTCACCCTAATACAGAAGAATTTGAAATTTCGCGTGAAAATCTTGCTTCTATGTCGGGTATGGCCAATGAAACGGTCAGCAGAATTCTCAGCGATTTTAAAGGAGAGAAGATGATCGACAGAAATGCAGGCACGATTAAAATACTTGATATTTTACGGCTTAAAAAGCTTAAAAATTAGGACCTGTAATATGTATTTTTGATTTTGAAATTTATTATTAAAAAAACTTCTTTATAAAAACCCTTCCTTCTAAAAGCAATAATATGGGCGTCAAAACCTAAGATGAAAAGAGGAAGGGTTTTGTATGTATAATAAGCCTCTCTTCATGTTTGGGAACATATTCTCTCTCATCATTTCTGAAATAAAATAGGAGAGGCTTTATTGTTTAATTATAAAAACACTTTACTAGTTTTAATTACTCCCAAAAAATTTTCATTTCAAAGAGATCTACTCAGTTATATTAATATTCATTTAGAATAAGTAACCAATTAGGGAATTAAATCTACAGTAAAAATAGTCATTCTATATCAATATTTATAATATTTTTTTAAAATTTTTTACTAAACTTTTTTTTACAAAATACTTAAAATGATGATCATCATTTTTTTCTGTGTATCAAAATCTCAATAATTCGGAAAAGAGCTGATTTGAATCAATATGTTAACGAAATTATAGTTTATTATATGAAATATAGTAAGCAAAATCATATTCATAGATGATCTGTATCATTTTTCAACACTTAGCCTAGACTTAGATTTGTAAATATTTTTAAAAGTATAGAGTCCAACACATTTATGCTCCATACATAATAAGAATATAAATTTACCAAAAACTAAAACTATTGTTATTAATATCAGAAACAGGATAATTTGTTTTAAAAATCCCTTTTCTGTGAATTAATTACATTTATAATTTAACCATAAAAACTCAACCATGAAAAGTTTTAATTTATTGATTTGTATAATGTCCTCTACTTGTTATTTTTCTCAGGTCGGAATAAATACAGTAACCCCGAACGCCAATTCTGATCTTGAATTGGCATCCACTAATAAAGGACTTCTGTTGAATAGAGTTCCTTTGAATTCAACAAGTACCGGAGTATTTAATGCCGGTATGCTCGTTTATAACACCGCAACGATTAATGATGTAACGCCAGGTACTTATATCAGTAATGGGCTAATATGGACTCGGCTTACTGATACACAAACGTTGAATTCGTCTTTGTCTACCGTCTGGAAAACAAACGGAAATTCTAGTAGTGTCGCAGATTTTATCGGAACGACTAATTTACAGCCTTTTGTTTTTAAAACAAACAGTATTGAAAGAGCAAGGATCGGATCGGATGGTACAATTGGTATCGGAACCACAACTCCCCAAGGGATTGTTGACATTACTTCTGCAAATTCCACATTGGTATTACCCCGAAATGTAAGTCCTCCAACGAATGTAAATTCACCAGTGAGCGGAATGATTATTTATGATACGACCTTTAAAACTTTGCGATACTTTAATGGGGTTCAATGGAGTACCGTTATATCTTCACAAACCTTAACTACAGCCAATGAAGGAGTTGTTCAAATGAGAAGCGGAGCAGGAATACAGCCTACATTTTTATTTAAAGCTTCTGGCGGAGTTCCTTTAAGTACCTATGAAAATATAGCCTATCAGACTCCTGTAAATATTGTGACAGATTTTGCCCCTACTCCTATAACCAGCTGGCCGGAGAATATCGGAACTCCTACTGTTGCCAATATATATAATCAGGCGAATGGCAATTTCTTTGAAAATTCTATTCCGGGACAAACCCATACATGGCGTGTTATTGCCAGCTACAACAGTAAAAATAATGGATCTGTTGCATTTGTAACAGTTAATTTATCCAATATGATTGCTCCTTCAACGTTTTCTATAGATCAAACAGCGGTTGCCCCCAATGGTGTCACTACAGGAGATCTTGTCTTTTATTTAGTTACCGTTCCTGATTCTATGTCTCTTGCCAACGGATATACTTTTAAAATAAAATCTGATACGGCAATGAATGTTACGATTACCAGTATAACAAGGATTTCTCAAGCCAAAGATTAATCAGTGTGATATTATTTCTCTAAAGGTAAAGTGGACTCATTTTTTATTAAAATGTAAAACAGTCTGCAATTCACCAGAAAAGCAAATACGTTGTAAAACCGCGAAAAGCAAATTATAACATTTGAATTATAAATAAGACTATAATTCTAATTAAAACTTCTATGATTAATAATAATAGAGACAAAACAATTATTTAAAATTTGAATAATTGATGATTTAATTAGCATTTATATTTTAACCATAAAAACTCAACCATGAAAATTTTTAATGTATTGATCTGTATCATGTCCTGTACTTGGTGTTTTTCTCAAGTCGGAATACATACAGTGACACCGAATATCAACGCTGATCTTGAATTAGCCTCTACTAATAAAGGACTTATGCTGAATAGGGTAGCACTTAATTCTACAAATACAGGCGTATTTAGTGCCGGCATGCTTGTCTATAACACTGCGACGATTAATGATGTAATTCCAGGTATTTATATCAGTAATGGTACAGTCTGGAGTCGGTTTACTGATTTAGAAACATTCAATTCCAGCGTTTGGAAAACAACCGGAAATCCTGGTATTTCAACCAACTTTATAGGAACTAATAATCTACAGTCCATAATTTTTAAAACAAATACTACTGAAGCAGCGAGAATGGGATCGGATGGTAAAATTGGAATTGGGACACCGAATCCGCAAGGCATTGTTGACATTTCTTCTGCGAATTCTGCATTGGTGTTATCCAGAAATGTAGATCCTCCAACGAATGTGAGCTCGCCGGTAAGCGGAATGATTATTTATGATACTGCCAATAAAACCCTACGGTATTTCAATGGGGTTCAATGGAGTACCGCTATTTCTTCACAAACCTTAACTACAGCCAATGAAGGAGTTGTCCAAATGAATAGTGGCGATGGAGTACAGCCTACATTTTTATTTAGAGCTTCGGGAGGAGTTCCCTTGAGTACTTATGAAAATATTTCCTACGAGACGCCTATAAATGTGCTGACAGATTTTTCTCCTTCGCCTACAACAAGCTGGCCGGAGAATCTTGGAATTCATGTTGTAGGGGATATGTATAATCAGACGAACGGTACATTTTTAGAAAATCCCATTCCGGGACAAGTTCATATATGGCGTATTATTGCAAGCTACAGCGGTAAAAATAACGGATCCGTAGGATATGTAACAGTCAATTTATCAAATCCACTTCCTCCTTCAACATTTTCCATAGACCAAACTGCTGTTGCGCCTAATGGTGTAACTACAGGAAATCTTGTTTTTTATCTAATTTCAATAGCTGACCCCTTATCTATTGGCACCGGATATATTATTAAAATAAAATCTGACACTGCTATGGATGTTACAATTAAAAGCATAACAAGGGTTTCTCAAGAAAAAGATTAATGTTGTTTATTAAAATTTTCCCGGTGCTTTTTAAGTATAAGCAAAATTTTCCAAGTATATAATATTCTAAAAAAGGTAAGCCCAGGATGATAGCTTGAATTATCTTTTTTAAAATGCTAATTCAGTTAGTAATAATCTTCAGTCAGAGAATTGGTTTAATAGTTTGTAAGTATCTATCTGCGGATCTGCTTTGGCTGAAGTTTATGGGATGGAAAAAATATATAGTTGTCTTTCCGGTAAACGGAGAAGGAGGTTTTAGAAATGTATGAACTTAGATATTTACAAAATGCGAATATCAAAAAGTTGCACTGGCTGTAGCGATGGAAACTTTATTTAATCTCTAAAACATACATTAAGGCAAATAAACAGTTGGAGATTTTGCTTCTCAGTTAGAGTTCCTGTTTTTTTGCTTGGCAACACTACTATTATTTGTTTTCATTCATACATTTTAAATATAATCACATATGGATTTAAAAAATATAAATATAGGCTCACTGATAGAAAAGAGTCTAATTGAAAGAGGTATAGAGATGGATCGTATATGCAGCTTTCTAAGCTGTACGGAAAAAGAGGTTTTACAGATGTATAAATCCAGCCATATTGATACGAAAACGTTATTGCGATGGTCTAAATTATTAGAATATGATTTCTTCAGACTGTATTCTCAGCATTTGGTTTTTTATTCTCCACAAGCATCAATGGGCTATAATCAACCGATAGTAAAAAGCAGCTCATTATTACCGCAGTTTCGTAAAAATCTTTATACAAAGGAAATTATAGAATTTGTATTAGCAAAGGTTAATAAAAAGGAAATGACAAAAAATCAAGTTATTAATGAATATAAAATCCCTAAAACTACACTTTATAAATGGCTGCAAAAGTATAAGGCAGTCAATAATAATGTAATTTAAAGATGCGAGAAAATGGAGTTGAAATAATGCAAAAGCTAAAATATTATGGAAAAAAGAATGCCAGATTACAGAAGAATTTATTCAGATCTTGTTAGTGAGAATTATCCTGATAAAAAAGAAGAATATAAATCATTTTTAGATAAAAAGGATTTTTCAATACTAGATGTTATCACTTTCAATAAAATACTTTTTAGGGAAGAAAATAAAAATACGTTTATTTTCAATCAGAAACATCGATCTTATAATGAATCTTCCATTATGAAAATTTTAGACTATCAGAAAAAAAATAAACTCAATAATACTCAGCTGGCTGCACATTTTAAGCTAAGCAGAAATTCTGTAACTAAATGGAATAAACTATTTAAGAAGCAACAGACACAAATCGCCCCTTTTTAGGGGCTTTCTGTATATATAAATCTGGATATTCCCTAATATTTCATTGTATTAAGCGCTTGGGGAAATTCTTAAGTAATTTATTTTTTCGGCTTCAGAGAAAAATTATCCACATACACTGCCTGGTGCACTCCGTTCAGCATTACTTTCAGGCCCAGATTGGAGTCTTTTTTTAACGAAATATCAACTACTTTTTTACCTCCTGTTATCTTAGTGGGCTTAGCGATTGAAACATATGATTTTGGATCAGAGGTGCTGTTGATTGAAAAAAGTTCCAGGGTAGTTTCTCCGCCGTTATCTGAAATATCAAGGGTCAAAGTATAATTTCCTGCTTTAATTTTTGGAGTCACCAGATACATATTTTCTCTGGGGCTGGTCATTGAATAAAATGTAATCTTTTTTTCACTGGCATACAGCATTGCTTTTCCTTGCTGAGCAGTCCAGCATTTATTGATATCTTTCCAGGTATCAAAATTTTCGGTAAGTGTGGAGACTGTCTTACACTGTGCGTTTACGGTTATAAATCCTCCTAAAGCTACTATCCCTGCAAATGCGATTTTTCCTATTTTTATCATATGTCTATAATATTATAAAGTAAAAATAGATAAAAAAGCTTGTATCGTAAAGGCATTGTTTGATAATGTGGAATAACTCTGATTTTATTTACTCGACTGGAGATAATTTTGTTGAAGAGGAAAACCTATTTTGAGAATTGTTTGTTTGAAGTGCAGATGGTACGAGACTGATTGTATTCTTAGGGATACTAAAAGAGCCTTTCAAGAATATTGAAAGGCTCTTTTAATTTAACAAAATATATTATTTTAATATCTTTTTATCATAAAGCAGATTGTCGTCTTCATCAAAGCTTATGATAAGCATTTTGAATTGTTTTGCACTGTCATTATTATAAAATTTAATTCTCGGAGGAACATAATCACTGTCAAATAAATTAGGATTCCAATAGAGTGTTTCGCGAGTATCATTTTCTATTTTCGTTGGAGCGTCATCATCTAACATTTCAATAGGAAATTCTGAAGGCTTATCATAGCCTTTTATTACAGATAAGTTGGTATTGGGTGCTTGTTTTTCATTACTTTTAGGTTTCATATTGCCCTTCATGGTATAGATGGCTACCGCGTTATCTATTAATCCTCCGTCTTTGATAATTTTCACCATTGCGATATTGCTTGTAGGAAGACTTGCAATCATACTGGGATCAGTAAGTACTTCATCTAAATATAGCTTGGCCTGGCTGCCGCGAATGTAGGGAACATTCACCCCTGAATTATCTCTTTGAAATGTTAAACCGGCAACTCTTCCTTGCAGCCAGTCTAATATATTGTTTGATCCGGCGGCATTTTGGTCTTCATTTACAAAATCAAATATAGTAGAGTTCATAGAGCTAAACATTCCGCTGGACAGTTGTTTATTTAATTCTTCTTTTGGATCTTGCTTTTTTCCTACTAATTTTACTTCTTCAATTTGCACATCAGCATTCTCCGTTTTCTTACTGTTTTTCTGAGCGTTGATTGCTCTGGAAATCGCCGGGGAAACTTTTTTATTTTCAGCGGTTTTCACCAGTTTATATTTTGTACTGGGGAAACTGCCTTTAAACTCTGTGGGATTGACCAATGGTTCTACTGTAACGAATAAATTATCAGTATTTGATTCCTTATTATTGTCTGAATTTACAAATAATGAAACATGTAAAGGTTCATCGTTGCTAAGGTTGTTTAAATAAATGTATCCATTTTGATCTGTTTTAAACGGATTAATAGTAGGATCATTTTTACCTAATTTTAAGACTAAATTTACATTGGTGTTGATCAGTAGGGCATTATTTTTAATAGGTTTTACTCTATAAGAAAGAAATTTTTGAGCATTGCTTGTAATGGTTGGCGAAGTTCCGCTAAGTAAGGCATTCCAGTCAAATCTTTTCCAGTTTTCAGAAATAAGTAGGGCATCCAACGCTTCGCTGTTGGCATTGGTATAAAAATATTGTGCCGGCGTATCTATTTTTGAAGTAAAATCGCCTGTTAACCAAAGACTGCTCAGTATATTTTCTTCTTCCGGATTGTTGCTGCCATCATCTTCACTTACCAGAACGGTATAATTTTTAAAAACAGATTCCGGAGAAAGATCAACGCTATTGAATGATCTGGGCGTTGGCTTTAAATTCTGACCTATAATTTCTGCTTTCTCAATCTTTAAATTATTGGGTTTTATAAAGCAAAGTCTCTTTGCTACCAAATTTTCCTGATCATCAAAAATAGCTAATTGTAAAACGCCATTGTTTCCATTGCTGATTTTTGTAGGAATAAGACTGGAAACATCATTTGTTAATTTACTGATGTTTGCTTTATAAACCAGATGGTTGTTGAGGGTTCCAACGATTTTATAATTCTGGAGTTGTTGTTTTAAATTGACTCCTTTTAAACTGTACTTAATCCCGTCCTTAGAGCTGGAAACTTCTACATTGACACCACTGTCTGCAACAGGTGGCAGATCTATTGTTTGACTTTTTCCTGCTTTATCCTGAATGATAGCCTGGTATTTTTTTCCTAAAGCCGGGGTTATTTTAAAAGATGCAACATTTTTATCAAAAGAGGTAAATGTAGTTATAGATACGTTTGGATTTTGTGTGTCTACTATTTTTCCAGTCCAGCTTTCCGGTAAAGAAGTATCGCTTGATAACCGTACGGCAAATTTCGTCGCCATACCGTTAATAAAAGTTCCGCCTTCAGGAAAAACTTTGGCAGACCAATTGGAATTTTTAGCAAGCTCTAACGTTTCAGTTGCGTTGGGATTGTAAATAGGAATTGTTTTCACAATCTGAAAATCCTCATTAAAATTCGTCATGTAAGGAGTATAAGCCCTTACGAAGTAGATTTGCTCAGGAAGATTTTCTTTCAGTTTAAAATCTCCGCTGCCTTCACCATTGGTTAGGAGTATCGTTTTCCAGTCTATCAGTTTTTTATCAGAATTGTACAATTCAACAAATAGGGTGGTAGACAATGCAGAACGGTTATAACCATCAAATACAAAGCTTTTAAACCAGATTTGGTCACCGGCTACATATTGTAATTTATCGGTAAGCAGATATACTTTTTCCTGTTCGTAATGATCCTCAAGATTGGTAATTGCTTTTTCCAGTTTAGTCTGTGATAATAAAGGTTGTACACTTGAAATAAGTAATAAAAAGAATATATTTTTCATAGAGACCTTAGCGCATTTTTAATCAAATGCTAAATTACTCATTTAAAGATTTCAAAACTGATATTTGCCTTGTAATTTAAAAAAATAAGGAGATTTTAATTCTTTAACGTAATTATTTCTCATATCATTACTCAATACACATTGCCGGTGGCGGAATGATATACGGCAAAGTCTTTACTGGTGGCGGATATTTCATCGCTGAAGAATTTTTAAAATGATAAATTCGGAAGCTGGATATTTTCTCAATTAAAAAATATCTCTTCCAAAATGAATTGAAAGAGATACTAAAGTCGTTTAACCAAACATTGCAGAAGTAAAGACTCTTATAGGACTGTGTTCTATCATTTTCAATTATTTAATCAAGTGGGTTTCCCCCAAAAAAAATCAATTTAAAGCTTGATTTGATGAAAATGTCCTTCTAAAAAAGTACTATAAGAAGGGGCGTGTTTACATTCTGCAATTTTGTTTAGCTTATCATTTTGTGTGCTTAGAATTCAATTTTATCTAGAATTTTTCTAGAATTAAATTATAGAGTCTTTCTTCGCCTGAAGTTGATGAGTTTGCAACTATGTAGCAAGTTGCTCTGTATAACAGAATATATATCTAATTTGTGAAAACAAATTAGATATGCCGGCTATATACAATTTTACACCATTGTCATTCTGACGAAGGAAGAATCCCATGATAGCTTAGATTCTTCATTTCACTACGTTACATTCAGAATGATAGAGTCATAATAATAAGAGAGCAGGGTTAATGTAAAATTGTATATAATAACCTTAAATATTATCAAGCCTAATCTACTTTCAACAATGATATTAAATAATGATGCAGAAATAGAATCTCTTGGCTCTAAGAAAATTGACAGTGATATTATAGCCCCCAAATATTTTACCAATACATTGCCTTAACAAATTAATTGATAAAAAGGTAGTAACAGGTCTATCTGTTACTGCTTTTACTATTTATATTCCATGACCTTAATCTGTACTTCTATTCCGTCCAAAAGGTTCCGGTGGAATAGGTTTTTGCTCGTCCGCTGATGATAACCCGGTTTCCTTTGTCTTCACAAAATAATGTTCCTACCCTGTCAGAAACCTGAAGGGCATGAAGTTCTTTTTTATGAAGCCGTTCCGCCCAGAATGGAATCAAGGAGCAATGTGCCGAACCTGTTACAGGATCTTCCAGAATAGATGCTTGCGGAGTGAAGAATCTCGAAACAAAATCACAATGGTCGCCTATAGCTGTTACAATTACTCCGCCTGGATCAAGATTGATCTGGTCAAACAACTGCCTGTCAATGGTAATGTTCTTAATATCAGTTTCACTGTCATACACCAAAACATAGTCTCTTGATTTTAAAACTTCCTTAGGCTGAATATTCAGTGAGTGTTCAATATTTTCAGACAAGATATCGGGCAATGGCATCCTCGAAGGAAAATCCATTTTGTACAGTCCGTTATCTACCAGGACCGTTAAATCGCCACTTAAGGTTTCAAAAATAATTGTATCGCTTTTGTAGTCGAGAATTTTTTTTAAGCAATGTGCGGTGGCAAGAGTCGCATGACCGCATAAATCCATTTCAATTTCAGGTGTAAACCAGCGTAAATGTATTTTGTCTCCTTTGTCTACGAAAAAAGCGGTTTCTGCAACGGCATTTTCTTTTGCTATTTTTAATAAAATATCATCTGGTAACCATTGTTCAAGAGGTACGACACATGCCGGATTTCCACCAAAAACTTTGTCTGTAAATGCATCAATTTGATACAGATTATGTTTCATTTCTTGTTTTTTTAATTAGTAGGGATATATAGACTTACATTGTCTCTTTAATCTTATTTCTGTGCTGTTCACCCCACGCACTTAATTCTGATAAAACATTTTTTAAAGTATGGGTATATGCGGTAGCTTGATAAAGGATAGTAACAGGAGTTGTAGGAAACACTTTACGTTCTACAAAGAAATTAAGCTCCAGGTCTTTGAGCTCATTGGATAATACCTTTGGAGATATGCCGGTCATTTCTTTTTGTATCTCGTTAAAGCGCTTTGAAGACTGTACCAGGCAAAGTATTAATGCCAGTTTCCATCTTCCATTGAGAACATACATGGCATCAAGCACATTCTTGAGTGCATGATTACATTCCGAAGTGGTTGGAAGTAATTTATTTTCAGCTGTTTCCATGGTAGCAAAGATAAGGACTTTCCTGAAGGTAAGCGCTATCCTTTGGGTAACTACTAACTTTTGTAAAGTTAACGGTTATACATTTGTCCAGTTAAAATCATCAAACAAATACAATTTTATGACACGTATTCTTCATTTGAAATCAAGCCTGATGGGCAAAGAATCATACAGCATTAAACTGGGTAATGCAATCGTTGAACACATACAAAACAAATATCCTGAAAACCAATTGGAAGAACTGGATCTCGTGGAAACGGAAATGCCACATCTGAGCCCGGCAGTGCTGCGTACTTTCTTTACACCAGCTGATCAGCTTACAGAAAGAGAAAAAGAATCGATCAGCCTTTCTGATCAATTGGTCAATCAGCTAATGTCCGCTGATAATATCGTGATAGGCGCACCGCTTATCAATTTTACGATCCACAGCTCATTAAAAGCCTGGATTGATCATATTACCAGAGCTGGAATCACTTTTGGTTATGGTGAAGATGGCCGGCCTGTCGGCAAAGTAACAGGTAAGAAAGTATATATTGCAATGTCTTCCGGTGGAGTGTATTCTGAAGGCCCCGGTATTGCGAATGATTTTGTTGTACCATATCTGAAAGCTTTTCTCGGGTTTTTAGGAATGACGGATGTGACTGTAATCCGGGCTGAAGGATTGAAAGTTCCCGGTCTGAAAGAATATGCCCTGGAAAATGCAATAGAAAGCATCCGAGTCGATTGATAAAAGAAGTTAATCGTAATCTAATAAGAATATATTGTAAGCTTTGGCATTCAGTCAAGGCTTTTTAAAACCCCTGACGTAATGTGATCTGCAAAAGAAATAATGCGAAAACTGATCTGAGAAACTGCACTAATTGCGTACTCAACAGGAAATTATAAGACAAAAATACTGTAATTCACTACGATATGATTCCAGTCATAAATAAATACAAAAACAGTTCATACATTTGATCTATACAACCACTTAAAAGTAATTTTTAACATTTACCATCATTTGCTTCCCTCTTTTGGGAAGCTTTTTAATGAAAACACTTTTTTAGATATTAAATGCCCCCTGGAGTTCTTCTGTTTTTGAAGGACTCCTCTTATTAAGGCATCACTTTCTTTTCTAAATTTGAAATACCAATACACAAGCTCAGCTTTTTGTTGAGGTAACAGAATACTTATTTGATAATTTTTAATAAACCAAAACGCTAATTGCTACTTAATACGAGTCACGAATAGCAATTAATTTATCACTTAATATTAATATAAAAAATTCAGTTATGAACAGGGACGAAATATTCCATAAAAAAGAAGACGGATGTGTAAAAGTCTTATTTGATCCCTGGAAATAGAATATACTATACTTTTTTGTATAAACCAATAAAACCGGTTGCTACAAACGATTTTATTGGTATTGACCATAACAGAATGTAGGATTGAGTATACATTATTCAACATGGAGAAATTCTTATTGTAAGCATAAATTCTTACATTACACTACTTTTTAAAAAGAATTCAATGCAGCACTTAAAAATAATAACTTCCATTATTGGTTTATGTTCATCCATGGTATTTTCCCAACATTATACAACTTCCACAACCGCACTGGAAGGAAAGGAATTTCCAAAAGTGGATACCGAAAGAAAAGTTCAGCTTAAAGCGTATTTCCCGGATGCAAAATCTGTTGTATTAGAGGGAGGAGACGGGATGAAAAATTTACAGTCCTCTGCTACTAAAGGTAAGGACGGCTTTTGGAATATTACCACCTCGCCAATGGAAATCGGGTTTCATTATTACTGGTTTAATGTGGACGGTAAACGTACCAATGATCCCAATACAGAACTTTATTTTGGGTATGGGCAGCCGACAAGCGGAATTGAAGTACCTTCCGGTGAAGATTTTTTCTTTGAGAAAAATGTAAAACATGGAAAAATTGTTGATGATACCCTATATTCGGAAATTACCCACGGAAAACGGAATTTCAAAGTCTATCTTCCGCCAAATTACGGAACTGAGAAATTTCCGGTCTTATATCTTTATCACGGCACGGGAGAAGAGATCACAGGTTGGGAAAAACAAGGCTATATCAGGAATATTCTGGACAATCTTTTTGCTGAAAAAAAAGCGAAAGAAATGATTGTGGTGATGGATTACGGGGTTGCACTGAATCCTGAGGAAGAAAAAAGGCCGGACGACTATCCAAGAACGGTGGTTTCTACTAAAAACCTCGATAAAATTGTTGTTCAGGAGCTGATTCCCTATATCGAAAATACATATAAAACCAATGGTAAAAAAGCCATTGCAGGACTTTCCCGCGGAAGCTATCAGGCGATGCTGATCGGAGCTAATCATCCCGGGTTATTTTCAGCCATCGGTGCTTTCAGTCCTGTTATTTATGAAGGAACAGAAAGCCAGCCTTTTAAAGAGCTTCCTATCAGTACCTTATTAAAATCAAAACAAAAACCTTTCTTCTTTATCGGAATTGGAGAAAAAGAGGAAGCCCGGTTTTTTGAATTTAATCAAGCCATCATGACCTATTTTACTCAAAATAAATATCCGTATTTTCAATATACCTCTCCCCAAACTTACCATGAATGGCTCACCTGGAGGAGATGTCTTTATCAGTTTGCACAAAATATTTTTAAGTAGCCCCATACAAAACAGCAGTTTACCAATCTTATCGGACTGCGTGTTGAAACCGTAATCAGAGCCGTTAAAAAAATGGAAAGTCAAAATATTGTTAAAATAGAAGACCGGAAAATACTTTATTAGATTAAAATTTTTACAGTTTAAGATAATAGCTCCAATGATCTCAGATTATTGGGGCTTTTTTATTAGTTATCATTTTTGATGGCTTTTTATAAATACAAAATAATTTAAATTTTTATTACAGTGTAATTTATTAGTAACAGCGCTATTTTAAGGTAATTTCTGTGTAATTATTTCCGAAATTATTACCTCTTTTATTTTGATTATTTAATTAAAAAATGTAATGTTGCAGTCATTATAGTGCTATTTGTCAATGAATTAAGTTTAGTTTCATTTATTAAAAAAGAATAATGATCT
Organism: Chryseobacterium soli; assembly: GCF_000737705.1. GTDB lineage: Bacteria > Bacteroidota > Bacteroidia > Flavobacteriales > Weeksellaceae > Chryseobacterium > Chryseobacterium soli. The sequence goes on along the minus strand of NZ_JPRH01000004.1, from coordinate 473,040 downwards.
GCTAAATTTTTAATAAAACGAAAAAAATATTGGTTTTAATTCAATGATGATGTCTATATCTTAGAAAAAACAAAACAGCAATGATCGAAAAAAATATTTTATTATGGAATAATGGTAGAATGATGCGCCCAAATAGGGATTCGTATAAATTCCATGGATTTTCAACAATACCAAAACTCAATCTGAATGTAACACAGCGCTGCGATTTACAACAATATCAGCCTGGTTCCTACAGATCCATCAAAGGGAAATAAGCCTATTATAAACACTTCAACTTAAAAAACAACGACATTCAATAGATTATCAATCTTTTGGATGCGCTGTTTGACCTTATATAAAACGCAATTAAATATAAATAAATGAAAAAAAAGATGCAATCGCTGCTGCTGTCAGGTTTATCGTTAATTTCTGCCAGTTTAAAAATCAAAAAGAGAAATCCTGAAAGAATCCGTACCGGAGTAGGAACAGCTTTCCATTTACACCCTCATCATAGAGTACAATTCTCTCTTGAATCCAGAATATTGACCATAATCTACAATTTAAATTTCCTATAATGATGAATAAACACACAAAAAAATTATTACTCCTATTAGCCCTCAATGGGTATATAGGTACCGCATATGCCCAAACTGGGATTGGTACTCCAAATCCACAAGGAGCCTTACATGTAGATGGCGCTAAAGATAATGCTGCTACAGGAGCGCCCACGGCAGTACAGGTTGCCAATGACGTGATTGTTAGCAAAACAACTGGTTTTATTGGAGTAGGAGTTCTCAATCCACAGGTAAAACTCGATATGAGATCGGTAAGTACCGAAAACGCCTTAGGGTTAGGAACTACGACAATGACAGCTGCTGCTGCTGGAGCGGGAGCTGTACGATATGATGTCGCTAATACACCAGTTGGTGCAAAAATTGAAGTTTCAGATGGTTCCGTATGGAGCAAAGCGTATGTTGCCCCACAAAAAGCAGTGGTCGTTGTACGTAAAATTTCAAGTCAGTCAATACCACAAAATACAGCGACTACCATTGTGAACTGGAGTGTAGTGCGTGACATGAGCAACAGTTTTACTGCCAGTACAGGTGAATTTACCGCCCCTCGTGATGGGACGTATACTTTTTTATTAACCTTTAATTTTAATGGTGCGGTTATCGCTGATGGAACCAGGGTTGAATCACAGTTCTATAATACTGTGACCAGTACCGTTTTGGCCAGCGTTTATAAAACATTTGGTCAGTCAATGACCGGAACCTCTGATGATGCTGGTTCTACGCGGTCAACACAGGCCGGAGGTTCAAGTACCGTTACTCTTACCTTAACTGCCGGGACCAAAGTAGTAGCAAGGCTGTACCAAAACCTTATTGCAGGTGCTGTTGCATTAAGAGTTACCACTGACGCTTCAGATCCTACAAACCCGGATGATGGGTTTAATAATTTAACCATTATAGAACACTAAAACATAGATCATGATAAAGAATTTTAACAGTATATATAAACTCCTGCCTGGTATTTTAGTTTTTTCTGCAAGTACTGCAGCAGCACAAATAGGTTTTTTTACTCCAAATCCTGTACATCCCCTTCAGATAGATGCGGCAAAGGATAACGGAGCAGCTCCGGATGCTGCAAAGCTCTCTAATGATGTATTGGCAACGTCTGACGGTAAACTGGGTGTCGGGATTTTAAATCCTGTCACGAAAGTAGATCTTCGTTCCTCGGATAATAAAGGGCTTGTGGGTCTTGGGACCAGTACCCAAACGCCTGCTGTGGCGGGTGCCGGTGCCATACGGTATAATGTGGGTGGATTTTTAGAATATTCTGATGGCGAACAATGGATTGCTTTGCCGCTGGCACCTCCCACCAAGGCACTTGTAAATGCAAGTAACAGCACTTCCCAAAACATAACAACCGGCACTTCTACCTATATCACCGGTTGGACAGAAACCGTGGATGTAGGCAATAATTTTAATAATAATGACACTTTTACAGCACCACGTGACGGATTCTACCTGGTATCTTTCAGTATTACTTTAGCCAGTGGTAATATCCCTAAAAACACCTTTATAGAAACGGCTATAGAAAGCAGCCAGGTGACGGACAATATTCCAATCTATAAAACGGTTAATTCCTATCCAGCATTTCAGGTTGGTGCTGTAAGCAACTATATCAGTGGAAATTGTAATGCAATTTTTAACCTTAAAAAAGATGACACTATAAAATTTAGTGTAAAACATAATATAGGAAGTACAAGAAGTATTTTAAATGACGGGAAACTAAATAATTTAAGCATTAGCGAATTGTAAAAACATAACAATGATGATAAGACACAATACAGTAAAAAAATGGGCAGGTACTTTTATACCTATGTTATTTATAGTTACACAGGTTAATGCTCAAATTGGTTTGGGGGTACAGAGTCCTGTAAATCCCGTTGAAATTAAAACGGATGCCGGTAATGTAATTGTTGACAATACAGGAAAAGTAGGCGTATTGGTTGCCAGTCCCAAAGTAGCAGTAGATTTGCGAAGCGGCACCAATGGTTCTATGGCACTTGGGAATACAGATAAAACGGCCGATCAGGCTGGAGCAGGAGCATTACGGTACGTGGCAAGTCCGGCAATTGGGGTAAAAGGATATCTGGAATTTTCCGATGGTACCAACTGGATCAGTTTTTACCCAAAAGGAAAACCGCGTATTCTGGTTATGGCGAAAAAAACGACACAAGATACCTATCTATTTGAAAGTACAGTACCGTCGGAAATCGGGCCTAAATCAGGAATTGTTCAGCGTAGATCATCGTATTTAACTAATTGGACAGAAGTATTTGATTCTGACTCGGGAGTTCCAACCACTAATTTCACGCCGGCTACAGGTGAATTTATAGCACCGCGAGCTGGGGTATATTTTGCAACGTTTACTTTTGCATTGCAGGCAAGCCAGGTAAATACAGGCGGAAATAACCAGACAGAAGCTATCTGGGAAGTGAGAAACCCGGCAGGTACGATTACTCAAAGGGTAAAAACAAATAACGGATATGCATCAGATACCGGAGGAAATACAGTTCCTGTGGGTTCAGCCTGTACGGTAAGTGTTTACTTGAATAAAGGAGATAAATTAAGACCTTTCACCTGGATTACAGTAGGATTTGACGGTACAGTAAGTTTGTTTGATGTTTCAGGAAGCGGAGTTTACAATGCACTTACTATTGTCGAGCAATAAGATATATTCAACATTACATTATTTTGTAAAGTAACCGTTGTTGAACCTTTATTAAATACTGAAGTGTAGCATTAATTGAAAATAATAAAAGCCTTTAAATATTTAAAGGCTTTTATATTTACTGTCACCTGACAAGGAATTTTCCAGGGTTACAGATCACACATTTATAAATCTTGTTCTTTGACAAAAATGCTGTGTGGAATAACAATATCATCTCCTTCTCTGGCATACTTAGGAACAATGAATGCTTTAGACTCATATCTTTTAGTCCCGGAATTATAATACCAGTTTGCACAACCACTGATCTGCAGTTTAATGTGGTACACATGGTTATAAGCTGCCTCTTGAAATTCTCCAAAATCAGGAAGAGATTGATGCAGATCATCCAGCTCCTGGCAGTATTCATCATGCAGCCTCATGGCTTCTGTACAGGCTTCCTGATAAGAAAGTTTATACTGATTTCTCAGGATGAAAATAATATTCAGGCTTTCATTTTCTATTTCGAGCTCTTTGATCAAAGAAGCGAAATCATTCTGAATCACAATGACTAAGGACAGCAGCTCTCTGCAACGCTGTATCACGGGATGGTTATAAATATGAACAGGTAGAGCAAAATTAACGGCAGGATCTATCAGATCCCCATACGGCCACATTCCGATTGAATATTTCCGGAAACTAAAGTAGTGGGCAAGTAAAGGATACGTTCGCTTTTCCGCCTGTTTGAAAGGTATTTCTTCCATCATACCGTACATGATGAATTCATAAAAATTAATCGCAACACGGTCTATCCAAAAACGGGGCATAAATGTCTCCCATTCTTTTCTTGCCTGTGCCATCTGTCGCAGAATACCGATTTCGTCTTCACGGGGATCTTCGCCCATCATTACTTCATAGACACGGTTTGCGATGGTTTCCAGCTCTTTTGCCGGGGTCATTCCGAAAAAATCATCAAAAATCGTGATGTAGATCATCAGCCGGGCACAAGGACGCATGCGTTCCATGCTGTCGCAGGTTGGATTCATATACGTGGCAACTCGCGATAAAAATTGGGGCTTACATCTTTTTATTCCTTCCTCAGAAATAAAAGTATAATCATTATCATACCATACTTTTTCTTCATCATCAAAAGAATTGGCGATAGGGCTGTTAATGGTTACCCAGGGATAACGGCATTGTGGAAGTATAAGTTCTTCTCTCATGGATTGGTTTTCTTTTAATTATTGTATTGTTGGAAATTTCCGGACAGGAATGGATGGCTTAAACAAGTCTCTTCAAATCATCTCTGCAAAGGGAACTTCCGGTAGTTTTGTTATGTATACGTTTGAAAATGCACTATTCTTGTTGAAGTGCTTAGCGCACCTGTTTCAGTTTATCTTTTAATTCCGCCGCTCCGGGAAATTCATCCTTGGTATATCGGTCTAGTTTTGTAGATATATTCTTCCATCCGCTCAGTACCATGCTCATATAATGGACCCAGTTTACCACGGCATCCTGCCATATTCCAAAATCGGGAAGAGAAGACTGTAGCTCTACGAATTCTTTCAGATCTTCATTATGAAGTCTGAGGTCTTCAAGACAGGCTTCTTTCAGGGACATCTGGCGTTCGTGTTGGATAACCTTTACAATATTGTAATAAATACTGTCGGTAGCTTCGTCTTTCAGTACCGACTGTACTTCATTGAAAAAAGTCACCAGGTGGCAGGCCAGTGTTTGCAGGCGGATAATTACCGGATTTTCATGGATTTCCTGTGGGAGGATTATCCCGGTTTCCAGTTCTGTAAGCTGGAGGAAAGGGTAGAGGCAGATAGAGTTTTCACGCAGCGCAATACATTCCGTTATACTGGGATATGATTTGTTTTTCTTGTATTTTAACTCCATTTCCAAACCTTTAAAATACCTGCTGATCATTTGTGTAAAGCGGGAAACAGATTCCTGTGGAATAAACTCCAATAGTTCCAGTCTCAAGGTGGACAGCATAGATCCTAAAGGAATTCCGGAATCCTCAGCACTGATCTCGCCGTTGAGTATGGCGATAGATTGGGCATGTACATATCCGATATCATTCGGATCGCTTTCTTCATAAAGATCATCGTTGTATAAGGTCCATAGCATCAGTCTGCAGATGGGTTTAAACCTTTCCGGGGGTGCAGTCGGGAACCATTGCGCGGCAATATGCGCTGTTTTGGTTTTTTTGTACTTCTTCCGAAGATCAGGATTCTGCTCGTAAAGCCATAAATATTCCCCGTCGATCCAAAACTTTTCAGTAAGCTCCTGAAGCTGTTCGGCATGGGGATTTTTTAATGTGGGAAACGGGTACCTGAACTGTTTACGCAGAAGTTCAAGGGTGTTGAAACTTTCAGTGTTCATTTTGTAAAGTTTTTAGGTGTTTTAGTTTTGATCTAATATATACTTATATTTTATTATGACGAAATATTATATCACATAATAATGATATTTAACATTTAAATATTATTATATGTTAGTATTAATCAGTGTTTTAAAAAGGTTAAAACGTTTGAATCTTACTGTGAAATTCAAAATGTCTCTGTATTTTTTTAATATTTCACACCCTTTTTTTTTGCCGTTTTTAACACAAGAAACCATCAGAATTAAAAATTGAAGTAAAAAAAATAAAAAGCGAAATGAGTACATATTATTTCCATAGGACAGAAAATTATACTAATAAGCAGCCTTTTATTTACTGTGAAATATTCTGAATTTATTACAAGATACATTATGAGCAGACCTATTAAATCTATAATGTTACAATACATTTTAGATTATTCTAAACGTATAATTGTAAACAACTTTATTAAGCATAATGAATATAAAACATGATGGAAAAACAGTGCCGGATTATAAAAAAATTTATGGCGATCTGATTAATGAAAAATATCCTGAAAAAAAGGAAGAATATAAGTCCATTTCGTCCAAGCAAAACTTTTCAATATTAGACGTCATTGCATGTAATGAAATCCTTTTTACAAAAGAAGATAAAAATACTTTCAACTTTAATCAAAAGCACCGGACATACGACCGGCAGACAATACTAAAGATATTAGATTATCAAAAAAAGCATCGGTGTAATAACAGCCAACTGGCCAGACATTTCAAGCTCAGCAGAAATACGGTAGCAAAATGGAAAAGAAATTTCCAGGTATAAACATCCTGTGTAGTAAAAATTTTGAGCTTTCGAAATTATGCCAAAAACAGTTATGTTTTAATACAACAGTATTTTAGATAATATTGAAAATTATTCACTCTGCAGCAGATGATGTAAGAAACCTGATTTTTATATGATTTCTTGTTTTTTATCGTCTTTTTTCAGTTGATTGATAAAGTAAGAAGGGGTAACTCCGGTTTCTTTTTTGAAGATCACCGCAAATACTTCTCTGGAAGAAAATCCGCAGGCTTCTGCCAGATAACTTATCTTGTATTCCCTGAAAATAGGAGTGTCGTATAATTTATTGATAATGTACTGTATACGAAGCCCGTTAAGATAATTATTGAAATTTTTGTCTTTATGCTGCTTGATGATTTCCGAAAGATACCTGGGATTCGTGTTCAGGGAATTTGACAAAGCGGTTAGGCTCATATCTTTTTTCAAAAATTTCTCAGACTTTTCGAATCTGGAAAGTTTATGCAAAAGGGAAGTGGTGGTATCCTGAGAGATTGTAATGTTGCTTTCATTGATTTTATCCTCTGTTTTTACTAAAACGGGCTGAGGTAGAACTGTTTGTGCTTCATTCTTAAGATGGTCAATAATGATTTCATATCTTTTATGAAGCTTATTCTGATTTCTTTTCCATAAAAACCATCCACCGAGTAAAAGAGAAATAATTATTGCTGATGTGGTGATTAATATTTCTTTGATAGTATTGGAATGTAGTTCACCCTGTTTTTCCATCATATTCTCTACGGGGGTGTTGATGGTTTTTTTCTCTGCATTCACAAGACTGTCATTCAGCTTAGTATAAAGGTTCATGTATTTCTTGGACTGCTCCTTATCCCCAAGCTCTACAAAAGATTTAAAGTATACCTCATAAATATCCCTGCGGATATAGGGAAGACGGACACTTTTTTCCAGATTTTCAGCCTGTTCTGCATAATAGGTTGCTTTTTCATAGTGCTTCTGATCATGATACAGCCATGCAAATTCATTAAGGGTAGTTATTTCGAGATCTTTATTAATGAGATATTTTTTATTCCGGGAAATTTCCAGCGCTTTTGAAAAATACGTTTCTGCATCTTTTATATGCTGTGTGGCAACGCTTGTTTTGCCTAAATTAATGTAAGACAGGGCAAGGGTATAATATTTTTTATTCAAAAACTCTTTACTATCATCCATTACAATAGCCGCTCCTAAACATTTTTTCTGGTACTGGATCACAGAATCTATCGGAGCATTGATATGAGCGAAATAACTTGCCAGACCGGTATATATTAAGGCTTTTTGATAGTTTCTGGAATTTTTAGAAGGTATTTTTTCTGCTATCTTTAAAGCTTCTTGAAATTCTTTAAAACTCTGATCATTAAAACCCAGCTCTGTATAGGAAGCAGCTCTGAGTCTGTAGGTATTGGATAATACCGTATTGTCATTTGCTTCAGCTGCTAATTGTTCAGCGTCTTTGCTGAGGTCTATCACTTTCTTAAAATTTCCTGCTTCAAAATATTTAGCCATCAATATAGTGGCGCTTTCCAGCATACCTTTTTTATAGCCCGTATTTTTAGAAATACTGTAGATAGTTTGGGAAAGTTCTATGGCTTTATTAGGTTCGGATACCGACAGTAGTTTTGCTTTTTCTATTTGACTATCAATCTCTGAGGGAGAATGCAATTGCGCATCGGTGAAACCGAATATCAGGTACAGAAAGAAGAGGATATTTCTTTTCATTGCAAGTGTTTTTTTGAGCGTGCAAAGTAAGCGTTAATTTAAGCATTTATACTTGAATAGGGTGTAGTTTTTTCGGAATTTATCATAGGTAGTAATCTATTTAATATATTGATAAGTAATGAGTTATTAATATTTCATTGAATTAAAAAAAGGAAGGTATAAAAGATGGAATATATCAGTTTGTATTCTGAAATCATCACATCATTTGTTTTTACATACCCCAATAAACCCATAATGGTGTACCGATATTTTAGGATATGTTTTTTAGAGGATTGATAGAATACTTCTAAAAACACAAGTTATGGAAGCAATATTTTGGTCGGAATTCCTGATCCCCTCAGTTGGGAGTTTTGACCACATTGCTTTTAGTGATCATTACTTTCTGTTTTATTTTTAATCAGACTAAAAATTATTTAAAACACAAATATGGATTTAAAAAATATCAATATCGGGCTGTCGATACAAGAAGGTATTGCCGAAAAAGAAATTGAAATGGAGCGTATCTGCAAGTTTTTAAACTGCTCCGAAGAAGAGGTTTTGCAGATGTATGCATCCGCTGATCTGAATACGGAAGTTTTGCTGCGCTGGTCTAAACTTCTGGAATATGATTTTTTCAGACTTTATTCCCAACATTTGATTCTTTACTCCCCATCCTCCTCAAGGAATTATGTTGTAGCAACAGAGAAAAAAGAAAACTCTTTCTTACCCCAGTTCCGTAAAAACATTTATACAAAAGAAATTATTGAATTTATAATAGGGAAATTTCTAAAAGGCGAAATGACCAAAGCACAAATTACAAAAGAATATAGAATACCTAAAACTACCCTTTATAAATGGCTGCACAAGTATAAGGAGATTAATAACGACTGATGATCTGAATGGTCTTTAAGATTAACAATATATAAGTGTTATTTAATAATCACTCCATTTATTTTTATACTTTTCCAGTTTCCTTCAGTGCCTTGTCCTTTATAAAATATCGATCAGAAATATCGGAAAAAAAAGTCTCTTACTATTAGCGTGGAAATGAGCGATATGTGAATGTGGATTTTTTTTTACAGCCATTTATTTTTTTCCTCCTGAGCATTTCCGTAAATTTATTCTCTGTATAACAGAATTTATATTACTAAGTAAATGGAAAGATATGATTACGGGATGATTGGCCTCGGAGTAATGGGGCGAAATCTTCTTTACAATATTGCCGACAACGGTTTTTCAATCGCAGGATTTGACCTTGACGAAAATAAAATAAAAGAATTACAGGACGGCGCTACTGCAGCAATGAAGGTAAAAGGTACAGGAACTCTGGAAGACTTTGTATCCGCATTGGAAACTCCAAGAAAAATTATTCTTATGGTTCCTGCAGGAAAACCTGTAGATGCTGTACTGGAAAGCATTACACCGCTTTTAACTAAAGGCGATATCGTGATTGATGCAGGAAATTCTTATTTCAAAGATACCAACAGACGTATTGCTGATTTAGCCTCAAAAAATCTTCATTTCATGGGGATGGGAGTATCTGGAGGTGAGCAGGGGGCAAGAAGAGGACCTAGTATTATGCCTGGAGGCGATCTGGAAGCGTTCCATCTTATTAAACCGATGCTGGAAGCCATTTCTGCAAAAGTAAATAATGAAGCCTGTACCGCTTATATGGGGAAAGATTCAGCAGGAAACTACGTGAAAATGGTACACAACGGAATTGAATATGCCATTATGCAGCTCATCAGCGAAGCCTACGATTTACTGAAAAGAGGCGCTAATCTAAATAATGATCAGCTATACGAAGTTTTCAAAGAATGGAATAACGGCGAAATGAATTCATTCTTAATAGAGATCACAAGAGATATTTTCCAACAAAAAGATTCTTTAACCGATGGGTATCTTGTGGATCAGATTTTAGATAAAGCAGGAGCAAAAGGAACCGGAAAATGGACGTCTGAGCAAGCCATGGAAATTGGTGTTTCGATCCCGACCATCGATATTGCCGTTACTTCAAGAATTTTATCAGCATATAAAGAAGAAAGAGTTCAGGCTTCCCAACTCTATGCTGAGAAAGAAATGACAAACCCTGAAAATACAGAGGCTTTCATTAAGGAAGTGGGAGATGCTTTATATCTTGCTACATTAATCAGCTATGCACAAGGATTGGCGCTGCTGGTAAAAGCATCTGAAGAATATAATTTTCAGATTCCGCTAAAGGATGTTGTGAAAATCTGGCGAGGAGGATGTATCATCCGTTCCGTATTGCTTGAAAAATTCTATGCTGCCTATAGCAAAGATCAGAATCTGTCTAATATTTTATTGGACACTGATATTTCCGTAATCGTGAAAGAAAAAATCAAGTCATTACGAAAAACAGCTGCTTTTGCTGCTTCCAACGGTATTTCAAGTTTAGGAATTCAGACTGCTTTAGGATATTTCGATGCCTATACAACAGAATCACTGCCTGTAAATCTTATCCAGGCTCAGCGTGACTATTTTGGAGCTCATACGTATCAGAGAATCGACAGAGAAGGTATTTTCCATACTTCTTGGCAAAGTGAAAATCTATAAAATTCGGAAAAATGAATGAAAATAAAGTCTTGAAGCCAACTACAATTATAATTTTTGGTGCTACAGGAGATTTGGCAAAAAGAAAACTTTTTCCGGCGTTTTATAATTTATATATCGATGGCAGGATGCCCAAAGGGTTTAATATCCTTGCACTGGGAAGAGCAGATAATACCAATGAGTATTTTAAAAATTACATTAAAAAAAATCTTGAAAATTTCTCAAGAAAAAAGATCACTTCAGAAGATTGGGCAGGCTTTCAGGCTCATATTACCTATTTTCAGCATCAGCTGGATGAAGAAAGTTCTTACAAAAATCTGCATCAGAAACTGGAGGATTTTGATACCGTTTACGGAACAAGAGGGAACAGATTATTTTATTTGTCCATCGGACCGGATTTCGTTTCCATTATTTCCAACCATATCAAAAATACAGCGTTAGCTTCAGATGCTAAAAAAGACCGTATTATTATTGAAAAACCCTTTGGTCATGATAAACAGTCGGCAATAGAATTGAATAGTTTACTTGCTGAAACCTTCGAAGAAGAGCAGATTTACCGTATTGATCATTACCTTGGAAAGGAAACCGTGCAGAACATATTGGCATTCAGATTTGGAAACTCTATTTTTGAACCTTTATGGGACCGAAAGCATATCGAATCGGTGCAGATTACCGTTGCTGAGGAAGTTGGCGTTGAAACAAGAGGAGCATTCTACGAGAAGACGGGAGCGCTGAAGGATATGATTCAAAATCATTTACTGCAGATTCTTTGTATGGTTGCCATGGAGCCGCCTGCTTCACTGGAATCGGGTGAGATCAGAGACCGAAAAGTGGATGTCCTTAAATCAATTCGCAGAATTTCAGCAGATCAGGTGGATCACTATGCTGTAAGAGGACAGTACGGAAAAGGCAATATCAATGGAGTAGAGGCTAAAGGCTATCGTCAGGAGGACGGGATTGCTTCAGATTCCAATACAGAAACTTTTGCTGCCGTGAAATTCTATCTGGATAATGAAAGATGGCAGGATGTTCCTTTCTACGTTCGTACCGGAAAGAAGATGAAGGAAAAGCATTCCTATATTACCATTCAGTTTAAACCGCTTCCGCATTCCACATTTTCAGAAAGTTCACAGCTTTTATCAGCTAACAGGCTTATCATTAATATTCAGCCGCTGATGGATATCAGATTGCAGTTTATGGCCAAAAAACCAGGTCTTTCATTGGTTCTGAAACCGGTGGAAATGATTTTTGATAATTTTGCCTGCCAGGAAGATACCCCCGAAGCATATGAAACCTTATTGCTGGACGCACTTATAGGAGATCTTACGTTATTCATGCGTTCCGATCAGGTAGAAGAAGCCTGGGACGTGGTGAAAACCATACAGGAAGCCTGGGAAGATAATAAAGATTCTTCTTTTCCCAATTACGAAGCGGGAAGCTGGGGGCCAAAAGAGAGTATTGCATTGGTTGAAAGACAAGGCAATACCTGGGTATAAAATGGTATCAATTTAAATAAAAGAAAAAATGAGTATTACCGTATTTGATAATTTAGATACATTATATAAAAAAGCAGCGGATACCTTCGTTGATCTTTCCAAAAAAGCTATTTTGAAACATAACCGTTTTGTGGTAGCATTAAGCGGAGGTTCTTCTCCTAAGGCGATTTTTAATTTGCTGGCTACCCAGGAATATGCCGGAAAAATTGAATGGAATAAGATATACTTTTTTTGGGTTGATGAAAGATGGGTGGCTTTAGATGACGAGAAAAGTAATGCTAAAATGACGTTTGAAGCACTTTTCGATAAAGTTCCTGTGAATAAAGAGCACATTTTCCCAATGTATAAAGAGGGGATTTCTCCTGAAGAATATGCTAAAGAATATGAGCAGGAGATTAAAAATATTCTGGGAAATGAAGGTGTTTTTGATTTTATTCTTCTAGGAATGGGCGATGACGGTCATACGGCTTCACTATTTCCGGGAGAAAATGTTTTAGACGAACATGAAAAATGGGTGGATGCTTATTATCTGAAACCTCAGGAAATGTTCAGGATCACTTTGACGGCACCAATAATTAATAAGGCAGATAATATACTGGTTGTTGCATTCGGTGAATCCAAAAAACATGCATTGAATGAAGTATTAAACGGAGAATACAATCCTAAGTTATATCCACTGCAGCTTATTGACAGAAAAGAAGGTTTTCAGTTTTTCACGGATGAAAAAGCAAGAGGCGCTGTATAGTTTAAAAAATATTATTTTAAATAAATATCAACTAAAAGAGGAAATGTAATTTACATTTCCTCTTTTTTAATTATTATATTTTACGCTGTCTTTCTATGTTGTACTAAATCAGATACTTTTTCAGTCCTTCCATAATTCCCTGCCACAAAGTATTGAAGAAACTTTTGTTAGGATCACGTTTTACATCAACCTCTACATGGTTGGGCTCACCTTTGGAATCATTTTTAACAAAAATATTGGCAATAGCACTCAGAACTTTTTTCTCTTTCCCTGTATTTTTATTTAAAAAGTTAACCCGCATATCCGTGTAATTAAAATAAAAATTTCCGCCAATTTTGTTACTGTTACCCTTGTAATCAAATTTCAAATAATGAATCTGTCCGTCGAGGCTGACATTAAGATAAGGCCTTACAAAAAGGTTGGCGTTGTCTACTGAAAGATTTTTAATTGTTCCATTGATCGCATAGTCATCATTTTTATTAGCAACATCAAACTGCCAATGCACATCGGTAGGAGCATCTCCAAAAAAATTGAAATTTGAATCCACTGTTATCAATGTCGGTTTTCCTTTCATTTTTGCACTGTTGACATTTTTAATTGCCGCATTAAAATCTCCAAAGGTAATTTTACCGGGAATATTTGCTTTTTCGGCTACCTCTTCATAGGATAATTTGGAATTTTTAATGTCTACCTGTTTGATATACAATGGAAATTTCACATCACGAAGCTTTTTACTGAACATATACCGTACACCAATATCATCCGGTGGAGCAAGATCATGGTAAATATTACAATCGATACCGTCAAAAATGACATGATCTAAATCAATACTTGTTTTTGATCCCAATGTTGAGCTTTTATCAGTAATCATAATAGATTTAGCTCTTATCGTATAAAGATCCTCTTCAACTGCGATCATCCGGTTGAACTGAGCTCTCGAATATTTCGGAAGAAAAGCAAAATTAGTAATAGCGGTCAATGGTCCTGTATTTTTGATATAATCAACTTTCAGGCGGTAGTATTTTCCTGCATCTACATCTATTTTTTTAGCAGTAATCAATTGATTTTTAACATGTAAAGGGATTGATTCTTTAAGGATGTCTTTGTTGGTAATCACTGAATTCAGCTGCACATTAAAATTTTCAGCCTTTAATTGTTCACGCCCCTCTTTTTTCTGAACAAAATTCCCGTCAATGATATGGAATGCGCCAAGATGGGCCAGTATATCCGGTGTAGCGCTATTACTTTTTTTAGGAGCTTTTGCTTTATGGATTGCACTAATGATTTCTATACCCGGGCGGTAAACATTGATTTTGTCAAGTTGAAGCTGCAATTGCGGGCCTACAAATTTCGAGGTATTATTTAGGATTTCAATTTTCTCGGTTTTGATATTTAAAAGGTCTTTTGCAGTGCTTTTACCAATGGCTTTATATTCTACATCATTAATCAGAATATTAGAATCGTTCGAAGTAATTTTTTTAATGGTAACGGTCTGCAGCGGATCAGACTTGAAATAGATGTTTTCAAATTCGATATTGTGGGTGGAAAACGCAAAAGGGATCTTTTCTTTCACTGTTTTTTTGTCAAAAACAATATCCTTTAAATTCAAATGGAAATTATCTACAGAAGCTATTTTTGCTTTGTCTCTTTGCTGAATGAGAACGGAACCCTGTCCAAAATCAAGATTCTTGATCCCGATTTTCAGGTTAACTTCTTTCGGATTTTCTTGTACCTCTTTTTTGTTAGTTGAAGTAACAATCAGTTGAGGTTTTACAAATTTTGCATCCTCAATGATGAGAGAATCCTGATTAATACTAAAGTTGTTGGCAGCAAGCTGACTGACCTTCAGGTCAAAAACGTTTTTGGCATTATAAAGTGAGGGACTTTCAATTGGTTTCAGATGGAAATCGGAAATATTGAGCTGTTTATTTTTTGCATTAATAGAAGTTGCATAAATCTGATAGAAATCGTTAACTGTGATGAGGACATCCTGAGCATTAATTTTAAAATCTTTAAACTGAATGGGAAGTTTTGAAGCATTTTGACTCAGCTTAATTTCTGTAAGATTAATGTTTACATTTTTTCCGGTAATGAGATCTTTTTTGTCTTTTCCTTTAACAGAGACATTTCCGTTGGTTATCAAAATATTTTCAACTCCAAAATTCACTTTCTTTTTTGGGGAGTCTTTTTTCTCTTTTGGCGTGCCCAACATAACTTTTATATCAGGATCGATGAGCTGTATATTTTTGATATGATAAGAGGTATTGAAAATGGCATTCCAGATCCCAAAATCTTCTATATGCAGACTTTTGGCAGTCCCATTAATTTGGGTAACCGCAGAATCTTTCGTTGGCTTAGTTGCAATACGTATTGAATTTGCCGAAATATCACCTTTAAAAAGATTAAGGTTGAAATCTTTAAGACTGATTTGGTAAGGAGTTTTTTCATTGACCAACTGCGGCAATTTATTTTTGAGATAAAGATTCAGTCCAAACGGGAAAATAAGCGCTACAAGAAAGAGAATCCCAATAATGATCAAGACCACTCTTTTTCTTTTTCCGGTTCTGCTGTTATTTAGTTTTTTCTCCATTTGATGTTTTTATGAATATTAGTTTGAAAAGTATATATGTTAATTTAAAAATAATAATATTGCAAATTGCTTTCCAATGTATTTCAATGTTCATTATTATTGAAATTATTTTGCAATTTTTAAATGGTTGGATTATTCCATTAGTAGAAGTAGAAGATGTTTGGGTAATGTGGATCTAAAAAATTGTTATTACGTGCAGGAGTATTCTTTAGCTTACGAATGTATTGATCAGAATGGAATGTAAAGGCGGCATACCGGTAACGGCGTCATTTCCAAATAAAAAATTTGACAAATATACAGTCAATAAAAACTGGAAACCTCAACATATGTTGACGCTTTTAGAAATTTTGAAATCTACATTTGTACTAATAATTCAATACAAAAATATCATGAAACGTATAGTATCTAGCCTGTTTGCGCTCTGCATCGGATTTTCTGCTTTTTCACAAAAGCATGACAATACAAAGTTAAAACAAACTCATATGGCCACTGTCATTCATAAAAATCCAAAAACTCTTTTTGACCCAACACCATTTGCTTTTGCTCATTCTACAATCGGTGAAGGAGATGGGAAATATGTATTTATATCCGGACAAAGTGGCGGCGAAGGTCTGGAACATCATCTTTCTAAAGATTTCAGAACTCAGGTCAGATATTCTTTGAAAAATCTGGAAACTGTACTTGCTGAGTATCAATTAGGGGTTGAAGATGTTCTTAAACTCACGATCTTAATTGTTGATCATGATGAGGAGAATCTTAAAATATGGTCCGAAGAAGTGCATAAAGTATGGAAAAACAACGAATTCCCGGCAAGCACTCTAATTCCTGTTCCCAAATTGGCGCTGGATGGTATGATGATAGAAGTGGATGCGATTGCTTTTATGAAAAAGTCTAAATAGAACTGAACCATTTCTCTATCAATAATAATTTAGTTATTATGATCCAAATCATACGTTAGTGAAATAGGGAAGAGTATATTTGGAGTGATAATCTTTTAATAATTATTCTCTTTATGTATCTTTAGTTGTAAAGGTTTAGTTATAACTTCCCCCACAGGGAAGTTTTTTCTTTTAGATCATAAGATCGTTGAAAATTCAATACGTTTGTTCTACATGCAAAAGGTAGAAGGGATAGATTACATGGCCGTAATAAAGGTAATGAGTCCGAATATAATTCCGGGGAAGTTGGCAATCATAACGGGCCAGTCCCGTTTCGGTTTTTTCATGAATCCGTAGGTGACCCAAAGGCTGCAATTAATCATAGCCACAAGAGGCTGAAGCCAGTCTCCCTTTCTTCCATGAAGATTATTGTTGATTTGAGGAATATAAGAAACATACATGGCAGTGGCTGTACATGAGGCTACAATTCCTAAGATGGTAAAAAACTTATTATTCTGCATAGGCGTTATATCTTATCCTCTACAATATAAAGAAATATAAATAAAGGAACATAGATGAGCATGCAATACATGTAGTTAATCAGTTTCAAATCAGACAGAATATTTGAGGTGTATTTTTTTAAATAATTAAACCATAATATGTTAGAATAAAAATCACCGGGTATTGAATAAATGAGTACATTTGGTATACATCAAAAAACAATTCATATGAAAACAACAGTAAAAGGCTTAAAATCGCTGGATAGAAGCGAGCTGAGATCAATTAACGGAGGATACATGAGATGTCCCGAAAATCTTGAATGTGGAAACGACTGGTGCTGTATCGGCGGAGCGTGCAGACCTATATCGCAAGCTGGAGGTCCTAATGGATACTGCATGGTAATACCAATTGAATAATATTTTAAAATCCCAAAAAACAAAAAAGGTCAAAGAATTCTAAGTTCTTTGGCCTTTTTTATTTGCGCATCATCTTATGTTTTTTAAATACTTCATTCAGAGAAAGTTGATCCTTACTGTACACAACAATTGTTCTTGGAACACTGATATTGTTTTTCTCATCTTCGGTCCTCCAAAATACACTGTTTTTTATTTCCGGAATGTTGGTTTCAGGCAGACTTTGCTTAATCATAGTAAGCCCTTTTTATCTCATAAGGATTATTATTGTGACTGAAAATAGAACAGATAATTCTATTGATCCAGCCTTTACTGGGCTCGTACTGTACAGGCTGTGTGAAAAACAGGTAGAATTTATATTTCCGGGTCGGAAACTCATGAGAAATGATTATATCATCAAAAGACTTTATATCAATCTTTTCCAGCATGAAAGAGTTTTCAATAATTAAAAAATGATCTTTACAATACATACTGATAGAATCCATCATAAGTAACGAATTAAAAAAGCAATTCCCACTGCGGGTTATTGACAAATTGTTCAAATAAAGATAAGTAATATATCTGCTTTAATGATGTTATCGTGTGGTTTTATGTTGTACATCACCTACTTAAGTTTAGCATACCTCATCAGAATATTGGCATCCACATCTTCAATTTCGCTGGTGACTTCAAATCCTATTTTCTTGTACAGTCCATAGGCTTTTACATTGTGAGGAGTCACTTCTAAAAAAATATCGACAGAACTAAACCTGTGTCTGGCTTCATTGATGGTCGCCTGGATCAGCCCGGCCCCAATATTCTTTCCCTGATAATTTTCTCTGACATACATCTGATAAATGGTTCCGGAAGCATTTTCCTCTTTTACAAAAACACAAATTCCCACCAAGGACTGATCATCAAAGGCTCCGATAACAAATCTGTCCGGAGTCTGATGCTCTATATCACCCTCCAATCTGAACTTTTCGATTTGTAGCGCTTCCTGGTATCGAGCTCCAAAAGACGCCGGAAATTTTTCCAGACTTTCTAAACGGATGGATCTATAGATGTTGCTTTCGTGGGGCAACAGGTTTCGGTATTCAATATTCATAAGGCCTGCTTCTTAATTTTTTGTAAGATAATAAAAAAAGCCCTGAAATACATCAGGGCTCTAATCGATAGAATGAGTCTTTTAGAATGGTAATCATCACCAATAAAGAATATTCAAATGAAGGTAATAACTTTAATTTAAATGATTGATACTTTTACTGATGTCTTTGATATTAGCTATTTTGGCAAACGTTTTAAAAGGAGCATCGTATTGAATTTTGATAGAATCAATAATTGTATCATCCACATTATCGTCAAATTTTCTGGCAAAAAGATAACTTCCTGTTTGAAGAAATGCTAAATCGGTTTCGGTGAAAGTTTTAGGACGCAGTTTAATATCACCATCCGGAATCCAGATGATTGCCCTCTTATCATCATTAATCAGCGTACCTTCAAAAGAAGTATTCATTAATACCGTTTGAAAGAATGATTCATCAGCAATTAGAGTATTCAGGTAATAATCTTCAAATTTTTTCACTTCACTGCTATGGCAGATAAATTCACAGCAGCTTCTCGTTAAGATCATCCACTGTCCGCCAATATAAGGAATTACCCCCTTCATAAAGTCTCTCGTATGGGTGTTATCCGAAATGCGGTCTTCCAGTTCCTCAAAATAATTTTCAATCCTGTTCATCGTTTCAGGTCTGCTTTTCTCTTGGTCAGCAATTTTTATATAGTTTTTTCCATTGTTTTTAGATAAAAACTCTTTGATGATTTTTTGGGATTTTAAAGGATAGTCCTGTCCGCTTAGATTAATGAAATAATCCCATTTTTTATTCATATTGAGAAGGTATTCCATTCCGTCCAGCTCAGCCTGAACCATGCTGTATCCTCCCCAGATTACATTTTCACTGTTAAGGATATGCACATTAGTATATTTTTCCAGAAAAGAGGAAACTTCTTCCCCAATTTCCTGGCTTGCTTTTTTGTCAATATGAATAAGATAGAAATGATCGGGTTCGTAGATCGCCTGAAAAAGTTTTTTGAATTGATTAGGTAAGCGGTGTACCAAAATTAAGTACGCAATGCTAATAGGTTTCATTGGAATATCGCCAATGCTATGTCCGTCGCTTTCGCTTATGTAAACATTTCTCATTTTAATAATATTAAAAAATTATGAATGCTTACAACTTATTTTATAAAGTATTAATAGACATTTTTATCAATGTACGAAAATTAAACAACTTTTTTTGATAAATATTTAATGTAGAAATAAAGGAATGGTCAATTTTCTATTTTTTATCAATTGGTATTTGCGGTCTTATGTCATTTAATACCATAAAGTAATACTTTTGATATGTAAGGTTCAAATAAAAATCCCGAAACTTCGGGATTGAATGTTGTAATCAGCCTGCCTGATGCAAAGGTTGTAAGTGTTTAGTATACTTATTTCCGTGTCATTTATGAGTGTTAATATTGTCGGTTTTTATAGTTATGCAAAAGTATAAAAAGCCAATTGTCAGTAATATATGAATGCATAGATTGGGGACAATTCCAGAAAGCTTAGTGATTACCGCATTGAAATAGGCCAGTAATTCAATAATAAATAACCCCATTTGTATCATAGAATTACCAAATAAAAATACTTTTAATATTTTTGAATCTTCTTCTTTACGTACAAGAAAAGCCATAATACCAATTGTCATTAATAAAATACCGACTTCAGAGGTCCATACATACGTAGCGTTATTTGGTAATGTTCCCTTGCTTTCTTGTAATATAGAAGGGAAAAAAAGGGCAAAGATTCCGACGATTGTTGCAATAAAAGATGCAATTGTTAAAAAAAATTTTCTTGTCATTTGTTTTACATTTTATTCAGTTACAAATGTCCATAGAAAAGATGTGATACTACTTGATGATTATCAAGAAAGAAAATTAATTTCTTGATCATTGTTAAGGCTTTGAAATGGATATTTTTTTTCTAATTCTACTCAAATGTTCAGGTGTTATATTGAGATACGAAGCAATAATTTTTAATGGAACTCTTTGTAGTAAACTTGGTTGTGAAGTAATGATGTTTAAATATTTTTTTTCTGCTTTATCTCCATTAAAATTTAATTGTTCTTGTATTGAAAGTGTATGATTTCTCTCAACCATCATTCGACCAAGTCGTTCAAATGATTTGTATTTATCAAACATTTCATACAATCCAATTCTTGGAATTACAATAAGTTCAGTAGTTTCCAACGCAATATAATTCAAAATACAGGGTTCTTGCTTTATAAAACTGTAATCATCATAAAAAACAGCGTTTTCAAAATATAAATTTGTGACAATTTCTTTTTCTTCTTTGTTGTGATAACAATAAATTAATCCACTTTTTATAAAAACTAAATGATTGCATATTTCCCCTTCTTTCCATAAAGTTTCATTTTTTAAAAGCTTTTGGTAAGAAAAATATTGCGCAAAATTCAACCATTCATTTTCCGAAATTGGCGTCACACTTTGTAGAATATTTTTAAAAATTTCAATGTTCATTTTCTGTTATTTTAATTGTGCAGAGTGTTGTGGAATAGATATAAATGAAATTATCTTGAATATTATCGATTTCATTTTTTCTCTTTTAGAATCTTTTTTAGCCCTTGGTAATTTAGTTCTTTTCTACCACTGTTTTTAATTCTCGATTGAAAGTTTTGAATTGCTATTTAAGGGATAGGCAAATTTTTTAAAGAAAAAAGCAGAGATTAATTCTCTGCTTTTTCTTTTCTTAAAACTTTATTCATAATGACGATAATGCCCAGTAATAAAAGGGCAATAATTAAATAGCGCCATGAGAGATCTTTTTGCTCGGTAACATTTCCGCTTACAGAAATAATAAAACTCGTAAGAGACGTAATAATATACACTAATCCACCCATTAATCCACCGGCCGTTCCCGCATTCTTAGGGAAATATAACATACTGGTCGTGAAAAATGAAGTAAAAAGAATTCCCGAACAGATATGGATAAAGAACGCAAAAGGAACCATAATAAACAGACTCTCTGCGAAATAACTGATCACAATCAGACAGGCAATCATAAAAAGCTGAAAAATAATAGGCTGTATAATCCGTGCTTTAAAATCCAGGGTAATTCTGCGTTTTCCGATAAATCCGCCAATCATCCAGGAAAAACCTAAAATTAACGTACAGTATCCAATCACTACCGGAGTAAAATGAAAAGTGTTTTCAATAATAAAAGGTCCCGTAATATTAAACAGCATGACGATAGAATAACTCAGTCCCAGAATGAAAATCCCGAGCATGAAAATCCTGTTTTTCAGCATCATTTTGTATAAACTTATATTCTCTGAAAAATTGAGTCTCTTTTTCTCCGGAAGACTTTCACCACTGAAAAACCATTCAAACAGAAAAATTCCTCCGGCATAGAAGGCAAGGAAATAAAAATTGGCGTGCCAGTTAAACAGTTTTTCAAGATAACCGCCCAGGAAAGGGGCCAGGATAGGACCCAAAGACCAGACAATCGTAAAATAACTCAGATAATGTTTTACCTTCTCAGAATCGTAGATATCCACAAAAATAGCACGCGTAGCAACTACCAGAACGGAAACGGCGGCTCCCTGAAGGATACGGAGCAGACATATCAAAAGGATACTGTCGGTCATCGTAATCAAAATACTACTGATCACCAGCAGGAATAAGGCCACCAGCTTCGGGCGGTAACGTCCGATACTGTCGAGTATCCCACCCACAAATAACTGACAGATTCCATAACTCAGCAAATAAGAGGTCAGAGTGATCTGGATGTCTTTTTCTGAAACCTGCATTCCCTTAGCCATAGAAGGAAATGACGGCAGATAAATATCCGTTACGAATCCCGATAGCGGGATCGATATGAAAGCCATAATGGTTATTAATCTGATGCGTTTTTCAGAAGCTTCTTTCAACATAATTCATTCTTTTTTTACGATACAAAAGTAAGACAAGAATCGGGATAATGAATTTTAAAAGACAAAGTAAAAATTACAAAATTCAAAGAATTAAAAACTATGTTTGAATTTAAGCGGAGAAGTGCTGGCATGTTTTTTAAAGAAATTATTGAAATGGGAAGGCTGCTCAAATCCCAGAGTATAACCAATCTCGGCAATATCCCAGTTTGTATACTTCAACAGGTTTTTCGATTCTTCGAACATCCTTTCTTTAATGATCTGGGTAGTCGTAAGGTTGGTGACCGATTTTACGGAGGAATTTAAATGATTGACATGAACGTTGAGGTGTTCGGCAAAATCTGAGGCGGTTTTTAAAGCCAATGGATAAGCCGGAGAATCCAAAGGAAACTGTTTATTCAACAGTTCATCAAACAAACGGTAAAGACGGATGCTTGCCGGAAGCTCGTTGAGGTCAATGTCTTCAACCTTATTTTCTAAGGCAAGATGCAGGACAGAAGCAAGATGGCTTTTAATACTGCTGCATCGGAACGGATACGCTGAATTGTTCAGCTTGTACATCTGTTCAAAATAAAGATTGGCCAAATGGGTCTGTTCTTCTGTTAAAAATACAAGAGGCACGCTCCATTCTTTAAAGAGAGAAGTCTTTTTAAACACCTTAAATTCTGAATTTCCATTAAAAAACTCCTGATTGAAGAGACAGAAATATCCTTCCTGAAGATCACCGTCACATTCCCACGAATAAGGAATATTGGGTGAAGGAAAAAATAAGGCAGGGCGGTCGATATACAGCTTCTGATGGCCATACTGGAACGTTCCTTTACCTAAAATAAAGCTGATTTTATAATAGTCACGGCGGTTGTACGGGCTTTTGAAACTGCAGTATTTCCGCATAGAAATATTGAAATGCGATTTTCCGGTCTCAAAATCATCCGAGTCAAACATTCTTATTTTATTTTCCCGGATGCGTTTGTAATAATCTTCTATGGTTTCCAGCTGATCACTCATCGTTTAAAATTATAAAAATCAAAGATAAGTAAATTGATTGTAATGAAAGCAAATAGAATAGAACTGAAGGTGATGAATTTTATTACCCTTTCGTAATATCCATTGTCAAGAGATAAGAAGGAAGCTGGAAAGGCCCCGAATGGGTTTCTTCCACAATGGAGAATCCGGATTCCTTCAAAAAGTCCAGCAATGGATCATTGATGAGCATATTGATCCAGATAACATCGGTAAAGGAAACAGCAGCCCTGCATTTTTTCCAGTGGGATTGTCTTGCTTCAGGGGAATTATATTCCTGAAGAATAACAAAACTAAATTCTGTAGCTCTTTTTTCTTCCGGTAATCCCGGATAACGGGAACCGGTTTTTAAAATGCTGTATCCGATAGGCTGTTCATCCTGATAGGTCATAATAAGCTGGTTAGAAAGGTCGTTGAGCTCATTGATTACCTTTCTACGATCCAGGTGCTGGATATAATTTTTAATATCTTCTTTCGGAACCAATTCTTTATATAGACTGCTTACAGAAGGTCTGATCACGTCAAAAAGATTGTCGATGCCTTCATCAGAGCCTACAGTGAATTTTGAAACAATATTCATGCGATTTTTCTTCAAAATTAGGAAGTTATTCCGTACAAAAAGGATACAGTACGCTGAATTTTAATCGGTACGGTTGTGTATTTTGTAAATTTGCCCGATACAATTTAACAGAACACTATGCAGGCTTATAAATATGAACTTTTCACGGCGGGGATTGAAGAGCAGATTAAAGAAGGTATTTTACAGGCTGGAGACCGATTGCCTTCCATTCGGGAGATCAAAAAAAAATTTAATCTGAGCACAAGCTCTGTGCAGAGTGGGTATGAATATCTCATGATCAGAGGATGGGTTGAAAGTATTCCCGGCTCAGGACATTTTGTTGCAGCTATTCACAGAGAAGATATTCCGGAAGTTAAAACAGCTCTTCTTCCGGTAGTGAAAGATGCTGTATTCACAAATAACGTCATGCTTACTTCTGCAAGAATAAAGCCTTCGGAATCCAGTTCTTTTAACGCAGCGGCACCCGGTGATCTGCTGGTGCCGCAAAAACTGATACTCAGAACCCTACAGGAAGTGATCCGGGAAAAAGGAACCTCACTGTTGCGTTATTACCCTTCAAATGGCCTTCAGACGCTAAGAATGGAAATTGCAAAGCGTATAGGGGGCAACGGTAGTTATGTGAACCCTGATGAGTTGATCATTACAGATGGTGCCCTACAATCGCTGACGATTGCATTGGGAACGGTAACAAGTCCGGGAGATATTGTCGCCGTTGAGAGTCCCTGTGTTTTTTCAGTGTTGGAGGCAATCGTCAATCTTGGACTTAAAGTGATTGAAGTGCCGGTTCACTACCGTAATGGTTTTGATACGGCATATTTTGATCAGGCTTGTAAGGATAATGATATCCGGGCTTTGGTCGTAACACCCAATTTTCATAATCCTACAGGGATTGTCATGAGTGATGAAGCAAAAAAAGAACTGCTGAAAACAGCATTGTATTATCAGATACCCATTATAGAAAATGATATCTACGGAGACCTTTATTTTGGAGAAAAAAGGCCCAACTGCATAAAAAGCTTTGATGATACAGGGCTGGTCATGACTTTTTCTTCATTTTCAAAGACCCTTGCGCCAGGCATACGGCTGGGCTGGCTGTATGCAGGGGAATTTTATGCTCAGGCAGAAAAAAACAGGTTTGGATTAGGAAGAACCGTTTCACCGATTTATCAGGAGCTGATGCTGAAACTTCTTCAGGGAACCGCTTATGAAAGGCATTTGCGGTCCTTCCGTAAAAAACTCAGCCAGCAGGCATTTCAGGTGCTGGATGTGGTAAGCAAAGCTTTTCCGGAAGGTTCTTACTTCCACAGGCCTGAAGGTGGATACAGTATTTGGGGGCAGCTGCCAGAACAAACTGATATGAAGACTTTTTATGAATATTGTGAAACGAACCGTATTTTATTTACTCCAGGAAATACATTTTCTCTGTCTGATCAGTACAGCCATCATTTCAGGATTGTATTTGCGGACCGGATGACTTCGGAAAGCTTTGTTCTGTTGGAAAATGCAGGGAGGAAGGTAAAAGAGCTTCAATTAAAATAAAAATCAACTTTTGAAATATTTCAATGTCTTGAAAGAAGCTTCTGAAGGTGTTATGATAGAGAATATATCACAAAAATAGAAATTTGGAATAAAAATAAATATTATAATGATAATGTAATTATTCAACAATTAATTAAGGTGAAAAGGTCGTAATTAATTATGTAAAGCACCATATTAGCTATTATAATCACATGAAATATGCTGATTTTAAATAAAATGCGAAAAAAATGACGATTTAATGCAAACTTTTTTCTTTGCAGTTAGGCTGGAATCACCATAAAACCTATATTTGCACCCTAAATTTTAAAATAAATGAAAGAACTAATTGAAAAAATCAACGCGGAATTTGAAGCATTCGCAACTGAAGCAGGGCAACAATCAGAAAAAGGTAACAAAGCAGCTGGGACAAGAGCTCGTAAGTCAGCTTTGGAATTAAGCAAATTGTTCAAGGAATTCAGAAAAGTTTCCGTTGAAGAAGCAAAAAAATAATTATTCTGAACCGGTTTCCCAGGAAACCGGTTTTTTTATGCTTATATCCTGTTGGAGCAGCAGTGAATAGATAACCGGTAGCTGGGGCTGCCCGGTTTTTGTTTTTATATGGGATATCGCCTGATTTTCCGGGGTATTCTTTCCTATTTTCCTGAATTCCTTTATCTTTAAAGCAATCAATTTGAATTATGAAGATAAATACTTTTTTTGCAGTACCTGCAGTACTACTGGCCGCTCAGTTTTCTTGGGCTCAGGGACCGGTAAATTCAAAAGAAAAGCTTAATCCTGTTATCGAAAATTTCGTTAATGAAATCAACCGCAGCTCTCAGCTTGAAGATATGGCGCATGAGCTTCTGGACGGAATCGGACCACGTCTGGTAGGAACTCCGGAAATGCTTGCTGCCAACAACTGGACGGCAGATAAGCTGCGTTCTTGGGGCGTAGAAGCCAATCTCCAGCAGTTTGGAACCTGGAAAGGCTGGCAACGCGGAATTACCCATGTAGACATGGTCTATCCAAGGGTGAAATCATTATCTGCGACGCAACTGGCGTGGAGCCCTGCAACAAAAAGAGCAATTGAAGCAGAAGTGGTGGTCCTTCCAAAAGCAGCATCTAAAGCAGAGTTTGATCAATGGCTTCCGTCTGTAAAAGGAAAAATTGTGCTGATGGCGCAGTACCAGAAGATTGGCCGTTCGGATGAACAGATCAAAGAATTTGCAACACCGGAATTGTATGAAAAACTGAGAGCCCAAAAAGAACAGGATTCAAAAGACTTCCGTGATTATGTGAAAAATATCGGCTACGATAACAATACGCTTCCTGAAGCATTGGAAAAAGCCGGAGCCGCCGGGATTGCCATTTCCAACTGGACCGGAATTATGGGGGCTAACAGAATTTTTGGGGCTAAAACATCCAAAATTCCAATGATTGATATCGATGTAGAGGATTACGGAATGCTTTTCAGAATGGCTGAAAAAGGAAGTAAACCTAAAATTAAAGTAGAGGCTCAGTCAACCGTTCTTCCGGATGCAAAAACCTTCAATACAGTCGGAATCATTAAGGGAAAAGAAAAACCTAATGAATATGTTGTCCTTTCTGCCCACCTGGATTCATGGGACGGAGCGCAGGGAGCTACAGATAACGGAACAGGTGTTCTTACCATGCTTGAAACCATGAGGATTTTAAAGAAGTATTATCCTAACAACAAAAGAACCATTGTCGTGGGATTATGGGGGAGTGAAGAGCAGGGACTGAATGGTTCCAGAGGTTTTGTAGCTGATAACCCTGAAATAATGAAAGGAGTTCAGGCAGTATTTAATCAGGATAACGGAACCGGACGTGTGGTGAATATCAGCGGACAGGGATTTGTACATGCCTATGATTATATCGGTAGATGGCTGAACGGAGTTCCCAAGAATGTAAGAGATCAGATCAAAACCGATTTTCCGGGAATGCCGGGCGGGGGAGGCTCTGATCATGCATCGTTTGTTGCAGCGGGTGTGCCGGGATTCTCTCTAAGCTCGCTTAACTGGGGGTATTTTGGATATACGTGGCATACGACAAAAGATACGTATGATAAGATTGTTTTTGATGAGGTGAAGAATAATGTCATCTTAACGGCATCATTGGCCTATATGGCCTCAGAAGATCCCGAATTTACGAACAGAGAGAAAAGAGAAATGCCTTTGGATGATAAAGGACAGGTCACAAAATGGCCAGAAGTAAAGCAACCGAGGAGAGATTCCAGGGATTTTAAATAAAAAAGAAAGTAGCTTAATTTTAAGCTACTTTTTTTCTTCTAACAGTTTTTTGATTTTCAACAACTGAATTTCTTTGATAATATATGTTTTGCACAGTTTGTTGTTCATGTGCATACTTAAATCCGTTCTAAAATGTGTTTGAGTTCCAAATGCAACATCTTTGGTGGTGTATTCTGAAAAGGAAGGATAGAAGTTGGATAAGCACAAAAAATTTCTTTTTAACGATGTAGAAAAATTGGGGAAATTTCCAAAATCGTCAATAACAATCATTCTAAAAATCCTTTTTCCTAAGGTTGTTCCCCAAACTGTTTCGGTAACACTTCCAAGAATAACTACTGATGGGATTGAAAACAAGAAAGATAGAATTGGAGCCTGTTTAAAAATGAAAAGAAAAATAAGAAAGAAAGGGATCATATCAATTATTTTCGCCCATTCTCTTTGTTTTTCACTACCTGAAAAATCAGCTTTGAAAGGTAAATCATATTCAAATTCATTATAAATACGGTTACCTCCTAAATCAAAATTTCGGGTTGCTCGGCGGACTATTTTTCTTTCTTTTAATTCTGAAATTCTCATGAATTTTTAATTACAGAATCATACTTAACTGAATCCTTTTTCTTGCTTCATCCACTTCGGTTACTTTTACCTGAACATGCTGGTGAAGCTTTACCACCTCATTCACATCAGAAACAAATCCATCTTTAAGCTGGGAAATATGAACAAGGCCGCTTTCTTTGATTCCAAGATCCACAAAACATCCAAATGCAGTAATATTATTTACAATTCCCGGGAGGATCATTCCTATCTTTAAATCTGTGATCTTCTTTACGCTAGGATCAAATTCAAATACTTTTGCAGCTTTTCTGGGGTCTAGTCCTGGTTTTTCAAGCTCCTTTAAAATATCTTTGATTCCTAAAATTCCAATGACTTCCGTAATATAATTTTCGGGTTTTATGAGGGCTATTTTTTCTTTGTTGGCGATAAGTTCAGGGGTTTTGATACCGAGGTCTTTAGCCATTTTTTCAACAATTCCATACGCTTCCGGATGTACAGCAGAATTGTCTAAAGGATTTTTTGCATTTGCAATTCTCACAAAGGCAGCTGCCTGCTGAAAGGCTTTTTCACCCAGTCTTGGAACTTTTTTCAGTTGCTTTCTGTCTTCGAAAGCCCCATTTTCTGTTCTGTAATTGACAATATTTTCGGCCATTTTCTCACCGATTCCGGAGACGTAGCTTAACAGTGATTTACTGGCTGTATTAAGATTGATTCCTACTGAGTTTACACATTTCATGACCGTAGAATCCAGTTCGTTTTTTAATTGGGTCTGATCTACATCATGCTGGTATTGCCCAACACCGATAGATTTGGCATCAATTTTAACCAATTCCGCCAAAGGATCGGCCAATCTTCGGCCGATGGAAACCGCACCACGTACTGTGACATCATAGCTTGGAAACTCTTCTCTGGCAATTTTACTGGCAGAATATACGGATGCGCCTGCTTCTGAAACCACAAAAACCTGCAATGGTTTGTCAAAAGCAATTTTTTTAATGAAAAACTCTGTCTCACGGCTGGCTGTTCCGTTTCCGATGGAAATTGCTTCAATATTGTAGGCATTCACCATAGACCGGATTTTTTTCATCGCCATTCCGGATTCATTCGGCGGAGCATGTGGATAAAGGGTTTCATTATGAAGAAGATCTCCTTTTTCGTCAATGCATACCACTTTACAGCCACTTTTGTAGCCGGGATCAATTGCTAAAATCCTTTTTTCTCCTAAAGGCGGAGCAAGCAGCAACTGGCTTAGGTTTTCAGAGAATATTTCAATGGCTTTCTTATCTGCTTTTTCTTTGGCTTCCTGGAGGGCTTCGTTGGATATGGCAGGCTCAAGAAGTCTTTTATAGCTGTCTTTAATGGCAATGGCAATCTGTTCCGAAGCTTCGTTATTGGATTTAATCACTGCATTTTCGATAAACTCAACGGCTTCTTCTTTGTCAACTCCTACATTCACTTTTACAAAACCTTCAGTCTCGGCTCTGAGCATTGCTAATAGCCTGTGGGAGGGCGTTCTGCTTAAGTTTTCATCCCATTCGAAATATTGTGAGAATTTCTGAGCAGCTTCTTCATCTTTTTTAGCCTTCACGACTTTAGAGGTAACCACTGCTTTACGCTGAAACAGGCGGCGCAGGTTTTTACGGACATACATGTTTTCATTGATCCATTCTGCCATGATATCTCTTGCACCCTGTAATGCCTCTTCTTCGGAAGAAACCTGATCATTGAGGTATTTTGATGCCAGAGTCATCAGATCACCGGTTTTCTGGCTCATAATGATCTTCGCTAAAGGCTCGAGTCCTTTTTCTTTTGCGGTATCGGCTTTTGTTTTTTTACGTTTTTTAAAAGGAAGGTAAAGGTCTTCAAGCTCCTGAATATCGAAACTTTCTTCTATTCTCTGTTTAAATTCCGGCGTCAGTGCATTCTGTTCTTCAATTGATTTTAGAATGGTTTCTTTTCGTTTTACAATCTCGTCAAACTGTTTACTGATCTTTAAAATTTGCTCAATCTGAACTTCATCCAGATTTCCGGTCTTATCTTTTCTGTAACGGGAAATAAAAGGAATAGTACAGTCTTCAGATAATAACTGAAGGGTTGCATTGATGCTTTTTTCGGATATATTGAGCTGCTTTTGTATAAATTCTACGGTCGTCATTGTTCTGTTTTCGGATGGCTAAAATAGCATTTTTGGAATGAAAAAAGGCGAGTTTTCCCGTAATGCCTATTTTTTATATCTGTTCAGCTCTGGAATAATTTTCTTTATAAACTGGGTTTTAAAGGAATAAAATTTTAGAATGCAATATTTTATGTTCACAGAAAAATATTTTTAGTTTTTTTCAAGTAAAAGAAAGTTAATATTTTAAATTGGAATAAATAATTTAACAACTTTTAATAATTAAAATAATTATAACGGCATTATTTTTTCTTTTAAGCTTAGATATAACACCATAAAAATATAAAAATATGTCTAAGAAAATTGCCATACTGGCTACCCACGGATTTGAAGAAAGTGAATTGAAATCTCCTAAAGAACATTTAGAGCAACAAGGCTGGATGGCCCATATTATCAGCCCTGAATCAGGCTCAATAAAGGCTTGGGCAGAAAAAGACTGGGGAAAAGAATATCCGGTGGATAAAACTCTTACTGAAGCTTCTGCATCGGATTATGATGCATTGGTATTGCCGGGAGGAGTAATTAATCCCGATCAGCTGAGAACAAATGATCAGGCACTGGCGTTTGTTAAGGATTTCTTTCAGCAGAAAAAGCCGGTGGCAGCAATTTGTCATGGTCCTCAGATTTTAATTAATGCTGAAGTTGTAGAAGGAAGGAATATGACTTCTGTAGATTCGATTAGCAAAGATTTAAAAAACGCAGGTGCTTTATGGGAAGATAAAGAAGTTATCGTAGACAAAGGATTGGTAACGAGCAGAACACCTAAAGACTTACCTGCTTTTAATGTTAAAATGGTAGAAGAAATTAATGAGGGAAGACACGGAGCATAATACCTATTCTTTTTTATAAATTTTACAAAGAAATGATTTCCAGGATACTGGAAATCATTTTTTATTGGGTAACAATGGCTTAGAGAACCAGCAATCACTATGATTTTAAACCATTGTGATATTCGTCCTAATTTTATCTTACTTTTGCATATATGATAGCTATAGTTTTGATTTTTATCAATATAATATGTTTTGCAATATTCGGGTTAGATAAAAGAAAAGCGGTAAAACATCAACAAAGAATCTCTGAGAAAACACTCTTAATTCTTACCTTTTTTGGAGGTACAATAGGGTCCATATTAGGCATGCTTGTTTTCAGACATAAGATTTCAAAAAAATCTTTTCTGTTGAAATGGGGATTGGTTGTTCTTATTCAAATCGTTTTCATTTATGGATGGAGTGTTTACTACTAAAGAAAGACATTCCAAAAGAGCTGTCTTCAAAAAATTAAGGTTCCATTGTAATGGTCTTCCATGTTCCACCTAAATAGATCTGCGAAACATTGTTGGTTTCATCATAAAAAACATGTCCGTTGGGTGGAGCTGCATTTCTAAGAGTGAGTGGAGCACTCTCTCTCAGCCAATGGAAGTTCCAGTTATATAAAACATCAAAATGATTACTGGTGAATGTATTGGTATTTTCTTCGGTGGTATGAGAAGGTCCCATAACGATCGTATATCCGGAAGAATTGATGAATGTGTTACGTTCAAAAATAATTTCTGAAGAAACCCCTCTGATGAAATAGAAAAAGAAGTCGTTAGCATTGTTTGCTTCAGAAACTCCTTTTAATTCATTGTTTTTAAACTGGAAATTTTTGATGTTAAAACAACTGAAACTTACCTGTTCTGTAAGACCTAGTTTGTGAAATAAATTCCGCTCCATATAAATATTGGAGATGTAAGACTTTTCTGCAATATTATCGGGTTCTTCATAAGAAATAATACATGAACGATCAAAATTACTAAACTTATTATCAAAGATTTTCACATTCTTTGATGCGGTTATCGTCATTGCCCGGTTATCAAAACCTGGAGTACCTTCGAAAATGTTATTCTGTACGGTTACCATACAATCGTTTAACTCGTCAAATGATGTAGCTCCTCTGGAGGTAGAGATGCAAATGGCATTTGCACTGGTGCATTCAGAAATGTAATTATTCTCAATGACAATATTGCCACAGTTTGTAGTAATTTTATTGATAATGATAGAAATTACTCCTGGACTTCCACCGACATTTTTAAATGTATTATTTTTGATAGTGATATTTTTAACAATATGGAAATCATGTGTATCAGGTTCAATGTCAATGGCACCAGGCATTCTCGGGATTATTTTACCATCGATCGTAATGCGTTCATCTAAGCTACAATTTGCAAATGTACATTCTTCAATAACTGCAGTATTACAATCTATAATAGTAATTCCATTTCTATTGGCATGATTAACGCCGTCGAAGTGACAGTTTCTGACAAATACTCTTTCATTATGTCGCTCTAAACCTTCTATATTAGAACTTCCAATATAAATACCATCTCCTCTGAACTGGGTAAAGTAGCAGCTTTCAATGATCACATCACTCACCGCATTAAGATTCATAAGATGTTTAAATTCAGAAAACTGATTGTTTACACTTTTAAAATGAATATTTTTAACGGTGATGTTTTTTATGTTATCATTAACATTATCAGTTCCGCCGCTACCACTGTTTGCAGATATACACCAATAAGCATTGTCGTCCATTTCGAAAACAGTATCTTTTCCTATTCCCAACAGATTGGAATTGTTTAATAAATTCAATCCAGATCCCGTAATTTTATATCTGCCTTCCGGAAAAAATAAGATTCCATTGATCGCAGCAGATTTAGTAATTGCTTCATTGATTTTATTCGTATCATCAATTGTTCCATTACCGGTTACTCCAAACCATATCGCATTAACGATATTTTCAATCAGGATTCTGCGGTAATACTTGCCAGTCACTTTTTTGTAAATAATATCATCACATAAAGCATCGGTAACAGCGCTGCCTTCATAGGTGAAATCTGTTTCTAAAAAGCTTGTCCATTCTCCGGTGAATGGGTCATTTAATTCAATTGTTGTCATGTATGTGTTGGTTAATTTGTTAATTAATGATTATATACATTCCTGCAGGAAATCTATAAGTAAAAGTAAGGGTGCACAACGACAGAACTCGTCGTATTATTTCTTGTTTTAAAGAATATGGAGGATGCTTGAATAAAGATTATGGACCACAGAGAAACAAAAAACACCTCCAAAAGGAGATGTTTTTTAACACTAGACCTACAAGTCTTAAGCATTTATAATTCCAAACGGTTTCCAGGTGTTTGTTCCGTCGGTGGTATTTACCCATCCGATAGGTGCATCTACAGCAGGACCTATGTTTAAAATGATATCACCACGTTTCCACTGGGAAGAAGATGTAGTAGGATAAGCATCAGCATACGTTATTTTTACTTTTCCTAGATGAAGAGAATCATTTAGATTTTGATAATACACGGTTCCTAAATTATCATTGGTGATAAAGTTGCTGACAATATTAGGTTCAATTTCCGACAGACATTTGTTGTTGCTGATAGTGGTTTTTAATCCTTCAAGAGCTCTGATATCGTAGGCTTTAAAGTTTTTTACAGAATTGCCTCTTACGTCATCATACAATGACCCTGCACCAATGATATTCACACCAATTGATACTACATCGGCTTCACTATTTTCATAAATAAGGATATCATTATCAATAATTTTATGTCCTCTAACCATTAAAGGATTGACAATACTATTGGCTGAATATATTCCATATCCAGGTTTTCGAAGAGCAATGTAGTTGCTGTTTATATTCCAGTTATAACAGTCATTTAACATAACAATTCCTATATGTTGACAGAAATCAATCATACTGTTCATGAAATTTACATGAGATATTTTCTCTGCATAAATGGCTTCATAAGCCCCATAAATTAATGTGTCAATAATTCTCCAGCCTTCTTTTTCCGTCCCTTCTCCCTTTTCTCCTAAAAACCAGATTCCTTTACTATCGGCAGTGGTGAAATCAAATGAAAGTGAAGTATTATTGGATATTTCATTGTTAACTGATTTTCCTTTAACAAGAATTCCTACTTGGCAATTTAATGTTTTAAGAGTCTGAATTTGAGATGTCCACATGTAGTTTACTTCTAATGCAGTTTGATAACCGTTAATAAATATATTTCTTAAGGTAATATCATTAATGTATTGTGTATTTGTACCAACTATTTTGATTCCTGTTAAAGCATTAGAGGTAGTAGCATAAGGAACTCCATTCCCGATGGCGAATCCCTCTAAAACTACACCAGATTTATTAATGATAATTCCATTGTTATTATTTGTTAAAAGATACGGTCTGTCAGGTCCAATTCCTACTGTTCCAGAACTTTTTATTTTAATTGCCTTATTGATTTGTATTGGAGTATAGAGCATATATCTTTTATTTTCAAGATTTAAAACTTGACCGGCTTCCATTTCGTTAATTAGTAGCTGAATTTCAGCGGAATCATCTGTATTTCCATCACCATGAACTTCTGCAATTTTAATAGAAATATCATTAGTGACAACTCTTTTATAGTATGCAACTGAACCATCACTATTTGCCTTAATAAAGGATAAGTATTTTCCATTTGGAACAGAAGTATCCTGTTTTTTTAAATTGACAATTTCTCCACTAAACTCGTCGAGTAATATTACAATATCCTTATCTAAAGAAGGATCCTGAGTACCAATAAATTCTGAAATCGTTAATAAATTTAAATTGTTTGACATTTTTTTTGTGATAAAGGTTAATAATTAATTATATACATTCCTGCAGGAAATCTATAAACCAAAAGTAGGGGTGCACAACGACAGAACTCGTCGTATTATTTATTGTTTCAAAAAATATGGTGATGATTACTCATTTAAACTTAATCTTATATTTTTAATTTATCATTCGGAAAAACTCATAAATGATTCTATTTTAGGGCTTTAACGGGTGTTTTGATTTAACGCTCTCATTATGAATTTGTTAAATAATTAATCTTGTTATCAATTAATTCATTAAAAAACACTATTTTTGCACCCGTAAAAATCATTCATGCAAAACATTAGAAATATTGCGATTATCGCACACGTTGACCACGGGAAGACGACTTTGGTTGATAAGATTATTCATGCTACTAACATTTTCAGAGAAAATCAGGAAAGTGGAGAATTAATAATGGATAACAACGATCTTGAAAGAGAAAGGGGAATTACCATTTTATCTAAAAATATTTCTGTTACTTATAAAGACGTTAAAATTAACGTAATCGACACTCCTGGTCACGCCGATTTTGGTGGTGAAGTAGAGAGAGTTCTTAAAATGGCAGATGGGGTAATTCTATTAGTAGATGCTTTTGAAGGGCCAATGCCTCAAACAAGATTCGTATTGCAAAAAGCATTAGAATTAGGGTTAAGACCATTAGTTGTTATTAATAAAGTTGACAAACCAAACTGTCGTCCTGACGAAGTTCATGATAAAGTATTTGATCTATTCTTTGCTCTTGAAGCTACTGAGGAACAATTGGATTTCCCAACGTTCTACGGTTCTTCAAAACAAGGTTGGTTCAATACATCATTAGAGCAAACAGAAAATATTTTCCCATTATTAGATGGTATCTTACAATACGTTCCAGAACCGAAAGTTGAAGAAGGGAATCTTCAAATGCAGATCGTTTCTTTAGATTTTTCTTCTTTCTTAGGAAGAATTGCTATTGGAAAAGTAATCAGAGGAGAGATCAAGGAATCTCAATGGATTGGTTTAGCCCAGGCAGACGGTAAAGTATTGAAAGGAAAAGTAAAAGAACTTTACGTTTTTGAAGGATTAGGTAAGAAAAAAGTTACAGAAGTAAAAGCCGGAGATATCTGTGCTGTTGTAGGTTTTGACGCATTCCAAATCGGTGATTCTTTCGTAGATCTTGAAAATCCTGAACCATTACCAAGAACTTCTATTGATGAGCCAACGTTGAACATGACGTTCTCTATCAACAATTCACCTTTCTTTGGAAAAGATGGAAAGTATGTAACTTCTAATCACCTAAAAGAAAGATTAACTAAAGAATTAGAGAAAAACTTAGCATTAAGAGTTGAACAAACTGGAGATGCAAACACTTTCTTGGTTTTCGGTAGAGGTATTCTTCACTTGTCAGTTTTAATTGAAACAATGAGAAGAGAAGGATATGAAATGACCATTGGCCAGCCACAGGTTATCTTGAGAGAAATCGATGGAGAAAAATGTGAGCCTTATGAATCTTTGGTAGTAGACGTACCGGATGAATATGCTTCTAAGGTAATCGACTTAGCTACTCAGAGAAAAGGTGACCTTCACGTAATGGAAACTAAAGGGGAAATGCAGCACATGGAATTCGAAATTCCTTCAAGAGGTTTGATCGGATTGCGTTCTCAGATGCTAACTGCAACTGCTGGTGAGGCTATTATGGCTCACCGTTTCACAGAATACAAGCCTTTCAAAGGTGCTATTCCAGGAAGAAGTAATGGAGTATTGGTTAGTAAAACTCAAGGTCCGGCTACAGAATATTCTATCGCTAAACTACAGGATAGAGGTAAGTTTTATGTGGATCCGGGTGAGGAAATCTATGCAGGTATGATCATCGGTGAACAAAACAAACCTGGTGACCTAGTGATAAACATCGTTGAAGCAAAACAGCTTAACAACATGAGAGCTTCAGGAAAAGATAAAGATACTGGTGTTGCACCAAAAATCTTATTCTCTCTTGAAGAATGTATGGAATATATCCAATCTGACGAAGCGATTGAAGTTACACCAAACTTTATTCGTATGAGAAAGAAAGTCCTTTCTGAAGAAGAAAGAAAAAGAATGGAAAGATCTGGGAAAGCTTAATAAAACCCATATTTATACATATAGAGCCCCGAATTTCGGGGCTTTTTTTATTTAAAAATTAGATGGTAATTCATTTTATTATGATATTTTTAAAAGATTAAAAAAAATATTTAATGTAGTTTTGCAGCCTATGAAAATGAATCAATTAAAGCTTGTTTTTTTATTAGGTATTTTTGCGTCATACAGCAGTTCTTGCTCTGTGCAAAGCAATACCGTAAAAACAGTTCCCAATAAAACTCCGACAAAGCCAACTAAAACTCCCACAAAGCCACCAGTACCTGTGGTTACCAAGCCGGTGCCAACTGTAACTCCCACAGACGAAATTTTTAAAGTAAACCTTCCTGCCATCAACCGGGAATTCCGTGGGGCATGGGTTGCGAGCGTGGCGAACATCAACTGGCCTTCAAGAAATAATCTTTCCGTAGAACAGCAGAAAGCAGAAGCGATCAGTATGCTGGAAACTTTGAAAAATAATAATTTCAATGCCGTAATTTTTCAGGTACGTCCATCTGCGGATGCCCTATATACAAGCTCTATTGAGCCGTGGTCTTACTTCCTGACCGGTGAAACAGGAACTCCTCCCTATCCGAATTATGATCCTCTTCAGTTTTGGATTGATGAGGCCCATAAAAGAGGGTTAGAGCTTCATGTTTGGTTGAATCCTTACAGAGCTCATCATACCAATGGAGGAGCCGTTAATGGACTGTCAATGGCCAATAAGCTGTCTGATATCGTTGTAAGGTTAAAGAACGGAATGTATTGGTTTGATCCTTCCAATCCTAAAACACAGGGACATGTTTCCAATGTGGTGAAAGATATTGTGAAAAGATATGACATCGATGCAGTGCATTTTGACGATTATTTTTATCCGTATGCCACTTACAATAAAGGAGCAGACTTTCCGGATAATGCTACATGGAATGCGTATGTACAAAGTGGCGGCACCTTATCCAGAGCAGATTGGAGGAGAGATAATGTAAATAAATTTGTAGAAAGAATCTATAAAGAGATCCATGCCGAGAAAAATTATGTACGATTCGGAATCAGTCCGTTTGGAATATGGAAACCTGGGTATCCTGAAGGCGTTGTAGGTTCTTCCCAGTATGACGAACTGTACGCTGATGCAAAATTATGGCTGAACAAAGGCTGGGTAGACTATTTTTCGCCACAATTGTACTGGCCGATCGAATCAAAAGGTCAACCTTTTGAAGGCTTACTCAACTGGTGGAAATCTGAAAACACCATGAACCGTCACTTGTGGCCGGGATTGAATACAGTAGAAATAAAAGTTTCGGACCGACCTACAGAAATTAAAAATCAGATTGATATTTCGAGACAGGTATTGAAAAGCGATGCCGGAGAAATTCACTGGAGTATTGCAGGGTTAACAAAAAATTCAAATATGCTTCCGACGTTGAAGAATGGACCGTATCAAGAAAAAGCGCTCGTTCCGAAAAGCCCGTGGATAAAAGCATTGCCGCTCCAAACTCCCACGTTATTTATCAATGACAATGGAATTGCCGTACAGGCAAGCTGGAGCAGTAAAAAAATCGGTGATGTTTTCCAGTGGGTACTTTTCACCCAATACAATGGAGTTTGGGAAACAGATATTCTGACATTAGATACTCTTTCAAAAGAAATTCCTAAAAATAAAGACGGGAAAATACTAAATGCCGTTGCGATAAAAGCCATCGACCGATTAGGAAATGAAAGCGACTATATGGCGAAAAAAATAAAGTAAAAGATTTACTTTTAAAAAATAATAAAACCAGTTCTTGAATAGGACTGGTTTTTATTATGAAATTGTATAGAATCAAAATTGTTTCTTTTACAGATAAATCTCTTGCGTCTATAGAAAGTTATTGTTGACTGTATTTTATTAGTAAATTTAGTTGTTCATTATAGTTTTGGGATACATACTGTATCAGATCGGTTTAATTGTATTGAACGTACATTTTAATTATTTTTTCTTATGAAAAACTGCTGTATTGCTTTGTTTTTATTTTTGTTCATGAGTATTCATGCTCAGAATCCTATCGATGATTTCAAAAAAATGTCTGAAACGAACCCGAATCAGGCCTTACATAGCTGGGAAAAAGTATATAAAAATGCTGATAGTAAAGATAAAATTAATACTTTATTATATGTTTCCCAGGCTTACCTTTTAACCGGAGACCATAAAAAAGGAATGGCATTCATCAACAGGGCAGAAAATGAATCCGGGAGTATAAATGATCCGGCTGTTACAAGTGATGTGCTGCTTCATAAATCGGGAACGTACGCCGTGATGGGATTACTTGCCGAAGCAGAGCAATATGCAAGGGAAGGGTTGGAAACTGCCGGAAAAATAGAAGATCCCAAAATTAAAAACAAAATGACCGGAGATCTCTATTATCAATTAGCTCTCTACGATATTTTACAGAAAAAAACAGAAAAGCCTGCTGCACTTTTAAATAAGGCTTTTAAATTTTACAACAGGTCCGGTTTGTCAGAAAGAGAAAAACTGTTGAGATACAGTACAGGATATTATAATTTGGGAAGCATCTATCTGGATACCCAAAAAGATTCGGCGTATTATTATTTTAAGAAAACAGTACAGATTCCTGATATCAGTTCAAATCCCTTTATTTTAAATCTTTCCTATAACAATCTGGGAGTTCTTGAATACCAAAAAAACAATTTAAAAAGTGCTTTAAATTACCTTAATAGGGCCACTTCTTATCTTCAGAAAGTAAAAGACCCCAATCTGAGTACAAACTATGCGTTATTGTCCAGCATATACGATAAAAATGGCAATCAGGATAAGGCTTTATTCTATAAAAAAAAGCAGGAGGAATTTGAGAAAACATTGAACAACTCCCAAAAAGAAGCAGTGAAATATGCCTTCACCTTCCTTGAAAAAAGCAGACAGGAAACCGAGGCTAAAGCGGGACGTATTAAAATGATATTAATTGGTGCATGTGTTCTTTTTACCATATTGTTGTGTATTATTTTATATTATAACCGTCAAAAAAATAAAAAGCAAAAGTTTCTTTATGAAAACATTATTAAGAAACTGGAAACTAAGACTATTTCTGATGATCAAGGACACAAATTTCCCTCAAAACAAGTAAAAGAAATGAATATTCCAGAAGTCAGGGAAAAAGATATTTTGGAAAAACTTAAAAAATTTGAAGAGACGGAAAAATTCATTAACCCAAAACTTAGCCTTTCACTTTTGGCATCGCAGTTTAATACCAATACAAATTACCTTTCCGAAGTCATAAACAGTAGTAAAGGAAAAAATTATAACGCATACATTAATGAATTGAGAATCGATTTTATATGTTCAAAAATCATTAATGATCCAGCATATAGAAACTATAAAATCAGTTACCTTGCGGAGGCCTGTGGATTCTCTTCCCATAGTGTTTTTGCTACGAATTTTAAAAATATAACCGGAATTTCGCCTTCGGATTTTATTAAGCAGACTAAAGATAAAAAAGAATTAATTTATTGATTTTTAATTGATTGTGTAGTGTTTTTCTCTTTATTTATTCATGATTTCTAAAACACTTTTGTTGTAAAGTAAGATATTCACGCTTAGGTTTGCAACATAAAAATACTTTTAGAATGAAAAAAATGACAATGCTTTTATGCTGTTTCAGTTTGCAGATTTTATTTTCACAGGTAGGAATTAATACCAGCAACCCACAGAAAATGTTAGATGTTAATGGAAACTTTTCTTCCAAATATCAGGATGCTTCTACAGGGTTATTTTATGAGCTGACCAATTATAAAAATGATTTAGCAGGCAGCCCAACTACAACCATGAGTATTGCCAATAACAGCAGTCTTTCTGCCGCAACAGAATATTCTTTATTGGGAATCGGGAAAGGAGCAGGTAATTTTGTCGTAAAAGATGCAAATGGGATATCTGTTTTACAATTTAATGCAGGAATTACAGCTTTTATAAGCCAGACTACTACTGCCTCTACTAGTTTTTGGGGACAGAGTACAGGTTCTAACCCTTATTCAAGAATGGAAGTGGGTAATGCATCAGGCGCTTCGGCCAAAGTAGAGACCAATACAACGAATGGAATACAGTTTACGGCTAACAGTATATCCGGGACAACACAATCTACCTATAGTTTCCCTGCTGAGACAGGAACTAATGGTCAGATTATGGCTTTAAATGGTAATACAACCTCATTGACAGGAAAGCTGCAGTGGAAAAACATTTCTGATATTATGATTCTGAAATCACCCAATGGAAGCTGCTACAAAATAACCGTAAATGATTCCGGCGTATTATCAACATCATCTATTGCCTGCAATTAATTTGAATTTCAAAGATATACACGTCGGAAGATTAATACATTGCCGTTTCGAGGAAGTAGCTATGGACATTGACCGGGCATGTCGTTTTTTTAATTGTTTTGAATCAGAATTGAAAGAAATGTTCGCTCAGGAAAACCTTTCTACTGATATACTTTTGAAATGGAGCAAATTATTAGAATATGATTTCTTTAGGCTTTACTCCCACCACTTAATTTTATATTCTCCTCAGAGAAGAAGAAATGGGAATATTAAGAATGAAAAGGGACCACGGAAGTTTGTACTGCCGCAGTTCAGAAAGAGCTTATATACTAAAGAAATAATAGCATTTATATTAGAACTCATTTCCTCCGGAGAAAAATCTAAAAAAGAGATTATTGAAGAATATAACATTCCAAAAACGACACTATATAAATGGCTCCTTAAATATAAGTGATTAATAATAATATGGTAAACCAAAAGTGGAATCAAAAAAAATAACAGACAACAGACGGACGCCCAACTATAAAAGAATTTATCTGGATATGATTAATACCCGTTATCCGGATAAAAGAACAGCGTGTCATTATATTCTTTCCAAAAAGGAGCTTACTATGCTGGATGTTATTACTGTTAATGAAATTATTTTTGGTAAAAACATAAATGGGAAAAGAGGACCAAGCCAAAAACACCGTTCTTATGATAAAGCGGCAGTACTGCAGATATTAGATTTTCAGAAAAAACACAAACTCAATAATACAGAATTAGCAGGTCACTTTAAAATGAGCCGGAATACAATTCATAAATGGAGGAAATTGTTTCCGGCTTAATTTATTGTTCTTTTAAACTTTTCTGATGCTTGAACCATCGGTTATTAGAAAATTGGATTTATTATTTTAGAATAACTATAAATTATCAATTCAAATTAATGAATATCAGTTTATTATAAACTATGTTTTATTGTTTTAATTAAAATTAATAATCTTATCGGAATCATTTTTGCATCATACTATTCATAATCACACAAAAAATATACTTTTATGAATACGAACAGACTTTCCCCAACCTTGGAAAAAGCATTAAGTGACCAAATGAACAAAGAAATTCTTGCCTCTCATACCTTCTTATCGTATGGAATATGGGCAGACGACAAAGGTTATCAGGGAATCGCCAATTTCCTTTACAGGCATTCACAGGAAGAAAGAAATCACTCCATTAAATTCATGGAATATGTACTCAACAGAGGCGGAAAACCTAAGGTAGATGCGATTCCGGCTCCTCCGAAAGATCCTGAATCCCTAACAGAATGTTTTGACGGGGTTTTTAAACATGAAGTGGATAATACCACTTCCATTTATCAGATCGTAGATATGTCGCTGGCAGAAAAAGACTGGGCAACCTGGAATTTCATGCAGTGGTTTGTTCAGGAACAGATCGAAGAAGAAACATTAGCGTCCAATCTAATTGATAAATTAAAAATTGCAGGCGGAGACAGAGCCACAGATGAATCTTTATTTACATTAGATAAAACATTACAGGAAGCTCCTGATGATGCCCCATTAGCACAAGAGGCTACAGGAGCCAATCCTTAGAACCTAAAACTAAAATGAATAAAATCTGCCACATCAACGGCAGATTTTTTTTATTATGAAACTCCCTTTAAAATCACTATCTTTGCGGACCTTTAAATATTAAATAGTTTCATTATGAAATGTGGAATCGTAGGCTTGCCAAATGTAGGTAAATCAACTCTTTTTAACTGTTTGAGCAACGCAAAAGCTCAATCAGCAAACTATCCTTTCTGTACAATCGAACCTAACTTGGGAACGGTATCTGTTCCTGATCAAAGATTGTTTGAATTAGAAAAATTAGTAAACCCAGAGAGAGTGTTACCGGCTGTGGTTGAAATCGTGGATATTGCAGGTCTTGTAAAAGGAGCCAGCAAAGGAGAAGGATTGGGAAACCAGTTCCTGGCCAATATCCGGGAGTGTGAAGCGATCATCCATGTATTGAGATGTTTCGACAACGGAAATATCATCCACGTAGAAGGTTCTGTAGATCCGATACGTGATAAAGAAATTATTGATATTGAACTACAGCTGAAAGACCTTGAAACGGTAGGAAAAGCTGTTGATAAAGCTAAAAAATTCATTAAATCGGGAAAGAAAGACGATCTTTTGACGTACGAAATTCTTCAGAATCTTGAGAAATTTTTAGAAGACGGTAAAAATGCAAGAGAATTTCCAATGGACGACTTTGCAAAGTCGCTTATCGGAGATGTTCAGCTTTTAACCAATAAGCCGGTACTTTACGTTTGTAATGTAGATGAAAATTCAATCAAAAACGGAAACGAGTGGATCGGAAAGATTGAGGAAATGGCTGCAAAAGAAGGTGCTGAAGTAGTAGTATTAGCTGCTCAGATTGAAGCAGACATCAACGAACTGGACTCTTTCGAGGAAAGACAGATCTTCCTTGAAGAATTAGGCCTTGAAGAACCGGGAGTAAACCGTTTGATCAGAAAAGCATACGACTTATTGAAACTTCAGACGTACTTTACGGCAGGAGTAAAAGAAGTAAGAGCATGGACGATCGGACAGGGATGGACCGCTCCTCAGGCAGCTGGTGTTATTCACACTGATTTCGAAAAAGGATTTATCCGTGCAGAAGTAATCAAATATGCAGACTATGTAACATATGGTTCTGAAATAAAGATCAAAGAAGCTGGAAAACTTTCTGTAGAAGGTAAAGAATACATCGTTCAGGATGGTGA
The DNA here is from genome assembly GCF_000737705.1 of Chryseobacterium soli. GTDB lineage: Bacteria > Bacteroidota > Bacteroidia > Flavobacteriales > Weeksellaceae > Chryseobacterium > Chryseobacterium soli. The sequence continues at coordinate 428,840 of NZ_JPRH01000004.1, read as the reverse complement.
CATCATGCACTTCAGATTCAACGTATAAGAAATATTAAAGTTCGTATATAAAAAAACGCTTCCATCTTTTTGGGAGCGTTTTTTGCATTCACAAGAAAAATTTTAACGATGAAACCACTGTATCTCCTTGCTGTTTTAACAGCCCTTTCATGTTCAAAGACAATTGAAGACCGATGTTTTATTAAAGAAGCAGAAAAGAATAATTATATAGAAAAGAAACCTTATACGGCAAAACAGATTCTTGACGAAAAAGTGAATTACTTAACGATCACTACCCTTAAAAAATTCAGAAGTTTTAAACAGGACAGTGTATATGCCCATGAGAGCAAATGGAGAATGTATGAGAAAGCAAAAAATACTTACGATATAGACTATAAGCTTTTTAAAGATAAATTTTCAGAGCAGTTTCTATGTTTTGGAAAACAGGAATTAGGGAATACTCAGTATGCGTTAGGAAGAAATAATTTAGGATATTGGCTGCTGAAAATTGAAAATAATCAGCCTTCTGCTTATTTCTTAGGATTAAGTTTTAGTCATTATTATCTTAATGAAATTCAGGCAGCACCCATTATTAAAGATGGATTTCTGCAGGTGGAAGGGAGTCTGGTGCAAATTATAAAAGTTCCCGGCCTTCCCGGGCATGATGATTATTCAGCTCTTGAGGATGGCAAACTGTTTACAATCAGTTTAAAAGATCTGATAAAAGATTCTGATCATGACGGGTACAATGATATTTTTGAAGAAAGTTTTGGGCTAAACCCAAACAATAAAGATACAGATGGAGACGGGACCGATGATTTTAATGACCAGAATCCTATGTTTACATCTGAAAAAAATAAATTCAGTGAACTGTATCAGATGCTGTTGCCAACTTATGCCACGACACTTGATTTTAAAAAAATGCCTTATTATTTTGAAGTTTTTAAAAGCGACTGTGATTATTTTCACCAGATAAATCCTACTGAATATAGGGTGCTGTTTTCTCCGGAAGATAAAAATCGGCAAACCGGTTATATTAAAATTACAGATGTTTTCGATTTCGGGATTTCAAAAATTAAAAAAGACAAAAAAGATCCGAATACATTTTATATTAACAAATGGGGCAGTGGTTCATTCAGTGATTATACTGTAGAATACAAAAACGGAAAATGGGAAGTAGAACTTGTTAGCCAGACAGTTTCCTGAAAATACAATACCATTCTAAATAAGAATGGTATTATTAAAATTGTATGGTGCTAAAAATTATTGAGGTCTGCATATTTTCTGGGCACATCCTGATGAAATAAGCGTACATGCTCTTGGATCATCCGGAGGGTATGTTTCGCAAGGATAATCGGGAGTGCATAGAACAGGCTGCATACAATCCAGCATTCCTCCTGCAATCGTTTTTAATTCTTTTTTACTCAGTTTTTTTCCGCTTTGTAAAAGTAAACTTTTCATTGTTTTGATTTTTAGTGAGTTAGTATTCACTAAAGTAATGAAAATAATTAATATTATGTCACTTTGTTAGGATAAATGTGTAAATAAATAATGATAAAGTACTTTTTAAATAAATAATTTCATTCAAAAATCGGGCTGGTACTGCAATGCACAACCATGGCTTAAAAATTATTTCCCTATGATAGCAGACTAAATTTTCGATAATGAAAAACTAATAATAATCATTTACTATCCTTTCTAAAGATGTGAAATTAATGATAATTTTGTGTGACAACAATTACAATTTATTAAGATGAAGGATACAACAATCAATTGGAAAAATCAGGTGACCAATTTGTTGGAAACCCAATATCCGGTGATTCAGGCACCCATGTTTGGAGTGAGTACCCCGGCAATGGCCGCTGCAGCATCCAAAGCAGGCTGTCTCGGTTCCTTACCACTAGGAGATCTGTCTGTTGATGATTGTATAGGAGCAATTCGTGCAACAAAGCAGTTAACGGATAAAAAATTTGCCGTCAATATTTTTGTTAATGAAATTCCTGAAATCACAGATTCGTTAAGAGCTCAATATGCTGAAACTAAAAGGTTCATAGAACAACTGGCAGCGGATCATCATATGAATGTTGATCTTCCGGAAATAGATACCCTGAAGATCAACAGCTATCATGATCAGATAGATGCTCTTATTTCAGAAAACTGCAAAATAGTAAGTTTTACTTTTGGTAATCTGGATCAGCAAAGCATTCAGAAGTTGAAAAATAATGAAACCATCCTTATCGGAACCTGTACATCTGTTGAAGAAGCCATGATATTAGAAAAATCCGGGATCGATATTATTTGTGTTCAGGGAATTGAAGCCGGAGGGCACAGAGGAAGTTTCACCAGTGAAAATATCCCTCAGATTGGAGGATTGTCCCTGCTGTCACAAGTGTATGATACGGTAAACGTTCCTCTTCTGTATGCGGGAGGAATTTATGATGGTAAAACTTTGCTGGCAGCCAAAACTCTGGGAGCACAGGGGTTTCAGATAGGCAGTTTATTGTTAGGGTCTGTGGAAAGCGCATTGAAGGAATTTGAAAAAGAAAGACTGAGAAGCGCAAAAGAGAATGACATCATTTTAACCAAAAGCTTTTCGGGGAGATATGCGAGAGGAGTTCAGAATGCCTTTATGATAGCCATTGATTCCACACAGTACATCCTTCCTTATCCCTATCAGAATAAGCTCACTGCCGGACTTCGAAAAGCAGCCAAATTAAATGAAAATGCTGATTTTGTCAGCATTTGGGCAGGACAGTCACTCCATTCTTTCAGTCAGGAATCTACAGAAAATATCCTCCTTAATCTGATTAAAAAAGCAGAACATGATCCTTGGCAATAAAATAATAAACAAAAATACCATTCTGTCAGGAATGGTATTTTTTATGGGAGTGATGTTGTCTTTATGGAATTAAATCCGGCCTGCATTGAGGATCAGCACAGCCTTTGGATATGATCCTGCATCCGTTAGTTTTAGGATCAATGCACATCATTAATCCGCCATTCACGGATCTTAATTGTTTTTTGTTTAATTTTTTACCGTTTTGTAAGTCTGTAATTTGCATATTTTTTAATTTTAGATGGTTTAGTAAATAAGAATGTAATGAAAAATTATTCAATAGGTTCCAGTGTCGGCTGGCATTGAATCTGTGCGCAGCCTTTTGATATTTGCTTACAGTTTCCTGTCATAGGATCGATGCAGTCTATTCGTCCGCCGGTAATCACTCTCAGTTCTTTTTTGTTTAGTTTCTTCCCTTTTTGTACCTTTTGATTTTTCATGGTAATGATTTTTAGTGAGTTAGCTAATAACTAAGGTAGATAAAATAATTGAATATATCACTGCGTAAAGAAAAAATGGATGAAAAATTATTTTCTTTCATATATCTGAAGCTTCGTATATTTGAATCATACAAATCACCATCATGGAAAATATAACCCGTACTTCTCTTGAGGATTTCTATCGGGAGATGGCCGCAAAGCTGGGGAAAGATCTCGAAAGTATTTTTCCTACAGGACTTCATAAAGATATTGGGCATTTCAATGTTTTTGATATTGCCCAGACCATCGAAAAAGCCAGAACAACTTCTGAAATGCCCTATAACAGAAGGAAATATTATAAAATAAGCCTTATTAGAGGGAAAAATAGGGCAGAATATGCAGATAAAATAGTACAGATCAAACAGAATGCTTTATTATTTGCTACGCCAAAAGTTCCTTATCATTGGGTTCCCGAAGATCCAAACCAGTCGGGAAGTTTCTGTGTATTTACAGAAGATTTTTTCATTAAATCCCAGTCCCAGGCGTCTCTTGAAGAATTACCCATATTCCAGCCGGGGAATATTCCTTTATTTGAAATTGATGATGAACTCGCTGTGGAGATCGAGCAGCTTTTTGCAAAAATTAAAAAAGAGATTGCTTCCGATTATCTGTTTAAATATGATCTCATCAGAAATTATGTGCTGGAACTTATCCATTACGGACAGAAGCTGCAGCCTGCAGCCAAGCTTTCCACTTCAAATGATGCATCACTCAGAGTCGTTTCTTTATTTATAGAATTGTTGGAAAGACAATTCCCGATTGAATCCTCCGACCAAAGACTGCAGCTGAAAACGGCAAAAGATTATGCAGGAAGACTGGCGGTACATGTGAACTATTTAAATAAAAAGCTCAAAGAAAACACAGGAAAAACGACTACAGAACTGATTGCAGACCGTCTGATTCAGGAAGCAAAAATCCTTCTGAGACAAACAAAATGGAATGTTTCTGAGATATCCTATGCATTAGGATTTGAGGAAATTGCCCACTTTTCCAATTTCTTTAAACGAAAAACATCATTCACTCCGCTTGAATTCCGCTCATGATTTGAATTTTGCAAATTTCAGATTGATTCAAGCAAACAGGTTACCTTTGAAATTGTTCAACTTTGTATCATTAAATTAATCAAAAAAAATGGAAACAAAAACAAAAATAGCATTGATAACAGGCGGAAGCCGTGGATTAGGAAAAAATGCAGCCCTAAAAGTGGCACAGAAAGGTCTTGATGTTATCATTACCTATAAAAGCAGTAAAGAAGAGGCGGATGCAGTCGTAGAAGAGATAAAGACATTGGGAAGAAAAGCTGTTGCTTTTCAGTTAGACACCAAAGATACCAAAAGCTTCGAGGCATTTGTAAAAAACGTAACCAGCCACTTGCAGGAAAATACAGGTAGTACGAATATTGATTTTCTTGTGAATAATGCAGGTACGGCATTATATTCACCTATTACGGAAACAACGGAGGAACAGCTTGATGATATCGTAGATATTCATTTTAAAGGCGTATTCTTCCTGACTCAGAAACTATTGCCTTTCATTAATGACGGCGGGGGAATTATTAATATTTCTTCAGGATTAGCAAGATTTGCATTGCCTGGTTCTTCGGTATATGGATCTATCAAGGCCGGTGTTGAAATGCTGACCAAATATATGGCAAAAGAATTAGGACCGAGAAGAATAAAAGCCAATGTCATTGCTCCCGGAGCTATTGAAACTGATTTTGGCGGCGGAAGAACAAGAGATGATCAACAAGTTAATTCAATGATTTCAACCATTACGGCATTAGGTAGAGCCGGACTTCCAGATGATATCGGGGGGATTGTTGCATTTTTATGTACCGATGACGCAGGCTGGATCAATGGCCAGAGAATAGAAGCTTCAGGCGGCATGTTTTTATAATATAACAAAGTATCCGAACCCTATACAAGCAGTAGAATTTCTACTGCTTTTTTATTACCTTTAAAAGAACAGATCCGAAATACATTTTTTAAAGGATTTTAGATTATGATTAAAGAATTTCTCAGTCAGTTTCCATACATCTTGCCGGGCCTTGAGATCCTGTATCTCATTGGGGTGTTTTTCCTTGCGGGAAGGATCATTATGGATACCAAAACCACCAGTAAGACGCTGGCTTATCTGATGCTGATCATCTTTCTGCCCGTTGCCGGAATTATTATTTATTTTGTTTTTGGAGTTAATTACCGGAAGAAAAAATTTTACACCTTTAAGGTTGAGCAGAATAAAGAAATCTATGCTGCGGTAAAGAAATATATTCAGAAAACACATTATACAACCCTGGAAAACAGAGTTGATGAAGTAGAGAACTTTACAACAACCATCAATTATTTATACAATGCTGGCAACTCACCGTTGTCCCAAAGAAATCATGTAGAACTTCTTATCAATGGCGAAGGAAAATTTGCAAAAGTTTTTGAAGTGCTTCAACGGGCAAAACATCATATCCATCTTGAATATTACATTTATGATAACGATGAAATAGGAAACAGGCTGGCGGATCTGCTGATAGAAAAAGCCAGAGAAGGTGTTACGGTTCGTTTTCTTTATGACGACATGGGTAGCGGTAAAATCGGTAAAAAATTACTGAAAAGATTGAAAGCAGCCGGAATTGAGGTATTACCAGTAAACAAAATTACATTCAGGATCTTTGCAAACCGAGTGAATTACAGGGATCACAGAAAGATTATTATTGTGGATGGGGCAGAGGTTTTCACAGGAGGAATCAATGTTTCTGATAAATATATCAACCCTAATTCCAAACAGTACTGGCGTGATATGCATCTATATATACAAGGGGAAGCCGTTTTTTACTTCCAGTTTTTATTTTTGAGCAACTGGACTTTTGCGGCTGAAAAGCTTCCTGAGCTCTCAGAGAAATATTTTGATTTTAAAGATAAAGATTTTGGAAAAACAATCGTTCAGACGGCAGCCAGCGGACCTGATACCCAGCCATCGATTATGCTCAGCACCAATGCAGCGATTCTTTCTGCCAAAGAAAAAGTGTATCTGGTAACGCCTTACTTTATTCCTGTTGAAACGGTTCTGAATGCGATCAAACAGGTTGCTCTTTCAGGATTAGATGTAAGGCTGATGGTTCCTAAATCCGGTGATTCTGTAGTAGTCAATGCCGCCGCGTATTCTTATTATGAAGAACTTTTAGAAAATAAAGTCCGGATTTTCTTTTACAAAAAAGGATTTATTCATGCTAAAACAATGATTGTTGACGGCAATTTTTCCTGTGTAGGAACCGCCAATATGGATGCCCGAAGCCAGGAACTGAATTTTGAGGTCAATGCCCTTATTTTTGATACCGAAATCAATCAGCAGCTCAATAATGTATTCATAGAAGACATGGAAGACTGTGAAGAAATTCTTCTTGAAGACTGGAGAAAAAGGCCTGGTTACAAAGTGTTTTTCGAGCATCTGGCCAGACTTCTTTCCCCGTTGATATAAAAATGTATCAGATTTTTGATAAATTCTCAATAGCCTTTTCCAGTGTCTCCTGTTTCTTTGCAAAACATAAACGGATCACATGCTCATTCAGTTTATTTTTATAAAAAGATGAAAAAGGAACACTGGCTACTTTGTGAGTGATAGTGAGCTCGCTGGCGAAATCAAAATCATTTTTATCCGATATTTTATCATATTTCAAAGCCTGGAAATAAGTTCCTTCACAATCCAGAAGTTCAAAAGAAGTTCCGGCAAGGCCTTTTCTTAAAAAATCTCTTTTTTCCTGAAAGAACTGGCTTAGATGATTGTAATGATCCTCATTTTTCATGTAGGCCGCCAACGCCAATTGCATAGGAGTATTAACAGAAAATACATTGAACTGATGGATTTTTCTGAATTCATCTGTCAGCACCTTAGGAGCAGCACAATAGCCGATTTTCCAGCCCGTGACATGAAAAAGTTTCCCGAATGAAGCTACCAGGAGGCTTCTTTCCTTCAGTTCCGGATATTTTGCGATGCTTAAGTGCTGTTTTCCGTCAAAAACAATATTTTCATAGACTTCATCACTTAAAATAAGGATGGAAGTTCCTTTTACAATGGAAATAAGCTCCTGAATATCATGCTCTGTTAAAATTTTACCCGATGGATTATTAGGATTGTTCAGGATGATCATTTTAGTTTTATCGGTTACCAGATTTTTTACGGCTGTCCAGTCGATCGTATAATCCGGGGCTTTCATTTCAAAGCGTTTTATAATTCCGCCGAAGAGTTCTACCGTAGGTTCATAGCAGTCGTAGGCCGGTTCAAAAATAATCACTTCATCATCTTTTTTAACGAAAGTGGCTACCGCTGTGAAAATAGCTTGAGTTCCCCCTGCAGTTACTGTAATTTCTGAGTCCGGATGATAAATAGCCTGGTGGCTGTTTTCAATTTTTCTGGCAATTTCTTCCTTTAAAGTGATCATTCCGCCCATCGGAGCATATTGGTTAAACCCTTTTTTAATGAAATAATCTACATGATCCAGCAGTTCAGGATCCGGCATGAAATCCGGGAATCCCTGTGAGAGATTAATGGCCTCATTTTCGTTCGCCAATTGGGTCATCTGACTGAATATAGTGGTTCCTATGTTGGAAAGTTTGGATAATGGAAGTTGTATCATTAAAGGATTTTTTAATTACTTCGAATTTAATTCATTTTTTATAATCAGAAGCAGAAATTCTATAAAAAAGACTACCCCGTACTGAATACAAAATGAAATTGGTTACTCATAATCTATTACTCTAAATTTTCAATCTTAGATAAAAAATCATTTTTTTTACGCACGGAAACATCCAGTACAGATTGATCTGCCATAATTACCTGTCCGCCTTTTCCTTTGATGTATTCTTTGAGATGGGAAAGATTGATCAGATGTTTATGATGGATTCTGAAAAAATTATGATCATAAAGATATTCTTCAAATTCATGCAGCGTTTTGGAAACAATAATCTTGGTTTTATCAGTAAGATGAAAAGTGGTATAGCTGGAATCAGCTTCACAGCGGATGATATCATTAATATCGGTGAGCTTGAAACCCTGAAGGGTCGGAAGACTGATTTTATTTTTGTGTAAAGTGGCAGGCGTTGAAGATTTATTTTTTTTGATATTATCTAACGCTTTATTCACGGCAATAATGAAATCTATTTTTTTGATAGGTTTCAGCAGATAATCGGCGGCACCATTTTTAATGGCCTGGATGGCAAAATGTTCAAAAGCCGTGATGAAAATGATCTGTGCATCTATTTCTTTGAACTTTGAAAGCAGATCGAAAGCAGTACCATCTTTTAGCTGGATATCTAAAAAAAGAATCTCAGGTGAATTTTTAGAAAGAAAAATGTAGGCTTCCTCTACGCTGGATGCCTGAAATGCATTTTCTATTTCAGGAAATTCGTTTTCTAACAGAAGAGAGATGTAATCTCTTCCATCTTGTTCATCGTCTATAATGCATGCCTGTATTTTAGTTTTCATAAGGTATAATATAAAGTTTTATCTGGGTTCCTGGTCGCTGCTCTTTTTCACGGAGATCATTAATCTCTAACATAATATGCATGTCAAAAAGCTGTTTAAAAGTTTCGATCCTTTTTTGAGATAATTTGACTCCAAAAGAATCAGGTTTAGGGGAAGAGTGGTTTTTACTGCCGATTCCAACGCCGTTGTCTTCAACCGTAATGCACAGTGATGTGCCGGTAACATCGAATATAATCTCTATGTTTCCTTTTCTGTCTTTTATATTGGAGATACCGTGCTTTATGGCATTTTCTACAAACGGCTGTATCAGAAGGGAAGGGATGATCCAGTTTTCATTGGTTGCTTCTGAGACCGTTATTTTATAATCAAATTGATCTTTTAAACGAAGATGCTCCATATGAAGATATAAAGACAGGTATTCGATTTCCTCTTTGATCGGCATGAATGTTTTTTCAGAATAATGGAGGGTTTTCCGGATCATCTGGGCAAAAATATCTAAATAATTTTCCGTCTCTTTATAGTCTTTTTTATACAGCAGAAACTGAATAGAGTTGAGGCAGTTGTAAATGAAATGAGGATTAATCTGTGCTTTAATAGCCTGCAGCTCCAGTTCTGCAATTTTCTTCTCGTAATAAAGGGTTTCCAGTTTTTTATTTCGTTTCTTCTGAAAATATAACGTGATAAGAATAAATATAACAGCAGATCCCAGAATAATGAGCACCAGTTTAAACCACCATGTCTGCCAGAATTTAGGTTTAATTTCAAAACTCAGGTTTGTAGAGGCAAAAGACTGTTTTCCGTTATAGCCCAACCCAAACACTTTAAAAGTATAGGTGCCGGGCGGAATAGCATTAAAGATTATTTTTGAAGAATTGCTGGTCTGCCAGCCGTCGCTGAGCCCTTCAATGGTATACTGATAGCTGATGTTCCCTTGTGAAGCGTAATCCGGGAAGCTTACATTAAAAGTGATATCATTGTTAGGTGTTTTCCCTACGAGTGGTGTATTTAGATTGAAAAACTCCTTATTGCCAATCACCACAGAATTGATAATGACTTTTTTATCAATGAATTTTTGTTGTGCCAATAAATTTTTGATGGAAAGAATTCCTAACCCTTTCGAAGTTCCTGCATAAAGAGTATCTCCTTTTATCACACATCCTGCAATGACATTCGATGGTAATCCGTCCGTCTGGGTGAAATTGTTGATCCTCAGACCCTGATTCCTAATTTCAATTCTGCTTAACCCGGAATTGGTGCTGGCCCAAAATACATTTTGGTTTTCTATTTCTATCTTTTTGATGTGGCTGGTTGCCAACCCATTGTTTTCCGTAATCTTCTGAAGGATCTTTCTGTTATTAAAAAGAATAATTCCGCTGAGGTTGGTAGCGCCTACATACAGGTTGTGCCTTAATTTTTTGATATCCGTAAAATAATATCCTTCCAGAAAAAGGTTCTTCTTTTTTGTCCGGGTATTAAGTTTATAAAGATCTTTGAAGCTTCCCGTAAAAAGACTGTCTTTATCATAAAGCAGGGCAGTGTACATTCTTTCTTTTTCTACCAGTTCTTCATAGGTTCGGGTTTGATAATTGTAGGCTGTAAGTCCTTCACTCGAACAGATCAGTACAGAACCCGGAGTATAAGGAAGTAAATTCTTTAAACTATATTCTTTTAAAAGGAACTTTTTTTAGAGGTAGTATTATAATGAATAAGACTGCCTGTTAAGCCGAAAATAGTGGTGTTTCCTTCAGAGAAAATGGCTTTATGTTCTATTTTTCGATCCTTTTCAAAGACGAGATCTGTTATGGTATTAGCGTGATAAATCCCGCTTTTTGCTTCATTATATCCTAAAAATATAGTATTCCCATTTTTTTCGATTGCAGTGATGTAATCGGTGTTGTTAGAGACCGGCAGATGAATATAGTTGTTTAAAGCCTTTTCAGTAATAAAATAAATCCCGTTATTTCGGGTAGAAAACCAGGTGTTGTTGTCTCTGTCCACCATAATATCATTGATGATATACTTATCCAGAAATTTGATAGGATGGGAAAGATTCACATTATCCAGTAAAGAGTGCTTAAAGTACAGCGCTCCTCCCTGTTCAAGACACAGCCATACTCTGTAATTTTTATCAATGATAATCTGATGGATATTTTCACGGACAGAAAAAGACTGTATCTTTTTAAAATAAAATGAATTATATAATTTATAAACTTCAACTTTATTATTATGTCTGAATATATAAAAATTACCTTTACTGTAAGCCGGGGTATTTTTTTCTAAGCTGATATTGCATACCGTTCTCTTGTGGGTAATAATATTATACGCTTCGATATTTTTTTTTGCATTTTCATCCACAAAATACATCAGGTTGCTGGCAAGATCAAGGTTAAATGCATAATACATTCCGGAAGGATTGCCGTTTTTGATAAACAATGGAATAGTGCTTATCTTTCCATTGCTATAAACATAAATAGCCTCCGGATTGTATGAAGTATACAGATAGAGATTATTATTTTGGATATAAACGTTGGGATTATAATTAAAATGTATTTTTTTAAGCTCTTTATTAACATCGGAATTGATGATCTTTCCATCTTTTAGAAATGCATAATCGCTTAAAAAAGGACTGATAAAAATTTCTCCGTTGGATAAAGGAAAACATGACAGGACTTCAATATTTTTCAGTCCATTTTTTTTAGTATACTGCTTAAATTCCTTTCCGTCAAACCGGAATAAACCATTATCGCTTCCTATCCAGATCAATCCGTTATTATCCTGGCTGAAGCGGTAGGTATATGAACTGTTTAAGCCGTCCTCTTCATTATAGTTTACCAACCCCGGAATTTGTGCAGAAAAAAGAGAGCAAAAAAATATTATACATAAAAATGAAAGAAATAATTTGTTTTTTTTCACCTGGTGTTGAATAGTTTTGTAAATATATCATTTGATTGATAATAATGCAATACATTAGCAGGAATATTAAAAAAAACGGATACAAAAAATTCGGATAATTTTGTACAATTTCGTACTTTTGTATGTTTGCTGAAATTATATATGTCACAAGAAATAAATCCAATCTACTCCGAAGATAATATCAGAACGCTCGACTGGCAAGAGCACATCCGTTTGCGCCCCGGTATGTACATCGGGAAGCTCGGAGATGGCTCATCTGCCGACGACGGTATTTATATTTTGCTTAAGGAAATTCTCGATAACTCTATCGATGAGTTTAGAATGAAATCGGGTAAAAGAATTGAAATAAAAGTGGACGACGGTAAAGTTACGGTTCGTGACTTTGGACGTGGAATTCCACTGGGGAAAGTAGTTGATGCTGTTTCCAAAATGAACACCGGTGGTAAGTATGACAGTAATGCCTTCAAAAAATCGGTAGGTCTGAATGGAGTCGGTACCAAAGCAGTAAATGCACTTTCCGATTATTTCCGTGTACGCTCTTTCCGTGAAGGAAAAATGAAAATGGCCGAGTTTTCACGCGGATTGATGACGGAAAATTATGATGAAAAAGAAACTTCCGACAGAAACGGAACTGAAATCTCTTTCATTCCTGATGCCGATATTTTCCTGAACTTCAAATACCGGAAAGAATATATCGAAAGGATGTTGCGCAATTATGCGTACCTGAATCCCGGATTGAAAATTTTCTTTAACGGAGAAACATTTTATTCTGAAAACGGACTTAAAGACTTACTGGAAGAAGAGCTGGAAAGCGAAATCCTTTATCCGATCGTCCATTTAAAGGATACCGATATTGAATTAGCCATTACCCATTCTGATAAGTCACAGACAGAGACCTATTTCTCTTTTGTAAACGGACAGAATACAACGCAGGGTGGAACGCACCTTAATGCTTTTCGTGAGGCGTATGTGAAAACCATCCGTGAATTTTTTAATAAAAATTTCGAGGCTTCTGATATCAGAAAATCCATTATTGCAGCCATCTCCATCAATGTAGAGGAACCTGTTTTTGAATCACAAACAAAAACGAAATTAGGATCCAATGATATGGGTCCGGAAGGTCCTACGGTAAGGATTTTTATTATAGATTTCTTAAAAAGCAAGTTAGACAACTTCCTGCATAAGAATCCTGAGATTGCAGAAGCGATTCAGAGAAAAATATTAATTTCAGAAAGAGAAAGAAAAGAACTTTCAGGAATCCAGAAGCTTGCCAGAGAAAGAGCTAAAAAAGTATCGCTTCACAACAAGAAACTTCGGGATTGCAGACAGCATTACAACGATCAGAAGGCTGAAAGAAAAGGAGATACACAGATTTTTATTACTGAGGGAGATTCTGCATCAGGATCTATTACAAAATCCAGGGATGTAGAAACGCAGGCTGTATTTTCTTTGAAAGGAAAACCGTTGAACTGTTATGGACTTACCAAGAAAGTGGTATATGAGAATGAAGAATTTAACTTACTTCAGGCCGCTTTAAATATCGAAGACAGCCTTGAAGACCTTAGGTATAATCATGTAATTATCGCAACAGATGCCGATGTCGATGGAATGCACATCCGCCTTCTGATGATTACATTCTTCCTGCAGTTTTTTCCTGATCTGATTAAAAACGGACATCTTTATATCCTGCAGACACCTTTATTCAGGGTGAGAAATAAAAAGGAAACGAGATACTGTTATTCAGAAATAGAGAAAGTAAAAGCATTGAACGAACTGGGGAAAAATCCTGAAATTACCCGATTTAAGGGACTTGGAGAGATTTCACCAGATGAATTTAAGCATTTCATCGGTAAAGATATACGTTTAGAGCCGGTAGTCATAGGAAAAGACCAGACGATAGAACAGCTTCTGGAATTTTATATGGGGAAAAATACCCCGGACAGGCAGGTTTTTATTCTTGAAAATCTTGTCGTGGAAGATACCGACATTGATAAAAAAGAAATTTTAGACGATGCGGAGGTATAATTAATGTAAAAACTAACCAAACTAATACCATTTATTGAAACACCGAAATTATGAGATTAAGTAACCGTAACAAAGCTCCGGTCTATAACTTTGTGAATACCCTGTTAATGATGTTTGTAACGGCCGGAATTGGTGCATTCTTACTGAATGAATACAGGTTTAATATATTGGGAGTTGAAAGCTATTTGTTCCTTTTGGTTCCTGTTATGATGCTGATTGTTTTTCACCTCAACGGAAGACAGATCTTTGAATATGACAGTGATGGAGAAGCTCTTAACTTTAAAAACAGGAATATTATTCCTTTTTTAGACAAGCCTCTTCACGATGAATTTCCAAAATATAAACTGATAAAATACGATGTAATCAACATCTTTTTTATCAAAAGATTGTACGTTACGATTTCAAGTAAGAACAGTGGCTCAACAATGTTAAAATATGAAATTTCTTATTTAACAAGAAAAGAAGTAAACGATTTACAACTCTCTCTGAATAAAGTGGTAAAAGCTAATAAAGAGAAAAACGAATTAAAATAAATGATGACAGAAGAAAACTCGCATGAAGGTGAAAGCCTGAAAAAGGTTTCAGGATTGTATAAAGACTGGTTTCTTGATTACGCTTCCTATGTTATTTTGGATAGAGCCATTCCGTCAGTATACGACGGATTGAAGCCTGTGCAGAGAAGAATTATGCACTCCATGCGGGAGCTTGAAGACGGCCGTTACAACAAAGTGGCCAATATCGTAGGAAATACCATGAAATATCACCCTCATGGTGATGCCTCCATTACCGATGCGATGGTACAAATCGGGCAAAAAGAACTCTTAATCGATACTCAGGGAAACTGGGGGAATATTTATACGGGAGATTCTGCAGCCGCAGCGAGATATATTGAAGCAAGGCTGACTCCTCTGGCACTGGAAGTGGTATTTAATCCTAAAACTACAGAATGGGCAAAATCCTATGACGGAAGAAACAATGAACCGGTAGACCTTCCCGTAAAGTTTCCGCTGCTTCTTGCACAGGGTGTGGAAGGAATTGGGGTAGGACTTTCAACCAAAATACTTCCGCACAACTTTAACGAGTTAATTAATGCTTCTGTTGCCTATTTAAAAGGGAAAAAATTTGAATTGTTTCCCGACTTTCTCACCGCAGGTTTCCTGGATGTTTCTGAATACAATGACGGCCATAGAGGCGGAAAAGTAAGAGCCAGAGCCAAAATTTCCCAGTTTGATAAAAATACCTTAATCATCTCGGAACTTCCTTTTTCTAAAAATACAGGCGATCTGATCGATTCTATTTTGAAAGCCAATGAAAAAGGAAAAATTAAAATTAAAAAGATAGAAGATAATACCTCCGACAAGGTAGAGATTCTTATTCATCTACATAATGAAGTTTCGCCCGATAAGACGATTGATGCACTGTATGCATTTACGGACTGTCAGGTGACGATTTCACCCAACGCCTGTGTTATTGTCGGTGATAAACCAATGTTCCTGAATGTTTCTGAAATCCTGAGAAGGAATACAGACCATACCGTTTCCCTGCTTAAAAAAGAGCTGGAAATCGAACTTCATGAATTGCAGGAAAGCTGGCACTTCTCATCTTTGGAGAGAATCTTCATTGAAAACAGGATCTATCACGACATTGAAGAGGTAGAAACCTGGGAAGATGTGATAAAAACAATTGATAAAGGCTTAAAACCTCATACAAAACACCTGTTAAGAGCGGTAACAGAAGAAGATATCCTTAAATTAACGGAAATTCGTATCAAAAGAATTTCAAGATTTGATTTAGATAAATTCAAAGAAAATATTGCTGCCCTTGAAGGAAAAATAGAAATGGTAAAACACCATTTGGGTAACCTTATCGCATATGCCATTGATTATTACCTGAATATCCAGAAAAAATACGGAAAAGGAAGAGAAAGAAAAACGGAACTGAGAATCTTTGATACAATTGATGCTACCAAAGTAGCCGTAGCCAATGAGAAGTTCTATGTAAACTGGGAAGAAGGATTTGTAGGAACCTCTCTGAAACGGGATGAATACTTATTCGACTGTTCAGATATCGATGATATCATTACCTTCAGAAAAGACGGAAGCATGAAGGTGGTGAAGGTAGAAGCAAAAACCTTTATCGGAAAAGATCTTCTTCACGTTGCCATCTGGAAGAAAAATGACAAAAGAACGGTCTACAATATGATCTACCGTGAAGGAAGAGAAGGACCTTACTATATGAAACGTTTTTCTGTAACCGGGGTAACAAGAAACACCGATTATCCGCTGGCGTCAGATAAAAAAGGATCGGAAATGCTTTATTTCTCAGCAAATCCTAATGGTGAAGCTGAAACGGTAAGTGTTCTTTTAAAACCCAATCCAAGAATCAGAAAAAATAAAATGGATGTAGATTTCTCTGAACTGGCCATTAAAGGGCGGGATTCTAAAGGAAATCTGGTGACCAAATATTCCGTTAAAAAAGTAGACCTGAAAGAGGAAGGCGTTTCTACATTAGCCCCTAGGAAAATATGGTTTGACGATACCGTAAGAAGGCTTAATGCTGATGGAAGAGGAGTGCTGCTGGGAAGCTTTAAAGGAGATGATAAGATTTTAACCATCAATACAAATGGAGAGGTAAAACTGGTGTCTTTCGATCTTGGAAACCGTTTCGATGATGAATATCTGGTATTGGAAAAATGGCGCCCACAGCAACCTATCACCTGTATTTACTACGACGGGGAAAAAGATATCTATTTTATCAAGAGATTCCTGTTGGAAAATGCAGCCAATGTGCAGACCTTCATGCCATCGGATCATCCGAAATCATTCATCGAGAATATCATTGTGGCGGACGGTTCTACCGCAGAAATAGTTTTCGCAAAAGACAAAGGAAAGGAACGCGATCCTGAAACAGTAAATATTGATGAATTCATTGCTGTGAAAGGGATAAAAGCGATTGGAAATCAATTTACCAAATTCAAAGTAAAAGCAATTAATATAACCATTCCTGAACCTGAGGAAGAAGAACCGGAAGTCTATGAAGAACCGGAAATCGGAGACGGTATTGTGGATGATGACCGAAGTGTAATCGGCGATCTGTTTGAAGGCGGAGAACCTGAAAATTAAATATTGAAATTATGAATGCAGTTGTTTTAATCATTATTGCCGCTACATGTGTCATTAGCTACATGGGCTTCAACAATATCGCTTTATTTGAAAAATACAAATTCAATGTGAATGCCATCAGTAACCGGAAAGAATATATCCGACTGGTGAGTTCCGCATTTTTGCATGCTGATTTTATGCACTTGTTTTTCAATATGCTTTCGCTGTACTTTTTTCAGGGAGCAATACTTAGTTTCTTCGGGCCGGTAGGCTTTTTAGTTATTTATTTTGGTTCAATGATTCTCGGAAACCTGTTTAGCCTTTTGATTTATCAAAAACAGCCGTGGTATTCAGCGATTGGAGCATCCGGAGCCGTATCAGGGATTATTTTTGCAGCCATTGCTATGGCTCCCAATGAAATTAGTGTTAACTTTTTGCCGGGCTGGCTTTTTGGAACATTATATTTCGGGTATTCAGTATATATGATGCTGAATCCTAAACAATGGGATAATTTAGGACATTCCGCTCACCTGGGAGGTGCTTTTTTTGGACTCGTATATTCTATCATCATGCATCCGGATATTGCACTTCATAATATGTATTTCCTGGGCATTATGTCCCTTCCGCTCATCTACCTAAGCTATCAGATTTTTGTGAAAAAGAAAATAAGGTAATAAAGATAAATTATCTATAATAAAAACCAATGAAGTTCAGGATAGAAAACGTTTCACCGTTCTCTTAATTTGAATTTCATTGGTTTTGCTGTTTTTATGAATATAAGTTGATTTGATCAAAAAAACCGCCTCATATGAGGCGGTTTCTGTTATTAATTTTTACCCGGCAGCATGATTATTTTTTAATGATTTTTTGAACCGTAATGCCTTTACTGGTCTTCACCTGAAGTATATACGCTCCACCTGGTAACCCCGTCATATCAACCAATGATACATTTTCTGTACGATTGAAGACTGTTGTACCTGTCATATTAGTCAGGATAACCTGTTCTATCGGAGTACGGTCAGGATTGGAAATGGTAAATGATTTTTCTACCGGATTAGGATAAATAGTCATTTTTCCGGCTTTAGCCTCCTGTAGAGCCAATACGGCAGAAGAGAAATACTGGGTTTTAATATAAAAAAGATTGGCTACACTTCCTTTCGTAATCGAATGGGAGCCTGCTGCAATAGCAGGAATCGTTACCACTCCTGAAGAAGCCGTATATGATATTCCGTCTACTTTTATCGTCCCGCTGAAAGTTGGATCAAAAACCAATGTCAATGAAGAAGGAGCTGTTGTAGTATACTGTATCGCAGTTGCGGATTCTATTTTTAAGCGTTTTGTTAGTGTTAGTCCATCATATACGGCATTACCGTCCGTAGAATTGATATTCGCTGAAACAAACGTATAAAAAGAGCTGATGAATCCCGTTGCGGTAAAATTATGAATCTCATCTCCCTGCGGAATAGTCGTGGAAGTAACTGCAATACTTCCCGTTCCTGAAACCGGAGTACCCGATGTTCCTGTCGTTGTTACCATAAAATCCACATCAGCGGTAGGAGTACCGGATACCGTAATGGTTTTATTCGCTGTATTTTTCACAAAGCTGATTCCGAAAGCCGGAATTCCTGTTACGGTGGCGTCAGTAGCCGTTCCGCCCCAGGTAAATACCATTGAAGCAATAGCCGTTCCAGTCACTACGGTTTGATCATTATTGGCAGCAATCGTTAAAGTCTGAGGATTGGCTATCACCGGAGTTTCACCCTGTACAAAGACCAGCGAAGAAGTATATCCTTGTAAAAGAGCCATTAATCCTGTATTTACATCAGAAGAACTGTCATCAACAGCATTGTTAAATGTCCAGGCGATATCCCCACCGGAAACCCTTCCGGAATATTGCATGACTTTATCCCTTGCGGTAACCGGCGAATCAGGAACTAACGAATGAATATAAAGAGAAGTATCCGTATCAAAATTATTATAGGTTCCATTGCCTTGTAAAGCTTTGATTGTTCCTCCTACAACTTCGTTTCTGTTTGATGCAACATAAGCATCAAATTGAGTGGGTGCTGTAGAGGGATGGTAAGCGACAAAAGCATTCTGATTGATCATATAATTGTCGAATGCTTTTACAACACCACCGTTTTCATTGGAGAAGGTACCGGGAGAGCTATTCGCAATATCAGTTCCCTGCTTGGAAGTAAGAATAGGATATTTACAGTTTCTGAAGTAATTTCCCTCCACGAAAACAGAAGAACTTAAAGTAGAACCCACCCCATATTTGGAATTTCCATCGTAGTAATTATTATACACGTGGGCGGAGTAGTAGCGGATCCGCGGGTGCCTTGAGTCTGAATGATCAAACCAGTTGTGATGGTAAGTGATATATAATCCTGTATTTGTGCCTTCACTAAGCCCTAAAAGGCAACTTTTTCCATTATCCCAAAAGTGATTGTAAGAAAAAGTAACATACGTGGATTTTTTGGCATCCAGTGCACCGTCACCTTTTACCTGATCCGCATCTGAACCCGGTTTTCCGTAAAATAAATCGCAGTGGTGAGCCCAAATATAGCTGTTATCCTGCTGTAAGCTTAAATTATCACCTTCCGCAGCATCCGTAAGCATATACCCCAGATTACGGACCTCTATATTGGTTGCGTTTTTAATTCTTATTCCCCAGCCGTTAACTACTGCATCAGAACCTACGCCTTCAACTGTGATAGAACTTAAAGGATTTTTTTTATTTTCCACTACCACATCACCGTTCAGCAGATAATTGGGATCCGTGATATTCCCAATCAGTCTTATAACCAACGGACGGGTATCATTTCCCTTTTTGAAGCCATCCAGAATAGTTTGTAATCCGACACATGGATTCGTGGTAGCACCCGTTACATTCAATGATACCGTGTTTTTTGTTGCCTGTGTGATGTATAGAACCACAGCATTAGGTTTCAGTGTTCCGTCGAGGTTATAAGCGCCCGGAATTTTGCCGTTGCTGTGTGCAAATCCCGTTCTGTCATGTGAAAGTACCGTAACCTGACTTGAAACGGCTGCCGGGCCTTCAACAGAATTGGTGACAGGAACAACTTTCATGGTATAGTTTCCTGGGCTCAGCCCTAAAATATCTGCCCTGAAATAAGAACTATAGCTTCTGATCAGCTGATTGTCAATGATTTTATTGGTGAATCCACCTCCCGTATAATAGACTCTGTAACTGTCTGCTCCGCTGACGGGAGTCCATTTTACATATGCTGATTCCAGCCATCCTGTGGCCTGTGTAATCGTTACTTGTGCATGCGCCATACAGCAACTGACGAACAGCGCAAAGTAGGTGAAAAGTTTTTTCATGATTGATAGTTTTGGTTTAGTTTTACAATTGATTGTACAAAGTGTAATCGATTACACACAAATATATATAAATAATCAATATAAAACATTTTGATGTGAAATTTATTATCAAACATGAATTAAATTGCTTATAATAAAGGGTTTTTAAGATTATTTTAATAATGTATTAATTCAATTTTGAAGCATATTCATATCTATTCTGTTTCCGGAATCATGAATGATAGAAAGGAAAATTTGCCTAATTAATAAAAAAGATGATTGATGAGATAAAAAAAGAACCGATTACCTTAATAACCGATTCTTTATATTATCCGGAGAGTTTTTCTAATGCCTCTTCCAGGGTTTTAACAAAGTTGATATGCCGGGTTGTATTACTTTCGAAAATAAAATCTTTCATGCTTTTACTTTCATAAGTATTAAAATCTCCTACAATAGCCAATCGTACCCGGTAGTTGGAAAATTTTTGAAGAATATCGCCTGCCATTTTCGTCTTCAAATCAAAAAATAGGGGCGTAATATTTTTTTCATACATCACCATTTTATCAATGCCCTGATAATAAATATTTCCCAGCAGATCCAGGCCATCCTGGAAATTTTGGATGACCATCTCATCGGAAAGTATTTCAGCAACCTTAGTATTGTTGATGGAATGTATTTTAATTTCCATGTTTTCTTTTATTTAATTCCGAAAATAAACCGGTCGTTCCCTGATAGATCTTTGACCAGCTCAACCTTTGAAAATAAGCCTTTGTAGAGTTCCAGCGTTTCCGGACCTAATTTTTGATTGATTTCTAAAAATAATAATCCGTTTTTATTCAGATGTTTTTTAGAATCTTCAGCAATTTTCCTGTAAAAAATTAATGCATCGGCAGTAGGAGAGAAGAGTGCCATCATAGGTTCAAATTCCTTCACCGAATCAGCGATTTCAGACTCTTCTTCCATTCCGATATAAGGAGGATTGGAAATAATGACATCATACGTTTCATTAAGTTCAATATTCAGATAATCACTATGGATAAAATGAATGTCAAGTTCATGGAACGCTGCATTTTTTCTTGCCGTTTCCAGCGCTTTTTCAGAAAAATCGATGGAAGAAACAACTGCTTCCGGGAAATGCTTTTTTAAAACAAGAGGAATAATCCCGCTTCCGGTTCCAATGTCAAGGATCTTCAACTCAGAAGTATGAGCGGCTAAAGTCCGGATTTCACGGATTGCAATTTCCAGCAGTTCTTCCGTTTCGGGCCGTGGAATAAGTACGTTTTCGTCTACAAAAAAGGTCATTCCATAAAAATCGGTTTCACCCAATATATGTTGATAGGGCATATTGGTCTGCAAGGCTGCAATTACTTCCAGCAGCTGTTTTTCATCATCAATCAATAATTCCTGATGAGAAAACCTTCTTTGCTGAAAAGAATCAAGCCCAACAATTTTCTCAATAAAAATAGAGTATAAAAAAGTACTTTCCGATTCTGTATAAAAATCAGAAACTGAAGTAATAAAATGCTGTTTGAATGCTGAAATTGTCATTTATCTTGTGAAAACCAGTTTAGTATCCGTGGATTTATCTTCATCAATCAGATACCCTTCATAATTGAACGCTTTTACATCATTTAAAGTCTGCGCATTGGTTTCCGCACAGAATCTAACGACCAATCCTCTCGCATGTTTTGTGTACACGACGATGGTTTTCAGTTTTCCATCTCTCAGTTCGTAGAACTCAAAATCAATGACGGTGTGGTTCAGTTTCTTGCGGTCAATTACTTTTCCGTATTCATTGCTGGCAAGATGAAGAAGAAGTTCGCCTTTTTTCATTTCAGCATTCAGCCGTTCTGTGATTTTTTCTCTCCAGAACTCATACAGATTCTTATAGCTGTCGAATGAAAAAGGACGTCCCATTTCAAGTCTGTACAGCATTACTTTATCAGAAGGTTTTAAAAGGCCATACAACCCGGAAAGCATTCTGTAGTTTTTCTGTAAATAATCTACCGCACTTTTATCCAGTGTTTTAGCGTCCAGACCTCTGTAGACTTCCCCGGTAAAGGCAAACATAGCCGGCGCAGATTCTTTTGCGGTAGGTTTTGCTTTCCATTTCTGGTTTCTTTCCCAATTCTCATCGGCCAGTTTCGGGGAAATTTCCATGAGTTCGGAAAGATATTTTGGAGATTTTTGTTTTAAATGAGCGTGTATAAATGCTGCTTCTTCAATGAATTTAGGAGTGGTAGATTTCAACAGATCCGTTGAATTTTCTACATTCATTAATTTTGCAGGAGATGTTATAATTTTCATAGTGGTAAAAAAGCAGATAAATGTTTAATATCAATAAAATTCATCATCATTAAAGACACAAAATCATACAGAAAGTGACACATAATAATGATTTTAATGTTGGAATATCGTTTATAAAATACGGCAAAAACAATCCCGATAAAGAGAGGTCCAACAACCTGCACGATAGTTCCATAGGTGCTGTGGAGGATGCCGAATAAAACAGAAGAAACTGCAATTCCTAAAAAAGGACTCTTATAGATCTTTTCTATTCTGGTCTGGATGTATCCCCGCATCAGAGATTCTTCAACAACACCGGCCGTTAAGCAGGTAAAAATAATCAAAAAATAATTATTCTTAAAGATTGAATGCATCTGGATAAGTTTTCCGCTAGTCTTTTCCTGTGTAGCCATTTTGATTAAAAGGTTAAGAAAGCCACTGCCAAATGCACAAATGAAGTACAGACAGATAACAGATCCTACATAAAAAGCAACTGAATACTTTTTATCTTTCCAGAGAGTGATGGAACTCTTTTCAATATAATGACTGTACAAAATAACCAGCCCCAGAACAATCCAGAAAACCATTCTTGTGAAAAAAAAACTAACTGCTGTCAGTGATCTTATTCCTGTAATAAAACCAATCAAAGGAAAGGTATACATCATCACGACGGCAAGAAGCACGAAAGTGAGCAGAATTCCTAAAGAATATTTCCCGTTAAGACTCATAGATTACAATTCATACCTTAAGGTTGATAATTTTCAACCATTACAACCTTAAACTATTCCTTTTCCTTGTCTGATAATTTCCGGTTCGCCGGAAGTCAGGTCTACAATAGTTGAAGCTACGTTGTCGCCATACCCTGAATCAATCACAATATCTACCAGATGATCGTATTTTTCTGCAATCAGTTCCGGATCGGTAGAATATTCAATGATTTCGTCGTCGTCTCTGATGGAGGTTGACGCGATCGGATGGCCCAGTTTTTCAACAATAAGCTGTGGAATCGGATGGTCGGGTACACGGATACCGATTGTTTTATGGTTTTTA
Organism: Chryseobacterium soli; assembly: GCF_000737705.1. Taxonomy (GTDB): domain Bacteria; phylum Bacteroidota; class Bacteroidia; order Flavobacteriales; family Weeksellaceae; genus Chryseobacterium; species Chryseobacterium soli. The sequence goes on along the minus strand of NZ_JPRH01000004.1, from coordinate 405,372 downwards.
TACGCCAATGGAACACTCTTGTTGGCATCCAGAATAAAAGTAAAAGGTCCCGGCAGATGACTTTTCAAAAACCTGAACACAGAAGTATCGATAGGTCTTGTAAAATCGGAAAGATGGCTTAAATCGTTACAGATAATAGAAAATTTTGCTTTATCAAGCTTGGTTTTCTTAATCTGAGCCAGTTTTTCCATGGCTTTAATATCAAAAATATTACAGCCTAAGGCATATATCGTATCCGAAGGATAGATAATCAGCCCACCATTGTTCAATGTTTTAATTACCTCATTAATAAGATTTTCCTGAGGATTATTGGGGTAAATTTTTAATATCTTTGCCATAAAACAAAGATACAAATAATAAGATAGTTTTTATAAAAGTCCTTTATTTAAAAGAAAAATTAGGATTTTCATAAAAAATTCGTACATTTGCAGTCCAATAACGCGGGATGGAGCAGTAGGTAGCTCGTCGGGCTCATAACCCGAAGGTCATCGGTTCGAGTCCGGTTCCCGCTACTAAGTTAGTGCTTTCGGTAAGCACTCTAAAGATACACCGCGGGATGGAGCAGTAGGTAGCTCGTCGGGCTCATAACCCGAAGGTCATCGGTTCGAGTCCGGTTCCCGCTACTAAGTTAAGTAAGACTGTCGGTATAGCAATTTGTTATACCGATTTTTTTATGCCGTTTTTTAAAATCAATGACATTGATTAATTTTTGAAGGAACATAAAGGGGATAAGGTAATTGGAAAAAGTTCGAGAACAGATATTAAAAATACAAGATGGTTTTTACTCGGATGACTTCAGCTCAATAGGATTATTAGATTTCCTAAATTTATCTATGATAGCCTGATCTACATTACTGGTATTATTGGATAAATTCATCATATTCCCATCGTTTAAGCCTACGGTAACCGTTTTGTTAGTTACGTTGGTAAATGCAACATCGGTTTTATGGTTAATATTTTTTTTCGCTAATTCATCAAATTGTGTTTGAGTCATGAGCCTTACTTTTTTAGGCACCTCTAAAAAAGGATCTTTTATATGAATAACCTGAACTAAATCAAATGTATGACTTTCTTCTTTATCGCTAACTCTTATTATTAAACCAGGCAGACCAATAAATTTATAAGGGCCATCATTGATAGGAATGTCTTTTGTAAACCATGCATACCATTCTCTACCCTTGTATTTTGTATAAGCCTTTTGACATTTGAACGTATTGATTACAGAAAACTCATCTATTAAATTCCATTTTGGTAATTCTTTTTCCTCTATCAGAATATCAAGATTAAATTTTTTTGAATAGAAGTTTATTTTAGGAATACTATAATCTTTAAATATGGTATAGCTTACATTTTGATTATAATTTTTGTATTGAGTTAATTCATTTAGGTTTTTTGAAGTAGCGTACACTGAATCCATTTTATGCTTAGAATCATTAAAAAAAAGAGATTTCTTTCCATCAGTATCTAAATTCATGTAATCAGTAATCACAGAATCCATTTTTTCTTTTTGCGGTTTAAATTTGTATTCGTAAGTAAATCTATAATTCTGCGCAAAAATTAATAAAGGGAAAATTGAAATAAATAATGTAATATGAAATTTCATTTTTTAATGATTATTAATTAAAATTGAAAACTCTCTGTAACTGGAGACAATGGTACAAATATTTTTCTAATTATAAGTATGGAAATTTATAATCCTTAAAAATGTGTAATGAGTAGTGAAATATGGTTTTTATAAACAATTTTACGTCTATTGTCATTCCGACGAAGGAGGAATCTCGTTCATGATTAGATTCTTCATTTCACTTTGTTACATTCAGAATGACAGCAGAAATGAGTAGGCAATAAAGTCTAATGCAAAACTTATGTGCCAACCTGAAATATTAATATTTGCCGCATTTTATATATTGAAATTGAATGATTGCAATCAATGAGTTGGCCTTTCAATTTCCTTAAACGGTTTTCCTGCAAGTATCGACTGTATTGAGTTGCTTATTTCCTCTACATTATTCTGTTTATTATTGGTCACTAAAATAATGGTGTAATCAGGCGTGCTCACAAGTAATGCTTGATAATTAAAAGCAGCTCCGTCGTGAATATGCCTGATAACTTTCCCCTGTTGAATCGCTCCTTCCCCAAGACCTGTTTGGTTTCCCTGGGAAAAAGGCTTGAACAGCTCTAGTGTTGATTCAGTATTAATGATTTTGAATGAATTAATGGCTTCAGACCACGTATAAAAATCTCTTATATTTAATGCGGTCCAGCCGGAAATATTATAGACGATCGGATCCTGTTTTCCTTTATTATTATATGATTTTGCAAAGAGTTTTTCTTTTTCATCAGGATCTATGAGTGCGTTTTTTATTCCGAGAGGTTCGAGTATTTTTTGTGCTACAAAAGAATTAAAAGACATGTTGGTAATCTTTTCTATAATCCTTCTCTGTAGGAATACATTATTGTTGTTGTAATCATACCTTGTCCCCGGTTCAAAATCAAGAGATTCTGTTTTTTGTAAAGCCTGCATATTGTCAGAATCCTGCTTCACTTCATTCCATTTGATTTGAGGAAGTCCGCTTGTATATTGAAGTAAGTGGATGATTTTAATAGTTTTGGCCCAGGTAGGAAGCTCCGGCAGGAATTTAGAAACGGGATCATCAAGTTTTAATTTCCCCTGTTCCTTAAGAATCATAATTCCAACGGCATTAAATTCTTTAGCAATAGAACCAATATGAAATCGATATGTATTGTTTAAAGATATAGTGCCGCTTGCATCCGCACGTCCTAAGGCTTTCTCGTACAGTATTTTTCCATGTTGAGCAACCAGAACATTTCCGTTAAAAGCTTTGGATTGTTGGGCTTGCTGAAATAGATGATCCAGATTCTTTCTTTTCTGAGTGTTTTGGCTATAAGAGTGGATATACGTTATGAATAAAGCGGCAAAAAATAAAATTTTATTTTTATTGAAAATGAACATGGGATTGATTTCGGTAAATATAAAAAGATTAAATGTATGATCTTATGTTTATCTTATTAATTCAAACAGATGGAAACTGTTATTATTTCGGAAAAAAATAAATCATATAAAAAAAAATCCCGCTTCAAAGCGGGATCATATATTATTGAGCCATTTCAGCGTAAGGTCTCAGCTTATAATCGTCAGCTAAAGTCTGTCCCAAAAATTCTTTCTTCTGGTTTCCTTTCATTCTGCCGGCAGCATCATTGCCATTAAAATAAGCCTCACTTAGCTTAGTAGCTAATTCAGCGGGTTTAAAATCAAATTTCGTATCGCCTTCAACTCCTAAATATCCGTTCTTTCTGGTAAGGTTGGTGATGTAGTTGTTGTAGTTGATTAAGGTATTTCGAAGATATAGCGTATGGTATTCCATGCACTTTTTAGCTTTTTTGGAAGAATTGTTAAGGATACAGTTGTTCATATTGATTCTGTATAAACGCCATTCAGATTCTAAAATCCCATACTCTTTTCCTAAAGCCTTTTTTCCGTTGGTAAGGATATTATTGTCGCCTTCTTTTGTTGCAATAGCCTGAAGGTGTTGGATCACCAAAGGAACCGTATTTTCAATTTTAGTTTTGGTTTCTTTTACCGAGCTGAAATCTGCTGCAGGAGAACCTTTCTTTTGGGCAGTCGTAACGTTAAAAATAAGTAGTAATAGTACAATCAGTAAATTATATCTTTTCATGAGAAATTTTTAAAGCACTAAAATAAATATATTTTCTCAGTTTAAACATATTCATTTTAATTTTATTTAATAAAAATTAACAAGTTTTAAGAATTTAAAGTCTAATCATGTATTTCTCTGTCGATTATTGAGGTGATAAATTCAGTATGTTGATAATTTAATATATTTTAATTAAATTTATTAGGCTGATTATCAGTAACTTAATTTGATTTATTTTCTATCACTAAAAAAATAGTTGTTTGAATCATTTTTATTTCTACATTTGTATAACTAATTTATTAGTGATATGGAATTGAGTGACAATTTTACATCACAATTAAAATGAAAATGATATGAAAATTCAGACTTTAACCAAAGCAGAAGAGCAGGTGATGCAGTATTTATGGAAACTGGAAAAAGGATTTCTAAAAGACGTTCTTGATCTTTTCCCTGAGCCTAAACCTCATACCAACACCGTTTCTACTATTTTGAAAGTATTGAAGGATAAAGAATTCGTAGACTATAATGTCTATGGAAGACAGCACGAATATTTTCCACTGGTTTCAAAAGAACAGTATTCAGGAAAAACGATGAAAAGCCTGGTGAAAAATTATTTTAAAGGATCTTATAAAAGTGCGGTTTCTTTTTTAGTCGAAAAAAATGAAATGACCGTTGAAGATCTTGAAATGCTATTAAACGAACTCAAAAATAAAGACTAGCTATGGAAGCAGCACTTTTTTACTTTGGAAAAGTAATATTATGTTCCGGTGTAATGTTTTTGTATTACCAGTTGTCTTTAAAAGACAAGACATTTCATCATTATAACAGATTTTATCTGCTGTCGGCAATGCTGATACCGTTGCTGCTGCCACTCATTCATGTTGATGATTTTACGATAGAGGTAAATAATGAGGTGTATATGCTGATTGATAAATTGCAAAATTTTAACACAACTCAAAACATAAGCAATGACCACACTTATTTTAGAATTATTTTTTCAGCTTTGGGATTGGTTTCTCTCTATTTTATAGGAAAATTAACCTACGGAATCTTCAGAATCCGCCAGCTTAAGAGCCAATTTCAAAAAGAAAGTTTTGATGGGATCAATTTTTACCAGACCAACTTAACTGAAGCGCCGTTTTCATATTTTAAAAACCTTTTCTGGAAGAATTCAATTGTATTGAACTCGGATATAGGAAAGCAGATCTTACAGCACGAAATGGTCCATATTGAACAGAAACACTCCTTCGATAAGATCTTTATTGAAATTGTTACCGCTGTTTTCTGGTTCAATCCTTTCTTTCATATCATCAAAAAAGAAATTAATTTAATCCACGAATATCTGGCTGATAAAAAAGCCGTTAAACAATCGGACACCAAAGCATTTGCGCAGATGCTTTTAGCAAGTCACTTTTCCGGAACAAAGTTGCCTGCCACCAGTCCGTTTCTAAGTTCAAATCTAAAAAAACGACTCAAAATGTTACAAAAACCTAAAACCAAATTCGGGTATGCGCGAAGAATTTTTGCATTGCCGGTTTTATTTTCAATAGCTTTTGCCTACATGGTCAATGCGAAAAATAAAGAGATTAAAGACACGAATACAGCCATTAAAGAAGCGGTTTCAAAGATTAAAAGAGACACATTGAAACCTGGATCAATCGATAATGCTATACAGCCTGCAACAGGTGAGAAATCAAACAGCCAGGAAAAAATTGCAGACCTTGGAAAGAAAATTGAGGAAAAAAGCAATGCTTTAAAAAAATTAAACCCTGACAGTGAAGAATTTAAAAAAAATGTAGACGAAATAGGAACTTTGTCTGCAGAGATCGGAAAGATTGCCAGTTCCAATGATTTCAGGATGATATACAAAGGAGAGGCAATGGATATGAAGAAAATGAATGATTTTTTCAAATCCGATGAATGGAAGGATAATATGAATGAGCTTAAAGATTTAAACATTGAGATCCCGGAAATCCCAGAAATCCCGGAATTTAATATAGAATTTCCGGAAAACCCTCCGGCACCACCTAAAGCTCCCAACGCACCAAAAGCTCCAAAGATCAGAATATATAAAACAAAGGATTACTCGTATCAAAACTGGAGCCCTGAAACTGAAAAAGAAGCACGGAAAGAAGCAGAAAAAGCTATCAAAAGAAGTGAAATTGCAAGATTGGAAGGAGTAAATGCCAGAATAGCAGCAGAACAAGCAAGAATAGCGGGAGCTAGAGGCAAAATTGAAGCTGAAAAAGCAAGAAAAGAAGGTGAAATAGCACGGATTGCAGGCGAGCAGGCGAGAATAGCAGGTCAACAGGCAAGAAAAGAAGCAAGAATAATAATGAGAGATACTAAAGCAAATAGTGTTTACGTCTATAACAGCTCTATAAAAGCACCATCCGGAAAAGATCAAAACACGATGTTCATGCACGCAGATTTTATAAAAAAAGATGGCAATGGGAATATTACCATGAATGGCGTTAAGAATTTTAAATTTAACGGCGATGATGATACTAAAATTTATGTGGATGGCAAACAAGTGACCAAAGACGAACTGAATGCCTTAAATATGAATAATGTTTCCAGTATTAATATCAATAAACAGGAAGATGGGAATTCCAAAAAAGGAGAAATCAGAATCCAGACTAAAAAATAAAGAAATAGTAAGCTTTGTGAATTTCTATTGACAAAGCTTATTTTTTCCATAAATCACATGAAATAAAACTATGAAAAAAAATATTTTACTTTTTTTACTGTTGAGCGTAGTTGCCCATGCACAGACTAACAGATTTTTCTATGAATACAAATACATCCCGGATTCCAACAACAAAGAGGATGTGAAAAAAGAAATAATGTTTCTGGATATCAATAAAAATGGTTCCAGCTATTACAGTCATGACAAATTTGTTTCTGATTCTATCGGAAAAGCGGATCTGGAAAGACAGTTAAAATCAGGAAGCGGCAACCTGAATGTAAATAAAAGAGAAAAGCCGGGGCAGGTTTCCTACAAAGTGACGAAAGACTATCCGGATTTTAAAACCTATCTTTTCAAAAGTATTTCTACTGATCAGTACAAAGTGAAGGAAGATAAAAAACCGGAATGGAAAATTCTTCCGGATAAACAGAAAATCGGCGAATACAATGCTCAAAAAGCTACAACGAGCTATGGCGGCAGAGAATGGACGGCATGGTTTGCTTCAGATATTCCTTTTCAGGACGGACCGTATAAGTTTTATGGACTTCCCGGCCTGATCGTGAAAATTGAAGATGCTACAGGCTCACACATCATGACACTGGTAGGAAATAAAACCATTCAGTCTCCGGTAATGACAGATCAGGAAACTCAGCTTCCCGAAGGAATAAGAATAATAGGTTTTGGAGGAAAAGAAATTGAAGTCACGAAAGATCAGTTTAAAAAAGCCTGGAAAGCCTATGTAAACGATCCTACCAAGAACATAAGAGAAATGATGATGAGAAATACAGACACTTCAAAAGTTACTTTTAAAGTAAAAACTGCAGACGGAAAAGAAATGTCAGATCCCAATCAGGTTTTCAGAGAGATGGAAAAGCGTACCAAAGAATCTTTAGCTAAGAATAATAATCCGATAGAACCGGACTTGGTAAATTAAATTACATTACATAATTTTTTAATAGAGAGCAGGATGGTTATTAATGACCATCCTGTTTTTCTTTTTATTGTCTTAATTTTAGAGCTTTAATCCTAAATAGTATGACAGAAAAAGAAAAATGTGCTGCAGGACTTTTATATGATGCCAATTATGACAAAGAGCTGCTGAATGAACGTATAGCCTGTAAAGATCTTTGCGGAGAATATAATCAGCTTAAAAATTCGGATAGTCAAAACAGAAATACACTGCTTAAAAAGATCATCGGAAAGACAGAAGAAAACATCTGTATAGAACCTTCCTTCTGGTGCGACTACGGCTATAATATCGAGGTTGGAGAAAATTTTTATGCCAACCATAATCTTGTGATTTTAGACTGTGCAACTGTAAAATTTGGTGATAACGTTTTTATCGGTCCCAACTGCAGTTTTTATACCGCCGGACATCCGCTGGATGCAAAACAGAGAAACGAAGGTTTGGAATATGCCCGTCCAATCACGGTAGGAGACAACGTTTGGCTCGGTGGCAACGTAGTGGTACTGCCCGGCGTTTCTATCGGAAGTAATACCGTCATAGGGGCAGGAAGTATTGTTACTAAAGATATACCGGATGGAGTAGTAGCCATCGGAAATCCCTGTAAAGTAGTAAAGGATATTGCAGAAGAAAATTAAAAAATATATTTTAGTAAAAAAAACGAATGAAGAAAATGATAATAGTTTTTGCCGCAATTTTGAGTATGGGCAGCTATGCACAAAATCAGCGTTTTGTTTATGAATATAAATTTGTAAAAGATTCTACAGCCAGAGACGAGACAAAATCTGAACTGATGTTTTTAGATACTGCTCCTAAAGGATCAAAATTTTACAGCCATGAAAAGTATGTTTCTGATTCCCTGCGTGAAGAAAGAATAAAAATTGGAGGCCGCAATTTCAGCGGAATCAATTTTGATTTTGTTCCGTTTGTCATTGAAAAGTCGTATCCGGATTATAATACAGTTTTTTATGGAAGTCTGGATATGGATCAGTATAAAGTCTCGGACGGTAGAGTACAAAACTGGAAAATAGTATCTGATAAAGCAAAAATAGGTGATATCGAAGTGCAAAAAGCAACCTTGGATTTTTCAGGAAGAAAATGGATCGCCTGGTTTGCTCCGGATATTCCTATTCAGGATGGACCTTACAAATTCCATGGACTTCCGGGCCTAATTATAAAAATCGAAGATCAGACACAATCTCACAGTTTTACATTAAAAGAAACCAAAAAACTGTCCAAGAATAAGGAGTGGCAAAGTGAAAGTGAAAAAAAGAATTCTAAGCAGTTCATTAATGTAACCCCTGAAAAGTATAAAAAACAGTTTCTGGAGAGCCGGAATGATCCTGCCAAAGGGCTTAAGGAAATGGCTTCGGGGAGTAATAAGATAATGCTGGTGAATGAAAGCGGAAAACCGCTGGATATTAGTGAGGTCATAAGAGAGCGGGAGAAAAATGCCAAAGCAGCCAATGCCAAAGACAATAATATTCTGGAGCTGGATTTATTACAATAAACGAAAATCCCGAAACAAAAGTTTCGGGATTTTTATATCTGAAATGACAGTAAGTTATTATGCTAATTTCTGAGAATCTGCAATAAACTGAGCCAATCCGCTGTCTGTTAAAGGATGCTTTAATAAACTCAAGATCGGAGGAAGCGGTGAAGTGATTACATCAGCACCGATTTTTGCACAGTCAATGATATGCATAGAATGACGGATAGAAGCCGCCAGGATTTCTGTTTCATACATATAATTGTCGAACACTAATCTGATCTCCTCGATCAGGTGAAGTCCGTCTGTAGAGATATCATCTAATCTTCCCAAGAATGGAGACACATACGTAGCACCTGCTTTAGCTGCTAAAAGAGCCTGTCCTACAGAGAAAATTAATGTACAGTTCGTTCTGATTCCCTTATCAGAAAAATATTTTAACGCTTTAATACCGTCTTTGATCATTGGGATCTTTACCACAATATTAGGATGGATCGCAGCCAGTTCATCACCTTCTTTGATCATTTCTTCGTACGTCGTAGAAAGTACTTCAGCAGAAATATCTCCGTCTACGATTTCACAAATTGCTTTATAATGGTTTTTGATCGCCTCAGCTCCCTGAATACCTTCTTTTGCCATTAATGAAGGATTAGTGGTTACCCCATCTAAAATTCCAAGATCCTTTGCTTCTTTAATTTGCTCTAAATTGGCTGTGTCAATAAAAAATTTCATTTGTTTTACAGATTTATTTTTACAAAGATAAACATTCCTTTTTTGAGTGAGAAATTTTTAATTTTGTTTATCACGTATTTCAAATGTAAAAGTTAACTAGGAAATTCAATGGAAAATCACTTTACAACTCAGCTCGAGATCATCGGGATCAATCCTTTTGTATTCATTCCTGAGGATATTTTAGGTAAAGTTTTTGAAGCTTCGAAGAAAAATAAAAGCCCGATTCCGGTAAAAGGAACTGTAAATGGTAAAGAATTTAAGCAAAACCTAATGAAATACTTAGGCGAATGGCGATTGTACATCAATACAACCATGTTAAATAATTCTCCCAAAAGAATAGGCGAACTTATCGAAGTTTCTGTTGAATTTGATGATTCGGACAGAACAATTTCTATCCATCCTCAATTAGATAAAGCGATCAGAGAAAATCCCGTTACCTTACAGAATTTTGAAAACCTTATTCCCTCAAGAAAGCTGGAACTCATCCGTTATATCAACAATTTAAAAACAGAAGAAGGGATCCAGAGGAACATTGAAAAAATCATCAGACATCTGCAGGGAGAAACAGACTTTTTCGGTAAAAGGATTAATCAAAAATAAATATTTTAAGATCATTTAATATTATAAAAAATAAAATCCGGAAAATTTTCCGGATTTTATTTTTAACTATGAATTTAAAGCTTTACTCAGTTTCACAGCATCCTGGTTGGTAGGATCATACTGTATCGACTTAGCAATGTGCTCTTTGGCTTTAGCAGGATCGCTTTGCTGCTCTGCAAACGCGATATAGAAGTAAGCGTAGGCCAGATTTTTCTTATTCTGTTCCACTTCTTCCGGTTTTACGGTAGCAATATATTTCTCATAAGCCATTTTTGCATTCACATCATCTTTAGCAGATTGATATGCATACGCCTGGCTGTAATATGATGGAGCCCAATCAGGTAACAATACGGAGATTTTTTTCCATGTAGCTACTGCATTTGTCCAATCAGAAGCCTCCTGATAAGCGTTAGCCAGTTTTGCTAATGATTCCGTATCTTTTGGATTGGCTTCAATTTGTTTTTTAAGTCCTTCAATAGTAGGATTAGTTGCTGTTTGAGCTGCCTGAGTGGTAGCGGCTGTACTATTTGCGGTATCTGTCTGAGTTGTTTGTGCCTGTATGAAAGTTGCACTTCCTACAAGGAATAAACCTAAAAACAGAGTCTTGATATTAATTTTAGTCATTTTCATAATCTTACTTTTTTAAAATTTCTAAGTACTAAAATTCAATAATAATTCCAGAAAAGCATAAATTTTAGAAGCTTTAAGGTTTTTTAGAAAATATTAACGGGTATAGGTTTTTTTTTAGCTTAATTTTTGATTCATTCGCGTTTAAGTTATCTTTGTCATTCAACTATTTTTTTAATAATTAATATAATTTCCCGGTATGAATATCATATTAGCCTCAACTTCCACACTTTTTGGTGGAGCCTATTTAGAATATTTAAAAGAAGAATTAATCAAGTTGTATGAAGGTGTTGATGAAATTATTTTCATTCCTTTTGCAAGACCCGGCGGTATTTCTCATGACGAGTATACAGCCAAAGCACGTTCTTTTTTTGAAACCATCCATATTAAAATAAGAGGACTTCACGAATTTGAAAATAAATCCGAAGCTTTAGATCAGGCCAAGGGCTATTTTACAGGCGGTGGGAATACGTTCTTACTCGTTAAAACGCTGCATGAAGAAGGTTTAATGCAAGCCTTGAAACAGAATGTGGAAGTTGGAAAACCATATCTGGGATGCAGTGCAGGAAGTAATATCGGAGGTCAGAATATGAAAACAACGAATGATATGCCGATTGTTTATCCGCCAAGTTTTGACTGCATGGGATTGGTTCCTTTTAATCTTAATCCTCATTATTTAGATCCTAATCCTGAATTAAAGCATAATGGAGAAACAAGAGAAACCAGAATTTTGGAATTCTTAACCCAGAATGATCTTAAAGTAGTTGGGCTTCGGGAAGGGAACTGGATCAGAAGAAAAGGCGATGCCATTACCGTGGAAGGAAGTGAGCTGACCAGAATCTTCGAAAAAGGAAAAGAACCTTATGAAATAGAGTCGGGAAGTGAATTGTACTAACTAAAGCCTTATTTTAATTATATTTGATAAACAACAATGCAATGAAAAAAACGATTGCTGTTCTTACGCTTTCAGCACAGCTGTTTTATGCTCAGAATATCACCCAAAAACTGGATAAAGTGACCAAGGATCTCATGGATTCTTCGTCGGCTGTAGCCTCCGGTTTATCTTTTTATGTTTCCGATGAAAATGGAAATGTAATGTATGACTACCAGGGAAATAAAGGTCTTTCCACAGCATCTACACAGAAAATATTTACGGCAGGAGCGGCATTGGAGGCGTTGGGAAAAAATTATACCTATACCACAACTTCAGGGTATTCCGGAACGATTTCCGGAGGTACTTTAAACGGAAACCTTTTCGTTTCTTCCAATGGAGACCCTACATTGGGCAGCTGGCGGTATGAAGGATACAAACCCGAAAATTTTAAAAATAAATTAATAGAAGCCGTTAAAAAATCGGGGATTGCAAAAATTTCAGGTGATCTGATCATTGATGATTCTTATTTTGACCATCAGACGACTCCGGGAGGATGGCCTTGGGATGATCTCGGAAATTATTATGGCGCAGGAGTTTGGGGAATTAACTGGAGAGAGAATCAGTTTGACATCAACATTAATGGAACGGATTTTAAAAGTTTTTCCTATCCTCTGGAAGGTGTAAAGTGGCTGAACGACTTAAAAACAGGCGGAAGTTCAGACCAAAGCTTGATTTTTACGGCGCCTCATTCCGATGTTGCGGTAATCAATGGAACGCTGCCGGCCGGAAAAACGGTTACGGTTTCAGGTTCTACACCCAATCCGCCTTTACAGCTTGGCGTAGAAGTGAAACAATGGTTGAAAGAATCGGGAATTGAATTTTCGGGGAAAGTAATCACCAATTCTCAGCTTGAAATCGATGGAAAACAGCCCTTAATGGCCCCTAAAAATAATATGATCCTTACCTACCAGTCGCCGACGTTAGATAAAATCGTGTACTGGTTTCTAAGAAAGAGCATCAATTTTTATGGAGAAACGCTCATTAAAACTTTAGGAAAAGAAAAAAGAGGAAATTCGAACTTTAAAAGCGGTGTGGCTTATCTTAAAGAATTCTGGAAGTCAAAAGGAATTAATGCGAATATGATTAATTTTGCAGACGGAAGCGGACTTTCCCCGCAGAATTACGTTGCTGCAAAAGCAGAAGTTCAGGCGTTGCTGTACGCGAAAAAACAACCCTGGTTCGAATCCTATTATGACGGTTTTCCCACTCAGGATAACGGCATGAAAATGAAGAGCGGAACCATGCGTGATACCAAATCATTTGCAGGGTATCATACTGCAAAAGACGGTAAGAAATATGTTTTTTCAATCATCATTAATAACTATCAGGGAAGCGGAGGTGCGGAACTGCAGAAAATCCTGAATGTTTTAAAATAAAATTGAATGAAAAATCGTCCGTTCTTAGCGAGAATCAATAATTGGTTTGTTTTTATATTACTGACGGTCATTGTGATTGCCTTAATTATTTCTTCAAATATTCTCATTACAAACTTAAGAGAAAAAGAAGCAGAAAGAATAAAAGTTTTTGCAACGGCCATTAAAATACTGCAGGATAATCAACAGAAAAGTTCAGAAACTCAGGAATTATTGTTCGCTATTTTAACTGAAAACGATCAGATTCCTTCGATTCTTACCGACGAAAATAAAAAACCGTTCATATTTGATGGAAGCTCCCGGAATATTGAGCAGGAAATCCTTAAAAATCCTAGTGAACTGCGAAAGCTTATTAGAAAGATGGAGAACAATTATGAGCCATTTGAAATTGAGGTAGCCAATGGTGATAAACAACTTGTGTTTTATGATAACTCAGCATTGCTTAATAATTTAAGGTATTATCCTTATTTCTTAGGATTATTCATACTTTCCTATTTGATTTTTATATTCTGGTTTTTAAGGACCATTAAAAAGACGGACGAAGGTTACCTTTGGGCAGGTTTAGCCAAAGAAACCGCCCATCAGATTGGGACACCACTGTCTTCAATGATCGGCTGGATGGAAATTATGAAATTAGATAATCCGGAGTCTGAAGGCGTACAGGAAATTGAAAAAGATATTGAAAGATTAAGAACAATCTCTGAACGATTCTCAAAAATTGGTTCCGTTCCTGAACTGAATGACATGAATTTTAACCAGACCATTCAGGAGAATTACAGTTATTTGAAAACGCGTATCTCGAAGAAAATCAATTTCACGTTGCAGCTTCCCAATTATACACTTTTGGTCCCTCATAATAAAATTCTTATGAGCTGGGTGATTGAAAATCTGGTTAAGAATGCGGTAGATGCCATGAGGGGAGAAGGATCACTTCAAATGTCAGTTTTTGAGAGAAATAAAAACATTTTGATTGAAGTGAAAGATACCGGAAGCGGAATGACCAAGCAACAGGTCAGAAATGCTTTTAAGCCTGGTTATTCTACCAAAAAACGAGGTTGGGGGCTTGGCCTTTCATTAGCAAGAAGGGTCATTCACGAATACCATAACGGAGATATTAAAATCTCTCATACCGAAGTAGGAAAGGGAACTACGTTTAGAATTACGATCAGAAAAGTATAAGGAAAAAAGGAGATTTATCATTAAAAATAAAAAAACAAAAAGCGGGAATTTTTTCCCGCTTTTATTATTTCTTTCCAGTTAACCATTGATCTTGCAGTTTTTGTTCTGCCGGGCTAGGATTTGCTTTAAACTGTAGGTTTTCTATAGTCAGTTTATCCAGGATTGCTTTTCCTTTCAGGGATAATTTTTCGGTCTTATCACCATTCTTTCTCAGAATAGTTACCGTAACGTTCTGACCGTCTTTAATCGTTTTAGAATAACTGATAAAATCCTGTACATTTTTGATATCGACGGTTTTACCATCTAATGCCAGAATTTCATCTGTAATTTTAAATCCTATACTTTTTGAAAATGATGATAACGCTGAGTTTTCATCAAAGATAAAAGTTTTGTTCTTTTCGTTATATCCTGTCTGATTCGGATCCTTGATAAACCAGAAAAGAGGCGGAACTTCCTGCTTCTTCACTTCTACCCCTACCATATTCAGGTATTCGGCATATGGAGTCGGCTGGCTTCCTGCAATATATTTGGTATAGAAATCCTTGATTTGAGGATATCCGGTTACCGTTACCAGTTCATCAATAAGCTTATCATCTTTAAAAGGCTTGTTTTCTCCAAATCTCTGAGACAGTTTTCGGATCATATCGCGGTAGCCCATTTCTCCGTTGGAGAGTTTTCTGAGTTCAATATCCAGACACATGGCAAGGAGGGTTCCTTTTTCATACACATTTCTGTACTGATCTTTATAAGGCTCCTGCAATACATTTTTACTCATCACCGTAAACGGCATCGTATCATCGTAATTTTTAGAATTGGTAATTTTTTCACCGATTCTCTGTAAAAATTCATCCTTATTGATCAGACCTTCCTGAATCTGGAATAAATTCGCAAAATATTCCGTTCCGCCTTCATACATCCAAAGGTGCTGCGACATTTTAGGATCTGCATAATCAAAATAATGGATCTCTTCAGAATGCGTTTTCAAAGGATTTACCGTATGGAAAAACTCATGGGACACCACATCCGTAATCGTTTTATCGATGGCATCTTTCGGCATCATTTCAGGAAGAACCACACTGGTAGATTCATGATGCTCCAAAGCTCCGAATCCTTTGATCTGCGGTCCGTCTGTTCCTGCTAGATAAAGCATGATTGCATATTTCTTATTGGTATTCATATCACCCAGGAATTTCTTTTGGGCAACCACCATTTTCTCTAAGTTATCCTTAAAATCTGCCGCTTTATATTTCCCTGTCGGAGAATACACGCCTAGTACAAGGTCCATTCCGCCTGCATTAAAGGTAATATAATCCGGTTTGGTATACATCAGAGGAGAATCCGTTACCTTAGCGTAATTGGCTAAAGTATACGTATCGGTAGATTCAGATTTGTCCTGATCAACCAAAGCAGTGGTTCCATAGAAATCGGTAGGTTTTTGAATCACCAGCTGATAAGGGACATCCTGCATATTATCGATATATCCGATAAAACCATGGGTATTGATCAGATATACTTTACCCTGCTCAATATCAGTTCCGGAAGGGGAGAATACCGCTTTATGCTTTGAAGTATCCATCTCATCATCGAAACTGTCATTAACCAGATACGTGATTTTACTTAAGTTCTGGGCATTTTTAAGTGAATACGTATTGTCATTCACTTTCGTAAAAGCCAGTTCTCTTCCTTTATTATCAAAAAATTTGATGCCTTCTATAAACCTTCCGTAATCATCCAGAGAATACGTACCGGGAACCGTTTTAGGAAAATGAAACTTAACGTCACCGGATTTCATTTTCGGAAATTCCATGGTAACAGCCACTTTATCGTCCTTTACATTCACCAGATCGATATTGGTTTTAACAGATTGGGCAGTGGCCAGAAAAGAGGCGGCCATACCTAAGCTAAGTGCAATTTTTTTCATTGAGTCTGAATTATAGTTAAGTAGTTGTTTTAAATTTCAATTCGTTACGAATTACAGTATTAAACTTTTCTTAATTTTTAATAAAAGCTAAAAAATTAGCCTTGCATATGGAATTATTCTCCTTGTATGATCATTGTACAGAAGTATAATTGATGTAATAATTGGGATTAAACTGAATTGGTGTTCCTTTTTTCAGGGATACGGTCTGCCAGCTTTCCGTAGGATTAATGGTTTGTTCACCATCAATTCTGATAGGAAGTTTAAAATTCTCAACCACATTCGTATAACGGAATTTTAAAATATTTCCGTTTTGAGAATATTCCAAAGTCGGAATTTTGATGGTTCTCAGATATTGGTTAAATACACTCGAGAAATCAATTCCTGATTTGGATGAAATATAATTTTCAATCTGTTCTGTGGTTACTGTCTGGTGGTAGAATTCTTTGCTGAGCCCCCTTAAGATCTGTCTGAATTTTTCATCATTGTTAATCACCTGTCTGATTGTGTGAATCATGCTGGCTCCTTTCGGATACATATCACCGCTGCCTTCATTTTTTACACCATATTTTCCGATGATAGGAATATCATTATCAATTTTTTTACGAAGTCCTACTGCATACATTTCCGAAGACTTCTTATCCATATATTTTTCCGTGAAAAGCACTTCAGAATACATCGTAAAACTCTCATGGATCCACATGTCAGCCTGATCTTTGGCCGTAATATTGTTCGCGAACCATTCATGCCCGCTTTCGTGGACAATAATATAATCCCAGTTCAGTCCGACTCCCGTTCCGGAAAGATCTCTTCCGCGGTAGCCGTTCTGATATCCATTTCCGTAAGCTATACTGCTTTGGTGCTCCATTCCCAGATAAGGAGATTCTACAATCTTATAAGAATCTTCATAAAAAGGATAAGGTCCAAACCAATATTCAAAGGCCGAAAGCATCGGTTTCACCTGTTCGAATTGCTTTTTGGCTTTATCCAAATTATAATCCAGTACCCAGTAATCTAAGTCCAGTTTTCCTTTTTCTCCGTTAAAAGTATCTTTGAAATTCACATATTTACCGATATTCGGGATAATAGAATAAAGGTTTATCGGGTTTTTAACCTCCCAGGTAAAAATATTTTTCCCGCCTTCCGTTTTTTTATTGATTAATCTTCCGTTTCCAACCCCTACAAGATCCTGTGGAGTAATAATTTTCATTACGACGCCATTGTCAGGTTCATCACTCCAGATATCTTTTGTAGGAAGCCAGACAGATGCACCGCCTGCTTCATCTGCAGCGCTGATCCACGGATTTCCGTTATGATCTTTGGTAAAGACCCAGCCATCGTCCCACGGAGCATTTTCAGCGATTCTTGGGTTCCCGGAATACGTTACGTCGATAGTGAATTTTTCTCCTTTCTTAAATTTTTTCTTGGTGGTGATGAAAATGAAATCCCCGTCCTGTTTGTAGGAGGCAATCGCAAAGCTGGCTTCTACTTTATCTGCTTTCATAGGCTGCTTCAGATCAATCTGGAATACCGGATTGGTAACATCTTTTATAATTTCAAAGCTGATCCTGTTACTTCCCTTAATACTTTTTGAATCAAAATCAGGCTCTACAGAAAGTTCATATTTTTTTACATCCCAAAAGTTTCGGAATGACGTGTTAGAACCCTTTAAAGTATCTTGTTTGGTGAAGTTTTTGGGCTGCTCTAAGACTTGTCCGAAAACAAGTCCTGATGCAAATAAAAGAGTGTATGACAGCTTTTTCATTTATAAATTAAATTAATCTACCCAAAAGTAGAAAATTTAATGCCAATTGACGTAAAAAATAAATAAGTTTACGGTAATTCCATGAAAGGGAATCGTTTGAAAATACTGATGGTAAGATATGCTAAAGGCTCCCATATTTTATAAAATCTTAAAATATAGGAGCCTTTAAAAATGTTATGATAAAAGGTAATTTTCTCTTGGAATTTACCTGTATAATAATGGTTTATTCCTGTACTGCCGGAAGATTTCCTTCTCTTTTCTGAACCTTTTTGTACGTATAAGCACACATAATGATACTGAATTCATATAACAGTAGCAGCGGCAGTGCAGCCATAATCATACTTAAAACATCTGCAGGAGTAATAATTGCTGCCACCACCATAATAAGAACAATGGCATGTCTGCGGTACGTCCTCATGAATTTAGGATTCAGAATCCCGATACTGGTAAGGAAATAAATAAGAATCGGAAAAAGAAAAACAATACCCATTCCCAATACTACCTGTAGAAATAACGTCGTGTAATCACTTAAATCATATAAAGGGATAATAATGTCAGAAATCTTAAAAATAACCCCAAAATTCACGGCGAAAGGAAGGATTAAAAAATAACCGCATAAAACACCTGTCATAAACAGAATCCATACGGAATTGATGATGAAAATTGAATTTTTTCTTTCTCTGGGATGCAAAGCCGGACCGATAAAACGCCATAATTCCCAGACTATATAAGGAAATGCGGCTACGATTCCCCCAAAAATGGAAACCGCCATCATGACATTAAACTGCTGGTAAAGTCTTTGCACACGTACAGGGAATTCCTTAGGGAGATGAATGCTGTCTTCTCCCAAAATCATTCTGGAAAAATGATTCACAATCTCAAAAGTTGGAAAATCATTTCTCGTAGGACCGAAAAAAATATGGTCCATGATCCAGTTAATATTAAAACCAACAATAAAAGCAGCAATTATGATTGCGATCATTGAGCGGACAAGATGGCCTCTTAATTCTCCAATATGTCCAAGAAAGGACATTTCTTTACCTTCACTCACAGAATAATTTTTTAAGATTTCAAATTTATGAAAAATGTTTGAGTAAAGTGGGAAGTTTCATAAGAGAAGATGGAAGTTTAAAAATTAAAAACTTTTCTTCTGGTCTTATGATGAAGATGTTTGAATTTCAACTTTCATTTTCCGGCTTCCTGCCTAGTTTATTCCTTCATCAAGGAGCTTGTGAAGATCAATGATTCCAAAGTATTTTCCGTTTTCTGTAACGATAAGCTGCCCGATGTTATTCTCTTTTAAAATCTTCATGGCTTCTTTTGCCAGCATATCTTTTTCTACGGTCTTCGGATTGGCAGACATAATATCTTTAGCCGATATTGTGGTAATATCACTGCCATTCATCAGCATTCTTCGTAAATCGCCGTCAGTAATGACTCCAATAATTTTTTCCTGATCGGTTACCACTGTAATTCCATGGCTTGAAGCACTGATTGAAATGATCACATCTCTAACCGGTGCATCTTCAGTCACCTGAGGTTTTTGCGGAGAAACGAACTGATCTACTTTTGAGATTAAATTTTTACCCAAACTTCCCCCCGGATGGAATTTCGCAAAATCATTGGCTTTAAAATCATTCAATTCCATTAAAGCAATCGCCAGAGCATCTCCTAAAACCATTTGCAGAGTAGTGGAGCTGGTAGGTGCCAGTTTGTTGGGGCAGGCTTCCATATCTACATGCGTATTCAAAATGACTTCCGAGAATTCGGCAAGCTTACTGCTCTTATTTCCTGTCATTCCGATTAATGCGGAAGAATAGCTCTTTAAATAAGGAACAAGCGTTGCAATTTCAGGAGAATTTCCGGAGTGGGAAATACAAAGAACAACATCCTGTTTCTGGATAACCCCCAAATCACCATGAATAGCTTCCGAAGCATGAAGAAACTGTGAAGGCGTACCGGTAGAATTTAAAGTGGCAACAATTTTATTTCCGACATGGGCAGATTTACCAATTCCTACAACGATTAATTTCCCTTCGGCGGAATGGATGATCTCTACTGCTTTTGCAAAATCGTCATCAATTCTGTTTTTTAATTTTTCAAGTTCAGAAATCTCTATTTCCAACGTACTTTTGGCTATTGAAATAATATGGGCTCTTTCCATTTTTATTTTGATGGGGTCTACAAATTTTATTTTATGAGTTATACAAAAAATCCACTAAAAAACGTTATATTTAAAAAAGAATATTTAATATAAATTTTATTTTTTATAAATTCGTTCGCTTTTATTTTAAGTGAATTTTTTATAACTTTGGGATAGATGCAAATTTAGCAATAGAAAATTAGATGAGCGCAAAAAAAGCCAATTTATCAGGCGAATTGAAAAAGTATTTCGGGTTTTCTACTTTTAAAGGCCAGCAAGAACTAATCATAGAAAACCTGTTAGAAGGGAAGGATATTTTTGTTCTGATGCCGACGGGAGGAGGTAAGTCATTATGTTACCAGCTTCCGGCTCTTATATCAGAAGGTACGGCAATAGTAGTTTCGCCCTTAATAGCGTTAATGAAGAATCAGGTAGATGCGGTAAACGGGCTTTCGTCCGAAGATGGGGTAGCCCATGTTTTAAACTCTTCATTAAATAAAACGCAGACCAAGCAGGTCTTCGACGACATTAAAAGCGGGAAGACCAAACTCTTATATGTAGCTCCGGAATCTTTAATTAAAGAAGATTATCTGGATTTCCTGAAAGATGTTAAAATTTCTTTCTTTGCTATCGATGAGGCACACTGTATTTCAGAATGGGGACATGATTTCAGACCTGAGTACAGGAATTTGAAATTTATTATAGACAAAATAGCTGATGTTCCGGTTATAGCACTAACGGCTACCGCTACGCCTAAAGTTCAGGATGATATCCAGAAAACATTGGGAATGGCGAATGCATTGGTGTTTAAAGAGAGCTTCAACCGTCCGAATCTGTACTATGAAGTACGCCCGAAAGTGAATGTAGATAAGGAAATCGTTAGGTTTATCAATCAGCATAAAGGAAAATCAGGAATTGTTTACTGTCTGAGCCGCAGGAAAGTTGAGGAATTTGCCCAGCTTCTGCAGGTAAATGGAGTGAATGCACTTCCTTATCATGCCGGACTTGATCAAAAAGTAAGAGTAGCGAATCAGGATAAATTCCTGATGGAAGAAGCTGACGTGATCGTAGCGACAATTGCATTCGGGATGGGAATTGACAAACCGGATGTGAGATTTGTAATCCACTACGATTTTCCAAAATCACTGGAAAGTTATTACCAGGAGACGGGAAGAGCGGGGAGAGATGGCGGTGAAGGCCATTGTCTGGCATTCTATGATCCAAAAGATATAGAAAAGCTGGAAAAATTTCTGGCACAAAAACCTGTTTCTGAAAGAGAGATCGGTCTGCAGCTTCTGAATGAAGTTGTGGGCTATGCTGAAACCTGCATGAGCAGAAGACAGTATATCTTGTATTATTTTGGTGAAAATTTTGATCCGGTAACCGGAGATGGGGCCAATATGTGTGATAATGCATCCAATCCTCCTACCCTAAAAGATGCTTCTAAAGATCTTAAAAAGGTATTGGAACTAATCAGAGATACAGGTGAGAAATTCAAATCTAAAGATTTAATTTCTGTGATTGTAGGGAAAGAAAATGCAGTAACCAAATCCTATAAGATGGAAAAAGAATCTTATTTTGGCTTTGGAAAACACGAAAAAGACAATTATTGGAAAACAATTTTAAGACAGGCTACCGTTCAGAATTTCCTGGTGAAGGATATTGAAACTTATGGCGTCTTAAAAATTTCTGAAAAAGGACAACAGGCTTTACAAGATAAAAAAGCTCCAACCTTTTTAATTGCTGAAGACAGGGAATTTGATTTAAGCCAGACTAAGGCTGACAGTGATCAGATTCAGATGCAGGCGAGTGGCGGTTTAGATCAAAATTTATTTGGTATGTTAAAAGATTTGAGAAAAAAAGTAGCCAAGAAATACGGAATTCCACCTTATACGGTATTTATGGATCCCAGTTTGGAGGACATGACGGTTCAGTATCCGATTACAGTGGAAGAAATTGCAAAAATCTATGGGGTAGGTGAAGGTAAAGCGAAAAAATATGGTAAAGAATTCGCAGACTTCATTAAAACCTATGTAGAAGACAACAATATCGAACGTACCCAGGATATGGTGCTGAAACAGGTGGCTAATAAATCCAGCCATAAAGTATTCATCATTCAGAGTACGGATAAAAAAATTGATCTTGAAGATATAGCAAGAGCTAAAAATCTTTCCATGAATGATTTGTTGAAAGAAATGGAACGGATTGTATATCAGGGGACCAAACTGAATATCGATTATTATATTGAAGATAATTTCGATGAAGATATCGTAGACGGTTTCATGGAGTTTATGAACGACTCTGAAAGCGATAGTATGAAAATCCTGCTTGATGAATTTGGAGATGAACTTTCTGATGAAGAAGTGAGAATGTTGAGAATTAAATTCATTAGTGATGTTGCTAATTAAAAAAATATTAACCTTACCTGATTGTGGGTAAGGTTTTTTCCTAAGATGAAAAAGATTTCTGTTATGTTTATTCTGCCGGATTTAGAAACCGGAGGTGCAGAAAGAATTATTACTACCATTGCGAACCATCTTTCCCGGGATCGGTTTGAACCTAAGATTTTGCTTCTTCGCAAACGCGGCGGCTATCTTAGCCTTCTTAAAAAAGATGTGGAGATTATTGATATTAATACAGAAAGGATCAGACATTCTCTGAAGCCGATATTATCCGAGATCTACCGCAGAAAACCGGATATTGTGTTTTCAGGATACGGAGAAGTAAATGCCTATTTATCATTATTTATCAAACTTTTTCCAAGGACAAAATTCATTGCCCGGGAAACCAATGTTGTTACGCAGCATGTAACCAGAAAGGAAATAAAATTCTTCTATAATTTTTATAATAACTATCAGAGAATCATTGCACAGAGTGATGACATGTTGAAAGATCTTACCAAGAATTTTAACATCAAATCGGATAAGATTATTAAAATAAACAATCCGGTAGACTTTGAGTTTATTGATCACAAATTATTAACTTCCAAAAAGCCTGAGAGTTTTAAATATAACTACAAAAATGTAGTGGCCATCGGGAACTTATCCTCCAGAAAAGGTTTTGATAACCTGCTGAAGGTGTTTTCAAGGCTTAAAAATGAAAATATATTACTGCATATCCTGGGCGATGGCCAGGACCGGGAGATTCTGCACCAGATGAAAGAATTTTTGGGACTTAAAAATGTATTTTTTCACGGCAGACAGGATAATCCCTATGAGTTTCTGAAATATGCAGACCTCTTTATTCTTTCCTCAAGATATGAAGGTTTTCCGAATGTCCTGTTGGAAGCAGGAGCCTGCGGGACCTATTCACTGGCCAATAACTGTCCGGGAGGAATCAATGAAATCATCCAGTCCCGTGTCAACGGTGAAGTATCCGACATTGAAAATCATGAAGATTTTTCTCAGCATATCATGAGAATTCTGCATCAGAGCTATGATAAAGACGCTATTAAAAACTCGATAAGATCAAGATTTGCAAAAGATATTATTTTAGACAAATACGAGAAAGTATTGCTGGATTTGATGAACAAATAAAATAACTGTTTTTTATTTCTTCTTTTCGTTGCTTTTACCAATTAATGATACTCATGTTTTTAATAATTAATGTAATCCGTTGAATCTGCGAGAGCATCCGAGTTTCAAAAATTATAAACCTATTTTGATTCGGAAATAGACACAGATTCTTATATTTCATTATCTTTGAAGTCCATTAATTTTATTAAAAAATCAATCTTCAATACATGAAAAAGATCCCGAAATTAGGATGTATCTGCGAAAAACCACCTATGAATCACAATGATTATAGAAGCTCCGAAGTAGGAATAGACCATACCAACGGAAGATATGGAGAGGTAAGTATTCAGCAGTGCAAACTTTGCCAGAGAATATGGGTTCATTATCTTGTGGAATTTGAACATTATTCCTATTCAGGAAGATGGTACAAAGGGATTGTTGCCAAAAAAGATCTTTCAGGAATTACTCCTGAAAATGCAGTAGCTTATCTGGAAAGCCTTGAGTGGTATCTGTATGGCGGTTCCTTTTTTGGAAATACTGTTGAATTCGGTCAGGGGAAAGTGAATGTAGATTCATAAAATATTGGATTACATTAAAACTTTCGATGGTAAAAATTGATAAAACTCACTTTGGTTCTTGCTAATTTATATGTAAATTTGTAAGAATTAAGTAAGATAATAATAAACAAATTCATAAAATAACATGAGTCAATTCGATGTTACCGTAATAGGTTCTGGTCCTGGTGGTTATGTTGCTGCAATTCGTGCTGCGCAATTAGGCTTCAAAACAGCAATTATTGAAAAATATCCAACGTTGGGGGGAACTTGTCTTAATGTAGGATGTATTCCTTCAAAAGCACTTCTGGACAGCTCTGAGCACTTCGAAAATGCAAAACACAATTTTGCAGGTCACGGAATCATTATCAATGAGCCGCAGGCAGATATTGCAAGAATGGTGGAGCGTAAAAACGAAGTGGTAGATCAGACAACCAAAGGGATTAACTTTCTGATGGACAAAAACAAGATTACTGTTTTTGAAGGAGTTGGAAGTTTCGAATCTGCAACTCAGATCAAAGTAACGAAAAAAGATGGTTCTTCTGAAACCATCGAATCAAAATATACGATCATTGCAACAGGTTCCAAGCCGTCTTCACTTCCATTTATCACTTTAGATAAAGAAAGAGTGATCACTTCTACCGAAGCATTAAACCTTAAAGAAATCCCTAAACATTTAGTAGTTATCGGAGGTGGTGTTATAGGTCTTGAATTAGGTTCTGTTTATTTAAGATTAGGGGCTCAGGTAACGGTTGTTGAGTTTATGGACAAGATCATTCCTGGAATGGACGGTGCATTAAGCAAAGAATTGACGAAAGTACTGAAAAAGCAGGGAATGAAGTTCATGCTTTCTACGGCGGTTTCTGCGGTTGAAAGAAAAGGAGATTCTGTAAAAGTTACTGCTAAAGATAAAAAAGGAGAAGAAGTAGTTGTAGAAGGAGATTACTGTTTAGTTTCTGTAGGAAGAAAACCTTACACAGACGGTCTTGGTCTTGAAAAAGCAGGCGTTGAACTGGATGAAAGAGGAAGAGTGAAAACAAATGACCACTTACAGACTAATGTTGCTAACATTTATGCTATCGGTGACGTGATTAAAGGCGCAATGCTTGCTCACAAAGCTGAAGAAGAAGGAGTATTGGTAGCAGAACAATTGGCTGGTCAGAAACCACATATCAACTATAACTTAATTCCTGGAGTTGTTTATACCTGGCCTGAAGTTGCTGGAGTAGGTAAAACCGAAGAGCAGTTGAAAGAAGAAGGAGTAACTTACAAAGTAGGTTCTTTCCCGATGAGAGCATTAGGAAGAAGCCGTGCAAGCGGGGATGTTGACGGTTTGGTTAAGATCATTGCGGATGAAAAAACAGATGAGGTATTAGGAATGCACATCATTGGAGCAAGAGCTGCCGATTTAATCGCAGAAGGCGTTATCGCGATGGAATTCCGTGCAAGTGCTGAAGATATTGCAAGAAGTTCTCATGCTCACCCAACGTATGCAGAAGCTATTAAAGAAGCTGCATTGGATGCGACAGGTAAGAGATCGATCCATATGTAATCAGTATTGAATACTAAAAATTCAAGAAATATAGATAAAGAGAAACCAATTGCTGGTTTCTCTTTTTTTTTGGCATAGAAATGGAGATTGACGTAATAAATGTAACCATGAAGAATATTTTTATGAGTTTACTGCTTTTGGCAGGAATAAATTCATTTGCCCAGGAAGCAGGAAAAGCAGGTGAACTTTTGAAAAATGAAGTTTCCACCATCGAAAAGCAAACTTCCGGAAATACAGAGAGAAGAAACAATAATTCTGATTTTTCCAGATCTGATAAAGGTAATCCTCAAAGCAACACGAAGAAAAATCCAAATTATCAGTGGAATCAGAATTACGGATATGCAGAAGTTTTTGTAAGAATTCCGGAACAGGGATTTTTTACCGTTGAGGTTGATGATCAGGCTATTTCAAATGCCTCCGGGAAATACCGGTTTTTTGATTTGCAGGCAGGTAAAATTCCGATTTCAGTTTATGATAACGGATATCTGATTTATAAAACTACCCTTAGACTCAGAAACAATAACAGAATGGTATTGGATTTCTTTACTGATAAAGGATTATACCTGTTAGATTCTTATCCTGTGCAAAATCAGTCCTATGGTTTTAATGACTGGAATGATATCTGGAATAATCCGTACGGCAATCAGCCGGGAAATGGATATCCATCCGGAAATGTAATGGATAATACCACCTTCATGCAGTTTTTCCAGATGTTGCAGAAAAATGAAAAGTTTGATGACGGAAAAATTATGATGATCAGACAGCAAACCAACACTACTTCATTTACATCCCAACAGATAAGAGACCTGGTGAAATCTTTGAGTTTTGATAAAAACAGACTGATGATGGCCAAACTATTATACCGTCAATGTGCAGATAAAAACAAATACTTTCTGGTGTATGACGCTTTTGATTTCGATGGCAGCAAGCGTGAACTCATGGAGTTTATAACTCAATCGTAAACTTTAACAAGAAAAAAGGATTATTTAAACTATCATACACCCCAATTCATTAGAGTTGGGGTTATTTATTATAATATTTTTATTGAAATGTTAAAAAACATCGGCAGCATATATTTTGATAAAAACACAATATTTTTCGATTTGTGTTGAAAATTTTACATATATATAACGAAAATATTAGTTCATTTTACAGTGAAATCTGTTTCTCTATGAGATATATCACAAAAAAATTTTCATTTCTTATTTTTATTTAGAAAAATTATAAATAATTTTGCCAAAAATTGTTAAAATTGAAGAAGAGAGTTTTACTTCTTGCTTTTCAGTTTGTTATCCTTTCCGTCAGTGGTCAGACTTTGACCGGGGTTGTGGTGGCAGCAGACAACAAGAAGCCTATTTCGGGAGTCAAGGTCGGTATTGAGAATACCGGTATCTGGACGGTAACCGATAATTCAGGTGTATTTCAGATTAATTATAATACCAGTGAAACCTTAGTTTTCTCAAGATCGGGGCTGTTGGAAGAAAAGAAAAGCTATATCACCGTTCCGGCTAACCGGATTACGGTTGAGATGAAGGTGGCTTCCATCCGTATCGATGAAGTGTCTCTTTCCGCTAAAAAGAAGAATTATTCTGAAATCGAGATCAAGGAAGAGGCCCTGAAGAACATCCAGGCATTTTCACTGAACGAAGTATTGGAACAAATTCCGGGACAAAAGCTGCAAAATCTTAACCTTAACGAATTTAAACCTATCGTATTCCGTTCAATTCTTCCTACAAGCGTAACGGATGAAGGGTTTGGAAATAAATCTTTCGGTACTGCCATTGTGGTAGACGGTATCCCGATTTCCAATAACGAGAATATGCAGAGCTACACAGGAAACTATTCTCCCATATCCAGAAGTCTGGAACATGAGGGTGCTGTGTTCTCTCCTAATACCATTGGTTTTGGAGTTGGCAGCGGCTATTTTTCCAATACGAATTATGGTGTTGATTTAAGGGAAATCCCGGTTGATAACATTGAAAGTGTAGAAGTGGTACAGGGAATTCCTTCCGCAAAATATGGTGATCTGACTTCCGGTTTGGTAACGATTCAACAAAAAAGTGGAAGAACTCCGTACAGAGCTTATCTTTCTTTAAGAGATGGTACACAGGAATATAATATCAACAAAGGG
The DNA here is from genome assembly GCF_000737705.1 of Chryseobacterium soli. Classification (GTDB taxonomy): domain Bacteria; phylum Bacteroidota; class Bacteroidia; order Flavobacteriales; family Weeksellaceae; genus Chryseobacterium; species Chryseobacterium soli. The sequence continues at coordinate 377,530 of NZ_JPRH01000004.1, read as the reverse complement.
TTTCAGATCAATGAGAGATTAGGTTTCATAAACGTAAATGTGAATTATCTGAGCTCAAATTCTGAGCCCAGAACCAAGTTCAACAATTACCAAAGGATAGCCACAAATTTGATGTGGACGGTGTACAGCAAAAATAAAAGAATCAGCAATTCATTGTCTGTAGATTATGGAAATAATTTCGATAACGCCAATTTCGAGGAAGAGGATGAAAGTAAACTGATTGTCAAAAATAAGAAACAGGATATTCGTATCTCCAACCGATTCAACTGGAGGTTTAAAGATGCTTTTTTTGATAATTTAAATATCAGTGCGAACTATTCACAAGCTTCCCAGAATTCTTTTAAATCCCAGATTTTAAATAATGGAGGAAAGCTTGTAGGGACAAGTATCAGCGAAGGCGTGTACACTGCGACCTACTCTCCGCCCAACTATACGCAGGTTCAGGAAGTGGAAGGAAAACCTATTTCGATGTTCTTTTCTGCAGATCTGAAGAAAAATATAAAAACCAAAACCAATTGGATTCATAATGTTCTGATCGGAACTTCGGTGAGAAGCAGCGACAATAAAGGAAGAGGAAGATTGGGAAGCCCGGAAACGATCTTAACTCAGTTTTCTGGTGGAGGCCAGGCCTTCAGACCTTATAATTTTGGAGAAAATGTGAGAGCAGAATATCAGTATTCTCTATATGCCGAAGATAATATGTACAAAAAGTTTGGAAGCTATATCTTCAATATGAATGCGGGACTACGATTTGACAATCAGTTTGGAGCTTCTGTTCTGCAACCCAGAATTAATTCCTACTTAATTTACAAGAATTTCAAGATCAGAGGAGGTTTCGGTATCTCCTCAAAGGCTCCGGGAATCAATATGATTTATACAGGACGAAGATATTATGATGATGTTTTGGCAGATGTCCGTTTACCAGGTTATTATAATCTTGGGATTATGCAGACTTTCGTAGATTATGCCGATAATAAAAATTTAAAACCCTCCAAAAGTATACGCTCGGAAATAGGGCTGGATTATAAATTTCCTTTTGGGAATATAGGATTAACAGCCTATTATAATAATTTATATGATGGTTTTACGAATGAATATTTTGCTGGTAAAAGAGGTGCAGCACAGCTTCAGATCAATTACAACGGCACCAATACTCCTACGTATGATATAATAGGATATAAAGACTATTATTACCTTCAAAACAGGATTGTTAATAATTTAAAATCCAAAGATAAAGGGCTTGAGCTGATGGTAGGACTTAACAAACTTCCAGTGAAGAACGTGAGTTTAGATATCACCGGAGGCTATGTAGATACAAGGAATAATTCGAATACGGATCGTTATTTTATTTCTACAACGATTACTCAGGAAGCGATCTATGGTGTCTACAAACCTTATGAAACTAAATACAAACAGTTTAATATCGGGGCCGCTTTAAATTTTCACTTACCTAAAGCTGGCTTAGTGATCACATTAAGAACCCAGCACTTTATTATTGATGATAAACTGCAGTATAATCCAAGAATATTGTATGCTTACATCAATAAAGACCTGGAAAAAGTGATGCTGACGCAGGACGAGATCAATGATCCGACGAAATTCGCCAATATTAAAACTACCAATATGGACGAAATCAATCAGAAGCTGGGAAAGGTCTTTCATAACTTTAACCTTAAGATTTCTAAAGATTTCCAGAACGGATTTAGATTTTCTTTCTATGCCAACAATTTCCTGGATCTTAAACAGACACAGATTACCTACACCAGCGGAAGACCTGTTGAATCTTTGAAAACGGATTTATTAAACCTTTCATTCGGTGCTAAAATAGAATATCAATTTTAAAAATTACTTATAAAATAAAGACTATGAAACAGCTATTGAGCTTTTTAACCATCATGTTATTGCTGATTTCCTGCAGGGATGATGATTTTGGAGGAAACGGTGCCAATCTTCAACCGACAAGCTTCAGAGTAGAAGTAAAATATGATTCGAACTACGGTTCTTTGCATGCTAAAAATGCGACGGTAGTTTTAACCAATAATAATTCCGGAGATACGTATACCCAGACCAGTGATGCCAATGGTTTTGCTAATTTTGAAAGTGTAATTCCGGGAACGTATAAAGTGACGGTGGCTAAAAAAATGCTGGCCAGCGAATTCAATACAACATTTGGATACAGCGCTCCTGTTTCTGAAATCAGTTTTAATGGAATCCAGGAAAATGCTACTATTAATGTCAACGTACAGACTACTTTCATTGAACTGAAAGGGGCAAGAATTGGTGATTTACTGATCAAACAGATTTCTTATTCAGGTTCTAATGCCATACAGGGTGCAGGATTCAGGGATCAGTTTATAGAACTTTATAATAATTCCAATGAAGTTATCTATGCTGATGGATTATACATTGCTCAGCTGTACGGTAAAGTAAATACAGCAACTAATAATAGCTATTCACAGGCCAACGGCCAGTATGACTGGAGTAAATCTATAGGAATGACATTAGGAAGTGCCGCCAATACAGATTATGTCTACGCAGATTATGTAATCAGGATTCCTGGAAACGGATCTCAATATCCTATTTTCCCGGGAGAGAGTATGGTGATTGCACAGACAGGAATCAATCATAAAGCGCCTTTGGTAGACAATACCGGAAGCCCGATTACGGTTCAAAATCCTGGTTTAACGGTTGACTTAAGTACTTCTGATTTTGAAGTCTATCTGGGGAATTTCAACCTATCGGTTGGTGAACCTGTATATAAATTTGATATCCAGAATCCGGCAGTGAAAGATATGGAAATTGCCTACTGGGGAAGACCGGGATATTCTAACGGAAATAATGACCTTATTTTTGATACGCTGGGAAGAGACAGTTTTGTGATTTTCAGAACGGATAAATTTAGCCTACTTCCGAATTATGCAGATCCTTCTTTTGCGGCGATTACTTCAAGTACCAAATTCTACGTACAGATCCCGAACAGTACTATTATCGACGGAGTAGAACTACAACATTACAATCCGAATTCTCAAAGACCTAAAATGCTGAATGCTTCTATAGACGCTTCATCTGTAGCTTGTGATGCTTCATTTAATTCTCAGGCTGTGATCCGAAAAACAAAAGAAGAGATCACGCTTCCTAATGGTTCTAAGAGAAAAGTGTTGGAAGACACCAATAATTCGGCGAATGATTTTGTAAAACAAACGGCTAATCCAAGAGGATTCCAACAATAATTAATTAATGAAATTCAAGACTTTTTATATCGCATCTTTTCTGTCATTCGGTTGGGCTTCGGCACAGCTGAATGACAGCATTTTTATCCCCAGAAATCAATTTTACTATAATCAGCTGGAGAGCGTTTGGGATAACCCCATTCAGTTCTCAAAGCAGAAGTTTTCAGACTTTACAGAAACAGAACTTAGTGCTACGGTAAAAGAACTGAATATGAAAAGAGTGCAAACCGCAGAGAGTTCCAGCCAGTTTGGGTTTAAAACTCAGGGTATTTATAATATTTCAGAAAAATTGAGGCTTTTGGGAAGCTTTGATTATCAGTTTTTAACGGAGAAGAATTTAGGTTATAATTTGACTACCGATCGCACAGAAGACCAGTTTGTACTGAATCCAAACTATCTGTTTGTTCCCAAAAAAGCTAACTGGGAAACCCAAACCTACCACCTGAAAGGAGGATTGTCTTACCAGATATGGAAAGGCTTGGAACTTGGAGCACTGGTAGATTACAAAAACCTGAGTTCTTACAGAAAGTCTGATCCCAGACCCGAAATTAAAACAGCAGATTATTCCGGTAAAATATTCGCGGGATATCGTTTAGGAAAACATCAGTTGTCGGTTTTTGGCGGATTAGGAAGAAAAACAGAAACCTATGATATTCTGTCGGTAAACGAAACAATGAATGCAACTTCCAACCCTGAATATTATGTGCGGTTTTCAAACGGGTACGGAAGGCAGATTTATTTCCCTTCTTATACCGATTACAGTTACAGAACCGTTGACAGAAACTTTGGGGGAGGATATAGTTTTGAAACGCCTAAAAACTTTTTTAACATCAATTTTACGTATAGTAAATCTATGCAGGATCTCTTCGGAAATACAGGGGAAAGAGACGGCAGAACGAGCGGCTATACGTATTTCGATGAAAGTCTGGAAAAGATGAAATACCGTCTTGTTACTTATAAAACCGATGCCAATTACTGGTATAAAGGAGACAAAATGGATTTTACGTCAAACGTTAATTTTCAAAGCATCACCGGAGATAATTACAACAATGCTGAATTCGGACAGAATTACAGAATGACTTTAGATAAGTTATCTTCCGTGAATAGCATGATTTTGAAAGACAATCAAAAGATAAAATTTGGGGCGACTGTGGAAGCGGTTTATAATGATTTTTCAGCTATAGATCTGTTGGGAGTTACGCATAAATACGTCAAAAGCTTAGATCTGAATATTAAGTTTAATAAAGATATCTTTTACAGAGATACCCAGAAAGTGAATCTTGAGGTGGGTGCTATGTCTTATTTCCCTGTAAGTGAGAGCCTGAAATATACTGCCGCATCTTCTAATACGTTGCTGTATGATCAGGTAATCAAAAATGACCATGAGTTTGACAGTACTTCGAAATTGGGACCGCAGCTGGGACTTCAGTTGTATCAGAAAGTAAGTGCGAAAACAACCCTGAAAATATTTACTAATTTTGCCACACTGTTTCCGCTGAACAAAAGGTTTGAACAGAATACGGAGTATAACGGAAATCCGAACCTGTATTTCAATGCGGGAATATCCCTGTTTTATTAAAAGATGATGAAGTATATTTTGCCCCTGTCGGCAGTTTTGTTTGTGGTGTATTCTTTCTGTGATTTTAAAAGCCCCCAAAAGGGCTATACGAATCAGGAACTGAGAGACCTCTATGGAAGCGGAAACCAGAATCTCTGGCCCAAGCCGCATTTGTTTGATGATGCTAAAGAAGGTTTTAAAGATATCGGATCTTTATCAGCACCGGAATTTCCAAAGAATAATCCTTATTCAAAGGAGAAAGAGGAGTTGGGGAAAATGCTTTTCTTCGACCCAAGGCTTTCTAAATCCGGACAGATTTCATGTGCCAACTGTCATGATCCGGAATTGGCCTGGGCAGATGGAAGAAGGGTCGCATACGGCCACGACAGGCAGTTAGGAACCAGAAACGCTCCGACGATCCTTAATGTCGTATATGCCAAAGAATATTTTTGGGATGGAAGAGCGGCAAGTTTGGAAGAGCAGGCAAAGGCACCGATTGAAAACCCGGTGGAAATGAACTTCCATTCCCGGTTAGCCGTGAAAACAATTGCTAAAATCAAAGGATATAAAGAATATTTCCAGAAAGCTTTCGGTCAGGATAAAATAACGGAAGAAAACATTACAAAAGCAATTGCTACATTTGAAAGAACCATTATTAGCCCAAAATCCAAGTTTGATAAGTTTGTAAGCGGTGAGAAATCTGCATTGACTGATTCTGAAATCAATGGTCTGCATTTGTTCAGAACAAAAGCTAACTGCATCAACTGCCACAACACAGCTTATTTCTCTGACAAGAAATTTCATAATTTAGGTTTGACTTATTTCGGAAGGGAATATGAAGATCTCGGACTGTACAACATCAGCAAGAAAAATGAAGATGTCGGCAAATTTAAGACGCCAACCTTACGGGAAGTTTCGAAAACAGCTCCGTATATGCATAATGGATTGTTTCCCAATATCAGGGGAGTCCTGAATATGTACAATGCCGGAATGCCGAATGAAAAAAGAAACCGGGACAGCCCGCTGGCACCAAAAAAATCGCTGATGCTGCAAAAGCTGAATCTTACAGACAGCGAACTCACGGATATCGAAAATTTCCTGAATACACTGCACAGTTATCAGTATAAGATGAGGGCACCACAGCTGCCAAAATAATAAAAAAAGAGAAGTATTTGCTTCTCTTTTTCATTTACATCATTTTGAACTGATCATAGAATGTAGTGTTTTTGAAAGGAGCAATATTAAGCTGTATTCCCAAAGTGATTCCTTTAAAATACTTTTCCTTATGAATAGGAAACGCATATCCGGTATTGAGATAGAAGATGCTGAATAAAGAAATTCCGATTCTGGGTTCTATAGAATACGGATTTAAAGATATTCCCAGCAGCTGGCCTTTACGATTGGTATAATACATATTGGCTTCCGGTAAGAATTTAGCTTTATCATGTATAGAAGAGTATAATAATGATGCGCCGACAATAAAGGATTCGGAAGTGGATGTATTCATTTTATATTCTAACCCTCCCTGTAATACATTTCTCCCGGTATAACGATACGCCGCACTGATAACCGTTTTATCCAGAATTTGTCCCTGCATTGCTGATCCTGCGAATACAATCAGAAAGGAATAATATAATTTCATAATTTTTGTGACGTTAATATTTTTCAAATGTAGATTTTTATTTAACCATGTTGCAATTTAATGAAGAGAACTGATTATTTACAGCCCGATAATTTTATATTTCCGTACCTTTGCAGACTAATTCTATCATTCAATGCAACTCGGAAAAACTCAGACTTTAAAAATTTCAGAAAAAAATACCTCAGGATGGATCTTAACAGATGATTCAGGCGAAAAAGCATTTTTGCCCAAAATCTTCGTTCAGGATGATAAAGAAGTCGATGATGAGATCGAGGTTTTCGTATATCAGGATGATAATAAATTAAAAGCGACTACTGAAATTCCTTTGGCTGAAGTTGGTCAGTTCGCTGTAATGAGCTGTGTACAGAGTCTTCCAAGCGGAGCATTTATGGACTGGGGAATTATCAAAGACCTTTTCGTTCCTTACAAGCAGCAGAAGTCTAAAATTATTGAAGGTAAAAGATACCTGGTTCATCTGTATGTAGATGAAGACCTGGAACTAATTACCGGAACAACGAAATTCAAAAGAAACCCGCAATACCAGGATCTGCCGTTTAAGCAGGGAGATAAAGTCGATCTGATTTTAATGAACGAAAGTGAGCTGGGCTGGAATGTTGTAGTCAACAAAGAATACATCGGATTGGTATATGCCTCTGATGTTTTCAAAAAATTATATCCGCTTTCAGAAGAAACCGGTTACATCAAAGCCATTCGTGAAGATGGGAAAATAGATGTTTCCCTGCAGCCTGAAGGATTTGAAAATATTGATGAATTCAAGCAGAAAATACTCGATAAACTGAATGAAAACTACGGACTGCTTTATCTTTCAGACAAATCTTCTCCTGAACAGATCAAAGAAGAGCTTCACATGAGTAAAAAGAACTTTAAAAAAGCACTCGGAGGACTTTATAAAGATAAGATTGTTGATATCTTAGACGATAAGATCAAGTTAGTATAAAAAAAAACAAAAAAAGCTGTTTCAATCCTTTTGAAACAGCTTTTTTTATATCATGGCTTCACTCATTTAAGTGTTAATCCATAAAAAAATGTATAATTTAAAACATTCATTCATCAGTACTCGATGAACAATACAAAAAATAGGCTGTCTCAACGGACAGCCTATTTTGTTATCTTAATTTCTATTTTTGACCAATAACCAGCCATTATACAATCTTCCGTCTGAGATTTTAATGGTATACCAGTAATTTCCGGTAGATACCGGTCCGGAGTTGTATTTTCCGTCCCATTCGAAAGGTTTTTTATTAATGGTTTGTTTCAGGATCATAAAACCTTTTCTATCATATAAATAGACTTCAGTTCCCGGATAATTTTCCAATCCGGCAATTCTCCAGGTATCATTGAGTCCGTCGCCATTTGGAGTGATGGTATTTGGAATACTAAAGATCGTGAATTCTTTTTGTCCGATAATACATCCCGATTTTGTTCTTACATAAACCGTGTACTGTCCAAGGTTAAGATTATTGAACACATTGGAATCCTGCCATATGAAATTGTCTAAAGAATATTCATAATTTCCGGAGGTAGATAAAATAACCGTTGCTGAATTATTCGTGACATTCACAGAGACAATCTGTGCCAGTACAGAATAGGTTACCTGGACGCTGTCCGTATTTTCGCATCCAAAATTGTTGGTTACTTTTACTGTATAAGTTCCGGGGGTTGAAACAGTGATCGTTTGCGTTGTTGCACCGGTATTCCATACATAAGTTTTAAATCCTGGTCCGGCATCTAAAGTCAATGTTTTTCCTGCACAGAAATCCATTTTTTCGGGAAGATCAATGCTTGGCTTTGGGTTTATGGTTAAAGTCAGCCTCACAACAGTGAAGCATCCGTCTGTGGTTGCAACTTTTACATGAATAACTGTTGTACCGATAGGCAGGACATAGTTGGAAGGATTGGGAATTGCATTACCTGTAATATCCGAATAGCTGAAAATATAACTGGTTGGATTATTAATGATGTTTCCTTCATAAGAATGCAGATTGACCGCCATAGTATTTCCTGTACTGCTGTTGCAAAGGGTTTCTGCGTAATTGTTAGCCGGAACGTTATTAATAGAAAGTGTAACGGAAATGCTTAGTTTTTCAGATTCACATCCATTTACCGTTTGTGAAACATAATACGTTTGTCCGTGAACAAGCGGCGTAGTTATAGGCAGAATATTTCCGGCAGCATTATAAAATACTAAAGAAGTTCCTGTAACCACTAAATTTGCCAATGTAGGATTGGCAGAAGCACAAAAATCCTGTGCAGCATTGGCGGTTGGTTTTGGGGTACTGTTTACTGTTACGGTAACAGGTATTTTGTTGCTTTCACATCCGTTGATCGTTTGGGAAGCATAATAGGTTTGCCCGGTAACAAGAGCTGTTGTTGACGTCAGAATATTTCCAGCAGCATTATACCATTGAATATTTTGTCCGGTGATCTGAAGATCCGATATTTTGGGATTATTCGTTGCACAAAATATTTGAGCCTGATTTGCTGTTGTTGGCAGAGCAGGAGAAGTTACTATTACATTCTGGTTTTGAGTGGAAATATTCCCGTTACCATCGTTATACGTCCAGTGGATGATATAAGTTCCCGGAAGGGAATAGGAAAGAGGATCTGTGGTAGTTGCAGTTATCGGTCCTGCACAATGATCAGTAGCAGTAGGAAGCGTTGAAATAACCGTATGACAATCTCCGGTGATAGTTGGTAAGCTTGCAATATTTGGAACTGGTGGAGTATTGTCACCGACAACAATTTGAATCATGAAACTGCCATCACAGCCGTTTGTTGTTCCAGAAATGTGACAGGTATATAGACCTGAATTAACAGTAGAAGAGTTTGGAATTATCGGATTCTGCAAATTAGAAGTGAATCCATTGGGACCGCTCCAGTTATATATAGTACCACCAGAAGCATTTAACTGTATTGTAGAGCCCAGGCAAATGTTTTGACTTGAGTTCGGTGGAATATTATTGCATTTCTCCATCTTGAGTAAAAAGCCATCGGTATTGATCTGGTTGGTATTGACTGAATTCAGAAAATATTCGTTGGATGATGGATCGAAATCACAATGCCAGCTAAAAGTTCCGGTATAATAATAAGAATTGCCGTTATTGATGGTCTGGTATATTTTTGAATGTGAGTTAGGAGAGTTTATATTGGTAGATCCTATTCTAAAAGAACTTTTATACTGTCGGTTGGAATCAAAAGAAATAGAGCATCCGTCTACATAGCCATTTCCTTTAGTGAGCATATTAACACCTAAATCAGGATTTGCATCAAAGTTATTTTCAAATGTTCCGTTAATGTGAATTTCATTATTATCATCGCAATTCATTCCGTAAATAACCAACGGGAAGTTCTGACCGGTATTCAAATACTTTTTTACGTCAAATAAATTATTGTTGGTGTCAAACCATAATAGATAAAGACTTTCGTAAGTGTTTGATGGCAGCAAATATTGCTGGCTGGATGGATCCACATCAATCGGGAAGAATTGAGCCTGCCATTCTCCTGATATGACCAGTTTGTCATTTTTATCAATTACTATATCAGAAAACCTCTGGTCTTCCAATTCTCCGGACCATAATAAATTGCCATTTTGAGAATATCTTCGTAATAAATATCCTCCGGGACCATACACCTTGTTCATAGCAAAATAAACATCATTATTAGAATTTAAGGCCAGTTTATTTTCCATGCCTCCAGCAATTTTTTTCAGCCATTCAACCTGTAGATTTGGATTAAATTTAATGATATATGATGCCGGACCGGAATTGGTATCATTAAATACAGAATTTGAGGTCTGTGAAAATACGAGGTTGGAAAAAGTAAATGTACTTAGATATATGTTTCCATTATGATCTACCTCTAGAGAATTGGGTGTGGAATTGGTAAGCTTGGTTTCATTAATGAGATTTCCGTTTGTGCCCAATATGGTTATAGTTGCGTAACTGTAACCATAAATTCCCTGTAGTTCGGATTTACTTGTTAATGCATATATTTTTCCATTTTTTACTTTGAGATCATAATCATAGTCATTATGGCGATCGCTTATTTTATAACTCCATATATAATTTCCGTTACTATCTAGCTTAATAACGAATGTAGTTCCATAAGTTCCGTTACTTGAGTAATTTGTTGGTATTATTAGATTTACGTTAGGGCCTGGATCTGCATCAATACCGCTAAATCCAAGGGTTCTGCCAATCAAATAAATATTCCCATCAGCGTCTTTATCGCTTTTAGTAATAAAATCTTCATAATCTGTATAACTTCTGAATTGCTTTACCCAGGAAAAGTTTTGTGAAAATAGCAAAATACTATTCAAAGCCATGAACAGAAATAAAATTTTTTTCATCGATTATTAATTTTTCGGCAAATATATCGAAAATACTCTCCTTTCGGCGAGTTAAGCCTGATAATCTAAAACCAGATCCCAGAAATATGATGTAAATCATACAAAATTGTTTAATTATTTTGTTTAACAATTTTGTCAAAAATAGAATTTATTTTACATTTGTACAAAATTGTTTAACAATAATGTCAAATCAAGCGAAAAAAGACCAAACACAGGAATTAATCAAAGAGACAGCGAAGAATTTATTCTTTGTGAAAGGGAAGTTTGATGCTACTACCCAGGAAATTGCCGATGCAGCCGGAGTCAACAGAACGCTTATCAATTATTATTTTCGTTCAAGAGATAATCTCATTCAGATTATTTTCGATGAAGCTCAGCGGGTAGAACAGGAAAAATCCAAGATCATTCAGAATGCAGATCTTCCTTTTAAAGTAAAGATCAGCAAGTTTATAGAAGGCAGCCTTTCCACCAGTCTTCAGTATCCTTATCTGGAAACCTATATCGTTTCACAGATTAATAAAGGAAACTGCCATCAGAGAGAAATTGAAGAAGATGTTTTAGAAACACTCTATAAAGATATCGAAAAAGAGATGGAACTTGGAAACATAGATAAAATGGCTCCGGTTCAGTTTATTCTCAATATGGTATCTCTGCTTGTATTCCCAAGTGCTATCAGACCTTTATTTATGGAGAATCTGATGATCAGTGATGAGGAATATGACAAGATTATTTCCGAAAGAAAAGAGATCATTCTCAATATGCTTTTTAAGAATTAAGAAAATGTTAAAGTATTTTAAGAAATGATTCGTCCTTTAGAAATAAAAACTGTGACGGGAAAATTATATTAAAAAAATAAACGAAGTATAAAATTATGAAAAGAAAACGTATAACTGCTAAAAAGCTAAAAATTGGGATAGCTGCAGCATTTATGATTTTCGGCTTTTCATCAGTGTCTGCCCAACAGCAGGTTTCTTTACAGGAAGCCATCAAGCAGGCGCTTCAAAATAAAGCAGAAGCCAAAAAAGCTGCTTTACAGATCAAAAAAGCTGAATATAAAATTGATGAGGCAAGAGCAGGTGCTTTGCCACAGATAAGCGGGACAGCAGGATTAACGTACAATCCGGTTATTCAACAGTCTTTACTTGAATTCGGCGGACAAAGAATCACCGCTCAGTTGGGACAGCCATGGAGCTCCAGTGCAGTCGTAAGTCTTCAGCAGGCTATATTTGACCAGAGAGTTTTTACCGGTCTTAAAGCTGCAAAATCTACAAGAGAATTTTATGTTTTGAATTCACAGCTGACCAATGAGCAGATCATTGAAAATGTGGCCACAGCATATTATCAGGTTTTTGTACAGGAAGAAAACCTTAAAACTGTAGAAGCAAGCTATTCAAATACGGAAAAAGTAAGAAACGTAATCAAAAGCTTAGTAGATAACGGACTTGCAAAATCTATTGATTTAGACCGTACCAATGTACAGCTTACCAATATCGGATCAAATAGACAGCAGCTGATCAATTCTGTAGAGCTTTCAAAAAATTCTTTGAAATTTTATATGGGAGTTCCCATAGACACGGATATTGAACTTGAAGAAAAAACGATCGAACCAAGACCGGAGCTTATTGCCAGCAATGTAAACCTGGATGACCGCCTGGAGATCAAAGTAAAGAACAAAAACAGAGAACTTCTTCAATACAATAAAAAAGCTACTGAAGCTTATCTTTATCCTACCGTAAGCCTTCAGGCGAATTATGGATGGGCAGGAACAGGAAAGAAATTCCCTCTTACCAATGGATTGAATAATGGGGTACTTTGGAGTGATTATTCAGCGATAGGGCTTAACATCAATGTTCCGATTTTCACCGGTGGAGCTACCAAAGCTAAGATCCAGCAGGCTGAAATCGATATTCAGGATCTTGATCTTGATATTCAAAACACACAGCTGAATTTGAGTCTAGAGTATAAAAATGCCATTTCCAATATGGAAAATGCCATCATCAATATCCAGAGTATGAAAGATAATGTTGATTTAGCAGAACGAGTGCAGAAAAATACACAGTCCAACTATCAGTACGGTTTAGCAACCCTTACCGAAGTTCTGGATGCTGAAAATGCTTTAACACAGGCAAAACAGAATTATTCCAATGCATTGCTCGACTACAAACAGGCTGAGATCAAGTTGATTAAAGCTAAAGGAGAACTCAACACATTACAAAACCCATCATAATAAACTAGAAATGAAAAAAACTTTAATATATATCATCGTAGCAGCTGTCCTAATCGGTTTGGCCGCTTACAAGATTGCCGGCAATAAAGAAAAGCAGACGAAAGAAGTTGCTGAAGTTGCAAAACAGGTTGATAAAATTAACGTAAATGTAGTAACGGTATCAAGAGAGAACATTAATACAGATTATTCAGCCAACGGTACTTTTCTTCCAAAACAGGAAATGAATCAGGCTTCCGAGATCGGAGGACGTATCGTTAGTGTTTTGGTTAAAGAAGGATCAAAAGTATCTGCAGGTCAGGTATTGGCTACAATCAAAAGAGATGCGATCGAAGTTGATGTGGCACAAGCTCAAAACAATTTGCAGAATGCAGTAATTGATAACCAGCGTTATGAAAATGCATTTAAAACCGGAGGCGTTACCAAACAACAGCTTGACAACTCAAGATTACAGCTTAAAAATGCACAGGCGGCTGTAAGAGCTCAGGGAGTAAAAGTAAATGATACAAGCATCCGTGCAGGAATCAGCGGTACTATCAACAAGAAAATGGTAGAGCCGGGAACTGTTGTTTCAATTGGAACTTCCATGTTTGAAATTGTGAACATTAATACTCTGAAACTTTCAGTTTTAGTGGATGAAAGCCAGATCGGAAGAATCCAGTTAGGTCAGGAAGTTCCTATTAAAGTGAATGTTTTACCGGAAGATTCTTTCAGTGGTAGAATTACATTCATTGCTCCTAAAAGTGATGCTTCTTTAAACTTCCCAGTGGAAATTGAAGTGCAGAACAGGGGGAATCTTAAAGCAGGGATGTACGCTACGGCAGTATTTAAAACCAATCATGGTGCTGAAACTCAAAATATGTTAACCGTTCCTGCAGAAGCTTTCGTTAACGGAGTAAGTTCAGGACAGTTATTTATTGTTCAAAACGGAACCGCTAAAATGATCAAAGTAACGATTGGAAAAATATATGGAGATAAAGTACAGATCCTAAGCGGTCTAAACGGTGGTGAACAGGTAATTACCAGCGGACAGATCAACCTTGATAATGGTTCAAAAATCAATATTGTAAAGTAGTAGATCCATGAAGTTAGCAGAAATATCGATTAAAAGACCCACGTTAGTCATTGTATTATTTACATTGCTGACGTTAGGAGGGATCTTGAGTTATACCATGATGGGGTACGAGCTTATTCCTAAGTTTGAAACCAACATGGTTACGATCTCTACAGTATATCCGGGAGCTTCACCTGCTGAGGTGGAAACTTCCGTTACACGAAAGATAGAGGATGCCGTAGGTTCCCTGGAAAACGTGAAAAAAGTAGAATCTTCATCATACGAAAGTTTATCGGTGATTATGGTTCAGCTGAACGACGGAGCCGACGTCAACTATGCGTTGAATGATGCCCAGCGTAAGGTAAATGCCATTCTTTCGGAGCTTCCGGATGATGCCAAAGCACCGTCACTGAATAAATTCTCACTGGATGATCTTCCGATTATGACCTTGAGTATCTCAAGTGATAAGCTGAATAATAAAGAACTCTACGATTTATTAGATAAAAAAATAGAACCTATTTTCTCCCGTGTAAATGGTGTGGCTCAGGTTGACCTTGTAGGAGGACAGGAGAGAGAAATTCAGGTGAATATTGATGAGAAAAAACTGCAGGGATACGGACTTTCTATTGGAGATGTTCAGCAGGCAATTCTTTCTTCAAACCTTGATTTCCCGACAGGATTTTTGAAGACAAGAACTAATAAGGCAACGATCAGATTATCCGGTAAATATAAATCTACCGAGGAAATGAGTAATCTTGTTATTTCTTCTAAAAATGGAGCTCAGATTCGTGTATCAGACGTTGCTACCGTATTTGATACCCAGAAAGATGTAGAAAAAGTAGCGAGATTTAACCAGAATCCAACGATTTTATTACAGGTAAAGAAACAGTCTGATGCCAATGCGGTGGCGGTTTCTGAAAGTGTTCAGAAAACCATTGCTAAAGTTCAGGAAGATTATAAAGTTCAGGGAATTAAAATTAAAACCGTTGATGACAGTACCGACTTTACTTTGGAAGCAGCCAATCACGTAATTTTTGACTTATTCCTGGCAGTAATCCTGGTAGCCATCGTGATGTTGTTATTCCTTCACAGTATAAGAAATGCCTTTATTGTAATGGTTTCTATTCCTGTATCGTTGATTGCGACGTTTATCGGAATGAACTTAATGGGATATACCCTGAACTTGATGAGTTTACTTGGATTGTCTCTGGTAGTAGGTATCCTTGTGGATGACGCGATTGTAGTGTTGGAGAACATTTACCGTCACATGGAGATGGGTAAAAGTAAGATCAGAGCTGCATACGATGGTGCTTCCGAGATTGGATTTACTGTATCAGCGATCACTTTGGTAATCGTGGTGGTATTCTTACCGATTGCGATGAGTTCAGGGTTAGTAGCAAACATCCTGGCGCAGTTCTGCGTCACGGTGGTAATTGCAACGTTATTCTCATTATTATCTTCATTTACCATTATTCCTTGGTTATCTTCAAGATTTGGTAAGCTGGAGCATTTAACAGGGAAAAACTGGTTCCAGAAATTTATCCTTTGGTTTGAAAGCATGATTGATAAATTTACGCACTGGATCACAGGAATTCTTGAATGGTGTTTAAAATCAACGTTAAGAAGAATTATGACTGTTGTTGTGACATTCATTATCTTACTTTCTTCATTCATGTTGGTAGCGTTCGGATTTATTGGAGGGGAATTTTTCCCTAAAATGGACCGTGGTCAGTTCCTTGTTCAAATGGAGCTGTCAAAAGATGCCACCGTTGAAAAAACAAACCAGGTTACTTTAAATGTTGAAAAATATTTAAGAGCAAACAAAGATGTAGTAGATATGATTACTACAGTAGGACAGCAGTCTTCAGGATTTGGTGGGGCACAGGCTACCGTATACCAGTCTGAGATTCAGGTAATCTTAACCGATAAGTCTGAGCGTGCTGAAAGTACTGATATTATCGCTGCAAAAATGAAGCGTGACCTTGAAGAAAAGTTCACCGGAGTTGAATTTAAAACAGCACCAATCGGATTAATGGGAGCAGATAATGCGCCAATTGAAATGGTAGTAACTGCTGCTGATAACGAAACAGCAACGAAAGAAGCAACAAGAATCTTGGAATTGCTTAAAAAAGTGCCGGGATCTGTAGATGCTGAATTATCCACAGATACAGGAAGCCCTGAAGTTCGTGTAAATATCGACCGTGATAAAATGTCTTCATTAGGCCTTAATCTTCAAAGTGTAGGACAGACAATGCAGACTGCATTCAACGGAAATACCGACGGGAAGTTCAGAGCCGGAGAATATGAATATGATATCAATATCCGCCTTGCAGACAACAACAGAAAGTCTATTGACGATGTTAAAAACCTCATCTTTACCAATACGGCAGGAGAGCAGGTTCGTTTGAGCCAGTTTGCGAATGTGGATATGAGTTCAGGGCCAAGTTTACTACAGCGTAGAGATAAGTCTCCATCGGTAAAAGTATTATCTAAAGTAGTGGGTCGCCCTGTAGGAGACGTTGCTAACGAATGGTCTGCTCAATTCATGAATAGTGATAAAAAACCTGCAGGGGTTAACTATAAGTGGGGTGGAGATATGGAGAATCAGGAAGAAGGTTTCGGTACGTTAGGAATTGCTTTATTGGCAGCTATTGTATTGGTATACCTTGTAATGGTGTCTCTGTATGACAGTTTTGTATATCCGTTTGTGGTATTATTCTCAATTCCGTTAGCAATGATCGGGGTTATGGTGATTCTTGCCTTAACAGCCAATTCACTGAACATCTTTACGATGTTGGGGATGATCATGTTGATTGGTCTTGTTGCCAAAAACGCGATTCTTATTGTCGACTTTACGAATGCGAGAAAAGCAGCGGGAGCGAATACTCATGACGCCTTAGTTCAGGCTAACCATGCACGTCTTCGTCCGATCTTGATGACAACGATTGCGATGATCTTCGGGATGCTTCCGATTGCATTGGCAAGTGGAGCAGGAGCCGAGATGAACAAAGGTCTTGCATGGGTAATTATTGGTGGTTTAACATCATCATTATTCCTTACCCTGATCATTGTGCCGGTAGTATACTCAATTTTCGACTCTATTCTTAGAAGAATGGGTAAAAATGAAAAAGTAGACTACGAAGCTGAAATGAAAGCCGACTATGTACATAAAGAACTAAGTGAAGATGGATACACTCCGAAACACATAGACTAATATAACAACCTTAATTAACCGAAAAGCGCATCAGATTTCTGATGCGCTTTTTATTTTTAATAGTTTCTATTCTTATTTTTTATACAGATCCCAACGCTCATGTTTTGAGATAACTGAATCCATTTTTGTTTTGTTGAGTTTAGATTTTAGATCGTTTTTGATATCAGCGAAATAATTGGATCGGTCATAGGTATTGATGAAGAAATAAAGTTGCTCATTCGCGGCCAATTCTTCATCCGGTTTATATTGGGTGTGATACGTGATATTTTTCAATAAGTTTTTTGAACTTTCCGTATTGTATTTCAGGGTAGCAAGAGTAAGGTCTTCCAATTCAAAAAAAACTGGATCAGCTGTAAATTCTTTTCCTTTAATTCTTTTGCTGTAAAACTCTTCCAATATAGGAAGGTAAGACGGTTTTGGATGTTTATTGATGAATTCTACGGACATATTCATATGGATAGGACCATTATCGTCGATATTTTTTTCGAGATAGTTTTTAATGATGAGAGTGTCTTCATATCTGTTATAATTCGCAAAATAGTTAAGTAAATAAGTGTTGGCATAAAAAAGGATATTTTCCTTTCTGTTCATTTCTTTTTTGAGGATATTATAGTACTTGGGGTTTGGATTGTTTTGATGTTCACCCAGATAAGAAAACAGATCTCCATGTAGATGTCTTTTGTTATCAATATCCATGATAATGGCTTCAAAGAGCTTTTCTTTTTGTATTTCAGTTAAAGTATTTCCTTTGTACATGGTATAAAATATCATGGCTTGTGGAACAGTCATTTCATTTATAGTGTCATAGCTTGTCCAGATATCGGAAGTCTTTGTATTGTCAAGATTTTTCATCAGAACCTGAAAACATTCCTGGGGATATTTCTCAATTAAGATGTTAAAAAAATAGAGTGCCACTTCCGGGTTTTCATGCGAAGACAGATTAATCATATCCTTTTTTGAGAATTCTTTAAATAAGTCACTTCTAAACTGATTTTCAAATCGATCTTTATCGGATGATGCTATTTTTTGAATCATATCTTTCTGCTGTTGACTGTATTGGCACGATGCTAATGACAAGAGTATGACGAAAGATAGAATAGGAATGATTTTCATAGGGACTGAATGATTATTTCGAATTCTAAAATAATGAAATCTGACTGAAATTGTAATGGATGTAGGAAAAATTTAAAAAAATAAAGGCTTTCAGAATGAACTGAAAGCCTTCGCTTTATTTGTAGTGGAATATTAATCTTCCATAGCCTCTCCGGACTTTCGGTAGATGAAACTTCCGTAAATGTGTCTTCTTGCAAAACGGCTTGGAGAATCAGAGTTGACCATTTTTATATACGTATTTCTTGGAACACCGATATATTCATACATCTTTCCATTCAAATGCTGAACTTTCAAAACCGCTTTTTCAAGATAAAAATCCTGAATATTAGATTTTGTGATTGTTTCAGTATATTCCTCTTTATATTTTTCCTGTGTTTCCTGGTTAATGCTTACCAAAAAGTGGTAGGCTTCAATTACAGACTTGCTTTTTTCTTCAGCTGCTTCTTTCCCGGCTTCATCATTCACAAATTTATCAGGATGAGTATCTTTCATCGTATTTCTGTAAATTGTTTTCAATTCTTTTAACGTAACAGTTTTATCAACCCCAAGAAGCTTTCTGTGCTCAACAACTCTTTTCATATGTATGATCCTTATTTCGGGGTGCAAAATTAAGCTTTTTAATTTAAAAAATCATAACTTATTCATTATTAATTTATTTGGAGGGTGAAAATGTAGTTTTATTTCTCTTTTATTTCATTTAGTACATCTTTAACTTGTCTAAATTCATAAGTGTCTTCATTATCTGCTTTTAAATCAAAGAGTTTTGTTTTGGTAGTTACTAATGAACTGGATATAAAAATTTTTGAAATATATTTTGCCAAATCAGGTTGTTGAAATTCATCAAAATAAATTGTTATTTTACTAATTACACTTTTTTGAGGCTTCTTATTATACTCATCATAATGATCAGATTCAGATTTTAAAACACGAACAATTTTACCATTTTTATCTTTTGTTATTTCTGTAGAATAGCCTATTGATCCGATATCTTTGTTTTTCTTATTTTTAAAAAGTCCAGAACCTTCAATAAGTTTGGTAGGATAATCTTTTGAATAAACATCAATACTATCTAAATGAATATAATTTTTTAGCTTTCTTTGATTTTGTATTTCATTATTTGACTGTCCAAACAATGCTGTTGAAATTAATAGTAAAAGAAATAAAAGTTTCATATTATTTATCTTCATGAAAATATTCATAGGCAAGTTCTTCCAAATCTCCGCCTTCAGAGATTAAGTTGTCTTCTCCATCATAGATCTTAAAACTTTCTTGAGAGTCTCCAATACTTGCAGAACCATCCAAGCCTAATAAGATGGTATAAAAGCTATCTGTCAAAAGATGAGAAACTATTTCTTTTAATTTTTCAGTTTTGACTTCATTTAGATCTAATTCTTCAATTTTTGTTGAAACAAGAGTTCTATATTCTGATTTTCTATCAAAACTTAAATTGAGAATGTTTTGTTTTTCCTGGTAAAAGTTTTTTACGAATTCTTCGGGGGTCATTTGTTTTTAAATATTATGCAGTCCTTAATTATATTAATTTATGTTTTCCTTTACATGTTAAAGTAACATACTTTATTTTTTATAATCATTTTCCATACTTTCTTCATGAAAATTTAGATACTTTGATAATTGCATTTGAATTTATATGTCTCATAAGAGCATATATAAAATGAAAAAGATTATAAGAATCTAAATTCTTTTCAAATTTGTTCGGAAAATATTTTTAATTATGGGATTAATTTTAAGCTTGTAATTTAGTTTCTTTTTACATTGGGAGCAAATAGAAGTAGGAATTAAAACAAAAAAGCAGAAGTAAACTCCCGCTTTTCATAAAAAAATATATGTTAAACTTCTTCTGCCACATATGAAGCTGCCAGTTCTCTTGAAGCCTCTACCATTGCAATCAGCGCTTTCTCAGTTTCCTCCCAGTGTCTTGTTTTCAAACCGCAGTCAGGATTCACCCAAAGCTGCTGTGCCGGGATAACGGACTGTGCTTTTTTCAATAGCTCGACCATTTCTTCTTTAGACGGAACTCTAGGGGAATGAATATCATAGACTCCCGGACCGATCTCATTAGGATATTTGAAATCTGCGAACGCATTTAATAGTTCCATCTGACTTCTGGAACATTCTATCGTAATGACATCAGCATCCATATCAGCAATATTCTGAATAATATCGTTGAACTCGGAATAACACATATGCGTGTGGATCTGTGTAGCATCTTCCACACCGCTTGCAGAAAGCCGGAAGGCTTCAACAGCCCATTTCAGATAGTTCTGCCACTCGGCTTTACGCAATGGGAGTCCCTCTCTGATGGCGGGTTCATCAATCTGGATAATTCTGATGCCTGCTTTTTCCAGATCTTGTACCTCATCACGAATGGCCAGGGCAATCTGTTTACAGGTTAAAGAGCGCGGCTGATCATCCCGTACAAAAGACCATTGAAGAATTGTTACAGGGCCTGTCAGCATGCCTTTTATCCATTTTTGAGTTAAAGATTGGGCGTATTCCGACCAGTATACCGTCATCGGATGCGGTCTGTGAACGTCTCCATAAATAACGGGTGGTTTTACACACCGGCTTCCATAACTCTGTACCCATCCATTTTGAGTAAAAGTAAATCCGGAAAGCTGTTCCCCGAAATATTCCACCATATCATTGCGTTCGAATTCTCCATGTACCAGCACATCAATTCCGATTTCTTCCTGCCACTGGATAGTTCTCTGGGTTTCTTCTTTCAGTAATTGGTCGTACTGCTGGGCATTTAATTCCCCTTTTTTGAATTTTGATCTCCAGCTTCTTACTTCTATGGTCTGTGGAAATGAACCAATAGTCGTGGTGGGAAACAAGGGAAGCTTCAAAACCTCTTGCTGTACTTCTTTTCGCACATTGAACGGGTTATTTCTTTGTGCATCTTCTTCAGTCGTAGCATCCACCCGTTTCTTAACTTCCTGATTGTGAATTAAAGTAGAAGTAGCCCGATTTTGAATGGCCTTTTTATTTTCAGCCAATTTCTGCAAAACGTTGTAATCCGGATTTCCTGAAGCGAGTTTCTGCAAGATAACAATCTCCTGAACTTTCTGTTTAGCGAAAGCCAGCCACTGCTTGATTTCCGGTGATAAAGTATCTTCATTTTTTTCCAGATCCAGGTCAAAAGGAGCGTGGAGCAATGAGCATGAAGGGGCAATAAAAACTCTTTCCGTACCCAATGCTGCTACTGCTTTATGGATAAAAACCAGAGATTGATCAAAATTATTTTTCCAGATATTTCTTCCGTCTACAAGGCCTAAAGAAAGACTTAATGACCATGGAATAGTAGATAAAACCTCCTCCAGCTGTTCCGGAGCACGTACCAGATCAATATGTAAAACATCAACAGGTAAAGCAGCTGCCAGACTAAGATTGTCTTTTAATCCGTCAAAATAAGTGGCTACAATGAATGTAAGATTTGGAAACTGTCTTTTAATTTCACTGTAGACCCACTGATATGTTTCTTTTGCTTTTTCATTGAGGTCTAAGGTTAAAAAGGGCTCGTCCAGCTGAATGTATTCAGCTCCCTGATGTTCAAGTTGTTTAAGAATTTCCAAATAAACGGGTAAAAGATTCTCAGCGAGATCCAATTTATCAAAACCACTTTCTTTTTCTTTACCCAGTAATAGATACGTTACCGGTCCGATAAGTACAGGTTTGGTATTGATTCCTGCCTGTTTTGCTTCTGTAAATTCTTCAATTATTTTAGTGGAAAAAAGGTTAAATTTTTGGTCTTTCCTGAACTCAGGGACGATATAATGGTAATTGGTATCAAACCATTTTGTCATTTCCATAGCGGTAATATCCAAACTATCTTTTTGATATCCTCTGGCCATAGCAAAATACAGATCCAGTTCGGTATTGGATTCTTTAGACGTTATTTCCTGATAACGCTCTGGAATCGCTCCCACAGTTAAAGTAATATCCAGCACCTGATCATAATAAGAAAAATCATTGGATGGAATAAGATCGATACCTGCTTCCTGCTGGATTTTCCAATGCTGAAGACGAAGGTTTTTACCCGTTTCCAACAGATCGGTTAATGTGGTTTTGCCTGACCAATACTGCTCGCAGGCTTTTTTCAGTTCTCTGTGGCTACCAATACGCGGATAGCCTAGAATGTGTGTTTGCATTTTCTTTTAAACTTTTAATTAGTAAATCATTATTTTAAAAGTTCCTTTAGAATGCTTCGCAATGCTATCAAAGAAAGAATTTTCAGGAATAGAGTAGATACCATAAGGACGTAATTATCCCATTCATACATAATGAGATAGATCAGGAGAGTTTTAAACTTCCGATTTCTCTAATTTTAAAACTGACCCAATACGTTCAAAAAGTATCATCTGTATGACTCAAAGCTTCAAACCGCGAAAGCATTGTCAATCCGGAACAGGCAGGTCTCCTGGCTGGTAACAGTTTTTGTCGTCCTTCCCGCTTATAGCAGTGGATACTCGTGGACAAAAACCTTTGATATATTACTTACAGTTGCGCGACAGCTCGTGATTTTCACACGATTCCCTATTCATTTACGCTACGTAAAACCTTTTCCGTTTGATGAAGTATGTTAAAGAACAGATTGTGGGATAAAGGTATTGAATTGCGTTAATTAATTGGTTTAATGTCAAAAATTAAGTATAAAACGTTGTTGTTATTTATTTTTAAAGATAAATATTCTGTAAATTTGAAAAAATAAACCGTAAAAAGAATATTATCCTGTGGAAAGACTTGACGAAAAGGATCTTCAGCTGCTGAGAATCCTGCAAAAAAATGCAAAACTGACCGTGAAAGAGCTGGCTAAAGAAATTAACCTCTCTCCATCGCCTGTTTTTGAACGGGTAAAAAGATTGGAACAGGAAGGATACATTAAGCACTATGCGGCTGTTTTGGAAGCTGAAAAACTCAATCGGGGGTTTACTGTTTTCTGTCAGGTGAAATTAAAGATTCATGACCGGTCTGTAGGGAATAAATTTGTGAAAGATATTGTGCAGATCGAAGAAGTGGTGGAATGTTATAATATTTCAGGAGATTTTGATTTTCTGCTTAAAGTTCAGGTAAGAGATATGAAGCATTATCAGGATTTCGTATTTAATAAATTAGGTTCCGTAGATTCTATCGGAAGTACCCACAGTACCTTTGTGATGGCCGAAGTGAAGAATAATCATGGGGTTACGATATAAATGATTGAAATCTGTATATTCTTAACTATTAAGGAGAAATTGAGGATGTTTATTCTTTTGTATACGGACTGGATGAATAGATAATAATTCCATCCGGATTTTCTATCCCATACAGTCTTTTGATTTCTGCTGTTGCTTTTTGATCGGCGACATAGATATAATAGATCTGGCTATCTTTTGCTATTTCATTCATTCTATCAATCAGCTCACCTTCTTTGTACTGGAGTTTATTCATATTCCCATCGAGAACCGTTGGATTTTTACCCACAATTTTATTTTTCTGTTTGTCGGATAAATAGGGTTCAAAGTTGAAAAGGGTATTGAAATATTTATTCAACCGAAAATAGGGGTTTTTGGTCTGATAATCGAGTTTATAATTCCATAAAAGACCATAAAATGAAAGGCGATTATTTTCCTCTATACTTTCCCAGCAGTCTTGGGTTTTCTCAAGCAGCCTGAGAATAGCCTGTTTGTCTTCCGTATTTTGCAAAAGATCAAAAATAATTCTATGCATTTTGAAAATGTTTTTCTGCTGTGGCGTACACTTTTCTACATAAGAAAATAAGGTTTTTTTGTAACTTTCAGTAAGTTTTTTATCCCTCAAAAATGTCATCATTTCGACAAATTTTGCTCCATATAGATCATCGGTTGTAAGCAGAGAGTCCATATGTCTGTCAAAATCTGCCGGAGAAATCCGGTATACATATTCCATTAAAGCTTCATAAGGAAGATTATCATAGGGGTCATTGTAAGGGAGATTAACAAAAAGTCCTTTTAGAAATGTTGGGTAATTCTCTGGACGTTTTACAAAGTACTTT
Organism: Chryseobacterium soli; assembly: GCF_000737705.1. Lineage (GTDB taxonomy): Bacteria > Bacteroidota > Bacteroidia > Flavobacteriales > Weeksellaceae > Chryseobacterium > Chryseobacterium soli. Next base: position 353,095 of record NZ_JPRH01000004.1, on the reverse strand, counting down.
TCGAAAGACTCTTTTGAGATAAATCTTCTATCACTCCAGTATTTTAAAATGATAGGGGTGTACAAGCTGCATTTCGAATCACAAATGATATCATAGAATTCCTCTTCATCAACGTATTTTTGATTTCTATCTGCATCTTCAGTTACTTTTTTATACAGCTTTTCCGCATATATATAAGAATTTTTACTGCAGGCATTCAGAATCTTATAGTCTTTGTCGGTAATAATACGCTGAGACAGAAGGTTTAAGCTTAAACATAAGGCTGTGGTAAAAAGAATCTTATTCATGAAGGTATTTGTTGACGAATCTAAACTAAACATACTTAAATTGCAAATTTTACACTTTAATATGATTAGTTTATAGAATTTTATTTTGAATAATTACTTGCCTCAATCAGGTTCATGTTAGGATCACGAAAATAAACAGATCGTATCTTTCCCAATGCACTGGTTCGGTCTACAACGCCTTCAACAATCTCAATGTTTTTCTGTTTTAATTCTTCTATAACCACTTTAATATCGGTTGCAGAAATAAAGAATAAATCTGCAGAACCACAGGTCGTATTTATATTCCAAAGGTCGGAAGAAGTTATAGATCCTGAAAACATTTTTTTTCGATGGGATTAACCTTTATAAGGAATGGTTGATTGATGTTTTTTATTTTTTTGAATCATACTGTTTCTACGATAAAAAAAGTACAGATAATATATGTTGAATCATATACTGGCCGTGTTTTTTAATTTTGAATTCACTATTTTTTATCAACACCGTTAGTTTTGAACGGTAAAGAACGATGTGTTTTAGTGATAAGAGCAGCAACTGAAACGTTGATCAATAAAGATATCCAAACGTTAAACCCTTAAACTGATAAGATAATAGATCTTCAGATTTGTTCTTTACCTACAATCTCCATCACGTTTAACTTTCCACTTTTAGCCATTAAGGCTCGTCACAGTCTGCCTTTAGCTTTGTGAAGATCTTATCAAATGCTGTATAAGCTTTTCCTTCATCATCCGTAACAGGTCTGAAACTGCTGTTGGCACAATTATGAAATCCAAATCCAATGAGATCAATCAGGGCATAATCATCTTTGTTGGGATCGTTTAATTTTTCATTAAATCTAGCCATGACACCTTTGGGGTCTGCATTATCTTTGCTTCTTGCCTCAACAAATTTCTTCCAGACCGAATACATTTTCTGTTTGTCACCAGACGTGGCCACATCCACATATTCTTTGCAGGTATTGTAATAAGGACTCTTTTTCAGTGAAGATGGATCAGAAAAGCCCATGATATTATCTTTGTTCAGCTGATATTCATTTTCAAAAGTCTGAATGGTTTCCTGCTGCAGTTTTTTCCACATAGGCTGGTTGATGATTTTCAGGCTGTACAATTCTTTTTTCTTTTGTTGATACTGTTTTTCCAGCTGTTGGAGATAGGTATCTTTATTTTTCCGGATATCTTCAACGTCTGAGAGTTTAAAAACAGGATGAGAATCGAAATTAACACCCGTGAAGGTATAGAGAAGTTGGTAAACTCCGTCTATTTCTTCTTTTTTATAGGTGTTAGTATCAAAATATCCTATGTTGGAGCAATTAAAAGTCTGGTAAGAATATGAAGGAAGACTGGGTTTAGCTCCTTTTTTCTGCGCAAAACTCATCGCTGAAAGGATAATTGAAAAGCAGATGAAAATTTTTTTCATGGTATTAATAATAGTTTATAATTCTATGATATGACAGGTTTTGCAAAAATAAGAAATCATCTGTATGCAATTCCCTGTTTTTATCCTTATTGTTTATTTGGATAGGTACTTACCTCGATCAGATTCATATCAGGATCCCGGAAATACACTGATCTAATCTTTCCCAATGCTCCTGTTCTGTCAACAATTCCTTCAATGATCTCTATACTTTTTTCCTGCAATTCCTCCAAAACCGTTTCAATATCGGTTGATGAGATAAAGCAGAGATCAGCAGAACCGCATGTGGGTTGATGGGCTTTAGGCTCAAATTCATGTCCCCTTTGATGAAGATTGATCTTTTGATTTCCAAAAGTCAATGCTTTTCTGTTATCACCGAAAGTAACCACCTTGAAATTTAAAATTTCAGTGTAAAAAGTAACGGTTGCATCAATATCAGCTACCGTCAGTACAATGTGGTCTATGTTTTGGATTTCCATTTTTTTATTTTTAACAGGTTGTACGAATATTCTTCACTCCTGAAACCAATTACTTTTTTGAAAAATTGTGGTTGAGATGAGTTATTTAGATTTTGATTACTCAATATAATTTACATTAAAAACACCCTTCTTTAACTTCACTTGTATGGTATCGTTCATTTTATATTCAAACAATGATTTCTGACCTTTTTCCTTTCTTCTTTTGTTAATCAGTTTCATTTTATCATTGTCATTAATAGAATTTTTCTTGTCCGAATTAAGCCAAAAGATCTTCATTTCTTTATATCTGATTACATTATAAGTATTTGTTATCTGCGATTTTTCAGTTTGGGTATTGATATATAACATAATACTGATGAGTACTGTTCTAAATACAAAAAAGATAAATACTGTAGAAAATATACATGTGGTAATAAAGTGGGATATTGTTTTAACTTTTAAGCAGATGGTTAAAACTATAGTTAATAAAAATGTTATAGGAATTAAATACTTCCATGAACCGTCTTTAAAGTTTGTCAGATCCTGATCTAAATAATGATTTTTAATGAACGGTTTTAAAAAGAAGGTTTCCATACACATAAGCGGGATGAATATAATTAAAAACCGTACATATGAATCCGATAAAAAGGACTTTGTTTTTTCCTGTAAACTCATCTATTCTAACTGTTTAAAACCTCTCTGATCTGGGTTTCCAGATCTTCAATATTTTCAAACTTTATAAATTCCAATGGTTTTTCAATTCTTTTCAGTTCTTCTATAATATCAAGGATTAGCTCAATGGGTTCTACTTCGCTCCCGAATAAATTACTGTTAAAATCAGTTCCCGTCATAATGCCGTCACTATTCATTCCTAGACACCAGTTTTCAAGAAAATCATTTAAAGGGATGGAATCGACAATATATTCCTCCCATTCATTTTCAATACAGGATTTTGCAAGGGCCTCTACAGACCAGAAACAAACGACCTGTACAGGACTGCCGTCTTCATGTTCCATATCGTTGGAGTAGGAGACAGCATAGCCTTTATCACCTTTCAGAGCGTACACAATTTGTGATTCACTTACTTTTTTTATGAAATTTTTATGTTGATTTTGTAGAGTAATTGTATCTTGAAGCATAATTTTCGTTATTTATTGTTACGGTTGGTGTAGATGATTTGAGGCTGTTTTCCATCGAGATCTCTTTTAGACCTTCCAAATAATCCAATTTCAAGGTCATTGGGAGTATTGTTTTCAATCTCAATCGGATTTACATACGTATACATTCCATAGCCGTGTCCGGCAACAATCCAACCTTCTGTGTGTTTTAAAGTAATTGTATTAAAATCACCGGCAGGACCACCAGCTAAAACGGGACCAAATTCTTTCATTTGCTTTATGGCTTCTGCATGTATATCTTTTATAGTATCTGCATGATCGAAAATAATATACGTTCCGTTTTTGAAGAGAACCCAATCTTGAAACTGAGGATTAATAGCGAGTTTTACATGTTCAATCATTTTATAGATAAGATGGAGATTATAATTAGTATTGTTTTTTTCATGGTAAAAGATCAGTTTAATTTTGGAGGCACAAAACTAGATCATATTTTTGGATTAGGAAATACAATACTGTTTAATCTACAGGATATTTTTAATACGTAAATACTGCAAGAGCATAATGGTTTTGGCATCTTTAATCTCCCCATTATCAATCATGGTCAGTGCATTATGAAATGAAAGTTCCAGCACTTCAATATCTTCACCTTCTTCTTCAAGACCGCCGCCATCTGCCATTTTCATATCTTCAGAATAGGCTGCAATGAAAAAATGCAATATTTCAGTAACGGAGCCAGGCGACATATAAGCTTCATAGACTTTTTCAACCTGTGTAATTGTATAGCCTGTTTCTTCCTCAGTTTCTCTTTTTATACATTCTTCGGGATTGTCATTATCCAGTAAGCCTGCACACGCTTCGATAAGCATTCCCGTGGAATTTCCATTAATATAGGTAGGAAGACGGAACTGACGGGTAAGAATCACCGTATTTTTATCTTTATTGTAAAGCAGAATGACCGCGCCATTTCCTCTGTCGTAAGCTTCTCTGCTTTGAGTTTGTATTGTTCCGTTACTTTGAGTTTTTTCGAAGGTGATTTTATGTAATGTATACCAGTTATCCGATAAAATTTCTGTTTTTATAATATTGATATTCTTATTTTGCTGCATAGAGATTATTTCTTTTTATAATGATTTTTATTTTTTTAGTAAATCTTCAAGTGCTTGCTTGAGATCAGGAAATTTAAACTGAAAGCCTGCATCCTGAATTTTCTGTGATGAAGCCCTAGAACCTTCCAGTAAAGCATCAGCGAGTTCTCCAAATAGTATTTTCAGAACAAATGTGGGAACATTCGGCATGAATAATGGCTTTTTTAAAACTTCGGCCGTCTTTTTTGTGAAATTTTCATTCGTAGTATGCTGGGGAGAAGAAGCATTGTAAACGCCCTGGATGTTGGGATTCTGTAAAGCAAATTCATAAACAGAACAGATATCTTTAATATGGATCCAGGGCATATACTGTCTGCCGCTTCCCAGTGGTGAACCGATCCCCAACTGAATCGGAGGCATCATCTTTTTTAAGGCTCCTTCTTTTTCAGAAAGGACAATTGCAGTACGTATTTTCACGACCCGTTCGGCCAGGTTTTGTTCCTGAAATTCATCTGCTGATTTTTCCCAAAGAACCACGACTTCACTTAAAAAATCATTACCGGGTTGGTCGTTTTCCGTATAAATTTTTTCTGTGGTTGTCGTCCCGTAAAAATTAATTCCTGAAGCAGAAATAAAAGATTTAAGTTTGATGTTCTTCTTTTGTAAAGTGTTCAACAATAGTTTTGCAGAATCAACACGGCTTGAAATCAGTTCTTTTTTTCTTTCATCAGTCCAGCGCTTTTCAGAAATATTAGCTCCTGCTAAATGAATGATGTGAGAGATATTGTCAAAGGCTGATTCATCAATGGTTCCTTTTTTTACATCCCATTCAAATTCATTAGCCTGTTTTTTGTTCCGGGTTAAAAACCTTACCGTATATTGTTGTTCAATCTTTTTCGACAGTTCACGGGCAACAAATCCGCCGGCACCGGTAATTAAAACAATTTCTTTCATAATTAAAAATGTAAATGGTGAAAATTAAGCCTGATTTTTTACAATTAAAACATAATCATCGTCTAAGAGTTTATAGCCGTAATCATAAATAAATTTGTATTCAGAACCGTTTTTATAGATTTTCAGATTCGTAAAATAATCAAAATCAAAACCTAAACTATCCAGTCTGGATCTTGCTGTTTTTGCTTTACCGTCTGTATTGATTTCACAAAGGATCCGGTAATTCTTACGAAGTTTGTTGTTCACATTCCGCATCAGGTTACTGGAATCTTTATTCTGCTTATTGTTATAGGCGTTCCGGCAGGCATCATTGCAGAACTTTTTATCTGACCTTCCGTTAATTTTTTCGCCGCATTCTAGGCAATTCATTATTTTTTCAGGGTATGATTGTGTTTTTTCTTTAGTAACTTTTTAAATCTATTGTGATTGGGATAACTTCTGTTGGGAGTAATATTATTAAAAAATAGAGCAACCAGCAGCAATATGATACATCCTGAAAGAACCGGGGAGAGAACATACCAATATCCTAATTCCGGGATCTTTCCGGTTGAGCTTACCGCAATTAAAGCGGTAGCACCGCCCGGTGGATGAAGAGTTTTTGTATACTGCATCAACACGATAGAGAAAGCAACTGCCAACGGGGCAGACAGCCAGATAATATCGGGTACCAGTTTATAGATTGTAACGCCCACAATGGCTGAAATAACATGACCGCCTATAAGGTTTCTGGGTTGTGCTAAAGGACTTTGTATAGCGCCATAGATCAAAACACTGGAGGCCCCAAAAGAACCGATCAGGAATATATTTTCAGTTTCTAACAAGGAATGGGATTGGATAAATGCAATCAGTCCAATTCCAAAAAATGCCCCTAAAAACGACCAGAAATGTTCTTTATAGTCAACCAGTGTTTCCTTATAAATCACATATTTTGAAACTCTGAACGTTCTTTTTATAGTCTTCTTCATTTAGTCTTCTTTATTTGATAATTTGAATTAAATTTTTCACCAATGCTTGCGTGTACGTGCCATTTTCATCATAATCAGGATCCAGAACAGTGATTTCTATTCCAAAGCAAAGGGGAGAATTGATAAGCGGCTGCAGAATTTCTCTGAGATTTTCATAATCAATTCCGTCTTCCATTCTGCTGTCTACTGCAGGCATCAGCTGATCATTCAAAACATCTACATCAAGGTGAATAAAAAATCCGTCCAGCGATTTACTGTTAATCATTGTTAGAAAATCTTCCGCGGTTTTCCCAAAGCCGTTTTTTCTGAGCTTATCCAGATCAAAATATTCAATATTGGAATTAAGGATCTGCTCTACATATTCTTTATCATCAGTTTCTGCATTTCCTACGCAATAAATATTTTCTTCTGAAAAATAAGGATTAAGCCCATCAATATGAGTCAGTTTTTCATGCCCCAATCCTGTAATAATAGCAAGATCCATTCCTGCAGCAGCGGCACTTTGAGAGAGATGAGCCGGAATATAATCTGTATGTCCGTCCAGATAAAATAACCCGAAATTTCCCAATTTCTTTAAGGCTATGGCTGTTCCTATCAAAATGCTGCAGTCACCTCCAAGCATGATATTGAAAGTGTTTTCCTGATGATTCTTTATGATGAAATCTGCCTGTTCTTTGGCGTACTTAATAATAACTTCCGCATTGAGAACTCCTGACTCCTGATCAAGTTCCATCGAATATTCCGGTGCTTCCAGTCTGAAAATATTATTGGGATTGATTGCTCTATGAAAATCAAATTTCCTGAGCCATTCCGGGAGCTTTTTAACACCGGGCTCCGTTTCATGATCCTTTTTCTTAAGCCCGAGGTTGAGAGGAAACTCAAAAATATTGATGTCCCTTTTCATAGATGATGTTTCATCAAAGATACGGAATTATCCGTTTGCAAATGGATAGAACGCGTGATTTTAATACTTTTCAAACAGAAATAAAATTTATTTTATTGAGCGGTTTTATTCTGTAATAATTTTAATTTAAAATAAGTTGACACCTGTTTTTATTGTGGAAAGTGATAATGATTTTGAATTTTATTTATTCTCATATCCATTTACAAACGATTACAAACGAATTTAAATAGTTTACAACCGAATAAGTTGCGGTGCTATAACAATCTTTGCAACAGAGATTTGAGAAACACAGTGAACGTCTCTTATCTGAATTATTAATCTTAAAAACAAAAAAGTTATGTCACTAAGAAACAAAGTAACATTAATAGGTTACACAGGAAAAGAAGTTGAAACGGTAAACTTCGAAAGTGGAAATGTAAAAGCCAGCGTGTCTTTAGCAACCAGCGATCATTATACGAATGCAAAAGGCGAAAAAGTAGAAGAAACACAATGGCATAATCTGATAGCTTTTGGAAAAACAGCTGAAATCTTTCAGAAATATGTACCAAAAGGAAAAGAGATTGCTATTGAAGGAAAGCTTACATACAGATCGTATGATGATAAAGATGGCGTTAAGCGATATATTACAGAAATCAGAGTAGATGAAATTCTTCTGTTGGGAGGTAAATAATTCTAAAAACACAAATGATGAAAGTAAAAGTTTTTAAAATCAGACTTCCCGAAGAATTTCTCTACAAAGATCAGAAAACACTGGATACTTTTCTGGAGGTGAACGAAATTATAAAAGTGGAAACCGCTTTTGTAAGTGCTGAATGTTATTGGTCCGTAGTCCTGTATTTTGAAGAGCTGAAAACAGCTAAAAGTATAGTGAAGGAACCAAAGGCAGTGAAATACTCTGCAGATGAGGCTGCTTTAAACTCCGATGAAGAAAAAATTTTAGATGCCCTGAAATACTGGCGGTCTGAGAAGGCTAAAGAACAGAATCTCCCGACTTACTTTATCGCGAGCAATAAAGAGCTGATGTCTGTAGCGAAGTATAAACCTGCTAAGAAAGAGGAACTGCTAGAGATTAAAGGCTTCGGAAAACATAAGATTGAAAATTATGGTGAAGAGATTCTGGAAATCCTTGAAAGCGTCTGATTTTTCGTAATTAATGATGGTAATGCATCGAAAAGCTGGAGAAGATCTTTCTTCAGCTTTTTTATGTTTCGGAAAAGTCCTTTCAATTCCTTATTTTTGCATGACTTATCTATATCATCCGCAAAATGGGCAAATTTTGAGATGAGCTTACAAAGAACTTTATAATTTCTATGGGTAAAATTTAATATATTAACCATAGAATAGTAAGGAAAATGAAGATTCTCAAAAACTGATATGTTCTTAATAAGCGATTTTGTAATGAATTTCAGTGCAATGAAATCTTTGTCTTTTGGGCGGAGAACGTTTAGATAAGTTTAAATATGTTTAATAGTAATATCATTTATCAATTATAAAATGAAACCAAGTTTAGCAAAAGGAACCAGAGATTTTACCTCAGAGGAAGTTTCGAGAAGAAAATATATCATCAATATTTTACAGAATAACTTCGAATTATTTGGATTCCAGCCTTTGGAAACTCCAAGCTTTGAAAATCTTTCGACCTTAACAGGAAAATATGGTGAAGAAGGTGATCGACTGATCTTTAAGATTTTAAATTCAGGAGATTATACTTCAAAAGTAAATCATGAGGACTGGGAAAATAAAAGTCATCAGAAACTGACTTCTCAAATTTCAGATAAAGCTCTTCGTTATGACCTTACCGTACCTTTTGCAAGATTCGTGGCAATGAATCATGGAAAATTAACTTTCCCATACAAACGTTACCAAATTCAGCCGGTTTGGAGAGCAGACCGCCCTCAGAAAGGGAGATTCAGAGAATTTTATCAGTGTGATGCTGATGTCGTAGGAAGCGAAAGTCTTTTCCAGGAAGTAGATTTGGTACAATTGTATTTAAAATCATTCTCAGATCTTAAAGTTCCGGTAACGATTCACTTAAACAACAGAAAGATTCTTTCCGGCCTTGCAGAATATGCCGGAATTACGGACAAATTAATAGATTTCACGGTTGCTTTAGACAAGCTTGATAAGATTGGGAAAGAAGGAGTGGTAAAAGAACTGCTGGAAAGAGAAATTTCACAGGAATCGATTGATAAACTGGACTTCTTATTTACACAGTCTGATGATGCGCTGGAAAATCTTTTACAGCTTAAAGAAAAATTTGCAGGTAATGAAGTAGGGACAAAAGGAGTTGAAGAATTAGAATTTGTATTAACGCAGTCCCTCAATCTTGGGGTAGATATTCAGAATCTGGTATTTGATATTACGCTAGCGAGAGGATTGGATTATTATACAGGAGCCATTTTCGAAGTAAAGGCGGATGAAGTAGCCATGGGTTCTATCGGTGGCGGTGGAAGATATGATAACCTTACGGAAGTTTTTGGCGTTAAAAATATACCGGGAATCGGAATTTCATTTGGATTAGACAGAATTTATCTTGTTATGGAAGAATTAGGTCTTTTCCCTGAAGAAGCATCATCTAAAGTGGAATATCTGTTTGCCAACTTTGGCGGGGAAGAAACATTGGAAGCATTAAAACTGATTATGAAGCTAAGAGAGAAAGGAGTTTCTGCAGAACTGTATCCGGAAAATTCAAAAATCAATAAGCAATTTACCTATGCTGAAAAGAAAGGCATTAAAAATCTTGTTTTCTTAGGAGAAGAAGAAATTAAAAACGGAACGGTTACTTTTAAAAACCTTGAAGCCGGAGAACAGAAAACTGTTTCCTTGGAAGAGTTTTTAGGATAATATCTGAAAAAAATATAAAATAGAAAGCATTACCAATCGGTAATGCTTTTTTTATGGGTAGTATTGACTTTGATTAAAAATAAATAGAAATAATATCCTTATAACTTTCCGTATTTTAGAAAAAAATTAAATTTGTAAGATCTACCATGTATAAAAACCAATAATGAGTGAAAAATCTAGAATTGACGAAATAAAAGATGAACTGGAACTATTAGATATTAATCCTACCATTTTTGCCAGAAAAGAAATTCATTCCCTGCCGGAAGTGCTTTCAGAGAATGAAAAAATTGTTTATTTAATTGAGGGAAGAAATAAGCTTAGCAATCATCACCTCATTTTAGTGGCCACCGAAAGAAGACTGATTTTTGTAGACAAAGAATTCATGTACGGATTGAAAGTGGAAGATTTTTCTTATGATAAAGTAAGCTCCATACAATATGAGAAGTCGCTGATGCTGGCTTCAATAGATATTCATATTTCAGACAATATTCTTGAGATCGATAATGTCGGAAAATATTATGCTGAATTATTCTGTGAAAAAGTCAGAGATTTCATGGCGCGTCCTACACAATATTTTCAAAATACCTCAGAAACAACCACGTTAGATCAGTTGGAGCAACTGGGAAGGATGAAGGAAAGCGGAGTCTTAACGGAAGAAGAATTTGCCGCACAAAAGAAAAAATTACTTGAAAAACTATAACTGATAAATTGAGATTATGAGTGCTAATTGTGTGATGTGTGGAGCAGTATTAACATCTATGGATACGCTGTTGGGAGAAAATAAACTTTCAGATGATGGCGTTATTTGTAATCAATGTTTAGACAGAGCAAGCAATATCAATCAGGAAGTATTATCTAATTTGAAGAAGTTTAGTCTGGCAGATATTAAAAATTTTATAGAAAAACAACAAATCCAACCTGCAATAATTGATGAGCAACAAGAAATGGATGACTTCACTTCTGAACATAACAATATACTGAAAGGAGATTTCTCTTCGGATGTCATTAAGAGAAGACGAAAAGAAATAAAAAAAGAACTGGAACTACTGAACGCCAATCTTTCCATGTTCACCAAAGGAGAAATTAAAAAGCTGCCTTACATTCTTTCGGCTGATGAAAAAATACTAGCTATTACAGATGCTCAGTATCTCAATACATTGGATGCCGGTATTTTGGTGGCAACTCCCGGAAGACTAATATCTGTTTCAAAATCCATGTTTTCTCCTGCTAAGATCAGTGAATATCCCAATGAAACGATTGCATCAGTAAGCTTTGTGCCACATTCGAGATCCCCAATCATTAAAATTCATACGGAAGACAGAATAGTTGAGTTTGAATGTTACAATGCCAAGACTGATGCTGAAATGTTTTATGATAAAATAAAAAACAGATATAATAAAGAGGCTCAAAAACAGAAAGTATCTGTGACACCGGAGTCTTCAGCAACAGTGATAGAACAATTGGAGCAGTTGGGAAAGCTTAGAGAAAATGGAATCTTAACAGGAGAAGAGTTTGCTGAGCAGAAAAAGAAACTGTTGGGGAAATTATAAGTATCTAAATTTTAAAATAGGCATGAAGAATACAGTCTCTAAGGATACAATCGAAAAATGGCTCAAAGGATGGTCTTTATCACGACAATTACCACCGCCAATTGCCTATAAGTCCGGTTTTAAAGTGGAGGTAGGATATCCCAATCAAAAAACACGGTATGTATTCCCGACGCTTAATGATGATTTTATTCAACTCATTTCATCGATTAATGATCCCTGGGTTTACCTTAAAGTATGTGCATCTTCTGAAGAAGTAAAAAGCCAAATTTCCGGAAAATGGGAAATCCAGCCTCAGGGTTATATGATGTCTTGTTCCCATTCAATGAATATTTCGGATAGTAGCCTTCATCATGATTACCAATTAGAATACGAAAGCTATAACTCAACATGTGTTATTAAAATAATGACTAAAGACGGAGAACTGGCCTCCACAGGGCGTTTAGTTTTGGTTAATGATCTGGCTGTTTATGACAGAATTTATACAGATAATAAACACCAAAGAAAAGGACTTGCTACTTTTTTGATGAAAGAGCTTGAAAAAATAGCTTTATCAAAAGGGGTAGTGAATAATTTTCTTGTGGCAACAGAAGCTGGAAAGCCTTTATATCAGTCGTTAGGCTGGAAAATAGAAAGTTGGTATACCTCAATTGTTATCCCCGGAATAAAACCCGGATCAAAGAGGTAGAACCTGTAAAATAAAAAATAGAACTTAGATTTGAATAATACCATGGAAAACTATTTAGAAATCAATAAAAATTCATGGAATGCCAAAGTAGAACCGCATCTGAAATCAGATTTTTACTTTGTAGATGAATTTTTAAAAGGAAGAAACTCTCTCAACTCAATAGAGCTGGATCTTTTGGGCGATATATCTGGGAAGACCATTCTGCATCTGCAGTGTCATTTTGGGCAGGATTCCATTTCGCTTTCCCGGCTAGGGGCTAAAGTTACCGGAATAGATTTATCTGATAAAGCTATTGAAGCCGCTAAAGATTTAGCACAACAATGCGGAACTGATACAGAATTCATCTGTTCCGATGTGTATCATCTTCCCGTTGTTTTAGACCAGAAATTTGATATTGTATTTACCAGCTATGGAACAATCGGTTGGCTGCCTGATCTTGATCAATGGGCAAAAGTGATTAATCATTTTCTAAAACCTGACGGGAAATTTGTAATGGCAGAATTCCACCCTGTGGTCTGGATGTTTGATGATGATTTTAAAGAAGTCACCTACAATTATTTTAATGAAAAACCTATTGTAGAAACATACGAAGGAACCTATGCGGACCAATCTGCAGCTATTGTTCAGGAATATGTGATGTGGAATCATTCGCTATCTGATGTTCTTCAGAGTTTGATTGCAAATAAGATACTGTTGCAGGATTTCCGGGAGTTTGACTGGTCACCATATCCATGCTTTAAACATGTTGATGAATTTGAAAAAGGGAAGTGGCGTATTCCTCAATTTGGGAACAAAATACCGTTAGTATATGCTTTAAGCGCACAAAAAAAGTCATCGTAGGGTAAATACGATGACTTTTTATATATGAATGTTAAAATAATCTTAGTTTAAAGAATCTTCGGCCTTTGTTTTAGCCTCATCAACTTTATTCTGAACCTGGGAAGCTACATCATTTGCTTTCGTTTTAATGTCATTTCCCCACTTGTTAAAATTATCTTTTGCCGTGTTGATCTTATCTTTTACAGCTTGTTGTTCTTCAGGTGTTGATTTTTTATATTTCCAATAAGCCAAAGCACCTAAACCTAGTAAAGCTAATAAGCCATTTGTTTTGTTTCCCATGATTTCTATTTTTTTATTAATATTAAAATTTGTTATTAGTAAACATGTAAAATACGTGCCAAAAAATAAAACCAAATGATAAAAAAATGTTAAAATTAACTAAATACTTCAAATTTTTCGCCGTCAAAACTTGCAAAAACCATAGTAGGATAGGAATCCTGATGATAAATTGTACCCTCTTTATCAATGGCAATAGCACCTGCAAAACCGTCAATAGTTTTTAATTCCGCAAAAGTTTTATTAAAAGCTTGTTCAAGGCTCAATCCGTCTGTAACCCGTGTAACGATTTTTGCAGCCGTCGCATTGCTTACGATATCTTCTCCGACTCCTGTACAGCTTACCGCACAAAAAGCATTGGCATAATTTCCTGCCACGGTTGCCGAATCTGAAATTCTTCCGGGAATTTCAAATCCTTTTCCTCCGGTAGACGTTGCTACAGCTAGTTTTCCATCTTTGTCGATGGCAACACAGCCTACAGTTCCTTTTCCTCCGGCGCTGAGTTTGGCTTCATATTCACTTCTTCTCTGAGGAATTTCAGTAGAGAAATTTTCAAAACCGTGCTCTGTTGCATAATTTTTAGCGCCATTTCCTCCTAAAACCCGGTCGTCTTCCTGTATTAATTCTTTAGCTACCAAAATAGGATTTTTAACCTCCTGAATATTGATAACACCGCTTAATTTTTGGGTTTCCCCATCCATAATGGCTGCACTCATACGGATTACACCGTCGCTTTGGATTTGAGAACCAATTCCTGCGTTATACAATTCATCGTTCTCTAAAAGGGATACTGCATAGGCTACGGTCTCAAACGCCGAGTGGGTTTTAAGATATTCGAATGCCTGCTGGGCAATATTTTTTAAAGAATTTTGTTTTGCTGTTTTTATTTCATGGCTTTGGTCGCTTTCAGAGAAAAAACCGCCGTGGATAATTATTTTCATATTATTTAATTGGGTATTGGTTTACAGTGGATCATCAGGCATACGCAGGCTCGAAGGTGAAGCGAAAAAATCATCATGAAGAATTAGAGGTCATAAACCTTAACATGAAACAATAATCCATCAACCGTCAACTAACACCCAACAACTTATTTATCCTGAGGAATGGGATTAAACTGTGAATTTTCGATCGTCAGTGTTTTTGTCGTCAGATCATAATGATCATTCATCGACATCACATGTACCGTAAGATTATCAATAGAAATAGGTTCTCCTAAATTAATATTCGTAAGATTGGTATCTTTAATGAACCTTCCGTCAACAATAATGACCAATCCGGATCCTACAGCAGTCATCACATCATTATGAATGAAAAGCCCGGTGTCCTCTCCTAAACCTATTCCTAAAGTTCTTGGATTGTTCACAACAGCCTGGAATAGACGTCCGATTCTTCCTCTTTGTACAAAATGGGTATCAATAATTACATTATCAATTAAGCCTAAACCTTGCGTTGTCTTGATTTCCCCTTTTAACAGAGCTTCAGAACTGCTTCCCTGGTAAATCATGTTTTCGGATGCTGCAGCAGCTCCGGCAGATGTCCCGGAATAGATAAAATCCTGCTCCTGATATTTGATGAGAATGGTTTCATGAAATCTCGTTCCGCCAAGAATGGAAGTTAACCGTAACTGATCGCCACCGGTAAACATCACAACATCTGCAGCGCTGGCTCTCGCCACCATCGCATCTGAATTGGCTTCTTCCCGGTTATGAATATCCAGAATATTAACGTTTTTAGCACCCAAAAATTCAAATGCCTTTTTATATTCTGTACCTACAATCTGAGGGATCTGAGAAGCGGTTGTGATAATCTCAATAACAGAGTTTTCTTTATTTTTAGATTCATTGATAATCTTCCTTAAAATGCCTCTTTCGAAAAAATTAAGGTTTTTTTCAATATTCTGATCATAATCGGTTTCTGCAAAACTTCCTTTGTTTACAGCGCCTCCGATAACTATTAATTTTCCAACGGGTTTCATCATAGGGTGCAAATTTAAAAAATAATTCACATTTGGCGAAATCTAAGGCATATTTAAATTGATTATGAGGATTTTATAATTGCTAATAAATTCTTAGTCTTTTTTGGGAAATCTTAAGTGTGGTATAGTTTCGTTTAGGGTTTTGCATTATCTTTGATTTTAGAAGAAGTTATCGTTAACTATGAAAAATGCAAATTGATTATGAAAATTGAGAAGATACAGGCGTTAAGGGGGCCAAACATATGGAGTATAAGAAGGAAAAAGTTGATACAGATGAGGTTGGACCTTGAAGAATTGGAGAATTTCCCTACCAATAAGATTGATGGCTTTCGAGAAAGAATCGAAAAATTATTGCCATCCTTAATTACACACCGATGCTCAGAAGGGGTTCAAGGTGGTTTCTTCCATAGAATAGAAACCGGAACCTGGATGGGACATGTTATTGAACATATTGCGCTTGAAATCCAGTCTTTATCCGGTATGGAAACAGGCTTTGGAAGAACCAGAGAGACAAAAACACCCGGAGTTTATAATGTGGTTTTCGATTATATCGAAGAAAACGCTGGAATCTATGCGGCAGAAGAAGCCGTGAAAATTGCAGAGGCTCTGATTGAAGGAACAGATTATGATGTGCATACCTGTATTCAAAAATTAAAAGAAATAAGAGAACGTGTCCGTCTTGGACCGTCAACCGGAAGTATCGTTGAAGAAGCAGTTTCAAGAAAGATTCCATGGATCAGATTGGGAACAAATTCTCTGGTACAATTAGGCTATGGAGTTAATCAGCAGCGTTTTCAGGCAACAATCACCGGAAATACGAGTTCTATTGCTGTTGACATTGCCTGTAATAAAGAGTTGACGAAAAAAATGCTTCACGATGCAGCGATTCCTGTTCCGATTGGAGATTTGGTAGTTGATGAAGAAAATCTGGATCTTGTCATTAAAAAGATTGGATATCCTATCGTTTTAAAACCTTTAGACGGAAACCATGGAAAAGGTTCCTCGATCAATGTTAATGATTGGGAAGCTGCTAAAACTGGTCTGGAACACGCACAGAAATATTCCAAAAAAGTAATTGTTGAAAAATATGTCACCGGATACGATTTCAGAGTCCTGGTGATCAATAATAAAATGGTTGCTGCGGCAAGAAGAGTTCCTGCCCATGTTGTTGGTGATGGAGAAATGAATATCAGCCAGCTGATCGAAAAAGAAAATAAAGATCCGAGAAGAGGGTATGGGCACGAAAATGTCCTGACTGAAATCGCCATTGATAAAGATACGATGGAGCTTTTAGAAAAACTTCATTATACGCTGGAAAGTGTTCCTCAGAAAGGAGAAGTCGTGTATCTGAAATCTACAGCCAATCTTTCAACCGGAGGTACTTCAATTGATGTTACTGATATGGTACATCCTGAAAATATCACGATGGCAGAAAGAATTTCCAAAATTATTGGATTGGATGTATGCGGCATAGATATTATGGCGGAGAACCTTACACAGCCTTTGAAAGAAAGCGGTGCAGCCATTATCGAAGTAAATGCAGCTCCAGGTTTCAGAATGCACCTGGCACCAAGTGAAGGCCTGCCTAGAAACGTTGCTGCTCCGGTGGTTGATATGCTGTATCCTCAGGGAAAGCCTTTCACCATTCCGATTATTGCGGTAACAGGGACCAATGGTAAAACGACTACAACCCGTTTAATTTCACATATCGTTAAAAATAATGGCTATAGAGTAGGATTCACAACATCTGACGGAATCTATATCCAAAATACCATGCTTACCAAAGGAGATACTACAGGACCTCTTTCTGCTGAGTTTGTTCTGAAAGATCCTACCGTAGAATTTGCTGTTCTGGAAACTGCAAGAGGTGGAATTCTTCGTTCCGGACTTGGCTTTTCACAATGTGATATTGGCGTATTAACCAATATTAAGGAGGATCATTTAGGAATGAATGATATCCACAACCTTAAAGACTTAACCAAAGTTAAAAGGGTAGTGCTGGACAGTGTTAAAAAAACAGGGTGGAGTGTAATGAATGCTGATGATGAATATTCTATGAGAATAGTCAATGATCTGCAGTCTAATGTTGCGATTTTCAGTATGGATGAAAATAATCCTTACATTAAGAAATTTGCAAAAGAAGGAAAAATTACCTGCGTATATGAAGAAGGTTTTGTAACGATTAAAAAAGGAGACTGGAAAATCAGAATCGGAAAAGCAAAAGATTTCCCGATTACAATGGAAGGAAAGGCCAGATTCATGATTGAAAACGTTTTGGCTGCAAGTTTGGCAAGTTACCTTCAGGGATTTGGAATTGAAGATATTTCAAACTCTTTGAGAACGTTTATTCCAAGTGCACAGCTTACACCGGGCAGACTGAATATTTTCAAATTTAAAAGCTTTAAAGTACTGATCGATTTCGCTCATAATCCTGCAGGATATGAAGCTATTGAAGATTATCTTAAAAATGTAGAATCTACGAAGAAGATCGGTATTATTTCAGGAGTTGGAGACCGAAGAGATAATGATATCAGAGAATGTGGAAAGATCGCAGGAAGAATGTTTGATTATATCATTATCAGAAATGAAAAACATCTTCGTGGAAGAACAGAGGATGAAATCAACGGATTGATTATAGATGGTATTAATGAAGCGGGAAGAGATGTGAGCTATGAGATCATTCCTAAAGAGATTGAAGCTTTGAAACATGCCATGGGTATGGCTGAAGACGGAACATTTATTACTGCTCTAAGCGATGTAATTTCCAATGCGATCGATCTTGTTCAGGAATATCAAGCCAGAGAACTGCTGGAAGATGATAAAAACGGATAGAAAATAAGTCATTATAAAATTCCGGCTGAACTTTAGTTCAGCCGGAATTCTTTTTTTATAGAGCTAATAAAAGCTTGGCTCTTTGAAGATCATGCTCTTTATTTGAAGATAATTCCAAAAAGTATTGAACCTGCCATTTTTGGGTAGCAATAGCCTGTTTACTTTCTACGGTGTCCCAGGTTGGATATACCCTGATTCCACGCTTTCCGGCTTTCTTTTCATCTGATAGAATTCCTTTTTGCATTAAGATTTCTTTCGGCAAGATGAATATTCCGAAATTTTGTTCCTTACGTGCAGCAATTAAATAAAAATCAAATTTATCACTGCAATCAAAAGGTGTTGTAATTCCTTTTTCATTCCTTTTCCAAAGAGTAACGAACTGTCCGGTTTTGGTAGGTGTTATCTTGGCGGTACGGAATTTTATATGCATATGGTCTAAGGTAAAACTGCAGCCGTAATATTCTTTACATTCCTGATCTGCTTCAAGATTAGAAAGTTTTAATTCGAGAGGTTGAAATATTAGAATATTAATAATGGTAGAATTCATTTTTCTGTTCGTTTTCAGATGTAAAAAAGATGTAGCAGTTTGCTGATTTATTATATTAATAAATATCCAATAAAAGATGATTGCTGTTATTGACAATATCCATTTCTACGCTGTAAGAAAATAGGTCTACAAATCGTTCTGTCGGTTCAAAAGTAGTTGATATATTACAGCTGATTAATAACCCGCTGTTTACGGATTCTGATGTAACGGTAAGTTTGTCTTCTCCTTTTAAAAATGTTTGCTCAATGCTATGGTCAACTGCTGCGCCAATAAAGTTCCCTGAAATGATATATTGTTTTTCTGTTATATTTCCGACTCCGTTTGATGCAAATTCTGCTCTGAAAACTGTAATTTTAATAATGTATAAGGAGTTGTCTTTCAGATCATTGGTAGGAAGATGTAAGAAAAATAGGTTTTTTAGACCTCCGTTTCCACAGCCATAATTAGGAGTGCTGAATCTTTTTCTTTGTGGGCTTCTTTCAGTGAAATTAATCGAAGAAAAATTTCTTTCCGAATAATTATTAATAAATGTTTTACAGTTGAAGATCGGTTCTATTTCTCCAAATTCGCAATTTCTAAATTCTAAGATACCGTCACTTTCGAAGATGAAACTTTTCCATGGTCCACGCTCAACCTCTTGAGCGCCTGTGAAATGACAATTTGTAAAAGAAATACTATTTCGGCTATTGACTTCCTCTAAAATTTTCGGATTTATACTTTCAAAATAACAACTATCAAAATTAGTGGTAGAAACATTATCGAAATAGAGTTGGGGGAACTCTGATACTGAAGGTAAAGCATCGTTGTAAAACCCTTCGATTCGGCAGTTAATAAATTTATTGCTTTCACCTTTAGTCATAGTTAGAGCTTTTTTACATCTTGAAAAAGTTATATTCTTAAAGTAATTGTGATTGTTGCCCATATTTTCAAAAATAAATCCTATATCACAAACATCTATAAAAATATTTTCCAATTCAGAAGCCTGGAATAGTCTGTTTGTTTTTAGAAAGTACTCTGCACCCTGAACATAAATATTTTTAAAGTTGCACCGTTCTATTCCTCCTAAAATAGGAAGGACATTAATAGTAATAGGCCTTGGATTCTTAATGAAACTAATACCTTCTAATGAAAATCCAGCGAAAACATCAGTTTCCAGATTTTCAAATACGCCTTCAGTAGTTGGAATCCATTGATTGTCAAATACAGTGATACCAGCACCCGCGCCAATAATTTTAAAATTATTGGGAACTTTAGTAACCTGCTGCGGTGCATAGCTTCCTGCAGGGATAAATAAATTTTTACCTAATGATTTGGCCGTATCTACGGCATGTTGCAGTTGATTGGTGTAAATTTCTCCCGGTATGAGGTTGAACCAGCCTGCATTGACATCGCCTGTAAATCTTCGGACATAATAAACATTTCCTCTTTTTCTATAGATAATACCATCTATAATTGGAGGTATACTGGTAGTTTGTTGATATACAGTATTTTCCAGTGTATAACTATCAATTAAATTAACAATTGGAGCATCTGGTATAGTGCTGGTAGGGTCAAAAAAAACGTTTGTTAAAATTACCATGTTGTGATTGGGTTTGGTTAAAATTATTTACTGATTCATTTCAAAAAATGTAAAAAGAATTACTCATCCAATTGCATCCTTCCTGTTGAAGTTTATTCATGAAAGACGTTTTGTTATTTCTTAAATCTTTAAGCAATATAGCATTTCATGATTTCCTCTCCAAATAGATTGTAGAAGATTTTAAAATATATTCAGGTCATAAAAAAACCTCCGGATTTCCGAAGGTTTGTACTGTTATATATTGATCCAGGTTTTTCTGATTTCCAGCATCTTTGTTATATAATAATAGAGCGGTATCAGCTCAAGCCTGATGGTAAAGTGTATTGTTTCTGATATAAACGGAACAACCGCCATCATAAGGATACAGATTATAATCCCTAATACAGCATCAATGATAGCTGCTACAGGAGCCCATTTCTTCTCAAACAAAAGCCCGTATGATACAATACCTTTAAAAATATATAAATAACATACGATGAAGCCTGTTATCGAGTATGGCTGTTCGGTTTTCAATCCGTATAGGGAGAGGGTGGTATCATTCAGGAAAAAGCCAACGGCAAGTATTAAAATACCTGCTGTTCCAACAAGTAAGAAGAACCACGAGAAAAACTTAATCCAGCCGGGTAAAAGGCTTTTTCTGGTGAGTGGGTTCTTTTGGGTGTCAAACTCTTTAAAATCAGATTTTTCTTCCATGATTTATTGGGTTTAATCGATATGTCTATCCGAAAAATACATTAGAACTGCCAATCCATATTGCATCTTTCTTATTAAAATCTACATTTACCATGGCTGCTTTTGTCATTCTTCCCAGGTTTTCCAATAGAATAGGGCGTTCATCATTTTCTCTCCAGATATAGAGCAAACGGATTTCTGCTTTTGAAAATTCTCCGTTGATATCTTCAAAAATAGGGGAATAACTTACTTTCCTTTGAAGAATATAATTTTCTTTATCTGAAATCGCATCTGTAATTTCCTGTGTAGGATTCAAATTCACACCGCTTCCTGCAAACGAAAACAATGGTTTTAAAACAAAATCTTCCAGTTTTTCATCAGATGGAAACTCATGCAGAAAATAACTTTTCGGAACATATTGATGATGCAGTAACGGCAGGAGAAATTTTGAAATTTTAAAAAACCAATTAGGATGCGTGATCCATTGTACATCCACCTCATCACGGAAATCAAACTCAGTGGTAAGATTGGGGATTTTGTCTAATTCATCAAAAATAACTCTGTTGTAGATTCTTTTGATTTGGGTAAGAGTCCCATTGTTGTCATAATATAATTTTCTGCCTTCCTTCTTTATTTTTGTCAGACAGACGGTTGGTATTCCCAATAATTTTTCGGTAAAAGCAAAATCAATAGCGGTTTTCTGCTTTTCCGGAAAGATCTCCAGAAGGACTACATTTTCCGGATTTTCATCGCCAACTATAACTTCTTTCAGGTAATTTTTGAAATCTTCAGGAGACATTGGATTTTTAATTTCATCCAGAAACGGATACACTTCGCAAAAGGTTTCCTCATAAGCTTTCTGAAAAGCATACAGGGAAGGAAAAGCCTGAAGCTCAATCAGCTGTGGTTCTACTTCTCCTTTTTCATTGCTGCAGATACCAAAATCTATGGTGAAAAAATGAGGCTGAGCGGTATCATTAGGAACTTTACAGTTTTCAGGAACTGCTTTTTGAAGGAGTTCAACAGGAAGAGCTTTGATCTGATCGATAATACTTTCTGTGGCATCGATCAATTTATGTTTAAACTCCTGGGTAAGAAAAATAGGGCTTTCAGAAACTCTGAATCCCGGTTCCAGACCGCTTTTTTGTCGTAAGATCTCTTTAAGCTGACTGTATTTTTCCTGTGAAAAGTCCTGATTAAATTGTTTTCTGTATGTTGGAATCATATTTTTTTCTTTGTGATTTTAAAAAAATCGAGCAAAATTGCTCGATTAGGTATCATTAGGTTGTTATTGTAATGTTCATTCGTTTTTAAACCATTGCTTCAGCTCCTTTCAGAATCTTTTTTTTTGCAGATTGCAAAAATCTTGGAAGAATCTGGCTTCTTGTCAGGATTATTTTATCTTCATCATCCATTCTATCAACGGTTTCAAGATATTTTTCCATTCCAAAGTTTTCGATCATGGCATCTCTGTTTTTCTCATCTTTCAGATTCTCAATCATGCCTTGAGGATCTGCTTCAGGGTGAAATTGAGTTCCAAATATTTCATCGGAAAAACGAATCGCCATTACGGCTCTTTCCAAATTGATATGAGGACGGAATTTTTCAATAGCTGTAATCTTCATTCCCAATTCCTCAAATCGTTCCTGATTAGGCTCAATAAATTGAAATGCTCTTGAATCCACTGCATAAAAAGGATCCGGAAGATTTTTAAATAAAAACTCCTGGTTTCCTTCTTCCGTTTTATGGACCGGCATTACGCCAAAAGAATACGATTTTCTTTTACAGATATTTCCCAATTCCCAATGAATACTTGCCAGTTGAAATGAATGACAGATTAAAAACAAATATTTTTTATCATCATTATATTGATTGTGGCTGTACACTTCATCCAGGAAGCCTGCAAATTTATCTTCCCATTCATGGCCTTCCCTGTGTGGGTTTCCCGGGCCGCCTGATGAGATGAAAATATCAAAATCTTCCACATTGGGGATCTCATTTTTATATCGTACATCAAATATATCAATGCTTACCTGTTCCTCGGAAATTTCTTTAAACGCTTCGGAAATTTCTTTGATGTTTCTAAAACCCTGATTGACATGGTTGTTGTTCATATCCAATAAGGCAATTCGAATATCCTTCATACTACTTCATATTTTTTACAAAGTTATCAAAAATATTATGAAGCAGTTTCACCATGCGTTATGCCATACTCAGTTTCTGAAATCATATAGTCCACAACCTTAGTCAGATCGCCTGTTTCTTTGAAGATTTTAAGCTGTCTGTCGGCACCTGTTCCATTTTCTAAAATGGTCCATGCATAATTCACTTCTTCTCTGCATCCAAGATCGTCTACCACATCATCAATAAATTCAAGAAGCTCTTTCAGTAAGTCCGGATAAGGCACAGATTCTTCTTTACCAAAGTCTATCAGATGAGCTTCAATTCCGCTTTTAGAGGCTCTCCATTTGTTTTCATTCAATAACAGTCTTCTATAGCTTCTGAAACTTAGATTTTGCTGATGAAGCTTATAGATTTTTGCCACTAAACTTTGCATAATGGCAGCCATACAAACCGTTTCATCAATTCTTAACGGCATATCGCAGATTCTGAATTCAATAGTAGGGTAGAATGGATGTACTCTTAAATCCCACCATATTTTTTTGGCATTATCGATTGTTCCTGTTTTTACCAGAAGCTCAACATAGCTGTCAAATTCGGCTAAAGAATTAAAATAGCTCGGAATTCCCGTTCTTGGAAACTTTACGAAAATTTCCTGTCTGTACGATTTAAAACCTGTATTTCTGCCAATCCAGAAAGGTGAATTCGTAGAAAGGGCATACACATGAGGAAGAAAATAGCGCATGACATTCTGAATCCTTACGCCTTCTTCACGGTTGGGGATACCAATATGAACATGTAATCCGAAAATAAGATTTCCGCGGGCTACATCACCCATATCATCTACAATCTTGTTGTAACGCTCACCATCGGTGATGGTATTGTGTTCCCAGTTTGAAAACGGATGCGTTCCACCTCCTGAAACGCGTAGGCCTTGCCCATGGGCTGTGTTGATAAGGTGTCTTCTTAAATTCGTAAGCTCAGCCCTGGCTTCCTGAATATTCTGACAGATGCCCGTTTCCATTTCTATCATGGATTCGTGCATTTCATGTTTTAAATTTTCACTTAAAACGGCTTTTCCACCTTCAATAATTTTCGAAACATGAGATATTAAGTCTCTGCTCTCAACATCAATAATTTGATATTCTTCCTCTATTCCTATAGTAAATTGATGCATTTTTTTTCGTGTTTTTGATCTTTATCTTTCAATGTGTTACTTTGCTGAGTCTTTTACAAAAGTACCCCAGGAAATATTCGGTTTTCCGGGAACATATTCTTTAGCTTTTTCTATAGCCAGCTTTGCAGAATGTTCTACAATCCAGGCAAAATTTTCTTCACCTACAGCATTTCTGTCTGCATCAGGAGCAGGATTACAGAAGTCGATGGCGTAAGGAATTCCATCTCTTATCGCAAATTCTACCGTATTAAAATCGTATCCCAAAGCTTCATTCATTTTAATCGTATAGTCATGGATTACTTTTAGAAGTTTTTCCAGTTCTTTGCCTTCCGTCTGGTGGGTTGTGGCATATCTTAAATGAGGTTCATTTCTAGGCTCGTAAGGCATAATATGAACATACTTCTTACCCAGGCAGTACACTCTGTAATAATCATCAAAGATAATTTCCTCCTGAACCATCATCACCAGCTGTTCTGTTTCACCTAGTTTATTCCATAGATCCTCAGGGCTTTCTACTCTGTACACGTTTCTCCAGCCGCCTCCGTCATGAGGTTTCATATAAGCAGGAAATCCTACATAATCGAAAATATATTCCCAGTCGTGAGGAAATTTTAAGTTCCTGAATGAAGTTTCAGAAGTATTTGTCGGTCTCTCATGAGATGGAAGTAAAACTGTTTTAGGAAGCGGTATTCCCAGTTTCGTCATCAATGCATTATTAAAGAATTTTTCATCTGCACTCCACCAAAAAGGATTATTGATTACATACGTTCCGTTAAGCGCCGCATTTTTAAGATATGCTCTGTAAAAAGGAACATCCTGCGAAATTCTGTCGATAATCACTGCATATCCATAGTCTGCACCTTGTTCCAGTTTGTCGATATGTACCGGTTCAGCAATGATTTCTCCGCCACCCAGCTCGTTTACCTTGTCAATAAAAGCCCAAGGAAACGTGTCTTCCATACCGAATAGAATTCCCACTTTTTTTGTCATAATTGTTGTTTTTATATTAATAATTTAATTGTTGATAATTTACGAGAAGAAGGTTCCTATAAAGGTGGGGAAAACCATTCTCCATAAAGGCCAGTCGTGATTGATCCATTTTCTTTCATCATACCAGAAATCGATTCCTTTTGACGTTAAAATGGCGGCCATTTCAAGATTTTTATCTCTGCAGATATCCTGATCGGAAGTGCTCAATACAATATGCATATGCTTATATTTCCAGGCCTCATCATTCTTTATAAATTCATTGGGGCAGTTGAAATACACAAGATCATCAGAATAACCGTCCATAAAATTACGGATGCTGAATGCTCCTGAAAGACAGAATAGATGGGAAACAACGTCCGGAAACCTAAACGCAAAATTGGCTGCATGGTATCCTCCAAAACTCGCTCCGGCAATAGCTACACGATGTGTATTATGGAGTTTTTGAATATAGGGTACAAATTCTTTAATGAGGAATTGTACATATAATTCATAATTTTTTATTCTTTGCTGAGGAGAAATACTCTCATCATAAAAACTCCAGGCATCTATCGTCTGAATATTGTATAGCTTTACTTTTCCCTGTTCCACAAACCAATTGATACTCCCGTTCAGGTGGAAATCATTATTTTGGGTGTATTGTCCCTGGGAAGTAGGAAACATGATGATAGGATATCCGTAATGGCCTGTGACCTCTACTTTGAGGCTTATTCCTAGTATATTTGAGTAATAATCAGTATGTTCTATATGGGGCATTTTTTCTTGTTTGAGTTTTACTATTTATTTAATTAATACCAAAAAAGATAAAAATTTTATAAATTAAATGTAATAATTTTATAAAACTATTTAAGTTTTTGAATATTAAATTATGGGTTCATTAAGGACCTATGAGGTTGGTTTGCCTTTGGGCGGTAGAATGTTTAGCAATTCTGCATGGATTTTTTCCGCTGCACTGTCCAGTCTTTCCTGTACGGCCACAGAATTGTTTGATTTATAGACAATTCCTACATGGTAATCTATCGGAAGGAATTTTACCGCTTCCTCACATTCAAAATCATTATAATCCGGTTCTTTATCTTTAATCAAAGCGATAATTAACCCCGAATAATATCCTGTAGATTTTGAAATTTGATATTGTTTACCTTTTAGAAGTGCGTCCTCAATTTTCGCCCATTCTCTCCAGATATTGATGCTGCTTGATGCTTCAACCAAATCAGGAATATGAGCACCTCCAACCCTGGAAGAGGTTTCAAGAAAATACAGTTGTCCGTCTTCTTTACTGCGGATAAATTCTGTATGGGTGGCACCGTTGAGGAGTCCGAAACTGGAAAGTACTCTAGCGTTGATTTCTTCAAGATCAATAAAATCCTTGGAGCTTGCTCCCAATGTCTTAGTTCTGAATACGCCGCCTTCATGAGAAACTTCCATAGGAGGAGCAAGATATTTTGAGGCAGAAGTGAAAACAATTTTTTGATTAAATGTCAAACTGTCTACGTGGTATACATCACCCGGTTTGAAGCTTTCAAGTAAAAAAAGATGGCGTTCTTCACCAAGCGTGTCAAGGGCTTCCCAAAGCTGTTCTTTGGAAGTTATTTTTTTGATTCCGGAAGCAGAGGCTTCTGAACGGGGCTTGAGTACCCATGGAGCGGGAACCGTTTCAGCGAATGCATTGACCTCATCATTATTGAAAACGGCAGTGAATTCAGGGACATTAATCCCTGAATCTTTCGCCTTCTGCCTCATAGCAAGTTTATCTCTGAAATACCGGTGCGTGGTTTGGCCCATTCCCGGAATACGGAATGTTTCTCTGATCAGTGCCGCTTTTTCTACATCGTAGTCATCAAGAGCTACTACAGCATGAACCTTTCTGGTGGTCATCAAATGAGAAAATCCCTGAACAAGATGTTCCAGATTCCATACGGATGGTTTTATTTCGGGCATATAAAATGTTTCGTCTATTGAATGCCACGGCCAGTTTTTTTCTTTAAGATTTTCTGATGTTATTAAGATTACTTTATTACCCAGCTTTTTCATTTCATCCATGAAATCATAGCCTTTGTAATAGCATGAAATACATACTATAGTTTTCTCCTCCATATAATGTTTTTTTAATTTTGATGAATATTCAAAAATAAAAGAGATTTTTTATTGATTAATTAATGTTAAAAACCTTCAATTATTGTGCTTTTGAGAATTCCTCTATCAAGTATACAGAGATTTTTTTTAATAAACTAATTTTTAATGATAATTTTCGATTAAATCGGCCAGCAATTGCACTCCAAAGCCGGTTGCAGCTTTTTCTTTAGCATATCCCACACTTCCGAAAGCTACCCCTGCAATATCTAAATGCGCCCATTTTGGATGTCCTTCAATGAAGTGCTCCAGGAATTTTGCTGCGATGATACAGTCGCCAATCGGCTTCATTGAGATGTTTTTAAGGTCTGCAACATCAGACTGGATATCATCCTTCCAAACATCCCATAAAGGCAGATTCCATAATCTCTGATTGGTTTTATCTCCTGTTTTCACCAAAAGATTTTTAAGGTCTTCATCATTTGAAAACAAAGCTCCACACGTATCGCCGAACATTCTTACCGAACTTCCCGTTAAAGTAGCAAGGTCAATAAGAAGATCAGTTTGGTAATTTTTGACAAGATAAGAAAGCCCGTCGGCCAAAATCATTCTTCCTTCCGCATCAGTATTAAGGACCTCGATCGTTTTCCCGTTGTAAGCGGTGATCACATCACTTGGAAGAAAAGCATTTTCAGAAATGGCATTGTCGGTAATCGGTAAAATCGCGATGATATTGACCGGCAGTTTCATCTCAGAAGCGTAAATTAATGCTCCTAAAACAGCAGTGGCACCACCCATATCCGATTTCATATAATGCATATTGTCGGGGTTTTTCAAAGAAACTCCTCCTGTATCAAACAAGACACATTTTCCAACTAAACCAATTGTTTTGGCATTGTTAGCGGTTGTTTTGTATTCTAAAATAGTAAAAGCAGCATCATAAGCACTTCCCTGATTAACGGAAAGATAGGCGCCTAATCCGAGTTCCTCACATTTTTTTCTGTCAAAAGATGTGTAGTTTAACTGATGGGTTTTTGCTAAATCCTGAAGATAGGCACTAAAAATCTCAGGTTTTTTAAGATTGGCAGGTTTATTCAGCCAGTCCTGACAGGCAATCTGTCCGTTACTCAACGCTTCAGCTTTTTGGCTGATATTATCCAGTTTTTGCTGGGTTACATTTTCAGTATGAATCTCAAAATCTACACTCCAGAAAGGATGACTTTTGTCAAAAGGATAATGGTAGGTTCCGATCAACAGTCCTTTCACAAACTCTTCGAATTGTTTTTCATTCAGGAAGTCAGCCTCCAACAGTGTAGAAGCAGGCAATAGATTTTTTTTCTGAGTCTGCGAAAACTTAGTGGCTACCTGCTGTACTTCAAAATCCTGAATTCCGGATTTCCCCAGACCAATACAATAGGTGATGGTATCTTCATTCGTGATAACAAAAACTTCATTTTTCTTTCCCGTAAAAAAAGAAGAAACATTTTTGTTGAAATTCTGATTCGTTTTTTTCCATTCTTCTTCTGTAAACAGTTGAAAGATCTGAGCGTAGCTTTTATTTTTTTTGTTGATTAATTTCATATGCTTATTGGGTAATACTTTTTTGTTGAGGAGTTACTTCTACCGGGTTTTCCGTATTGTCATAGAATAGCCATTCAATCGCTCTTGGGAATTCCTGCGACCAGTAAAATTCACTGTGTGTGCCTTCCGGATTGATGCTTGTTTTGAATTCGAAGTCAAAAAGATTTTTCTTTTCCCATCTCTTTAAATATTCTTCAAAAACGTAGATTCTTTTTACCATTTTGGATCCTTCCTGGCCACCTCCGTACAGGTAAATCTTTGTTTTGAAAGGAACCCTTAAGCTCATCATTGGGAAATTATTATTAGGTTCCACCCAAAGTGAAGGAGAAAAAATCAATAGTTTAGAATAGACTTCCGGATACAGGAAACCACTGTATATACTGATCAAAGCACCTAGGGAACTTCCGCCGATGCCTGTATTTTCCCTGTCTTTTTTGGTGCGGTAATGTTCGTCCACAAAAGGCTTCAGAGTATCTGTAATAAAACGGATATATTTTTTACCTTCGGAGCCGTGGGCAATATTGTCGTTATCAAAAATGTATTCCTTGATGCGTTCCTCACTTCCATGTTCGATGGCGATAATGATAACATCTCCACGGCCATATTCAGCGAGAATAGAAAGTTTTTTATCGATTTCCCAGTTTCCGTACCCGCTTCCTTCATTAAAGAGGTTTTGAGCATCCTGCAGGTAAAGTACAGGATAGTTTTTATTGGAAACGTAATAGTCGTAAGGCAATAATGCCCAGACTTTACGGTAGCGGTCAAGCTGGGGAATATAAAATTCTTCTGAAATAATTTCTGCGATTGGGAAAAATTCTTTTTTGAAAGGTCCCCAGTTGAGTCTCCATTTTTCAACAATACTTTTCACCTTGCCTTCTGTTTTTTCTGCTTTTCGGTTGGGAGTAATGCTTCCGTATTGATCGAGTTCTACATTTTCCCAACCTCCTTTTGTGAATTTATATTCAATATGGTCAGGCAGAAGCTGGCTGTCAATATCAATAGAATAGGAGTTGGGATCTAGCTTTTTAAGTTGAAAACCGGGATCTCTCGGATTCCAGTTATTGAAGTTTCCGGTGATATATACTGTCCTGTCATCACTTTCTTCAGTGTAAAGTTCAAACGTCATCATGAGTGTTTATATAATAATTAAATGCTAAATGTATAAAAAATCTTTTTATGTAGATTGTGGTTAAATTTATAAAAATAATGCACTAAAAACTATATATTTGATAGATGGGCTCATGAAGGAGATTGACATGCTAATTATTTCATTAATAATTAACTTCAGTTGTTGATGTTTTTCGTAGTTTCAAAAAAATATTTAAATACAAAAACTATTGATGAATTCTGTTAAAACATACACGCTTTTCACTGATCATGATGTTTATCTTTTTAAAGAAGGTAAGCATTATAAACTCTATGATAAGTTTGGTGCACATTCTGTAGAAAAGGACGGAGTTCAAGGGGTGTATTTTTCAGTCTGGGCCCCGAATGCAAAAAAAGTTTCAGTAATCGGGAATTTTAATAATTGGAATGATAAAGATCATATCTTGTTTCCCCGATGGGACGGATCAGGAATTTGGGAAGGGTTTATTGCGGGACTTACCTGGGGAACGTTATATAAATATGCTGTGGAAACTGAACGCGGGGATATTTTGGAAAAAAGCGATCCGTATGCTTTAAGCTGGGAACAGAACCTTCAGGCGGCTTCACTTGTTTCTACCACTTGGTATGAATGGGGAGATGAACAATGGATGGAGAGCCGATGGAAAAACAACAGCTTAAAAGCTCCCATATCTGTATATGAAATCCATCTTGCCTCATGGCTGAGAGAAAGTGATGATCCCAAACGGTTTTTGAATTACAGAGATATTGCAGAAAAGCTTGTTCCCTATATCAAAGAAATGGGCTTCACGCACGTAGAGTTTATGCCGATAATGGAATATCCCTACGATCCGAGCTGGGGATATCAGATTACAGGGTTTTATGCCGCGACATCACGTTTCGGTTCACCACAGGATCTGATGTTTTTGATCGATGAGCTCCATAAAAACGGAATTGGTGTTATTCTGGATTGGGTACCTTCTCATTTTCCCGGAGATGCGAATGGGCTTCATCGTTTTGATGGCTCTTACTTATACGAACATGAAGATCCCAGAAAAGGCTTTCATCCGGACTGGAAATCATATATTTTCAATTACGGCAGAAATGAAGTGAAATCTTTCCTGATTTCCAATGCCATGTTCTGGCTTGAACGTTATCATGCAGATGGGCTGCGTGTAGATGCTGTAACTTCAATGCTGCATCTGGATTATTCCAGAAACGAAGGAGAATGGGAACCTAATATATATGGAGATAATGTAAATCTTGAAGCCAAAGCTTTTCTTCAGGAGTTTAATACAGCGGTCTATAAAGAATTTGGAGAAAGCATCATTACCATAGCTGAAGAAAGTTCAGATTTTCCGTTGTTGACAAAGCCTGTCCATGACGGCGGAGTGGGTTTCGGAATGAAATGGATGATGGGCTGGATGCATGATACGCTGGATTATTTTAAAGAAACGCCTGATGCCAGGAAGTTTCATCATCATAAACTCACATTTGCTTCCATGTATATGTATAATGAAAATTATATGATGCCTTTGTCGCATGACGAAGTGGTACACGGAAAAGCAAGTCTTATTTATAAAATGAGCGGAGACGAATGGCAGAAATTTGCAAACCTTCGGGCACTGTATGTCTATATGTACACCCATCCGGGAGCAAAACTGCTTTTTATGGGGGATGAATTTGGACAGACCAGCGAATGGAATTTCACCCAAAGCCTGGACTGGCACCTGCTGCAATATCCCGTTCATAAAGGATTACAGACCCTTGTGAAAGATCTGAATCATCTGTATAGGAATGAATCTGTTTTTTATGAAAATCAGTTTGATAAAAACGGTTTTGAATGGATCGAAGCAGATGATCTGGATAATTCCGTCTATATATATGCAAGAAAAGGTAAGAAAAAAGACGATGTCTTTATGGTGATTCTGAATTTAAAACCCATTGTGCTGGACTATAAAATTGGAGTAAATGCAGGAACCCATTGGGAAGTTGTCTTTAATTCTGATGATGGAAAATACGGTGGGAGTGCTGTAGAACCGGATATTTTTAAAGAACAGCAGGAAGAATGGATGAATCATCCGAAATCAATCAGTATAAAACTGCCGCCTCTTGCGGGCGTTATTTTACGTCAGAAGAAAGATAAAAGTTATAAATTACAAAGAATAAAACAACATAAAAAATGATTCAGGTTTTAGACGTTTTAGGAAAAGAATATAAAGATCTTAAAGAGTATATTATCAGAACCGATTTTGATGAAGAAACGTTACAGGATTTTGCCGGGGCAGGAATTGTTCCTCCCTTGTCGGATGCAAAATTAAATGATGAACTGTATTTTTATGATTTTAAAGTGGAAAAACATAAAATCGTTTTTTCACATGATAAGGTGTGTGAAATGATTTGCATGGTAAGTGAAGCCGACACACGCAGTCTTATTAAAAAACTGATAACCCAGGATTCTCTTATGTTCAGATTTTACCCAAATGAACAATTGCAAAACAGAGGAGAGGTACATAAAGATCATGATTCAGAAGAAGGATTTTTATCATGGAAAGTGGAAACTTTTGCATTCGATGAATCATCAGCTTTTGATGTTGACCATCTTGAAAAATATGGATTAATAACCTTTCAATCAGAAGATTTCACTATTATGGTCAAAGAGTATTTTTTTGATGATAAAACACAGTATCTGTTTGAATTGGAGTCCAATATCAAGACAATTTTTTAAAGGGAATTTTTTAATCATTAAATTTTAAAAATAAAAATGACAATTTATCACCTTAGCACAGAATGTTATCCTGTAGCCAAAGTAGGAGGATTGGCAGATGTTGTAGGAGCATTGCCGAAATATCAGAATAAAATAAAAGGAATAGATGCTAAGGTTGTGATGCCTTGGTACAACAAATCCTTTATCTATGATCATGAGTTTGATGTTGTTTTTGACGGCTTCATTCATCAGGGCCCGAATATGCTTCAGGTTCAGGTAATGAAGGAGAAAACAGATGCTTTAGGATTTGAATTATATATGGTTAAAATTCCGGGACTTTTAGACCGCGATAATCCATACGGTTATCAGGATGAAAGCTTTCAGTTTTTGGCATTTCAGCACGGTGTTTTACATTGGCTAAGCGCGATGAAGATAAAACCCGACGTTCTTCATTGTCATGATTATCATACAGGACTGGTCCCTTTTATGATTAAATATTGTCCTGAATTTGCATTTTTAAAAGATGTAAAAACCATTGGAACGATTCATAATGGCGAATATCAGGGAATGATGAGCTGGGAAATGTCCAATTATATGCCTGCTTTTGATTCTTATAAATGGGGACTTCTGGACTGGAAAGGATACATCAACCCGTTGGCAAGCATGATCAAGTGTGCCAATGCTTTCACAACTGTTTCCGAGGGATATCTGGAAGAACTTTTTGTAAGCTTCAGAGGATTGGAAAGTCTTGTTCGCGATGAATTTGGAAAAGCATACGGAATTATCAATGGAATTGATACAGAAGTCTGGAATCCGGAGACCGATCCAATGCTTGATTTTAATTTTTCTGTAAAAAATGCAGTCGCTCAAAAAAAGAAAAATAAAGACAAATTATGTAAAGAATACGGTCTAAAGCCGGAGCTTCCTTTGTTTGCTTTCATCGGAAGATTTGCTATGGAAAAAGGAGCAGATCTCCTTCCGGATGTGGTTTGGCGAAGTATTAAGCAAAGCTATGGCGCTCTGAATATTATGATTCTGGGATCAGGAAATACCTATATTGAAAACAAGCTGAAAGAGTATGAATATACCTACACAAATTTCGCTTTAGATCTGGGATACAAAGAACATCTTTCCCATAAGATTTATGCCTCGGCAGACTTCCTGTTGATGCCGTCAAGAGTGGAGCCCTGCGGGTTAAATCAGATGTACTCGATGCGTTATGGCACGGTTCCTGTAGTGCGATATACAGGCGGTTTAAGAGATACTGTGGAAGATATTTCCACCGGAGGCGCCGGACTGAATTTTACTTATTCAGGAGTAGATGATATCCTTCATGCCATGAACAGGGCAGTTGCTATCTACAATCAAAAAGGAGTCATGGAAGATTTAATTCATGCCAACATGAATTTTGATTTTGCATGGGAGAAATCTGCAGAAAAATATATAGCTTTATATAAAAACTAGAATGTTGAGGATATTATTTTTATCCTGATTCATTATGGTTATGTATTTCCTATTAAGAAAGAGAATATAATAATTAAAGAAATACAGGGTAAAATGGAGGGCGAGATTAAAGAATGTTTTAGAATGAAAGTGAATACTAAAAATAGAACGGTAATTTTAATAAAATAAAACGCAACATATTTATGAAACGCAATGTAATTTCCATTGTTTTGGGAGGAGGCAGAGGGACAAGATTGTTCCCTTTAACGTATTCAAGGTCTAAACCGGCAGTTCCAATTGCAGGAAAATACAGGTTGGTAGACATTCCTATTTCTAATTGTTTAAATTCAGGATTGAATAAAATTCTGGTACTTACGCAGTTTAATTCAGCTTCTTTAAATTCTCACATCAAGAATTCTTATCACTTCGATATTTTCAGCAAAGGTTTTGTTGATATTTTAGCGGCCGAGCAGAATGTAGAGAACGAAAGCTGGTATCAGGGAACGGCAGATGCCGTACGCCAGTCTATGAAACATCTTGAAAAATACGATTATGATTATATCTTAATTCTTTCGGGGGATCAGCTGTATCAGATGGATTTCAGA
Organism: Chryseobacterium soli; assembly: GCF_000737705.1. GTDB lineage: Bacteria > Bacteroidota > Bacteroidia > Flavobacteriales > Weeksellaceae > Chryseobacterium > Chryseobacterium soli. The sequence continues at coordinate 318,316 of NZ_JPRH01000004.1, read as the reverse complement.
GCCATGCTGGATTTCCATATTGAAAACGGCGGTGACGTTACCATCGCAACGATTCCCGTTAATGCAAAAGATGCAACAGGATTTGGAATCCTGAAGTCTGATGATGAAGGAAACATTACTTCCTTTGTAGAAAAACCGGGCTATGATGTTCTGGATGGTTTACAATCTGAAGTTTCAGAAGAGAATAAACAGAAAGGAAAAGAATATCTGGCATCGATGGGAATCTATATTTTCACGAAAACCATTCTTAAAAAGATGTTTGATGAAGGCGCAGGAGACGATTTCGGAAAAGATATTATTCCAAATTCAATAGGAAAATATACTACGCTGAGCTATCAGTATGAAGGATATTGGACGGATATCGGAACGATTGAATCTTTTTATGAAGCCAATCTGGACTTATGCCAGGATCTTCCCCAATTCAACCTTTTCTCATCCTCACCGATTTATACAAGAGCAAGGATGCTTCCACCGTCAAAGATTAACGGATCTTATGTAAGCAAAGCGGTGTTCGGAGACGGATGCATCATTATGGCTGATAAAATTGAAAATTCTGTGATTGGAAACAGAACCCGAATCGATAAAGGAAGCACCATTGTGAATTCTTACGTCATGGGTGCGGATTTCTACCAAAATACTACAGAAATTGTATCCAATGACAGCAATGGCCTTCCTAACATGGGAATCGGCAAATACTGTTACATCGAAAAAGCCATTTTAGATAAAAACTGTTACATCGGAGACAATGTAAGGATTATTGGCGGAAAACATATTCCGGACGGAGACTATGGAACCCATTCAGTACAGGACGGTATTGTCGTGGTGAAAAAAGGAGCTATTCTTCCTTCAGGAACCCATATTGGTTAATTATTGTTAAACATACAACTAGAGTGATCAACATATTGGTCACTTTTTTTATTTGTATTACTTTTGTGCGATGCGTTTTTTTAAAATAATAAGTGTAATTATCGTTATTATGGTGGGGGCTTATGCCGCTTCCATGTACTATTTTGTGGACGACAGTAAAAATTTTCAGATTGAAAAAGAGATTGATTATCCCGTGGATAAAGTATTTCCGCAATTCAATAATCTGCAGAATTTTACACGGTGGAACAACTTTTTTAAAAGTTCCCAGTCTATTGATATCGATTATTATACACCTTATGAAGGGCAGGGAAGCTCAATCAGTTACGTAGATCCTAAAAATGATACCGATGGAGAAATGTTCATCCGGTATGAAAATCCAAATAAAACATTAAAATACCAGCTTTTCGAGGACAGAAATGAAAATCCTACGCTGGTAGATGTTAAATTTAAAGCAGTATCTGCTGAAAAAACAAAAATTACCTGGTACGTCCACACCCCGAAACTTTCAGTGCTAAGAAGAGTTGAAAATTTCTGGACGGAAGACCGGTTTGCTGAAAATATTACCAAAAGTATGGTGAACCTTAAAAATGTCTTAGGCAACAAAGTGGAAAAAGACAACCAGATGGCCGCCATCAAGTATGACAGTCTGATGGTGGAAAATGAAGAAAGTAAAATGCTGCTCGGGATCAATGTAAGTACTTCCAACAAAAAAGACGCACTCTACAGGAATATCGCCATGAACTATAACAAAGTCTATAACTTTGTGACGATGGATCTAGGAAAGAAAGATGATGAATTCGGATATCCGATACTTATCACAGATGCAGATAACTACAAAGACAAAGAAGTTTCTTACTTCCTGGGAATTCCGCTTTCCAAAAAAATAGGGGTTTCAGACAACAACTTTAATTTCAGATCCGTGAATGCTTCCCAGAATTATGTGATGTACTACAGAGGAACCTATGAAGGAAGAGTAAAAGCAATCCTGCAGCTGATCCAGAAAGCAAAAAAAGATGAGATGCGTTTTGGTGATATCAGACAGACTTTTATCGAGCGTCCGGTGGAAGGGCAGGAGGTAAATATGAAACTCTCATTATCAGTATTTAAGTAAAATATTGAAAATTATTTTTTTTATGGTTTTTTTATAGTTTTCAGGCTGTTCCAAGTCGGTTTTTTTTATTAAATTTGAGGATTAATTATACAAATAAATTTTAATAATAGATAAACTGTAATAATGGACAGATTTTCATTCCTAAACGCAGCTCATTCTCAATTAATTGAGGATTTATACCAACAATACTTAAAATTCCCGGATTCTTTAGAACCATCATGGAAAGCCTTCTTTCAAGGCTTCGATTTTGCTTTGGAGAACTACGGAGATGACGAAAACATCCAATATATTCAGGCTTCAGCCAATGCTGCCCCGGCAGTACAGCAAATATCTCAGGCGGTATCAAATGGAGAAGTCCCTGAGCATATCAAAAAAGAGTTTAAAGTAGTAAATCTTATTGAAGCGTACAGAACAAGAGGACACTTGTTTACAAAAACCAATCCTGTAAGAGAAAGAAGACATTACATGCCTACTTTGGACATCGAAAACTTCGGTCTTAGCAAGGAAGATTTAAACACAAAATTCAACTGTGCTGTTGAAACAGGTATGAAAGAGCCTGCGACACTACAGGAATTGATCAAACATTTGGAAAATATTTACTGTGATTCTATCGGAGTAGAATATACATACATCAACAATGTTGAAGAAAAAGATTTTATTAAAAAATGGCTTCAGGTGAATGAAAACCACCCGAACCTTTCAGCGAATGAAAAAACTGAAATTTTATTAAAATTAAATCAGGCGGTAGCTTTTGAAAATTATCTTCACACAAAATTTGTTGGACAAAAAAGATTCTCATTAGAAGGAGGAGAAACATTGATTCCTGCTTTGGATCAGTTGATTTCAAGATCTTCTCAGCTGGGAGTAGATGAAGTGGTATTAGGAATGGCTCACAGAGGAAGATTGAATGTTCTTTCAAACATCTTTGGTAAGTCATACAAACAAATTTTCTCAGAATTTGAAGGAAAAGAATTTGAAGAAGATGTATTTTCTGGTGACGTGAAATATCACTTGGGATCTTCTAAAAGAATTAAAACCGCTTCAGGTGAAGAGGTTTCAATTAATCTGACTCCAAACCCATCACACTTAGAAACAGTTGCTGCTTTGGTAGAAGGTATTTGCCGTGCTGAAGTAGATGATAAATACAAAGGAGATTTCTCTAAAATATTACCGATCATCATCCACGGAGACGGTGCTGTTGCAGGACAGGGTATTGTGTACGAAGTAGCTCAGATGATGAATCTTGAAGGCTATAAAACAGGAGGAACAGTTCATATTGTAGTCAATAACCAGGTTTCATTTACGACCAACTATGCTGATGCAAGATCATCTACTTATTGTACAGATATTGCAAAAGTAACTGAATCTCCGGTAATGCACGTGAATGCTGACGATGCAGAAGCAGTGGTACATGCCATTCATTTTGCAGCTGATTTCAGAGCTAAATTCGGAAAAGACGTATACATTGATTTATTAGGATATAGAAAATATGGACACAATGAAGGGGATGAGCCAAGATTCACGCAGCCTAATTTGTATAAATTAATTTCTAAGCATCCTAATCCAAGAGAGATTTATAAAGAGAAATTAATCAAAGGAAGTGTTGTTTCCAATGATATTCTTAAAAAGATGGAAGAAGACTTCAAAGCACTTTTAGATAAAGACTTTGATGCGTCTAAAGAAATCGAAAGAAATACAATGGATCTGTTTATGTCGGAAGACTGGGTTCCTTATCCGATTGCGAAAAGAGGAGCAGTTCAGATTCCGGTAGACACTAAATATGATATTGCAAAGCTGAAAGAACTGGCATTAACGATGTCAACCCTTCCGGCAGATAAAAAATTCATCAATAAAATTACCAGACTTTTCGAAAACCGTATCAAAGCTATTGAAGGAAATTCATTAGACTGGGCGCTAGGTGAGTGGTTAGCATATGCTACATTGCTTGTTGAAGGTCATAACGTAAGAATTTCCGGTGAAGATGTGGAAAGAGGAACGTTCTCTCACAGACATGCAGTTGTAAAAACAGAAGATACAGAAGAAGAATACGTACCGTTAAAACATGTTTCAGAAAGCAGATTTGATATCTTCAACTCTCACCTTTCAGAATATGGTGTACTAGGTTTCGACTATGGCTATGCGATGGCTTCTCCTAATACTTTGACCATTTGGGAAGCTCAGTTTGGAGACTTCGTGAATGGTGCTCAAATTATTGTTGACCAATACCTGGCAGCAGCAGAAGAAAAATGGAAAATCCAGAACGGATTGGTAATGTTATTGCCGCACGGTTCAGAAGGACAGGGTGCAGAACACTCATCAGCAAGACTAGAAAGATTCCTGACACTTTGTGCCAATGAAAATCTGGTGGTAGCCAATATCACTTCTCCAGCCAACTATTTCCACCTGTTAAGAAGACAGTTGAAATGGGGCTTCAGAAAACCATTAATCGTGATGAGTCCTAAATCTTTATTAAGACATCCGAAAGTTGTTTCTCCACTAGAAGATTTCGCTAATGGATCATTCCAGCCTATCTTGGACGATCCAACAGCTGATCCTAAAAAAGTAGAAAAATTAGTACTGTGTTCAGGTAAACTTTACTTTGAATTATTGGCTAAAAAAGAAGAACTTAATGCTGAAAATATTGCATTGGTAAGATTCGAGCAGTTGTATCCTTTACAAACCGATACCATTGAACAGATCTTCAGCAAATACGAAAACAAAAAAGAAATTGTTTGGGCTCAGGAAGAACCAGAAAACATGGGAGCTTGGTCTTACATTTTAAGAAACTTCAGAGATACAGGAATTCAGGTTATTTCTCCGGTTCCAAGCGGTGCTCCGGCTCCGGGAAGTCATAAAATGTTTGAGAAAAATCAAAATGCGGTTATCAACAGAGTATTCGACAGAGATGATGCTCCCGCAAAAAGACCGGTAACAGCTTAATTTAAATAATATTCAATTAAAAAATAAAAAATACTCAATATGTCAATTTTAGAAATGAAAGTTCCTTCACCGGGCGAATCAATTACAGAAGTTGAAATTGCAACTTGGCTTGTAAAAGATGGTGATTATGTAGAAAAAGATCAACCTATCGCTGAGGTAGACTCAGACAAAGCAACACTGGAATTGCCTGCAGAAGAAAGTGGTATTATCACTTTAAAAGCAGAAGAAGGTGATGTGGTACAAGTAGGTCAGGTAGTTTGTTTAATTGATAGGGACGCTGCAAAACCGGAAGGTGCTGCTGCTCCTGCCGCTGAAGCTCCAAAAAAGGAGGAAGCTCCTAAAGCTGCTGAACCGGTAAAAGCTGAGGCTCCAAAACCAGCTGTTCAGGCTGCTGCACAAACTTATGCAACGGGTGCTCCGTCTCCTGCTGCTAAGAAAATCCTTGACGAAAAAGGAGTAGATGCAGGACAAGTTTCAGGATCTGGAAGAGATGGAAGAATCACTAAAACGGATGCTGAATTAGCGGCTGTTCCTGCAATGGGAGGAAGTTCATTATCTGCTACAGGTTCAAGAGCTTCAACTACGACTAAACTTTCAGTTCTTAGAAGAAAAATCGCTTCAAGATTGGTTTCTGTAAAGAATGAAACAGCAATGTTGACTACTTTCAATGAAGTTGATATGTCTGAAATCTTCAGATTAAGAAAGCTATACAAAGAAGAATTTGCTCAAAAACACGGAGTAGGAATCGGTTTTATGTCTTTCTTCACGAAAGCGGTAACAAGAGCCCTAAAAATGTATCCTGATGTAAATGCATCTATTGATGGTGATTTCAAAATAAACTATGATTTCTGCGATATCTCAATTGCGGTATCAGGTCCTAAAGGATTAATGGTTCCTGTATTGAGAAATGCTGAAAATATGTCTTTCAAAGGAATCGAAGCGAACATTAAAGATCTTGCAACTAAAGTAAGAGACGGAAAAATTTCGGTTGACGAAATGACTGGAGGTACTTTCACCATTACAAATGGCGGTACTTTCGGATCTATGCTGTCTACACCGATCATCAACCCGCCTCAATCTGCAATCTTAGGAATGCACAACATTATTCAGAGACCGGTTGCGGTTGACGGACAAGTAGTTATTCGTCCTATGATGTACGTAGCGATGTCTTATGACCATAGAATTATTGACGGTAAAGAATCTGTAGGATTCCTTGTGGCAGTAAAAGAAGGTATCGACAATCCTGTTGAAATATTAATGGGTGGTGACGAAAGAAGAGGCCTGGAATTATAAGTTTTAATAAAATTATAATATAAATATCCGATCTCGCCTCAAAAGGGCGAGATTTTTGTATCTATTACAACAAATACTACGATGATGTTCTCAAAAATGACCTCCAATATCAAAGTTTCAGTAGTACCTGAATATGATAGTAAAAACAGTTATCCGTCCGAAAATCGTTATGTATTTAAATACAATATCACGATCGAGAATGATGGAAGTTTTCCTATAAAAATTCTTAAAAGAAAATGGCTTATTTTTGATGTAGGCTTTGGATTTACAGAAATTATAGGAGATGGCGTAATTGGTTTAACTCCGGAAGTATTGGTTGGCGAAGATTTCGCTTACTTTTCAAATGTAATGCTTCGGTCAGGAGTTGGCAATATGAGCGGGAAATACCTAGTTAAAAACATGAATACACAGGAAACCTTTGAGATCGATATCCCAAAATTCAATCTGTTGTCTGAAGTGTTAAGCAATTAATTGCGTATCTGTTCCCGATAAAGAAAGAGGATTTTCACAGTAATCTGTGGAAAGAAGGTGATAATTAGAGTTTCTTGATCTTTAATTTCAAGTTTTCATGAACTTCTTCATTGCTTGTGATAAACAGTTTTTCAAAAGCTAATAAAGAAATTTTTGCACAAACCTCTGCGTCATCACCGGCTCTATGATGATTGAATTTAATCTGATGATATTCAGCAAGATGTTTTAAACCATATTTCGGGAGATAATTCCATGATTTTTTAGCAAGCTGAATACTGCATAAATAATCAATTTTTGGAGTAAACATCCCGTAATGATTGAGACATCCCCGTAAAACTCCGGCGTCAAAACTTGCATTATGAGCCACCATCAGCGTTCCATACATCATTTCCTGAACTTCATACCAAATCTCATCAAAAGTAGGAGCATCTTTCACATCGTTCGGCTGAATGCCGTGAACAGCAACATTATATTGACTGAAATAAGGAAAACTGGGCGGTTTAATCAGCCAGGTCTTTGTTTCTATAATCGTTGAATCCTGTACAATACACACCCCAACCTCACAGGCAGAGCTTCTGTCATTAGTAGCCGTTTCAAAATCTATTGCGCAGAAATCCATCTTTTTGAATTAAATTTTAGTTATGAATTGATTGTTACAGGTGAATTTAATTTCCTTTTTCAATAATTTCGTCTTCTTTTATCTATAAGAAATGTTTAAAAATAAGCCATTTAGATTGATAAAAGCTTGCTTTCTGATGGGTTTGACGAAGCCTAATTGTACCCGGCAGCTGAGCATAGAACCCAAAATGAGCTCTCACAACAGCCCAAAGATGGGGGAAGCCATGTTTAAAACCAAAATAAATTCCTGCAATACCATCTAAACAAAGCCTGAAAAATATCAGCCAGATCAGTTTCGCAAAAGGCAGATTTTTCAGCATCATTGAAAGATTATTTCTGATGTTTAAATAGGTTTTTTGAGCACTTTGTTTATTTAATGTACCTCCTCCTACATGATAGACAGTGGATTTTCCGGTATAAAATATTTTTTTTCCAGTATTGATCAGCCTCCAGCAAAGGTCGATCTCCTCCTGATGGGCAAAAAATCTTGCATCAAAGCCCTTCTGTTCCCAAAAATCTTTTGAACGGATAAAAAAGCAGCATCCTGAAGCCCAGAAAATCTCTGTTTCATCATCATATTGCCCTTTATCTTCTTCCAGATTGTCAAAAACACGTCCCCTGCAGTAAGGATACCCTAAATTATCAATGAGTCCTCCGCCGGCTCCTGCAAATTCAAAGAATTTTTTGTTATCGTAGGATAAAATTTTAGGCTGTACAGCGACAATTTCTGAATTATTTTCAAACAGTTCCAGCACAGGGTCAATCCAGTTTTCGGTAACTTCTACATCAGAATTTAACAGACAATAATAATCGGCATCAATTTTCTTTAATCCTTCGTTATATCCGCCTGCAAAACCATAATTTTTATCATTGGAGATGATTGTAACCGTTGGGAAATTATGCTTCAGAAATTCAATGGAATCATCCGTAGAAAGATTATCAATTACATAAATATCCGTTTTTTGAGAAAACTGAATAACACTTGGAAGAAATTTTTCGAGCCAGTTTTTACCGTTCCAGTTTAAAATGGCAACTGCTAATTTGTGAGGCATTGACAATCTATTTTTTTTCTGAATCAAATGTTTTGATAGAGTCCTGGTATTTCCATTTTCTGTGAGACCACAAGTAATTGTCCGGACGTTTGCGTAACGTATTTTCCAGCAGTTTATGGAATTTTTTCACCACTTCATGTTCTACAAATTTTTCACCGTCAGGAAATATTCTGTGGTAATTTACCTGGTAATATCCGCGTTTTACCTTTTTCATTTCGCAGTAGATAAAAGCAAGATCCATTCTGGTGGCCAGTTTATCGTACCCGATGAAAGCCGGTGTTCTCTGATTAAGAAATTCTAATCCGTAATTAACGTGAGCAATATGCGGTGTTTGATCTGCTACGAACATATAAGTGGAATCACCATCGTTTTTTGACCTGAAAATATTGATGATCACTTCATTCGCTTCCAGCGCTTCATTTCCGAATTTATTCCGCACCTTTTTCATCTGGTTTTCCCAGAAATCACTGTTTACTTTTCGGTATACAGGATGACAGTGCTTTTGAGGGATAATAGCTGCAAATGCATTCATCCATTCCCAGTTGAATACGTGCCCTGCGAGTAGAATAATGTTTTTACCTTCTCTTTTGGCATCATGAAAAACTTCCTGATTGATGTGCTGCATTCTCACCCTGGATTCTGTTTCGGAAATGCTGAATGATTTGATTGTTTCTACCAGATAATCTGAAAAATTCAGATAAAACTTCTTTCGTATGTCCCGGATCTCTTCGTCAGATTTTTCGGGGAAGGAGTTTTTCAGGTTTTGAGTAATCACTTTTTTCCGGTATCCCACAATATAGTAGTTGAGGAAAAACATAACGTCCGAAAAAATATACAATATTTTAAGCGGAAGTTTGGAGATGAGATATAATATTTTGATCAGGAAATTCATAAAACAGGCAAATTTAGTGATAAAAAAATTACGGTTCTATTTTTGCTGATAATAAGTATTAATTTTTTATTTTTATGGTATGAAAAAATTGTCAATTATAGCTTTCTTAGGATTGAGCACGCTGGCGTTTTCACAAGAGGCACAAAAACCAGCTGAACCCAGAAAAAAAGATAACGCTTTACTGGTAAAAACGGATCCTGCAGAATTGGAGGCGAAGAAAAAGGCTGCAGAGGAAAAGGGGAAATTACCTAAACCTTATAATCCAAAAGCTGATGCACAGGCAGATATCAATAAATTAGTTGCACAGGCGAAGAAGGAAGGGAAGAATATTATTATTCAGGCAGGAGGAAACTGGTGTATCTGGTGTCTCCGCTTTAATAATTATGTGCAGACTACTCCTGCATTAAAAAGTATTCTAGATAAGAACTATTTATATTACCACCTTAATTATTCTCCGGAAAATAAAAATGAAAAAGTATTTTCCAATTATATAGATACGAAAGAGCAACAGGGTTACCCATTCTTTATTGTATTAGATAAAAATGGTAAAAAGCTTCATGTACAGCAAAGTGATGTTTTGGAAGAAGGAAAAGGATACAGTGAAGAAAAAGTAAAAGAATTTTTCAATACTTGGACTCCTAAGTCATAAACAACAAAAACCGAGAAATTTCTCGGTTTTTGTTGTTTATAAAAATTTCTTGATCCAGGTTAATTTTTTTTCAGAATACGGAGGATATTTAATATTGGGTTCGCCCCAGGTTGTTTTTTCCAGTACAGCTTTCTGGTGCGAAAAAGTTTCGAAACCATATTTTCCATGATAGTTTCCGATGCCAGAGTGACCTACACCGCCAAAAGGCAAATAGTCGTTGCTTAAATGCATAATAACATCATTGATGCAGCCTCCACCGAAAGAAAGCTTCTGTAAGAAGTTTTCCTTTTCCTCAGCATTATTGGTGAATAAATAGGCGGAAAGCGGTTTTTCCAGCTCCAGTATTGAATTGAGGGCCATAGGAAAGCTTGTAAAAGAAATTACCGGAAGAATGGGACCAAAAATTTCTTCCTGCATCACATCATCCTGCCAATCTACCTGAGTAAGGAGGGTAGGTTCTATATACAACTGATCTTCATTCCAGGTACCGCCATAATATATTTTTTCTTTATCGATAAGCTTAATAAGCCGTTGGAAGTTTCTTTGATTAATGATTCTGGTATATTGTTCAGATCCTGGGCTGTATTGGAATTCTTTAATATAATTTCTCAGCATTTCCAAAAACTGCTCCTGAACAGTTTCTTCAACCAACAGATAATCCGGAGCGACACAGGTTTGCCCTGCGTTTAAAAATTTTCCCCAGACGATTCTTTTGGCAGCCACGTTCAGATCGGCATCTTTAGTGACAATTACCGGAGATTTTCCTCCTAATTCTAACGTTACGGGCGTTAAATGTTCGGCAGCGGCTTTGTAGACAATTTTCCCTACTTTAGTGCTTCCTGTGAAAAAGATACTGTCAAATTTCAATTGCAAAAGGGCTGTTGTTTCATCAATTCCGCCTTCATAAACGTATAGATATTCCGGTGGAAAATTTTCATTGATGATAGTTGCCATGGCTTTCATGGTATTTTCCGCTATTTCACTTGGCTTAAGAATACAGCAGTTTCCGGCGGCCAAAGCTGCAATAATGGGAGATAAAGACAGCTGATATGGATAATTCCAGGCGCCAATCACCAAAACGCAGCCCAAAGGTTCCGGATACAACCTGCTTTTTCCCAGCTGATTGGCCAGGTTGGTCGTTACTTTTTTAGGTTTTGATAATGTATTAAGATTTTTCAGATAATAGTCAATATCTTTTAGAACCAAAGAAATTTCTGTGGTAAAGGTGTCAAATTTAGATTTTCCAAAATCTTTATCAATTGCTTCATACAAAAGTTCTTCATTCTGGATGATCAATGATTTTAGCTTTTCTAAATATATTTTCCTGAACTTTATATTTTTAGTCTTCTGACTTTGAAAAAACACTTTTTGGCTTGATAGGACTTCCTGAATATTCATACCGTACATTTCGGTAGATCATGCAAATTATCTGCCTAAAAATTACATGATGTTTCTTATGGCTATTTTTACAGGATGATACATCAATAAAAGTAAGGCTGTGATTAAAGCCAGCCAGAATAATCCGGTGAATATTTCCATATTGGAAAGCAGCATAGACTGTGCGGCAATTTTAGCCTTAAAAGCACCGGCAGTCATGGATAATGATTCATTGACGGGCAATTTGGAGATGTTCGCTCCAAATATCTGATTCCATTGGGAGTAGAAAACAGGATTGGTGTCGGTTAATTGAAAACTTAGGGCATCAGAATGTTTTAAACTTAAAGCCAGCATTAAATTCTGCATTAAAGCATATCCGATAGCTGTCGTCCAGAAACGGGTCGTGGTCCCTAACGCAGTCGCATTGGCCACATAATCTTCAGGCATCCCGGAAATCAGGAAGAAAACCAATGGCGTAAATAATAGTCCCTGCGCGATTCCCTGTAAAAATAATGGCGGACAAATGGTTGAAAGGGTAGTATCGGGATAGAATGTGTACGTAAACCAGGCACAGTCTATAGCAAGAAGGAGAAATCCCGTGAAGAAAACAATTCTTGAAGAGACTCCTTTCATTAAACAAATGCCGGATAAAAATACGCCTAAAAGGGTTCCTGCAACATTCCAGTACTGAATGTTGATGATGTAATCCCATGGCCATTTCCAGACGGTTGCCATAATGCTGTACACATTGTTCAGACCTGCGCGGATCAAATAAAATATGAAAAACAGGACCATTCCGGCAACAACATTTCTGGAGCTGAATACTTCAAAATGGAAAAGTGGCCGTTTGGAGTTTCTCTGTTTCAGCATAAATAAACCTCCTGAAATCAGAAATACAAAAAGGCACATCGTGATGATATCAGATTCAAACCACATCAGTCTTTTTCCGTAAATAATAGCATAGGCTCCAGCCTGCAGACAGGCCCACAACAGAAACCAACTTGTAATATCCAGCTGATATAAAGGCATTTTAGGGAGAAATCTATTTCTGTTGAATAGAACAATACCAATGATTAAAACAAAAATATGGAAATATAAAATCATTAAAATCATATGCCGGAAATCGTAATCCTGAATGCTTGATTTTAATAAAGAGCTGGTAACGGTACCTCCTGTAAGCATAATGGTGTACATGAACAGGTACGCAATCACTTTAGCGTGCTTTGTTTTTAATTCTGCAATAATCAAAGGCAGAAAGATCGCACCTTCCAGCAATCCGAAAATTCCTTCCAGAAACCGGATCACCAGGATGATATGATAGTCGTGAGTAGCAGATAGAATGTATAAAATAATCACGGAGATGGAAGACATCAGCAGAATATAATATTTGACGCTGAAATAGGCCATAAATCTCGGTAAAACTAAAAGGGTAACCACAAATGTCCCATACATCAAAATCAATAAATATTGGATGTCGTCTGAATCTACATCCATAAAAGAAGATGTGAAAGCGCTGTTAGAGTGTAAAAGCGATAACAACATCAAATGGGGAAACAGTGCCAGTACAAGGAGCGGCAGTTTCAGCCATTGTGGTACCCAATTATAGTAGATGGTATTATGTTGCATAATAGATTGGCAAAAAATAAAAAGCGAAAAGGCTGAAAATCATAAGTGTAAAAAAAGTAAAATGATAAAAATGCTAAAGAAAAAAATTGGCAAATTCACGATTTTGCGATTCCGCCTTTTCGCTAAAAAATAATTTAATGGTAAAATTTGAAAGGGATTTTTCTGCTTCATCAGTCTTACTGCTTATCCCTCCCAAATTTTATATTTTTCTGGCGCTTACCAGAACATTCATCCCGGAAAGCAGCTTTTCATTGTCTTTATTGTTATCAAGAATAATTTTCACAGGAAATCTCTGTTCAATTTTCACAAAGTTTCCGGTAGCATTATCAGGTTTGATCAAAGAAAACTGAGATCCTGACGCAGGAGAAACAGATACTATTTTTCCTTTAAACTCCACATTCGGAAAGGCATCAGCAGTGATAATTACGTCCTGTTTCTGATCGATTTCGCCCAATTGAGTTTCTTTATAATTGGCGATGATCCACTTTTCCTTGCTTACGATCTGTACGAGTGCCTGTCCCTCCTTGATTAGCTGTCCTTCCTGGATCGTTTTTTTTCCGACCCATCCATCATAAGGTGCTGTAATGACCGTATAGGAAAGAAATAATTTAGCATTATTCAAACTTGCAGAACTCTGCTGAATCTGGCTTTTTGCCGGGGCAACTTTCGTTTCCTGTTCGCTGGCACTGGCTCTTACCGCATTTTTCTGCTGTTCCAATGCCAGAAGATTGGCTTTAGCCTGATCATAAGATGCTTTTACATTTTCAAACTGCTGTTCGGTTGCAGCATCTTCAGCCACCAGATTTTTGTATCTTTTATAATCCTGTTCGGTTCTCCAGATATCGATCTTTGCAGAAGATATTTTGGCATCAATGATCTTCGTATCACTTTCTTTGGTATTCACGCCGCTTTCAATAGTGGTGATATTTTCAGAAGTTGCGTGCAGGTTTGCTTCCGCCATTTTAACCTGATTGACGAATTCTCTGTTGTCTATGACAATCAGTGTATCACCTTTGTGTACAAACTGATTTTCGTTAAACCGTATCGTTTTGATGAACCCTGAAACTTTACTCGAAACAGGCGTAATATATTGCTCGATCTGTGCATCGTTCGTTGTAACATTTTTTCGGGAAAAAAGATAAAAACTTACCATCCCCGTGACACCACTGATAATAAGGATCCAGGCTAATAAAGTAATCGTCTTATTGATTCTTTTTTCCTTTTGTGTTAATTGCTTCTTTGCCATAGTTTTTATAAGTTTCCAATCGTATATTGGAGTTGATAGTATTTCAGTTGTCGGTTTATTTTTACAGAAATTAAATTAGAGCGGGCTTCCAGATAAGCATTATCAGCATCAATAAGCTCAGTAATAAGGCTTAATTTATTCACATACTTCGTTCGTACGATCCGGTAGTTTTCTTTAGCCTGATTGATTGCTTCTTCCGCAATTTTTACTTTTTGGTCGGTTTCTTCAAACTTCTTGAAAGCTTCATACACATGATGTCTTACATTCTCTTCATTTTCTTCGATCTGAAGCTTTGCAAGGTCAATATTTTCCTTGGCTTCCTGCATCTTATATTTGTTTTTATACAAGCTTTCAATCGGATAGGTAAGGTTCACTCCAATCATTCCCAATCGGTAGGCATAAGGCTCCGGAGGAAAAAACATCATATTGGGATATTTCAAAAAATATTCTCCACCAGCAGTTATTTTAGGTAAATAATTCGCTTTTGTAATTTTTTGATCCAGCTGTTTTAACGAAAGATTCTTATGTGTAATTTCTACGGATTCATTCTTGGCTAAAGCCGTTTCTGTAAGTTCTTCTATATAAGGAATGGTGGCTTTTTCAGAGATCAGATCTTCTGTGTCGGCATGCATTTCCTGACTTTCCGGAAGAGAAAGAATGGTTTTAAGCTTATGTTCTGCGATTTGGATGTCATTATCCAGTTCCGTCCAGCTCATCATATGGTTGGAAAGCTGTAAAGACGTTCTCAGTACTTCATTTACGGTAACTACGCCATTGGCTTTTAAGGCTTTTACCTGTTTAATATTCACAGAATCTTCTTTCATCTTTTCATTGATAAGCATTTGCTGCTCTTTTAAATGATGGATCTGAAGAAAAGCGGTAATGATCTCCATTGTAAGCTGTCTCTCGTCCAGATGAGTCTTTAAAGTAGAAATTTCGGTGTCGATGGCTGCTTTTTTCTCCGTGTTTTTAATTCTCCCTCCCATGTATACAGGAATGGAAGCAGAAAGGGTGAAATCATACATTCCATTGATCACATCGTATTTGGTCGCTTTCCCGAATACACCGTTTTCGTGCTGGAAAAGATTGGTTACCTGATTGTAGCTGGTATGAAATTCAATGTCCGGAAGCTTTTCCATAGCAAGATCTTTTTCTTTGGTTTCGGACATGGCCTGCTTTAGGTGGCTTATCTGAATATTTTTGTTATTCTTCAAACCCAGTTCTATGGCTTGCTGGAGATTGAGGTGCTGGTAATCTATCACCTGTGAGGGTAATAAACTGCTTATCAATAATAAGCACAACGCTATGCATTGATATCCGCATGCGTTAAATATCATTTTCATAAATAAATTAAAGGTTTTTTGCTGAATTGATTTTGATGTTGCAAAGTTACGATGTGTACATAGGGACCCGATTTGTGAAAACAGAAAAAGATTTGCTCATTTACGCCAAATCAAAATTTTCTACTTATCTTTAGGATATGAATGACGAACATTTTAAAGCAGTAGAGGAAGAAGATGCCGCATTTTATGTCTATCATGTCCTTACGGGCAATATAAAAACGGATATACATCATCATAGTTCTGCACAATTGGTGTATGCAGAAGGGGGAATCGTGCATATTTTTGCAGATCTCAAGCATTGGTATCTTCCGGCCCGTTGCTTTATGTGGATACCGGCGGGAATGCCACATTATATATTTACCTCCAGCCCAAAAGTGGATTTATATAATTTTTATTTTAAAAAAGAAGAAGCAGAAGATGGCTTTTTTGATGAAATTGATATTTATTCCGTCAGCCATCTCCTGAGAGAGATGATTTTATATACAAAAGAATGGGATGGGAAAATCACAAAAAATGAAAGCTCTAAGTATTATTTTCTCAAAGCTTTAAAAGGAATTTTACCCGAAAAAAGAGATAAAAAATTAACGTTTCCTGTTCAGCATCCTTTTCCAAAAGATGAAACCTTATTAAAGATCGCTCAGTACATTCATACGAATCTTGAAAAGCCGCTTAGCATCGAATCTACGGCAAAAGAATTCGGGATGAGTACAAGAACCCTTTCGAGGAAGTTTAAAGAGATTTTAGGCATGAATTATGTCCGTTTTCTGCGGGCGTTAAGAATTACCCGTTCATTAGAATTAATGTTGGAGGAAAAGTACAATATGTATGAGATTGCGATGATGGTAGGGTATAACAGTCTTTCCTCTTTCAGCAATATATTTAAAAAAGTAATTGGAATTCCACCCACTGAATATCAGCAGCGTTTAAAAGGAGAGCAGTAAGCTTATTATAACGGCTAAGAAGGGATTGGCTTTTCTATTAGCTTTCATTATTACGCAAAAAAACCACTTCAATTGAAGTGGTTATATGGTGTGAGAAAAATTCTCTTATTGACTAAGCTTCTTCTTCAGTCTTAGCTTCTACTTTTTTAGCAGGAGCCGGAGCTGCAGGAGGTGCATCAGATACAACATCGAATTCGAAGTTATACTCTACATTTCTGTGTAGTCTAACGATAGATGTTACTTTACCAGTTCTCTTAATTGTGTTCCCTGGAATTTTGATGTATTTCTTGTCTACCTGTACACCAGCTTTAGCTAGAGCAGCAGAAAGATCAGAATTGTTGATAGATCCGAATAATTTATCACCTGTACCTACTTTAGCAGGAATAGAGATAGATGTTTTCTTCAATTGTTCAACGATAGCGTTAGCAGCAGCAATTAATTTAGCTTCTTCTTCTTTTCTCGCTTCCAAAGTAGCTTCTAAAGCAGCTTTGTTTTTAGGAGTTGCCAAAAGAGCAATCCCTTGAGGAAGTAAAAAGTTTCTTGCGTAACCTGGCTTTACGTTTACTGTGTCGAATTCAAGACCTAAATTTTCTACGTCTTTTTTTAAGATAATTTGCATTGTTGTTGTCCTTTTTAGAATTTAGAAGCTAGATAGTAGACAATTAGATCGTAGACATTTAAGTCTGAAATCTGGAATCTGAGATCTGTTAATCTAAATTAAGTTAGAATTAAATATGTATTCAGCAACAAAAGAAGAGGTTGCCCTCTTCTCTCATTTATTTTTTTTTAGAATCTTACTTTAATAAATCCGCTACGTACGGCATTAAAGAAAGGTGTCTTGCTCTTTTGATAGCAGCAGAAACTTTTCTTTGGTATTTTAAAGAAGTTCCAGTGTATCTTCTTGGTAAGATCTTACCTTGCTCGTTTACAAACTGTAATAAGAAATCAGCATCTTTGTAATCTACATGCTTAATTCCGAATTTTTTGAATCTACAATATTTCTTTTCAGATTTTGTATTGATATCAAGTGGAGTAAGGAATTTTACTTCTGATTCTCCTCCAGCTGAGGCTTGTTTAGCCATATCATCTATTGCCATTGTCTTGTCTTTTTTTAAGGATTAATAATTAAGCTTTAGCTGCTTTTACTTTAGTTCTTCTTGTTACAGCGTACTCAATAGCATGCTTGTCAAGTTTTGTCGTAAGGTAACGGATTACTCTTTCGTCACGTTTGAAAGCTAATTCCAAATCAGCAACGATAGTTCCTTCTCCTTTAAACTCGATTAAAGTATAGAATCCGTTCTTTTTTAATTGGATCGGATACGCTAGTTTTTTTAATCCCCAGTTTTCTTTAGCAACGATTTCACAGTTCTTTTCTTTTAAAAGATCTTCAAATTTTTTCACTGCTTCCTCCACCTGAGCATCAGATAGAACGGGAGTTAAAATGAAAACAGTTTCGTAATTGTTCATAATGTTAAATGAATTTGTTAATTATTTCGAGGTGCAAAAGTAGAAATTTTATTTCTAATATGCAATATTCCCAAGGATTATTTATAAAAAAAGACCTGCAAAAGCAGGTCTTTTCTATCTTATGGTGAATATAATTACTTTTTAATCACTTTTACAGACTCTTTTCCGCTTTCAGTTTCGGCAGTTACGATATAAATTCCGGCAGCTAATTTAGCAAGATGTACCGAGAATTTATTGCTGTTGGCATCCGTACTGATGACGCTTCTTCCAGCAGTATCATAAACGTTGATTGATTTAATTTTTACCTTAGAATCTATATTCAATACATCGGTTGCCGGATTAGGATACGCCTTAAAGATTGAATTTTTCTTCACGGCATCCTGCACAGCCAGATTACTGGCAATTACATTCACAGAATAATCCTCTGCCTGTCCGTAGTCCGAACCCATACAAGGATTCAGGAAGTCTGGATCATCATCAATGGTGCCAAATATCTTTTTAACCCTCATTCTTGTAGTTCCAGGAGTGGCATTAGCAGGCACCGGAATAGCCTGTATGGCCTGAATAGCATCTGTCCCTGTAGAGTTTTGGATAGTTTGCGCAATCTCGTAAACTTCTCCGGGATCATTAAGAGTACCATTTTGGTTCCAGTCAATAAATACCACAAAGCTGTCTTCATAATTTCCAACCGTATTTCCTTTTAACGTAATGTCGTAGGTTTGTCCCTGAGTAACAGTCGCAGTCTGATTCAGGAAGAATTCATGGAAGTTGCCTACATACTCTTCACTGTCAGTAGTATTGTTGATGCCCGCAAAATTAACTAGTGTAATCGGCTCATCGCTGTCTCCGAAAATACCTCCAAAACTTAAAGGTCCACAATAAGAAGCAGGAGGTTCTGTGTAGGTATAATCCACTTTGATATTGTCAACCAGTAAAAGAAAGTCATCTGTACTGTTGTTTACAAAAGCAATTCTTACAGTCTGTCCAATATAAGGAGTCAGAGCAGCGGCTCTGCTTGCCCAGCTTGAGTTTTCACCAGGATTGATATAAAGCTGTACCGTAAAATCTGAGATATTGTTTCCCCCGTTGGGAGCCAGCATCACTTTATATCCATCCAGGTAGGTGACGTCCTGTGATTTGGCGTCCCAGTATAATGTTGGCGAAGTTCCTGATACGGTAAACTGTGGAGAGATAAGCCAGTCGTTGGAAGTTCCTGCAGGAGTGTAATAGGAGGTACTCATGGCGGCATAATTGCCTGCCGGTCCTCCAAAATTTCCTTCAGTACCCTGTCTGTTGATTCTGTTCCAGCCATTGGTAATAAAAGATACATCAGCATTGGGGGTTAATCCGTCTGCATTAATTACTGTCCAGGCACCAATGCCAGGTCCGATTCCATCAAAGTCTTCCTGAAATATCTGGCTGTAGCCAAATACCGGAAGTGCAATTAACATTGCATTCAGTAAATGTTTTCTCATGGTTAAGAGTTTGTTGATTTCTTCAAATATAACAAAAATAACCAAATTGACAAATTATTACTGTTTTTTAAGGTGTTTTTTAATTTAACGGTAAAATTATTCTGATTTTAATGAGAATATTGTTATTTTAGATCTTTTGCCCTAATTTAAAAGGTCTCATTACGATCTTGATTTCTTATCTCGTGTAAAAAATTAACTTTTATAACATCATATAAAGAATGGCGGCTTACCAGAATGGAAGCAATGGAAGAAATCATTCCTGCAAGCATCAGATGAAATATCAACGAATGCCTGTCGGTCATTTCTAATACAATAATCGCTGAAGTAAAAGGAGCCCGGGTAATTCCTGTAAGAAAAGCAACCATACCACCGAGGATAACCACATTCGTTTCATTTTGTGTTAAATGGATTACTCCTGAAATAACAGAACCTATACTTGCGCCAGCCGCAAGAGCGGGAGCAAAAATTCCGCCTGCACCTCCTGAAGTAAAGGAAAGGGCAGGACCCAGCATCCTTAAAACAGGAACATACCATTCTTCATGTTTGTTGTGAGTGAAAAGAACACGCTGCATAATCTCCTTTCCCGAACCTAAGATTTCCCTGTTAATGAAATAGGCAATACACGCAATGAATAAAGCGCAGATAACCAGGAAAATGACATTCGCTTTGTCGGTAGTCAGGTTTTTCTTTTTCCAGTTGTTCATGGCAAGCATCATCACGGAAAGCTGGCTCGCTAATATTCCTGAAACTCCGGCTACCAGAACGATCGGGAACATCACCATTAAGGAAACATCATGGGTTTTGGGATAGCCCAGATACAAATAGGATCCTGCCAATGTCTGAGCGGTTAAGCCTGCGATAATCACTGCTGTAAAGAGCGCGGTCTTAAAATAATTAATATGGGTTTTTGAAAGCTCTTCCACTGCAAAAACGATTCCGCCGAGCGGAGTGTTGAAGGCAGCAGCAAGGCCTGCAGCGGCTCCTGTCATGATCATATTCTTTTTAGATATTTTCGGCCACCAATCAGGAAGATATTCATTCACTTTCCTGAAAATGGAACCCGCAATCTGTATGGTGGGCCCTTCACGGCCTACGGCACCACCGCCGATAACCAGAATAACGGATGAGAGGATTTTGAAAAATATGATTTTAAGACTTAAAAGACTTCTTATTTTAGTGTGTTCTTTAGGATTGGCAAGTTCTACGGCGGCCATTACCTGAGGAATTCCGCTTCCTTTTGCGTAGGGTGCGAATTCTTTGACAAGCCACCAGGAAAGAACAAATCCGATAGGGGCAATCATGAAAATCATCCAGTCATGCCAGTTGAGGATCAAGGCTAAAAGCTTTTCTCCCCATGCAAATATATGAGCATACATTACAGCGAAAATACCTGTAATGACGGAGCCTATCCAAAAAGGAATGGCTTGAAGCAGGTTGTTCTTCAACTGCTCGTTCCGGATATTGTCAAAGGATTTTTTAAGGCCTTTGCGTATGGGAGTAAAAATTTTCAACATTGTGTATTGTATATATAGGTAGAAGATTGGGAAGTTTATTCAGTTTAAATTTTTTCCAGAAAATCTGCTACTGCCAATGCATTATTCACAGAGAGTTCCTTTGGAATTCCAAAAATCAGGATTTCATTTTTTATTTCGAACTGAAAATTTTCATCTGGAAAAGACTGTATTGCCTGCCTTCTATGTGAAGTAAGACAATTTCTGGTCTTGTTTTCATTAGTACCTAAAACATAAAATTTTTTGTTGAAATCCTTATCTTCTGTAAAATCTATCGAAAATTTATTAAAAATCCCGGCAATGCAATCCATAGTCTTTTTCCTTTTTATGGAAATGTATTCCAGATCTTCATCGAGTTCTTTGATTCCCCAAATCTGTAAGGTGTCGTATTTATTGCTGCTTAGACCTCCTTTGGCAGTGATCCAGATCTTATTGGTAATATATAGGTAAAACGAATTTGTTTTGTCTTTATGGGTAATATAATAGCAGATTTTTGGAGTGAGCAGTTGGTTTTCATTTTCTGCTTTTATTTTGCTGTAGGGGGAATTTTCAATTTCTACGACTGAAATACTGTATGTTTGGAACAATTTGTCGTACACTTCAAAAATTAATTTCTCTTGTTCTTTAGAAAAATCAAATAAATTGGGAGTATATAGTTTTCTGAAATCCAGTTCCATGTTGTGTTGAAAAATAATTTGTCTTAAAATTAATATTATTTATGACAATTCCAAAGCAAAAAACCTCCGAAAAATCGGAGGTTTATATATGAGTCAATCGGGTATGATTTATACTTCAGTATTCATATCCCAGTTCTGCAGGTAGTCATGAACATGTTTTAAGAACATTCCACCCAGAGATCCGTCTACCACTCTATGGTCATACGAGTGAGACATGAACATTAACTGACGGATGGCAATTACATCACCGTCTTTCGTTTCCAGCACTGCCGGTTTTTTCACAATCGCTCCAATTGCTAAAATAGCAACCTGAGGCTGTGGAATAATAGGAGTACCCATTAAGTTTCCGAAGCTTCCTACGTTAGAAATCGTATAAGTAGCTCCTTGTGTATCTTCTGGTCTTAATTTCTTATTTCTTGCTCTGTAAGCCAAGTCGTTAATAGCTTTTGCTAAGCCAGAAAGAGATAATTGATCTGCATTTTTAATGACAGGAACGATAAGATTTCCATCCGGAAGGGCTGTTGCCATACCGATATTGATGTTTTTCTTTTTGATGATATTGTCTCCATTGATAGAAACATTGATCATCGGATAATCCTGGATTGCTTTTACAATTGCTTTTACGAAAATTGGCATGAACGTAAGTTTTTCACCTTCACGTTTCTCGAAAATATCTTTATGCTTGTTTCTCCATTTTACCACGTTGGTTACATCCGTTTCGATGAAAGAAGTAACGTGTGGTGCCGTTTGTTTTGCTTTAACCATGTTTTCAGCGATGATCTTTCTCATTCTGTCCATTGGAATGATCTCGTCACCTGCTGCGGTTGATACGGTAGCCGCCGGAGCAGATACTGCTGGTTTTGGAGCAGGAGTCGTTGCTGCTGCTTGTGGTGCTGCTTGAGGCTGGTTTCCTCTGTTGGCAACATACGCTAATATATCTTCTTTTGTAATTCTTCCCTCTAAACCGTTTCCTTTGATGGATTGCAGTTCAGTTTCAGAAATATTTTCTTGTTGTGCGATGGATTTTACAAGAGGTGATAAATAAAGGTCTCCTGAAAATTCTACATGTGAAGTAGCGGTAGGCTGTAAAGCTCCTTCAATTGTTTTTAATGTTTCAGCATCCGGAGTTGGAGCCGGAGTCTCTGTTTTTACCTCTTCTGAACCTGTATTTCCGCCTTCTCCTTCAATTTCTAAAATAGCAATGGCTTCACCAACTTTTGCAACCTCGTCTTTTCGTTTTAAAATTTTAACGATTTTCCCCGAAACTGGTGTCGGAACGTCTGAATCTACCTTATCTGTTGCAATTTCTACTACGGAATCATCCTCTTTTACATTATCACCCTCATTAAATAACCAAGTGATAATTGTCGCTTCCATAACACCTTCTCCCATGGAAGGAAGCAATAATTTGTATTCTGCCATTTTTAATTTTTAGATTTTGACAAATATATAAAAAAAATCGGTTTTTTTATGGAATATATAATCTTAGAAAAATTCAATGTAAATATTTTCCCCAACATTCAATCCGAACAAACTTTTTGCGCCGTTTTTTTTGCTTCCTTTATAGATGGTAAGCTCCAAAAGCTGGCTGTCATTGAAAATTGCTGCGGACTGTCCGTGGTATTCCGTTTCCCTTTCCCAGTCGGAAACCACTTCGGTGTGGCTTGAAAATATTCTGGAAAGACTTAAGTTTCTGAATTTAATGGTGAAATTTTCATAGCCCTTTCCTGCACTTTCGAAAAATTCTTTGTTGATATTCGAGATAATATTTCCGAAATTATCAATATAGGTAACTTCCCCAATAATCATTCTTTCATTCTCATTATAAACAGGTTTTGGAAATAAAAGCTGCTTAACGCTGTCTATTTTTCTTCCGATTACTTCCGGTAGTCCACCGTTGGCAAGGTGTACGGCTGCAGGCACAAAAACATCCGTTGACGTGAAATCTACCACATCATCAAACCTGCTGTTAAGAGTGATCTCATAAATTGCTTCGGGTTTTATATCGAAAAAGATCAGGCTTAAAAGGCCATTGTCGGCCGCCAGAAAATAAGATCCATCCGATTTATAAAGAATGTTTTTTCTTGATTTATGGAAAAAACTGTCAACCGATAAAATGTGAATAGCTCCTTTTGGAAAATATTTGTAAGCGTTTCTAACGATATAAGAGGTCTGTATGAGGTTGAATGCCTGGATGTCGTGGGTTATATCAACAATATCAACCTCAGGATTCAGCGACAGAATCTTGCCTTTTACAGCGGCAACTCTGTAGTCTAAATTTCCGAAATCTGAAGTAAGGGTAATAATCGACATTTGTAATTTGTAGAATGATAGAAATGCAAATTTATTTAAAATAAAGGGAAATAGGGAGGTTATGGTTCATAAAAAATTATAAAATCCTCTTCTGCTTCCGAATTTATGTCCTGAAAGCAGATGCTTGAATTAATGACATTTTAATTAATATGCTTTATCTGAATGAGTTTTGTAAAAATTGGCGAATTATTAAAGACGTTTAATGCTTATTATTTTTACAAGTAATAATAAACAGCGGTGTATTGTAAATATTGTGGATAAGAATTTGATATAATTCTGAAAAAAAAATTCTAAATTTAGATTCTAATAAAAAATACCTGCATGTTTGAATTAACATATGATTTGGAAGATGTTGACGTAAAGATCTTCTACGGTGTAAACAACCAATTTTTCAATTTAATAAAATCAAGCTTCCCTACCATTAAAATTACTGGAAGAGACCATTATATTTTTGCAATGGGAAATCAGGAAGCGTTAGACATACTTAAACAAAAACTGAATGACATTATAGCATTTATCTCGAAAAACAATTCTATTGCCCTTAAAGATGTTGAAAACATTCTTAATATCAAGGATGAGAATGAGAAACAGCTGGTCTTTGATCAGGATATCATCGTAAAAGGGGTAAATGGTAAAATTATTAAAGCTAAAACCACCAACCTTAAGAAGCTCGTTAAAGAAACGGAGAAAAAAGACATGGTTTTTGCAATCGGGCCTGCGGGAACCGGGAAAACCTATACCAGTGTGGCTTTGGCAGCAAGGGCTTTGAGAGATAAAGAAGTGAAAAGAATTGTTCTGACAAGGCCTGCAGTAGAAGCAGGGGAGAGTCTGGGATTTTTGCCGGGTGACCTTAAAGAAAAACTTGATCCGTATTTACAGCCTCTATATGATGCACTTCGGGATATGATTCCTCATGAAAAACTGGAAGGTTTTATGGAGAAGAAAGTTATTGAAGTAGCTCCGTTGGCATTTATGAGAGGGCGTACCCTTGATGATGCTTTTGTAATTCTTGATGAAGCACAGAATACCACTCATGCACAGATGAAAATGTTCCTGACGAGAATGGGGATGAACGCCAAATTCATCATTACCGGAGATCCAAGCCAGATTGACCTTCCAAAAAACCAGCAGTCCGGGTTAAAAGAAGCCATGAGAATTCTGCATGGGGTAAAAGAGATCGGATTTGTACATCTTACGGAAGAAGATGTGGTAAGGCATCCGGTAGTAAGAAAGATCATTCTAGCTTACAATGAAGAAGACAAGAGACTGAAAAATGATTAAAAATCATAATTATTTAACATAATATCATTGTTAGGTTAATGATTTGTTAATGCTTGTTAATTTCCTAAATAATAATTAGTTTTGCGGTCGAATTTTAAAAACAATAACCATGAAAAAACTATTATTAATCGGAGCTTTGGCTCTGTTGGGGGCAAATGTTAACGCACAGGAAAGTCATTTTAAAATAGGAGGCCACGTAGGATTGCCTGTAGGAGATGCCGGAGATACCTATGCATTTAATGCAGGAGTAGATGTAGCCTACACATGGCAGATCGCAGAGCATTTTGAATTGGGGGCTACCACAGGATACTCTCATTATTTCGGAAAAGAAATCAAGACTCCGGAATTAAATTTTATGGGATCGGTTATCATTCCTTCAATATCTTACAAATCAAATGTTGGGTCAATCCCTGTTGCTGCAACTGCTCAGTATACATTTGAGGGCGGATTTAATGTAGGGGCAGACTTGGGATATGCTTTCCTTACAGGAGATGCAGATGGTGGTGGTTTTTACTACCAGCCTAAAGTAGGGTATACATTTGCAGAAAAACATACTATTTTTGCAGGATATAAAGGAATCAGCAAAGATGGATATGAGCTTTCAACAGTAAGTATAGGATATGCTTATAAGTTTTAATTAACTTTATTATAAAGACAAGCCGCTTATTTTTAAGCGGCTTTTTTATGCCCCAATCTGAATATTTTTTTGACCTCTTGATGAAATATAAAATATTTATTAATTTTGTGAGCTCAATCAAAAACTATTAGAAAATATGAAAAAATTGTTACTATTAAGTGCTTTCGCCTTTTTAGGAGGGGCTGCACAGGCGCAGGAAGGTTTTAAACTTGGAGGACATATCGGTATTCCGGTTTCCGATGCAAGCAATGCATCATCATTTACATTAGGAGTAGATGCTGCTTATATGTGGAATATTGCAAAAGGGCTTGACCTGGGAGTTGCAACAGGATATTCTCATTTCTTTGGAAAAGACAATTTTGATGATTTCGGATTTATTCCGGTAGCTGTTTCCGGTAAATACCGATTTTCGGGAGCACCTATTTTTGTAGGATTAGATTTGGGATATGGAATTTCCACAAAAGATGGGGTAGATGGAGGATTCTATGCTCAGCCAAAATTCGGGTATCAAATGGCTAAAGGCGAATTGTATCTGGGATATCAAACCATTAGCAACAAACGTGATTTCGGATGGTACAAGACAAGCTGGAATGTTGGTGCAGTCAACATTGGCTATAACTTCTTCCTGAAATAAGCACAATATAATACATTGAAAAACCAGCCTGATGGCTGGTTTTTTTAAAAAAATAAAATATCTCTAATTGGTGATAAATTTCATATCTGCATTTTCTTTAATCCTAAATCATTAATGTATTTTTGCCGCTTTAAACTATTAAATTTTTAATTATGAGAAAGCTTAAAGTTATACTAGCTACGTCAATTCTTTTAACTTCATTATCATGCCAGTCTGATCAGATAAATGAAGAGGTGATATCCAGTCAAAATACACAAACTAAAGTCGCTTATAAAATCGATGGCAAAACTATTACTATTACATAGTAAAGAAGTACAGCTGAGTACCAAATTAGCAACACAGGAATCGACAGCAAAAGGAGTTATATCAAAAGTTTGTCGTGGTTGGTACAAACTATATGATAAAGACGGAAATTTATTATTGGAAAGAAATCTATCAGAAGGCGACGAATTTATGGATAATATTGGTCTTCTTAATAATGAAAACCTTGCGCTTAAAAATACTGCTTTTATACAGGCTTCAAACTGCCTTTTATATCTTTCAGGAGCTAAGTATGAAGGTTTTCCACAATATAAGTGGACTATAGATATGAATGTGAATCAGCTGATTGATTCCCGTCAAAAAACTGGAGTTTATGTTCTTGTTACAACACCATTTCCAACCGGAAACTTTGTAACAGCAGGAGCTGTATTTGGTATAAAGGGAACTTATAATTGTTATGTATCTGCATAATTATATTCCAAAGACATATTTTAGAAAGCTGTTTTTAAGTTAAAGCAGCTTTTTATTTTTAGAATAACTCCTTAAATGTTAATGTTTTGTATCTTAATTATTGGTAATAAATGTAAATCATTGGAATTTATAAAAAATGATGAATCTAAAAAGTCAAACAAATTTCAATCCTGTTGATAAATTGTAATTTTTTTATTCTAAATATTGTGAAAAAATCAAAGTCCTATTATGAATGTATTTTATTTTCGGAAAAGCTTAATATTTATCAATGATATTAATCACATTAACAAATTTTAATATTCGCAGAACCCAATGTAACTTTGCCCTCAGAAAGTATTAAAATTTTTTAAAATGAAAAAAATATTATTAGCGGGTGCTGTTGCACTTTTTGGATTATCTAATGCTCAGATTGCTAAAGGAACTACGTATTTATCAGGATCTGTTGGTTATTCTCAAGTAGAAAATAACAATGGTAACGATAAAAAAGAAAACTTCAACGTATTACCTACAGTTGGATATTTCGTAAACACTAACTTAGCAGTTGGATTAGGAATTGGATACCAAACTGAAAAAAATACTGTAACTACTACTGCAACTTTAGGAAATACTACAATCGTAAACGAGAACGTAACTAAAACTCCAGCTTTCGTTGTAGCTCCATTCGTAAGAAAATACTGGACTTTATCTGACAAGTTATATTTCTTCGGACAATTAGCAGTGCCAATGCAGTTTGGAAAAACTGAGGTTGAAACTAGTTCTGTAGCTACTTCAGGAAATACAGTTGTTACAAACTCTACTTCTACTGAAGCTAAATACACTAAAATCGGTGTTACTGTTAAGCCAGGTTTAGATTATTTCTTAAACAAAAACTGGTCTATTGAAGCTACTATCGGTGAATTCGGTTATAGCAACTACAAACCAAAAAATGGTGATGCTACAAACAACTATAACTTCGGTTTGAACTTATCTTCTGTAACTTTCGGAGTTAAATATGTATTTGCTAAATAATTAGTAAAACATACTCAAAATAGAAGCCCTGAAATATATTTCAGGGCTTTTTTATGCTCCAGCATGATTATTAGATTCATTCGTATTGTAGCAAAAAAGTGGTAATTCACGAAGAGTGCTGAAGTGTATATCAATTAAGATGGTACAGTCATTAATTCATTTCCTTCCATTGCTCAGTCAGAAGATGAGTTATATACCAACAAAAAACTCTCAGAATTTCTGAGAGTTTTATTTATATTTTCTGAATGAATTATTTTCCCATTCCGCCCATTCCCGGCATATTAGGCATTTTACTCATCATCTGCATCATCTGCTTTCCTTGAGGTCCCTGCATCATCTTCATCATTTTACCCATCTGGTCAAACTGTTTCATCAGCTGGTTTACATCTTCAATTTTTCTTCCTGCTCCTCTGGCAATTCTCTGTTTTCTCTGAGAATTAATGATAGAAGGTCTTCTTCTCTCGTCCGGAGTCATAGAATAAATAATAGCTTCAATATGTTTGAATGCATCATCACTGATTTCAACATCCTTGATTGCTTTTCCAACTCCCGGAATCATCCCCATCAAATCTTTCATGTTACCCATCTTCTTGATCTGGTTGATCTGTTTCAGGAAATCGTCGAAACCGAATTCGTTCTTGGCAATTTTTTTGTGAAGTTTTTTAGCCTCCTCTTCATCAAATTGTTCCTGAGCTCTTTCTACTAAGGAAACAACGTCTCCCATTCCTAAGATTCTGTCGGCCATCCTTTCTGGGTAGAAAAGATCTAATGCTTCCATTTTCTCACCGGTAGAGATAAATTTAATAGGTTTTTCTACAACAGAACGAATTGTCAGTGCAGCACCCCCACGGGTATCACCATCTAATTTCGTTAAAACAACCCCGTCAAAATTTAAAGCATCATTAAACGCTTTTGCTGTGTTTACAGCATCCTGACCAGTCATTGAGTCAACAACGAATAATGTTTCGTTAGGTTTAATGAAATAATGAACAGATTTGATCTCATTCATCATCTGCTCGTCAATCGCCAAACGACCGGCAGTATCCACGATGACAACATCATGACCGTTTTGTTTTGCAAAATTAATTGCATTTTCAGCGATCGTTGATGGATTGGTAGCACCTTCTTCAGTGAAAACAGGAACACCAATCTGGCCACCCAATACTTTCAACTGTTCAATAGCAGCCGGACGGTAAACGTCACAAGCTACCAATAAAGGTTTTTTATTTTTCTTAGTTTTTAAATAATTAGCAAGTTTTCCAGAGAAGGTTGTCTTACCGGAACCCTGAAGACCTGCGATAAGAATTACAGACGGCTTACCGGAAAGATTAATTCCTTCCTGAGTTCCTCCCATTAAGGCTACCAATTCGTCATGGACAATCTTCGTCATCAACTGTCCTGGAGTAAGGGAGGTAAGAACGTTTTCTCCTAAAGCTTTATCCTGAACTCTTTTAGTTAAGTCTTTTGCAACTTTATAGTTAACGTCGGCATCCACCAATGCTCTACGAATTTCTTTTACGGTTTCGGCAACATTGATCTCTGTAATTTTTCCGCGCCCGGAAATATTATGAAGCGCTTTGTCTAATTTATCCTGTAAACTATTAAACATATTAATTGTAAATTATAGTTTGCAAAAATAGGGAATTTTTGCTATATCTGATGGTTAAAATCCAATAACTATTTATTGTGCCGGATTTATCTGGTTAAAGTTTATGCATAAACAATGGGTTTGGCAGATAACAGTACATCAATTCATATGGAGTTTAATTATATTTAATAGTATTTTTTATTCTGTTTTTTATTAAGTATTTCTAAACTTAAAAAATTCTTGTCCTGTATCATATAATATATAAATAAGAGTAGCCAATACATTCAATTCAGGAATGTCAGGCAGATTCTGTTTTATGCAATACATGTTTTTCAAAGAGTAGAGAATTTTTATCACCTGTGAAAATTGTTTGTTATAAGGTATTTTTATTATGTTTGCGTTCATAGTTAACTCAAGCTTAAAATTAGAGGATGATTTTCTTTACCATTATTTTTTTACTTGCTGTTTTTAATTTGACAGTATTTTTTGTTTTTAAGAAATTTTTATACAAAAAGCCTGATGAAGGAATGAAATTTTTAGTCATAAATATTTCTAAAGACCTTATTTGGTTAGTTATTTCTTTGATAATGTTAGAAAAAACAAAAACCAATTTTCTTTTTATTGTTATAAGCTTTATTATAGGCTCACTCCTTATATATATACCCATAATAAAACTCATTAACAAGTCTTGATTTTTTTGATGATAAAAATCAATTTTTAATATTGGTAAAGTTTAATAAAATCAATATATTTGCACACGATTAAAAAAGAGATATGAACAGAAAGATTTCTTCATTATTTTTCGCATTTTTATTTGTGTTTATTAGCAGTTTAGCTACTGCACAACATGATTCTGAAGGTGAAAAATCCGCTGAAAAAGTAGAGCATAAAGAAGATGGCAACAAATTCAATGCTACCAAAATGATCATGGAACACATTGGTGATTCTAACGAATGGCATTTATGGACTACCAAAGACGATAACGGTGAAGAGCACCATGTTTCTATTCCATTGCCTGTGATCATTAAAGATAACGAAGGATGGCATACTTTTCTTTCAAGCAGTATCGCTCACGGACATGAACATGATGGCTATACTTTAGAAGAAGGACAAGTAGTTTCTACTAAAGGAATCCAGAAAGCAACATTGTTTTCAATCATTAGTGGAAAACAAAAATCAAACGAAGTATTCTTTGATATGTCAATTACTAAGAATGCAGCATCCATGTTCTTGTCAGTAATTTTTATGGGAATTATCTTCATAGGAATGGCTAGAAACTATAAAAAATCTCAGTTACCAAAGGGTGCAGGGAAATTATTAGAGCCTGTGATTGTATTTATCAGAGATGAAGTGGCTATTCCAAACATCGGTTCTGTAAAGTATAAAAGATATATGCCTTATCTTTTAACCGCATTCTTCTTTATCTGGTTCAACAACCTTTTTGGATTGATTCCTTTCTTTCCTGGAGGATCTAACCTTACCGGAAACATTGCAATTACTGCAGTATTAGCTATTATTACTTTATTAATTACGTTATTCAGTGCTAATAAAGATTACTGGAAGCACATTTTCATGCCGCCGGTTCCAATTTTATTATATCCGATCATGGTTCCGATTGAAATTATCGGGGTTTTCACAAAACCTTTTGCATTGATGATGCGACTTTTCGCAAACATAACTGCAGGACACATCATGATTCTGGCAATTATATCTTTGATTTTTATTTTTAAATCTCCGCTTTTAGGATTTGCATCTGTACCATTAGCATTATTTGTTTCGGTATTAGAGTTATTGGTTGCCGCATTACAGGCTTATATATTTACAGTGTTATCTGCATTGTTTATCGGTATTGCAGTTGCAGAACACGAGCACGAACATGCTCATGCTCACCACGAGGAGCACGCTAACTAAGAAAAATAATTTTAACTAAATATTTATTTATTATGGACATCACAACTGGAGCAGGATTAATTTACGTAGGAATAGGTTTAGCAGTACTAGGAGTAGGTCTTGGTATCGGTAAAATCGGTGGGCATGCAATGGATGCTATCGCTAGACAACCAGAACAAGCTGGTAAGATTCAAGGAGCAATGCTTATTGCTGCAGGTCTTATTGAAGGAGCTGGTCTTATTGCTATTATCTTTGGTGCTTTCATCAAGTAATAATTATCCTCAAAGAAAATATTCTTAGCAGTGAAGCGTTTGGCTGCTGCTAAGAATTTTAAAAAAATGATCCATAAATTACATTAAAAAAAAGAATTACAGATATGGGAATTATTGAACCTGGAATTGGACTTTTGTTTTGGATGACGCTTACTTTTGTTATCCTGTTATTTATTCTAGCAAAATTCGCTTGGAAACCAATCGTTAATGCTGTTAATGATAGAGAAACTTCAATTGTTGATGCATTGAACCAAGCTAAATTGGCTAAAAAAGAAATGGAAGAGTTAAAAGCTGATAACGAAAGAATCATTCGTGAAGCTAAGATCGAAAGAGATGCGATCCTTAAAGAAGCCAGAGAAATTAAAGATAGAATCGTAGGTGAAGCTAAAGATATTGCTAAATCTGAAGGAGATAAATTAATCGAATCAGCTAGACAAAGCATCCAGTCAGAGAAAAATGCTGCTATGGCAGATATCAAGTCTCAAATTGGTAACTTGTCTGTAAATATTGCTGAATCTATCTTGAAGCAAAAATTAGACAACACTGAGGCTCAGAATGAGTTGGTTCAAAATTATTTAAACAAATCTAACCTTAACTAAGAATGCTTACATCTAAAGTAGCTAAAAGATACGCACAAGGTTTGCTTGATTTTACCAATGAATCAGGAGAAACAGCTGCTGTATTTTCTGAAATGAAAGATGTAGTAAAGCTGATGGCTCAATCTGTTGATCTGAACAAATTTTTCCAAACGCCTTACATTGATTCTAAAAAGAAGATAGAAGTAGCGCACGAAATTTTCAAAAGTTTATCATTAACTTCCCAGAATATGATCAAATTAGTGATCAGACAGGGGCGTGAAACACAGCTGAAAAATATCGCTCAGGAATATATCAATAAAGTAGAAGATGTTAACGGAGTACAGAGAATAACTTTGACTACTGCAACGTCACTTTCAAAAGAAAATATTGACCAAATCCTTAGATCTACGGATTTAGTAAAAGCTGGTTCAAACTTTGACCTGAAAGTAAATGTAAACCCTGCTATTTTAGGAGGATATGTCCTAAGAGTAGGAGACCAGCAGATCGATGCATCTGTGAAAACTAAACTTACTCAAGTTAAAAAAGATTTTCAATTAAATTAAAGAAAAAAAAACCATACAATGGCAGAAATAAATCCGGCAGAAGTATCTGCGATCTTAAAACAGCAATTGGCCAACTTCGATACTCAATCAAATGTTGAGGAAGTAGGTACAGTTTTAACCATCGGTGATGGTATTGCTCGTGTATACGGGTTAGAAAACGTACAATACGGAGAGTTGGTGAAATTTTCTAGTGATGTAGAAGGTATTGTACTAAACCTTGAAGAAGACAACGTAGGGGTTGCTTTACTTGGGGAAAGTAAATTAGTAAGAGAAGGAGATACAGTAAGAAGAACAAACAGAATCTCTTCTATCAAAGTAGGAGAAGGAATGTTAGGAAGAGTAGTAGATACTCTTGGTAATCCTATCGATGGTAAAGGTCCTATCTCAGGAGAATTATACGAAATGCCATTGGAAAGAAAGGCTCCTGGAGTTATCTTCAGACAGCCTGTAACTGAACCTTTACAAACAGGTATCGTTGCTATCGACTCTATGATCCCTGTAGGAAGAGGACAAAGAGAATTGATCATCGGTGACAGACAGACAGGTAAAACTACTGTTGCTATCGATACGATCATCAACCAAAAAGAATTTTTTGATGCTGGTAACCCAGTATATTGTATATATGTTGCAATCGGACAGAAAGCATCTACAGTAGCTCAAATCGTTAAAACACTTTCTGATAAAGGAGCTTTAGCATATACTGTAATTGTTGCTGCTAATGCATCAGATCCAGTTCCAATGCAGGTATATTCTGCAATGGCAGGAGCTTCTATCGGTGAATTCTTCAGAGACACTGGTAGACCGGCATTGATCATCTATGATGATTTATCTAAACAAGCGGTTGCATACCGTGAGCTTTCTCTTCTATTAAGAAGACCACCGGGCCGTGAAGCTTATCCTGGAGACGTTTTCTATCTTCACTCAAGATTATTGGAAAGAGCAGCAAAAGTAATTGCTGATGACAATATCGCGAGACAGATGAACGACTTACCTGATTCATTAAGACCAATCGTAAAAGGAGGAGGTTCATTAACTGCACTTCCAATTATCGAAACTCAGGCTGGTGACGTTTCTGCATATATTCCAACAAACGTAATCTCTATTACAGATGGACAGATTTTCTTGGAGTCTGATCTATTCAACTCTGGGGTTCGTCCTGCGATCAACGTAGGTATCTCTGTATCAAGAGTAGGAGGTAACGCGCAGATCAAATCAATGAAAAAAGTTTCTGGTACTCTTAAATTAGACCAGGCTCAATATAAAGAATTGGAAGCATTTGCTAAATTCGGTTCTGACCTTGATGCTTCTACTTTAGCAGTAATCTCTAAAGGAGAAAGAAACGTTGAGCTTCTTAAGCAGCCGGTAAACTCTCCACTTCCTGTAGATAGCCAGGTGGCAATGATCTATGCAGGAACAGAGAACTTAATGAGAAACGTTCCTATCAGAAAAGTAAAAGAATTCCAAAAAGAATATATCGAATTCCTAAGATCTAAGCACCCGGATACAATGGCTGCTCTTAAAGCTGGAAAAATCGATAACGATATTACAGCAGTTCTTAAGCAGGCGGCTAACGATTTGGCTTCTAAATATAACTAAAATTAGTTGATGATTGTTGGTTGATAGTTGACGGAATTTTCTAAAACTAGCAACCAACAACCGACAACCAACAACTAACCCAATATGGCAAACTTAAAAGAAATACGAGGAAGAATCAGTTCAATTTCATCTACGATGCAGATTACCCGTGCTATGAAAATGGTTTCTGCAGCGAAACTAAAAAAAGCGCAGGATGCCATCGTGATGTTAAGACCTTATTCTGAAAAACTACAAGAAATCATCCAGAATGTAAATTCTAGTTCAGATCCTGATCAGATTTCTATTTATGCCCAAAAAAGAGAGGTTAAAAGAGTACTTTTTATTGCTGTGACTTCAAACAGAGGTCTTGCAGGTGCTTTTAACTCATCGATTATAAAAGAGCTTAATATTCAGTTTCAGAATAATTCTCAATATGAGATTGAAGTACTTACCATTGGTAAAAAAGCATATGATGCTGTAAGAAGAAGCCGTAATGTATATGCAAACGGAAGTTCTGTTTTTGATAATCTGAACTTCGATGCAGTTTCTAACCTTACAGAAGCGGTAATGACCAGCTTCAAAGAAGGCAAGTTTGACGAAGTTTATGTTATTTATAATAAATTTGTAAATGCTGCTACTCAAGATGTTACTGTAGAACAGTTACTTCCGATCTTAATGCCTGAAACCACAGAAGAACCTGGCGTAGAGGCTGATTATATCTTTGAACCTAACAAAAATGAAATTTTGGATAATTTAATTCCAAAATCTATCAAAACTCAGGTTTTCAAAGCCGTTCTGGATTCAGTAGCATCTGAGCACGGAGCGAGAATGACTGCCATGCATAAAGCAACAGACAATGCCCAGGAAATGAAGAATGGGTTGGTAATCTTCTACAACAAAGCAAGACAGGCTGCTATTACAAACGAAATCTTAGAAATTGTTTCAGGAGCAGAAGCTTTAAAGAATTCATAAAGAATCTCTTTAACAAAATATTACAAGCATCGAGTATATCGATGCTTTTTTTATTATTTTTATTTTGTATATCTTTGTACCAATAAAATTATACAACTTCTAAATGGATTCGGACATAGTCAGGCTTTTGCTAGCCTTATTTCTTGTTTTACTAAATGGTTTCTTCGTAGCCGCAGAATTTTCAATTGTTAAAGTACGCTATTCACAAATCCAGTTAAAAGCTGCAGAAGGGAATTCTATGGCTAAGCAGGCGGAGCACATCATCAAGCATCTTGATGAATATCTTTCGGCCACACAATTAGGTATTACCTTAGCATCCCTGGCCTTGGGTTGGGTAGGTGAAAGTGCTTTACATCACGTCGTTCAAAATATTTTCAGCTCCTTACGTATTGATCTGGCGGAAACAACCATTACCACCATTTCAGTGGTTACCAGTTTTGTATTAATTACCGTAATGCATATTGTATTCGGAGAACTTATACCTAAATCAATTGCGATCAGAAAATCGGAAGCCACTACCATGGCAACAGCCGTTCCTCTGAGAGTTTTTTATACCGTTTTTAAACCATTCATCTGGTTGATGAACATCATGTCCAATGGATTTTTAAGACTTCTGAAAATTCATCCGGCTTCTGAACAGGAAATTCACTCAACAGAAGAATTACAGCTTTTGGTAAAACAAAGTGCAGACAGCGGTGAAATTGAAGAAGAGAACTATGAGATCATTAAAAATGCATTTGATTTTACAGATCATTCTGCCAAGCAGATCATGGTTCCGAGACAGAATATTACATCTATCGATTTCAAAGAAGATGTTAATGATATCATCAACGAAATCATGGACAGCGGATACTCACGTATTCCTGTGTATGTGGATTCCATTGATAATGTGATAGGTATTTTCTATACCAAAGAAATTATCAGGGAATTTGTTAAAAGAAAAGGAGATCTTACCCATGAAGATCTTAAAGATTTGATGCGTGACACCTTTTTCGTGGTAGGAAGTAAGAAAATTTCAGACCTGTTAAAAACCTTTCAGCAGAAAAAACAGCACCTTGCCATTGTTATTGACGAATTTGGAGGTACTGAAGGAATCGTTACTCTGGAAGATATTCTGGAAGAGTTAGTAGGTGAAATTCAGGATGAAGAGGATGATGAAGAAAAACTGGTGGATAAAATCGCTGACAATACCTATTGGGTTCAGGCTACACAGCCTTTGGATGAGATTAATGAACATTTACCTAAAAAATTACCCCTTTCCGAAGAAAGCGAATACAACTCACTTGCCGGCTTTATCCTTCATGAATTAGAAGATATTCCGGAAGAAAATCAGGAGTTTGATCTGGAAAATTATCATTTCAAGATTTTGAAAATGAATAATAAGAGTGTAGAACTCGTAGAATTGGTCTATGAAGCGCCAAACAGCATCAATGATTTGGCAGATAAATTAGGAGAAGTTTAAATAAGTAAGAATGATATTTTTTAACGGTATAAGAGATTACGAAGATCCAAAACGTAAATATGAAGAAGAAGTTCTCGTTTTGGACGAAACGGATGAAGTTTATAAATTAATTCTGCATAACGACGACATCCATACCTTTGATTATGTGATTGACTGTCTGATAGAAATCTGTAAACACGCCCCGGAGCAGGCCGAGCAATGTACCATGTTGATTCATTACAAAGGCAAATGCACCGTAAAAACAGGCTCATTAGATCTTTTGAAGCCTATGCATGAAAGATTGCTTTCAAGGGAATTAACAAGCGAAATAGTATAGAAAAAGCTCTGACATTGGTCAGAGCTTTTTTATTATTGACTTTTCTCATGGTTTTAAGTCCTTATTTGTAGCCTATTTTTATAATCTGTCACATTATAAGTGGTATTTTCAAGAATCTTTTTTTATTTTAGCTTCTTTAAGAAAAATACAAATATGAAATTAAAAATTAATTCCTTAATTCTGGGATGTGCACTTTCTTGTACTTTTTTATCTGCTCAAGAATCTGTTATGGAGGCTCCTGCAAAAAAATGGATCAGTGAAAACTCCAGAAGTATTGGGATTCCAAACTTTAGCAACTTCACATTGAGCTCTGTACGCAAAGGAAATACAGGCGAGACGCTCCGCTTTCAGCAGACCATTAAAGATATTCCTGTTTTCCAGTCGGAAATTGTTATCCATTTTAACAAAGAAGGCAAAATGAACTTTACGGCGACGGAAGGTCTCAAAAGAGGTCTTACAGAAGTTGATATAGTTCCCGCTTTTTCTGCTTCTGAAGCCAGAAATAAAGCATATGTTGCTTCTAAAACAGCTGGAGAAATAACTTATGAGGAAAATAAATTATTCATCTACATTACCGAAGATGGTAAAACAAAACTTGTTTATAGAGTTATTCTCAATTCCCACGACAATCCAGGAAGCTGGGAAACGATTGTTGATGCTAAGTCCGGAGTGATAATCAGTGTTAAAGACATTGCTGTTCATCATCATAAAGAAGGAGAGAAGTCTGTGCAAAAGCAAATAAACAAAGAGGAAATTCCTGAAAATAAAAGCACTTTTAAAGCATCAGGCACAGGCTATGTTTTTGATGCCGATCCCTTATCCAAAATGGGGGCAACATATGGAGGGCAGTATGTGGATAATGCTGATGCAACCAATGCCAGCTTGGATAATGCCAGAAGTTTGGTGACTTTATCTGATATTGAGCTGGCTAATGGTCAATACAAGTTAAAAAATGCTTATGTAGAAATAAGAGAATTAAGTAGTCCTGCTACCGGATTATTTACGCAGTCTACCAATCAGTTTTTGTTTAACAGGAGCCAACTTGGTTTTGAAGCAGTGAATGCTTTCTGGCATATCGATAAAAGCTTAAGATATATCAATGAAACTTTAAATATCTTATGCAGACCTGCAACCAATGCCGGTGCTGTTGTATATGACCCACATGCACTAAACGGAGCCGATAATTCGCAATATACAACTGCCGGCACCTTGGAATTTGGACAAGGATGCGTAGACGATGCAGAAGATGCTGACGTTATCCTTCACGAATTAGGCCACGGAATCCATCACTGGCTTTCCGGGGGCGTTTCAAATGATGATGGATTAAGTGAAGGTTGCGGAGATTATTGGGCACAGTCATACAGCAGAAGCTTAAACCAGTGGAGCTCTTCCGCACCGCAATACAACTGGGTATTCAATTGGGATGGACATAATAGCTGCTGGGCAGGAAGGATAACCAATACAACCATGGTATATCCCGGGTCAGGAACTTATTATGATAAGGCACAGATTTGGTCGGCAGCCTTAATGAGAATTTATAATAGAATTGGTAAGGAAAAAACAGACAGAGCCTTTTTAGAAGGATTGGCAATGACAACTTCCACCACCAATCAACAGAATGCTGCAATTGCAGTACGACAGGCTGCTATCGATATGATCGGTCAGTTTGGGTTCAGTTGTAACGATATCATGGCTATGACACAAGAATTTACCGCTGCAGGATATGTACTTCCTGAATACAGCTGTACACTGGGTACCAGTGAAACAGGTAAAGAAACAAAGGTTTCAGTATATCCAAATCCGGTTTCTGATCTGTTACATGTTTCATTACAGGGAAATAAAGATGAAAAAGCTGAAATTTATAATATGGAAGGGAGAAAAGTGATGGAGGCTAAGGTGAATAGCAACAGTACAATTGATGTATCAAACCTTCAGACCGGAAACTATATTCTAATCATAAAAGATATCAGCCTGTCAACGAAATTTATCAAAAAATAAATAGAAAAATCTTTTTAATCCGGTGTTTTGGCATCGGATTTTTTTTGAATATCAATTTGTATAGGGATTACTTTACTTGCATTCAACTAAAATAGTATATTTGTAAAACTATAAAGAAACAAAAAAAGAATGCTTGTAATAGGAATTGCAGGGGGTACAGGCTCCGGCAAAACTACAGTTGTTGACAAAATACTTCAGCAGCTTGATATTGAAGGAATGAACATCCTTTCTCAGGATAATTATTATCACGATAACCCAAATCTTACACTCACGGAAAGAGAAGCGTTGAATTACGATCATCCCAAGTCCATAGATTTTGAATTGATGTTGAAACACGTAAAAGCTTTAAAAAATAATGAGTCTATAGAACAGCCCATTTACAGCTTTGTGACGCATTCCAGAACTGGTGATCATGTAACTGTAGAACCTAAAAATGTATTGGTAGTAGAAGGAATTTTGGTACTTACCAATAAAGAATTATTGAAAGAATTTGACTTGAAAGTATTCGTTCACGCAGATTCAGACGAAAGATTAATCAGGCGGATCAGGAGAGACACCCAGGAAAGGGGAAGAGACCTGAATGAAGTACTGCACCGTTATCAGACGACACTGAAACCGATGCACCAGGAATTCATCGAGCCATCTAAAAATGATGCAGATCTTATTATTCCCAATATGAAGCAGAATTCCGTAGCGATTGATTTTTTAACTACCGTTATTAAAAACTCGTTAAGAAAACATTAAAATGAAAGAAAATAACCTTATCAAAGACATACAGCCAAAATCTGAAACGCTGAAAAAAATTCAAAAAATATTTTTGAATAAGTATACCATTACGATATGCCTTTTTCTGGTCTGGATGACCTTTTTTGATAAGACCTCATTTTTGGTAATTAATGAACTCAACGGCGAAATCAACAAGTATGAAGATCAGTTGACCTATTATAAAGCGGAATACGAAAAAAATGATACGTTTTATAAAAAACTGATGAACAATAAATCGGAAAAAGAAAAATACGCCAGAGAAAATTACTTTATGAAAAAACCGAATGAGGAAATTTTCATTTTAGTAGTAGACAGCACCAATATTCCGAAGAAAAAATAATTCATGGTGAATATAATTAATTTTAGGATGATTAATTCACTTGCTCAGCACAATTCACTCATTAACGCTCATAACTCTGAACTCAATGTCAAATACAGATATACTTCCGGATTGGGAAAAACTCGTACAGAAACAGCTTAAATCAGAAGATATTTACACGATTCTTAAGAAAGAAAACTTAGAAGGAATCGATGTAAAACCTTTTTACAGCTCCGTTCAAAAACCCTTGGCCAATCTGCCAAAAGTTGAAGAAAATACCCATTTGGTTGCCAGATATCATGAAAGTTTGGAAGATGATGTATTCGCATTTCTCTTAGATCAAAACGTAGAAAACCTTGAACAGAAAACGGTTTTCGTCAATAATAAAGATCTTGCAGGACACATCAGCCCGGCAGAAGAAGATCAGTATTTTTCATTAATCGACGTTTTTGATGAAAAAGGAGGAATTGATGATCAGCTGGCGAAAGAATTATTAGCAAAAAATTTCAAAAGGAATATCTGTGTAGACATTTCTTTTCATCAGAATGCAGGCGCTGCCATATACCAGCAGTTGGGTATTGCACTAGCCAAAGCCAAAGAACTGATAGAAGTTTATGGTCCTGAAATCTTACATAAACTGATTTTCAGAGTGGCTGTAGGAGGCAATTATTTCTTTGAAATGGCTAAACTCAGAGCCTTTAAAATTATTTTCAATCAATTTTCAAAAGAATACAACCTAAACGAAATCCCCTATATTTTTGCAGAGACCTCGTTGAGAAACAAAGCAGTTGCTGACAGCGAAAATAATCTTATCCGTTCCACACTGGAACTTGCCGCAGCCATGATTGGAGGGGCTGATGCTGTTTTCAGTACCAATTACCGTGTAGGAAAAAGTACGGAGAACTCAGAAGAAATCTCGTTCAAGCAGCAGATCGTTCTGGCCTATGAAAGTATTATCAATGTCTTTGAAGATGCTTCCAACGGAAGTTATTATGTAGAAGATATTACCAAACAGATCGCTGAAAAATCATGGGCTTTATTCGTAGAGATCGAGGAAGCTGGAGGCTATCTGGAACTTTTAAAACAAGGTGTGATCCAGAAAAAGATATTTGATCATGCTGTAGAAGAACAAAAATGGGTGGAAGAAGGCAAAATAAAGCTGATAGGAGTTAATTTATATCCGAAATTAGACGTTAAAAAGTCTGTTGCAGAACTGTATAACGAAAAAGAAATCAAAGCTGTTCGTTGGGCAGAAATGTTTGAATAAATTACAAAGAAAAAATGCTTATTTTTCTTTTCATACTAATATCATCGAGAAATGAATGAAAAACTGATTGACTTGTTTGAATATACTCATCATTTCAATAAGCAAATGATTCACTATATTTCAGAAAATAGATCGGCAGTTGATGGTAAAACGATCAGTTTAATCAATCATACGTTAAATGCTCAGCAAATCTGGAATTCCCGTATTCTGGGCGAAAAAGCTTTTGAAGTATGGCAGATTAATCCTTTGGAAAATTTAGAGGAAATTAATGATAGAAACCATGCTAAAAGCATCGAAATTCTGAATAATTATGATCTGGACAAAAGAATAGAATATCAGAATTCCAAAGGGTTAAAGTTTGAAAACAGTATTTTTGAAATGTTGTTTCATGCGATCAATCATTCAACTTATCATAGAGGACAAATCAATTCTTTACTGAAACAAAACGGACTTACGCCTATATTGACAGACTATATTTTTTATAAAAGATAAACATCTGTGTTAATCTGCGAAAATCTGTGGTCAAATAAAAAATATCTCACCACAGATTACACAAATTTTCACAGATTATTGTGCACAGATATAAATTTTGTGTAATTTTCATAAACACAAAAAATGCATTCACGATGAAAGAAAATGGGATAAGTTTTTATTCCAGAAAATCAATTCTTTACTGAGACAAAACTAGTTTATCCTTTATTGAGAGATTACATTCTTGTAAAAGATAATGTAAACATCTGTGTTAATCTGCGAAAATCTGTGGTCAAATAAAAAATATCTCACCACAGA
The DNA here is from genome assembly GCF_000737705.1 of Chryseobacterium soli. Taxonomy (GTDB): domain Bacteria; phylum Bacteroidota; class Bacteroidia; order Flavobacteriales; family Weeksellaceae; genus Chryseobacterium; species Chryseobacterium soli. Next base: position 275,801 of record NZ_JPRH01000004.1, on the reverse strand, counting down.
TTACACAAATTTTCACAGATTATTGCTCGCAAATATAATTTTTGTGTAATTTTCATAAGCACAAAAAACACATTCGCGATGAAAGAAAATGAAATAAGCTTTTATGTGAGAAAATCCATATTTTCGGTATATAATGAACTTGGACCCGGTTTGTTAGAAAAGGTATATGAAAATGTTTTAGCTTATGAGCTTCAAAATAATGGACTAAAGGTTAAGACTCAAGTTCCAATGAAAATAAAATATAGAGATACTTTTATAGATTCTAGTTTTATTGCTGATATTATTGTTGAAAATAAAGTTATTATTGAAGTAAAAGCGATAGTAGAAATTCAGAATATACATCACCAGCAATTGTTGACTTATTTAAAATTGACAGGCTTAAAATTGGGTCTTTTAGTAAATTTTAATACAGACTATATTGATAAAAGTATATTCAGAAAAATAAATGGGATTTTAGATTAAATTAAAGCTTCACGATAAAAATAAATACAATCATTTTTGAGATCTGTGGAAGAAAAACTATTGAACAAAGAAGTACAAAATTATATCAATGCTAATCTGCATTCAGACCTGCACGGATTATTGTTGAAAAAATCACCATTTCCTGATGTCTCGATGCAGGAGATTGTTCAGCAAATTAAAGGAAAGCAGACTGCACAGAAAAAATTCTCGTTTTTACTGAAAGAAGGAATAGTTTTTCCGCCACAGCTTAACCTGGAACAGGCTTCTTCTGAGAAAACCGCTCTGTATAAATCAAATATTCTGAAAGGAAAAACTTTTATAGATCTTACCAGCGGATTCGGGATTGATGCTTACTATCTTTCTCAAAAATTTGAAAAAATCACTTTAGTAGAGCAAAATTCAGAGCTTTTGGAGATTGTTTCACATAATTGGGGTATTTTAGAGAAAAAAGCAAGATTCCTCAACCAAAAACTGGAAGACTTTCTTGCTGAAAACCGCAATACATTTGATGTTATCTATCTCGATCCTGCAAGAAGAGACCAAAATAAAAATAAAGTCTTTCTGCTGGAAGACTTATCACCCAACATCATAGAAATTCAGGATAAACTTATTTCTATTTCAAATGAAGTGGTGATCAAATTATCGCCTTTAATTGATCTGAAGTACCTGGTTTCTGTTTTGCCTAATATTTTCAGAATAGAAATTATTGCAGTAAAAAATGATGTAAAAGAGGTTGTTGTTTTTCTTTCCGGAGAAAATTCCGGACAGATTATCTGTAAATGTGTGAACCTGGAAAGTGAAGAATCTGAGCTTGAATATCAATTTGGAGACGAAGAAAATGCCCAATCGGAATACTCAGATCCCGAAAAATTCATTTATATTCCCAATAATTCAATTTTAAAGGCGGGAATTTTCAATGTAATTTCAGAAAAATTCGGACTTAAAAAGCTGCATCCTAATACCCATATTTATACTTCCAATGATAAAGTAAAAAATTTTCCGGGAAGAGCAATGGAGATGGAAGTTGTTGATGGTAAGCAGATTAAAAAGAAAGAGCAGTTTAATATTATCTCAAAAAACTATCCTTTAAAGCCTGAGGAAATTAAGAAGAAATATGGATTAAAAGACGGTGGAGAAAGCTACCTTATTTTTACACAATCCAAAAAAGGTAAAATTATTTTAAAATCAGTATAAAAATGTTGCCTTAAAATGTAGGATTTCTTAATTTTGGGCAATCTAAAATTTAAGCATGAGAAAATTAATTATATGTTTAGCGGTGGCAACTGTAGCTGTAAGCTGTAAAAAAATACAAGCTGGAGGAAATAAGAATACACTGAAACTTGAAGAAGGGATGGAGAGATATTCTGATGATCATCAGGGAGGTGAGGTTCATGAAGCAGCAGCCGGTCATGCTGAAAAAAAAGCTCAGGTTTCTATTGATTTGAATGGTACGGCTTTAAAAGGTTTTGCTAATGGGATGGAAGAAAGTATCATTACTTACCTGAAGTCTGGACAATATGCAACAGCTACTGAAGATGGATTGAAAAATACCTGGTATAATTTCGATAATGTTAATTTTAAAACAGGATCTGCCAATCAACTGGAAGCTGGTTCTCATGAGCAGTTGGATAACTTAGCTAAAATCTTAAAAGCTTATCCGGATGCAAAAATTAAAATTGGTGGATATACTGATAAAACAGGTGATGAAGCTAAAAACTTAAAATTATCTCAGGATAGAGCTAATTTTATTAAAGCTGAACTTTCTAAGTTAGGAGTTACCGGACAAATCGTTTCTGCTGAAGGATACGGAAGCCAGTTTGCGCATGTAGATGCAAAAGCTTCTGATGCTGAAAGAGCTGCAGACAGAAAAATGTCTGTTAGATTCACAAAATAATAATCTGCAATAAAGAAAATATGAATGTCTTGCCTATGCAAGGCATTTTTTTTATTTTTAACAAAACAAATTTTTACAATGCAAGAGACATTAAATTACATTAACGAAAACAAACAGCGTTTCGTGGATGAATTATTTGAGTTATTGAGAATCCCTTCTATTTCTGCAGATCCTGCCTATAAAGATGACGTGTTGAAGTGTGCGGATGTATGTGCAGCATATCTTAAGGATGCAGGAGCGGATAATGTGGAAGTATGCAAAACCAGCGGTTATCCTATCGTTTTTGGAGAAAAACTTATAGATGAAAATCTGCCGACAGTATTGGTATACGGACATTATGATGTTCAGCCGGCAGATCCATTAGAGCTTTGGACAAAACCACCTTTTGAGCCATATATTGAGAAAACCGAACTTCATCCTGACGGAGCCATCTTTGCAAGAGGTTCAGCAGATGATAAAGGACAGTTCTTCATGCATTTAAAGGCATTTGAAGCCATGATGAAAACCAATACGCTTCCTTGTAATGTTAAATTTATTTTAGAAGGGGAAGAAGAAGTGGGATCTGTAAGCCTGGGAGACTTTGTTAATGAAAATAAAGAAAAACTGTCTTGCGACTGTATTTTGATTTCTGATACTCATATTTACAGCAACGAACAACCCACTGTGACAACAGGTTTAAGAGGGTTGAGCTATGTAGAAGTAGAAGTGGAAGGACCAAACAGAGACCTGCATTCAGGACTATATGGTGGTGCAGTACCTAATCCTATCCACGTTCTTTCAAGAATGATTGCTCAATTAATTGATGAAGACGGACGTATTACCATTGACGGTTTCTATGACAATGTAGAGGTAGTTTCTGATGAAGAAAGAGCAGAAATGAACAAACTGAAAGATAATCCTGAAGAATTTAAAAAGTCAATCGGACTGAACGGAGTAGAAGGTGAAAAAGGATATACAACCTTAGAGAGAACTTCAATCCGTCCTACCTTAGACTGCAATGGGATTTGGGGAGGGTATACAGGAGAAGGAGCGAAAACAGTAATTCCTTCCAAAGCTTCTGCTAAAATTTCAATGCGTCTGGTTCCTTATCAGACTCCTGAAGAGATTACAGAAAAATTCACTAAACATTTCGAAAAAATAGCTCCGGCTAATGTAAAAGTAAAAATTACGCCACACCATGGAGGTATGCCTTACGTTTTACCGACGGATACTAAAGAATTCCGTGCTGCTAAAAACGCTATGGAAACTGCATTTGGTAAAGAAGTTCTTCCTTACAGAGGCGGAGGCAGTATTCCTATTACAGCTATGTTTGAGCAGGTTCTAGGCGCTAAATCAGTTTTGATGGGCTTCGGTCTTGATTCTGATGCGATCCATTCTCCAAACGAGCATTACGGACTGTTTAATTTTTATAAAGGAATTGAAAGTATTCCGCTGTTCTTCGAGAATTACACAAAATAAAATAATAAAATCCTTAAGAAATTTTCTTAAGGATTTGTTTTTATAACAATAAAATAACTGGTTTTAAATAAGTTAAAATGCAATTAAAATCATTTGATTGTGATTTATTTTGCATTGGTAATGTTTTTTTTCATATTTTTAGTAATAAAATTTTTAATCATGAAAAAGAATTACTTATTAGGTTTATTATTTTGTATTACGGGATTGAATGCCCAGACCGTAATCTATAACCAACCAACAACTACGACAGACGGTATTGTCGCCAATGCATTAGCAAATAATACTTTTGTTGCTACAGCCGATGATTTTACCCTTACCAGCCAACGAAGGATAACCAAAATCAATATCGTTGGATTTCAGAATCAGGGAACACTTGAAACTACTGTGGCGACCGGAGCAATGCTGTATATTTATGCGGATAATGCAGGCAGTCCGGCAGGAATTCCTAATAACAATGTTGTGGCTCCTATTGCAGCCATTAATATTGCTAAAGGAGCTCCCGGATATGTACTGACAAAAACAGGAACATCGAATTACACTTTTAGTATTGACGTAACCGTTGCTTTATCTACTCCCGTCATTTTACAAGCCAATACAGTATACTGGGTAGTATTTGCTGCCAAAACCAATTTAACAGCCTATACAGCGGCTACACGATTTAACTGGTTTGCAGGACAGGCTAATGGCAGTCCCGCTAAATTAGTTGATCCTGCTAATGCTTTTGGAGCCGGTGCTACGACATGGACCAGTTTATCTGCATTAACGGGAACGACTGCTCTTGATGGTTTAGCTTTTTCTATTGAAGGAAATTCTGTATTAGGAACCACTGAAGTATTCAGCTCTGTAAAAGAAATTACCGTTTCTCCAAATCCTACTTCAGATTATCTGTTTATAAAAACTAAATCTAAAGTGAGTGCAGTAGAAATTTTCGATCTTACAGGAAGAAAGATTGTTTCCACTACAGAAACTGATAGAGTAGATGTAAAAAATCTTGAACCAGGAAACTACATCATCAAAATTCAAACTAAAGAGGGTGTAACCACTGAGAAGTTCATTAAAAAATAAATTAGAAATTTTTTTTTCACTTTTAAAACGTTCCAATTTTGGAGCGTTTTTTTTGTCTTTATTGTATATTAATTGAATTAATTTGTAATGGTTTCATTTTTAGTAAATCAGTAATTATAATATTTTATTATTTAATCTAATGATGTTTAATTAAATAATTTTTCAATTGTTGATGATGTATTTTTTGTTTCACTGAAAATGTATATATTTAGATGGAACTAATACACGACCTACATGAAAAAAATTTACTTAATGGCTTTGTCATTATTCTCGGCATTAGCTATGTCTCAGCAGACAATTTCTTTTGAAGCTCAGGAAGGCTTTACAATAGCAGATATTCATGGGCAGGGAACATGGATCAGTACTCCAACAGGAGGAATGCCGCCTAATGTCACCAACCAGATCATCAATACAGAAAATGCTTCTACAGGCAGCAATGCTCTTAAAATCGTAAAAGAACCCGTCTATGGGACTCAGCCAATTCCTATAATTGGAGGGTTTAATAATCTTACATCACCACTTATCTACACCAATTTTACAGTTTCATTTGATATCAATATGTCCCAGCTTAATGGATCTGTCTTTGGATTTCAGGGGATTAACAGTACTCAAGAACAGTTTGTGATAAGAGTAGATTTCGATAATTCAGGAGGAGTTAAAATATTAAATACAGTGGCGGGTAATGTAATGCTTGATTCTGCAACAAGCAACTGGGTGCCTAATGTGTGGTATAGATTTAAAGTAGTGGGCTCAGCTGCAAATATTAAGTATTATGTTAATGATACATTGATTTACACAGGCTCTGCGGTAAGTGAAATGACTATCGATCAGTTGCGTTTTGTTCATGATAATAATGTTGGAACTGCCTATATTGATAATGTGAAAATTAATAATGAAACTTTATTATCTACTAAAAATCCTTCTGCAAACGGTGATATACTAAGTATTTACCCAAATCCCTCTTCCGATTTTATAAAGATCCATACTGCCTATACAATAAAAAATGTTGAGGTCTTTGATGCTGCCGGAAAAAGAGTGAGTCTAAAGCTTAATGGTAACGCGTTGGATGTTAGAGGTTTGTATTCTGGCTTATATTTGATCAATATAGAAACAGAAGGCCGGAATTTCACTGAAAAATTTATTAAAAAATAAAAATTCAAATAAAAAGCTTTCTTATTTGCGTGAGTGTATTAGGATTTAATTTGATTGTATGTCCTGCTGGCGGATATTATGTGCTAGCTATATGAAAATTATAATTAAACAATTTGTTATATTGATACGGCATTTTCATTTGTCATGATAAATATTTATTTTTTAGGATAATAAATAACTGAATTTGAATTAATTTATTTAAATTTATAAAAAAATTATATATTATGAGAAAAATTTTACTTATTGCATTAGGAACAGCATTATCAACTGGCATTTCTGCCCAAACAATTGTAACCGAAAATTTTAATTCTTTAGTGGCAGGTAATGTAGGTACTGATCTAACAGGTGCAGCTGCTGGTCAGGGAGGTTATTATATTTTCAGTGGAGCAGCAGCTGATTACCAAATTGCAACGATAGATGCCGCACACGGAAATTCGTTAAGAATTACAAGTGGAGCAGGATATAGTGGTACAGCAAATACTTATAATAGATTTGTATTCAAAGAAATCTCTACTACAGCCACGGTTGGAAACAATATTTTGAAAGGATCATTACAATTTTATACGGGAGCAGCTACTGGAGCTGGAAAAATTCAATGTGTATTATATGATGATACTATGGGAGTTGTTGGAATAAACTATGATTTTGCAACTAAAAAAATAAGTGGGATGGGCAGATTGACGCCTGTTGCTACTGGAACTGCTGCTTTCTATACTATTGGGCTAGGTTCAGCAACTTATCCGGCAAATACATGGGTATCAGTTTCTTTTACATATAATAAAACTACAGGTGTCTATTCTTGGACTTACCCTGAAGGGACATATTCATTTACAAATGCAGCCTACACTTTATCTCCAGGTTTAACTCCTGTTGAGTTTGACTTTATTTCCTTAACTGCTACAGGTAACACTGTTGCAAATCAGGCTGCAATAGATAATGTTAGTTTATCATTTGGAAACACTACTACTTTAGGTACGAATGAGGTAATATCTGCTAAAGAAGGTGTAATAATCCATCCAAATCCTGTGGTTGATTATTTAACTGTTAAATCTGATTCCAAAGTTAATAAAGTAGAGGTTTATGATATGACAGGAAGAAATATGAATAGTATCTTGAATGGGGATAAAGTAGATGTTACTAACCTTAACTCAGGAAGCTATATCATTAATATTGAAACAAAAGAAGGAAAAGTTTCCAAGAAATTCATCAAAAAATAATAACTGATAAATCTTAGCATCAGTAAAACGCTCCAATTGGAGCGTTTTTGTTATTTTAGAGAATTAAAATAAATACAATGTCACAAAATAAAGTCGCTTATATAACGGGAGGAACCAAAGGAATTGGTTTTGGTATTGCAAAAATATTGCTTGAAAACGGTATCTCAGTGTCGTTTTCTGGAAGAAAAAAAGAAGATGTTCAAAAAGCTGAACAAGAACTTAAACAATACTCAGAAATGGTGGTAGGAATCGTTTCTGACGTTAAAAACCTGGAAAGCGAAGAAAAAGCGGTACAACAAACCCTTGAAAAATTCGGAAGACTGGATTTTGTTATTGCCAATGCAGGATTGGGGATATTTAAACCCGTAGATGAATTGTCTGCAGAAGAATGGAATGAGATGATCGAAACCAATTTAACCGGAGCTTTCTATACTTTAAAAGCTTCTGTAGAAGAGCTAAAGAAAACAGAAGGGTACTATATCACCATTTCAAGTCTGGCAGGGGCCAATTTCTTTGAAAACGGAACCGGTTACAACGCCTCGAAATTTGGAGTTGTAGGATTTACCCAGGCTGCCATGATCGATTTAAGAAAATATAATATCAAAACGACAGTTATAATGCCGGGATCCGTAGCTACTCATTTTAACGGAAATACTCCTTCAGAAAAAGACAATTGGAAGATCCAGCCCGAAGATATGGGGAATCTTATTTTAGATATTTTAAAAATGAATCCACGCGTTTTGCCGAGCAAAATAGAGTTTAGAGCAACAAAACCAGCCAAGTAAATACTTTTAATGTATTGAATAGTAAAATAATAAGTATTATGCATGCATAATATATTTTTTATTTATATTAGCAAAAATTAATTAGAACAAAATCCCTGCATAAACATCCTCGGTTTTTATGCCCAAAAGGGAGAAAATTAAAATAGTACACATGAAAATATTAGTTTGTATTAGTAGTGTTCCGGATACTACTTCCAAAATTAACTTTACAGCAGACAAATCTGCTTTTGACAAAAATGGAATCCAATGGGTAATCAATCCGTTAGATGAATTTGCATTAACAAAAGCAATTAAACTTCAGGAATCTCAGGGAGCTGTCGTAACAGTAATCAATGTTGGAGATGCCACTACGGAACCGGTAATCAGAAAAGCATTGGCCATTGGTGCCAACGATGGAGTAAGAGTAAACCTTGATCCAAAAGATAGCTATTCTACAGCAAAAGAAATCGCTGCAGTGGCTCAAAATGGCGGATATGATTTAATCCTTTGCGGTAAAGAATCTATCGATTATAATGGAGGCTCTGTTCCGGGAATGGTAGCTCAGTTATTAAACCAGCCTTTTGTGAATGCTTCTGTAGGATTAGACGTGAATGGAAGTGAAGCGACTGCGATCAGAGAAATCGAAGGGGGTAAAGAAACTATTTCTGTAAAGTTACCAGCTGTTATCGCAGGACAAAAAGGATTAGTAGATGAGAAAGATTTAATTATTCCAAACATGAGAGGAATTATGTCTGCAAGAACAAAGCCTTTACAAGTAGTAGAGCCTTCATCTTCTGAAGTAAAAGTTCAGGGAGTTTCTTATGACAGCGTTCCACCAAGAGCTGCTGTGAAGATTGTTTCTCCGGACAACTTGGATGAATTGGTAAGATTGCTTCACGAAGAGGCTAAAGTTATCTAAAAATAGAAAACTGAATGTCGGAAGCAGGAGCAAAGACTCCTTAATCCGTATTCAATTTTTTAATATTTAAATTTTTTAATCTTTAAATGTAAAATAATGGCAGTATTCGTATACGCAGAAAATATAAATGGAGTTTACAAAAAAGCAGCTTTCGAAGCAGTTTCTTATGCTAAAGCAGTTGCAGATCAAGCAGGAGATACCGTTACGGCAATCTCTGTAAACCCTACCGATTCTTCAGATTTGTTGTACAAATATGGAGCATCAAATGTAATCAATATCAAAGACGAAGGTCTTAAAAGCTTTTCAGCAAAAGCATTCGCTCAGGCTGTAAGTGAAGTATTGGATGGAAATATCATTATTTTCCCACATACTACAGACGCTTCATCTATCGCTCCAATGTTGGCAGTAATGAAGAATTATTCTTTAATTACCAACGTATTGGAAGCTCCGGAAAGTCTTTCTCCTTTCCAGGTAAAAAGAAGAGCATTCTCCGGAAAAGGCTTTATGCATGCAAAAGCTGAAGGGAGTGGTGTAATTGTTACCGTTTCTCAAAATGCTTTTGGAGTAAAAGAAAGTGCAGCTTCAGGTTCAGAAGAAGTGAAAAACTTATCTGTAGCCAATGAAGATACCAAAGTAATCTCTCACGAACAAAGCTCAGGAAAACTAGACCTTAAAGAAGCGGAAATTGTAGTTTCCGCAGGAAGAGGAATGAAAGGTCCTGAAAACTGGGGAATGATTGAAGAGCTGGCAAACGTTTTAGGCGCTGCTACTGCTTGTTCAAAACCGGTTTCAGATATCGGATGGAGACCTCATACAGAACACGTAGGACAGACGGGCAAAGCAATTGCTCCGAATCTTTATATTGCAGTAGGTATTTCAGGAGCTATTCAGCATTTAGCAGGAGTAAACTCTTCTAAGACTATTGTAGTGATCAACAGTGATAAAGAAGCACCTTTCTTTAAATCTGCAGATTATGGTGTGGTAGGAGATGCATTCCAGATCATCCCTGCATTAACTGAAAAAATTAAAGCTTTAAAAGGATAAGAGTCGTGCAGCCGTGAATGTTGCTTCGAAGATCTGAAAAGTTGACCACGAAGTTATTTCACGATTCACAATTCCCATAAAAAATAAAAGCTCGGTTTCCGGGCTTTTATTTTTGTCTAAAAGTAAAACCTACAATAAAAAATTAATTTATATTTGTAGCTATGGATTATAAGCAGCTAATTATTCGCGGAATATCGTACAGCCAGACCCAATCGGGGGCGTACGCCTTGTTATTGGAGCATGAAGAAACACATATAAAATTACCTGTTGTTATAGGAAATTTCGAGGCACAGTCCATTTCATTAGGACTGGAGAAAGATATTCATCCGCCACGTCCTCTTACCCACGATTTATTCACAAAATTTATAGTTTCAGCCAATTACGAATTGGTTTCAGTGATCATCTATCAGATTGTAGATGGAGTTTTCTTTTCAAATATTAACTTCAAAAACAAAGCTAATGATGAAGAATTAATTCTTGATGCCAGAACATCAGATGCTGTCGCCATGGCAGTAAGGTTTGATGCTCCCATCTTTACTACTCAGCAGGTGTTGAGCGAAGCCGGGATCCTTTTAGAATTAGAAGATGTCGCTAAAGAAGAACAATCATTTTCCGAAACGGTGCAGTCCGAAGACACTTTAAAGTCTCTTTCAATGGAAGAACTTCAAAAACTGCTGGATGAAGCCGTAAAAGAAGAAGATTATGATACCGCTCTGGAGATTCAGGAAGAAATCAAAAGGAGAAAAAAGAAAATTGATTAAGATATTTACATTTAAACTATGAATTTAAAATTACGACTTACCATCCTTAGCTTTCTTCAGTTTGCTGTTTGGGGGGCCTATTTAACTTCCATGGGAAATTATTTAGGTTCAGTTGGATTAGGCTCTAAAATAGGCCTTTTTTATGCAATGCAGGGGATTGTCTCCATTTTTATGCCCGCATTGATGGGGATTATTGCAGACCGATGGATACAGGCTCAGAAGCTGCTTGGGATTTGTCATTTTTTCGCAGCCGTCTTTTTGATTGCAGCAGGATACTATGGAATGTCGGCAGGAAGCGATGTGGAATTTTCTAAACTATTCCTTTTATATAGTTTAAGTGTGATGTTCTATATGCCTTCCATTGCCCTTTCAAACTCTGTAGCATATACTGTTCTTGTAAACAATAACTATGACACGATCAAAGCATTTCCTCCTATCCGTACTTTCGGTACAATCGGTTTCATTTGCGCGATGCTGTTTGTAGATTTTACAGGATTTCAGCACAGTTATTCACAATTTTTTGTATCGGGAATTTTAGGAATAGTATTATTTGTATACTCATTTACCTTACCGAAATGTCCTACCAATAAAAGTGATGAGAAGAAAAGCTTTTCTGATGCATTAGGATTGAAAGCATTTGCCCTTTTTAAAGATAAGAAAATGGCTGTTTTCTTCATTTTTTCCATGCTGTTGGGAGTTTCATTACAGATTACCAATGGATATGCAAACCCGTTTATTACCAGCTTTAAAGATATTCCAGCTTTCAAAGATACTTGGGGAGCGAATCATGCCAATGCTTTGATTTCCCTTTCTCAGGTTTCCGAAACATTATGTATTCTGTTGATTCCTTTCTTTTTAAAGAGATTCGGAATTAAAAAAGTAATGCTGATGGCGATGTTTGCCTGGGTTTTACGATTTGGACTGTTCGGATTAGGAAATCCTGGAGGCGGTGTATGGATGTTTGTCTTATCAATGATTGTGTATGGAATTGCATTTGACTTCTTCAACGTGTCAGGTTCACTATTTGTAGATAAGGAAACAGATAAAAGTATCCGTTCAAGTGCTCAGGGCGTTTTCATGATGATGACCAATGGTTTTGGTGCGACAATAGGAATGCTGGCTGCTCAGGGCGTAGTAAATCATTATGTGTTTTCACAGACTGATCCTGCATTACAGCTGGAAGGATGGCAGACTTCTTGGTACATATTTGCAGGCTATGCATTAATTGTGACCGTTTTATTTGCTGTTATTTTTAAACATAAGCACGATCCTAATCAATTAAAAGAAGTAAATCATTAATTTATTTCGTTGATTATTAAAATATTAAATTGCACTTTTAAAAAAAAGTGCAATTTTTTTTATTTTCAGGCAACCATTTATTACAGATCCCGTCTTATATATAGAAACTCATACATGAAGACTTTAGAAGAGAATTTTATGCTGGCTAAAAAACAGGACCGTAGGGCTCAGAAAGCGCTTTACGATCTGTTTTCAGCAAAAATGCTTGCCATTGCAAACTCTTACACGAACAATATTCATGATGCAGAAGATATTCTTTTAAATGCATTTATGAAATGTTTTACCAAACTTGATGAATGCAGAGAATGGAAAAGTTTTCCGTTTTGGCTCAGAAAAATTGTCGTTAATGATGCTATAAGCTTTGTCCGGAAAAATAAAAATATTCTCTACATGGATATTGAAATTGCAGATGATTACTCTGAGGAAGATGGTGAAGAGCAGTTTGGTGAAATTAATATTGAAGAAATATTTTCTCAGATGCCGGTAGGATATAGGCTGATTTTTAATTTATATGTTTTTGAAGAGAAAAAACATCATGAGATTGCCGAAATTCTCAATATTTCGGAAGGGACCAGCAAGAGCCAGTTGAGTAAAGCGAAAAAATGGCTTGCCGAATTTTTTAAAACAAAAGAAAATGAAAAAAGAAATATTGAAACAAGTAAGATCTGATTACGAAAAGCTTGAAATAAAGCCTTCCGCTGATCTTTGGGACAGAATGGAAGCTGAACTGGACAAAGTACCCATTTCAGACATTAAAAAACCGTTCCAGGGCTGGAAATACGCGGCTGCCATATTGCTTTTGATTTCTTTTGGCGCTTTCTTTTATTTTAATTCAAATAAAACTGAAGATAAGGCCGTAATCGCAACAGCTGAAAAGCTAAATGCTGTTGCAGAACCCCAACCAACCGTTGAAATCGTCAATTCAAATACTGATCAGGCTCAACATGCTGAGGTAGCGGTTCTCAAGGAAAATAAAATTGATAAAATCAAAACCGATAAAGAAATATCTACCGTTTCTGAGGACCATGCTATACCAAATGTCCAGCATTTAGCAAAAGAAGAAATTATCATCAAAAATAATGTGATCGCTGTTCCTGCGATAAATTCAACAGTGGCTAATAGTATTGAAAAACCTGTGATTGCAGCAAAAAATAAAGCAAATTATATAAAAGCTGACGAATTGCTGCTGGGAAGAGAATTTGACAGAACCCGTGAAGAAAATAAAGGTGAACAGGGTAAATTCGGAGTGCTGGATGCTACGAAAATTAAATTCAAAAGCCCAAATTCTTTAAAAATACTCGGTGTGACCGTCTTTTCCGATCAGGAAACCAAATAATCTTTTAACCTTTTACATAAAAAAATACTGCTCTGAAAAAATGAGTTGTGGGATAATATTGTCTAAAAATTAATCTAAAATATGAAAACGAAAATTGCCTTAATGACCGCTGTAATGGCTTTTTCATACAGCTTTGCACAGGAAAACAGCCACATGAAATCTTATTCTCAAAAGATTGACAGCATTGTGGTTTCAGAAAAATCAAAGATGAATGAGGAACTTGATAACGTTGATAAAATGTTTCAGGAAAAGAAAATTACCTCCGAAGAAAAGCAAAGCAAGAGAGCAGAAATTGCAGCGAGATACCAGCAAAACATCAACGATAAAGTAGATGCCCAGCAAAATGAGTTGGAAAATGCCACTAAAGAAATGGTGAAAAATGCAGTATTAGGAAGGCGTGACAGTGTATTGTGGCGCAAAAATGAGATGCAATTGGGAACGGATGGCGTAAAATTAAAACTGGCCAGCAGAAAGAAAACGGTTAAGGATTATCTGCATTCATGGCAGCTTTCTGTGAGCTTAACAGGAGCGAATCTGACTTCAAAAGACGATCCTTTTAAATTTTACAACCAGGATTCTGATGTGAAAAATACGATCATCAATTCAACCAATACGACCTTGAGATATGAAAACCAATTGGGGGGATTCACAAGTCCGTTTTTTTACCGTATCGGACTGGGATTCCGTTCAGACAGGTTCACCCCGAAATATGATAAAGTCTTCGCTCAGGAAAATCAAAAGCTTGTCGTAGATGATTTCTCAAGAGGAAATTTGAGGAAAACATACCTTAATAATTCCTACCTTATGATTCCTCTGGATCTGAGGTTTGTTCTGAACCCTGAATATAAAGTGGTAGACGGAGTGAAATATCTGGATAACAGAAAAAGCCAGTTCTCTATAGTTGCCGGTGTGTATGGAGGGACAAGATTGTTCAGCACCATTTATAATAGGTTTTCAAATGAAGATTCCAGAAGGATTGTAGAGCGTGAAAGGGTAAAACAGGGTTTAAATAATTTCGTCTTTGGAGGGAAGTTCGGAGTTGGATATGGTGGATTTAATATATTCATTCAAAAAGATTTTACCCCGGCGTTTAACAGTGATGCTACCCTGAAGAAGAAATATGGTTTACAAATCGGGATAGAAATAGCCAATATTGATTTTTAATTGAATAATAAAAAATGATTTTTATTGCGAAATAAATAATTTTAATATATTTTTTTTACACTAACAAATGTTTGTACGCCAATAATTTGTTTTTAAAACACACTTCTGTAAAGTGTGTTTTTTTTTGTATTTTGGCTCTTTAAGAAATATGAAAAATATTCAATTATTAGGATTGTTATTAGTGGTGGCAGGGAGCTTTCTACCCCTGGTTCATGTTCCTATTATTGGGAATTGGAATTATTGGAAGCTAGACCACTATCTGGCGATTACATGCTGGGTTCTTTCTGCATGTGCGGCCTTTGGACTGATAAATAGCAGTGCCAAAGTGGTAAGAACTTTTGGCATATTACTAGTTCTTTTGTTCGCTTTCACTTTATTAGCGGTTAAAATGCAGTCATTAGAATACTTCAGCTTTGTACCGTTTAAATCCTGGAGAGAAACCTTTGCCGGAGTTGTAAAACTAAAATGGGGCTGGGCTGTTGAATTTTTAGGCGCGATTCTGATGATTTTATCAGGAAATAAAATAAAAAATAAATAAGAGATATCAATATGAAGGGGATAAAGACCATTTCCGTTGCTGTATTGTTTTTGGGCATTTTTCAGATACATGCTCAGAAAAAAGAAACTGATACCAAGAAAAAAGAAGGAGTACAGCAAAAGCCTGTAGATAATCCTCCTAAATGCAGTAATATCAAGGAAGGAACATTTCTACGCTCCAATTATCCAAAAAATCTTTGGTATATGACCGTAAAAGATAATGTTCAGACTGAATATTATAATGACGGAAAAGATTTTGTGAAATCAACAATGGTTTTTATTGATGACTGCAATTATAAATCGATTGTCATTGAAAATATTAATCAACAGGATAACCGTATAAAAGTAGGGGATGTTTTCAGTAATAAAATTGTAGCTACCCAGGATCGTTATCTGAAAGTCGAGAACAAGATTGATAATGACCAGTATCATTTTATATTAATTAAAGTAAAATAAAAGTATTAAAGAATGCAGCCTTTCGGCTTCATTTGACTAAAAAAATAAATATCATACACATGAAAGAAGTATTCATCGTTTCTGCAGTTAGAACTCCAATGGGAAGTTTTTTAGGAAATTTATCAACTGTTCCGGCTACAAAGCTGGGATCTATTGCTGTAAAAGGAGCATTAGATAAAATCGGCTTAGACCCTAAAAACGTTCAGGAAATCTATATGGGGAACGTATTGCAGGCTGGAGAAGGACAGGCTCCTGCCCGTCAGGCTGCATTAGGAGCAGGTTTGTCTATTGAGACGCCTTCAACTACAGTCAATAAAGTTTGTGCATCAGGAATGAAGGCTGTAACAATGGCTGCACAGGCTATCAAAGCAGGCGATGCGGAAGTAATCGTTGCAGGAGGAATGGAGAACATGTCTATGGTTCCTCATTACTACAACGCAAGAGTAGCAACCAAATTAGGAGATATTAAAATGTTGGACGGAATGGTGCTGGACGGTCTTACAGACGTTTACAACAAAGTTCATATGGGAGTTTGCGCAGAAAAATGTGCAGCAGACTACAGCATTACAAGAGAAGATCAGGATAATTTTGCTATTGAATCTTATAAAAGATCAGCAAAAGCATGGAGCGAAGGGAAATTTAATGAAGAAATCGTACCCGTTTCAATCCCTCAGAGAAAAGGAGAACCTGTAATTTTTGCAGAAGATGAAGAATATAAAGCAGTTAATTTTGACAGGCTTCCTACACTTCCAACCGTATTCAAGAAAGAAGAAGGAACTGTTACAGCTGCCAATGCATCCACTTTAAATGATGGTGCTTCCGCTTTGATCCTTGTTTCTAAAGAAAAAATGGAAGAATTAGGCCTTAAGCCTTTAGCAAGAATAGTCTCTTATGCAGACGCAGCACAGGAGCCTGAAAACTTCACTACAGCACCGGCAAAAGCACTTCCTATCGCTCTGAAAAAAGCAGGATTGCAAATTTCTGATATCGATTTCTTCGAATTCAACGAAGCATTCTCTGTAGTAGGTTTGGCCAACAATAAAATCCTAGGATTAGACGCTTCTAAAGTAAATGTAAATGGGGGTGCTGTAGCATTAGGACACCCGCTGGGAAGCTCAGGATCAAGAATCATCGTAACGCTGATCAACGTATTAAAGCAGAACAATGCAAAATATGGCGCAGCAGCAATTTGCAATGGTGGAGGTGGTGCTTCAGCCATTGTTATTGAAAATATATAAACTATAAATTTAATTTAATATAAAAACCGCCGAATATTCAGCGGTTTTTATATTTTTGTGCTACTAATATTTATTTGAAATGTCTGAAATTGAGAATCAAGAAACTCAAAACATAAAAAATAATCCAAAGATTATGAAAGCCTGGGCAGTGTATGACTGGGCAAACTCTGTTTATTCTTTGGTTATTACCTCTACTATCTTTCCAATTTATTATTCTATTCTGACCACAGCATATGATAAAAAGGAATATGTAGCGGAAACCAAAAAATGGATCGATGTTCCGGTACGGCATATGATCAAGATTTTCGGGAATGAATACCAGCCCGATGCGGTGTACGGTTATTCTTTAACGATATCGTTTTTCATTGTGGTGTTGCTTTCCCCGTTTTTATCTTCTTTAGCTGATACGATCGGAAATAAAAAATCATTCCTGCAGTTTTTCTGTTACCTGGGGGCAACTTCATGTATGGGATTAGCAATGTTTACCGGGATGCACAATGTCTTTCTGGGCCTTCTGTTCAGTATCACAGCCAGTGTAGGATTCTGGGGAAGTCTCGTATTTTACAACTCATTTCTTCCCGATATTGCAACACGCGATAAACAGGATGCCCTTTCGGCCAAAGGATATGTTTACGGATATATCGGTTCAGTAGTATTGGTCGTGATTTGTCTTGTGCTTATTCAGGTTTTTGCTAAAGGAGCGGCACAACAGCTGATCTTTACAAGAATCAGCTTCCTGCTTACAGGAGCCTGGTGGTTCGGATTTTCACAATATACCTTCAAACACCTTCCTCAGTTTGGCGATGTTAAAGAAAAATTACCTAAAGATCTGGTCCTGTTAAACTATAAAAACATCTTTAAAAAGCATGAAGAGCAGGGTGGTTTCTTTGAAGTTTTAAAAGATAACCTAAGCTTCTATAAAGATATTGCAAAAGAAAGTTTCCATGAACTGTTCAAAGTAGGTGGAGAATTATTTAAAGATAAAAATCTGAAATTTTTCCTTTCCAGCTTCTTTTTCTACAGTGTAGGGATGCAGACGATCTTCCTGATGGCTACTTTATTTGGAAAAAGTGAAATCAATCTTGCTCAGGATAAACTGATAGGAACACTTTTGGTGATTCAGATTGAAGCCATTATCGGAGCCGTTATATTTTCCAGACTATCAAGAAAAATCGGAAACAAAAATGTGATCTCCATTGCGATTGTTCTATGGATTGTGGCTTGTCTGTGGGCATTCTTCTTAAATAAAGAAAACCCAACGGTTGAATATCAGTTCTATGGAGTGGCCGCAGTAGTAGGATTGGTAATGGGAGGTCTTCAGGCGATGTCCAGATCCACTTATTCCAAACTATTGCCGGAAAATTCAATGGAAAATACAACATACTTCAGTTTCTATGATGTATTGGAAAAGATAGCCATTATCATTGGAACCTTCATCTTTGCAACATTGATTGAGCATTTTAACAACATGCGTATTGCAGCCCTTTCCATGACTTTATTCTTCGCAACAGGACTCGTCCTGATCCGATTCCTTAAAGTCAACATGCTGAAAGACAGAGATACTTTATAATACAAAAGGACGTTATTTTTAACGTCTTTTTTCATACCTTTACTCAAGCTTAAGAGAAGCGGTAAGCGATATACTGATAGAATAGATATAATTCGGCTTGGATTTTGCTTATATTCATGCGAATAATTTTAACTTTGCAAAAAGATTTATGTCAAAATGACGAACCCTCTATTTTACGCAAAAATAATTCTGTTTGGAGAATATGGGATGATAGAAGATTCCCAGGGACTTGTTGTTCCTTACAGTTTTTATAAAGGAACCTTAAAATTCTCGGATCTAGGTCCTGAATTTGAGCTTAAATCAAACCAACATTTACAGAAATACTCCGATTATTTATTAGAATTGGATCTTTCTGACGATTTCAAATTAGATATTGAAAGTTTTAAAAGTGATATTTCAAAAGGACTTTTCTTTGATTCCAATATTCCTCAGGGATATGGAGTGGGAAGTTCAGGAGCTTTGGTAGCTGCTATTTTTGAAAAATATTCCATCAATAAACTTGATCCTGAAAATATTTCAAAAGAAAATTTAAAGAAATTAAAAGCCGTTTTTGGAGAAATGGAAAGCTATTTCCATGGAAAAAGCTCAGGAATGGATCCTTTAATTTGCTATATGAACCTTCCTATTCTTATCGAAAATAAAGAAAACCTCGACAGGGTTTCTATTCCCGATGGAGAAAAAGGCAAAGGTGCTATTTTCCTTATTGATTCCGGAATGTCCGGAGAAACTGGGCCAATGATTCAGATTTTCTTTGAAAAAATGAAGACTGAAGGGTTTAGAAAAACGCTTAAAGAAGAATTTATCCGCTATAATAATGCGTGTATAGAGTCTTTCCTTAAAAAAGACATGACGCCTTTCTTTAGAAACTTAAAGAAGCTTTCTTATTGGGCATACGAACATTTCCGTCCGATGATCCCGGAAAGTATTTTTAATATCTGGAAAAAAGGTCTGGATTCCAATGCTTACTATTTAAAACTCTGCGGAAGCGGCGGGGGTGGCTATATTTTAGGATTTACCAAAGACTATGAAAAAGCTGAAAAAATGCTTGAAGGCTTCCAAAAAGAAGTGATTTACAGATTTTAATTGCGTTGGAATGAATTCTGAAAAAGAAACTTTCCAACAGAAAAATTATATATCCAAATCTCTATATTACAGATTTTCACAATTCGTGGGATTTCTTCTGGGAGCAAGGGTTTCTGTGGCTTTACTGCTCACTTTTGCGCTTTATGTTTCCACCTTTTTCCTGTTTAATCAGGATGAAACCTTCAGAAAATTCGTCTTTGATTTTAAAGTTCATGGTATTATTTTCTGTACCGTACTTACGATTCTTGCTGGCGGAATCATCAATCAGTTCTATGATCTTGAAAAAGATCATATCGTTAAGCCTTTCAGAACAAGGATTCAAAGTTTTATCAAGCAGAAGTACTTTTTATACGCTTACCTGGCTTTAAGTGTTATTTCTTTGGGCGTAGCCTGGATGATTTCCCATAGAGTATTCGCCTTTTTTGTGGTCTACCAGTTTTTTATGTGGCTGTACAGTCATAAATTAAGCCGTATTCTGATCGTTAATAATCTAACCTTTGTAAGTTTAACCTTATATCCATTTTTCGGAATGATGGTATATTATGAAAGGTTCTCCAAAAAGGTGCTTTTAATGGCTATTTTCCTTTTCCTTATTCTTTTATGCATTGATATTGTAAAAGATACCCTTACCAAAAGTGTGGATAAAGCCTTTGGCTACATTACCATTCCCAATTATTTTAAAAGCAGAAATACCAATATTATCATTATTTCTTTATTAGTCGTTACCATGGCTGTTTCCATGAAGCTGATTCTTCGGACCGGAATTTCAGGTTTTATGGCCTATTATTTCGCCAGTGGTTTGCTGATGATGATCTTTTGCATCTATCTTCTTTTAAATTCTTCGCGAAAAAGCAAATTTTTGACCCTCAATATCTTACGTTTTTGGGTTTTTGTAGGAATTATTGCAATGCTTTTAAATGGTCTGGAAGGTAAATTGTAGAGAAATTTCTTTAAAAAAGCTTAGGTTATTATTACATTTGCAGAACTAAATTTAATAAAAAGGAATGCCCATTTTTAACGATACTAAAATTGCATTTGCAGACAAGTCAGATGCACAATTGAAAAAGGCGTACTGGATGTTCAAAATGATCGAACAGCCCGCTCTTACCAGTCTTGGAACTTCTATCCTTAATTTTACGGTACATAATGACTTCCCTTTCGTTACCGGAATTGTAAAAAGCACTTTGTTTGCACAATTCTGTGGTGGTGAAACGCGTGAAGAAAGTATGAAAGTTGTAAAACAGCTCTTTAAAAGAGGAGTAGGAAGTATTTTCGATTATTCCATAGAAGGAAAGGAGGATGAAGCCACTTTTGATGCTGTCTGCAATGAAATTAAAGATATCATAAGGTTTTCTATTGGAAATCCGGCGATTCCGTTTATTGTATTTAAGCCTACAGCATTTGGAAGAATCGACTTATATGAAGCGGTTGGAAAAAAGGCGGAGCTAACGACAAGCCAAAAAGAAGAGTGGGAAAGAGTCGTAAAAAGATTTGATGAAGTATGCAGATTGTGCCATGAAAATGACAAAAAAGTAATGGTAGATGCTGAGGAAACTTGGATGCAGGACGCTGCCGATCATCTTTGTGAAGAAATGATGGAGAAATATAACCGGGAAAAGCCGATCGTTTGGAATACCATTCAAATGTACAGAACAGGAAGACTGGAATATATGGAAGCCAACCTTCAGAGAGCGAGAGAAAAGAATTATTTCATAGGATATAAGATCGTTCGTGGCGCTTATATGGAAAAAGAAAGAGCGAGAGCGGCAGAAAAGGGATATCCGGATCCTATCCAGCCTACTAAAGACGCTTCGGACAAAAACTATAATGCAGGAATTGACTTTGTGATGAACCATTTAGATAAAGTTTCGGCCTTTTTTGGAACCCAC
Source organism: Chryseobacterium soli (assembly GCF_000737705.1). Lineage (GTDB taxonomy): Bacteria > Bacteroidota > Bacteroidia > Flavobacteriales > Weeksellaceae > Chryseobacterium > Chryseobacterium soli. The sequence continues at coordinate 254,493 of NZ_JPRH01000004.1, read as the reverse complement.
AATGAGATTTCTTCAGAACTGATTATGGATAAAATGAAGGCAAAATCATTGGAAAATGATAATCCACATATCTATTTTGGGCAGCTTTATGGAATGAGTGATAACATCAGCTTCTATTTATCTGATAAAGGCTATAATGTAGCTAAATACCTTCCATATGGCCCTGTGAAAGATGTTGTGCCTTATCTTACCAGAAGAGCCCAGGAGAATACTTCGGTAGCAGGACAGACAGGAAGAGAGCTTGGATTGATTAAAAAAGAGCTCGAAAGAAGAAAAAAGAAATAGTTTTCAGCCTTACAATATATAACGCTTCACATGATTAGGTGAAGCGTTTTTTTATTACCTATTTCAAAAGTTAAAGACGTTAATCAAGCTTTAAATAACATAAAATTGCGGCTTAATTTTCATAATATCTTAATTAAAAAAAGATGAGATTTCAATCAAAATTACGGTGAATATTTCATCAAATCCTTAGGTAAATTCAGGTAAGAAAATCAGTATTATTTTTGAATTCCTAGCAATAATTTCCCGCTCAATAACTTCTTATAAAGTGAGCAATATGTCTCTTTTTCTGTATTATTTTTGTCAGTAAATAGACATTAAAATTGCAGATTCTAAAGTAGAATTATCGTCGTAATTAGCCCTCAAATATTGTAGAATTTCAACCATATTATTCAGTTTTTTTTCTTAAAAACATAAGATTTAAATCAAAATTTGTAGTAAACTTTTACTTAAATCAGGCTTGAATTTGTATTGGTTTTTTGTGATATTGCTATGCTTGTCAATGTTCAAAACCTTCATTGACTAGACCGAAATAATTGTTTTTTCTACTTCATTTTTGATTAATTTTACTTGATATTTTACGGAATAATTGGAAGAGAAATACTATTATCAACCTCAAATTTCAGTGAAATTTTTAAGGGGTTTTCACTGTAAAACTTCACTAAAATTATAAAATAATATAGGAAATTTGATGGAAATTTCAGCTACATATTTGAACCGACAACCTCTTAAAAAGTAGATTTAAGTATTGAAAAAAATGCTTGAAATAATTATTTTCCAAGTTAATTTTTTGATAGTTTTGATTTAAAATTTAAAGAAATAGAAGCGATTATTAGTTCTAAAATAGAGCAAAATTCTTAGGATATTTTCTGCTGTTTCTTGTTTGGAAATATAAAATAGTCGTGAAAACTAACTGACAATTTCGGTTCAATAGCAAAGCTTAACCCCCTGGGAAATATAAAATAATTTAAAGAATGGAATAGATTTTAAAATTCCGATGTTAGATAAATTGACCCATAAATCATGAAAACCAAATTTGGTTATGAAGTATAATTTATGATTTTTATCTACTATTTTTTTATCCGTTCATTGCTTAAGGCTCAAAACTTTCAAATTTTCCATTTTCATAGAATAATACGATACGTTTTATCTTATAGGTCTGATTACCAATAGCTTCACTTATGATTTGATCATTTGATTTCTCTAATCGCTGAGAATCGGATATTTTTTCCTGAGTAAGACTTTGATGCGGAATAAATGATTCTCCAGCGGTCTGTTTTGGGGTGTCAATTTCCGTTTCTTCAGCACCAAAATCGTCATCCGTATTCATCATCGTAAATAAATCGGGGAGGGAAGTTGGCTTGCTCTTTTCTTCTTCGTCTGCTGGAATTTCATTCACTTCCGGTAGATCCTGCTTCAGCATTTCGCCTTCGCCGGTAACTAACCAGTCCCACAAAATTTCAGGAAAACTGGATTTTATTTTTATGATAAACTCTAATGAAGGCTTGTTCCTTCCTGAAGTAATATGAGAAATAGAAGAACGCTGCACATCAATTTCATCTGCAAATTCTGAAGGAGTGAGCTTAGAATACTCTATTACTTTTGAAATCCTTTCGTTTAAACTCATAAAATGATTTTTATTTGTGTTACAAATGTAAAAAATAATGTTTACAAATGCAAACCACAAATGTAAACAAGAGTTATTTTATTGAATATACATATGTAAATCCATGTAATATACTGATAAACAACTATATATTTCATATTTATTAATATACATCAATTTTTACTACACAAATTATCCACAATATTCATCATGTAAATTATGACTTAAAGTATTGGGTGAGATAAATGAAATAATGAATATTTTAGAGAAGTATAGTGCTGATAAAATGCCTGTTAGAAGTTGTTTACATCATTATATTGGCTTAAATTTAACAAATAGAGTAGTAGATGCCTTTTTTTACGGTATATCCAGTAGAATATGCATTTGTAAACTGCAATTTCTTTCCTTAAATGTCTATATAAGCCTGCTTTATAAAGAATAGAAGAATAAATATCATCTACTATACTATAATTTTTTTTGATCAGTTATGCTATCATTTAGAAGCTTTCAAAAAAGAGAATTTTAAGGCATATTTTGAAGTAATTAACAATTTACATTTGTGTATGCATGTAAATCAAATAGTTTTCCACAGTTAATTCTGTTTAATGAAATTACACCCATTTGTTGATAAACAGGGATTTAAGGACTTAAAGTATATTTAATACATTCATTGAGGTGAAAACTGTAACTCGCTCACTTTTAGTAAAATAATAATATAACGTTGAATTATTGTCAATCCACAAAGTTATCAACAGACAAAATGACTATTTACATTGTTTGGATTTGTTACAAATGTTAATTTTATTTTTTGCTCAAAAATGGTTAAATTTGACTCTTGTAAATTATTGCACAATGAATTTTGAACAGTTATACACTGCACACCCTAACTTTCCAAACCGGTATATTTCTCCTGAAAAATTATTTTCTTACCTACAGACCAATCTCGCGGATCAGATTCAGGAAATCGGAACCTCCTATTTAGACAAACCCATTTATAAGCTAAGCACAGGAACAGGTTCCATTCATATTCTTGCATGGTCTCAAATGCACGGGAACGAATCCAACGCAACACATGCAATGTTGGATTTATTGGTAAGCCTGGATAAGGATCCTGAAATGAAGGATGAATTATTCAGTAAGATCCAACTGGATTTTATTTTTATGCTTAATCCTGACGGCTCGGAAAAATGGACAAGGTTGAATGCTGCAGATATTGATCTGAACAGAGACTTTCATAACGAGTCCAGCAAAGAGATTAAATTTCTTAAATCAGCAGTAGGTTCCAAGAAATATGATTACGCTCTTAATTTACATGAGCAGAGAACTATTTTCACAACAGACGGAATTCACCCCGCTACTCTTTCTTTTCTGGCACCTTCAGAAAATGTAGAACGTACCATTACAGATAACCGTAAAAAATGTATGGCGGTAATCGCTGCTGTTTACAACCATTTGAAAGATATGATCCCTAATCAGATCGGAAGATATTCGGATGAATTTTACCCCAACTCAACCGGCGACAATTTTATTAAAGCGGGTATGCCAACCATCTTATTTGAAGGCGGACATTTTATAGATGATTATACCAGAAAAGGAACAAGAAAATATTATACGGTTGCCTTGTATTATGCGCTCCAATCAATCGCAGAATTGAACTCCGATATTACAGGTTGGGAGACTTATCTTGAGATTCCGGAAAATCAGGAAACGCACTATGATATTATTTACCGAAATGTAAAACTGAACACCGATCATGAATGTATTTTGGATGTTGCCGTTCAGTACCGGGAAGTGATAGAAGAAGGAAAAGATGAAATATCATTTGTACCTTTTGTGATGGAAGTAGGTGATGTGAAAAAAAGAAAAGGCTGGCTGGAAATAGACTGCACCGGAAAGAAATTTATTTCTCCCACAAAATATCCGAAACTGGATGCTGTGGTAGAATTTATGATAGAAGATTAATTAAAAAAAGCGGAACATTTTGTTCCGCTTTTTTTGTATCAGTTATTGTCATTTCGGGAGCGCAGAAATCTTGAGAAACTGCTTACTCTGATCTGATGACAATTTATATTAATTAACTACTTTAATTCCGTTGGCTACGAATCTGATTTCTTCTTTAGGTTTTGTAATCGCGTCGATTTCAGATTGAGGTTTTTTAGCATCTTCAGCATAGTGCTTTTGTTCATCTACAGAAGTTACTTTTCTTTCAGCGCTTCCATCCAGTACTACGGTTTTACCTTTTAAGGCAGTAGGTACGAAAAATGCATAATCTTTCATTTTCACGAAAAGCTGAGAATCGTCTTCAGTCTGTATCGTCAACCAGCATCCTTTTTTGTCACAAACATCAATAACTTTTCCTTTGATCGCTACATTCTCAACTTTCTTGTTGTCTTTTTTAAGCTTCTTGCTTAATTTTTCAACAGAGATTGCTTTACTTTCAACGGTAGAAGCTACTCCGGCTCCATAAGCATCACCTACCAAAGCATTTCCTGCCGGTGGTCCAAACTTTTTCTGTGATGTCTCCTGTGCAAAAGCTAAAGTGGAAACACTTACCGCTGCTGCAAATAATATAGCTTTGAATTTCATTTTTAATATTTTTTTCAAAAGTACTAATAAAATTTGAATCATAAATCGTTAAAAACTTGATAAAAAACAGGTGTATTGCTAAATTTTAAACAATAATCGAAACCGAATGCATATTTGTTTATATTTGACGCCTATACGTTACTATGCAAAAAAAATTAAAACTTTGGGACGCCATCATGCTCGTAATGGGCTCCATGATAGGAAGCGGAATCTTTATTGTAAGTGCCGACATGATGCGGAACCTGGGTTCTGGATTCTGGCTGATCATCGTTTGGGTAATTACAGGAATTATGACGGTTGCTGCTGCGATCAGTTATGGAGAGCTCTCTGCTCTTTTTCCTAAAGCTGGAGGGCAATATACCTATCTTAAGGAGATCTTCGGCAGAAAGATGGGATTCTTGTACGGATGGGGATTATTTACGGTTATACAGACCGGAACGATTGCCGCCGTTGCGATGGCTTTCGGAAAATTTACAGCCTATCTGTTTCCGGCACTTAATGATGCTGCTCCTATTTTCCAGAGTGGTGAATTTAAAATTACATGGATACAGATTTTAGCCATTGCTATTATTCTTCTGCTGACCTACATCAATACGAGAGGAGTGCAAAGCGGAAAAATTTTACAGAATATATTTACAGGGTCAAAAATTGTTGCATTGCTGGGATTGATAGCGGCGGGATTTATTTTGGTGGAAAGTTCTCATCTGGCTGAAAATTTCAGTTTAGGTTTTGATTCATTTAATAATCTTAAAAAAGATATCACCGGTAATTTTCTTAAAGAAGGCTGGGAGCCGATTGGCGGCATGACTTTAATGGGAGGAATTGCGGCGGCGATGGTAGGTTCTGTTTTCAGTTCCGTGGCCTGGGAAAGTGTAACTTTCGTTTCCGGAGAAATAGACAATCCAAAGAAAAATGTCGTAAAGGCTATGATTTACGGAACTTCTGCCGTAATGATTTTATATATCGCCGTGAATTATGTTTATCTTAATGCAATCGACAGAGATTCTATCGCCTTTGCCACAAATGACAGGGTAGCGGTAGCAGCATCACAGAATATTTTCGGGAGTGCCGGAACAATCATTATTGCTTTACTGGTAATGGTTTCTACATTTGGATGCAATAACGGATTGATTCTGGCTGGTGCAAGAGTTTTTCAGACTATGGCAAAAGACGGAATGTTTTTTAAAGCAGCTGTGGATAACAACAAAAATGAAGTACCCGGAAATGCTTTATGGATGCAGGGAGTCTGGGCTTCTCTTTTATGTTTGAGCGGACAGTATGGAAACCTGTTAGACATGATCTCTTTTGTAATTGTCTTATTTTATATGATCACCGTTTTTGGAGTGATCTATTTACGGGTAAAACAACCTGATCTTGAAAGACCTTATAAAACGTGGCTTTATCCTATAACTCCGATCATTTACTTAGTGATAGGTTCGGTATTCTGTATTTTGCTTTTAATCTATAAGCAGCAGTATACGTGGCCGGGATTCGTTATGGTTTTACTTGGACTTCCGGTGTACTATTTTATCAACCGAAACCAGAAGGGTACCCAATCATCATAAAATAGGCTGAAAAAACCTTTTATTGGGTTGATTTATTTACGGTATTTTCAATTTTTACATAGAAAATTATTCAAGGCTTCCGGATTTGTTTGGAAGCCTTACTGTTTAAGCAATATTTTTAAATTCTTATACCACGTATATTCATGAAAATGATTAATTTGGTATTTCGTTTCAAGTAAACTAACACCACGAAGTAAAAAATAAAGAAGTTGATTTATGGACACACCAAATTACAGAATGCCTTTTGTTCCATCAACCTTAATGACCGAAGGCGGGAGTATTGATACCTGCGATATGGGGGAAAGTATTGCCCACAACATTATGCTGCTGATAACCACCAAAAAAGGCGAAAACAGATATGACGAAAATTACGGAAACGATGTTTGGAGTCTGGAATTCGATAATGGAGTTACAAGTGCCGTCTGGGAAAGCGTTTTCATTAAAAGCCTTAAAAGACAGATCCAGGAATATGAACCCCGGATTGTACAGGCGCAGATTGATGCCTACATACAGTTTGTAGAGCATAGTTACGATACCAAAGAGCACACCGAGATCAAAAAGAAGGTAAAAATAGCGATTAATGCCAAAATGGAAGAAACAGGAGACCGTTTCAGCTTTTCTACCGAATTGTTCTTAAGCCCGATGTCGATCGATTAATGTTTTAATTGTAACAAAAATTTATGAATTTAGATCAGAATATATATTCCAAAGAGTCCGTAAAAGCAAGAATGCTTCAGAATGCTACCAAAGTTTGGGGATTAAAAAGTCCACAGTCTTTGGATCCTTTCGTAAAATTACTCATTGATGCATTCAGCACTGAAGTTTTTAAAGCCAACAACGAAATTCAGACCGTCAATGCCCGGATTTTAGAAAAACTGGCAAAATTGCTTACGCCATCAATTTACACTTATCCCGTACCCGCCCATGCTGTAGCATTTACCCAGCCTTATGAATCCTCCGAGGTACTTTTAGAGCATACCGAATTTTTTTTCCGGAAACAGATGACCTCTACGGTAAAATCGGAATCTGATAAACAGGTAAACATTCCTTTTACACCGATCGGAAATATAAGAATCAATAAAGCCCAGACTTCTGTGATGTTTGTAGGAAATACTTGCTACAGTATCGATGAAAGGCTGAATAAAATTCCTATTTCAAGATTTCAGGGACAGCCTGCAGATTACAGAAAAGTAACGATTGGAATTGATGTCAGTAAATATACCAATGAAAATTTCCCTAAATATTTAAGTATATTTTGTTCAAATCCTGCATTTGAGCATTTGGACTTTGTGTATAAGCTGCTGCCTTACATTACGGTGTCCAGTAACGAAAATCCGTTATTTGTAAGAGAAGGTTTGTCTTACGTTAAAAACAGTCAGGCGGAAGGCTATGAACAGATGTTCCGTGAGCAGTCTATACAAAATAAGGTAATTGAAGATATTAAAAGCATTTACCACCATAAATTTATTGAGATCACAGGAATTTCAAACAGTTTGTTTTCCGAACCAGGAAAGCTTCCGAAAAACCTTGATTTTCTTGAACAGAAAGAAGAGATCACAAAATATCTTGACGGCAAAAAGTTCTTATGGCTTACTTTCGAATTTCCGCCACAGTTTTCTGCTGAAATACTGGATAACTTTTCATTTGTACTTAATGCATTTCCGATGTACAACAGAGGATGGAAAAAAACAGAATACAGTTTAGATATTATGGGGAATAATATTCCTTTGGTGACAGACGAAGGAGAACATTTTTTATATGTAGATGAGGTTCAGGACGGCGAAGGAAGAAAGTATACAGAAATTCCTTTCACTCCATCAGATGATCTGAAGAAAGGTTTGTATACAGTAAGAAAAGGAGGCATGGAACGTTTCACCAACAGGAATGCGGTGGATATGATCGCCAATGTTCTGGAACTGACAAGAGATGAAATTGCTGCATTTTCTCTGTTAAACAGGGATAATGTAAAAGGAATCCTCAGCGAAATGTCGGACAAAATGAAGTCGATGGTACAAAAAGTAAATAATGCTAAAAGAACCATCAAGCAGGAACTGAATTACGTCATCATGGAACCTGTAGAAAAAACAGATCACACTTATGCTTCATTCTGGATCACGCATTGCACCTTAGCCAATCATATGCGTCCCGGAACGGAACTTTCCAACCAGCTGAAATCACAGACTGTTATTCTCCTTACCGAAACCATTGGCGGTGCCGAAGAGCAGAAAGGAACAGACAGCATTCAGGCTTACAAATATGCATTAACAACGAGAGATAAGATCATTTCCCTGGAAGATGTGAAAAACTATTGCAGAATGGTGCTGAAAGATGAACTGAAAGAAGTAAGGGTAAGAAGAGGAACCATGATCAGCAATAAACCCAAAGAAGGTTTTGTAAGAACTGTTGAGGTGGAGATCATCCCGCAGAATTATTCTTTCTACGGAAGAGTATACTGGGAAAATATGTCTAACATCCTCCGAAACCAGATTATTTTAAAAGCAATCGACGGAATAGAATACATTGTAAAAGTTAGCAATGAAGATGTTGATTTTTAAATAAGAAATAAAATAAAAATAGGTAAGAATATATAATTTTACACCTGATGTTTTGGTCTGTTTATTTCTGCTGTCATTCAGAATGTAACGAAGTGAAATGAAGAATCTAATCTATGAAAGAGATTCCTCCTTCGTCGGAATGACACTAGAGGTAAAATGGTATATAACCACCTAAAAATATTCCGAAAGACTTTGAGACAAATAAGCTCAACGTTTTTCGGAATATTAAAATAAAAGGGCAACTTTCCTTACATCAGCTGGTCCATAAGAATCACTTCTCTTTTTTCCAGTAAAGGAATAATTTGTTCTGATACAAAGCTTTTATAATGCTGCGAATGACGGTGTGTTTCTACAGCATCAGCATCTGAATAGCCTTCAAATAATATCAGATTATTTTTATCAGATTGATTTTGATGTACTTTGTAAAATAAATTTCCTTCTTCCTGTAAGGTTTTACCGGCAACATGCTCCAATAATTCCAACACAGTATCTACATGACCATCCTTTACGTGCCATTGTGCGTATACATAAACGGGTTTTTGACTCATCTTTTTTATTTAAAATTAATAAATATCAGATATGATTAAGCTTTTTTAGCTTCTAAAACAGCAATCATTTTCTCACCAACCTCTTTAGCAGAAGCCGGATTTTGACCGGTTACGATATTTCCATCGGCAATACTGTGTGAAGACCATGGTTCCGCAGCATGAAAAACAGCTCCCTGATTGGAAAGCGCCGCCTGCAGATCAAAAGGAACATCAGCTCTTGCATATTGATCTTCTTCCTCTGTCGTAAATGAAGTGATATTTTTACCTTCCACTAAATATGTCCCATCACTCAATACTACATTAAGAAATGACACGGGACCATGACATACGGCTCCTACAACACCATCGTTTTCGTACACCTGGGCAATAACTTTCTTTAGAAGCGGTGCTTCAGGCATATCCACCATTGGTGCTAGACCTCCTGGGATGAACACGGCATCATACTCATCTGCATTGATTTCAGAGAGCAAAGATGCTTTTTGCATATCTTCCCATCCGGGACCCGTTAAAAATTGTAAATTATCCGGATCATTAGCTAAATTCAAGGCATCCAGATAAGGAACTTCACCGGTTAAGCTTGCAAAATCTATCTTATACCCTGCTTTCTGAAATTCAGCATAAGGATGGGCTACCTCAGGCAGGAAAGTTCCGGTTCTTCTGTTGTTAGGTCCTATTGAATGGGCATTGGAAACAATAATTAATACTCGTGGTTTCATGACTTAAATTTTTATGAATTAAATACTCTTGTTACTCTCTTGAGGATGTTCTCAATTGATAGAGCAAATGTATGACGGGCCGGGTCGCCGGGAGAAGGATTGAAGTCACAAAAAAAGTGTGATCGAAATCACACCCGTTTATTTATTATTTGAATACAGCCTGCTTAACGTTTCCCTGCTTACTCCTAAATATTCTGCAACATATTTTTTAGGAATCTGGAGCATGAGATCAGGATATAATTTTGAAAACTCTTCGTAACGCTCCTGCGGAGTACTGGAAAGCAAAAAAGTGATTCTTTGCTGTAAAGCAATAAAACCGTTAGTCAGCTTTACTCTAAAGAAATGTTCCATGGTATGAAATTCCGAGGCTAACTTTTCTCTTCCCTCCAGAGAAAGACATAAAACTTCCCCTTCTTGCAGGCATTCTACAAACATCGTTGCATTCTTTTGTTTAAAAAAGCCTATATAATCCGTCATCCACCAGTCTTTTTTTGCAAATTGAACAATATGTTCTTTTCCGCTGGCATCCAGGTAAAATACTTTATAAATACCTTCAAGCACTAAAAATTCGAATTTCACTTCATCTCCTTCATGAACAAGAAACTGATTTTTACGGACCTTTTTCAAAATAAAGAAACTTTTTATATAGTCAAACTCTTCATTGCTCAATGGCGTAATCTCTTCTATATGCTGTCGTAATCTGTCCATGCTGTTTTGTCCCGATTCAAATGATGAAAATTCAGTAAGTTAAATAAAGCATAAAAGTAAGAAAAAAATTATGGCTCCTTATCCAGTGGAAGAAAGGAGAGACGTAAATGACTAGTCTCATCTGTTTTGTCTTAAAGTAATCCTATTTTAAGAAGATCATTTACTATAAAAATTCCATAAAATTCCGTAATTTTGCACATTGTGATTTTCAGGTAAGATCACTCTTACATTATGAGCGAATCAAGAGAATATATAGAAGTTTACGGTGCTCGCGAGCATAATCTTAAGAACATTAATGTTAAAATTCCCCGCAATGAACTGGTGGTAATTACCGGTTTGTCCGGAAGCGGAAAATCTTCATTGGCTTTCGATACAATCTTTGCAGAAGGGCAACGCCGATATATTGAAACATTCTCGGCCTATGCCCGACAGTTTCTGGGAGGTCTTGAACGTCCTGATGTAGACAAAATCGAGGGACTTTCACCCGTTATTGCCATCGAGCAGAAAACTACCAATAAAAATCCACGTTCTACAGTAGGAACAGTGACTGAGCTCTATGATTACCTGCGTCTTTTATATGCAAGGGTTTCAGATGCGTATTCATTGTCTACAGGAAAAAAACTGGTAAGCTATACAGAAGATCAGATCCTGGATACCATTAAAGAAAACTATAAAGGCGAAAAAATAATGTTGATGGCGCCTGTTGTGCGTTCCAGAAAAGGGCACTATCATGAACTTTTCGTCCAGATGGCAAAAAAAGGATATGGACAGGCAAGAATTGACGGCGATCTTCAGGATATCGAATATGATCTGAAATTAGACCGTTATAAAACCCACGATATTGATATCGTTATCGATCGCTGGATCATTGGAGAAAGTGCTTCCGAGAACAGAATGGAGAAATCGCTTCGTACGGCAATGGAGATGGGCGAGGGAATTATAGGAATTCAAAAGTTAGGCGGCACAGAGATCGAGTATTTCTCAAAAAACCTGATGGATGCTGAAACCGGGCACTCATTAGCATTACCGGAACCGAATACATTCTCATTCAACTCTCCGAAAGGAAGCTGTCCAAACTGTAAAGGTTTAGGAACGATCAAGAAGATCAATACCGATCATTTTGTAGAAAATACAAAATTATCTATTAATCAGGGTGGTTTATTGCCATTGGAAGACATTAAATCCAACAAATGGATCCTTGCACAGATTAAAAGCATCCTTGAGATCTTTGGTTTAGGATTGACAACGCCTTTTAAAGATATTCCGGAAGAAGCGCTGGAGTATATCTACCATGGCTGTCACAAAGAATTCAATAAAGATCTTAAATACGCAGGCATTGCGAAGAAAATAAAAATCAGCTTTGATGGATTGATTCCTTTTATGGAAGAAATGATTGAAGAGAGAGAATCCTATGAAGCGATTCTGCTGGAAAGACATTTTACTACAGAAGAAACATGTCCTGAATGTGGCGGAGCCCGTCTTCAGTCTGCAAGTTTAAGTTTTAAAATTGACGGAAAGAATATTGCTGAGGTGAATGGCTTAAGTCTGGCTGATCTTAAAGACTGGTTACATGAGATAAAAGACAAATTCTCAGAGAAACATAAAATCATTGCCTACGAAATCTTGAAGGAAATTGAAACCCGCCTTCAGTTCCTGCTGGATGTAGGATTAGATTATCTGAGTTTAAGCAGAAGTTCAAAAACACTTTCAGGAGGAGAATCACAGAGGATTCGTTTGGCAACACAGATCGGATCACAGTTAGTGAACGTATTGTATATTCTGGATGAACCAAGCATTGGACTTCATCAAAGAGATAATGAAAGACTTATCGCTTCATTGAAAAACCTTAGAGATATCGGAAACTCTGTTTTAGTCGTAGAACATGATAAAGATATGATCATGGAAGCTGATGAGGTTTTGGATATTGGTCCAAGAGCCGGAAAATTCGGCGGTGAAATCCTGTGGCAGGGAAAACCTGCAGACTTGCTGCATGCCGATACCATCACAGCGCAGTACATCAATGGAAAAAGAAAAATTGCTATTCCTGAAGAAAGAAGAGCAGGAAGCGGAAAAAGTATAGTACTAAAAGGAGCAACAGGAAATAACCTTAAAAATGTTACCCTTGATATTCCACTTGGAAAATTAGTAGTCGTAACCGGGATTTCAGGAAGCGGAAAATCTTCACTGGTCAATGGAACTTTATACCCGATCTTAAATAAACATTTTTACAGAGCGGTTCAGGAACCACTTCCGTACAAAAAGATTGAAGGTCTTGAAAACATCGATAAAATTGTAGACGTAGACCAGACTCCGATTGGAAGAACACCACGTTCCAATCCCGCCACCTACACAGGAATGTTTACCGATATAAGAAATCTTTTTGCAGAATTGCCGGAAAGTAAAATCCGTGGATACAAGCCGGGGAGATTCTCTTTCAACGTTAAAGGCGGACGATGCGAAACCTGCCAGGGTGGAGGATTGAAAGTGATTGAAATGAACTTCCTTCCGGATGTATATGTTCACTGTGAAACCTGCAATGGAAAACGTTTTAACAGAGAAACCCTGGAAGTACGTTACAAAGGGAAATCTATTTCCGATGTACTGGATATGACGATTGATGAAGCCGTGGATTTCTTCCAGCCGATTCCAAAGATCTTTAGTAAAGTAAAAACATTACAGGATGTCGGATTAGGATATATTACATTAGGACAGCAGTCGACGACATTATCCGGAGGAGAAGCACAGCGTATCAAGCTGGCGACAGAACTCGCAAAAAGACAGACCGGAAATACTTTATATATTCTGGATGAACCTACCACAGGGCTTCATTTCGAAGACGTAAAGATCTTGATGGAAGCTATTAATAAATTGGTAGAACTCGGAAATTCATTCATTATTATTGAACATAATATGGATGTGATCAAACTGGCAGACCACATTATTGACGTTGGACCTGAAGGCGGAAAACACGGCGGCCAGATCGTTGCCCAGGGAACACCGGAAGAGATTGTAAAGTCTAAGAAAAGTTTAACAGGAAAGTTCCTGAAGAGAGAACTGGAATAATATAAAATAAATCAATAGAAGAAAAGAATTTGTGAAAGCAGATTCTTTTCTATTTGAAACAGATCATTATTTTCAAGTGAAAATCCTGAAAATTTCAATCAGAAATCTGTAATAAAAAGTATATATTTTCGTTTTAACTTTAACCTACAAAATTAAAACGATATGAAAAATTTAACAAAACTAAGCAAGACGGCATTAAAATCAGTGTATGGCGGACAGCCTAAAAAGTATTGTGTATACTGCGAAAGAATCAATCAGGTAGTATGCAGCGAAGTTCCCATCGGTCAATGTCCTTAAAAAAGTAAAGCTGCCTATCGGGCGGCTTTTTTTAATTCTGAATCTGATATAAAATAAGCAAATTTCATATAATAATGGTCTTATAGATGAGGTTGTGTAATTTCTCAGCTGAAGGTTCAGGTTTCATGTCGCTTTAAATAGAAAGCTTAAAATAATTATCCCTATACTTCATAAAATTTTCTACATTTGAATAGATAAATAAACTCCTGTGAATTCTATTCTTGATGTGGCTGTACGCTCCCTATGCGTTTACCTTTTTATGGTGGTTGCCATCCGTCTGTTTGGTAAAAACCAGCTTTCCCAGCTTAATGCCGGGGATGTGGTATTATTACTTCTGATTTCCAATGCCGTTCAAAATGCAATGGTGGGCCCGGATACTTCTCTCCAGGGCGGAATCATTGCAGCCTTAGTACTTTTTGCTGCTAATTTTACATTAAAAAGATTAATGTTTTCCAACCGTTCCTTTGGATCATTCATGGAAGCCGATCCTGTAATTTTAGTAAGAGACGGTGTGATCGACCAACGGGCATTAAATGAAGTGAAGATTACCAGAGATGAATTAGAAGAAGCCATCAGGGAACACGGAATAGAAAAAATAGAAAGTGTAAAATTATCCGTACTGGAAGTGGATGGAAACATCAGTGTCGTTTCCGAAGATGAAATGAGCAAGCAGACCCACTATTCAAGAATAAAAAGGAAAAACAAAAGAAAATACCATTAAATACAATGAACTACGAACTGAGAGAAATGCTTCCCAGCGATACCGCCAAAGTACTGGAAATATTCCAGCAGGGTATAGACGGCGGAATTGCCACATTTGATACAGCAGTCCCCAACGGCGAAGCCTGGAATATGGAATACTTTAACGACTGCAGATGGGTGTTGGAAAATGAAAACAATGAAGTAGTGGGATGGTGTGCATTAAGACCCGTAAGCAAAAAAGAATGTTTCAAAGGAGTAGCGGAAGCGGTCATTTACTTCGACAACGAGTATCAAGGCAGGGGTTTGGGTTCCGTATTGCTTAAAAAGATGATTTTGGATAGCGAGGACCATGGATTCTGGACATTGCAGGCAAATGTTTTTCCTGAAAATGAAGCATCTATTAAATTCCATCAGAAAAATGGGTTTAGAAATGTCGGAACCCGAAAAAAAATTGCAAAATTAAATGGAGTATGGAAAGATCTTATCATGTATGAGAGAAGAAGCGAAATAATTTCTTAGATTGGATTAAATCATAAAAAAGTATAAAATTTCAATAGAACATAATAATAAAAAGAGTATTGGCATTGCTCTTGTAAGTTTTTATATTGTAATTTTAAAATAGTTGAATCATGAAAATGCTGACTAAAATACTAGGACTTTTCTTGCTTATTTTTTCTTTTGCTTATTATCAAGCATCACCTGTCCAAAGACGCCCTCACCATGGGCCACCGAGACATTATTATCACGGACCGAGACCACATTACAGACCTGTTGCCTATACATACCATAGACCTGTAAGGCATTATTACGAACCAAGATATTACAGACCGGTAAGGCCTCATAGATATTACCATCACAGAAGACCGTATGTTTCAAGCAGACCTGTAGTGGTCGTAAGATTATAAATAAAAAAGCACTGATTATTTCAGTGCTTTTCTTGTATGTGAACTTGGCTTTAATAAACCTTGGTCTCAATAAAATTATAATCTGGTTTTTTTCGGATTAAGGAAGGTATTGAATATCATAATTTCCTGTCCGAATTTTTTCTCAATGATTTCTGCAATATTTTCCAGTTCACTCTCAATAAAATCTGTTCGGAGATCCTCATTGTCGAAGATCAGCAGAAGGTTATAATTTTTCCCGTCTTCAATATAGTCACTGTGGACTTCCGATAGGATATATTTGCTGACGTCCATTAGGTTTTCCGTCATTAAAACCAGTGTTTCATCAATATAATTTTCCCATTCTTCAATATTGTTTTTCGTGCAGTGGAAAGTTATACTCAATACGCTCATATTTTATGAATTTTTAAGATTTTTAGGATAAATTCTAGGGCAAAAATCGACAAAATTTTCGTAAATTAGCCCGTTAATAAAAATACAAAATAAATAATTTTCAGACCCACAGCTAAAAGTCTGACTATCATTATAATAAAATTTGTTTATGCAAAAAGAAGGAGAAAGACTGATTCCTATCAACATTGTTGATGAAATGAAGTCATCTTATATCGATTATTCGATGTCGGTTATCGTGTCAAGAGCGCTACCTGATGTAAGAGATGGCTTGAAACCCGTTCATAGAAGAGTACTTTACGGTATGTATGGATTAGGGGTTTTTTCTAATAGGAAATATTTAAAATCTGCGAGAATTGTTGGGGATGTTTTGGGTAAATATCACCCGCATGGAGATTCCTCTGTGTATGATGCAATGGTAAGAATGGCGCAGCCATGGAGTTTACGATACCCTCAGGTTGACGGGCAGGGTAACTTTGGTTCAATGGACGGCGACCCGCCTGCAGCAATGCGTTATACCGAAGCAAGATTGAAAAAAATATCTGATGATATACTTTCAGACTTAGACAAAGAAACGGTTGACTTTCAGAATAACTTCGATGATAGTTTAACGGAGCCTACCGTGATGCCTACAAAAATCCCTAATCTTCTGGTAAACGGAACATCAGGTATTGCAGTAGGGATGGCTACCAATATGGCCCCACACAACCTATCTGAATCGATAGATGCAATTTCTGCCTATATTGATAACAAAGATATTACCATCGATGAGCTGATGCAGCATATCACGGCTCCCGATTTTCCTACAGGAGGGATTATCTATGGATATGACGGGGTAAGAGATGCTTTCCATACCGGTAGAGGAAGAGTTGTTTTAAGAGCTAAAGTGAACTTTGAAGAAATAGGAAACAGAAGCGCCATTATCGTTACTGAAATTCCTTATCAGGTAAACAAGGCGGAAATGATCGCCAAAACAGCAGAACTGGTAAAAGACGAAAAACTTACCGGAATCTATGAAATAAGAGATGAGTCGGACAGAAAAGGTCTTCGTATTGTGTATGAATTAAAACATGATGCAATTCCTAATGTTGTTCTTAACTTATTATATAAATATACTTCGCTTCAGACATCGTTCAGTGTGAACAATATTGCTTTGGTACATGGAAGACCCGAGCAGTTAAACCTGAAAGATATTATCCACCATTTCGTAGAGCACAGACATATTGTTATCGTAAGAAGAACTCAGTTTGAGCTTAAAAAAGCGAAAGAAAGAGCGCATATCTTAGAAGGTTTCATGAAAGTGATCGGTTCTCAGGATTCATTAGACAGAGCGATTTCGATTATCCGTCACAGTGCCAACCCACAGGGAGCGAAAGAAGGATTGATCGAAGCGTTTGAACTTTCTGAAATCCAGGCACAGGCAATTCTGGACCTTCGTTTGGCTCGTTTAACAGGTATGGAACTTGATAAGATCCGTAACGAGTACGACGAGATCATGAAGGAGATTCTTAATTTAGAAGATATTCTTGCCAATGAAGAAAGAAGATTCCAGATTATTAAAGAAGAATTAGCTGAAATTAAAGAAAGATACGGTGACGAAAGAAGAACCGAAATCGACTTCTCAGGAGGAGAAATGTCTATTGAAGATATTATTCCGAATGATTCAGTAGTGCTTACCATTTCTCATGCAGGATATGTGAAGAGAACTTCTCTTTCAGAATATAAAATTCAGAGCAGAGGTGGTGTAGGAAACAGAGCGGCAACAACCAGAGATGAAGATTTCCTGGAGTATATTGTTTCTGCAACCAACCACCAGTATATGCTGTTCTTCACAGAAAAAGGAAAATGTTACTGGCTGAGAGTATTTGAAATTCCTGAAGGTTCCAAAACGGCCAAAGGAAGAGCGGTGCAAAACCTTATCAATATTGAGCCGGATGACAAGATCAAAGCCTATATCAGAACCAACGACTTAAAAGATTCTGAATACATCAATCAGATGAGTGTGGTGATGATTACCAAAAACGGGACTATCAAAAAAACATCTCTTGAAGCTTATTCAAGACCGAGAGTCAATGGTATTAACGCGATTGAAATCCGTGATAATGACCAGTTATTAGGAGCTTGGTTAACCAACGGAACCTCTCAGATCATGATTGCTACTAAAAACGGTAAATGTATCCGTTTCCCTGAAGAAAAAGTAAGAGAAGTAGGAAGAGGATCTATAGGAGTTCGTGGTATTACCATGGAAGACAATGATGAGGTTATTGGTATGATTGTTGTGAACGATGTGGAGAACGAAACTGTTCTTGTAGTTTCTGAAAAAGGATACGGGAAGAGAACAGCAGTAGAAGATTACAGAATTACCAACAGAGGAGGAAAAGGAGTGATCACTTTAAATATCACCGAAAAAACAGGAAATCTGATCGCTATCCAGAATGTAACGGATGAAGACGGATTAATGATCATCAACAAATCTGGAGTGGCTATCCGTATGAATATGGATGAAATGAGGGTGATGGGTAGAAATACGCAGGGTGTGAAAATGATCAACCTTAAGAAGAATGACGAAATTGCAGCCATTGCAAAAGTAGAAATGGATAAAGATGTTGAAGATGACACTGAACTAGGTGAAGAAGGAGTAGAAATTGCACTTGATAATCAGGAAAATACTACAGCTCCTCAGACTGAAGCAGAAAACAATGCTGAAGATACAACCGGGGAAACTGGAAATTCTGATTCCGAAGAATAAATTGTACAATTAATATAAAATAGTTATTATGAAGAAACTGATTTTAGGGATGGCTATTGTAGCATCAGCTTTTGTCTTTGGACAGAAAGGAGATGTGAATGCCCAGCTTCAAAGTGCTAATAAAGTGGCGATGGACGCATATAACTCAAAAAATTATGCAGCTGCAGCACCTAAATTTTTGGAGGTTTACAACTTGTTGAAAACAAGTGGTCAGGACGATAAAACCTATATGTATTATGCTGGTCTTAGCTATGCACTGGCTAATAACAGCGACGAATCAATTAAAATCTATACAGATTTAATTAATTCAGGATACACAGGGGTGCAGACTACCTATACTGCAAAAGAAAAGAAGACTGGAGAAGTAAAACCTTTTGATAAAGCAACTTGGGACCTGATGAAAAAAAGTCCTGATTACACAGATTTCAAAACGGAACAAACTCCAAGCGTAGAGCCGGACTTGTATGAAACATTGTCTACTTTGCTTCTTAATGCAAAAAAAGGAAATGAAGCTGTTGCTATCGTTGAAAAAGGATTGGCTAAATTCCCTAACAATGCAAAATTAAAAGAAGCTCAGAGCACTGCGTATTTCCAATCTGGAAATACAGAGAAATTTGTAGCCACTTTGAAAGAGCAGTTAGCAAAAAATCCTACTGATGCTACCAATTGGTATAATCTGGGAGTAATGCAGTCTAAAGATCCTGCTAGCGTGAACGATGCTATAGAATCGTTCAAAAAAGCAGTAGAGATTAAACCTGATTTCGCAAATGCACATCAGAATTTAGTATTTACCATCATTGGTGATGATTCAAAAACTGTTGAGCAGATTAATGCTTTAAGAAAAGATAAGCCGGAGGAAGCGACTAAGTTGATCGACGGAAGAAGAGAGAGATTTGCCAAAGCTCTTCCATATGCTGAAAGCTGGTATAAAGCAGTTCCTACCAGTGTAGATGCAGTTTCTGCATTAAAAGACATCTATGTAGTGACTAAAAATCAGGCAAAAGCATTGGAAATGAAAGCTAAATTAGCCGAACTTGAAGGAAAAGCTGCCAAATAACAGCAATAACTAAACTATAAAAAAAGCCGGAGCATCAGTGTTCCGGCTTTTTGTTTTTAGACTGAAATGATCTCTATATTTGTAGAGATTATCATCAAATTTCGCCTTAAAAATTCTTTGCAATTCCGTATCTTTGAGAAAAATTTTTACAAGATGATTGAGTGGAAAACCGTCAAAGAATACGAAGATATTACCTATAAAAAATGCAATGGTGTAGCAAGAATTGCTTTCAACAGACCGGAAATCCGTAACGCATTCAGACCCAAGACAACTTCAGAATTATATGACGCTTTTTATGACGCTTCTGAAGATTCTTCCATAGGCGTTGTTTTGCTTTCAGGAGAAGGACCAAGTCCTAAAGACGGAGGTTGGGCCTTCTGCAGTGGAGGCGATCAAAAAGCCAGAGGAAAACAGGGATATGTAGGAGAAGATGGAAGACATCGTCTGAATATTCTGGAAGTACAGCGTTTGATCCGCTTTATGCCAAAAGTGGTAATCGCGGTCGTACCAGGTTGGGCTGTTGGAGGTGGACATT
Organism: Chryseobacterium soli; assembly: GCF_000737705.1. Classification (GTDB taxonomy): domain Bacteria; phylum Bacteroidota; class Bacteroidia; order Flavobacteriales; family Weeksellaceae; genus Chryseobacterium; species Chryseobacterium soli. The sequence goes on along the minus strand of NZ_JPRH01000004.1, from coordinate 234,232 downwards.
CACTTCATGTGGTATGCGACCTTACATTAGCAAGTAAAGAACATGCGATTTTCAAACAGACGGATGCTGATGTCACCAGCTTTGATGGTGGTTATGGTTCCGCTTACCTGGCGAAAATGGTAGGTCAGAAAAAAGCCCGTGAGATCTTCTTTTTAGGACGAAACTATTCAGCTCAGGAAGCGTTGGACATGGGAATGGTCAATGCGGTAATTCCTCATGCAGAATTAGAAGATACAGCGTACGAATGGGCTCAGGAAATTTTAGCTAAATCTCCAACTTCTATCAGAATGCTGAAGTTTGCTATGAACCTTACCGATGACGGAATGGTAGGACAACAAGTATTTGCAGGAGAAGCAACCCGATTAGCTTACATGACGGAAGAAGCTCAGGAAGGAAGAAACGCATTCTTAGAAAAAAGAAAACCTGACTTCGGAGAAAATAAATGGATATCTTAAATTGTAATATGTACGAAGTATAATGTACAAAGTATATTAAAGGAAGTATTAAACTTTTCATAATGTACTCATTACATTTTACATTGTACAGCATACATTGTACAAAACTATGACTGACTGGATAAAAGCCGCAAGGCTAAGAACGCTTCCGCTTTCTTTAAGCGGGATTATTATGGGTGCTTTCATTGCGAAATGGAGACTTTGGGGTGAAGGCGGAACCTGGGATTGGAAAATATTTGCATTGGCGCTTTTGGTTACATTGCTGTATCAGATCTTATCCAACTACGCTAATGATTATGGTGACGGAATCAAAGGGACTGACGCAAAAAGAAGTACTTCAGCAGAGGCAAGAGCGGTTGCATCCGGGAAAATTACAGCAAAACAGATGAAAAATGCGGTAATCCTGTTTTCAGTATTGTCTTTTGCAGCAACGGTAGCTTTGCTGTATGTAGCTTTCATACCGCAATACATGAAAGAATTTTATATTTTCATAGGATTGGGTGTGGCCAGTATTTTAGCAGCTATTGGGTATACGGTAGGGAAAAAACCTTATGGATATATGGGATTGGGAGACCTTTTCGTATTTATCTTTTTTGGATTGGTTTCCGTATGCGGAAGCTACTTTTTATTCACAAAAACGTTCAGCTGGGATATTCTGCTGCCGGGAACTGCAGTTGGAATGATGAGTATGGCGGTCCTTAACCTGAATAATATGAGAGATATTGAAAGTGATAAGCTGTCAGGAAAAAACAGTCTCGCTTTGAGGATTGGTTTTAAAAATGCAATGATCTATGAAATGGTCCTGCTGCAACTTCCATTGATTCTTATTCTTATATTTTTAGCAATAAACGGTTTCATACAGTCACAAAATTATTATGTGTTCATTGTCATGATTCTGATCATTCCTTTTGCTAAATTAAGAAGAAGAATTATGTCTGTAAAAGAACCTAAAGAGCTCGACCAGTTTTTAAAGCAGGTTGGTATTCTTACCTTTACCATGGCTGTTCTTACCGCAATAGGCCTTAATTTTTTTAGATAAAAAATATACCATCATGAATTCTACTGTATACGTTGAAGCTCAAATGCTGATCAGAAAACCCATTGAAGATGTTTTCGAAGCATTTGTCAATCCTGAAATTACCACTCAGTTCTGGTTTACAAAATCTACCGGAATATTGGAAGCAGGAAAAACAGTAACCTGGGAATGGGAAATGTATGGGGTAAAATCCGATGTAAAGGTGAATGAGGTTATTCCAAACCAGCTGATCAAAACAGAGTGGGGGAATCCTTCAACACATGTAGATTATGAGTTCAGGAAGATGGAAAAAGGGACGTTTGTAGTCATTAAAAGCTATGGCTTTACCCAAAAAGGAGAAGATCTGCTGAAGACAGTTAATGACAATACAGGTGGTTTCACAACCGTTTTAGATGGCTGTAAAGCCTATCTTGAACATGGAATAAAACTGAATTTGATAGGAGATAAATTTCCGCAGAAATAGATTTTCCCGGAAATAATACATTTGAATAATAACCGTTTGCGGTTAATTAAAACACAAATAACACGAATCTTTTCACTAATACTATTGAGTTTTTTGTGAATCTGTTTGAGTTATTTGTGTTTAACAATTTTAAAAATAAATTAAAAATGAAAATACAATTCTTAGGGCAGAACTGTTTTCTGTTCACGTATAAAGACAAAACGATTTTATGCGATCCTTTTTACAATTACAAAAAGGCAGAGTCCGGATTTGATATCACGGCTCAGAAAATAGATTATATTCTGCTGACTCACGCACACGGAGATCACATTGCCGATGTTGAAGAAGTACTGCACCATTACCCGGAAGCAGTGGTTATCGGAGTTCCTGAAGTGTGTGCCTATTTTAAAACGGCAAAAAACAAAGACGATGTAAACTTAGGAGGATCGGCAAAAATCGACGATCTTAAAATTTCCATGGTACCGGCTCACCATACAAGTTCTTTCCCGGATGGAAGCTACGGAGGCGTTCCTGTAGGGTATATTTTCAGACTTCCTGAAGGTAAGAACATCTATTTGGCAGGTGATACAGGAGTAATGGCAGATATGGAGCTGTTTCCAAGGTTATACGGAAATTTAGATCTGTCGATCCTTCCAATTGGAAGCCATTATACAATGTGTCCGAGAAAAGCAGCCTTTGCCGCTTCAGAATTACTGAAAACTCCGAAGGTAATCGGATGTCATTTCGATACTTTCCCTGCCATTGAAATCAATCATGAAAGTGCATTAAAGCATTTTGCTGATAAAAATGTAGAACTTGTGTTACCAAAACTGGGAGAGGAGTTCGAATTTTAATTAGGATTACGGTAATTTGAAAATGAGAATAAAGATGTTTAAGGTATTAAAACAAAAAAAAGATAATTATCAAATTACCTCTCTTCACTTTAAGACAAAAAAAATGGCAAGCTACCTAAATCACACCGCTACGACCAATTACCTTTGCTGTGTTCCCACCCTGGAGGATTCTCAGGAGCTGGTTGTTTAGGACTTGCCGTTGCAAAGGTAGGAATAAATTATAAACTTCAAAATAAAATTACAGAAAATTCACTTGAAAAATCCTTTGACAGAGCTAAAATACTGAATGGCAATGGAATAATTTTTCAACTTTTTTCTAAAAAATAAAATATGACGAAAAGTCCATCAACATTAGGAATTATACTTTTTATAGCCACGATGACTATTTTTTTTATCGTATACGGCTTTTTCTCCGGAATTAATTATTTCGATATCTCTCTAAAAGCCAATGCATTCGTACTTCCGCTGATCTATGCAGGAGCTGCTTTCTGGTCTGTGAATACCTTTTGGAGAGCCCATAAAACAGTAAGTTTTAAACAAGCGTTTAAAAGAGCATTCGTGCCTATGGTCACCGGAGGAATTCTTTCAATTATCAGCATTTTCGCCTTTTTAAATTTCGTAGATACCGATGCAAAAAAACTATTGAACTATCAATATGTTCAAAGACAGAAATCAGAATTGGATACCGAATATACTTCTGCGAGGAAGATATTGAAGCATCAGAAAGACATTGATGAATTAGATCAGAAATATAAGGAAAGAATTCAAAGCTTTACTCCAGAAGCGGTTAAGGGCAAAGATATGCTCACGCTGAGTCATTTTTCCGGATATTTTGCAGCAATTCTTATATTTTACGTAGTTTTGTCAGTATTTTTCGGAGCGTTTTTCAGAACAAGAACTGTGCACCAGGAAATAACAAATCAAGAATAATTTTATTAAAATTAAATGAATCTATCTATAGTTATTCCGTTACTTAACGAAGAAGCTTCTCTGGAAGAACTTTTTTCAAGGATCGATTATGTCTGTAAAGCAGTCAATTTATCATATGAAATTTGGTTCATAGATGATGGAAGTACGGATTTATCGTGGAATATTATTGAAAATCTGAAAGTACAGCACCCTCAGATTCATGGGATTAAATTTTCCAGAAATTATGGAAAATCTCAAGCACTTCATGCAGCGTTTGAAAGAGCGCATGGAGATGTTGTAATCACTATGGATGCTGATTTACAGGATTTTCCGGAAGAAATTCCTGAACTCTACAACATGATTGTCGAAGATAATTATGATATTGTTTCAGGCTGGAAAAAGAAGCGTTTTGATAACGTAATGACTAAAAATGTTCCTTCAAAACTATTCAATGCCGCAGCTAGAAAAGTATCAGGAGTAGAACTTCATGATTTCAACTGCGGTTTGAAAGCGTATAAAAAGCAGGTGGTAAAATCGATCGATGTATATGGAGATATGCACCGTTATATCCCTGTGCTGGCCGCCAATGCCGGGTTCAGAAGAATTACAGAAAAAGAGGTTAAGCACCAGGCAAGACCTTACGGAACTTCTAAATTTGGGACGGAAAGATTTATCCGTGGCTTTTTGGATTTGGTAACACTTTGGTTTGTCAGTCGTTTTGGAGGCAGACCAATGCATTTCTTTGGAGCAGTTGGAACCGTGATGTTTATCTTAGGTTTTCTTTCTGCTCTTTGGCTGGGAGTTTCCAAACTGATTGATATTGCCAGAGGAATTTACGGACATCTGCTTACCAATAATGCGTGGTTTTTTATTGCTTTAACCATGATGATCATGGGAACCTTACTTTTTATTGCCGGATTCTTAGGGGAAATGATTATCCGAACCAATCGCGAGCATAAAAATTATAATATTGATGAAGTGATATAGGTATGGATGATCAAACGCCGAAAATATATTCTAAAAAAGCTATTTTAGGTTTTTCTATTCTCTTATCGCCTTTGTTTGGCGGAGTTTTATTATATCAAAACTTAATAGAAGTCAAAAAAAAGAAAGAAGCGTACATGATATTAGGGCTTTCCGTTCTCATGACGATAGCAACTCTTGTTATTGTCAATATTCCGGAAAACCCTAAGAGTTCGCTTGCATATCTGTGCGGAATAGCAGGAGGAAGTATTTTTTCCTATTATTTTATGCCTAAATATTTTCCGAATGAAGATCAGCTTCTTAAAAAATCTTTATGGAAACCCTCGATTATTGCAGTGATAATCGTAGTGTTTTTTGTATTATTGTTAATCTATTCCAATTCTCTTCCTGCCAATTGAAATAATAATAAATAATTCTCATGGAAATTCATTTGACGTGGGAATTACATATAGCTGGCTAAGAATAGATTATAAACCCAAGAGTTAAAAAGATAAAAAATATTGTAGAGTCTGTATCCCAAATGTGTTGATTTTTAATATGACTAAAAAAAGTTGTTTAAACTGTGGCCATAGGATATCCGGTGAGTTTTGTTCTCATTGCGGACAAAAATCCGATACGGAAAGAATAACTTTGAGCTCTCTTATTAAAAGTGATATTTTAGGATCGATTTGGCATGTGGAATCAAAATTTTTCCGAACATTAAAACATGTACTGCTGAATCCCGGAACAATGGCAATAAATTACATCGCGGGTAAAAGAATTGCATATTATAACTTATTCTCTTTACTGCTCATTTTATTTGGATTTAATGCTTTAGCGCTGCATTTTTATCTGGATCTGAATCCAAATAAATTTCCTGAGGAAAGCTCAAAGATTATAGATTTTTTCTCCCAATATTCCAAAACGATTTTATTTTCATTGATTCCTATTCTGGCATTGAACGGCTGGATTCTTTTTAAGCGTATGATGCTGAATCTTGCAGAGCATGTTATTATAGCATCGGTAAGTCTATCAGGAATTTTAGCCATATTATTGGTAGATGATTTGGTGAGTATCATAAGCATCTATAAACCATTATCGACAATTATTGATAGTGTAGATAAAATTCTGGTGTCTGGCTTCCTGCTTTTTCCTGCTTTTACCTATTATAATGCTTTTAAAGCTTCTTACTCAAAATTAGGGTTGTTTTGGAGATTGTCAGTATTTTACAGTGCATTAGGAATTGAAATTTTAGCAATAATTATACTTTTATATAAAATATTTTAATGAAAAGAATGAGAAATATAGTATATGCAATGGCCGTTTTTTCTTTAGTTTCCTGTGGGAAAATTTCTCCGAAAGGAAATATTGAGAAAAAAGATGTAGATGTTGCAGAATTTGTGAACCTTGACTTGGAAGGGAAGTTCCGGGTGTTTTATGCTCGAGGACCAAAGAATTTCGTTGAAATTGAAACCTATCCGAATGTTGCTGCCAACCTGGATGTGGATGTAAAAGATAAAACCCTTTCTATCAAAGAAAGCAGAGGGACAAAAGGGGTTGATTTTTATAATGTAACTATCTATTCAAAATATAACCTTGAAAAAGTTTCTGTTGCTGATTCTGTAGAAATGAATATTTCAAGTCAAATTAAAACCGATAATTTTAGGCTGAATTTAAAAAATAACGCTACTTTTATGGGATCGGTCAATACGAGAAGAGCAGAAGTGGAGATGCGGAACAGAAGCCGTGCCAATTTTCTTGGGGAGACTAAAAATGCAGTGATAAAGATCTCAGATACAGCGAGTTTAATTGCGCCATACTGGAAGATTACCAATCTGAATATCGACTCTAAAAATGGGAATTATGCAGAAGTTAATGTAAAAGATTCGTTGAAAGGACATGTTCAGAATACAGCGAAATTGATCTATTATAATGACCCTATCAGAGCTTTTAAGATTGATAAAACAACAAGGGTAGAGAATAAAAAACTGGATTAGTAAAAGAATAAATTATAGTTGTGTGCAAGAAGTAGTAAATACAATAACTTCCATCTTCAAGCACCCTGCTTCCAACTTAAAAAAATACGAAATATACATATGACAACACTAGAAAAAGCGAAACTTTGGTTAAGTGACACCTTCGATCAGGAAACAAGAGATGCCGTACAATTATTAATAGACGGCAATTCACCGGATTTGGAAGATTCTTTTTACAGAGAATTGGAATTCGGAACAGGAGGAATGCGTGGAATTATGGGAGTAGGAACCAATCGTTTAAATAAATACACGTTAGGTCAAGCTACACAGGGACTTGCGAATTATATGTTGACGCAGTTTCCCAACGAAGAAATAAAAGTGGCTATAGCGTATGACGTACGTCACAACTCCAAAGAATTTGGAAAATTAGTGGCTGATGTTTTAACCGCAAACGGAATTAAAGTTCTTCTTTTCAAAGAACACAGACCAACCCCTGAATTATCTTTCACGGTACGTGATAAAAAATGTAATGGTGGAATTGTATTAACGGCATCTCACAATCCGCCGGAATACAATGGCTATAAAGTATATTGGAATGACGGAGCACAGATCGTCCCTCCTCACGATGAAGCGATCATCAATGAAGTATATTCTGTAAAATTTGAGGAAATTAAATTCAATGGAAATGATGATTTAATCGAATGGATCGGAGAAGAGCAGGATGACGTTTATATCGATGCCTGTATTGAAAATTCTACCTATCAGAATGTAGGAAAAGAAAACTTAAATATTGTTTTCACCTCAATCCACGGAACCACCTATACTACGGTTCCAAAAGCATTAGAAAAAGCGGGATTCAAGAAAATTGATCTTGTAAAAGAGCAGATGATTCCTAGCGGTAATTTTACGACGGTAGAATCTCCAAACCCTGAAGAACCTGCCGCATTAGAAATGGCAATGGACCTGGCAAGAATTACCAATGCAGACATCGTAATCGGAACAGATCCGGATGGCGACAGATTGGGAATTGCCGTAAGAAACCTTGATGGTGAAATGCAGCTATTGAATGGAAACCAAACGAATACAATTCTTACCTACTACATTTTAAACGAATGGAGAAAATTGGGTAAAATTGCAGGTAAAGAATTTATAGGTTCTACCATTGTAACTTCAGATATATTCTTTGATATCGCACAGAAATTCGGAGTAGACTGTAAAGCAGGACTTACCGGATTCAAATGGATTGGAAAAATGATCCGTGAAGCGGAAGGAACAGAGAAATTTATCTGTGGTGGAGAAGAAAGTTTTGGATTCATGACCGGAGATTTTGTCCGTGATAAAGATTCTTGCGGAAGTATTGTCCTTGCCTGCGAAATTGCAGCCTGGTGTAAAGCAAACGGAAGAACCATGTACCAATATATGATTGAGATCTACCAGGAAGTGGGAATGTATTATGAAGGGCTTGTTAACCTTGTCAGAAAGGGCAGAGACGGAGCAGAAGAGATTCAGAATATGATGAAAAACTTCCGCGAAAATCCACCTAAGGAATTAGCAGGCTCATTGGTAGAAGAAGTAAAGGATTTCAAAGAACAGACGAACTTTGTGGTTTCTGAAAACGCAAAGAAAGTGATGGATGGCATTCCAAAATCTAATGTACTGATTTATTATACTCAGGACGGAACTAAAGTCTGTGTAAGACCTTCAGGAACAGAACCGAAAATTAAATTTTATATCTCTGTAAAAGACAGTATCACTTCAGAGGCAGATTTCAAAGACAAATTGAAAACATTGGAAGCTAAGATTGAAGAAATAAGAAAAGATCTGAAGCTGGATTAATATCAGATCTATAGAAAATGATGAGAAAGAGCTTAGCAGTCTGCATGCTTTCCGTACTTGTTTTTTCATGCAAAAAAGAAGCATCTAAAAGCGCAGAAGGAAAAACAGCCAATGATTCAATTGCCGGAACAGAAATGAAAGAAGAGCTGTTTAAGCCAATTGATACTGCGTGTTCACCTGCTAACAAGACGGAGGATTATATAACTGCTCTTCAATGGTACCGTACAAAGGTTAATAAGGAAATAGCGGAAAACAGCCCGGAACAGAATGACAAAGTATACGAAGATTACCTGAAAATAAGAGAAAAATATACAGAGTGTCTCAATGGTCTGCATACAGATATATTAGACAAATATATTGATTATCATACAGGACCGGATACCTATGATCTGCCGGACAATGTGAAAAAAATAGCTGCAGAACTGAATAAAGCAGGCCTTGAATTTCGTGTAATGGGCGAGGGTCTTACCGAAATTCATTCATTACCGGGATATTATGAGTCTGTGTTTAAGAATAAGGTGACTCCTGATTATAGTGTTTATATTTCACAGATGGCAAAAGATAATAAGGAAAATTATGCCATCAATGGAGGTCTGATGATAACCTGGGAAGAATTAGGTGACCGATTGATCGTATGGGAGAACTTTATCAATAAATATCCAAAAAGCCCATTGATTAAAAGAGCGAAAAATGACTATAACAGTTATTTAGCTGATTATCTCTTGGGAATGGATAGTGATCCGATTTATGACAGCGAGGGAGGAAAAATTGTTGATGACAAAAGGGAAGAATACAACCGGATTATCAAAAAATATCCGAACTCCAATACCGCAAAAAAAACCAGAGAACTAATAGCCGTCTATGATGCCCATATACCTGTGGGTCAAATAGAAGAGAAATCAATGTAAGAAGATAATATTAGTAAATTTTAAATAAAAATAAAGTGAAAGTTTCAAAATTAGCAGCGAACCTGATCGGTTCTGAAATTGTAAAAATTGGTAATGAAGTAAATGATTTAAAGGCAAAAGGAGCAGAAATAGCCAACCTTACCATTGGCGACCTGAATTCTAATCTGTATCCGATACCTGCAAAGTTGAAGGAAGAAATTCAGAAAGCATATCAGAACAATCTGACAAATTATCCGCCGGCTAATGGACTTCTGTCATTAAGAAAAGAGGTGGCAAGAGACCTGAAAAACAGATGGAATCTTGAGTATTCACCCAACGATATTTTGATCACTGCAGGTTCAAGACCTTTGATCTATGCAGTATACAAAACCATTGTTGATGAAGGAGATAAAGTAATCTATCCAACTCCGTCCTGGAATAACAACCACTATGCTTATTTAACGTCAGCTGATGCTGTAGAAGTAAAAACTACACCTGAAAATAACTTTCTTCCCACTGCAGATGATTTAAGACCCCATCTGAACGGAGCTGTATTACTGGCACTGTGCTCACCGCTGAACCCAACCGGAACGATGTTTACAGAAGAACAGCTTTCAGAAATTTGTGAAATGGTGCTGGAAGAAAACAAAAAAAGAGGAGAAGATGAAAAACCTCTATACCTGATGTATGACCAGATCTATTCTTGTCTTACTTTTGGCGCAAAACATGTTGATCCCGTTTCTCTTTTCCCGGAAATGAAAGAATATACAATTTATATCGACGGTATCTCTAAATGCCTGGCAGCAACCGGAGTTCGTGTAGGATGGGGATTCGGTCCTGCTCATATTATCGATAAAATGAAGGCGCTTCTTACTCACGTTGGAGCCTGGGCACCAAAACCGGAACAGGAAGCTACCGCTAAATTCTATGAAAATACTGCAGATGTGGATACTTTCGTAAATGATTTCAAAGGAAAGCTTGAAACCAGCCTGAAAGTACTTCACAAAGGAATTCAGGATCTGAAAGCTAAAGGATTGGCCGTAGAAAGTATTGAGCCTATGGGTGCGCTTTACCTTACCATCAAATTAGACTATATCGGAAAAACAAAACCGGAAGGTACCATAATCGGAAACTCTTCTGATCTGGTATTTTACCTAATTAACGATGCCGGAGTAGCATTGGTCCCTTTCTCAGCTTTTGGAGAAGAAAAATCAGAACCTTGGTTCCGTGCTTCAGTAGGAGGATTAGACGTTCATGAAATTGAAGTCATGATGCCGAAACTGGAGAACGCGCTGAATGCTTTAAAATAAACCATCATTTTTATGAAATACCTTCACAAAGGTTTTTTTATAATTACAGCATTAAGCTTAATCTCTTGTAAAAAAGAGGATTATGTGCTTTATCCTATTGATAATGCATGTGACTCCATGGTTGTAAAGCATACGTATTTTAATTCTTATACGGTCACCAATAAGTATAGAACAGTAGATGCTCAACTTATTAAAAGAAATGACAGTTCCAAAATTCTGGAACTAAATTTAGGACCGAAAGCCAGAATTAATAAAATAATCATCAGTAAAGATACGTATGCTTTATATCCAGGAGTAATGGATGGAAACGAGTTTATTGTTAAAAAAAGTGGTGAAAAGCTTAAGGCTATTTCTGATTCAGAATGGGGATTATTGAAGAATTGTAATTCTACTCTCGAAAGATTTAAAAAATTTAAATTTAATAAAGAGTCGCAGCTATTTGAATTTGAGGCATTAGGATCTAATGATGTTTTTACGTACAAAACCAAAGACTCTGTGACCTATCAATTATTTTTAAAAATAATACGCCCACAGGATTTTAAATCTCAAAAAAAACTGGTCTATGATACTGATTTTGTATCGATTGATTTTAAGCTTTTAGCCGATAATATAATAAAAGGTACGTTTTACGGGTTTAAAATAAAAGACAGTAAAGAAATACAGTACTTTAGCCATAGATTATCCGGTCCCGAGACCATTTATTTCTACAAATACAATAATAATTAATATACAATAAGATGAAAATCATCGCTGTCATTCCGGCACGGTACGAAGCAAGCCGTTTTCCTGCAAAGCTTATGCAAATGTTAGGAGAGAAAACCGTCATCACCACCACATATCATAATGTAGTGGAAACAGGTCTTTTTGATGAAGTTTTTGTCGCTACAGATTCAGAAATTATTTTCAATGAAATTGTAAATAACAGAGGAAAAGCAGTAATGACCGGCCAGCACGAAACTGGAAGCGACCGTATTGCAGAAGCCGTTCAAAATATTGAATGTGATATCGTGATCAATGTTCAGGGAGATGAACCATTTCTGAAATTAGAGCCATTACAACAGCTTATTGAAGTTTTCAAAGAAGATGACAATCAGGAAATCTCTTTGGCCTCTTTAAAAATAAAGCTGGTTGAAAAAGAAGAAATTGAAAACCCGAATAACGTAAAAGTAATCACCGATAATAACGGTTTTGCGCTGTATTTCAGCCGTTCTGTCATTCCTTTTCATAGAGAAATTTCTTATAATGTTGATTATTTTAAGCATATCGGAGTGTACGCTTTTAGAAAACACGCGCTGCTTCAGTTTTCAAAACTGGAAATGAAACCGCTGGAAATATCAGAAAAAATAGAATGCATCCGTTATCTGGAATATGGAATGAAAATTAAAATGATCGAGACTAATTTCGTGGGAGTAGGAATCGATACTCCGGAAGATCTGGAAAAAGCGAGAAAATTATTATTCAATTAATTGATAAATCGTTAAACCGATACATTCATAAATTAATAAAACCCTATATTTGAATTTATAAATTGAGTTAATGAAGAAATTACTGTTAGTATTCGTCCTGATTTGGTCACAAATATCTTTTGCACAGACCGCAAAAGAAATTATAGATAAAAATATCGAACTGTCAGGAGGATTAACGAGTTGGAAACTATTGAATTCAGTATTGCTGCAAGGCAAGGTTATTTTAGGAGTTAAAGATGAATATCCTATAAAAATATACCAGCAGCGCCCGAATCTTACAAAAACGGTTCTTACCATCAATAATAAAGATACAGCCATCGAAGGATACGACGGAAACAAAGGGTATGCAATGAATTATGCGACCAATAAACTTCAGGAATACCCGGATTATGTGGCGGAAAGCTTCGATAATGATTTTATAGATTGGGAAAATAAAGGATTTGAAGCCAAATACTTGGGAAAAGAAAAAGTAGGAGATATTTACTGTCATAAAGTAGAGCTTACCAAAAATGTAAACAAAAATCTATACTACTTTGATACTAAAACCTATATGCTGGTAAAAGAAGTGAAGAAAGACGAAGCATTGAGCTATTCCGATTACAAAAAAGTAGGAAATATGATGATGCCTTTCAGAATAGAATCATCCAGCGCTAAAAAAGACGGTGATTACGTAATGATTATCAATAAAATAGATGTTAATAAAGTCTTTCCTGTGAATATTTTTAAATTTTAATAGGAGAGTCAATGTAGTCAAAAATACAAAGGAACAGAATGTACATTCTGTTCCTTTTTTATGCCGGGTAACATGATACGGATGTGTTCAAACAGGGAACATCAATAGAATACAATAGATAATATTGCAAGTTTTTTAATGGCTACATAAAATATATTTTGTAACTAGCAGTGTGAAACTAGATGTAAAAGAGATTCAGAAACTCTTTTGAGATATAACAATAAATATAAATATTCAAATGAAAAATATTTTTTTAATGCTGCTTTCTTTTACCGCGTTTTTGCAAAGCTGCACCAACCAAAAAAGTGAAATTTCTAAAGCTAAAACTACCGAACTTATGGGAAAAACAATATATGATTTCAAAGTTGAAGGCCTTGATGGTAAAGAAATTAACTTTGCAGATTTTAAAGGAAAGAAAATTCTTATTGTCAATACCGCTTCCGAATGCGGATTTACTCCTCAATATGCAGATCTTGAGAAAGTATACGAACAATATAAAGATAAGTTGGTCATCGTTGGATTTCCGGCTAATAACTTCGGCGGTCAGGAACCGGGAACGAATACTGAAATCGGAGCATTCTGCCAGAAAAACTATGGGGTAACCTTTCCTTTGGCAGCTAAAGTTTCTGTAAAAGGAGATGATACAGCACCTATTTTTAAATATCTGACAGAAAAAGATCTGAACGGAGTAAAAAATACCACCATCCTTTGGAATTTCACCAAGTTTCTGATTGACGAAAACGGTAAATTAATCGACACCTTCATAAGTACAACAAAACCTACTAATGAAGCAATTACTAAATATTTGAAATAAAATTCATATAACTTCAGGCGTTCGTGGACATTTTTAATAGATTTGAGGCTTGTATATTGAGTGGAGCTATTGGTGATGCCTGGGGAAGCAGTTATGAAAATGAAGTTATCATTGATGATTCTAAAATTTATTATTTAGGAGGGAAAAATAGTAAATCCCGAAAATGGTGTATTACAGACGATACTCAATTGACCTTAGCTACTTGCGAAATTTTATCAGTTGACAGTTTTGATCCCGAAAAGCTTATTGATAAATTTATTGAATATTATAGAGATAAAAAGTTAATAGGGATAGGTTCGGCCACTCTTAAAGCTATTCTTGATAAAGAAGCCGGATTTCATTGGAATCAAGCTGGGCGTACCGGAGAATATGCAGCAGGAAATGGAGCTGCAATGAGAATAGCACCATTGGCATTTTACTCTAATATAACAAGAGAAGATGTCTTTGACGCCTGTACAATTACTCATAAAAATGATGAAGCTTTTGCAGGTTCTTTAGCTGTATATTTATCCATAAAAGCAATTTTGAATTCTGAATGGGATGGAATCAATAATCTTTTTGATATCATCATTCCTCAACTTCCCGATACAAATGTAAGAGATAGGTTAATTGAAATCAGTAATTATCCTTTAACAGTAACAATTCCTGAGATAGCTAAACTGGGAAATAATGGATACGTTGTAAATTCTATTCCCTTTGCAATTTTTTGTTCAACGAGAATTTTGGATATGGGATTGGAAAAAATGTTCAAGCAAATAATTAATTCTGGAGGAGATACAGATACTAATGCATCTATTGCCGGACAAATTTCAGGCACATTGATTGGAACTGAAAATATACCATCAGGATTATTATCAAAACTTAAGAGCTTGCATGAATACAGTTGGATTAAAGAGGTTATAGATAACAGCCGTTTCAATTAAAGACTTATAACTACGAACATCAAATATAATATTTAAAAACACGCACTTTATCATGAAAAAATTGACATTCGCCGTTTGTATACTGGCTTCTTTTGTATTTGGCTTTGCTTTTAAATCAGTGACAGAAAATGGATCCGGCAAAGATGTAAAAAGAGTGACCGGTATCGGAGGGATTTTTTTCACCTGTAAAGATCCTAAAAAAATGAGACAATGGTATAAAGATCATTTAGGTCTTACCACCAATGACTATGGAGCAGTATTTGAATGGTATCAGGGTGCAGATAATTCTAAAAAAGGATTTACACAGTGGAGCCCTTTCAGTGAGAAAACAAAGTATTTTCAGCCCTCTGAGAAAGACTTTATGATCAACTACCGGGTAGAAAACCTTGAAAAATTAGTTGAAGAACTGAAAAAAGAAAATGTCACCATTGTTGATAAAATTGAGACCTACGAATACGGGAAATTTGTTCATATCATGGACATGGAAGGCAATAAAATAGAGCTTTGGGAACCTAATGATGTAGAATATGAAAAGCTTGGTAAAAGTATGGGAGCTGCCACTACAAAATAGATGATAAATTAAAAAAATCAATCACATCAAGAAATTTTGAATATCTTCCCTTATTGTAATTTCCAACAACCAACAACCAATTACTCATTACTCATTACTTTTCTCCGCAAAACAAAAAATATTTCCCAGTTTAATGCTGGAATAGCCGTTGCTTTTTATTTTTGAAGAATTGATCATAGCTTTTGCTAAAACATCGGTGGGAAGCGGTCTCTGACTTTCTAAAAGTCCAATTTTATTGGCAAATTTGATGATTCTGCTTCCTAACACTTCACCGGTTCTCTGGGAATCTTTCCGTTCCAGCATTCCCGGTTTGAAAACTGTAATTTTATTGAAATGGAGCTGTTTTACGGCTTCTTCAAGTTCGCCTTTCATTTTAGAATAGAAAATTTTTGACTTTGGATCTGCTCCGTATGCTGATACTAAAACATAATCATCAACATTATTGTCTTTGGCGGCCTTGGCAAATTCATACTGATAATCAAAATCTACTTTTCTCTGGGCTTCTTTACTTCCTGCATCTTTCAAAGTAGTTCCCAGACATGAAAAAGCGACATCGCCTTTCACAGCATTTTTCCATTCCTCAGGTTTTTCGAAATTAACAACATGAACGTTTAATTTATCATTCTGAATATCGATGGGCTTTCTTACAAAAACATCTACTGCCTCAAAATCTTTATCATTCAGTAACTGCTGAACCAGATCTTTTCCTGTGGCCCCTGTGGCACCAATAACTAAAGCTTTCATAATAATTGAGTTTGTAGATTGAATATTTTAAAGATACACCTTTAAATTTACAAAATTTTAATAATATTGGTTTTTGAAATTTTTGAATAGTAAGAATTAAAAAATGGGAATAAAGAAGTTAGATTTTAGACATCAGACATCAACTTAACGCACAGACCAAACACAAAACACTAAAAAACAACAACATACAACTAATAACCAACCCTATGGACGCCAACGAAATTTTAGACTATTGTCTTGCCAAGAAAGGAGTAACAGAAACTTTTCCTTTTGATAATGAAACCCTTGTGATGAAAGTAGGAACAAAAATGTTTCTTCTGATGGGTCTCGAGAGACAGCCTTTAGGAATCAATGTAAAAACCGATCCGGAATGGAGCGCAGAACTCCGCGAACAATATCCGCAGATCACGGGAGCCTACCACATGAATAAGACCCACTGGAATTCGGTTTCGATAGACGGATTGAAAAGAGATCTTATTTTTAAAATGATAGATCAATCGTATGAACTGGTTTTCAATTCATTAACGAAAAAAGCGAGAGAAGAAATTAATCTTTCTTAGAAATGTTCGGGAAATGATCAGCTTTTCTTAATGAGAAGCGCATTGCGCTTTTGCTGCAACTGAATCATTAAATTCTTGTATCCTAACGCTTTTTTCTCTACTAAATGCCATGAAAGATATCCCATGAAAAAAGAGAGAATCAGCGAACATATCATTAATGGGATCGTATCCAGTTTAAAGAAATACATTAAAGTCTGCTGGATAGGGAATGAGTAGATATATATTCCATAAGAAATATCACCTAAAACATCGCCTACTTTATTAATATAATTTGTTGATCTTTTACCAATAAGAATGATCAGAATAGGCAAAGTAAAATTACAGGTATAAATAGATATTTTCAGATAAATACTACCTATAAAGATAATAAGAGCGGCTATTATTAATATATTTTCCAGCTTCTCGTTACGGATATTTAAATAAGTAAGCAACATTCCACCGGTAAAGAAACACATGAGATTATAAAAGATTGAGCTATTCAATTTCAACCTGACTAAAATTCCATACAAAAAATGAGGATAAAATAGTGATAGAGCAAAGCTTAAAATGAACAGTGAAAATACGACAGCCTTAACAAAAGATTTTTTGCGGATAAAAAACAGTAAAGATACCATAATATACATACTGAATTCATAGCATATTGTCCATAAACTCCCATTAATACTGCCTTTGTATGGGTTGTTCTCAAAGACTCCATCAATTTTAGATTGAAGAAAAAACAAAGATATGTTGTGGGGAATATAGGTAAGTACAGATTTGTTTTTCAAATAAGGAATGGAACTTTCGTAAACCATTGGCGCCAGTAAAACCGTCAGGAGCAGAATAACAATTAATGCCGGAAAAAGTCTTAAAACTCTCTTCCAGTAAAAATCAAGAAGGTTATCACAACGAAGCAGACTTTTAAAAATCAAAAATCCTGAAATAATAAAAAATCCCTTAACCCCGAGGTAAGCAAAAGATACTTGGCCGGAAGTCATCCTGCTGAGAACATCAGACTCCAGCATCCCGGATAAGGGATAGGAGTGTGTTATAACAACAGAACTGGCAAAAATCAGTCTAAGAAAATCGAAATTATTAGCTCTAGAAACCATAATTATTAGTAATTTTTTTATCCTCGTCCAACCTTTCGATCAGTTTCTCGAGCCCTTCAAATTTAATTTCATCATGAAGGAAATCTCTGAATTGTACGGTGATGTTTTCACCGTAAATATCTTCATTAAAATCTAAAATATAAACTTCAACCGTTAAAGAATCTCCGTTTACGGTAGGATTGGTACCGATGCTCAACATGCCTTTATAAAACTGCCCTTTTATATAGACTTCAACAATGTAAGCCCCTTTTTTAGGAAGTAATTTAATGGATTCCGTTTCGATATTTGCTGTAGGATAACCAATTGTTCTTCCGATCTTTTTCCCATGAGCCACTTTTCCGGAAACAGAGTAGGAATATCCCAGCATTTCATTCGCTTCTTTAATATTCCCTTCTAAAAGTGCATTTCTCACTTTCGTAGAGCTGATATTATTTTCATGAATGTTGATGGCCTCCATTTGATCAACTTCAAAATCCAGTTCTTTAGATAACTCCTGAAGAAGAGCAAAGTTTCCGCTTTTATTTTTCCCGAAAGAATGGTCGTATCCTATAATAAGATATTTTACGTTCAATTGATCAACCAGGATTTGTCTCACAAATTCCTCACCCGTAAGATTTCTGAACTCGTCGTCAAATTCTTTTAAAAATAAATTATTGACGCCATATTTTTCAATCAGCAATTTTTTTTCATCGATCGTATTCAGCAGTTTTAAATCTTCATTAGGATTAAAAACAAATCGTGGATGGGGCCAGAAAGTAAGGATTGCAGTTTCTAAATTGTTTTGCGTACCCACGTTGGTTAACGCGTCAATAATACTTTTGTGGCCAAGATGCACCCCATCAAACATCCCTAAAGACAATGCTAGAGGCTTTTGAGAGGAATAATCTTTAAAATTCTTGAAAACTTTCAAAACGGAAAAAATTTGACTGCAAATATAAAGCCTTTAAATTATCTATAATAATGTATGCGAAGTTATTTTCTCTTATCATGTTTTATAGGATCTATTCATAATTTAGAATTGATTTTCGTGAAATGCTGCTCCCGCCGGTCTGATAAAAAGGCAATTACAATGAAAATCATGTCATCTGTGAAGGTCCGGAAATGGAATCAACGCATAATTATATTTAAATTAATTCAAATTTCAAAAAAAATAGCCTCAAAATCTGGATGTTTTGTTCTTTAAAAAGTATGATAAAAATCTTTTTTTTACCAATTGCGGGTTTATTAAGAATCATTATATTTGCACCAAGAAAAAATTTAGCAATGGCAAACCAAATTAAAGGAAAAATTTCTCAAATTATTGGTCCTGTAATCGATGTAGTCTTCTCAAATGTGGAGGCAATTCCGAGCATTTATGATGCATTGGAAATTACAAAAGGAAACGGTGAAAAAGTAGTCTTAGAAGTAGAACAGCATATAGGACAAGATACAGTGAGATGTATCGCTATGGATGCTACAGACGGTCTTCAAAGAGGGCAGGAAGTAATCGGGTATGGTATGCCTATTACAATGCCAATCGGTGAAGCTGTAAACGGAAGACTATTCAACGTGGTTGGTGATGCTATCGACGGGCTTCAGAATATTTCTAAGGAAGGCGGACTGCCGATCCACAGAGAAGCTCCAAAATTTGATCAACTTTCAACTTCTGCAGAAGTTTTATTTACAGGTATCAAAGTAATCGACCTTATCGAGCCTTACGCAAAAGGAGGTAAGATTGGATTGTTCGGTGGTGCCGGTGTAGGTAAAACAGTATTGATCCAGGAGTTGATTAACAATATTGCAAAAGGACACGGAGGTCTTTCAGTTTTCGCCGGAGTAGGTGAAAGAACGAGAGAAGGAAATGACCTTTTAAGAGAGATGCTTGAATCAGGGATCATCAAGTATGGTGACGAATTCATGCACTCTATGGAAAACGGAGGTTGGGATCTTTCTAAAGTAGACTTAGAAGTTATGAAAGAATCTAAGGCTGCATTCGTTTTCGGACAGATGAACGAGCCACCAGGAGCAAGAGCGAGAGTAGCACTTTCTGGTCTTACGTTAGCTGAGTATTACAGAGATGGAGGTGAAAGCGGACAAGGTAGAGACGTATTGTTCTTCGTAGATAACATTTTCCGTTTTACACAGGCTGGTTCTGAGGTGTCTGCACTTCTTGGACGTATGCCTTCAGCGGTAGGGTACCAGCCTACATTGGCATCTGAGATGGGTGCGATGCAGGAAAGAATTACTTCAACTAAAAATGGTTCAATTACTTCAGTACAGGCGGTTTACGTACCTGCGGATGACTTAACTGACCCGGCTCCGGCAACAACGTTTGCTCACTTGGATGCAACAACGGTACTAGATAGAAAGATTGCTTCATTAGGTATTTACCCGGCGGTAGATCCATTGGCTTCAACGTCAAGAATCCTAGCTCCGGAAATCATCGGTGAAGAACACTATAACTGTGCTCAAAGAGTAAAAGAAATTCTTCAGAGATACAAAGCGCTTCAAGATATTATCGCGATCCTTGGTATGGAAGAACTTTCTGAAGAAGATAAATCTGTTGTATACCGTGCTAGAAAAGTTCAGAGATTCTTATCTCAACCTTTCCACGTAGCAGAACAGTTTACAGGTATTCCTGGATCATTGGTAGATATCAAAGATACCATCAAAGGATTTACTATGATTATGGACGGTGAATTAGATCACTTACCAGAAGCTGCTTTCAACTTGAAAGGAACTATCGAAGAAGCGATCGAAGCTGGACAAAAAATGTTAGCTGATAACGCGTAATAAATTAATTAGACACAAGATGTCAGATTCTAGACATGAGACTTTTATGTCTGAAATCTGAATTCTGAAATCTTTAAATCTAAATTAAAATGAATATAAAAATTTTAACACCAGAATACGTAGTTTTTGAAGGAGAAGTAAACTCTGTATTATTGCCTGGAAAAAATGGTGAATTTCACATCATGAAAAACCACGCAGGAATCGTTTCTTCTTTAGTCGGCGGTAATGTAAAGCTTTTTGTTTCATCTGTGGATGAAGCATATGCTAAAAACTTTACTCAAGAAGGCGGGAAAGACGCTGTTTATTCATATCCTATCAAAAGCGGTGTTGTAGAATTTAATCATAATAAAGGGATTATCCTTTGTGAATAATTAAATGAAAAGCTAAATATATTTTCAAGAAAGTGTAACTTTGGTTACACTTTTTTTATTGTGTAAAAGTCTGATTTTATGAAGAAAAGTACAATCATATTCTTTACCGTTGTTCTGGGAATCTTGTGTAATGCCCAGGATTTTAAAACCAAAAGAGGTATTGTAAGTCTTGACGGAGTACATGTTGCCAAGATATCAAACAAATCCAACATCTATACTTTCATGGATCTGGGGGAGACTCCGATGTATACCATGGAGTTTGTAGATAAAAGTGTAGTGGATTCTGTAAGAGACAGCTATATTAAGCTAAACAGGGTTTACAACAGAGACAAAACAATAGAACTCGATTATATTTCTCCGTCGGCATTTTCAGGCGAAGAAAAATCAGCGGTGTATACATCCATAAAAGGATTAAAAGTTATTGATAACAAAGGAATCAATGTTAAAAACCTGGATGAAATTTTCAAAAATGTCCCGAAAAGAAAGCTGGACAGCAAAACAAAAGATGCCTATACCACGAGAAGCAAAATCGATAAGCTGAATATTGAAGTCAATAAAGTAGGAGAGATCATCAGCAACGGTGTTCCGGTAGGATACTTTACCAACCTACCTGTAAGTTTCGGCTCAGAAGATACCATTACAGATAAAACCTTCATCGATATAGAAGTGTATGATGCCAAGAGTAAATATATCGGCAGATATATTACCACCACCAAGCAGATTAAAACAGCCAACGGAAAGATTTTCACGCTTTACAGGGAAATGTCCGGCAGGGCAGCACTATTAAAATTCCCGACTTATAAATCCATTGCAGAGCGAATGGCCATTATGGATCCGAGTTTTATTAAAGTTCAGGAAAAAGTAATCGTTGGGGATGTGGTGAAAGGCAATGGCGAAAAATAAAATCATATCGACTTTTAAAGGCATAAAAAATCCGGAAATTTATTTTCCGGATTTTTTTATTATCAATACATTCAAAAATTACAGACTTAAAATAATACCATTTTCCTTCAATTGCTGCATCGGTTTTGAGAACCAGAATAATTCGAAATCCTCAAAATGTTCTTCAAATAGAACTTTAAGCTGCTGAAGAGTAATCTTTTTGGAATGTTCTATTGAATTTTCCTGCAGGATTTTCATCAGCCATTCAGCTTTTTCCGGCTCCAGATCAATGGATACGATATTGGTTTTCAAATGAAAGGTAAGATGGGTATACGTCCATGAATTTCCTTTTTTTGCTTTTACACGTTCTTCACTGATTACATTTTTACTTAAGAAAATAACTTTGGAATTCCCTTTAAACGTAAAATTTTCATCTTCCAAAAGACAGTCATGAATATAATCCGGATGAATAGTCGTTTTTGGAATTTTAAAATCAAACCAATCCTGGAGGGGAATTTCAAAATTAATTCCATGCATATAATTGAAAAGAGATTTTTTCAATCCAAAACTGAACTTGTTATGATCGATTCCGGTGGTATCCGTAAAATCGATATCATTATTGGCAAATAAAATCTCCTGTTTGATAGGAACTACCCCAAATTCTTCCGGTTTCAATCCGACAGGTGAATGGGCGGTCATGGCAAACTGATGCCAGAATCCACTCTGTAAAACACCCATTTCGAACAGCTGCCTGATCATCTCCAGAGAATCCACCGTTTCCTGAATCGTCTGTGTAGGATAACCGTACATAAGGTAAGCATGCACCATAACACCGGCTTCTGTGAAGTTTCTGGTAACCTGGGCTACCTGTTCCACAGACACTCCTTTTTCGATCAGTTTTAGCAGTCTGTCGCTCGCCACTTCAAGTCCTCCGGAAACAGCTACGCAACCTGATATTTTTAATAAAAAGCATAAATCCCGTGTAAAACTTTTTTCGAAGCGGATATTGGTCCACCAGGTAACCACCAGATTTCTCCGCAAAATCTCCAAAGCAACTTCTCTCATCAAAGCGGGCGGGGCTGCCTCATCTACAAAATGGAATCCTGTTTCTCCTGTAGTGGCAATCAGTTCTTCCATCCTGTCCACAAGGATTTTTGCTGAAATAGGTTCGTAAATTTTAATATAATCTAAAGAAATATCGCAAAAAGTACATTTACCCCAATAGCATCCGTGGGCCATCGTCAGTTTATTCCATCTTCCGTCGCTCCATAAACTGTGCATCGGATTGGCAATTTCTATGACGGAAATATAATTTTCAAGCTGCAGATCTGTATAATCGGGAGTTCCGATATCAGCCTGTTTATAGTCGTGTCTTGTCGTATTATTTTTATAGGTAATCAATCCGTTTTCTAAGAGAAGAGTTCTTTTGTAGGTAGCATTTTCAGGTTGATCCATATTTTCATGAAGCAATTCTATCGGGAGCTCACCGTCATCTAGCGTAATGAAATCAAAGAACTCGAATACTCTGATATCTTTTACTTCCCTCAGCTCAGTATTCGGAAAACCGCCGCCCATTGCTATTTTTATGTGTGGATAATGCTCCTTAATAAATTTTGCACATCGGAAAGCCGCATATAAATTTCCCGGAAAAGGAATTGAAAAACAAACCAGTTTGGGCTGCACGGTTTCCAGGTTTTCCTGTAGGATTTGTAAAGAAATTGCATCAATAAATGATTCGTTTCCCAACAGCTTTAGATATAATTCATCAAAAGAATTGGCACTTTTCCCTAATCGTTCCGCATATCTGCTGAATCCAAAATCAGAATCTACATTTTCAACGATATAATCAGAAAGATCTTCCAGATATAAGGTAGCAAGATGTTTTGCTTTATCCTGAAGTCCCATATTTCCGAATGCATATTCCATATCATCAAGCTGATTGAAACGGGAGGCTTCCGGTAAAAAGTTCATGCTGCAAATCTGTCTGGCCAGTGTAGGATTTTTAGTCTGCAGGAAAAGAATAACCTGGTCAATCGTTTTTATATATTCCTCTCTCAATGCATAAATACGCTGGGAATTTTCAGAAATCGTCTGAAGATCAATTTCTTTGCTGAATATTTTTTGAATTCCCTTTTTTGAAAATAATTCCAAAATAACTTCAATCCCCAGATCGATCTGATGGCTGGAAATATGTTTGGTATTCAGAAAACCTTTTATGTAAGCTGTTGCCGGATAAGGAGTATTAAGCTGAGTAAAAGGGGGAGTGATAAGAAGCAGGTCTTTCAAAAGAGAAGTTTTTATAAAATTATAATAAAAGATAATAAAGCAGTTTACAAATAAGCAGTTTTAATTTTTTTTCAATTTTCTGCTGTCAGAAATGACATTCAGAGTAACTCCAAAAAGAATGAATACAATTCCTGCAAACAGATTACTGGTAAACGCTTCATGGAATATCAGTACACTTATCATCACTGCAACCACAGGCTCTAATGCGCCTAAAATGGAAGCCGGTGTAGGGCCGATATATTGAACGGCATACACTAAACATACACTTGAAATAAGAGTGGTCAGAAATGCAAAAGTAACAAAATTGAAAAAAATAGGTACGGAAGGAATTACAAATGAATTATTTCCGAAATATGCCTTGATCATAAAAAATACCGAAGTCGTAAGCATGGAATAAAATGCCAGCTTAAATCCCGAAATCTTCATATTGGATTTATTGACGATCACCATGTACAATGCATAGAAAAGGGAACTCAGCATGACAATGCCCAGCCCTTTAAAGTTGATTTGAAATCCGGTACCTTGTAAGCAAAGCACAATGACTCCGGCAAAAGCAAAGAGCAAAGAAATAACAGAGAGTGACGTCAGTTTTTCTTTATACACAAAAAACATGATTAATGCGACAATAATAGGGTATATGAACAACACTGTTGACGCAATTCCGGCACTGAGAAAATCATATCCTAAAAATAAAAATTCGGAAGAAAGTGCATAACAAGTTCCCAGGCAAGCCAATATTAAAGCTTCTTTTTTATGTAAAGCAAAGCTTTCTTTAGAATAGAGAAGGTAACCCCCAACCATCAATGCTGAAAATAAAAAACGATAAAATAAAGTGACATCCAATGAGAAATGAGACCGTTTGATTGGTAAAATAAAAATAGGAATCAGGCCATACGAAATAGCAGATATAATACCTAATGCATACCCTTTGAACTTCATTGACTATTTATTTTATAAAAAACCACTGAAAATACATCAGTGGTTTTTTTATGATATGACGGTATCAAGTATTACATTTGCTTGTACTCGATATTCATTTGTTTTTCCATTTCTGTGTAATGTCCGGAAGTTAATTTTTCACGGATGCCGTCAAAAGCAGCCAGTGTTTCATTAATTTCTGAATCAGTATGTGAAGCCGTCGGGATCAATCTTAATAAGATCATTCCTTTTGGAATTACCGGATATACTACCACAGAAGTGAAAACTCCGTAATTCTCTCTTAAATCTTTCGCTAAAAGTGTAGCTTCAATCGTTGTTCCTTCAATAAAAACAGGAGTTACACAAGTATTGGTATTTCCAATGTTGTATCCTCTTTCTTTCAATCCGTTTTGAAGTTTGTACACGTTTTCCCACAATTTAGCTTTAATTTCCGGGCGTGTTCTCAACAGTTCCAGTCTTTTTAAACCTCCGATTACCATTGGCATTGTTAAAGATTTAGCAAAAATCTGAGAACGAAGGTTGTATTTTAAAAATCTGATGATGGTTTCATCTCCTGAAAGAAAAGCTCCGAAACCAGCCATAGATTTGGCAAAAGTAGAGAAGTAAACATCAATCTGATCCTGGCATCCCTGTTCTTCACCTGCTCCTGCACCGGTTTTACCTAACGTTCCGAATCCATGAGCATCATCCACCAATAATCTGAAATTGAATTTTGATTTCAAATCACAGATTTCTTTAAGTTTCCCCTGCATTCCTCTCATTCCGAAAACACCTTCTGTAATCACCAAAATTCCACCTCCATTTTCTTCTGCTACTTTGGTTGCTCTGGCTAAGTTTTTCTCTAAACTTTCAATATCATTGTGTTTGAATGTAAAGCTTTTACCCATATGAAGACGAACTCCGTCTACAATACAAGCGTGAGAATCAGCATCATATACAATTACATCATGTCTGGTTACCAAAGCATCAATGGTAGAAACCATTCCTTGGTATCCAAAGTTTAATAAATAAGCAGCTTCTTTTTGAGTGAATTCTGCTAATTCTTTTTCCAGTTGCTGGTGTTGTTGTGTTTCACCGGACATTGCTCTTGCGCCCATCGGATAAAACATTCCGAATTCTGCAGCCGCTTTTGCATCAGCTTCCAGCACTTCCGGATGGTTACACAATCCTAAATAGTCATTGGCACTCCAGAAAATTACATTCTTACCCTGAAATTTCATTCTTGGGCCAATAGGACCTTCCAGTTTTGGAAAAACAAAATATCCTTCAGCATAATCTGCAAACTGACCAAGAGGTCCTGGATTTTGTTTTATTCTTTCAAAAATATCTAACATTTTATTAGTGATTTTTAAGTAAAAAAGCCTTTTGTGATCTACAAAAAAGGCTTGATTTGTATAATTAATTTATTATTATTTGATGAATTCCGTTTTGAAGACTTCGTCATAATTATGAACGCAGTTATTAACAAAACCTTGTTCAGCCATCCATTTGTCGCTGTATACTTTCGTGATATACCTTGAACCGTGATCCGGATAAATTAAGACAACGATATCATCTTTAGAAAACTCGTGAGAATTGGCATATTGTATCAATGCCTGGGTAACGGCTCCTGTGGTGTAACCTCCCATAATGGCTTCTTTCAAAGCAATTTCACGCGTTCTGTAAGCAGACATCTCATCATTTACCCTTACAAATTCATCTACCTTGTCAAAAAGAAGGGCAGCAGGAATTAAATTTTTCCCCATACCTTCAATCTGATAAGGATGTACATCTTCCTTATGAATTTCTCCCGTTTCGTGGTAGCTCTTTAAAATAGAACCGTCGGCATCTACTCCGATTATTTTGATATCGGGATTTTTTTCTTTTAAAAATTTTGCCGATCCTGACAACGTTCCACCTGTTCCAGTGCATGCAAAAAGATGGGTTATCTTTCCTTTTGTCTGCTCCCAAATTTCCGGTCCGGTAGACTGATAGTGCGCA
This sequence comes from Chryseobacterium soli, assembly GCF_000737705.1. Classification (GTDB taxonomy): domain Bacteria; phylum Bacteroidota; class Bacteroidia; order Flavobacteriales; family Weeksellaceae; genus Chryseobacterium; species Chryseobacterium soli. Next base: position 207,432 of record NZ_JPRH01000004.1, on the reverse strand, counting down.
TCAATGTTCAACTCGTTAAAGTATTGATTGATGTACACGGAATTGGGTGTTTCTGAAGCAATCCTTTTGGCAACTTCATAGTAAGACCTTGGATCATCTGCGGGTACATTAGCCGGGCATATGTACACAACAGCTCCCAACGCCTTCAGATAAGCGATTTTTTCAGGTTTTGTTTTATCACTTACTGCAAGAATACATTTATATCCCTTAATGATGCAAACCATTGCAATAGAAAATCCGGTATTCCCGGATGTAGTTTCTACAACTACTGAGTCTTCTTTTAATAAACCTTTTTTCTCGGCGTTTTCTATAATATGAAGTGCGATTCTATCTTTAGTGGAATGTCCAGGATTATATGATTCTAACTTGGCATAAACAGTTGCAGGAATATCTTTTGTAACAGTATTTAGCTTTACCATAGGAGTGTTCCCTATTAGGCCAAGGATATTATCGTAAACATTACTCATTATTTGTTATTTTTCAATAAAAATCTGACCGCAAAAATACAAAAAAATAAATAATTTCTAAACTTTTGTTTGATTTGTAAGCATTGATTACACAAAAATCATTTTCTTATTTGCAATCTTCGGTGTACTATGGTTTCAAATACCACGCCATTTTTTTTAAATTTTGTTAAAATCAACCTAAAATGGTATAAAAGCCTTATTTTCGCATAATTGATTTAATACTATGAAAAATTGGACTTTTAGGCAATGGAACACCGCTTTAGGATGGGTGATTTTCGTCATTGCATTTTTCACGTACTTGTCGACGATAGAACCCAATTTCAGTTTTTGGGACTGTGGCGAGTACATTTCTTCAGCAGTAAAGTTAGAGGTAACGCACGCTCCCGGAGCGGCTTTATTCCAGATTGTGGGTGCCGTGGCAGCCATTTTTGCTTTGGGGAAAGGTGAAAATTATTCTATCGTAATCAATGCGATGTCTGCGTTATTCAGCGCGCTTACTATTTTATTTTTGTTTTGGACGATTACTCATTTTGTAAGAAGACTTCTGAACAAAGATTTTGAAGAAGTTACCATACATCAGGAGATTTCGATCTTATTTGCCGGTGCAGTGGGCGCTTTATGCTTCACATTCTCGGATACATTCTGGTTTTCTGCTGTAGAAGGAGAGGTATATTCAATGGCATCGATGTTTATTGCATTGTTGGTCTGGTTGATCACGAAGTGGGAAAACGAATATCAGGCGCCGGATAATGAAAGATGGATTATTCTTATTTTCTTCATTTTAGGACTTTCTGTTGGGGTACATATGATGTGTATGCTTGCTATTCCTGCAGTTTGTTTAGTATATTATGCAAGAAATTATACGTTTACCTGGAAAAATTTTATTTGGGCAAACCTTATTACACTGGGAATTTTGATTATTGTTTTCAAAATTATTTTCCCTTTAATCATGACAATGTTCGGAAGACTGGAAATATTCTTTGTGAATGGTCTTGGACTTCCTTTCCATTCAGGAACGATTGTAGCCTTTATTTTAATGGTAGCGATCTGTTATTTCATGATTAAATATGCCAGAAGAGCAAAAAGGAATTTATATCAGACTGCTGCATTATCTGTAGTATACATGATGATCGGTTTCTCTTGCTGGATGGTAATTCCTATCAGAGCAAATGCCAATCCTCCAATGAACCTTAACGATCCTGATACTGCTATTGGTATGCTGGACTATTATAACAGAGCCCAGTATGGAGACTGGCCTACTATTTACGGACAGAACTATACGGCTTTTCTTGATGCGAATGGAATTGAAAAAAATGAAGACGGAAGTTTCAAGACTGAGAAAAGTGGCGATATCTACGAAAAAGATGAGAAAACAGGAACCTACAGAAAAACAGGAGACCGTTTCAATTATGTTTTCAGTAAGTCTCAGATCAGTTTAATGCCAAGGATGTTTAATGAGGATAAAGATGTAATGGCTAATTATATCTCTATGTATGGGGCGCCGGATTTTACCTTTAACTACGGTAATGAAGAAGTTGCTGATAATCCTCAGGCTAAGCAGATCTTTGAAGAGCTGAGAGGTAAGTATGAAGATAAAACAATTACCGCAGCAGATTATTTAAAGGTAAAACCTTATAACCTGATCAATGTTCAGAAGCCTTCACTGGCTCAGAATATGGATTATTTCATTACGTTCCAGAACGGATATTATTTTGTAAGATACCTGATGTGGAATTTTGTTGGAAGACAGAATGACCTTGAAGGAAATATGGAAAGCACAAAAGGAAACTGGATTTCCGGAATTTCTTTCATTGATGATGCTTTGTGGGGGAATCAGGAAAAAATGCCGGCTAAATTCAAAAATGAAAGTACGGTTGCCTTCTTTTTCTTACCATTATTATTAGGATTAATAGGATTTTTCTTCCAGCTGAACAGAGATTTTGGAAGATTCTATGCGATATTATCTTTATTCATTATAACAAGTGTAGGGATTGTCTTCTATACTGGAGTAAAACCTTTTGAACCAAGAGAAAGAGATTATGCAATGGTTGGCTCATTCTATGCATTTGCAATATGGATCGGGATGGGAGCCGGAGCAATTCTGTGGTTCCTGCAATCTAAAATAAAATCAAACGGGGCAAATATCGCTGCAGGAGTAATTTTGTTGGGAGTCCCTTTTATGATGGGCTTCCAGAACTATAATGTACATGATAGAAGCAATAGATATACGGCGTATGATTATGCATATTCAATGTTAAAATCATTACCGAAAGACGGAATCCTGTTCGTTTACGGAGATAACGATACGTACCCTGTTTGGGCAATTCAGGAGACAGAAAGATTCAGAGATGATGTGAAGGTAGTTAACTTTACGTTAGCTTCAACTCCGTGGAATTTGGATCAGGTGAAAAGAAGAACATACAATGCACAGGGAATTCCAAGCCAGCTGACTCATGAAGATTACAGAGATGGCGTGAATGATCAGATCTATATGATGAAGAAAGAGGATTGGCAGGGTGTGTTCTCTATGCTTAAAGAGCAGGGAGCTCCGGAAACGGAATTTGCTGAATTCAAAAAATACCTTACTCAGGATTCAATGTCGTTGAAAGAGGCTATTAATTTCATTAAATATAAGTCTCCTGCCAAAGATGAACTTCTGAAAATGTATTTTGGAGAAGAGAAATTTGAAAAATATAATATTCTTCCTGTTAATAAATTCATTTTACCAGTGAATAAGGATAATGCCTTACGGGCCGGAATTATCAACCAGGCAGATCTTCCGAATGTAGCGAACCAAATTATGATTAATTATAAAGGAAACACCTTATATAAGAATAATCTGATCATGATGGATCTATTGGCAAACTTCGACTGGAAGCGTCCGATTAACTTCTCTTCAGGAGGAGTGTATGACAGCGAAAACATTTTCTACTTGAATGAATACCTTCAGTTTGACGGTTTCAGCTACAGATTGGTGCCTATCCATACCCCTCCAAGTGCAGATGGTGATATGGGAAGAGTAGATCCGAACTCTCTTTATAATGTAGTGAAAAACTACAGATGGGGTAATTTTAAAGATCTGAATGCTCATTTCGATGAAACAGCCACTTCAAATATCATCAGCTATAGAAGTTCTGCAAGCAGGGCTGCAGCAGCCCTTGCTATGAGCGGACAGAAAGCGAAAGCGATTGAATTGTTGGATCTTGCTGCTAAAGAAATTCCTGCGGAAAAATACAATGATCCACGTTCATTAAGCTCTATGGTGTACGGATACATCGTTGCCGGACAGGAACAAAAAGGATTGAAACTGGCAGAAGTTCTTAAAAAAGGTATTTTTGACGAGTATGATTACTACCTGAGTCTTTCCGCATCAGATCAAAGCTATCTGAGAAGACAGATGAGAACGAAACCTATGGAATATTCACTTGTAGTTTCAGCAGTTACAGATGCTTACAATAAGATAGGGCAAAAGGAAAAAGCTTACGATTATCTGGTAAAATCCATTGAGCCGATCGATAAAAAGTTTAATGTTTTTATAAAAGATCTTCAGCAGATGGGTAAAGAAAAAGCAAGAAAAGAATCTGAAAACATTCAAAAGATCACTCCTTTCTACCAATATTTATTTGATATTATGGAACCTTTTGATTCCACTTATTCGAAAGAAAAAGAAAGTCAGATCACCACAGCAATTATTAAAGTCACACAATAATAAATGACTAAAAGCGGAACTTCGGTTCCGCTTTTTTTGTATTGGGATTCATAAATTTTAAGATTATATTTGTGAAATTAAAAATGCACAATGTCCGAAACCAGAATTAGCAGATTCCCTATCTATGCCGTTGTAATAACGGTACTGTTCAAGCTCCTTTTTTTATTAACCCATTATATTCAGGAAGATGCTTTTATTACCTGGCGGGTAGCGCAAAATCTATTGGATTATGGTGTAATAGGCTTTAATGGAGATACTAAAATTTCGGCCTCTACCACCCATTTTTATGTCTTCGTTTCTTATTTTTTCAATTTGATTTTTGGGAAAGAACATTTCATTGAACCTCTTTTAATCTTCAATTCTATTCTTTTTACTATTGGAACGCTATTCCTGTCGAATTTGGTATTAAAAAATCCATGGCATAAGGCTATTTTTATATTTTTACTGGGAATTCTGCCTCCAGGCATTAAGATTTCTATTCTCGGAATGGAATATGGAATTCTTTTCTTTTTAGAAATGGCTTTGCTCTATTATGGTTTCCATCAGCAGAAAAAATTGGCCTTTATCGTCCTTCCTATTTTGATATTATTTACAAGAATCGATACGGTAATCTTCCTCGGAATTGTATTTTTAGTGGATCTTTTTTGGAATAAAAAAATCAGATGGAACTATGTTTTAGGAGGTGTTCTGGGTGTTTTAACGACGGTGGCGTTCAACTGGTTCTATTTTGGAGAATTAGTGAATAATACCATTGTTGCTAAAAAATTGCTATATGATCATTCTTTTACCTTTCAGCAAAACCTGAATTATTTCATCATAAGTTTCGGAAATTTCTGGGGAATGCTGAAGCTTCCCGGGAACTTTAATATCATTACGATTGTCGTATTGATTTTCGAAATTGTATGTTTTATCTATCTGATCAGGCAAAGAGACAAAAGAAACTATTTCTTATGGATGATTTTTATCTTTGGATGGGCAAAACAGATTATTTTTCTTTCTCAGAAAAGCCTTTTTGATTGGTATTACTGGGTTCCGCAGCTTCTGCTTTTCGTTCCGGTTCTTATTTTTGTACTGGAGCAGAAAGAAAAAAGAAACTGGTGGATTTCTTCGCTTGCCGTTTTTTATATCCTTCCGATGCTGGCTTTCCAGACCATTCATTCCATTGCAACAGGAAACGGGGAGTGGAATTATCGAAGAACAATAGGACTCTTTTTAAATACCTATGAAAAAGATAAAAATCAGTGGATTTTACTTGAACCGGCAGGCTACGTGCCTTATTTTTCAGGATTAAAAACAATAGATGAAGTAGGGCTTGTAGACAAACAGATCCAGGAAGAAGCCATAAAGGATAAGAAACACTATTGGATCAATACCGTAGAAAAAAGAAAACCGAAATATCTGCTTTCCTATAATAATTTATTTAAAGGGGAAGATGCAGAATACTACCAGATTCATTATAAACTGCTAAAAGAATTCAGGGTAAAAGACCATTTGAAGAGCAACAATAAGATTCTGGAAAAGATCTATATTCTGAAGCCTTCCGGAACGGATTATAATCTGTATGAGAGGGTGAGAGATTAAACATTGAAATATTTAAGAATTTAAAGATTTAAAGATTAGTATTTTCACCAAACACCAAACACCAAACACCAAACACCAAACACCAAACACCAAACACTAAACACCAACCCATGAAATACTGTGCTTTTCTCCGTGGCGTCAATGTAAAAGGAACCAATATGAAAATGGCAGATGTGTGCCAGGTTTTTAAAGAGGCTGGAATGCAGGATGTTGGATCTGTGCTGGCTTCAGGTAATATTGTTTTCTCTTCCGATCAAAATGTTGCGGATTTAAAAAAGGTCCTTGAAAAAGCAATGTCAGACCGTTTTTCTTACGAAGCTTTTTTATTTGTAAAATCCCATGATGAAACAGAAGCTTTCTGGTTGGGTAATCCTTTTGATAAAAATGAAGATTTTCATACCTATGCTTTTGTAGGAGCAGACGGAGTAGAAAATACTCTCATGGATGAGTTTGAAAAAGCTTCAAAAACCGAAAATGAAAAAGCAGCGGTTATTAATGGAATCTTTTACTGGCAGGTTTCGAAAGGAAATACGTTGGATTCTTCTTTTGGAAAGATTTTAGGCAGAAAAAACTTAAAAGACCAATTCACCAGCCGAAATATCAATACTTTTGAAAAAGTTTTGAAGAAGATGGGCTCATAAGCTTCTGAAACAATATATATGTAATGATGTTTCTTGCAGATTTTGCACATGATCATGTATTATTTTTTTGATAATATATAAATTACAAGCTTATCTAAAGTCTGATATCTCGCATGTGAAATCTTCTATCTAATCCATACCATGTATTCCTCTCAAATAATTTCCGATTCTGAAACTTTATAAGTATTTTTACTGAACTTTTTAATTATAATAAAATGATTCAGTATTTAGATAATATCCACCACAAAGATTCAAAAAATTTCTTTCTTATTGCAGGGCCTTGTATTATTGAAGGTGAAGATATGGCTCTTAGAATAGCCGAGAAAGTGATTGAACTTACCAATAAATATAATATTCCTTACATTTTCAAAGGAAGTTTCAAAAAAGCCAACAGAAGCAGGGTAGATTCATTTACCACCATTGGTGAAGAAAAATCACTGGAAATTCTTAAAAAAGTAGGAGAAACTTTTAATATTCCTACGACCACAGATATTCACGAGAACGAACATGCGGCGTTGGCGGCACAATATGTAGATGTTTTACAGATTCCTGCATTTTTGGTACGTCAGACCGATCTTTTGATTGCTGCAGCAGCAACAGGAAAATGTGTTTCTCTGAAAAAAGGCCAGTTTCTTTCTCCGGAATCCATGAAATTTGCCGTACAGAAAATTACAGATTCCCATAACCCGAAAGTAGCGATTATTGAAAGAGGAAATTCTTTCGGATATACAGATCTGATCGTAGATTACAGAGGAATTCCTACCATGAGGGAATATGCTCCGGTAATTTTGGATGTTACCCATTCTTTACAACAGCCTAACCAGAGTTCAGGCGTTACAGGTGGAAGACCGGATCTTATAGAAACCATTGCCAAAGCAGGAATTGCAGTAGGAGCAGACGGAATCTTTATTGAAACCCATCCAACCCCTGAAACAGCTTTATCAGACGGCGCCAACATGTTAAGATTAGATTTATTGGAAGATTTGTTACAAAAATTAACAAGAATCAGAGAATCGATTTTGTAATTGTTAAAAAATACCTATTTTTAGAAATTCTTAAAATATTTCTTTTGAAAAAACTAGTTTTACCGTTGAGCCTTATGGTTCCCATGCTTATTTTCTCTCAAAATAAAAAAAGAGATACCGCAGCAAAAGTAACCGATATTGAGGAAGTCGTTTTCCAGAAAAAAGCAGTCGGAAGAACGAATGACATTACCAATGTCAGGATTTCAGCGAAAGATGCTAAAAATGTAGCGACTATTGGTGGCGGGATTGAAGGGCTTTTAAAGACACTTCCTTCCGTAAATTCCAATACCGAACTTTCGTCCCAATATATGGTTCGTGGTGGAAACTATGATGAAAACCTTATCTACATTAATGATATTGAAATTTACAGACCTTTCCTGATCAGGAATTCCCAGCAGGAGGGAATGAGTATCATTAACCCGGATATGGTATCTTCGGTTAACTTTTCAGCAGGAGGATTTGAAGCTAAATATGGAGATAAAATGTCTTCTGCCCTGAATATTTACTACCGTGAACCTGAAAAATTTGAAGTTTCAGGCGAGGCGAGTTTAGTGGGAGGCAGATTAACCGCCGGTTTAGCCTCAAAAAATAAAAAATTAACCGCATTATTTTCAGGTCGATACAGAAATACCAATCTTGTCCTGAATACGCTGAATGAGGATACAGATTTTAATCCGACGTACTGGGATTTTCAATCCTACATCAATTATCATATCAACGATAAATTCTCTCTTTCTTTTATAGGATACTATTCTAAGAACGATTATGAGATGATTCCCAAACAAAAAACAGTGAATTTTGGAAGTACTTTACAGCCAATGACCGTAAATATAGGCTATGGAGGTAGGGAAGATGATATGTATAAGAATATGATGGGAACTTTTTCAATGAATTATAAACCATCCGACAAATGGAGGTTTACATTGGATACTTTTTCCTATCAGAACAGAGAAAAAGAATATTATTCAATAGCATCAAGCTATGAAATTCAGACTTTTGATCCAGTAACCAATAATCCGGTTGCCACATACGATGGTGGCGGGCAAATAGAACAAGCCAGAAATGATTTGTTCGTAAGAACCTATGGAACACAGTTCAGAGCCCATTTTTCACCCAATGTCAATACAGATATTGAAGTAGGTTTTAAATATGAAAAAGAAAACCTGAAAGACCTTACCAATGAATGGAAATTGGTAGATTCTGCAGGGTACAGCCTTCCGCTGCCAGTAAATGATCCAAGATTCGGGACACCGGGAGACCTTGATCTCTTTTACCATATCGCGGGGAAAAACAGCATTGAACCTACCAGATTATCAGCATATGCTCAGTATTCTCAGAAATTTTACTGGGGAGCCAGTAAAGTATTTTTAAATGCCGGAGCGAGAGTGTCAAACTGGAGTTTTAATAAAGAAACCATATTCTCACCAAGAGTTCAGTTTGCGATAAAACCGGACTGGGAAAGCGACATGCTCTTCAAAGTCTCGGGCGGGATTTACTATCAGGCACCTTTCTACAAAGAAATCAAGGACCTGGATGGTAATTTTAATTCCAATATCAAGTCTCAGCGTTCGATCCAGTTAATTCTTGCGAATGACTATGAATTCCAGATGTACGACAGGCCATTTAAGCTAACAACAGAATTGTATTACAAGAAAATGGACGACCTTATCCCGTATTATATGGATAATGTAAGGATTCGTTATTCAGGTCAGAATAATGCTACAGGATATGCTTATGGTATTGATACCAGATTGTTTGGTGAATTTGTTCCAGGAGTAGATTCCTGGTTGTCTGCGAGTTATGCAAGGACGTTTGAAAATATTGATGGGAGAGGAAATATTCCAAGACCTACCGACCAAAGGTTCAGATTTTCTGCATTTTATCAGGATTATATGCCGCAATTTCCTTCTATGCGTGTAAACCTTACATTAGTTTATGCAATGGGACTTCCTAATGGAGCGGCTGTTTTCACAGATCCTTATCAGTATCAGGCCACATTGCCGGCTTATAAAAGAGTAGATATCGGACTTTCAAAAGTATTTATTGACTCAAAAGATAAGAAAAACAGATACGGATTCTGGGGTAATTTTGAAGAGCTTACATTAGGAGTACAGGTTTTCAATGCATTTAATATAACGAACAGAGTTTCAAACCAGTGGATTACCAATTATAATTCAAATACAATGATCCCGGTTCCGGTTAACCTTACCGGGCGTTTCTTCAATGTAAAATTAGAATTTAAATTATAATAAATACAATGTTTACAACAACACAAGACTCCTGAATACGTTCAGGAGTTTTTTTATTCCTGAATTCTATAACAAGAATACAGAATTTTATAACAAGGGTCTCAAAGATATTTTTACCTTTGTATAAGCCAATGAAAAAGATTCTTGCCATACTATTCTCTATTTTCTACTTCGGATTTTCTTCCGGGGCAGCTTTTAGTATTCATTACTGTATGAAAGAAGTGGCTTCTGTAAGCCAGAAAGTGGATGATCTTTGCAGTAAATGCGGGGTTAAAACTAAAAAAGACTGTTGTAAGACAGAAATTAAAGTGGTAAAAGTAGATAACTCCCAAAAGACGGATCTGCTGACCATAGATTTTTTACCACAGCTTCCAGAGGTTCCCAATCATCATTTTTTCTTTGCAGACCGGTCTTTTTCTGCTAAAAAATCTACACAGATACAAATCAATGCACCACTTGAATACAGGCCGGTTCCCATCTATCTGAATCATTGTAATTTTAGAATTTAGAATTCGTCAGTCGTCTGATAGTGATGTCATTAATGACGACAGGACCTGTCGCGCTCTTGCGGCTTCAAATTATTCTTTATTAATTCTAAAATTTAAAACAATGAAAAAATATATCATTACAGCAGTATTCTCTTTATTTTCAATGATTTCCATTGCTGCTCAGTCCAAATCTGATGCTCAGGTTTCAAAATTATATCAAAATTATCTTACGATTAAATCAGCGTTGGCTTCAGATGATGCAGACAAAACATCAAAAGCTGCCACAGAATTTATTAAAACGGCTTCAGCCATCGATTTAAAAGTATTGACAGAAGGAAACTTAAATACATTAAGAAAAGATGCCACCGTTATTTCTGACGCCAGAAGTATTGATGCTCAAAGAGAAACATTTTCCAACCTTTCTGACAATATGATCGCGTTGGCTAAAGAATTCAAACTTTCAGAGAAACCTATATTCGTACAGTATTGCCCAATGGCAGATGCAAGCTGGCTGAGCAATGAAGAAAAGATCGTAAATCCTTACTACGGAAGTTCTATGCTTTCTTGTGGAAGTGTAAAGTCCACGATTAAATAATTTACCTATCTCTCTTTAAATTAACAGATTGTATCGCTTCATGTCAATTTATTTTTTGATAAAGTAATGAAGCGATACAATGTTACAACTTCGAAATATTATGAAAAAATTGATAATGTTTCTGATGCTCTTGTTTTCTGTTTTCAGTTTTGCCCAAACGGCAAAAATATATTACACCTGTCCGATGCATGTCGAAGTGGTGTCTTCAAAACCTGGAGATTGCCCTAAATGCGGAATGTCTTTGGTAAAAAAGACGGTAATCATGAAACCTAAGGTTACTCCAAAAGCGGAGGCTAAACCAATATCTAAAACAGTAACAGAAGCTACAGAACCTAAAATACAGAGCCCTAAACCTAAAGTGAAGGCCGAGGATAAATCTAAACCCAGGCTGAAACCGGAAGTTAAAGCCAAGATAAAACCAAAAGCTAAAGAAATTCACGGAGAAAAGCTTAATGAAAATGGGAAGCCTAAATCTGGTATACAATCCCAATCAACAGTTCAATCTCAAGCAAAATATACCTGCCCAATGCATTCTGAAGTGATTTCCAATCAATCTGGGAAATGCCCGAAATGCGGAATGAACTTAGTTGAAATAGACAATCAGCCTAAAATAACCAACACGGAAAAGCAAGAGAAAACTGTTTTAAAAAAAAATACTGAAAACGGTAGAATCAGCTTTGGTGGTAAAACCGTACGCTATGATTTATATGTAAAAGATACGATTGTCAATTTTACAGGACGAAACCGACGCGCGATTGCAGTCAATGGAAAACTGCAGGCTCCAACCTTATACTTTACGGAAGGAGATACTGCGGAAATCTATCTTCACAACATGCTAAAGGAAAACACTGGATTCCACTGGCATGGAGTGATGTTGCCCAATGAGCATGATGGTGTGCCTTATCTAACTACAAAACCTGTACAACCCGGCGAAACCCATTTGTATAAGTTCAGGATTTCCCAGAATGGAACCTACTGGTATCATTCCCATGAAGGACTTCAGGAGCAGATAGGCATGAATGGTATTTTGGTTTTCAAAAAAAGGGAAGATGAGCCTAAAACGGAATATAATGCTGAAATCCCTGTGTTATTGGGAGATTGGAGTGATGATGATCCTATGCAGATCGCCAGAAGGCTTCATATGGCCAATACAGACTGGTATGCCATTAAAAAAAATGCAGTTCAAAGCTATTGGGAAGCCATAAAATCAGGCAATTTCGGAACCAAAGCCCTCAACGAATGGAAAAGGATGGAAGCGATGGATGTAAGTGATGTGTATTATGATAAATTTTTGATCAACGGACAGCCAAGTTCTGATTACTCCAACCTCAAAGCGGGTGATAAAGTAAGACTGAGAGTCGCCAACGGAGGATCTTCCACTTATTTTTGGCTCAACTATGGCGGCGGAAAAATAAAAGTGGTGGGAAATGACGGAAATGATGTGGTTCCGGTAGAAGTAGACCGCCTTATTGTCGGTGTTTCAGAAACCTATGATATCGAAGTGACGATTCCTGAAAATAAAAGTTTTGAGTTCCGGGCAACTTCCGAAGATCGGGTAGGACACGCATCACTTTGGCTTGGAGCCGGTGAAAAAATGGAAGCTCCGAACCTGCCAAGACTAATGCTTTTTGAGGGAATGAAAATGATGAACGGCATGATGGAAATGAGTGGAAATATGAAGCCGATGAATATGACGATGGGAAACCAAATGATGGATATGAACGAAGTAATGTATCCTGAACTTCCGGAAAGTCAGCGAAAAATGACCATGAAGCATATGAATGAAATGATGGGTGTCAAAACAAAAGATTCTGATGCACCAGAAGATCATTCACAGCATGCAGGAATGAACATGAAAGAAGAAAAGCCAATAAAAAGACTTTCTTATAACCTGTTGAAATCTCCTGAAAAAACAATTCTTCCAACTGATAGCGTAAGGCAAATGAAATTTACCCTCGAAGGAAATATGAATCATTATCTCTGGACACTGGACAATAAAACTGTGACGGAAACAGATAAGATCCTGATCAAAAAGGGAGAAGTACTGAGAATTACATTATATAATAATTCAATGATGCGGCATCCCATGCACTTGCATGGCCATGATTTCAGACTGATTAATTCAAAAGGAGAATATTCCCCTCTGAAAAATGTAGTTGATATCATGCCGATGGAAACCAGTGTTATTGAATTTGCAGCCAATCAGGATGGTGACTGGTTTTTCCACTGTCATATTTTATATCACATGATGGCCGGAATGGGAAGAGTTTTCAGTTATAAAGATTCTAAACCTAACCCACAGCTTCCGAATAGAAAGCTGGCATGGAAAGATTTTATGAAAGACAATAAAATGGTAAGCTCAATGGCCATGCTGGATGTAGCAAGTAATAAAATGCATGCTGAAACCATGACGATGTTCGGACCAAGATGGGCTAACCTGAATGAGTTTCATTCGAACTGGGATTTTGATCATTTTGACGGAAACTTTAAAGTGGGGAGATTCTTAGGGAAATTCCAATGGGCGCTTCCTTATGCAGGATTCAGAATCCAAAAAAACCATGAAATCATGGAAAGACAGATGGCGAGAGAATCAGGAATGGAGAATCACGGTAAAAAGACTTGGTTTGGACAATATAAAGCTTCAAAAGATCGGTATGCATTTATCGTAGGAGCTCAATATCTTCTGCCAATGCTGATTACAGCTGATGCAAGTGTAGATCATAACGGAAAGGTGTTATTAGAGTTGAGTCGGGAAGATATCCCTATTTCCAGAAGAATCAGAGGAAATTTTAGTCTTAATTCTGACGGAGAGTTTACAACCGGTCTCCGGTATATTGTACAAAAATGGTTTTCAATTTCCGGAAATTATGATAATGAAATGGGCTGGGGAGCCGGGGTTACTTTAACCTACTAAACCATAAGACTGTCTCTAAGAGGCGGTTTTTTTTATTGAATTCTCACTGTTTTTTTCTAGCAATGATTTTTTCAGTTACCACAGATGTGCACAGATTTTCACAGATTAAAATAACGTAAACATCTGTGTCAATTTGTGAAATCTGTGGTCTAATATCAGATATACTTAACTATTTTAAAGTAATTATATCTATAATAGCTCTATGGAACTTTTACTTTTCCAATCGGATAATTTTTTCACCTAATTTTTGATTGACGCTTTCCGGGATGAATCTCATTAAAAAATTCCGAATTGAATTTCCGCGTTCCCACTGGGATATTTCACCAATTTTCCTGCTCGTACGAACAATATAGTCTACTTTTTTTCTTCTTATAGCCTGAAATTCTTGAAAGATCTTATCATACTCTTTGTGGGTTTTCAGAAGTTCCCCGATGATGTACGCATCTTCAATGGCTTGACAGGCTCCCTGGCCCATATTAGGGGTTGTTGCATGCGCTGCATCACCAATCAGGCAAAGATGTTCAGAATACCATTTAGGAATAGGAGAAAGGTCTGTAATATCATTCAGAATAATATGTTCCGGTGGAGTCGCCTGTAGAATTTCCAAAACTAAACCATTGAAATCCTTGAAAACAGACAATAAATTAAGATCCTGGCTGAAATGTTTTTCATTGACTAAAGCATACCAGTACAGGCTTTTGTCAGACATCTTCACAAACCCAAACCGTTTTCCTTTGCCCCACATTTCCATGGCTTCCTGATGGTATTGTTCGGGAAGATCAAAATTAACCCAGCCACGCCAGCATTTTTGACCGGCATTTCGGATGGTTCCGGTTTGTAATAGTTGATTTCTTACTTTCGATTGTATGCCATCTGCTCCGAAAACGATTTTACTTTCAACAGTATTTCCGTTTTCAAAAGCCAGATGGAAATGATCTTTCTTTTCAATGTGCAGCAGCTTGTGGCCAGTTTGTATCTTTTCCAGACCTATGTTTTCAGCTAAAATTTTTTGGAGAGAAGCCCTGTGAATAGCAACATTGCAGGAATTATATTTCTTTTCCAGTTCAAGAATATTGGTCTTCGAAATACTTTTTAAAGATTCATCTGTAATGGTAATCCCATGAATTTTATTTCCTGCACGCTCAATTTTTTCTTTTAATCCCAGCTTATCAAATATCTGCATCGCATTGATAGCCATTATGATTCCGGCACCTACAGGTTTAATTTCCGGGGCAGATTCATAGATAGAGAAATCCAGTGTTTGCTGTTTCAGGATATTGGCAAGACTAAGTCCGCCGATTCCCGCTCCGATTATTGAAATGCTGTTCATCAGGATTTTTTAAAGCGTTAAAATATAATTTTCAGAGACTTTTTTAAATCCGTACTTATTGAAAAAGTGATGCGCACCGGTATTATTAATTCCGCTTTCCAGCATCATAAAGCTGATATTCCAATTTTTGGATTCTTCTACAGCTTTTTCCAGTAAAGTACTGCCGAGTGATTGTCCTCTAACGGATTGATCCAGCAGCATATCTTCCAGTACTGCATAATTTTTGAATCCGGTAATGATATTGAAAACCAGTATTCCTATAATCTTTCCTTCTTCATTTTCAGCAACCAGAATATTTAGTTTTGAATTCTGATCAGCAGTAAAACCGGAATTAAATTGTGCCGTTAATATGGCTTTAAGATCAGGATTCCAGTGCTGTGAATCCAAAGCTCTCCCGGAGATGATTTCACCGTGTGAGATATAAGAATCTGTTTTATGGGTTATAAAAAAATCAACCAGTTCTTCAGTTCTGCTAGTATCGGTAAGCCATTGTGTAGTGTAATTCATTATTTATTTTTTTTCAGCTTATATTATCATTTCGACGATAGGAGAAATCTCTTAATAATCTTAATATTTTAAATAAAATCTTAATGGCTAATTAATAATTCATCGTAGAGATTCTTCACTCCGCTGTGCTTCGTTCTGAATGACAAAAGTGTAGATAATTTTTATTTCAATGAGTTGAAGATCATGTGAAAATTGTTACCTTGAATGATGTAAATAGTATTCTAAATCAAAATCTATTGTATTAAAATCTAAAAATATCTTATACTTTCCACTTGTTATTCCCTGTCCGAAAGTACCCTGTATTCTAAGTTTTCCATTTACTCTGAATTTTGAATCAAAAGAAATTTTTTTTGAGATAAAAGGAAATGTTTCATTACTGTTACTTATTTGTAAAATAGGCTGGGCTTGCTTCAACGGTTTATTAAAAAGCAAAATAAAAATTTCATTATCTAAAATTATAATGTTGGCCTTATTACGTTGATAACTAAATGCTAATTTCCCGGAAGAATCCATTTCCATATCTACATTTTTACATAAAGTGTAGTTTTTACCTTGTAGAGATTCAATAAGTTTTTTGTGCATTTTCTTATAATAAAGATGAATTCCCAAGTTTCCAAAAATAAAAACACAGAACATTCCTGCAAAAATAAAATAGATTTCCATCATACAAAAATAAAAAAACGGAGCCTGAAAACAGACTCCGCATACATTGTTTTTACGCTAAAATTTATTTACCTAAGTAAGATTTCAGGATCTTGCTTCTGGTATTATGTTTTAGTCTCTTAATTGCTTTTTCTTTGATCTGACGGACTCTTTCTCTTGTAAGATCGAAAGTCTCTCCAATTTCTTCTAAAGTCATTGGATGTTTTCCGTTCAATCCGAAGTATAATCTTACCAAGTCAGCCTCTCTTGGAGTCAAAGTATTCAATGCTCTTTCAATTTCAATCTGAAGAGATTCAAGCATCAGATCTTTATCCGGACTAGGAGATTCTCCTGAACGCAATACATCATAAAGATTAGAATCTTCACCTTCTACAAGAGGTGCATCCATAGACAAGTGTCTACCGGAGTTTTTCATAGATTCTTTGATATCTTCCTCACTCATATCAAGAACTTCAGCCAATTCTTCCGGAGAAGGAGGTCTTTCATTTTCCTGTTCAAGGTGAGCGTATGCTTTATTGATCTTGTTGATGGAACCAATTTTATTCAATGGCAATCTTACAATTCTTGACTGTTCTGCCAAAGCCTGTAAAATTGACTGACGAATCCACCAAACCGCATAAGAGATAAATTTGAAACCTCTAGTTTCATCATACCTTTTGGCTGCTTTCATTAGTCCTAAGTTACCTTCATTGATTAAATCGGGTAAAGAAAGACCTTGATTTTGGTATTGTTTAGATACGGAAACTACGAAACGAAGGTTGGCCTTGATTAATTTTTCCAGTGCAGCTCTGTCGCCCGCACGGATTCTCTGTGCCAAATCTACTTCTTCGTCCGCAGTGATCAGTTCCACTTTACCAATTTCCTGCAAGTACTTGTCTAATGAAGCAGTTTCCCTGTTGGTAACCTGCTTAGTGATTTTTAATTGTCTCATTTATTATTCCTCAAAATAGAGTTACTATAATATTATACGCCTGAAAGGGTAAAAAGGTTACACGTACTTTAATTATTTTTTAAATTAATGCATTGTGCATTTCTTTTTGCTTCTTTTATTCTGCCTTATTAAAGCAACTTTTACACCATTGAAGAGATATATAATAGAGATGAGCTATGCTGATTTTTATTATTTTAAATGATATTAAATGTTTGTTTATCAATAATTTAATGAATAAATGATACAGTAGAATCTAAGGCTATCTTTACTGTATTTATGATCTTGGAAAAAGAATACAGAAAAAAAGCGAAACCGAAGTTTCGCCAATATATTATATTAAGAATTATTTTATTTGTATGAAGATAAAAGATAAAAAGATGTTTTTTTAAATGTTACCTTCAATTATCAACTAAAACAATTCATTAAGCATTTTTGCCAATCTCAATCCACCATATAAAAGCTGTCTTTCCATAGTATCATTAAATTTATACTGGTAGTCATAAGACAATTTTGAATCATTCGGCGTTTGTGCGTAGATTTTATTTGCGATCTTATGAGAATCATATAACCAGTCTTCCAGAGTTCCGGATTGGATCTGCTTTACTTCATCTTTAGATTTAATATCCAGCAATCTAGAGTATTCTGTATAGCTGTATTTTTGAGAATCCACTAATTTTCCATCCCATACAGAGTGTAAATTTGTTTTTTCTCCGAAATAGGTTACATTAATTTTGTTTCCTCCTAAATCATCAGCTCTTCCTACATGCAGTGGCTGAGCCAAATCTCCCATGATGTGAATCAAGAAGATCAATGCAATTTTTCTGTCTTTTTCAGAAGTATTTTTGTCTTTAATCTGGCTGGATAATGTTTTTGCCTGTGTATAAAGACTTGGACCTGCCTGAGCTTTAAGATTCTGTTCAAAAGCTTTAAAATCAACCTGTGGATCAATATTTACATAATGCCATGATGAAGCCTGTTTCCATGCTCCTGTGGTATCAGATTTAATGAAGTCTGGCCAGTTTGCCCAATAGGCAAGACGTTCCTGGCCCATTATTTTTCTGATTTCTCTCCTTGCTCTTCCGGAAAGATGATTTTCTGCGATTTCTGCAATAATTCTGTGCCCGGTCAATCCCCATGCATAAGAATACAGTGAAGAGGAGATGAATGCTAAAATCAGAATTTTAGAATAAATACTTTTCATTTTAAATAACATTTTCAAAGCACAAAGATACGGCTCGCTTTTCTAACTCATGTTAGGATTTGGATAATTTATTTCGTTTATATGTGTTAATAAAATTTAATCTAAATAAGACTTAACCTCACAGCAGAATTTTATATTGCATTTTCTAATCTGATATTAATTAAAAGATAAACAGCTTGATTGACGACATCGTTTTTGGAGATCTGCTTTATTGTAATTCTTACATTCCCTCTCAAATTGGTGCTTTTTATTCAGTTTTTTTATACATTTATTGCTCTGATTGCATTTTATTCTTTGCGAATTCAATTAATTAGCATTTTTAAGTAAAATTAATAGCCAAAATATTTTTCTTCCTTACGAGATATATTATCTTTACAAGTCATAATCACGGAAACACTATGTATGAGAACAATATTGTAGATATGCATTACAATAAGCTTCAGACGGATTTTAAAGCTGAAGCGGTAGCCGTTAATCTTTTGAAATACCAGAGAGCGGTAAGTAATATTTTTATAGAAAGGCTCGGCATTAATGATCGTGCCTATTTAAAGGATATCAAAAGTATTTCGAGCAGTTACCTGGGGTTTGATGAAGAAGTTTTCACGATAGAAACCTATAGGGAGGGAATCTATGATTATCTTCCTGAAGGACTTTTTCATCCGCCTTCACTGGGTGCTTCAAGAAAAAATGTGGATACGGTAGTAAGAGAGATCCGGAAACAGAAAAGGGTAGAAGAGGATGCCCGAAAATTTTTCCAGCCTTTTGAATTGGAAATATTTTTCACGGAAATAAGCTCTCTCCTTAAAGAATTTGATTTTGAAATTACCAGTGACACGGATAGTTTACTGGAAACGGTAAGTGAACTCTGGCCTTTGGTAAGGATGCTGGACAAACAGCATGCATATATTTTTATTTATATTTTGCCATTCTTTCATCAGATAAGAGGCGACAAAAAATGGTTTGAAAGATGCATGACTGCTTTTTTACAGATGCCTGTAGAAGTGACTTTCACTCCGAATGTAATCGACAGAATAGAGAAAAATGACGATTCTATGTTATTGGGAAATTCTACCTTGGGCGTTACCTATATTCCTAGTGGAAGACATATGGACGGACAACGCAACTGGGTAGTGAATATAGGTCCGATTCCTTATGGAGAAATGACAAAATATATTGACGGAAGTCCATTCAGAAAAGTGCTTCAGGCTTTATATGATTATTTTCTTCCTGTAACCGTGGATATCGTGGAAAATTTTGTTACCGATAAGAAAGAGTACTCATTTAGTCTTGAAGATGACGGAAGAAATGCAAACCGTCTTGGATACTCTACTTTTCTGTAGATTATTTTATTATATTTACAATCACCAACCAATTTTAATTTTGAAAAGAAACAGATGGAAATTTCTTCAGTAAAAGGTATCTTTCTCAGATATATTTTAATGCCTTTAATCGCTGTGATTATGATGTTTATCCTTGGGATAATCAGACGAAACAAACCTGCGATTAAAATTAAAGTCATCATTGTATACGTTCTTCTATGCAGTTTATGTCTTGCACTGCCTGGATTTTTCGGGTTTGCAGGGAATTTGTTTAATCCCTATTGGTACCTTATCGCACAGATTATTTACCTGATTTTTGGGATTATCCATGTTAATCTGCTTCATAGATATTTCAAGAAACATATTGATTCTTTAGCAATGAATATCTTGTTTGAATCGATACTCACGCTGACCTGTGTTGTTTTTGGAGGGTTTCTTTTCACACTGATCTTCAATTGGATGAGTAACGGAATGGGATATGCGGTAATGGCAGCAACAAGTATACTTATTTTCTTTGTTCCGATGGTATTTTACTACTGTTATATCCAGCTTATCAGTATTCCATTTGATATCTATAAAACATGGAAATATTCGCCTGATCAAAGGCTGCCGGACTTTGAAGGTGTTGATTTTGACCGTTTGCTGGTACTTAATGTTGAATTAAGCAAAAAACTGGAAGATGCCAACAGATTCAGGATTAAAGCGAAAACATTACCAACGGGAGTTACTTTTGGAGACTGGTTTTATAGGGTTGTTGATGATTACAATCACAAAAATCCTAATTCGATCATTCATCTTACAGATGAGGAAAAAGAGCCATATTACTGGATTTTCTATACAAAAAAGTCCTTTTTCAGCTTCAGAAAATATATTGATTTTGATCAGGATATTTCCACCAACAGTATTTCCGAAAATGAAGTGGTGATCTGTAAAAGAGTGATCCAGCATGAAGAAGAAGGAATTAAAAGAAAAGCATAATCACACGAAATTTTAAAAGTATTACTATGATACAGCCTATTAAACATTTTGCAATTAATTGGGTGGATGGGATGAAAGTTTCCCAGAGACACCTTAATGATCAGGATAATTTCTTAATTGATACCATAAGAGATTCCAATTCACTTGGAATCACGACATACAATTATGGGCTTTTGCCTATATCCAATGAGTTTACAGACAGAACTATTTTTGATGTTCACAATACGGCTACCAATGATGTTCAATTGGTTATAAAGCACTGTACCGCTGTTACTATGGCAGGGTACCGAATCGAACTTAACGATAGGAGAGTCAGTGTAAAATCATTAGCCAGGTCTATGAATGAAGAGCAGGCAGACGGAGAATATTATATTCTAATTTCTGTAAATCCTTTTGATAAAGTACCTTTCGGGGATATTGATCCGGAGGAAATTCCGCCACGTCATCCCAGTGCACAACCTAACCATCATATCGAGTTGCTTCCCGTAACTTCTTTGAACAGCAGTTATTCAGGAGGAAATTATCTGATTATTGGTAAAGTAGACTTAAAAGGTAATATTGCCCAGGTAGATTCTAATTTTATTCCGCCTTGTACCTCTATTCAGAGCCATCCTGCGTTGCTGGATTATTACAACAGCTATGCAAAAGCGATTGGTAATTTACAGCAGTATGCCTTTAAAATCATTCAGAAAGCATCCCATAAAAATCAAAATACAGCATTAGCGCAAAACGTTAAGTTTCTGTGTACCACGATGGTCAATACCTTTGGTGATATGTATTTCCAGTTCAGAAATATTATCCCTTGGCAGCCGCCGGTATTTTTAATTGATTCTTTTGCGAAATTAGCGCTTCATCTTTATAATTCCACGCAGGTTCTCGTACCAGCAGAATTGGAAGAAATGCTGAATTACAGTTTAGAATGGAGTGAAATAGCACCTCATACACTGTTGAATCAACTTTCTATTGTTGCAGAAACCAACTATGATCATCATAATTGTGGAGAACCTCTTTTGTATATCAGTCAGATGCTGAAGAGTTTAGAAACTATTTTCTCCAAATTAAGCGAGCTTGATTATATCGGTCAGAGAAAAGAAAACATTATTGTTAATGAGCAGGAAGTATCCTCCAACAGCAATCCAAAGAGAGGCTGGAGTGTTCTTGATTAATTTCAATATTTTAAAAATACATAATCCCGTTATATGCATTTCGGGATTTTTTGTGTAAAATTGTCACCTATATACCAGTAAAATTATTGTCAATTTTACTGATGAAACTTACATTTACAAAAGAAAACAGATATAAGATGGACATACATTCAATAAGAAAGGATACTAAAGGATTATCAGATAAAATATTTTTAAACAGTGCCGGTTCATCGCTGATGCCGGAAGTTGTAGTAAAAACGATGACCGATTATTTACATCAGGAAGAGATGTATGGTGGCTATGAAACAGCGAATCGTAATGCTGAATTAATCAGCGGGTTTTATGAAGAAACGGCAAAATTAATTAATGCTAAAGCTTCAAATATGGCCTTCACATCAAGTGCTACTGATGCTTACGTAAAGGCTTTATCAAGTATTTCCTTTACAGAAGGAGATTGTATCATCACGACGAATGATGATTATGTTTCCAATCAGATTGCTTTTATTTCGCTGCAGAAAAAATATAATATAGAGATTATCAGGCTTAAAAATCTTGCTGACCATGAACTCGACTTAGAAGATCTGGAGAATATCATTCAAAAACGGAATCCAAAATTAGTTGCGGTTACCCATATTCCCACCAATTCAGGATTGATTCAAAATGTGGAAGGAGTTGGGAAAATCTGCCGTAAGTATAATATTCTTTACCTTGTTGATGCCTGTCAGTCGGTTGGTCAGATGGTTGTAGACGTTGAGAAAATAGGCTGTGATTTTCTTACGGCTACAGGGAGAAAATTTTTACGTGGACCCCGTGGAACCGGATTTTTATATGTATCTGACAGGGCAATCGCTCAAAACCTTGCGCCTTTATTTTTAGATATGAGCGGTGCGGTCTGGACAGGATTTAATGAATATGAATTGATCAAAACAGCGAAAAGATTTGAGCTTTGGGAAAATTCATATGCAGCATTGCTTGGGCTTACCGAAGCCGTGAAATATGCCAACAATATCGGATTATCAACAATTGAAAATTACAACCAAAAATTATCGGGAAAATTACGCAATGAACTTCAGAATAGAGGTTTCAGAGTATTGGATGAAGGAAATAATTTGAACAGTATTATTACGTTTTGCACTCAGGATGGTCATATTGAAAGCATTCAGAAAGTATTAAAAGAGCATAATGTATACTTTTCAGTAAGCCCGAAAAACGGAGCTTTAATTGACTTTACCCATAAAAATGTAGACGGTGTCATTCGTTTTTTCCCACATTATTTCAATACTTCTGACGAAATTGAAGCAATGTTGGAAATACTTTCAAAATAATTGTATTGGTAAAGAAATCTCTTATTTCTTTACCAATATCTTTTCAGTGGCTTTTTTACTGATAATTTCTCTTTTGTCACCGATTTCTATGGTCATCGATTTATCGAAACTTTCTGTTTTAATCACTTTTATCTTAGTATTCAGGAGAAGATTTCTCTCAGTGAGATAGCTTAAAAAGCTGTCATCAGAAAGGGTTACTGAAGCAAAAACTACGGTTTCTCCGTCTTCGCAGTTACTCAATTTTTGCAGATCCTGGGCAATAATGTTTCCGTCTTTATCCGGAATAGGCTCGCCATGGGGGTCAAATTTTGGATAATCCAGAATTTCATCCATTTTATCAAAAAACAGTTGTGAATGTACATGTTCCAGCTGTTCAGCAATTTCATGCACATTTTCCCATCCAAAATTCATGGTTTTCACCAAAAACATTTCAGTCAGTCTGTGCTTGCGTACGACTAAAGCGGCTTCCTGCTTTCCTTTTTCTGTGACAATCAGTGGTTTATAGGTTTCGTAAATGACCCAGTTCTTATCCGCGAATTTTTTCATCATATTATTGACGCTCGGCATTTTTACATTTAAAAATTTGCTAAGTTCGTTAATCGTCACTTTCCCTTCATGGTCAACTAAATGAAACAAAGCCTTCAGATAATTTTCTTCTGTTAATGTTGTTCTCAAAATGTTAGATGATTTTCACTACAAATCTAACAAAATATTATTAAAATTTTGCTCTTGTTATTTTAACTTTTTTTAATTTTACAGTATGAAATTTTCATTTAAAAACGACTATTCAGAGGGCTGCCACCCCAATATTTTACAATCACTTTTGTTGAATAATACGGACCAACAGGCAGGTTATGGCGAAGATCAGTATTCTTTACAGGCTAAAGAATTAATTAAGGAAAGAATTAAAAGTCCAGCTTCAGAAATCTATTTTGTTTCCGGAGGAACTCAGGCTAATTTAATTGTAATTTCTTCCTTGTTAAAACCTTATCAATGTGTGATTTCCGCTTCCACGGGGCATATTTTGAACAATGAAGCGGGAGCTATCGAAGCAACAGGACATAAAGTTCTGGGTATTGAAACCCAAGACGGAAAAATAAGTCCTTCGGATATTATTCCTATCCTGAAAAACCATTCCAATGTACCCCATCAGGTGATGCCTAAATTAGTGTATATCTCTAATTCTACGGAACTGGGAACCATTTATCAGGCTAAAGAATTGGAGGAACTTTCTGCCTTCTGTAAAGAACATAAACTCTATCTTTTTATGGATGGAGCAAGACTTGGGCATGGACTGACTGCAGAAATAAGTGATCTTACTATTGAAAAAGTAGCCGAATTAACAGATATTTTTTATTTAGGAGGAACCAAAAACGGGGCATTGATAGGAGAGGCGATTGTCATTAATAATCCTGCTATTCAGGAAGATTTTGGTTTTAATATCAAACAGAAAGGTGCATTATTAGCAAAAGGAAGACTTCTGGGAATCCAGTTTTTGGAGTTGATGAAGAATGATCTGTATTTTGATCTGGCAAAACATGCTAACCAACAGGCCATGAAAATGAAAAATGCTATGGCGGAAAGGGGAGTACAGTTTCTTTCGGATACCTATACCAACCAGATTTTTCCGGTAATCAGCAATGAAATGATTGAAATTTTATCTGAAAAGTTTGAATTTTATGTTTGGAAAAAAATCGACGAAAAATATTCTGCAATCCGTCTTATTACTTCCTGGAATACCAGTGATGAAGCAGTAGACAGTTTTAATGAAATGATTAACAGTAAATTATCATAAATAAAAAACAGCCTGATCAGGCTGTTTTTTTCTTTTTTTATTAAACAAGAATTCCTAGTTCTCTTGATTGAGTATCTTTTTTATTCCCTCAACAACTTCATTTTCAAGTTTTCTTATTTTTTCTTTCTTCATCATTACATAAATCCCAATAGGGAAGTACAGAATAAGAAAAAAACCAGAATCCAATTGAGTTTGTGTAGTTATTTTTCCGGTTTCCGGATGTGCATTTATTTTCACATTTCCCGTCAGAGTAAAACCACTGGTGCGGACTTGTAATGATCCAAAGTTTGTCTGGATTTTATATTGAGGAAATGTTTTCTTCAGTCCTTCAATAAGTTCAGTTTTTGAAAATGGTTTTAATTGTAAACGCTGCATAGTTAGTTATTAATAATTTGTTGTTAAGTGTGCGAAACTCTTTAATAGCAAATACCATGCAAGTATTTCATTTTTCAGGGAATTATATGTTTAGCGAATTTTATTTTAAAGCTTTGTTCACAAGAGTACAATCTGCGGAAGTCAATTTTTGTCCGTTGACATAATTTATTTTTTTCTCATCAGCATATTTTGACTGTCCACCTTCTTCTTTATGGTCGCCAATTCCCTCAACCAATGTATTACCTTTTTGAATGAAGAAGATATCGCTTTTGCTTTTTGATCCTTCTGCGGCAAATTCATAGGTCAATTTTAAGGTATCTCCTGATTTAAAACCAGTTACGTCACCTTTTGAGCTGTCTTTTTCGCTGTTTTTGTAGAATAATTTTCCGGTTACCGTTCCCAGATTATCATCAATAGATGCAAAAACAGTATCTTTTCCGGTTACTCCCATGTAACAGAATGATTTCGAACCTAGCGTATCTACTACCTTTTCAACGGTCGCTACAGAATCTGTCTCAGCTTTAGGAGCTGGAGTTTCTGTTTTTTTATTACAATTCATTAAAAATACAGATAATGAACCCAATACGATCAATTTTTTCATACCCACTATTATTATGTTAAATTCAATTTCGTTAAGGCTAAATTAATAATAGTATTTGTATATGAAAGCAAATTATCTATAAATTAAAAACTATTTTTTGGTTTTAAATAATTTATAAGCGTAAGTGACTGAATATAAAGGAGAAAGATTTAATGATTTTCTAATCTCTGAGAATCGCTTAAAAAAAATATTTCTGTATCTTTTCCCGTACAGCGAAAAATAAAGGCGGTAGAAACAAGACGAAAATAAGATAGTAAATCTGATCAATCTGCAAAATCTGCGAGCGATTCAGAAAACATGAAATTGGATGTAATTTTTTTATTTGCGCAGATCGAAAAAAGAATCTGCTCAATTTGCAAAATCAGCGTGAAAATCTTAAAGAATAAAATTTCGGTAATTTATTTTTGCTCTCGCTAATCAAGCTGATCTTGCAGATTTTAAAAAGAGAGTTTTCTCAATGTACAAGATTTAGTGAAGCTATAAACTGAAAGAATTAAACTTTTAACATTCCTCTGAAACCTCTCGCTGCATAATAAGAATCTGCTCCGTTGTGATACATGAAAACCATATCGTAACGACGGTCACAAAAAATCGCACCTCCAAGATTTCTGATATTTTGGGGAGTCTGTACCCAGCTGGAAGTTTTCAAATCAAATTTTCCTATTTCTTGGAGTTTCCGGTATTGTTCTTCTGTTAATAATTCAATTCCCATTTCTGTCGCTCTATCAATCACGTTACTTTCTGGCTTGTTTGCTTTTCTGGAATCCCAGGCTTGCTTATCATAACAGAGACTTCTGCGTTTCGGACTTTCAGTAGAACAATCGGTGAATATATATTCGTCAGTTTTTTTATCGTAACCTGTCACGTCTGGTTCACCTTCCGTTTGTTCCATCTCATTCAAAGACCAGAGCTTTTCGGGTGAAGCTTCTAATTTTGCCTGAATTTTTTTCCAGTCAAGATCTTTATGTCGTTTTATATTTTTCTCAAAACGCGCTTTTAATATTTTTAATAAATCCTGGGCTTGTTCGGTAGATAATTTTTTATTGTTTTTCATAAGATTAGTTTTGGTGTATTTTAAATCTGTATTCAAATATATTAAATCATTTTTCTTTCTGCCGGTCTGAAATACCATGATATGATGGTAAGAACAAGAAGGAGCAACGATGCAAATATTTTACTAAAATTGTGGTCTGACGCGATATGGGAAATAATAGCTCCGGACATTACAAAGAAAAATCCGGCATATGCCCATTCTTTTAATAAGGGTCTTTTGGGGATGAGTATTGCAATCACACCCAATATTTTCCATATTCCAATAAGAGTCATAAGATACAGTGGATATCCCAGATGGGTAAAGTTTTCTACTTCATCTTTATTTTTCAGGAGTTGTACAGCTGCTGTTGAGAACATTCCTAATGATAGCCATGCTGTGAAAAACCAGTAAATAATAGTGTTTCTTTTTCGGAATTGAGTGTGTGTTTTCATGATTGGAAGTATATGGTTAATCGTTAATTCCTTTTCCACGAAGGATTTGTGGAATGTATTTTTCAATCCTCGACTCGCGGGTCTTAGATTGTTTTGCCGCTGAAAAGTAGAGTAGGTAAGCCCTTTGTCTTCCGGGAGTTAGTGCTTCGAAAGCTGTTTTTAATTCAATATTTTCATCTAGTTGATGTTGAAATTCTTCAGGCATTTCGAATTCTTTTGTTTCTTTTAATACTACTTTTAATCCGGCTTTTTCCACTTCAACGGCTTCATACATATACGTTTTTATTGCTTTTTCCAGATCAGTAATTTCCTGAAGACTAGTGAAGCGAATCTGTCGGGAAGCCTGCACATTTTCAGACTGTTGAATCAGTATTTTTTCAGCATCATTCAGCAATGCTCCTTTAAAAAAAAGTAGAGCGCAGTATTCTTTAAATCCGTGGATTAAAAAAATATTTTTCCCATGATAGGTGTAACACGGACATCCCCATTTTACTTCCTCCTCAAGTCCGGTGTCCAGTGCAATGGATCTTAATTTTTCAAACTCCTGCTGCCATTGTTTGGCCTGATCGAAAAAGAAATCTGCTTTTGGATTCATAATTATTGGTGTTAAAAGATAGACTGTTATTTCAATGTATTCCCAATTTCCTGCAGGCGATTATGAGCCATATTCAATCCTTGGGCAAAAGGAAGTTTCAGGATTTTATCCCGGTAATCTACTGATTGATAGATCGTATGAATGGTTATTTTACTGGTGTTATCAGTGATTTTTTCAAAAGTTAAAAATTCCAGTTGAACGGGAAAAGGGGTATTTTCCATCTGGAAAGTCCGGGTTATTTTGTGATCCGGGAGAAATTCATGGATGGTTCCATTGGCCCGGAAAACAACTTCACCTTTAGGATTTGAAGTTTCAAACTGGTAGCCGCCATGCGGTTTATTTTCAAGTTTCAAGACTTTAGTTCCCATCCATTGTTCTACAATATCGGACTCTGTATATGCTTTGAAAAGGAGTTCTACCGGAAGATCAAACTCTCTGGTGATCAGGATTTCCTGTTTGTTATCTTCCGCGTGGATTTTAGTTTTGAGTTCCATTTTGTGTGGGTGTTTAATATTTTGGTGTTTTGTTTTTAGTATTTAGTATTTAGAAGATGGAGGTTTTGTTGATAAACAACTTAAATTTAAAACTCCAGGTCTTACAAAATATTATGCTTTATAATTTTTCATTACACTTTCCAGAGTATTGAACCGATCGTCCCACATTTTGCGGAATGGCTCTATAAAATTAGCAATTTCCTTCATTTTGTTTGGGTTAAGATGGTAAATCATTTCACGTCCGTTTTGTTCCTGGCTCAATAATTCACATTCTGTAAGAATCTGAAGATGCCTGGAAACGGTAGGTCTAGCAGTGTCGAAATTGGAAGCGATAGCACCGGCCGTCATAGATTGTGTGGCCACCAGCATCAGGATTGATCTTCTGGTAGGGTCGGCAATAGCCTGAAAAACATCTCTTCTTAAATTCATAGTGTAGTTATTTGACTACAAATTTAAATGAAGTTATTTGACTACGCAAATATTTTATAAAAAAATTAAAAGAATAGAAGATAAAATTTGGTCAACAATATGTTATATCGTAATATTGCGATATATAATTAGAAGATGGGCACTACAAAAACAGAACATTTCACTGATGAGCAAAACCAAATGGCAGCGATTGCTAAAGCGTTGGGGCATCCGGCCAGAATAGCGATTATTGAATATTTGCTAAAAGTAAATACCTGTATTTGCGGAGATATCGTGAATGAGCTTCCATTGGCACAAGCTACGGTTTCCCAGCATTTAAAAGAATTAAAAAATGCCGGACTGATCAAAGGAAACATTGAAGGAACTGCTATTTGTTACTGTATTAATGAAAAGACTTTTGAAATGGTGAATACTTATTTTTCAAGAATCATCACTACAGTGACCCACCAAAAGTGCTGTTAAGCATTTTTTTTGCTCTTAATTATCGCAATATTACGATTGAATAATAAATAAAAACTTATGAAATTATCTGAAATTAAAGAAATTCTGACCACATTAGAGAATGTAGAATTTCAATTGGAAAACGGAACTTTCGTCCCTGAGCATTTTCATGTAACAGAAGTCGGTACAGTAACAAAAGAGTTTATAGATTGTGGCGGAACAGTCCGGAATGAAAAAGCAGTTAACTTCCAGCTATGGAATGCTGATGACTTTGAGCATCGGTTAAAACCGACTAAACTTCTCAATATCATTAAGCTATCAGAAGAAAAACTAGGAATTGAAGATAATGAAATTGAAGTTGAGTTTCAGAATACTACCATTGGAAGATATGATTTAGATTTTAATGGAAAAAACTTTATACTCCTTAATAAAACGACTGCCTGTCTGGCCCAGGAAGCGTGTGGGATTCCTGCAGCAAAGGTTAATGTTGAAAATTCGAATTCTTCTTCAACTTCAAACTGTGCTCCGGGATCAGGATGCTGCTAACCAATCGATTGTCATGCCTAATATATAAAGCCTATGAATTTGAAACTATTACAAACAATAGAATCCTTAAAGAATTATGAAATAAGTGCAGAAAGAAAATCAATGCTGCGCCCTTTAGCAGATAGCATTCGGGAACGAATCCAAATCGGAAAAGCGGTCCATCTTAATTTCATATGTACCCATAATTCCAGAAGAAGCCATCTGACACAGGTTTGGGCACAAGCGATGAGTTTTTATTATAACATTCGTGAAATTGCCTGTTATTCAGGAGGTACAGAAGGTACAGCTGTGTATCCTAAAGTTATAGAAACGCTTTCTGAACAGGGATTTAGAATTCAGAAAATAGCCGATACCGAGAATCCTATGTATGCTATTAAGTATAATAAAAACTCACATCCTGTAATCGCTTTTTCTAAAAAGTATGACGATGAGTTCAATCCCGCAAACGGATTTATAGCAGTAATGACCTGTTCGGAAGCTGATAGCGGATGCCCGTTTATTGCCGGTGCTGATCTTCGAATTTCCCTTCCTTTTGAAGACCCGAAAATCTCTGATGGTACCATTGAACAGGATCAAGTATACCAAGAGACAAGTCTGCAGATAGGTGCAGAAATAAGATATGTTTTTTCACAGATTAACACCAAATAATGGAGCCAAAATTGAAATTTTTAGATCGATATCTTACTTTGTGGATATTTCTTGCCATGGCTGTGGGGATAGGATTAGGATATGTATTTCCTGACATTTCAAAAGTCATTAATGCCTTATCAGTAGGGACTACCAATATTCCGCTGGCCATAGGATTAATAGTGATGATGTATCCGCCACTGGCAAAGGTTGATTATTCATTACTTCCCATAGCATTTAAAGACAAAAAAGTAATCAGCATTTCACTGATCCTGAATTGGATTATTGGTCCTGTTCTCATGTTTATACTGGCATTATTATTTCTGAAAAATGAACCTGATTATATGATCGGTTTGATCCTCATTGGTCTTGCAAGATGCATTGCCATGGTAATTGTCTGGAATGACCTCGCAAAAGGGAGTAGGGAATATGCCGCTTTATTGGTTGCTTTAAATAGTATTTTTCAGGTATTTACGTACAGTTTTTTTGTCTGGATATTTATTAATGTATTGCCACGGCAATTGGGAATTGCCAATTTCAATGTTACGGTATCGATGAAAGATGTCACAGAAAGTGTATTGATCTATCTGGGAATTCCTTTTCTTGCTGGTTTCTTAAGCCGCTATTTTCTCGTAAAATCAAAAGGAACAGAATGGTACAACACAAAATTTATCCCAAAAATATCCCCGGTTACTTTATATGCATTATTATTTACCATTATTTTGATGTTTAGCCTGAAGGGTGACAAAATAATAGAATTACCGATGGATGTTATACAAGTAGCAATACCGTTAGTCATTTATTTTATTGTGATGTTTTTGGTGAGTTTTTTTATCAATAGGTCTTTACAAGTTCCTTACGACAAAAATGTATCTATTGCATTTACTGCTACTGGAAATAATTTTGAATTAGCAATTGCTGTTGCAATAGGGGTATTCGGGATTAATTCACCTCAGGCATTTGTAGGAGTTATTGGTCCTTTGATAGAAGTTCCGGTATTGATACTTTTGGTAAGGCTAAGCTTATGGTTGAAGAAAAAATATTATCATTAAGAAATATTTTACCACAGATTATACAAATTCCACAGATGATTATGTTGGATTAAATTATTTAAAATCTGAAAAAAGACAAAGCTGAAATAATTTACTATTTGGAAGCAGAAGCTGATGACGTAAAGTAATACTGCTACAATTTAACATAATATAAAGCCCTCATATATCATAATGAGGGCTGTGTAACAGTTAGATTTTCCTTATTGAAATAAAGGTTTGTAAGATAACGGAAATAATTATAAATGAGAGTCCTATGTAAAATGCACCATTAACTTCTTTGCTTTCATTAAAGAATAAAAATGCCATAATGATTGCATAAACAGGCTCCAGATTAAAAGTTAAGTTAACGGTAAATGCCGGAATTTTTTTCAAAACTTCCGCAAAAGCCACATATAAGCCTACAGTACAAAAAAGTGCTAAAAGGCCCAAATATGCTGCATCTTTTAAGTCAGGTATTATGCTATCAGACGGAAAAAAAACAAGGTAAACGGGCAAAAATGCTCCTAGACATAAGGTTCCGCTAATCATTTGGTAGAAGTTAATCACCTTAGTATCAAAATGCCTGACCAGACGATTATTGTAGATCGTGTAAAGAGCTCCTAAAGCAGAAGATATAATCCCTAAAATAATTCCCAGCTGGTAAGAGGCATCGAAATGAAAGATCAGACTGATCCCCAATAAAGTTAATGTACTAAGAAGGAGCTCTGAGATCTTAAACTTCTCACTGTCGATTAAAGGTTTGAATACAGCAGTAAAAAAACTGGTAAGACAATAGCAGACTACACCAATCGAAATATTGGAATATTTGATACTGGCATAGAAAAAAAGCCAGTGCATCGTGATAAGCAGCCCAGCTTTCATTATACGGATCTTTTCCTGTCTGGAGACGTTATAGGGGATTCTCAGCAGTTTTAGAATAACAAATAATATGATTGAGGAAAATAAGAGTCTATACCAGACCAGCAATCCTTCATTAAGAGTGATTAGTTTTCCGAATATGCCTGTGAAGCCGGCCAGTATCACGGCTAGATGTAATAATAAATATGATTTTTTCATTGAGAATGAACTGTAAAGATTTTGAATTAATATTTTTTTATCAGAATCTGAAGTATAACAATATGAGTGGTTAATAAATTAACAACATAAGTATACTTCAAAGCAATTTGAAAATATTAAGGTGCCGGAGGAGGCAGACAGTTCGCGCGGTTCATATTTATTTGTTCTAGCTCAAATATAAGAAAAATATTTTTTAAGCTTACAAGATTATAAAAGCTGTCATTAGGTAAGATAAGTAGATAATCTTTAGAATATATTTTATCCTATAATTTATATTATGTTAAATTGAACATGTTATCATAATTGAAAAAGAATTAATTGTTAGTATTTTACATCAAAATTTAGAATCGGCTTATAAAACTATTAAGATGCATTTCTAGAAGAAAACCTCTTAATAATCTTTGATTTTATGATGGTCGGCTGTCTGCAGACATTTCACTTTTTATTTTTGCTCTGTGCTGAATTCCCCATCTTGTCATTGCTCCTACAAGTTCTTCTAAAGTATGACTGTATGGTAATAATTGGTATTCAATCATCACCGGATATCCAACAGAAACTTTTTTAATAATAAAACCATTAAGTTCTAGTTCTTTTAATTCGCTTGATAAAACTCTAGCAGAAATGCCTTTTACATTTTTTTGAAGTTCTCCGAACCGGTTGTTTCCCCGAGCCATAGCAATGATAATCATCAGTTTCCACTTACCGCCAATTGCATACAATGCATCACTAACAGCGTCTAAAACCGTATGACATTCATCGGTAAATTCTTTATTAACTTCAATTAAATTATTTCTTTCCATGTGGCAGTTATTAAATAATTAGTTAATAACCTTTAGGTAACAACTAATAAATTGTAAGCAAATATAGTATAATTTTGTTAGCAAGAAAATAAAAACAATTCATTATGACACTAGAAATTTTAAAAACAAAAGAAGATTTAAGAAATTTAATTGATGATTATGCTTATCTAGGAGATGAAAAAAAAATCTCTGAGGTAATGGATCTTTTTACAGCAGATGTTACTTACAAAGTTTATATGGGCGGAGCTTTGGTGGCCGATGTTTCGGGAAAAGAAAATATGGAAATAAGTTTCAATGGACATGCTTCTGAAGTAAAAACCTATTTCACTTTAAATGGTCAGCACACTGTAAAAATCGGGAGTGACAGTGCTACAGGAATATCTTTTACTCAAATTAAAATGATAAGAGAAGTTAATGGAAAAGATATTCTGACTGATTATAATGTAAAATATGAAGATTATTATGTGGTTCAAAACGGAAAATGGCTAATAAAAGACCGGGTTGGTTATTTTGTGATTATTGAAACCAGATTACTTAATCAGTAAGTCAAAATCTCTCTGCAGATCAATAATTAGTTATATTTTAAATTTTACCTCCTGCATTTTTGCAGGAGTTTTTTATGGTTATAATTGAAAAAAATGTTTATTTGTAAATTGGAATAACCCATAAAAAAAACCGCTCTTTTCAGAGCGGTATACCTTATAAATTCATTACTAATCTTAACAAGTGGATCCACATGAAAGAACCTGGATGTGTACTACTCCATTGATAACGCACTGTACGTTACATAGAGTACCACTTACAACACCACCTAGGCCTCCTACTACACCGCCAACTACTCCACCAATGCCGCCAATAGCACCGCCGATTACTCCTCCTACACCTCCTATTGCACCGCCGATAGCACCACCAAGGCCGCCTACTACGCCACCGATATTATCAAATAATCCGTTTCCAGAGATAGCTTTCATCTCGTTTCTGTTTAGTTTTTTTAAATTTTTCATGATATAAATTTGTATGATTATTACATCACTAAGATATGAATAATAACAATACATCAATATGTTTTCGAAAAAAATAATAAAATATTTTTATAATTTAATATTTCATTAATATAAACGCAATTTAATGAATATGTCATTATGTGAATTATTTCGGTTATTTGATTGATTTTCTTACTATTAAATGAGAATTTCAAAAAGAATGGTTTTCCCAGCTTTGATAATTTTTTAGAAGATAAAAAGCAGAGGATTTCAAAATTTACTGAATCTATGGGGTTTTATCAGCTTCCAGGCATCAGTTTATAAGCTCTAAAGTTGGCGTTATCTTTAAAGTATTTGTATTTTTACCGTTCTAATTTTTAACAATGTCAATTTTTTCAGATAATATAAGGCTTTTGAGAGGTAAACAGGGGAAAACTCAACGTGAAATAGCCGAACATTTACAAATTACCCGATCACGATATATTTCCTATGAAAACGGAAGATCCCGGCCCCCAATCGACGTACTGATTAAAATGTCCAAATTTTTTCATGTCAGTATTGATCTTTTACTGTCTGTAGACATTACAAAATATCCTTTGGAAGACATGCTGAAACTTCCGGATAACAGGATTGTATTGCCGATTGTAGTAGACCAGGCAGGAAATGAAAGCATTGAGATTGTTTCCCAGAAAGCATCCATGGGATATTTGGCGGGGTACAGTGATCCCGGATACATTGAAGGGTTGCAGAGAATTTCTTTTCCGTTTCTTAAAAATGGGAAATTCAGGGCGTTTCCTGCTGATGGAGATTCGATGCCGCCATTTAAAGACGGCTCTTTTATTATCGGAAAATATATTGAAAGCATCAGTGAGCTTAAAGAAGGGAAAACCTATGTTTTTGTGACTTCCAACGATGGTATTACTTATAAAAGATTCAAAGGGAAAAAAGAATATTCGATTACTGTAGCTGCGGACAATTCATTTTATGATCCGTATGAGATTCCTTTAGAAGACATTCTTGAAATATGGCAATATGCTTCAGGGATTTTTCCAGAGGATTTTTAATCCTTATAATATATAAATATATAAAGCCGTTTATTACTGATTGAAACGGCTTTTCTTTTGTAAGTAATGGAAATTAGTTCTTATAAAGAAGAGATGTACACCTCTATTTTGGTTCCGTCATAATTGAATGTTCCATCCGGATTTATTTTTCCCAATACCCATTTTAAATCTACAGGTACAGACCATGCGGTTCCCAATGCCAATCCATTTACTGAACGGATTTCATTTCCGTTTCCCGTACTTATCGCTGAATGAAACCAGGTTTTATCAATAAGCCTATAAAAGCCTATCGCTTTTCCTTTTGGAATAACAGAATATCCATTCCATTTTTGCCCTCCGGAGTAATTGAATTTATTCAGCCACTTTTGCCCGTATAATTCAACCAAATCATCGGGAGCTATTCCGGAACCGAGCATGTATAATGCGTATCCTACCACATCGTGGCATACTCCACTGTTGTATTTTGAAATATTTTCTGCACCTGATAACATTGCATTCGCAATCGGTAGCCTTTCAGATTTGGATAACTGAGCTTTTCTAGCTCCTTCTGCTGTTACAAATGACATATGTTTAAGTTTTTAATTAAAGAAATAATGCTTACTGGTAAATATAGTTCTTTTAAATTAAATCACATATGTTTGATTTTTATAGAATTTTAGCAATAATAATTCCTGCAATAAGAGCCAGAATGATAAAAATAATCTGCTTTGTATAATTGGGTTTATGAGTATTCAGCTCTTGCTGAAGCAGTGTATTTTCCTTTTGATAGGTTTCCAGCTTAGCATCTAAAGTAGCTGTTTTCTCATTCACGGCAGACTGTATATTTTTCTCATGAAGAGAGGCGATTTCCTTTTTATATTTATCCATTTCTTCCTGACGCAGCTTCTGCTGATCCTGGAAATTTTTCTGTACATCCTGAGCCTGCTTTGCGGATGCTTCCTGAAATTTCTGGAATTCATCGTTCTTTTTTGCCAGCTGTTCGGAAAGCATTTTCAGCTGTTCCCCGTGTTTCTCGGAAAGGTCTTTTTTTAATTTTTCCACTTCTTCATTACGGAGTTTTAATTGGTCTGTAAAAGCTTTGTTTTGATTTTCAGCCTGTTCTTTAAATGCTTTTTGAGCTTCTGTGAATTCGTCATTCTTATTCTTCAGCTGCTTTTCCAAGGTCGTTACCTGTTCCAGAAACTGCTTTACCATATCTTTTTTCACTTCTTCAATAAGTAAAGCTCTGGAATTAGATTTTTCATGGGAAAGTTTTTCGATAATGGAATGAAGTCCGGCACCATAATCATGAGGTAGATAGAATCTTCTGTCGGCAAGCTTATCTAATAATGTTTCATCAACCGTATGGCCGATAGCGGTAATAGTAACGGTATTGAGACCAATAAATGTTTCGGACAGTTTCAGATCATTGAACGCTTCGAGACTTTGCCGGTCGCCCCCTCCTCTTACTAAGGCAATAATGTCGTAATCCAGTGCAGTGATCTCACTTAATTTTGACAGAATAGAAGTAGAAGACGTGATATTGCAGGTATATTCTGAAATATGAAAAAAAGCCTGTGATACATCCAGACCTTCTTTAAAATCTTTCTGAACAATGGCATTATGCCCATAAATATTGGCGATTCTTATTTCTTCATTTTTCAGGATTTTATCTCTGATCACCGTTTCCAGATCTTTCGATCCTTTTTCCAGCTTTTTCTGGATCAGTTCATAACGCAGCAGTTCTTCTTCTGATATTGCTTTTTCTTCCTGCTGGATGATCTCATCAACAACAAAACGAAGTTCTATGCTTGAGTTTTTTATACTTTTTTCTATGAATCCTTTTAAGGTGTAAATTTCATTATTGATGATTGTACTTCGCATCAAAGACGATATTCGAACTCCTATGCTGGTGTTGTCTCCTTCAGAATACAGGTAGTCATAATAATAATTCCCATAGGCTTTACCGCCGCCGTAAGAATATTTTCCTTTCAGGTAAATGAGATTTACCGTTGCAGGCAGTTTTAATGCATTGCTGAAAAGCCCAATGACTGAAGCCGGCGAATAAATGGGGTAAGTAATTTCGTTATCTGACATTTGATGGGTATACCCAAGAGTTTAAAATTTCTTGAAGTATTTATTTTCAATGGTGATCTGCAAATATATTATTTTCTTTTGTTGAAAAAAATACTATGAAATCATAAAATATATTGAAAATAAATTTCATTCTTCAGAGCTCTGTACTGTTGTTTAATTAACAGTTTACCACGAATAATCGGAAAGCTGTAAATAGAGGCTGGAAGAAGAAAT
The DNA here is from genome assembly GCF_000737705.1 of Chryseobacterium soli. Classification (GTDB taxonomy): domain Bacteria; phylum Bacteroidota; class Bacteroidia; order Flavobacteriales; family Weeksellaceae; genus Chryseobacterium; species Chryseobacterium soli. Next base: position 169,732 of record NZ_JPRH01000004.1, on the reverse strand, counting down.
AAAAATATTATATTTATTTCTCAAAAAAAAATACTGGTTATGCCGACTGAAGCGTCTCACAAGCTGATTCCTATGACAACCTTTGTGATTGAATATTATTCGCACGAAGGATATGCTGATTTACAAACATTAGCCTTGATGAATAATTATGCTAATTTCCTTAAAAAACCGCTAACGCTTGGAATGTTTGTACCTGTAGATCCGAAAGGAAATGTGCTGAAAATGCCCAAAAATTATACGATTTGGAAAACCCTTGAACATAACAATGGAAAAGATGATGAAGGGGTTGGATCTGAAGAACACAAAATATATCAAAAGGCCGAACAAAAATGTTTTTTTGAAGAATTCAGGATTGATTATAACGGATATTCTGTGGTAAGAATCGTAGCCAACTATGATGATTCTATTGAACTGACTTTTAATAAAAGTGACTTAAGGTCTCCAACATTTAAAGATATTGAGTCCTTTACTGTTTTTGAAGAAATATATTTAACACATGCAGCTTTAAAAGCCATTGGCATTAAAAAGTAATAAGAAAAACCTGGAGGATAAGACGGCATAAAGACCATAACAATATTCTCATTACCATATAAAAAGAGCTATAGTTGAACATCAATATAGCTCTTTTTTCTTTTAAAAATATCTGAAATACTACTAAATCATATTATTTTGCTGGGCCATGTAATTTGACAAATCTGGATCTATAACATGGTTCAGAATGTTCCTACTTTTGTGCCAATAAAATACAAGATTTATGAAGGATTCATTTAAAATTCCACAGTTTCTGTTAAGGTTTGCATTAGGGATTACATTTTTAACACCGGTTTCAGACAGATTAGGACTTTTAGGACCAGCAGGTACGGGAAATGTAGAATGGGGAAATTGGGATAATTTCATTAGTTACACGACAACGCTCATGCCTTTTTTAGACAGACCGATGGTCAATGTAATGGGCGGAATTGCTACTGTATGTGAATTGGTGATCGGCGTCCTTTTAATCATAGGTTTTAAAACAAAATATGCTGCGATAGCGGGCTCATTACTGACGCTCACATTTATTGTATTTATGACTCTTTTTGTCGGGATACAAAAACCGATCAATTTTGGAGTCTTTACAGCAACGGCTGCAAGTTTCCTGCTTTCCCGTATTCCCAATTATGAATGGAGCCTGGACAATTTTTTTAAAGGTAAATAATGCTCCCATTCTTTTAGAAAGTATTTACATCTGATAAAACAAATATAAAATAATAATAAAATGGCAACACGTATTAAAATTGATCAGGCAGAACCGGCAGGCTACAAAGCCATCCTGGGTCTTGAAAAATTCATTGAAAGTACTCCCCTTACAGCAACACATAAGGATTTGATAAAAATCAGAGCTTCACAGATCAACGGATGTGCATTTTGTATTGATATGCATACAAAAGAAGCCCGAAAATCCGGTGAAACGGAACAACGTATTTATGCCCTTAACGCATGGCGTGATACTCCCTTTTTCACCAAAGAAGAACGTACGATATTAGCCTTAACTGAGGAAGTTACTCTGATCAGTAATCATGTAAAAGATCAAACGTACCAGGAAGCGCTGGAAGCTTTGGGAGAAACGTATCTGGCCCAGGTGATTCTGGCCATCATAACGATCAACGCTTGGAATAGAATTGGTATTACCACCCAATTAATTCCTGGTTAGAATAATCATTTTTTATCTGAATTATCACTGTTTCCTTACTTTGTTTGGAAGCAGTTTTTTATAGAGCTTTAATCTATTAATAATTTTTTTATCATAAATTACAGGATAAAATAAAAAATATCTGACCTGGAATGTTACCTTACAAAACACTGATACAGCTTAACAGAGCATCCAATATTTCATTGTATATTCAGCTGTGCAATAGCTTTATCAGCCTGATTACTGATGGTACGTTACAGGCTGGAGATGCATTGCCCAGTACGCGGGCACTCTCGGAATTAACCGGACTCAACCGGAATACGGTGAAACTGGCTTATGAAGAACTGGTAAGCCAGGGCTGGGCTGAATCCATCGAACGTAAAGGCATATTTGTATTGTCAAAATTGCCTGCTCTTTCTAAAAATAAAAAAAATGTTTCTAACCGGGTTTTGGATCTGCAAAAGGAATCATTTATATGGGATAATCCTTTTATAGGAAAGAAAGAAACTGAGAATTTCCAGCAATCAGTTTTAACGATTGATGATGGATTTCCTGATGTAAGGCTGACACCGATAGATCTGCTGATGCGTGAATATCGAAGCATTTCTAAAAAGTTTTACGGGAAAAATTTCCTGAAATATGGATATCCGCAAGGTTCGGAGCATCTTCGTAATGCCTTGTGCCGTTATCTGGCGGATACGAGGGGCTTAGTAGTTACTCCTGAAAATCTTCTGATTACCAAAGGCAGTCAGATGGGTATATATCTTGCCGCACAGCTTTTACTGAAAGCATCGGATCATATAGCTGTTGGAGTATCCAATTATCGCTCTGCTGATGAAATTTTCAGGTATACGGGGGCTTCTCTTTTAAGAATTCCGGTAGATGATTATGGGATGGATATTGATGTTCTTGAGGAAGTCCTGCAGCAGCAGACCATTAAAGCGGTTTATATTATTCCGCGCCATCATTTTCCCACTACGGTAACGATGAGCATGGAAAGAAGACTGAAACTGCTGAAGCTGGCCAAAGAATATCGGTTCGCAATCATTGAAGATGATTATGATTTCAATTTTCATTATGACAACAAACCCTATATCCCGTTAGCGAGTATAGACCACAACAGAAATGTTATTTATATCGGGTCTATTACTAAAACCTTTGCGCCTGCTCTCCGAACAGGATTTATGATTGCTGAACCTGGTTTTGTGGAAGCTTCATCTTCATTGAGGCAGCTGATCGATAAACAGGGGGATTCCTTACTGGAAGAAGCGTTTTCTTCTTTGTTTGATAATGGAGAAATGGAAAGGCATTTCCGAAAATCGTTGAAAATATACAGACAGCGCAGGGACCTGTTTTGTGAAATACTTCATAGCAGATTCAGTAATGTGATTGATTTTAAAATTCCTGAAGGAGGCCTTGCCGTTTGGTCCGTATTTGATACTTCCATCAGCCTATCCGATCTTTCACAATCTGCGGCAAAAAAGGGATTGAAAATTGCTGACGGCTCGTTTTATAATAATGAAATATTTATACCCAACGGCCTTAGACTGGGATTTGCATCACTTAATGAACAGGAAATTGAACAGTCTCTTGAACTGTTACGGAAAATTATCTGATCAATATCATTTGATACTTTATGTCGGAAAAATATAATTTTTGATTATCTTTAAATTTCATGATAACCAATAAAGATTTGAAATTACCATATTCTTATTATCAAAATCAGGATGTCGTTTTTCTGGCAAAAGATCTCTTGGGGAAAGTGCTTTTTACTGAGATCGAAGGAAATATTACGGCAGGCATTATCGTAGAAACGGAAGCGTATTTTGGGGTAATGGATAAGGCTTCCCATGCTTACGGCGGCCGACGAACCGACAGAACTGAAATTCTATACAATGATGGCGGCCTTTCCTATGTGTATCTATGCTATGGCATTCACCATCTCTTCAATATCGTGAGTTCTGTTAAAGACGAACATCATGCCGTACTGGTACGGGCTGTTGAGCCTTTAATAGGTACAGAAATCATGGAGCTCAGGAGGAATATGCCTGTTTCTAAAGCTGCTATTTCTTCCGGCCCGGGTTCTGCTGCGAAAGCTTTAGGAATTGACCGTTCTTTCAATACCAAAGATTTAACCGGAGAAGAGATATGGATTGAAGATCACAACATTCGGTATACGCCGGATGAGATTACCGCCAGACCTCGTATAGGAGTTGCCTATGCCCAGGAAGATGCATTCTTGCCATGGCGTTTTTTTGTAAAAGGCAATAAATATGTAAGTAAGCCTAATAAATAATTAGTAAAAGAAAACCTGTAGAATCTCTTCTTATAGAAATCATTTTCAATAATTCAAGCTATGTTAACCGATATCATCAAAACCGATCTGACAGTCCTTTTTTGCGGAATTAATCCGGGATTAAAATCCTCGGACGACGGGCATCATTTTTCAGGAAGAAGCAACCGTTTTTGGAAAGTTCTGCATCAGGCAGGATTTACCCCTTATCAGATTGAAGCTGAAAATGACACCAGTATTTTAGATTTTGGATATGGACTGACGACTGCTGTAGCGAGGGCTACATCCCGTGCAGATGAGCTTTCCAACGAAGAATTTGATCATTCCCTTGAAATTTTCAAAAATAAAATGAACCAATTTCAGCCCAAATACATTGCCTTTCTCGGTAAAGCAGCATACAAAGCATTCTCCGGAAAAAAAGATATCCCATGGGGACTGCAGGATGAAGAATTTTGTGGGGCTAAAGTTTGGGTGCTGCCCAATACAAGTGGCCTGAACCGTGGATTTAGTCTTGAGAATCTCGTAGCTTCTTACACTGAATTTCATAAAAATATCTTTTAGCTAAGAGCATATTCTTTGGTATAAAATAAAAAGTTCCGCCTCAGAATAACTTGAGGCGGAACTTTTTTATTGACATTCTCCGTTCACCGGATTGGCAAGATAATCTTTATCCTGTGGAGGTTTCACAAAATAAGGCGTTCCATAGCTGTTTCCCGGTTTGAAAAAATCGGTGGATACCACTTGTGCCCCACTGCTGAAGGCAGCTTTTGAACGGGTGGGATCATTTACTTTAGCTTCATAGGTTTCAATATCCGCTCTTGTTCTTACTATAAATCCTTGTTGTACCATCTCTTTAATTTCCTTCTGACGGATCAGGGCATTATCTCTTAAAATAAAAGCTCCAAAATTGTCGTCAGGTTCACTTTCCATGAACATGAGTCTTTTTTCCAGAGAACCGTTGATCAGATACGGGTTGTCTTTAGTAGATCGGGTTCCGGCACTTCCAGGAAGGAGCATCAGGATAAATTTGCCTCTGCTGTCTTCCAGCTTTGGCCAGTTACCATGAATAACGGCTTCACGCAAGGTAGGAAATGTTCCCTGAACCTCTTTGGGAGTAATGATTTTATTTTTTCCAAGATATTGGGATATTTCCTTGTCCAGATCATCATAGGCTGTCTGATCGAAAGGTAGCACCTGAGTACTGTTGGGAAAAATAGGAAAACCTGAATCTTTAGCTTCGACCATTATAAAAATTGGGGTATGATTCGGATTTTTATCAGACCATTGGCGAAGTTCTGTTAACGCAGCTTTTAAAGTCGGATAATGGGATCTGAAATCAATATCTGCCATATGCAGTACTTTGAAACCTGGTTGGTCTAATCCTTGAGTATTATGGGGAGCAAGATCTTTAACTCCTTTTTCATTTAAAACACGATACGAAGTAGGATGATTAAAACGGTTTCCGTTAGGATCATAGTACACATCCAGTTCGAGACTGCGGAGATGGGCATTCAGCTGTTGAATGAAATCCGGATGATTATAGTTAAGCGCTTCATTAAAATCTAATCCGTTAGGATGATATTCCTGAAATTTCGCTTTTTGTTCCGGAGACATTCCTGAATCATAGCTTTTCATAACATTTTTGATAATGGGAGCTGCCAATTCAAGCACCTTTGGATCTACAGGTTCTGCATAGGAATTATGAGTTCCTAACACCTGTATCTGATTGATTTTAATATTCCGGCATTTTTCCTGCGCATGGAATAACGTTGCAGCCGCTATGGCAGCAGTACAGATATATTTTTTCATAAAATTGAAGATTATTATATTATTAAAAATTGAAAGTAGCACCCATCTGACCCCGTATTCCCGAATATGAAATATTTTCTACTCTGGATTTAATTCCCATATAATAGCGGTTGGGTTCATTGAAGATATTATTCAGTTCTACAAAAAGCCGTATGTTTTTGTGAATGCTGTAAGAAGCCGAAGCATCTACTGTAAAGTTCTTATCAAAATGCTGATAATGATCCGGACCTGCGGCAGTTCTTATTTCGCTTACATAATTTCCTTTGTAATTTCCTGCCAGCCTGAGCATAAATGCACCGGTTTCATAAAATAAAATGGTATTAAAAATATGCTTGGCCTGGTTAGGAATCGTAGTTTTCATGGTTCCTGTCTGGCGGCCGTTTTCATATACCGGCATTTTCATTTCTGAAGCAATAAAAGTGTAGTTTCCTTCGAAACCAAAATGTTTTAGAAACCCTGGAAGTCCTTCAAAACGTTTGGAAATCCCCACTTCAAAACCATAGAGTTTTGCTCCTTCCAGATTTTTCGGAGTGGTAAAGGTATAAGGAAGTCCGTTGAGGCTGACAATCGATTGATCTTTATAAATCAGGTCGGTAATATCTTTATAGAAAGCTCCGGCAGTTACAAGGTCTAGTTTTCCAAAATAGTTTTCGAACATCAGATCGAAATTGTTGGAGAATGTAGGATTCAGCTGGGTATTTCCCTGCGTTATCGTGCTGGAAAGATCATTCACGATAGTACCCGGGTTAAGATCATTAAAATCCGGTCTTGCGAAAGATCTTGTGTAGGCAGCCCTCACAATCTGGTCTTTACTGAGATTCCATTTCATATTAACCATCGGGAGAAATACATTGTACTTTTTACTGTCTTTAATGTCCTCTGCTGCAGTTCCGGCCTGAGTGGAGACTACTTTTTTACCGTAAAAGGAAATATCGTTATATTCATTACGTACACCGCCCAGTAACTGCAGTTTTTCATTAACTTTCCAGGTGCCCATAAGATAAGTTGCCCAAACATTCTCCTGTCCACGATAAGAGCTGGTGATATTGGAACTGCTGTTTTTCCCGCTTACCTGCTGAAGTCCGAGACTGTTTTGGGTATCGGCATTGTAAAACTGGTCAATCTGGGCATTGGTAATCTGATTGATAATGACAGATTGATAGGGATTTCCAAGAGGGTTCATAAAGCCTCCGTTCAATGGAAAATCAGTCTGTCCGAACTGATTCATATAACTTATTGGTGCACCCGGAATTCCTAATGCTGATTTGGGCATCCATACCAATACCGCGGCATCTACTATTTTTTCCTTATTGTTGAATTTGGTTCCAAACTGTAATTTGAAATTTTCTGCAACCGTATATTTCAGATCCACCTGGCCCCGCAGGTCCGTTTCGCTGTTGCGGTTTTGGCTGATGATAACCTGGTTCAGCTTTAACTGATTGCCTGTAATGGTATTTTGATTGTAAGGTAATGTATATTCTGTCTGATCGCCGACACCATTGGGAGCGTCCATTGCAAAATATTTTCTCCCATCAGAAGCAATATTTCCATAACCCATGGGCTGTATAAAATTAATAATAGGATATCCCCTGTCATGTTCATCCAGCTGGCCCGGAGAATTGAATTTAAAAGCAGATCTTGCCTTCGATGCAGACCAGTCTATTTCCAGTCGCTGCCCTACCTGATGGTTTCCTCCAATCTGCATAGAATACAGATCTGTAAGATAATCCGCATGCCTTGCCTGCAGCATCACATTTTTACTGTCAAAATTAAAATATGTTTCTCTTACTGACTGCTGATCTTTGTATTGGCTGTATAAACCTTTGAAATACAGCTTGTTTTTACTGTTGATGTCATAATCCATAGCATAATTGAAGCCTAACGTTCTCCTGTCAGCCAGGTAATCACGCAACTGCAGCTGATTGATGGAATTGGATGCAGTCCCACCCAGACCATAGTTGAAAATATTACGCATCTGGTCTATCGCGCTGGATCGCTGCCATATCACTGCTGAGGAAATGAACTTTAACTTATCTGTAATTTTATTTCCGTAGACAATAGAGGAATTGAAAGTAGGTGATCTGGACATATTCACATATCCGGTGGATGTACTGATCGCAAGAGTTTCTTTGTTGGGTGATGTTTTTGTAATAAAGTCTATGCTCCCTCCAATGGCATCTCCGTCAAGGTCGGGAGTTAAAGCTTTAGATAAACGTACATTTTGGATGAGTTCTGAAGGGAAGATATCCATCTGCAGCCCTCTGTTGGCATTATCACCACTGGCACTCGGCATTCTGTTGCCATTGAGTGTAGAAGAAGTCCATTGTACCGGAGTTCCCCGTACTGCGACAAACCGGCCTTCACCCATATCTCTTTCAATGGAAACGCCCTGCATACGCTGTACAGCATCGGCTGCGTTACGGTCCGGAAGCTTTCCAATAGCGTCTGCACTCAACACTTCCGTAATGGTATTGGAATTTTTCTTCATGGTAATTGCCCTGGCCTGAGATGCTTTATAAACACTGGTTACCACAACTTCCTGAATTGTATTTTCCTTAGCTTTATTTTCTCCTATGCGGATCATTCCAAGATCTACAGGCTTTTTATCGGTGATGGTGAAGGGCAGATAGGTAATTTCATAGCCGCTATATTCAACGACAAGTCTGTAATTTCCGTCCGGAATATTACTTAGAATAAACGATCCGTCTGTATTGGACGTTATTTTTTCACCTTTATTTTCAAGATAGACCAAAGCATTGGGAAGATTCCCCTGATGATCTGTTACAACCCCATGTATGGTGGTTTGGGCTACAGCAACGCTGCCTAATAAAAAGACGGCAGCAGTGGTTAAAAAAAATCTTCTTTGTAACATATTTTAAATTTGCTGCAAAGATGTTCTGCCCCGAAAAAAAATAAGTTCATTTAAATTTTAACAGACCAAACTTGTGTGTAGTTGTTTTTAAGTGATTGATTTAATGTTTATTACGAATATTAAATAATTGTAACATCATCAAAAAGTTAAAAGGCATATTCTGACGGAAGACAGTTAAATTCCTTTTTAAAATACTTGTAAAAAGTAGATTTGGATTTGAATCCGCATTGATACGCGAGATCTGTTACATTGGCATCCGGTTCTTCCTCAAGCATCCGCCTGAACTGTAGCACGCGGTTACGATTCGTATATTCATGAAAATTAGAAGAGAGATATTGACTGAAAGTAATGGTGAGATCGGTTTTGGAAACTGAGAGGTACTGGGAAAGCTGTTCCAGGGTAAAGCCTTCATCCAGATATACCCTGCTGTTGCTGTAAAATTCGGAGATGGAATGCTTTATATCCTCAAAATTTATTTTAGAAAGGTCTTTGTATTGGTATTTTTCTTTAACAGTGATCTCTTCAGCGATAGCAGCAGCCAGTTTCTTCAGCTGTTCCTGGTACGTTAAAATATAAACGTACAAAATCCAGGCAAATTGAACTAAAAACAGGAGGCTGTAAATTTTTTGGAATAACAAAACGTCCAGTCCTAATGTAAAACTTCCCCAAAATGCCAAAGCACTCAGTAAAACAAAGGATAAAAATGATCTGAATTTTTTAGCAAAAGGATTTTTTGTGCGGTTCTGAAATACATAAAGCAGAAAAATACAAACGCTGAGACTTCCGGTCCAATAATAAATATAAAAATTGAAGAAATAGGTCTTATACAGATGTAAAAGTGCGTCTGCTTCTTTATAACCAAATAACATGATGGATAAGGCAAAAGTGTGGAATAAAACAATCAGGGAGAAAGGATATAACAGATACTTCAGCTTATCCCGCCACTTGCTCTCAATAAGGTAAAGGGTAATGTACAGAAACAGTAACCCTTTGAAGATTCTTAAGCTGCAGGGGATTTCGTAAAGAACAGATTCATAGCCGAATCTGTTGATGATAAAGTATTCATAGCCCATATCCAGGACTACGGTCACAATATAAAGCAGTAACATATTGTGAAAAGAATTTCTATTTTGCGCCAGGCAAAGTAAAACTGCCAGGGTAATAAAGGCCTGGAGAATAACTACAATAAATATGTACAGCATAAAACGGTTAAATCTGTTCAAAATTATCAATAAAGAAGAAGTCTATTTTTAACGCAGCATTAAATTATTGATAATACTTCCTCTTTGAGAATCTCTGTATTTAGAATATGAAGTATCCTCCCCTTTTTGATTCTGAATTTAATATGTATGCAGGGAAAATGGCTTGATTTTAGATAATAAATAATTCATTATTCTTACTTATTATGTAATAATTATATTGTTGAATCAAAATTATAGATTTATGGAAAGGTTTAAGAAAATAATTTTGAAAATTCTAAAATGGACAGGAATTTCAGTTGCATCAATTCTATTTCTGATGTTTATCATTCCGATTTTATTTCCCGGTACGATTTCTCAACAGGTAAAATTATTTGCCAATAAACATCTTGCCGGAAAACTTGATTATAAAAAAACACATCTTACTTTTTTCAGGCATTTTCCTTCCCTAACGGTTTCTGTGGATGATCTTATTTTAAATGGGTCGAAACCTTTTCAACAGGATACTTTATTAGCGGCAAAAGAAGTTTCTGTAGGAATCAATTTAAAGAATCTGATTTTTAACCGCGAAGTGAAGATCGATGAAATATATGTCACGGATGCTTACGCCAATGTTTTTGTGAATACCAAAGGAGAAGCCAATTATAACGTTTACATTTCCAAACCTTCCACAACACCAAAAGATAGCAATGAAAAAGGAGCATCCATAAAACTGGATCTTATCAAGTTCAGAAATTGCCATATCAGATATAATGATCATGCAGCAAGGGTTTTAGTGGATGCAAAAGGGCTAAATTATACCGGAAAAGGAGGATTAAGTGAAGATATTTTTGATCTTAAAACCAATCTGGATATTGATAAAGTGGATTTTAGTCTGAACAGGATCTATTATGCCAAGCAAAAAACACTGCATGCTGATCTGATCACCCGAATCAATACGAATGCACTGACTTTTGTACTCCGAAAAAATGAGTTAAGAATTAATAATTTGCCATTAAAATTTACCGGAGATTTAAGTATTCTGAAAGATGGATATGATCTTAACATCAATGCAGCATCTGAAAAAACCACAATTCGCGATATGATTTCCGTATTGCCGCCACAATATCTGGACTGGGCAAAGGATACGAAAATAGAAGGTAACAGTGATCTGTTTTTCAGTTTAAAAGGTAAATTTAGTGAACCTAAAAAGCTTAAGCCGAGACTTATTGCCAAGCTGGTTGTAGAAAATGGATTTGTATCCAGCGGGAAAGCTCCCGTTCCTATGAACAACCTTAATATGGATCTCAATGTGGATCTTCCGTCATTGGACACCGAGCAATTGGCTCTGGATCTTAAAAAATTAAGTTTTGATCTTGGCCCGAATAATAATTTCCGGGCGGTAGTAAAAACGAAAGGACTGAATGAAATGCAGATCAAAGCAGATGTGAAAGGAGCGGTTAATCTTCAGACATTAGATCAGGCATTAGGATTAAAAGATATTGATATAAGAGGTCTTATCGATACCAACATCAAAGCAGACGGGATCTTCAGCCTCGAAAAAAAGCTGTTTCCCATTACCAATGGATATATCAACCTTAAGAACGGTTGGCTGAAGACCAAATATTACCCTAATCCTATTCAAAATATCAGCATGGCAGCCCATGTCAACAATACCGATGGTACTTTCAAAAGCCTTGGAGTACAATTGAATCCTTTTCAGTTTGATTTTGAGGGAAACCCTGTTTTTGTGAATGCAGATTTACAGAATTTTGAAGATCTGCTGTATAAGGTAAAGGCAAAAGGAGTTTTAAATGTAGGCAGAATTTATAAAGTTTTTGCTAAGAAAGGATTAGATATCAGTGGATTAATTATGGCTGATCTTTCTCTTAACGGACGTCAAAGTTATGCCACTACAGGTCAATACAGCAAACTTGATAACAGAGGAACTCTGGTATTAAAGGATATTAAAGCTACTACAGAATATTTACCGAAGTCATTTTATATTAAAGAAGGAAATTTCCAGTTTGAAAATGAAAAAATGTGGTTCAGAAAATTTTTTGCCACCTACGGAAAATCAGATTTTGCACTAAATGGTTATCTTCTGAACACGATTAATTATTTTATTGAAAGAAAAGGGACACTTCATGGAAAATTTGTCCTGAACTCCAATTATATTCTGATAGATGAATTTATGGCGCTTAAAAATGGTGACAACACTGACAAATCTATAGAAGTTGAATACGCCAAAGCCGAAAACCCGAAAAGCAACGGTGTAGTAATCGTTCCGAAAAATCTGGATGTAGCACTGGAAGCCAATGCAAAGAAGGTAGAATTTAAAGGCTTGGGTCTTAATCATCTTAAGGGATCCGCTTCTGTAAATAAAGGAGAAGTTTATCTTAAAAACACCTCTTTTGACATTATTGGAAGCCGGATGAATATTGACGCCCGTTATCAGGATGAATCTCCGTTAACCGCTAATTATGATGTAGCCCTTAAAGTTCAGGATTTTAATGTAGAGAGAGCGTACAAAGAGATTGATATGGTTCGTGAAATGGCAACTGCCGCAAAAAATGTAAAAGGAATTGTATCACTGGATTATAAGCTGAAAGGTGATTTTGATAAAAATATGAGCCCTATTTATCCATCACTGGAAGGCGGCGGAATAGTAAACCTTCGGGATGTGGAAGTAAAAAATCTGAAAATGCTTTCCGTAATTGGGAATGATATTGGTGCTAATGCGTTTAACAATCCTGATATGAAAGGAGTAACTATTGAAACCTTCATCAAAAATAATCTGATCCATGTTGATAAATTCACCTTCAAGGTTTCGATTTTAAGACCTTCTATCAGCGGAACGACAAGTTTCAACGGATTACTGGATCTCCGGGTAAGAGTTGGATTGCCGCCTGGCGGATGGATCGGTTTTCCGGTCGTAGTAACAGGAACTCATGACAAACCGAAAATAAAAATTTTCAGTAAAACCGGACAGGGAATTGCAGACGCTTTGTATAATAAGAAATCCAACAAAGTAATCCGTGAAGAAAGAAGAGCGGAGAAAAAAACACGTCGACAACAGCGTAAAGACAAAGAAGCTCAGGAGAAAAAAGCGGAGAATGCAGAGAAACAGATTGGAAAAGATCTTAAGGAAAAATAATCCATTAGCAGATAGCAAAAGGCGGAGCCCAGATATATTATCTGGGCTCCGCCTTTTTAATTTTAAATACTGAAAATAATTTTCTTAGATTTTTTCAGGGTATAACTGTCTTTATCTTTAGAAAGTTCGTAAGCTCCTTTTTTGTTTTTATATAGCGTAGTATCTCTGTATTCAACGGCTCTGGTGAGTATAATACTCCCTTTGGCATCAGGCATGAATACTTCTGCTTTCTTTCCATCCTTACTTAAAATAACCACCGCATTGGCTATATAGGTTTTTTTGGAGTCAGCTTCCTTTAACTGTATTTTTTCCTCAAACAGCTTGATACATTTATCTTTTACTACCGAAAAAGTATAGCCTGCCGAACCGATGCAGCCGTGTTTATCTTTATCAGATCCTACTGCTTTTGGAGTTGTTTTCTGTGCAAATCCTGCTGTGGCAAACGTTACAGTCATTATCGCTGCCAGTAATAAATTTGTGTTTTTCATATATTGAAATGTTTAAGTTAATATTCTAATATTACGTAAAATGTTTTAATTCCCACCATTAATTAATTTATCAAATGAATCATTCTAATGAGAAAAATAATTACTTTTCTTTTTGTAATTCAATCCATACAGGAGCATGATCGCTGGTCTTTTCCCATCCCCGGACGTAGCGGTCTACTCCACCCGATTGTAAACGGGAAACGAGATAAGGACTTAATAAGATATGATCCAGTCTTAATCCTGCATTCCGGTCGTACGATTTGTACAGATAATCCCAAAAAGTATAGATTTCTTCATCGGGAAATAAAGTACGAATCGAATCAAGCCATCCTTTCTTAAGTAATTCCTGATAGGCTTTTTTCTTCAATTCTATACAGCGCATTATCTTCCCACCGCTCAGGATGATGAGCATCCAATGCCGTAGGAATAATATTGAAATCACCAATGATAATGGCAGGAAGTTCCATACTGATGAGTTCATTCGTCCTTTTTTTCAGACGTTTGATCCATGACAGTTTATAATCAAATTTCGGCCCCGGATAAGGATTACCGTTGGGAAGATAAAGACAGCAGATGACCATCTGATCAATAATGGCTTCAATATACCTGCTTTGAACGTCTTCAGGATCTCCGGGCAGCGTATTCTGAACTTCTGTGATTTCAAGATCTTTGGTAAGAATAGCAACCCCGTTCCAGCTTTTCTGCCCTTTCCAGATCGCCTGATATCCTGCAGCATTAATTTCCTCTATTGGAAAACGTTCCTGTGGAGCTTTCAATTCCTGAAGGCAGACAATATCGGGCTGTGCTTCCTTCAGCCATTGAAGTAAGACTGGCAGCCGCCCGTTGATTCCATTCACATTATACGTTGCTATTTTCATGATTTGGGGTAATTATTAGATCCCTTTTGGTTATAAGGCAATAATTATTCCATCAAAATATATGATTAAATGAAAAATCAAAAGGACAACATATTGGAATCCAAAGTTACTGGCTGATCAGGGTCATGAAAGAAAAGCCGGTATCACGCATTTCCATTTCATTTTTACTTGATTCAAGCTGGGCTTCCAAAGCATAGCTAAACATTTTCTGTTCATAATCGCTGATCGCATCGTGCAGGGTTGCAAATGTATCATTCGTTAAGTTATCAGATAAAACAGACGTATCAATCAGTCCCGTATTTACGCCCTGGCCTGCAAACGGAGGCATCAGGTGGGCAGCATCGCCGATAAGGGTGATCGGCAAAGGACGCCCTGTTTTCAATGGTTTGCCTAATGGCAGTTTTCTGGTCGGGAGTCCCACAAAGAAAGAAGTTGCACGGAATACTTGTTGATACCGTTCATCCCAATGTGAGAATCTGCTGGAAAGAAAATCAACAATACTGTTCTTATCATGAAAGTTTAATCCATTATGATCGCCCCATTCTTCAGGTTTTTTAAAAATGATTCCATAACTTAATGCATCATTATTTCGGGGATTGGCAACGAATAAATTTCCTCCATGAGCAGTCATTAATCTGCTGCCATTGCATAACTGATAAAATTCAGAGCAGTTTATTTCAGGATCCGAAACATCTCCCTGGATGATGAAAGTTCCCGTATCTTCAACTTTGGTATCCGTAACATACTTTCTCAGCTTTGACATTCCTCCATTGGCTATAATGACGACATCTGCGGTGGCATCAGGCTGGTTTTCAAACTGCAGGTGCCATTTTCCCTGTTGTTCATCAAGTCCGGTTATTTTGCTATTCCAAACAATCGTATCTCTTTTTAAACTGTCAAAAAGCATTGTTCGTAAATCATTTCTGTTAATTTCCGGATTATCGTATTGATTTTCAGGAGTAATTTCTTTCGTGAATAAATGATTGGCATGTTCGTCTGTAATGATGATTCCCATCGGAATGGACTTTTCATAATAGCGTTCCAGCAGCCCTGCTTTTTTCAAAGCTTCCTGTCCTGAACCTTTATGCAGGTCAAGAGTCCCGCCCCAAATTCTGGTTTGTGCATCGGTATCCCTTTCGTACACGGATACATCCACTCCTTTTTGCTGTAATAATATGGCCATAGTTAAACCTACGGGGCCGGCACCGATAATGGCTACCTTTTTATTGTTAAGTAACATATTTTGTCTTGTTTATTGGTTACAAAATTCTGAAATGCTCCCGGATCAGGATTGTATAAACACGACAAAATCAAGATTTCAGGTTCTTTTCATTTTTTATAAACTAAGAGTAAAACCATTTCCCCAAACCTGAAAAATAAATATATAAACAGCGGCTTACGTCTATTAACAATAAAAACACTCCAAAATAGACTGTTTTTGAAAGAATAAATTTATATTTAAAATTCTATAGAAGGCTTATAAGTTCTGCCTATCGGAAGTTTTTTGCCATGTACCTGCATCATATTCGCAGATTTCACTTCAACTTTTGACTTGGAAATAATATATGATTTATGAATCCGTATAAACAGCTTGGGATTTAGACTTTCTTCTATTCGGCTGATAGGCATTTTAACCGTAAAAGTCTCTGTTTTAGTATGAATATTAATGTATTCTCTTAAGCTTTCAATATAAAAAATGTCTTCCAAGGTTATTTTGATCTGCTTTTTTCCAATGGTAATAAAAATATGATCACGATCAGCGATTTCTAACAAAGCGTCTTCTGCTTCGATGAGGTACGTAAACTTCCCGATTGCAGTAAGAAATCTGCTGTAAGGAATGGGTTTCATCAGATAATCTACGACATCAAGCTCATACCCTTCTACGGCATATTCGTGATAGGCAGTGGTTACAATGACAAATGGTGGATTTTTTAATTGTTTCAGGAAATCAAATCCTTTGATTACCGGGAGATTTATATCCAGAAACATAAGATCTATTTCGTGGGTATGTAACAGATTGTTTGCATGTACAGCATCGGTACATTTTCCCACAAGATGAAGCTTTTCGTCTTTAGAGATAAAGGTTTCGAGGATTTCTGCTGCAATAGGTTCATCTTCCACGATAATGCAGCGGTATTTTTTAGAGGCTGGATGTATCATTAAAATCAATGCTTAGTTCTACAATATAGCGGTCATTTTGATCTTCAACGCTGAGTGTATGCTTGGGATATAATAATTCAAGCTGTCTGTGGATGTTTTTCAGTCCCATTTTGGTTGACTGTCCCTGAGATCTTTCCTCTTTGGAATTTTCAATTCTGTAGGTAAGAATTCCATTTTTCAGTTGGATATCAATCGAAATAAATGAATGTCCTAAGCTTTCAGAAACGCCATGTTTAAAAGCATTTTCAACGAACTGAATCAATATCAGCGGTGAAATTTCCTGCGAAGGATGATCAAGATCTTCATTGAAAACTACAGAAAGCTGGTGATGGCGGATTTTCTGAATCTGTATAAAATCTTTAATATTGTCAATGTCTTTTTCGAGAGAGATACTTTTTACCGCCGCTTCATAAATATTGTACCGCATTACTTTGGAAAGCTGGAGGATGACATCGGGAGTTTCATCGGCTTTTTTTAATGCCATTCCGTAAATATTGTTAAGGGTATTGAAGAGAAAATGCGGATTGATCTGGGCTTTCAGCATGGTGAGTTCCTGATCAAGTTTTTCTGCTTTCAGTATTGAAATTTGTTGATTCAGAAGGTTTTTCTGTCTGGTAATTTCTATTCCGAACACTAAGCCAACCATAAAAATGAGATCCATGAATGCATTGAACGCTACCAGTCCGTTAATAAATCCTGAAGGCTGATGTCCGTCGAGGGTTTCTTTCACGCCATAAATGAACGGATAAATGATGTAATGGGTGAAAAACCGGTGTACCAATACGCCCGTTACCAGAATAATGATGCATAAAAGATATTTAAAAACCCTTTTGATATTAATTTTTTCATAAACGTACAACATCGCGTAGGCAAGAGGAATTTTGATCAGTAAGTATCCTAACTCCAGCATAACCGTATTCTGAAGGCGCACCGGCCATTTGAAATCCGGAAACTGGTACCTTGACCAATAAAAATCCAGATACACTTCCAGAATAAGATAGAGGATCCAGAAAATCAGATGGGTATATAGTTTAGACGATATATTGGATTTCAAGGGAATTAGGTTTTACCATACAAAGTAATATCTTTCCCCGCAATATAAAAACAGAAAAACTACGAAATGAAAGGATCAGTCTATCAACTACGTATTTTTTTACTTCGCAGGATAATCTCAGGATACATAAGATTGAGAAAACAGAAAATAAGCAGGAAGTTAAATTCAACACCATTGGCTCCGCCGCCTACGACAAACCATCCGTTCTGCAGGTGGACATAATAGATCCCAAAAACAAAAATTAAAATATTACAGATCGCCACAGGTTTTATGTAGCGGTCTATCCAAAGCAATGGTACCGAGATAAGATGGGTTAATTTAACGGCCCAGGCAAGATACAGCCCGATCGGACTGAAACCTACAGTATTGAGAAAGTGGATTCCGAAATTATTAACGTCTCCACTTAAGATAGAACTTATACTGTGCATCAGTAAGATTACTGAAAGCGCCAAACGAAGGAAGAAACTCTTTTTCATGATCCAAAAGTAAGAAATAAGGAAAATAAGAGATTTATATTTCCTATCAACTGCTTTTAAAGGTATACCAATGATTTTTTTAGGAGGTATGGTTTATTTAATTAAAAGATTAAAAGATTAAAAGATTGAAATTGGTAGAATAGACTTTTTGTGGTTATTCATTTCATTATTTAAAAAAAGCTCCTCTTTAACGGGAGGAGCTGTTCTTACATTTTAGGGTTAATTATTTTTCAAATAATCACGCAATACATACTGCAAGATTCCCTGATTTTTATAGTACTCAATTTCTATGGCAGAATCCAGTCTGGCTTTAACTGTGAACTGAGTTTCTTTTCCTGAAGGATGAACTGCATGTACATTCAATATTTTATGAGGAACCAGATTGTCTTCTAAACCGCTAATGGTATAGGTTTCCGTACCGTCCAGGCCTAATGACTCTGTATTTTCTCCCTCATTGAAAACCAACGGAACGACTCCCATTCCTACAAGGTTGCTTCGGTGGATGCGCTCAAAACTTTCAGCGATAACTGCCCGTACTCCTAACAGAAAAGTACCTTTTGCGGCCCAGTCACGGGACGAACCGGAACCATATTCTTTTCCTGCCAGTATAATTAAAGGAGTATTGTCATTGTGGTACTGCATAGCAGTGTCGTATACGGTTTTCACTTCTCCGGTCGGCAGATATCTGCTGTATCCTCCTTCTTTATCTGCTATTTTGTTTTTGATTCTTACATTGGCAAAGGTACCGCGCATCATGACCTCATGATTTCCTCTTCTGGAACCGTATGAATTAAAATCTTCTTTATTGACGCTGTTGTTTTTTAAATACCCTCCGGCTGCAGAATCTTCTTTAAATGATCCCGCAGGCGAAATATGATCCGTTGTTACAGAATCTCCCAGATACAGCAGAACCCGTGCATTTTTTATATCGGTTACTACGTCGGGAGTCGCATTGATATTTTCAAAGAAAGGAGCTTCTTTAATATAGGTGGAATCTTTTCTCCATTCAAAATTCTGATCAAGATTCACTTCTAAATTCTGCCAGTCTTCTGCTCCGTCAAAGATCACATTATACACTTCTTCAAAATCTTCCTGCTTCATGCATTCATTAATCGTTTTTTGAATCTCTTCCCGGGAAGGCCAGATATCTTTTAAATACACAGGCTGTCCGTTAGGGTCATAATCAAGGGGATCATGGATGAGATCGATGTCGACGTGTCCAACTAAAGCATAAGCTACAACTAACATCGGCGACATGAGAAAATTCATTTTTACCTGCGGGTGAACACGGGCTTCGAAGTTTCTGTTTCCTGAAAGCACTGAAGCAGCAACCAATTCTCCTTTATCAATCGCTGTAGCAATTGCCGGAGGAAGCGGCCCTGAATTCCCGATACAGGAAGTACATCCATATCCAACGGTGTGAAAGCGAAGCGCCTCAAGATCTGTATTTAATCCTGAACGGTCCAGGTAATTTGTTACCACTTTAGAGCCTGGGGCTAAAGATGTTTTTACCCAGCTTTTGGTTCTGAGACCTTTTTCAATAGCATTTCGGGCTAGCAGTCCGGCTCCGATCATCACCGCAGGATTTGAAGTGTTAGTACAGCTGGTGATTGCTGCAATAACAATACTTCCATCACTCAACGTAAATTCGGAATTATTATGTTTGATTCTTACCGTACGCAGAGAATCCTGGATAACTTCGGAATGCAGTTCCCCTTCAATAGGCACTTTTCCAAAGGTAAATTCGGTTCCTGATCCACCATCGGCAAGCCATGCATAGTCTGTTCTTTTGGAAATAGGCTCATATATCCGGTGATGCTCATCTATTAACACTTCAGAGAATTTATGACTGAGATCTTTTACTAAAATTTTATCCTGAGGACGCTTAGGACCGGATACGGTAGGCTCTAATGTTGAAAGATCAAGTTCTGCTACAGAAGAATAAATGATTTCTTCACTTCCTGTTCTCCATAAAAGATTTTCTTTGCAATATTCTTCCACAATCTGGATCTGTTCTGGGGAACGGTTGGTAGAATGCATATATTCCAATGTTCTGTTATCAATTGGGAAATAAGTTACCGTACAGCCAAACTCCGGAGACATATTGGAAATCGTCGCACGGTCTGTCACGGTCAGATGGTCCAGACCATCCCCGAACACTTCAACAAATTTCCCTACCACTCCTTTATCTCTCAATATTTTCGTAATAGAAAGTACCATATCAGTGGCAGTACAATGATCAGGAATTTTACCTGTTAATTTTAAACCTACTACTTCGGGACAGGTGAAAAAGATCGGCTGTCCCAGCATGGCGGCTTCAGCTTCTATACCTCCGACACCCCATGCAATCACTCCAATTCCATTCACCATGGGCGTGTGTGAATCTGTTCCTACCAAAGTGTCCGGGAACAGCCAGCCGTCTCGGCTGATGACTCCTTTAGCCAGATATTCCAGATTTACCTGATGGCAGATGCCCATACCGGGAGGAACTACCGTAAAGTTATTGAGCCCATGCTGTGCCCATTTTAAAAGCTCGTACCGTTCTTTATTTCTTTCAAACTCCAGTTCTACATTTTTATCATACGCATAATCTGTCCCAAAGTAATCTACCTGAACAGAATGGTCAATCACCAGATCCACCGGAATTGCCGGATTGATCTTTTGTCCATCCTTACCCTGACGTACAAATTCCGCCCGCAGAGAGGCCATATCTACGACGGCCGGAACTCCTGTAAAATCCTGCATCAGAATTCTTGCCGGTTTAAACGGAATATCTTTATCCGTAAATGCCGGAGTCCAGCTGAGCAAAGTATTAATATGTTCATCGGTAATACTGAAGCCATCATAATTTCTCAGTACATTCTCTAAAAGAATACGGATGCTGAAAGGAAGGTGGCTGACTCCTGCCGAAAGGTTTTTCAGAGAACTGTAGGAATACGTTTTACCATTAACGTTAAGTTGTTGGAGAGATTTTGCGTTTGAAGTGTTCATATCAGATGTTTTTTAGATATACTTCTAAGTTACCGCAAAAAAAGAATAGTTTACATAATATTAGGATACATTAACATTAAGAATCGTGTTTTTTGTACTCATTATCTTTCTAGACAGGTTATATGATTTGAATGGCTGAGTTTCTTAAAGGCTCCAGTTCTGAATCATCTGCTGGCAAATCTGTAATTAAAATATGAATATCACTGATGCTGCATATTTTGAAGGGTTCTGTACGGCGGAGTTTGTTTTGATCAGCTAATGCAATGATCTTTTTTGAAGATTGGATCATTGTTTTTTTTGTTTCTGCATCCACATCAGATGTTGCTGAAATTCCAAATACTCCATCTACCGCGCAGGTTCCCATAATAAAAAGATCGGTAATGTATTGAGATGCTTCATGGCAGGTTGCCGGTCCTGCAGTAACAGCGAGATCCGGATCATAATTTCCTCCTAAAACCACCAGCTCTATATTTTTAAACTTACTCAATACAGGGATGAGCGACATATTATTGGTAATCACACGCAGCCTGATATTGGCGGGCATATCATGTGCAGCGGCAGTAATAGTAGTTCCTCCGTCCATGAATACCGTCATTCCGTCTTTAATGAAAGGCTGCACTTTTAAAGCGATCACATTTTTCTCATCCGCTGAAAATGATTGTCTGTCATGAAAAGAAAGAGGATCTTTTTCTCTTAGTATAGCACCACCCCTTACTTTTGACAGAAGCCCGTTCCGGTGAAGGACTTCAATATCCCTTCGTACAGTATCTTCAGAGACCTGAAGACTTGTAGCCAGTTCTTCAAATGTTACCTTTGTTTTTTCCTTTAATTGAGTCAGTATGATCTCAAAACGTTCTTCTTTTAGCATACCGGTGAGTTATTTCTGAATTTATAGAGTAATGCAACCACAATAAACAGCAAAGCTATACTTTCGAAGGCTACGGTCAAAGAAAAATGATGAGCAATAAAGCCTAATAATGCAGGTCCTGCCAGTTGGCCTGCGTATCCCATAGTGGTAATAGCAGGAATGGCTACCGTTGATGAGATCCCCGGAATCCTTCCTCCCTCACTGAAGAATACCGGAACAATATTCGCGGCACCCAGTCCCAGCAGGATGTATCCCACTAAAGATAAACCTATCCATGGACTGAAAATTAAAATGAGCATTCCAAACGAAGCGACAAGACTGCCTCCTATCACAACTACCCTGCTGCTTATCTTACTAACCAAAGAATCTCCTGATAATCTCATAACCGCCATTGCTACTGAAAATGCGGCATACCCGATTCCTGAAAATGCAGGTTCAACCCCTTTGTTATCTCTTAAAAATACAGCGCTCCAGTCTAGCATTGCTCCTTCGGAAAGAAATACAATAAAACACATCGTTCCCAGCAATATAATTTTTGAATTCAACCATTGAAACTTTTTGGGATCATTATTTTTGCTGTCAGCATGAGAAAATTTTAGGATGATTTCTTTTTCCTCTTTATATCCCAGCAAATACCTGAACTGAATGACCAGCAGAAAAATAAGAAGCCCGGAAATACTGATTGCTGCATAAATAGGATTAAGCCCCATTTTCATTAAAAACCCCAATCCAAGTGATCCCAAAAGTCCTCCAACACTGAATAATCCATGTAATGAAGACATGATAGGTTTCCCATACTCATTCTGAATCTGTACTCCATGTGCATTCATGGCGACATCGATGGTTCCTATGCTGCATCCGAATGCAAAAAGAAAAGCTCCCATGATGTATATGTTTGAGATCACCAACAACCAAGGCAGTAATAGAGCACTTAGCACAACGCTTCCGGCAATCACTTTTCTGGTTCCAGCTTTATTAATGAGAATACCTGATAATGGCATCATTAGCAATGCTCCACCTCCCAGTAAAAGAAGCAGCAGTCCTAAATCAGCTTCGTTAAGTCCAAGCCTGTCTTTGGCCAGAGGTACCATGGGAGCCCAACTTGCTATGCCCAATCCGCATACTAAAAATATGAGTTGTGTAGCTCTTTTTGCTTTAATTATTCTCGTTGTAATCATTCAATCATTATTTTATTTTACAAATTTATGCAAATTTGCATAAATTTGCAAAATGTTTTAAGGATTAATTTAAATTAAAATTGGAAAGATGAAATTTGAACACATGGCAATTTGGTGCCGTAATCTGGAAGTGATGCGAACCTTTTATATGGAATATTTTATGATGATCAGTAATGAAAAATATGAGAATCAGGTAAAAAAATATGCCTCTTACTTTTTATCATTTGATACTGATTCTTCTACTCGGCTGGAACTGATGCAGCGCCCTGACTGTATAGACAATAATGTTACAAGAGGTATGTTAATGGGCTATGCTCATCTCGCAGTGTCGGTAAGGAGTAAAGAAAAAGTGGATCTGCTGACTGAAAAACTGCGTACTGACGGGTATTCCATCGTTGGAGAACCAAGAACTACCGGTGACGGATATTATGAAAGTATAGTGGAAGATCCCGAAGGAAACTGGATCGAAATCACAGAATAAAAATAAATCGTCATCTATCAGTTTCGGTTTTGAATATTTTCAAGGAAAAATCCTGATTTATCATTAAAATTCCGGCTTTAATAATTAGTTTAAAAAGGCAAAATCATTATTTAGATACCACACTTTACAATAATCCGTTTTTTAACTGAAAATAAATTAGCTATCCTATTTTAAATAATTAACATGCTGATAATTAAATATTTAAATTGTTTGAAAAATTATTGTGCTTCTGATTGATTTTAAAATTGAAATACTGATTTTGGAGGTATTTTGTTTAAAATTTAATGTATAATAAATATAAAAGGCATAAAATATGCTAGTATTAACTTATATAACTTTAAAAATTTACATTATGAGAAGTCTATTATGGTTAGTCGCCGTTATTTGTATTATTGTTTGGCTTTTAGGAATGTTAAATGTAATACCGGGAATCAGTACAGGTTATTTAGTTCATATTTTATTGGTTATTGCCATCATTGTAGTTCTTTATAATCTTATTTCAGGCAGAAAGCCTCTTGATTAGATAAATGCTCCAATGTTCAGGGAGACAATTAAAAGAATTTTTACAAAAAAACAATTTATTTGTAATGGATCAGCTCAGTTTATTTAGTGCAGATGATTATTATCAATTCCCTGAAGAATTATTGGAGTATACAGAACATTTTCTATCAGCAGCTGAAGCATCAATGCTTTATGAACTGCTGATAGAAAATGTTTCATGGAGAGAAACGTCTCAAAAAATGTATGATAAAACGGTTCTCACGCCCAGACTTACTGCCTGGTATGGCGAGGAAGGAAAATCGTACACATTGGGAAATAATATGGTATCTACCAATCCTTGGTCTCCTGAATTGTTGGCATTGAAGCAAAATATAGAAAAAAGTACGAGATATCAGTTTAATACGGTATTGCTGAATTTATACCGTGATGCCAATGATTCTGTTGCCTGGCACAGGGATAAAGATAGTGAATTGGGCATTCGGCCCGTTATTGCGTCTGTCAGTCTCGGACAGGTTAGAAATTTTGACTTTCGTAAAGTTGATGATCATCATAAAAAATACAGTTTGCCACTATCGCATGGTTCGCTGCTTATTATGAAAGGAGATCTTCAAACTCATTGGGAACATCGGATTGCAAAATCGGTAAAACCTATGCAGCCCCGTATTAATCTTACTTTTCGTTTAATCAAAGAATAATAAAAATAACAATCGGTTTTACTATATTGTTTTTTACCATGATCAATTTTGTTCGGATTGTTCTATTATTTTGAAAATTGAATGATTGCTTTACACAGAAACAGGATCGCTTAGAACAGCACCAAAATGATGATCAATGCATTCACGGGCATTCAGACACATCCGCAGCAGATCTTCTATATGTGTATTCTCAAAATTGAAATCATCCGAAACATCCATAATGAATTCTCTTACTTTTTCGGTATTAACTGCATTGGATTTTATTAAATCATCTACATTCAGAGGTCTGTATTTTTCATTAAAAGAAGGCGGTTCGCTGGTAATGGATTTTTTGAATTGAAAAAGATGAATGGTTTTCATAAAGAAGAAAATTGCATTAAATGATTAAGAATATAATATGATGATTTTACGGAATTTATTCATACCCGCTTTTGATAATGGTGATCAGTATTTTAAGGCGTTCGTTTGCTTTAATACAATTGGATTTATGGGCGGGGATGATCATACACTGTCCGGTTTCTAAAAAGAAAACACGTTCCTCAATTATGATTTCTGCATTTCCTTCCACAATCTGTACGAAAGAATCAAAAGGAGAAATTTTTTCAGTCATTCCTTCACCGGCATCAAAAGATAAAATACTGACGCTGCCCGTAGATTTCATGATAATAGTTTTGCTTACCACAGACTGCGGAACATATGCTATCATTTCAACAGTATCATGTACTTTTGATTTTTCAAGTGGAGTATGATTCATACAGGTGGGTTATATTGAAGAAAGATTCATATATTTTAAAAGATCGATTACCTCTTCCCTGTTCTTTCTCAATCTGTTTCCCACTTTTTCAATAAGTTCTCTTTCTTTACCTTCGGTAAACAGTAAATCCCAATCGGTTAAAACTGAAAATTTTTCTTTCAGTTGTTTTGACTGTGTTTTCCAGTCTCCGGTAATTTTAAAGGGTATACGGGGTCTGTTGTGATTGGTTTCCATAATTAGGGTATTTATCATACAAAGATGACTCGTTTTAAATGGATGATGTTGTACAACGTTGTAATAAAGTTATATATATCCCATGTATTTACAGGTCTTCCAGATTGTTTTTCCGTTTGATTTTTAACTGTTTATAGAAAGAAGGAGAAAGCCCGGTTATTTTCTTGAACTGATTGGAAAGATGGGCAACACTGCTGTAATTGAGTTTATAAGATATCTCTGTGAGATTGAGTTCATCATACAGCAGCAGTTCTTTTACTTTTTCGATTTTATTAACGATAATGAAATGTTGAATGGTAATTCCTTTTACTTCTGAAAATGTATTGGCAAGATACGTATAATCATACCCCAATTTTTCGCTGATGTAATCTGAAAAATTTTCTTTGGGCATTTCCTCAGCATAATGGATCATTTCGGTAATTACGTTTTTGATCTTTTCGATGAGAATGCTTTTTTTATCATCCAGTAATTCCAGTCCGGATTTCAGGAGATTTTCTTTCAGTATTTCGCGCTGCTGCCTGGTGATATCATCCAGTATTTCTACCATACCCAGATCTACAACAGCATGTTTTATACCCAGATTATTCAGTTCTTCGTGTACAACCATTTTACAGCGAAGGCTCACCATATATTTTATATACAATTTCATTGTATTGTATAAGAACTTTCAAGCAGATCCACTCAATATTGTAAATCAGTACGCGTAATTATACTCAAAGTTACGTTTTTATCAGTCGTTATCCTGGGAAAGCATGATTTTATTTATAGTTACGATGTGAAAATGGGTAAGAAGTATGATTTATGCAACAAATGGAAAGATAAGTATAAGTTTTTTGGCTTTTAATAGACCACCTTTACCATTAATAAAATATATTCCATTATGGCAAAAGAGAAAGACGGTAAAAAGAAATCAGATAAGACCCCAGCGTTGAAAACAGCAAAAGAAAAAAAAGCTGACAAGCTGATCAAACGTCAGGATAAAGAGAGTAAGCAGAGTGATATATAATATTTCTGTCAACAGTTTCTTCATCTTACATGAGTTAGAAAAAACAGGACCATATAAACTCTTGACGAGGAGGAAAAGATAAGAAGACATCTTAAAAGCATAAAAAAGCACAACTAAATACTAATTTGTCCGAAGTCAATTAATGAAACTTTTCCTCCGGGAATCTCCGGTATTGCAGCCTATTCCAAAGGCCGATCTGTACTATTAATACATTTTATAGTCGTGCCCATATTCTCCCATTATATTCAATATTTTGGAAAGAATGACTGTGTGTAAATTCTAAATATACTGAATCATTCCGTATCCTAAATTTTCTTCGTATTCTGAAAAAAGGGTTGGGGGCTGAGTATTGCCAGACGCGGAAATTCAATACCATATCCAAAGTTCAAATATAGCAAACCGTCAGCTCCGATTTTGGCAACACTGTATGTTTGTTCTTCCTCGCTTATGGTATCCACACAGGTTTGTAGTCAAGTTGGGTTGGAGTTTGAATACAAAAAAGTTCGCCTGTAAAATCTATGTCAAGTTGTTGGGTATTAGATAGTCTGATTGCATCATCTTTTGTAATTTTTTGATTGTCTGCTAAACCACTACCACGCAAAACATAAAAAGTGTAACTAGAGTTATTATCTAGCTGCAAACTTATTTTTGTCTGGTGGTCAAATGCAAATTTCTTAATAATCAACCCTGGTGTCATTGCAAATACTTTGCTGTTTCCTCCTATATAAGTTGTTGTCTTAATTTCGTTTTCAGATAATGTTTCAAAGTCCCTGCTGTGATAATCCACATAAACAGGCTCTTGCTTGATGGCTTCGTAAAAATTGGGATCAAACCAAATTTGAAAACTGCTTGTTCCTTTGGAAATTCTTTCTTGATGCTGAATGCCTTTGTTGGATTGTATTACTTGAAAGTCACCTGCTCCTAAAGGCGTCCAAACTTTCGACGCTGTGTCAAAGTGCGTTACCTCCCCTTCTAAAATAAAGGTCATTATTTCAAAACCTTCGTGTGGGTGTAATCCAAATTCGCAATCTTCAAGTGCTATGGCGTGGCTCCAATAAAACAAATTTGAATAAGGTGCGATTGCTGTTGAAAAACCACTGGCTACAGGTTTGTTTACTACAAATCGGCCATTAAAAATAGTGGTATTAAACTGTTCTGTTTTTTTTTGTATTTGTATCATTTTATTCTACTCTTGTTGTGATAATTCTTTTTCAATTTCTTTACTTGGCACAATCCAGATTGTAGATGAAATTGCAAAAAATACTAGTGAAATATGTGGATTTATAAATGCTGTAGGGATAGAAAGTAAATTGCATACGGTAGGTAAGCAATTACAGTAAAACGGTCAAAATGTGTTTCCCCCATCCATTTTGTACCAAACGGAATAAGTGATAACCAAAACAATAAATTAAGATTGGTCCACATCATTGCAGATGATACTTTTTTTAAAGCATGTAGTAAGTGATGATGATTATTCCAATACACACCTACAACAGCAAAACTTAAAATATAGCTGACTAATGTTGGTATTAAATGGGTAACACCTTGCCAATTGGCAGTTTCCGGCACTTTAATTTCCAAAACCATAATTGTGATGATGATTACCAAAACACCATCGCTAAATGCTTCTAATCTTGATTTATTCATTTCTTTTATTTAAAATTAAACCGTAAAAAAACACCATAATTCTCTTTAAGAATTTTAGCCGCTCCATAATAATCTAAATTGGTTACTAAACCAAATTGATAATTGCTAATGCCTACACCTAAACGAAATTGCATATAACTTCTTTCGTGCTGGTTGTTTTCTGAATTGTAATTGTATAATGTTTGAAATCGAGTATAAAGATTTATTTTTTCTGTAAGCTTCGGTTTGTATTCAATTAATGCCAATCCTTCAATATTTTTATTTTTAGATAAATGATAAGTAGGTGTTAAAACCAATAAAATTTCTTTATTAACGAAAACGTATTCCAATCCTACAATCGGTGTTAAACCCGACACTCTGTTGACTGAAATCCCTGTTGCAACGCCAAATCCTTTGTAAATTTCATAACTCACTTGCGAATTGTTGATGAAATCTAAGTTGTTTATATCATTGTTGTAAGTGCTTTCAAAACTTGTAACCGAAAGGAATGAAAATTTACTTGCTGGTGTAAAATGTTTGTTCATCAAAAATTGCAAACCAAAGCGGTTGTTTCCAATATTTAATTCTACTGGGCTTGGTGCTTCATTGTGTGTTACTTTTTCTTGTGCATTTGCAATAAATGAAGTAAGTAAAAAGAGAAATGAAATTCGATATTTCATTGTTTTAAAATTGCATTAAGAAAAAACACCTTGCTTTATAAACAAGGTATTTTTAAAATTGTGAAAAATTACTTGCCCAATTTTGAAACCACTTCTTCCAAGTTTATTTTCATTACTTTTTGTCCGTCTGGTGTACTGAAATCTTGAAACAACTCGGTTACAGCTGCATTGGCAGATAACACGGTTGCTCCAATTTGTCTGAAATAATCAAATGAAGTTTCATCTGCCATTGTACTCATACTTCCGCTTGCATCTGCTACTACAATTACATTGTAACCTAATTCAATTGCAGAAGTAACGGTATGCAATAAACATATATCAGTTGTTAATCCGCAAATAATAAGGTTTTTTCTGTTCAGGTTTTTTACAGCGGTTTTAAAATTTGGGTCTATAAAGCAGTTTAAAGTACCGCCTCTTTTTATTCTCGCCGCAAATTGTGCTGGTGCTGCTTGTTGAATTCCTTCCCAAGTCAAGCCTACTTGTTCTTCCATTGTTGTGGTAATGAGTAACGGTACATGTACTTCCGCACCAATTCTTGCAAGCATTCTTAAATTGTTTTCAACTGTTTTTTTATCCTGGCTGTAAATCCAATCCATTGTCGTTTTTTGATGGTCAATCAAAAGAATAGCAGAATTTTGTGGGGTAAATTTTGTAGAGGTTTTTGATGTTTGTCCAAAACTCACTACTGAAATCATGGTTGCTACTATAAGTAAAGCTGTTTGAAATAATTTTTTTGTCATCTTTTTAATTTTAAATTAGTTATGATGCAAAAGTAACTATATTTGCTATTGAATCGATAGTTGTTACCTATTGGTAAGTAGTTACCATAAAGTAAGTAGTATGAAAAATAAAACAAAAAATGAGGCTTGCCCATTTAGATTAAGGGCTTCAAGAGATGCTTTGGAAATTATTCAAGGCAAATGGCGAATACCAATTGTTATTTCTTTAATGTATGGCACAAAACGCTTTGGAGAAATACAAAGAGATATTGGTGATGTGTCGCCAAAAATGTTGTCGCAAGAATTAAAAGCATTGGAAGAAAACAAAATCATCAGTCGCACTTTGTATGACAGTATGCCTGTAACGGTTGAATACTCGCTAACGCCGCTTGGACACTCCATGGAAAAACTGCTGGATGAATTGCTAAATTGGGGCAATCATTTTAGAAAAGAAATTGTAGGCAAATAGTGATTGATTGAAGTTTAGAAAGAATGTTGGCTGCATAACGCACGACGTACAAGAAATACACCTTTAGAAATACAATATATGGATAAAGAATTTCAGCCTGATGCGATCATCATCGGAACCGGACTGGCCGGCCTCACTGCTGCAATGGAGATCACCAATGCCGGGAAAAAAGTATTGCTGATAGACCAGGAAACGGAACAGAATATCGGCGGACAGGCTTTTTGGTCATTCGGCGGACTGTTTCTGATCAATTCACCCCAGCAACGTAGAATGGGAATCAAAGATTCCTATGAGCTGGCAAGGCAGGACTGGATGGGTACTGCAGGATTCGACCGTGAGGAAGATCATTGGCCGAGACAATGGGCTGAAGCCTATTTGCAATTCGCTGCAAAGGAAAAGTACGAATATATTTCTAAGATGGGAATACAACTGATGTTTATGGTAGGATGGGCAGAACGTGGTGACGGATCTGCAGACGGCCATGGAAATTCGGTTCCCCGTTTTCACGTAAGCTGGGGTACCGGAACCGGAATTATAAAACCTTTTGTAGAAAAAGCTTATGCAGCAAAGGAAAAAGGACTGTTAAAGATGCAGTTCAGACATCGCGTTACCGAACTTATTACTGAAAATGGTAAAGTAACCGGCGTAAAAGGTGATGTTCTGAAAGACGATGATCAGGAAAGAGGGGCACCCACCAACCGGCAGATGGTATCGCAATTTACCTGTCATGCACCACATATTGTAATCGCATCTGGCGGTATAGGCGCTAATCATGAGCTGGTTCGGAAAAACTGGCCTGAAAGGTTAGGAAAGGCACCGGAAAAAATGGTATGCGGCGTTCCCGCTTATGTAGATGGGAAAATGATCAGTATTGCAGAAAATGCTGGCGCCCATATGATCAACCGCGACAGAATGTGGCATTATACAGAAGGCCTGCAAAACTGGAATCCTATATGGCCGGATCACGGAATCAGGATCTTGCCGGGACCTTCTTCACTTTGGTTTGATGCCAAAGGAAAACGTCTCCCCGCTCCCTTTTTACCGGGATTTGACACGTTGGGGACTTTAAAATATATACAGGATTCTGGATTTTCATATTCCTGGTTTATTCTGACTCAAAAAATTATTAAAAAAGAATTTGCCCTTTCCGGATCTGAGCAGAATCCCGATATTACCAATAAAGACTATGCACTGTTTTTAAAAAGGATCTTTGGAAAAAAGGCACCGGGACCTGTAGAAGCATTTAAAGAGCATGGAAAAGATTTTATTGTTTCTGATACCCTGGAAGATCTCGTCACAAAAATGAATATCCTTTCCGGAGATCATCTTTTAGAGTATGAAGATATACAATCACAGATTGAAGCCAGGGACAGAGAATTGGATAATCCGTTTTCAAAAGATACTCAGGTAAATTATATCCGGAGCACCAGAAAATATCTGGGTGATAAACTGGGTCGTGTAGCCGTACCGCATAAAATATTAGATCCCGCAAACGGACCACTGATTGCCGTTCGGCTTAATATTCTGACCCGAAAAACGTTGGGAGGAATTAAAACCAATCTTAACGGACAGGTTTTAAAAGAAGATGATACTGTACTTGAAGGATTGTATGCTGCAGGAGAAGTTTCCGGTTTCGGCGGCGGCGGAATGCATGGATACCGGGCATTGGAAGGCACTTTTCTGGGTGGATGTATCTTTTCAGGAATGAAGGCAGGAAAATATATCGCAGCATTGAAATAAGCATAAATACAATACGATGAATACCTATTTTAATGATAAAATAATCTGGATTACCGGAGCTTCTTCCGGAATTGGAGAAGCACTGGTTATGGAACTGGCCGCAACAACGACAGCTAAAATCATTCTTTCGTCAAGAAAAAAAGACCAATTAGTTGCCATTGCTGAAAAAGCAAAGCTGAGTGCAGACCGTTTTGCCATTCTCCCCTTGGATCTTTTAGATTATAAAGAGATGCCTGCCGTGGCAGCTGAGGCTGTGGGAAAGTTCGGACGTATTGATATTTTAATCAATAATGCAGGGTTGTCGCAACGGTCACTGGCTATGGAAACGGATATTGAAGTTGATAAACGCTTGATGGAAACCGATTTTATAGGAACCGTAGCCCTCACGAAGGCAGCTATTCCTTATATGATTAAAAACGGAGGTGGGCAGATCGCGGTGGTATCCAGTCTGATGGGAATCTTCGGAGCTCCCATGCGGAGCGGTTATGCAGCGGCAAAGCATGCTTTACACGGTTTTTTTGATGCGCTGAGAGCTGAATTATTTAATGACAATATACTAATTACCATAATCTGTCCTGGATTTATAAGAACCAATATTTCCCTGAATGCAGTGACGGGAAACGGATCATCACAGGGAACGATGGATGAAGCTACCCTGAAAGGTATGCCGACTTCAATTTTTGCAAAAAAAATGCTTACAGCCATTAGAAAGCAGAAATATCAGGTCGCTATTGGCGGAAAAGAAATATTCGGAGTGTATCTTAAAAGGTTTTTTCCTGCATTGTTAGCTAAAGTTATCCGCAAAGCAAAAGTGATGTAAGCCGGAAAAATAATTTTGGAGATTGATAAATCCATTATTGAAATTGCTTATCATTTAGGATTTAAATATCCGCAGCATTTTACCAGTATTTTTAAACAAAAAACAGGAATGTTACATATTGTGTATCGAAGTTTAAACTGATCATGTAAAAAATGAATGTATTGGAAATATTTTTGTAACACAGTCATTTTATGATTCCTGATATATTTCATAAATTTACGGAACTGTAACAATTCGGTGACAGGACTAAAATGATTCCCAGGTGAAAATTCACAATAAAAAAAAGTACCTAAGTTTTCTAAAGTTTAAAAGAGACTTTCAGAAATATGGACTTGAAAAAGCACGCAGTTACGAGCTTATCCTGCATTGGCTGAACAACAGGCTCAGCCGTAGCCAGTTCCTGGTTCTCTCCGGGATTCTGGTGGGCTGTACGGCTGGTCTTGCGGGAGTAATCCTGAAGACACTGGTTCATAATATCCATTATTTTATTACCCACAAGGTTCATTTTGAATATCAGATTTTATTTTATATTATTTTCCCGTTTTTAGGGATCGTCCTTACAACAAGTATCGTTCTTACCCTGTTTAAAGGACAGGACAGAAAAGGGATTGGTGCGATTTTATATGAAATTGCCCAGAATTCAAGTATTGTTGCTTCCGTTAAAATGTATTCTCAGGTTATTCAGAGTGCAATAACCGTTGGATTGGGAGGTTCGGCCGGACTGGAAAGTCCCATTGCGGTAACGGGAGCTGCGATAGGTTCCAATTATGCCCAAACTTATAGACTGAGTTATAAAGAACGAACCCTTTTACTGGCAGCGGGCGCTACAGCAGGGATTGCATCAGCATTTAACGCTCCTATTGCCGGAATTATGTTTGCTTTTGAGATTCTGCTGACAGGCGTGGTATTCACCGATTTTATTCCGTTGGTGGTTGCAGCGGTCTGTGGGAGTCTTCTATCCAGGATACTGCTTCAGGAAGACGTCCTTTTCAGATTTTATACCAGAGAACCTTTCAATTATAAAAATGTTCCTTACTATTTGATATTAGGAATTGTAACCGGCTTGTATGCCCGTTATTTCCTGGTAATTTCTCAGAAAGTTGAACATTTCATTAAAGGGTTAAAGCTTTCACGGATGCGTAAAGCGATGTTTGGCGGTGCCGTATTATCACTGCTCTGCGTATTGTTTCCGCCGTTATTTGGTGAAGGATATGAAACAGTAAAGGCTTTTACGAATGGCAACACCTACTCTATTATTGAAAACAGTTTTTTCAGGTATTTTGAGATCGGAGACTGGACGGTGATTATATTTTTAGTTTTGGTATGCCTTTTAAAAGCTTTTGCCACTTCTTTTACGATTTTCAGTGGTGGAAACGGAGGGAATTTCGCACCTTCTCTTTTTGCAGGCGGTACGGTAGGCTATTTATTTGCACTGATTTGCCAGCATTTAGGATTTGCAGACGTTCCGGTGACCAATCTTGTATTAGTAGGAATGGCAGGAGCCATGAGCGGAGTTTTATATGCACCGCTTACTGCTATATTTCTGATTGCGGAATCCAGTTTTGGATATGACCTGTTCATTCCTTTAATGATCGTAGCCATCATGTCTTATCTGATTGCCAAATGGTTCTCTCCCATCTCTCCGGAATTGAAGTTTTTAGCTGATCAGGGGAAAATTTTCACCAATAAACATGACAACAATATTCTTTTCTTATTGCGGACTGAAGATTTTATTGATAAATATTCGGAGACCATCAGCGAAAATGCACCGGTTACAGAATTATTTGAACTCGTGAAAAATGGAAATAAAAATATTTTTGCTGTAGTCGATGAAACCAAAAGATTGAAAGGAATTCTGACATTGGATGATATAAGACCTTATCTTTTTAATAAAGAAATTGATCCCTCATTATCTGTTATTCAGATTATGAAAGCACCTCCGGCTGTAGTTTATCCGGACTTTAAACCTTTGGAAATCCTGCAGATTTTTGATGATACCGGAGTTTGGAATCTCCCGGTCGTCAGTGAAACTAATGGTTTCATAGGATTTATTTCGAAATCTTCTATTCTGATGAGTTACAGACAGCTTTTGAAAGAATATTCAGATTAAAAATCAATATAAAAATAAACAATAAGCTGCCCGGTTGGACAGCTTATTTGTTTATATCAGTTTTCTAGCTTAATGACTTGCCGTATTCAGAAGATCAAGGTCTTCCTTATCAAGAACAAGCTTTGGAGCATTGAAAAGTGTGGTAAGCTGGGATTTGCTGGTTGCACTTACAATAGGAGCTGTAATGAGTGGATTAGCTAAAAGCCAGGCTAATGCTGCGGCTCCCTGAGTGGTATTATGCTTCTCACTGATCTGATCTAAAGCTTTGATGACTTCCAGTCCCTTAGGATTAAGATATTTTCTAACTCCCTCACCTCGCTGACTTTTTGCCAGATCGTCTTCATTACGGTATTTTCCGGTTAAAAATCCAGCGGCCAAAGACCAGTACGGAAATACACTCAGGTCATACTGTTCCACCAGCGGAGCATAGTTTTTTTCAAAACCTTCCCTTTCCATTAAGTTGTAATGAGGCTGCAAAGCAACATACTTGGGAAGATTGTGTTTTTCTGAAACTTCGAATGATTCTTTTAAGCGCTCAGGTGAAAGGTTGGAAGCCGCAATATAGCGTACTTTCCCGGCTTTAATAATTTCGTCATAGGCCGAAAGAGTTTCTTCTACAGGTGTTTTATGATCATCGAAATGGGTATAATACATATCAATATGATCGGTTTGAAGCCTTTGCAAGGATTCGTCCACAGACTGTAAAATATGCTTTTTGCTGATATCAAACCCATGTTCTTTAGTTTCCGAACCTACTTTGGTAGCAATCACAAGGTCCTTTCGGTTAGAGCGGCTTTTCATCCATTTTCCGATGATTTCCTCTGACTGACCTCCTTTTCCGTTCACCCACCATGAATAGGTATCTGCGGTATCTATGAAATTAAATCCTGCTTCTGTAAATTGATCCAGTATGTCAAAAGACTGCTTTTCATCCAGTGTCCATCCAAAAACATTTCCTCCAAAATTGATCGGTGCAATTGATAAATCGGTGTTTTTTATCCTTCTTTTTTCCATAAGTAAAAATTATTTTTTTGATTGTATGGTTCGGTAATGCTTAAATAAGCATTATCATGAAATTAGTAGAGAATACATCTTGTACTCTATTGTAAATTTAAGGAAAAATATGTTCACCAATACTGTAGAACCTTCTATTTAAGATAATATTAATAGTATAAGTGAATGAAAAAGCAACCTCTATCGTGAGATTGCTTTTAGCTATGATAGCATTTATTATATTATTATAGAAAGTTTTCTTATCCACCAAAAACAGCCCGGAATTCCAGTGGAGCCATATTGGTTTTCTTTTTAAAAAGTGTACTGAAAGACTGTGAATGTTCAAACCCCAGTTCATAAGCAATTTCACTTACGGATAAGCTGGTGGCAGACAATTTTTCTTTGGCCTTAGAGATCAGTTTTTCATGAATGTGCTGCTGAGTATTCTGCCCTGTATGAATGCGCAGTAAATCGCTGAGATAGTTGGATGAAAGATTCATGGCAGTGGCGATATGCTGAACCGTTAAAAGACCTTTCTCCGAAGGTTGATCACTGTCGAAATAATCATTCAGGAAATGCTCAAATTTTGCCAGAAGCTGATGATTACTGTTTTTACGGGTAATAAACTGCCGCTCGTAAAAACGGTTGGAGTAATTAAGCAAAAGATCAATCTGTGATAAAATAATTTCCTGCGTATGCCGGTCGATATGCTGGCACTCCTTATCTATTTTCTGAAGAATTTCAATGAGATCTTCCTCTTCTTCCGCTGATAAATGCAGTGCTTCATTCACGGCATAAGAGAAAAATCCGTATCCTGAGATCGTATTTGCCAGTGGATGTTTCAATAAAAAATCAGGATGGAAAATCAGAAGATATCCGGATCCGCATTCCATATTGTGAAGATCCAGATACTGCACCTGATTGGGAGCGGTAAAACTGAGAACGCCTTTATCATAATCATAATGCTGCTGGCCATACCGTATCTTACCCTTTGCATCCTTTTTTAGGGCAACACAGTAAAATCTGTTCACAAAACCCTTCCAGATATCATCTTCCAGAAAAATGCTTTGCGACAGGTTGATAACACTTACCAGCGGATGCCGGGGTTCCGGTAGCGAGAGCAGTAGGTGAAAAGCAGAAACAGATGTGATGGCATTCATATGACAAATGTAAAGATTAATCTAACAGCCCCATGCTGAATTCATCATAAGGAGCACCGGTATCTGTTCCTAAAGGTACAATATCTTCCAGCTTTACAAGATCGGCTTCACTGAGTTGAATCGTTCCGGCCTCAATATTCTGTTCAAGATACTTTCTACGTTTCGTACCCGGTATAGGAATGATCCCTTTACTGATGATCCACGCCAAAGCAAGCTGGGAAGTGGTTACTTCTTTTTCTTTGGCCATTGCTTCGATGGCCTCTACCAATTCAATATTCTTATGAAAATAGGCTTCCTGAAATCTCGGAATTGCTCTTCGGAAATCATTCTCCGGCAAATCGTCCAGAGAACGAATCTGCCCGGATAAAAAGCCGCGGCCTAAAGGAGAATAGGCTACAAAACCGATTTCCAGATCCCTCAGTGTTTGCAGTACTCCCCGTTCTTCTGCACTACGCTCAAACAATGAATATTCACTTTGTACAGCCGTAATCGGATGCACAGCATGGGCTCTTTTTACCGTTTCTGAAGAAACCTCCGATAATCCGATGTACCGTACTTTCCCTTCCGTTACCAGATCTGCCATGGCGCCTACGGTTTCCTCGATTGGCGTATTTTTATCAAGACGGTGCATATAATACA
Organism: Chryseobacterium soli; assembly: GCF_000737705.1. Classification (GTDB taxonomy): domain Bacteria; phylum Bacteroidota; class Bacteroidia; order Flavobacteriales; family Weeksellaceae; genus Chryseobacterium; species Chryseobacterium soli. The sequence continues at coordinate 132,034 of NZ_JPRH01000004.1, read as the reverse complement.
GGTCAATATAGTCTGTTTTTAAATTTTTCAATGACCGTTCAACCGCTTTTTTTACATATTCTTTGCTTCCGTTAATGGCCCAGGTTACCGCATCGTTATCATCAATTTCCCAACCGAATTTGGTTGCTACAATATATTGACTTCGGTTGTTGCCCATTGCTTTTGCAATAAGCTGTTCGTTTTTTAATGGTCCGTACAGGTCTGCCGTATCCAAAAAATTACCACCCAGTTCAAAAGACCTGTGAATAGTAGCGATCGCTTCCTGTTCGTCTGCTTTCCCATACATATCACCGGTTTCAAAACCTGTCATTCCCATACAGCCTAATCCCAGATTTGGAACGATAAGGCCCTGATTTCCCAATGCAATTGTTTTCATTTTATATTGTTGATTTTAATACTTCAAAATTGGTCAGAAATCATGAATTTCCTGTATGCAAAATCCTGAACAATGTATGTAAATCAAGGATATTGAATGTAGCATCAGTTATTATTGCAAAAAAATAACCTCCGGTACAGAGGTTATTCATCAATTAAAAAATTCTATTTATCGGGCTGCGGAATTTCAATGGCAGATAATTCTAGTTGATAATGATCTAACTGCATCCTGATCGTTTTCAAATCTGTTTTAAAAAAGGAAGAAGCGGTAAACAGAGTATGGTAATACGCGATGCCTTCGAACAGGTTTTTTTTGAATGCATTCCATTTTTTTACCTGTGAAGGAGTGATTGGAGCGAATGAATCGGCAATCTCTTTTTTCAGATAATCAATGTACATTTTCAATTCGTTGATGAACATATTCGGTCGTTCATGGTCAGCAAGAATATTGGTGTTTCCATAGATATGATTCACCATTTCAGACAGAGAGACTTCCTTATCAAAAAATGCCAGATTAGGCCCCGGACAGATCACTACGCCTTGTTTCTCTCCTTTAATTGGTAAATCCTGTTCCATATAGGCTGCATTCACAAGACCTATGCATAAACATGCTTTCTCTGTGATTGCTGCCTGTCTTTTTTCATATTGTTCTGGTGATATAGTATTGTCTTCCTTCAGCTCCTTTAATTTGATGTCCTGGTATTTTTTGGATGCCGTACACGTTCCTTTTGGAGAAAATTCTTTGCTCAATGCCAATAGTTTTTTAGGACAGGAACTCCCGAATTTTTGATGAGCTGCCTTTTGCTGTTTCAATATTTCGTTGGAAGTGCCCCGTACTGAATTAAAAGGAACTCCCAGAGGTGAAATATGACTCAGATAAAAGTCCTCCTGTTTCGACTGTAAAAGCAGTTTTCGGGTTTCAATATCTACGGAAGTGGCTTCCGGAACCAGTAAAAAAGGGGAACCCCAGCCTACACTGTCCACATGGTAATTTTCCAACAAGAAATCATGTTCTTCAGCAGTTCCTACTCCGCCCTGAACGGTAATTTTCATTTTCAGCGGTTCAGCAACAGTAGGTCTCCCCTTTTGCTCCAAAGCAATGATCATTAAAGCATGCGCAGACTGTATCAGATCATTTTTTTTCTGTTTGAACTCCTCCATGATCGGTCCCAGCAGCATTCCTTCTGTTGCAAAGGCATGGCCGCCGCAGTTTAATCCGGATTCTATCCTGTATTCCGAGATCCAAAGTCCCTTTTTAGCCAGAAAATTTCCCTGGATCATAGCGGAGCGGAAATCACTCACTTTAAGGATGATCTTCTTTTTTAAAACCCCATTGGAATCAGGGAAAAAATCATCAAATTCTTCGATATAGCTGTATAAACGCGGGTTCATTCCTGCAGAAAGAACCATTGAAGAAGACAGTTTACTGTTGGCGAAACCACGCAATGAAGCATGAGCATCATTATACATCACAGGAAGCTGTTCATTCTTTCTGAAATTGTCTTTGTCTACTTTCGTCATAATGTTCACATCGATACTTCCGGGCTGTAAATTATCTTCGATAAAGCTTTTTATCGCCATTCCCCAGTTGTCTGTCTGGACAAGAATATTCTGCAGTCCGTTTTTGAGATCAGAAGTATTGGGAAGCATTCCGATGAAATTTTTCAGGGTTTCCTTATTCTTTGTGATTTCCTGTTTGAATGCCTCGAATTTTTCATTGACGATATCATCCACCATATTCAGGTAGTCGGTAATTCTTTTGGCCCGATAATCTTCAGTTTTTGTGCTGATTCCTAAATAATCTAGATTAAATTTTTTAGCATAAAAGTCTTTCATCCTTTCTATAATCTCATCGTCTATAATAGAAATAACGGAAGAAATGCCATATTGGGCAACACGGATCGGGCTGTCTATCGTATAAGCCAGTCCCATTACCGGAATATGGAAATTGTGTAAAGGTTTATTTGTCATTTTTATCAATTAAAAATCTTGTTTACGGAGTTTTACTCGTAATAAAATTATCTTTTAAATAGTAATTATGCATTAAATACCTTATTTAATATCGAAAATATGTTAAAAATCAGTTTTAATAGAATATTTTATACCATAACCTACTAAAATATACCAAAACGGTATATTTTGAAAAACAGATATGAATAATATTTGTTTTTTAATATACTTTATATTTAATAATTAGTATATTTGTATGCAATTAAAGAAGCAGTCATGAACTTTACTCTATTAAAAGAAGTCATCAATCTTCTGGAAAATTTTGATTCTGAAAATAAGAATGAAGCTTATCCTTCTACGTTGAAAGGGTTTACAGCATGGATCGCTGATCGGGAAACCAATTCTGTGCACACTACCAATGAAGAAGCAGAATGGGAAGGAAAAGAAAACGGAAGAACTCCGGAAAGTGCGATTGCCACTTCTTTGGTACGCCTTAACCGATATGCAAAAACCTACTCCAAGTCTGCTATTGCGGATTCTGATTTTACGACTCAGGAAGATTTTATTTACCTGATCAATCTCAAAGCATTTGGTGCAATGACCAAAATGGAGCTTATCAAGAAAAATATACATGATAAACCAGTAGGAATTCTGATCATCAACAGACTGATCAAACAGGGCTGGGTACAGCAGACGGATTCAACGGTTGATAAAAGAACTAAAGTTATTGAAATTACAGAAGAAGGAAAATCGGCATTGGAAGCTCAAATGAATAAGATCCGCCAGGCTACCCATATTGTTTCCGGTAATCTTACTCATTCCGAAAAGATGGATCTGATCCGTATCCTGAATAAGCTGGATCATTTCCACTCGCCTATTTTTTCAAGACATATTGAAACCAAAGATCTTATAGAAACCGTATATAAAGAATATTCATTTCAGAAAAACTAATTCATGAAAAAGAAAATAGCCATTATTGGATCCGGTTTTTCGGGATTATCAGCGGCCGCCTACTCTTCTCAGCAAGGTCATGAAGTGCATGTTTTTGAGAAAAACAGCAGCTTAGGCGGAAGAGCGCGTCAGTTTACCACTGAGAATGGCTATGTGTTTGATATGGGTCCAAGCTGGTATTGGATGCCTGATATCATTGAATCTTTTTTTGAAGATTTTGGCAGAAAAGCAGCCGATTTTTATGAGCTTGTTTCTCTTGATCCTCAGTTTGAAATGGTTTTTTCGGATGGAATCATGGCTGTTCCTCAAAATTATGAGGCTATGAAAAACCTTTTTGAAGCAACAGAAACCGGAGCAGGAAAAAGGCTGGATGATTTTATGGAAGATGCCCGGTATAAATATGAAGTCGGAATGAAGAATTTTGTGAATAAACCCTGCCATTCCTGGATGGAATTTATATCTCCTACCATTGCAAAATCTGCATTGAAACTGGATCTACTATCGAACTTTCATCGTTTTGTAAGGAAATATTTTTCACATCCGAAACTTATTATGCTCATGGAATTTCCTGTAATCTTCCTGGGAGCTGCACCTAAAGATATTCCTGCTTTATACAGCCTGATGAATTATGGCGGTTACAAGCTGGGAACCTGGTATCCGATGGGTGGATTTTCGAAGGTTATTGATGCGATGGCATCAGTGGCAACAGAACAGGGTACTCAATTCCATTGCAATGCTCAGGTAGACCAGATTATCATTAAAAATAAAAAAGCAACTTCAATTGTAGTGAATGATACTGAAATTGAATTTGATACCGTCATTGCCTCCTCAGACTACCATCATACGGAGAAACATATGCTTTCTGAGGAATATAGAAATTATACTGAAGATTACTGGAAAACACGCACTTTTGCGCCTTCCTGCCTTATTTATTATCTGGGCTTTAAGGACAAAATTCCTAACCTGAAGCATCATACGTTATTCTTTGAAAATGATCTGGATCTTCATACCCATGAAATTTATGAAGATAAAAAATGGCCCACACAGCCCTTATTTTATGTATGCTGTCCTTCAAAAACAGATCCTAATCTGGCTCCTGAGCACTGTGAAAATATTTTCCTTTTAATGCCTGTAGCTACCGGAATTGAAGATCATGAAGAAACCAGAGAGCATTATTTTCAGGAAATGATCGGCAGGCTTGAAAAACATACAGGTACTTCCAATCTTATCTCGAAAATCGATTATAAGAAAAGCTATTGCATTAAAGATTTTAAGGAAGATTATAATGCCTATGAAGGAAATGCTTACGGATTGGCTAATACGCTGAGCCAGACAGCCGTTCTAAAACCATCACTAAAGAACAAAAAAATAAGTAATCTGTTTTATACAGGACAGTTAACGGTTCCCGGACCGGGAGTTCCACCGTCTATTATTTCGGGGAAAATTGCAGCTAACGAAGCCAATAAATAAAATGTATTTGTATGAAAAAACTATTTGACGATCTTTCTTATAAGATAAGTAAACAGACGACAAAACAGTACAGCACCAGTTTTTCATTAGGGATTTTAGCTTTGTCACCAAAGATCAGAAATTCTATCTATGCCATCTATGGGTATGTACGACTCGCTGACGAAATTGTAGACAGCTTTCATGAATACGATAGAAAAGCCCTGCTAATGAGATTTCGGGAACAGACGGTTGAGGCATTGGATGAAAAAATCTCTTTAAATCCTATTTTACAGTCTTTTCAGGAGACCATTCACAAGTATGAAATTGATATACAGTTGGTCAATCAGTTTTTGAACAGCATGCAAATGGATTTGCAGAAAATCGATTATGATTCTGATCTTTATAAAGAATATATTTTAGGATCTGCGGAAGTGGTTGGCTTGATGTGTTTACAAATCTTTGTGGATGGAAATAAGGAACAGTATGACAGTTTAAAACCTTCTGCCATGAAATTGGGTTCTGCTTTCCAGAAAGTTAATTTTCTCCGGGATATGAAGGATGACTATCAGATTCTGGGACGCACGTATTTTCCCAATGTGGACATTTCTTATTTTAACAATACAATTAAAGAACAGATTGAAAAAGAGATTTATGAAGAATTTCAGGAAGCTCTTGAAGGTATTAAAAAACTGCCTAATTCTTCAAGATTTGGAGTATATCTGGCCTACAAATACTATATTTCTTTGTTTGGAAAAATTAGAAGAACTCCTGCTAAAAAGATCATCAATCAGCGGATCAGGATTTCCAACGGCAGAAAGTTTTCATTGATGATGAGCAGCTATCTGCAGTATAAAATATCTTATCTGTAAATTGATTGCAGTACGTTAAAATTAAAAAAAATAGAAATGGTACATCAGCTTAAACGCGAGCAGCAACTATATTGTAATCTGGAAACGGCATGGAAATTCTTTTCCTCTGCTAACAACCTTTCAGAGATTACGCCAAAGGATATGAATTTTATCGTCCGCACAAAACTGGAAGATGATGAAATCTATAAAGGAATGATTATCGATTACTACGTTTCGCCTTTATTAGGCATAAAAATGAAGTGGCAGACGGAAATTAAACAGGTTTCTTTTCAAAAAAGTTTTACTGATTTCCAGAATAAAGGACCTTATAAGTTATGGAATCATTTTCATGAATTTATCCCGAATGAAAAGGGTGTCTTAATGAAAGATACCATTGATTATGAGCTTCCCATGGGATTCCTGGGAGAAATAGCGCATCAATTATTTGTAAAGAAAAAGCTTGAACATATTTTCGAATATCGAAATGCAGTATTGGAGAAATTATTTAATCAGAAAAAATAAAACAAATGAATTTTTTAACGGTCTTACTTACTTTTTTTGTGATGGAAGGAATGACCTGGTGCATTCATAAATACATCATGCATGGTTTTCTGTGGACGCTTCACAGAGACCATCATGACCACAGCAATGAAGGGCATATGGAACGCAACGATTATTTTTTCGCGATTTTTGCGGTTCCAACTATTGCGCTGATGTATTACGGAACCATTCATAATTTTAATATCTACTTTTATATTTCTATTGGAATTACGCTGTATGGAATGGCTTATTTTTTCGTACATGATATTTTCATCCACCAGCGGTTCAAACTCCTTAGAGATACCCAAAATCCTTATCTGCTGGCCATAAGACGTGCCCATAAGCAGCATCATAAGCATATGGGAAAAGAGAAAGGAGAATGTTTTGGGTTTCTATGGGTTCCTGTGAAATATTTCAGAATGTATTTTAATAAAAACAAGGCTTAGATGATGCAGCAATATACTTACCTCCTGATTAATTTTTTTACGGTGATCATCTGTTTTATCTTTTCATTTCACCCGAAAATCAAATTTAGCAGGCATTTCAAGGCGTTTTTAGGAGCTTCCCTGATGGTTGCCGTATTTTTTATTGTCTGGGATTCGTGGTTTACGAAAATTGGGGTATGGTGGTTTAATGACAACTATCTTATTGGAGTACGGCTTTTGGGATTACCTATTGAAGAAATTTTATTTTTTATCTGCATTCCCTTTTCCTGTGTTTTCACTTATTATTGCTTGGATAAGTTTTTCAAACTGGACTGGAAACCGCTTCCTGAAAAGATATTTGTCGTGATTTCTATATTGGCTTCTTTTTTTCTTGCCTTGTGGTTTTCTCCGTTACTATATACTTTCATGACTTTCCTTACAACGGGATTGAGCCTGTTTATCTTATATTTTATTTTAAAAGTACGGTGGATTGGTAAGGCTTCGTTTATTTATTTCCTTCTGATGCCCGGATTTTTGGCAGTAAACGGAATTTTAACCGGTACAGGACTGGAATCCCCGATCGTCAATTATACCCCGGGAAAATTTCTCGGAATACGAATTCTCACTATTCCTATTGAAGATACCGTATACGGTTATGAAATGATTCTTTGGAACCTGTATTTCTTCCAATGGTTTAAAAAAGATAAGAATTCGGAAGAAGATAACACCTTACTATCATAAGTACATCTGTTTATTTTTAATTCAGCTTTTGTAATTATCATAGACTAATTCCCTTTTAGTCTATTTATATCTAAGGTTAGCGACAGGTTCTTCTTCTTGAAGCGAGGTTGATTGCTTAGTTTTCGTTTCTGTTTCTCTTTTCTTTCTGGGAAACTTTCCTAATTGCTCATACACTTTATGAAGTTCATCAAGTTCGTCTTCGGTAAGATCTTCGATGTCTACAATGGTGTTGCTCGCCTGTTCATGAGCGGCGATTAATTCATTTAATTTTATCTGAATGGCTTTAGAATCCTTATTCTGAGCTTTCTGGATGAGAAATACCATTAAAAAAGTAACGATGGTGGTTCCGGTATTGATGACCATCTGCCATGTTTCAGAAAACTTAAAAACAGGACCTGTAACCGCCCAAATCAGTACCAGAACACTTGCTGCTATAAATGCACCCGCACTTCCTGTGAAACAAACCGCTTTGTCTGCGAATTTGTCAAAAAATTTCTTTTCCATAATAATTAATTGCTATATAGTGTAGTTTGAAAACTATTGAGATCATAAATAGTGACGAATTCACCACTTCTAAATTAGTGAATTAATTATATGAAAAATTATGACTGCACGCATAACGAGCCGAAAATTTTGGAGCTTTTTATAGATTAAAAATCTAAGAATCCATCAGTAAGTTTTTTCCATTGGATTTTAGAAAAACCGATCATTCCGCCGGCAGCAATTAATGAATTGCGAATTATATCGAAAAATGAAGCATTAAAATTAGGAGATTCATTCCTGCCATAGATCCCCGCTTGAATAGTGTTCCCGTTTCTGGAAATGATGAATGTAGAAGTTGCTTCAGAAGTGTAAAAATGAGCAATATGGCTGTTTGTATTTTTCCCTGGGATCTTCGAAGGACGACAGGTAATCATTAAGCTTTCAGACTTAGTTCCCGTAAGCGTCTGGTCATCAATTTCTGTAATTTCTACCCAGTCAAATCCTTTTGCTTCTACATTACCGGGACCCGGAATATCAATTCTTATAAAATCACCGGGTTGGGGATTTCGCTCAACAGCTTTCCCTGATCCATCATACAGTCTGAAATCTGCAAAACCTTTTCCGCAGTATTTTTTCCATTGATGCACAGAAAGAAAACGTCTTTTTAAAACAGCAAATTTTTGAATGGCTGCTTCTGTATCATTACAAATTTTCCGGCTTTCCGTATCATGGAAACCGCCCTTTTCCTGTTCTGGAATTCCGGGAATATGTTTAGGTTTCATGTTTTACTATTTAATTTTCATCATGAGGAGCATCTACGGGTTTAGACTGTGGAGATCCTTTCTCACGAAGCCAGATGGAAAGGATAACTAAAGATGCCACTGCCAGAAATTCGCTTTGCCAGTTCTGGAAAGATTCAAACCAAAACTGAGAGTCGATGATATATTCTTTCCATGTAATAATTCCTAATTTTTTATCGATCTGCCCCTCATTGTAATTGTTGAGGCTTCCGATAAAATGAAAAATAAAACTCAACACAAATAATATACCTAATGAAATAGAAAGCGAATGTTGATATAGCGATAAAATGAAGCCGCCTTTTTTTACCGGCCACGGTGCTTTTTCATGCGGAACAGGTTCTTTATCGACCTCTTCTTTTTCACCGATAGCTTTCGATTCGGCAGATCCTTTTTGCCTTAACATAACGGTGAGCAGCACATACATTCCCATTTGCAGGAATTCGCTTTCCCAGTTTTCAAAAGTAGCCTGCATAAAGTGAGGACTCAGAAAATAACGGTAAAGCGTTAATGGCGGAAGATGGTGTTCTGCCAGTTCATCATTTTTCACATGCCATCCGGTGATCAGCTGGCAAAAAAGGAATATGAAAAACAAACTGACAACCACAATGCTCAGTCCATTTTTATACAAAAAACTATTTTTCGAAACTGCCATTGCTGAACTGTTTAAGAATAAGTTAGTATGAGGTTGATACTGTTTATTTTAAAATTGACACCTGATTGAGTTCACTTTTAAAACAGCCCAGTATGAATTCTGCATAATACCACTGAGCATTCTCTGCTTGGGTTTTATGATGCAGTTCAATCTTTTTGGAAAGGATAACTTCATTTTTGTATCCGATTGAGAAAAAGGAAAACAGGTTATATCCCGAGCTGCGAATTGGGGTTACAAATCCGGTAACGGCTATAGACCAGTCTGTAGAAAACAGTTTGGCAACACTTAATGCCATTTTATCTGCAATGCTTTGCGAAACACCATCGCATTCTTCGGCTTCTTTTCTGTCGACATTCAGAATTTTCACTTTTTCCTCGATAGTATAAGCTGTCATTCCTCCTTTGTAAAATAAGGAAGCATTCTGCATCTGAGAAAATGAAAACTGGAGAAGTCCGGAAGTTACACTTTCTGCCACTGAAATCGTTTCATTCGTTGCTAATAACGAATGGCTGATATAATCTAATAAACTCTGTTGAAGTTTCATGATAACACATATTAAATAGGATTTTTTAGTTCTGATATATTATATAAGCTATAATGAAGGGGTTACCATTCTTCATTACTTTTTTATAGATAAAGGAGGTTTCGGTATTTAAAAAATTCTCATTGAGCATTTTTTGCAGATTCATCTGCTAATACCGAAACCACCTTTTCACATTATATTTCTAATCTTTAAGACAGATTTTTCAACGTATTTACGCCGGATTGTTTCTTTCTTTTTCCAATTCCCATACTCTATGGCCTGCAATCGCTTTAACGAACGCATCGTCTGCATTTTTATGATCAGCAATAATGATTCCGGGATCATCATGTTTTTTATTTTTAATATGACTTGCATTAAAAATAGCCTCTGTTTCCTGTCCGAAATAAATGGCTTTACAGTGTTTGTAGGCTTCATTAACGAATAATAAAGTTCCCGGAAGATTATCTTCATTCATAAGCTGTGCGGTTGATTTTTTCCCGCTGCAGATATATAACGCATCAAAGCAGACACTTGCTGTACTGGTCAGAGAATGTTTAGGTTCAAAAACAGTACCGTCATCTGCGGTTACAGGAGCCAGACTTCCCGCAATAATTTGCACGGTTGCCCCTTTTCCTTCCAGTTTGGATTGAAGCGTTTTAACATCAGTCGCTTTTACCCCATTTTCCATGATAAAACCGATTACACGGCTTTCAATGGTGTTTTTCACGGTATTGGCCATGCTTAATGCTTCAGAAGTTTTGGTGGCTGGTTCTTTTTCAGGGCTTTGTAACGTTTTTGGATCTGCATCTGCCGGAATACTTCCGTTAGGCTGGTCCAGATGAGTTACTTTTACGCCTACTTTTTTAGCAACTACAGCAGCAAGATCTTTATTGATAAAAGCAAGCTGTCCCACCACTCTTTCACGGATCGCCGGAATAGTTACTTTGGAAAGTTCAAAAATAAGAGCATTCTGAAGATGCTGTTTTTCAGGGCCGGACTGGCTATTGTAAAATAGTTTTGCCTGTGAATAATGATCCACAAAACTCTGGCTTCTCGCACGGATTTTCTGCCCATCTACTCTTTCGTTATGGGTACTGAAACCTCCATCTTTCATCATGGCCTGGAACGGACATCCTCCGCCGATAGAATTCGGTTCGTAGCTTACCTTTCCTTTTACAATTTGTTGACGCATATGGCCGTCACGCTGGTTATTGTGAACGGTATTGATCGATCTGTTGATCGGAATTTCATGGAAGTTAGGAGATCCGAGTCTTGAAAGCTGAGTATCGGTGTAAGAAAATAATCTTCCCTGCAATAACGGGTCATTGGTAAAATCAATGCCGGGAACCAAATGTCCTGGATGAAAAGCAATCTGCTCCGTTTCTGCGAAAAAATTATCCGGATTTCTGTTAAGCGTTAAAGTTCCCACTATTTCCACAGGAACTTCTTCCTCAGGAATCAGTTTGGTAGGATCCAGTAAATCAAAATCGAATTTGTGCTCATCTTCTTCCGGAATCAGCTGTACGCCGAATTCCCATTCCGGGAAAGCTCCGTTTTCAATAGCTTCCCAAAGATCTCTTCGATGGAAATCCGAATCTTTTCCGGATATTTTAGTCGCTTCATCCCAGGCTACAGAATGGACTCCTAATTTGGGTTTGAAATGGAATTTAACAAAATGTACCGTTCCTTCACAGTTGATGAATTTAAAGGTATGAACCCCAAATCCTTCCATCATTCTCAAACTCCTTGGAATCGCTCTGTCGCTCATGGCCCACATGATCATGTGCATGCTTTCCGGCATCAGGGAAATAAAATCCCAAAACGTATCATGGGCTGAAGCAGCCTGTGGAATTGCATTATCGGGTTCCGGCTTTACTGCATGGATAAGATCCGGGAATTTCATGGCATCCTGAATAAAGAATACCGGAATATTGTTACCTACCAGGTCATAATTCCCTTCTTCTGTATAAAACTTGATGGCGAAACCTCTTACATCCCGTGCTAGATCTGTACTTCCTGAACTTCCTGCCACGGTAGAAAACCGTACAAAGACCGGAGTTTCTTTTCCGACTTCCTGTAAGAATTTGGCTTTGGTATATTTTTCAAGACTTTTGGTCATTTTAAAAACGCCATGAGCCCCAGAGCCACGGGCGTGGACAATTCTTTCAGGGATTCTCTCATGGTCAAAATGTGTGATTTTTTCTCTCAGGATAAAATCTTCCAATAAGCTAGGCCCTCTTTCGTCTGCCTTTAATGAATCCTGATTATTATTAATTTTTAATCCCTGATTGGTTGTCAGTTTCTGATCATTATTATCGGTAGTATGATCCTGAAGCTGGTTTACTTTTTCATTGGGTGGTAGTTTGCTATTTTTCATAATGGTATCTTAATATTTGGGTGTTTATTTTTATATGTCTCATTAAGAAACAGAATATAATGATCGTTTTACAATCGATATTTTCAAGTATGATGGGACTGAATATAATTTTTACAGCCATATGATCAATCTTGATCAGTAGAAATAACAGTCTTTTCCTTATTTTTTTATTATGATTTTTAATGAAATAATTAAACTTAGAATATTTTATTAAATGTTAATTATTTTGTGAATTTTATTAAATATTTTTCAAAATCAATTTAATCTAAGTTAGAAATAAATAACTGTATATCCTATGACTCAAGTCATAAGAGTTTTACGATATGATTATTACTTCTTTAATAAGGCATTCATACTATACTGTATATAAATATCAATCCGATTTCATGATGTTGAAAACGGATTGATAAATTGCAGATAAAGATTGATTATCTGCTTCTTTTTACTGAATCTAAGTGGTGTGACGTGCTGTCACTATGTGAAATTTTCATGGTGTCGGAACTTGCAGCAGGAGCAGCTGTCGTGGTAGAATCGGTAATAATGGTATTCGTATTGGTCTTTTCAATTACCTTTTCTTTTTTTGTGCAGCTCAGGACAATGAATCCCAAACCGAGAACTGATAAGATGATATTTTTCATGTACTTTCTATTTTGGTGTGAATCAAAAATAGATAAAATACAGCCCCTATTTTATGACCATGATCATATACCGGAAGGGATTTCTGTAATTTTGTTCATTATTTGAAGAACTTTAAAATTATCTACGAAATTTTAAAATAAAAAGCCGCTCAAATCTTTGAACGGCTTTTTCATTGTCAGCAATGTAAAATATTATTCTGCCTTATTTTTAAGCATCATCAGAAGGCTGTAAGCTCCTTTCTCAACAATCTTTTTATTCTTGAAAAAGTCTGCTTTTGTAATCTCCGTGAACTGATCATCAGAAATACCGGTAGTTACAGGAATCATTTTGTAAGTATGCTTTCCCATATCTTCAAAAACATAATTTTTATTTTCAAAAGAAACTATCGCTTCATTGGGGAGTCCTAATGTGTATCTGCTGTTGATGCTTACTTCTGCGTTCATATACATTCCCATGATGTATTCAGAATTGGGTACAGAAAGTTTTGCAATGGCAATGGATGAACCTCCGTTTTCAATGTTCGGAACCATGCTGATGATTTTTGCATTGGATTTTTTATCGGGATTCTGATTGGTGTACACCGCAATCTCCTGCCCTATTTTAAGATCGTTGACATCATTTTCAAAAACTTTTAATTCCAGTAATAGTCCGGCAGGATTGATGAGTTCAAACAACGTGTCAGACGGATTGATGTATTGCCCGTTACTCACCGAAATTTTACTCACAAAACCATTGAAAGGGGCATACACATTAATACGGCTTCTGATATTTCCTGAATTCAGACCTTTTGCATTAATTCCGATAATTCTTAATTTCTCTTCGAGGCCTTTAAGGGTGGCATTCAAAGTAGAATAATCTGCCTGTGCGGTCTGCAATGTTTTATCACTGCTTGCCTTGCTGGTATTCAGATCTTTTTGTCGGTTAAGGTTGAGGCGTGCAGATTCCAGTTGTGCTTTTGTCACCAGATAATCCTGCTGAAGCTGAATGAACTGCGGATCTTCCACTACAGCCAATACCTGCCCTTTAGAAAAATGACTTCCGTTGATAACATTAATGGATTTGATATGCCCACCCATAATGCTGGACAGGAGACTGATGTGTGAAGGTGCAATATTCACCTTACCATTCAATCTTACCAGCTTTAGCATATTTTTATTCTGAAGAGTTGTAGTGGTAAGTCCTGCCGTAGTGAGCTGCTGTTGTGATAAGTGTACAATATTCTGATCATTTTTGGATGATTTTGTATTCTCATACACGGTTTTTTCTTCTTCTTTTTTTCCTGAGCATGAAGACAAAACGGCTATGGTGATAAGACTGTATATTGATGTTTTTTTGAAATGCATTGTGCTTTTATTTTGAAATTAAGAAATTAAGTTCTGCTCCGATCTGGTTCAGGTTCTCCAGGTTTTCGATATAATCAACTTTTATTTTTACGGCCTGATTGGTGAGGATTACCCAGTTCAGAAAATCTATTTCTCCCGCTTCCATTTGTTTCTGGGCAGCCAAAAGAATTGTCTCTGATTTTGGAAGCTGTTTCTTTTCGTAATTTTCTACAATCGTAAGCTGATTCATATAATTATTAATCTGCTGTTTCATCCTGTTTTTAAGCTCAATTTCTTTTCTCTGATACTCATTTTCAGAGACTTTAATTTTAGATTTTGCAGCTTCTGCCAAAGCCCGCTGTCCTTTTGTAAACAAAGGAATTCCCACTCCCAGCAGAACTGAATTAAAACGGTTATTATTGATATTTTTCATGCTCTGATTGGTATAGCCGATCAGAAGATCCGGAAGAAGTTTGCTTTTCTCCAGTTTTGCTTCCGCTTCATTCACTTTGATCTGCTGGTCCAGGAACTGCAGTTCCGGATGCTGCTTAATGTCATTTTCTGAAAACTGTACATTCACTTTCATTATGGGTTGGTCTGCCACAGGCTGATAGGACTGTTCGGACTGAAGTAATAACTGGAACTGCAATTTTGCAATATCAAGACTGTTTTCAAGACTATTCAGCTGGATTATGGCCTGTTCTTTTTGAATTTCGGCGGTAGATTCCTCTAAAATATTGGCCTCACCCTTTTTCAATCGTAAGCCTGCTTTTTCTGCAAAACCATTATAAAGCCGTTCAATATATTCAAGTACTTTTTTCTTTTCCCGAAGGGTAATAATCCTATAAAATACCTCGGAAACCTCTTTCGTCAGTTGGGTTTTTGTTAATTTTTGATTAATGAGACCCGCGATCCATTCGGCGTCCAGCATCTGCTTCTTTTTAGAATAAACGGTTGGAAAATTGAAACGTTGGGAAACTGAAATGGAATTATCGGTTTCCTCCCCCTGAATCTGTCCAAATCCGCCTGTAACTTCAAGTTGTGGGATGTCCAGGTAGCTGGATTTTAATTTTTCCTGATATTCTGAAATAAGTTTTGAATTTTTTAGAGTTCCATTCTGTTGGTAGGCCTTTTCCAATGCCTGTTCAAGGGTAATTGTTTCCTGAGCCTGAGCACTTCCGAAAGAAATAAAGAACAGGAGTATAGTCAGTTTTTTATATTGGTTTTTTTTAGAAAATTTCATTTTTTTATTAGATATTCGTTCAAATAAGACATAAAGAATCGGCAGGACAAAGAGGGTTAAGAAGGTAGCAAGCATCAACCCTCCGATCACGACTGTTGCCAGAGGCCTCTGCACTTCCGCACCTGCACCGCTGCTCAAAGCCATCGGTAAAAATCCTAATGAGGCCACAAAAGCGGTCATCAGGACCGGACGAAGACGTATTCTGGTTCCCATCAGTACAATTCTGCTGGTATTTTTTATTCCGTTGTTTTTAAGCCGGTTAAATTCCGAGATCAATACAATTCCGTTCAGTACGGCAACACCAAACAGGGCAATGAATCCTACTCCCGCACTGATGCTGAAAGGCATTCCCCTTAATGCAAGGAAATACACCCCGCCAATCGCGGATAACGGAATAGCCGTGTAGATCAGAAGACTGTGTTTTACAGAACCGAATGCAAAGAAAAGCAAGAGGAAAATCATCACTAATGAAATAGGAACAGCAATTCCCAATCTGGCTTTCGCTTCATTCAAATTTTCAAAAGCACCTCCGTAAGAAATGGTATATCCTGATGATAATTGTAAGTTTTTATCTGCTTTCTGCTGAAGTTCTTCCACAATCGTCTGGACATCTCTTCCCCGAACGTTAAATCCTACCACAATTCTTCGTTTGGTATCTTCTCTCTGGATCTGGTTTGGACTGCTTTTCAGTTCTATAGAGGCTAACTGGTATAATGGGATTTGCTCACCGGTAGAGGTCGGAACCAATAGATTCTGAATGCTGGTGAGGTCTTTTTTATGCTCATGATCCATACGGACCACCACATCAAATTTTCTTTCCCCTTCATATAAAGCCCCGGCTGTCTGACCCGCAAAAGCCATATTGATCACCCTATTGATATCTTTTACAGGAATATTGTACCGTGAAAGTGCCGGGCGATTATAGTCAATAACTACCTGCGGTGCGCCTACAACAGGCTCAAGATATAAATCCTGCGCTCCTTTTACAGTGGTAATAATGGCTCCTAATTTTTTAGCATACGATGCAAGGCTATCAAGATCTTCCCCGTAAATTTTACAGACTACATCCTGTCTTGCCCCGGTCATCAGTTCATTGAAACGCATCTGAACAGGAAACTGGAATCCGGTTGTTAATCCCGGAATTACCTTTAAAGCTTCGCTCATTTTTGCTGACAGCTCCGGGAATGAGGTTGCAGAAGTCCATTCTTTCTTAGGTTTTAAAACGATGATCATATCCCCGGCATCCATTGGCATGGGTTCAGTAGGTATTTCGGCACTTCCGATTTTAGTGACTACCTTTTGAACCTCCGGAAACTTTTTTAATAAAATGTTGGCAGCCTGCGTGGTTACTTTTTTAGTTTCATTGATGTTGCATCCCTGAAGAATACGCATCTCAACAGCAAAATCACCTTCTTCCAACGAAGGAATAAATTCGCCGCCCATTCTTGAAAGTGTGAAAACAGCACCGATAAAAAGAGCCAATACCGCAAGAATAATAGATTTTCTGTACTTAAGTGCTTTGATCAGCAGTTTTTGATGCCCTGCTTCTACTTTTGCCATTACTTTATCCGAGATATTGTCTTTTTCTTTCTTCTTTCTGCTCAACACCAGGGAACTCATCATGGGGATATACGTCAGAGAAAGCAGAAATGCTCCTACTAAGGCAAATGCAACGGTCTGAGCCATCGGTTTGAACATTTTCCCTTCAATCCCCTGCAGGGTAAAAATAGGAAGATAAACGATTAAAATAATGATCTGTCCAAAAACCGCGCTGTTCACCATTTTGGAAGCCGAATCTGAAACCTGGCCATCCATTTCATTTGTACTCAGCATATTGTTCTTTCCAAAATGCTTCTTGTGGGCAAGCTGATGCAAAACTGCTTCTACAATGATGACTGCTCCGTCTACAATAAGCCCGAAATCAAGGGCGCCCAAGCTCATCAGGTTTCCTCCGACTCCGAAGATATTCATCATGATAATCGCAAAAAACATCGATAGTGGGATGACAGAAGCTACCAATAATCCTGCACGGAAATTCCCTAAGAACACCACCAGAATAAAAACAACAATTAATGCACCTTCCATTAAATTGGTTTTTACCGTGCTGATGGTATTGTTCACCATTTTCGCCCTGTCTAAAAACGGTTCAATAACAATGCCTTCGGGAAGGGATTCCTGGATTTTTTCGAGCCTTTGTTTAATATTTCCGATCACTTCATTGGCATTTTCACCCTTTAGCATGAGCACAATTGCTCCGGAAACTTCTCCGGTATCATTAAAAGTCATCGCCCCGTATCGCGTTGCAAAACCTATTTTCACATCAGCTACATCTTTGATATGAACAGGAATGCCTTCTTTTGTATTGGAAACCTGAATATTTCCGATATCTTCAGTACTTCCTAAAAAGTCCTTCACTTCTGATGAAAAGTACCGTTTCTTTCTTTTCAATATAAGCGCCTCCTGTATTTTGGTTATTCTTTTCCAGCGCATCAAAAACGTCATTGATATTGATGTTGAATGCCTGTAGCTTATTGGGATTGATGGCAATTTCATATTGTTTTAATTTTCCACCGAAGCTGCTCACATCAGCAACCCCTTTTGTTCCCAGCAGCTGGCGACGGATTACCCAATCCTGAATGGTTCTGAGTTCGGTTTCGTCGTAGATATTTTCGTACCCTTTTTTGGCTCTTACAACATATTGAAATATTTCACCCAATCCTGAAGAAATAGGTCCCAGTTCAGGCTTTCCGATCGCTTCCGGTATGTTTTCCTGCACCAATTGAAGACGTTCCTGAACCTGCTGCCGTGCCCAGTACACATCAGTGTCATCGTCAAAAACGACGGTTACCAGGGATAATCCGAAACGGGAAAAACTTCGGAGTTCTGTAATTCCACTGATATTGCTGGTGGCCTGTTCAATAGGAAAGGTAACGAGACGTTCAATATCTGCAGCACCATAAGACGGAGCAACCGTAATGACCTGCACCTGGTTATTGGTGATATCGGGCTGAGCATCAATGGGAAGCTTGGTAGTTTCATACACTCCAAGGAGTATGAGCCCTAAGGTAAAAAGGGCGATAATGAGTTTATTCTTTACAGAAAACTCAATAATTTTATTTAACATGAAAAAATGAATTAATTGATAGATAACAAGAATTGACTGCCTTAAGCATAAAACCTTAAGCATTAATTTTTAATGTAAATCAATTAAGAAAACCGGGGCGGTTGGAAAATCCTCGAGAGAAAGAGACTGGAAAAGCCTTTTTCCTGATAGATACTGTTGTTTTGAGAAATGATGATTTCTCTGGGTTTTTCTAGGGTAAAAATCGTCTGTGGAAGCTGTGCATGGACCATCAGTACGATAGGCGGATTGATGAATGGAAGTTTTTGATCGGTATCCCAGTCCGAGTCTTCTTTATGATTATCATAATGTTCAACCATAAACTCGGCAAAAGTACCTTCATATTCCATAAGATGTTCGATGAATACCGGTACCTTTAGCACTTCCGCCATATTGGTGGTAGCAAGTACGTAGATCATAGAGAATAATATCGAAAACCATTTCAGCATACACTGCAAATATAAGGCTTAATTTTTTCCTGTAAAAAATGTACAGCATTAATTTTATGTAATAAAATAGCCTGTATAAGCTGTTTGTATAGATCTCTGACGTAAAATGATTAGCATTATTCCACCTACAGCAAATAAGCTTTGAGATTTTAATAAAAACTTGCATTGTAGTAGAAATAAAAAGCAATATTTCAGTTTTTTTTCAGATATTTGATTCTCAGTAATTTTAATCGATCTATGATTCCAATTAATGAGCTTTTATTTTTCGCCCTGGCGGCTTTTTTACTCGTAATCAGCCCCGGACCCAATATGATTTATGTAATTTCCAGAACACTTTCCCAGGGGAAAATTTCAGGATTAATTTCGCTGGCCGGCGTTATATGCGGTTTCTTTTTCCATATTGTACTGGTTTCTTTTGGGCTTACAGCTATACTTTTTGCGGTGCCGTATGCGTATCTCGTCTTAAAGTTTGCAGGAACAGCGTATTTATTATTCCTTGCCTACCAGGCTTTCAGACCAAAAGGAAAAGATGTATTTAAGGTGAATGCCCATGCTCCGCACGATTCCCGTAAAAAACTTTTTATGGTTGGGTTTTTAACGAATGTTCTGAATCCTAAAGTTGCATTTTTTTATCTGTCACTATTTCCTCAGTTTATCAAACCGGAATATGGTTCAGTGTGGGTGCAAAGTTTAGAGCTTGGTGCATTGCAGGTTTTGATCAGTTCGTCTGTTAACTTCATGATTGTCATTTCAGCAGCTGGAATTGCCACTTTTTTCAACAAAAATCCTTTATGGCTCAAAGCTCAAAAATGGCTGATGGGAAGTGTTCTTACCTGTCTTGCCATCAAAATGGCTTTTTCTCATCCGAAGTAAAGAAGAAATTGTATTAAAATAAAAATTCCCGGATATGTCCGGGAATTTCAGTATCTATTTACAGATTATTGATGGGGAATCTGTGCTTTTTCATAAATTAAGCCTTCGTCCTTTAATTCATTCCAGAACTCTCCCGGAATGGCTGCGTACAAACCATTGATATTGTCCTGAACCTGATCCGGCTTGCTTGCCCCGGGAATGATCGCGGCAAATTCATCTGCGGCAAGAACAAAATGAATCCCGGCATGCATAATATCTGTCCCGTATTTTCTGGCAATTTCTGCTATTTTATCCCGCTTTTCCGTCATTCCTTTTGGAATCACCTCTTTATAGTTATACCGGTCTCTGCCTGCCAAGAATCCGGAATTATATCCCGCTCCTGAAACCAGCTTTACTCCAGCTTTTTTTACAGCAGGAAGCAACCGATCTACTGCATCTTCATGCTCTAAAATAGAATATTGAGTTGCCGAAAGACAGATGTCCGGATCCGCTGCTTCAATACAGTCTAAAATTGGTTCTATCTTATTCACTCCCATTCCCCAGGCTTTTATCACTCCCTGATCACGCAGTTCTGAAAGTACTTTAAATGCCCCTTTTTTAGCCTGTTCCAAAAAGTAAGGATAGCGGTCTCCTACCTGATCTTCGGAAAGATCATGGATGTATACGATATCGATATGGTTCAGCCCTGTTCGCTGTAAACTGTCTTCAATGGATTTTTTGATGGCATCTGCGGTATAATCATGTTTAAAATCATAATTCAATGGTTTTTTCCACATGGTCGGTGGTACTTCAGATTCCGGGACTTCTTTAAAAAGTCTTCCCACTTTTGTTGAAAATATAAAATCGCCGCGGTCTTTATTTTGTAAGAATGATCCAAATCTTCTTTCGCTTTTTGTAAGGCCATACCATGGTGAGGTGTCATAATACCGGATTCCGAGATCCCAGGCTTTTTCCAAAATATCAAGTGCTTCTTCATCTGTAATGTTTTCAAAAGCTGTTCCGATGGCTACCCCTCCTAATCCTAATTTGTGTTCTTCTTTTAAAATGTCTGTTTTCATATGTTTATATTTAAAATTTGGGTTAGTCTATCAGATGCAAACATCATGCTGATTACGCCACCAAAAATGATTAAAAATATTGGAGGTTAAACTGAACATGTCTTTTCAGGTATTCAGTTTTTGTGATATATAAACCTTGTGAAAACAGGAAACAATACTGATTTAGCGGATAGTGAACTGGATTCTACTGTTTTATATTATGAATTTAATAGTTATAAATTATTTAACTTAATGATTAAATATTTATACTTATTTTTATCCTAAAATTTTTAATTCATATTGTTTTATATTTACTAATTATCTAGTATTCTATGTATGGTAATCAATGAAGAACTATTATTTTCATCAGGGGGAGAACTGATGCATTATGATACCGACGAAGCTATTTTTAACGAAGGCGATTCGCCCCGATTTTATTTTCAGATCATTACTGGAACGGTAAAAATTAATAATTATCATGAAGACGGCCGGGAAATTATCCACAGTGTACCTTTTGACGGGCATTGTTTTGCAGAAACTTCTATATTTTCAAATAAAGATTATCCCATCAATGCAGTTGCAATGACCGATTGTGAGATTGTAAGACTTGAAAAAAATAAATTTCTGAACATGATTAATTCATCTCCGGAACTGTTAATGAAGTTATACACCTTTACGGCGGAAAGAATGCATTACCGATATATTATGCTCAATAATATGTCTGCTGCAGATCCCAGAACAAAGATCATCGGACTGATAGACTGTTTCAAAACCTATAATAATTTCAGAGAACCCTATTCTTATCAGTTTCCGTTTACACGTCAACAACTTGCTGCTTTTACAGGATTAAGCGTAGAAACAGTGATCAGAACGGTAAAGAAAATGGAAAAGGAAAAAATTGTAAAAATTGAAACAGGAAAAATATTGTATTAGCCTTATCCAACAATATAGCAATACTACAGTAGCAGATCCATGTATAAATGCTGTTTCTTTATTAATTTTATATGCTACACATATGAAATATAAAAATCAGAAAATTATATTACTTTATTTGAGAAATAGCCATTGATATAAACAATTATTATTTTAAAGAATATTAGTTATTATCATGTTTTGAATACTGCATTTTTTGTTTATATTTGCGGATCGAAATAATTTTTTTTCATCATTTGTGTTTTTTTAATGCTCCCATTCTTGGGAGCATTTTTTATTTAATATATTTATAATCAATTATGTAGATTTTTAAGTAAAAATACGTACTTGCAAATTTGGTATTTTATACGCTATGTTATTTCTCATTTTAGTGACAACTTTGACATGTTAAACAACATAAAACTTTTACACCATGTCAAAATTCAAAATTAATATCATTGCAGGTCCGCTTTGGAGCAATGATCAAGCACAAAAATTAGGTGGCCGTATTGCTGCTGCCCATTTAGGAAAATTTACCGGACAGTGGTCTACCATTGTTGAAGGAGAAATGAGCGTTATTGAAGTTGAGTACGATACAGCTCCTGTCGGAAGTACTGAATATACTATGGATGTTCTTGCCGGACCGCTTTGGAGCATTGAAGATGCTAAAGAAGTTTGTCCTGCTATCTGCGCTTCTTACGGAGGCAAATGGAACGGACAATGGACAACAGTCGTAGAAGGCAAAATGAGCGTTTGCGGCTGTGTATTTACCTTCTAAGGATACATAAAAAACAATGTAGAAATCTCCGGGGCAACCTGGGGATTTTTTGTTTTCAATACGTTATTTAATATTTTTCACAAAATCGGTAGGCCTGAATTTCATGACAGACTGAAAACTCCGGGTATACGCCTGAACACTCTTGTACCCTACTTCATAAGCAGTTTCTGAAATTGTGAGATGATCAGAGCTCAGCAATTCCAGACTTTTGATAATGCGAAGCATCTGTTGGTATTTGCTTAATGTCAAACCTGTTTCCTTTTTAAAAATCCGTTCCAGGGTACGCAAAGAAAGTAGGGCAATGTCGCTCAAGTCTTCTATTTTAATGTCTTTGCTGTAGTAGTCATGAAGATAATCCATCGCTTTAGTGAGACGTTTGTCCTTGGGAAGGCTGATGTGCAGTTTTAAAGAATGGGCCACAAAATGCGGAAGTTCATTGAAAAGCGCTCCGAGAAATAAGGTTTCATCTTTATTTTCTGCTGTGTTCTTGGACCATTTTTCAGCATATTTTATCATTTCCTTTAAAACCGGAGGCACTGAAAACACATTCACTTCATGATAAAAAGAATCTGTACTGTCTATATCGGCAAACATAATCATAAGTTTGATCTTTTCTGAGTGTGAATTTGTTTTGTGAACAGCATCTGCCGGAATCCAGACGGCATGATTTTGAGGCAGAAGGTATTTTTTTTCTTCAATGGTGATGTACTGAAAGCCGCTTTCAACATACACCAGCTGGCCTTTTTTATGATGATGAAGTACGTCATCATGTACCCAATTTTCTTCAAACCAGACTAAATAGGGTTTGTTGATTTCATCTATACTAATTACATCAGAAGTATCCATGTCGTTTTAGGTTAAAACTTTGGCAAAATTAAACAAAACTACTGTATTAATTTTGTATCAAATTATTTTTATTATGATGATAAATAATGAAACCAGAAAGAAATCTTCCTATGTTTTGTTGATACTCAATATATTAGTGGTGATATTGGTGTCGAGTAATCTTCGGTCGCCGATTATTTCGGTTGCTCCTGTATTGGGTGATGTGAGAGATGCCTTACAGCTTGATAATTTTCAGGTGAGTATGCTGACTTCCATTCCATTGTTTATGTTTGCCACCTGTTCGGTTTTGGTGAGCCGGTTTTCTCATAAGTTTACGATCAGCCGTTTTTTGATGTATTCGCTTATTATTTTGAGTTTCGGTTTATTGCTTCGGATTATGGGATCACTTTGGACGTTGTTTGCCGGGTCATTATTTATAGGATTGGGTATCTGTATCGGAAATGTAGTTACTCCAGGGTATGTTAAAAGTAATTTTCCTAAACAAATCGGTCTGATGACGGGTATTTTTGCCGTTTCAATGAATCTTACAGCGGCATTAGCTTCGGGATTTAGTGTCCGGATTGGGGAATGGACGGGTTTCGGATGGCGTGGATCTTTGGGAATCTGGCTTGTGATTGCCGGTTTAGGATTATTGGTTCTGATATTGGAAATTATATTCAATAAAAAGAATACTGATGATAAGAAAACTACTGTAAGTGTTTCGGATTTTAATATGTTCAAATCTGCTCAGGCCTGGAATATCAGTATTTTTATGGGGCTCCAGTCTTTATTTTATTATTGTCTGGTAACGTGGCTTCCTTCTTTGCTTACAGATTTTAATATGAAAGGTGACAGTCCGGGATGGGTTTTATTTTTCATTCAGATTACCATGATTCCGATTGCATTCTGCTGTCCGATTATTGCCAGTAAAATGAAAGACCAGCGAATAATGATCATTTTCATCTGTACTTTAATGTTTACCAGCACAATGATGTTTGCCTGGCTGGGAGCTCAATGGGTGTATTTCAATGCTGTGATCATCGGTATTTCTAACGGATTATCATTCAGTTTATCGATATTATTCTTTTCTACCCGAACAAAAAACAGTGCCAATGCCATCAAGATTTCGGGAATGGCGCAGTCTGTGGGATATCTTATTGCAGCATTCGGTCCGCCGGTATTTGGAAAACTGCATGACTGGGATCCTTCCTGGAAAGGCTCTTTTTATTTTTTAAGTATTACGGTTATTCTGATGTTCTATTTTGGGATGAAAGCCGCCAGAAATAAAACGGTGGAAGATTAATGTACAGATAACAAAAAAGTCTCTTTCGAGACTTTTTTTATTTTATGAGTTTGAAGGAATTTTTCAATTTTTATCTTATTATGTCACTCTTTTTTTGCCGCTGGCCACCACCCAATGGTCTTTTTTGCATTTTGGACAGCTTTCGGCATTTCCTGTTGTTTTGATTTCCGTATGTCCGCAGAATGTACAGGCATAATGTCCTTCTTTATCAATTACTGTTAAGATTTTGTCCAGAGAACCCGGCATGATGGGAAGTCCATATTTTACTTCTTTTTCATCATAATAAAAAACACTAATCTCTCCTGAAATCTCCTCAATGGCTGCTTCAACCTGACCTAACTGTGAGACTCCTTTTATTCTTAATTCCGCAAAAAATTCATCGCTTCCAAGGTTTTCTTTTTTAAAATTATCGATAGCAAATTCACCATTTTCAATGAGACAGATTGATTTTCCTTCCAAGAGTTGTTCAAATGCTTTATGTTTTCCTATAAAATGCGTGATAATGCTGTACAGAAGAATGATAACTCCAAAAACAATGATTGAGGAAACGATTCCTACATCTTTATTGAACATGGGATCTCCTGCCGCCGAACCCAAACCTATGATAACCACCAATTCGAAAATGGAAAGTTGTTTCACTCCTCTTTTTCCGAGAATTCTCAATCCAATAATAATGGTTAAAAACATAATGGCGGTACGCAGTATGATCTCAAGAATAAATGACCATTCTTCATGACCCATTAATAATTCTTTCCAGTTAAGGGTTAATAGAAATGTTGATAGCAGCATAGACCATTATTTTCTAGCAGGAGTTCAAAAAATAAGCCAATTAATGACCATCAATAAAGGATTTACATTTAAACTTCAATAAGCAATGTGGTATTTCTCTCGCTGATTTTACAGATTGTGCTGATTAAAGATTGATACAAATGGTTTTAACTTAAAAAAGTAAAGGAACTTCTTCTCCATCCTCTAAAACGATGCATCTTTTTTCCAAATGCTGTTCATCTATTTTCTCCTTAATAAAATTTCTATTTTCCTTACAGTGGCTTACTGCTTCCAAATGAGTAACCCAAACGGTTGCTTCAGGTGCATGCTGGCAGAGCTTTATAAGATCTTCGCTGGTCATAATGATAGGATCTCCAACGGAAAATGTGGCAGCTCCGCCTGCGGCAATGATGTGCTGTGGTTGGTGTTCATCAATTTCATAGGCAATTCTATCATACCAAATGCTGTCGCCGATGACATACACTGAATTTTCTGCCTTCTTAAAAACAAATCCATTAACGGTTCCCATCTTCTCTCCTATTTCTCCGGTTCCGTGAAGGCCATTAGTCAGAGAAATACTGATGCCCTTCCACATAATATGGTCATGTATTGCTATTGTATTTGTGAATCCTTGTTGAGTAATTTGGCTGGCAATAGATTCCGGACAGATGACAGGAATGTTTTTGTCCAAAAGTTCTATAGCTTTAGTATCCCAATGGTCCGGATGAAGGTGAGATACTGCAACAGCATCTATATTGGATAATTTTTTGGCAAGTTCTTGATCACTAAAAGGAAGATCTATCAATGGATTTAATAAGCCATTATCTGTCATTGGAAATGCTCCGAGAGCACCTTTTCCGCCCAACATAGGATCGATAAGAATATTGAGATTGTCAATTGTTAATACTAATGTGGCGTTTCGCCATAACTGTAATTTCATGTGGTTTTATTTTATTGCAAAGTTATGGCTTAAGGGCGTTTTCAACATGGATGGTTACCAAAAGGTGGTTCGAATAAATGGAAAATCGTATGTGTTTTTTTGATTTTTATTTCCCGCAGATTGAGCAAATTCCGCAGATTAAATATTTATTTATTTTTGAAAAATGGATATGTCTTTTGAATTGTCGAAATTTGCTGATCTTTAAGACAATGGACTATGAATTTTGAAGATTTTAAAAACTGCGGACTGAGACGAAGTCTTGATATTCTTTCCGGAAAATGGAAGCCTTTGATTCTTTTGAATCTTTTTGAGCAGGATCAGGTTCGCTTTGTGGAATTATGGCGGAATATGCCCAGGATTTCAAAAAAAGTGCTTGCAGAACAGTTAAAACAACTGGAGGAAGATCATATTGTTCAACGGATTGAAGTGTATGGTTTTCCTCCAGAAGTATATTATAAACTTACAGATAGAGCCCGCCAATTGGGGCCTGTTCTGGACGCTTTGCATGATTGGGGAAATCAATCAAAATAACTTAAGCTTACCTGTTTTATTACAATAATTCTACTTGTTTAATCTTAAAAAACTAAGTGATTTAAAATTTCTGACCACAGATTTCTCAGATTAGCACAGATGAATTATGTTTTCAGCTCGCACAGATTGTCCGGATTGAGCTGATTTTTTCTTTCTTGATGAACAAAAATCGTTGATTTTTTTTAAGCTCATGTGTGCTTTCTACCTGTAACCATGTAAAATTAATAAAACTGAAGTATTTAAAAATTTTTGTGGCTTAAATTTTATGATCACAGATTTCTCAGATGTACAAGGATGGCTGTCATTTTGTGGTTATAATAAAAATTTTAGGTTTGCTTAAATACATCTAAAACCTCCAGAATTTGCCGGTAAATAAAATCCAATTCGTCTGAAGTTATACAATAGGGCGGAACGAGGTACATCACATTCCCCAAAGGACGCATAATAATGCCGCGCTGTAAAAATTCGTGATAGATTTTTTTTCCTATTTCATTAAAATAAGAAGTTTCATTGCCATTTTTAAAATCCCATGCGATAATAGTCCCGATCTGTCGTACATTTTCTGCATGAGGATGTTTTTTGAGTCTTTCCGCAAATTGAGAATGCTGATCTGTAATCCGCTTAATATTGAGCTGGGTTTCTTCCTGTAATAAAAGCTCCATACTAGCCAAAGCAGCCGTACAGGCTAAAGGATTGGCAGTAAATGAATGCCCATGAAACAGAGTTTTGTACTTGTCATCAGATAAAAAAGCATTGTAAATATGGTCTGCACAAGTCGTGATTCCCATAGGCATGGTTCCGCCTGTGAGCCCTTTAGAAAAGCACATGATATCCGGTTGCTCCGAAATATAATCAGCCGCAAAAAGCTTTCCGGTTCTTCCAAATCCTGTAAAAACTTCGTCCTGAATCATTAAAATATCATGTTCTTTACAGCATTTCATCAGTTGGTTTAAGTCTTCGGCATTGTAGATCAGCATTCCCGCAGCCCCTTGTATCAGGGGTTCGTAAATAAAACAGGCAATTTCATGGGCATGTTTTTTAATCTGGACTTTTACATCATCTAGATTTCCCGGGTTGGGAGTTTCTATAAAAATAACTTCAAACAGCATTTCCCCAAAAGGTTTTGTCCACACACTCCTTCCGCTTACAGACATCGCCCCGAAAGTATCTCCATGGTACGCATCTTTAAAAGCCAGAATTTTTGTTTTTTCTTTTCCTTGATTATAACCTGACTGGATACACATTTTCAATGCCACTTCCACTGCAGTAGAACCATTATCTGAATAAAAAACTTTCTTCTGATTGCCAGGAAGCAACTGTAGCAGATTTTCTGAAAGCTGTACAGCCGGTTCATGGGTAAATCCTGCAAAAATAACCTGTTCTAATGTCTGTAACTGCTCCGAAACACGTTGTGCGATGTAAGGATGTGCATGACCGTGTAAAGTGACCCACCATGAAGACACCGCATCAATATATTTTTTCCCCTGGTCATCATACAGATATACCCCTTTCCCCTTAACAATAGGAATGATATCATCTGCGGTCTTCATTTGAGTGTAAGGATGCCAGTTGACAGCTTTATCTCTTTTTTTTAAATTTTTCATTTTTGTTTTGATTGTTGGGTTTCGGTTGATGGTTGATAGTTTTTAGTGTTTGGTGCTTGGTGCTTGGTGCTTGGTGCTTGGTGCTTGGTGTGAAAAGTTATAATAAATGATGATGAGATATTGGTATTTTGTAATTTTCAACTATCAACTATCAACTATCAACTATCAACTATCAACTATCAACTAAACATTAACGGTTTCCATCTTTTTCATAGGTTTCAGTCCTAAGGTCTGTAACATCTGCATGTCTTCTGAAACGCCAGGATTAGGGGTAACAAGCAGAGTTTCTCTTTCTCCTGTAAAAATGGAATTAGCCCCTGCCATAAAGCACCAAGCCTGCTCGGATTCAGTCATTTCGATTCGTCCTGCACTTAATCTCACCATGGAAGAAGGCATAACGATTCTTGCGGTGGCAATCATTCGTACCATTTCCCAGGTATCTACTTTTTCGTTATTTTCAAGCGGAGTTCCGGCTACTCTTGCTAATGCATTGATCGGAACGGATTCCGGATGTCTGGGCATGGTTGCCAACGTTAGCAGCATTGATATTCTGTCTCTGTGGGTTTCTCCAAGTCCGATAATTCCGCCTGAACATACGGTCATTCCGGCTTTTCTTACATTATTGATGGTATTGATCCTGTTATCAAATGTTCTTGTCGAAATAATCTCTTCATAATACTGCTCTGAAGTATCCAGATTATGGTTGTAAGCATATAAACCAGCTTCCTGAAGACGTACAGCCTGTTCTTCTGTAAGCATTCCTAACGTACAGCACACTTCAAGGCCAAGTTCATTGACTCCTTTTACCATGTCAATTACCCGATCAAAATCCCTGTTGTTTCGGACTTCACGCCATGCTGCAGCCATACAGAACCGGGAAGAACCGTTATCTTTAGCCTTTTGAGCATGGGCGATAACTGTTTCCGTAGGTAATAATGCCTGAACTTTGATATTAGTATGGTATCGGGCGGCCTGTCCGCAATACGAACAATCTTCTGTACATCCACCTGTTTTGATAGATAATAAGGTAGACATCTGTATTACTGAAGGATCATGCCATTCACGGTGAACGGTTGAAGCTTTATACACCAGTTCGAGCAAAGGCTGATGGTAAATTTCCTCTATTTCTTTTTTGGTCCAGTCATTTCTAAGGGTTGCTTTTGTATCCATTTCTATCAATTTTTTAAATTATTTGCCTGCATTTCAATAGTTTCTTTTGTGATTGCAGACAGATCAGGAAACCTGATTATTTTTGTTTTTTGTTCTGTATAATTAACGATGATGCGTTCTGTGTCGGGTGGAAAAGATCCGTTTAAAATCAAATATTCAATAGGAATTTCCCTTTGTTTTAAAACCATAATTGATAATAACGTATGGTTGATACATCCTAAATAATTTCTGACAACCAGAGCTACAGGAACATTTAGTTTTTCGATTAAATCGATCATGAATTCTGTATCAGAAAGGGGGACCATCAATCCTCCGGCACCTTCTATGATGAGTTTTTTTTCTGTTTCCGGAAGCTGAAAATCTTCAACACGGATCAGTTTTCCCTCTTCTGCTGCTGATTGATGAGGAGATGCAGCAAGCTGTAAGCGATAGGTTTCCGTGTGGCAGTATACCTCATCTCCTACCCAATCTGTAATTTTCATACTGTCGGTATAATGAAGGTCTCCTGACTGTACGGGTTTCCAGTAATCGGCTTTATAATATTTCGTCAGGATTGCTGAACAGACTGTTTTTCCGATTTCAGTTCCAATGCCTGTTATAAATAGTTTCTTCTCCATATTCATTTCTTAATTATTCAGCTCACCTTTACATTGTTTTAGGATTTCTGCAAGCTTTACAATCTCTTCTTCTGTGTTAAAGCTGTGCAGACAAATCCGCAGTCTTTCTGTTCCGGCTTTTACGGTGGGGCTGTATACGGGATACGTTACCATTCCTTTTTCTAAAAGTATTTGATGGGTCTTTTTGAGCCGTTCGTTATCTGGAATTATAATCGGCTGGATGGGACTGTTTTCCGAAGAAGGACTTAAAAATCCCTGTTTTCTGAAAATATTGATGTTTTCCTGCAGTTTTACAGATAATCCCGGGTGATTGTTAATAAAGTTATAGCTGACTTTTATAGCTGCCCACTGCATATCCTGAGCAGAGGTGGTGTAGATAAATGGTGATGCAAAATTGATCAGATACTTTTTGATCAATTCAGTGGAAAGAACGGCTGCTCCATGGGCCCCGAAAGCTTTTCCATAAGTAACCACCGCTGCGAATACCTGACCTTGCAGCTGGTACTCCGTAACTAATCCATATCCGAAAACACCTAAAGCATGTGCTTCATCTACAATCAATGCCGCTCCGTATCGATCTGCAATAGCTGCAATTTCTTTAAGCGGCGCCAGGTCTCCTTCCATAGAATAGAGGCTTTCTATAGCGATGTAACACAGTCCGGATTGCTTTTGCAGGATTTGTTCCAGATTCCGGATATCATTATGCCTGAATTTTAATTTCCGGGCATGAGACATTCTGCAGGCATCGTGTACCGAACGGTGAATCTGTTCATCCACAATCAAAGTGTCATGACGTGTCGGCAGCGTCGAAAATAAAGCCAGATTCGCATTGTATCCCGACGGGAAAAGTAACGCAGACGGATAATGATGAGTATCCGCAATATACTTTTCTGTTTCCTCTGCTTCGGGACTGTTTCCGCTGATGAGCCTTGATCCTGTACTTCCGGACAATAAGCCAGGTTGCTCCATAACTTTTTTCAGGAGTATATTTTGCAGTTTTTCATTTCGCGCCAGACCTAAATAATCGTTGGAATAAAAATCAATTCCTATTGGTCTGGATTTTAGTGTTCTCAGCGTTCCTGCTTCTGTTCTTTGGTCTAAAGCCTGTTGAAAATGTTGAAAACGATCAGGCATATTTCAGCTGTGATACTTCTGCAACAATGGCATTAATCCAGTTTTCATGGAGTTCTTTTTCAATAGTCAGGATATTTTCAGCATGGATTTTCCAGTCGTCTGAAAATTCGTCAAGCTGACTGATCATTTCTTCAAGATGTCCTTCTTCTTCCAGAATGATAGATTTTACCATAATTTTAGAAGATTCTTTAGTAAGAATGTCCTGATATACGGGATAAAGTTCATCAGCCCGTACCTCTATGGCATACGTCACAAAAAGATAGGCTGCATATTTCAATTCTTCTTTGGTCAGGGTAAAAGTTTTCTGTAAATATTTACATGCTTTTATGTCTAAAGAATGGAGGTACTGCTTTGTTGCAAGCGGTGCCAGCAGTTCATTATTTTCATAAGTTTTGCAACCATCTATATTCAGTTTTCCAATTTGTTTTTTTAGGTAATACGCGTGACGGTGCTCTTCTGCGGCATGTTTCAACTGGATGAGATTTACTTTCACAGGGTGTTCACAAAGGGATATTTTCCTGGCTCCTGCATTTTCCATATAAGATAAAGTATTCAGCCATTTGGCATGCACCTCATCATTGAGGACGATACGCTCTAATAGATTGTAAAATTCCATGTATTTTTATTTTGAGTCAAAAGTAGTATATTGCCGGATGGTTCTATGGTGCCAGTTTTTATATTATGGATAGTCCGGTTGAAGTTCCTTATAAGAGTTTTATAAAAATTGATCGAAATTCTGAAACTGCAATGTATATGCAGGTGACCCATCAATTGATTAATGCTATACAGCGTGGATATCTTCCTTTTGGTACAAAACTTCCGGGAACCAGGGCACTGAGTCAGATGCTGGGAGTTCACAGAAACACAGTAGTTTCTGTATATGATGAGCTGTTTGCCCAAGGCTGGGTAGATAGCCGGCCGAATAAAGGAACATTTGTTTTGGGTAAAAATGAAGAAAAACCCACGAAAATTGCTACTGTTAAGACCTATAATCTTAAAAGTTATCCTGAATCGGCAGGTTTTTCTTTTAAAGCTTCGAATATTTTAGACAATCCTTTTGAATATTCCAACTGTGAATATGTATTCAACGACGGGGTTCCGGATATCAGGCTGACGCAGATTGATCAGCATTCCAAAATATACAGCTCTATACTGAAGCGAAGGGCTCATCATAAAATATTAGGTCATTACAATCATGATGGAAGTGAGTTTTTCAAGAAAAACCTTTCCAATTACCTGAATCTTTCCCGTGGGCTGACCATTTCAAAAAATAACCTGCTGATTACCCGAAGTACGGAAATGAGCATCTATATTGTTTCAAAGCTGCTTCTTTCGGAAGGAGATACTGTACTTGTGGGGGCTTTGAGTTATTTTTCCGTTAATATGATTTTTCAGAAAGCGGGCGTTAACATTGTGTCTGTTCCTATTGATAACGAAGGGATTGATGTAGAGTCGGTACAGGAAATCTGTAAAAAACAAAAGATACGGATGCTTTATCTTACTCCGCACCACCACTATCCTACTACGGTGACCTTAAGTGCCCAGCGGAGAATGGAATTATTAAATCTTGCCCATGAGTATGGCTTTATCATTCTGGAAGATGATTACGATTATGATTTTCATTATGATAAGAGTCCCATCCTGCCGTTAGCAAGTGCTGATACGGAGGGAATGGTTATTTATATTGGCTCTTTCGGAAAATCTCTGGCACCAGGTTTCCGAACCGGATTTATGGTTGCTCCGGAAAATCTGATGATTGAAATGAGGAAATACCTGGGAATTATTGACCGCCAAGGAGATGTATTAATGGAACATGTGTTGGGCGAGATGATTGCTGAAGGGGAAATTCACCGGTATTTAAAAAAATCTTTAAAAATATATCAGGAAAGAAGAGATTATTTCGCTTCACTGCTGGATGAGCATTTGGGTGATTTCATCAGCTTTGAAAAACCTTCCGGAGGTCTTGCCATCTGGGCGGAATGGAAAATCCCGGTCAATCTGATGCAGATCAGCCGTGACTGTTCTAAAAAAAATCTTTTTATTCCTAAAACCCTTTTGTACCAAAACAAAAACCTTACGGCTATGAGATTGGGATACGGAAGCCTTACCGCTGAAGAAATGAAAAACAGTATAGAAATCCTGTCCAAAAGCGTACACATGCGGTCATAAAAAAGACTGTCAAAATTGTTGAACAGTCTCTGAATATTTTTGAAATATAATTTACTTGTTTTTATTTAAACGGATACTGTAAAGCGTAATGAATACGGTGATCAGTAAAAACAACGCACCAATCCATGGAGTACTTTCCAATCCTAATGCAGAAGTTACAGCAAGTCCTCCGGTATAAGAACCAATTGCAATACCAATATTAAAGGCGGCAATATTAATTCCTGAAGCTACGTCTTCCGTACCCGGCAGTTCTTTTTCCGCAATCTGTACCACTAAAAGCTGTAATCCGGGAACGGTAGCAAAAGAGAGTGCTCCCAGGAAGAAAAGTGTGATGATACTCAGTACAGGACTGCTTACCGTGAAATAAAAGGCCAGTAATACCAATCCCTGGGCTGCAAACATCCAAAGTAATACTTTCAGGGGATTTTTATTGGCAGCTTTACCTCCAATCAGATTTCCTAAGGCAATGGCAATTCCATAGACTAAGAGAATAATCGTAACCACAGATTCTTTAAATCCTGTAATTTCCTGTAAAATGGGTGATAAATATGTAAAAACCACAAATGTTCCTCCATATCCCATGGCTGTCATTAAAAAAGCAAAGATCAAACGTTTGTTGGCTAATACTTTCACCTGTTGTTTTAAGGATGCGGTTTTTCCTTTTTGTAAATTCTTAGGAACAAGAATCATACTTGCAATTAATCCGATGATTCCCAAAATAGCCACTCCGATAAACGTCGCTCTCCATCCGAAGTGCTGTCCGATAAAAGTGCCCAGCGGAACTCCCGTAACGATGGCCACTGTTAATCCGGAGAACATAATGGATATGGCAGTTGCTCTTTTTTCTTCCGGAACTAAAGATGCTGCGATCGTAGATCCTATGGAAAAATAAACACCGTGTGCAAAACCGGTTAAGATCCTTGCAAGAATTAAAGTAATAAACCCGGGAGCAATGGTTGCCAGACCATTTCCGATCACAAATAACATCATAATTGCTATTAATAATGTTTTTCTAGGTATTTTCCCGGTTAGAGCTGTTAAAACGGGTGCTCCTATGGCAACGCCTATGGCAACGCCTATGGCGTACAGACTTACCAAAAGCCCTGCAGATGGAATTGATATGCCCAAATCACTGGCAACGGTAGGCAGCAGACCTACAATGACAAATTCTGTGGTACCGATCCCAAAAGCACTGATCGTTAATGCCCAAAGTGCAGCAGGAAGTCTTTTAGACTTGGCTGTTGCATTTTCAAGTTTTGAACGGGAAACCTGTATTTCATTTTGATTGTTCATCGTTTCTATTTTTGTAATATGATTTTGATGCTACAAATTTCCGCCGAATTAATGTATTATAAAAATAACTTAAATAGTAGTTATGTATTATTATAATGATAGTTGTTTGAGTTGTTTGAAATTTGAAGAAAAAATGAATAATAAATCCTTTCTACACGTAATGTTTAGAAAGGATTTATGATATATATTTAAATGTAAATACTAAATATAATTAATTGTAATTATGTATTTTACTTTTTTTATATAAAGTTATTTTCATCTGAAATATTTTTCAAAAAGTGTGAGCTGATTGGATAATGACTGGCTCCAATAAGCGGGATTATGTTCACCTAATGATTCGATATATAAATGCTCAATCTTAAGACTTGTAAGCTTATTATGGAATTTTCTGTTTTGCTCAATCATCTGAGTATCTTCTGTTCCACAATCAAAAATATAATGCTGATTAGCCTCCGCCATGATTTTCACTTTGTTGTCTGTAATGAACCCTGCAGACAATGATTGTATAGGTCCCAGGAATTTATCCACCTGATATCCGGTATATGCTTCTCCGAAAGAGGTTACATCCAAAGCACCACAAGAACTTCCTACAATTCCAAATGTTTTATTGTAAGAGGTACCGATATTGGTCGCTCCGTAGCCTCCCATGCTCCATCCTAAGATTCCGCGGGATTTTTTTTCTGCTTTCGTAGGATAGTTTTTGTCAATAAAATCTACCAGCTCTTTTCCTATAAAAGTCTGATACTGGGAATCTTTAATTACAGGACTGTCTACATACCAGGAATTAAAGTTCCCGTCCGGAAGAATGTATATGGTTTTGTACTCCTGTGCTTTCTTTACGAGATCAGGAATATCCTGCTTAATGGTTCTGTCCGGATTTCCGCTGTATCCGTGAAGAATGTATACTGACGGATACGTAACATTGGGTTTAAGATCGGGAGTAATAATTACTGTTTTGATCTTTTTGTTCATTTTTGCACTGAAAACTTCCTGATGGATTATTTTTTGAGCAAAAGTCTGGGCAAAGCTTGCTGACACCAATACGATGGTCATTACCTTTTTCATATGATAACTGTTTAATGATTAATTGAATTTGCTGGTACAAACTTACCTCAGATAAAATACAAAAACCTCAACATATGTTGAAGCTTTTGTAACTATATTTCTTTTTTTATGCGGCTCAGCTGGGTGGGGGTAATTCCTAAATAGGAAGCGATGTGATGCTGTTTCAGCCGGTTATATAATGATGTATTTTCAAGTAACAACAGATAACGCTGTTTTGCCGTTTCATATTTTAAAGATATTTCAAGGGGTTCTTTTTTGACGACCCAGTTTTTCTCTAAATAATGCATATGAAACAACGCCAGATCATGGTATTGATGAAGCAAATCTCTATACGCTTTAGCCGGATATTGTATCACGGTGCAGTCTTCTAAAGCTACGATATTAAAATCGCTGGGTTCTGCTTTAATAATAGCCGAAGTTGAAGCCACAAAACTGTTTTCCTCAAAGAAAATTTTATAAATAGTATTTCCCTGTTCATCTGTAGTGTAATAGCCCACCAGCCCGGACTTGATGAAATAATACGATCTCGCCATTGCCCCGGATTCCAAGAGCAGTGTATTCTTATCGTACCTTTCTATGGAACAGATATCCATAAGCGCAGCCACTGTTTTATCTGACAGCGGATAGTACTGATTAATCTGTTCTAAAAATTCTTTCACAATAGTTTTATTTTATTCCAATATTTTTTTCATCATCAGATCGGTCTGTTCATCGTCACCCAGTACAAATATATGTTTGTCGAACTCTACAAATCCATTTTTTCTGTAAAAGTTCAAAGCTCTTTCGTTTTGTTCCCAAACACCGAGCCAAAGATAGGATTTTTGCAAGCTGCGTGCTGTTTCCAGTGCCTGATCATATAGAAGCTGGCCTACTTTTTTCCCGTGATAGCTTTTTTTAACGTAGATACGCTCAATTTCAAGACTGGTTTCATCCTGCATTTCCGTCTGCGCCTTCCCGGAATTCACTTTTAAATAGCCAACCGGATTATCTTCTTCCCAGGCAATGAAGAAATGAGAATCAGGATTATTTAATTCTGACTGCACTTTTTCTGTACTGAAACTTTCTTCCAGATATTTTTTCATGGCTTCCTCAGAATTATTTTCTGAAAAAGTTTCAGAGAAAGTCTGCCTGCCAATATTTTGGATGGTTTCAAGGTCTTTTATTCCTGCTGTTTGAATGATTATTGATGACATGTGCTCCATTTATTGCTCTAATGTATTAATAAGATTTTTTATTTCGGGTATGCTTAATTCTGTTTTTGTGTCTGTCTGTAAAATATTTTTTAAAGCTGTGGCATGTGCTGTCTGCAAAGCATTTTCAGCTTTTACTTCCTGATCGGGAATTACTCCTGTATGATTCCAATTTTTATGGCTGATAGAAGCTGTTATTTTTCCTGCCGGAACAAGCAATAAATATTGATTCTGAATAATGAAATCTTTTACCGGATTCGCTGCACCGCCTGTTTTTTCTCCAATAATTTCAGCTAATTTATACTGCTGCAAAAAGTAGGCAAGCCCTTCACCTGCAGAAAAAGTTTTTTTGCTTGTAAGAATATAGATTTTTTTATGAAGATATTTCTGTCCTGCAACTTCAGATTGTGTAGTGTTGTGTACTGTTTGATTGGTATGCCTGAAATAGGTAGTATACAATTCTGTTTTTTGATCAAAAAAGTAGCTGCAGAATAAAAGAAGCATCTCATTATCTCCACCTCCGTTTTCCCTAAGATCAATGATCAAAGAATTGGTATTGGCCACAAAATCCATCGTGGCAGCTACTATTTTTTTGCTGGATTCAACGGTTGCAAACCCTTTAAAATTAATATATCCGATGTTTCCTTCCAAACGCTGTACCTGTTCAAAACCGAAATTTTCGAGGCTGTTGTGGAAATTATCTGATTTCTCACGCTCTTTATTATTGATAGGCTTTTCATGGTTATAGTTTTCAAGATATTTCACAAAAAAATGTTTATCCTTAATTACCGTTCTCAGTTTTTGCGTGAGCAATGCTGCTAAATCTTTTTTATTCAACTGAGTAAAGGACTCGTTTTTAGATTCGCTCTGAAATAAAGAATCTACTTTTTTATAGGCCTGAGGATCCACATAATAAGCCTTCACTTTTTCTTTGATATCAGAAAATACAGCTGCATCATTATTTCTCTGTGCATAAGAAAATAAGGAATGGAAAAGGAAAGCTCCAACTAACAATTTTTTCATTTGAAATTAGGTTATAATGTTTAGACAAAAGTATTTCAATGAAAACCACGAACATTGTAAAAATGGAAACTTAAATAAACAGCCAGACCGTATTCTGTTCTGTATCCACATGTTCAAAGAACTTTCCGGGACTTATTTTGGTCAGCTCTCTAAAATCTTTAATAAGATGAGACTGGTCATAAAAAAGATGTTCATAGGAAAGCTCTGTGAGGTTCCTGGACTTCTTATTTGAAATCAGTACGTTACGGAATCGTTGGATTTTCCTGAATTCAGAGGCAGGTTTTCCTAAATATCGTTTCGATATTTTATTGAGGTACTGCCGGGTAATATTGTTTTTGGAAGCAATTTCTTCAATACTGAGTTCAGACTCAAAATCTTCAAGGATTGTATAAGGTAATGCCAATGTTTTCTGCTGGAATTTTGAAAGCCAGTATTTTTCCAGCATTTCAATCTGTTTTTTTCTATCGGTTTCCTTTAAAATACCATTCATGATTTCTTTAAAATCTGAAAGATGGATTACCTCCTGCAAATCATCAGCGCTGTCTGCATCAAAAAAATGATACATCCCTAATGGTTTATAATAAACGGTAATTTCATTTACAGACTGTGCATAACAAATTTCGGTAGGCACAGAACATCGGGAAACAAAGTCAATCACTATATTTTCTGAAGAAGAGCGATGAATTTCCAGCCAGCCTTTATCCTGAGTAATGACTACATCCTGACAGGCCGACAGAATAAAATAATTATCCGGAAATGTGAGGTATCGAACAGGTTCATGAGCTTCGTCTTTTTCCATAAAATAATATCCTTCCATATATTTTTTAAGGATAGGATGAATCGGCTGGTAAAAAGTAATTTTCATAGTAGGAGACGAAGGAATGTAAAAATACAAATAGAAAATAAAATCCTGAAGTTTTTCTTCAGGATTTGTTGATGAATTATGAGAATAATATTTTCTTAAAAGCTTCAGAGGCTAAATGCACCTGTACCGCCCAGTCATCTGCTGCATCACTTCCTGCATCATCTGAAATGTATTTTAAGCACAGAAACGGAATATTTTCCTTCATTGCGACTAAAGCCAGCGGATAGGCTTCCATATCTACAATCGTATACTCTGTTTCGGAATGGTTCATTTCAAAACTGTCTCCACTTCCACAAATTCCTTCGTGTAAACCCTGCATCTGGTGGCCATATTCCAAAACGGGAGGAATTCCGGACAGTGGTGTTTCATACAAACTGAATCCAAGTCCTCTTACATCCATGTCCCGCTGGATAAATTTTGTACAGCATACTACCTCACCTTTCTGAAAGCTTTGGCTGCCTGCAGAACCCAGGTTGACAATTAACTGAGGTCTTCTGAGATGAATTTCTTTCGTCAGTTCGATAGCGGCATTTACTTTTCCAATACCGGTAACGAGTTTATTTTTATCATCAAAAACTTTTCCTGCTTCTGAATCTAATGCAAACACAAAAAGAGTATCTGAAACGAGGTACTGAAGTTCGTCGTTAATCTTTATCATCAATACAATAGATTAAATACTGCATCCATCGGCATCACATGAAGTGCCGCCGTCAGAAAGATCTTTAAATGGACTTACCGTTTCATTGTATGTCTGCTGTAAGGCATTTACAAAAGTTTCCACAGGTTGTGCCCCGGAAACTGCATATTTACCGTTCAGAACAAAGAAAGGAACGCCTGTAATCCCGTTGTTTTGGGCATCAGCAATATCCTGATTAACCTCTTGATCGAACGTATCAGAATTTAAGACTTTCTGTGCTTCTTCCTTATCAATTCCCAGTTTTTCTGCAATAGAAACCAAAAGATCAATAGATCCCACATTTTCACCGTCAATGAAATGAGCTTCAAACAATGCTTCTTCTACTTCTGAAGAAAGATTATGTTTTTTGGCTAAGTGAATCAGTCTGTGGGCCGGGAATGTATTGGTAATTAATGCTTTTTCAAAATTAAAATCAATTTCTGCCATTTGTCCCATCTGCGCTACCTGGCTTACCATCTGGCTGGCCTGAGCTTCGGGAATTCCCTTTTTTTCCTTAAAATATTCTACGGTAGTTTTTGTTTCGGAAGGATTCAGGGTTGGGTCCAGCTGAAAGCTCTTCCACTCTACTTCCACTTCATTTTTAAAGGGTAGGTTTTCAAGGGCTTTTTCAAAATTATGTTTTCCGATATAGCAAAAAGGGCACATCACATCAGACCAGATTTCTACTTTCATTTTTTCTTTTAATTTTAATTCTTGATCGATTTTTTAATCTTATCAAAATTAAGGCTTATCATCCATTGTAACAAGATTTATTACAATTTATTGCTGGCAGGGAAGCATTATTTTTTCTCTTCTTTCCAAAACTGTTCTCACAATCATCATCAGGAAAGCCAGCAGGCCGAAAACAAATCCGATCCACGGATTATACGCCACTCCCTTAGAGACAATCATCCAGCCGCCTAAAGTCGTACCTAATGTAACACCCAGATTTCCGAAAGAAGTGGCCAGACTATTGGCAAATTCCATGGAACCCGGCACTGAAGAAATCATATAAGTGGAAGCATTCAGGAAACTCGGAGAGTACATAAATCCCCAGATGACAATACAAATCATATT
Source organism: Chryseobacterium soli (assembly GCF_000737705.1). GTDB lineage: Bacteria > Bacteroidota > Bacteroidia > Flavobacteriales > Weeksellaceae > Chryseobacterium > Chryseobacterium soli. Next base: position 91,296 of record NZ_JPRH01000004.1, on the reverse strand, counting down.
GCTGATTAAATGATCACCTGAAACATACAGTAAAACAGGCATGATGAGTGTTCCGGAGAGAAAAAAAGCAGTCGTTTTAGGAATACTTTTGCTCAGCATTTTTCCGGCAATCCAGTTTGCAAAAACACCCACAATTCCGAACAGGAAAAGCATATAGCTGATCATAGTACCGTCCATTCCTTTTGCTTTGTTCAGATAGTCTGCAAAATAGCTGTAGGTAGAAAACCAAGCGGTGATCATGAAAAAATTCATGGCTGTGCTGGTTATAAAAACAGGCTGAGTCAATATTTTCAGTTGACTTCCGTATGATTTTTTTTCTTTTACCGGCATAGAAGGAAGCGATAGGTAAATTGCAGCCAATGCAATGATACTTACTATAGTTTGGATGATGAATGAGTATTCAAAAGTATACATACTGGCCACCCATGTTGCAAAAGGTACGGTCGTTACCATTGCAATCGCTACTCCACTGAATACAATCCCCATAAGCTGATTTTCATGTTTCTTATCTGCTTTGGAAATCGCAACAGATAAGGCCGTCGCAATATAAACCGGCTGTAAAAATGCAGGTAAAACCCTCACCAGCATCAGTAGCCAGAAAGGCGGTGAGAATGAGGAGACAACTCCTGTGACAAGAAATATGGCAATGGCAGCCAACATGAGCTTTTTACGGTCAAAACCTGAAGTAAGTAAGGTCATAAAAGGTCCTGTCATTGCAATAATTAAGGCAAAGGCACTTAACAGATATCCCGCTTTGTCGATGCTGATCTGATAATGTTCTGCAAGCTGTGGCAGAATTCCAATCACGCCGAATTCGGTGGTGATGACGGCAATAAACCCTAAACATCCTATGTAAGCAAATTTCTTCATTTTTACTGTTCTAAATTTTCATGGGCAAAGACTGCAATTTCATCTATAGCGGCTTGTGTTTCATTCAGAATAGCTCCCATATGCATAAAACCATGAACCATATCTTTATAAAAACTGGTTTGCACAGAAACTCCTGCATTTTTCATATGCTGTGCCAGTTTTTCCCCTTCATCCTTTAAAGCATCATGTTCTGCTATAAGAACTAATGTAGGTGGGGTATTTTTAAAATCTTTAATTAAAATAGGTACTGCTAAAGGATCCGGATTGTTTTTCCCTTCCGGATGATACCATTCCCAGGCCTGGATACCGCCTTCCTTGTTTAAGACAGGACCTGTTTCATAGGTTTCCCACGATTTCGTATTGAGCTGGTTATCAGCAGCCGGATAGATGAGTGCCTGAAATTTCAGCAGTTCTCCTACCTGTGCTGAAACACTTGTTGCAAGGGCTCCTCCTGCACTGTCGCCTATAATTCCGACTTGATTTCTGTCAATTCCCAAAGATTTAGCATGATCGGCAACCCATTTGACGATGTCGATACAGTCATTCAGACCTGCAGGAAAAGGATGTTCCGGGGCCAGTCGATAGTCTACAAAGATGATGACCGATCCTGTTTGATTAGCTAATTTCCGGACCACCGCATCATGGGTTTCAAAACTACCGGCAATGAACCATCCGCCGTGAATATAAATAATGGCTGATGAATTTTCAGGCCTTTTTCCTTTCGGACGATAGATACGAATTGGAATCTGATGATTTTCCTGAGGAACATTCAGCTCTTCTATCATTGCAACCGGTTCCTTCTTTTCACTAAGCTGAAGCGTCATGGTTTCCAGATATTTCCGGGTATCATCTAACGGGTCCTGTGCATTGAATGATTGTATTTTTTCTAAATGATTGATGATTTTATTGATAGGTGATGTTAATTGCATTATTTTTTTATTTTTTATGTTATATAATATTCTCAATTAAAAGGAATGTAAGCGCTATGATTCCCCGAACTGCTGACTATTTTCAGTTTCTGAGTACAAAATTAAATTTCAAACCTTACATTTGCACTGTATACAGCGAATTGTATGGTACTAACAAATTTGTAAGCTATGGGGAAAATAAAGGAAAATTCGACGAATAACATCAATAAAAAGTACATCCAGGAATGTGACCTCTCCTATGCAGTATGCAGAATCGGCGGAAGATGGAAACTCCTGATTTTGAACAGACTTAAAGATGGGAAATTACGCTTCAGTGAAGTCCGCGACCGTATCTGTGGCATCACCGAACGAATGCTTACCCTACAACTGAGAGAGCTGGAAAAAGAGGCACTTGTAAAAAGAACGGTACATGCACAAGTACCACCAAGAGTAGATTATGAGCTCACTGATATTGCCAGAGAGCTGATCCCCATATGGGAAGAACTGGAAAAATGGGGAAATAAGCACAAAGAATTGCTTCATGGAAATAACCATGAAAATTAAAAAATATATAATTTGTTGTCATGCTAAGATTGAGATGCATTAACCCTTCTGCTAAACAGCACATGAGCGATTAATGCTAACAAACCAAAACTTGCCCCCACGAGGCAAACACCGTCCCACTGGGCATAATGCCAGGCAACAGAAGCCAGCCAGGTTCCCAGAGAACCGCCGATAAAATAGCAAACCATATACACGGTGTTCAATCTGTTCACTGCATTGGTTTTTATTAAGAAATAATTGGTCTGGTTCATGATATGACTTGACTGTACTCCCAGATCAACCAGGATCACACCTACAATCAGCCCCCAGTAAGTTTCTCCTGCAAAATAGGTGAATCCCCAGCTTATTAAAACGATCAGCAATGCATATACAATGATTCTATTGATATCTAAATATTTCTGAAGCTTTCCTACTTTAGCCGCCGCTAAGGCACCTACAGCACCTGCCAATCCGAAACTTCCGACAACAGAAGCCCCTGCATTGAACGGAGGTTTTTCCATATGAAAGACTAACGTTGTAAACAAGGCACACATCGATCCAAAAGCCATAGCTCCGCGAAAAGATGCCAGCTGTAAAATAGGCTGTGTTCTTGCTAAATGAGCCACAGAGCGCATCAATTCTTTATAACTGCCTTTGAAATTAGGCTGCATTTCTGGAAGCATTTTATACACTGCCAGCCAGACCAGGATCATGAGTCCTGCGGCAATCCCAAACATGGCTCTCCAACCCCAGACATCTCCTACAATTCCACCTATAAACCGGGATAAAAGAATTCCCAATAACAACCCTGACATTACGACTCCGATATTGGAAGATTTTTCTTTATCAGAGGAGAGTTCTGCCGCAATTGGTATAAATAACTGAGGTATGACAGACGTTGCACCAATCAATAAACTGGCTGCATACAGCATCCATAATTGAGTAGCGAACGTCATCCATAATAATGAACCGAACACTAAAAAAAGATCAATCAGAATGAGTCTTTTACGAAAGAATTTATCTCCCAACGGAACAATCATTAATAATCCAACAGCATATCCAACCTGGGTAAGAACAGAAATTTTACTGGCTGCACTTTCAGAAACTTTCAAATCATTGGAAATAAGGGCCAGTAATGGCTGATTGTAATAATTGTTGGCTACTACAAGTCCTGAAATAATTGCCATCAGCCAAATTACCGTTCTTGAAATACCGTTCGTAGAGCTCGTCTGCATAGTTATATTAAAATTTGAGCGCAAAGATAAGAATAGAATTACTGAATATTGACGATTTCAAATTGTTAATAATGAATGATCTTATTAATACAGTCGATTGAAAATACTTTATAGTAAAGCAATTCCGGACATTTATCATTAAATTTGTACTATCACCTATTCTCAAACAATAACTATGGATTCTAAAGAACAGATCGTAAAAAGATCAATGGAAGCAAAGAAAATTTTCCTGCCCCACCTTTCTGCCGACCCGGTCATTTTTGGCTTTGATCAGAATGAACTTAAAGTCCTTCTGATTAAGACAAATTACAGAAAACTTTGGCTTCTTCCCGGCGGATATGTTGGAAAAAACGAAGATCTCGATGAAGCTGTGGTAAGAATTCTTAAGGACAGAGCAGGAATAACAGCGGATGTATATCTTGACGAATTTGGTGTGTTCGGGAAAAGAAACCGGAGTGAACATTATTTTGAAGATTTTGATGAAACTCTTTTTCACAAGCAGCGGTTCATTTCCATAGGATATTATGCGCTGTACAATCCTTCGAGATTCAATCTGGTTCCTGATGAGTTTAGTGAAAGCTGCGAATGGATCTATCTGAGCAAGTTATCTGAAATCGAACTGGCTATGGATCACCGGGAAATTATTGAAAAAGCGCTGCTTACTTTGCGCGAAAAGATCTCTATAAAACCAATCGGCTATAACCTTCTTCCGGAAAAATTTACTCTTTCCGAGCTTCAGAAACTGTATGAAGCTATTTTAGGAAAAGAGCTCAACCGCGGAAATTTTTACCGGAAAATTAAAAATCTGGGTATTCTTAATAAGCTTGAGGAACAAAGACGCGGCGGTGCCCACAAATCTCCGGATCTGTATTCTTTTGATGAAGAAAAATATGCCCGGGCTTTGAAAAACGGATTGAATTCCTGGTAGTCAATCATCGTTTTTACCGATAGATGAGATCGAAAAAAAAGGTTTTACAGATTTAGAAATATTGAAGAAATTTGTCTCATGAAAATCATCCCACTTAAGGAAGGCAATTTCTCAGCAAACAAAACGAAAGATTTTAGTCTTTTAACGGAAGACAGTTTACCGACTGCGACAGGGATAAGAATGTCTGTTCAGCCTTTTCTTATCATTACGAAAAATGATTATATTCTTCTGGATACCGGTCTTGGATGGAAAACACCCGAGGGAAAAACCGTACTCTCAGACCTTCTGAAAAAAGAAAATGTAAAACCTGACCAGATCACTAAACTGCTGCTTTCTCATCTTCATAAAGACCACATTCAAGGAATTATAAAAAATAAGGAAAATGGTTTTGAGGCTGCTTTTCCCAATGCAACCATATATGTTCAAAAACGTGAATTTGATTTTGCAATGGAAAACAGGGACAATCCTTCATTCGATTTTGAAACACTTAACAGGCTGACCCAGCTTCCGAATATTGTCTGGATGCATGAAGATCAAGGGAAGATATCCGATGAAATTTCTTATCAGGTAGTAGGCGGACACACTCCTTTTATGCAGGTTTTCTGGATCACAGAGGATGAAGAGACTGCATTTTACGGTGCGGATGATCTTCCGCAGGAGTCTTATCTCCAATATCATCTGGCCTATAAAAGTGATTTTAATGGCCGAAAAGCTAAGGAATTAAGACGGGTCTGGGAAAAAGAAGCTGTTGAAAACCACTGGAAAGTGTTGCTTTATCATGATCTGGATAAAGCTGTCATTGAGTTCTAATATTATAGTAAATCGGCTTACAGATTATTAAACCACTTATAAATATCAACGTCAGAAGGAATACTGAGTTTTTTTCTAAGTCGGTTTTTACGGTTTTGTATGGCTTTTGGCGTCACAAAAGTATATGTTGCAATTTCCTTAGTCGTAAGGTTGAGTTTCAGATAGATGCAAAAAATCAGTTCAGAATTTTTTAAATTGGGCTGGATCATATAGATTTTGTTAAAAAAAGCTGGATATACTAATCTGGATTTATTCAATAGATAAGGAGAATTTCCTTTTGCCAGTGTCATAATTTCGTCCTGGAAAAAAAGTTTTTGGCTTACGTCTTTTATATTGAATTCAGGTTCTTGGTTTTTCATAATATGTTCTCATCTCTGCTGATTTCTTTCACTTTTTCTATACTTATCTGCATCAGTGTAAATTGTACTTTTCGCACGATACTTTATTATTCTTTATTGTTTCTGGCATGGATGCCGAAATGAATAATGCCCTATTAAAGCCCGCCATAATCTCCCCCATTGCATTTTACGGTCTGCAAAGAAATTTGTACCTATCATTTTTTAGATTCAGCAAAGAAAGAAAAAATGATTAAAATTTTATTGAATTATAATACCACATAGATACCACGATGGAGTCTTTGTTGGCCCTTCAATAAAGCTTTACAATCATTATTTTTTTATTTAATAACAAAAGTAGAAGAATTGATCTTCCATTTTTATGATTACAATCAATACTTTTAAAAATTATCGCCATTTATTCATTATTTAAAAGCTACATAAGACAACTTTGTGGTATGTTCGTGGTACCTTATTTCAATCAGATTGATGAAAATTATTCTTTCTTTATGGATTAGAAAATTTGTAAAAAAATCATCACTTCATCTTTGAAGATCTACTATTTTTATTGGAACAGAAATTGTAAATCTCACAACGATACAACGCGCTATTCTTTTCAGATTCCAATCACGAGTCGCTCTTATAGATATCAATGTAGAAAGGTAATACGGACGATTAAGAGTATGAAAAGAAAAGATAGTAAGGATACAAAATGTAATAATTTTTATTAAATCGCATAAACTAATAACATGAAATATCAATTTTTATATGGAAGTCGCTGGATGGCCAGAAAAATAGAAAACACGTATATTATCAGTATTAATGATGGGGCTTCCATTATCGCTGCGCTGAAAGATTTTGTGCAGACTCAAAAAATAAAAGCAGGAAAAATTTCAGGAGTGGGCGTTATCAACCAAGTTTTGCTTCGGTTTTTAAGTCCATTTGGAAAAAAATATATTGAGGGGAAAATTAATGCAACATCAGACGCTTCCGACATTTCCGGAAATATTTCAGAAAACGAAGGAAAACCGATGCTGCATTTACATGTTGTTCTCAGGCTCAGCGAGCATACCGTATTGGACGGGCTTCTTATGGATGGGAAAGTCCGCGGAAAAGCTGAATTCATCTTACATCCTATGGAAAATCAATTGGTGATTTCTAAAAATAAAAAGGGACTTACTTCTTTTCATTTAAACAGCTTAAATTAATTTTCTATACAACGAAGACGCTGAAGATAATCACGGCATCCCTCAAAATCAAAATACCTGGATTTCAATAGCTCAGCCTGGTAGTGTAGCGGTAAGTAGATTCCCCATTTTGAGAAATCCAGCATTTTCGGAATATCTTCTGCCATATCCGTCATCACTTTATCCAGATTCATCGCTTCCCAATCGATATTTTTCATGGTCGATACAAAGTCCGATTGAGAATATTCGATTTCAAATAAAATATCTTTATCGAGCTGATGATCAACTCCTAATACATTCATAATAAAGCTTAATGTTCGGTTGATCTTTGAACTGGTAAAAGAATAAAAAGTCAGTTTTTCATTGCTTACAAGCAAAGGTCTGTCCGTCTCAGGATGATTAATATCAAATATGGAAAACTCTTTTCTAAGCATATTCACGATTTCCTGTCCGGTTGTATCTAAAAAATCAAATTCTTCTTTTGAAACAAGAACCTCCAGCATCTTTTGTCTTATTTGATGAGCCGTATCCGTGCCATCTCCTAAAAATGTGGGTTTCTTTCCATCTTTTGCAGGGATTACTTCTATTTTTTTGGTCTGATAATCGACATCAATAATCTTCCATGTCCTTGCTGACAAATAAATATTTTCATTTTCCCTGATCTGTGGTGATAATGGCAATTCTCCAATCTTTACACCCTGGCTGCCTACCTTAAAAAATGTGGGAGTACTGAAAAGGCTGTAAAAATCTTTAGTATTCACCAATTTTTCGCCCTCAATACCAATAATATATTCATTTCCGAGCTTTTCAAGAAAATCTATTTCCTTGAGATGCTCGATAATTTCTTCCGTTTCTGTTGCAGCAATATCCTTAAAAGCAGCATTGCCGGCAAACTCTTCCAACAGCTGGCGTAATGTGATTCCTGACCTACTTTTAACGATAGAAAGTATCTGGTGAACCAATACGTCATAAGGTTTTTTATTCACTGATATCGGCTCAATATACTGCTCTTTGTACAAAAGCCAGCACGCCAGAGACTGAATAAGGCTCCATCCGTTGGTAGCATATAAAAACAGGTTGCTTGCTTTGTCTTCACGTCTTCCGCTTCGTCCCACACGCTGTATTAAAGAAGCAATGCTGTGTGTCGCATCAATCTGTACCACTTCATCTACATTGCCTATATCAATTCCTAATTCCAGTGTAGAGGTACAGGAAATAGCAAAGTTTTGAAGCGTGCTGTTTTTAGCGAAAAATTCCACATATTCACGGACTTCTTTATCTACCGAAGAATGATGGGCAAAATAGTTTTTATGTCCGCCCACTTTGTCTGAGATCTGTTTCAGCTTTACAGCCACTTCTTCTACCCGACCTCTCGCATTCGGAAAAATCAGAACTTTACTTTCTCTTGTCCTTACATACAGGTCTTTAAGAAGATCCAGCGGAAGCTCCTCAACAGTGCCTGGAAAATATTTAAATACAGCATTAATCGGTTTTGGAGTATTATCTCTGATGATCCTGGTATTCTCTGAGGTTCCTAAAAAATCTTTCAGTTCCATATACTGGTTGGCATCGCTTACGGTTGCCGAAAGCCCTACAATACTGAATTTTTTATGATTAATCTTCTGCAAGCGGTTCAGTAAAGACTGCAGGTGTACGCCACGGTCAGAACCTAAAAAAGAATGGATCTCATCAATGACCACATATTCCAGATTGGAAAATAAATGCCTGACGTTATACGGCTTATTGACAAACATAGCCTCGATGGATTCAGGCGTAATCAGCATAATTCCAGCCGGATCTTTGATTAGCCGGTCTTTTTGCCCTTTGGAAGCTTCGCCATGCCATTTTGTGACGGGAACATCCAGATAAGCGCAAAGCTGCTCTACCCTTGTAAATTGGTCGTTAATCAAAGCAATAAGAGGAGAAATATACAGCACTTTAACGCCCTGTTCTTTAAAATTAACTTTGGAAAGAATAGGGAGAAAAGCAGCTTCAGTTTTCCCTGAAGCTGTTCTGGATATCAGGACATAATGAGTGTCCGTAGTCATTATCTTTTGGATCGCAGCCTCCTGGATAGGCCGTAAACTCTCCCACTTTTTATCGCGGATGTATTTCCGGATAGGCTCGGAAAGCATATCATAGGCTGTCATAATTCTTCAATACTGTCTAATAAGATAAGATCGCTGGGTCTTTCGTCAGAGATTTCAATTTCTCCGAATAGCCTTCTTTTATCTACTTCAGGATTTTGTCTGATGATGTTTAATATATTGAGAAAATCACGGATTACTTCTCTTGGCGTCAGAAATTCGTATGCCCCGGGTTTATTGAACATTTCTTCCATAAAAGCAGAAATCTCTTCATCAGTAATATTGAGTTCTGTTTTATAATTGAAATCGAAAATCAACTTTAATTTTTTTAATAATACAAAAATCTCGTTATGATCCATCGGAGCCAGTGTAATGACAGGCTGTGCAAAATCCCTTACTTCAAGGGTTTCAAATTTATTCGTTTCCAGTCTTGATTTTAAAGCCTGATAGCTGAACAGCCCTCTCCTTTCATTTTCTAAAAACTCCTTTGTTCCAGCAAAATTGATGAATAAATTAGATACTTTCCCCTGGAAACAGTCGTTATAGATGGATAATATTTTTTCATAATTTTTCTCCCGCGCTGCAGCTGTTGAAATCTTGTACAGGTTAATTGCTTCATCCAAATTAATCATAAAACCGCTGTATCCCATGCTTACAAAAAGCTTGCAGAAATTTTTAAGCATATCATAATAATTCGAATCATTAACAATTTCCCGAACTCCCAGATCCTGCCTTGCTTCGGTTTTAGTTTTATATTCTCCTTTCAGCCATTTTAAGGCATTTCTGCGCAGCAATTCATCATTTTTAATGTAACCTTCATAGTATTTTACAATGACATACCCAAAATCAAAACCACCTACTTCCGTGATTTCGTTAATGGTTTTCATGATAGCATTCTGAATCAATCCGAAGTACTGTTCATTTCGGATCTCCGCCAATGAAATGTAATTTTCTTCAGCTGTTTTGGTAATCACCTGCTCGATCCATTTTTCCAGTAACGTCTGTAAGGCACCGCCTTCAGGCTTGGTTTGGATTGCAATATTGTCCATAATCGCTGCATACAGAATAACGCTCTTTCCATCATTTGAATACAGACGGTTGTCAGGTGTAAAATCTGCATTTGCAACTACGAATTTTTGTTTTAGGGCAACCGTGTTCAGAAGATGAAGCATAAAAGACTTTCCGCTTCCGAAATCTCCGATCCAGAATTTTGCCATGCTGTGTCCGTTCTTCACGTCCTCCAAAGCGCTTATAAAAGCAGCAATTTCTTCAGATCTTCCTACGGTAATATGTTGTACTCCGATTTTGGGTACGACTCCGCCCACCAGAGAATTGATAATTGAAGTGGCCTCTTTGGGCTTAATATTGTCAATCATTGTTTAATAGTTTTTTATAATAATCTGTGTTGATGGTAAAGTATTCATCCTCTTCCTCGATCAGAATATCGTCCAGTATTTCGAAACAGCTGTCGTTAATAGAATCGATGGTGGATCTCATAAACAGGTTTTTAGCTTTAATAAATATTTCAAATTCACTTTGAGGAAAACTGAAACTCTGCTTCTCAAAAAGATCCAGAATCTCCTTTTGAATAGCTGTTAAGTTTAGGTCATCCAGATATTTTGATTCCTGAGGTTCAGGATTGTGTTGGGTTATATTTATGGTTAATTCGTTTGTGTTGACGGCTTCTTCTGTTTTTACAGATGGAATTTCATCTTCAGAATCATTAAGATACTGTCCTAATAATTCCACCGTTCCGGAATGTTGCCGCTGAACATTTTCAATGGCTTCGCGGTTGATCACAATTTTCTTTCTCTTCGGCTCATACAGACGGCTGACCATTTCAATAGCAGTTTCAAGCTTTCGGTCTGCAATAAAACTGCTTAAAATCCGCTCAAAATCATGCAGCTGTTCCTGGGTGGCAAATAAACTTTTCTGAATGTTTTTTGCCAGTGGTTTATTATCAAATTTCGGAGACTGAAGATCCTTATCCAAATAATGAAGATACAGCCGTAGAGAACAAATTTTATCATGATCTGCCATGAATTTTGAAGCTTCAAAAAATAAAGCATCTACGGAAAGATTTTTAACATTAACATCTGCAAGACGAAATATTTCTCTTTCAAAAGCCAGCGGATTGGAATAATCTTCTTTGAGGATATCAAATTTAATTTTCCATCGGCTGGTATTGTTTTCATTCAGGATAATATTCGTTCTGGCATCTGCATCCAGGATCCAGTGTTGATTTTCCGGTAAGAAAACTTCAAGTCTGGAAACGATTTTCCTGTTGTACTGGTGCAGGATATCAGGATGATTATAAGCAAAGTCTGTATTTATTTTTCGTTTGATACCATATACTTCTCTGACATTATTTTCGCACAATTTGAGAATATGATTAAAAATTTCTGCCTGTACAGACTGGAAGGTATAAGTATAATTCAGGCTTTCTTTTCTGTAATTATATTTAAGGCAGACAATGATCTCTGAAAGCTCATCAATCACAGTCGGATATGATTTATTGACAGGAATACATTCGGTATATAAATATTCAACCACTCTTAAAAACTGCTTTAAGATCTGGATTCTGCAATATTCGATCTCGTTGAAAACATTCCCGGCAAATGATAATTTATCTAGCAGAGCTGCCTGTTCATCCGTTAAATTAAGTTTTCTGGTATATTTTTTTCCTATTTTCCAGGAATCAGGATCATGAGTCTGGCTCGCAGTTATACTGTCAGCAGGAACCGGTACTGAACTATTCTCACCAAAATGAATGGGAATAGATGCATTTCCCGAAACATCAATAATGAAGTCGTCCTCATTGGCAAAAAAGGGAGTATTATTGGGCATAGCAATAGGGGTATTGATTAATGAAATATCTGTAGCTGTTTCTCTTCAAATTACTGAAAATCAGCGATATCATCAAAAATACTCCCTTGCAAAATCCCTTTCAATGAATTACTTGCTTTATCTGCCCTGGCTTTGGTGGTAACGATCTGTAGATCTAAATTTTCAAAATTGGTCATCTTAAATAAAATTGTGTTTATGGTGTATTAGCTTGTTTTGATATGAAATCAACTTACTAATATAGCAATATTATTACATCAAATATATCCAAGATTAAGAAAAGAGCCTTACGGTTTTCCGTAAAAATTCATTACATATCTAACTGACGCTGGAATTCTTCGAGGTATTGGGCGAGATGTAGACCATCAGCCAATCCATGATGAGCTTCTACAGAAACCGGTAAATATTTTTTTCCATCCCGCATGCTGAATTTACCAAATGTAATCTTCGGAACAGACTCTGTCCGGTCAAAATTCGTAGGATGAAGGAGCGCACTGAAGGAGTTCCATGGAACGGTGGAATGTCTTATCAGATCCTTTCCGATATCACCATTTTTCAATCTGAGTCCTGTTGAGTTGTGTACCGCTTGTATTTCCTGCTGCAATCTGGCATTGAAAACAGAAAAATCATTTGAAAAAGGAATATAAGCAAACCCGAATGTACCGTCTTCCCTTCCAATGGTCGTTCCGGCATGGATCGTATCAAACAAAGCCACTTCTCCGTCAATAATTCGCAGCTTGAATGTATCTACCGTATTCACCGCAACCATTGATTTGTGAAGATAAGCAGCAAAAAAGGAGAACCCTTTTTCTTTAGCCGTATGATAGGCTTTTGTACAGTCCACTTCCGTGGTAAAACCAAAATAAGGACTCTGCATTTTTGAGAAAAAATCAAAATGTTCCTTTCTGTTCCAGTTCTCAAGATTAATAATCTTCATAAATAAGGATTTGTATACACTGCAAATTTCTATAAGTTTTATCGTTTTTACAACTTGCAGCAATGAAAAAATAGGCTAATGAATGCTAAACACTGTGCAGTAATTTGAAATTAGATCGAACTCATTTTTCTTCTGTTTAAAATAATTGGTGAGATGATTTTAATCGTCACCTATCCGGAATGGATTCTTCTTTCAATCAGTTTTACTTTGAATCGGTAAAGTATTTGTGTGAATATAATGTAATAAAGGAAAAATTGGTCACTTTTTTGATGTCAAAAAGTGTTTATCTTCAGGAGAGATCATATACAAATCTCCAGCCTTCAGTGGCGAACTGCCAAATCATTGGCCGGATATTGTCTAATTTATCATTAAAAAAATAAAAAATGAACGCAGAAAGAATAGGATTTATAGGACTGGGAAATATGGGTCATCCGATGGCTAAAAATTTAGAAAAAGCAGGATTCCCACTTTCCGTTTACAACAGATCTCCGGAAAAAACGGAGGATTTTAAAACAAAATCAATTGTTTGCAGCAGTGTTTCAGACCTGGTGAAGAACAGTGATATTATATTCACCATGCTCACCAATGATGATGCGGTACAAGCGGTTTATGAAGAGATCGTAACCTTGCCTCTCACAGGAAAGCTTTTTATCGACATGAGTACTATTTCACCACAAGCTTCCGGAAAAACAGCAGATGCTGTCAAAATAAAAGAAGCTTCCTTTATCGATGCTCCTGTCGCAGGAAGCACAAAACCAGCCGCAGAAGGCACCTTGATCATTATGGTCGGCGGTGCAGAAAAAGATCTTGAGCGTTCCATGCCCTACCTGCAGAAATTAGGAAAAACGGTTAAGCATCTTGGCGAAAACGGCAAAGGAATTGCCGCAAAATTATCCGTGAATTACTTCCTTGCAGGGATTTATCAAGGATTGGCAGAAACCGTTTTATTTGCAGATAAGTTGGGAATAAAACGTACGGAAATGCTGGAAATTATCAATGAAAGTGCCAGCGGAAGCGGAGCTACAAAAGTAAAAACACCATTGTTAACCACAGACAATTATGAACCCGCATTCGCCTTAGATCTCATGCTGAAGGATATTCTTCTTGCCAACGAAGCCGGAGCAGATTTTCCTTTGTCAAAAACACTCATTGAAACCTATCAGTCAGCTCATGATGCCGGTTTCGGAAAAGATGATGTAATTGGCATTATCAATTATCTGAAAAAGAATAAATAAACAAACAGTTTGTAATCTTCCCAAGATTTTACGTCTCGGGAAGATTATATTTAATTAGACAATAATCATTACAATAACCCATGAAAGACTTTAAAACAACATTTTTCTTTTTACGCCTCCCTGTTGCCGTTTCATTAGCGGGACACGGATTGGTAAGACTTCCCAAACTGCAAACCTTCAGTGAATGGATGGTAACAACCATGGAAAAATCGGCCATTCCAACAGCTTTACTAGTACCGTTCAGCTATATTTTACCCATTGCAGAGGCCATTATTGGAATAGTATTATTGATCGGATTTAAAACAAAATATACGTTGTATACCGGATTGATGCTGATGAGTATTTTAATATTAGGCAGCTGCTCCATTGAAAACTGGTCGGCTATTGAGGCCCAGTTATTGCACTCATTGTATCTTTTCGGATTGTTTTGGATGTATGATAAATATGCTGCGAAAAAGACGAATTCATAAAAAATTGTTCACGCTATTACCAACCTTTCATCAAAATAATATGGAATTTCAAAATTATAAAGGAAACCACTGGACTGCCAGAAAAGTTGACCACACCTACATCGTAAGCCTTCAAAACGAATGTGGAATTGTTGAAGCACTGACAGATTTTGTAACCAGTCAACATATTGAAGCCGGACAAATTACAGGAATAGGCGCCGTAAGTGAAGCCACCCTCCGATTCTTTAATCCTGCGACCAAAAAATATGTAGATAAAACATTCAATGAACAAATGGAGGTTACCAATATTTCAGGTAATGTATCTGAAATGGATGGAAAACCTTTGCTTCATTTGCATATTACTTTAGGAAGGCAGGATTACACCGCATTGGCCGGACATCTTCTGGATGCTAAAATCCGGGGTGCCGGAGAATTCATTTTCTATCCTTTACCTACCAAAGTGATTAAAGTAAAAAATGAGGAAGTCGGTATTAATTTCTATGATTTCGAAAAATAAGTCTTCCCTTTGCACCACAAAGATTTTATGTAGTATTTTTGAAGAAATATTTCCTGATGTTTGATGTTCTGATTTCACATATCCAAAATAAAGTTGACCTTACCGAAGAACAGAAAAATGAAATACAGTCGTTTTTCATCCCTAAAAAGCTTCGTAAAAAGCAATACCTGCTTCAGGAAGGTGATCTCTGCAGGAACCTTTCTTTCGTCGCCAAAGGAATTTTAAAATCCTATACACTGGACGAAAAAGGAAGTGAACACATCAATATGTTTGCATTTGAAGGCTGGTGGATCTCGGATTTCAACAGTTTTATCAATCAGGAAAAAGCAGTCCTTAATATAGATGCTATTGAAGATTCTGAGCTGCTGATGATCAGCCTGGAAAACTATGAGAAAATGACCCTTCAAATTCCGATAATGGATCGGTATTTCAGAATTCTTTACCAAAACAGTCTTGTTACAAAAGACTACAGGCTTATTGTTTCCAATTCTTATACCGCTGAAGAAAAGTACACCTATCTCGCCAAAAATAATCCGGATATGATCAAAAGAGTTCCGCATACTCTTATTGCTTCCTATCTTGGACTGACGCCGGAAACCATCAGCAGAATCCGTAAAAAGATTTCAAAGCAATAGCACTTGATCTGTATCAACAAAAACACATGACACAGGTCAAGTTTCCGGGATTTCTGTCTCCATACCTTTGTAAAAGAAATTTTACAATATGGAAAATAGTAAAAATACAGCACTGGTAGTCGGTGCAACAGGAATTACAGGCAGTAATCTTGCCGAAGAGCTTATTTCACAAGGCTGGACGACCTATGGACTGTCCAGAAACCCCAACAACAATATACAAGGTCTTCATGCTGTAAAAGCAGACCTGATGGATGAACAAAGCCTGATTGAAGCATTAAAGGACATCGCTCCTACCCATGTTTATTTTACTACATGGATGCGCAATGATACAGAAGAAGAAAACATCCGTGTCAACAGCGCATTGGTAAGAAATCTTTTACATGTTCTGTCTTCCAAAAAATCCGTAAAGCATGTTGCTTTGGTCACAGGACTGAAACATTATTTAGGACCTTTCGAAGCCTATGCTAAAGCGGGAGTTTTACCTGAAACCCCTGTCAGAGAAGAACATCAAAGATTGCCCCTTCCTAATTTTTATTATGCACAGGAAGATGAAGTATATGCCGCCGCAGAAAGAGACGGATTCACATGGAGCATTCACAGGCCTCACACGGTTATTGGATATGCGGTAGGCAATCTGATGAATATGGGAACTACATTGGCTGTCTATGCCAGTATCTGTAAAGAAACCGGAAGAAAATTCATCTGGCCCGGATCTGCAGCCCAATGGAACGGAGTTTCTGACGTCACTGATGCCAGAATATTAGCCAAACAGCTGGTTTGGGCATCAACAACAGAAGCGGCTCAAAATGAAGCCTTCAATATCGTTAATGGAGATGTATTCAGATGGAAATGGTTATGGAAAAGATTGGCAGACTGGTTCGGTATTGAAGCAGAAGGTTTTGCCAGCACTGCCAGACCTCTTGAAAAAGAACTGGAAAATGATCAGCATATCTGGACTCAGATTGTTCAGAAATATGGGTTAAAGGAAAATAATCTCGACAGGTTAGCCTCTGCATGGCATACAGACCTGGATCTTGGAAGACCACTGGAGGTCATGGTAGACATATCTAAAAGCCGAAAACTTGGTTTCAAAGAATATCAGAATACGGAAGACTCTTTTACCGAACTGTTTGAAAAATTAAAAGCGGAGAAATTGATTCCTTAAATTGCTCAGGAGCTGTTGATAACAGCTCCTTTTTATGTTGAATGCTCATCTGTGGCTACAATTGACGGACATGAACAGCAGCCGGAAAAGCTCCTCCAATGTCTCAGGATTTTGTATATTCGTATTCACTTTACAAGAATCAGGAAACAGCATATGACGGAACTTCTTAAACAAAATATCACCAGCCATGTTTCTCTTTCTGAAGATGAGACAGAAGTATTCTGTAATCTATTTCAACAAAATCTGATTAAAAAAAAGAATTTTTTACTGAAAGAAGGTGAAGTTTGTAAATTTGAAGGATTTGTAACTAAAGGACTTTTCAAAGTATTTCATCTTGACCAGAACGGTGTGGAACAAATTCTTTATTTCGCAGCAGAAAACTGGTGGATTACTGATATTGACAGCTTTACCAATGAAATACCCTCTCAGCTTTTCATTGAAGCTATCGAAGACAGTGAAATTCTTCTGATTTCAAAAAAAGACAAAGAATTTGCCTACGAAAACCTTCCTAAAATTGAAAAACTGTTCAGGGTAATGACCCAAAAGACACATGCTGCATTGCAAAGAAGAATGGTAGATAACCTTAGTAAAACTGCCGATCAGCGATATGTGGACTTCATAGAAAAATATCCACAACTTTATCAGCGGCTTATTTAGGAATCAGTCATGAATTTTTGAGTAGAATAAGAAAAAAAATAATCAGTAAAAAATAATTCATTTTGACATTTATTGATCTTGTTCAATGTTTTCAGAGACTGAATGTTACCATCTTTGTACCATAACAATAATAAAAACATTCAAAATGAGCTTACAAAATTTTAAAACAATTGAAACTGGAAATCTAAAACTGGAAATTTACAATGCATCAGAAAACAGTTTCGGAGTAGCCTCTGTGATTATTTCAGGTAAAAATGATGCTGTATTAATCGACGCACAGTTTACGCTGGCTGATGCAGAAAAAGTAGCGGAACACATCAGAAATTCTGGTAAAAATCTAACTTCAATTTATATTTCGCATACCGATCCTGATTTCTACTTCGGTCTTGAAGTATTTAAAAAATATTTTCCGGAAGTTACCGCTTATGCATCACCGGCGACTGTAGAGTCTATTAAAGCAACGGCTCAAAAAAAATTAGATATCTGGGGAGAAAGATTAGGAAAAGCAATCACCTCCAATATTGTACTGCCACAGGTGCTGAAAGGAAACAGTATTATCCTGGAAGAACAGCCGTTAGAGATCATTGGTTTGGAAGAGTTTCCATCAAGAACTTTCATTTGGATTCCTTCTATAAAAGCTGTTGTTGGCGGTATTAATGTTTTCGGAACAACATTTAACCTTTGGATGGCAGATTCACAAACAGCAGATTCAAGAAAAAATTGGATTACCATTTTAGATGCAATAGAAGCTTTACACCCTTCCATTGTTATCCCTGCCCATGCCCATGCTGATTCTCCGTTTGATATTTCGGCTGTGGAACATACCAAGCGCTATATTCAGTTCTATGAAGAGGCTTTAAAAACCAACAAAACTTCAGAAGAGTTGATGAAAGCCATAAAAACAGAATATCCTGACCTTACTTTTGAAACCGCTTTACAAATAGGGGCAAAAGTAAATACAGGCGAAATGAAATGGTAAAACATATAATTTTCAACCTGGCCATTCTTTTTGCATTGTCGGGCTGCACTTTAAATAAAAATAAAATGACAAATCTTGAAATTGTAAAGAGCACTTACGAAGGGAAGACCTCAGAAGAAAACGGTAAAAATTTAGCCACCTATGCAGCCAGTGATATTTCCTGGACGGAAGCAAAAGGTTTTCCTTATGCAGGAACCTATATCGGATTGGAAGAAATCAGCAAAAATGTATTCAGCCGGTTAGCCAATGAATGGATAGACTATAAATTCACTCCGGAAGAATATGTTGCCAGTGAAGATAAAGTGGTTGCTTATGGAACGTATACAGGAACCTATAAAGTATCGGGTAACCCCTTTGAAGCACGAGTAGCGCATATCTGGAAGCTGAAAAATGGGAAAATTATCAAGTTTGAACAATTTGTAGATAGCCAGACGGTCAATAATGCTATGAAATAAAAAGGACAAATAGATTTTTCTTGATTGTACAGATATCTTACAATGATCTGATTAAAAGTATATTTCAAACAAGAGATCATTATTATATAAAAACGAGAGTGTTTTACCGCAGTAAAATACTCTCGTTTTATTTGTTTTCGTTTTATTTTCCTTTTAAATAAATAATATTTCAGGAATTATGTAAAGCAATTTGGTTAGATTTTTGAATAATGAAATACAAACCAAATCATCATTGAAACTAATCAAATTTACAAACAAAGGAATCTACTGTCCGCAGGGTAAATTTTATATTGATCCCTGGAGGCCTGTGGATATGGCCGTTATTACCCATGGTCATGCCGATCATGCCCGTTGGGGAATGAAAAAATACTTATGCCACCAATTTACAAAGCCCATTCTGCATCAGAGAATCGGACTGGATATTGAATGCCAGACGGTAGAATACGGAGAAGTTCTCAATATCAACGGCGTAAAAGTTTCCTTTCATCCTGCCGGGCATATTATTGGTTCTGCCCAGATCAGAATGGAATACAAAGGGTATGTAAGTGTTGTTTCCGGGGATTATAAAGTTCAGTATGATGGACTGAGCACTCCTTTTGAACTCGTAAAATGCAACGAATTTGTTACCGAAAGTACCTTTGGACTTCCTATCTACAACTGGCTGGAAGTCGAGGATCTCAATAAAAAATTACAAAACTGGGTGCTAAGAAATCAGGAGAACAGTAAAACTTCCGTTTTTATAGGATATTCTCTGGGAAAAGCACAACGGATCATGAAAGCAGTAGAAGGATTAGGCAAAATATATGTCCACTACTCGATTGGAAAACTCAATCAGGCCTTTGAATCCGTCGGAATTGATCTTCCGGACTATGAAATTGCTGATTTTAAAGAAAATCCAAAAGAATTGCAGCATGAAATTGTCATAGTGCCGCCCGCTTTACTCGACAGTAATATTATCCGTAAAATACCTGATGCTGCAACCGCCATCTGTTCAGGATGGATGCATGTACGGGGTGCCAGAAGATGGCGCAGCGCCGATGCCGGTTTTGCGATGAGTGATCATGCAGACTGGAAAGGATTATTAGAGGCTATAAAGGCAACAGAAGCTGAAATTGTACACGTTACCCACGGTCAGACCGAAGTTTTTTCAAAATACTTAAATGAAATCGGTATCCAGTCTGATGTCGTAGAAACCCTCTATGGAGATGATGAAGAACCTTCTGAAAAAGAAAACCTCGAAAATCCTGAGCCATGAGACATTTTGCAGAACTGATCAACGCCCTTGAAAGCACCAATAAAACCAATGCTAAAATCGATGCTATTATCGACTATCTTGAGCGTGCTCCGGATGATGATAAAGTATGGTTTATAGCCTTATTTACAGGAAAAAGACCGAAGAGAAATGTAGGAACCAATTTTATGAAAGAATGGGCGCTGGAAATCACCCAACTTCCTTTCTGGCTTTTCCAGGAAAGCTATTCTTCCGTAGGTGATCTTGGAGAAACCCTTTCACTGATCCTGCCGCCGCCTTCCGAAAAAATAGAACGAACCCTTTCTGAGTGGATGAATGAAATTGTCTCCATGAAAGATAAAACGGAAAGCCAGAAGAAAGAATTTGTTTTGAAATCCTGGAACGGCCTGGACTATACGGAAAGATTGATTTTCAATAAATTATTAGGCGGAAGCTTTAGAATCGGGGTTTCCGATAAAACGCTGATCAATGCCCTCACCAAATATTCAGGACAGGAGCCAAGCGCACTGATGCACAGCATGATGGGAAAATGGCATCCCAATGAAATTTCGTTTCAGGAACTGATTTCTGCTGAAAAAGTAAATGCGGATAATTCCAGACCCTATCCTTTTTGTCTCGCCTATCCGCTGGAAAAAGAACTGGCTGATTTGGGTGAACCCGACGAATGGCTAGTAGAATATAAATGGGACGGAATCCGGGGTCAGATCATTCGCAGGAATGATGAAGTATTTATCTGGTCCAGAGGTGAAGAGCTTGTTACCGAACAGTTTCCAGAGATTGCAGAAACCATAAAAGCCATGAAAGGAAATTTTGTGTTGGACGGAGAAGTACTTGCTGTAAAAGAGGGTAAAGTTTTAAATTTTAATGAATTGCAGAAACGGTTAAACCGTAAAACCATCACGAAAAAAATGCTCTCGGAAATTCCTATTGAAGTCTTTGCTTACGATTTGCTGGAGCTTGAAGGAACAGATTTGCGAGAAAAGCCTATTTCTGCAAGACGCGCCATGCTGATTGAATTACTGCTCAATGAAAATCCGGAGAATATTAAACTTTCCCAGGCGGTTGATTGTAAACAATGGGATGCATTACAGCAGATCAGAGAAAATTCAAGAGATATCAACAGCGAGGGCTTAATGTTGAAGCAAAAAAGCTCGCCTTATCATGCCGGAAGAAAAAAAGGCGACTGGTGGAAATGGAAAATCAGTCCGCTCACCATTGATGCCGTATTGATCTATGCCCAAAAAGGAAGCGGAAGACGAAGTGCCTATTATACCGACTATACTTTTGCTGTTAAAAATGGTGATGCGCTTGTTACTATTGCAAAAGCCTATTCCGGACTTACAGACAAAGAAATAATGGAAGTCAGCAAATTTGTAAACAAAAATGCGATCGAAAAATTCGGGCCCGTACGAACGGTAAAAGCAGAGCTTGTTTTTGAGATTGCTTTTGAAGGAATAGGATTCAGCAGCCGTCACAAAAGCGGTGTCGCTCTTAGATTTCCAAGAATTGTACGATGGAGGAAAGATAAAACCGTGGCAGAAATTGATGATCTTGAAGAAATAAAAAAATTAATACAATAATTTGGCAGCGTTTGAAAATACCAACGGATTTACAATCATCCAGCAATGGATGGCTGGTAAAGATATTTCCCCTTTTGCCTTTCAGGTCGAAACCTGGAAGAAATTCGGCAATGGATACAGCGGAATGGTCATTGCACCTACCGGTTTCGGGAAAACTTATTCTGTTTTTCTAGCGCTGATTACAGATTTTCTCAATCGTCCCGACCAATACAAAAAAGGCCTTAAAATGATCTGGGTTACCCCGTTACGCTCTCTTGCCAAAGACATTGCCAAAGCGATGGACGAAGCCATGAATGAAATTGGCCTCGATTGGGTCGTAGGAGTCCGGAACGGCGATACCGATCCTAAAGTACGGCAGCAACAGGTAAAAAGTATGCCTGATATTTTAGTGGTAACCCCGGAAAGTCTTCACCTTCTTCTGGCTCAGAAAAATAATCTCAGATTCTTTCAGCATCTGCATTGCATTGCCGTGGATGAATGGCATGAACTCTTAGGTTCCAAACGAGGAGTCATGGTAGAATTAGCTATTTCTCAGCTTAAATATTATGTCCCTAAAATTAAAATATGGGGAATAACGGCAACGATTGGAAATCTAGATGAGGCCCTTGAAGTTCTGGTTCCCTATCAAGGTAAAAAGACAAAAATTACGGCCAAAGAGCATAAAAAAATTGATATTATTCCCGTGTTGCCTGATGAGGTGGAAATTCTTCCGTGGGCAGGACATTTAGGAAGTAAACTGGCTGATAAAGTGGTTCCTATTATTTTAGAGTCAAAATCAACCATTGTTTTTACGAATACCCGAAGCCAAAGCGAAATGTGGTACCAGCTGTTGCTGGATGCCTATCCTGATTTTGCAGGACAGATTGCCATCCACCACAGCTCCATTGATGCCCATCTCCGCATCTGGATAGAAGAAAATCTGAGTAACGGAAAACTTAAAGCAGTAGTTTCCACTTCTTCTTTAGACTTGGGAATCGATTTTAAACCTGTCGATACGGTTATTCAGATCGGTTCCGCAAAAGGAGTTGCCCGGTTTTTACAACGTACCGGACGAAGCGGGCACTCCCCTTTTGAAACCTCAAAAATCTATTGCGTTCCTACCCATTCTTTAGAACTGATTGAAGTTGCCGCATTAAAAGAAGCTGTGAAACAAAAGGTTATAGAACCCCGTGAACCGCAGGTTTTATGTTTCGATGTTTTGGTGCAGTTTCTCATGACGCTGGCGGTTGGCGATGGTTTTTATCCGGATGAACTCCGTGAAAGAATCAAACAGGTCTATACGTTTCAGGAAATGACTGATGAAGAATGGAAAAGCATTATCGATTTTCTTACGATCGGCGGCAGTGCCCTGCATAATTACGAAGAATTTCATAAAGTGGTCGTTATGGAAGACGGCCTGCATAAAGTAATCTCGCGTAAAATTGCCATGCTTCACCGGATGAATATGGGCGCCATTGTAAGCGATGCTATGTTGAAAGTTAAATTTATTTCAGGCGGTTATATCGGAATGGTTGAGGAATACTTCATTTCAAGGCTTAAAAAGGACGAAAAATTCATTCTGGCAGGTAGAGTCCTCGAAGTCGCTATGATCAAAGATATGACGGTTTATGTACGTTTGACGAAAGGAAAAGCGATGGCTCCAAGTTATTTGGGCGGAAGACTTCCTTTAAGTTCTAATCTAGGCCATTTTTTAAGAGAAAAACTATCAGGAGCGCTTAATCCTAAAGCTTCTGAAAAAGAACTGAAATTTCTGCATCCTTTACTCGCCAATCAGGAAAAAAGATCCCACATTCCCAAAGATGATGAGTTTTTGGTGGAATTGATTAAAAACCGGGAAGGATATCACTTGTTTATGTATCCATTTGAAGGCCGTCTGGTACATGAAGTGATGGCAGCGCTCATTGCCTACAGAATTTCAAAATGGGCTCCTATTTCCTTTTCCATGGCCATGAATGATTACGGTTTTGAACTGTTCAGTAATAAAGAAATTCCTGTGCGGGAAGATAATCTGCATCAGATTCTTACCAGAGATAACTTAATGACAGACGTTATTTCCAGTATCAACGCTGCAGAAATGGCAAGAAGAAAATTCAGAGATATTGCCGTGATTTCAGGAATGGTTGTACAAAATTTCCCGGGAAAACAGCGTTCCAATAAAGCCCTTCAAAGCTCGGCAGGATTACTGTTTAAAGTGCTGGAAGATTATGATCCCAATCATTTTCTTGTAAGACAGGCCTACACGGAGGTTTTTAACATGCAGCTGCAAGAACAAAGACTGGTGGAGGCTTTTAAAAGGATCGAAAAATCGAAGATTATTTTAAAATATTCCAATACATTTACCCCATTAAGTTTCCCGATTAAAATAGACAGTCTTCGTCAAACCCTTTCAAGTGAAAGTTTAGATGCAAGGATTAGAAAGCTTTTAATTCAGTCGGGTAAGAATTTGGGATTGGAGTAGAGAGAAGATGAAGATACTAGATATAAGATTTCAAAGAATAAAGATCAAACACTAAACACCAAAAACTAAAAACCAACAACAGACAACCGACAACCAAAAACAATGAAGATTGCTACTAAAAACATCACCTTTCAAGACGAAATATTTACGTTAACCAATCAGCGGGCTTTGTACTGGAAAAAAGAGAAAGCACTGATCCTCTCCGATCTCCATATCGGAAAAACAGCCCATTTCAGGAAAAATGGAATTGCAATCGCTAATCAGGTGATGAAAAATGATCTTGAAAGACTATCTACTTTGCTGACTTATTTTGAGGTAGAAAAATTTATTGTAGTCGGTGATCTTCTGCATGCCGGAAACAATTCTGATGTCGATGAATTCTGCCGCTGGAAAGACCAGTATCCGGATCTGAAATTTTATCTTGTTGAAGGAAATCACGACCGGCTTACAAAATCATTAGAAGCCAAATTATGTCTCGATGTAAAAACAGAACTCTTAGAAATCGATCCTATTGTTTTTATCCACGATTTTGATAAAAAAAAGCCAAAATTTCAAATTACAGGACATATTCATCCGGGAACCGTTTTACATTCCACTGTAAAAAAGATCAGGCTGCCCTGTTTTGTACTCACTCCTAATCAGCTGCTTCTTCCTGCCTTCAGTGAGTTTACCGGACTGGATACCAAAAATATTCCTAAAAACGGGAAATTTTTCGTGTTCACGGACGCCGAAATTCATGAAATCTAGTTGAAATTAATTAAAAAATAGTGTTCCTTTGTAAAAAAGACCAACTGGTATCTTTATGAAAAAATCAGCAGCCACCCGTTTAAATATCCTTCAAAAAGCATTTGAACTGATTTATACCAACGGTTATCAGACGACCAGTGTTGATGAGATCATTGCGACGACCCAGGTAACGAAAGGAGCCTTTTATTATCACTTTAAAACCAAAGATGAAATGGGGCTAGCTATTATTAATGAGCACTTAAGACCTAACTTCAAAAATACTTTTGTTGAACCTATACAAAGTGCTGTAAATCCATTAGATGGTATTTATCAGTTAATGGAAAATCTATTGATGAAAAATGAAATGCTGAAAGTAGAATATGGCTGTCCTGCATCCAATTTCACCCAGGAAATGGCTCCATGGCATATCGAATTCACCAAAGCTTTAAACGAACTTTCCCTTCAATGGAAAAATGCAATGATCGAATCTATTGAGAAAGGTAAAGAAACTGGAATTATACAACAGGAAACAGATGCTGAAGGCGTTGCTGTTTTTGTGATGTCAGGATATTGGGGCGTTAGAAATTTAGGAAAATTAGACAACAATACATCATCTTATATTACTTATTTAAAACAGCTTAAGTCTTATTTTAAAACATTGCAATAATTTTTTTCTCAAAAAACATACTAATTAGTATGTTTTTTAGTATACCTTTGCTGCAGGATAAAAATTACGCCATGTACCAAACCCTTACCTTCCTGCATTCCACATTCCGGTGGTTGGTTCTACTGAGCCTTTTCTATGCTTTGTTCACGGCATACAGAGGATTTTTCTCAAAAAAAGAGTTTTCAAAAACCGCTGATTCTATAAGACACTGGACGGCAACGATTGCCCATATCCAGCTTATTTTAGGAATCCTTTTGTATTCCCAAAGCCCGATTATCAGTTATTTCTGGAAAAATTTCAACACGGCCAAAGCATCTTTTGATCTTTTGTTTTTCGGAATGATCCATATCTTTTTAATGCTAGCCGCGATTGTGATGATCACGATTGGATCCGCATTATCAAAGCGTAGAAAAACCGACCGGGATAAATTCAAAACAATGCTTATATGGTTTTCTGCCGCCCTGGTTATTATCTTCATTGCCATTCCTTGGCCATTTTCCCCTTTTGCTAACAGACCTTATTTCAGATAATTATGCTTGATTTAGTCAAAACAAAAATTGGACGCTTAAGAATTCTTGCTATTTTGGAAGGAATTTCTCTGCTTACCCTTGTGTTTATTGCCGTTCCGTTGAAATATGGGTTCGGAAATCCATCTTTCGTAAAAATGATGGGACCTATTCATGGAACTTTATTTCTTCTTTTTCTGTTCAATACGTTGAGTGTGGGCGTTGAGCAGCACTGGAAGTTTAAAGAAACAACCTGGAAGGTGATCCTTGCCTGTTTTATTCCGTTTGGAACGTTTTATATTGATAAAAAAATTCTCAGTAGATTATGAAGAATATATTGGTTTTTTGCGGGATTATTCTCGCCGTTTACATACTGTACAAAGTGTATCGGTATCAGACACTGGATAAAGGATTAGATCAGCTGGTGAAAAACGGAGCGGTAGTTCTGGATGTAAGAACTGAAAAAGAGTTTGAAATGGGGCATATCAAAGGTTCCGTTAATATTTCTTTAGGGACGATCAGGGAAAGATATATTGAACTTGATCTAAGAAAGTATATATCACCGTTTGTTCTCATGGGCTTCGCAGTGTAAAAGCGGAGAAGATTCTGAAGGAAAAGGGCTTTAAAAAGGTCTACAATGGCGGTGCCTGGAGCGATTTTCAAAAGACCCTGCCATAAATACAATTCCGAAAGAAACACAACATTCCTTCGGAATTGAAATAAATCAGTAAGTAATATAGCTTTCTGCTATTCGTTGATTATCCGGATCTAGAATCCATTATTTTTCATCATTAATCCATACTACTTTTTGCTCCGAATGATGTTCTTTTCCAAGAATATCTCTATATAAATCCGGTCTGCGGGCTTTAATATAGCGGTATCCTCCAGCTTGGGTTAATTTTTCAGGAGTTATAATGGCAGTTTCAAAACTATCATCAAAAGATCGACATTCTGCAATGACATCTCCAAAAGGATCAATGATCATCGAACATCCGTTTTTCAACTGATCTGCATCCATCCCAATCGGATTGGAAAAAATGATATACGCTGCATTATCATAGGCTCTGGACGGAAGCCATTTCATCAGCCAGTCCCGGCCTTTCATCCCATCAAACTCCAACCGCAAAGAAGTGGGATCCGCTTCCCTGTTTTCCCATAGTTTGGGATCTACAAAGCCTGCTCCGGGCCTTGTGGAAGGCGTACACATCGTTACATGAGGCATAAAAATAATATCTGCTCCCAAGAGTTTGGTCGCTCTTACATTTTCGATGATATTATTATCGTAGCAGATCAAGATACCGCATTTCCAGCCATGAATTTCAAACACACAATAGGCATTCCCTGGTGTCAGATTAGGATTGATAAATGGATGAAGCTTCCTATATTTTGCCACTAATCCGTTTTTATCTACACAAACATAGGCTTTGAATAGATTATCATCCTTATCCTTTTCAAAAAGTCCTGCTAATACGGTGATATTAAATTTTGCAGCAATTTCCTGCAGCCTTAGAATACTGCTTCCTTCCGGAATATATTCGGCAATTTCAAGCATTTGATCTTTAGTAAGGTTTCGGGCAAAAGTATAGCCTGTGATGGAACATTCGTGGAATGCTATAACATGGGAGCCTTTAGCAGCAGCTTCGCCGGAGAGTTTTTCAATAACAGAAAGGTTATACTCTTTGTCTCCGCTTCGGTTTTCAAATTGTGCGGTAGAAATTTTGAGGTTGATCATCTTTTTTCTGCAAAGCTACCCTGCATGATCATCTGAAAATTGTAAAAAACCGACATTGGTTTTTATCACGGAAGTTCTATAAAATTGACCGCAAGTTTATTTTCAGTTTTTAGGTACTGTGTAGGCGTCAGTCCGGTATTATTTTTAAAATCTTTAATCAGATGGGACTGATCGGCATAACCTGCGTCATAAGAAAGACTGGTAATATTTTCATCCATATTACGGCTTTTCATAAGGCTCAAGAAATAATGAAGCCGGGTAATATTGCTGTATTTTTTAGGAGAAATCCCAATATAATGATCGAATTTTCTTTCAAGCTGTCTTTCAGAATATCCTGTAAAATTCTCAAGATCTTTTAAGTAGAGAGCTCCTTTATTCTGAAGGATATATTGTTGAGTTGCTTTGATAAGGTGATGATCAGTATCTGTTTTTTTAGATAAAAATGCAGTAAAATACCCATTAAGCTCATGGATAATCACCTTTGGATCAACCTTATAAAAAAGCTTTTCCTGGAAAGGCTGTAAGTCATTTTTTATGACATCTTCCACAGTAATCATCTGATTTTGAATCTCCCGGGCTGAAACTCCTAGCAGCAGATTGAGAAAATAAGGCTGAAACACCACTACAATGAAAGAAAATGCACCTTTGGTAACGAGATCTTTATATCTTGTCGGCTGTCCGTAGAAAAAAGATAACGGTAAATTATTCTCCAGTCCATCCTGATAGATATGGATATCACTGGAAATAATAAGTCCGGTATTTCCGTCAGCAAATAGTCTCAGCTTTTTGATATCGTTTTCGGAATTTTCCAAAAAGATATAATGTTTGATATAGGATGCTAAAGATGCCGAAGGTGCTATTTGCATCCATCAAAATTACGTAAAATAGGCTGAATGACGATAAACTTCCTAAGAAAATCTGAAACTAAAATACTATATTTTAAGCTTTTTTACAATCCATGGTAAGGTAAGTCCCTGTCCTAGGAGAGAAATGAGCACCACCGCGATGGACAGGAAAATAATTTCATTACGCAGCGGAAATGCTTCACCATTATTAATCGTGGTAGGAAGACCCAATGCAATGGCCAGTGAGACAATTCCGCGCATCCCCGACCACGTGATGATAAAACTCGTCTTGGAATCAAACAACGCTTCTTCACTGATGCGTCTTTTCCCCTGAAAAGCTTTCTGCAGGTTGAACTGCTGCAGATATACCCTGACCAGTCTTATCAACAGAGTCAGCAGAACGATAACCGCTGCATATCCTGCATACGTCCATACCTGTACCTCAGGCATCTTTTTTAAAACAATAGGAAATTCTAACCCAATCAATAAGAAAATCAATCCGTTAAGCAGGAAAATAATAACATCCCAGAAATTGCGGGACTGTTCTTTAACGTTATCGGGAAATTTATTCCGGCTCAGCTTCGACATTCCCAATCCTAATACAACAACCGCAATTACCCCTGAAACATGGAAATGTTCCGCGATGAGATACGTTACAAAAGGCATTAAAAGAATGAGACTGATCACCACCATATGATCCTTACGAAACAGCCCGATAATTATTGACAACCCTTTCCATATGACCCAGCCGATCAGAAAACCACCGCCTAAAACCTGTATAAATTCCAACGAAGCTTTCCAGGTGACAAAAGCAACTCCTGTTACCGCAGCTACTGCAAAACGGTATGCTACCAGCGCAGAAGCATCATTGATCAGGCTTTCACCTTCCAGAATGGTAATGGTCTTATGAGAAAGTCCCAATCCTTTCGTTACTCCCACCGCAGCAACAGCATCCGTCGCAGAAAGAATGGCTCCCAGTACAAATGCCAGCGGCCAGGTCATCCCGGGAATAAGATAATAAGCCAGCACGGCAATTCCGGCAGTAGTCAAAAATACAAGTCCTATCGCCAGCGTACCGATGGTGTTGAGATTGGTCTTAAATTGTGGAAATGAAATATTAAAAGCGGCATCATACAGCAATGGTGGTAGAAAAAGAAGCATGATAATTTCAGGATTGATCTCTATTTCAGGCATTGCAGGTATAAAACCTATCAATATTCCTGCAATTAAAAGCAGCATAGGCGTGGGTATTTTAGTTTTACCCGCCAGGCCGGAGATTCCGATCATTAAAGCCATGATCACTAGGATGACCGTATAATTTTCCATGAGAATTCTACTGTATTTTGTAATAATGTATAGCAGATGAACTTTTTCATTCCTATAAACTGTAGTTAAAAATACTAAAAATAATGATTTTAACCCGTTCATACTATATTCTGCATTTTTTTCTTTATCAGCCTTTTATCATGAATATGATACTGGTGTTCATGATCTGAAAAGGATTATCATTGAATTTTTTTCGAGAACACATACCACATTTATATTTTTTTGGTCAGGTTTTTGAAGTTTAGGTTATGAATACAATGCTCAACTTTAGTTTATTTAATTCACAACATAAACCAAATCACTTAAAATATTTTATTATGTCAACAGAAAATCTTACTCATCTTGAGGCCATTAAAAAAATCAAAGAACTGTCGGAAAGCGCAAGAATCTGTATGTTTTGTACGGAACTGGAAACCCTTCCTGTGAATTCCCGCCCTATGTCTCTGCAGGAAACCGATGACAGCGGAAATCTGTGGTTTATCAGCAGTGCCGACAGCAACAAAAATTTTGAAATAAAGGAAGACCGCAGAGTACAGCTGTATTTTATGAACAACGGCGATTCACAGTATCTTTCCGTCTTTGGAACAGCCTCTATTTATAAAGACAAATCGACTATTGAAGAAAAGTGGTCGCCCATGGCTAAAGCCTGGTTTGATGGTAAAGACGATCCTAATGTTACCATTATCCGTGTAGAACCGAAAGAAACCTATTATTGGGATACCAAAGCCGGAAAACTGGTGAGCTTACTAAGTTTTGCTGCTGCGGCCATTACAGGAACTAAAACCAATAATTCAGATGGCGTTGAAGGTAACGCAACCATATAAAAATAAAGAACCGGCTTTGATTGATTCGAAGCCGGTTCTTTATTTTGTAGGATGAAAAATCTGCTATATCAGCTCAATCTGTGTGCCGTAAAAAAGGTGATCTACTCCACTTCAAAAATAGCCTGTATTTCTACAGAAGAATTCACAGGAATGGATGAAGCTCCCAGAGTAGCTCTTGCATGTTTTCCTTTTTCTCCAAACACCTCTACCGTAAGATCGGATGCCACATTCATTAAATCGGCATGTTTGGTATAATCATCTTTGGTATTGAAAATACCTGTCAGCTGTACACATTGTTTTACTTTACTAAGATCTCCACCAACCGCTTCATTTAAAACCGACAATACATTAAGCATAGTAGCTTTTGTAGCTTCTTTTACCTGCTGTTCATTAACATCTACTCCGAGTTTACCGGGATTTAAGATTTTCCCGTCTTTTAAAGCAACCTGATTGATAAAAATTAAATTCCCTGATCTTACAAAAGGTTTGTAATTCCCTGCAGGCTTAGGAACCTGAGGCAGGACAATATTCTTTTGTTGCAGCATCGCCTTGAAATCCATAGGTTTTTCAATCGATGCCGTCTCTTTTTTACTTAATGTTCCTTTCAGTGCCGCCGCAACTTTTGCAAAATTCCTTCCCTGAAGCTGAGCTAGAAGACGTTCGTCTTTCGTAGGTCTTTCAACGTCTTTTAAAGAAGCCACACTGGTGATCCCTAACACTGAATTACCCTGTGGAATAGCTTTGTTCATCGTTTCAGTACCGCGGATTCCGTTGGAAACCAATACCATCCCATGTACAGCCAGACTGTTCCAGAACGACTGCAATGCCAGCTCTTTACCTGCCCCGCTTCCTGCAGACATAAAAACGGTTGCCGGCATTCCTTCGAGTGCGTGATTCGTCCATAAATTTACGGTTTTAGATAAAAACTCGCTCATTCCGGTGCTGATATTTCCAAAGTATACGGGTGAGCCAAAAGCAATTCCGTCATAAGATGCCAATTCATCTACGGTAGCTACAGGAATGTTCTTTAATTTTTGGCTGGAAGATTCTTTCACCTGTTTAATAACGGCTGATGCATGATTGCTGCTTTCAATCCCTGCGGCTATTTCTTTTGCCAGTTCATAGGTTCCTCCGTTATCCGAATGGATCAGGACCAATACATGTGCTTTATTGTCTTGTGCCATCATAGCGTTGATTTTTAATAATAAAATAAATACGAAAAGTGAACTTAATTTTTTCATTCTGAATAGGATATAAATATAGGGACAAAAATAGTATTGTCGTTTTTATTAAATTTGCCAAAAATAATATACAGAACGACATGGTAAAATGCGGATTAGTCCAGCAGAATGACAGCCTTTTCATTGATTCAATTGAAAAAGAAGCCTATGTATGGTGTGAACAGAACTGGAAACATGATGATCATGAGCACACTCATGAACGGGCGCAGCTGACTTATGTGGAAGAAGGATATCAGTATTTTCATATTGACCGCAGGATTTATCTGGTTCCCCAGCATCATGTAATCTGGATTCCTTCCGGAAAAGCGCACCGGATAACTACTGAAGCAACTACGGTGAATCTGATGGTATTTTTATTCTCTACAGTCTTCGAGGAACCTTTTTATCAGCAGGCACATGTTTTTGCCGTTCCTCCGGTTTTAAAGGAAATGCTGCTGTATGCTTCAAAATGGAATAAATTACTGACGGATAATGAAGAGCAGGATATCTTTTTTAAAGCAATCTTAAAAAGTCTTCCCAATTTCTGCAATGAAGGCAGCCATCTGGAAATCCCTGTTCCCGCTGATATCCGGCTGATTCCGGTGTGTACCTATATTAATTCAAATTTCAAATATAATCTGGATATGGATCTTCTTGCAGAAAAAACACAAATGTCGGTAAGAAGCCTTCAGAGAACATTCAAAAAAGAGACAGGAATTACGCTTCAGAAATATCTCCAGCTGACAAGAATTTTAAAAAGCATTGAACTGCTGGATACCAAACGGTTTACTTTAAGCGAAGTAGCATATAAAGTCGGCTATCAAAGCCTGTCTGCTTTTACTACCTCCTATTTTGCAATCATGAAGTCGAAGCCACAGGCTAGAAAGCATTAAATAAGATTATTACTGCTGTTTTTATTGAAAATTAATTATTTATCCGTTAACAATCAGTCCGCCGTTTGGATGAATGACCTGACCCGTGATCTGTGCAGCATCACTACTGGCTAGGAACAGGAAACTTGCTGCAATTTCTTCCGGACTTGCATTGCGTTCAAAAGGAGGTTGATGGGTATTTTCCTCTTCTTCTCCAAATGTGGCTTTGGTAAGCGGTGTAGCAACGGGTCCCGGAGCCACCGCGTTGATACGGATTCCTTTTGGTTTTGCCTGCAAAGCCAGAGAACGGGTAAAAGAGACAATTGCTCCTTTGGTAGCCGAGTAATCGAGCAGTTCGGCATGTCCCTGATAAGCTGCTGCAGAAGTTGTATTTACAATGCTGCTTCCTTCTTTTAAATGCGGAAAAACAACTTTAGTCAGTAAGATCATACCTACAATATTAGAATCAAATGTTTTTCTGATATTGGATTCTTGTAAATTTTCGATATTGTCTGAAGGAAACTGGACACCTGCATTGTTGATCAGAATATCAATACCACCAAAGGTCTGGATCATTTCATCAACTGTTTTCTGACAAAATTCATAATCATTAATATCTCCCTGGAAAATAATACATTCTCTTCCCAGTGCTTCAATTTCTGATTTGGTCTTTTCGGCATCTTCTTTATTGGTGTGATAAATAACTGCAATATCAGCACCTTGCTGTGCAAAAAGCAGCGCTACTGCCTTCCCGATACCGCTGTCCGCTCCTGTAATAAGAACCGACTTGTCTTTTAATCTTAACTCCCCCATAAAAAACTATTGCAAAATCAGTAAACGGTTCATCTCACTTTTAAAGCATCCCAGGATAAATTCTGTATAATACAATTGAGCATTGAGGGCCTGTGTTTTATGATGCAGTTCCAGTTTTTTGGTCAGGACAATTTCTCCTTTGTATGAAAAAGAGAAGTAAGCAAATATTTTGTAATCAGACTCTTTGGTTGGGGTACAGTATCCGGTGGTAGCTATAGACCAGTCGGACTGAAATAATTTTGCAACCTGCAGTGCCATTGTCTGTGCTATATTTTCGGAAACACAATCGCATTCTTCGGCTTCTTCCTGATCAACATTCAGAAGTCTTACCTTTTCAGGAAGCATATAGGCCGTCATTCCACCTTTATAAAATAAAGAGGCATCCGGCATTTGTGAAAATGCAACCTGCAAACAGCCTGAAGTAACGCTTTCTACAATAGAAATAGTTTCGTTGGTAGTTAATAGCGACTGGCTGATATATTCTAATAGGTTCTTTTGAAATTCCATAATAATAAGTGATTTTGGTGTGATGTGGGATTTATTCTAGAGTTTCCTTTTCAACCCCTAAGGTGCTCAGTAGTTTATTCAGATATTCTTCTTCCTTCAAAACCTTATAGTAAGCTGTTTTTGCATACAAGGTAAAAGAAGGGCTTTCAATTTCTATTGCTGAATCTTTTTCATATTCAATGACAGCACTTTCATTGTGATATTCGCGGATATGGAGAATATATTCCTGAATATATGTATCAATAACGTTCTTTATAATGTCACACTGGGCATTGCTTTTTATTTTTTCCAGAGACTTGATCAAAAATGCTGTAACTCCGTAAGAATTAATAACACTCGGAAACAAAGATTCATTCTCGATAACATTATTTTTATCGTGCAGACTCCAGAATTTTAATGTGTCGTTTTCAAAAATCATAGTTTTTCAGGTATTAATTGTCAGAAATTTTTAAATATTTTTCAAAATAATGAAGGTCTTCTTTATCTTTGATAGAGAGATAAAACATAATCTGCTCCGGCTCTTTCGTTCCTATGCTACTGAAACAATCGAAGTGGGCAATCAGCGCCTGAATATTTTCAATATGAATATCCTTCAAAATTACAAACAGCAAAAAGATATTTTCTTTGATCTCTTTCGCATAAATAGTAGCGCCCTCTCCAAACCAGGAGCCTTCATTATTCACTCTTATGAAGTTTTTATGCTTCAGCGCCTTTACTATTTTTTGACCCTTCATGAGTTGAGTTAGCGGTTAAAATAAGCCACATAGAGAAACTCTACATGACTTATTATTTATTACGATTGTTTTTTAATGGATATGCCGGTATTTTAATACCTTAAGAACTATATTTTTATTTATTATTTTGATACTGAGTTCTTTTCCAAATATACAACTCTATAATTCACTTTTTTATGATCCGGATCATAGCTAACACTTTTAATAGAGAATTTTTCTGCTCTCCAGAGACAGGATATTCTCTTTCTCCATTTTTTTCAATGCTCTGATAACGGTTTCTACTCTCAGACCGGTAAGGCTGGCGATCTGCTGCCTGGTGAGCTCCACATTAAAGGCCTGTCCGCATTCACCGTCATGGTAACTTTTAAGATAATCCATAAGACCTTTAAGCCTTGAGACCGGACTTTGAGATGCCATGCTCTGGATCATAATCGATTTGAAATAAAGCCTGTGCGAAAGGCAGGCATTCATAGATACCGACAGATGCGGATGTTCTTTCAGGAGTTCGAGGAAGTTGTCTTTAGGCACTCTGATAACTTCAGATGGTAGCAGGCAAACAGCATTCATTGGATAAGCCTTTTCCAAAAAAAGCATTGAATCTCCAAAACTCTGATTCTTTGCCAATATATTATGAATGAATTCTTTTCCACTTTCATCATAATTGTTAAGCTTCACTTTTCCTTCTTCAATCTGAAAATAATACATCGCATGATCGCCTTCCCTGTATACTAATTCTCCTTTTTTATATGATTTATCCTCCGCACCGAAAGCCCGTAAAAGACTTCCATCGATATTCATACAGCTTATTGTTTTCATAATAATGTGTTTTTTAAATTTTAATCACACAAATTTGTTTTTTAATATAAAATTTTACGATCTTTAATTTTAACGATTTTATCTCTTTCCATTCCTTTTATTGTTCTTATAGCGGTCTCTACACACAGTCCTGTGAGGCTTGCCACCTGCTTTCTGGTGAAAGGAATCAGGAAGGAATATGGCGCATCACTTCTTCCATGTAAATTTTTAAGATAATCCATGAGTCCCCGGATCCTTGTGGCAGGATGCTGAGAAGAAATATTCTGCATCATAATAAACTTATAGTACAGACCCTGAGACAGAAAAGTACTTATTTCCAGGAACAGCTGTGGGGTCTGATTCAATAAATCAAAAAACTGCGCTTTAGGAAGTCTCAGAACCCGGCATTCAGTAATAACTTCTGCATTCATGGGATAAGGCTTGCCAATAAAAAGGATTGATTCTCCACAGCTCTGTCCGGCTGACAGAATGTTCTGAATAAATTCCTTTCCATCTTCACTATAATTGTTGAGCTTCACTTCTCCACTTATGATCTGGTAGTAATAGGTGGGTACATCGCCTTCGCTGAAAATATATTCCGAGGGACTGTAGCACATCATGCTAGCTCCCGCTGAGCGTAAAATATTCTCATTAATAACCATAATAATTTGCTTTTTTAATGTTGGGTTAAAGTTTTTAAGTCAATTATTCTAGTAAAAACAAATTGGAATCTTGAACTATCCCTAGCAAATCTTAAACCGATTTTTTTATTTTATTGTTAAAAAAAGTTAATTTTGTTAAGTAAATTAAGAATTTAAAGATTATTTATTTGAATCTCACTTAAATATGAAATTATGTGTTACATATTTACAAATATTTGTGGTAATTATCTTAAAACATTCCATTTTTTAATAACATGAAGGTTCAGCAATAAAAAATCCATAATAAAATTATGGATATAAGAAATATATTGAATATTTATAAACAGCATCAATATATTTTATTTAGCAAATTTTTTAGTTCCAGCAACACATAGAATAACCCCAACAGTTACTCCGAGCATTCCCATACTCACCTGCTCATGAAGAAAATAAGCAGCCAGCGCCAATCCAAAAAACGGCTGTAAAAGCTGTAACTGACCCACGGTTGTGATTCCGCCCTGCGCCAACCCTTTATACCAGAATATAAAACCTATAAACATGCTGAACAAAGAAATATAGGCCAATCCAAACCATCCATTCACCGTAACATCTTGTATGTTATCCGGAAAATAGATGAAGAATAATGGAATCATCAACGGTAAAGACAGCACCAGCGCCCACGAAATCACCTGCCATCCCCCTAATGTTTTAGAAAGTTTTGCACCTTCAGCATAGCCCATTCCACATAAGATTACCGCTACCAACATCAGGATATCTCCTATAGGCGATGCAGAAATCCCCTGAGCAACTGCATACCCAATTACTAAAAGACTGCCAACAATCGAAAAAAACCAAAATACAGGATGTGGCCTTTCTCCACCACGGAAAACTCCAAATATGGCTGTTGCCAGAGGGAGCATTCCCAAAAATACAATAGAATGTGCCGAAGTTAAATACTGAAGTGCCAATGCAGAAAGAAGCGGAAACCCAATCACACAGCCAATTGACACCAGTATCAATGGAAATATCTGATTTTTTGCTGGACGTTTTTCTTTATAAACCAATAAAACACCCAATGCAAGGACACCGGCAATTCCAGCACGGGCAATCGTTACAAAAATGGGACTCATATCCATTACCGCTAATTTTGTGGCCGGCATAGATCCACTAAACAGTAAAACCCCGATAAAACCGTTAATCCATCCACTTAAAGCCTGTTCTTTTGATATTTTTTCTGTGATCATTTGATGTACATTTTATTTATTGAAGCAAAATTAGAAAGGATAAACGGATAAACACAGTATCAGTTTTGTATATTTACATGAGCACAGTTGAACTATGAGTAAAGAATTTTTATACACAGAAATAGCTAACGGGATTGCCGCACAGATCAGAAGCGGCGCTTTAAAATCGGGTGATAAACTTCCATCCGTAAGAACGTTATGCAAGGAACACCAGATCAGTATGAATACGGCAAAACGTATTTTCCTGGAACTGGAATCCCAATCGCTTATTGATTCAAAACCGCAATCGGGGTATTTTGTCAGTGCTTCTCTTGCGATTACCCTGCCTCTGCCCGAAGCCAGCCGTCCTTCTTTAATTGCCAATCATAATGAACCCGATGAACTGATCAGTACCGTATATGAAAATATGGGTAAAAATGATCTTACCCTTTTCTCTATTGCCATTCCATCCGGGGATCTTTTGCCGCTGGCTAAGCTTAAAAAAGAAATTGTAAGCGCAACAAGAGCCTTAAAAGCAGGCGGAACGGAATACGAAGAACTTCAGGGTAATCTTAAATTAAGAAGAATGATCGCTCTTCGATCATTATCATGGGGTGGAAATTTTAATGAGACCGATTTGGTGACCACCAACGGCGGTATGAATGCTTTATCCTTCTGCTTAATGGCTTTAGGGAAGCCAGGAGACACCATTGCTATAGAAAGTCCGTGCTATCCGGGTATTTTGCAGTTAGCAACCGGTTTAGGGCTTAAAGTACTGGAACTCCCCACGCATCCTTCAACAGGAATTGAAATAGAAACGCTGAAAAAAGTAATTCCTGCTATTGATATCTGTCTGTTGATTCCCAATTTCAATACCCCGCTGGGAAGCTGTATGTCCGATGAAAACAAAAAAGAAGTGGTAAGATTACTGGCAGAACACAATATCCCTTTGATTGAAGATGATGTTTATGGAGATATTTATTTCGGATCCCATCGCCCTAAATGCTGTAAATCATTTGATAAAGAAGGGAACGTTTTATATTGCAGCTCCATATCAAAAACACTGGCACCGGGATACCGTGTCGGATGGATTGCCCCCGGAAAATATAAAGATAAAATCCTGAAACTTAAACTCCTCCACTCCACTTCCTCTATTTCGATTGTGAATGAGGCTGTAGCCAATTTCCTGAAAACAGGAAGATATGAAAAACACCTTCATCAGTTGCGGAAAACGCTTCAGAGTAATTATCAGAATTATGTGCAGACCATCGCCGAATCTTTTCCTGCAGGCACAAAAACAAGCCGGCCTCAGGGCGGACTTTCTCTCTGGGTTGAATTTGATAAAAATATCCAGACCAGAAAACTGTATGACCTAGCCATCAAGGAAAATATAAGCATTGCTCCCGGCAGGATGTTTACCCTCCAGGATCAGTTTGAAAACTGTATGCGTTTGTGTATAGGCCTCCCATGGTCTGAAGAAACCAGGCTTAAACTCCAGCAGGTCGGAAATATGGCTAAAAAACTATAACGGCTATTTATCTGGAACAAAGTTTTTTCTGGCCAGTTCTTTTCTGACACGGCTAAGACTTTCGGGAGTAATACCGAGATAAGAGGCGATCATCCATTGCGGGACTCTAAGCAGCAAATCAGGATACATTTTGATGAACTTCATGTATCGCTCTTCTGCTGTCTCACCAAGCAAAGAATTGATCCTGTTCTGAAGACTTCTGATATGCTTCTGTAGCAGAATATCACTTCTCTCAATGCTGTTCGGAAACTGCTCAACCAGTTTATTGAAAAAATCAGGGTGTAGAAATAAAATCTCAGAATCCTCAACCGCTTCTATGTAATAATTGGATTTTTCATTGAAATAAAGACTGCTTCGGTCGGATATCAGCCAGCTTTCAGGAGCAAACTGAATAATATGTTCTTTTCCGTTTTTATCAATGGAATACATTTTTATAAGGCCTTTTTCTACAAAGAAAATATATCTGCAGATTTCACCATACTGTAAAAGAAACTGGTTTTTCGGAATTTTTTTTACTTCATAATGCAGACTGCACATGTTCACCTTTTCAATGGGAACATTTAAGACCTGAGCTAAATAATTGTTGATGTTCTTCATTATACAAGCTGGCTTATAGATATGTCCTGATGCGAAGCGTTTTTAACCGCCTTCCCGTTTTCAATTACAATTAATTGGGGACTTTCATGTCTGATCCCGAATTCCTCAGCTATTTTATTTGAAATAGGTCTGTGAGCCAGCAAATCCAGATAATACAAATCTGCTGCCTGCTGATCACTGTTTTCCAATTCTTTTTCAAAATTCCTCAATACCGTTTTACTAATAAAACAGCTTGTAGAATGCTTAAATATAGCAATCCGTCCTGTGTGCGATTGTTCAATAGCAGCTGCTAAATCTTCCTCAGACTGTATTTTTTTCCAGAAAGATTTCTGTTGCGATTGCTCTTCCTTTCCGCCAAATATTTTATCAAAA
Organism: Chryseobacterium soli; assembly: GCF_000737705.1. GTDB lineage: Bacteria > Bacteroidota > Bacteroidia > Flavobacteriales > Weeksellaceae > Chryseobacterium > Chryseobacterium soli. Next base: position 51,302 of record NZ_JPRH01000004.1, on the reverse strand, counting down.
AAACTCATATATTAAACTGTTTAAAATGGTGATTCAGATGTTTATATTCTAAAAATCCCCAGTCTTTCTCTGTCATTTCACCAAAAAGTTCATGTCTGTCAGGGAGATTTTTATGTTCAAATGCTTTCCAATATGCCTCTAATGTTTGTAAGAGTTCTTTTTTGGTTTCATCAAAATCACATTCAAAATTAACGATAAGTTTTTGAAAAGTAGGCATGTTTCGGGGAATTCCATTATTAAATAGCTGCATTTCTATTTTTGCCATAATTCCTATTGCCCCAAAAATGACATTGACACGCGGGAGATCAATGTTTTTCAACGCCACCTGCAGAACAAGATCACAATGCTTCATCATTTGGGCAGCCTTCATTTTTCCCCATTTTGCAGGAGAATCTTCTGAAAGACCGGAAATTCTTTGCCGGATTTCCTCAAAATCAGCTCGGTTATGCAGACTTTTTTTCACCAGCCCTTTTCGATCTTCAGATTTTCTATGTGCGCAAAATGGTGGTTGCAATGCCAAACATAGATTGCAAGATAATTTCTTAAATCATAATCTTTGTTTTGCTCCGGATGATGAAAAGTCCGCTCAAACTGTTTATTGGTGAGACTTTTAAGCAACGCAGCCCATCTCTGGTGCGTTCCTTTAATCATTCTCATGGCAGGTTTTATCGGCATATTTACACTGTCCTGAAGTTCCGCCCATTTGGCTTCATCATAGGGGCGTATAGTTGGGTTATCCTCCGTTAAGGCCAGTTTAAGACGAATAAAACTGTTGATATGGCTGTCTGCAATATGATTAACGAGCTGTCTTACCGTCCAGCCTCCTTCCCTGTAAGGGGTATCCAACTGATCATCAGAAAGGTCTTCTATTAAGTTTTTAAGCTTTTCCGGAAAGTTTTTGATGACTTTAATATATTCATCAAGCTTGATATCGCAAATGTTTGCAGGCTGTTGGTACTCGCCTATTGGAAACCTTTTCTGGTCTAAGTTGGTCATTGTATCAGTTTTAATTGTATGGTTGTCGTTTTGTCCGGCGACTCTTTTTTTAGACAATTTATTTAACTATTTGTTATTGTAAATTTATCAAAAATTCAAGAATCTAAAATGAAAAAAATGTTAATTGTCCCCTATTATAATTTATAAGCCAGGAATGTGTAAATTAACCAACAGATTTATGGCTAAAAAAAGCCTCAATGTTGTTACCATCGAAGCTTTTTGTTGAAATTTATATGCTAATAACCGTGAAGGTTAATATCCTCTGTTCTTTGTAAAGTCACTTTCTTGCCCATCTTCTTTTGAATCACTCTGAAGTGCTGCAGTTCATCATCCGTTAAAAGACTGATGGCAGTCCCTTTTTCGTTGGCACGACCTGTTCTACCAATACGGTGAATGTAATCTAAAGGCGAACGGGGCAATTCGTAATTGATAACGCAAGGTAAAGACTCGATGTGAATACCACGGCCAATTAAGTCTGTAGCAACCAGAATCTGGGCACCGTTTACTTTAAATTCTTCTAAATTATTTCTACGGGCACCTTGTGATTTTTGACTGTGGATGGCTACTGCCTTAATTTTATTCTTTTTAAGTTTTTCCACTAAACTATCTGCAGATTTGGTAGATGAAACAAAAATTAAAGCTTTTTCAACCTTCTTTTCTTTGATTAAATACCGTAAGAAAGGACCTTTGTTCTCCGGAGAAACGTGATAAGCCAACTGCTCAATATTATCGATCTCAACTTCTTCTTTTTTAATTTCAATAATGGTAGGATGGATGGATAAACGTTCTTTCATTTCGGCAACCTTATCATTCAACGTTGCTGAGAATAAAGTCGTTTGCTTCATGACCGGCATCATCGCGAAAAGCTTATTCATTTCTTCTTCAAAGCCTAACTGAAACATTTTATCAGCTTCATCGATCACCAAATGTTGAATTCCTGAAATGCTCAGCGCCTTATGATCAATTAAATCCAGCAAACGTCCGGGTGTTGCGATCAGAATCTCTACCCCAAACATTCCTTTCATCTGTGGATTGATAGAAACCCCGCCATATACAGCCATCGTACGGATTTCACGCTTTAAATTCTCCGTGAAAGCCCTGAACACTTCATCAATCTGAATCGCTAACTCACGGGTAGGAACCAATATCAACACCTGAATATTACGGTCTTTTTTACTTTCTGTATGCTGTAATTTTTCTAAAATAGGCATTACAAAACAAGCCGTTTTTCCGGAACCGGTCTGTGCAATTCCCATCAGATCCTTTCCCTGCATAATGACAGGAATAGCCTGCTCCTGAATGGGAAATGGTTTCAGATAGCCTAATTTGTTGACAGAATGAATAATATTGTGTGATAATCCTAACGACTCAAATGACATAAAAATACTTATTTCCTGCAAAGATAAGCTATTGACAGTTGGTTTATAACCTGAAACCTGATACTGGTTGTAATTATTTTCTTTTTAGATTGAAAAACCTTTATACCAAAATGTTTCAGAGAATGCCGATTTGTCCGATAATTCTGTTTTGGACAAATTTTTGAAGATTAGTTTTTTGTAAATTTAAAATTCGAGAAATCTAAATATGAAAAAAGCATTAATAATAGTAGATGTACAAAATGATTTTTGTGAAGGTGGAGCATTAGCTGTTCCGGGATCTAATGAAATCATTCCTTATATTAATCTTCTGATGGAAGAAAATGAGTATGATCAGATTGTTTTAACTCAGGACTGGCATCCTTCTAACCATAAAAGCTTCGCCAGCAATAACGGAAGAAATGTAGGAGAAAGCATCATTCTAAACAGTGTTCCACAGTTTATGTGGCCGGATCATTGCGTTCAGGGGACTTTTGGAGCAGAATTCCATAAAGATTTAAACAGAGATAAAGTAACCCATATCATTCAAAAAGGAAAAAACCCTGAAATTGACAGCTACAGTGGCTTCCAGGACAATAACCATTTCATGAAAACCGGTCTGGATGATTTCTTGAAATACCATGATATTCAATTGCTTGAAGTGGTAGGTCTTGCCATGGATTATTGTGTAAAGTTTACCTGTCTGGATGCAGTAAGCAACGGGTATATTACATGTCTGCATTTTAATGGAACAAAAGCGGTGAATGTAAAACCTGACAACGGCAGAGACGCCATCTACGATATGCTACAGAAAGGAGTGACTATGTTAGGATAGAAACACATCTCTTTATAATACAAAAAAGCGTGGTAAATAATTTTACTACGCTTTTTATTTTTTTTGAAAATCAAAGTAAGAATTAAAAATTATTACTTTTCGTATAAGCTTTTAAAGCATTTTCAGGTTATTCACTTCAAGCTCCGTAAGGATTCTCCAGTGTCCACGTTTGATATTCTTTTTCGTCATACCTGCAAACATTACTCTGTCTAAGGCCTCAACCTCATATCCAAGTCGTTGGAAAATTCTTCTGATCACACGGTTCCATCCAATGTGGATCTCAATTCCTACTTCATTCTTAGGTTTCCCTTCAATGAATGAAATCTGATCTACCGTAGCAATTCCTTCATCCAAACGGATTCCTTCCAAAATCAACTTCATGTCTTCATTCGTTAATTTCTTATCCAACGTTACATGATAGATTTTTTTCGCTTCAAAAGATGGATGCGTTAATTTCTTCGTCATATGCCCATCATTGGTTAAAAGAATAACCCCTGTTGTAGAACGGTCTAATCTTCCTACCGGGAAAACGCGGTATGGAGAAGCATTTGCCACAAGATCCATTACCGTTTTTCTGGCTTTGTCATCTTTGGTTGTAGAAATATATCCTTTAGGCTTGTTCAAAAGAACATAAACAGGTTTTTCCGGAGTAATGCTTTGTCCGTCAAAAACTACTTTATCAGTCTTTTCTACCTGATAGCCCATTTCAGTAACTACTTTTCCATTCACCTCTACCAGGCCTTGGGTAATCAGCTCATCAGCTTCTCTTCTGCTGCAGATTCCTGAATTAGCAATGTATTTATTTAGACGGATAGTGTCTTTATGAACATCTTTTTCAATTTTGTTGAACCTTCTCTTCTGTACAAAAGATCTTGCTTTGTCTTCATTTCTATCATCTCCGGAAGACGGTCTGCGGCCATATTTCAGGCTGCCTCTTTCATACTTATCTCTGGCTTTAGCGTCCTGACTTCTTGCACTACCGCCTCTCTTGGGTGTAGAGTTTCCGAAAGATTTTTTCTCCTCATTTCTGGTTGTGATATAAGGTTTTTTCTCAAACTTCGAGCTTTTATCCTCATCTCTGCCTTCAAAACTCCCTTCACTTCTTTTGAAAGGCTTTTTCTCAAACTTTGAATTGGAACCAGTATGTTCGGAGCCTCTTCCGCTATCTTTTGTAAAAGGTTTCTTAAAAGGTTTTGATCCTGAAGAATTTACGGATCTTGAAGCACGAGAATCATCAGAATTCTTTCTTGTTGAAATTCTTGGTCTTTTTGGCTTTTCTGAATTGTTATTATCTCTGCTCATTCTAAAAAATTTCTGCAAAGATAGTAATTTAGTTACGAGTTAAAAATTAAGAATCATAACTTTGCAATATAGTTTTATAATTAACGTAACAGAAATTCCAAAAATGATAACATTATTACACGATAATTTCTCTCAATTAAATGATTTTTTGCACGAAAAATCGTTCAGCAAAATCTTTATTTTAGTTGATGAAAACACTCATGAGTACTGTCTGCCGGTTCTTTTAGGCAATTTGGAGACAGATTTGAGTTTTGAAATTTTAGAGATTGAGGCCGGTGAGGAAATGAAAAATATCCAGACTGCCAATCACCTTTGGGAAATTTTAACGGAAATGCAGGCGGACAGAAAAGCCCTGATCATCAATCTTGGTGGCGGCGTGATTACCGATATGGGCGGTTTTGTGGCATCTACCTATAAAAGAGGAATACAGTTTATTAATATTCCCACTACTCTTTTATCCATGTGTGACGCTTCCATCGGCGGTAAAACAGGAATTGACCTGATGCATTTTAAAAATATGGTAGGAACTTTTACCTTCCCTGAACAGATTTTTGTATACCCTCAGTTTTTAGATAGCCTTCCTTTTAAAGAAGTAAGAAGCGGTTTTGCAGAAATGCTGAAACACGGACTGATTGCCGATAAAAAACATTGGGAAAGCCTTATACAGATTCATAAACTGGATGTAGAAAGCATTATTCCGCACATTCAGACCTCTATGGATATTAAACAGGACGTTGTTGAAAAAGATTTTCATGAAAAAAATATCAGAAAAACATTAAACTTCGGTCATACTATCGGTCATGCTATTGAAAGTTTATGCCTGGAGCAGGGAAATCCTATCCTTCATGGAGAGGCTGTTGCAATGGGAATGATTTGTGAAGCCCACCTGGCTTATCTTGAGGGCCTGATTTCTGAGCAGGATTCAACCATAATCATTGAAAATATCCAACGGTATTATCCTTATTTAGATGTGAGTGATTTTAAAGATGAAGATATTTCCGCATTGTTATTAAACGATAAAAAAAATACGGAAAGTAAAATTAATTTCTCTCTGCTTTCAGGAATAGGTTCATGTGTATTCGATCATCACTGCAGCCAGAAAAACATTTTAAAAGCGTTAGATTTTTACAGGAAACTGAATGATTTTTAATCCAGATTTTCATTATAATTAAAAAATACCTTCTAAAATTGTCCAAAAATAAGTTAATTTCCATTACCTATTTTTGGGCAATTTGTCATTTATAGGCTGTTTGCCTTTTGCAAACGCTGTTGGAGCGTCTGATATACCTCTTCCAGCTCATTCGTATCATTATAAAGGTATGGAAGGTAAAACCTGACCCCTTCTACATACATTCTTATTTTATTTCCCTGCCATTTGTCTTTTACCATTTCTATTCTCAGCTGATCGGTGAAATAGGCCTTCTTCATTTCTTTACGAAAAAACATAGATAACGTATTGGTATTTCGGGTTGTGGAACCAAAGTCGTAAATAGGTAAAAACTCAAAGCTGTCATTATTAATAATCAGCTGTACAACTTTTTTCCTGCGAATGAAGAGTTTTATCCCTTCAAATAAACAATAGAGAGCTCCACACAATATAATAACAGAGAATATTGCTATGGTAATAACCTTAATGACAGATTCAGTTTGAATATCTTTCATAAACACAGGAAATAATTGAGCAAAAAGATAAAAGAAAAACAAAGGGAATACAATCATTACGACACTTAAAGTCGTGCTTCTGTAAGGTGAAATGAAGAATATTTTTCGGCCGGGATGATCATGATAAAGGACCGGCACCAATGGATCTGCTGTAAAAACATCATAAATCAGCTTCATGACCAGCAACAGCATTACAACACATACCCCAATCATTAAGTAGATATTGAAAGGATATGATATCGTATTCGACATTGATATAAACATCGTAATCATCGCCAATCCTATAATTGCTGCAATAAATTGTATTAGTTTTTTATGTTCCATATTTATTGTACCAGTATGTAATAATACACTTTTTAGAGCAGGTAGTCTAAAAAAAACAGCCGAATATACACAAGAGGCATGTATTACAATTTTACACATAATCATTAATGAGTATTAATTCTTCATTCTGTTATCTATTATTGTGACTATAAGCCTAATCAAGGAGTGTTAATAAATTATATAATTATGATCGTTTTTTAGTAAATTTTTATGAAAAACTGCTTTTGTAAGTAATAATTATTTATACCGTTTCTAAACAAGTGTTTAATTAATAATTTAAAATACTCATAATCAGACATTTAATTATTTAGTATTTTCTTTAACAACTTATTTTAACACTGACATTTATCATAAAATTTGTTTTTGGCAAGCAATTTGAAAGATACTCTGCGTCAACGGAAAATTGACAGTAGTAAAATTTAGAATTAGAATAGTAAAAAATAAAAAAATTAAGTTATGAAAAAGTTAATTTTAGGATTAGCAGTAACTGCAAGTTCATTAGCATTCGCTCAAACAACACCTACTTCATCTTCAAACCCAGTTACATTTGGGGTAAAAGGTGGAATGAACGTTTCTTCACTTTCAAACGGAGCTGATTTAAGCGATTCAAAATCAAAAATCGGATTTAATGCTGGTGTTTTTGCAAACATCCCGTTAGCAAGTTCTTTCAGTGTACAACCAGAGGTTATTTATAACGATTTAGGATCAAAGGTAACAAGAGAATTTTCAGCAGCAGGAAATACCTACAAAGCAGATTACTCTAGAAACCTAGGATATATTGCAGTACCGGTAATGTTCCAGTACAATGCACTTCCTAATCTTTATTTAGAAGCAGGTCCGGAATTCGGATTCTTGGTAAGCGCTAAAGACAAATTTAAGAGTTCTACGAACGGAAATACCAACTCTAGCCAAACAGCATCTCTTAACAAAGATGATTTCAATACATTTAACTTAGGTATTGGTATTGGTGCAGGGTATTATTTCACTCAAAACTTAGGACTTACTGTTAGATATACAGCTGGAGTTACAGATATCTACAAAGATAATTCTGGAGATGCTGTAAGAAACAACGTATTCCAAGTAGGATTAGCTTATAAATTCAAATAATAGGCACTACAACATTCAGTAACAAATTTTAAATTCAATAGAAAGACCAGTTTTACTTGTTAAAGCTGGTCTTTTTTTGTTGTGTATTATGTAGTTGGTTAATATTATGCACCCTTCAATGATATCAGTCTATATTAATGCAGGAATCTTTGCAAATATCCCAATTGCCGGCAAATTCAGTCTTCAGCCTGAATTTTCCTATAACCAGGTAGGTTCTAAAATAGAAATTGATACCCGCTATGATCTTCCCGGCATTGTGGTAAGAATGAAAAACAACAGTTCCCTGTCATTAGGATATGTATCGCTGCCTGTTATACTTCAATATAATCTTCTCCCCAATCTTTATGTAGAAGCAGGTCCTGAATTCGGATTATTATTAGGAGGAAAAACAAAAGACAGCTGGACTGAAACAAGAACTTCGGGAAACAATATCAGTATAACTTCAAGGAGAAGCAACATAAAGATCATTAAAGATTATTATAATACATTCAATATGGGAATAGGTATTGGAGCCGGTTATTTCTTCACTTCTAATTTTGGAGTTACTGCAAGATTTACAGCAGGATTAACGTACATCTATAAACATAATACTGGAGATGCAGTGAGAAATAATACATTTCAGGTTGGTGTAGCTTATAAATTTAAAATGCATATTAAAAAAAATAGTAATAAAGAACAGTTTTAGTAATAAGGCTGCTCTTTTTGTATAAGAATTAGAATATTTCTCAAGTAAAAAAATCTGTCAATAAAACTCCATTATATTCATTAAAAGTTCAATTAATATCCGATTTTTTTGTTCATACTTTTTAATTTTAAAAAAAAACACAAGCATTTCTTCAACACTAAACATGCTTGCAAAGGCCTATTAATCAAGGATTAGAGACTTTGGCAAGGAATTTGCAAAATAAATCCTGTCTGGTTGAATATTCGGACAAAAATTAAATAGTAAAATTAAAAAACGAAATTATGAATAAGTTATTCCTAGGACTAGCAATGGTCGTTGGCACATTAGCATTTGCTCAAGAAACGGAAACAAAAACAGTAGCAGCGGCTCCACTTAAACAAGAAAAGCCACCTATTAGATTTGGTATTAAAGGGGGAGGAAATGCGGCTTCATTCAATTCGCAGGAATTAAGCCTTAACAATCAAAAAATTGGATTTCATGCTGGGGTGTTTGTTAATATTCCACTTTCTGAAAAGTTTAGTGTTCAGCCGGAGGTACTATACAACCAATTAGGAGCAAGAAGTGTTCTTTCGTCTACAGATGTAACAACGGGAGCAACCAATGTAAAGACTAAAAATGAAGATAAAATAACGATGAACTATGTTTCAGTTCCGTTGATGCTTCAAATGAGACCTACCCGTAATTTTTATATTGAAGCAGGTCCTGAATTCAGTTATTTCCTAGATGGTAAAACGAAGGGTGACAGAACAGTTTCCACAACTACAGCAGGAGTTACTACTACTCAAACAGCATCTCATTCAGAAGACCTTAATAAAGACGATGTGAACAAATTCAACCTGGGTCTTGGTTTAGGATTAGGATATGATTTCACTCCGCATTTAGGAATCAATGCAAGATATGTAAACAGTCTTACTGACATGAGAAACAGCAAGCCTGAAGGTACAGATCCATTAAACCACAGAGTATTTCAACTGGGTTTAAATTATAAGTTTTAATACAACCAATTTTTTAACTTCTATAGAAAAGGCCAGGCTTATTATTAAACCTGGCCTTTTCATTTTTTATTGTCATTCAATGATTAATTGAACAGTTCTATTTCTTCTCCTTTTTCTACAGGATATTCTTCTGTAAAGCATCCGAAACAGTGGTTGGAAGATCCTAAGATTTCTTTTAAGTTTTCTGTACTTAAAAATTCTAAAGAATCTACTCCCAGATAATCTCTAAGCTCTTCGGTAGTCATATTTGCAGAGATTAGGTCATCTTTCGACGGTGTATCAATCCCAAGGTAGCAAGGTGCTATAATCGGCGGAGAAACACTTCTGAAATGAATTTCTTTTACTCCTGCGTCTTTTAAAATCTTTACCAGTCTTTTTGATGTGGTTCCACGAACAATAGAGTCGTCTATGATGACTACCCTTTTATCTTTAATCTCTGAAATGATCGGGTTCAACTTAAGGTTCACTACCCTTTCTCTCATTTCCTGTGTAGGAACGATGAAACTTCTTCCGATGTATCTGTTTTTAATTAAAACAGGGCGGAAAGGGATACCTGAAGCCTTTGAAAAACCGATAGCAGCCGGAACTCCGGAATCCGGAACCCCAATCACGATATCAGCATCTACAGGTGCCTGCTCCCAGATTTTCTCACCAGATTTTTCTCTGATTTCGTAAACATTGATATTTTCTAATGTAGAATCGGGTCTTGCAAAGTAAATATATTCAAAAGAACAGATTCTTTGTTTCCCTTTTTCTTCATTAACCATGTAAGAATTAAGTTTACCAGGCTCATTTTCATTGGTGTAAATGATTTCTCCCGGTAAAATATCTCTTACATACTGAGCACCTACGGCATCTAATGCTACGGATTCTGAAGCAACAACGTATGTATTTTCATTGACTGCTCCTAATACTAAAGGACGGATTCCATTGAAATCACGGAAAGCGAAAAATTTATTTCTCGTCATTCCAACCACAGAATAAGCGCCTTCAATTTTTTCCATGGTAGCTTTGATAGCAGCACGCAGCCCAAGGTCAAGATTTTTTTGAATTAATCTTAAAATAACCTCGGAATCCGAAGTGGCTCTGAATACTACCCCTTCTGCTTCCAATTCATTTTTCAATTCTCTTGCATTGGTAAGGTTACCGTTATGTGCAATAGAAAGTATAATCTGATCATATTCATTTTTGGCAAAAAATGGCTGAAAATTATACTTCTTTTTGTCTCCTGCAGTGGTATAACGGGTATGCCCTATTGCAGAATTTCCCATAAAAGCTTCCGGATCCTGGATTTCTTTATAAACATCTAAAACCAATCCTTCATCTTTCAGGTTATTGATCTTTCCATTTTTCAAAACAGAAATACCACATGCTTCCTGGCCTCTGTGCTGTAATGCAAAAAGCCCGAACTGCGAAAGAGAAAATGTATCAAGATCATCATCAGAATACATTCCGAAAATACCGCATTCCTCATTGGGAGCATCCAGTCTTTCTTCGTCCTGCGTTCTGAAGAGATTTCTTCCGTAAGGCTGGTCTTTAAATTGTTTTAAATATTCACTTTTATGAATGTCTAAACTTTTCATTTCTATTTTTTCTAAATTATAATGATGGAAGCTGGAAGTCTGAAATCCGAAGCTATATGATAAACTTCTTTTGATTTCTAAGGACTTCCAGCTGCCAACTTCTGGCTTTAAGCTTCAATTATTTAGCAAGCAATGTCTTCAATCTGTTGTAGATCTCAACATATGCTTCAGTTACCTCTCCCAAATCTCTACGGAAACGGTCTTTATCTAATTTTTTCATTGTATCCTTATCCCACAGTCTGCAGGTATCAGGAGAAATTTCGTCAGCTAGGATGATTTCACCGTCTGAGGTTTTACCCAATTCGATTTTGAAATCTACAAGAATGATATTCATTTTATCAAAAAGATCGATCAGGATTTCATTGATCTCTCCTGTTAATTTATACATCTCAGTAAGTTCCTCATACGTTGCAGCTCCTAAGAACACAGCATGATGATCATTGATAAGCGGATCTCCTAATTCATCTTTTTTGTAGCAGATATCAAAAATCGTTACCGGAGATTTGATTCCTTCTTCTACTCCTAGTCTCTGTGCCATACTTCCTGCAGAATAGTTTCTTACCACCATTTCTAAAGGAATAATAGACACTTTTTTTACCAATTGCTCTCTCTCGTCCAATTGTTTAATGAAATGAGTTTTAATCCCTTTTTCATTTAAGTATTCAAAGATAAGAGTGGTGATGGCGTTGTTCATTTCGCCTTTCAAATCAACCTGCCCTCTTTTTTGAGCATTAAATGCTGTAGCATCGTCTTTAAAACGCACGACTACTTGATCAGGGTTATCGGTAGCAAAAACTTGTTTCGCTTTACCTTCGTACAACATTTCTTTCTTTTCCATTTCTAAAATTGTCTTTATAGTTAGATTTATATTATTGAATTAAAATTCCAATCAAAACAGCCATTCCAAAGCTTAAGAGCGTGCCGATCAGTACATACTCCGTTAGTTTTCTTTGTTTGGCCTGTGCCAGATCACTGAATCTGAAAACAGATTTTGCAGCGACCATAAACCCCACTCCTTCCCAGTGGTTTACCATAATAAAAGTGAAGACTAATAAACGTTCTAAAATTCCGATATATTTTCCTGCACTTGCTAAAGATTCGGTTTGTATTGTATTATTGGTCTCCGGAACCGGCGTCCATGAAGACAGTAAAATTTTAATAAAAATTGAAGCCGGAGTAGTTAAAAACAAGGCAGCCATAAGTATCTTCAGGAAATTTTGATTTTCTAAAAACTCAAAATTAAATTCCTGAAAATAGAATGAAACTCCTGCAATAACCAGGATATGAAGAAGCTGGTCGATTAAAAACCACCTTTTCTTATTTTTCGTCTTTTGGAAAACAAGCTTGCAGGCATCGATCATGAAATGGGAAACACCCACCAAAACAGCTACCCACCACAGCTGTACATCCCAAAGAAATATAAAGCTGAGAACAGTATGAATGAGAACGTGAAAATACAGATACTTGCTTTTCAGCCTTCGGTTTTCTTTATCTGCAACCCATGAATCTGGCTGAAGAACAAAATCTCCGAGTAGGTGAGCCAATATGAGTTTAGTGAAAATCATTTTTTACAGTTCCGAAATTTTCTTTCTAAAATATTGATTAGTTTCTATGATAAGCTCGTAGTTAGCCCGTTTCAATCGCTGGCTTACTGAGGATTGAGAAATTGCAAATTTCTTTGCGAGATCTTCCTGAGTGTTGTCCTTATTCATGATCATTTCATGAATGATTTCTGCAGTAGCCATCGTCCAGCTGTCAAAGTCTTTGGAAGACCATTTCAGGAGTATATTAAGATCCCGGTCTACCGATTCATTGGAAGTTTTAATGGAAACGGTATGTCCGCCACTTTTCAATTCATCCAGTAATCGTCCGGAATGCACATAAGCGGTTCCATTAGATTCCGTGATTTTCTCTGAGGAGAAATTTTCTTCACCGATGCCTATGGCAATTCTTACATCTAAATTTTCCTGACTTCTTATAAGAGATTTTATGGCTAAAAAACGCCAGAAAACAACATCAATATTACATTTAAACTGGAATTCGTCTCCTCTGTAAATTTCCCATGTTAGGGGTGAGCTCCCCCAGGATTCCAGGAGATTCTTTAGTTTGGTAATCCAAACTTCAGTGTCTGCGTGCTGCGAATTTATAATATCACCGGTAATGACCGCTATCATTTTGCAAATATAAGCATAATTACTTATAAATAAAAGATATAAGCAGAAACACTTATAGATATTAATTATTAGTGAATCTGCTTATATCAATTATGCATTCAATACAAGGTTTTTACGGTTTATACAACCGCTTATCTTTAAAAAAAAGTAGTTGAAATTATTTTTTAATAAACGGATATACCTTTCCATCCAGCTGTAATAAATAATTTCCTGCAGTGATGTTCTGTACAGAAATGTTCTTCTTATTTTTAAACGGAATTTTTTCGGAATATATAAGTCTTCCTGAGAAATCTAAGATTTTTGCATCTTTAATCCCCTCAATTTTACCATTCACAAAGATATTCTCATTTACCGGATTCGGATATATTGTAAACTCTTCATTTCCGGCAACCCAATCAGAAGCAGACAGCGTGCTTCCTAAGTTGAGACAGTAGTTGATTGGATAAGAATCCCATTCACTGCTGTTGAATGTAGTTGTTGGCTGGTTGATGGCTGCTTTTCTGTACAAAGAAATGTTTGCATTGCTGTTACTTGTGTATTTCACCCCAATTGCATCTACAGTAAGAGTTTTATTATAAGCCAGCTCTACATAATTTTCTCCTGTAAAGGTCATAGGATCTGAAGCGGTCACAAATTTCGCCTGACTATTAGAGTAGCATGATAATGTAGCATTGGGATTCAGGATAACAAAACTCTCATTATTTCCAACCTTCCCTTCCAATTCATAAGTATCTGCATTATAAAAGTTTCCGGTGGATGGATTTTTCAGGTGAATATTGATCCTGTAGTTATTTAAATTAACTTCATGACCGGTTTTATTGACGATTTCCAGGGCTTTATTATTTCCTGAACCCTCAATATACTTTACAATCATAAGATCTTTGGAATAAGAATCCGAAGGCAAAGTAACCGCAGTAGCCACATTACTGAAAGGTGACTCCAAGTATCCTTTATCAAAAGCTTTGACAGTAAAAGTATAGGTAGTTGACGGATCCAGATGGTCGATGCTTATAGATGTATTTTTAGTGGTAGCAACCGGTGTTGCGGAACCATTCATGTAAATCCTGTATCCTAGTATGTCCGTATCCGAAGTAGCATTCCAATTAAGTGTTACGAAATTAGCATTCTGTTGGGTGGACGTTAATGAAGTCGGAGCCAACGGAGCAACACCATCCGGTGTTTCGGACCAGACTACATTCACCCATTCTGGATGATCAATAAAAGGGTTTCTGTTTTTTTGAATAGCATAGACAGCATTATTTCTGTCGATTTCTCGCTGAGAAACGGGATCTAGAGCGCTCCACTGTTTCAGCATTTCAATATAAGGCAAATCAATAGCTCTTTCTTCTGTGCCGTCAAGCGGACATTGATCGGTAGCAGGAGTTATATTTGCGGAAGTTGTGTATGCGGTATTGAATGAACCTAATTTCCCTTCATACCGTACTGCGAAATATAATAACGTTCGGGCAATATCGCCTTTAAACTCATTAATAGGTTCATAAACCCTTCCTACATAAGGATAATTGGGAATTGATCCATTGCTTATCCGCGATCCATTGGTGAAAACATAGAAATTGGTATTTCCTCCAACTCCATAAGGATAATTATTCCTTAACTGATTGATTCGTGCATCTACAGGAATCAGAAAATTCAAATCAGAATACATAGGATAATCACTCACACTTGAGCTGGTGCTAAAAGTACTTTGAGGCATCATATGTTCTCTGTTGTACCCTAACCCTTCTGCACCGGCACCGGAAATCAACTGTGTTGATATGTACTCATAAGCATCCGGACCTGACGGAATTTCGGAATAAAGATCTAATAAATAGGTCGTATTGGTGGCATCGTGGTCATAATATTTATCCAGATCAGTTTGGTTATAATAATTAGGAAGGTCTCCATAATGCCAGCTGATTGTATTTTGCGCAATTATCGTATGAATTTTTGCTTTCAGGGCATATCCGGTCAATCCGGCGGTTCCATCATAATACCCTGCAGGAGCCTGCGCGGAAAAAAATGACGAAAATAAAATAATAGGAAGTAGAATTTTTTTCATTCTTTAAAAATTGGGAAGCTAAAATAGTAAATTAAAATAACCAAAACTGCAAAAAGTTTATTAACAAAACATTAAATAGCAAAATATAAGAAACTGATATTTAAATTATTAAGGATATGACGCTATGTGTGAAATAATTTTTTTGGCTTTCCGTCAATTTGGTTATCTTTGGCAATTAACTATTATCTATATGAATACAGAGACAATTGACAACATTAAAATGATCGCTGAAACAGCAAGAGAGTTTGCTGAGAAAAATATCAGACCGAACATTATGGAATGGGACGAAAGCCAGACTTTCCCAAAAGATTTATTTCACCAGTTAGGAGAAATGGGCTTTATGGGTGTTGTTGTTCCGGAACAATATGGAGGTTCAGGTTTAGGCTATCATGAATATGTTGCCATTCTGGACGAAATTTCTCAAGTAGATCCTTCTATTGGACTTTCTGTAGCTGCGCACAACTCACTTTGCACCAATCATATTTATGAATTCGGAAATGAAGATCAGAAAAACAAGTGGCTTCCGCAATTAGCAACCGGAAAAGTAATCGGAGCCTGGGGATTAACAGAACACAATACAGGTTCGGATTCCGGAGGGATGTCTACGACTGCTGTGAGAGATGGTGACGGATGGATAATCAACGGGGCCAAAAACTTTATTACGCACGCTATTTCAGGAGATATAGCCGTGGTAATGACAAGAACAGGAGAAATAGGAGCAAAAAACAATTCTACTGCTTTCGTATTGGAAAAAGGAATGCCTGGTTTTTCTTCAGGTAAGAAAGAAAATAAATTAGGAATGCGTGCTTCAGAAACAGCTGAGCTTATTTTTGACAGTGTTCGTGTTCCGGATTCTCACCGTTTAGGAGAAGTTGGAGAAGGATTCAAGCAAGCCATGAAAATTTTGGATGGTGGCCGAATTTCTATTGCAGCTTTAAGTTTAGGAACAGCAAGAGGAGCCTACAAAGCTGCTTTAAAATATGCTAAAGAAAGACATCAGTTTGGAAAGCCTATTTCAGAATTTCAGGCCGTGAATTTTATGCTTGCAGATATGGCAACAGAAATTGATGCTGCCGAACTTCTTATTCAGAGAGCTTCAACATTGAAAAATGCTAAGCAAAAAATGACAAAAGAAGGAGCAATGGCAAAACTATACGCTTCTGAAGCTTGTGTAAGAATTTCTAATAATGCAGTACAGATTTTCGGAGGTTACGGATACACCAAAGATTTCCCTGTTGAGAAATTCTACAGAGATTCTAAACTATGTACTATTGGTGAAGGAACTTCTGAAATCCAAAGACTTGTTATAGGAAGAGATATTACAAGATAATTTTTTTTAAAAACCAAATATAAATGATTAAAAAAGCCCTTTTAGGTGAATTTCTGCATGAAGCGGAAAACACAAGAAAAATTTTAAAAGCAATTCCCGATACTGCTTTAGAATGGAAACCTTCTGAGAAAAACTGGACAACCGGCCAGCTTGCTTCGCATATTGCAGAAGTTTACAATTGGTATGCAGACACATTCAATAAGGATGTTTTTGATATGGGATCTTATCAGTACGATAAAGGTGACATTTCTAAAGCTGAAAATATTGTTGCTAAATTTGAAGAGAATGTTGCCAAAGCCCAGAAGGTTTTAGAAAATTCTGATGAGGGTACTTATTTCAATGAATGGAAAATGGAAATGAACGGAAACGTTCTATTCCCTCCTACTCAAAAGATTCAGGTAATCCGTGGTTTCTTGTTTAACCACTTATACCATCACCGAGGTGAATTGGTTGTGTATTTAAGATCCACCGGAAATAAAGTTCCCGGCTTATACGGACCGACCGCCGATGACAAAATGTAATTTAGAATTATTTTGTTAATAATCAAGTAGCACACGTATTTTGCGTGTGCTATTTTCTTTTTAAGAGACAAAGACTTTTTAATTATATTCAATGTATAGCATAATGTTTTACGGATGAAGTCTAAAATTTTCTTAAAAAATTTTGTTTTTCGTAATATATTTTTTATTAGCTTTGATATACCACAATCAAAATAAATTTTATATGAAAAAACAGTTATCCATGATTGGAATGCTTCTTATCTCAGGCATTTCATTCGCGCAGACCGACCGACTTTGGACTGAAAACTCAAAAAGAACACCATCAGAGATTTTTGAGAATAAGACCAACATCAACAATCCAAAGATCTTCAGCCTTGATTTTAATGGGTTGAAAAGCGCACTTGCCAAAGCTCCCAAAAGAGTTGCAGCAGGACAAAAATCAGAGACTATCATTTCTTTTCCGAATTCTGAAGGAAAAATGGAAAATTTCAAAGTCAGAGAGAATTCAAATTTCGCTCCTGAGCTTGCCGCAAGATATCCTGATATCAAATCTTATGTAGGTGAAGGCCTGGGCGATTCAAACTCTACGGTATACTTCAGTATTTCACCACTCGGCCTGTCTTCCATGGAAATTTACGGTGACAAATCTGCAGTTTTTATCGAGCCTTATACAAAGGATTTATCTGCCTATGTTGTTTATAAAAAGTCTGATAAAAAAGATGATCTTAATAAATTCGAATGTAAGGTAATTGATGTAGCCCAAAAAGGAACTGCCGGTATGAACCTTACCGCAAGACCTAATGCAGACGATGCCCAATTAAGAACCTTCAGACTGGCACTATCCTCTACAGGAGAATATACCACTTATTTCGGGGGAACCAAAGCAAACGCTCTGGCGGCAATGAACAATACAATGACCCGCGTCAATGGAGTTTTTGAAAAAGATTTTGCAGCAAGGATGGTATTAATTGCCAATAATGATGCTGTAATTTACACCAACGCTTCTACGGATCCCTATTCGGCAGCTTCCGGAATGAGCAGCTGGAATTCTCAGCTTCAATCAACCCTGACCTCTGTCATCGGTGAAGCCAATTATGATATTGGTCACCTGTTTGGCGCATCAGGAGGAGGCGGAAATGCCGGATGTATCGGCTGTATCTGCACCAACGGATCAAAAGGAAGCGGCTACACCTCACCTGCCGACGCTATCCCATCAGGAGACAATTTCGATATTGATTATGTCGCTCACGAAATGGGTCATCAGTTTGGAGGAAATCACACCTTTTCCATGAATAATGAAGGAACAGGTGCTAATATGGAACCGGGCTCCGGATCAACCATTATGGGCTATGCAGGAATTACAGCTCAGGATATCCAACCTCATTCCGATGCTTTCTTCCATGCGATAAGCATCCAGCAAATTACCAATAATATTAAAGCTAAAACATGTTCTGTAAACACTTCCACCGGAAATTCAATTCCGACGGCAGGCGCAGGATTAGACTATACTATTCCTAAAGGAACTCCATTTATGTTGACAGGAACCGGAACGGATGCGAACGGCGACTCACTGACTTATATCTGGGAACAAATGGATAACGCTTCATCTTCACAGACAGGAGCGAGTTCTGCAGCCAGTGCAACGAAAACTACAGGTCCTACTTTCAGATCATGGACACCTACAACCTCTCCGACCCGATATTTTCCAAGAATGGCCTCTATTTTAACGGGCGCCACCACAACAGCCGGTTCGGAAATCACGGTCGAAGCACTTCCTTCTGTAGCCAGAACACTGAATTTCAGATTCACAGTTCGTGACAACAGAGCAGGCGGATCTGCTAATAACTCAGATGATGCTGTGATCACTGTTAATGGAACTGCGGGACCTTTCAGCATCACTTCACAAAATTCAGCAACAACTTACACCGGCGGAACTTCACAGACTGTAACATGGAGTGTTGCCGGTACAACAGCCAACGGCGTGAATGCTGCCAATGTAGATATTCTTTGGTCAACTGATAACGGAAATACATGGGCTACGCTACTGGCAGGAACTCCAAATGACGGAACAGAGGCTGTGACCATTCCAAATTCTTCTACCACTAGCGGAAGATTAATGGTAAAAGGTTCCAACCACATATTTTTTGATGTAAACAATGCAAACATTACTGTAAATGCAGGTTCAGGCACAACAGATACCGTAGCGCCTACCGCTCCTGTTCTGGCTGCATCCGGAACGACTTCTTCAACCACGAATCTTTCCTGGAGCGGAGCAACAGACAATGTAGGGGTTACAGGATACGACGTTTACCAAGGTAGTTCCCTCATTGGCTCTACTGCGTCTGCAACGTATACTGTAGCAGGTTTAAGCCCATCAACTACTTACACTTTTACTGTTAAAGCAAAAGATGCTGCAGGAAATGCTTCCGTTTCCAGCAATTCAGTAAGTGTAACTACTCTTGCAGGAAGCGCTGTTACTTACTGTTCCGCTTCTTCATCCAATACAGCAGATGAAAGAATTGGAAATGTGAAATTCGGTACTATCAATAATACCTCTACGGGAACTGCAGGATATGAAGATTTCACTTCTGTTTCCACTAATGTGACCAGAGGAAGCGCCTATACCATTTCCGTAACTCCTACCTGGACTTCTACCGTATACAGTGAAGCCTATGCGGTTTACATTGATTATAACCAAAATGGAAGTTTTACAGACAGCGGAGAGCTTGTTTGGTCTAAAGCAGGATCTACCACAACTCCGGTTACCGGAAGTGTTACCATCCCGTCTACAGCCACTTTAGGATCAACAAGAATGAGAGTGATCATGAGATACAGCACAACTCCAACAACACCTTGCGGCTCTATTACGTATGGACAGGTTGAAGACTATACGGTAAATGTTGTTTCTTCAGGAAGAAATGATCTGTTAACCACAACTGGTCTAAACGAGGATATCAAGGTGTATCCGAACCCGGCAAGAGATATTATATCTATTTCAAATACGTCATCTGAAGATTATAAAATCTTCGACATGGGTGGAAAACTAATTAACTCAGGAAAACTTGACAGAGGAACCGTTAATATAAGTCATCTTATAAAAGGAGCTTATATGATCCAAATTGGAGAAAACGGTAAGAGATTCATTAAGAACTAATAACCTAGTAAACACTTGGAAGGCTGCCTGCTCAGGCAGCCTTTTTTATTTCAATTATTAGATCCAGATTTTCAAACAAGGTCATTCTTCAAAACTTTATTAAGGATAACTTAATTCATTATTATTTTTAAGTATAATATATTGTTAAAAAGATACTTATCATTATAATTAATCCACATATAATATTTTATTTTGAAAAATTATACATTATTTGATTTTTTGATTTAAATTTATCACTCAAAATTATTCAATTATTGTACTGTTTTACCCAACTTATTATTAGGGTAGTTCTGAGATCGTTTTTACGATTGGTTCCAGATGATCAGTATCTCCAAACATTTTTTTTATGTAAAAGACCGGAAGTCGAAAGACACTGTAAAGAAAACTATTCTGTAACAGATATCCTATGATGATAGGATATCCAGATTACCCTACTCATTCTTTACATAATTAAAATTTTACATATGAAACATTTATTTAAGTATTTCTTTTTTTTAACAATTGCTACCTTTTCAATTGGCTGTAGCCCAGATAGGGATGAAGAAACAACGGATACAACCGGACAAATCACGCATGTTTTTTATAAAAATGCTGACGAGTTTGCTTTAACCTATGATCCTGCTGGTACTGTAAGCCCAACGATCAGATACCAGGCTTTTGACTTATACAAACAAGGGAAATGGAGTGATCTGGAAGCACTCTTTAAAGCTAATAATCTAAATGGCGGCTGGCCACCTGCCAACGGCGGATACAATATCGTGGATGATGTTTCCTTTCATGCGGGACAAAAATTTGACCGATACAGCGGGGCTATCGGCAACTATAACGGAACCGGAATTCCTAATTTAGGAGGCAGTTTTACAAGCCCTATATTAAATGGATATGTGTATACTTTTTCACAAAGAGCATTAAATCAACCTGAAACTTCATATGATTTTTATTATGAAATTGATGTTTTGAATAATTTATTACCTTTCAAGTCTCAAACGGCAGATGTAATTCCTTGGTTTAATCAAGTGGGTGGTGGTAAACAAACGATGTGGAAAATTCCTATCGATATAGCGACCGGCTATCAGAAAACATGGAATAAATTAGCACAGGAAGGATATGTAAAAATTACCATCAAAAAAAGTCCTAGTGGAAAATACAATGGCTTAGTAGGTACAGTTATCCAGTAATAAATCAATCAAGATGTATTCAATATCAAAAAAAATAGGCATTCGTGAAAAGGCTTCTATAGCAAAAACCATTTTCAATAAAGACGAAACTGCTTCTCCATCTGTAACAACATTCACCTGCTGTGAGTGCGGGCATGAAAATACAATAGAAATCATTCCTTACCAATCTGGATTCCCAATTTTTCAAGTGTATCATGAAGACAAGGTATTATCCAAAGACAAATTATTAAAAAAAGGAATTGTTACTGAAACATCACAGCCAATGTTGTTTCTCGGAGAACTAACATTCCATGATTTACCCACCTTATATTTTGGAACTGACTGCGAATCTTGTCACTCCAAGTATTTTTGCGTATTTAACTATGGAGAAAAGCAGCCGGGATTAACTCTTTTAGAAATTTCAGGAGTCTGGAAATATGAGGAATTAGAATAACTGATTGAATATCATCAAAAACTTTCAACCAAAAATCCGCAGTTTTCAGCTGTGGATTTTTCTTATTAATATTAATATTGCTCGCAGATCAAGCAAATAACTCAAATCATTAAACATAATCATCTGCTCAATCTTAAAATCTGCGTGAGCATCCTATTTAATATAATCTAGTGATGATCAGAAACTCCCCTTCAGTAATACATTTTACCCCATACATTTTATCATTTACAAATCGTTTTCTATCTTTGCCATAAATAAAAAATTCATGGATAAAATTGATAGTCTGAACCAAGTAGCCGAATTCCATACTACTTTCAAAGCCCCTATTTTAGAAACCCCGCAAATCCCTTCTCCTGAAAGATGTGCTCTTAGAGTAGAACTTTTACAGGAAGAACTTAATGAACTGAAACAAGCTATTGAAGATAACAATATCGTAGAAATTGCAGATGCTCTTTGTGATTTACAATATGTTTTAAGCGGTGCAGTTCTTGAATTCGGACTTGGCAGCAAATTTGTAGAGCTATTCAACGAAGTTCAGCGTTCTAATATGTCGAAAGCATGTGATAATGAAGATCAGGCAAAAGAAACCGTTGAATTTTATAAAGAAAAAGAAGTAGAATCTTTTTATGAAAAATCCGGAGAAAAATTTAATGTATACAGACAGGCAGACCATAAAGTTCTGAAAAACAAATACTATTCTCCAGCCGATTTAAAAACGATTATCGAGAAATAATATGAAAAAATTTATTACCAATATGGTTGCCCTTTCAAGTTTGATGTTGGCTGTTCAGCAGTTTAACGCTCAAAAAGTTGTGGTAAACCGTGAAGTTGAAACGCAAAATGACGGTAAAATGCTTTTGGGTAATCAACTGAAAGAACAGTTCCTTAAAGCACCTTATGCCGACTGGTATACTAAAGAACATGATGAATATGCTATCGACCAGAAAGCCATCAGCGAGCTGAGAAAGGCAAAAATAAACACCTATTCCATCATGGTTTTCATGGGAACATGGTGCGAAGACAGCCACAGGGATTTTCCAAGACTGATGAAAATTTTAGAGGAATTGAAATATCCTGATAATAAGCTGACGATTATTGCGGTTAACAGAAAGAAAGAATCTCCTTCCGGAGAGGAAAGCCTTCACAATATTCAAAAAGTACCCACCATTATTGTTCAAAGATACGGTAAGGAAATTGGCCGAATTATAGAAATGCCTACCACAGGTTATATTGAAAGAGATCTTGTGGAAATTTTAAAGAAGGACGACTCGTCTGTAATCAAAGAAATTTTTAAGAAATAGATTTGAAAAATTATAAAGTAATTATATCATTTGTTGCAGGAGCTCTCATTGTATTGTTCCTGTTTTTGGGATTGAAATCATGCTTACATCTTGGAGGAAAGACGGAGAAATCAGATTATTACATTCTGACCAACCAGATTTCCAAGATGAATAAAATGGTAGTCATCGAACAGAATACTTCCAGCATGCAGAAAACAAAAATGGGATATGAAGTTCTTGGAAGTGAAGTTTCAAGCAACAGCATCATCACCTATACCAAAACAAATGCGCAGGTTTCCTATGACCTTAACCAAATGAAAATAAAGGTAGATTCTGTTAATAAAAAGCTGATTATTACTGAACTTCCCAATGCAGATATAAGAATTACTCCAAGCGTAGAAATTCAATCAATGGATGATTCATTTTTCAACAGAATTTCTGAGAAAGACATTAAAAATGTAACGCAAAAAGCTAAAGATGTTGCGATTAAATCCATCGATCAGAATCAGCTGAGAAACGAAGGACACAAACAGTTAATGGAGAATCTCAATAACATTTTTGTATTGGCAAAAGCATTGAATTACAAAATAGAAGACGAAACCGGAAAACTGGGGATTTTAGGGATGTAAAGAATTGAATCTTTAAAAAGATAAGAGTTTTTCATTATCCTAATACTTTCAATTAACAGGAATTGACTTAATTGTGTAAATAATCAATAAAATTCCTATTTATATTTCGTTTTGGCAAAGGCTTTGAATGATATACAGAAGAAAATACAGATCACCAGATCGATTTGATTCTTAAAATATAAAGCTATGGACTCAAAAGGAAAAAATAAAAAGACTGAACCGGCTAACGATTCGGAAACAAAAAAGCAAAATCAGGATTTCCAGAATATTCCTGCTTCATCTAAAAAAAGCAACCCACCTGATATTGATAAGGAAGATGTTCAAAAATCATCTAAGAATAAATCAGGAAAAACCGATAATACGAAAGAATAAATTTCAAAAGGTTCTGTCTCAAACGAGGCAGAACCTTTTTTCTAATATATTAATTAAAATGAACTTTATACGATAGTGGATTTCCCGATCTTGATATTCTCCAGATTATAATATGATTTTTCAGAATATTTGATATGATCTGCAATAAAACTCCCCACTTCATTCGTTGAATAAGACTGTTTGGTATTAAGATCTTCCGTAACATACTTATTTTCGATAGCATATTCTACAGATTTTCTTACCCTATCTGCGGCTTCTCCCAATTTCAGATAATCCAGCATCATAGCTGCACTCAGAATTGACGCTACAGGATTAGCAATACCTTTTCCTTTCGCCTGAGGATAAGACCCATGAATAGGCTCAAACAAGGCATTTTTATCACCAATGGACGCAGAAGGAAGAAGACCGATAGAACCACCAATAACGCTTGCTTCATCAGAAATAATATCTCCAAACATATTTTCGGTAACGATAACATCAAATTGTTTCGGATTAAGAACCAGCTGCATGGCGGCATTGTCTACAAACATATAATCGAGCTTAACTTCAGGATATTCCGGTGCTATTTCCTGGCAGATCTTTCTCCATAATCTTGACGTTTCTAGTACGTTGGCTTTATCAATAAGAGTCAGCTTTTTTCTCCTTTTTCCTGCTTCCTGAAATGCCATATGCACAATTGGGATAATATCTTCTGAGCTGTATCTGCAGACATCATACGCATACGCTCCTTCGGGTTCCGTATACTTTTCCCCAAAGTAAATTCCACTCACCAATTCCCTGAAAATCTGAATATCCGTTCCTTCAATGATTTCCCTTTTCAGCGGACTTTTATCAATTAGCGAAGCATAGGTTGTTAAAGGTCTGATATTGGCATAAAGACCAAGCTCTTTACGGAGTTTTAAAAGTCCCTGTTCAGGTCTTACTTTTGCATCCGGGTTATTATCAAACGAAGGATCTCCAATAGCTCCGAAAAGTACCGCGTCAGAATCCCTGCATAGATCCAAGGTTTCGTCTGGTAGCGGATTTCCGGTTTGGAAAATAGCTTCAGCACCCATTAATCCATAGGTAAACTGAAATTTGTATTGAAAAATTTCTGCGATTGCATTAAGGGTTTTGATGCTTTCTGCAATAACTTCCGGCCCGATTCCGTCTCCGGGAAGAACGGCTATTTTAAAATAATTAGTATTCATACATTTTTTGTGTTTTTAGTTCGAATTGTTGTATAGCCTGTTTCTTACTGATTAAAAAATCAATATCGTCATAGCCGTTCAGGAGACATATTTTTTTATAGGGATCAAGTTCAAAATGTTCTGTTTTATCCTTGAAACTTATCGTTTGCTTTTCTACATCAACCGCAATTTCATGTTCCGGATTTGCGGTGATATCATTGAGAATTTCTTTTAAAAATTCTTCGGAGACTTTCACCGGAAGAAGCCCGTTATTGAGAGCATTTCCTTTAAAAATATCCGCAAAATAGCTTGATATGATTACTTTAAAACCATAATCTGCCAGCGCCCAGGCTGCATGTTCGCGGCTGCTTCCGCATCCGAAGTTATTTCCGGCTACCAATATTTCGCCCTTGTACCGGTTGTCATTTAATACAAAACCCGGATTGGGTTCATGAGTATGAACGTTATATCTCCAGTCACAAAAGAGATGTGCTCCAAAGCCTTTCTTATCAATACTTTTCAGAAACCTGGCCGGAATAATCTGGTCGGTATCTATATTTTCTGCGGGCAACGGGACTGCCTGTGACTGTATGGTGACTAATTTTTGCATTTTTACTTTATCAATCGGTTAGTTTAAACTTTCGAAAGCTGATATTCTTCCTTCTATTGCTGCTTTTGCTGCCGTAAGCGGACTGGCAAGAATCGTTCTCGCTCCTTGTCCTTGTCTCCCTTCAAAGTTTCTGTTTGAGGTAGAAACACAATATTCTCCTTCAGGAATCTTATCATCATTCATTGCCAGACATGCTGAACATCCGGGTTGTCTGATCTGAAAACCTGCTTCATTAAAAATTTTATCAAGTCCTTCTTCATACATCTGTTTTACTACACTTTGAGAACCTGGAACAATCAGCGCATTTACATTTTCAGACTTATTTTTTCCTTTAATATAACGGGCTGCAGACCGGAAATCTTCAATTCTTGCATTGGTACAGCTTCCTATAAATACATAGTTTACCCTAATATCGGATGCCGCCTGACCTGCTTTCAGTCCCATATATAGTAAAGCTTTCTCTTCAGATTCATTTCGCGGATCCGGAATAACGCTGTTGATGGGAATACCCATTCCAGGATTGGTTCCATAGGTGATCATCGGCTGTATGTCAGCAGCATCAAAAGAGAGCTCTTTATCAAATTTGGCATTATCATCCGTTTTCAAAGTCTTCCAATAGGCTAATTTTTTCTCCCATTCTTTTTCTTTGGGAGCAAAAACCGTTCCTCTGACATATTCAAATGTGGTTTCATCTGGAGCGATCATTCCTCCTCGTGCTCCCATTTCAATACTCATATTGCAGATGGTCATTCTTCCTTCCATCGACATTTCTTCAAATACATTTCCTGCATATTCACAAAAATATCCGGTTCCGCCGTCTGTTCCAATCTTGGAAATGATATAAAGAATCACATCTTTAGGCTGAACATTTTCATTTAACTTCCCATTTACGGTAATCCTCATGGATTTCGGTTTATTAAGCAGCAAACACTGACTTGCAAAAACCTGCGCCACCTGGCTCGTTCCTATCCCGAAAGCAATCGCTCCAAAAGCTCCGTGTGTAGAAGTATGACTGTCTCCGCAGACGATACTCATTCCGGGTTGTGTAATGCCTAATTCCGGGGCGATGATGTGTACAATTCCTTGATATGGGTGCCCTAATCCGTATAATTCAATATTCTTATTTCTACAGTTTTCTGCAAGCTGTTCTACCTGGTTTCTTGATGATTCATCCCGGATAGGAAGTTCCTGGTGTAAGGTAGGAACGTTATGATCTGCCGTAGCAACAATTTGTTTGGGCCTGAAAATTTCCAAATTCCTTGATTCCAGTTCTGCAAAAGCCTGCGGGCTTGTCACCTCATGGATCAGATGTTTATCGATATAAATAATCTGCGGGCCATTCGGAATAACTTCCACGACATGGGCATCCCAGACTTTATCAAAAAGTGTTTTATTGTTATTCATTATCTACTTTCCTTTTAATTTCTACCCAATTTTAAGGTTGAATGACTTCATGATCATATGCAGGTCATTATTATCAATTTCTTTTTTGATATCCGCGATTTTCAAAAACTGTTGATAGAGAAAATCAAGTTCATTTTTAGTGATATCAAATCCTATATTTTTAAACCGGTATGCCAGTGCAGAACGCCCGCTTCTTGCGGTAAGAACAATCGATGATTCGTTGATACCCACTTCTTCCGGGTCAATAATTTCATACGTTGCTCTGTTTTTAATCACGCCATCCTGATGAATTCCTGAACTGTGGGAAAATGCATTCGCTCCCACAATAGCTTTATTAGGCTGTACCGGCATCCCCATCAAATCAGAAACAAGGGTACTCATTTCGTTCAGCATCCTGGAATTCACATTGGTATGCAGATTTAAATTTTTATGCTGCTTCAGGATCATCACCACTTCTTCTAAAGCCGTGTTTCCTGCTCTCTCCCCTAGTCCGTTAATCGTACATTCAATCTGTCTGGCTCCGTTGGTAATTCCGGCAATAGAGTTTGCAGTGGCCAATCCCAGATCATTGTGGCAATGACATGAAATAACAGCGTTCTCAATGCCTTTTACATTTTCCTTCAGGTATTTTATTTTCATTCCGTATTCTTCCGGCAGGCAATATCCTGTTGTGTCCGGAATATTAAGTACCGTAGCGCCGGCTTTTATAACTTCTTCGCACACTTTCGCCAGATACGCATTATCTGTTCTCCCGGCATCTTCTGCATAAAATTCTATATCTTCGACAAAGCTTTTGGCATATTTTACAGCCTGTACAGCACGTTCCAGAATATCTTCCCGTGTAGAATTGAATTTATATTTGATATGAGAATCTGAAGTCCCGATTCCCGTATGTATTCTGGGTCTTTTTGCATATTGCAGAGCTTCCGCTGCTGCTTCTATATCTTTTTTGTTGGCTCTGGTTAACCCACAGACTTTAGCATTTTTTACCAGTTTAGAAATTTCTGATACGGATTCAAAATCTCCCGGGCTGGAAATTGGAAAACCGGCTTCAATAACATCAATTCCCAGGTGATCAAGCCTTTCTGCAATGATTAATTTTTGTTCTTTATTCAACTTGCATCCCGGGACCTGTTCCCCATCTCTCAGCGTGGTATCAAAAATTTCGATTTTTTCGGAATTCATAATGAAGTTTTTTACTTAATTTTGATTCAAAACTAGTGTTTGGAATATGTTTTTATTTTTATTTTCTTTAAAAATTACAATATTCAAAAGACTAAATTCAGATTACAAAATTCTGAAAATCAATAAATTGAATTCAATAAATTTACAATGGCAGAATTGCAGAAAGATTTTTTATTTGTATTAATCAAGTCATTGACGACTTCCGAAAAACGGCAGTTTAAGTTATATGTCAACCGTTTGGGTATTAATGTGGATGCAAAATTTCTCCTTCTTTTTTCAGAAATGGATAAAATGAAGGAATATGATGAGCATCTTATCATTGATAAGAAAATTTCCACCAAACAGCAGCTTTCTAATCTGAAAGCCCATCTTTACAAACAGATCCTGGTAAGCCTGCGAATGAACCCAAGCCACCAGAATTACCGGATCCAGCTTCGGGAACAGCTCGATTTCGCCAATATTCTGTATCAGAAAGGCCTTTACAAGCAGGCGTTGAAAATATTGGATAAAACGAAACAGACCGCCCTTGAGCTGGATGAAAAAACCATCGCCTCAGAGATTATAGATTTGGAAAAAGTGATTGAATCCCAATTCATTACCAGGAGTATTGCCGGGCGTGCAGACGAACTCATCAAACAATCTTCGGAAATAAGCCGTCAAAACCGTTATACCATTAAACTTTCTAACCTTTCGCTAAAGCTTTACAGCGAAATGCTGACTCATGGCTATGTAAAAGATGATGAAGGCCGCCAAAAAGTGTTGGAACTGTTTAATGCACAGATTAAAAATATACGTCTTCAAGCCCTTAATTTCACGGAAAAACTATGGTATTATAAAGCTCATGTCTGGAAAAACCAGCTTCTGCAGGAATATAAATACACCTTAAAATATGCCTATCAATGGGTAGAATTATTTCATCAGAATCCGGAAATGATCATGAGCCATCCAGTTTGGTACATCAAAGGAAACACCTACCTTCTTAAAATTCTTTTCATGTATGGAAATATTGATATGCTCGAAAAACAGCTTCATGATTTCAATACAACCGTTTATTCACAAAATTTTGCCCAGAATGAGAATCTTCAGTCGCTTATTTTCCTGACGCATTATAATGCATTAATGAATATTCACTTTATAAAAGGTGAATTTTTTACGGGAACAAAGCTTATTCCTGAAATAGAACTGAAAATGGAGAAGCTCCGCGACAAAATCGATGAGCATCACTTTATGATCTTTTATCTGAAAATGGCAGCCATGCTTTTTGGAAGTAAAAAATACCAGGAATCGATACATTACTCCATGAGAATACTGGAGTCTAAAGGCAACGTACAGGGAGATTTACTGTTCCATACGAGAATTTTGATTTTGATGGCCAAACATGAATCCGGAAATGATGAAGATTATGATGAATTCATTAAATCTACTTCAAAATTTGCCCAGAAGATGAAACAGCCGGACGAATTTCATTTTGAAAGCATTCTGTTTTTCAAAAATTTAAACAACCTGGTTTTACATAAAAGACAGCAAGCATTTGAAATCTTTGATAAAAAACTGGAAGCTTTTTCGGCCAATGAATATTACAGAAGATCGCTATTTTATATTGACATCCACGGCTGGGTACAATCTAAAGTCCAGCATGTGGATGTCATTGAAATTATTAAAGGGAAAGTAAAATATAAAAGAAGACGCTAAAGCTTTACATTCTTCTGATAAATTCCAAAGCATTGGTATGGCTTATCTTTTCCATGATTTCAGTTGAAAATTGCTCTGTCAGTCTTTCATTGATTACATTGTAAGCTGTCGCATCATTAAATTCATCAAAGAAAAAAGGATATCTTGACTGATCGGGATGGTCTTTGTCATGAAAAAAATCACCGCCGTATGCAATGCTGTTTTCACCGCCGAGGTTGAGACCATATTCGATATGTTCGTATAGCCTTTCCGGATGGTGATGGTCGATATAATCTTTGATGAAATTAAGTCCTATCAATCCTTTTCTGTGGATGATTTCTTTTGCCAGTTCATCGGGAAGATTCCTGTTATTCTTGTACACTTTCCTGTAGTTGGAATGGCTTGCCAGAATAGGAATAGCATAATTTTTCTGATCTGTATACGTCAGAATATCATAGGCAAGCTGGTCACTCGCATGGGCTAAATCAATGGCTATATTTTTATCCGATAAATAATCGATTAGTACTTTTCCGTCAGCTTTTAATCCTGCTTCCGCATTATTTCCACCACCAAAACGATTTTCAGAATGATGGGTAATGCCTATATAGAACACTTTTTCTGTATTGTTGATGATGGTTTCTAAATTTCTGAAACCTAAATCCAATGAACCGTCTTCTTCACAAAACGAGGACGCATTTTCAATAGAGGCAAGCACTCCTACCCGATGATCTTGCTGTTTTTTAATATCTTCTTTAGGATCAAAAAGAAAAAAATTCTCATTTTCCAGCAAATCAGCAAATAACTTACTTTGGGCAAGTCCTTCATGGGTGCTATTGGTCTGAGTAGCTGCATAAATAGCCATTACCTGAAGTTTTACATTTCCTTCCTGCAAATAAGGCAATCCACACCCGAGTTCCTTATCATCAGGTTTTGTATTGGCTTTTAGTAAATAGTATAGTAAGTCGCAGTGTAAGTCTATATTTATAGTATTCATTAATGTACTGTATATTTTTTAATTTTAATTATTTTGTCTTTTGGATGCTGTCAAGTTCTGTATTGATGAACGTTATATTGCTGTTTTCAAAGACTTTGATCAGCTCCGGAACAAAATCTCCGAATGTTTTATATTGAGCTCTATGAATGTTATATTCTTTTATTTTTTCTTCTAATTGAGGCAAAAAGATAAAGTAATTCTTAAGATGATAGTCTTCCAGTTTACGGGCCCGTTCATCATCATGCTGAATTTTTGCCGTCTGAATTTCTCCCAGTCTCACCAAATGTTCCACCACACAGGTCTGATAATCAGCGATACCGCTTTTTTTGGTCATCACCTCTTTTAAATTTGATTTTTCAAACAGATCTTTAAATTTTCCCAGCTGATCTTTATACTTATACACTTCTTTATTGACAAATGAGTGTCCAAATTCATGAATAGTTAAAAATCGTGCCTGAAACTGATTATCATAGCCGAATTGTCCCGGCTTTTGTACCCTCATAAACGGACTTGCAATTTCATAAATGCTTTTATTTCCTGATTTGTTTTCCACATCAGTTCCTATTCCACGACCTTCATTATCATCAATAGGGCACATCATCATAGGGGAAATAAGTACTACATATTTATTGAAACTTTCTCCATAAAACTTTTCCATTGCAAAGGTAAAATCAGCGGGGATCTGCCTTTCATATTCTGCCATTCCACCTTTATAAAAATCACTGTTTTCTTTAAAGAAGTCTCCTACTTTTTCCTGATCAAAGAAACGTTCAAGCTCAGCAATGTAATTTTTGATAAGAAAAGTGACTTCTTTATTTTGGGATTGGGTCAGTACATTGCTCTCAAAAGCATATTCCTGGTTCCAACCTTTCAAGGGAAATTCTTTATGATACAAAAGCGGCTTCATCATCGCATCATTTCCAATGCCGTATTTCTGTAATAACGTATCATTAATTTTAGCGGTTAACAGAGCGATTTTAGAATTTTTCAAATGTCCGTACTTGCTCAGTGCCTGTTTAACAATAGGTTGATAGGCGGAACACTCCTTAATTTTAAAAAGTTCAAAGTCTTTATTTGATGTTCTATGCTCTGCCGAAAGAATTTCAGCAAGGAAGTAGGTCTCTATATTTTTATGATAAGAAACCGAAAATTTGGAGGTCTTTTTTTGGGAAAAAGCAAGGGTAAAAAACAGGAGTGCAAAAAATGCAAAGATACTTTTCATGATTTTGTATTAATTCTTTACTTCAAATATACGTTAATATACTATTTTAAATAAAAAATGCGTATTTTTGCAACTTAAAATTTCTTAGTAAACAATGATAAAAATTACACTTCCAGACAATAGCGTCAAAGAATTTGAAGGAGCAGTTACTCCTTTAGATGTGGCAAAATCTATAAGCGAGGGATTGGCTAGAAATACCATCTCTGCAGTTGTAAACGGTACACAAGTAGAAACCACCACACCTATAACCACGGATTCTACGGTACAGCTTTTGACATGGAATGACGATCTTGGAAAGAAAGCTTTCTGGCATTCTTCTGCCCACCTTTTGGCGCAGGCGATCTTAGAATTTTATCCTGATGCTAAGCTGACCATAGGTCCTGCGATTGAAAGCGGGTTTTATTATGATGTAGATTTCGGAGACGAAAGTTTATCGGAAAAGGATTTTGAAAAGATTGAAAAGAAAGTATTGGAAAATGCTAAGAAAAATTCAACGTTTTCATTATATCCGGTTTCTAAAGAAGAGGCTTTAAAAACATATGCTGACAATCCTTACAAAGTGGAACTGATTTCTAATCTTAATGATGGAGAAATCACTTTTGTAACTCATGATAACTTCACGGATTTATGTCGTGGGGGACACATTCCTACTACAGGAATCGTGAAAGCGATGAAAATATTAAATGCAGCGGGAGCTTACTGGAGAGGAAATGAGAAAAATCCTCAATTAACAAGAGTATATGGTATTTCTTTCCCAAAACAGAAAGATCTTACTGAATATCTTGAAAGATTAGAAGAAGCAAAAAGAAGAGACCACAGAAAATTAGGTAAAGAACTGGGAATTTTCGCTTTCTCTGAAAAAGTAGGTGCCGGACTTCCATTATGGTTGCCAAAAGGAACTGCTTTGAGAAGAAAACTGGAAAACTTCCTTAGTGATGCTCAGAAAAAAGGCGGGTATGAATTTGTAATGTCCCCACATATCGGGTCTAAAGAATTATACGTAACTTCCGGACACTGGGATAAATATGGAGCAGACAGCTTCCAGCCGATCAAAACTCCGAATGAAGGAGAAGAATTCTTGCTGAAACCAATGAACTGTCCTCACCACTGTGAAATCTACAAAACTTCACAATGGAGCTACAGGGATTTACCGAAAAGATATGCAGAATTCGGAACGGTGTACCG
Organism: Chryseobacterium soli; assembly: GCF_000737705.1. Lineage (GTDB taxonomy): Bacteria > Bacteroidota > Bacteroidia > Flavobacteriales > Weeksellaceae > Chryseobacterium > Chryseobacterium soli. Next base: position 17,909 of record NZ_JPRH01000004.1, on the reverse strand, counting down.
ATATGAACAAAGTGGAGAGCTTCACGGCTTAACAAGAGTTCGTGGATTTACTCAGGACGATGCTCACCTTTTCTGTACTCCTGATCAGCTTTCGGAAGAATTTGAAAAGGTAATTGATTTAACATTGTACGTGTTTAAATCTTTAGGATTTGAAGATTTTGTGACTCAGGTTTCTTTAAGAGATCCTGAAAACAAAGAGAAATATATCGGTTCTGATGAGAACTGGGAGAAAGCAGAAAATGCAATCATCAATGCGGCTGAGAAAAAAGGATTAAAAACAGTGATCGAATACGGTGAAGCTGCTTTTTATGGTCCTAAACTAGACTTCATGGTGAAAGATGCATTGGGAAGAAAATGGCAGTTAGGAACCATCCAGGTGGATTATAACTTACCGGAAAGATTTGACCTTCACTATATCGGAAATGATAATGAGAAACACAGACCGGTGATGATCCACAGAGCACCATTCGGTTCTATGGAGCGTTTTATCGCTATTTTGCTTGAGAATACTGCGGGAGATTTCCCGTTGTGGTTGAGCCCTGATCAGTTCATTATTTTACCAATCAGTGAAAAATATGTAGATTATGCGAAAAAAGTTTCACAATTTTTAGAAAATCACGATATTAGCGGTCAGATTGACGACAGAAATGAGAAGACCGGGAAAAAAATCCGTGATGCGGAATTGAAAAAGATCCCATTCATGCTTGTTATAGGAGAAAATGAAGAAAGAGACGGCACCATTTCTATCCGTAGACGTGGAGAGGGTGATCTTGGAGTGATGAAGATGGAGGATTTCGTCAGTTATTTTAAAAAAGAAGCAGCAATATAAGTATTGCTCAAATAGAAAGTTAACCAATAAAATTTAATACAATAGCACAAAGATTTAACAACAGGGGCCCACAAAGACGTCCTGTACAAGAGGACTTACACTTAATCAACGATAAAATTCGTGTGAGAGAGCTTCGTTTGGTGGGCGATAACGTAGAGCCGGGAATTTATCCAATTGATAAAGCAAGGCAGTTTGCTGCAGAGCAGGAATTGGATCTTGTAGTAATTTCCGATAAGGCAGAACCGTTTATTGCAAGAATATTAGAATATAAAAAGTTCTTATATGAGCAAAAGAAAAAACAGAAAGAACTTAAAGCTAAGCAGGTAAAAGTGGTAGTAAAGGAGATCCGTTTCGGACCTCAGACTGATGATCACGATTACGATTTTAAGAAAAAGCATGCTGAAAAATTTCTTGAAGAAGGTTCAAAATTAAAAACCTACGTATTTTTTAAAGGACGTTCAATTATCTTTAAAGATCAGGGAGAAATCCTACTTCTAAAACTGGCTCAGGAATTAGAGCACGTTGGAAAGGTAGACCAACTTCCTAAACTTGAAGGAAAAAGAATGATTATGATGATGAGTCCTAAAAAACCAGCAAAATAATGGAGTAGATTATATCTGCACTTTAAAATATAAACCCTCAAATTACTTTGAGGGTTTTTTATTTTAAATTTTTCAGGGTAAACTATATAAGATATAGATAGTTGAGTTATCCTTCAAAATCGCCGCAGTCGTGCTCTTTGAAAAGAGATAGAGCTTTTTTGGTGGTAAAATATCTGGATACTCTTTTATTATTTAATTCAAGCTTTTTCCCTTCTACAACCAGCTCATAAATGGGTGCTTTATCTATTTGGGTTATAATATAAGTTCTTTCTGATGTTTTTACTATAGTTTTGCTTCCTTCGGTAGAGTATGAGAAATCATCAATTTTAAACGTATCATTTTCATCGCAGACATTAGTCCATATCATTGTATCCTTTGTGATGGATAAGCTTGCTAAATCGCACGAATAGCAGTTACCAGAGAACTCTATACCATATTTTTCATACACATCTGTACTTTTGGTATTCAATACATCAATAGGAACTAAAGTTGAAAGATCCACCGGGATATATGATTTTAATACCGTATTGTTTTCCGGGCTAGGTGCAGGAATTGCATTTACTTTTACCTCTGTAGAATCTGCTTTTTTGTCCACTTTTTTCTCTGTAGCAGGTGAACAGGAAGCCAGCAAAGCTATCATCACTGAAAAGTTGATTATTATATTTTTCATCTATATAAAATAATTTGCACTACTTAATTTATCTTTTGTAAAATTGTCTAAAATATATCTCTCAATATATCCCTGATTTCAGCCATTTATCCTCCATATTAAGCTGTTTTCTTGGCCGCAGCTTTGGATACTGATACCTTTGGCTGAAAAATAAAATATAGAAAATGAAAATTCCATATCAGTTCTTTATCTCATCTATGGCCGTTGTTTTGGTGGGATGTAATCAACAAAGTACAACATCAGAAATCAACAAACCGGAAATTGAAGTTACACAGAAAAGAATAACATTTGGCGATTTCAAAAAGATAAAAGGGGTAGATAATGTTCAGGATGTTCCCTTTCAATTATTTACCAAGCTGGATTCTGTGCAGTTTTTCGTAAGTCCAAGTAAAAATGCTGCTCATCTGAAAATCGCTTATCATAGACTGGATAATTATTATGGCTTTGAAGAGTTTGATGACTTCTACTCTATTCATTACAGCATTAATAATAACATTTCAAACAGCATTGAAGCTTTTGTTTTAAAATCGGAATTCACAGCGGCATTTGATTTAACTTTAAAAGGTGTGAATCTTTATGAAATCAGAAGCAGTACTTTTAAAAAGGCCAACGATTTTAATAATAAGTCTTTCAATACATACGGTTCAATTGTTGAAGTTTCGGAGCAGGAATTTACAACAGCTTCTAAAACCCGAATCAATGAAGTTTTAGTAAAAAATCCACATATACAACTGAAAGGTAATAACTGGGTATACGCTGACAACGGAAAAGAAACTGTGATTATTCAACATGAGAATCTTGTTACGGAAGATGGCGTGCTATCCAATGAATATATCGGCCAATCTCCTTACCTTAATTTAGAAGTTTTCAAAGAAAACTCAGTAGAAACTCCAGATGTATACTATTCTTTTTATAATGTAAAGCCGTCAGCTAATTTCCAACTATTTACAGGCGGCTATCCTCAAATTCTTCCCAGGAAAAACAGAATTTCTTATATCGTTTCCAACAATGACACAGGAAGTGATTTTACAGTCAGCCAATATCTGGAACAAAGCCATACTCAGGAAGATCTTCTGTATGTAAACTTTACTAACTTCAAAGTAGCTGACGGAACAAAAGCTTTTTGGGCAGACAATGAAACTTTTTATGCTGTAGTTTATCCTACAACTTCAGCTCCATCAATTGGTAAAAAACAAAAGTCATCTTTCATAAAAATCAAGCTGAAGGCTGATCTTTTTAATTAACCCAGGTTAATTAAGGAAAATAAAAGCACTATTGTTATTGATGCAAGCTTAGAATAAGATAAAAACCCCTGAAACCAGCCAGTGTTTGTCGAAGTAAAGTCTAATATATTTGCTGTAATTATTTAAAGATATATCATGAAAAAAATAAGTTTAACCCTCCTTTTTTGTTTATTAAATTGCCTCGCTTTTGCACAATCATTAAAAGTAGTTATTAAACAAGACGGAAAAGTAATTGAGCCTGTAAACGATGTTTATGAACTGAAAAAATCAACTTTTCTATTTGAAATTACCGCTGTCAATCTGGAAGGCTTTTTAGTTGGAGCCACTACGAATAAGGATGTGTATACGTCGGCTGCAGGTCTTTACAATCACGAGGTTCCGTGGTTTCAGAATACGGGTATGGCGGAGGAATTGTACAATAAGGGTAAAGAACTGTTTTTGACGGATCAGGCACCATCGTATTGGTACTACACCGATGCAAAAGATCATAGATTTGATAAAAATCCTAAAGGCAACTTAAAACAATGGACTGCTACGCGTACTATTACAAGGTTTTATGATATTATTTTGGATCAGCCCATCAATTTAAACGATTTTGAAGGAAATGCTTATGTATTAATGTATGAGCCTGTATATAACGATGAATATGATTTAACAGCAAAGAAAAATCTGTTCCAGGCCGTGTTGAGATTCAAAGATTAATTATAACACACCCAATTATTTGATTTATATAAAAAAGTCCTGCTTACATCATAAAAGCAGGACTTTTTGTATGGGATGAAATCTTTTATTCGATAATCAAACCGTATTCTATGGCCAGTTTAATGGCTGAACTGAGATTAGAGGTTTGAAATTTTTCAATAAGATTTTTTCGGTGGCTTTCTACGGTGTGCGGGCTGATAAAAAGCTTTTCTGCCATTTGATTGGTTGTAAGTCCTTTTGCCGCTTCGGCTAAAATTTCCTTTTCTCTTCTCGTCAGCTTCGGAACCTGATGTAATCCATCCGCTGATTTTTTCTCTAAAACAGACTTGGTTTGCGAGCATAAAAATTGGTTACCGGCATATACGGTGGCAATCCCTTCTAAAATTTCGGAAACTGAAGCATTTTTTTGAATGTACCCCAAAGCACCTTCAGACAAAGTACTATTAATCACAGGCAGTTCGTTATGAACACTAAGCATAATAATCTGAAGATTCTCATACTTTTTCTTTAATGGTTTTATGAGTTCAATGCTGTTAGTATCCACCAAATTAATGTCTAACAACAAAATATCGACAGCTTGTTTTGCAAGACCTGCATTCATTTCTGAAACGTTTTTAAAACAATCTACTACATCTATTGTATCGCTATTTCCTAAAATGTTTTTCAGTCCTTCTAATAGAAGTGGATGATCGTCTGTTATGGCTACTTTTATCATGTGTTAATGAATGGGAATTTGAAGTTCTATACTGGTCCCAATATTCAATTCGGAGGTGATGTTCATCGTTCCTTTTAAAAATTGGACTCTTGATTCTATATTGTGAAAACCTGCTGTTTTTCTTACATCTAGCTTTGTATGGTCAAAACCTTTACCATTATCTTCTACCGTTAGATGTACTACATTTTCTTCTTCACTTATCTGAATAATAATTTCGGAAGTATGGGCATGTTTTATCGCGTTGTTGACCAATTCCTGAATGATTCTGTATAGGATCAGTTGCTTTTCTTCTGATATGGAATTAGTGTAATTGATAAATTCGGTATGAATGTCTAGCGCGTTGTTCGACATACGGGAAGCAAATTCCTGAATCGCTGCTTCCAAGCCGTATTTCATTAATAAATCGGGCATTAAATTATGCGCTACACGTCTCAGCTCTTCTACAGCGCCATCAATCTGCTTAATCGATTTTGAAATTCCTTCTTCCATTTTTTCGGATTGATAAGGGTCTAAATAAGACAGCTGAAGTTTAGTTCCTGAAAGCAGCCCACCCAACCCATCATGAAGATCCCTTGCTAAGCGGCCACGCTCCTGCTCCTGACCTTCCAATAATGCAGTAAGTGTGGATATTTTAGAGTTTTGTTTTTCTTTTTCCATAGCTAAGGCATGCAGTTCGTCCCTTTGCTTCATAGACTTTGCCCGTTGCTTATAGGCATACAGCAATAAAATGATCAAAACAATGAAAATAAAAATAAAAACAATGTAGTAAGTATTGATCTTTTCCTTGAATGTCAACAGCTTTTTATAGTTGCTGATGTCGTTGTTCTTTTGTTTGGTTTCTAATTTTGCCAACCGAAGTTGCTGCTCTTTTTTCTCTGATTCAAGTTCTGAAAACTTAAGTCGTTCCCGTTGATTTTCCTCCACCAGTCTTAAGTTGTTGTAAACCTGCTCACGCTGTGCCCGAAGGATGTTGATCAACTTAATTTGCTGTGCCTTTTTATCACTTTCCAGCTGCAGCTTTATGTACTTTTGCTCCTGTCGTTCTTTATCAAACTGTGATTCCAATCTTTTAGTAATATCCAGTTTTTCCTGGTCATAAACACTTTTATATTTATCTACATAACTTTTATAGTACGTCAGCGCTTCTTTGTAATTGCCTTGCTGTTCGCTAATTTGGGATAGAGATTCAAGAATAGATAATTCTATATTATAATCTCTAACCGGGCTTTTTCCAATTTCCATCGAGGCTTTCAGAAAGTAAGACTTTGCTAAATCATAGTCTTTATCCTGCATTGCCAACTCCGCCAAAATCCCAAATGATGAAGCGATATGAATGGCATCACCGTTTTCAAGGCTCACGCTGTTGGCTAGGCGGGCATACTGCATCGCCTTATCTTTATCAAAACCAGTATACAAATTGGCTAAATTGATGACTGCATAAGAAAGATTAGTCTTATTGAGCATTGCATCTTTATTTTTGTTGAAAGTCTTAATAGACTGCAAATAATACTGCTCTGCTTTATTTCTCAACTCTATATCCGATGGATTCTGACCATATTTTTGTTCATATACGTAGCCCATTCGCATATATGCATCAAAGATAAGGTTAGGGTCATTTTGTCTGGATGCCAGCAAGAGAAACTGCTTACTGTATTTTTCTTCCAGCTGGTATTCATTGAGGTTAGAGTAAATAGTAGACAGCTCTTTGACTACGGTAGCGTATCGTCCGTACAGTGTGGAAGTTGTTGGTGAATTTTCATAATAGTCAATAGCTTTGAGATAGGCGGCAACAGCATCAGTCGTTTTATTATTACGTATCAGAAGCCAACCCTTTGCATACTGAAAGTAACCTTTAGCTTCGTTACTGTTTGTTTTTAAACTATACATTTTTGCCATGTCCAGACTCTTTAAAGATAGAGCGTCTTTATTATCAAGACGATAATTCATAGCCTGAACAGCATACAAAATGGTGGCATATTTCCCATCAGTTTGTCTTGCTGCAATGGGAATGCTGGTTTCTAAAATCTGGTAGGATTTTGATTTTAAATTATGTAAAAATAATGCTTTAGCGTATTTTGGAGCCAGGTCTAATTGCTCTATTGTTTTGTTTGAAGCATTGTTATATTCCTTCTCTAATTTGCTTACAACATCTTGTGCCTGAGCAAAAAAAGGAAAAACAAGTAAAGCAAATATAAATAAAAACCTGTGCATCAAACCCTTAACTCTATTAAATTGTATTATAGTAAAAACGTAAATATAGGAAATACCTGCTAATCTATTTCGGAGCTATGCTGTTCAGTGAAAGATTTCCATTTCTGCAATTTCTTTTCATTTCTTAGATGCCGGATCTTAAAATACGCAATCCGGAAGTTTGAAACATTCCTGTTTGTAAATAATAAAGAAATTTTATTCATTATACTAGTCAATATTATAAATAAACGAAGAATAAAACAATCCCTGTTATCAGCTATATTCTAATTATATAAGATAGCAGATTCTTCAACTCTTTCATTACATTAGTGTTAATAATGCAATCCGTTGCCTTTATTTTGTAATCAATATATTATCTTAGATCAATGTATTGTGAATATTTTACATCTACATTTGTGAATACAAAAATAAAATACACTATTAATTTATTAATCATAAAAAACAAACAATGAGTACACTTACATTACAAGACGGAACAGAGATTTATTACAAAGATTGGGGAAAAGGACAACCCGTATTCTTTCATCACGGATGGCCATTATCCAGCGACGATTGGGATGCTCAGATGTTATTCTTCTTAGAGCAGGGTTACAGGGTCATTGCTCACGACAGAAGGGGTCATGGAAGATCTACACAAACTGCTGACGGACATAATATGGATACGTATGCATCAGATGTTGCAGAAATCGTTACAGCACTGGATTTAAAAGATGTTATCCATGTAGGACATTCTACAGGCGGTGGTGAAGTTATTCGTTATGTGGCACAATACAGCAAAGGTAGAGCTGCTAAAGCCGTTTTGATCAGTGCTGTTACCCCAATAATGGTTAAAACAGAAAATAACCCGAATGGTGTTCCTATGTCTATTTTTGATGAAATCCGTGAGAATACAGCGAACAACAGACAGCAATATTTTGTAGATTTTTCTTTAGCTTTTTACGGATATAACAGAGAAGGTGCCAAAGAATCCGAAGGGATTAGAAGAAACTGGTGGAGGCAGGGAATGATGGGATCAATCAAGGCTCATTACGACTGTATAAAGGCTTTTTCTGAAACCGATTTCACAGAAGATCTTAAAAGTGTAGACGTTCCTGTATTGGTGCTGCATGGTGAAGATGATCAGATTGTTCCGTATGAAATTACTGGTGTAGTGGCTGCTAAACTTGTTAAAAACGGAAAATTAATTACGTATCCGGGATTTCCTCACGGGATGCCGACTACAGAAGCTGCAACGATTAATAAAGATCTGTTGGAGTTCTTCAAATCATAATTAACTCTATATACTCATATAAAGCAGCGCGCATTTTGCCTGCTGCTTTTTTATTTCAGGGTATCTTGCTTTGCCATTGATGTTCTCACAGATTAAACGAATTACGCAGATCTTTATAACATAGAATGATAAGAGAAATACGTATACGCTTACTATATCGCTTCGGAGAATTAATTGCTATACTCTTTAAATTTAGAACTGAATAATCTGCTCAATCGGCTTGATCTGCAAGGATAAAAAGCAACTATTTGAAAATTTTCTGAAATGTAAAATATCTGATTCTACCCTACTATCACTTTATTGAACGGAAATACAACAATGTATTTTTATTATTTCAATTAACTATTTTTTTGAAAACAGATTCAAATAAGATCGTTCAAAATAGACCATAACATAACTCTATTTTTTTCAAAAATGATCAGTTCTCAGAAAGTCTTGTGTTGCAGGGAAAAGATTAATGTTTTTTTTGTATCTTTGCACCCTATTATTCCTAAACTTCTAGGAAACCAAACAGATATTGATAACAAAAACATAAAAAAGCAAAACAATGCCAAAATTAAAAACGAAATCAGGTGCTAAAAAGCGTTTTAAACTTACCGGAACCGGTAAGATTAAAAGAAAAAATGCTTTCAAAAGCCACATTTTGACAAAGAAAGAAACTAAGCAAAAGAGAAATCTTACGCAAACTTCTTATGTTGCAAAAGTGGACGAAAAAAGCGTTAAACGTCAATTAGCAATTAAGTAGTTTTTATAATCCATTATTCGGTTTATAAGAATTAAAAATTCAACAATTTTAACCCTGAAACGGTGCAGATAAGTGTAATGAAACAGTTTACCGCCCTTTTCAAAAAAACAATTTAAATTATGCCTAGATCAGTAAATGCCGTAGCTTCAAGAGCTCGCAGAAAAAAAATTATTAAGCAAGCTAAAGGTTTTTTCGGTAGAAGAAAGAACGTTTGGACTGTAGCTAAAAATGCCGTGGAAAAAGCAATGCAATATGCTTACCGTGGTAGAAAAGAGAAAAAGAGAAACTTCAGATCACTTTGGATCATGCGTATCAACGCAGGAGCTAGAGAGCATGGAATGTCTTACTCTCAGTTTATGGGAGCTCTTAAAAAGAACAACATCGAACTTAACAGAAAAGTTTTAGCAGATTTAGCAATGAATCACCCTGAAGCTTTCAGAGCTGTTGTAGATCAAGTAAAATAATGTACAATTTTTTGTTATCAATATAATCCCGGGTTTTTTGCTCGGGATTTTTTTATTATCTACATTTGCTGAATTATTGACTCTATAAAACTTTATTAAAAAAGTGAAAAAATTAACTGCTTTTCTTCTATTTTCATTATCAACTTACAGCCTTCAGGCACAAACTTTTATCCAGGCCTATAAAAACAGGGCGGACCAGGTTACTCAAGCCAATATTACAGCCAATCTTCAGGGGTTTAGTGATCTTGGTGTGAAAACTACCGGTTCTCCTGCTAATACCGATGCTCTGAACTGGCTTAAAGCGAAATATCAATCTTATGGATATTCAGCAAGCCAGATTACGGAAGATCCTTTCAGTTATACGAGCCAGGGAAATACGGTTAATTCTAAAAACTTAATCATTACGAAAACAGGAACGGTTTATCCGGACCAATATGTTATTATCTGCGGGCATTATGACACCATTGTAGGCCCCGGAGTAAGTGATAACGGAAGCGGAACTTCTATTTTGCTGGAGGCAGCCAGAATTTTGAAAGATATTCCTACAGAATATTCTATTAAGTTCATCCATTTTTCCGGTGAAGAGCAGGGTCTTCTTGGCAGCTATCATTATGCGGATAATGTGGCTTTTCAAAATGGAGTGCGGGCACTGAACATAAAACTTGTATTTAATATTGACCAGGTAGGCGGCAAAATAGGAAATGTAAACAATACCATTACCTGTGAAAGAGATATTTCGGGACAGACTGGAAACAATGCAGCATCCAATACCATTACGCAGCAGCTGGCAACCTGTACTACCCTATATTCTCCGCTGCAAACTTTTATTTCGAATGCCTATGCATCAGACTATATTCCTTTTGAGCAAAACGGAGATATTATCACCGGATTTTATGAATATACCAGAAGTAACAATGAACATACTGTAAATGATACTTTCGCCAATGTAGATCCTACTTATGTATACAATGTGGGAAAAGCGGCGGTTGGAGCATTACAGCATTTTGCAGTGGCTTCAACTACTTTATTAGCGGTGAATGATGTTACTTCCCATCCATTAGAATCTGTAAAGGTTTATCCTAATCCTGCGAAAGATATGCTTACGATTGATCTGCCAAAAGAGATCAAGCATTTTGCCGTTGAAATCAATGATATGTCTGGACGCTCAATCGTGAATGTTGAAAATCAGAAAAAAATAAACGCTTCAAAATTTGTCAACGGAACGTATCTTGTGACCATAAAAACGGATAAGAACAGCATCACTAGAAAGATTATTATCGAAAAATAACCGAACTAACATAATTATTACTCATCCCAAGTCAACAACTTGGGATTTATTATTATATTTACGATCACCATTACAAAATAAATACCATGAAAAAAATCACTTTATTCATGCTTTCATCATTAGGGATGCAAAGCATCGCCGCCCAATCTTTTATTCAGGCGTATCAAAACAGGGCTAATATGGTTACTCAAACCAATATTACGACCAACCTTCAGGAGTTCTCCAATCTGGGGATCAAAACAACAGGTTCCACGAATAATGCGAATGCTTTAAACTGGCTTAAAAACAAGTATCTTTCTTATGGATATACAGCAAGCCAGATTGTAGAAGATCCTTTTACTTTCGGAAGTACAAGTTCCAAAAATCTGGTGATCACTAAAACCGGAACAGTTTATCCCAACAAATATGTGATCATCTGCGGACATTTCGACAGTCTTAATGGCCCGGGAGTAAACGACAACGGAAGCGGAACTTCTATTATTCTGGAAGCAGCAAGAATTTTAAGAAATGTTCCTACGGAGTATTCTATAAAATTCATCCACTTTTCCGGTGAAGAGCAAGGTTTAAGGGGAAGCCGTCATTATGCCAATAATATTGCGTATCAGGGAACAACCCGCGTGCTGGATATTAAACTGGTTTTTAATCTGGATCAGGTAGGTGGTGTTATGGGAAATAATAACAATACGGTTTTCTGTGATGAAGATCAGGGCGGACTATCAAGTAATAACGCAGCATCTGCTGCCGTAACACAACAGCTGAGAAACTGTACAGCCCTGTATTCCCCGCTACAAACAGCAGTAGACCCTGCAGAAAGTACCGATTATATCCCTTTTGAACAGAAAGGAGAAGTGATTACAGGTTTCTTTGAAAAAATAAGAAGCCCCTATCCCCACTCCACCAGCGATACTTTTGCCAATACAGATCCTGTCTATATTTTTAAAATAGGGAAAGCCTCTGTAGGAGCCTTACAGCATTTTGCAGTTGCCTCTACAAGCACGTCGGCAAATAGAGAAGCTCTTTCAGAAAATTCTCTTGAAACAGTACATATCTATCCTAATCCAGCAAAAGATTTTCTCAATATTGAGCTACCGGATCCGGCCATAAAAAAGTTCAGCTTTGAAATTACCAACCTCTTTGGAAATACCCTATTAAGAACGGCTGACATCACAAAAATTGACATTTCAGGTCTCCCAAACGGAGCTTACATTGGTGTTTTAAAAGCAAATAACCAAACGGTAGCCAGAAAGATTTTGATTGACAGGTAAATGAAATATGTAATGTTAATTTCATAAAATAACCATAGCTTTTGAGCTGTGGTTATTGCTGTTGGTTTATTCATGATGCGATTGATTTACACCAAATTAATAAAATGGAATTCTATCGTAACAATAATCAGTGTTAATCTATTACAAAGCAGTTTAGTAGAATGACAAGCAAAATCAACTCTTTTTATTCTATCAAATGATCAGTTACAACAGAAATTTGTATTTCGATCGTACTAAAAACCACTGCGGATTGCAGTGGTTTTTGTCTATTTGGAATTTTCTTTAGGAGGCTTTGGCATATTAGGATAGCCATCTGAATTATTATGATTAGGTACTGAATGATACAGCTTATTTTCAAAAGTTTTTTTATACAATTCTATATAATCAGCATTATTCAATTCAAAATAATCAACTTTTATTGATTCAGTGTTAAATGGAATTTTATATCTAACAGAATTTCTAAAATAGAAATTCAATGTATCATTAGAAAAACTATATATAAAAGGATCTAGACCTTTTAAACTATTCGTTTTATCAAAATCTTTTACATATATTATCTTTTTATTTGTCACTATTGTAAATTGTTTATCACCAGTAACACCTAAGTTAATTGTCGATATATATATTCTTTCTCCTTTGCTGGAAACTATTTCACTTTGATTTAATTGCTGACTTCCTAAATCATTACTACAAGATATTATACTTAAAAATAATGATGTTATATAAAGATAATTTTTCATAATATTTATTGTTTTCTTTTTCACCAGCTTTTATACCTTCCAAAATTCTCCGTCCAGAATATGGCTCTTCGCCATAATATGGTGCTGGACCGTAACTATTACCAAAGAATAATACACTACCAATAAGATTATAATTAAGAATTGCATGTGGCGAGCTCAATAATCCTTTTTGATAAGCTCCTGCCATTTTCATATATGTTGAGCCACTTATATTAAATATTAAAACCTCGAAGTGTAGAAGTAACTCGGTAAACTTCTTTGCTTTTAATTCAAAATAAAGCGGTGTAGCAAATAAAATCATATCAATAATTGGAACATACAAAACCACCGCTATTGAGCGGTGGTTTTGTTATTATTACTTCACCACACGATACAATCGTGCAGGAGCAGGGAATTTATTCCCAATCTAACATATTTTTTAAAATGCCAGGATTATATATTTTATCATATCCTGCTTGGTCATAAAATATAAAAGTAATGATTAATGGTTTCTGGAGATAATTTGGATTACTATTCTTAATATAATATTGGACATATTTCCGTTTTGCTGTATTATAAATAGTATCTTTTATCTTTATATTTTCCTTTAAATTAACTATAGCATTAATTTTTTTGTAAAAAATGCTTTTCCATAGATATTACACCAGGGTACTCTTCACTTTTATAGATTAATGATTTGTACTTACTCCCATCATCTTTTTCTACAGCACTTAAAAATTCAGTTACCGTTTGTTTTATTTTTCTTTCAGCTGAAATCTTGGTATTACAGGATATTAAGATAGCACCTAATAGTAATATTTTTATTCTCATCCTTTTATTCCCAATTTAGCATATTATTGTCTAAAAAACTTGAATTAAAAATTTTATCATATCCTACCTGATCATAAAATATAAAAGTAATAATTAATGGTTTCTGTAAATAATTTGGATTACTATTCTTAATCCTATACTGAACATATTTCATTTTAGCACCTACATAAATAGTATCCTTTACTTTGATGTTTTTTTTTAAATCTACTTCTGAATTTATTTTTTTGTAATGCTTATAGAGAAAAGATACATCCATATGGATTCCTCCATATGAACCACTCCCATCATGAATTAAATTCACACACTCATTTGGTTTATCTCTTTCTACAGCATCTAAAAAACTCGTAACTGTTTTTTTTATTTTTCTTTCAGCTGAAGAATTGGTATTGCAGGATATTAAGATAACCCCTAGCAATACTAATAATATTTTTATTCTCATTGTCCTCCGTTTTGTTGTTTTTTTTGACGATCCATCCTTTCCTGTTCAAGTTCTTTTCTTTTCTGCACTTCAGGGCTATTACGAACAATTATTCCATTTTTCCGCATTACTGAATTTGCAGTACTGACAATATTAGATTTTGAAACTAAATTAACTATCGAATTATTTCTTTTATTAATATCTTTTGGTAGAGAACCATCGAATATATAATTGCTTACTTCTGTTTTCCTCTTATTATCAAGTTTCAAATCTGCTTTATTTACGACACCTTGGGCTCTTTTCATTATATTAAATTGATCTGTTAATTTTCCCATATAATTAACTGCTTTTACATTTTTGTCCGTTGCAATCATCCCTTTCACTCCTTCGATTCCCTTATTTACAACATTATATAATTCGACAACACCTATTACCCCTTTAAATGAAGAAGAATTTTCCGCTCCTTTTGCAGCCGAATTCGTAGGATACGTTTCGGCAGTCATTAAATCAGGATCAGGAGTCGAAGTTTTATAATTTAAATATGACATATAATCAGGTAGTGGCTCCCTTGTATACACATCATATTCTGTCATACCTGTTGATGTTATTAAACCTCTTTCCTCCAATAATTCAGCTCCTTCTAATTCTTTACCCAAACCCATTTTATTTTCCTGAAACGCATAAGTAGAATTATACTGATATTTTTCCGCAAGAGGATCTATATTAAAGAATCGTCCTACATCTGGCATATAGTTTCTCCATTTAAACGATTAAAAACCAGTCTCTTGCAATTCCTTACCGTTATACTTGTATTGATATGCTGGATTTCCTGAAAATTGGTTATACTTTTCTTACTTTAATCCAAACGGGTAATAGTAGTTTTCCTCAATGATCTCAGAAGTTGTTTCTTTAAATTAAAGTATATAAAAGTCATCAATTTGATGACTTTTATATATATTAACGATTAATACAAAGCAAGAACTTTTTTAAAATACTCCTCAACAATATTCTTATTGTCTGCAAATGTATACGGTGTATGCGATTTACTTACCGGATCATAAAGTGTTATTTCAGAAGACTTAACTCTAAATAAGTACATCGGTTTTTTAGCAATTAATTTTTGTTTTAAAAACAAAGACATAATTTGTGTGCGCTTATTAATATACAATGAATCTACCTGTACTGAATCTTGATCTATATTATATTCATTTTGTATTTCGTAGTTATAGCGAATAGAATAATTGCCTATTCGACTAGGATTAATATATTTGTTTCTCTCGAACCAAGGTAAAAACATATTAAGGTCACTCTGTCCAATAATATAAGTCATTTGTATGGTGTCATTCTTCATTGCGGTCATTCCTAACCCACTATAAGGAGTAATAGTAACTTTTTCTTTAAGGTTTCCTTTTGTATCAAAACGCTGAATTGTAGGTGCTCCTTCATCAGTAGTATATCTAACACGCACTATATCTGTTTTGCCTGCACTTATTTGATAAGAAAAACCGGTGCCTTCCAATTTATCAAAATTGGAATTTCCACATCCTATAAGTGATAGCAATAATGGTAAAAACAGATAGATACTTTTTATTTTTTGTCCCCCCATATTATTTTACTTTTTTTGATCATCCCTTCAGCTGTCGTTACATTTTCATAACCTAAACGCTGAAATAAATTGGAGTTAAAATGTTCTCCGTAAGCTGGAAAACCTCGCTCCTGAGCTTTGCTTTTCCAGTGTGAATTGTTAAATATAAGCCCCATTTTACTATTACCTGATATGTTAAAACCTCCTGCATTCAGCATGAAATCCATTTTATTTTGTCCTGTTATTGCAGCCGCTCTGCCTGCTGCAAAATTTCCGACATCTCTTGCTGAAACGTATACCCCGTCTGCTATTTGTGAACCTGCGTATAACCCGCCGCCATTTTGAGTCTTATAATCATACTTATCACCACCGCCACCATTCCATGCATAATTCATCCGTGCCACAAATCCTCCATTGGCTTCAGTATCGTTAGAAACATCATTACTAAAATTATTAAGCCAATCTCTTGCCTGGAAAGATCCAAAATTTATTTTACCTGCTGGTGTTTTATCTCCATCAAACTGAGTAAATGAATTCCAAACAAGTGTTCTTCCCATTTTCTCACCACCTCCCGAAGTATTATCTTTTGAATATTTTTGATTAAGCTCCTGTTGGGTTTCTTTAGCATTACTATTATGACGATAGACCCCTAAATCTCCGTCTTCTATAACCTTTACTACATTTCCAAATTTATCTGTATGAGTACTTTCTGCCCCACGACCATCAGGATCAATAAAATTTTGGATATGCAAATAAAAAGTCCAGTACAAGTTAAGCTACATTTTTATAGATTCTATTTTGCTTGTTAAACTCTTCTATTGTCTTGTAGTTTAGTGAGCTGTGACGTCTTTTTTTATTGTACCAGACTTCGATGTATTCAAAGATTTCCAGTTTCATTTTTTCTTTTGTAATGAGCTTGTTGCCATAAATGAGTTCCGTTTTTAGTGATTTGAAAAAGCTCTCAGCCACGGCATTATCCCAGCAATTTCCTTTGCGACTCATACTTCTTGTAACACCATAAAATTCAACGGTATTCGCAAATTTCTTACTTGCATATTGTACACCTCGATCAGAATGGAAAATTAATCCATCAGCTATTTTCCTGTTTTTGACAGCCATTTTCCAAGCTGCAAGACTTGTTTCTTCGGTACTCATTGTGTCACTTAAACTCCAGCCAATTATTTTCCGATCGTATAAATCCATAACGGTTGTCAAGTACAAAAATCCTTCTCTGGTTTGAATATATGTGATGTCAGAAACCCAAACTTGCGCAGGTTTTTCTGTAATGAAATTCCGGTTCAACACGTTTTCTACCACCAAATAATTGTGCTTTGAATTGGTTGTTACTTTAAATTTCTTACTTAGTTTACTTCTCAAACCCAGCTCTTTCATATATTTAGCTACCGTAATTTGTGATATTCTATATTCCAACGAATTTAATTCAAAGGTAATCCTAGGGCTTCCATAGCGTTGTTTTGATAAAAAATAAATTGAAGTTATTTGCTCTTTTATTTTCTTTCAAAAGCAATGCTTTAAATTTCCGTTACCAGGAAAGCTGCCTTCACCAAATTCTTCGTACTCTTTACGCCATTTATAGAGTAATGTGACTGCAATTCCGAGTTCTCGTGCGAGTTCCGAGATATTAGTTCGCTCATTACTTAATTGAACGGCTTTGGTTTTAAAAGCTGGATCGTAGATTTTTCGCTCTCGTTTCATAAGTTAAAATTAAGGTTTTATGCTTAACTTTAACTGGACGCTAAATTAGGATATCCAAACTTTTCTATTAAAAATGACTGCAATTTTTATTGAAAAAAATAAAAACAGCATTTTAGTAATCAATCAGATAGCTATTAGTAGTATGTAGATGTAGATCTATATCTAGTAAGTATAGAATAATAGAGTATATACCTTTATGTTGCAGATTTATCAATTATTGTGTTTTTATTGATTTATTTTCAAGCATTGGGAGACAATAAAACCACCGCAATTGCAGTGGTTTATTGTTATCAGCTCAAAGTCACAGACTTTGCGAAGCGGTGGTTTTTTATTATCTGCTACGAAGTTACAAACTTCGCAGAGCGGTGGAACTTTAATTATTAACAAACATACTTACAGATGAAAAAGTTGTTTCTTTTTTATTTTCACTTTCGGAAAAAAATGTTGCAACCCCTGCAATTGATTTTTCTTTTTTTTCCCCAGGAATAAAACATATGTAATAACCATTTTCGGTTTTACAATCGATCCTTTTATCTTCAATAGTATTATTATTTTTTGTCATATAATTAAATTCCACTCTGGTTTTTTCATCTTTATACTTTGGAAAATAAAATTTAAATTCATATCCATTATTC